>NZ_JAGIBI010000010.1 GCF_017744395.1 Herbaspirillum sp.
CAGGTTCTGGCCAAGCCGGGTTCGATCAAGCCGCACAAGCACTTCACCGGCGAGATCTATGTTCTGTCGAAGGACGAAGGCGGCCGTCACACCCCGTTCTTCAACAACTACCGTCCGCAGTTCTACTTCCGTACCACGGACGTGACCGGCGCGATCGAGCTGCCGAAGGACAAGGAAATGGTCATGCCGGGCGACAACGTGTCGATCACCGTGCAACTGATCAACCCGATCGCGATGGAAGAAGGCCTGCGTTTCGCTATCCGTGAAGGCGGTCGTACCGTCGGCGCCGGCGTCGTCGCCAAGATCTTCGACTAATCGTCGGATTGCACTACCTGTAATACCCGTAGCAATTTTTATCATCGCCGGGGATGACCCCATCCCCGGTTCGTTCTTTAAAGGAAAATCATGTCGGTTCCTAGCCAAAAAATCCGTATCCGTCTGAAAGCATTCGACTATCGTCTGATCGACCAGTCCGCACTGGAAATCGTCGACACCGCCAAGCGTACCGGCGCTGTCGTCAAGGGCCCGGTTCCCCTGCCGACCCGCATCCAGCGCTTCGACGTCCTGCGTTCCCCGCACGTCAACAAGACTTCGCGCGACCAGTTCGAAATCCGTACCCATCAGCGCCTGATGGATATCGTCGATCCGACCGACAAGACGGTTGACGCATTGATGAAGCTGGACCTGCCCGCTGGCGTTGATGTAGAAATCAAGCTGCAATAAAAGCAGGCAATGTGTTGGAAAAACGCACAACCTATGGTTGTGCGTTTTTTTATTCCGGGCTATAATGCTCGGCTTCGATGTGGGTTTTGCGTCTGCAGAATCCGCAATTATTGGTAGTACGAACATCAGCCCCGCCCAATCGCAGGCGGGAATGGAGAAAACAATGAGCCTGGGCCTTGTTGGTCGCAAGGTTGGTATGATGCGCATCTTCACGGAAGATGGGGATTCGATCCCTGTGACCGTGCTGGACGTGTCCAACAACCGCGTGACACAAATCAAAACGCCTGAAGTGGATGGTTATTCCGCTGTTCAGGTGACCTTCGGTCAACGTCGCGCTTCCCGCGTGACCAAAGCCGCTGCCGGCCACTACGCCAAAGCTGGCGTTGAAGCTGGTACCGTCCTCAAAGAATTCCGTGTTGACGCCGCTAAAGCTGCCGAGTTCAAGGCAGGCGACGCCGTTGGCATCGCCCTGTTTGAAGCCGGCCAGAAGGTCGACGTGCAAGGCGTGTCGATCGGTAAGGGCTACGCCGGTACCATCAAGCGTTACAACTTCTCGTCGGGTCGTGCAACCCACGGTAACTCGCGTTCGCACAACGTTCCTGGCTCCATCGGTATGGCGCAGGATCCGGGCCGCGTGTTCCCTGGCAAGCGCATGACCGGTCACCTGGGTGACGTCACCACCACCGTGCAGAACCTGGAAATCGCTCGCGTCGACGCAGAGCGCCAGCTGCTGCTGGTCAAGGGTGCTGTTCCTGGCGCCAAGAACGGTCAAGTGATCGTTTCGCCGGCAGTCAAAGTCAAAGCGAAGAAGGGAGCCTAATCAATGGAACTGAAGCTCCTGAATGACCAAGGTCAAGCTGCTTCGAACGTCGCCGCACCGGATACCATTTTCGGCCGCGACTACAACGAAGCCCTGATCCATCAGGTCGTGGTTGCTTACCAAGCCAATGCTCGCAGCGGCAACCGCAAGCAAAAAGATCGTGAAGAAGTCAGCCACACCACCAAGAAGCCGTGGCGTCAAAAGGGTACTGGCCGCGCACGTGCCGGTATGTCCTCGTCGCCTCTGTGGCGCGGTGGTGGTCGCATTTTCCCGAACTCGCCTGACGAGAACTTCTCGCACAAGGTCAACAAGAAGATGTATCGCGCAGGCGTCTGCTCGATCCTCTCCCAGTTGGCACGCGAAGGCCGTCTGTCGGTGGTCGAGAACTTCGCCGTGGAAGCGCCGAAGACCAAGCTGCTGTCGCAAAAGCTGAAGGGCATGGGTCTGGATTCGGTGCTGGTTATTACTGACAGCCTGGACGAAAACCTGCTGCTGGCCTCCCGCAACCTGCCGGGCGTGCTGGTGGTCGAGCCGCGTCAAGCTGATCCTGTGTCGCTGGTGTTCTACAAGAACGTCCTGGTGACCAAGGCGGCGCTGGCCAAGATTGAGGAGTTGCTGGCATGAACGCAATCGTGAAACATAGCGAAGAGCGCCTGATGAAGGTGCTGCTGGCGCCGGTCATCTCTGAAAAGGCAACCTTCGTGGCCGAGAAGAACGAGCAAGTCGTCTTCCTGGTCGCCAAGGATGCAACCAAGCTGGAAGTCAAGGCTGCCGTCGAACTGCTGTTCAAGGTGGAAGTTGAGTCCGTGCAAGTGGCGAACCGCCAGGGCAAGCAAAAGCGCTCGGGCCGTACCATGGGCCGTCGCAACCACACCCGCCGCGCGTTCGTGAGCCTGAAGCCGGGCCAAGAAATCAACTTCACCGAGGAGGCTAAATAATGGCACTCGTAAAAGTTAAGCCGACCTCGCCCGGCCGGCGCGGTATGGTCAAGGTCGTCAATGCCGACCTGTACAAGGGCCGTCCGCTGGCATCGCTGGTCGAAAAGAAGTCCAAGACCGCTGGCCGCAACAACAACGGTCACATCACCACCCGCCACATCGGCGGTGGCCACAAGCAGCACTACCGCGTTGTCGACTTCCGTCGCAACAAGGACGGTATTCCTGCCAAGGTCGAGCGTATCGAATACGACCCGAACCGTACCGCGCACATCGCACTGCTGTGCTACGCGGACGGCGAGCGTAAGTACATCATCGCTCCCAAGGGCCTGACCGTGGGCGACCAGCTGATCAGCGGCTCGGAAGCGCCGATCAAGTCGGGCAACACCCTGCCGATCCGCAACATCCCCGTGGGTACCACTATCCACTGCGTGGAAATGCTGCCGGGCAAGGGCGCCCAGATCGCACGTACCGCCGGCGCCGCTGTGGTGCTGATGGCACGTGAAGGCACCTACGCCCAGGTTCGTCTGCGTTCCGGCGAAGTGCGCCGCGTTCACATCGAATGCCGCGCCACCATCGGTGAAGTCGGCAACGGCGAACACAACCTGCGCAAGATCGGCAAGGCCGGTGCGACGCGTTGGCGCGGTATCCGCCCGACCGTTCGTGGCGTGGTCATGAACCCGATCGACCACCCGCACGGTGGTGGTGAAGGCCGTACCGCAGCGGGCCGTCATCCGGTTTCGCCGTGGGGCCAGCAGACCAAGGGCAAGAAGACGCGCAGCAACAAGCGCACGACTTCGATGATTGTCTCGCGTCGCGGAAAGAAATAAGGGATAAAACATGACACGTTCATTGAAAAAAGGTCCGTTCTGCGACGCCCACCTGGTGAAAAAGGTTGAGGCTGCCCAGGCAACCAAGGACAAGAAGCCGATCAAGACCTGGTCGCGTCGTTCGACCATCATGCCGGACTTCATCGGCCTGACGATCGCGGTGCATAACGGCAAGCAGCACGTGCCGGTCTATGTGTCGGAAAACATGGTTGGTCACAAGCTCGGCGAATTCGCGCTGACCCGTACTTTCAAGGGTCACGCCGCCGATAAGAAGGCTAAGAAATAAGGTCCTATGATGGAAACTAAAGCTAACCTGCGCGGTGTGCACCTGTCGGCCCAGAAGGGTCGCCTGGTTGCAGACCTGATCCGCGGTAAAAAAGTTGATCAGGCACTGAATATCTTGGCCTTCAGCCCCAAAAAGGGCGCGGCGATCATCAAGAAGGTTCTGGAGTCCGCAATCGCGAACGCCGAGCACAATGATGGCGCTGACATTGACGAGCTGAAAGTCAAGACCATTTATGTGGAAAAGGGTGCGGTCCTGAAGCGCTTCACAGCGCGTGCAAAGGGCCGTGGTGATCGTATTTCCAAGCAATCGTGTCACATTTACGTGACCGTCGGAAACTAAGGAGTCACGATGGGACAGAAGATTCATCCAACCGGTTTCCGTCTGGCGGTTACACGTAATTGGGGTTCGCGTTGGTACGCCGGCAATAACAACTTTGCCGAAATGCTCAACGAAGACCTGAAGGTCCGTGCTTACCTGAAGAAGAAGCTGAAGAACGCTTCGGTTGGCCGCGTCGTGATCGAGCGTCCGGCCAAGAACGCCCGCATCACCATTTACAGCTCCCGTCCGGGCGTTGTGATCGGCAAGAAGGGCGAAGACATCGAAGTGCTGAAGTCGGCACTGGCCAAGCTGATGGGCGTGCCCGTGCACGTCAACATCGAAGAAATCCGCAAGCCGGAAGCCGATGCTCAGCTGATCGCCGATTCGATCTGCCAGCAGCTCGAAAAGCGCATCATGTTCCGTCGCGCCATGAAGCGTGCGATGCAGAACGCAATGCGTCTGGGCGCACAAGGCATCAAGATCATGTCGTCGGGCCGTCTGAACGGCATCGAAATCGCACGTACCGAATGGTACCGCGAAGGCCGTGTGCCCCTGCACACCCTGCGCGCCGATATCGACTACGGTTTCGGCGAAGCTGAAACCACCTACGGCATCATCGGTGTGAAGGTGTGGGTCTACAAGGGCGATCGCCTGGCAAACGGCGAATCCCCGGTGCTGGTCGGCGAGCCGGAAGACGACAAGAAGCGTCGTGGTCCGCGTCGTGACGACGGTAAGCCGGGCGCACGTCCCCGCTCCAAGACTGGCGCTCCTGGCGCCGGCGCGAAGCGTGGTGGCCGTGCTCAGGGTGCCGATGCCGGTGTGTCGGCTGAGAAAGCAGGAGAATAATCATGCTGCAACCAGCACGTAGAAAATATCGTAAAGAACAAAAAGGTCGTAACACCGGTATTTCGCACACCCGCGGTACCGCTGTGTCGTTCGGCGACTTTGGTCTGAAGGCAACCGGCCGCGGCCGTATCACCGCCCGTCAGATCGAAGCTGCTCGTCGTGCGATGACCCGTCACATCAAGCGCGGTGGCCGTATCTGGATCCGCGTGTTCCCGGACAAGCCAATTTCCCAGAAGCCTGCTGAAGTGCGTATGGGTAACGGTAAGGGTAACCCGGAGTACTACGTGGCCGAAATCCAGCCGGGTAAGGTACTGTACGAGATGGACGGTGTCGACGAAACTCTGGCGCGCGAGGCGTTCCGTTTGGCTGCCGCCAAATTGCCGCTGTCGACGACTTTCGTTGTTCGTCAAGTCGGTCAATAATTAGGAGCGGAAATGAAAGCATCTGAACTCCGCGGTAAGGACAAGGCATCGCTGGAAAAGGAACTGGGCGAGTTGTTGAAGGCCCAGTTCAGCCTGCGTATGCAAATTGCAACCCAGCAACTGAACAATACCGCACAGCTGAAGAAAGTACGTCGCGACATCGCGCGTGTGAAAACTGTGATCAACTCGAAGGGTCAACAATGAACGATCAAGTGAAACAAGCGCTCAAGCGCACGCTGATTGGCAAAGTTGTGTCCGACAAGATGGACAAGACTGTTACCGTCCTGATCGAGCGTCACGTCAAGCACCCGCTGTACGGCAAGATCATCGTGCGTACCAAGAAGTACCACGCACATGACGAGTCGAACACGGCCAAGGCCGGCGACACTGTCGAAATCCAGGAAGGCCGTCCGGTCTCCAAGACCAAAGCCTGGACTGTGACACGCGTTGTACAAGAAGCACAAATCGTATAAGTAGTAAAAAGTAGTTCTTGCGCGCTCGATATTATGCTGCCATAATATCGAGCTACTCTTTTGCTGCGCCCTGCCTGCAAAAGAGGATAAAAAAGTAGCTATTCGTCCCCTAACTAGCGAGTTCGCTTGCTAACAGGACCAAGACTGACCGGGTTTCGCATCGTGCGAATCACGGATTAAGTTGGGAAAGAAAATATCATGATTCAAACTGAAAGCCGGCTCGAAGTGGCCGACAACACTGGTGCGCGCGAAGTCCTGTGCATCAAGGTCTTGGGTGGTTCCAAGCGCCGCTATGCGGGCATTGGCGACGTGATCAAGGTTACTGTCAAGAGCGCAGCGCCGCGTGGTCGCGTCAAGAAGGGTGAAATTTATAACGCTGTCGTCGTTCGTACCGCCAAGGGCGTGCGTCGTCAGGATGGTTCGCTGGTCAAGTTCGATGGTAATGCAGCCGTCCTGCTGAACGCCAAGCTGGAGCCGATCGGCACCCGTATCTTTGGGCCGGTGACTCGTGAGCTGCGTACAGAACGCTTCATGAAGATCGTCTCCCTGGCACCTGAAGTTCTGTAAGGAGTGGTCATGGCAAAGATTCGTAAAAACGATGAAGTCATCGTGTTGACCGGCAAAGACAAGGGCAAGCGCGGCGTCGTGGCTGCTCGCGTCAGCGCCGATTACGTCATTGTGGAAGGCGTCAACGTCGCTAAGAAGGCGACTCGCCCGAACCCGATGACTGGTGCAACTGGCGGCATCGTCGATAAGCTGATGCCAATTCATGTGTCGAACGTTGCGTTGTTCAACGCAGCTTCCGGCAAGGCAGATCGTGTGGCTTACAAGGAAGTGGACGGCAAGAAAGTCCGCGCCTACAAGTCCAACGGCGAAGTCGTTAAGGTTTAAACATCATGGCACGTCTTCAACAGTTCTATAAAGATAAAGTCGTTGCTGACTTGACTTCGAAGTATTCGTACAAGTCGGTAATGGAAGTTCCGCGCATCCTGAAGATCACCCTGAACATGGGTCTGTCGGAAGCGGTTGCGGACAAGAAAATCATCGAGCACGCAGTGGGCGATCTGACCAAGATCGCCGGCCAGAAGCCGGTGGTGACCAAGGCGCGTAAGGCGATCGCGGGTTTCAAGATCCGTGAAGGTTACCCGATCGGTTGCATGGTGACCCTGCGTGGCGCGCGCATGTACGAATTCCTGGATCGTCTGATCACCGTGGCCCTGCCGCGCGTGCGTGACTTCCGTGGCGTGTCGGGTCGTGCGTTCGACGGTCGTGGCAACTACAACATCGGCGTGAAAGAGCAGATCATTTTCCCCGAAATCGAGTACGACAAGATCGATGCGCTGCGTGGCATGAACATCAGCATCACCACGACTGCAAAGACCGACGACGAAGCGAAAGCGCTCCTCGCCGCATTTAAATTCCCGTTCAGAAACTGAGGATGCCATGGCAAAACTGGCACTGATTAACCGTGAACAAAAGCGCGCAGCAATGGTGAAGAAGTACGCCGCCAAGCGCGCCGAGTTGAAGGCTGTTATCGACGACCAATCGAAGTCGGATGAAGAACGTTACGAAGCGCGCCTGAAGCTGCAAGCGCTGCCCCGTAACTCGGCTCCGACCCGTCAGCGCAACCGTTGCGCATTGACTGGCCGTCCCCGTGGTACTTTCCGCAAGTTCGGATTGGGCCGTATCAAGGTCCGTGAAATCGCCATGCGCGGCGAAATCCCGGGTTTGACCAAAGCTAGCTGGTAATAGGAGAAGAAGCAATGAGTATGAGCGATCCTATCGCCGATATGCTGACCCGTATCCGCAATGCGCAAGGCGTGAACAAGACCACCGTCGTCATGCCGTCTTCCAAAGTGAAGGTTGCCATTGCCAACGTCCTGAAGGACGAGGGCTATATCGAAGATTTCGCCGTCGTTGCCGCTGAAGGCAAGGCCGAGTTGAAAATTGGTTTGAAGTATTACGCTGGCCGTCCGGTCATCGAGCGCCTGGAGCGCGTGTCCCGTCCGGGCCTGCGCATCTACAAGGGCAAGGATGAAATCCCGAACGTCATGAACGGTCTGGGCGTGGCGATTGTGTCCACCCCGCGCGGCGTGATGACTGACCGCAAAGCACGCGCAACCGGTGTCGGTGGCGAAGTGATTTGCTACGTGGCCTAAGGAGTGCAAGATGTCTCGTGTAGGTAAAATGCCTGTTGCACTGCCGAATGGCGCGGAAGCGACCATCACTGCAGCGCAGATCACCGTCAAGGGCCCGCTGGGTTCGTTGACGCAGCCGCTGACCAACAAGGTCAAGGTGGCAAACAACAATGGCTCGCTGACCTTCGAAGTGGCTGACGACAGCCGCGAAGCGAATGCGATGTCGGGCACCCTGCGTGCCCTGGTCAACAACATGGTCAACGGCGTCACCAAGGGCTTCGAAAAGAAGCTGACGCTGGTTGGCGTGGGTTTCCGTGCACAAGCACAAGGCGACAAGCTGAACCTGTCGCTGGGCTTCTCGCACCCCATCGTTCACCAGATGCCCGCCGGCATCAAGTGCGAAACCCCGACTCAGACCGAAATCCTGATCAAGGGTATCGATCGCCAGGTGGTTGGTCAGGTCGCCGCTGAAATTCGCGCGTACCGCGAACCCGAGCCCTATAAGGGCAAGGGTGTTCGCTACGCTGACGAAGTGGTGACTCTCAAAGAAACCAAGAAGAAGTAATAGGGGTTGATGATGGATAAGAAACAATCTCGTCTGCGCCGCGCGACGCAAACTCGCGCCAAGATCGCAGAACTGAAGGTCAATCGTCTGGCCGTGCATCGTACCAACACGCACATCTACGCCAGCGTGATCGGCCCCGATGCGAACGTGCTGGCTTCGGCCTCCACCCTGGAAGCGGAAGTCCGCGCCCAGCTGGCTGGCCAGTCCGGCAAGGGCGGCAACGCCGCTGCCGCAGCACTGATCGGCAAGCGCGTTGCGGAAAAGGCCCTGAAGGCTGGTGTGACTGAAGTCGCATTCGACCGCTCGGGTTTCCGTTATCACGGTCGCGTCAAAGCGCTGGCTGAAGCTGCGCGTGAAGCCGGCCTGAAGTTCTAAGGATAATCATCATGGCAAAAATGCAATCGAAAACGCAAAGCGACAAGCCTGATGACGGCATGCGCGAGAAGATGATCGCGGTCAACCGCGTCACCAAAGTGGTGAAGGGCGGCCGTATCATGGGTTTCGCTGCGCTGGCAGTGGTCGGTGACGGCGATGGCCGTATCGGCATGGGCAAGGGCAAGTCGAAGGAAGTGCCGGTCGCCGTGCAGAAGGCAATGGAAGAAGCCCGTCGCAAGATGATCAAGGTCACCTTGAAGAACGGCACCCTGCAGCACACCGTCAACGGCAAGCACGGCGCCTCGTCGGTGCTGATGTCGCCGGCCAAGGACGGTACCGGCGTTATCGCCGGCGGCCCGATGCGGGCGATCTTCGAAGTGATGGGCGTGACCAACGTGGTGGCCAAGTCGACCGGTTCGACCAACCCCTACAACATGGTCCGTGCCACCCTCGACGGTCTGTCGAAGATGAACACTCCGGCTGAAGTTGCTGCCAAGCGCGGCAAGTCGGTCGAAGAAATCCTGGGCTAAGGTGATTCAGATGGCTAACACAATCAAAGTCAAGCTGGTCAAGGGTCTGATCGGTACTCGTCAGGATCACCGCGCAACCGTGCGCGGTCTGGGTCTGCGTCGCGTCAACTCGGTTTCCGAGCTGCAAGACACCCCGTCGGTGCGCGGCATGATCAACAAAGTGTCCTATCTTGTGAAAGTTGTTTCGTAAGCGAGAGCTTGCGAACGGAGCGAATCATGGAATTAAACACAATCCAACCCGCAGAAGGCGCGAAGCACGCTAAGCGTCGCGTCGGTCGTGGCATCGGTTCCGGTCTGGGTAAGACCGCCGGCCGCGGTCACAAGGGTCAGAAGTCGCGTTCGGGCGGTTTCCACAAGGTCGGCTTCGAAGGCGGCCAGATGCCCCTGCAACGTCGTCTGCCCAAGCGCGGCTTCAAGTCGCTGGCAACGCCGTTCAAGGCTGAAGTGCGCCTGTCGGACCTGGAAAAGCTGCCCGTCGCCGAGATCGACGTGCTGGCACTGAAGCAAGCCGGCCTGGTGTCGGAACTGGCTCGTGTCGTGCGCATCATCAAGGCTGGCGAGCTGACCAAGAAGGTGACCGTCAAGGGCCTGATCGCAACCAAGGGTGCCAAGGCTGCAATCGAAGCCGCTGGCGGTTCCGTCGGCGAGTGATCCGGGCTCGGAGCATTAATTGGCAACTACTCCTCAATTAGCGAAAGGCGCCGCAAAAGGCTTCCCATGGGGCCGTTTGTGGTTCCTGCTGGGAGCGTTGGTCGTCTATCGCATCGGTGCGCATATCCCGGTTCCGGGTATCGATCCGACGCAGCTGGCTCAATTGTTCAAGCAAAACCAGGGCGGCATCCTGGGCATGTTCAACATGTTCTCCGGTGGTGCTCTGTCGCGTTTCACGATCTTTGCGCTGGGGATCATGCCGTACATTTCGGCATCGATCATCATGCAACTGCTGTCGGTGGTTTCGCCGCAGTTGGAAGCGCTGAAGAAAGAGGGTGAGGCCGGCCGTCGCAAGATCACGCAGTACACGCGTTATGGCACCCTGGTGCTGGCGACGTTCCAGGCGCTGGGCATTGCGGTGGCATTGGAATCGCAAGCCGGCCTGGTGCTGGATCCGGGTCTGGCGTTCCGCCTGACCACGGTGGTGACGCTGGTGACCGGCACGATGTTCCTGATGTGGCTGGGTGAGCAGATTACCGAGCGTGGTCTGGGCAACGGCATCTCGATCATCATCTTCGCCGGTATCGCGGCAGGCCTGCCGAATGCGTTGGGCGGTTTGTTCGAGCTGGTGCGCACGGGTTCGATGAGCGCGTTGTCGGCGATCCTGATTTGCGTGATCGTGGCGCTGGTGACCTTCCTGGTGGTGTTCATTGAACGCGGCCAGCGCAAGATCCTGGTGAACTACGCCAAGCGTCAGGTCGGCAACAAGATCTACGGCGGCCAAAGCAGCCACTTGCCGCTGAAGCTGAACATGGCAGGCGTGATTCCGCCGATCTTCGCATCGTCGATCATCCTGTTCCCGGCGACGATCACGAGCTGGTTCACGTCGGGCGACACGTCCAATCCCTTCATTCGTTTTCTGAAGGATTTGGCAGCGTCGATGGCGCCGGGCGAGCCGATCCATGCGCTGTTGTATGCGATCGCAATTGTGTTCTTCTGCTTTTTCTATACCGCGCTGGTGTTCAACAGCAAGGAAACGGCAGATAACCTGAAGAAGAGTGGTGCATTTGTTCCGGGTATCCGCCCGGGTGACCAGACGGCGCGTTATATCGACAAGATCCTGATGCGTCTGACACTGGCTGGTGCGGTCTATATCACACTGGTCTGCCTGTTGCCCGAGTTCCTGATCGCCCGCTGGAAGGTGCCGTTCTACTTCGGTGGCACATCGCTCTTGATCATCGTGGTCGTGACGATGGATTTCATGGCCCAGGTGCAGAATTATGTAATGTCGCAGCAGTATGAATCGTTGCTCCGCAAGGCTAATTTCAAAGGCGGCATGACCCCGCGCTAAGCGGACCGGTCCCCAGTGAAAGAAGAAAACGGGAATGGCAAAAGACGACGTTATTCAGATGCAGGGCGAGATTCTTGAAAATCTCCCCAACGCGACATTCAGGGTTAAGTTGGAAAACGGTCACGTTGTACTCGGCCATATTTCCGGGAAGATGCGGATGAACTATATCCGCATCCTGCCAGGCGATAAGGTAACGGTGGAACTGACGCCTTACGATTTGAGCCGGGCACGTATCGTGTTCCGAACCAAGTAACAGTGAAACATTGAAAGAAAGAGGGCCACAATGAAAGTGCTCGCATCAGTCAAGCGGATCTGCCGCAACTGCAAAATCATCAAGCGCAATGGCATCGTTCGCGTGATCTGCACCGAACCCCGCCATAAGCAGCGCCAGGGTTAATTTAACGTTATTGATCGAGGAATAACGAATGGCACGTATTGCAGGGGTCAACATCCCCAACCATCAGCACACCGTGATCGGCCTGACCGCCATCTATGGTATTGGCCGTCCGCGCGCAGAAGACATCTGTGCCGCAACCGGCGTTCCGACCAACAAGAAGGTCAAGGACCTGGACGATAACGAGCTGGAAAAGCTGCGTGACGAAATCGCCAAGTTCGTCGTGGAAGGCGACCTGCGCCGCGAACTGTCCATGAACATCAAGCGTTTGATGGACCTGGGCTGCTACCGTGGCCTGCGTCACCGTCGTGGTCTGCCGGTGCGTGGCCAACGTACCCGCACCAACGCCCGTACTCGCAAGGGTCCGCGCAAGGCCGCTCAATCGCTGAAGAAATAATCCCGGCAGGCGCTAGTCACTGGTCGGATTCAAGGAAATCATTATGGCAAAGTCCCCCAACAACGCAGCAGCATCGCGTGTTCGTAAGAAAGTAAAGAAGAACGTTGCTGAAGGTATCGCACACGTTCACGCTTCGTTCAACAACACCATCATCACGATCACCGACCGTCAGGGCAACGCCCTGTCGTGGGCGACTTCGGGTGGTGCTGGCTTCAAGGGTTCGCGCAAGTCGACTCCGTTCGCTGCCCAGGTCGCTGCTGAAACAGCCGGCAAGGTCGCGATCGAATGCGGCATCAAGAACCTGGAAGTGCGTATCAAGGGCCCGGGCCCTGGCCGTGAATCCGCAGTGCGCGCTCTGAACAACCTGGGCATCAAGATCACCCAGATCCAGGACGTGACTCCGGTTCCGCACAACGGTTGCCGTCCGCCGAAGCGCCGTCGCATCTAAGTTGTAGTATAATCTTGCGCTTTTGCGGGATTTGGCTGAAAAGTCACCCCGCAAAGCGCTGGAAACCACCCGCCAATGACCTTGGCGGGTTTTGTTCTTAAGACCACTGTCTGGCTGCAAGCAGGTCAGACTAGCGTCCGGCCGTAAGGGACGTCATTTAAACAAAGGAAATACTGTGGCACGTTATATCGGACCCAAAGCAAAACTCTCCCGCCGCGAAGGCACCGACCTGTTCCTGAAGAGCGCACGCCGCTCGCTGGATTCCAAGTGCAAGCTGGACTCCAAGCCGGGCCAGCACGGCCGCACTTCGGGCGCCCGCACCTCCGACTACGGCAACCAGCTGCGCGAAAAGCAGAAGGTCAAGCGCATGTACGGCGTCCTCGAACGCCAGTTCCGCCGCTACTTCGCTGAAGCCGACCGCCGCAAGGGCAACACCGGCGAAAACCTGCTGAAGCTGCTGGAATCGCGCCTGGACAACGTCGTCTACCGCATGGGCTTCGGCTCGACCCGCGCTGAAGCGCGCCAGCTGGTTTCGCACAAGGCGCTGACCGTCAACGGTATCGTGGTCAACATCGCTTCCTACTCGGTCAAGGCCGGTGACGTCGTCGCCGTGCGCGAAAAGGCCAAGAAGCAAGTGCGTATCGCTGAAGCCCTGTCGCTGGCTGAGCAATCCGGTTTCCCGTCGTGGGTTGCCGTCG
Organism: Herbaspirillum sp.; assembly: GCF_017744395.1. Taxonomy (GTDB): domain Bacteria; phylum Pseudomonadota; class Gammaproteobacteria; order Burkholderiales; family Burkholderiaceae_D; genus Herbaspirillum. The sequence continues at coordinate 13,201 of NZ_JAGIBI010000010.1, forward strand.
ATGCCAAGAAGTTCGAAGGCACCTTCAAGTCGTCCCCGGACCGCGGCGAGATCGCCAACGACGTCAACGAATCGCTGATCGTCGAACTGTATTCGCGTTAATCCGCAAAGTAGCAAGTATCACCCGTGCCCACCTTCCTGGTGGGCATTTTTCCGAAAGCCATCAGCCTTATCGGTGTAACGAGCCGAGGGTATTGAAAAGGACATTTCATGCAAAGCAATAGCTTGTTGAAGCCCCGTATCATCGAAGTCGAAGCCATCGCTCCCGGTCACGCCAAGGTCGTGATGGAGCCGTTCGAACGCGGTTATGGCCACACCCTGGGCAACGCGCTGCGCCGCGTGCTGCTGTCGACCATGACCGGCTACGCGCCGACCGAAGTCACCATCGCCGGCGTCGTGCACGAGTACTCGTCGCTGGACGGCGTGCAGGAAGACGTCGTCGACATCCTGCTGAACCTGAAGGGCGTGGTCTTCAAGCTGCACAACCGCGACGAAGTCACCCTGACCCTGAAGAAGGAAGGCGAAGGCGTCGTCCTGGCATCCGATATCGATCTGCCGCACGACGTGGAATTGATCAACCCGGATCACGTGATCGCCAACCTGACCGGTGGCGGCAAGCTGGACATGCAGATCAAGGTCGAAAAGGGCCGCGGCTATGTGCCGGGCAACGTCCGCCGCCTGTCGGAAGACACCAACAAGACCATCGGCCGCATCATCCTGGACGCTTCGTTCTCGCCCGTGCGCCGTGTTTCCTACGCTGTCGAATCGGCACGCGTGGAACAGCGTACCGACCTGGACAAGCTGGTCATGAACATCGAGACCAACGGCGTCATCACCCCGGAAGAAGCGATCCGCCAATCGGCCCGCGTGCTGGTTGACCAGCTGAACGTGTTCGCCGCCCTGGAAGGCACCGAAGCGACTGCGGAAGCACCGTCGCGCGCACCGCAGGTCGATCCGATCCTGCTGCGTCCGGTGGACGACCTGGAGCTGACCGTGCGTTCGGCAAACTGCCTGAAGGCCGAGAACATCTACTACATCGGCGACCTGATCCAGCGCAGCGAAAACGAACTGCTGAAGACCCCGAACCTGGGCCGCAAGTCGTTGAACGAAATCAAGGAAGTCCTGGCTTCGCGCGGCCTGACCCTGGGCATGAAGCTGGAAAACTGGCCGCCCGCCGGCCTGGAGAAGTAATTTTTGCCATGTGGCCGGTGAGGATGAAGGTCCCGCCGGCCATATTGGCAAGAACGCAGTAGCAATGTTGTCAAGCAGTCTTATTTAATTGTCATAACCGGTCCGCGTTCGAGTGAGCCAAGCGAACTCAACGATCGAAGAACTGGATTAAAACTAACCTGAAAGGAAATCACCATGCGTCACCGTCACGGTCTCCGCAAACTGAATCGTACTTCGTCCCACCGCCTGGCCATGTTGCGCAACATGACCGTTTCGCTGCTCAAGCACGAAGCCATCAAGACCACCCTGCCGAAGGCCAAGGAACTGCGCCGCGTCGTCGAGCCGATCCTGACCCTGGGCAAGACCGACACCCTGGCCAACAAGCGCCTGGCATTCAACCGCCTGCGCGACCGCGAAATCGTCGGCAAGCTGTTCTCCGAACTGGGCCCGCGCTACGCTACCCGCAACGGCGGCTACCTGCGCATCCTGAAGATGGGTTTCCGTCAAGGCGACAACGCTCCGATGGCATTCGTCGAACTGGTTGACCGTCCGGAAGTCAGCGACGATGCAGAAGTGCAGACTGCCGAATAATTTCGGTTGTCACCAAGAAAAAGCCAGGCATTGCCTGGCTTTTTTGTTTTTCGGCGCGGGTAAAGCAGTACGCTTGCGCATCGAATGCCTGCCTCGGATGCCTGCCGTGTGCAGATGTGGTTGAATAAGGGATTGTCTCTTCTTCATATGCAGCGCCATGCCCCGCCATCATCGGCCGCGCATGGCAAAGGACACCAGACATGACATCATCCCAATTGAACCAGCCGCTGCTGGTGCTGACCAATGTACCTGAACAGGAGTTGGCGCAATCCCTGGCGCGCACGCTGGTGGACGAGGGGCTGGCCGCCTGCGTGAACATCCTGGCGCCGGTGGCGTCGGTGTATCGCTGGCAGGGCAAGGTGGAGCATGCCAGCGAAATCCCGTTGCTGATCAAGACTACGCAGGCGCGCTACGCAGAGGTGGAGCAGGCGATCTGCCGCGCCCATCCTTACGATGTGCCGGAGATCGTCGCGCTGCCGGTGGCGGCAGGTTTGCCTGCCTACCTCCAGTGGATGCGGGAAGAGACCGGCAAGCCCCTGAGCACCTGATGTGAAGAACCGAAACTGAGCCGCATGAACAACATCAAGAACCGCATTTCCCGCGGCGCGCAGCGCCTGCTGACGAACCTCCTTTGCCTGCTGCCGCTGGCCGCCTTGCTGGCGCTGCAGCCGGCGCGCGCGGCCGACGACTACCTGCCGCCGGAACAGGCCTTCCAGCTCAGCGCGCGCATGCTGGACGCCGCTACGCTGGAACTGAGCTACCGCATCGCCGACGGCTACTACATGTACCGCGACCGCTTCCATTTCAGCGCGCAGGGAGCGACGCTGGGCGAGCCGCAGTTCCCGCATGGCGTGACCAAGTACGACGAGAATTTCCAGAAGGAAGTGGAGACCTACCACAAGGAAGTTGTAGCGCGGATTCCGGTGTCGGACGCAGCCGGCCCGTTCACCATCGATGCGGTATCGCAGGGCTGCGCCGACAAGGGACTGTGCTATCCGCCGATGACGCTGAAACTGAACCTGTCGCCGCAGGCGATCGGCGCCGTGGTGCGCGCCGGCAGCAATAGCGATGCCGCGGCGCCGGCCGGCACCGCCGATGTCGACGGCATTGCCGCCGTGCTCAAGGGCGGCAAGCTGTGGAGCATCCTCTCGCTGTTCTTCATCCTCGGCATCGGGCTATCGTTCACGCCTTGCGTGCTGCCGATGGTGCCCATCCTGTCTTCCATCATCGTCGGCCAGCAAGGCGCGGCGACCGGCCAGGGGCGCGCCCGCAGCTTCCTGCTGTCGGTCGACTACGCGCTCGGCATGGCGCTGGTCTATACGGCGCTGGGCGTGGCGGCCGGCATGCTGGGCGAAGGCTTGTCGGCTTACTTGCAGAACCAGTGGGTCCTGGGCGCCTTCGCGCTGCTGATGGCGGGGCTGGCCCTGTCCATGTTCGATGTCTATCAATTGCAGGTGCCGGCTGCGCTGCAATCCAAACTGTCGGACGCTTCCGGCGGCGGCAGCGGCAAGTGGGTCGGCGTATTCCTGATGGGCGCGATTTCCGCATTGATCGTCGGCCCTTGCGTGGCCGCTCCGCTGGCCGGCGCGCTGCTGTACATCAGCCAGACCGGCAACCTGGTGCTGGGCGGCAGCGCGTTGTTCGCCATGGCGTTGGGCATGAGCGTGCCGCTGCTGCTGATCGGCGCCTCGGCCGGCGCCTTGCTGCCGCGCGCCGGCGCCTGGATGGACGCGGTCAAGCGCTTCTTCGGCGTGCTGATGCTGGGCACCGCGTTGTGGATGGTGTCGCCGGTGATTCCAGCCTGGCTGCAGGTGGCCGGATGGGCGGCGCTCGGGATCGGCTATGGCGCCTACCTGCTGTGGTCGCGTCCGGCCGGCTGGCTGGCGCGCGCCTTTGGCCTGGTATTTGCCGCGCTGGGATTGCTGCAGCTGGTCAGCGTCGCCACCGGCGGGCGCGATCCGCTGGCGCCGTTGGCGCACTTGTCGGCGCCGGGCCGGGCGGGCGAGCAGGCCGAATTCGTCCGGGTGCGCTCGTCGGCCGAGCTGGATGCCGCGCTGGCGCAGAATGCCAGGGGCGAGCGCCGGCCGGTGATGCTGGATTTCTATGCCGACTGGTGCGTTTCCTGCAAGGAAATGGAGCGCTTCACCTTCACCGACGCGCGCGTGAAGGAACGGTTCAGCCAGATGCTGCTGCTGCAGATCGACGTCACCGCCAACAATGCGGACGACCGCGCCATGCTCAAGCGTTTCAAGCTGTTCGGGCCGCCGGGCATCATGTTCTTCAGTGGCGACGGCAGGGAGCAGGCCGACAAGCGCGTGATCGGCTATCAGGACGCCGACCGTTTCCTCTCGGTATTGCAAAGCTTGTGAGGCACAGGGAGTGCCGGAACGGGAACTGATCATTGCCGTGCGTTATTTGGTTACGCCTTAATAATTGTTGGATGAAGCCCCGGGGCAAGTTATAGTCTTCGTTCCCCTTTCTTCTCACCCTCGAACAAGGAGACCGTTATGACACTGCGTCTGGGCGACACCGCGCCGGATTTCGAGCAAGAATCCTCGATCGGCAAAATCAAATTCCACGACTGGGCGGGCGATTCCTGGGTCGTGCTGTTCTCCCACCCGGCCGATTTCACGCCGGTCTGCACCACCGAACTGGGCCTGACCGCCAAGCTCAAGCCGGAGTTCGACAAGCGCAACGTCAAGGCCATCGCGCTGTCGGTGGACGGCGCCGAGGCCCACAACCAGTGGATCAAGGACATCGAGGAAACCCAGCAGACCGTGGTCGGCTTCCCCATCGTGGCCGACGTCGACAAGAAGGTCGCCGGCCTGTACGACATGATCCACCCGAACCAGTCCGAGACCGCCACCGTGCGCTCGCTGTTCGTGATCGACCCGAAGAAGAAGGTGCGCCTGATCATCACCTACCCGATGAGCACCGGCCGCAACTTCGACGAAGTGCTGCGCGTGATCGACGCCCTGCAGCTGACCGACGGCTACACCGTGGCCACCCCGGGCAACTGGAAGGACGGCGACGACGTGATCATCCCGCTGACGGTCAAGGATGAGGAAGTGATCAAGCAGAAGTACCCGAAGGGCTACAAGGCGCCGCGTCCGTACCTGCGCATCACGCCGCAGCCGAACAAGTAAGAGTAAAGGCGTACGCAATCGCCATAAAAAAGCGCTCCCTCGGGAGCGCTTTTTGTTTTCGCGGGAGGCGCTTCTATTGCGGCGCCACCGCCTGCGAGAAATCCTCGATGAACAGCCGCGCCGCCGGCGACAGCTGGGTGCCGTGGCGCGTCACCAGCTGGTAGGGCTCGCTGCGCGTGTGCAACTGCAGCGGCAGGATGCAGGTCATGCCGAAGCGGGTGCAGAACTGCGCCACGTCCACCGACAGCAGCGCCACGAAATGTGGGTTCTTCTGCAGCAGCGACAGCGTGGTGAAGGCCGAGGTGGTTTCCATCAGATGCAGCGGGAAGCGCAGGTCGGCGTTGTGGAATTCGCGCTCCAGCGAGACCCGCATCGGCATGTTGGCCGAATACACCACCCAGCGCGAATCGGCCAGGTCCGACAGTTGCAATTGTTTCGCGTGCGCCAGCGGGTGGCTGACGCTGGCCACCACCGCCAGCTCTTCGTCGTGGATGTTGAAGGCATCGTACAGGTGCGGGCGCTGGCTGATGCTGGTGCGGCAGATCGCCATGTCCAGCCTCCCCTGGTCCAGCAGCCGCAACAGGCGTGCGCTGGTGTCTTCCACGATTTCCACCGACAGCGTGGGGCGCTTTTCCAGCAGGCGCGTCAAGGCGTCGGTCAGCAGCGGCACCGCGCCCATGATGGTGCCCACCGCCAGCCGCCCGCCGTTGCCTTGCATGATCGACAGCATTTCCTCGCGCAGGTGGGTCAGGTCGGTCTGGATCAGCCGCGCATAGCGGATCACGCAATGGCCGAGGTCGGTCGGCTCCAGCCCGCGGTTGGTGCGCACGAACAAGGACACGCCCAGGGTGCTTTCGATTTCCTGCAGGGCCTTGCTGGCGCCGGGCTGGGTCAGGGCGACCTGCTCGGCCGCCTTGAGCAGCGAGCCGTGGTCGGACAGGGCGATCAGCAGGCGCAACTGGCGCAGGTGCAGGCGCGAGGTGATCGAGGCGAGCGAGGGCAGGGAGGCTTGCATGGCGGCGGACCGTTCTGGCGGAATCGGAAAGGCTCCAGTATGACCGTTGGTTATACCCGTATCAACACATCTCATTAGTCAAAGCGCTTGCATTGGCTTAGAGTCTGGCTTTCCAACCAAGGCTGCAACGGGGAAAACGGATGAGTATCCGGGTTCCCGCCAGGCAGGACGCCAACGAGCCCTTGGGCCGATATCTATAAATCAAGGCTATGTGATGGCACTCATCAATTACATTACCCAAGTCCAGTTCGACTATGGCGCACTGTCGCTGCTGCAGCAGGAATGCGAGCGCATCGGCATCAAGAAGCCGCTGGTGGTCACCGACATGGGCATCCGCAACGCCGGCCTGCTCGCCAAGGTGCTGGGCCAGTTGAAGGACGGCGCCGCCGTCCCCGTGTACGACCAGACTCCCCCGAACCCGAACGAAAACGCCGTGCGCGGCGCCGTGGCGATGTTCCGTGAGGCCGGCTGCGACGGCATCGTGGCCGTCGGCGGCGGTTCCTCGATCGACCTGGCCAAGGGCGTGGCGGTGTGCGGCACGCACGACGGCCCGCTGAAGTCCTTCGCGCTGATCGAAGGCGGCCTGTCCAACATCACCGCCAAGACCGCGCCGGTGATCGCCATCCCGACCACCGCCGGCACCGGCAGCGAAGTCGGCCGCGGCGCCATCCTGATCCTGGACGACGGCCGCAAGGTCGGTGTGATCTCTCCGTTTATCGTGCCCAAGGTCGCCATCTGCGACCCGGAACTGACGCTCGGCCTGCCGGCGCTGATGACTGCCGCCACCGGCATGGACGCCATCGCCCACTGCCTGGAAACCTTCATGGCGCCGGCCTTCAACCCGCCCGCCGACGGCATCGCGCTGGACGGCCTGTGGCGCGCCTGGGCGCATATCGAACGCGCCACCAAGGAGCCGGGCGACCGCGAAGCGCGCCTGAACATGATGAGCGCCTCGATGCAGGGCGCGATGGCGTTCCAGAAGGGCCTGGGCTGCGTGCACAGCCTGTCGCACTCGCTGGGCGGCATCAATCCGAAACTCCACCACGGCACCCTGAACGCTATCTTCCTGCCGGCCATCATCGCTTTCAACGAAAGCGCCGAGACCATGGTCAAGGACAACAAGATGGCGCGCATGGCGCACGCCATGGGCTTGAAGAGCGGCGCCGAGATCGGCCCCGCCATCAAGGAAATGAGCAAGCGCCTTGGCCTGCCCGCCGGCCTGGGCGAGCTGGGCGTGACGGCCGACATGTTCCCCAGGATCATCCAGGGCGCATTGGCCGACCACAGCCACAAGACCAACCCGCGCGTGGCGTCGGAGCAGGACTACGAACGCATGCTGCAGCAATCCATGTGATGCGCAAAACGTAATCGCAACCCAGCCGGCCGCCCCTCGTCCACAAGAGGTGCGGCTTTTCGCGCACGACCCCGCCGGGGCGGCGCCCAACATTGACAGACTATTCAATAAACCAGGAGCACATCGTGAGCTTGAACATCCTCGGACATAACTACATCGGCGGCCAGCGCAGCGGCAAGGGCGAGGTCAAACTGCACAGCGTGGACGCCACCACCGGCGCGCTGTTCGAAACGCCGTTCCTGACCGCGACCGAAGCCGAAGTCGCCGCCGCCGTGCGGGCGGCCGAGAAGGTTTATCCGGCTTACCGCGCGACCACCTCGCAACAGCGCGCCGCTTTCCTGGACGCCATCGCCGATGAAATCGATGCGCTGGGCGACGACTTCATCGCCGCCGTCGCGCGCGAAACCGCGTTGCCGGCAACGCCGCGCCTGACCGGCGAGCGCGCCCGCACCAGCGGCCAGATGCGCCTGTTCGCCAAGGTCCTGCGCCGCGGCGATTTCTACGGCGCCCGTATCGACACCGCGCTGCCCGACCGCAAGCCGCTGCCGCGCCCGGACATCCGCCAGTACAAGATCGGCGTCGGCCCGGTGGCCGTGTTCGGCGCCAGCAACTTCCCGCTGGCATTCTCGGTGGCCGGCGGCGATACTGCAGCCGCCCTGGCGGCCGGCTGCCCGGTGGTGTTCAAGGCCCACAGCGGCCACCTGGTGACGTCCGAACTGGTGGCTGACGCCATCGAGCGCGCCGTCAAGAAGACCGGCATGCCGGCCGGCACCTTCAACATGGTCTACGGCAGCGTCGGCGGCCAACTGGTCAAGAGCCCCGAGATCCAGGCGGTCGGCTTCACCGGTTCGCTGCGCGGCGGCCGCGCCCTGTGCGACATGGCGGCGGCGCGTCCGCAGCCGATCCCGGTGTTCGCCGAGATGTCCAGCATCAACCCCATCATCCTGATGCCCGAAGCGCTCAAGGCGCGCGGCGAAACCATCGCCAAGGAACTGGCGGCATCGGTGGTGGTCGGCTGCGGCCAGCTGTGCACCAACCCCGGCCTGCTGATGGGCGTGCGTTCGCCCGAGCTGAGCGCCTTCATCGACAGCCTGTCGGGCGCGATCTCCGGCCAGTCCCCGGCCACCATGCTCAACAGCGAAGCGCTGTCGCACTACAACGGCGGCGTGGCGCGCCTGACCCAGTTGCCGGGCGTGAAGGTCATCGCCACCGGCGGCAGCAGCTACACCCAGGCGGTGCCGCACCTGTTCAAGGCGGATCCCTCCCTGCTGTTCTCCAAGGAAGCGCCGCTGGAAGAAGAAGTGTTCGGTCCCTGCACCGTGATCGTGGAACTGGAAAGCCGCGAGCAACTGATCGACTTTGCCGCCAGCATGAACGGCCAGCTGACCGCCACGCTGCAAGCCGAAATCGGTGACCTGCAGGGCAACCAGGACCTGATCGCGCTGCTGGAGCAGAAGGCCGGCCGCCTGCTGCTGAACGGCTACCCGACCGGCGTCGAGGTATGCGATGCGATGGTCCACGGCGGCCCGTACCCGGCGACTTCGGATGCGCGCGGCACGTCGGTCGGCACGCTGGCCATCGAGCGCTTCCTGCGCCCGGTGTGCTACCAGAACTACCCGGACGCGATGCTGCCGGTGCCGCTGCAAAACGCCAACCCGCTGGGCCTGATGCGCCTGGTCGATGGCGAAATGACGCGCGCCACCGTCGGCTGAGCCGACCGGAAACAAGGCATGCGCCATAAGGCGCATGCCCGGGAAGTCGCACAAGAAAGCACATAAGAAATCGAAATGGGCCGCGGCGCGATGCCGCGGCTTCCACCCGGAGGAGGAGACCTTGAAGAAGAACATCAAGCGCGCGGCCGTGTCCGCCGCCATGTGCGCCTTGTTTGGCGCATCCCTGCCGGTGCAGGCCGCCGGCGACACCATCAAGATCGGTTTCATCACCGACCTGTCCGGCACCTACGCCGACATGGACGGCCAGGGCGGCATCGAAGCCATCAAGATGGCCATTGCGGACGCCGGCGGCAGCATCAACGGCAAGAAGATCGAATTCGTGTTCGCCGACCACCAGAACAAGGCCGACATCGCCGCCAACAAGGCGCGCGAATGGTTCGACCGCGACGGCGTCGACATGCTGGTGGGCGGCGTGAACTCGGCCGCCAGCCTGGCCATGGGCAAGGTCGCGGGCGAGAAGAAGAAGGTGTTCCTCTCGGTCGGCGCCGGCACCACGCGCCAGACCAACGAGGAATGCAACGCCTACACCGTCCAGTACGCCTACGACACCACCGCGCTGGCGCGCGGCACGGGCGCCGCCATCACCAAGCAGGGCGGCAAGTCGTGGTTCTTCGTGACGGCCGACTACGCGTTCGGCACCTCGCTTGAGAAAGACACCAGCGAAGTGGTGAAGGCCGGCGGCGGCACCGTCGTGGGCCAGGTGCGCGCGCCGCTGGCGACCTCCGACTTCTCGTCGTTCCTGCTGCAGGCGCAATCCTCCAAGGCGCAGATTTTGGGCCTGGCGGTGGCCGGCGGCGACATCATCAACGCCATCAAGGCGGCCAATGAATTCGGCGTGAACAAGACGATGAAGCTGGCGGGCCTGCTGATCTTCATCACCGATACCCACGCGCTGGGCCTGCAGGTCACGCAGGGCATGTACCTGACCGACGGCTGGTATTGGGACATGAACGACCAGTCGCGCGCATGGGGCAACCGCTACTTCGGCAAGATGAAGAAGATGCCGACCATGTTCCAGGCCGGCGACGCTTCGGCGGTGGGGCAGTACCTGAAGGCGGTCAAGGCCGTGGGCAGCACCGATGCCGACCGTGTGATGGACTACCTGCGCAAGAACAAGATCAACGATTTCTTCACCTCCAACGGCGTCATCCGTCCGGACGGCCGCATGGTGCACGACATGTACCTGATGGAAGTGAAAAAGCCGTCCGAATCCAAGCGTCCGTGGGACTACTACAAGCTGGTGCAGACCATTCCCGGCGAGCAGGCCTACATGACCAAGGCCGAGTCCAAATGCGCGCTGTGGAAGTAAGACAGGTATAGGTTTAACCGGCGCTTCCGAAGAAGCGCCGGACAGGTTTTGAGCAGAAAGTCTGATGTGGATCGGACCATGTTCAACGCATCCCGGGCGACCGGGGTGCGTTTTTTTTCGTCCGTTGAACGGCGCGCTCAGCCGCGGCGCGGCACTTGCGGGCGCATCGACACGCCCAGGCGGTTCCAGGCGTTGATGAGGGCCACGGCGAAGGTGATGTTGGCGATCTCGGTGTCGCTGAAGTGCTGCTGCATCAGGGCGAAGGCGGCATCCTCCTTCTCGCCGTCCTGGTGCTTCAGGTCGGTGAAGCGCTCGGCCCAGTTCAGCGCGGCGCGTTCCGGTTCGGTGAAGAACGGGATCTCGCGCCAGGCGGCCAGGGTGTTCAGGCGCCGCTGGTCTTCGCCGGCCTTGAGCAGGTCGTGCGAATGCATGTCGGCGCAGAAGGCGCAGCCATTGATCTGCGACACGCGCAGGAACAGCAGTTCCAGCAGCCTCGGGTCGACGCCGCTCCGGTGCACGGCATCGTTGGCCTGGAGCAGGGCGTTGAAGGCGGGAGCGGCGAGTTTGGTGTGTTGCAGGCGTTGCTTGAAGTCGGACACGGCATTTCTCCTTGAGATGAGGGATCGACGCCGGCGCACATGGCCGGTGTACCTCCATAAGACGGAGCGCCAAGTCGGCTTGTGACAGTTTTTTTTAAAAAAAACGGAAAATTTTTTTTAGGAGCGCAAGGTCTGGCGGGCGATCGCCGCCAGTTTGTCCGGGTTGCGCACGACATAGATTTCCGCAATGAGGCCGTTCTCGGTCTCCAGCACCTGGGCCGATTCCAGCTTGCCGTCCACATAACGCAACAGGCCCGCACTGCCATTGATCCAGGCGGCCCGATAGGCGATGCGTTGGCCGAAGCGGCGGATGTTGGCGTAGTACAGCCAGGAGATGCGCGCGCCCGAGAACAGCGGATGCGGAAAGGACGATACCTTGCCGCCGCCGTCGCCGATCAGGCGCGCGTCTTCGGCCAGCAGGCTTAGCATGGCCTCGCGCTCGCCGCTTTGCACCGCCTGCATGAACTTTTGCAGCAGGGCGTCATGGGTTTCACGGGAGACGGGGGCGGAGGCGGTGCGTAGCGGCTTGCGCGGTACGGCGCTGCGCTTGCCGGCTTCTTCGTGCCTGGCCAGACGTTCGCGCGCGCGGTGCACCAGCTGGCGGCAGCTCGCTTCGCTCTTTTGCAGGATGGCGGCGATGTCGGGATAGTCGTTGTCGAACACTTCGCGCAGCAGGAAGGCGGCGCGTTCCTCGGGTTTCAGGCGTTCGAGCAGCAGCAGGTAGGCGAAGGAGACGTCGCTGTGCTGTTCCAGCAGCGCTTCGGGCGAGGGCGCCAGCAGCGCATCGCCGGACAGGTCGATTCCGGGGCCGGCTTCGGCCAGGTCCACCAGCGGTTCCGGCAGCCAGTGGCCGACGTAGGATAGGCGTTCCTGCTGCGCCTGGCGCAGGCGGTCGATGCACAGCCGCGTGACGACGGTGACCAGCCAGGCTTCGGCCGATTCCAGCGCTTGCGTATCCTGGCCGTGCCAGCGCAGCCAGGCGTCCTGCAGCACGTCCTCGGCATCGCTGCGCGAGCCCAGCATGCGGTAGGCCACGCCGAACAGGCGCGGCCGGTGGCGGCTGAAGAGGTCGAGGTCGTCGCTGCCGGCGCCCATGCCCGCGCCTGGGTTATGCCTGCTTGAGCTTGCGCGCGATGTCCAGCGCGAAGTAGGTCAGCACGCCGTCGGCGCCGGCGCGCTTGAAGGCCATCATGGCTTCCATCATGGTCTTGTCGTGGTCCAGCCAGCCATTCTGGGCGGCGGCCTTGATCATGGCGTATTCGCCGCTGACCTGGTAGGCGAAGGTCGGCACCTTGAACTCGTCCTTCACGCGGCGCACGATGTCCAGGTAGGGCATGCCGGGCTTGACCATCACCATGTCGGCGCCTTCGGCCAGGTCCAGCGCCACTTCGCGCAGCGCCTCGTCGCTGTTGGCCGGGTCCATCTGGTAGGTGGCCTTGCTGCCCTTGCCGAGGTTGGCGGCCGAACCGACCGCGTCGCGGAAGGGGCCGTAGAAGGCCGAGGCGTACTTGGCCGAGTAGGCCATGATGCGGGTGTAGATATGACCCTTGGATTCCAGCATGGTACGGATGGCGCCGATGCGGCCGTCCATCATGTCGGACGGCGCGACCACGTCGACGCCGGCGTCGGCCTGGGTTTGCGCCTGCCTGACCAGCAGTTCGATGGTTTCGTCGTTGAGGATGTACCCGGCCTCGTTCAGCACGCCGTCCTGGCCATGGCTGGTGTAGGGATCCAGCGCGACGTCGCACAGCACGCCCAGTTCGGGGAAACGTTCCTTCAGCGCGCGCACCACGCGCGGGATCAGGCCGTCCGGATTGGTGGCTTCGATGCCGTCCGGCGTCTTCAGCGCGGGATCGATCGCCGGGAACAGCGCCAGCACCGGCACTCCCAGCTTCACGCATTCCTCGGCTACCGGCAGCAGCGCATCCAACGACAGGCGTTCCACGCCCGGCAGCGACGGCACCGGGGTGCGCAGGTTCTGGCCTTCCTGGACGAACACCGGATAGATCAGGTCGGCGGCGGTGATGACGTTCTCGGCCATCAGGGCGCGCGAAAAGGCATCGCGGCGCATGCGGCGCATGCGCAGGGCGGGGTAGGCGGCAGTGTTGGGCAGGCTGGCGTTGGAAACTGGCATGGCTTTCTTTCAGTTCAATGTGTCGCTAATTGATATCAACCTAGGATAAGTTCTAGGAAAATGTCGTTATGTTCTGAAAATTGAGGCTCCCGCAGGAAGTTTTGCAACTTTCCATAGGGGCACCAATCTTACGTTCAGGCAATTCGTTGCCTCCCGCTTCCCCTTCCCTCCCTGAGCGGGGCTGATCGCGCAAGCGAAAGGCGTTCGGCCTTGGAGAGATTTCCCCTCTCTCCAAGGCCTTTTTTATTGCCTGCCCGGTCCTCTCGTCTCTTCCGCCTCTTTATTCTTCAAAACCGGCTTATTCGGCGGCCGGCGGCGTTTCTTCGCCTGCTTCATCTTCCTCGCCGGATTCGATCAGCCCGGCCAGTTGCAGGATCTTGTCATTGGCCTCATCCAGGCCGGTGCGCTTGAGCGCCGAGAACAACTGCGCCGTGAACGGGAACGGCTTGCCGTTTTCGTCGACGTAGCTGGCCAGGTAGGTCTGGGCCTGGCGCAAGGCCTTGGTGGCGTCGTTACGGTTGAGCTTGTCGGCCTTGCTCAAAATGCAATGGATGGGTTTGCCGGTCGGCGCGAACCACTCGATCATCTGGATATCGAGGTCGGTGAAGGGGCGGCGCGAGTCGACGATCAGCACCAGCGCGGCCAGTTGCTGGCGATAGCGCACGTAGTCGCCCAGCAGCGCCTGCCAATGGTGCTTGGCCGAGCCGGACACTTCCGCGTAGCCGTAGCCGGGCAGGTCGACCAGCAGGGCGCGGATCTCGTCGGGGCGCGCTTCGTCGTTGCGGTGCTGGCCGACATGGGCGCCGCCGATGGAGAAGTAATTGATGTGCTGGGTGCGGCCGGGCGTCTTGGAGGCGAAGGCCAGGCGCTTCTGGTTGCACAGCACGTTGATCGCGGAGGACTTGCCGGCGTTGGAGCGGCCGGCGAAGGCGACTTCCGGCACATCGGTCTTGGGCAGGTCCCGCAAATGGTTGACGGTAGTGAAGAAGCGGGCTTGCCAAAGTTGCGACATGGTGGGGCAGAAATCCGAAAGAGGGGCAAAAAATGCAGAAAAGCTATTGTACAATGGCCCGATACCCATTGCCGTGTTGACGCCGGGCAAGTAAAAATGGCGGCCATTGGAGACAGGTCAAAAGACCGGCATTTAGGTATGGGGGCAGCCAGCCGCCAACGGGCAGAATCTCTGAATTCCACAACCACAATAAGTATTAGGGTGACGAATGAACCGTGCTTTTTCCCCATTTCTGAAAACCGTATTTGTTGCATTCCTGGCAGTGTCTTCTCTGGCACATGCCGCTGAAGAGAAAAAGGCGGCCGCCAAGGCCGATCCGGCCAAAGGCGAAGCGCTCTACACCAACGGCGATAACGCCCGCAATATCGTGGCCTGCGTCTCTTGCCACGGCGCCGCCGGCAACTCGACCATCACGCAGAATCCCAAGCTGGCCGGCCAGCACGAGGCCTACATCGCCAAGCAACTGATGAACTTCCGTTCGCCGGAACGCAACAATCCGGTCATGTCGCCGCTGGCCAAGGCCCTGTCCGACGACGACATCAAGAATGTCGCGGCCTTCCTGTCGGCGCAGTCGCCCAAGCCGGGCGCGGCCAAGGACAAGGACACGATCGACCTTGGCAAGCACATCTGGCGCGGCGGCATTGCCGCCAAGAACGTACCGGCCTGCGCCGGCTGCCACAGCCCGAACGGCGCCGGCATCCCGGCCCAGTATCCGCGCCTGGCCGGCCAGCACCAGGACTATACGGTGGCGCAACTGACCAGCTTCCGCGGCGGCGGCCGCAACAACAGCCCGCAGATGACGGCCATCGCCGAGCGTTTGTCGGACAAGGAAATCAAGGCCGTGGCGGATTACATCGCCGGCCTGAAGTAAGGAACCGATCCGGGGAAAGAGGCGGCCTGCGTGCCGCCTCTTTTTTCGTCCGCGCCAGATATGCGTACCGGCATACAGGTACTGCGCCGTCGCGTATCACGCACTTATTCCGGGAGCGGTAAAATCCCGGCTTGACATGCTTTGCCGTCCGGCAAGGCTATCGCAACAGATCCGCAGATTCGGTAAGGCAGGAATATGACGACGGGCAGCAGTACCCAAGGGATAGTGATCAGGACCAGGCAGCGCTGGGTAGGCGATACGGTCGAACTGGTGTCATCGATGCGCTTTGCGATCAGCCTGCTGACGCTGATCGCGATCGCCTCGGTGATCGGCACCGTGCTGAAGCAGAACGAGCCGATGCCGAACTACGTCAACCAATTCGGGCCGTTCTGGTTCGAAGTCTTCAACAAGCTGGGCCTGTATGCCGTGTATTCGGCCTGGTGGTTCCTGCTGATCATGGGTTTCCTGGTGCTGTCGACCTCGCTGTGCATCGCGCGCAATGCGCCCAAGATGCTGCGCGACGTCAAGAGCTGGCGCGACAACGTGCGCGAGCAGTCGCTGCGCAATTTCCACCACAAGGCCGAATGGCAAAGCGGCGAGCCGCCCGCGCAGGCGGCGGCGCGCCTGTCCCGGCAAGTGGGCGCGCGCGGCTACAAGGTCAAGCTGGTCGACAAGGAAGGCGGCACGCTGCTGGCCGCCAAGCAGGGCGCGGCCAACAAATGGGGCTATATCTTCGCGCATGCGGCCATCGTCATCATCTGCCTGGGCGGCCTGCTCGACTCCGACCTGCCGATCCGTTTCCAGCAGTGGTTCTACGGCAAAGAGGCCTTCGCCGGCAACGGCATCATCTCGCAGATCCCGGAGCGCTATCGGCTGGGCATCGGCAACCCGACCTTCCGCGGCAACACGCTCATTCCCGAGGGCGCCAGCAGCAGCACGGCGATCATCCCCCAGCAGGACGGCGTGATGATCCAGGACCTGCCGTTCACCATCCAGCTGAAGCGCTTCATCATCGACTTCTATTCGACCGGCATGCCCAAGCTGTTCGCCAGCGAAGTGGTGGTGCGCGACCATGAAACCGGCAAGGAAACCGAGGCCACCATCAAGGTCAACGAACCGCTGATCTACAAGAACGTGGCGATCTACCAGTCCAGCTTCGAGGATGGCGGCTCCAAGCTCAAGCTGGTCGGCTACCCGATGCGCGGCGGCGAGAACAGCCGTTTCGACCTCGCCGGCGAAGTCAACGGCAGCACGCCGCTGACCCAGGCCGCGGGCGACTACACGGTGGAATGGAGCGGATTCCGCCCCTTCAACGTGGAAAACATGAACAGCGCAGGCAAGGGCGCGGCCGACAGCGGCGGCGACGCGCGCGCGGTCAACGTCGGCAAGACGGTCAACCGCGGCATCATGGGCGACCTCGACAAGCACCTCGGCTCCGGCGCCAAGAACGCCGCCGGCAAGGATTTCAAGAACGTCGGCCCGAGCATCCAGTACAAGTTGCGCGACAAGACCGGCCAGGCGCGCGAATACTTCAACTACATGCAATCGATGCAGATCGACGGCGCTTATGTGTTCCTGGCCGGCATGCGCGAGCAGCCCGACCAGCCGTTCCGCTACCTGCGCATCCCGGCCGACGACAACGACAGCGTGGCCGAGTGGATGCGCCTGCGCGCGGCGCTGGCCAACCCGGCATTGCGCGAGGAAGCGGCGCGCCGCTACGCCCGCCAGGCGATTTCCGACAGCCGCAACGCCACGCCCGCGCTGCGCGAACAACTGCAGCAGTCGGCCCAGCGCGGGCTGGATATCTTCGCCGGCGACGGCAAGGTCTCGGGCTTCATCGCCGTCACCCGATTCCTGGAGAAGCTGCCGGCGGCCGAACAGGAAAAGGCCGCCGACATCTTCATGAAGATCCTCAACGGCAGCATGTGGGAACTGTGGCAGGCCGCGCGCGCCAAGGATGGCTTGGCGCCGATCGCCGGCGACGAGGCGCATGGACGCTACCTGCAACTGGCGATCAATGCGCTGGCCGATTCGGCCTTCTATCCGGCGCCGGTGTTCCTGCAACTGTCTAGCTTCCAGGAGATCAAGGCCTCTGTGCTGCAGGTGACGCGCTCGCCGGGCAAGAAAGTGGTCTACCTGGGCTGCCTGTTCCTGGTGCTGGGCGTGTTCGCGATGCTGTATATCCGCGAGCGCCGCCTGTGGATCTGGATCAAGCCGCAAGGCGACGGCCAGGGCAGCCACGCACTGCTGGCCATGAGCACCCAGCGCAAGACACTGGACTTCGAAAAGGAATTCGCGCAAATGAAAGCCGGGCTCGCGCCCGCCGCCGATTCTGCGCCATGATGTTGAACAAAGCCGGCGCCGCCGGCATGGCGGCAGCGATGCCGTGGAGGATGAAATGGAACTGACAGAAGCAACCCGAGGCTACCCCCAGGAACAGGGCTTCTTCCGCCGCCTGGGCGTGGTGGACTGGATCTACGCGGCGGCGCTGGCGGCCGGCTCGCTGTACGCGCTCGCGCGTTTCGGCAGCTACATGGACTACTACGAGAAGGCGGTGCTGCTGCTGGCCGCGCCGACCTTCGCCTGGCTGGGCTGGCACTGGAAGCAGGTGCGCTGGCTGATGCCGCTGCTGGCCGTGCTGGCGCTGGGCGCCATCGGCATGTATGGCGGTTCGCTGGAGATGGCGAACCAGAAATTCTTCCTCAAGTACCTGCTCTCCAGCCAGTCGGCCATCCTGTGGATGAGCGCGCTGTTCTTCCTGTCCACGCTGTTCTACTGGGGCGGGCTGGCCACGCGCGCCGGCACCGGCGCGGTGCTCGGCTCCAAGCTGTGCTGGGCGGCGGTGGTGCTGGGCTTTACCGGCATGCTGGTGCGCTGGTACGAGTCCTACCTGCTGGGGGCCGACGTCGGCCACATCCCCATCTCCAACCTGTATGAAGTGTTCATCCTGTTCTGCATGATCACGGCGCTGTTCTACCTGTATTACGAGGAGCGTTACGCCACCCGACAGCTGGGCGCGTTCGTGCTGACGGTGATCTCGGCGGCGGTCGGCTTCCTGATGTGGTACACGGTGTCGCGCGACGCGGCCGAGATCCAGCCGCTGGTGCCGGCGCTGCAAAGCTGGTGGATGAAGATCCACGTGCCGGCCAACTTCATCGGCTACGGCACCTTCGCGCTGGCGGCGATGGTGTCGGTGGCCTACCTGCTCAAGTCCAAGGGCATCCTGGCGGATCGCCTGCCGTCGCTGGAAGTGCTGGACGACGTGATGTACAAGGCGATCGCGGTCGGCTTCGCCTTCTTCACCATCGCCACTATCCTCGGCGCGCTGTGGGCGGCCGAAGCCTGGGGCGGCTACTGGTCGTGGGATCCGAAGGAAACCTGGGCGCTGATCGTCTGGCTCAACTACGCGGCCTGGCTGCACATGCGGCTGATGAAGGGCTTGCGTGGGCAAGTGGCGGCATGGTGGGCGCTGGTCGGTTTGCTGGTGACGACCTTCGCCTTCCTCGGCGTGAACATGTTCCTCTCCGGCTTGCACTCTTACGGCGAACTCTGAAGGACGCGCAATGAAAGACCCCGCCAACGCGATCGACCTGGTCATCTTCGACTGCGACGGAACCCTGGTCGACAGCGAAGTGGTCGCCGCCGAAGCCTGGTCCGAATATGTCGCCCGCTATGGCGTCGACCTCACGGCGCGCGAGGCGCTGGCACAGTTCCGCGGCGTCAGCATGAAGCAGTGCGTGGCCCGGATCGAGGAATTGCACGGGGCGCCGCTGCCGGAAGTCTTCGAAAAGGAATTGCGCCAGGTGATGGCCGGCATGCTGGAGCAGCGGCTCCAGCCTATCAATGGCGCGCTGGAGATGGTGCAGGCGCTGTCCATCCCCTATGCGCTGGCGTCCAACGCGCCGCATCCCAAGATCGAGCTGTGCCTGCGCGTGACCGGCCTGCTGCCGTATTTCGCCGGGCGCATCTTCAGCGCCTACGACGTGCAGCGCTGGAAACCCGACCCCGCGCTGTTCCTGTTCGCCGCCAACAGCCTGGGAGTGGCCCCGGCGCGCTGCGCGGTGGTGGAAGACAGCCTGCCGGGCATCCAGGCCGGGATGGCGGCGGGCATGAAGGTGATCGCGCTGCAGGAGCACGGGGTGCATCCGGATATGCCCAAGGGCGTCTCGGTCATCACCCGGCTGTCCGAGCTGCATCCGCAACTGGCGTCCTGACGGCGATTGGCCGCGCGCAGTAACGGGGCAGGGGCATCCGGGGCGGCGCGGATTTGGGTAAGATGAAGCGTGCGCCAACCTGTGCCGAAGAAGCCGGGGCCCGCCTTTCCCGAGCCAGCAACCGAGCATGAGCCATCCTATGGACCGCGACCGGCAGATCATTTATTGCGACCGAGATATCGAAGTGCGCCCGCTGGGTGTACGGGAAGCGCCGGCGCTTTACGATGCGGTGCGCCACTCGGTGCGCGCCATCGGCGAATGGGAAGCCTGGTGCACGCCCGACTATTCGCTGGCCGACGCCAGGCTGTTCCTGCAGCGCAGTATCGAACAATGGGAGATGCGCGCCGCCTACGACTTCAACGTCATCGAACGCACATCCGGCCTGGTGGTCGGTTCAGTGGCGATCAACCAGGTCAGCCAGCTTAACCAGTTGGCCAACCTGGGCTACTGGGTGCGCGACGGCTACACCGGGCGCGGCATCGCAGCGGTAGCCGCCCGCGCGGCGGCGGCGTTCGCCTTCACCAAGACCGGCCTGACCCGGCTCGAGATCGTGGCCCAGGCCGGCAACCTGCGCAGCCAGCGGGTGGCCGAGAAAACCGGCGCCACGCTGGAGTGCCTGGCGCGCAACCGCCTGGTCTTCCATGGCGAGCCACGCGACGCCAAGGTGTTTTCGCTGGTGCCGGCCGATCTTGGCTTGCCGGTATCGGCGGCGGCCTGATCTGTTTCTTTTCCGCAATTTCTTCGTGCCGGAAAGTTTCCTTTATGGAATTTTCTTGTCTGGTTGTCAGTATTTTTACGTCTCTTGTGCCGAATTGATACGTTTGGCAACACTTGTTTCATTTTCAGCGTGCCTCGAAAAAGCGCACAATTGCTTCTTCATGGGGAGCTAAAAAAGCCATTGTTTTCAATAATTTACGAAATTGGTGCAGTACATCACGAAAATGCCGTTCGAAAACAAATGAAAATTAGCTGACAAAATACTGACTTTTGCGTATTCCAAATCGCACTTGGGGCGTTACATACTTCAAGCGCCTGTTAAGGGCGCTTATGTATCTGGAACGGTTGTCGGGAAGCAAGGATTTCCCGGATCGTTACCGGTCCCCCGGAATGTCAACCGGAGGACGTTGAGCGTCAAGCGACGTAAGAGGAAATACGATGCAAGCTATACAACGCAACAAGACCAGTGCCAACAACGGCTACAACGGCCGCGCAGCCCAGCAATACGTGAGCGACGGCGACGCCCGCCCGTCCCGTTTCGGCAAGCGCTTCAAGGGCGCGGGCGAAACGCCGCACCCCGACGACGATTGCGGACCGGTCTACGACAAGATTTCAAAACAGATGGACGATATCGTCGAAGGCGGCTCGCCGCAGCGCTTCAAGCGTCCCAAGATGGAAAGCGACATCATCGCCCGATGATGCCGTAGCGCCCCGCGCCATCGCGGGGCCGAGACGTCCGGCGGCGGGCCAGCACGGCAGGGCCCGGCCGGATCGGATGTTCAGAGCGTTTCTTCGCGCGGGTCCCGCGATAGCAGGCGCGACACCATCTCCTGCACCGACACCCCATCGAACAAGGCCGCCGCCACCGCGTCGGTGATCGGCATGTCGATGCCTTTTTCCTGCGCCAGCTCGCGTACCGCCTTGGCGCAGCGCACCCCTTCAGCCACGTGTCCCAGCTCGGCCACGATGTCATCCAGCTTTTTGTTTTGCGCCAAGCCCAGGCCCACGCGCCGGTTGCGCGAGAGGTCGCCGGTGCAGGTCAGGATGAGGTCGCCCACGCCGGACAGGCCCATGAAGGTTTCAGGGCGGCCGCCCAGCGCCACGCCCAGCCGGGTGATTTCGGCCAGGCCGCGGGTGATCAGCGCGGCGCGCGCGTTCAGGCCCAGCTGCAGGCCGTCGGCCACGCCGGTGGCAATGGCCAGGATGTTCTTCACCGCGCCGCCGATTTCAACGCCGACCAGGTCGTCGCTCGAATAGATGCGGATGTTGCCGCCATGTACGGCCGCCACCACGCACGCGCACAGCGCGGCATCGGCGCCGGCGATGGTCAGCGCGCAGGGCAGCCCGCGCGCGACTTCCTGCGCGAACGAAGGGCCCGACAGCACGCCGGCCGGAATCGCCGATCCCAGCACCTGCTGCACGACCTGGTGCGGCAACAGGCGGGTGCCTTCTTCCAGGCCCTTGCACAGCCAGACCAGGTTGGGGATGGGATGGCCGCGCAGCTGCCCGGCCAGGCCGCGCAGGCCGGCGACCGAGGAGGCGACGATCAGCAGCGAAGTCTGCGGCTCGCCGCAGACATGGCCTACGGCCGCATCGAAATCGGAGGTGACTTGCAGCGCGTCGGGCAGCGCGAAGCCCGGCAGGTACAGCCGGTTCTCGCGTTGCCGGCCGGCCTCTTGCATGGCCTGGGCATTGCGCCCCCATAGCACGACGTCATGCTTGCGCGCCAATGTGACGGCCAGCGCGGTGCCCCATGCGCCGGCGCCGAGGATGGTGATTTTCATGGGATGGCGTGAGAGCGTGGTGGTTAAGCGTAATCAGCGGACGCAAGCGAACCCGGTCCGCCGGGGTGCGGGAGCGGGACTCAGTCGCCCCAGACGTCGGCGGCCCGGGCGAAGCCGGTCTGGCCGTCGCGGTGGCGCACCTTGACCCAGCCATTGTGCGGGCTCTCGATCATTTCCAGCAGCACGTTCTTGTCGGCGGTAAACACGACGGCGCTGCCTTCATCGGCCGCATTGAAGATGCGTGCGTTGGCGGCGGACACCACCAGCATGCGCTTGGGCGTCAGGGTCTTGGACTGCAGCCACGACAGCGTGCCGGCGGCATCGCGCACCTTGCTCCATTCGCCGTAGGTCAGCACCACCTCGACCGGCATGCCGCGCGGCGCGACATAGACGCGGCGGCCCTTTTCGGAAGGGGCGTCGTACATGATGGCAGGCGCGGCGCCGACCGACTTGAAATCGAGCGCGAAGGCGTTGGGAGCGAATGCGGCAGCGCCCAGGACGGTCGCGCAAAGGATCAGGGGCAGGCGTTTCATCGGTGAAGTCTCCGCGTTCGGGAAAGCGCCCCGGCATGGCCGGGGCGGGATTGCAGAGCGGTCAGTTGACGGCGGTGGAGCCGCCGTTGACCAGGGTGGCGCCTTGCTGTTCGGCCAGGGCCTGCAGGCGCTGCTGGTAGAACAGTTCGAAGTTGATCTCGGCCAGGTGCACCGGCGGGAAACCGGCGCGGGTGATGGCGTCGGCGATGTTGGCGCGCAGGTACGGGTAGATGATGTTGGGGCAGCCGATGCCCAGCAGCGGGTCCAGCTGTTCGGCCGGCACGTTGCGGATCTCGAAGATGCCGGCTTGCTTGCCCTCGACCAGGAAGGCCACTTTTTCGCCGACCTTGGCGGTCACGGTGATGGTCACGGTCGATTCGAACACGCCTTCGGCCAGCGCCTCGGCGCCGACGTCGACCGACACTTCGATCGACGGGGCTTCCTGTTCCAGGAAGATGGCCGGCGAATTCGGCTGTTCCAGCGACAGGTCCTTCAGGTAGACGCGCTGGATCTGGAAAACGGCTTGTTGCTCAGCTTGTTGGTTCTGTTCCGACATGGATCTCTTTCAGGTTCGGTGAATCGATAATAAAAGTGTGCTCAGGCTTGCAGCAGCGGGTCCAGCTTGCCGGCGCGGTCCAGCGCGCTCAGGTCGTCGAAACCGCCGACATGGGTGTCGCCGATATAGATCTGGGGCACGGTGCGGCGGCCGGTTTTCTGCATCATCAGCTCGCGCTGTTGCGGGTCGAGGTCGACGCGGACCTTCTCGATCTGCGCCACGCCCTTGCTGGTCAGCAGGCGCTCGGCCATGACGCAGTACGGGCACACGGCGGTGCAGTACATGACGACCGCGGCGCTCATTTCGCGTCCTTGGTGGTCAGCGGCAGGCCCTGGCCCTGCCAGGCGGCGATGCCGCCGTTCAAGCCGTAGACTTCGGTGAAGCCGGCTTTCTTGAGCGAGGCTTCGGCCTTCATGGCCTGGGTGCCGTTCTGGCACACCACGATGACCGGGCGGCCCTTGAGCTTGTCCAGCTCGCCGATGCGTTGCGGCAACTCCTTGAGCGGGATATTGCGGGCGTCGCGCAGGTGGCCGGCGGCGAACTGGCCGGCGTCGCGCACGTCCAGCACCAGGGTCTTGCCCTGGTTGAGCATCTGGGTCGCCTGCAGCAAGGTCAGCTTATTGCCGCGCTGCTGCAGGTAAGGAACCAGCAGGGCGCCGCCGGAGACCAAGGCCAAGGCGATCAGGAAAATATTGTCGATGATGAATTTCACGGCTATCCAATGAGTTTACTGAATCCCGGCATTATAAAATAGAAGCTTTCGCGATTTGCATTATCCGGATCGCCCGGCCTTCACGGGCCCGAAAGTCACGGCAGCCGCCATGCGCCCGGACTTTCCGCATACCGCTTTTCCATCATCAAAAAAGCCCACTATGTACAAAATCGTATTCATGCGCCACGGCGAATCGACCTGGAACCTGGCCAACCGCTTCACCGGCTGGGTCGACGTCGACCTGACCGAAAAGGGCGTGGCCGAAGCCCGCCAGGCAGGCAAGCTGTTGAAGGAAGCCGGCTTCCAGTTCGACCTGGCCTATACCTCGGTCCTCAAGCGCGCCATCCGCACCCTGTGGACCACGCTGGACGAAATGGACCAGATGTATGTTCCGGTGAAGAACGACTGGCGCCTGAACGAGCGCCACTACGGCGCCCTGCAAGGCCTGAACAAGGCGGAGACCGCCGCCCAGTACGGCGACGCCCAGGTGCTGGTCTGGCGCCGCAGCTACGATACCCCGCCCAACCCGCTGGCCCCGGGCGACGAGCGCGACGCCTTCGGCGATCCGCGCTACGCCGGCCTGTCGCGCGAGCAGGTGCCGCTGACCGAATGCCTGAAGGACACCGTGGCCCGCGTGCTGCCGGCCTGGAACGATGCCATCGCCCCGGCCATCCGCGCCGGCAAGCAGATCATCGTGTCCGCCCACGGCAACAGCCTGCGCGCCCTGATCAAGTACCTGGACGGCATCAGCGACGACGACATCGTCGGCCTGAACATCCCCAACGGCCAGCCGCTGGTGTATGAGCTGGATGCCGACCTGAAGCCGATCAAGAGCTATTACCTGGGCGACCAGTCCGCCATCGAAGCTGCGCTCAAGGCGGTAGCCAACCAAGGGAAGTCGAAATAAAACTGCGTTCCTTCCGCCAGGCGCGCGCCGTCCCGCGCACGCCATTCGCTTCCATTTTCCGGACAGCCCGGCAGCACGCCGCGCCGCTGCTGGCGGCCGCGGTCGCCAGCGCCGCGCTGTGGACGCCGGCCGCGCATGCTCAGGCCATTACCGAGCGCACCAAGCAGAAACAGGCCGCCGAAAAGGAAAGGGCCGACCTGCAGCAGCGCCTGACGGCCCTGAAGCGCGACATCGACCAGACCGAGACCGCCAAGGACAACGCCGCCGATGCGCTGGCCGCTTCCGAACAGGCGATCTCCAAGGCCAACCGTTCGCTGCGCGACCTGGCGCAGGAACAGCAGGCCACCGAGAGCCGGCTGGCCGAACTGGTGCGCCAGCTCAATGAACTGACCGCGCTGGTCAACGCCCAGCAGGCGCAACTGTCCAAGCTGCTGCGCGAGCAGTACGTGGCCGGCAACGAAGACCGCATCAAGCTGCTGCTGTCGGGCGACAATCCCAACCGCATCAACCGCGAACTGCAGTACATGGGCTACGTCTCGCAAGCCCAGGCCAAACTGATCGAAACGCTGCGAGCCAACCTGCAGGCGATCCGCAGCAACAAGGCCGACACCCAGAACGCCAAGTTCGAACTGGAAGAGATCGCCCAGGAAGAAAAAGAACAGAAGCAGGTGCTGGAGAAGGAAAAGGCGCGGCGTTCGACCCTGCTGGCGCAGTTGTCGACCAAGCTCAATTCGCAGCGCAAGGAAGCCGGCCGCATCGAGCAGGACCAGCAGCGGCTGTCGGCCCTGGTCGACAAGCTGGCGCAGATCATCGAGCAGCAGAAGAAGGCCGAAGCCGAGGCGCGCGAGAAGCGCCGCCAGGAACAATTGGCCAAGGCCCGTGCCGAACGCGAGAAGCGCCTGGCTGAGCAGCGCGCGCGCGCCGCCGAAGCGGCCAAGGCCGGCAAGCCGGCGCCGAAGATGCCGGATCCGGCCGACGCCATCGACGACGACGAACCGCCCAAGACCGCTTCGCTGGGCCGCAACGACACGCTGCCCGAACTGCAGCAGGACAATTTCGGCAAGCCTTTCGCCAGCCTGCGCGGGCAACTGCGCCTGCCGGTCAGGGGCGACCTGACGGCCAAGTTCGGCAGCCGCCACGGCGACGGGCCGACCTCGCGCGGCCTGTTCATCCGCGCCGCGGAAGGCGCGGAGGTGAGGGCGGTGGCGGCCGGGCGGGTGGTGTTCGCGGACTGGCTGCGCGGTTTCGGCAACCTGATCATCGTCGACCACGGCAACCAGTACATGACGATCTACGGCAACAACCAGTCGGTATTGAAGCGCGCCGGCGACCTGGTCAAGGCCGGCGAAGGCATTGCCACCGCGGGCAACAGCGGCGGCAACGAACAATCGGGTTTATACTTTGAAATGCGGCATCAAGGCCGCGCATTCGACCCACTGGGGTGGGTAACTACTAGGTGACACATGGGCAGCAAACTCAAGAATATCAGTCTGATCGGGTTGGGCATGGTGGCGGGCGCCACGGCGATGATCCAGTTCGATGCCATCGCGCAGAAGAACGCAACGGCATCGCTGCCCTTGGAAGAGTTGCGCCAGATGGCCGACGTGTTCGGCCTGATCAAGTCCGACTATGTCGAGCCGGTAGAGGACAAGAAGCTGCTGACTGAAGCCATTTCCGGCATGGTCGCCTCGCTCGACCCGCACTCGGCCTACCTGGACAAGAAGGCCTACAAGGAACTGCGCGAAGGCACCATGGGCAAGTTCGTCGGCCTGGGCATCGAGGTCGGCATGGAAGACGGCTACGTCAAGGTGATTTCGCCGATCGAGGATTCCCCCGCATTCAAGGCCGGCATCAAGGCCGGCGACCTGATCACCCGCCTGGACAACACCCCGGTCAAGGGCCTGACCCTGGACGAGGCGGTCAAGAAGATGCGCGGCGAGCCCAATACCAAGATCACGCTGACCATCGCCCGCAAGGAAGAAGACAAGCCCATCATCCTGACCATCACGCGCCAGGAAATCCGCGTGCAAAGCGTCAAGTCCAAGGTCATCGAACCCGGCTACGCCTGGCTGCGCGTGACCCAGTTCCAGGAACCGACGGTGGACGACATGGCCAAGAAGCTGGCCGCGATCTACGCCCAGGAACCGAACCTGAAGGGCCTCGTGCTCGACCTGCGCAACGACCCGGGCGGCGTGCTGCCGGGCGCCATCGGCGTGTCGGCCGCGTTCCTGCCGCGCGACTCGGTGGTGGTGTCGACCAACGGCCAGTTGCCCAGCTCCAAGCAGACCTTCTACGCCAAGCGCGAGTTCTACGCCTCCAATCCGCTGAACGACCCGCTGTCGCGCCTGCCGGACGCCATCAAGAAGGTGCCGATGGTGGTGCTGGTCAACAGCGGCTCGGCCTCGGCTTCCGAAATCGTGGCCGGCGCGCTGCAGGACTACAAGCGCGCCGTCATCATGGGCACGCAGACCTTCGGCAAGGGCTCGGTGCAGTCGGTGATCGCGCTGCCGCCCGAGAAGAACACCGCGGTCAAGCTGACCACCGCGCGCTACTTCACGCCCAACGGCCGCTCGATCCAGGCGCGCGGCATCGTGCCTGACATCATGGTCGACGAATACCCGGACGGCGACGGCCTGAACGGCCTGCGCCTGCGCGAGGCCGACCTGTCCAAGCACCTGACCAACGACACCGACAAGTCGGCCGAGGTCAAGGCGCAGACCATGGACGAAATGGCCGAGGAACGCCTGATCGCCGCCGAGAAGAAGCGCAAGCCGCTGGACTTCGGCAGCAAGGACGACTTCCAGCTGTCGCAGGCCCTGAACCACCTGAAGGGTTTGCCGGTGAAGGTCTCCAATGCCAAGCCGGAAGTGCGCAACGAGGAAGGCAAGGACAGCGCGCCGGCCAAGGACGACGGCAAGGACAACAAGGCGCCGCCGGCCAAGAGCCCGGCCAAGTAAGCATTCAGGTACTTTGTGCCAGGCCGCTCCCCCGGGCGGCCTTTTTTCATGGGGTTTCACACATTTCGCCATGAACGACCAACAATTGCTGCGCTACTCGCGCCACATCCTGCTCGACGAGATCGATATCGAAGGCCAGTCGCGCCTGTTGGCCGGGCACGCGCTGGTGATCGGCGCCGGCGGCCTGGGCTCGCCGGCCGCCATGTACCTGGCTTCGGCCGGGATCGGCCGCATCACGCTGGTGGATAACGACACGGTCGACCTGACCAACCTGCAGCGGCAGATCATGCACACCACCGGCCGCGTCGGCCAGGCCAAGGTCGAATCGGGCCGCGAGGCGCTGCGCCAGATCAACCCGGATACCGAAGTGGCGGCGCTGGCCGAACGCCTCGAAGGCGAGCGTTTGCAGCAACTGGTGGCGCAGGCCGACGTGGTGCTCGACTGCAGCGACAACTTCGCCACCCGCCATGCCGTCAACCGCGCCTGCGTCGCCGCCGGCGTGCCGCTGGTGTCGGGCGCGGCGATCCGTTTCGACGGCCAGGTCAGCGTGTTCGACACCCGCAGTGAGGATTCGCCGTGCTATGCCTGCCTGTTCCCGCCCGAGCGTGAATTCGAGGAGGTGCAATGCTCGATGATGGGCGTGTTCTCGCCGCTGGTGGGCATCATCGGCACCATGCAGGCGGCCGAGGCCCTGAAGCTGGTGGCCGGCATCGGCCGTTCGCTGGCCGGGCGGCTGCTGATCCTGGAAGCGCGCGAGATGGAGTGGACCTCGATCACGGTGGCGCGCGACCGCCATTGTCCCGTGTGCGGGAACCGGCACGGCTGAGCGCTTGGAACAGCGTTTGCTGCGCTGCGGAAAGAGGGCGCCGAAGCGCCTATTTCCCCGCGGCCTTCTGGTATAAACTGTAATCGGTTTGCCAACCGCATTTTGCAAGCAGCGCTCAAGGCGCGCTTCGCCTTGTATCCCGCCCTGCAGCCACTTTTGTCCAACTCCGCCGCGTTCGGCAAGCCCGGCGGCGATGGCCTGGCGGGAACGTAGTCAAAGTCCTTGGCATCGCAGAGTGTTGGTGTACAATCCTTGACCGCGAAAAAGGCTGTGCCATCGGCAGCCCGGATCGACAGCAGGATCAATATCGGCACGGGAAGTGGATTCAAAAGCGACCAGTTCCGGCAGCAAGCAAGGCCGCCGCCGGGCCATTGGATATAGTTGAAAAACCGTAGTATTGAAAGTCAGCGAAGTGGCAACTAAAACTCCCAAAACTACCCCTGCAGCGCAACCATTGCTCACTGAGGAACAAATCCTCAAGATGGACGAGAAGGACTACATGAACGAAGCGCAGCTCGCTTTCTTCAAGGCCCGCCTCAAGCAATTGGAAAAGGATCTGCTGAAGAATGCGGACGAAACCACCGAACACCTGCGCGAAACCGTGCTGGTGCCGGATCCGGCCGACCGCGCCACCATCGAGGAAGAACACGCCCTCGAACTGCGCACCCGCGATCGCGAACGCAAACTGCTCAAGAAGGTCCAGCAGTCCATCGTCGCCATCGACAACGGCGAATACGGCTGGTGCGAAGAGACTGGCGAGCCGATCGGCATCCCTCGTCTGCTGGCGCGTCCGACCGCGACCCTGTCGCTGGAGGCGCAGCAACGCCGCGAGCTCAAGCAAAAGCTCTACGGCGACTGATCCCGGCCCGGCAGGGCCCTGCCCCCGGGCCGCCGCGGCCGAGGGGCAAGCGCCGGCAGCGTTCTGGCCGCCGGCGTGGATCGGCTGACTGCATCGTTTGCCGATTTCCCGTTTTTTCTGAGCATTCCCGGGTGCCGCCGCCATCGAGCGACATGGCGCGGCGCCGAAGCTGATTCACCTACCATGCCCATCCTGCGTTTCACGCGCCGTTCCGCCTTCATCGCCTTGCTGGCGGTGTCGCTGCTGTTCGCGCAGGCAATGGGCTTCCTGCACGGCATCGCGCACGCCGGGTGGCCGGGCGGCGCCGTGCATTCGCTGATCGACGAGTCGCTGTTCGACGAAGGCGACGAACATCCCCAATATCCCCAATTTGCATCGACCGCCTCCGGCGGCCAGGAGCAGGCCGTTCACGGCGGTGACGCGCACCATTCCTGCGCGGCCTACGACGCCGCCACGCTGTCGGCCGGCGTGCACTTCGATTTCCCCCTGCCGCCGCTGCTGCCGCCCGCGCGCATGCTGGCACTGTGGCAAGCCTTCGCATCCTGGGATGCGCCTTTTGTCTGCCATTTCTCCCCGCGCGCCCCGCCGCGCTGAATTCCTCTCCCCCCACTGATCCAGCATTTCGTTGCCGGTTGTCTTTCGTGATCCGGCCGCATGTTCGCCGTCGCCTTGTGCGGTCCGGCGGCGCCGCGGCATGGGCGCGTCCGGACGGCCGGCGTATCGGCGCCGACGGCACAGGCCGGCCGGCGCATTGCATGCACTACGAGGAATTCACATGGCAATCCCATTTTCACTGCAACGCCAACTCATCTCCGCCGCGGTAGCTTCCGCGCTGGCAACCTGGGCCGCTCCGGCCCTGTCGGCCAGCGCCGCCGACAATGCGGCCGTCCCCGAACAACAAGCCGCGCTGCAGCCCATCGTCGTGACCGCCACCCCCTTCGCTTCGGAGCAGGATGTGCAAGTGCTCGCTCCCGCCAAGGTGCTGGCCGGCGACGAGTTGAAGAACAAGCTAGGCAATTCGCTGGGCGACACCCTGTCCTCCGAGTTGGGCGTGTCGGCCTCGGCCTTCGGCGCCGGCGCCTCGCGGCCCATCATCCGCGGCATGGAAGGGCCGCGCGTGATGGTGCTGCAAAACGGCATGGCGGTGTCCGACGTCTCCACCGTCTCCAACGACCACGCGGTCGCCACCGAAGCCGCCACCGCGCGCCAGATCGAGATCCTGCGCGGCCCGGCCGCGCTGCTGTACGGCTCGGGCGCCATCGGCGGCCTGGTCAACGTGGTCAACGACCGTATCCCGACCGAACTGGTCGGCAGGCCCACCGGCACCGTTGAAGGGCGCTACGGCACCGTCGACGGCGAGAAGAACGGCTCCTTCTCGCTGGATACCTCGGCCGGCCCGATCGGCCTGCATGTCGACGGCAACTATCGCGACACCGACAACTACAAGATCCCCGGCAATGCCAGGCAAGGCGACGCTTCCACCGCCTCGGGCCGCCTGCCCAATTCGTTCACGCACGAGACCAGCGGCGGCGTGGGCGCATCCTATATCGCCGACTGGGGCTACGTCGGCCTGTCGGCCTCGACACTGGACGATCACTACGGCATCCCTACCGCCGAGATGTCCTTCATCGACCTGCACCAGAGCCGCTATGACATCGACACGCTGGTGAACAACCCCTTCGCCGGCATCGAGAAGTTCCGTTTCCGCTTCGGCTATACCGACTACACCCACACCGAAAAGCAGCAGGACGGCACGCCCGCCACCGTGTTCAAGAACCGCGTGCTGCAGACGCGCTGGGAGCTGACCCACGCGCCGCTGGCCGGCTGGCATGGCACCTTCGGCGTGCAGACCGAGCAAGGCAACTACTCGGCGCTGTCGGCTGCCACCGGCACTTCCGAACTGACGCCGCCGACACGCTCCTCGTCCTTCGCCGGCTTCCTGGTGGAGGAGCGCCAGTTCGGCCAGGTGCTGGCCAGCACCGGCCTGCGCGCCGAGAGCGTGAGCCGGCGGCCCGACAGCGGCAGTGGTTTGGCGGGGCGCGACTTCAGCCTGCTGTCATGGTCGGCCGGCGCCCTGTGGGCCTTCCAGCCCGGCTACGGCCTGGGGCTGACCTACTCGCTGGCGCAGCGCGCGCCGACGGTGGAGGAGCTGTATTCCAACGGCCCGCATGAATCGACCGCGACGTTCGACATCGGCGACAGCCAATTGAAGAAGGAGACTTCCCACAACATCGAGCTGACGCTGCAAAAGACGGAGGGACTGGTGCGCTGGAAGGGCAACCTGTTCCGCAACAAGGTGGGCAACTACATCTATGGCCGCACCAACGGCCAGGTGGATGCGGAAGGCAATGCCGACCCGGCCGGCGAATTCACCCAGCGCTTCTGGTCGCAGGGCGACGCCACCATCCGCGGCGCCGAAGCGGAAGTCACCTGGAACTGGAACGGCCAGGGCCTGTCGGCGCGCGCCTTCGCCGATACGTCGCGCGGCACGCTGGACGATCTGGGCAACCTGCCGTTGCAGCCGGCTACCCGTTACGGCTTCGAACTGGGCTACAAGACCGGCCCCTGGAACAGCGGCATGAAAGTGCTGCGCGCGCAGAAGCAGGATCGCCTGGCGTCCTTCGAAAACTATGAAACGCCGGCCTACACCCAGCTCGATGCCAACCTCTCGTACACGCAGAAGTGGAGCGGCGTGAAGCTGACCTGGTTCGCGCTGGCGCGCAACCTGCTGAACCAGGACATCCGCCTGTCGACCTCGGTGCTCAGGGAGTCGGTGCCGCTGGGCGGGCGCAACCTGATCGTGGGTGTGCGCACCAGCTTCTGATGAAGAAGCCGGGGGAGGGCGCCCCTTCCCCCGGACCGGGCCACAAGACTGCGGGCATCACGGCGCCGGCGGGAAATCCAGCGCGGTGTCGTTGACCCGGTTGTACAGGTTGGTGAAGGTGATCGCGGTTACCGCCAGCAGCGTGTCGACGATCTGCGCATCGCTGTAGGCGGCGCGTACCCGTTCCACCAGTTCCGCCGGCGCCGTGCCGCGCGTGGCGACCAGGCTGCGCGCGAATTCGGCCAGCAGGTCCAGCCTGGCGTCGCCGGATGGCCGGCCGTGGCGCAGGCCGAGCATGGCGGCGTCTTGCAGCCCCACCTTCCTGCCCATCAACGTGTGCGCCGCCAGGCAGTAATCGCAGCCGGCCTGTTCGCTCACGGCCAGCTTGACGGTTTCGATCTCCTGGGGCGACAGGGTACTCTTGCGCAGGGCGCCGTCCAGGTGCAGCACCGACTCCAGGGCGACGGGGCTCAGCATGCCGATGCCGGCGTAGGCATTGGGCACCTTGCCCACGCCGGCCTTGATGGCGGCGAACAGTTGCGCGGCCTGGCCGCTGGCTTCGGTGATCGGTGCAATGGTGAGGCGGGACATGATTTCTCCTTTTGGCTGGGGCGCGGGCACTCGTCATCGGCGGGATCGCCGTCTGTCCGTTCCCGCGCACGGTTCCAATATAGGCTTGCATGGTGGGATTGTTGATGCTTTTGAATCGCTTAAAATTGCTCAAAAATCTCAAGCGATGGAGAAGACATGGATGTCCTGAGCCGCCTGCTGTCCCTGCACCCGGTGCGCGCCGCGCTGGATATCCGCTGCCGCTTCGGCGAGCCGTGGAACCTGCGGCATCAGGCCCTGGCTTCAGGCGTCGCGCCCTACCATTTCATCCTTGAAGGACGCGCCCGGCTGGAGCTGGAAGGTCGCCCGCCGCTGGAATTGCAGGCCGGCGACCTGGTGCTGTTCGCGCACGGCGCCGCGCATGCCATCTACACCGCGCCGCCCGGCGCGGCGTCGGCGGTGCGGGTGGTCGATCCCGCTGCGCCGGTGCGGCTGCATGTCAACGGCGATGCCGGTGGCAGCGGGCAGCCGCTGTCCGATTTCCTGTGCGGCCAATTCCATTTCGAATCGCCGCAATCCAATGCCCTGATGCAAGCCATGCCCGAGGTCGTGCTGGTACGCGGCGCGGACCTTGCCGAAGGCCACGGCCTGCGCATGCTGGCCACCTTGCTGCGCGACGAATGCGGCGGCATCGACGGCAGCGGCGCGTTGCGCGAAGGGGCGCAGGCGATCGTGGCCGGGCTGGCGTCGGCGCTGTTCGGACTGGCGCTGCGCGCCTGGCTGGAGCAGGGCGGGCCGCAGCCGGGTTTGCTGGCGCTGCTGGGGCATCTGCGGCTGCACAAGGCGGTGCAGGCCATGCTCGACGCGCCGCAGCAGGAGTGGTCGCTGGAGCGCCTGGCCGGGGTTTGCCATATGTCGCGCGCGACCTTCGCGCGCCAGTTCCGCGCGGCCGGCGGCGCCACCCCGGGCCAGGTGCTGCAGCAGTTGCGCATGGCGCATGCGGCCAGGCTGCTGGGCAGCGGCACGATGGGGACGGCGGAAATCGGCGAAGCGGTCGGCTACCGCTCCGAGGCGGCGTTCAACCGTGCGTTCAAGCAATACAGCGGAGCGGGGCCGGGCAGCTACCGTCGCCGCTTGCGCAGCGGCGAGGCAGCCTAGGAAAGGGCGGGGGAACGAAGGCGGTGCAGGATCAGCGGATCGGCAGGCGGATGGTGTTCTTCACTTCTTCCATCACCGCGTAGGTATGCGTCTCGCGCACGCCCTTCAATTGCAGCAGCGACTTGCCGAGGAATTCGCGGTAGGCGTTCATGTCCTTGACGCGCGACTTGACCAGGTAGTCGAAGCCGCCGGCCACCATGTGGCATTCCATGATCTCGGGAATGCTCTGCACGCTTTTCTTGAATTCGGCGAACACGTCGGGCGTGGTGCGGTCCAGCACCACCTCGATGAACACCAGCAGCGACACGTCCAGCAGCTCGGGGTTCAACTGCGCGGCGAAGCCCAGGATATAGCCCGCTTCCTGCAGCTTGCGCACCCGCTCCAGGCAGGCCGCCGGCGACAAATTCACGCGCGCGGCCAGGTCGACATTGCTGATGCGGCCGTCGTTTTGCAGTTCGGCCAATATTTTTTTACTGATTTTGTCGAGCGCCGTCATGGTTTCTGAATTTTATTCAGCAGATTGCGTAAAAGGGAAATTTTGTTTTGATTATAAAGGCAATAAACGCGCCTAATATCAGCCAAGAGTAAATAGAATCCTCCCTCATAAAAAATACAACGCAATGCGGGCACGGTGCGCCAACGGCGGCGCATCTGCGCGGATGACAACAGAAATTCCCGACAATCTTTTTACGAGTTTTGATATGTTCGTACCTGCAACGGCGCAGTCAGTACAGCATCGACGGAATCGTTACCCCGTACCCCGGGGACGTACATCCAGCGTTTTAAGCTAACCAAGCTATCCACCGCAGTCTGATTTTCTAGAAGAGAGAGGAAACACCCAAATGTTCAAGCGCATTTCCGGACTCAATATCATCGCCGCATCGCTGGCACTGGTTCCCGCCTTCGCCATGGCGCAGGAAACCCAAGTGGTCAAGATCGGCTTTTCCAGCCCGCTGACAGGCCCCCAGGCGTCGGCCGGCAAGGATAACCAGGGCGGCCTGATGATGGCCGTGGAGCGCCTGAACGCGCAGCCCATCACCGTCGGCGGCAAGAAGATCAAGTTCGAAGTGATCGCCGAAGACGACCAGGCCGATCCGAAATCGGGCGTGGCCGCCGCGCAGAAGCTGGTCGACCAGGGCATCAAGGCCATCGTCGGTCCCTACAACTCGGGCGTGACCATCCCCACTTCGCGCGTGTTCAATGACGCCGGCATCGTGGTCGCCACCGTCGCCTCCAATCCCAAGATCACCCAGCAAGGTTTCGCCACCCTGTTCCGCGTCGCCGCCAGCGACAGCCAACTGGGCGGCAAGATGGCCCTGTACGCGGCCAAGGAACTCAAGCTCAAGCGCGTTTCCGTGATTGACGACCGTACCGCCTACGGCCAGGGCCTGGCCGAAGAGTTCAGCAAGGTCGCCAAGGCCAACGGCATCGAAGTGGTCAGCAAAGACTTCACCAACGACAAGGCCACCGACTTCACCGCCATCCTGACCTCGATCAAGGGCAAGAAGCCCGACGCCGTCTTCATCGGCGGTTACGCCCCGCAAGGCGGCCCGATCAAGCGCCAGATGAAGCAACTGGGCATCAATGCCCTGCTGCTGGGCGGCGACGGCATCTGTTCGCCTGAAATGGGCCGCCTGGGCGGCGACGCCATCGGCGAGTCGGTCTACTGCACCCAGGGCGGCACCATGCTGGACAAGGCCAAGGAAGGCAAGGTCTTCTCCGACGACTACCAGAAGAAGTACGGCCGTCCTGCGGAAACCTACGCCGTGTCCTTCTACGACGGCATGATGCTGATCGCCCAGGCCATGAAGACCGCCAATTCGGTCGAACCCAAGCAGTTCGGCCCGGCGCTGGCCAAGATCAGCTACAAGGGCGTGGCCGGCCAGTACGACTTCGACGCCAACCACGACCTGAAGCAATCGCCGGTGACCGTGTACCGTTTCAAGGACGGCCTGCCGGTGCCGCTGACCAGCTACTGATCGGCCATCCCCCTTTGGCGGCCTGAACGCACTTTCCCGCCGGCGCCGGCCGGCGGGAAGTTCAGCCTCCCCGCCAGCAATCCATCCGCGCAAGCATCCCGCCCTGTCGGCACCAGCCGGCAGGGTGGTACCCTTTGCGTTTGCAGGCAGAACCGCAATCCGAACAAGGAAGACCATGCTCAACTACACCCGCACCGTCCAGACCATTGACGCCCACACCGGCGGCGAACCGTTGCGCATCGTCGTTTCCGGCCTGCCGAAGATCCCGGCCGGCACCATCCTGCAGCAGCGCGCCTGGCTGCGCGAACACCGCGACGACCTGCGCCGGTTCCTGATGAACGAGCCGCGCGGCCACGCCGACATGTACGGCGCCTACCTGTTGCCGCCGGTCACGCCGCAAGCCGACTTCGGCGTCATCTTCATCCACAACGAAGGCTACAGCGACATGTGCGGCCACGGCATCATCGCCCTGGGCAAGGTGCTGGTCGAGATGGGCTACGTCGAACCGGTGGCGCCGGTCACGCGCATCTGCTTCGACGCCCCGGCCGGCTTCATCGAAGCCTTCGTCGAGTGGGACGGCAAGCGCGCCGGCAAAGTCAGCTTCAACAACGTGCCGGCCTTCATCTACCGCCGCGACGTCGAGGTCGAGACCCCCAGCTTCGGCAAGATCATCGGCGACATCGTCTTCGGTGGCGCCTTCTACTACTACATCAATGCCAAGCAGGCGAACCTCACCGTGAAGCCGGAACTGGTGCGCCAGCTGATCCAGCTCGGCGCCGAGACCAAGGCGGCGGTGATCGCCAAGGTGCAGATCCAGCATCCGCTGGAACCGGGCCTGAACACCCTGTACGGCACCATCGTCGACAGCGAACCCAATTTCCCCGGCGCCGACCAGTCCAACGTCTGCATCTTCGCCGACCGCGAAGTGGACCGCTCGCCGACCGGCACCGGCACCTCCGGCCGCGCCGCGCAGCTGTTCCTGCGCGGGCAGCTGGCGCTGAACCAGAACTACGTCAACGGCAGCATCGTCGGCAGCAATTTCGGCGTGCGCGTGACTGCCCCGACAAAGGTCGGCGAGTTCGACGGCGCGCTCACCGAAGTCAGTGGCTACGCCCATATCATGAGCACCAACCAGTGGGTGCTGGAAGAGTCCGATCCGTTCCCGACCGGCTTCTTCCTGCGCTGATTCAACCGAAAGTACCGGCATGCATATCCTCGACGCCCAACAAACCGCCGCCGCGCTGCCTTACGCGCAACTGGTCGACGCGCTGGAAACCGCCGCGCAGGAATTCGTCTCCGGCCGCATCCGCGCCCCCGAGCGCCAGGTGGTGACCATCGACAGCGCCAGCGTACTGCTCGGCATGCCGGCCATCGCCGACGACCTGTCGGTGACCAAGCTGATCACCGTGCATGCCGAGAACGGCAAACACAACCTTCCCGCCATCCAGGGGGAAGTAGTGGCTTTCGAAACCCACACTGGCCGCCGCATCGCCCTGATGGATGGCCCCACCGTCACCGGCCGCCGCACCGCCGCCATGACCATGCTGGGCATCAAGACGCTGCTGCCGCGCGCGCCGAAGTCGGCGCTGCTGATCGGCACCGGCGCGCAAGCCGCGGCGCATGCCGACGCGCTGGCGCAATATTTCGGCATCAGGCAATTCTGGATCGCCGCGCGCGACCTGGCGCGCACGCAGGCGTTTTGCAGCGCCCTGTGCGAACGCCATCCGCAGGTGGCCGCCAGCCCGCTGCCGGCATCCATGCTGCAGCAGGACCTGCCGCATACCGACGTGCTGATCGCGCTGACCACGTCGCACAGCGCCGTCATCCCCGAACAGGTCGCGCCCGACACGCTGGCCATCGGCGTCGGCGCCTTCAAGCCCGACATGGTCGAATTCCCGGCGCCGCTGCTGCATGCGCGCACCATCGTGGTCGACGACGTCGGCGGCGCGCACCACGAAGCCGGCGACCTGATCCAGGCCAAGGTGGACTGGGCGCGCGTGGTCGCCATCGGCGATGTGCTGTCCGGCAAGGTGGACCGCGCGACGCTGTCGGCCAACGGCGCGCTGCCGGTCTTCAAGACCGTCGGCCAGGCTTCCTGGGATCTGGCCGCGGCCCGCGTGATGCGAGCGGTCCTGGCTTGACCTTATCCACCCGGAGCGCGGCTTGTCCCGCGCTCTTTTCTTATCCGTCGTTTCATCCGCAACAAACTGCATATAAAAGAGGGAGAACCCAAATGACATGCAACCAGGCGCGCCGTCCACAAGGCGCAAGCAAGCCCACCCTCCGGCTGGCCGGAAGGCCATAACCGCAACGCCGCACAGGAGACATCGATTCATGGACATTTTCATCCAGCAAATCATCAACGGCTTGGTGCTAGGGAGCATGTACGCGCTGATCGCGTTGGGTTACACGATGGTGTACGGGGTGCTGAACCTGATCAACTTCGCGC
>NZ_JAGIBI010000011.1 GCF_017744395.1 Herbaspirillum sp.
ATGATGACGTCGGCTTCCTTCACCGCGTCGTTGACTTCAGCGACCTTCAGGCCGGCCTTCTCGGCCTTGCTCCACGAGGCGCCGCCCTTGCGCAGGCCGACGGTGACCTTGCAGCCCGAGTCCTTCAGGTTCAGCGCGTGCGCGTGGCCTTGCGAGCCATAACCGATGATGGTCACGTTCTTGTTCTTGATCAGGGACAGGTCTGCGTCTTTGTCGTAAAAAACTTTCATGGTCTTCCTAAGGAGAATCGAATGGCCGGGCTCCCTGCCCGGCCTTGTTGGTGGTAATTGTCCAGTATTCAGGCGACGGCATATGCCGGCATCGCCTGGTCGCGCACATGCGGAATATCCAGCTGGCGCAACTTGCGATACAGCGACGCGCGGCACATCCCCAACTGCCGCGAAGCGGCGGAAATGTTCCAGCGGCTGCCGACCAGCGCATCGATAACGCGCGAACGCTCATCCCGGAGCGGGTCGCCTGATGGGCGCGGGGAAAATGCCATCGCATCGGCTTGTGGCACGATGGGACGGACATTGGCGGCGAGGCCGGTATGGCCCACGATCTGGGTCAAATTCGCCGCCGTGAATTGCATCAGTTCTTCGGGCAGGTCGCGCACTTCGATGTGCCCGTCATTCATGACCGCGCAGCTATAGCGGATCACCGCGTGCATCTGGCGCAGGTTGCCCGGCCACGGGTAAGACAGCATGCGCTGCAGCGCGGCCGGCGCGATCGCGTGCTCGCCGGCTTCATCACCCAGCTCGTCGGCGATCATCTGCATGATCAGGCGGCGGCGGTCGGCGCGCTCGCGCAGCGCAGGCAGGCGCAGCACGCCGCCGGCGATGCGGTAGTAAAGGTCTTCGCGGAAACGCCCTTCCGCGATCAGAGTCTTCAAATCCTGGTGCGTGGCGCAGATCAGTTGCACATCCACCGGCACCGGACGCGACGCCCCCAGCGGAATCACTTCCCGCTCGGACAGCACGCGCAGCAGGCGCGTCTGCAGCGCGAAAGGCATGTCGCCGATCTCGTCGAGGAACAGCGTGCCGCCATCGGCCTGCTGCACCCGGCCCTTCATGCCGCCCGGCAGCGCGCCGGAAAAGGCGCCCTTGCAATAGCCGAACAATTCGCTCTCGGCCAGGCTCTCGGGAATCGAAGCGCAATTGACCGCCACCCAGGCGGCCTGGCGGCGTTCGCTGTATTCATGCAGGGCGCGCGACAGGTACTCCTTGCCGGTACCGGTCTCGCCGAGGATAAGAACGGGAATGCCGCGGTCGATCAGGCGCTTGCCGCGCTCGACCAGGTCGAGCATGACCGGGTCCCCGCCGGAGAGCTGGTCGATTGCGCGATAACGGGGGGAATTCGAACGAGCTGTTCTGACGTCGTTTTTTGCCAAAGGTAAAGCTACCGTTTGTGTCGGCATGATTGTCTCCTGTCGTGAACTGCTTTTATAGAACCCATTTCACAATGAAACGTGAGATGCGTTCTGCTCAGAAAGGGCGCTGGCAAGGCGTGCGACGCGTCGTGTGGCGGTGCCACACGCAAGGAGCACAACGCAGCCAGCGCCCTTTCTGAGCAGAACCCGGAGGGAGCGGCCCGTTTGGGCGAATTGCCGCGTTACGAACTTGGGTCAAGACGCCCAGTC
Source organism: Herbaspirillum sp. (assembly GCF_017744395.1). Lineage (GTDB taxonomy): Bacteria > Pseudomonadota > Gammaproteobacteria > Burkholderiales > Burkholderiaceae_D > Herbaspirillum. Next base: position 1,640 of record NZ_JAGIBI010000011.1, read on the forward strand.
TTGACCCAAGTTCGCGCCTTGCACTCCATCCCAAACGGGACTCGCTCGCACTCACGTTTCATAGTGAAATGGGTTCTTTATTCACGGCGACGGCGCTTCTGGCGCCTTTGTCGGCCCGAGATGATCGCAAGTTTTGTCATCTCTGCATCGGAGAATAACGAGACAATCCGATGACTTCCAATACAATATCCAGACAGAATCAATACCTTGAAGGTATCAAATGATCGAACTGAGACACATCACCTATTTCCGCACCGTAGCAGAAACCCTGCATTTCGGACGCGCGGCGGAGCTGCTGCATATCTCCCAACCCCCGCTCACACGGCAGATTGCGGCCCTCGAGAAGGAACTCGGCGCGCAATTGTTCGACCGCAGCAAACGGGCCATCCAGCTGACCCCCGCCGGCAAATATTTTTATCGCGATACCACAGAAATTTTCAAGGCACTGGAACGGGCGAAACGCAACGTATCGTCATCCAGCACCGGCAAGAGCGGCGCGCTGAAGGTCGGCTTCATGATGTCCTCGGCCTACAACATCCTGCCCTCGGTCACGCGCCACTACTCCGCCGCCTTCCCCGAAGTCGACATGCGCCTGACCGAATACGTCCCCAACCTGCTGGCCACCGACATCGAGGACGAGAAGGTGGATGTGGGCATCATGTACCGCCCCGAAGACTGCAGCCGCATGGTCAGCCACACCATCTACGCCGAACCGCTGCTGGCGGTGCTGCCGCGCGACCACAAGCTGGCCTGCAAGGAAGCGATTTCGGTGGCAGAACTGGCCGACGATCCCTTCGTCAGCATCCCGCGCACGATCGCGCCGGTAGTGTTCGACATCATCGTCAACCATTGCCAGTCCAACGGCTTCCGCCCGCGCATCGTGCTCGAAGCCAACCTGCAGCAAACCATCGTCAACCTGGTCGGCGAAGGCCTGGGCGTGGCGCTGGTGCCGGCCTCGATGCAGGCGATGAACCTGGAAACCACGGTGTTCAAGCCGTTGCTCAATGCGCCGGTGGTGGAGGTGGCGGTGATCTGGAACAAGGAGAATTCGAATCCCTGTATCAGGACGTTTGCGGATACAGCGGTGGAGGTTTGGAGGAAGTTGCGGCCGGTGGGGAATTGACGGTTATTTGAGGTGCGAACGACGCGGGGTCCTGACTTTCGTCAGGACGACGGGGACAGCGAGACACCGTATCGATGCCGCAGGCGAGAAGCAAGCACCGCAAGGCCGAAGGCGAGCCGGACACGAAGTCCGCTTCTGACCAGCCGCTGGAGCGAGAGGAAAAATGGATCAGAAAGGACGCCGGAGCGAAGC
>NZ_JAGIBI010000012.1 GCF_017744395.1 Herbaspirillum sp.
CGACTTGCGGCCTTTCCCATTTTTCCTCTCGCTCCAGCGGGTACCCCGAAGGGGCTGGGCAGTAGCGGTCGCCTTCTTTTGCTTACTTTTCTTGGCGAGACAAGAAAAGTGAGCGGCTGCCGGGCCGCCCCCGGCGCTCCGTTCCGACCGGAGAAAGAAAAACCTAAAGCCAGTACATCTGCACGCAGCAAGACCAGACTACCCAAGAAGAAAACCAAACCTCAAGGCAACCGCCCCAATATCTCATTCCGATCAAAATCCGCAGAAAAATCATCCACCCGAACAGTCAAATCCCCGTAATAAGCAAACTCATCCAACGCCACCTTCTCCGTCTCGGAAATAAACCCACGCTCCAAAGCAAGAGCATTCCAGGCCTTCATCTCAACCAGGCTCTGCGGCATGGCAGGCAACTCCCCATCCTTGACCACCTGCTTCAACCTCTGCTCCAACTGCTGCACCACCGGCGCCAAGGCAAACGCCCTCTCCCCGCAAGCCAGCGGATCCTCCCCCCGAGGCAGATAAGCATCGGCAACCAGCCGATCCCGGCTCTCCCCCGGCTTCTGCATCGCCTTGGCCACCAACGTCCCCAAGGCATCCGAAGGCTTCCGATAAATCATCCCCAACGGAAAGATCGCCACCCGCAATCCCAGCCCAACCCAGCGGTCGGGAAAGTTATGCAGCACATCGACGATCGCCTCCTGCGCCCGATGCAAGGCATCCTGCACCGACCACTCGACAAAAGGCAGGTCATCCTCCTGCCGCCCCTCATCCTCATACCGCTTGAGCGCCGCCGACACCAGATAAAGCTGCGACAGCACATCCCCCAACCGCCCCGAAATACGCTCGCGAAACTTCAACGACCCGCCCAGCACCGCCATGCTGGCATCGGTCAACAAGGCAAAGGCCGAGGACAGGTGCACCACCGAACGGTAATAACGCCGCGTCTGCCGCGCCGCGTAGGAAGACGACGGCAACAGCCAGCCGCAACTGATGCCCCCGACAAACGCGCGCGCCTTGTTGGCCGCGGCGAAGGAAAGATGCTCGAACAGCAGCCTGTCGAACTCCTGCACCGCCCGTTCCGGGTTATCGTCCGCCGCCACCGCCATCTCCTTGAGCACATAAGGATGGCAGCGGATCGCCCCCTGCCCGAAGATGATCAGGCAGCGCGTCAGGATATTGGCTCCCTCCACCGTGATCGCGATCGGAAGCTGCTGGTACGCGCGCGCCAGGAAATTGCCCGGCCCCATGCAGATGCCCTTGCCGCCGATCACATCCATGCCGTCGTTGACGATCATGCGCCCGCGCTCGGTCACGTGGTACTTGGAGATGGCCGAGATCACCGAAGGCTTCTCGCCCGCATCCACCGCCGAAGCCGACAGCCGGCGCGCGGCATCGATCATGTACAGGTGGCCGCCCATGCGCGCCAACGCCTCCTGCACGCCCTCGAACTTGCCGATCTCGATCTTGAACTGGCGGCGCATCGCCGCGTAAGCGCTGGTGCCGCGCACCGCCAGCTTGGAAAAGCCGACGCTGGAAGACGGCAGCGAAATCGCCCGTCCCGCCGCCAGGCATTCCATCAGCATGCGCCAGCCGCGACCGACCTGCGCCAGGCCGCCGATCACCCACTCCATCGGAATGAACACCTCATCCCCCTGCGTCGGGCCGTTCTGGAACACCGCATTGAGCGGCCAATGACGGCGCCCGATCACCACGCCCGGATGGCTGGCGGGGATCAGCGCGCAGGTGATGCCCGGCTCGGGATCGTCGCCAAGCAAACCATCCGGATCGCGCACGCGGAACGCCAGCCCCAGCACGGTCGCCACCGGCGCCAGCGTGATGTAGCGCTTGTTCCAGCTCACCTTGAAACCCAATGTCTCGCGGCCCTCGTGCATGCCTTTGCAGACGATGCCGACATCGGGAATGGCCGCCGCATCCGATCCCGCATACGGGCTGGTCAGCGCGAAACACGGGATCTCCTGGCCCGTCGCCAGGCGCGGCAGGTAATGCTTCTTCTGCTCCTCGGTGCCGTAGTGCAGCAGCAACTCGGCCGGTCCCAGCGAATTGGGCACCATCACCGAAATGGCCGCCGCCGAACTGCGCGAAGCCAGCTTCATCACCACCTGCGAATGCATGAAGGCGGAGAACTGCTTGCCGCCGTATTGGCGGGGGATGATCATCCCCAGGAAGCCCTTGTCCTTGATGAACTGCCAGGCCTCGGGCTGGATGTCCTGGTACTTCACGGTAGTGTCCCAGTCGCTCACCATCGCGCACAGCTGCTCGACCTCGTTGTCCATGAAGGCCTGCTCCTCGGCCGTCAGGCGCGGCGGCGGCACGTCGAACAGGCGCCGCCAGTCCGGCTTGCCGGAAAACAGCTCGGCATCCCACCAGACCGTGCCGGCTTCGATGGCATCGCGCTCGGTGGACGACATGCGGGGCAATATCTTGCGAAAAACATCCAGGGCCGGGCGGCTGATCAGCGCCTGGCGGATCGAGACGATGGCCAGCAAGGTGGTCGGCGTAAACAGCAGGATCGCCAGCAGCACCATCACCGGCAGATCGACCCCGGCCAGCGAACCGCCCAGCCAGATCCAGACGGCCTCGGCCAGCATCCACATCCATGCATTGGCGCGTGCCATCATCAGCGCCAGGGCGCCGGCCATCAGAATGATTAGCCACAAGATCATGTCGAGTCTCCAGTTTTATTATTGATTGATCAACAGGTGCCAGATACATCCATCGTCCCACCAAATTGCCTGACTGCAAAGAGTTTCCATTTTTACGCTGCAACATAGCCCGCCGGATTCGCCCATGGCAATCGGACAGCGTCGCCACCGCGCCGTCAGACAAAACCGACACGCCATATCCGCCGCAGGAAGGCGCAGTCCATTACAATCCCGGCATTGCCCGCAAATGCGGCGCCAGCATCGAAAAGGACACATCATGAAATGGGAAGGCAACCGCGAAAGCGACAACGTTGAAGACCGCCGCGGCGATGGCGACGGCGGCGGTTATGGCGGGGGCGGCGGACTGCCGTTCGGCGGCCGTTCGATCGGACTGGGCACGGTGGCCGTGGCGCTGGTGGCGTCCTACTTCCTCGGCATCAATCCGCTGACCATGCTGGACCTGCTCTCCGGCGGCGGAGGCGGCCAGGCGCCGGTGCAGCAACAGCAGGCGCCGGCCCATAAACCGTCGCCGAACGACCAGATGGCACGCTTCGTCTCGACCGTGCTGGCCGATACCGAAGACACCTGGGGCCAGTTGTTCGCCGACAGCGGCAAACAATACGTCCGTCCCAAGCTGGTGCTGTTCTCCGGCCGCACCCCGACCGCCTGCGGCATGGGCCAGACCGCCACCGGCCCGTTCTACTGCCCGGGCGACCAGAAGGTCTACATCGACCTGTCCTTCTATGAACTGATGAAGCAGCGCTTCAAGGTTTCCGGCAACTTCGCCCAGGCCTATGTCATCGCGCACGAAGTCGGCCATCATGTGCAACACCTGCTGGGCATTTCCGACAAAGTCGACGCCGCCCGCCGCAATGCGACCGAGAAGCAGGCCAACGCCATGTCGGTGCGGCTGGAGCTGCAGGCCGACTGCTTCGCCGGCGTCTGGGCCTACCACGCCAACCAGGCGCGCCACATCATCGAAGACGGCGACATCGAGGAAGCCCTGAACGCCGCCTCGGCCATCGGCGACGACGCCCTGCAGCGCCAGGCGCGCGGCGAAGTCGTGCCGGACTCCTTCACCCACGGCACCTCGGCCCAGCGCGTGGCCTGGTTCAAGCGCGGCATCACTGAAGGCAAGGTCAATGCCTGCAATACCTTTGCCGCGCAACAGCTTTAACCACAGATAAATCCATGCCCAACGACCTCACCCAACATCTCGGCGCCATGCGCGCCGCGCTGCGCCAGTTACAGGATGGCGACATCGGCGTGGCAGCCCTGTGCGGCGCCTGGCGCTCCCAGCGCACCGTACTGGCGGCACTGCCGCCGCGCTACGAGCAAGTCGCCGAAGACCTGCTCGGCCGCCTGGAAGCCGGCAGCCTGTTCACAGAGGAAAGCTGCTCGTTCAGCCAGCACGACCTGATCGACAGCCTCAACACCTGGCTAGACAAAGCCACCCACACCCTGGCACTGGCCTGATGCCGCGCTGCTGAAAGAACCTCAATGCAAAAGATTACCTTCCCGCTGCAAGGCCACCCCCACGTGGAGCTGAACCAGTTACTGAAACTGTGCGGCCTGTGCGACAGCGGCGGCGCCGGCAAGCAACTGGTGGCCGACGGCCACGTCAAGGTCAACGGCAAACCCGAATCGCGCAAGACCTGCAAGATCACCGCCGGCCAGAAGGTGGTGCTGGGCGACGTCCAGATCACCGTGACCGAAGAATGAGCATGACCTCGCCATCGCCACAGCAGGCCGACGCCGTCCTCGACTTCTGGTTCGGCAAGGACTTCGAGCAAGTCCCGGCTACCGAAGTCGCCACGCGCCAGAAGGCGCTGTGGTGGAGCAAGAATCCCGAGATCGACGCCGACTGCCGCCAGCGCTTCGAACCGCTGCTGCAAGAGGCCGCCGCCAACCGGCTGGCCGACTGGGCCGATACCCCGCGTTCGATGCTGGCGCTGCTGGTGCTGCTGGACCAGTTCCCGCGCAACATCTACCGCGATACCGCGCAGGCGTTCGCCTTCGACGAGCTGGCGCGCCGGCACAGCCACCTGGCGCTGGCGATGGGGATCGACCAGCAGTTGCCGGCCATCGCCCGCGTGTTCGTCTACCTGCCGCTGGAGCATTCGGAAGACATCGACGACCAGCTATACGCGCTGGACCTGTTCCGCGCGCTGGCCAAGCAGGCTGGCGCCGCCGACAAGGAAACCTTCGACGGCTTCGCCGATTACGCGAAGCGGCACCACCAGGTCATCGAGCGCTTCGGCCGCTTCCCGCACCGGAACAAGCTGCTCGGGCGCGCCTCCAGCGCCGAGGAAAGCGCCTTCCTGCAGCAGCCCGGTTCCTCGTTCTGAAATTCGACGCCGCCGATGAAGTAGTTCGACGCCGCCGCACAAAAAAGCGCCTTCCCTGTGAAGGCGCTTTTTCTTTCCCTACACTCGCCGCTTGCCTCGTTCCTCCCGCAATCCGGCCATGTCCCACCGTTCCTCCGGCTTCACGATGATAGAAGTGCTGGTCGCCATGCTCGTCATCGGCACCGGCGCGCTGGCGATGGTCATGCTGCAGTTGCATGCCCTGCGCAGCAGCCGCGACAACGGCCTGCAAGCCAGGGCCGCCATCATGGCCGCCGAACTGGCAGAACTGCGGGCGGCGCACCATGCGATGACGGCCGATGGCGCCGATCCCTACCTGTTCGTCTTCGATGCCGGCAAGACGCCCGGCGCATCCGGCGCCGGCTGCGCCTCCTCGCCATGCGATGCCGCCGGCTTCGCCCACGCCGCCATCGCCGACTGGACTGCCAGGCTGGCACGCGACTTCCCCGGCGCCCGCGCCACGGTCTGCCGCGACAGCGCGGCCGATGGCTGGCAGTGCGACGGCAATCCGGCCTCGCCGATCATGGTCAAGCTGGGCTGGCATCGCGCCGATGCAGAAACCGGCAGCGCATCCGGCACGGCGCCGCTGATGCGCGTCTTCATCGGCCGCTGAATCCCCATGCGGCGACTTCAACACCATCCCCAACAAGGCCTGACGCTGGTCGAGATGATGTCCGCGCTGGCCGCCGGCCTGCTGCTCATCCTGGCCGCCACGGCGCTGCTGCACAACGCCCGCGCCGCATACCAGGACATCGACGACGCCAACCGCGTGCAGGAAACCGGACGCATGGCCCTGGCGCACCTGGCCGACGCATTGCGCCAAGCCAATCACCTGCCATGGGAAAGCGCGCTGGCGATGCAGCAACGCCCGGTACTGTCGCCGGGCCTGCGCGGCATCGACAACAGCCGGCAAGCCAACAAGCTCGATCCCGCATGGGGACATTTCGGCGCCGCCAGCGGCAACGGCCTCAACCAAAGCGATATCCTGATGCTGGGCTTCTTCGGCGCGCCGCTACATGCCGGCGGCGGCATCGTCAACTGCAGCGGCGCGGCCGTGCCGGACGGACCGCTGGTGGAAACGGCGCGTAGTTGGGTCATCTATTACATCGCCGCAGGCGCCGGCAACGAACCCGAACTGCGCTGCCGCTATCGGGGCCGGAGCGGCGCCTGGACATCCGACGCGGTTGCGCGCGGCATCGAAGCGATGCAAGTCCGCTACGCCGTGGACAGCGACGGCGACGGCCGCCCCGACCGCTGGCTCGACGCTTCGGCCATCGACACCGCGATGTGGCCGCGCGTGGCGCTGGTGCGCATCGCCTTGCTGGTGCGCGGGAACCAGCGGCGCGCGTCGGCGCCCGCTACACCTGCGCGCAATTACGACCTGTTCCTCGACCATCAGGGCAACAGCGCCTACCGGTTCACGGAAAAGGAAGGCGACCATCGCCTTCGCTCCGTCTTTCAAACCACGGTGTTCCTGCGCAACGCCGCAACGATGCCGGCAGCGCTGCCATGAACCACCCGCCTTCCCGCCAGCGCGGCGCCACGCTGATGATTGCGCTGATCATGCTGACCGTGATCCTGCTGCTGGGCGTTGCCTCGGCATCGCTGCTGATGCTCGACGAACGGGCGGCGCGCAACCATCGTTTCCATGAGCAAGCGCGGATGGCGGCGCAGGCGGCGCTCGACGATGCCTGCGAACAGATACGGAACAATACACACATCGTGGCCGACGGCCAATCCACCGCCAGCCTGCCGCCAGATGTCGGGGGCGCAACGCTGCCGCCGCATTACCGGATCGAACGCATCGCCGCCTCCCTATACCGGATCAGCGCCACCGGCTTCGGCCGCGACGGCGCACAGGTTCCACTGCAAAGCATCGTCCAACGACGCACCGATGCCGCAGGCCAGGCACAGTGCCTGGCCATCGGATGGCGCACACTCCGATCCCCGCAATGAAGAAAAACGCCCCGCACGGTTTCACCCTGATCGAACTGACGGTGGCCATCGCCATCATCGGCATCCTCGCCGCGCTGGGCTGGAGCGGCTACAGCCAGCACATCCTCAAGACCAGACGCGCCGAAGGCCGCGCCGCGCTGCTGCAGGTATTGCTGCAGCAGGAACGCCAATTCTCCTACCGCCACAGCTACCAGGCCTTCTCTCCGGGCGCCGCCCAGACCGAATTCAAATGGTATTCAGGCGAACGGCCGGAAACCAGCGCCTACAGCATCGCCGCGCAAGCCTGCGACGACGAGGACATCCGCAGCTGCGTGCGCGTGACGGCCACGCCCGGCGGCGCGCTGGTCAATGCCGGCTATCGCGATGCGCAATGCGGCGCGCTCTACGCCGACAGCCGCGGCCGGCGCGGCGCCGACGGCGACGGCTGCTGGTGAGCAAGGCCATGCGTTCCGGCGGCTTCACCCTGGTCGAGCTGATGGCGGTATTGCTGATCGCCGGCATCTTGCTGGCCGCGGGCGTGCCGGCGCTGCAGAACTTCATCGCCGAACAGCAACTCATCGGCGCCGCCAACGCCTTCTTCCACGGCGCCAGCCTGACCCGCGCCGAAGCCCTGCGCCAGGGCGGCCGCGCCGAAATGGCGCCAGCCGACGGCCGCGACTGGAACAGCGGCTGGCGCATCCTGGCCGGCCGGCGTACCGTGATGACGCAACCGCCATTGCCGCCCGGCATCGCCGTGGCCTACACCCAGGGCGGCGCAGTCGTGGCGTTCCATCCGAGCGGGCAACCGCTTACAAGGGGTAGCTGGTATTTCAGCGCCGGCGGCATGACGCGGGTCGTCATCATCAATTTCATCGGACGGGTCCGTATTTGCAATCCCGCCAGGGACAACAATTGCGGCAGCGGCTGAACCGCTTTTCCCGATCCGGCCGCGCAGCCGGGCCGGCGCCAAAGCCGTGTATATTGACGGGCATCCGGCGGCAATACCGCCCCATCCTTACTGCATCCCATGACCCAGACAGAAGACCCGCTCTACCAACTCGACGTCGGCAACGACCACCAGGCCATGGCGCTGGCGCTGATCCAGGCCGGTTTCGGCATGCTCAACACCACGCCCAATCCGCGCGTGGGCTGCGTGATCGTCAAGGAGCGCCGCGTCATCGGCGCCGGCTTCACCCAGCCGCCCGGCGGCAACCACGCCGAGATCCAGGCGCTGGCCGATGCTAGCGCCCGCGGCCAGGACGTGCGCGGCGCCACCGTCTACGTCACGCTGGAACCCTGCAGCCACTTCGGCCGCACCCCGCCCTGCGCCGATGCGCTGGTGCGCGCCGGCGTGGCCCGCGTGGTGGCCGCCATCACCGACCCCAACCCTCTGGTGGCCGGCCAGGGCCTGGCCAAGCTGCAGGCGGCCGGCATCGAGGTCGCCTGCGGCGTGCTGGAAGAAGACGCGCGCGAAATCAACATCGGCTTCCTGACGCGCATGCGCACCGGCCTGCCCTGGGTACGCATGAAAAGCGCCGCCAGCCTGGACGGCAAGACCGCCCTGCACAATGGCAAGAGCCAGTGGATCACCAGCCAGGAAGCGCGCGACGATGGCCATATCTGGCGCGCCCGCGCCTGCGCCATCATGGCCGGCATCGGCACCATCGCCAAGGACGACGCCCAACTCACCGTGCGCGCCATCGACACGCCGCGCCAGCCGCGCCGCATCGTGGTCGACAGCAAGCTCGTCGTTTCGCCGCAGGCGCGCGTGATCCAGGGCGGCGGCACCTGGATCTTCACCGCCACCGACGACAAGCAGAAAACCGCCATGCTGGCCGACCAGGGCGCCGAAGTCATCGTGCTGCCCAACGCCGACGGCAAGGTCGACCTGCCCGCGCTGGTGCGCGAACTCGGCCAGCGCCAGATCAATGAATTGCATGTGGAAGCCGGCTCCAAGCTCAACGCCGCGCTGATCCGCGCCGGCTGCGTCGACGAACTGCTGCTCTACCTCGCGCCCAACCTGCTGGGCGAGGGCCGCAACATGTTCGACCTGCCGCCGCTGGAAGACCTGTCGGGCAAGGTCGGCCTCGACTTCTACGAGGTCAAGCAGATAGGCCCGGATTTGCGTATCCTTGCACGGTTCAATTAATCAGCAAGCCAGCTCCATTACAGAGGCAACAGCATGTTCACAGGTATCGTCGCCGCCGTCGGCAAAATCACTTCCGTCCAACCGCTCGCCGCCGGCCCCGACGCCGGCGTGCGCCTGACCGTCGATGCCGGCGCCCTGCCGATGGCCGACGTCGGCCTGGGCGATTCGATCGCCCTGAACGGCGCCTGCATGACCGTGGTGGAAAAAAGCGCCAGCGGCTTCACCGTCGACGTCTCGCGCGAAAGCCTGAACCTCACCGCCGGCCTGGACGCCCCCGGCGAAGTCAACCTGGAAAAAGCCCTGACCCTGGCCGAGCGCCTGGGCGGCCACCTGGTCTCGGGCCACGTCGACGGCCTGGGCCGGGTGCATTCCTTCGAACCGGTCGGCGAATCGCGCGAACTGATCGTCGACGCCCCCAAGTCGCTGGGCAAGTACCTCGCCTACAAGGGCTCGATCGTGGTCAACGGCGTTTCGCTGACGGTCAACCGCGTCGAAGACCTGGCCGATGCCTGCCGCTTCTCGATCAACCTGATCCCGCATACCGTGGAAGTGACCACGCTCAAGCACCTGAAGGCCGGCAGCAAGGTGAACCTGGAAATCGACCTGATCGCGCGCTACGTCGAACGCATGCTCAGCGCTTCCCCCGCAGCCTGATCCTCAGTACCTGCCGGGGCACCCGCCCCGGCGTCACTCGCGGATCGCCGCCACCTCGGTCCGCTCCCCCTGCTGCACGATCCTCACCTGCTGGCCGGGCATGAATCCCTGCTCCGGCGTCGTAACGACGGTGGTGCCGCCGTTACTGGTCCTGACCGTCAGGTCGAACACCTGGCTGAGTTCCTGGTGCCTGCCGACCTGGCTGCCGGCCGCCGCACCGGCGACGGCGCCGAGGATGGTCAGGGCGGTTTTCCCGTTGCCCTGCCCGAACTGGTGCCCCACCACGCCACCCGCCAGGCCGCCCACCGCGGCGCCCGCCAGGTTGGGCCGGTTCACGCTCACCAGGCGCGGCTGCACCGCCACGATCTTGCCGTAGGCGATATACACCGGCTCTTCTTTCCAACTGGCGCATCCGGCCAGCGATGAGGCGAGCAGGCATGCGGCAATGATGTTTTTCATGGAACTCCCGATCGGTTCGGACCGACGCTGATGTGAACGATGGCCGGCGACGCGGGCCAGGCACAGCCCGCGCCGCCGCGGCCGTCAGAAGTTGTATTGCAGACCGAGGCCCAGCATGTAGGCATTGGTATCGGTCGCATTGTCATTGGTCTTGGTGATCTTCGGATACCAATCCAGGTTCATGCGCAGATCCAGGTTGGAGGACAACTTGTAGGTGGCGCCGATGCCGAAGGTCGGATGCAGTTGGTCGTCGGAGACATGGTAAGTGTCGTCATGCCCCGGCGCGCCGACGCGGTCGACCTTGGTATGCACGAAAGCGGCGCCGGCCTTGCCGGTCAGGGTAAACGCCTCGTTCAGGGGCAGGTAGCCGACGGCCGACAGCACCAGCGCGGTATTCTGGACCGTCAATTGGCTGACCTCGCCGCTGGTGCCGCGCACCAGGTCGTAGGTCGGTTTGCCGAAGTCGACGTAGGCCAGTTCGGCGCCGATGTGCTGGTTGAAACGATAGCCCAGCGCCAGCCCCAGGCCCAGCTTGTTGGTGCTGTCGCTGGTGATCGTGGTGGCGTGCATGGTGTTGGACGTATCGAGCGAGGTATGCGCCTGGCCGAGCGAGGCGGCGACATACAAGCCTTCGTTGGGCGCGGCCAGCGCCGATGCGGAAGTGGCGATGCAGGCGGCGGCCAGCAGGATGTGTGCAGTTTTCATTATCGAGATGCCATAGTAAGTTGAACGGGTATCCGGTTCGCGGTCAGGTTCCGGAATAGCGAACCTTGCGCGGGGACATCCTCCTATTCGTTGGCACCGTCAAAAAGCGGAACAAAAAATCGCTTCTTTTTGCAAATTCCGCGCCAAGGCGTCATGGCGCCCGTCCGCATGCCTCGCGCAGCGACGCCACGAGCACCACATCGGGCTCGCGGTTGAGCGCATCGACCACGGCGCCGGCATTCCCGCCGGCCGGCCTCAGTTCGAACGCTCCATTCTGGTCCGGACCAAAGGCGATGCCGGTATCGAGACGGGCGAGCAGGCCGTTCAGCTTCCCCAACGGCGCATCTTCAGCGAAGGTCACAAGGATAGGATTGCAGGCCGCTGCACGCCCGCCCCCCGTCTCCGGCCGATACCAATAAGCCAGGGTGGCCAGCAGCCCGAGCAAGGCCGCCAGCGCCACCACGCACAGCATCGCCTGGGAAGAGAAAAACGATCCCGGCGGCTGCGGCCGGGAAGAAGAGAAAAAATCCTGTCGGGACATTGCGATGCTCCGGAATAAGTCGCCGTGACGCCGGTTTATTTGCCGGGCGCGGCCAGGCCCGGAATGGACTTGAACGACTCCAGCAGCAACTGCGCGGCCTTTTGCGGATCCTGGGCCGTGCCCAGCCCTTCGCCGGTCAGTTGCGCCAGGTCCAGCAGCGGGCGGCCGTATCCCGAACGGGACGCCACCGACAGCCATTTGTACGACTGCGCGTAATCCTGCCGCGCATACGCCAGCTCGCCCAGCAGGGTCTGAGCCGGCACATAACCGCGCAGCGCGGCGCGCTCATAGAATTTGGCGGCCTGCCCCCGGTTCTTTTCGATGCCCTGCCCGCGATTGCCCGCCTCCAGCAACAGTCCGGCGATGCACAAGTCGCGGTCGGCGGCATTGCCCTGGCGGGCGCGCGCCATCGCCTGCGCCGCTTCGAAACGGTCCATGCGCGGCACGCCGATTTCCAGGCGGTACATCGTCTCGGCCCATTCGGCGACCGGAGTGCCGATGTAACGGTCGTCCAGTGGCAGGTCGGCGCGGTAGCTGGTCATGGCCAGGGAGCGTGCCGCGCCGCCGGCCTGCTGGGCCAGTTGCGTTTGCGGCAAGGCGCGCAGGCTCACCTTGCCCGCCTCCAGCCAGACCTGGCTGCGCAAATCGGAGTAATAACCTGGCGTCTGCTGATGGCCGGTCTGTGCGAAGACCTGGTCGGACGCGGCGCGGAAGGCATCTTCCAGCCCACGCGCGTGGGAATCGGTGAGTGCCGCCGACAAGGCGGCCGCATACGGGCCATTGCTTTTCTGCGGCCAGTCCAGCGCCTTGGTATATTCGGCGGTCGAATAAGCCACGAGCGTGCCGTCCCAAGCCTTGGGGACGATCCCCTTGTCGCCGCGTTCCAGCCCGCGGGTCTGGAACGGATTGTTGCGGCAAGCGTCGATGATGACCACCGAGATGCGCGGCTTGACCTGCGCCAGCATGCCCTTGAGGCGGTCCAGGTCGAAGCCGGATTTCTTCAGTTCTTCCTGCGAGCGCAGCGACACGTCGGTGCCCAGCAGCAGGCTCTTGCCCTCCAGCGCCGCGCCGTGTCCGGAAAAGAAGAACCAGGCGACGCCGATCTCGCGGCCCTGGATCTTGCGGATGAAATCGCCGACCGCCTTGTTCAGCCCGACGCCGTTGAGGTTGGTGCACAGTTCGCTGCGCGCCCCCAGCCGGCCGAAGGTGTCGTGCATGAGTTTGGCGTCGCGCCCGGCGTTGACCAGTTGCGCGGCATCCTTGTAATCGTTGTTGCCGATGGACAGGGCGACCTGCTCCATGCCCTGCGCCTGCGCCAGAAGCCAGCGCGGCATTCCCGCGCACAGAGCGCCGGCCCCCAGCAAGATGGCGCGGCGCTTCATCCGGCCCTCGCCGCGAACGATTCCAGCTTCATTGTTGTTTGCATTTTCCCTTGGAGCAGTGCCGCCGATTTTGGCAGCAGATTCTACCCGAATCCGCCGGCCCGCCCGCGCCGCCCCGGCGGTCAAAAAAACGGCGATGCCCTCCTGTCGAGCCGGGCATCGCCGCCAGGAAAAACTACTGCTGGGCCAGCACATTGCCCTTCTTGTCGCGCACCGCCACCTTGACGATTTCCGCCTTCACCTGGCGCGATGCCGTATCCGCTTCCTGCGCGAAGCAATAGACCACCAGCTCCAGCGCGTTATAGGTGCCGCGCAGATGCTCGATATTGCGCGCGACATCCTCGGGGACGTTGGAGAGATAACGGAACGCCTCGCCGTTGGTGAAGCTCAGGTGGTACGCGCTGTTGTCGTTGAAGTAACGGTACGCGCCGTTTTCCCACACCGAACTGTTGAGGGGGAAACCCTGCTTGTCGAAGTCGTACTTTTGCACCGGGTCGCTGAGCACGATCTTGAAGTAGCGGTTGGCGCGGGCGGCGGCGACCGAAGCGTCGATCTTCGGCTGCAGGGCCTTGAGCAGGTCGTTCTTCTGGAACTCGTCGCTGGAACGGGCATAGTCGGCCGACACATTGCGGGCGATATCGCGGTAGTCGACCGGCATGCCCGCCAGCGCCAGGTAGGAATACATCAGCTGGTTGCCGCTTTCCAGCGCCTGGTAATTCTCCAGCGGCGTGGATTTGTCGGCCTTCTCGCGGGCATTGGCGATCACCGCCTGCTTGGCGGCTTCGGCCGCCTTGGCCGAGGTCGCATCCGCCAGTGTCGGCGCGGCGGGCGCATTCGCGGCAGGCGCCGCCTTGTCGTTGCAGCCGGCCAGGCCGGCGATGCTTGCTGCGACAGCCAGCGAATAAAGAATGTGGCGCATGGGGTTCTCCTTGATCCAGGTAATAAACATTGGGCGATGCATGGTGAAAGGCCGCGGCCGGATGGCCGATCAGGCCCGCGACGACAGGTACTTGATGGCGCCGCGCCCCGCGAAGTACAGGCTGGCGAGCACGGAAAGGTAGGCGCCCAGGCCGAAGGAGACGGCGCGCAGCGCTTCCTTCATCATCCCCGACGCCATTTCGGCCGCCATCGCCGCCGCCTGCCGGCCGCCGAACGCCAGTGCCGCGCCTTGCGCCTGCTTCAGGCCGTCCATGAGGCCGAAATAGCCGATCGCGCACACCGCCGCGATGAACAGCAACGGCAGCAGGTTGGCCAGGTGCGCCAGCGGGTTGCGCACGAAAAACGGCAGCAGGGGGCCGCACAGCGCCAGCACCGCGAACAGGCCATAGGCGCCGCTGCCGCCGCCCGCTCCTCCCAGCGCATTCATGAAGCCGAGCGGGGAATTGAGCACGCCCAGCACTTTCCAGAACGACAGCCCGCTGCTGTAGCCGGCCGCGATCTGCACGGTGATCGTGTTGAAGACGAACCAGCCGCACACCAGCGCGGCCATGCCGGCCAGCGTGCCCGCGCCGAAGCGCGCCACCATCTCCTTGCCCAGCGCCGCGCCCTTGTCCTTGGTCGCGCGCATCGCCGCCTCGGCCTGCTCGCGCGCCAACTGGCTTTCCGGCACGACCTGCACCGAGGCCACGCGGCCGTCGGCGCCAAAGCCGACCTCCACCACCATGTTCACGCACGGCGCCACGTCGGATTTCCACATGCCTTCCAGCTCAAAAGGGAACTGCTGGCCGTCGATCGAGATCAGGCCGGTGCCTGCATTGGTGTCACGCACCACTTTGCCGCGCTTGTTCATATGCACTCCGTCGTAGGGTTGGGCGCCCGGGATCGGACGCCGACACCCTCCTATTCGAAGCGACGGCGAAAAAGCGGAAAGGAATTTTTAAATTTATTTTGTGACGCCGGAAAATAAAAAACCCGACGCACCGACGTCGGGTTCTGTTCTATTGGAATGATCCTGTCGATCAGGGCCGATCCCTGCCGCGCAGATCCATCGCATGCACCTCCGTGACCAGCGATGACGCTTGCAGGCGCTGTATCGCCTGCGCCAGCGATCCCTCGGTGACCACCACCTGGTAGGTGCCGTCGGCCGCCGGGCCGCTGCGGATGCGCAGGTGCATCTCCGCCAATTGCTCGCGCAGGCCGCCCAGCGCGGCATCGTCGCGGAACCTGACCAGCAGCACGCCCTCTTCTCCCTGCCCGGCGGGCTCCACCGCCCGATAGCCGTCGTCGGGAATGCCGTCGCGCTCGAACAGGTGGCGCGCCTGGAAAGCCGCCGTCACGCACAGCATGACCACCGCGGCCACCGCCCAGCGGCTGCCGTTGCTGGCCGGGGTCGACACCAGCCGGCGCCACCAGCCGGCCAGGCGGCCGCCGGCCGCGCCGCGCCGCGCCTGTTCGGCCTCCAGCGCCAGGCGGATCTGTTCGAACGACACCAGCGGCTTGCGCTCCTGCTCCAACCCTTCCCGCGCCAGGCGCACCAGTTCGCGCTCGGCATCGACTTCAGCCTGCAGTTCCGGATGGCGCGACAGCATGTCCTCCATCCAGGCGGCTTCCTCGGGGTCGAGCTTGTCGCAGGCGAACTGGAAGCAATGCGCCCGGAAACGGTTCAGGTCATCGCTCATTTCATGCCTCCTTTGCCGAGACGCCCCAGCTTCGCGGTAATGCAGCCCTTCATCCGCTCCGCCGCCTTGCGTACCCACTTGCGCACCTGCTCGTCGTTAAGGTCCTGGTAACGCGGCGATTGCGCCGACAGGATGTCTTTCATCTGCTTGTAGTTCAACTCGTTTTCCAGCGACAGCTTCATCGCCAGGCGGTAATTCGGCCCCTTTCCCTTGGGCAGGCGCTCGATGCACTGGGCGATGGCCTGTTGCACCTGCTTGGCCTCCAGCTCTTCCTCCGGCCCCGGCAAATTGCAGGCGAAACCATCCAGGCCTGACAGTTCGCCTTGTTCGTCGTCATCCCTGCCATGCTTCTCGATATCGACGATCTTTTCCTGTTGGCTATAGAACCGGCGCAATTCGTCGATGGCGCACTGCTCGCCGATCTTCTTGGCCCAGGTCTTCACCGAGGCCAGCTTCGGATCGTAAGTATGCGCGGTCATGAAAATCTTGAGCCAGGCATTCTGCAACGCAGCCTGCGCCACATCTTCGTTGAACATGACCTGCGTGAGCACATGCCGTTCCAGGCCCTTCACCAGGTATTCATAGAACTCGCGCTGCGCCGCCTGCACGCCGCGGTCAGCCGGATTCCTGGACGCGAACAGCTTCAGCAGGCGCGCCAGTTCCTCGTTGTTATTCACGTTATCCGCCACAGTCAGGCTCGGTGATTGTTTTCCCCAAGCGGGGATTGTAAGGCAGATTGCGCAGCAGCAGCGTCTTGCATCGCATCGACGAACAAATGCACCGCGTGCACCAGCGTATCGCGCGTGCGCACCAGGCAATAGCGCCAGGCGGCGGGATCGGGGAACCACAGCTCGATCAGGAAACTGACCTGGTTCTCGTTCATCACTCCCTTGACCAATTTGAGCCGGCAGTTGATGTCGTTGAGCGCGATCAGCGCCTGCTGCGCTTGCGCCGGCGAAACCACCTGCCAGACGTTGGGCAGCAGCAGGCAGCCGAACTGGGCGTCGCCGGCATCCAGGCACAGCACATAGGAGAGGCCGTTGTGGGTAAAGACGATATCGTCGTCGCCATCCAGGGTCGCAGAAATGCCATCGGTACGGAATTGCTCCAGCAGAGCGGGAATATGGGGTGTCATCGGAAACCTGTCGCGTTGGTGCGGCTGCCGCACCATGCGGCAGCTCACCATTGCCTATTCGAAGCGAACAGCGATTTCCGGACCGCTAAATTCAATATTTCGTATCGCCCGCCGAAAAAAACGGTCCCGACGGCCGATTTCCCCATTCCAGTTCCGATTCCGCCACGCCCGGCACGCCCTGCCTGATCGCCGTCGAATAGTCATCCCCCGCCCGCACCGCCAGGGCGCGCTGCGTGATGCGGCCGGCGGCCTTGAGTTGCTCGAAGGAATAACCCGGCACCAGGCCGCCGTGGTCGTAGGCATATCCGGCGAAATATCCCGACAGCAGCAGCCGGTAGTCCAGCGGCAGCAGCGGCGACAGCCGGCGCGCCAGCCCGAACACGATGGTGGTGCAATTGCTGGTGAGCGTGTTGTAGAAACGGGGAGCGGCCTGCAGCTGGGCGGCCCGCTCCAGGTAGCCGAGGAACACCTTGCGCAACTGTTCGGGACGCAGCCGCAGCCGGTACAAATAGACGTCTTCGCCACGCGCATTGGTGCGGGTGCGCAGGATGTCGTTCTCGTCGGCCGCCACGATGACCGTCTCGAAGCGGCGGAAGAAACCGCCGATGGCGGAAAAGTTCTCGCCTTTCTCGCGCCGGATTTCCAGCGAGAACACCAGGCGCCGGCCGTCGTCGAAGCCGAACGAGACCAGCGTATGCGCGATCGCCGGCCCCATCCAGTAAGACAGGACCAGGTCGGCCGAGGCCAGGCGCGCCAGGTCGTAACGGCGCGTTTCCCACCGCGCGTCGTAATCGGTCTCGCTGCGCCAGGCGAAGTTGCGCACATTGGCCAGCGTCACCTGGCCGCCCTGCACCTGCGCCTCCAGCAGGCGCGCGACATCGTCGGCCCATACCCGCCCATGCGACGGCCGGATGGTATGCCACCACGCCAGCAGCGCCACGGCAGCCGACAGGAACGCCGCCAGCCACCAGAACCCGCCGGCGCCGGCCATCCCCGCCAGCGCAACCGATGCCGCCAGCGCCAGCGACGACCAGGCGGCTATCGCCGCATTGCGCGCCCACGGCGGCGCCGGTAACTGGAACCACAGCGCGCACGCGCCCCAGGCGGCCAGGCCGGCCAGCGGCAGCAGCAACGGCCAGCGCAGCCACAATAAGGAAGTCAGAACCGCCATCTGGAAATCACGCCGCAAAGAAAGGAAAGGCGCGCCGGATTCCCGAGTTTCCGGCGCCAAGCGGCATTGTAGCCGCCTGGCTCATCCGTGTTGCGGCGGATATATCCATGGCAGGGATCGCCCGGGGCCGGCAACGTCTCCGGGCTGTTTTGCATCGGCCATCCGGAATAACGATATGACAAATCATTCCTTGGCCGGCTTGGGCGTTCGCGCTAGCGTCTCGGAACATTCTTCCCAACAACGATGAGCGAGACACCATGGCTGATACTCCCGATTGGAAATTCGAAACCCTCTCCGTCCACGCCGGCTACGCGCCCGATCCGACCACGCGCGCGGTGGCGGTGCCGATCTACCAGACCGTGGCGTTCGCCTTCGACGATACCCAGCATGGCGCCGACCTGTTCGACCTGAAGGTGCAAGGCAATATCTATTCGCGCATCATGAACCCGACCCAGGACGTGCTGGAGAAGCGCCTGGCGGCGCTGGAAGGCGGCATCGCGGCGCTGGCCGTGGCCTCGGGCCAGGCGGCGGTGACCTATGCGATCCAGACCATCGCCGAGGCCGGCGACAATATCGTCTCCGCCTCTACGCTGTACGGCGGCACCTACAACCTGTTCGCCCACACCCTGCCGCAATTCGGCATCCAGACCCGCTTCGCCGATCCGCGCCGGCCGGAGTCGTTCGCGCCTCTGATCGATGCGCGCACCAAGGCCGTGTATGTCGAATCGATCGGCAACCCGCTGGGCAACATCACCGACATCGCCGCCGTGGCCGAGATCGCACACCGCCACGGCGTACCGCTGATCGTCGACAACACGGTGGCCACGCCCTACCTGCTGCGGCCGTTCGAACACGGCGCCGACATCGTGGTGCATTCGCTGACAAAATATCTCGGCGGCCACGGCACCACGCTGGGCGGCGCCATCGTCGACTCCGGCAAGTTCCCCTGGGCCAGGCACAAGGAACGCTTCAAGCGCCTCAACGAACCGGACGTGAGCTACCATGGCGTGGTCTATACCGAAGCGCTGGGCGAGGCCGCCTATATCGGCCGCGCACGCGTCGTGCCGCTGCGCAATACCGGCGCCGCCCTGTCGCCCTTCAACAGCTTCCAGATCCTGCAAGGCATCGAAACGCTGGCGCTGCGCCTGGACCGCATCACCGCCAACACGCTGGCGGTGGCGCAATACCTCAAACGCCACCCCAAGGTGCGCTGGGTCAACTACGCCGGCCTGGAAGACCACCCCGACCATGCGCTGGCGCGCAAGTATTTCAACGGCCGTGCTTCCGGCCTGCTGACCTTCGGCGTAGGCAACGGCCGCGAAGGCGGCGCGCGCTTCCAGGATGCGCTGAAGCTGTTCACCCGCCTGGTCAACATCGGCGACGCCAAGTCGCTGGCCACCCATCCGGCCTCGACCACGCACCGGCAACTGTCGCCGGCCGAACTGGAAAAGGCCGGTGTGACGGAAGACACGGTGAGATTGTCGATTGGCATCGAACATATCGACGACTTGCTGGCCGATCTGGAACAAGCGCTGGCATCAACCTGAGTCCATTGCCGCCTCCCCGGCTTCTCGCCCAAGCCATGAAAAAATGCAGGGATCGCTCCCTGCATTTTTCATTTTCCCGCGCAGATAGAAGTGATTGTTTCAGGCATGCAGGTTTCCCTCACATGGCTGACGCGCGCTGCACATATGTTTATGCGGATATATTCGTGGCCGACGCCAGGCACGCGGCACAAAATCCCCGGATCGCCACCCTGAGGAAACGCCATGAGCCGCGACCTGTTGCTGTTGCTTGAGCAAGATTTCACCGATCCCGCCCATCCGGGCGAACGCTTCGCCTGCCCCGATGGCCTTCCTATCGAAGGCTTGCTGGCGGGCGACCCGCAGCGCGCGAAAAACCTGGACATCAAGCGCCTGCCCTTCCCGAAACCGCGGGCCGAAGTCGTCGCCGCGCTCGATGCCGAACACCAGAGCCTGCCGGTGCTGATCCTTGGCGATCAGCTGCCGGCGCCGGACGACGCACACAGCCTGGACGGCAAACGCTTCGTCACCGATACGCGCCGCATCCTCGAGCTGCTGGCGCAGCGCCACGGCTTCGCGCGCGTGCATTGACGCGGCAGCAAGGCCACCGATGAGCGCTCCGCCCCGCCAGTTACACCTGAACGTCAACATCCTGCATTCCGGGTTCATCCCTTCGGCATGGCGCCTGCCCGATGCCGACCCGCTGGCCTTCACCGATGCGGCCCATTATGTGAAGGTGGCGCAGATCGCCGAGGCCGCCAAGTTCGATGCCGTGTTCCTGGCCGACAACGCCGCCATCGTCGAACAGATCGACTTTCGCCCGATCACCGCGCTGGAGCCCACCGTATTGCTGGCTACCGTGGCCGCCGCCACCACCCGCATCGGCGTGATCGGCACCGCCTCCACCAGCTACAACGAGCCCTACAACATCGCGCGCCGCTTCGCCACGCTGGACCATGTCAGCGGCGGCCGCGCCGGCTGGAATATCGTCACCACCGCCGATGCCGCCTCGGCGCGCAACTTCGGCCTCGATGCCACGCCCGACCATGCCGGCCGCTACGCGCGCGCCGACGAATTCACCGGGGTGGTCAAGGCGCTGTGGAACAGTTGGGACGCCGATGCCGTCATCGGCGACAAACAAAGCGGCCGCTTCATCGATGAAGCCAAGGTCAACCCCATCGCCCACCGTGGCCGGCACTTCAGCGTGCAAGGCCCGCTCAACCTGCCGCGCACGCCGCAGGGCCAGCCGGTGCTGGTGCAGGCCGGCGGCTCCGGCGATGGCCGCGAGCTGGCGGCGCG
This sequence comes from Herbaspirillum sp., assembly GCF_017744395.1. Taxonomy (GTDB): domain Bacteria; phylum Pseudomonadota; class Gammaproteobacteria; order Burkholderiales; family Burkholderiaceae_D; genus Herbaspirillum. The sequence continues at coordinate 20,601 of NZ_JAGIBI010000012.1, forward strand.
CCACGCCGAAGCCGTCTTCTCGGCCGCGCACACCCTGGAAGAATCGCTGGCATACAGCCGCGCCGTCAACGAACGCGCCGCCGCGCTGGGACGAGGCCCGCGCGCGGTCAAGATCCTGCCCGGCCTGGCCACCATCATCGGCGCCACCGAAGCCGAGGCCCTGCGCCGGCGCGACGAACTGATCGACATGATCCCCTGGAGCTACAGCCTCAAACGCCTGGCCGGCATCCTCGGCCTCCCGGTCGAACGCCTGCACCTCGACCAGGCGCTGCCCACCGATCTGGCCTTGCCCGCGGGCGGCAACGGCAACCACACCTTCTTCCACGCCACGCTATCGCTGGTGCAAGGCCGGCAGCACACGGTACGCGACCTGATCCGCGCGCTATGCGGCGGCGGCGGACACCGCGTGCTGGTCGGCACGCCGGAACAGGTGGCCGATGAGATCGAAGCGTGGTTCAAGGCCGGAGCGGCCGACGGCTTCAACCTGATGCCGGACGCCTTGCCCAGCGGCCTGCAGGATTTCGTCGATGGCGTGGTGCCGATCCTGCAGCAGCGTGGATTGTTCCGCCGCGAATATGCGGGGCGGACATTGCGGGAGCATTTCGGGTTGGCGCGCCCGGCCGCACTACACTCATGACCGGGCTACGCCTTAATTGCGCTTATCGGCGGCAAAGTAATCCGGCAAGGTAAACCCATCGTAAAAGCGATTTCCACGGATCGCCTTCTGGAAGCTCTCCGAACGGTAGGCCTGCGCCAGATCCCGCGCATAGGTTTCGGCCTGGCGCGTCTTCTTCACCGCCACCACATTGATGTAAGGCGACGTCATCTCTTCCAGGGCGAAAGCCTCGGACAACTTCAGCTTGGCGAAGATCGCGAAGTTGCCCTGCACCGCGGCGAAGTCGGCATCGTCCAGCGCCCGCGGCCCCTGCGCATTTTCCAGCGGCACCAGCTTCAGGCCGACCTTGTTTTCCACCACATCGAGTTCGGTCACATCGACCGGCTTGTTCTCGCGGATGCGTATCCAGCCCAGCCGCTGCAAGATCCGCAAGGCGCGCTGCAAATTGACCGGGTCATTCGGGACGGCCACCGTAAAGCCTTTCTTGAGGTTCTTCAGATCCTTGTGTTTCTTGGAGTACAAGCCCATCGGCGGGGTGGGCACCTGGACGATGCCCACCAGGTCGGTCTTGTTGCGTTCGTTGTAGGAATCGAGAAAGACCGTGTGCTGCATCACGTTGGCGTCGATATCGCCCTTGAAGACGGCGCTGTTGGCTTCCAGCCCGGTGGTGAATTCGTAGAACCGGATCTTGTAGCCCTTTTTCTCCAGCTCGGGCTGCACGCCCAGCTTGAATTCGTCGATGTAGGGGCCGGGGACGAAGCCGATCTTCAGTTCGCGCTCCTGGGGCGCGGCATGGGCGATGCCGATAACGGCGGCAGACAACAGCAGCGAGGAGAAAAGTCGTTTCAGCATGGACAATATCGCTTCAGTTGAACGAAGCAATACGCATGAGGATAGTTGCCGAATGAGCGGGATCAGGCGTAGCCGTTGCCGAAGCGCTCATCATGCGGCAAGCCGTTGAGATGGTAATTGCCGATGGCGGCTTCGCGCTGGATCGCCGGGTTGTGCGAAGCCAGCGTGCGGGCGTTGCGCCAGTGGCGATCCAGCCGCAGGGTTTCGCTGGTAGCGGAGGCGCCGCCGACTTCGAACAGCAAGGTGGTGGCTTCCAGCACCTGACCGAGGACGATCTGCTGCGTTTCGAAGGTCCTGATGTCGAGCGCGTCGTAATCCTCGGTAGTGACCGTTCCGGCGCGTCGCGCGGCATGCAGCGCATCCTGCTCGCGCGCCACGGCCAGCGTCAGCTGCTCGGCCGACCACGCCAGGCTGGCCAGGCGGCCGACCACGCGATGCACCAGCGGATTCTCGCGCGGGCTGGAATTGCCCGGCACGCCGAAGGTGCGCGTGCGCGGTCGGGTGAAGACCACCGCATCGCGCAGCGCGGCGCGCGCGATGCCCGCCAGCGCGGCTAGGTGGAAGGTCTGGTAGAACGAGGTGAGGATGGAGTTGCGGCGCGGCTGCGACGAATGGTAGCGGTCGAGCACCTGCTTGTCGTCGACCAGCACGTTATCGAAGCGCGTGGTGCCGCTGCCGGTCAGGCGTTGCCCGAAGCCGTCCCAGTCGTCGACGCGTTCGACGCCCGGCGCATCGGCCGGCACCAGCACGATGAAATCGGACACGTCGTCATGCGCGCGCACCAGTATCCAATCGGCATACAAGGTACCGGTGGAATAATACTTCTCGCCGTTCAGGCGCAGATGGCCGTTGCCGTCCCTTTCCAGCAGCACGGAATTGCCGGTGGCGGCATTGCGCTCCGATGTGGCCGCGCCGAAAGTCTTGCCGCTGCCGATCAGCTCCAGCCAGCGGCGGGTATCGGCGTCGTCCTTGCGTTCAAGCAGCATCTCGGTGAAGCCGGCGTTCACGCGCAGGATCTGCGGCAGGTTGGATTCGGCCTCGCCCAGGCGGATCAGCAGGTAGAAATAATCCTCCAGGCTCACGCCCGCGCCGCCGTGCGCGAGCGGCACGCGCAGGGAAGAAAAGCCGGCTTCCTTCAACTGGCGCACCTCCTCGAACGGCAGGCGGCGTTCCGCCTCGCGGGCGATGGCGTCTTTTCCGATCAGTTCGAACAGGTCGGAAAAGCGTTGGTGCAGCGCGTGGGCGGATGCGTTGGCGGTTGTGCTCATGATGTCCTCGGGATGGTGAATCCCAGGAATTATCTGGCAGCACAGCCCCCCGGCTGAAGGAAGGAAAACGGATATCGATATGCAGCCGCACAATCAGCCACGTTGCCCTTCCAGCAGCAGCAACGCCAGCCGCGGCAGCACCGACTCGGCCGATGCCGCAAGCTTCAAGGCAAGCAGCGGATCGGCACGCGTCAGGCCGCGATTGATGGCCGCGAGCGACTTGCCCGCTTGCGCCGCCATGCGGGCGAAACGGAATCCCGACAGCACCATCAGCGACGATCCCACCACCAGCATGGCATCGCAGGCATGCACGGCCTGTTCCGCTTCGGCGCTGCGCGCGGCGGGAACGCCGTCGCCGAAGAACACCACATCCGGCTGCAGCATGCCGCCGCAGCGGCCGCACGGCGGCACATGGAAATCGGCATCGGCGTCCGGTTCCAGTTGGGCGTCGCCATCGGGCAAGGCAGCGGCCTCGGCGTGCGCCAGCGCCGGGTTGAGCCGCTCCAGTTCCTCTTGTACCTGCGCCCGCTCATGCATCGTGCCGCAAGACAGGCAACGCACCGCGTGAATGCTGCCATGCAGTTCGATCACCCGGCGACTGCCGGCTTGCTGGTGCAGGCCGTCGACGTTCTGGGTGAGCACGCCAGCCACACGCCCGGCCGCCTCCAGTTGCGCGATGGCCAGGTGCGCGGCATTGGGCCGCGCCTGCGCCAGGCGCGGCCACCCCAGCATGCTGCGCGCCCAGTAGCGCTTGCGCGCCGCCTCCGAGGCGCGGAATTCGGCGCCCTGGATCGGCAGGCGGCCGCGGCGCACGCCGTCTTCGTCGCGATAATCGGGAATGCCGGAAGCGGTGCTGATACCGGCGCCGGTCAGCACCAGCACCTGGCCGCGCGCGAACAACAGATGCGCCAGCGCCGCCAGTTCATCGCCTGCGGCCGCATCGGCGCTGGAGGCACTCGCCAGCATTAGATCGCTCATGGGAACCTGGACAGTCATGGGAACAGCATGCAGCGTAAGGCATTTTTACCGGACGTGCCGGCGCTGCTATAGAATCGTCAGTCTTTTCCTGCATCGAAGACGATTCCCATGGATGCCCTCTTCTTCATCCCCGTTGCCATCATGCTGGCCCTGGTTCCCGGCCCGAACAACTTTTGTGCACTTAACAACGGTATCCGGCGCGGCATCGCCGCCGCCTTGCTGGCGACCTTCGGCCGCGTGGCAGCGTTCGCCATTTTCCTGACGATTTCAGCGATCGGGCTGGGCGCCATGCTGCTGGCGTCGGAAACGGCGTTTACGGCGGTCAAGTGGGTCGGCGCGCTCTATCTGTTCTATCTCGGCTGGCGCGCCTGGCGCAGCCGCGAATTCCAGGGGCTGGAACTGGCCGACGGCACGGCGCCGACTGCTGGCCGCCCATCCCAAAAAGGCATTCGGGCGCTGGTCATGCAGGAATTCCTGCTCGGCATCACCAACCCCAAAGCCATCATGCTGTTCGCCGCGATCTTCCCGCAATTCATCGACCAGTCGCGGCCGGCTCCGCATCAATTCCTGGTGCTGGGGTCGATCTACCTGGGCGCCGAGTTCGTCTCCAGCACGGTCTACTCCGCCTGCGGCAAGCAGATCCGCCACTTCATCCGCACCTCGCGCGGCGTGGCGCGCCTGAACAAGGCGACCGGCGGCTTCTTCATCGGCGCCGGCGCATTGCTGCTGGCGGCGCGCCAATAAGCCTTTCTCTCAGGTCCCGGCGACGCGCACCACCAGCTTGCCGAAATTGCGGCCCTGCTGCAGGCCGATGAATGCCGTGGGGGCGTTTTCCAGCCCGTCGACGATATCTTCGCGCAGCTTCACTTGGCCAGCGGCATGCCATGCCAGCATGTCCCGGCGGAAGGCATCGAAGCGCGTGGCGTAATGGTCGAGGATGATCAGGCCCTGCATGCGGATGCGCTTGGCCAGCAGCGTCGCCATCCATCCCGGCAGGCGATCCGGGCCGCTTGCCGTTTTGTCGTTGTAGTGTGAGATGAAGCCGCATACCGGCACGCGCGCATTGAGGTTGAGCAGCGGCTGCACGGCATCGAACACCGCGCCGCCGATGCTCTCGAAATACACGTCGATGCCATCGTGGCAGGCAGCCGCGAGGCGCTGCGCGAACTGCGGGTCGCGATGGTCCACGCAGGCGTCGAAACCGAGTTCCTCCACGGCGTAGCGGCATTTGTCGGGGCCGCCGGCGATGCCCACCACGCGCGCTCCCTTGAGTTTCGCAATCTGCCCGGCCACCGCCCCGACCGCGCCTGTGGCGGCACCGACCACCACCGTTTCACCCGGTTTCGGCTCGCCGATATCCAGCATGCCGACATAGGCCGTGAACCCCGGCATGCCGAGCCCGCCCAGCGCCAGCGAAGGCTGCCCGATGTCGCCCAACGGCATGAGGTCGCTGCCATCGGAAATCCCGTAGTCCTGCCACCCGGCGTAGGCGACCACCAGCTCGCCGGCCTTGAACTGCGGATGGCGCGATTCAACGACCCGGCTGACGGTGCCGCCGACCATGGTCGCGCCCAGGGACATCGACTCGGCATATCCCGGCCCGGTTTCCTCCATCAGGTTGCGCATGTAAGGATCAAGCGACAGCCATTCCGTGCGCAACAATACCTGGCCTTCCTGCGGCGCCGGCACCGGCCCCTGCTCCAGGCGAAAATCGGCGGGAACCGGCACGCCATGCGGACGGGCGGCCAGGACGATGCGACGGTTGACGGGCTTATCGGATGGCATGTCGTTAACTCGCTTTCAGGTTGGAAAACATCGCGACAGCGGCTTCACGCGGTTTCGATGCGCGCCGGACGCGGGCCGTAGCGCAAGGTCAGCAAGGTGCCCAGCATGATCGCGATGGCGGCGAAGATGGGGCCGCCCAACGCGCCGACCTGGTCGACCAGGATGCCGCCGCCGACCGCGCCGCTGGCGATGGCGATCTGGAAGGCCGCCACCAGCAAGCCGCCCGCGCCTTCGGCCTGGTCCGGCGCGGCGCGCACGATCCAGGTCTGGAAACCGACCGGGAAGGCGCCGAAGGCGAAGCCCCAGAGCGCGATCGACACCGCCGTCACCGCCGACGATGTGCCGGCCACCCACAGCGCGACGGCCAGCACGGTAATCGCCGCCCCGCCGAAGACGATGGCATGGCGCTCGCTGCGTTCGGCGATGAAGGCCCCGGCGAAGTTGCCGAAGAAGCCGCCGATGCCGTAGCCCAGCAGCACCGCCGAGATAGTAGCCACCGACAGATGCGTGATGTGTTCCATCAGCGGACGGATATAGGTGAACCCGGCGAAGTGGCCCGAGATCACCAGCAGCACGGCCAGCAAGGCTACCCGTACATGGGAGCGGCCCAGCAGTTCGAACAGCACCTTCAGGTTCGGATTGTCCTTGGGCGGCAGCTTGGGAATGGCGAACACCTGCACCGCGAGCGTCGCCACGCTGACGATACCGGCCGCCACGAAGGCGCTGCGCCAGCCCCACAGGTTGCCCATGTAAGCGCCGATGGGGGCGGCGCAGACGGTGGCCACCGATACGCCGGTGAGGATCAGGGACATGGCGCGCGCGAATACGTTTTCCGGCACCAGGCGCATCGCCAGCGCGGCGGCCATCGACCAGAAACCGCCCAGCGCGACGCCCAGCATCACGCGCGAGACCAGCAGCACCGACAGGCTGCCGGCAGTCACCGCCAGCACGTTCGACAGCACCAGCAAGGCGGTCAGTGCCAGCACCACCTTCTTGCGGTCGAAGTTGCGCGTGAGCACCGGAATCGTCGGCGCGGCGATGGCGCCGACGATGGCGGTGGCAGTCACGGCCTGGCCGGCGGCGCCGTCCGACACGCCCAGGTCGGTCGACATGGCCGTCAGCAGGCTGGCCGGCAGGAATTCGGCGGTCACCAGGCCAAACACGCCCAGCGCCAGGCTGGCGATGCCGGCCCAGTTGGCGCGGCCGGAAGTGTCGGCGGTCATGGCGGCCGGGTCGCCCGGGTAGGACGAATCGGGGCATTCAATGCAAGCGGAATCAGACATGGCGGTCCTCAATATAAGGTGGATGCCGCAGTCTACGGTCAAGCCACTGGACTTTCCATGCCATTAACGTCTATTCTCTTGACTATTCGTCCAAGACAACGAAAGGTGCTTCCCCCATGGCCGCCAAAGACATTCCCGATCCCCTGACCGAGATCCTGCTGGGCTTGCGCCTGGACGGGGTGGAGTATGGCCGCTGCGTGATGCGCGAGCCGTGGGCGGTGGCGTTCCCCGCCAGACCCGAGGCGACCTTCCATTTCGTCGCGCAAGGCGATTGCTGGATGCGCACGCAAGCGACCGACTGGATCCAGCTCCGCACCGGCGACGCGCTGCTGTTGCCGCGCAGCACCTTCCATGTGCTGGCGAGTTCGCCGGATGCGCCTTGCGTGGACATCGATACGCTGGCGCGCAAGGCCGTGTCGGAAAACCTCTACCTGGTCAACGGCACAGGCTGCGCGGCTGTCGGCGCCAAGCCCGCGCAAACGGCAAACGCCGAGGCCGATGCCGGCACCGAGGCCGAACCGTCGCACACCCTGTTCACCGGCACGATGCGCTTCAACCTCGACCCCTTGCATCCGCTGCTGGCGATGATGCCCGATGTCATGCGCGCCAACGACCTGGCGCAACGGGACCCGGCGGTGCTTCCCATGCTGGAGGCGATGGAGCGCGAAGTGACCCTGAACCGCATCGGCGCCTGCGGCATCCTGGCGCGCCTGGCCGATGTGCTGTCGGCCAGCATCATCCGCGCCTGGGTCGAATGCGCCTGCAGCGATGCCACCGGCTGGATCGCCGCCGTGCGCTGCCCGCAGGTCGGGCGCGTGCTGGCGGCGGTGCATCGCCAACCGGAACGCGAATGGTCGGTGGCGGAACTGGCCGGGGTGATGGGCGCGTCGCGCTCCAGCTTCATCGAGAAGTTTTCCAATACCGTCGGCGAAACGCCGGCCAAGTACGTGGCGCGCGTGAAGATGTTCCAGGCGCGCCACTGGATCGCGCGCGAAGGCATGCGCGTGGCGGTGGTCGCCAACCGCCTGGGCTACGATTCGGAAGCCTCGTTCAGCCGCGCCTTCAAGCGCATCATCGGCCATCCGCCCAGCGAGGCGCGCCTCGGATAAGTGCGCGCAATACGGCTAGAATCCCGCCATTCCATTCAATCCACACTCTACACATACACACAAAGGATTTTCCATGACTGACAAGGTTGCCCTGATCACCGCCGGCGGCAGCGGCATGGGCGCCGCCGCCGCGAAGAAACTGGCGGCGGACGGCTACAAGATCGCCATCCTCTCCTCTTCCGGCAAGGGCGAGGCGCTGGCCAAAGAACTGGGCGGCATTGGCGTGACCGGCTCCAACCAGTCAGCCGACGACCTCAAGGCACTGGTCGATCTGGCGGTGGCGCAATGGGGCCGCATCGACGTGCTGGTCAACAGCGCCGGGCACGGCCCGCGCGCGCCTATCCTGGAAATCAGCGACGACGACTGGCACCGCGGCATGGACACCTATCTCCTCAACGTGATCCGCCCGACCCGGCTGGTGACGCCGTTCATGCAGCAGCAAAAAGGCGGCGCCATCATCAACATCTCCACCGCCTGGGCGTTCGAGCCTAGCGACATGTTCCCGACCTCGGCGGTGTTCCGTTCGGGCCTGGCGGCGTTCACGAAGATCTTCGCCGACACCTACGCCAAGGACAACATCCGCATCAACAACATCCTGCCGGGCTGGATCGACAGCCTGCCGGCGCGCGAAGAGCGCCGCGCCAGCGTGCCGATGCAGCGGTATGGGAAAAGCGAGGAGATCGCGGCGACCGTGGCCTTCCTCGCGTCCGAGGGCGCGGCCTATATCACGGGCCAGAACATCCGCGTCGACGGCGGACTGACCCGGTCGGTCTGAATTACTGTTCGCGTTCGACGTGGTTGCGGCCGCCGCGCTTGGCGCGGTACAAGGCCTCGTCGGCGCGCGCGTAGGCATCTTCGAAATTGCCTTGCGCCGCGCTCCAGGCGACGCCGAAGCTCGATGTCACCGGCCGCGCCGACAGGCAGCAAAAGCGCTCGCCGGCGATCGCGGCGCGGATCTTTTCAGCCAGCGCCACGGCCTCGTCCAGCGGCATGCCGGGCAGCAGGATGGAAAACTCCTCGCCGCCGACGCGGCCGATCAATCCCATGCCATCGACCACGTTGCGCAGCCGGCTCACCAGTTCGCGGATGACCGCGTCGCCGGTGGGGTGGCCGAACTCGTCGTTGATGCGCTTGAAGAAATCGATATCGAGCACCACCAGCGACATCGCCGATTTTTCCAGGATCTGGCGCGCGCAGTCGAACACCGCGCCGCGGTTCAGGGCGCCGGTCAGGTTGTCGTGCCGGGCCTTGTAGTCGAGTTCGTCGCTGAGCTGCTGCAACCGTGAATTGAGCTGGTTCAGTTCGCGCTCGGTGCGGTCGCTGCGCGAGATCAGGCGGCGGCTCTGGCGCATCAGCTGGCCGTAGTTCTGCACCAGCACTTCCAGCGCCCCGCGATAATGGTCGAGCTCGCCGGTGCCGCTGGCCAGCACGCGCCGGGCGCTTTCCAGCGCTTCCGCTTCCGCCTCGAAAAGGTCAGCGTCGGTCATTGGCTCTTTACCGCATGGTCATGGAAAGCGAGCGCGGGGAAATCCTCCTGCAGTTCCTGCCCGAATTCGAAAATGGTGTCGTCGTCTTCGTCGTGGTACCAGTTCAGCACCACCTCGGCGCCGGACTCGGCCTTCTCGTTCAAGGCATCGAACAGCGAGAACAGCATCTTGGTGCTGGAGCTGTTGAAGTAGGCCAGCGCCACGTTCACGGTGATGGCGGCGGACGCATCGTCAGCGGCCAGGAAGCGGCGCAGCGCGGCGATGATCTCGCCCCAGAACTGGGCCGCGTTTTCGGGATAGGACTCCCCTTTCAGGGAGAGCGTGCGTTCATCGAAGCGGAAATCCACTTCCGGGGAACTGGGACTGGCCGCTATAAATAAGTTATCCATACATTCATTCCAAAAATACGGGCCGGATACCGGACTGAATACGCCGGCCCCTCAGATGGTGGCCCTCAGGTAGAACATCGAGGTGTCGTCCGCGGCGGCGGGCGAGAATTCGAAATCGAGCGGCGCGCTGGCATCGCGCGCCATGGTCAGGAAACCGAGGCCGGCGCCCTTGCTGTCGGACGGCGTTTCCGCACGCAGCATTTCCTTGTATTCGGACTTGATCTCGTCGATGGTCAGCGAACGCAGGTGCGCCAGCTTTTCTCGCAAGCTCTCGACGATCTCGCTGCGGACCGGATTGGCGCAATGCAGGTAGTAGCGCCCTTCGGTCAGCGAGATGAAGACCGCGCCATGCCGCATCAACGGTTCGGTCGCCTGGCCTTCCTTCTCATGCAGGTCGGACGAGTAATGCAGGATGTTCTGCGCCATCTCGATGAAGGACGAAAACAGCTTGCGGCGGGTCTGCGCGACCGCGCCGGTATGCTCGACCCGCAACTTGACCGCATCGGCCATGGCCGCGATGATCGTTTGCGAAAAATAGCCGACGTAGTAGAAGATCACGTCGCGCCGTTCGACGTAGCTGTAGAAATCGGCCCACTCCCATTCCCGCTCAATGACGCTCATGTCCGTTGCTCTTGTTGCCTGTGGTTGTTGAAAGGCGCCGCGCCCGGCCGGCACCCGAAAAATGTGACGTCGTCGCGCCGGCGCTGCGCGCCCTGGTACTGGCGGTGCGCCGCCATCACCTGCCGGCCCAGTTCCGGCATCGGCGCGTCGCTGTGCTCCTGCAGCAGCTTGCGCAGGCGCTGCTTGCCGAAGGCGATGTTCTTGGCGCCGCCGATCTGGTCGGTCACGCCGTCGGTGGAAACGAAGATGAGCGCGCCCGGCTCCACTTCGATGCTGCGGTTTTCCCACTGCATGCCGTCGGGCGTATCCACATAGCCCAGGCCGGTGCGCTGGCCTTCGATGGCTTCCACCGTTGCGCCGTCGCCGGACAAGACGAACAGCGGCATCTTGGCGTTGGCGCAGACCAGCCGGCGCGATGCGGTCTCGAACCAGAAGAAACAGGCGTCCATGCCGTCGTCGGATTCCGACGGCTTGTCCGAACCCGCCTGCTGGCCCAGCACCCGCTTCATGCCGCGGTTGACCTCGTGCATCACCCGCGCCGGGTCGCGCGGGCCGTACAGCTCCAGCGCCTGCTTCAGCGACGAGGAAGCGATCAGGGTCAGGAAGGCGCCGGGCACGCCGTGGCCGGTACAGTCGGCAACGGCGGCGAACCAGCCGTCGGCATGGTGTTCGAAATGGTAGAAGTCGCCGCCGACCACGTCGCGCGGCTCCCAGACCAGGCAGGCATCGTCCAGCGCCTGCGACATGGCCGAGCGCGACGCGCTCAGCATGGCGCGCTGGATGACGCTGGCGTAGTCGATGCTCTGCATCACCTGGCGGTTCTTTTCTTCCTGCTGGGCCACCAGCATGCGCATCAGCTCCAGCCCCGAGCCCAGGCCCGACAGCTTGCCGTCCTGCACGATCAGGAAACCGTCGGCCAGCGTCTTGTCGCCGGAAGCCACCGCCAGCGCGCCCAGCGTCTCGATCGGGGTATCGGCGTCGGCGATCAGCGGATCCTTGTCCATGAACGCGATGCAGCTTTTGCGCTCGTACAGTTCGCGGTGGTAGGGCTTGGACATCTGCGACATGAAGATATGCCGGCTGATCAGGCCGATCGGCCGCCCCTGCTCGACTACCGGCAAGCTGACCAGCTCCCTGTGCTGGCCGAAGATTTCCAGCACCTTGGCATTGTTCTCATCGAACGAGACCACCGGAACGCCTACCGCCAGCGCCCCTGCGGTCGGCTGATAAAGGCTGCTCCCCAGCGCCGGGGTAAGGCTGAAATGGCTGTCCACCATGCTCGACCCCTGTCATGTTTTTTTGATTGATCGGCGATCATATGTAATTCGTATGACAACCATATGACTGCGAGCGGCAAAAAAACAAAACCCGGAGCCGCATCGCGGACTCCGGGTTTTCATGGGTATGCCTGGTTCTCAGTTCTTGCCGGCAGCGCGGTATCCCTTGCTGCTCATCGGCACGAACGCCAGCAGCACGCCGAGGATGGACAGCGCCAGCACATAGTGCGCCGGCCCCTGCACGTCTTGCTTGATCCACAGCGAAATCAGGATCGGAGTCAGCCCGCCGAACACCGCATATGCCATGTTGTAGGCGAAGGACAAACCGCTGAAGCGCACCGGCGGCGGGAAGGCGCGGGTGGCGACGATGGGCGTCAACGAGATACTGCCCACGAACAGGCCGACCAGCCCGTAGCCCCAGACCAGCGATTCGGGCGAACCCGGCAACTGGCCGTAGAACCACACGCTCGACAGCGCCAGGCCGCCCCAGCCGATGATCATCGAGGCACGCGTGCCGATGCGGTCGCACAGCCAGCCGATAACCAGGCAGCCGATGGTGAGCATCAGCGTGCCGGCGCAATTGGCCTGCATCACCAATTTGGCCGGCAGGTGGTGCACGGTCTGCAGGTAGGACGGCGTCATCAGGATCACCACCACGACGGCGCCCGACAGGCACCAGGTCATGCCGGCGGTCAGCACGCTGGCGGCACGGTGCTCGCGCAGCACCGTCTTGAGCGGCAGTTCGCGGGACTGAGCGCGACGCGCGGCCAGCTCGCGGAACACCGGCGTCTCTTCGAGGTAGCGGCGCAGGTAGACCGACACCAGGCCGAACACGCCGCCCAGGATGAAGGGGATGCGCCAGGCATAGCCGGCCACCTCGCCGGGTTCGAACACGCTGTTGATGAAGATGCCCATCAGCGAACCCAGCAGGATGCCGCCGGTGATGCCCGAGGTCAGCGAACCGACGCCGAAGCCATAGCGGTTGGCCGGCACGTGTTCGGCCACGAACACCCAGGCGCCCGGCATCTCGCCGCCGATGGCCGCGCCCTGCAGGGTGCGCATCAGCAGCAGCAGGATAGGCGCGGCCACGCCGATGCTGGCGTAGGTCGGCAGCAGGCCGATCACCAGCGTCGGCACCGCCATCAGGAAGATCGACAGCGTGAACATGCGCTTGCGGCCGATCACGTCGCCGTAGTGGGCGATGATGATGCCGCCCACCGGGCGCGCCAGGTAGCCGGCGGCGAAGATGCCGAAGGTCTGCAGCATGCGCAGCCACTCCGGCATGTCGGCCGGGAAGAACAGCTTGCCGACCACCGCCGCGAAGAATACGTAAATGACGAAGTCATAGAATTCCAGCGTGCCGCCCAGGGCCGACAGGCCGAGCGTCTTGTAGTCGGAGGAAGTGAGGGGTCGATGCCGGGACTCGTCGATGGCCCCGGAGTATTGAGCGGAAATAGACATGTTTTTTCAACACGACCGGCAACGCGGCCCTCGCGGCCCGTGCGCCCCGCATTTGCCGATGCAAATGCCAAGGCGCCCGGATCCGATGGCCGGTTTCGTATCGTCTTCAAGCGGGTGGATCGCAAGCGGCATGCCTGCGAAGGAAGATTCAGCGGAAAACGCAAAGCGAAGATTTACGTTTTAGCGGCGAAACAGGGAACATGATACCTGAAAGCGGCAAATCTTTCGCAACGCAGCATTTTTTGCCGCCGTTCACGCCAATGGCAGCATCCAATTCATTCTTCACCCTGGCGACGAACGGATGCGAATTAATTTGCATCGCAGCAAAAGAATCAAGGCGAGCCATCGCTCCGTCATTTCATGAGCAATACGACCCGCCTCCTTCACAACTTCCGTAAAAGCAGCGATGAATACCGTTCCAAGACACGAATTCCGATCGCCGTCTTTTGCGAGCCGCCGGCCTCAGAAATCCAGCACGATATCCACCGATGCGCTCCGGCGCAGCATCAGGAATCCTTCGCCATAGATGTTGCGGATCTGCATCGGCGCATCCTCCAGCGAACGCAGTTTCTGCCGCACGCGGTAAATCAGCGCATCGATGCGGTGTGAATCGTATTCCTCGGCGCCGGACCTGAGCAGGTCGAACAGCTGCGCGTGCGAGACCGGATAGTTGGGGCTTTGCAGCAATGCCGCCAGCGCGATGCTTTCCTTGTCGGTGAATTGCAGCGATACCGAATTGCCGTCGGCCAGGCGGCCCGACTTGCGGCTGAAGCTCCATTTCTCCGACTCCGGCAGGTGCTGGTGCGGCACGGTCTTCATGCGGCGCGACAGCGCCGTGAGCGTGGCCGAGATCTCATCGAGCTTGACCGGCTTGACCAGGTAATAATCGGCGCCGTCGCGCATGCCGCGCACGCGCTCTTCCAGCCGGGTGCTGGCTGCCAGGATGACGATGCCCATCGATGGGAAATGCTGGCGGATCGAAGCGAGTTCTGCCAGGAGATTGCCGTCCGGCAGGCTGGCATTGGCGATCAGGATGTCCGGCTGGCGGTTTTTCAGGATTTCAAGCGCTTGCGCGAGGGCCGAGCAGGTGCCGGCCTCGTAGCCCAATCCCCCGACATGGGCGGCAAGCGAGTTGCGCCAGTCGATCTCGTCTTCAACGATTAATACTCTCATCTATCTAGCGTTCCGGACGATACTATTCTTATGACTACTGGAAGCATCGCCGCCGCGCCCCTGCCAAACACACGTCCGGGCCCACCCTCAGGAGCTTGGCAATGCTTCCCTTATTCACAACGTTATACAGAAAATCTTTGCCGATAAACTCATAAAAACTCGCAAATTTTTCTCCCGCCAAGGAGCCGGCGCCATCGATGCCAGGCCGCCGGCGACATTGCATCTCCTCTGCCGACGCAGGAAATTCCATCCGTATTGCGAGCTGTCGCGGAAGGGTTGAATCGGTGCGCCACCGGGATGGCCAATCCCTGTTAAGGTGTCGTATCGATGCCACTATTTGCCGGCCGAAGGCCCGCCCACCCCATGCGTCTATTGATCCTGTCCGACCTGCACCTTGAAGTCTGGCGTGAAAACGCACCACCCATCCGCCCCGAAGCCAGCCGCCCCGACGTCGTCATCCTGGCCGGCGACATCGACAAGCCGGCGCGCGCGCTGGCCTGGGCCGAACGCACGTTCGCCGGCCTGCCGGTGCTCTACGTCAGCGGCAACCACGAAGGCTATGGGAATACCTGGGAAGGCACGTTGCGCGATCTAGCGCAACGGGGCGCAGCGTCATCCAACGTGCGCCTGCTGGAGCGGGGTGAAACCGTGATCGGCGGCGTGCGTTTCCTCGGCGCCACGCTGTGGACCGACTACGCCTTGTTCGGGGAGGAAAACCGGCAGCGCGCGATGGCCGCGGCCGAGCCGGTGATGATGGACTATCGCCGCATCGAAGTGGAAGACGGCGGCGTGCGTCCGATGACGCCGGACGACACGGTGCGGCTGCACCGCGCCGACCTCGCCTGGCTGGCGGAAAAACTGGAAACGCCTTTCGACGGCCGCACCGTGGTGATCACCCACATGGCGCCGTCGCTGCGCTCGGTGGCGCAACGGTATGCGCAAGACCTGGTGTCGGCGGCGTTCTCGTCCAACCTCGATGCGCTGGTCGAACGCGCCGACCTGTGGGTGCATGGCCACACCCACGACTCCTTCGACTACCGCGTCGGCGATTGCCGCGTCGTGTGCAATCCCTGCGGCTATCTCCGGCGCGACGGCACGCCGGAGAACGAGCGCTACGACCCGGACCTGATCGTGGAGATCTGAGGTCCGGGCCGCATCTTCATTTTCAGATATCGGTGAACACCGTCGCTGCCGGCAGGCGCGACTTCGGCAGCTTGGCATTGAAATCGCCGGCGCCGCTGTAGCCCAGGCCGACCAGCACGGTGCTGGTGAAGCCTTTGGCGCGCAGGCCCAGTTCCTCGTCCAGCACCTTGGCGTTGAAGCCCTCCATCGGCACCGCGTCGATCTCGAAGGTCGCCGCGCCCAGCAGCAGCGTGCCCAGCGCCAGGTAGACCTGCTTGTCCATCCAGTGCTGCGCATCCTTCAGGTCGTAGCGGTGCAGGTCGCTGTACGACAGGCGCGAACCGCGCTGGCCGGCCTTGGCGTCGGCATTGGCGAAGCGGCCGTCATGCTCTTCCTGCGCCAGCAGCGCTTCCAGGTGCGCCTCGGTGATCGCGGTGCGGGTGCACAGCACCAGCACGTGCGAAGCGTCGACGATCTTGGAGACGTTATAAGGGAAACCCGCCTCCGCCGCCTTGGCGATGCGCGCCTTGCCCGCATCGGTGGACGCCAGCACGAAGTGCCAGGGTTGCGAGTTGACCGAGGACGGCGAGAAGCGCAGCAGCTCGCGCAGCTCGGCGATCACGCCTGCGGGAATCTTGCGGTTGGGGTCGAAGGCTTTGGCGGAATGGCGCTTCTTGGCGAATTGGACGATGCTCATGGATTCTCCTTGTTGATGGCGGTCGCATTGGATCTGAATGGAAGCGCATTGCTGCGTTCCCCGGCCGCTATCATCGGCGATCCGCCAGTCTCGAAAAAGGAGATGGCCGCAGAAACATTTTCAAAAATATTTTGAAAGTAGAATAAGGGCCATTTCCTTTTTGCGTTCCCGCCCCTTGCCATGATCCGCCTGGAAGACCTGCTCATCTTCGTCAGCGCCGCCGACAACGGCAGCCTCTCGGCCGCCGCGCGCCAGCACGATATCACGCCCGCCGTGGCCAGCGCCGCCATGAAACGACTGGAAAGCGAACTGGGCGCGTGCCTCTTGACGCGCTCCACCCGCAGCCTGCGCCTGACGCCCGATGGCGAGCGCTACCTGCAATACGCGCGCAACACGCTGGCCGAGGTCAATACCGGGCGCGACGCGGTGGCGCACGGGCGCCGCATCGTGGGCGGCAACCTGTCGCTGTCGGTGCCGTCCGACCTGGGACGCAACCTGATGTGCCAATGGCTCGACGAATTCCAGTCGCTGCATCCGGCGGTGACGCTGCAGGTGCGCATCAGCGACCGCGTGGCCGACATGTTCCGCCAGCCGGTGGACGTGGCGATCCGCTACAGCGCGCCGGAAGACTCCAGCCTGGTGGCGCTGCCGCTGGCGCCGGACAACCGCCGCGTGGCCTGCGCCTCGCCCGACTACCTGGCGCGCCACGGCCGCCCGCGCACGCCGGCCGACCTGCGTCAGCACAACTGCCTGCGCTACCTGCTGTCGGACACGCTGCATACGCGCTGGAGTTTCATCAAGGAAGGCGTGTTGTCGCACGTGGCGGTCAACGGCGACCGCGTCTGCGACGATGGGGAAATGGTGCACCGCTGGGCCGCCAACGGCCACGGCATCGCCTACAAGTCGCGCCTGGACGTGCTGGCCGACCTGCGCAGCGGCCGGCTGGAAACCGTGCTGGACGACTACGACGGGGAAAACGCGCCGCTCAACCTGGTCTGCACGCACCGCAGGATGCTGTCGCCCACGGTGACGGCGTTGCGCGAACTGCTGGTGGAACGGATCGGACGCTACATGGCGGCGCGCTGACGCCGCGGCTTCCGTTCAGGCCTTAAGAACCCGTTTCATTGTGAAACGGGTTCTAAGCGCCACGCGGCGCCAGCCGAAGGAAGGCAGCGCGGGCAAGGCCAGCCCCAGGCACAGCAAGCCCATGCCCAGCAGCAGGTCGGAAGACAGCCGCTCGCCGAAGAACAGCGACGACAGCGTCAAGCCGACCACCGGCACGCCCAGCATGCACACCGACACCGTCACCGGCGACAGGCGCTGGGTCATCTGCAGCACCACCAGGAACGTCAGCGCGGTAGCCAGCGGGCCGGTATAGGCGATCACGTACCAGGAGTGATGGTCGAGCAGGAAGGCTGGCGCGCCTTCGAAGGCGAACGCCAGTACGCACAGCGGCAACGCGGCCACCAGCGTCTGCCAGGGCAGCAGGTCGAAGTCCAGTTTCACGCCCGGGGTCAGCTTGATCTGCAGGATGTTGGCGGCCCACGACAGCGACGCCGCGCCCAGCATCAGGTAACCGACCATGCTGTGCAGGTCGGCATGCAGCAGCGCGGGCAACACGATGACCGCGATCCCGGCATAGCTGCACACCGAAGCCAGCGACTGCTGCTGGGTCAGCTTCTGCTTGAGCACCAGCGCCGCCCCCGGCACCACCCAGATCGAGGTGGCGTAGGCGATCAGCGAGGCGCGGCCGGGCATGACGAAATGCAGGGCGCCGGTCACCAGCGCCGTGAACAATCCCATCTGCAGCACGCCCACGCCGATAACGACCGGCCATTCGCGGCGCGTCGGCAGGCGCAGCTTGCCGATGGCGAAGGCGATCGCGAAACTCAATACCGCGGCCGAGAAGAAGCGGCTGGCCGCGAACCACAGCGGCGAGATGAACTGGCTGCCGATCTTCATCACCGGCCAGTTGCCGCCCCAGATGCAGATCGCCAGCACCACGCAGGCCAGGAACCATCCGCTCATCGGCTTGTGTTTGGCGGCGGGCTTGGGGGTGGCGCGGGGGACCGCGTTTTCGATCGACATGCAGGACTCCGTGGAAGGCAAAAGGAGCATGGCAACAGCGCATGTTGCAATGCATCCAAAACGGCTACATGGTAGAGAAGAGGCGGCAAATAGTGCTGCCGTATTGCAGAGAGGAAAGCGGCTTTTGCAGCATTTACTGCTGTAAAAAATATTTTTACAGATTTATTATTTTTTCAAATCATTTTGGTGCAGCATCTTTGGCTTTGCACCATGCTTCCAGCCCAAGCCTGCCGTGACGCACCACGGAGCCCGCAAACGACAACGGCGCCCACCAGGGGCGCCGTTGTCCAGACTGCCGCCGCCAATCAGTGCGGCAGCGCCTTCTGCCCTGCCGCCGCCCGGCCGCGGTCGAGCGTGAACACGCCGACCAGCGCCACCAGCTTCTGCGCCTGTTCCTGCAGCGACTGCGCCGCCGCCGCGGCCTGTTCCACCAGCGCGGCGTTCTGCTGCGTGGTTTCGTCCATCTGCGTGATGGCATGGCCGACCTGCTCGATGCCGGCGCTCTGCTCGTGGCTGGCGGTGGCGATCTCGTTGACCACGGTGGAAACGCCCTGGATGCTGGCGACCACCTCCTGCATGGTCTGGCCGGCCTGCTGCACCAGTTGGGTGCCGGCATCGACCTTGCCCACGGAATCATCGATCAAGGTCTTGATTTCCTTGGCCGCCGCGGCCGAGCGCTGCGCCAGCGAACGCACCTCGGAAGCCACCACGGCGAAGCCGCGCCCCTGCTCGCCGGCGCGCGCGGCCTCCACCGCCGCATTCAGGGCGAGGATGTTGGTCTGGAAGGCAATGCCGTCGATCACGCTGATGATGTCGACGATCTTGCGCGAGGAATCGTTGATCGAATCCATCGTCTGCACCACCTGGCCGACCACGTCGCCGCCAGCGATGGCCACCTTGGAGGCGGTCGCCGCCAGTTGGTTGGCGTGCTGGGCGTTGGCGGCGTTCTGCTTGACGGTGGAAGTGAGCTCCTCCATCGCCGAGGCGGTCTCTTCCAGCGAGCCGGCCTGCTGCTCGGTGCGGTTGGACAGGTCCATGTTGCCGGTGGCGATCTCGTCCACCGAGGTCTTGATCGATTCGGTGGCGTTCTGGATGCCGTGCACGGTATCGACCAGGCGGTCGCGCGTATAGGCCACCGCCGCCACCAGGCTGCGGTTGTCGCCGGCGCCGGTGTGGATGGTGCCGGTCAGGTCGCCGGCGGCGATCTTGCGCGCCATCTCGGCAGCCTCGGTCGGTTCGCCGCCGATGGAACGGAAGATATTGCGCGAAACCAGGCCGGCGATCAGCGACAGCAGCACGCCCAGCGCCACCAGCACCGCCACGGCCTGGATCAGCGCCTTGCGGAAGTCGGCTTCGATGTCGTCCGAGTACACGCTGCAGATCAGATCCCAGTTCCAGGGCTTGAAGCGCTTGACGAAGCCCATCTTGGGGCTGGGCTTGTCGGCGCCGGGACGCGGCCACCAGTACTCCAGGAAGCCCTTGCCGGCAGGCGAGGCGCCGATGGCGGCGATCATCTTGTAGAGCTCGTTGCCCTTGGCATCCTTGAAGTCGAGCAGGTTCTTGCCGTCCAGCTTGGCATTGATCGGATGCATCACCACCGTCGAATCGGCGCCGATGATGGTCGCATAGCCGTCGCCGGTATAGCGCTGCCCCTTGACGCGGGCGATGGCGCCCTTTTGCGCATCCTCATGCGACATCTGGCCATCGGCCTCCAGCTTGGCGTAGCCGGCGATCACGGTATAGGCCATCTCGGTGACGTCTTCCAGCGCGCGCTGGCGTTCGGCGATCTGCAGGTCGCGGGTCTGGTAAGCGTGCCAGACCGAGAGGAACAGCAAGGCGATCAGGGAGAAGATCAGGGGCAGCCAGAGTTTTTTCTTGAGCGAAAGATTGTTCATCATCGACATCGGAACGTTGTTGGAATGGGTTCCGGGGCGTCATCGATGGCCGCCGCCAATCGGCGGCGCGCAACGCCAGAACTCGCCCGGGCACGCCCTTGGCGTGCCCGGGACTGGCCTGGCTGACATTATCTTTGACCTTCCCCTGCTGCGTTTACGGCAAGGACTAGGCGCCGCTAAAGGGCTGTCCGGCATGCGACACGAAAAATATTTTCCCATCAAGCAGGAATATTTTTCCTGGGGCGCGCCGGATCGGGCAAGCCGCACGCCAGGAATTGCCCGCGGCCAACAGCCCCCCGGACCTGCCCGCCATCCCACACCACTTCCCCGCGCGAGAGCGTGGTCTCGGGCCAGCCGGTGATCCGCATGCCTTCATATGGCGTGTAATCGACGTCATGGTGCAGCATCTCATTGCGGATAATGACTTCCTTATGCGGATCCCAGATCGCGATATCGGCGTCGCTGCCGATAGCGATCGTGCCCTTGCGCGGATACAGGCCGTACATCTTGGCCGGATCGGTAGCGGTCAGCGCGACAAAGCGGTTCAGGTCGATGCGCCCTTTGCCCACGCCTTCCGAAAACAGGATCGGCATGCGCGTCTCCAGCCCGGGCGTACCGTTGGGGATGTAGCGGAACGGCACCTCCTTGCCGCCCGGTTTCTTGCCTTGCGGGTCTTCGTAACGGAACGGCGCATGGTCGGACGAGAATACCGTGAACAGGCCGCTGGCCAGGCCGTCCCATACATATTGCTGGTTGGCCTTGTCGCGCGGCGGCGGACTGCACACGCACTTGGCGCCGTGGTAACCGTCGTCGAGATGGTCCGCCGTCAGCACTAGGTATTGCGGACAGGTTTCGGCATAGATGCGCAGGCCGTGGCCGTGCGCCCAGCGGATCTGCTCGATGGCCTCCCGCCCCGAGACATGCACGATCAGGATCGGCACGTCCGCCAGCTCCGACAAGGCGATGGCGCGGTGCGTGGCCTCGCGCTCGACCAGCATCGGGCGCGAAGCCGCGTGGTATTTCGGCGCGGTCAGGCCGGCCTGCTCCAACTGCTCGGTCAGCCAGCCGATGCAGTCGGCGTTCTCGGCGTGCACCATGACCATCGCTCCCTCGCGCCGCGCCAGGGCCAGCAGGTCGAGTATCTGGCGATCATTGAGCTTCAGGTCGTCATAGGTCATATAGATCTTGAACGAGGTATAGCCCTCCCGCACCAGCTGCGGCAACTCTTCCTTCAATACCTGCTCGCTGGGGTCGCTGACGATCATGTGGAAGGCGTAGTCGATCACCGCTTTGCCCTCGGCGCGGCGATGGTAGTCCTCGACCGCCGCGCGCAGCGAACCGCCCTTGGCCTGGGCGGCGAACGGGATGACGGTGGTGGTGCCGCCGCAAGCGGCTGAAATGGTGCCGCTCCTGAAATCGTCGGCCATCTTCAATCCCTCTTCCATCGGTTGGTCGAGGTGGCAGTGCGCATCCACGCCGCCGGGCAGCACCAGCTTGCCGGTCGCATCGATCTCTTTCTTGCCGGGCGCCAGGCCACGTCCCAGCATGGCGACCTTGCCGTCCTTGATGCCGACGTCGCACTGCATGATGTCGGCAGCGGTAGCCACGGTGCCGTTGCGGATCACTACATCGAATGCGTCCATAAGATCCTACTTCACGTCGCGGAACAATGAACCCCAGCCGCGGATGCGCGACGGGTCGGCGCCGGCCTGCTTGAGCGACTTCCACACTACGGTGGAGATGGTGTCATAGATAGGGATGCCGATTTCCTTCTCCAGCTCTTCCACCAGCGGCGCACCGCGCAGGTTGGTGCAGAAGATGGTGATGGCCTGCGGCTTGTCCTTGGCGACTTCACGCACCATCGCGCGCAACGCGTCGGCGCCCACTTCGGAGAACGAGAAATTATCCTGCTTGCGCAAGTGGCGTTCGGACACGCATTCATAGCCGGCGCTGCCGTAGTTCTTGACGATGGCGGCCTGCACGTCGTCCAGGTAGGGCGTTACCAGTCCAAAGCGTTTGACGCCGGTCTTATCGAAAATCTCGTTCAAGGCCAGCACGGAAGTACAGGCGGCAATGCCGGTGGCTTCGGTAATGCGCTTGCATAAACGCTCGTCCGCCTCGAAACCGAGCCAGCCGGACGAAGTGCCATTCCAGCCGATGCTGCCGACCTTGGCATGCGACAGCAGCTCGGCTGCGCGCAGGATTTCGCCATCGTCGAACTGGGCCAGCGCCTGGTTGGACAGTGCTATCTCGGTGACGCGGAAGCGTCCGAAGTGGGCGCTGGCCTCGGGGATATCGGCGATCATCGCGGTGGTCACCGGCTCCAGCGTAGTGTTGGAGGACGGCGTCAGCATGCCGAGCAAAGTACGTTGCGTCATTGGTATCCTTTCACGCCGCCAGCTTCGCGGCATCCGCATGCGCCAGCGCCGATTCCTCGCGGATCAGGCCCAGCACATGGCGCTTGTATCGGTTGAATTCGGTCGTAGTGGTGTCGCGCGGGCGCGGCAGGTCGATGTCGATCAGCTCGCGCATGCGCCCTGGCCGGTGCGTCATCACCGCCACCTTGGTCGCCAGGATCAATGCCTCGTCCACGCTATGGGTCACGAAGACGATGGTGCCTTCATAGCGCTGCCACAGCGCGACCAGCTCTTCCTGCATCTCCAGCTTGGTCTGCGCATCCAGGGCCGCGAAGGGCTCGTCCATCAGGATCACGGACGGGTTCTGCAGCAAGGCGCGGGCGATGCCCACGCGCTGCGCCATGCCGCCGGAGAGCTCGCTGGGATAGTGATTTTCAAACCCCTTGAGTTTCACGGTCTCGATGAAGGGCTGGGCCGCCGCGCGCCGTTCGGCCGCGCTCTTGCCTTGCAGCTTGAGCGAGAAGGCGACGTTGTCCCACACCGGCAGCCAGGGCATCAGGTTGGCCTGCTGGAACACCATGCCGCGGTCGGCGCCGGGGCCGGCGATGGCCTTGCCAGCCACCTTGACTTCGCCGCCGGTCGGGAACTCGAAGCCCGCGATCATGTTCAAGAGCGTCGACTTGCCGCAGCCGGAGGGGCCGAGCAGGCACAGGAATTCCTTCTTTTCCAACTTGAGGCTGACGTTGTCGATGGCCAGCATTTCCGTGCCGCGCTTGCTGTCCTTGAACACCTTGACGATGTCGTTCAGTTCGATGAATGCCATGATGTTCCTTTCTTACGCTTTGCCTTGTACGGTGGAGACATGCTGCCAGCGCAGCACCGAATTCATGATCCGCTTCAATATCCAGTCGGCCAGAAATCCCAGCAGGCCGATGCTGATCATCGCCGCGATCACCAGGTCATAGCGCAGGAAGTAATACGAATCCCATAGCGCATAGCCCAGGCCGCTCTTGACCGCCACCATCTCGGCCGTCACCGTCAGCATCCAGGCGCTGCCGATGCCGATGCGCAAGCCGGCGAAGATGCTCGGCATGGCAGCCGGCAGGATCACGAAACGCAGCAGCTGCCCTTGCCTGGCGCCGGCCATGGCGGCGGCGCGCAGCAGGTTGCGGTCGGACGTCTTCACGCCATGCACGGTATTCATCAGGATCGGGAAGAAGGCGCCGAGGAACACCAGGAAGATCGCCGGCTTGTTGGCGATGCCGAACCAGATGATGGCCAGCGGAATCCACGAGACCGGCGGGATCGGCCGCAGCATCTGCACGGTCGGTTCGATGGCGCGCTCGACCCAGCGCCACCAGCCGATCGCCACGCCCAGCGCGATGCCGGACACGGCCGCGATCAGGTAACCGGCGGTCACCCGCATGCAGCTTGCCATGGCGTCGTAGATCCACTTGCCGCTGCTGTCCTGGGCGGCATCGTTGATGCCGAAGATCCAGTCCATCCAGGTGGCGAACACGCGCGACGGCGCCGGCAGCAACGCCGGCGGAATCACGCCGGAACGGGAGAATGCCTCCCAGAACAGCACCAGCAGCGCCGGAACCGCGAAGCGCCACTTCGCCTCCGACAGGGAACGCATCAATCCATTCATGGCGATTCCTTCCGTCTTCATCAATAGCCCAGCTCGGACTTCGGCTTGCCCGTGACGCCCATCAGGAAGCTGTAGTCCATGTTCTTTTCCGCCAATGCGGAAACGTCGCCGGAGACATACTTCAGGTCCTTCATCATGCCGGCGATAGCCTTGGTCTGGGTGCGGTACATGCGGTAATCGGGATAGGCATTGTTGAGCGCCTCGGTAGCGACCTTGGCATCCAGGCCGGTGCCCTTGACGATGCTGTTGACCCAGCCCTGCTTGTCTTTCTGCAAGCCGTCCACCAGCCTGACCACGGCGGCCACCGTCTCCTTCACTTCAGCCGGATGCTCCTTGATCACGTCCGAACGGGTCACGATCAGGTTGGTCAGGCGGCCGGCCGCCTGGTCGTACGGATAGGCGAAGTGCTTGCCCACGCCGGTCATGCGGATCTGGGATGCGAACGGCTCGACCGAGCAGATCAGCTCGACCTCGCCGCGCGACAGCGCCGCCGCGTGGTCGGACGGATTGGGGATATTGACGAACTGCACGTCCTTGGACGGGTCGATGCCGTGCGCGGCCAGCTCGCCGCGCATGTGCAGATCCTGCGCATTGCCGCGCGAGGCGGCGATGCGGAAGGGCTTGCCCTGCGCCTTGTAGTCCGCGATCAGCTTCTTCAGGCCGGCCCAGTCGTCCGAGGCCAGCTTGGTGTCCTTGCCCAACAGCATCTCGGAACCGCCGTTGACCTGGCCCGACACCGCCACCAGGTCGAAGCCCTTGTCCAGGCCGCTCACATACGCGAGGTAGGTCACCTGGGCGATGTCCACGCTCTTGGAGACCAGCGCCGTCAGCGCGTCGCTACCGGCGGTGAAGTTGATGCCTTCGATCTCCACGTTCTGCGCCAGCGCCGGCACCATGGCCATCGACATGCAGTGCGCGCACTTGGCATAGGCCAGCTTGATCTTCGGTTTGGACTGGGCGGCGGCCGAACCCGCCGCCATCGCGCCGCAGGCCAGCATGGCAGCCAGGGCGACACCTTTGAAGGACAGGCCGAACGGGGACTTGCGAACTTGCTTTTGCATCGTTTTCTCCCTGAAATTAACAAACCACATAAAAATTGTGACAATTTAATTTTTCATTGCCACCGTTTATGCAATAGATGTGCCAGCCAGGGAGATGACGGTGAATGCGCCACGCGATGGCGCGCAAAGACATGCCTCACAGAGGCAAGCAAGCCGTGAGGACAAAAAGATGGCGAAGAGGAAAGATCGCGGTTCGCACCAACTTGCAACTAAAAACGCATCAGGCAGAGAAAAATCTCACCACATAAGTGCGCCAAAATGACCCGCTCCCGCACAACGGATTCTTATTATTTTGTGACAAATCAATCCCACAATTTTCAGCTATCATGGCGCCAACCACGACACCGATAACGCCAGGCATACGCTGCGGGCGAGAACCTACGCCGAGACGACATGAGCACCAGCACGACCCAGTCCAGCCGCAAAAAGAGCATCGCCAAACCCGATAACAGCCCCCTGCCCGGCCAAGCCATCAACGCCCGCCCGATGGCCGGCGACCTTATCTACGAGCGCATCCTGGGCTCGATCATGGAACATCGCCTCACTCCCGGCACCAAGCTGGTGGAAGAAAAGCTGGCCGGCATTTTCGGCGTCAACCGTACACGGGTACGCGAGGTGCTGGCGCGGTTGTCGCACGAAGGCCTGATCACGACCATCCCCAACCGCGGCGCCTTCGTCGCCAGCCCCACGCCGGACGAAGCGCGCGCCATCTTCGGCGCGCGCCGCCTGCTGGAACCGGCCCTGCTGCGCCACCTGTGCGAACACACCCAGCCCGCGCACATCGCGCAACTGCGCGAGCATGTGGCCCAGGAAGCGCGTGCCCGCGAAAACAACGACCGCCGCGCCATCATCCGCCTCTCCGGCGAATTCCACATCCGCATCGCCGACATGGTCGGGAACCCGGTGATGAGCAAGATGATGCGCGAACTGGCCTCGCTCACCTGCCTGATCATCGTGCTGTACGACTCCCCCACGATGCCGGCCTGCGCCCACGACGAACACGGCCGCATCATCGACGCGATCGCCGCCGGCCGCGCCGAAGACGCGGTGGCCGCGATGATCGGGCACCTGCACCATATTGAGGAAGTACTGGACATGTCGGCGCCGCCCAGCGAGGACGAGGATCTGGAGGCGATGCTGGGCATGGTGTGAACGCGCCGAGGCGCTCCACAACATCAAGCCCTCAACATCCCCCAGGCCAGGCGCACCAGTTCGTCCTCGAACTGCCGTGTCCCCAGCAAGGGGGACTCTTCCAGGGATGCGCTGCGTATCGCCCCCATCACTGCCCGGGTGAGGACAAAAATTCCCGCCGCGTTCGGCACGCGCATCCCCGGCGACTCCACCTGCGCCAATGCCGCCGCAATATGCTCGGCGCCCTCGCGCATGGCCTGCATGATGTTCTCGTGATGATCCATGCGCCAGGCCAGCCGTATCATCGAACGCTTGAACACCCCGCCGGCGCCGAAGGCTTCGATCAGTACCCGGATGCGTTCGCGGATGATGCGTTCCGGATCGGCGCCCTGCGCCACCGACCTGGCCAGCATTTCCTGCATCTCATCCATCACCTTGCGCCGGCCGCGGTGGATCATCGCCAGCAGGATCGCCTCCTTGGTCGGGAAGTACTGGTACAGGGTACCGATGGAAAAACCGGCCCGCTCGGCGATCTTGTTGGTGGTCAGTTGCGCCTCGCCTTGTTCGTCGACGATCTGAGCAGTGGCGTCGAAGATGGTCTCGATGGTGCGCTGCGCGCGGTCCTGCACCGGCTGCTTGCGCATGGCCTGCGCGGCCTCCGGCGTTTTTTTCTTGCGGGAAAGTGCCATGATGGAAAACTGAGCCTGAAACGAGTTGAGGGGTGCCGGGCAAAACTGAATAATGCTCATATTCTTTAATCGCAGCAAGCCGCCCTCATGCCCATCGCCGCCATCGACCTTCCCGTGCGCAAACTCGCCATCGACCTGTCATCCGGCTTCGCACGCCACTGGCATGGTGGCGACGCCTATCGCAGCATGTATTTCAATGCGCTGTCGATGAGTTTCCCGGTGGGGGAACAATTCTTCATCGACGCGGTGCGCGCGGGCGCCGCCACCTTGCCGGACGATGAGGCCCATGCCCCGCTGCATGCGCTGGTCGCGCAATTCACCGGCCAGGAAGCCACGCATCGCCACCTGCACGGCCTGTACAACCGCCATCTTGAACGGCAAAACCTGCGCAACCGCTGGCAAGGCTGGGCCCAGCGCCGCGTCGACTGGTGCCATGCGCTCGGCCTCTCGCCGCTGAACCTGGTGGCGGTGACCGCCGCCTACGAACACCTCACCGCCGTCTTCTCCGACGCCCTGCTGCGCCACGGCTGGATGGACGGCGCCGACGAACCGATGCAGACGCTGTGGCGCTGGCACGCCTCGGAAGAAACCGAACACAAGGCGGTCGCCTTCGACCTCTACCGCGCCATGGGCGGCGGCAATCTGCGCCGGATGGCCTGGTATCTCTACGTGTTCGCCATCTTCTCGCTGGAAAGCAATGTGCAAACGCTGCTCAACCTCAAGCGCGACGGCAGCCTGTTCCGCCCCCGCACCTGGGGTTCGGCGTTGCGCTTCTGGTTCGGCCGCAACGGCCAGCTGCGCCGTTGCACCGGGGCGCTGCTGGGCTACCTGCGCCCCGGCTTTCATCCGGACGACGACGACAACCGCGCCATCGCCGCGCAATGGCTGGCGCGAAACAGCAGCCGTTGGACCCGCGTGAAATAATTGCAAGCACATCGCATCGCCATCGCGTTACCATCTCCGCAGACCAAAAACACCGAGGAGACCTGCGATGAGTGCAGCCAACGGCACAGACGCATCCCAACCCATCCTGCTGCGCGAAGACAAGGCGGGCATGGCCACGCTGACGCTGAACCGCCCGCAGCAATTCAATGCCCTGTCCGAAGCCATGCTCGATGCGCTACAGGCGCAGCTCGACCGGCTGGCCGCGGACGACAGCGTGCGCTGCGTGGTGCTGGCCGCCAGCGGCCGCGCCTTCTGCGCCGGCCATGACCTGCGCGAGATGCGCGCCACGCCGCAACTCGGCTACTACCAGGAACTGTTCCAGCGCTGCAGCCGCGTGATGCAGGCCATCCAGGCGCTGCCGATGCCGGTGATCGCGCGCGTGCACGGCATCGCCACCGCCGCCGGCTGCCAGCTGGTCGGCAGCTGCGACCTGGCCGTGGCCTCGCATGCGGCACGCTTCGCGGTCTCGGGCATCAACGTCGGCCTGTTCTGCGCCACGCCCTCGGTAGCGCTCACGCGCAACATCCCCATCAAGCGCGCTTTCGAGATGCTGGTGACCGGCAAGTTCATCGATGCGCAAACCGCCGCCGACTGGGGCTTGATCAACCACGCGGTGGCCGAGGAAGAACTGGATGCCGCCGTCGCCGCGCTGGCGGCGCAGATCGTCGCCAAGAGCCCGGTATCGATCCGCTACGGCAAGGCCATGGTCTATCGCCAGAAGCAGATGGCCTTGTCCGACGCTTACGAATACGCGGCCGATGTCATGGCGCGCAACATCATGGAAGACGATGCGATGGAAGGCATCGATGCCTTCCTCGAAAAACGCACGCCGAAGTGGGGGCCGCCGGCGTAATTTTTACGCCCCGTTAATGCGGCGCACCGAAAGTTTTACCAGGATTAAACGCGCATAAAACTAAGCTGGAAGCTCCTCAACCCGTGGAGTTTCCAGCATGAACCGCAAGGCACAACAAGAACAAGGTCCTGTCTTCCCGCAACACGCGCCGCTGGGCCGCCGGCGCCTGCGCAACGCCCAGTTCGCAGGCATTGCCACGCTGGCCGCTGCCGGCGCGCTGCTGGCCATCGCCGTCATCGCACCGGCGCAAGCCGCCGACAACACCGAAGCCGCCGGCGCCTCGCCGCTGCACCTGGCCGGCAATCTCGGCATCGTCAGCCAGTACGTCTTCCGCGGCACCACCCAGACCAACGAAAAGCCGGCACTGCAAGGCGGCTTCGACCTCACCCACGACAACGGCTTGTACGCCGGCCTCTGGATGTCCAACATCAGCTGGATCTCCGACAGCAACCCGGCCGCCTCGGCCAGCCTGGAAGCCGATCTCTATGCCGGCTGGAAACCGGCCGTCACCGACTGGCTCAACGCCGACCTCGGCGTGCTGCACTACGCCTATCCCGGCAGCTATCCGGACGGCATGACCAGCCCCGACACTACCGAAATCTACGCCGGCCTGGATGCCAAATGGATCGCCTTCAAATATTCGTACAGCACCGGCAATACCTTCGGCAACGCCGGCACCAGCGGCAGCAGCTATGCCGACCTGTCGGTCAACCATGAACTGTTCGCCGGCATTACCGGCGCTGCCCACATCGGCCGCCAGCGCTATACCGGAGCGAATGCTTCCATGCTGTCCTATACCGACTGGAAGCTCGGCCTGAGCCGTGATTTCTCCGGCTACGTCTTGGGACTGGCCTATACCGGCACCAACGCATCGGATGCCGGCTACACCATCCGCGGCAAGAACATCGGGCGCAGCCAGGTGGTGCTGTCGCTGAACAAGACGTTTTGAACTTGAAAGGCCGGTACAAGGAGTCATCATCATGCGCACCCAACGCCTACATCCGCTCTCCCCGCGCCATCTCTTCCTGCGTACCGGCCGCCGCCACCACTACCGCTGCGCGCTGGCCGCGCTGCTGGTCTTCATCGCCTGCGCCGGCCTGCTGCCACTGGCCCAGGCGGTGGTCCCCTACCGCTCACCCGACGACTACGGCCCTTCGCCGCAAGCGCAACGGCACCGCGGCGACTGCCGCCGCCAGGTATTGCAAGCGGTGAACGGGAAGATAGAAAGCGAGGATTTCGTCGCTCGCACCGACCGCGAATACTTCCGCTACGTGGTGCGCCAGAAGCTGCGCGAGGTGATGTTCATCTGCGATGCCCGCAATGGCGAAATACGCAGGCAGATCGATATCTGGGGGGATCTTTAGGTTCAGAACGATAGAGTGAAATCGTTCAATACGAAAATTGCCGCATTACCATTTCCATCAGATCCCTCGCCTCCTTTCTGGAACACAAGCGAAGCTTGGCTCCGGCAAAACCTTCGAAGAAGGATTGATGAAAAATACGGGCGCTCGATCCATCACGCGTGCAATAGCTGTCGGCCCAGGCCAGCAAATCCGCAAACGACTGTTCCGACGCGCCGCCACGTGGGCCGCGTTGCCGGATATTGGCGACACATTCCTCCTCCCCGATATCAAGCCAGAGCAGCATGGTCGCCCTATCGGCAATTTCGGTCGCAATCCAACCGTAGATACCTTCCATAATCCACTGATCGCCTACAGCAACTTCCTTGGCCATGCGAATCACCTCTGTCCGCTCGCGTGCCTTGTTATAGCCATCCGCCAGCCAATGGATGGAATCCCAGTCCGTCCACTTCATTCCGGTCTCCCGCTGCAACTGCTCGGCCAGCCAACTTTTCCCCGACCCCGAGTTCCCGATCACAACGATTCTGTTGAAATCACACCTCCTCATGGCTCCCCCACGACTTCCGCCACCCGATACCCCACCCCGATCTCGGTAAGGATATGCACCGGCTGCGCCGCATCCCGCTCCAGCTTCTGGCGCAGGCGCTGCATGTAGATGCGCAGGTAATGGTGGTCTTCCGCATGCGACGGTCCCCAGCCCGCCACCAGCAATTGCCGGTGCGTGATCACGCGGCCGGCGTCGCGCAGCAGGGTGGCAAGCAGGCGGTATTCGATCTGCGTCAGGTGCAGCGCCTCGCCGTTGCGGGTGACGCTGCGCGCCGGCAGGTCGACCACCACCTCGCCCAGGCGGTAGCGGCCGCTCGCCTTGTCGACGCCGGAGGCGCGCGCGTGGCGGCGCAGTTGGGCGCGCATGCGGGCCAGCAGTTCGGGCATGCCGAACGGCTTGGTCAGGTAGTCGTCGGCGCCAGCGTCGAGCGCTTCGACCTTTTCCGACTCCTGCGTGCGGGCCGAGAGGATCACGATGGGCACGCCGCTCCAGCTGCGGATCTCGCTGATGACCTGCTTGCCGTCGAGGTCGGGCAGGCCGAGGTCGAGGATGATCAGGTCGGGCTTGCGGGTGCCGGCTTCGGTCACGCCCTCGCGCGCGGTCTTGGCTTCATGGACGATGAAACCCTCTTGCTCCAGCGCGCCTTTCACCAGCTTGCGGATGTGCGGGTCGTCTTCGATGAATACGATGTTGCCTGCGTGTTCCTGCATGTTCTTTCCTTATTCTTCCGGCAAGTCGGGCTGCGCCTCCACCGGCAGCGTGAAACAGACGGTAGCGCCTTGCCCCGGCTCTTGCGGCGCGATCCAGATGCGGCCCTGGTGGGCTTCGACGATGGCGCGGCAGATCGCCAGGCCGAGGCCGACGCCGGGCGTGCTGGACTCATTGTCGCCGCGCGTGAATTTTTCGAAAGCGTGCTGCGCCATCGCCGGCGGGAATCCGCGGCCGTGGTCGGACACGCTGACCTTGACCTGCTGCGCGCCGTCCAGCGTCTCGACATGGGCGGCGATGGCGATGGCGCTGCCCGGCGGCGAATACTTGGCCGCATTCTCCACCAGGTTGGAGAATACCCGTTCCAGCAGCACCGCATCGACCCGCAGCAGCGGCAAACCGGCCGGCAGGCGCACTTCGACCGAACGGCCTTCGAGCGTCTTTGACAGCAAGCGCAGCGCCGACCCCGCCACTTCCTCCAGCGCATTCCACTGGCGATTCAGCGTGACTGCGCCGGCCTGCAGGCGCGCCATGTCGAGCAGGTTGTTCATCAGGCCGACCATCTTCTGCGACTGTTCACCGATAGTGCGCGCCATGGCGCGGGCATCCTCGTCCAGCCGGGGATTGGCGGCCAGCACGTCGGCGCTGCCGACCAGGGAAGTCAGCGGTGTGCGCAGGTCATGCGAGATGGCCGACAGCAGCGAGTTGCGCAGGCGTTCCGACTCCATGCTCACCAGCGCATCCTGCGCCACCTCGGCGTAATGCAGGCGCTCGATGGCCATGGCGATCTGCGAGCAGAAGATTTCCAGCATCTGGCGGTTCTCGGGCAATGCCAGCTGTGCCGCGGCAAGCTGGCGCTCGTCCTCGCTGGCGCCTTCGATGGCGAAGGCCAGCACGCCGCGGGTGCGCATGGTGGCCGTCAGCGGCAGGTAAAGCGCGGCGGCCGAAGGCAGCGTGGCGGTGCCCTTGCCGGCCGGCTGGCCGTTGTCGTAGACCCATTGCGCCACCCCGGCATCGACGCTCTTGAGCACATGGGCGCCGCCCGCCTCCTGCTCCGGCTCGGCCAGATGCAGCTGGTTGGCGCTGTCGGGCAGGAAAAAGGCGATGCGCGCGCCGAACACCGCGGCCAGGTGGCGGCGGCCGATTTCCAGGATCTGGTCCAGCGTCAGCAGGGCCGACAATTCCTTGCCCAGCATGTACAGGTTGGAGGCGCGCGTCTCGCGCTGCATGGCCACGCTGGCCTGGCGCCGCAGCCTGGCGGTCAGCGAGCTGATGAACAGCGACACCGCCAGCATCACCAGCAGCGTCAGCAGGTATTGCACATCCGAGACCGAGATCGAAAACCGTGGATCGACGAAGAAGAAATCGAAGGACAGCACCGACAGCACCGACACCAGCGCCGAAGCCGAACGGCCATGGCGCATCGCCACCAGCATCACGCCGACCAGGTACAGCATGATGACATTGGCCGGATGCAGGAAGTCGTTGAGCACGAAAGCCAGCGCGGTGGTGACGGCGCAACTGGCCACCGCCCAGGCATAGCCGCGTATGCGCCGACGGCGCGTGAGCAGGTCCTGCGCCGCATCGGCGACGGAATCTTCGCGGCTGTCGCCATCGCCGGCGGCGGTCCGGCTGCGGGCGACGGTATAGATGTCGACGCCTTCGCCCAGCGCGGCGATGCGCTTGGCCAGCCGGCCGCGCTGCTGGCCGATCACCAGCTTGCCCGCATTGCGGCTCTTGGTGAACTGCAGCAGCGCCGTGGCGAGTTCGTCGCCGCTGATGCTGGCGGTTTCCGCGCCCAGCGACTGCGCCAGCTTGAGATAGCCGAGCACGCGCTCGCGCCCGGCCAGCGCCTGGCTGCCATTGGCCAGGTCGACATGCACCGCCAGCCATTCGGCCTGCAGCTTGGCCGCCAGCCGCGCCGCCTCGCGGATCAGCCGCTCCTCGCCGGCACCGCTACCGACGGCCACCACGATGCGCTCGCGCGCCTGCCATAGCTGGGCGATGGAACGGTCGGCGCGGTACTCGCGCATGTCGGCATCGACCCGGTCGGCGGTGCGGCGCAAAGCGATCTCGCGCAGCGCGATCAGGTTGCCCTTGCGGAAGAAATTGCGCCCGGCCTTCTCGGCCTGCTGCGGCATATACACCTTGCCTTGCTTCAGGCGCGCCAGCAGTTCGTCGGGCGGGATGTCGACCAGCATGACGTCGTCGGCCTGGTCGAACACGTGGTCGGGCACGGTCTCGAACACGCGGATGCCGGTAATCTGGCCGACCACGTCGTTCAGGCTTTCGATGTGCTGGACGTTGAGGGTGGTGTAGACGTCGATGCCGGCTCGCAGCAGTTCGTCGATGTCCTGCCAGCGTTTGGCATGGCGCGAACCGGGCACGTTGGAATGGGCCAGTTCGTCCACCAGCATGACTTGCGGCTTGCGTTGCAGGGCGGCGTCGAGGTCGAACTCGGGGAGCAGGCGGTCGCGGTAGGCGACCTTTTTCATCGGCAGGCGTTCGATGCCTTGCAGTTGTTCCTCGGTCTCGCTGCGGCCGTGGGTTTCAACCACGCCGGCGACCACGTCGATGTTTTGCGCGCGCAGGACCTGGGCGGCTTCCAGCATGGCGAAGGTCTTGCCTACGCCTGCCGAAAAACCGAAAAAGACCTTCAGGCGGCCGCGGGATTGGCGGTCTTCCTCGCGCATTACGCGTTCGAGCAGGTCGTCGGGGTTGGGGCGGGTGGTCATTTTGAGGATGGTTTTAGAGCATTGTAGTCTGGTCTTGCTGCGTTCTGATGCTCTGGCTTTATTACTTGGTCTCTCCGGTCGAAAGGGAGCGCCGGGGGCGGCCCGGCAGCCGCTCACTTTCTTTGGCCCGCCAAAGAAAGTAAGCAAAGAAAACGGCCCCTAAGTGCCAGCCCTCCTGCGGAGGGTGCCCGTTGGAGCGCCATGAAAAATGGATCAGCGCGGCAGTCGGAGCGAAGCGACTCTGCCGAGCCCATTTTTCATGGCGCTCCAACGGCTGGCCCACAAGGGGAAATGCTTAAATGCCTCGCCTGCGGCATCGGGATTGGGATCGTGGTTCGCTATCTACTGTGGATTTGCCGGCGTCTTAACGACACTGGGTCCTGACTTTCGTCAGGACGACGCGTAGATGCGATAGCGATACACCGCACCGATGCCGCAGGCGAGAAGCAAGCACCGCAATGCCGAAGGCGAGCCGTCTCCGCAGTCCGCTTCTGACCAGCCGCTGGAGCGAGGGGAAAAATGGATCAGAAAGGACGCCGGAGCGCAGCGACTTGCGGCCTTTCCCATTTTTCCCCTCGCTCCAGCGGGTACCCCGAAGGGGCTGGGCAGTAGCGGTCGCCTTCTTTTGCTTACTTTTCTTGGCGAGACAAGAAAAGTGAGCGGCTGCCGGGCCGCCCCCGGCGCTCACCTTCGACCGAAGAAAGATAAGCATAGAGCCAGTACACCGACACGCAGCAAGACCAGACTACCCAAAAACCCAAACTACTTAGCAGCCAAAGGCAAAGGCGCCACCTCATCCAAAGCCAAATTCAACTTCAACACATTAACCCGAGCCTCCCCTAAAAACCCCCACTGCGGCGCCTCGGTATAAGTCCCAACCAACCCACGAACCAGCTCAACCCCAATCCCCCGAGCTCGAGCCACCCTCCCCACCTGATAATCCGCAGCCGCCGGACTGATATGCGGATCCAGCCCGCTACCGGAAGCCGTCAACAAATCGATAGGAACAGCCGGCCCGCCGCCAGCCTCGCGCAACACCTTGACCCGCTCCTCGGCAGCCTGCTTGAGCGCCGGATTGGTCGGCCCCAGATTGCTGCCGCCGGAAGCCATGCCGTTATTGGGAAACTCGCCGCTAGCCGACGGCCGCCCCCAAAAATACCCGGCCCCGGAGAAATTCTCGCCGATCAGCTCAGAGCCAACCGCCACCCCGCCGCGCTCGATGATGCTGCCATTGGCCTGGCGCGGAAAGAAAGCCTGCGCCAGCCCGGTAACGACCGCCGGGTAAATGCCGCCGAGCACCACGCCCAACAGGATGAACAAGGTCAGCGCGGGACGCAGCGCATTATTCGAAAAAGGTGATTTCATGATGTTTCCTTGAGAAGTCAGGATGGCTCAAACCAAGCCAAAGGCAGCCAGCAGCATGTCGATCAACTTGATGCCGACAAACGGCACCAGCAACCCGCCCACGCCATAAATCAGCAGATTGCGCCGCAGCAGCACCGCCGCGCCCAGCGCGCGGTAAGGCACGCCGCGCAGCGCCAGCGGAATCAGCGCGACGATCACCAGCGCATTGAAGATCACCGCCGACATGATGGCCGAGTCGGGGCTGGCCAGATGCATCACGTTCAACGCGCCCAATTGCGGATAGGTCGCAACGAACATGGCCGGAATGATGGCGAAATACTTGGCCACATCGTTGGCGATGCTGAAGGTGGTCAGGCTGCCGCGCGTCATCAGCATCTGCTTGCCGATCTCAACGATCTCGATCAGCTTGGTCGGGTTGCTGTCGAGGTCGACCATGTTGCCGGCTTCCTTGGCGGCCTGGGTGCCGCTGTTCATGGCCACCGCCACATCGGCCTGGG
This sequence comes from Herbaspirillum sp., assembly GCF_017744395.1. GTDB lineage: Bacteria > Pseudomonadota > Gammaproteobacteria > Burkholderiales > Burkholderiaceae_D > Herbaspirillum. The sequence continues at coordinate 56,602 of NZ_JAGIBI010000012.1, forward strand.
CCAGCGCCGGGGCGTCGTTGGTGCCGTCGCCGGTCATCGCCACCAGCTTGCCTTCGGCCTGGTGCTGGCGGATCAGCGCCAGCTTCTGCTCCGGCGTGGCTTCAGCCAGGAAGTCGTCGACGCCAGCCTCGGCGGCGATGGCGGCGGCGGTCAGGCGGTTGTCGCCGGTGATCATCACGGTCTTGATGCCCATGCGGCGCAGCTCGCTGAAGCGCTCCTTGATGCCGCCCTTGACGATGTCCTTCAGTTCCACCGTGCCGAGGATGCGGATCGGCGCGCCGTTATGGACCGCTTCGGCATCGCTATGCCACTCCGCCACCACCAGCGGCGTGCCGCCGCGGCGGGCGATCGCTTCGATATCGGTTTCGACCTGGTTCGGCAGGCGCTGGTCGGCTTGCCGCGCCAGCTTGCGGATGGCGTCGGCCGCGCCCTTGCGAATGCGGCGCGCGCCGAGGTCGATGCCGGAGACGCGGGTCTGGGCCGAGAACGGGATGAATTGCGCGCCCATGCCCGCCATTTCGCGTTCGCGCAGGTTGAAGCGGTTCTTGGCCAGCACCACGATGCTGCGGCCTTCCGGCGTCTCGTCGGCCAGCGATGCCAGTTGCGCGACATCGGCCAGCTCGCGCTCGGACACGCCCGGCGCCGGCAGGAAGGCGGCGGCCTGGCGGTTGCCCAGCGTGATGGTGCCGGTCTTGTCCAGCAGCAGCACGTCGACGTCGCCGGCGGCTTCCACCGCGCGGCCGGAGGTGGCGATCACGTTGGCCTGCATCATGCGGCTCATGCCGGCCACGCCGATGGCCGACAGCAGGCCGCCGATGGTGGTCGGGATCAGGCAGACCAGCAGCGCGATCAGGGCGGTGACCGTGACCGGCGCGCCAGCGCCGGCAGCCGTAACCGAGAATTGCGAGAACGGCAGCAGGGTCACCGTCACCAGCAGGAACACGATGGTCAGCGCCACCAGCAGCAGCGTGAGCGCGAGTTCGTTGGGCGTCTTCTGGCGGCGCGCGCCTTCGACCATGGCGATCATGCGGTCGAGGAAGGCTTCGCCCGGGTTGACCGAGACGCGCACGACGATCCAGTCCGACAACACCCGGGTACCGCCGGTCACGGCCGAGAAGTCGCCGCCGGATTCGCGGATCACCGGGGCTGATTCGCCGGTGATGGCGCTCTCGTCCACGGTGGCGACGCCTTCGATGACGTCGCCGTCGGCCGGCACGGTGTCGCCGGCTTCGATCAGCACCAGGTCGCCTTTGCGCAAGGAGCCGCCCTCCACCACTTCACACTGGTCATGGCTGACGCCGGCGCCGCGCACCAGCTCGGCGCGGCGCAGCTTCTTGGCCAGCACGCTTTTCTTGACGCCGCGCAGCGCCGCCGCCTGGGCCTTGCTGCGGCCCTCGGCCAGCGCTTCGGCGAAGTTGGCGAACAGCACCGTGAACCACAGCCAGGCGGCGATGGCGAAGATGAAGCCGGCCGGCGCCTCGCCCTTGGACACCAGCGCCTGGATGAACAGCAGCGTGGTCAGGATGCTGCCGAGGTAGACCACGAACATCACCGGGTTGCGCCACTGCACGCGCGGCGACAGCTTGCGGAAAGAGTCGACCAGTGCCGGCTTGACGATCCTGGGATCGAACATCCAGCGCGCGGTCTGCGCGGCGGACGGTATCGCATCCGATGCCGCAGCGGCGCCGGACGGAGTATGGGAGGAAGGAGTAGTCATATCAGTATCCATTTTTTACATCGCCATCATTTGCAGATGCTCGACCACCGGACCCAGCGCCAGCGCCGGGACATAGGTCAGCGCACCGACCAGGATCACCGCGCCGATCAGCAGGGCCACAAACAGCGGGCCGTGCGTGGGCAAGGTGCCGGAAGTCGCGGCCAGCCGCTTCTTGCCGGCCAGCGAGCCGGCCATCGCCAGTACCGGGACGATGATCCCGAAGCGGCCCAGCCACATGGCGATGCCGGTGGTGATGTTGTAGTACGGCGTGTTGGCAGAAAGCCCGGCGAAGGCGCTGCCGTTGTTGTTGGCGGCCGAACTGAAGGCGTACAGGATTTCGGAGAAGCCGTGCGCGCCGGGGTTGGCGATGCCGGCCAGGCCGCTCTCCACCATCACCGAGACGGCGGTGAAGATCAGCACCAGCGCCGGCGTCATCAAGATGGCGATCGACATCATCTTCATGTCGAACACGCCGATCTTCTTGCCCAGGTATTCCGGCGTGCGGCCGATCATCAGGCCGGCGATGAACACCGCCAGCACGGCGAAGATCAGCATGCCGTACAGGCCGGCGCCGACGCCGCCGTAGACCACCTCGCCCAGCTGCATCTGCAGCATCGGCACCAGCCCGCCCAGCGGCGAGAGCGAATCATGCATGGCATTGACCGCGCCGCAGGAAGCGGCCGTGGTGATGGCGGCGAACAGGCTGGAAGCGATGATGCCGAAGCGGGTTTCCTTGCCTTCCATCATGCCGGGGCCGGAGGCGTGCAGCGACGCCAGCATGGGGTTGGGCTGCGATTCGAAATACATGATCGTCAGCGTCATCGCCGCGAACAGGATGGTCATCGCCGCCAGGATGGCCCAGCCCTGGCGGCGGTCGCCGACCAATACGCCGAAGCTGGTACACAGCGCGGCGGGGATGATCAGGATCGCCAGCATCTCCAGGAAGTTGGACAATGGGGTCGGGTTCTCGTACGGGTGTGCCGAATTGGCGTTGAAGAAGCCGCCGCCGTTGGTGCCCAGCATCTTGATCGCTTCCTGCGAGGCGACCGGCCCCATCGGCAGGATCTGCTTATCGGTGCTCTTGGCCTCGACCACCGGCTCGCCCTTGGCATCCTTCATCGGCTGGCCCGCGGCGTCCAGCTTGGGCGTCGTGTAGTGGGTCGTTTCCAGCGTCTTCACTTCCTGGTAGGGCTTGAAGTTCTGGATGCTGCCCTGCTGCACCAGCGCCAGCGCCAGGACCACCGACAGCGGCAGCAGCACGTACAGCGAGGAGCGCAGCATGTCGACCCAGAAGTTGCCGATGCTCTTGCTGCTGTGGCGGGCGAAGCCACGGATCAGCGCGAAGGCGATGGCGATGCCGGTGGCGGCCGAGACGAAGTTCTGCACCGCCAGCGCCACCATCTGCGTCAGGTAGCTCATGGTGGACTCGCCCACGTAGCCTTGCCAGTTGGTGTTGGCGACGAAACTGATTGCGGTGTTGAACGAGGAATCGACGCCGACGTTGCCCAGTGCCTGCGGGTTCAGCGGCAGCCATTGCTGCACGCGCTGCAGGGCGTAGACGAACAGCAGGCCGAGCAGGTTGAACAGCACCGCGGCGATGGCGTATTGCTTCCAGTCCATCTCGGCATCGCGCTGGATGCCGCACAGGCGGCACAGCACGCGCTCCACGCCGCCGAAGATACGGTTGATTGCCGATTTCCCTTCCATCACGTGCGCGATGTAGCCGCCCAGCGGTACCGACAGCACCAGCAGGATGGCGAGATAGAGGGCTAGTTGGAGATAGGCGTTGCCGTCCATGTCAGAACTCCTCCGGCTTGATCAGGGCGTACACCAGGTACGCCAGCAGGCCGACCGAAACGGCCAGGCCGAGCAAGGTCATGGCGTTCATTTCTTGTCGCCCTCCTGCCGTTCGAGGCGGCTGCACAGGGCGATGAAGCCCCACATCGAGGCGCCGCACAAGAGCAGCATGCCTACATAGAGAAAATCGGTTTGCCACATTTCCCACTCCATTGTTTGCGTTGTTCGATCCGTTCCGCATGCGGAATCGGAGACAGTCCAACGATAGGCGGATGGGCGTTAAATCCTGGTAAAACTATGGGGATGGGGTGTAAACAGGATGTAAACAGGCGCCGGCAGCCGGCCTGGGGAAAACCGGAGCGGCACTGGATTGGCGAGATGAAGGGAAATGCGGAAAGGCGGGATCAGACGTCGGTGATCTTGGCCACATGCACCCGGTCCTTGCCCAGGCGCTTGGCGGCGTACATCGCCTTGTCGGCCATGGCCAGCAGTTCTTCCGGCCCGGTCTCGCCATCCTCGTCGGGGAGGTAGACGGCCACGCCGATGCTGCTGGAGACATTGATGCGCGAATGCGTCAGCTCGAACGGTTCGCGTATGGCATTGAGGATCTTTTCGGCCACGTTGACCGCATCCTGCTGGGTCTGCAACTTTTCCAGGATCACCACGAACTCGTCGCCGGCCAGCCGCGACACGGTGTCGACGTCGCGCACCGAATCCTGCAGGCGCCGGGTGAACTGGACCAGCAGCTCATCGCCGGCCTCGTGGCCGTAACGGTCGTTGACGCCCTTGAAGCCGTCGATGTCCATGAAGAACAGCGCCATCGGCTCATGCGCACGGCGCGCGCGCATCATCGCTTCGGGCAGGCGGTCGGAGAAGGCGCGGCGGTTGGGCAGGCCGGTCAGCATGTCGGTCAGCGCCAGCTCGCGCATCTGGTCGCGGAAGGCCAGCCGTTCGGTGATGTCGTGCAGGAAGGCGATGAACAGGTGCCCGCTGTGGCGCTTGACGTGGCCGACCGTGATCTCGACCGGCAGTTCGTGGCCGTCATGGTGCAGGGCCTGCAGTTCGATACGGTTGTTGATGACCACGCTGGCGCCGGTTTCGAGGAATTCCTTCATGCCCCGGTAGTGGGCCTCGCGCATGTCCTGCGGGATGATCAGCTCGGCCATCTTGCGGCCCACCGCCTCGGTGCGCATCCAGCCCAGCAGCAGTTCGGCCTGGCGGTTCCATTCGACGATCACGCCCTGCTCGTCGGCGGCGATGAAAGCATCCTGGGCGTTCTCCAGGATCGCGCGCAGTTCGTCGGCGGTTTCTTCCAGCTTGATCTGGTTGGCGTGCTGCACGTCCAGCGACTGCTGCAGCGCCATGGCGGTTTCATGCAGGCGGCTGGTGCGCTCGGCGACCCGCTGTTCCAGGCTTTCGTTGAGCGAACGCATTTCGCGCAGGTAGGTTTCTTCCCGCTCCACCATGTTGACCAAGCTCGCCGACAGCAACTGCACTTCGCGGTAGCTGTTGACCAGCGGGATAGGCACGTCCTGCGCCCCGGCGCCGCGCAGCTCCAGCGCCGCGCTCAAGGCATTGACCGGTCCCACCAGGCGGCGCGTGAGCGCATAGGCCAGGATCACCAGCACCGCGCCGATTAGCGCGCCGACCATGATCACCCGACGCTCCAGGCTATGGAAGGCTTCCAGCGCGATATGCTCGGGCTGGCGCACGATCACGCTCCAGTTGGGCATCATGCTGCTGCCCTGGCCGGTGCGCGAAAAGCCGGTGATGTAGCGGCGGCCGTCAGGCCATGCTTCCAGCACGACGCCGCCGTCCTGCGATTTTTGCGAAGCGGTGAAGCTGGCGGTGGCGATCTTCCGTTCTTCGAGTTCCTTGGGACCGAGTATCACGGTGCCGTCGGCGCGCACGACCATGACTTCGACGCCATACCGGTCGCCGGCCGGATTGATCAGCTTGGTCGCGATCTCGCGCGCCCAGGTCCAGGAGAGATGGATGCCGACCACGCCGATAAAGCGCCCCTGCACGTCCTGCACCGGCGCGGAGAGATCGACGAAGCGCCAGGGTTCCGGCTGCTGCGGCAGCTTCGGCTCCAGCAGGATGGCGGGATGGTAATCGCCGGAATAGAAATGGCTCCGGCCTTCCTTGAACCATGGGCGCTCAGCCACGCTCTGGCCTTCAAGCACACCGTTGGTCGCCGCCAATACCGTGCCGTCGGGAGCGGCCATGCCGATCCAGGCGTAGTTGGGAACATTGGCCTGCAAGTCGTTGAAGACGTCGCGCATATGCGGCACATCCTTGCCGGCACGGACGGACGGTCGCGCCACCAGGATGCGCAAATCGATCTGGCGCTCGGCCATGCTGCGCTCCAGCGCCTCCTGCATCTGCCAGGCGATCTGCTTGAGGCGAGTCTCCGCTTCCGAGCGCGCGTAGCCCCGGGTGAACTGATCCACCAGGATCAGCACCGACACGGTCGTGATCAGCACGGTAACGACCACCCCCATCGTGATCAGCGATGACAGATTCGGAGGAGATGGGACTTTTTTGTTATTCAATTGGGACAAATTGCGGCGATACGGGCAAGTGCATGACGGTTCCCCCCTGAGAGCCGCGCTCGTTGTTTACATGGCATCTTGCCAGAACGTTCACATTTTTTCATCGGCTTTAATCAAAAGTACGACAAATATTTTTCCGGGGGGAAAGCGGTGTGGGCGAGTATATCCATCAATACGAGCACGGTGGAAACGGATGCGGGCAACATGCCGGAGATAGGCGCGAAATCTCAAACAATGGGAAATTCTGTGAGGAGGGGGCGGTGCAAAAAGACAACGAACGCGGGATGGAGGGGGGGGGGCTGCCGTCAGTTGGGGATGGGATGGTGGTGCGCCGATGTTTTCTTGGCGTTGAAGTTGGAGTTGAAGCAAGGCAACATCTCTGGATTGCTTGGGTTGTTCTGGGCAGTCTGGTCTTGCTGCGTGCAGATGTACTGGCTCTATGCTTTTCTTTCTCCGGTCGAAGCGGAGCGCCGGGGGCGGCCCGGCAGCCGCTCACTTTCTTTGGCCCGCCAAAGAAAGTAAGCAAAGAAAACGGCCCCTAAGTGCCAGCCCCTTCGGGGTACCCGTTGGAGTGCGCTGAAAAATGGGAAAGGCCGCAAGTCGCTTCGCTCCGGCGTCCTTTCTGATCCATTTTTCAGCGCACTCCAACGGCTGGCCCACAAGGGGAAATGCTTAAATGCCTCGCCTTCGGCATCGGGATTGGGACCGTGGTTCGCTATCTTCTGCGGCTTTGCTAACGTCTTAACGACACTGGGTCCTGACTTTCGTCAGGATGACGCGTAGATGCGATAGCGATCAAAAACACCGAAGCCGCAGGCGAGATGCAAGCACCGCAAGGCCGAAGGCGAGCCGTCTCCGCAGTCCGCTTCTGACCAGCCGCTGGAATGAGGGGAAAAATGGATCAGAAAGGACGCCGGAGCGCAGCGACTTGCGGCCTTTCCCATTTTTCCCCTCATTCCAGCGGGAACCCCGAAGGGGCTGGTTAGTAGCCTTGTTGGAGCAGTGCTCCAACCCTTCTTTTGCTTACTTTTCTTGGCGAGACAAGAAAAGTGAGCGGCTGCCGGGCCGCCCCCGGCGCTCCCTCCCGACCGAAGAAAGATAAGTATAGAGCCAGTACATCTGCACGCAGCAAGACCAGACTACCTATACCACCACATTAAACAACAGCACTACGCTCCAACTGATCCCGAACCTCAGCCACAATCTCAAACGAATACAACCGCGCTGCATGATCATAAATCTGCGCAGTAATCATCAACTCATCCGGCGCCATCTCGTCAATAAAGTTCTGCAACCCCTCACGCACGGACTCCCGATCCCCCACCACGGCACAAGCCAGCGACCGCTCCACATGCGTCTGCTCCCCCGGCTGCCAGTAATCGGCGATATCGTCCACCGGCGGATTCAACTGTCCCGGCGTCCCCCGGATCAGGTTGATGAACTGCTGCTGCAGCGAACTGAACAGGCGCACCGCCTCGCGGTCGGTATCGGCGGCGAACACGTTCAGGCCCAGCATCACATACGGCTTTTGCAGAGCGGCTGACGGCTTGAAGCGGGCCCGGTAGATCTCCACCGCCGACTTCATGAAGCCCGGCGCGAAATGCGAGGCGAAGGCGAACGGCAGGCCCATCTCAGCCGCCAGTTGGGCACTGAACATGCTTGACCCCAGCAGCCAGATCGGCACGTTCAGGCCGGCCCCCGGCACCGCCCGCAGCGGCTGGTAGTCGGATGGCCCGGCGAAATAATCCTGCAGCTCCTGCACGTCCTGCGGAAAATTCTCGGCAGTGTCGCCGCCCATGTGGCGGCGCAACGCGCGGGCGGTGCGCTGATCCGAGCCGGGCGCGCGCCCCAGGCCGAGATCGATGCGGCCGGGATAGAGCGACTCCAGCGTGCCGAACTGCTCGGCGATCACCAGCGGCGAATGGTTGGGCAGCATGATGCCGCCGGAGCCGACACGGATGCTTTGGGTATTGGCCGCCACATGCGAGATCACCAGTGAAGTCGCGGCGCTGGCGATGCCGGCCATGTTGTGGTGCTCGGCCAGCCAGTAGCGCCGGTAGCCGAGTTTTTCGGCCAGTTGCGCCAGTTCCTTGGTGTTGTTGAAGGCCTGGGCGGCGGTGCTGCCCTTGTTGATCGGGGACAGGTCTAGGACGGAAAACGGAATCATGGGGATGCGATCCTTGAAAGCGCGGCGGGATCGCCGCCGCGCCGGGTTGCCGGGCAGCGCGCCCGGATAGATTGTCAGTCCAGCTTGACCACCAGCTTGCCGAAGTTCTTGCCTTCCAGCAGGCCGATGAAGGCTTGCGGCGCGTTCTCCAGCCCCTGCACCACGTCCTCGCGGTAGCGCAGCCGGCCTTCCTTGAGCCAGCCGCCGACATCGTGGTGGAACGCCGCCAGCAGATCGGGGCGGTTGACGTAGTAGTCGAAAATGATGAAGCCGCGGATCTGGATGCGTTGCGTCAGCACGCGCCGCAGCAACGCGCTGGCATCGGCCTGGACCTGGCCGCCGTTGTAATGCGCGATCAGGCCGCACACCGGGACGCGGGCATGCACGTTCAGCAGCGGCACCACGGCATCGAACACGGCGCCGCCGACGTTCTCGAAATAGACATCGATGCCCTTGGGGCAGGCAGCGGCCAACTGCGCGGCGAAATCCGGCGAGCGGTGGTCGATGCAGGCGTCGAAGCCTAGTTCCTTGACCGCGTACTCGCACTTCTGCGCGCCGCCGGCCACGCCGACCACGCGGCAGCCCTTGATCTTGGCGATCTGTCCCACCAGCGAACCGACCGCGCCGGTGGCGGCGGCCACCACCACGGTTTCGCCGGGACGCGGCTGGCCGATGTCGATCAGTCCGGCGTAGGCGGTATAACCGGGCATGCCGAGCACGCCCAGCGCGTGCGAAGGATGGCTGAAGCCAGCCGGCAGCTTGGTCAGGCCGCTGCCGTCGGCGAGCGCGTATTCCTGCCAGCCGGTGTAGGCCATCACCAGGTCGCCCTCATGGAAATCGGTATGGCGCGATGCCACCACGCGCGAAACCGTACCTCCGGTCATCACCGCATCGATCTCGACCGGCGGCGCATAGGACGGCGCATCGCTCATCCGTCCGCGCATGTAGGGGTCGAGCGACAGCCACTCGGCGCGCAGCAGGACCTGCCCTTCCGCGGGCGCGGGGATGGCGGCTTCTTCGAGGCGGAAATTGGCGGCCGTGGGCGCGCCGGTGGGGCGCGAAGCGAGGACGATCCGGCGGTTGACGGTATGGTTGGCACTCATGGCGAGTCCTTTCTGGAATGACTGGGCTTGGAAGACAAGAGAAAACGGCGAAGCTACTGCGGCACAACCAGCACCCGGCGGGTGACGTGCATCGCGCTTTCCATCGGCGCGCGGTCGCGGCTGAGCTTGGACAGCAGGCTCGCCCCCAGCCAAAGCTGGTAGAGCATGGTGGCGGTGGCCTGCGGTTCCAGCACGGTATGCAGCGAACCGTCCGCGATGCCCTCGCCGATGCAATCGGCGATACGGTCGATGAAGCGCCCGGTGCCTTCATGCAGGGCCACGCGCATGTCGTCGGACAGGTCTGCCACTTCGGCGCTGAGCTTGACCACCAGGCAGCGCTGCTCGAACTCCTGGCAGCACTGGCTTTCCAGCCAATAGCCCCAGTAGGTCAGCAGGCGTTCGCGCGCGCTGGCGCCATAGGCGGCGTCTCCGAGCACTTTGCCCAGCAGTTCCAGGTAGCCTTCGACGTAGTGCTCGATGAGCTCGCGACCGTAGCGCTCCTTAGAGCCGAAGTAGTGATAGAAGGACCCCTTGGGAATATCGGCCGCCGCCAGGATCTCGGACAGGCCGACGCCGGAGAAGCCTTTTTGCGCGATGATCGCGCGCCCGGCCATGAGGATGTTCCGCTTGTTTTCGTCGTAATTTTCTCGCATGGCGGACATTCTAGCGAAAAATTAGACCGGTCGTCTAAGACCGGCCTTTTTCGGAAAAACACGCCTCCGTCATTGCTTTCCCGGCGCCGGGAATAACGGCCGTACCGCCAATGCCACCGCCGCCATCGCCAGCCAGACGGCGGCCCAACCCCGCCATTGCAGCAGCGCCGGCACCGCCTGCGCGCTCAGGAAGAACACCGTGAATACGCAGCTATTGCCCAGGCCCAGCGCGGTGCCGATCTGCGCCGGCCCGGCCTGCACCGCCAGTTCTGTATAGGCCACGCCGTGCCAGGCCGACACCGCGATACCGGCGACGGCAAGCGACAAGGCCAGCGGCGCCAGCCCGGCGCCGCATAAGGCCAGCATGCCCAGCAGCGCGAACAGACCGGCACTCAATAAGGCGCAGCCGCGCAGGAACCCGCGGCGATTGCCGCGACGATCGGTCCAGCGCCCGCTGGCGATGCGCGACACCGCGGCGCCGACTTGCACGGCCGTCATCACCGCGCTGATCAGCACCAGGCCGGCATGGCCGAAGTCGTGCAGGAAGATGCCGCCGAAACTGATCAGCGCCACTTGCGGCGCGCACAGCAAACCGGTGCCCAGCGCCAGACGCCAGACTGTGCCGTTGCGCAAGGCCGGCGTTGCGGTATGTTCCTGCCGGATGGCCTGCTGCGGCTGCGCCGATGGCGGCGGCTCGCGCAGCCACAGCAAGGTCAGCCAGACGCCGGCCAGGCATCCCGCGATCAGCGCGCCATAGACCGCGCCGAAGCCGGCATGGGCCGCCAGCGACGGCAGCAGCAAGGCGCCGATGCCGCCGCCCAGCGGCACCGCGGTCTGGCGGATGCTCATCGCCAGGCCGCGCTCGCCGTCGCGAAACCATCCCATGATCGCGCGCCCGCTCGATCCGTTGACGCTGCCGCCCAGCAAGCCGGCCAGCATCAGCCCGGCGCACAGCCAACGGTAAGTGTTGGCGCCCTGCCCCGGCAACCCGAACAGCACCAGCAGCCACAGCGCCGCCACCGTCCCCAGCAAACCCGCCAGTAGCACCTTGCGGTCGCCCAGGCGGTCGGTCAGCACGCCCCAGGGCAGCTCGCCCAGCGCCACACCCAGGCTCAGCAGGCCCAAGGCCAGGCCGAGCTGGGTATTGCTGAGCTGGTAATCCGTGCGCAACACCACCGAGGTCACCGGGATGCCGGAAAAGATGGCGGAAAAACTGGCATTGGCGGCCACGCCGGCGGCCAGGACCTTCCAGCGGTGGCGGGCGGCGTTGGGTGTGGTGATATGCGCTTGGGCGACGGTAGCGGCGGTGGGTTCCATGACAGGCTCCGGTGAAATCGACCTGCGCAGTGTGCGCTGCATATCTGCGTCCAAAATGTCATAATTCCGGCATTTCAAGCCATTCGCTTCCGGAGACGCCCATGCCCATCCGCGACACCGCCTTCCTGATCTTTGCCGATTGCAGCATGCTCGACTTCACCGGCCCGCTCTCGGCATTCGACGCCGCCAACCGGGTCGCGGGCAAGACGCTGTACCGCCTGTCGCTGCTGTCGGAGCCGGGCGGCCTGATCCGCAGTTCGGCCGGTGCCCTCATCCAGACCGAACGCATCGGTGATGCCAAATTCGACACGCTGCTGGTCGCCGGCGGCGGCGCGCCGCGCGAGGGGCTGGTGTCGGAAGCGTTGCGCAGCTACATCGTGCGCGCGGCCAAGCGCTCGCGCCGCATCGCCGGCGTCTGCACCGGCGCCTTCGTGCTGGCTGCCGCGGGCGTGCTGGACGGCAAGCGCGCCACCACCCACTGGCGCGTGGCCGCCAAGCTGCAGAAGATGCATCCGAAGGTGCTGGTGGACAGCGACAGGATTTATTCGCGCGATGGATCGGTATGGACTTCGGCCGGCATCTCAGCCGGCATCGACCTGGCGCTGGCCTTGATCGAGGACGACCATGGCGCCGAACTGGCGCGTGCGGTAGCGCGCGAACTGGTGGTCTACCATCGCCGCCCGGGCGGGCAATCGCAATTCTCGGCGCTGCAGGAAATGGACGGCGGCAGCGAGCGCATCCGCCGCGCATTGAGCTTCGCGCGCGAACATTTGCAGCAGGACTTGACGGTCGATGCGCTGGCCGAAGTGGCCTGCCTCTCGCGCCGCCAGTTCGACCGCGCCTTCACCGCCGAAACCGGCCAGACACCGGCCAAGGCGATCGAGCAGATGCGCGCGGAAGCGGCGCGCATCCGCATCGAGGAATCCTCCGACTCGCTGGAACAGATCGCCCGCGCCTCCGGCTTCGGCGACGCCGAGCGCATGCGGCGCGCCTGCATGCGGCTGTTCGGGCAGCCGCCGCAGACCTTGCGCCGGCTGGCGCGCGGGCATGAGGAACAGGCGGCGGCCTGAAATCAAGCCGCCGTCAGCGTCACCAGCGTGATCTCCGACGGCGCCAGCAGGCGCTTGGGCGGCCCCCAGTAGCCGGTGCCGCGGCTGACGTAGACCCATAGCTTGCGCAGGCGCTTCAAGCCCGCCACATAAGGCTGCTGCAGCGGCACGAAAAAATTCCAGGGAAAGAACTGGCCGCCGTGGGTGTGGCCCGACAGCTGCAGGTCGAAGCCGGCCTCGGCGGCGGCCGCCGCGCTGCGCGGCTGGTGCGCCAGCAGGATGCGCGGACTGCCAGCGGGCGCATTCTCGATGGCGGCATGCGGATCACTGCGGTGGGCCGGGTCGAACTGGTGGGCGGTGAAATCGGTCACGCCGGCCAGCACCAGCCCGGCGCCTTCATGGCGCAGCACCACGTGCTCGTTCATCAGCACGGTCAGCCCGAGGCGCCTGATCTCCGCTATCCATTCGTGCGCGTTCGAATAGTACTCATGGTTGCCGGTGACGAAGTAAGCGCCGTGGCGCGCCTTGAGCTGCGACAGCGGCGCGGTATGTGGCGCCAGCTGGCGCACGCTGCCGTCGACCAGGTCGCCGGTGATGGCCACCACGTCGGGATCGAGCGCGTTGACCTTGTCGACGATGGCCTGCAGGTAAGGACGCTTGATGGTGGGCCCGACGTGGATGTCGCTGATCTGCACGATGGTGAAGCCTTCCAGCTGCGACGGCAGGTTGGCGATCGGCACGCTGACCTTGACCACGGCCGCCGTGCGGCGCGCGTTGAGAAAACCGATCGCGGTCGCGGCGACGGTCAGTGCCAGCACCAGCCAGGCACTGGTCTCGCGCAACTCATGCAGATGGATCGCCGACAAGTCCGGCAACGGCGCCAGCGCCAATCCGACGGCGCGCAACAAGGTCAGCAGCAGCGCCGACGAGAATGCGCCCATGGCCAGCATGCCGGCCCAGGCCAGGCGGTCGGCGGAGGCTTCGGCCATGCCGCGCCGTTTCAGGATGGGCGCGAACAAGGCGGCCGGCATCAGCAGCAGCGACAGGGCCAGCACGGCGGCGCCGGCGGCAATCCAGCCGGCATCGGCGGTCAGCGCCGGCAATAGTTGCCAGCCTATCCACGCATGCAGGGCGGCGAGGATGCCGAGAAAGACGATGACTCCGAAATAGGTGCGGCGCATGGGGACTTTCTTGTTGTTGGGAGGATAAGCCGAAGCCCGGCCCCAGGCCGGCATGGCGAAAAATGCGATTAAATGCTTGCATCGAAATAGCGATATGGCGGCTTGATGGCGGGTTTTCAATCGCAGCCATCCAAATACCCGAAAATCCATATCGGACCTGGCTTTGCGGGCGATTTCCCGAACCCGCCGCGCAGAAAAAATCGACGATGAGCATGCAAGATGACGAACAGAGGAGGATAATATTGTCTCGATCCCCGCTTTTTTTATTTTGCGCGACCTTGCCGGCGATTGCCGCATGACCTCATCGGTACAAGGACGCGCATGGTTCATTGGAAGATTTATTTTGAGTTCAAGCAAAACCAAGCGCTGGCACGGCAACGTCGAGGCCATCAAGCCCGAGTTCCTCAACGGCGTCGTCGGGCAGATGACCGCCTATGGCGACCGTGTCCATTTCTCCATGTTCGGCTCGGTGCAAAAGCCGCACTACGAAGTCATCAACAGCTTCGACAAGAAGATGGCTTTCGACGGCAACCACCACCTGCATCGTCCCGATGACGAGGAATTCGGCGCGGGCAACGTCACCCCCATCTTCACGATGGACCAGATCAAGCGCATCATAGCCACCGGCGGCAGCGGCGTGCGCAGCAGCATCCCGCGCGCGGCACGCGCGGCCTCGGCCCGCAGCACCGGCACCGCCCGCCCGACGACTGCGGCGGCGCGCGCCCGCGAAGCCATCGACGGCGAGAAGTACGCCTACTTCAAGGCCAACCGCGACATGCTGCCGGAAGGGATCAACCAGTATTCGGACGACATCAGCGCGCTGATGCTCAAAGGCATGTCCGCCGAACAGGCGTTCGGGGAAATCATCGAGAAGCATTTCGGCTGATCCGTTTTTCAGCAGCCTCAGCAGCCACGAATGAAAATGGCCGGTGCGATGCACCGGCCATTTTTGTTTGCGCGCCGGCTCAGTAGTACTCCGGCACCATCATGCTATCCGGCACCGGGTGGCGCTCGTAGTCCTCGTGGCGCTCGCGTTCCGGCAGTATCACCGGCGGATGCGGCACTTCCTGGTACGGCATCTGCCGCAGTAGGTGCTCGATGCAATTCAGGCGCGCCTTTTTCTTGTCCACCGCCTGCACCACCCACCACGGCGCCTCGGGAATGTGGGTGCGCTCCAGCATCACTTCCTTGGCCTTGGTGTATTCCTCCCAGCGGCGGCGCGACTCCAGGTCCATCGGACTCAACTTCCACTGCTTCAGCGGGTCGTGGATGCGTGAAAGAAAGCGCAGGTGCTGTTCGTCGTCGGTAATGGAGAACCAGTACTTGATCACCTGGATGCCGGCGCGGGTGAGCATGCGCTCGAACTCAGGCACCGAGCGGAAGAATTCCTCGTACTGCTCGTCGCTGCAAAAGCCCATGACGCGCTCGACGCCGGCGCGGTTGTACCAGCTGCGGTCGAACAGCACCATCTCGCCGGCTGCCGGCAGGTGCGACACATAGCGTTGGAAATACCATTGGGTGCGTTCGCGGTCGTTGGGCGCCGGCAGCGCGGCCACGCGCGCCACGCGCGGATTCAGGCGCTGGGTGATGCGCTTGATCACGCCGCCCTTGCCGGCCGCGTCGCGGCCTTCGAACACGATCACCACCTTGTGTCCGGTCTTCACCACCCAGTCCTGCAGCTTGACCAGCTCGCCCTGCAGGCGGAACAGTTCGCGGAAATACAGGCGGCGGTACTCCTTCTCGGCGTCGCCGTGCGCGCTGGCAATCTCGCCGGTCACCGGATCGACGGTGCGGTCTTCGATCTCCAGCTCCATCTCTTCGTCATAGCTGTCGGCCAGTTCGCGGTGAATGCGCTTGACCAGTTCTTCGTTATCCATGAATTTCCCTTGAGCAAGATTGACGCGCCGGCGGGCATTCCCGCCCATCCAAAAGTGCGTGACAACATACATGCCCTTTGTGACCAAGCCGTGACAGCGCCCGCCAAAGCGGCGCGGAGCCTCCATTTCAAAAATACGCTATAGTCCTTGAAATCGGATTTGGCCCTATCAGCATGACACTCACAGAACTCAAATACATCGTGGCGGTCGCCCGCGAAAAGCACTTCGGCCACGCGGCGGAAGCCTGTTTCGTGGCCCAGCCCACGCTGTCGGTCGCCATCAAGAAACTGGAAGACGAACTGGGCGTGGTGATCTTCGAACGCGGCGGCACCGAAGTCTCGGTCACGCCGCTGGGCGCGCAGATCGTGGCGCAGGCCGAACGGGTGCTGGAGCAGACCGCGGCCATCAAGGAAATCGCCAACCAGAACAAGGACCCGCTGTCGGGCCCGCTGCGCCTGGGCATCATCTACACCATCGGCCCCTACCTGCTGCCCTCGCTGGTCAAGACCATGATCGAGACCGTGCCGCAGATGCCGCTGATCCTGCAGGAAAATTTCACCACTCGCCTGATCGAGCTGCTGCGCCAGGGCGAACTGGATGCGGCCATCATGGCCCTGCCCTTCCCCGACCACGGCCTGAACGTGCTGCCGCTGTACGACGAGGAGTTCATGGTGGCCCTGCCGCGCCACCACAAATGGGCCGACCGCAAGGAAATCGACGCGCGCGACCTCAAGAACGAAACCATGCTGTTGCTGGGCAACGGCCACTGCTTCCGCGACCAGGTGCTGGAAGTCTGCCCCGAGATGTCGCGCTTCTCGACCAACGGCGACGGCATCGCCCGCACCTTCGAGGGCTCGTCGCTGGAGACGATCCGCCATATGGTGTCGTCGGGCATCGGCATCACCGTATTGCCCAAGGCCTCGATCAGCGACCTCAACGCGCGCGACGGCATGGTGCGCTACGTCCCCTTCATCGCCCCGGCGCCGTCGCGCCGCGTGGTGATCGCCTGGCGCAAGAGCTTCACCCGCCAGGCGGCGATCGATGCCGTGCAGAAGGCGGTGTTCGCCTGCAACCTGAACGGCGTGGAAATGCTGCGCGAGCCGGAACTGGCCGAAAGCTGACCGCACCACGCCTGGCAGGGCCGTACGCGCGCAGGCGCCGGATCGCAGTAATGCCATCAATCACGCCGGCAACGGGGGAGAGAGCATGTCCGATACCGCATCCTCAATATTGCTATTGCGCCGAATGGCCTGCGCCGCCGCCATTTCCCTGCTGCCGGCAGCTTCGGTGCTGGCGCAGGCCGCCAACCTGCGCCTGATCAACGAATACCCTGCCGCTTCCATCACCGCTAGCGCCGACCTGCGGTTCGCCGCCAGTACGGCCCGGATGTCGAACGGCGAAGTCGCCGTCACGACGCTGCAGGAAGCCGCCAATCCTTACAAAGGCCGTGACCAGGTCGCCGCGGTCAGCGAAGGCCGGGCCGAGATCGGCACGCTGTTCGCCGGCATCCTGGGCGGCAGCGATCCGTTTTTCCTGCTTTCTTCCCTGCCCTTCCTGGTGGACGGATTCGAACAGGCGCAGGCGCTGTTCACCTGTACCCGACCGGAACTGGAACGCCACTTGGCGGCGCTGAACCTGCGCCTGCTGTATGCCACCCCGTGGCCGCCCTCCGGCATCTGGTCGGCCCGGCCGGTGGCCGACATCGCCGCGCTCAAGGCCCTCGATATCCGTACCTATGACGACAACAGCCGCGGCGTCTTCCAGCGCGTCGGCGCGCGCAGCGCCAACCTGCCGTTTTCGGCGCTCGTCGCCAAGCTGGCCTCGGGGGAACTGAACGCGGCGCTCTCGTCCGGCGACGGCGGCGCGGGCAACCGGCTGTGGGACCACCTGGGCCACTTCACCGCCATCAGCTACGCCATTCCGCTGAGCTACACGGTGGTCAACCTCGAGACCTGGAACCGCCTGACGCCGCAACAGCAAGCCGCGCTGACGCGAGCCGCCCAGGCGACCGAGCAGGAGAGCTGGTCGATCGTCAAGAACCGCATCCAGGAAAATTACGCGCGCATGTCCGAACACGGCATGCGCCTGGACCTGGAGCCCGCCGCCGAAGTGCGCCAGGCCTTGCGCAAGGCCGGGCAGGAGCAGGCCGATGGCTGGTGGCCGCAACAAGACCCGGACCGTGCGCTACGCACGCGCTGCATGCCGACCGGCTAGGGGAACAGGAGCACATCCCCGGTCCTGAATAAGAAAAGCCTCGCAATTTGCATTGCGAGGCTTTTTACTTTCCGCTACGTGCTTAGAGACGATGCGTGGTCTGCGCATCGAACCAGTGCACATCCGCCGCGCCGAACGTGGCGCCGATTCGCTGGCCGGTCGCCACCTGGATGTTGGCCGGGCAGCGCAGCACCAGCGACTGCCCGCCGCAGCGCGCATGCACCAGCAGCTCGGCGCCCAGCGCCTCGACCAGTTCCACATCCAGCGCCAGCTGCGCGGGCGAGCCGTCCAGCACCGGCAGCAGGTGCTCGGGGCGCACGCCCCAGATGCGCTCTTGCCCCGCCGCCGCGGCCACCGGCTGCGGCAGGCGGATCGTGCCGCGCTCGCCGCCTTGTTCGGCTTCGAACGCCGCACCGTCGGCCGACAGCTTGCCGCGCAGCAGGTTCATCGGCGGCGAGCCGATGAAGCCGGCCACGAAGGTGGTCGCCGGGCGCGCATAGACTTCGGCCGGGGTGCCGATCTGCTCGGCCACGCCGCGGTTCATCACGATCATGCGCTGGCCCAGCGTCATCGCCTCGACCTGGTCGTGCGTCACGTACAGGCTGGTGGTGCGCAGGTTGGCGTGCAGCTTCTGGATCTCCAGGCGCATCTGCACGCGCAGCTTGGCGTCGAGGTTGGACAGCGGTTCGTCGAACAAGAACACCGCCGGCTTGCGCACGATGGCGCGCCCCATCGCCACGCGTTGGCGCTGGCCGCCGGAAAGCTGGCGCGGCGTGCGCTCCAGCAAGGCGCCCAGTTCCAGGATACCCGCCGCGCGCTGCACGCGCTCGTCGATCTCCGCCTTGGTCAGGCCGGCGATCTTCAGGCCGTAGGCCATGTTTTCATACACGCTCATGTGCGGATACAGCGCGTAGTTCTGGAACACCATGGCGATGTCGCGCTCCTTGGGTTCCAGGTCGTTGACCACGCGCTCGCCGATCACGATCTGGCCGCCGCTGACTTCTTCCAGGCCCGCCACCATGCGCAGCAGCGTGGACTTGCCGCAGCCGGAGGGGCCGACCATGACGATGAACTCGCCGTCGGCAATCTCGGCGTCGATGCCGTGGATGACGTCGACCGCCTTGCCGCCCTTGCCGTAGGTCTTGCGGACTTGCTTGAGATGGATTGCTGCCATATTCGCTCTGCCTAAATGCCTAAAGATTTATTTTTCGGAATCGACCAGGCCCTTGACGAACCATTTCTGCATCACCACCACGATCAGTCCGGGCGGCAGCATGGCCAGCATCATGGTGGCCATCACCATGTTCCACTCGACGGCCGAATCGCCGCCGGAGATCAGGGTCTTGATGCCGATGCCGATCGGGTACATGTCCTGCTGGGTGGCGATCATCAGCGGCCACAGGTACTGGTTCCAGCCGTAGATGAACATGATCACGAACAGCGCGATCACGTTGGTGCGCGACAACGGCCACAGCACGTCCTTGAGGAAGCGCAGCGGCCCGGCGCCGTCGATGCGGGCGGCCTCGGCCAGCTCGTCGGGCACGGTCAGGAAGAACTGGCGGAACAGGAAGGTGGCGGTAGCCGAGGCGATCAGCGGGATCGTCAGGCCGGCGTAGCTGTTGAGCATGCCGAAGTTGGACACCACCTGGTAGGTCGGCGTGATGCGCACTTCCACCGGCAGCATCAGGGTGACGAAGATCATCCAGAAGAACAGGTTGCGGCCGGGGAAGCGGAAATACACCAGGGCGAAGGCCGACAGCATGGAGATGGCGATCTTGCCCACGGCAATCACCAGCGCCGTCACCAGGCTGACCCACAGCATGTTGATCACCGGCGGCGCCACCACCTGGCCGGAAGCGCCCTTGAACAGCACGGTGCTGTAGTTGTTGAACAATTCGCCGCCAGGCACCAGCGACAGCGGCGACATGGCCGACTGCTCGGCGGTCTGGGTACTGGCGACGAAGGCGACGTACAGCGGGAACACCACCGCCAGCACGCCAAGGATCAGCACCAGGTGGCCGATCGCATCAAGGATGGGACGTCTCTCGATCATGCGTATTGGACCTTCTTTTCAACGTATTTGAATTGCACCACGGTCAGCAGGATGACCAGTGCCATCAGCACCACCGACTGCGCCGCCGAGCTGCCCAGGTCGCCGCCCTTGAAGCCGTCCGAGAACACCTTGTAGACCAGGATCTCGGTGTCCTTGCCGGGGCCGCCGTGGGTGGTGGCGTCGACGATGACAAAGGTGTCGAAGAAGGCATAGACCACGTTGACCACCAGCAGGAAGAAGGTGGTCGGCGAGATCAGCGGGAACACGATGGTGAAGAAGCGCTTGACCGGGCCGGCGCCGTCGATGGCGGCGGCTTCGATCAGCGACTTGGGAATCGATTGCAGGCCGGCCAGGAAGAACAGGAAGTTGTAGCTGATCTGCTTCCACACGGCGGCGATCACGATCAGGATCATCGCGTGGCGGCCGTTGACCATGTAGTCCCAGCCGATGCCGAGCTTGCCCAGCAGGTGCGACAGCACGCCCAGCGACGGGCTCAGCAGGAACATCCACAGCACGCCCACCACCACCGGCGACACCGCATACGGCCAGATCAGGAAGGTCTTGTAGATCGACGCGCCCTTGGTGACGCGGTCGGCGAACACCGCCAGCAGCAGCGAAATCGCCATGCCGGAGAAGGCCACCAGCAGGGAAAACACCGCGGTGGTGCGGAACGATTCGAGATAGGTCGGATCGCCGAACAGGGCGGCGAAATTGTCCAGCCAGACGAATTCGGAATAGCCGCCGAAAGCGTCTTCCAGCAGCACGGACTGGTACAGCGCCTGGATCGCAGGCCAGAAAAAGAACAGCAAAGTGATCAGGATCTGCGGTGCGACCAGCAGATACGGCAGCCACTTGGATTTGAATCGCGCGCGTTTTTCCACGTTCGCTCAGGCCAAAAAAGAAGTTTCAGGAAAATCCATCGGCCGCGCCTCCCATCAAACGATGCGAATGGCGCGGCCGACGGCACTACCGGGTACCGATGTTACTGGGCGCCCTTGTTGGCTTTCTCGAAGCGCGCCAGCAATTCGTCGCCGCGCTTGACGGCCGAATCCAGCGCATCCTTCGGGGTCTTCTTGCCGGTCCAGACGTTTTCCAGTTCCTCGTCGAACACGATACGCACCTGCGCGTAGTTGCCCAGGCGCAGGCCGCGCGACTTCTCGGTGGTCTTGACGATCATCTGCTTGACCGCGACGTCGGTGCCGGGATTGCGCTCATAGAAACCGGATTGCTTGGTCAGCTCGTAGGCCGCCTTGGTGACCGGCAGGTAGCCGCTGTCCTGGTGCCACTTGGCCGCCACTTCCGGCTTGGAGAGATAGGAGAAGAACTTGGCCACGCCCTTGTACTCGTCGGCCTTCTTGCCGTTCATCACCCACAGCGAAGCGCCGCCGATGACGGTGTTCTGCGGCGCGCCCGGCACGTCGTTGTAGTACGGCAGCGGAGCGACGCCGAACTTGAACTTGGCGTTCTTGCGGATATCGGCATAGGCCGAGGAAGAACCGGTGATCATCGCGCACTCGCCGGCATTGAACTTGGCGTTGGCTTCATCCTTGCGGCCGGCATAGGTGAAGTAGCCCTGCTTGGCCCAGTTCGCCAGGTTTTCGATATGGCGCACGTGCAGCGGGCTGTTCAGCTTCAGGCGCGCATCGAGGCCGCCGAAGCCGTTGCTCTTGGACGCCAGCTCGACGTTGTGCCACGTTGAAAACGATTCCAAATGCACCCAGGATTGCCAGGTCGTGGTGTATGCGCACGATGCGCCGCTGGCCTTGATCTTGGCGGCCATGCCGACGAACTCCTGCCAGGTGGCGGGCGGCTTCTCGGGATTCAGGCCGGCCTTGGCGAACATGTCCTTGTTGTAGAACATGATGGTGGTGGAGCTGTTGAACGGGAAGGACATCATGCCCTTGGGCGTCGAGTAGTAGCCGCCGATGGCCGGCACGTAAGCGTTCTGGTCGAACTTCTCGCCGGCCTGGTGCATGACTTCATACACCGGCTTGACCGCGCCCTTGGCGTAGATCATGGTGGCGGTGCCCACTTCGAACACCTGCAGGATGTCGGGCGCGTTGCCGGCGCGGTAGGCGGCGATGGCGGCGGCCATCGACTCGTCGTAGGTGCCCTTGTAGACCGGGACCACCTTGTAGTCGGACTGGCTCTTGTTGAAATCGTCGGCCAGGGCATTGACGCGCTCGCCCAGGGCGCCGGTCATCGAATGCCACCAGGAGATTTCAGTGGCGGCATAGGAGGAAGATGCAATCGTCGCCAGCATGCCGGCCGCGACCAGTTGTTTTACATTCATCGGAGACTCCGGAAAAAAGGGGTATTGATGCTAACAATGCACCGTGACAGCCGCGTTACATTAACGGCACCGAAGGCTGCGCGCAAAGAAAACCTATGCCGCTGTGCAGCAGAGCATGGCCAAATGGCATCGCACTGCAACGACGGGCCGTCCGGACGCCACAACTTGTTCAAAATAGCACCGCGAGATTGAACAAATGTCACATGAAAACAGGCACATAAGGCCAGCGGCAAGCCGCGCGGCGGCGAATTATAATGCGGCTTTCGCTTTTCCGGACCCGGCATGAACAGGCTCAAGCTTTACGCGCTTCTGGTGCGCGCGCACAAACCCATCGGAATCCTGCTGCTGCTGTGGCCCACGCTGATCGCCCTGTGGCTGGCCTCGGGCGGCGTCCCGACGCCGGGCGTGCTGGCCATCTATATCGTCGGCACCGCGCTGATGCGTTCGGCCGGCTGCGCCATCAACGACTACGCCGACCGCGACTTCGACCGCTTCGTCAAGCGCACCGAACAGCGCCCGCTGACCTCCGGCAAGATCAAGTCGTGGGAAGCGCTGATGGTGGCCGGCGTGCTGGCGGTGGTGTCGTTCCTGCTGATCCTGCCGCTGAACGCGCTGACCAAGCAATTGTCGGTGGCGGCGGTGATCATCGCCACCACCTATCCCTACTTCAAGCGCTTCTTCGCGATCCCGCAGGCCTATCTCGGCATCGCGTTCGGCTTCGGCATCCCGATGGGCTTCGCCTCGGTCACCGGCACGGTGCCGCCGGCGGCCTGGGTGCTGCTGGTGGCCAATATCTTCTGGGCCGTCGCCTACGACACCGAATACGCGATGGTCGACCGCGACGACGACCTCAAGATCGGCATCAAGACCTCCGCCATCACCTTCGGCCGCCACGACGTGCTGGCGGTGATGCTGTGCTACGCGGCCGCGCTGGCGCTGATCTGGGCCGTGGGCCTGCAATACGGCCTGGGCCTGTGGTTCTCGGCCGGCATGCTGGTCGCCTGCGGCTTCGCCGTCTACCACTACACGCTGATCCGCGGCCGCGACCGCATGCGCTGCTTCGCGGCCTTCAACAACAACAACTGGCTGGGCGCGGCGATCTTCGCCGGCGTAGCGCTGGATTACCTGTTGCGCTGACGGCGCACAGGATCACGATCAAGAGGAGACACGATGGAAGCGGAATTCTGGCTGGAGCGCTGGCGCGAGGGACGCACCCATTTTCACCAGCAGCGCGTGACGCCGCTGCTGCAGAAGTACTGGCCCTCGCTGGAACTGCCGGCCGGCAGCACGGTGCTGGCGCCGTTATGCGGCAAGTCGCTGGACATGCTGTGGCTGGCCGGGCAAGGCCACAAGGTACTGGGCGTGGAACTGTCGCAGCTGGCCGTAGAACAGTTCTTCAACGAAAACCGGCTCGCGCCGCAGGTGCGTGAATCGGCGCAAGGGATGCACTACACGGCCGGCGATATCGAAATCATCTGCGGCGACATCTTCAACCTCGACGACGCCACCCTGGCCGGCTGCACCGGCGCCTACGACCGCGCCGCGCTGATCGCCCTGCCGCCGGAAATGCGTGCGCGTTACGCAGAGCAAGTCTACGGCCGCCTGCCGGCCGGTGCGCGCAGCATCCTGATCACGCTGGAATATGCCCAGGAGCAGATGGACGGGCCGCCGTTCTCGGTGCTGGAAAAGGAAGTGCTGGAGATCTACGCGCCGCATACGGCGGCGCAGGCGATCGACCGCCGCGACATCCTGGACAAGGAGCCCAAGTTCATCGAGCGTGGGTTGAAGGCGCTGGATACGGTGGTGTATCGGTTGCAGCGCAAGGATTGAACCAAACGGCAAACGACGCTGGATCCTGACCTTCGTCAGGATGACGGCGATAGAAGATAGCGAGCCACCGCATCGATGCCGCAGGCGAGGGAAAGTACCGCAAGGCCGAAGGCGAGCCGGATAAGAAGTCCGCTTCTGACCAGCCGCTGGAATGCGGGAACCCCGAAGGGGCTGGTTAGTAGCCTTGTTGGAGCAGTGCTCCAACCTTCTTTTGCTTACTTTTCTTGGCGAGACAAGAAAAGTGAGCGGCTGCCGGGCCGCCCCCGGCGCTCACCTCCGGCCGGAGAGACCAAGCAATAAAGCCAGTGCATCAGAACGCAGCAAGACCAGACTACCCAAAGAAATCAAACCTCCGCAGTAGTCCGAATCACAGTAACCCGACTGATAACAAACTCCCCATCCACCACCACCCGAAACGGCACCCCCGCCACATTGAACCCAGGCCCCCCCTCGTCATCCCAAACCTGGGCCAACGCATCAAACTCCCGCGGACTCATATGCAGCATCTGGGCGCTGATGACAAAAGTAGCCCCCGCCTTCTGTTTCCTGACGATATCTTCAAGCCTTGCCATGACAGTTCCCGAACGGTTCAGCGCGGCGGCAGCAAGGCCATCACATTGACCGGCTTGCCGTTGCGGCGGATTTCAAAATACAGTTTCACGCGGCTGGTATCGCTGTTGCCCATCGCGGCAATCTGCTGGCCGCGCGTGACCATCTGCCCTTCCTTGACCGCGATGCTCTTGTTGTGCGCATAGACCGACAACAGCGCCGGCGTATGCTTGATGATCACCATGTTGCCGTAGCCGCGGATGCCATGGCCGGCATAAGTCACCTTGCCGGCGGCCGCAGCCACGACTGGCTGGCCGTCGCTGCCGGCGATGTCGATACCCTTCTTGTAGCTGTCGCCGCTGGGCGCCGACTTGCCCTGCGTGGGCCACATCCAGTCCAGCTTGGCGTCGGCGGGCGCCGGGGCGTCATCGTCGCCCCCCTTGGCCGCAGGCTTGGCGGCCGGCGCCGCCTTGCGTGCCGGAGCCGGAGTCGGCGCTGCGCCGCGGCTGCCCTGCCCGGCGCCGGTACGCGCCACGATGCCGGTAGGCGGGCGCACCAGGATGCGCTGGCCGACCTCCAGGTCGTTCGGATTGCGCAGGCGGTTCCAGGCTGCCAGGTTGGACGGGCTCTGGTCGAAATCGCGGCCGATGCTATAGAGAGTGTCGCCGCGGCGCACGGTGTAATAACCGTCGTTGTCGGCTGTCGAGGCGCACCCTGCCAACAGGAGCGCCGCGACGATGCTTGCAATCCTCTTCATCAGTCCTTGCCGAATTCGTCGCCCAGCTCCTTGCTGCGGGTGGCCGCGGCCTTGAGCGCGGTGACGATGGCATCCTTGACGCCGGACTGCTCCATCGAGACCAGCGCCGCGTAAGTGGTGCCGCCCTTAGAGGTGACGCGATCGCGCAGCGTGGCGACCGGATCTTCGGAACGGCGCGCCAGCTCGGTGGCGCCGTCGAACGTGGCCTTGGCCAGTTGCAGGCCCTCGGCCGACGACAGTCCCAGTTCCACCGCCGCCTTCTCCATCGCTTCGAGGAAATAGAAGACGTAGGCCGGGCCGCTGCCGGAAATGGCGGTCACCGCGTCGAGCTGTTCTTCGGACGACACCCACACCGTCTCGCCGACCGCCTTGAGGATGGAATCGGCCTGGGCGCGCTGCAGGGTCGAGACCCCGTTGCCGGCCGCCATGCCGGCGATGCCGCGGCCGATCAGCGCCGGCGTGTTGGGCATGGCGCGCACCACCGCCTGGTGGCCGTCCAGCCAGCGCGAAATGTCGGCGATGCGGATGCCGGCGGCAATGCTCAGCACCAGCTGCGCGCCGATCAGCGGCTTCACCGCGGCCATCACGTCGCGGATCTGTTGCGGCTTGACCGCCAGCACGATCACGTCGCTGGAGGCCAGCGTGCCGTCGATGGCGGTGGCGGTCGTGATGCCGAACTTGTTTTGCAGCGCCAGCAGCGAATCGGCATTGGGGTCGACCACGTGGATGTTCTGCGGCTCCGCCACCTTGCCGACCAGTCCGCCGATCAAGGCGGTCGCCATGTTGCCGCCGCCGATAAACGCTATCTTCATTTTCGCTCCTTGTGTTGCGCCCGGAAAACCGCTCCGGGGCGCTGTTCTCGATGATCTCAATAAAAGAGGCGCCGCCTGGGCGACGCCGGAATATTCCTTACCCGTAATTGCGCGCGCCAAAGATGGCGCTGCCGATCCGCACGATGGTCGCCCCTTCGACCACAGCCGCCTCCAGGTCCGCCGACATGCCCATTGACAGCGTGTCCAGCGGCAAGCCGCCGGCGCGCAGCGACTCGTACAAACCTCGCACCGCCGCGAACGCCGCGCGCTGACGCGCCACATCGTCGGTCGGTTCGGGGATCGCCATCAGGCCGCGCAGCGCCAGGTTGGGCAATGCCGCCACCTGCGCCGCGACGCCGGGCAATTCCTCCGGCGCCAGCCCGCTTTTGCTCGCTTCGCCGCTGATGTTCACCTGCAGACAGATATTGAGCGGCCCCAGTTCCGGCGGGCGCTGTTCCGACAGCCGGCGGGCGATCTTCTCGCGGTCCACCGAATGGACCCAGTCGAAGCTCTCGGCGATGGGGCGGGTCTTGTTGCTCTGGATCGGCCCGATGAAGTGCCACTGCAACCCGGCCGCCGGCGCCAGCGATTGCATCGCGGCGATCTTTTCCAGCGCTTCCTGCAAATAATTTTCCCCGAATGCCCGCTGCCCCGCCTGCACCGCCGCCATCACCGCATCGGCGCCGAAGGTCTTGGAGACGGCGAGCAATCGTACCGATGACGGGGAGCGGCCCGCCCGTTCGGCGGCCGACGCGATCTGGTGTTGCACGTGTTGCAAGTTTTTGGCGATTGACGACATAATCCGGTGCCGGGAGGGGCTCGGCTGCGGGGAATATAAATAGATGGCTTAGTGATTTCCTTGCAAGGATTATAAATGGACATTGCCGGACTACTGGCATTTGGCGTCAGAAACCAGGCATCCGACCTGCACCTGTCGGCCGGTTTGCCGCCCATGCTGCGCGTGCATGGCGACATCCGCCGCATCAACCTCAGCCCCCTGTCCGACGAGACGCTGCAAGCCATGCTGCTGTCGGTGATGAACGATGAGCAGCGGCGCGCCTATGCCGAACACCTGGAATGCGACTTCTCGTTCCAGCACCAGGCGCTGGGGCGCTTCCGCATCAACGCCTTCCGGCAACAGCGCGGCACGGCCATCGCGATCCGCCATATCCCGCAGCAGGTTCCCACGCTCGACGGCATCGGCGCGCCGGCCATCTGCGCCGAACTGGCCTCGCGCCCGCGCGGGCTGGTGCTGGTGGCCGGCCCCACCGGCTCGGGCAAAAGCACCACGCTGGCGGCCATGGTCAACCACATCAACGAGCAGCGCGCCGCCCATATCCTCACCATCGAAGACCCGATCGAGTTCATCCACGAACCGCGCCGCTCGCTGGTCAGTCAGCGCGAGGTCGGGCAGCACACGCGCTCCTTCGCCAGCGCGCTGCGGGCGGCGCTGCGCGAGGATCCCGACGTCTTGCTGGTAGGCGAATTGCGCGATGCCGAAACCATCCGCCTGGCGCTGACCGCAGCCGAAACCGGCCACCTGGTATTCGGGACGCTGCACACCGCATCGGCTGCCAAGACCGTGGACCGCATCGTCGACGTGTTCCCCGCCGGCGACAAGGAAAGCGCGCGCGCCATGCTGGCCGAATCGCTGCAGGCGGTGGTCTCGCAGACGCTGCTCAAGACGCTGGACGGCAACGGCCGGGTGGCGGCGCACGAGGTCATGCTCTCCACCCCGGCGATCCGCAACCTGATCCGGGAAGGCAAGACCGCGCAGATGTATTCCGCGATCCAGACCGCCACCGGGATTGGCATGCAGACGCTGGAAGGCAGCATGGGCGAACTGGTGCACCGCGAACTTATTTCGCTGGAAACGGCCCGCAGCCATGCGCGTTCGCCCGATTATTTCCCGTTATAGCTAAAATGATAGCCAGCAAAGACTCAGACCCAGGGGGCCGCGATGACAACCATTTATGAATTCCAGCCGAAGCTGGCCGACAACACCGAATTCCCGCTGGAACAGCTGCGCGGGAAAGTCATGCTGATCGCCAATACCGCCAGCAAATGCGGCTTCACCCCGCAATACAACGGGCTGGAGCATATCCACCGCCAGTTCAAGGGTCGCGGCCTGGAAGTGATGGCCTTCCCCTGCAACCAGTTCGGCGCGCAGGAGCCGGGCAACGCCGACGAGATCGGCGCCTTCTGCGAGAAGAACTACGGCGTGAGCTTCCCGCTGTTCGCCAAGATCGACGTCAACGGCGACAATGCCGCGCCGCTGTTCAAGTTCCTGAAGAAAGAAGCGCCCGGCCTGCTGGGCAGCAAGGCGATCAAATGGAATTTCACCAAGTTCCTGGTGCGCAAGGACGGCAGTGTCTACAAGCGCTACGCGCCGCAGACCCGCCCCGAGGAAATGGTGTCCGACATCGAGAAGCTGCTGGCGGAATAAGCGCCTCAGCCGGGCTGGCGGTAAGTACCCGCGCCATGCGGCGCGGCGGCGAACTCAGGTAGCTGCTCGGCGGCTGCGGACAATGCCGCCAGCGCCGGGTAGCGCGCGACGGGCACGGTATCCGGCACCATCTGCTGCGTGAATTGCCAGGCCACCGCCGTCGTCAGCGTCGCTTGGTCGATGGTGGCGCTGGCAATCACGGCCGGGTGTTTTTCAAAGCCCGCTTCCAACGCATCATAGGCCGCCAGCAACTGGCCGGAGACACGCACCAGCCATGGCTGGTGGAGTTTCTCGGCCGGACGCAGCTCGCGTTCGTAGACGATTTGCACGCTTTTCTCACACGCCGCCATGGCCAGACCGGTCACGCGCAGCGAGCGCTGCAGGCCGGGAAGGTCGGACGGCACCAGGCTGCGCCCGGAGACCGAGGCCGACAGCGCTTCGGCATATTCCAGGACCAGCGTGGAATCCATCAGCACCTCGCCATCGTCGCAAATCAGCGTCGGCGCCTTGACGACCGGATTGATGCCGAGGAACTGGTCGAAGGTGCGAAACACCGATACCGGATGGTGCTCGAACGGCAGGCCAAGCAGTTGCAGGGAAATCGCAACGCGGCGTACGAAGGGTGAATCGAGCATGCCGATCAATTGCATGTGACGCTCCAATAAAGGGGGAACAAAGCGGGAACGGCGATGTTACAGCAAGCGGGCCGGGCTTGCGCCGAGCGGCTCATCCCCCTGCCTTCGCTGGAATGACGAGGGATATTTATTGGAGCAGAAAAAGAAAAGGACGCCGAAGCGTCCTTTTCCTTGTACAGCCTAAAGACTAAACCGATCTTAGTTCTTGGTCTGGTCCACCAGCTTGTTCGCCTTGATCCAGGGCATCATGGCGCGCAGCTTCTCGCCCACGACTTCGATCTGGTGCTCGGCGTTGATGCGGCGACGCGACAGCAGGGTCGGCGCGCCGGCCTTGTTTTCCAGGATGAAGCTCTTGGCGTATTCGCCGGTCTGGATGTCGGTCAGCACTTGCTTCATGACCTTCTTGCTCTCTTCGTTGATGATGCGCGGGCCGGTCACGTATTCGCCGTACTCCGCGTTGTTCGAGATCGAGTAGTTCATGTTGGCGATGCCGCCTTCGTAGATCAG
>NZ_JAGIBI010000001.1 GCF_017744395.1 Herbaspirillum sp.
CTGATCTACGAAGGCGGCATCGCCAACATGAACTACTCGATCTCGAACAACGCGGAGTACGGCGAATACGTGACCGGCCCGCGCATCATCAACGAAGAGAGCAAGAAGGTCATGAAGCAGGTGCTGACAGACATCCAGACCGGCGAATACGCCAAGAGCTTCATCCTGGAAAACAAGGCCGGCGCGCCGACCCTGCTGTCGCGTCGCCGTATCAACGCCGAGCACCAGATCGAAGTCGTGGGCGAGAAGCTGCGCGCCATGATGCCCTGGATCAAGGCCAACAAGCTGGTTGACCAGACCAAGAACTAAGATTGGTGATTGGTTTAGTCGCAGTACAAAGAAAAGGACGCTTCGGCGTCCTTTTTCTTTTTTGCGCAGAACCAGAACGATAGGCGCGCACGGATGCCGTGTTCGATGGCATCCTCCCTATTTGTAGTTACGCCTTGTTGCACAAGAAGCAAGAACTAAATCCCGCCTGATGCCATCGAAGTGCCGGGATCGTCGCTGCAACATGGCAGCATGCAAAGCCCACTTCACTAACAACACCAAGCGAGGACATATGACACCTACCCGCAAACTGATGCTCGGCGCAGCGCTGGCCACCGCCTGTATCGCCGCCCAGGCGCAGGCCATCCAGACCACCGGCAGCATGGTGGTGGTGCCGGCCACCGGCGAGCTGAGCGTACCCAACGACCAGGCGCGCGCGACGCTGCAGGTCGAGGAACAGGACAAGGACAAAACCGTCGCCGCTTCGCGCGTGAACCAGAAAATGAAGCAAGGCATCGATATCCTCAAGCGCCAGGATCCGCAGGCCACGCTCAAGAGCTACGGCTACTACACCTACGCCGTCTATGCCGAACCGCAGCCGGTGACGCCGCAGCAGCCGCACGTCGCCCCCAAGGCGCGTCCCATCGTAGGCTGGCGCGTCGGCCAGTACCTGGAGATGACGACGCAGAACCTGGCCAACCTGCCCAAGACGGTCGCATCGGCGCAGAGCCTGCTGAACCTGAACGGCCTGCAGTTCGGCCTGAGCCCGGCCGCCACCAAGAAGCTGGACGCGGCGCTGTTCGACGCCACCTACAAGAACCTGGAAGAGCGTATCGGCTTCATCGCCGGTTCCATGCACCGTTCGCCGTCGGATGCGGTGCTGGAAACGCTGGACTTCGAAGGTTCCGGCAACTACGCGGCCAATGAGCGGGCGATGCCCAAGGCGGCGATGATGATGCGTTCGGACATGGCGCCGGAAGCGGCATCGGTGGCCGAACCCAGCTTCGAGCCGGGCGAGTCCACGGTCAGCATGCGCCTGGTCGGCAAGGTGCGCTTCAAATAAGAGGGAAGAGGGCGCGGCGCCGCTCATTTTTTGCCTCGCCGCGACCGGCGAGGCGCCATGGAAAGAGAGGCTATAATCGGCCTCTTTTCCGTTTTTAAGGCCCCACTCATGCGGGTAATGAAAAATCTCGCCGTGTTCATGGCAACCGGCCTGCTCTCCATCGGGATGGCGCGGGCCGATATCTGCGCGGACCTGGGCGCCATCCACACGCAGTCGCAATCGCATTTCGACGGCTGGAAAAAGGAGGGTGCGGAAGGCGCCGCCGGGAAGGAATACGATTCCAACTTCCTGCTGGACGGCGCGCGCAGTTGCGCCATCAGCCGCGACTCCGCCGGCTATTCCTGCATCTGGCGCTTCGCCACGCCGGCCGAGCTGGGCCAGGCCTACCAGCGCATGGTGGGCGAGATCAAGGCATGCCAGCCGTTGCTGAAGCAGGCGCCGGGCATCATCAGCGACAAGCCCGAGGAGCGCATCCAGGGCAATCTCCGGCGCACCATGGAAGTGACCGGTTTCGACTACGGCGACGCGGGAGTGGTCGTGATGCTGGGGCAGATGCAGATCACCAGCATCCAGTCCGGCACCAACGTGTCGCGCAATGAGCTCAAATTCTCCTTCGTCAGGGCCGCGGCACGTCCCTGATGCCCCTGAACGGCCTGCGGCCATGCATTTGCGGGCCGATTTCTCCCAAACAGCGGCAAATCCGGGCGCAAAGCCAGTTCTTTGCGCCCGCGGAGGCTGCATTTCGTTGCATTTGGCAGGGGCTGGACTAGAATAAGCACGCTTTTACTTTTGAAATTTCCGCGATCACTGGAGCAACGTTGAACAATAACCACTATCCCCACCCCATTATCGCCCGTGAAGGCTGGCCGTTCCTGACGATCGCCGTCGTGGTCGCATTGCTGGCGACCTTCTATTGCGGCATCTGGTCGCTGCCCCTGTGGATCATCGCGCTGTTCGTGCTGCAATTCTTCCGCGATCCGCCGCGCGTGATCCCGCAGCAAGCCAATGCCGTGCTGTCGCCTGCCGATGGCCGCATCGTGGTGGTGGCGCGCGCCCATGATCCCTATACCGACCGCGAAGCGCTGAAGATCAGCGTGTTCATGAACGTGTTCAATGTCCACTCCAACCGTGCGCCTGTGGATGGCAAGATCGAAACCGTGCAGTATTTCCCCGGCAAGTTCGTCAATGCCGACCTCGACAAGGCATCGCTGGAAAACGAGCGCAACGCGCTGGCCATCACCACCACCGACGGCCACAGCGTGACCTGCGTGCAGGTCGCGGGCCTGATCGCGCGCCGCATCCTGTGCTACGTGAAGGCCGGCGATACGCTGGCGCGCGGGCAGCGCTACGGTTTCATCCGCTTCGGTTCGCGCGTGGACGTGTACCTGCCGCTGAGCGCCACTCCCAAGGTCACCGTCGGCGAAAAGGTCTCGGCCACCGAAACCATCCTGGCCGAACTCTGAGCGCCGGCGCGCTGATCGCTGTGCGCGGGGAAAACTGTCCCCGCGCGGTTTTCTGCAATATCAAACGATAGACATCAATGGCAACTTTCCGACGACGCAAAGCCAAAGGCGGCATTCCTTTCCCCAAATCCCTGCGCGGGCCCAAGGCCTATTCCGCGCAGTCGGATGAGCCGGGGCAGGGCGTGGTGCGCCGCCGGTCGCGTGGCATCTACCTGTTGCCCAATGCGTTCACCACCGCCGCCTTGTTCTGCGGCTTCTACGCCATCGTGATGGCGATGAACCTCAAGTTCGACTACGCCTCCATCGCCATCTTCGTGGCCATGGTGCTGGACAGCCTGGACGGCCGCGTGGCGCGCATGACCAATACCCAGAGTGAGTTCGGCGCGCAATACGACAGCCTGTCCGACATGGTGTCGTTCGGCGCCGCGCCGGCGCTGGTGGTGTACGAATGGTCATTGCGCGGCATGGGCAAGCTCGGCTGGCTCGCCGCGTTCGTGTATTGCGTGGGCGGCGCACTGCGGCTGGCGCGTTTCAATACCAACATCGCCGTGGTCGACAAGCGTTACTTCCAGGGCTTGCCCAGCCCGGCGGCGGCGGCGCTGGTGGCCGGCTTCGTTTGGCTGATGGACGACCTGCGCTTCGCCGGCACCGACCTCAGCTGGACGGCCTGGGCCATCACCCTGTATGCCGGCATCACCATGGTCACCAATGTGCCGTTCTACAGCTTCAAGGACCTCAACTTCCGCAAGCCGGTGCCGTTCATCGCGGCCCTCTTGGTGGTGGTCCTGCTGGTGGTGATTTCCAGCGACCCGTCCAAGGTGCTGTTCGGCCTGTTCGTGCTGTATGGCCTGTCGGGCTACGCGATCTATATCTGGCGCCGGGTGAAGGGCAAGCCGGTCAGCATCGTCCAGACCGAGGATGAGCATGGAGACGACAGCCGTTAAGAACCTGGTCATGCTCCCCGAAAACGCCCGCTTTGCCGGGCGTTTTTTGTTGGGCGGCAACGGCGGCATCCGGACGGGCCTCAGGCCTTGTTAAGCTGTTCGATTTTTCCTAGAATTTTGCAAGGGTGCCGGTGCTTTCCCATACCATACCGGCAACAGACCTGAGACGCTTTCCGCATCGCTGATCCACATGGCCATCGATACTTCGCTCAATACGCTCGGCAGCCTGGCCGCCTACGACGGTTCGGGCAGCCAGGGCAGTGCTTCCGTAGCCGCGGTCGATAATCCGGTAGCGGTGCAGCAGGCGGTCGCATTGACCTCCGAGGCATCGATCGTCGTCAGCCTGGGCAATTCGATCGGCGTCAATGGGCTGGTCTACAATGCCGCGGGCGTATTCGACAGCATCGTCGAGGCCGGCACGGCCCAGGACGCTCCCGCCGACACGACCCAGAACCAGGCCACGCAATCCCTGGACCAGGGCATACTTTCCGGCGTGGCGTCGCCGCCTACCGCTCCTGGCATCTATAACGGCAGCGGTGAATTCACCGGGCTGGGCACCGGCCTCACTTCGCAACTGAGCGCGCTGCTCAAATCCAATCCGGGCATGACCGACAGCATCGTCGGCGATCTCGTCACCCAGGGCATCGTCGGTTCGCTGTTCTCCGCGACGGCCTGAGCGTTTCCCTCTGCGCTAATCTGCAATCAGCCGGGCGAGCAATTCGCGCAAGGAGGCGTCTTGCGCGCAACGTTCGCTGACGCGGTGATCGATGCCGGGCAATTCGACGATGCGGCATTGTTCGGCCGTATGCGCATTGGCGGCTATCAGTTCCGAGACTTCCTTTGGAATGACCTGGTCGTCGCTGGCCCGGATTAGCGTGATGCGGCCGCGATAGCCGCGGATCTGCGCCAGCGTGTCGGCATCGCGCCAGCTATCGGGGCGGCGCAGCGCGGCGCTGAAGCCGGGGCCGAAGGGGATGTCGAATGCGGCGCCATCGTAGATGGCGCCGACGATGGTCACCAGGTGCGCGATCCGGTTTTCCGGACGGCAGGCCAGGCGCATGGCGATCTCGCCGCTCATGCTCACGCCCACGACCGTGCGCGGCGCTTCGGTGAAACGGTCCAGCGCGGCCTGGGCTTCATCCATGCGTTTGGCCAGGGAGTTGGGCGCCAGCGCGGTGCTGCCGCCATGTCCGGAAAAATCGATGGCGGCGCTGGCGCATCCCCGCAAGGCCAGCGCCTGCCGGAGCGGCCGCTGGCGCTCCCGGGTGCTTTGTCCTGCGCCGTGCAGGAACAGGATGCGCGCCGGGCCGCAGCCGTTTGCGGTGGTGATGTCGCCGGCCAGCGTTTCCGCGCCGGCCGGCAGATCGAAATCGTCCCTGATGATGCGATTGGCGTCGCCGGCCGCTGTCACAGGCATGCTCAGTCCAGCGGGTGGCGGCGTTCCAGGCCGGGGGTGTTGGCGTAGTACTGGCGCTTGGCTTCGTACATCAGCGTATCGGCGCGCTGCACGACGTTTTCCAGGCGCTCTCCCGGCATGGCCGTCACCGCGCCCATCGACAGGCTCAGGGTGACGCCGGAATAGAACTGGTTGTTGAGATCGGTCAGCGTCTGGATCTGCTCGATCAGCGCGGCGCAGCCGCGTTCGTCGGTGGCCGGCAGCAGGATGGCGAATTCGTCGCCCCCGGTACGCGCCACGCTGCCCGGGCGTTCCACCGCCTTGCCCAGCACTTCGCCCACGCGGCGCAGCAAGGCATCGCCGGCGGCGTGGCCGAGCTCGTCGTTGACCTCCTTCAAGCCGTTCAGGTCAGCCACGATCACGCTCACCGGGAAGGGACCCTTGCGCTCCAGCCGGTTCAGTTCGTCGACCATGTAGGCGCGGTTGTACAGCTTGGTCAGTTCGTCATGCTTGCCGAGGAACTCCAGGTAGGCTTCGGCCTTCTTGCGCGCGGTGATGTCGGTCAGCGCCACCAGCACCAGTCCCCAGCTATCCTCGTAGCCGGGGAAGACCGAGAATTGCAGGTGCACGTGCAACTGGTCGCCGTTGAGCGAATAGTTCACCACTTCACGCTGGTGGAACAGGTTGCCGTTCCACAGCTCGATCAACTGTTCGTTGAAATGCTGGTGCATGTCGTCGCGGAAGATGTCGGACAGGCGCGACAGCAGCGTCGCCTTGTCCGGCGCGCTGAACATGGAGAGCGTTTGCAGGTTGACGTCGATGACCCGGATTTCCTGCATGCAGCGTTCCACGAATTCCGGATGGACATCGGTGAAGGTGCGGAAATCGGTGATGCCGATGCGTTGCAGGTCATTGAACAGGCGCTTGACCTGGCTGAAGTCTTCCACCCACAGCGAGATAGGCGAATACTCGAACAGGCCGCGCGCATAGTTTTCGCTGCGCGAGAGTTTCTTGCGCGCGGTTTCACGTTCGGTGACGTTCTCGATGGCCAGCAGGATGTAGTCCCAGCTCTCTTCGCTGCCGGGCATGATGCGCCCGCTTAGCTGGATGTCCAGCCGCTTGCCGCCCAACGTGTAGTTGACCGTGTAGCTGGAGAAATTCTGCTTGCCTTCCCACAACTGCACCAATTCGTCGATGAAGGTGTCGATCATGTCGTCGCGGAACACCTTGTCGAGGTTGGCGACCAGGTGTTCCAGGTCGTTCGCCTCGTACCACTCCAGCGTGCGGCGGTTGACGTCGACCACGCGGATCTGGCGCGCGCAGGCCTGCGCGCGCGCCGGGTCTTCCTTCAGGTAGGCCCGCAAATCGACCACGCCTTGCGCGCGCCATTCGTCGAACAGGCGCTTCATGCCGCTGTAGTCCTCTTTCCAGAGGGAGACGGGGGTCAGGTCGAAGGTTTCCTGCTCGGACAATGCCTGGGCAGGTTTGCTGGAGGCCGGGGACGAATTGGAGAGATGGTTGTTTTGCATAACACTTCATCTTTTTGATGTTGATCGAAGTGTAATGGTTTTACTGAAGTTTCTGCAGTAACTTCAGGTGCTGGATCAAAGTATTTGCACAAAAACAGGTCATCGGAAGCGTGGCGCCGGCAGGAGTTGGCGACGGGAAATGTTTCCCCGCCGCCTGCGATGTCACCGGCCGGCAGGCGCGGCGCGCTGCCGCCACTGCAACAGCCGCTTGCATGCCGCCAGCAAACTCTCTGGCCAGGAAGGCGCTTGCGGTTGCAGGCACAGGACTTCGCCTCCTTGCGGCGCGGTGATTTCGACCCAGCCGGCATGCTCGATGCCCATGGCTTGCCCATCGCCCAGGTCGCTGCGCTGTTCGACCAACTGATCGCATATCCATTGCGGCGCCTGGAGGATTCGCGCCGAGGGGGCGTGGCAGACCAGCAGGCTGCCACCGGGCAGCCACACCTGCATGGTCTGGCCGCTCGCCAGCCGGACGGTTTGGCTGGCCGGCAGGGTGTCGGATGTCGGGGCTTGCCAGGGGCTTTGCATGATGGTTCTCCGTCTGTTGGGTATGCCTTGCAGTCTATGGAGAGCCGCAAAAGCGCAACAGGCACAGGCAAAAACAGACTGCGCCGTAACAGGCAGGGAATTTTGAATCTGTTATCGTATTTTTTCGAATACTCTGTATCTGTTCCGGTTTTTGCCGCAAGAACATGATGCTGTTATGGATACCAGCCTACTTATTCCCGCCCCTGCCGATACCCTGCCTTCGCCGGCCATGACGCCCGCTGCCGCCGATCCCGACGCCGGCGCCATCCGCATGCCGCTGTACCGCAAGCTGGCCGAACACTACCAGGGCGCGATACAGGACGGCACTCTGGTGGCGGGCGACCGCATGCCGTCGGTGCGCGACCTGATGCGCCAGCACCAGGTCAGCCTGTCGACCGCCCTGCAGACCCTGCGCCATATGGAAGAGGGCGGCTGGCTGGAGGCGCGGCCCCGTTCCGGCTACTTCGTGCGCCAGCCGCGCCGTTCGGCGATCCGTCCGGTGCAAGAGCCCAAGAGCCTGATGGCGATCGATCCGGCCCAATATGCCGGCATCCATGAAAAGGTTTCCAAGTACATCGCGCAGCGCCAGAAGGGCGCGCCCCGCATCGATCTTTCCGGCATGACCTGCGCGCCCGAGCTGTATGCCGTCGATACCTTGAAGCAGGCCGCCATGCGCGCCTTGCGCGACCGTCCCGAGCTGCTCACCAGCGCCATGCCGCACAACGGCAACCAGGTGTTCCGGCAAGTGGTGGCGCGCCGCGCGCTCAACGCCGGCATGCGCATCGACGCCGACGAGGTGGTGGTCACCCACGGCTGCATCGAAGCCCTCAACCTCGCGCTGCGCGCCGTCGCCGGCCCCGGCGACACCATCGCAGTGGAGTCGCCGACCTACTTCGGCCTGCTGCAGGCGCTGGAGAACCTGGGCATGCGCGCGCTGGAGATTCCCACCAGCCCGCATACGGGGATCTCGGTCGAGGCGCTGGAACTGGCGGTGCGCACCTACGGCAACATCAAGGCCGTGGTGGTGGTGCCCAACCTGCAAAACCCGCTCGGCTGCATCATGCCCGAGGCCAACAAGGACAAGCTGGTGCGCCTGTGCGAAGAACTGCGCCTGCCGCTGATCGAGGACGATGCCTACACCGAGCTGGCCGACGGCAATGTCGCGCCTTCCACCCTCAAGAGCCGCGACCGCAGCGGCAATGTGATCTATTGCGTCTCGCTCAACAAGGTGCTGGCACCGGGCATGCGTTTGGGCTGGATGAACGGCGGCCGCTGGCATGAGCGGGTGATGATGCTCAAGTTCACCCATACCCGCGCCAACGAGGAGTGGACCCAGATCACCGCCGCCGATTTCATGGCCAGTCCGGGTTACGACCGCCACTTGCGGCGCTTGCGCGGACTGCTCAAGGAACAGCGCGAGCGCATGGCCGAATCGATCGCCGCCTATTTCCCGGAAGGCACGCGCCTGACCGTGCCCAACGGCGGCGTCGGCATGTGGGTGGAACTGCCGCAGCAGGTGTGTTCGCAGCGCCTGTTCGAGCAGGCGCTGGCGGAGGGCGTCGGGGTGTCGCCCGGGGCGATTTTTTCCAATTCCAACCGCTACGGGCATTTCCTGCGGATTTGCTGTGGCCATCCCTTCACGCGCGAACTGGATCAGGCCCTGCGCCAGCTGGGGCGGATCGGGCATAGCCTGGCGGCTTGACCGGCCGCCGGGACATTTCTGCTTCATTGCCGCTTGCGCCGCCGGCCGGAAGGGCTTTACATGAGTAAAGGCAGTGTAAAGAAGCTGTACACTAGTGCAACTTGAACAACATCACTGCCATCGATCGGAATTCCTGATGCAATCTCATGAGTCGCTTTCTGGCGGCAGCCCGGCGCAATCGGCCGCGCTGCAGCAGGCCATCGATACCCACATGGCGGGACGCCTGGACGAAGCGGCCGCCATCTACGAGGCGGTGCTGGAGCAGGATCCGATCCAGCCGGTCGCGCTGCATTACTTCGGCATCTACCTGCACCAGGTCGGGCGGCACGAGGAAGCCGTCGAAAAGCTGATGCTGTCCTGCGCCCTGGAATCCGAGGATGCCGGCTGGCAAAACGACCTCGGCAATGTGCTGTTCGCGCTTGGCCGCTTCGACGAGGCCGAGCAGGCCTACGGCGATGCGCTGGCCGTCGCGCCCGGCGACCACATGGTCTGGAACAACCTGGGCGCGGCCTTGCTGCAGCAGGGCAAGGTGGAAGAAGCCACGCAATCTTTCCTGCGCGCGGTCGGGATCGCTCCCGACTTCGCCCCGGCCTTGCAGCACCTGGGCGGCATCTATGAAGCCGCCGGCGACAAGATGCAGGCATCCCATTACCAATGCCGCGCTTACGTGCTGCCGCCGCTGGAGGGCAAGTCCAAGCAGATGCTGGGGATCTCCTTCTATTTTCTCGGCCGCCAGCAGGAAGCCGCGCAGGCTTACCGCGAGTGGCTGGCCGAAGAGCCGGACAACCCGATCGCGGCCCACATGCTGGCCGCATGCTCGCAACTGGATGTGCCCGCGCGCGCGTCGGACCGTTACGTCGAGTCGCATTTCGACCACTATGCCGAGACCTTCGAATCCAACCTGCTGGAAAGCCTGGGCTATCGCGGCCCCAGCCTGATCGCCGAGGGCCTGGCCCTGGTGGCGCAGCCGGCGCGCCAGTTCGAGGCGCTCGACATCGGTTGCGGCACCGGCCTGTGCGGCCCTTACCTGGCGCCGTTCGCGCATACGATCACCGGCGTCGACCTGGCCGGCAAGATGCTGGAGAAGGCGAAGTCGGACCGGCAATACTCCCGCCTGGAAAAGGCCGAGATCGGCGACTACTTGAGCCGCCATCCCTTGTGCTGCGACCTGATGACGGCGGCCGACACCATGATCTACTTCGGCGACCTCAGCGCCGTGTTCGGCCAGGTCGCCGGCGCGCTGCGCCCGGGCGGCTATTACATCTTCACGGTGGAGGCGCTCACGCCGCAGGACGCGGCGCCGTCAGGCTTTTGCCTGCACGCCAGCGGACGCTACCGGCACAGCCGCGACTATGTGCGGCGGCACCTGCAAGAGAACGGGATGGAAGTGGTGCACGACAGCGACCAGATCCTGCGCGAGGAAATCCGGCAATCGGTGGCGGGGATGTTGTTCGTTGCGAAGCGTACCGCGCAGGCGGCCGGCTGAAGCGGCCGCCTGCAGGTGATGCGGTAGATATCAAGCGGCCGTCAGGGCCGCTTCGACTTTCCGGCGGAAGGGTATCGGCTCGACCGCGCCGTAGCCGGTGGTCGACAGCGCCGCCGCCACATTGGCGTAACGCGCCGCGCTGAAGGGATCGCGCCCGGCCACCAGTTCCGCCACGAAGGCGCCGCCGAAGCAGTCGCCGGCGCCGGTGGCGTCCAGCGCCTGCACCGGGTAGGGCGCCACCATGCGGCGTTCGTCGGGAGTGGCGACATAGCAGCCTTCGCTGCCCAGCTTGAAGGCTACCAGCTTGACGCCGTACGCCAGCAACTGGTCGACGATGGCGTCGCGGTCTTCCAGGCCGGTCAGCATGGAGACGTCTTCCCAGCTCGGCAGGCAGATGTCGCACAGCTTGAACGCTTCGACCATCTTTTCGCGGGCGTGCTCCAGCGGCCACAGGCGCAGCCGCAGGTTGGTGTCCAGCGAAGTCAGTACGCCGTGCCGGCGCGCATGCGCCATCGCCGCCAGGCCGCTGTCGCATGCGCTTTCGCTGATGGCCAGGCTGATGCCCGACAGGTGCAGCACGCGGGCGCCGGCGATGGCGTCCAGCGGCAATTGCTGCGGCGTGTAGCGGCTGGCGGCGGAACCGGCGCGCCGGTAGTGGAAGTGGTGGCCGGCCTCGTCATGGGTGACGAAGTAGATGCCGGTCGAGCCGTCGGCGACGACGCTGACATGCTCGGTAGCCACTTGTTCGGCCCGCCACAGTTCCAGCAGGTTCTGGCCGAAATGGTCGTCGCCGACCGCGCTGATGTAGGCGGTGTCGGCGCCCTGGCGGGCGGCGGCGATGGCGAAGTTGGAGGTGTCGCCGCCAAAGCCTTCCAGGTAATTGCGCGGTTGGGAAATGCTCTGGTTGAATTCCACCATGGCTTCGCCGTAGGCGAGGATCTTGTTGCTCATGTTCTTGGCTCGGCTGGTACGGATGCTCAGAAGAAGGTCTGGACGATGTCGATCACGTCGAACTTGCCGTCCACCACCGCCAGGTGGCGCCACTTGTCGAAAGTCAGGCAAGGGTGCGAGATGTCGAAGGCGATCATGTCGCCGACCTTGATGTCGTCGCCGGCGGTAATCTTCAGGTAGGCGTGCTGATCCATCATGCCGGTCACTTCCCAGTGCGCCGGCGAAGCCGACGGCTGGCTGTCGGCGCCCGGGCGGAAGCGCGCCACCGGCAGCGGCAGGCCGGCGTCGAAGGCAGCGTCGCGCTTGCCCAGCGCGATGATGGCCTTGTCGGTTTCCGGGATCGATTGCACGTAGGCCCACAGTTGCAGCGCCGGCTGCAACTGGCTGCGCATGCTGTGCGCGACCGGGTTGCGCACCTGGATCTGCGCCTGCGCGGCGCGGTAGATGCCGACGTCGTGCGTCAGGTAGCAGCCGGGGCGCAGCACCACGTCCAGCGGCACGCCGATGTCGGCCTGGGCGAACTCTTCGGCCACCACGTCGTACCAGGCCGAACCGGCGCCGGTCAGCACCGCCGGGCCGCGCGCCACGCGGCGCGCCAGCAGGCCTTGTTGCGCCAGCTGTTTGGCGCAGGCCACCGCGCGTTGCAGGAAGCGGCGGATGTCCACCTCTTCCTTGAGCACGCCTTCATACACTTCCACGCCGGCCAGCGCGATGCTGTCCCAGCGCTTGACGGCTTCCAGCACCGAGGCTTGTTGCGCATCGTCGCGCACGCCGG
The DNA here is from genome assembly GCF_017744395.1 of Herbaspirillum sp. Lineage (GTDB taxonomy): Bacteria > Pseudomonadota > Gammaproteobacteria > Burkholderiales > Burkholderiaceae_D > Herbaspirillum. Next base: position 12,105 of record NZ_JAGIBI010000001.1, read on the forward strand.
TGCGCCCGCCCGTGGGCCCCAGTTCCAGCAGCACGTTCAGGGTTTGCTTGCGATCGGCGAAGAAGCGGCCGAGCTGGTCGACCAGGTCAGCCGAGTCCACCAGGCAAAAGAATTCGAAAGAGGGATCGGCCAGCAATTCGGAAATGATCGCCATGTTGCGCTTGCCCACCAGCTGGTTGGCCATGATCACGCGGCGCACGCCGTGGCGGTAGGCCGCCAGGGTCTGGTGCGCGGTGGCCAGGGTGATGCCCCAGGCGCCGGTATCGAGCTGGCGCTTGAACAGCTTGGGCGCCATGGTGGTCTTGCCGTGCGGCGCCAGCTTCACCTTGTACTGGCCGACGAAATCCTGCATCCATTTGAGATTGTGGGCGATCTTTTCCTCGTACAGGACGGCGGCCGGCAGGCTGATGTCCTCGTTGAGCAGGTTCCACTTGACCGCGCCGGCCTGTTGCGGCGCCAGCGGTTGTTCCAGCACGCCCAGGCCCTTGTTCACAGGGTCGATGATGCCGGTCTGATAAGCAATTTGGTAGTTTGTATCATTCATCGCAATTGTTCCTGTAAAAATTGGATTGACGTAATAATACCCTTGAATTTACTATGTTTCGAACGTGTTAGTAAATAACATAAATAATTTAGGGAAAACTGCCCCCATGGCGCACACTTTCGATATCGTCTCCCGCATCAGCGAGCGCAGCAGCACCTTGCGCCTGGCCGAGCAAAAGGTGGCCGAAGCCATCCTGGGCGACTTGTCGTCGGCGGCCAGCGCCAGTATCGGCGAACTGGCGGCCAAGGCCGGCGTGTCTGTCGCCAGTGTGACGCGTTTTGCCAAGGCCATGGGCTGCCGCGACGTGCGCGAATTCAAGTTCCTGCTGGCGCAGGCGGTGGCGGTGGGGCAGCGCTTTTTCGACGGCGCCCGCGACGCGCCCGCCGCGCAGCCGCCGGAGCTGGCCGATGTGGTCTACAACGATATCCACGCGGTGTTGAAGCTCAACCGCGCCATGCTCAACCCGGACATGCTGGTGGCCGCCGCCGGCCTGTTGCGCGATGCCCGCATGATCTACTGCTTCGGCATGGGCGGCGGCTCCACCATGATGTCCGACGAGGCGCGCTACCGCCTGGTGCGCCTGGGGCGCCCGGTGGCGACCTATCACGACGCCATCCTGCAGAAGATGGTAGCGGCCACGCTGGACAAGAACGACGTGCTGCTGGTGTTCTCGACCACCGGCAACGTGCCGGAGTTGCTGGCCAATTGCGAGGTGGCGCGCGAATATGGCGTCAAGGTGATCGCCATCACCGCGCTCGGTTCGCCGCTGGCAAAACTGGCCGATGTGTTGCTGCCGATCAAGACGCTGGAAACCGACCTGATTTTCAAGCCGTCCTCATCACGCTATGCCATGATGGTGACGCTCGATATGCTGGTGCTGGAGTTGGCCCTGCTGCAGAAAGAGAGCAGCCAGGAACGCCTGCGCCGGTTGAAGTACGTTCTCGACACGCATCGCGGCGGGGGCGATCGCCACCAGCCGCTGGGAGACTGACATGACCTTCGCCAATTCCGCAGCCGCCGCCGGCCGTTGCGACACGCTGATCCGCAATGCACTCATCATCGACGGTTCCGGCGCCGAGCCTGTCGCCGCCGACGTGGCCGTGGCCGACGGCCGCATCGCCGCCATCGGCCAGCTCTCCGGCTGGCAGGCCGAGGAAGTGATCGACGCCACCGGCCGCGTGCTGTCGCCGGGCTTCATCGATGTCCACACGCATGACGACACCAACGTCATCCGCACACCCGAAATGTTCCCCAAGCTGTCGCAGGGCGTGACCACCGTGGTGGTCGGCAACTGCGGCATCAGCGCCGCGCCGGTGACGCTGAAGGGCGATCCTCCCGATCCGATGAACCTGCTGGGCAAGTCGGAAGCCTTCCATTACCCGACCTTCGCCAGCTACGTCGAAGCGATCGGCGCGGCGCGGCCTTCGATCAACGTGGCCGCGCTGGTAGGGCACACCGCCTTGCGCAGCAACCACATGGACCGCCTCGACCGCGCCGCCAGCGAGCAGGAGATCGCCGGCATGCGCGCGCAATTGCGCGAGGCGCTGGAGCATGGCGCGCTGGGCCTGTCCACCGGCCTGGCCTACGGCAACGCGATCAATGCGCCCACGACCGAAGTGCTGGCGCTGGCCGAGCCGCTGGCCGAGTTCGGCGCCATGTACGCGACCCACCTGCGCAGCGAATTCGCCGACATCCTCGAGGCGATGGATGAGGCATTCCGCATCGGCAAGCATTCGCGCGTGCCAGTGGTGATCTCGCACCTGAAATGCGCCGGGGTCGAGAACTGGGGCCGCAGCGGCGAAGTGCTGCAGGCGCTGGAACTGGCGGGCAAGCACCAGCATGTCGGCTGCGACTGCTATCCCTATACCGCCAGCTCGTCCACCCTGGACTTGAAGCAGGTCACCGACGCCTACGATATCCAGGTCACCTGGTCCGATCCGCATCCGGAGCAGGGCGGCAAGATGTTGAAGCAGATCGCCGCCGAATGGCAGGTCGACCTGCATACCGCCGCCGGCCGCCTGATGCCGGCCGGCGCCGTCTACCACTGCATGTCGGATGACGACGTCAACCGCATCCTGTCGCACCCGGCCACCGTGGTCGGTTCCGACGGCCTGCCCAACGATCCGCTGCCGCACCCGCGCCTGTGGGGCGCCTTCCCGCGCGTGCTGGGCTATTACAGCCGCGAGCAGAAGCTGTTCTCGCTGGCGGCGGCGGTGCGCAAGATGACCGGCCTGTCGGCCGAGCGTTTCGGCCTGCACGAGCGCGGCCTGGTGCGCGAGGGCTATTGGGCCGACCTGGTGCTGTTCGACGCCGACACCGTGCGCGACGCCGCCAGCTTCACCGACCCGATGCAGCCGGCGCACGGCATCGATGCCGTGTGGGTCAACGGCCGACTGGCGTATCGCGGCAGCGACAAGAAAGCCACCGGCCATCGCGCCGGACGCTTCCTGGCCCGCCAGCCAAGCGCGGCCGCGGCCTGAATCCGGAAGAGATAAAGCAAGAACATCAAGAACACCAAGACCAACCAGGAACGGAATGCCCTGCCAGGCGCATTCATTTTTTAGAGTAAAGGAGCAGTAATGAGCATTCAACGATATGGCGTGGAAGGCGGCAGCGGTACCGGCGGCCAGCATTTGCCGTTCGCCCGCGCAGTGGCGGCCGACGGCTGGCTGTACGTGTCGGGCCAGGTGGCGATGGTCAATGGCGAGGTGATCGACGGCGGTATCGTCGCGCAGTCGCACCAGGCCATCCAGAACGTGCTGGCGATCCTGAAGGAAGCCGGCTACGGCCCGGAACACGTGGTGCGCTGCGGCGTCTGGCTGGACGATCCGCGCGACTTCCAGTCCTTCAACAAGGTGTTCAAGGAATACTTCGGCGCCAATCCGCCGGCGCGCGCCTGTGTGGTGTCGAGCATGGTGGTGGATTGCAAGGTCGAAGTCGATTGCGTGGCGTTCAAGCGCTGATCGGCAGCGGACCGATGGCGAAGCGGACTCGGGACGCTTCGCATCAGATGCAGATGAGTTGGAGATGTAAATAAAGAGCCGGCAGGGGAGCAATACGCCGGCAGGTGTTTTTACCTTCAGAAGAGGAGAGCCACATGGAGGCTGTACAAGGAACCGCGCTATTGGTGTACGCACTGGTAGCGGTGATCGCGCTGATCGTGCTGATCGCAAAATTCAAGATGAACCCGTTCATCGTCCTGATCGTCGTGTCGCTGGTGCTGGGCCTGTCCGTGGGCATGCCGATGGGCAATATCGTCAAGGCCTTCGAAACGGGCGTCGGCAACGCGCTGGGGCATATTGCGCTGGTGGTGGGCCTGGGTACGATGCTGGGCAAGATGATGGCCGAGTCGGGCGGCGCCGAGCGCATCGCCAATACGATGATCAAGGCCTTCGGCGAGAAGAACGTGCACTGGGCGATGATGGTCGTGGCCTTCATCGTCGGCTTGCCGGTGTTCTTCGAAGTCGGTTTCGTACTGCTGGTGCCGATCGCCTTCAACGTGGCCAAGCGCACCGGCACCAACATGGTGCTGGTGGGCATCCCGATGGTGGCCGGCCTGTCCGTGGTGCACGGCCTGATCCCGCCGCACCCGGCGGCGCTGCTGGCGGTGACCGCCTATAGCGCCGATATCGGCCGCACCATCCTGTACGCGCTGATCGTCGGCATCCCGACCGCCATCATCGCCGGCCCGATCTTCGGCAAGCTGATTTCCAAGGTGGTCATTCCCAACCCGGACAACCCGCTGATCGCGCAATTCGTCGAAGAGCACAAGGAAGGCCGCCAACTGCCGGGCTTCGGCATCACGCTGTTCACCATCCTGTTGCCGGTGGTGCTGATGCTGATCGGCAGCTGGGCCGACCTGTTCTTCGCGCCGAAGAGCTTCGCCAACGACTTCCTGCGCCTGATTGGCAACTCGGTGATCGCGCTGCTGATCGCCACCCTGGTCAGCTTCTGGACCTTCGGCCGTGCGCGCGGTTTCAACGCCGACCAGATCCTGAAGTTCTCCAACGAGTGCCTGGCGCCGATCGCCAGCATTACCCTGGTGGTGGGCGCGGGCGCCGGCTTCGGCCGGATCCTGATGGATGGCGGCGTGTCCAAGGCCATCGTCGGCATCGCCACCGATGCGCACCTGTCGCCGCTGCTGCTGGGCTGGTTCGTGGCGGCGCTGATCCGCGTGGCGACCGGTTCCGCGACCGTGGCGATGACTACCGCCTGCGGCATCGTGGCGCCGATCGTCGCGAGCGTCCCGGGCACCCGTCCCGAACTGATGGTGCTGGCCACCGGCGCCGGTTCGCTGATCCTGTCGCACGTCAACGACGGCGGTTTCTGGCTGGTCAAGGAATACTTCAACATGACCGTGCCGCAAACCTTCAAGACCTGGACCGTGATGGAGACCCTGGTGTCGGTCGTGGCGCTGCTGTTCACGCTGGCGCTGGCGACCGTGCTCTGACCGCAGGCTGTTAGCAAGAAAAAATGCCGTCCGGCGCAAGCCGGGCGGCATTTTTGTTTTGGCGCGTATCGACGGCGCTGCGGCCGGAAATCGAAATCAGAACCGGAAGCGCGAATCGTCGAAGCGCGGATCGGGGCCGTTCTCGACCTTCTGCACGATGCCTTCGTCGTTGAAATACACGGTCATCTGCGAATTCCACACGCCGCTTTCCTTGAAGCCGTAATTCCATGCCTCGAAGGGAATGCGCGCATAGCGGGTGATCTCGGTCGGCCGGCCGACGCGGTTCAGCACGTCTTGTTTGGTGTCCTGCTTGACCCTGATGGCCTGGAAGTTCTGGAGCGTCCACACTTGCTCATAGGAAACCAGCCGATGGTCGGGGCCGATGCGCGCCATGTACTGGTATTGGCCGAAGGCGCCGGCGGCGTATTCGAACAGGCGGGTATTGCCATCCTGATACACATTGGTCGGCGCCCCGAGGCGCGCCAGAACCTGCTCTTCAGGCTCGCCGGGCGCGACCGGCGGCTGGAACAGGGAAGCGCATCCGCCCAGCAGCGAAGCGGCGGCGAGAGCGGCGGCCAGCATCAGGCGCGGGCGGCGGGACAGGGAAAATCGGGTGTGCATTGCGGGATATCCTGGGTTTGTTGCCATTCCGGCAGCATGGTACGCCGGAGAATGTTCAAATAGAAGCTTGTAAGTGTTTGAATAAGCGGGTTTTTGCTATATACTCTCGCGTCTGGTCGTTTTGGCCGGAATTCAATTTTTGTTCACGGTATGCAGGGCCGCGCATCGTCGCTCCGCACACCGCTTGTGAAAGGTAAATAGCATGTCCATCGAAAAAGCAGCCAAGGCTGCCATTATCTCCGAAAACGCCCGTGGCACGAACGACACCGGTTCTCCTGAAGTCCAGGTTGCGCTGCTGACCGCACGCATCAACGACCTGAACGGCCACTTCAAGGAACACACCAAGGATCACCACTCCCGCCGCGGCCTGATCAAGATGGTTAACCGTCGCAAGAGCCTGCTGTCCTACCTGAAGGGCAAGGACGCCGACCGTTACCGCGCACTGATCGAAAAACTCGGTCTGCGTAAGTAATTTGACTCCGCGTTTCCATCCGGTTTCCGGGTCATAGCAAAAATGCCTGCGTCACTTGTTGACGCGGGCATTTTGTTTTTTGCGATTCCGCAGTTGTAGCGATTCTGTAAGTTGCCGGTGTTGCCGGCAACTGTGGTGAGGTGAACGACAGCGCCTGAAAATCTGTCGGCAAAAGGATGCCGCGCACCGTGGACACAGTCGGGGCGGGCTCCATAAAAGAAAGGAAATACCGTGTTTAATAAAGTGACCAAGACCTTCCAGTACGGCCAGCATCAAGTCACGCTGGAAACCGGCGAAATCGCTCGCCAGGCCTCCGGCGCCGTGCTGGTGTCGGTGGAAGACACCGTCATCCTGGCGACCGTCGTGGCGAAGAAGGATGCCAAGCCCGGCCAGGACTTCTTCCCGCTGACCGTCGACTACATCGAAAAGACCTACGCGGCCGGCCGTATCCCCGGCGGTTTCTTCAAGCGCGAAGGCAAGCCTTCGGAAAAGGAAACCCTGACCTCGCGCCTGATCGACCGTCCGATCCGCCCGCTGTTCCCGGAAGGCTACCTCAACGAAGTGCAGGTGATCGTGCACGTGCTGTCGGTCAACCCTGAAATCGACCCGGACATCCCCGCGATGATCGGCGCCTCGGCTGCGCTGTCGATCGCCGGCATCCCGTTCGCAGGCCCGGTGGGCGCTGCGCGCGTGGCTTACATCGACGGCCAGTACGTCCTGAACCCGACCCAGACCCAGCTGAAGTCCTCGCAGCTGGACCTGGTGGTGGCCGGTACCGAAGCCGCCGTGCTGATGGTGGAATCCGAAGCCGAGCAACTGTCCGAAGAAGTGATGCTGGGCGCGGTCGTGTTCGGCCACGAGCAGTCCAAGGCCGTCATCAACGCCATCCATGAACTGGTGCGCGACGGCGGCAAGCCGGAAGTGCAATGGACCGCCCCGGCCAAGAACGAAGCGCTGATCTCGCGCGTGTCGCAACTGGCCGAAGGCCCGCTGCGCGAAGCCTACCAGACCAAGGACAAGCAAGCCCGCACCGAGAAGCTCAAGACCGTCTCGGCGCAAGTCAACGAAGCGCTGGTGGCCGAAGCCGCATCGAACGGCACCGTTGCCGCCGACGCCGCTGAAGTCGGTTCGATCCTGTTCGACCTGGAAGCCAAGATCGTGCGTTCGCAGATCCTGGAAGGCGAGCCGCGCATCGACGGCCGCGACACCCGCACCGTGCGTCCGATCTCGATCCGTACCGGCGTGCTGCCGCGTACCCACGGCTCGGCCCTGTTCACCCGCGGCGAAACCCAGGCGCTGGTCGTGGCCACGCTGGGCACCGCGCGCGACGAGCAGAAGATCGACGGCCTGCTGGGCGAGTACACCGACCGCTTCATGCTCCACTACAACATGCCCCCGTTCGCCACCGGCGAAACCGGCCGCGTCGGCACCCCGAAGCGCCGCGAAATCGGCCACGGCCGCCTGGCCAAGCGCGCGCTGATCGCCGCGCTGCCGGCTGCAGACGAGTTCAGCTACTCGGTGCGCCTGGTCTCCGAAATCACCGAATCCAACGGCTCCTCGTCGATGGCGTCGGTGTGCGGCGGCTGCCTGGCGCTGATGGATGCCGGCGTGCCGATGAAGGCGCACGTGGCCGGTATCGCCATGGGCCTGATCAAGGAAGGCAACAAGTTCGCCGTCCTGACCGACATCCTGGGCGATGAAGACCACCTGGGCGACATGGACTTCAAGGTGGCCGGTACTGCCGAAGGCATCACCGCGCTGCAGATGGACATCAAGATTCAGGGCATCACCAAGGAAATCATGCAGGTCGCGCTGGAGCAGGCCAAGGAAGGCCGCCAGCACATCCTGGCCAAGATGCAGGAAGCCGTTCCCGCGGGCCGTGGCGAGCTGTCCGACTTCGCGCCGCGCCTGATCACCATCAAGATCAACCCCGAGAAGATCCGTGACGTGATCGGCAAGGGCGGCGCCGTGATCCGCGCGCTGACCGAAGAGACCGGCACCCAGATCGACATCAGCGACGAAGGCGTGGTCACCATCGCTTCCGTCGACGCATCGGCCGGCCAGGAAGCCAAGCGCCGCATCGAAGAGCTGACCGCTTCGGTCGAAGTGGGCAAGGTCTACGAAGGCACCGTGCTGAAGCTGCTGGACTTCGGCGCCATCGTCCAGGTCCTGCCGGGCAAGGACGGCCTGCTGCACATCAGCCAGATCGCCAACGAGCGCGTCAACGCCGTGGCCGACTACCTGAAGGAAGGCCAGCAAGTGCGCGTCAAGGTCCTGGAGACCGATGACCGCGGACGCCTGAAGCTGTCGATGAAGGCTGCGCAAGCGGAAGAGGCGCCGGAAGCGGCCGCTTCGAACGAAGCCCAGTAATACCGGTTTGCGATGTGCCCGGCTTCGATGCCGGACGCTTGCGATACCAGAAAATCCCCCGTGGCCGAAAGGCTGCGGGGGATTTTTCTTTGGGCCCATAAAAATCGCGGGATGCTTCCGGGCCGGATTTGTGCGATTCTGTCGGTTGGCATCGCGGGCGATCTGATTGCCGGGCGATGCCGGCTCATCCGAATAGAGAGTAGGAGACATCACCGCCGTTGAGTATTCAGCGGATCGGTATAAAACTATTTACTTTTGAAAGGAAGGCAATGTCCCACGTCGTCATCATCGGCTGCGGTTTCGGCGGACTGGCCGCCGCCCGTGAACTGGCGGGCGCTGACGTTCGCATCACCATGATCGATCGCAGCAACCACCACCTGTTCCAGCCGCTGCTGTACCAGGTCGCCACCGCCGGCTTGTCCGCTCCCGCCATCAGCGCGCCGATCCGCAACATCCTGGCGGGCCAGCGCAATGTCACCACGCTGATGGCCGATGTGATTTCCATTGATGTGAATGGCAAGTCGGTCTTGCTGGAAGACGGCACGCGCATCGGCTACGACTACCTGATCGTGGCGGCCGGCTCCACCCACAGCTATTTCGGCCGCGACGACTGGGCTGGCCTGGCACCCGGCTTGAAAACGCTGGAAGACGCTTTCGACATCCGTCGCCGCATCCTGATGGCGTTCGAATACGCCGAGCGCGAGAGCGATGCGCGCCGCCGCCAGGAATGGCTGACCTTCACCGTCATCGGCGGCGGCGCCACCGGCGTCGAGATGGCCGGTACCCTGGTCGAGATCGCGCGCCATACGCTGCGCGGCGAGTTCCGCAACATCGATCCGCATTCGGCGCGGGTGGTACTGATCGAAGGTTCGGACCGCATCCTCGGCGCCTATCCGCCCGACCTCTCGGAGAAAGCGCGCGAGCAACTGCAAAAGCTGGGCGTGGATGTGCGCACCGGCAGCCGTGTGATACACATTGATGAGCAGTGCGTGCGCTATGCCAATTTCGATGGCGAGCAGACGCTGGCCTCGCGCACCGTGATCTGGTCGGCCGGCGTGGCGGCTTCGCCGCTGGGCAAATCGCTGGGTGTCGAACTGGACCGCGCCGGCCGCGTGCCGGTGTCGCCCGAACTGAACATTGCCGGGCATGACGACGTTTATGTGATCGGCGACCTGGCAGCGGCCCAGTCGGACGGCAAGCCGGTGCCGGGAGTGTCGCCGGCGGCCAAGCAGATGGGGCGGGTGGCGGCGCGCAACATCAAGAACCGCATCGCCAACCGGCCGCTGGAAAGTTTCAGGTACCGGGACTACGGCTCATTGGCCACTATCGGCCGCAAGGCGGCCATCGCCATGGTGGGCAAGTTCAAGTTCTCGGGGTTTCCGGCGTGGCTGTTCTGGCTGTTCGTGCACGTGTATTTCCTGATTGGCTTCCGTAACCGCATCATGGTGATGAGTGACTGGGCTTGGGCTTACCTGACCTTCAAGCGCAGCGCGCGGGTGATTTCCAGCACCATGCACGGGCAACCGGAGACGTCGGACAAGAAGACGCCGCTCGGATAGGCGCCTGTCCGGCGTCCGTCGGTAAAGGCAAAGGCCCTCGTGCTGCATATGCAAACACGAGGGCCTTTGCCTTTCGCTTCCGTTTCATTTTTCTATCCAGCCCAAGAGGGAGTGCATTACGCGTACAACCTTACTTTCCAATCGGAGGCGGCGTGCTTGCCAGCGTTCTTGGCGTAGGTGTCCTGTATCAACGAGGCCTTGGTGCGCATGTTGGACTTGACCCGCAGCACATGATCGGACAAGCCCTGCAAATGCAGGGACGGACGCGCGATCAAGTAGCCTTGCACGCCGGCCGCGCCTGCGCCTAGCGCCGCTTCCAGCTTGGCGGCGGTATCGATGCCTTCCATCACCACGCTCGCGCCGCGATCCTTGCACGCGCTCGCCATGTCGCGCAGCAGTTGCAGCGGCAGTTCGCCGTCGGCGGACTCTTCCAGCACGGACTTGTCGAACTTGACGATGTCGGCGTGCACCTTGTCCAGGATAGCCAGCGAACCGGGCTCCTTGCCGATATCGTCCAGTGCAATGCGAACGCCCAGCAATTGCAGGTGCTGGATGAGCGCCAGCGCGCTTTCTTCTTTGGGAAAGGTGCTGGTTTCCGTGATTTCGATCACCAGCCGCTGCGTCAGATCGGGACGATCCTCGAGATGCGCCATCAGTTCGCTCCACCAGCCGGTGATTACAAAGGAGCGGGCCGAGACATTGCAACCCAGGCTCAGCGTTTCGCTGTCAGCCAGCGCGCCCAGGGTGGTCCACAGCATGCTGCGGTCGAGGCGGTCCACCAGGTCCAGGCGTTCCAGCGCCTGGATCGCATCCGGCACGCTGTAGTCGCCATGCGCGGCTTCAGGGCCCAGGCGTCGCAGCAGGCATTCGTGGTACATCGACGAGCCGGCGTCGGCGGATCCGTCCGTGGCGACCGGCTGGAAGGCCACCGCCAGCTTGTTCAGGCGGAGATCGGCCAGCAGGCGGTTGGCTAAAAGTACGTCTTCCCGGAAGCCCTGGCCGGAAACGCCGGTCATGGTTTGCTGGAGGATATCGCCGACATTTTTTTCGCTGTTGTTCCACATGATTGCTGGCTCCTGTTCTTGTTTCACTTATTGCCGTGAAGCGGGTTGGCTACACAGCAAATTCAGTATAGGAATTCAGGCGGATTTACCGTATCTGACAAGAACGAAGTGTTTTGCAAATCCTGTGGGACTAGTACTAAATCGCTTTTTGAAGGAAGCGTTGGCGAGCGAATATCCGTGTAAAACGGGCGCGCATTGGGGATTCGAAGGGGGAGAGGGGGAGGAAGCAGCAGCCCAGACGCAATGATCCTGGGCCGCTGCTTCAGGCGCGGCAGGAGGGGCCGCGCACGGCTTCAGCCTTCCAGCGCCAGCAGGGCGAAGCTTGCCAGCCAGTGGCCGCCGCTGTAGTGGCTGCCGACCACGTGGTCGAGCGAAGCGGCGATATGGCGCTCGGCCGCGGCGCCGATGGCCGCGCGCGCCGGATGGTCGGCGTGCAGGTTGCGCAGGATGTGTTTCAGGCACCAGGCGCGCGACAGGTTCAGGCCGTCCAGGTGGGCGATCTTGGGATCGGTGCGGTCGGACACGTGGGCCGGCTGCATGATCTGCGTGATGTCGGCGATGCGCGGCAGGTATTGGTCGAACCAGGCCTGGAAGCTGGCCGGCAGCACCTTGGTCATCAGCAGCGCTTCGGTCAGCGCGCCCGAGATGTATTCGTCGCCGCCCGGCTCGTAGTGCGCGGGGTAGTCGGTGTCGTTGCCGTAGTAACGTTTGGCGGCGTCGACGATGGCGGTTTCGAGTTCGCCGTCCTGGACATGGCGTGCCTGATCCAGCGACAAGGCCAGCGCGAATGCCGTGTTGTAGTGGGTGCCGACGCGGATCGGGTAGGTCAGCTTGGACAGGTAGTCGAGCAGGCGGCGGCGGATTTCGGCGGTCAGCGGCTGCATCGCTGCGCGCCATGCGGCCGCGTGCGGCAGGGACGACTGCGCCAGTTCCTGGTCCAGCGCCAGGATCCAGCCGAAGCCATAGGGGCGCTCGAAGGAGGCGCGGCCGCCGATGCGGAAATACTCGGTCTCGCGCTCCATCAGTTCGGGTGTGAAATGCTCGTCGAAGATGGCGGTGATGTCGGCTATGGCCGGCAGTTCCGGATAGAGGCGCGCGCAGCGCAGCAGCAGCCAGTAGCCGTGCACCGCCGAATGCCAGTCGTAGCAGCCGTAGAACACCGGATGCATGGCGCGCGGAGACAGCACGTCGTGGTCGCCGTTGAGCACGTGCATGATGTGGTTGGGATATTCCTGGCGCAGGTAGGCCAGCGGCATGCGGGCGAAGGCTTCGGCCTGTTGGATGTTCAGTTGCATGAGGGGACTCCTTGAAACGGCCGTGACCGCTGCTGAGCGATCACGGCGAGGACGCTGCCGGAATGTCCGGGATCAGCGGAAAGCGAGGAAGTACATCAGGAACACGTTGACGGTCAGCAGCGTGAGCGCGGTCGGGATCTGCACCTTGATCACCTGGTACTTGTTCTTCAGTTCAAGCAGCGCGGCCGGCACGATGTTGTAGTTGGCCGCCATCGGCGTCATCAGCGTGCCGCAGTAGCCCGAGTACATGCCGATGGCCACCAGCGGCGCCGGGTCGGCGTGGTGCCCCAGGATCAGGAAAGGCAGGGCGATGCCCGCGCTCATCACCGGAAAGGCGGCGAAGGCGTTGCCCATCACCATGGTGAACAGCGCCATGCCGACGCAGTAGATCACCACCACCAGGAAGCGGTTGTCCGGGTTGACGAACAGGCTCACCACCTGCTGCACCGAGTTGCCGGTCTTGGCGGCGACGAACACGCCGCCCAGCATGGCCAGCATCAGCGGCAGGATCGCGGCCCAGCCGATCGAGTCCACCAGGCGGCGCGACTGGCGCACCGCTTGCAGCGGCGTACCGCGGGTCAGCGCCCAGCCGGCTGTCAGCGCGCAGACACAGGCCACGCACAGCGCCGCCAGCGTCAGTTGCTTCTGGTCGAGCAGGAACATGCCGCCTACCGAGACGCCCTTGAGCAGCACGGTGCAGGCCACCGTCACCACCGGGATCAGCACGGCCGGGAAGAACAGCCAGTTGCCCAGGCGTTTGGAAGAGGCCACGCGCTCCTCATGGCTGGACGTGGCGTAGCTGCCCATGGAGAGCATGCCGGTGCCGGCGATGAGCGAGATGATGATGACGGTGGCGCCGATGATGCGGTGGGCCATCGACTTGCCCAGGCCTTCGACCAGCAGGTCGCCGAACAGGAACACGGCGCCGAACAGGAACCAGAACAGGGCGGTGGTGAGGCGCTTGGGGTTGCCCTTGTCGCGCAGGGTCATGCCGACCAGCAGCATGACGATGATGCCGATCAGGTAGTAGATGCGGTTGATGGTGATGAGCGTCGTCATGCCGGCACCTTCGATGTGTTGGATTGGGTGGCTTTCCATGCGTCGACGTCGCGGCGGATAGAGGCGTCGAGGCGGGTCAGGCGGAACATGTGGATCACCAGCGCGGACAGCGCGGTGGGGATCGCCCACAGGCCGATGTGCAGCGGTTCGATGTTGGTGATGCCGTTTTCCTTGAGGAAGGCGTCCATCAGCAGCACCGCGCCGAAGGCGATGAAGATGTCCTCGCCGAAGAACACGGCGATGTTGTCGCAGGCCGCCGAATGCGCCTTGATCTTGTCGCGGATGTGCTGCGGCAGGTCATCGCCGTAGGCGTTCACCGCCGCGCCTTCAGCCATCGGCGCCAGCAGCGGGCGCACGGTCTGCGCCTGGCCGCCGAGGTAGATCAGGCCCAGCGCCGCGGTGCCTTCGCGCACCACGAAGTACAGCATCAGGATGCGCGCCGAGGTGGCACTGGCGATGCCGGAGATCCACGCTTGCGCACGCTCCTTGAGTCCGTAATGTTCCAGCAGGCCGATGATCGGCAGGATCAGCAGGAAGGTCGCCAGCGAGCGGCTGTTGACGAATTTCTCGCCGAAGGTCTCCAGCAGCATGCCGAAGTCCATGCCTACGGCGAGGCCGGTGGAAAGGCCGGCGACGGTCACCACCAGCAGCGGGTTGAAACGTAACGCAAAGCCGGCCACGACGATCGGTATCCCGATCAGCGGCAGCAGAGTCGTGCTATCCATGAAAAGTCTCCCTTAAATAAGAAGGATGAAAATGCGGCGGTTGCAAGGCGCGTGCCATGCCACCGTTTGATGCCGTGCGAGCACGGCATGCGGCCTCTTTTTGGGCTTCATTGTGATTACTGCTTACTGCGGAAACTGCGAGTTGCGACGGTTGGCAACGGTAATGAAAACAATCGGTCCGGGGGCGTGCTTACGCGACGGCGCGCACCGCGATGCGCGCATCGTGCAGGCGCGCACGGATCTGGCGCGCGAAGTCCAGCGCATGCGGCCCATCTCCGTGCAGGCAGACGGTCTGGGCGTTGACGCTGACGATGCTGCCGTCGATCGCCTTGACCTGCTTGTCCATCACCAGCGACAGGGTCTGCGCGATCGCCTCTTCATCGCTTTCGATCATCGCGCCCGGCTTGCTGCGGGCCACCAGGCTGCCGTCGGCTTCATAGGCGCGGTCGGCGAATACCTCTTCCACCGCATTGAGGTCGGCGTGGCGCGCGGCGGCGATCAGTTCGCTGCCGGCCAGGCCCACCAGGCTGAGTTCGGGATTGAAGGTGCGCACGGCGGCGCAGATGGCGTTGGCCAGCACGGCATCCTTGGCCGCCTGGTTGTACAGCGCGCCATGCGGCTTGACGTGCGTCATGCGGCCGCCTTCGGCGCGCACGATGGCGTCCAGCGCGCCGAGCTGGTACAGCATGCCGGCGAAGATTTCCTCGGGCGGCAATTGCATGGCGCTGCGGCCGAAATTCTCGCGGTCGGGGAAGCTGGGGTGGGCGCCGATGGCGACATGGTTCTGGATCGCCCAGCGCACGCTGCGGCGCATGGTGGCGGCATCGCCCGCATGCCAGCCGCAGGCGATGTTGGCGGAGCTGACCAGGGTCAGCAATTGTTCGTCGGTGTCGCAGCCTTCACCCAGGTCTGCGTTGAGGTCGATATGCATGGCGTGTCCTTTGTATGCGCTTATTTTCGGTAAAGCGTGGCGCGCGACCAGTCCAGTGCGGCGACCGTGGCGCGGATGGAGTCCAGATAGCGTTGCTGTTCTTCCCAGGCCGCCAGCGCATCGGGCAGGGTACAGGGTTCCAGGCGCAGCGTGGCGTTGAGCGGCGCCTGCGCCAGCTTCCACAGGTCGGCGCCGATCACCACGCCGATCTTGGGATAGCCGCCGGTGGTCTGGGCGTCGCCCAGCAGGATGATCGGCTGGCCCGAGGGCGGCACCTGGATCGTGCCCGGCACCACGCCGTGGGAGAGCATGTCGCGGCCGTGCTTGCGCTTGAGTTCGGCGCCTTCCAGCCGGTAGCCCATGCGGTTGCTGTTGGGCGTGACGCGCCATGCGTGTTCCCACAGCGCCTGGCGCGCGGCATTGGTGAACTGTTCGAATTCGGGGCCGGGCAAGACGCGCAGCGTGACGTGGCTGCTGCTGTCGCCGGCGTGCATGCCCAGGCCGCTCCAGCGCGGCGAACGCACGCCGAAGGCGGGGCCGCCGACGCTTGCCGCGGCTTGTTGCGCATCGCCCAGCGGCAGGCGGTCGCCACGGCGCAAGGCGCGTCCCTGGTGGCCGCCGAAGTGCGCTTTCAGGTCGGTGCTGCGCGAGCCGAGCACCGGCGGCACGTCGATGCCGCCGGCCACCGCCAGGTAGGTGCGCATGCTTTGGCGCGGCGCCTGGCCGGGTGCTTCTGGCGCGCCGATGCCGAGCTTGAGGATCTGGCCGGCGCGTACCGGCAGGCTCCAGCAGGCGGCCACCGGCTTGCCGTCGAGCGTGGCGCCGATGTCGTCGCCGCCCAGCGCGATGCGGGTATCCGTTTTGAACCTGATTTCGCAGGCGCCCATGGTGATTTCGATGCCGGCGGCGCCGACCGGATTGCCGACCAGCAGGTTGGCCGTCGACAGCGCCAGCGGATTGAGCGCGCCGCCCGGATGGATGCCGAGCCGGCGATAGCCGGGCCGGCCCAGGTCTTGTACCGAGGCCAGCATGCCGGGTTGGAGGATGTCGATCATGAGACCACCCGTTCCACGGTGAAGCGCACGCGGTCTCCGGGACGCAGCAGCGTCGGCGGGTTGTGCGCGGGATCGAACAGGGGCAGGGAAGTGCGGCCCAGCAATTGCCAGCCGCCGGGCGATGCCAGCGGATAGATGCCGGTCTGCTCGCCGCCGATGCCGACCGAGCCGGCCGGGATCGAGACCCGCGGTTCGGCGTGGCGCGGCGTGGCCAGCTCCGGCGCCAGGCCGCCCATATAGGCGAAGCCGGGCATGAAGCCGATGAAGTACACCACGTATTGGCCGCCGCTGTGGCGCTTGACCACTTCTTCGGGGGAGAGGCCGGTATGGCGCGCCACCGCTTCCAGGTCGGGGCCGTCGGCGCCGCCGTACACCACCGGGATCTCGACCGTGCGGCCTTCGGTGCCGCTGGCCTGCAATTGCGGCCAGAGTTTGCCGATGCGCAGGCTCAGCGCGTCGAAGTCGGCGACCGGGCTCTTGAGGATCAGCGTCAGGTTGTTCATGCCCGGGACCACTTCCGCGACTTCGTCCCAGGCATCGGCCAGTTCCGCCAGGGCCCAGATGCGCTGCTGTTGCGTAAGGGTGGCCGGCGCCGGCAGGCTGCATAGCAGCGCGCTGTCGCCCAGCGGATGAATCTGAGGTCCTTGCATGTGTCTCTTGCCTCGTTGGTTTTTGTATCCAGGAGATACGAATACGATACTGCGCTACATTTCCCGGGATATTACAGTTCAAGCAAAATATAAACAATATGTAGATAAATTATTTGTTTCTCCTTGCGATATAGTGCTGTCATTACGACGTTCTTTGCCGGATAACACTTATGGAAAACGAGACCCACACACCGGACCAGCTTGCCTCCGGACAAGCTGCCCATCATCACCAGCCCACCAAGATCGTGTCTTCCCAGCACCTGGTATCGGAGCGCAGCGCCGAGCTTTCCGAGCTGGAATACGCGCTGATCATGTCCGGCAACGCCTTCAACCGCTGGATGGTGCGTTGCATGGCGGCCGCCGGGGCCAAGGACATGACGGCCATCGAAGTCTCGCTGCTGCACCACGTCAACCACCGCGAGCGCAAGAAAAAGCTGGCCGACATCTGTTTTGTGCTTAACGTCGAAGATACCCATGTGGTCACCTATGCGTTGAAGAAGCTGGTCAAGGCCGGTTACGTCAAGAGCGAGAAGGCGGGCAAGGAGCTGTTGTTTTCAGCGACCCAGGCCGGGCAGGACTTGTGCATGAAATACCGTGAGGTGCGCGAGCGCTGTCTCATCGAGATCCAGGCTGAGAGCGGGATTCCCAACCAGGCCATCGGCGAGGCGGCGCAGCTGTTGCGCAATGCCTCCGGGTTGTACGACACGGCGGCGCGCGCCGCCGCTTCGTTATAACCACTACCACTATAGAAAAGGATAGGACATGCGGGCGATTGAAATTAAGGAATATGGCGGCCCCGAGGTCTTGCAGCTGTGCGAGCGACCGATGCCGCAGCTCAAGCAGGGCGAGGTGCTGATCAAGGTGCATGCGGCCGGGGTGAACCGGCCCGATGTGTTCCAGCGCATGGGCAACTATCCGGTGCCGCCGGGCGCTTCGGACTTGCCGGGGCTGGAGGTGGCGGGAGAGATCGTCGACGGCGACCTCGCCGGCAGCGGCTTCAGCAAGGGCGACCTGGTGTGCGCACTGGTGCAGGGCGGCGGCTATGCCGAGTATTGCGCCGCGCCGCTGGCGCAGTGCCTGCCGGTGCCCAAGGGCTTGAGCGCGCTGGAAGCGGCGGCGCTGCCGGAAAATTATTTCACCGTCTGGAGCAACGTATTCGATCGTGGCGCCCTGGCTGAAGGTGAGACCTTGCTGGTGCAGGGCGGCTCTTCCGGGATCGGCGTGACTGCGATCCAGATTGCCAGGGCGCTCGGGCATCGCGTGTTCGCGACCGCCGGCAGCGCCGAGAAGTGCGCGGCATGCGAGGCATTGGGCGCCGAGCGGGCGATCAATTACAAGACCGAGGATTTCGAGGCGGTAGCCAAGGAACTCACCGGCGGCAAGGGCGTCGACGTCATCCTCGACATGGTCGGGGGCGATTACCTGCCGCGCGAAATCAAGGCGCTGGCCGACGACGGCCGCCTGGTCTTCATCGCCCAGCTGGGCGGCAGCAAGGGGCAGCTGGACATGGGGCAGGTGATGCGGCGGCGCCTGACCATCACGGGATCGACGCTGCGCCCGCGCCCGGTGAGCTTCAAGGCGGCGATCGCCGCCAGCCTGCGCGCGCGCGTCTGGCCGCTGATCGAGGCCGGCAAGATCAAGCCGGTCATCCACCACACCTTCCCGCTGGAGCAGGCCGCGCAGGCGCACGCCATGATGGAAAGCAGCGCGCACATCGGCAAGATCATGCTGCAGCTGTAATCCGCGCCGATGTGCTGTGCCAGGGATGGCGCGGTTTGACCGCCTTTGCGCCAACCGGCTACAATACGAGGTTATCCAAATTGAAGACCGATCTCGTCAGAACACTATGCGGCGCAAACTTGTAGCAGGTAACTGGAAAATGAACGGCAGCCTGGCTGCCAACGCGGCCCTGGTTGCCGGCATCAAGGAAGGCCTGTCCGCGCAGGCGTGCGACGTCGCCGTTTGCGTCCCCGCGCCGTACCTGGCGCAGGTGCAGGCGGCGGTTGCCGGTTCCGGCATCGCCCTGGGCGCGCAAGACGTTTCCGCGCATGCGGCGGGCGCCTATACCGGCGAGGTGTCGGCGGACATGCTGGGCGAGTTCGGCTGCCGCTACGCCATCGTCGGCCACTCCGAGCGCCGCGCCTATCATGGCGAGTCCGATGCCGCCGTGGCGGCCAAGACGGTCGCCGCGCTCAAGGCCGGGCTGGTGCCGGTGGTGTGCGTCGGCGAAACGCTGGAGCAGCGCGAGGCGGGCAAGACCAATGATGTGGTGGGCGGCCAGTTGGACGTGGTGCTGGCGGCATTGGATGCGGCCGACGTCGCGCGCATCGTGGTGGCTTACGAACCGGTGTGGGCGATCGGCACCGGCAAGACGGCGACGCCGGAAATGGCGCAGGAAGTGCACGCCATGCTGCGCGCGCGCCTGGCGGCCAAGAGTGCCGAGGCTGCGGCCAAGGTGCGCATCCTGTACGGCGGCAGCATGAAGCCGGACAATGCGGTGCAATTGCTGGCGATGGCCGACATCGACGGCGGCCTGATCGGCGGCGCGGCATTGAAGGCGGCGGATTTTCTGGCAATCGTTCAGGCTGCTGCCTGAGCTGTAAAGGGTTTGTCAGCCGGAGGCGAGATACTTCCGGCGGGCGGTTGAAATATCAAGAGTGAGAGTGGATAGTCTGAAATGAATACTTTGTCTTTGGTTGTGGTTGTGGTTCAAGTGCTGGCGGCGCTGGCGATCATCGGTCTGGTGCTGCTGCAGCACGGCAAGGGCGCCGACATGGGCGCGGCGTTCGGTTCCGGCGCTTCCGGTAGCTTGTTCGGCGCAACCGGTTCGTCGAACTTCCTGTCGAAGTCGACCGCCGTGGCTGCCGCGATCTTCTTCGTGGCGACGCTGGGCCTGGCGTTCATCGGCAACCACCACGTGTCGCAGAGCGGCGGCGTGATGGACAACCTGCCGGCGCCTGCGGCGTCGCAAGCTGCTCCTGCGGTGCCCGCCGCTCCGGCGGATGCGGCCAAGCCTGCTGACCAGTCGAGCCAGATTCCGAAATAAGCTTTTGCGGATTCTGAAACAATGACCGAATAAGCATAGAAGAATCGCTGTTTTTGGTCGATTGTGCATTGAACAAGAGTAACAAAAGCAGGTACAATAGCAGTCTCAGGCCGACGTGGTGAAATTGGTAGACACGCTATCTTGAGGGGGTAGTGGCGAAAGCTGTACGAGTTCGAGTCTCGTCGTCGGCACCATAGAAATGAATCAAAAGCCAGCGAGGGTCCACGGCCTGAGCTGGCTTTTTGTCGAGGAAGTTTCTGATTGATATTGAGAATCATTCCCATCGATTAAAACCAACGTAAACGGCCAATCGTGAACCTCGAAAATTACTTCCCAGTCCTCCTGTTTATTCTCATTGGCATCGGCGTCGGTGTCGCACCCCAGCTCCTGGGGCGTCTGCTTGGCCCTCACAAGCCGGACGTGCAAAAAACATCTCCTTACGAGTGCGGTTTCGAAGCGTTTGAAGACGCGCGAATGAAATTCGACGTACGCTATTACCTGATCGCCATCCTGTTCATCCTGTTCGATCTGGAAACCGCGTTCTTCTTCCCCTGGGGCGTGTCGGTGCGTGAGCTGGGCTGGGCTGGTTTCATCACGATGATGGTCTTCATCGCTGAATTTGTTGTCGGGTTTTGGTACATCTGGAAAAAGGGTGCCCTGGATTGGGAGTAAGCCATGTCTATTGAAGGCGTATTGAATGAGGGGTTTGTTACCACCTCGCTGGATAAGGTAATCAACTGGACCCGTACCGGTTCCCTGTGGCCCATGACCTTTGGTCTGGCCTGCTGCGCGGTTGAAATGATGCACGTCGGCGCTTCGCGTTACGACCTCGACCGCTTCGGCGCCGTGTTCCGCCCGTCGCCGCGCCAGTCCGACCTGATGATCGTGGCCGGCACGCTGTGCAACAAGATGGCGCCGGCGCTGCGCAAGGTCTACGACCAGATGCCCGAGCCGCGCTGGGTCATTTCGATGGGCTCGTGCGCCAACGGCGGCGGCTACTATCACTATTCCTACTCGGTGGTGCGCGGCTGCGACCGCATCGTCCCGGTCGACGTCTATGTGCCGGGCTGTCCGCCGACGGCTGAAGCGCTGCTGTACGGCGTGATCCAGCTGCAGAACAAGATCAAGCGCACCAACACCATTGCGCGCTAAGAGGGCAGCATGACGACAAAATTGGAAACTCTCGAAGCAGCCCTGCGTAACGCGCTTGGAGGGTATCTTCAGAACCTGACGGTGGCGCTCGGTGAAATCACCGTGGTGGTCAAGGCCGCCGACTACCTCTCCGCCATGCGCGTCCTGCGCGACCATGCGGATACCCGTTTCGAACAACTGATCGACCTGTGCGGCGTCGACTATTCGACCTATGGCGACGGCGCCTGGGACGGCCCGCGCTTCGCCGCGGTGTCGCACCTGATGTCGATTTCGCACAACTGGCGCGTGCGCGTGCGCGTGTTCGCGCCGGACGACGACCTGCCCATTGTGGCCTCGGTCTCCAGCATCTGGAACGCGGCCGGCTGGTACGAGCGCGAAGCGTTCGACTTCTACGGCATCCTGTTCGAAGGCCACGACGACCTGCGCCGCATCCTGACCGACTACGGCTTCATCGGCCACCCGTTCCGCAAGGACTTCCCGGTGTCGGGCTATGTCGAAATGCGCTATGACGCCGAGCAAAAGCGCGTGATCTATCAACCCGTGACGATTGAGCCGCGCGAGATCACCCCGCGCGTCATCCGTGAAGAAAACTACGGGATCAAATAATGGCTGAGATTAAAAACTACACGCTGAACTTCGGTCCGCAGCACCCGGCAGCGCACGGCGTGCTGCGCCTGGTGCTGGAGCTGGACGGTGAAGTCATCCAGCGCGCCGACCCGCACATCGGCCTGCTGCACCGCGCCACCGAGAAGCTGGCCGAGCAGAAGACCTACCTGCAGTCCGTGCCCTACATGGATCGCCTGGACTACGTCTCGATGATGTGCAACGAGCACGGCTACGTGATGGCCATCGAGCGCCTGCTGGGCATCGAAGTGCCGTTGCGCGCGCAGTACATCCGCGTGATGTTCGACGAAATCACCCGCCTGCTGAACCACCTGATGTGGATCGGCGCGCACGCGCTGGACGTGGGCGCGATGGGCGTGCTGCTGTACGCCTTCCGCGAGCGCGAAGACCTGATGGACTGCTACGAGGCTGTCTCCGGCGCCCGTATGCACGCGGCCTACTACCGTCCGGGCGGCGTCTACCGCGACCTGCCGGACGCTATGCCGCAGTACAAGGCATCGATCGTCCGCAATGAGCGCGCCATCCGCGCCCTGAACGAAAACCGCCAGGGCTCGCTGCTGGACTTCATCGAAGACTTCACCAACCGTTTCCCGACTTACGTCGACGAATATGAAACCCTGCTGACCGACAACCGCATCTGGAAACAGCGCCTGGTCGGCGTCGGCGTGGTGTCGCCGGAACGCGCTTTGCAGATGGGCTTCTCCGGCCCCATGCTGCGCGGCTCGGGCATCGAATGGGACCTGCGCAAGAAGCAGCCGTACGAAGTGTACGACCTGTTGGACTTCGACATCCCGGTCGGCAAGAACGGCGACTGCTACGACCGCTACCTGGTGCGCGTGGCCGAAATGCGCCAGTCCAACCGCATCATCAAGCAGTGCGTGGAATGGCTGCGCAACAACCCGGGTCCGGTGATCACCGACAACCACAAGGTTGCGCCGCCGAAGCGGACGGACATGAAGTCCAACATGGAAGACCTGATCCACCACTTCAAGCTGTTTACCGAAGGCTTCCGCGTGCCGGCGGGCGAGGCGTATGCCGCCGTCGAGCATCCGAAGGGCGAGTTCGGCATCTACCTGGTGTCGGACGGCGCCAACAAGCCTTACCGCCTGAAGATCCGCGCACCGGGCTTCGCCCACCTGCAGGCCCTGAACGAAATGGCCAAGGGCCACATGATCGCCGATGCCGTCACCATCATCGGCACGCAGGACATCGTGTTCGGTGAAATCGACCGCTGATGTCGAAAGAGTAAAAAAGTAAGTAATAGGCGGGCTTCTGCTAAAAGCTGAGGCCCGTCCGGTTTGGGGAATATCCAATAAAACCGCGCGTAAGTCCGCGCATGGATGGCCAACGCTATGCTGTTAAGTCAAGAAGCTCTCAAGAAAATCGATCGCGAACTCGCGAAATATCCGGCTGACCAGCGCCAGTCCGCGGTCATGTCCGCGCTGCGCATCGCCCAGGTGGAACACGGCTGGCTGCCCGCCGAGCTGCAGCAGGAAATCGCCGATTACATCGGCATGCCTGCGGTCGCGGTGCAGGAAGTCGCCACCTTCTACAACATGTTCAACACCAGCCCGGTGGGCAAGCACAAGATCACCGTGTGCACCAACCTGCCGTGCCTGCTGTCGGGCGGCGAGCGCGCCGCGCACCACCTGAAGCACAAGCTGGGCGTGGGCTACAAGGAAACGACGGCGGACGGCCAGTTCACCGTGATGGAAGGCGAGTGCATGGGCGCCTGTGGCGACGCGCCGGTCATGCTGGTCGATAACCACCGCATGTGCAGCTGGATGTCGAACGAAAAGATCGACGCGCTGCTGGAGGAACTGAAGAAATGACTTGCCTGCACGACCGCCACATCAAACCGCTGATCCTCGCCGGCCTGAACGGCGAGAACTGGCATCTCGAAGACTACGTCAAGCGCGGCGGCTACGAGTCGTTGAAGCGCATCCTCACCGAAAAGATCGCCCCTGAGCAGGTCATCGCCGACCTCAAGGCGTCCGGCCTGCGCGGCCGCGGCGGCGCGGGTTTCCCGACCGGCCTGAAGTGGAGCTTCATGCCGCGCCAGTTCCCGGGCCAGAAATACCTCGTCTGCAACACCGACGAAGGCGAACCGGGCACCTTCAAGGACCGCGACATCATCCGCTACAACCCGCACGCGCTGATCGAAGGCATGATCATCGGCGGCTACGCGATGGGCATCACCGTCGGCTACAACTACATCCACGGCGAGATCTTCTCCGCCTACGAGCGTTTTGAAGAGGCGCTGGAAGAGGCGCGCGCCGCCGGCTTCCTGGGCGACAACATCCTGGGTTCGGGCGTCAACTTCCAGTTGCACGCGCACCACGGCTACGGCGCCTACATCTGCGGCGAGGAAACCGCGCTCTTGGAATCGCTGGAAGGCAAGAAGGGCCAGCCGCGCTTCAAGCCGCCGTTCCCGGCCAGCTTCGGCCTGTACGGCAAGCCGACCACCATTAACAACACCGAAACGTTCGCGGCCGTGCCGTTCATTTTCCAGGTCGGCCCGCAGGCCTACGCCGAGATGGGCAAGCCGAACAACGGCGGCACCAAGATCTTCTCGATCTCGGGCGACGTCGAGCGTCCGGGCAACTACGAAATCCCGCTGGGCACGCCGTTCTCGACCCTGCTGGAACTGGCCGGCGGCATGCGCGGCGGCAAGAAGATCAAGGCGGTCATCCCCGGCGGCTCGTCCGCTCCGGTGATCCGCGGCGACGTCATGATGGACACCACGATGGACTACGACGCCATCGCCAAGGCCGGCTCGATGCTGGGTTCGGGCGCGGTCATCGTGATGGACGAGACGCGCTGCATGGTCAAGTCGCTGCTGCGCCTGTCCTATTTCTACTACGAAGAATCCTGCGGCCAGTGCACGCCGTGCCGCGAAGGCACCGGCTGGATGTACCGCATGGTCGAGCGTATCGAAAACGGCCACGGCAAGCTGGAAGACCTGGACGTGCTGAACTCGGTGGCCGACAACATCCAGGGCCGCACGATCTGCGCGCTGGGCGATGCGGCGGCGATGCCGGTGCGCGCCTTCGTGAAGAATTTCCGCGAAGAGTTCGAATACCACATCGAGCACAAACACTGCCTGGTTCCGGCATACATCTGAAGAACAGGGCAGGGGATGCCCGGCAGCGTAACAAGCCGCCGGGCGTCATTAGCAAAGAATATTTAGCTTGGGCAAACAGCCATGGTTGAAATCGAAATAGACGGCAAAAAAGTTGAAGTGCAAGAAGGCAGCATGGTCATGGATGCTGCCAACAAGCTTGGCACTTACATCCCTCACTTTTGCTATCACAAGAAACTGTCCATCGCGGCCAACTGCCGCATGTGCCTGGTCGAGGTCGAGAAGGCCCCGAAGCCGCTGCCTGCCTGCGCCACTCCGGTCACCGCCGGCATGATCGTGCGCAGCGCCAGCGAGAAGGCGGTCAAGGCCCAGAAGGGCGTGATGGAATTCCTGCTGATCAATCACCCGCTGGATTGCCCGATCTGCGACCAGGGCGGCGAGTGCCAGCTGCAGGACCTGGCGGTCGGCTACGGCGGCTCGACCTCGCGCTACGAAGAAGAAAAGCGCGTGGTGGAACCGAAGAGCGTCGGCCCGCTGATTTCCATGAAGGAAATGAACCGCTGCATCCACTGCACCCGTTGCGTGCGCTTCGGCCAGGAAGTGGCCGGCGTGATGGAACTGGGCATGCTGGGCCGCGGCGAGCATTCCGAGATCACCACCTTCGTTGGCAAGACCGTCGACTCCGAACTGTCGGGCAACATGATCGACCTGTGCCCGGTCGGCGCGCTGACCTCCAAGCCGTTCCGCTACAGCGCCCGCACCTGGGAACTGTCGCGCCGCAAGTCGGTGAGCCCGCACGACAGCGTCGGCGCCAACCTGATCGTCCAGGTCAAGGGCGGCAAGGTCATGCGCGTGCTGCCGTTCGAGAACGAAGAAGTCAACGAATGCTGGATCTCCGACAAGGACCGCTTCGCCTATGAAGCGCTGGACAGCGAAGAGCGCCTGACCAAGCCGATGCTCAAGCAAGACGGCAAGTGGCAGGAAGTGGACTGGCAGACCGCGCTGGAATATGTCGCGCACGGCCTGCGCAACATCCGCCACGAACACGGCGCCGATTCCATCGCCGCGCTGGGCACCCCGTATTCCACGCTGGAAGAGTTGTCGCTGCTGCAAAAGCTGGTGCGCGGCATCGGTTCGGACAACGTCGACTTCCGCCTGCGCCAGTCGGACTTCGCGCTGGACGGCCAGATCAAGCCGTGGCTGGGCATGTCCATCGTCGAATTCTCCGAGCTGAACCGCGTGTTCGTGATCGGCTCCTTCCTGCGCAAGGACCATCCGCTGCTGGCCGCGCGCCTGCGCCAGTCGGCCAAGAGCGGCGCCAAGATCAGCGTGCTGCACGCCACCGACGACGACCTGCTGATGCCGGTCGCCAACAAGATCGTGGCAGCGCCTTCCGCATGGCTGGCCGCATTGGACGAAGTCGCCGTCGCCGTGGCTGAGGCCAAGGGCGTCGCCGCTCCCGCCGCATTCGCCGGCGTGAGCGCTTCCGAAGCCGCCAAGGCGACCGCCGCCAGCCTGCTGTCGGGCGAGTCCAAGGGCGTGTTCCTGGGCAACGCTGCCGTCCAGCATCCGCAAGCGTCGCAACTGCACGCCGCCGCGCAATGGATCGCCGAACAGACCGGCGCCAAGCTGGGCGTGCTGACCGAAGGCGGCAACGCCGTCGGCGGCTACCTGGCCAACGCCGTGCCGGCCGCGGGCAAGGGCGCCAACGCGCTGGCCGCATTCGCACAGCCGCGCAAGGCCTACCTGCTGCTCAACGCCGAGCCGGAACTGGACAGCTACAACCCGCAAGCCGCGCGCGCCGCGCTGAACCAGGCCGAGATGGTCGTGGTTATGTCGGCCTACAAGCATGGCGCCGACTACGCCGACGTGCTGCTGCCGATCGCGCCGTTCACCGAAACCGCCGGCACCTTCGTCAACGCCGAAGGCCGTGCGCAAAGCTTCAACGGCACCGTCAAGCCGGCCGGCGATGCGCGTCCGGGCTGGAAGGTCCTGCGCGTGCTGGGCAACCTGCTGGAACTGGAAAACTTCGAGTACGACACCGCCGAATCCATCCGCGACGAACTGCTGGGCAAGGAAACCGACCTGTCGGCCCGCCTGAACAACAGCGCATCGCTGCAACCGCAAGCGGCAGCCGCCGCTGCCGGTTCGCTGGAACGCGTGGCCGATGTGCCGATCTACTTCGCCGATGCGATCGCCCGCCGTTCGCAGCCGCTGCAGGAAACCGCCGACGGCCAGGCGCCCAAGGCATGGCTGTCGGCCGCGCTGGCCGCCAAGCTGGGCATCGCAGCAGGTGACCGTGTCAACGTAAAACAAGGCCAGGGCAGCGCCGTGCTGACTGCTGCCGTCGATAAGAAACTGCCGGAAAACGTGGTGCGCGTCGCAGCCAGCCACGCTTCGACTTCTGCCTTGGGCGGCATGTTCGGCGCAATCGTCGTGGAGAAAGCGTAATGGATCACCTGATCGCCCAAATCAATAGCGCCGGCCCGGCCCTGCTGGGGCCGTACCTGTTCACCTTCGTGTGGACGCTGGTCAAGATCCTGGTGGTGATGGTGCCGCTGCTGATCTGCGTGGCCTACATGACCTACTGGGAACGCAAGCTGATCGGCTGGATGCACGTGCGCCTGGGCCCCAACCGCGTGGGTCCGGCCGGCCTGCTGCAGCCGATCGCCGACGCCGTCAAGCTGATCTTCAAGGAAATCTCGACCCCGTCCAAGGCCAACAAGGTGCTGTTTTACCTGGCCCCGGTGATGACCATCATGCCGGCGCTGGCCGCCTGGGCCGTGGTGCCGTTCTCGCCCGAGCACGTGCTGGCGAATGTGAACGCCGGCCTGCTGTACCTGATGGCCATCACCTCGATGGAAGTCTACGGCGTCATCATCGCCGGCTGGGCCTCCAACTCGAAGTACGCGTTCCTGGGCGCCATGCGCGCCTCGGCGCAGATGGTGTCGTATGAAATCAGCATGGGCTTCTGCCTGGTGGTGGTGCTGATGGTGTCGGGCAGCCTGAACATGACCGATATCGTGCTGGGCCAGACCCGCGGCCACTTCGCCGACATGGGCCTGAACTTCCTGTCGTGGAACTGGCTGCCGCTGCTGCCGATCTTCGTGATCTACCTGGTTTCCGGCATCGCCGAAACCAACCGCCACCCGTTCGACGTGGTGGAGGGCGAATCCGAAATCGTGGCCGGCCACATGATCGAATACTCGGGCATGTCGTTCGCGATGTTCTTCCTGGCCGAATACGCCAGCATGATCCTGATCTCGATCCTGTGCAGCCTGCTGTTCTTCGGCGGCTGGTCGTCCCCGGTCGCGGCGCTGGACTTCATCCCGGGATGGATCTGGCTGGGCGCGAAGACTTTCTTCTTCCTGTCGCTGTACGTATGGGTGCGCGCTTCGTTCCCGCGCTACCGCTATGACCAGATCATGCGCCTGGGCTGGAAGGTATTCATTCCGCTGACGCTGGTCTGGCTGGTCGTGGTGGCCGTCTGGATGCAGACGCCGTGGAATATCTGGAAATAAGATTGAAGGCTGAGGCTAAACATGGAAGCTATTAAGGATTTTTTCGGCAGCCTGATGCTTCGGGAGCTGTTCAAGGGCTTGGCCCTGACCGGGCGCTACCTGTTCAAACGCAAGATCACGGTGCAGTTCCCTGAAGAAAAGACGCCGCAGTCGCCGCGTTTCCGCGGCCTGCACGCGCTGCGCCGCTACCCGAACGGCGAAGAGCGCTGCATCGCCTGCAAGCTGTGCGAAGCGGTGTGCCCGGCGATGGCCATCACCATCGAATCGGAGCAGCGCGCCGACGGCTCGCGCCGCACCACCCGTTACGACATCGACCTGACCAAGTGCATCTTCTGCGGTTTCTGCGAAGAATCCTGCCCGGTCGACTCGATCGTCGAAACGCACATCCTGGAATACCACGGTGAAAAGCGGGGCGACCTGTACTACACCAAGGAAATGCTGCTGGCAGTGGGCGACCGTTACGAAAACGAAATCGCCGCAGCCCGTACCGCGGACGCGGCGTATCGCTGATCCGGACGGCCTCCGGCGACGGGGGCCGGTTGTGGCAAGAGTGGAATGCGTGCATCGGTAACCGATGTATTGCGATGGAACCCGGCGCTGCCGCGGTTCCGGTGCTGACTGAACCAACTTCTGGTTGATTATGGAATTTAAAACTGTCTTGTTCTACGTGTTCTCGGTGATCCTCGTGATCGCCGCGGTGCGCGTCATCACGGCCCGCAACCCGGTGCATGCGGCCCTGTTCCTGGTGCTGTCGTTCTTCTCGGCAGCCGGCATCTGGATGCTGCTCAAGGCCGAGTTCCTGGCCATCGTGCTGGTGCTGGTCTACGTCGGGGCGGTGATGGTGCTGTTCCTGTTCGTGGTGATGATGCTGGACATCAACATGGACAAGATGCGCGAAGGCTTCTGGGCCTACTTCCCGCTGGCCGCCACCATCGGCGTGATCATCGTGCTGGAAATGGCCGCCGTGCTGCTGCGCAGCTTCTGGACTTCCGATTCGCAGGTGCCGGCCGCGTCCGACACCATCGGCCAGACCAAGCCGCTGGGCAAGCTGATCTACACCGAATATGTCTACGCGTTTGAAATCGCCGCCGTGATCCTGCTGGTGGCGATCGTCGCCGCCGTCGCGCTGACCTTGCGCAAGCGCAAGGACACCAAGTACTTCGACCCGGCCAAGGCGGTCAAGGTCAAGGCTTCGGACCGCGTGCGCTTGGTCAGCATGAAGGCCGAATCGACCCGCAACAATGGCGCCGAAGGCGCTGCCGGCGGCGATGCCCCGGCGTCCGGACAACAATCTTAAGAAGGGCGGGAAGACAACATGGCAATTACGCTCTCTCACTACCTGATCCTCGGCGCGATCCTGTTCGCGACCTCGATCGTCGGTATTTTCCTGAACCGCAAGAACATCATCGTGCTGCTGATGGCGATCGAACTGATGCTGCTGGCGGTCAACATGAACTTCATTGCTTTCTCGCATTACCTCGGTGATGCGGCCGGACAGATTTTCGTGTTCTTCATCCTGACCGTGGCGGCGGCTGAATCCGCGATCGGTCTGGCGATTCTGGTGGTGCTGTTCCGCAACCTGGATACCATCAACGTCGAAGATCTGGACAGCCTCAAGGGCTGACGGAGCGGGTGCAGGTCGCAGCTCGAAGTTCGATTCAAATTCATTTAAAGATGGGAGGCCCCGCGGCAGCAGAGCGGGGCAGCCAATAAGCGATAAGGTTCATCATGGCGGGGCAACTTAACCCACATCTTCTTCTTGCCGTACCTCTGGCGCCGTTGGCGGGTTCCGCCATCGCCGGCCTCCTCGGTACCAAATTCTTCGGCAACGTGGTCGGCCGCAAGGTGTCGCATACCGCGACCATCCTGGGTGTGCTGATTGCGACCATCATCTCGTTCCAGACGCTGCTGGCGGTGCTGGACGGCGCCACCTACAACGGTACGCTGTACAACTGGATGACGGTGGCCGGCCTGAAGCTGGAAGTCGGTTTCATGATCGACAGCCTGACCGCCATGATGATGTGCGTGGTGACCTTCGTCTCGCTGATGGTCCACATCTACACCATCGGCTACATGAAGGACGACGACGGCTACAACCGCTTCTTCTCCTACATCTCGCTGTTCACCTTCTCGATGCTCATGCTGGTCATGAGCAACAACTTCCTGCAGCTGTTCTTCGGCTGGGAAGCGGTGGGCCTGGTGTCCTACCTGCTGATCGGTTTCTGGTATACCCGCCCGACCGCGATCAAGGCCAACATGAAGGCCTTCCTGGTCAACCGCGTCGGCGACTTCGGCTTCATCCTGGGCATCGGCCTGCTGCTGGCCTATGCCGGTTCGATGAACTACAACGAAGTGTTCGCCAAGCGCGCCGAACTGGCGCAGCTGACCCTGCCGGGCACCGACTGGATGCTGCTGACCGTGGCCTGCATCTGCCTGTTCGTCGGCGCCATGGGCAAGTCGGCCCAGTTCCCGCTGCACGTCTGGCTGCCTGACTCGATGGAAGGCCCGACCCCGATTTCCGCGCTGATCCACGCCGCGACCATGGTGACCGCCGGCATCTTCATGGTGACCCGCATGTCGCCGCTGTTCGAGCTGTCGGACACCGCGCTGTCCTTCATCCTGGTGATCGGCGCCATCACCGCGCTGTTCATGGGCTTCCTGGGCACCATGCAGAATGACATCAAGCGCGTGGTGGCTTACTCGACGCTGTCGCAGCTGGGCTACATGACCGTCGCGCTGGGCGCCTCGGCCTACTCGGTCGCCGTGTTCCACCTGATGACCCACGCCTTCTTCAAGGCGCTGCTGTTCCTGGGCGCCGGTTCGGTCATCATCGGCATGCACCACGACCAGGACATGCGCAACATGGGCGGCCTGCGCAAGTACATGCCCATTACCTGGATCACCTCGCTGCTGGGTTCGCTGGCCCTGATCGGCACGCCGTTCTTCTCGGGCTTCTACTCCAAGGATTCGATCATCGAAGCCGCCGCCGAGTCGCACCTGGCCGGTTCCGGTTTCGCCTACTTCGCCGTGCTGGCCTCGGTGTTCGTGACCGCGTTCTACTCGTTCCGTATGTACTTCATGGTGTTCCATGGCGAGGAGCGTTTCGGCAAGGCGCACGGCCATGACGACCACCACGCGCCGGCCGCGGCCCATGCCGCCCACGACGACCATGCGCATGACGACCACGGCCACGACGAGCACCACCACGGCCTGGCCCCGGGCCAGAAGCCGCACGAGTCGCCGCTGGTGGTGACCCTGCCGCTGGTGCTGCTGGCCATCCCCTCGGTCATCATCGGCTTCTTCGCGATCGCCCCGATGCTGTATGGCGACTTCTTCAAGGGCGTGATCTTCTTCGGCGAAAACCACAAGGTCATGGAAGAGCTGGCGCACGAGTTCCACGGCCCGGTCGCCATGGTGACCCATGCCTTCACCAGCGCGCCGCTGTGGCTGGCGATCGCCGGCGTGGCCGTGGCTTACTACTGCTACATGATCAACCCGCGCGTGCCGGCCTGGGTCAAGGAAAAGTTCAGCCTGATCTACACG
Source organism: Herbaspirillum sp. (assembly GCF_017744395.1). Classification (GTDB taxonomy): domain Bacteria; phylum Pseudomonadota; class Gammaproteobacteria; order Burkholderiales; family Burkholderiaceae_D; genus Herbaspirillum. Next base: position 43,868 of record NZ_JAGIBI010000001.1, read on the forward strand.
ATCCTGGACAACAAGTACTACATGGACAAGTTCAATGAGATCGTGTTCGCCGGCGGCGCGCGCCTGCTGGGCAGCGGCCTGTCGACCGTGGGTGACCGCGGCCTCATCGACGGCCTGTTCGTCAACGGCAGCGCCAAGGTGGTCGGCTGGTTCTCGAAATTCACGCGTCTCTGGCAGTCCGGCTACATCTATCACTATGCGTTCGTGATGATCATCGGCGTGCTGGGCTTCCTGGTGTGGTTCATGCCGTTCCCGTTTGGCAAATAAGCTGTAAGAAGATAACAACCATGATGCAGTCAACTTTTCCCATCCTGAGCCTTGCGATCTGGGTCCCGATCGTCTTCGGTATCCTCGTTCTGGCCGTCGGCCGCGACAGCAATCCGGGCCTGGCCCGCTGGCTGGCGCTGTTCGGCTCGCTGGTCGGACTGGTCGTTACCTTTCCCCTGATCCAGCATTTCGACCCGGCGGCGCACGGCTACCAGTTCGTCGAGAAGACGCCCTGGATCGACCGCTTCAATATCGCCTACTTCCTCGGCCTGGACGGCATCTCGCTGTGGTTCGTGCCGCTGACCGCCTTCATCACGGTGCTCGTGGTGCTGGCCGGCTGGAAGGTGATCGAAAAGCGCGTCGGCCAGTACATGGGCGCCTTCCTGATCCTGTCGGGCATCATGATCGGCGTGTTCTCGGCGCTGGACGCGATGCTGTTCTACGTCTTCTTCGAAGCGACCCTGATCCCGATGTTCATCATCGTGGGCGTGTGGGGCGGCGACAACCGCGTGTACGCGGCCTTTAAGCTGTTCCTGTACACGCTGCTGGGTTCGCTCCTGATGCTGGTCGCGCTGATCTACCTGTACTTCGTCTCGGGCGGCAGCTTCGACATCCCGACCTGGCACCAGCTGCCGCTGTCGATGCTGGAGCAGAAGATCCTGTTCTTCGCCTTCCTGGCCGCCTTCGCGGTGAAGGTGCCGATGTGGCCGGTGCACACCTGGCTGCCGGATGCCCACGTGCAGGCGCCGACTGGCGGCTCGATCGTGCTGGCCGCGATCATGCTGAAGCTGGGCGCCTACGGTTTCCTGCGCTTCTCGCTGCCGATCCTGCCTGACGCCAGCCATGCGTTGTCCGGCTTCATGATCTTCCTGTCGCTGGTGGCAGTGATCTACATCGGCCTGGTGGCCCTGGTGCAGCAGGACATGAAGAAACTGGTCGCCTACTCGTCGATCGCGCACATGGGTTTCGTGACCCTGGGCTTCTTCATGTTCAACGACCTGGCAGTGCAGGGCGGCATCGCGCAGATGATCTCGCACGGCTTCGTGTCCGGCGCGATGTTCATGTGCATCGGCGTGCTGTACGACCAGATGCATACCCGCGAGATCTCGCAGTACGGCGGCGTGGTCAACAAGATGCCCCGCTTCGCCTTCTTCTTCATCCTGTTCTCGCTGGCCAACTGCGGCCTGCCGGCCACTTCCGGTTTCGTCGGCGAATTCATGGTGATCCTGGGCGCCGTCAAGTTCAACTTCTGGATCGGCCTGCTGGCCGCCACCGCCCTGATCCTGGGCGCGGCCTACTCGCTGTGGCTGGCCAAGCGCGTGATCTTCGGCGCCGTGACCAACCACCACGTGGCGGAGCTGGTCGACCTCAACAAGCGCGAATTCCTGATCCTCGGCTTGCTGGCGATCGCCACCATGGTCATGGGCCTGTATCCGGCGATCATCACCGACAGCATCCAGACTTCGGTGACCGACCTGCTGCAGCACGTTGCGGTATCCAAGATCAACTGATCTTGACGATGAAAGGGTGGGGCGCCGGCATGGGCTCCACCGGTTGGGTAGTAAGAGCAAGAGACAAGCCGGCGCAGCATGCCGGCCAAGCGAAGCGATAGTCCGGCTGCAAGCAGCGTAACTAGCGGACCGGTACGCCGACGAAACGAGCGGACGAACACAAGCGGTAACTAAATGAACAACATTAATCTGATCCCTGTCTATCCGGAAATATTTCTGCTGATCGCCACCTCGGCGATCCTGCTGATCGATATGTTCCTGCCGGAAGCCAAGCGCGTCGTCACCTACCTGCTGTCGCTGGCGACGCTGGTGGTCTGCGCGGTGCTGACCATCGGCGACCTCAACGGCGGCGCGACGGTCTACACCTTCAACAACATGTTCGTCTCCGACCCGCTGTCGAACCTGCTGAAGCTGTTCACCTACCTGGGCGTCGGCGTGACCTTGGTCTATTCGCGCCAATACAATACCCAGCGCGGCATCACCGGCGGCCACCTCGGCGGCGAATACTACGCCCTGGCGCTGTTCGCGCTGCTGGGCCAGATGATCATGATCTCCGGCAACAGCTTCCTGTCCATCTACCTGGGCCTGGAACTGATGTCGCTGTCGCTGTACGCGCTGGTCGCCCTGCGCCGCGACCACGCCGCGGCCACCGAAGCCGGCATGAAGTACTTCATCCTGGGCGCACTGGCGTCGGGCTTCCTGCTGTACGGCATTTCGATGCTGTACGGCGCCACCGGCGGCTCGCTGGAACTGAATGAAGTGTTCCGCGCCATCGTCTCGGGCACCGTCGACCGCACCGTGCTGGTGTTCGGTATCGTGTTCGTGGTGGCCGGCCTGGCCTTCAAGCTGGGCGCCGTGCCGTTCCACATGTGGGTGCCGGACGTCTACCAAGGTTCGCCGACTCCCGTCACGCTGCTGCTGGGCGCGGCACCCAAGCTGGCGACCTTCGCCATTACCTTCCGCCTGCTGGTCGAAGGCATGCTGCCGCTGGCGGTGGACTGGCAGCAGATGCTGATGGTGCTGGCCGTGCTGTCGATCATCCTGGGCAACGTCACCGCGATCGCGCAAAGCAACATCAAGCGCATGCTGGCCTATTCGACCATCTCGCACATGGGCTTCATGCTGCTGGGCATGATGTCGGGCGTGGTGGACGGCAACCTGTTCTCGGCCGTCAACGCCTACAGCTCGTCGATGTTCTATGCGGTCAGCTACGTGATCACCACGCTGGGCACCTTCGGCGTCATCATCCTGCTCTCGCGCTCCGGTTTCGAAGCAGACACGATCGAAGACTTCAAGGGCCTGAACCAGCGCAGCCCGTGGTTCGCCGCGGTCATGATGATCCTGATGTTCTCCCTGGCAGGCATCCCGCCGCTGGTCGGCTTCTACGCCAAGCTGTCGGTGCTGCAGGCCGTGCTGGGCACCGGCCAGATCTGGCTGGCCGTGCTGGCCGTGGTGTTCTCGCTGATCGGCGCGTTCTACTACATCCGCGTGGTCAAGGTCATGTACTTCGACGACCCGGCCGACAACAGCAAGATCGTCGCCACTCCCGATATGCGCCTGGTGCTGAGCCTCAACGGCATCGCCGCGCTGGCGCTGGGCCTGTGGCCGGGCCACCTGATGGATGCCTGCACCAACGCCATCGTGACCACCCTGGCCACTTTCCTGAGCAAGGTCGTGGCATAAGCACGGGGAAACAGTGAACGTTTCCCTGTTCAGTTGGATCGTGATCCTGTTGGCCGCTTTTGCGGCCAATTTGCCTTTCTTCAACCAGCAGCTTTTCGGGTTGCTGCCGCTGAGCAAGGACGCGGCCTACGTCAAGCCGATCTGGATCCGCCTGGCCGAACTGGTGGTCCTGTATTTCGTGGTCGTGCTGGTGGCGCGTTTCCTCGAAGCCGGCATCGGCAACGTCTTCTCCCAGGGCTGGGAATTTTATGCGATCACCGGCTGTCTGTTCCTGGTGCTCGCTTATCCCGGCTTCGTGCTGCGCTACCTGCGCAAGAAGCACGGCTGATCCAGCCATGCGCGGCCATCCGCCCCGGAAGGCCGCCGTTTCGCCGCCGCTCCGGCTTCATGCCCACTTTTCTTCTATTTCCGATCTCGCGAGCCCACTATGGATGCACACCTGAGAGAAACGCAAAAGGACTCCCGGCAGGTCTATGACGGCCATTTCCTGAAAGTGCAGTGCGACACGGTGACCTTGCCCGACGGCAAGGAGACCGTGCGCGAATATATCAAGCACCCCGGCGCGGTGACCATCCTGCCGCTGTTCGACGACGGCACCGTGCTGATGGAGCGGCAATTCCGCTATCCCTTGCAGCGCGTCTTCATCGAGTTCCCGGCCGGGAAGATCGATCCGGGCGAGGATGAACTGGCCTGCGCCAAGCGCGAACTGCTGGAAGAAACCGGCTATACCGCCACCGACTGGCAGCATATCTGCACCATCCACAACGCCATCGCCTATGCCGACGAACGCCTGGAACTGTACGTGGCGCGTGGCTTGAAGGAAGGAGAGCGCAAGCTGGACGAGGGCGAATTCCTCGATATCTACAAGGCGCCGCTGACGGAGCTGATCGAACAGGTGCGCAACGGCCAGATCACCGACGTCAAGACCGTGATCGGCACCTTCTGGCTGGAGAAGATCGTCAGCGGGCAGTGGAGTCCGACGTCGCTTGCCGCGTGATGCGGTGACGGCACCGTATCGCTCATCGTTCCAGTGAAAGAAGGCCGGCAATGCCGGCCTTCTTCGCATCTTGCCAGTCGGTTCTCCTCAATCGGCGCCAAGCTTTTTCAGCATCGCTCCCACCTGGTCCAGCACCAGCGGGGAACGGAATGAACTGTTATGGTCGGCACCGTCGATCGGCACGAAACCGATGTCGATGCCGCGCGCTTTCACCTTGTCCACATACGCTTTTGCCACGGCAGGATAGGTATTGCTGTCGTCGGTGCCGGTCATCGCCACTATAAGCGTCCCCGGCGCGATCTTGTCCAGCCACTTCGAAGGATCTTCGCTGCGAAGCCATGCGGAGCGGCCACGCAAGCGGCGCCAGTAATTGATGTCGCAGGGGCAGCCCACCAGTATCGCGCCCTGCGCCAGGGCCGGCATCATTCCCAGCAGGTTGGCGGAGGTGGCGGCGCCGCCGGAATGGCCGACCAGGATGGTCTTGTCCGGATGGTAGCGCTGTTGCAGATGCTCGACGGCCGCACCGACCTCGCGCATGTTTTCGGGCGTGTAGCTGTCCGCGCGGTCATGGTTGTTGCCGCTGGATGCCGTGCCGTTGTCGGCCGGATAGCCGGGCCGCACCAACGCTACGCTGACTATCTTGTCCGAGCCGAATTCCTGGGCCGTTTGCCTGGCGAGCGGGATGTGATAGACCGCCGGGCCACCCGAGGAAACATCGCCATGCAGCCATACCACCAGCGCCTTGGGGGCCGGACTGCCGGTGGCGCCGAAGGCGCGCACCTGCAGGCATTCGTTGATGCCGGTCACCGAGTTGGCATCGTCCTGCGCGCAAGGGGCGGCGAGGGCGGCGGCAGATGTGAATGCGCATGCCAGCAGCAAGACATGCGCCAGGATATTTTTCTTCATGTTTCCCTCCGGCGTTGGCGTGATCTTGTTGTCGCTGCCGGAGATATGTCACGGTCCGGCTGAGCCGGATTATAGCCAGTAAGCGCCGCCGTCAATGAAAAAGCCGCATCGAAGATGCGGCTTTTGTCAGCGCGGGGATGGGCGCGTCACATGCCCGAGTAGTTCGGCCCGCCGCCGCCTTCCGGCGTCACCCACACGATGTTCTGCGTAGGATCCTTGATGTCGCAGGTCTTGCAGTGCACGCAGTTCTGCGCGTTGATCTGCAGGCGGTCGCTGTTGTCTTCGTTCTTGACGAACTCGTACACGCCCGCCGGGCAGTAGCGCGATTCCGGCCCGGCGTACTGCGCCAGGTTGATCCGCACCGGCACGTTCTTGTCCTTCAGGGTCAGGTGCGCGGGCTGGTCTTCGCCGTGGTTGGTGTTGGAGATGAACACCGACGACAGGCGGTCGAAGGTCAGCTTGCCGTCCGGCTTCGGATAGGCGATCGGCGCATAGTTGGCGGCCGGCTTCAGGCATTCGTGGTCGGCATGCGCATGGTGCATGGTCCATGGCGCCTTGCCGCCGAACAGCACCTGGTCGATGCCCACCAGCAGCGTGCCGGTGAGCAGCCCCTTGCTCATCGATGGCTTGAAGTTGCGCGCCTTGTGCAATTCCTCCTTCAGCCACGATTGCTCGAAGGCGGCCGGGTAGGCGGCCAGTTCGTCGCCCTGGCGGTTTTCGTTGAGCGCGTTGAAGGCGGCCTCGGCCGCCATCATGCCGCTCTTGATCGCGGCGTGGCTGCCCTTGATGCGGGAGGCGTTCAGGAAGCCGGCGTCGCATCCGATCAGGGCGCCGCCCGGGAACACCAGCTTGGGCAGCGACTGGATGCCGCCGGCGGTGATGGCGCGCGCGCCGTACGAAATGCGTTTGCCGCCTTCGAAGAACTTGCGGATCTCCGGATGGGTCTTGTAGCGCTGGAATTCCTCGAACGGCGACAGGTAGGGGTTCTGGTAGGCCAGGCCCACTACGTAGCCGACCGCGACCTGGTTGTTTTCCAGGTGGTACAGGAAGGAGCCGCCGTAGGTGTCGTTGGCCAGCGGCCAGCCGGCGGTGTGCACCACCAGGCCGGGCTGGTGCAGTTCCGGCTTGATTTCCCACAGCTCCTTGATGCCGATGGCGTAGGTCTGCGGATCGCGGCCGTCGTCCAGCTTGTACTTGGCGATCAGTTGCTTGCCCAGGTGGCCGCGCGCGCCTTCGGCGAAGAAGGTGTACTTGGCGTGCAGTTCCATGCCCAGCTGGAATTCGGCAGTCGGCTCGCCTTCCTTGTTGATGCCCATGTTGCCGGTGGCCACGCCCTTGACCGAGCCGTCCTCGTTATACAGCACCTCGGCCGCCGGGAAGCCGGCGAACACTTCCACGCCCAGGGCTTCGGCCTGCTGGCCCAGCCAGCGGGTGACGTTGGACAGCGAGACCACATAGTTGCCATGGTTCTGGAAACAGGCTGGCAGCAGCCAGGACGGGGTCTTGTAGGCTTTGCTGGCGGAGAGGAAAAGGAAACGGTCTTCGGTGACCGGGGTGTTCAGCGGCGCGCCTTGCTCTTTCCAGTCCGGGATCAGCTCGCTCAGCGCGCGCGGATCCATCACCGCGCCGGACAGGATGTGGGCGCCCACTTCGCTGCCTTTTTCCAGCACGCAGACCGACACTTCCTTGCCCGATTGCGCGGCCAGCTGTTTCAGGCGGATCGCCGCCGACAAGCCGGCCGGGCCGCCGCCCACCACCACCACGTCGTATTCCATCGCTTCGCGTGGGCCGTATTGTTCAAGCAAGTCTTGAGATGAAGTCATGGGTGTCCCGTAATTATATGAATCGCATTTTTTCGAACGATCGTGCTATTGTTCAGTATTTTTCGCAGGAACGCTAGTGGGTAAAGGCGTTTTTTTATGCATCCAGTAAATCCGCTTCCTGGCGCCGGCGTGGCTGCGGGAGCTGCGCCGGATGTGTTTTCCGGCAATGCCGCGTATTTTATTGGATTTTGTATCCGCCACTTATACCGATATGGTGTGAATTGATAACAATAGCTTATGCAATGCCGCCCGGGCGCGGAGGAGAGGGAAGACGGCGGCGGCAGAATGCAGCTGCTGCTTTGCCCCGCCAGATGAAAAGAATTTCACTGATGGATGAACCGAACGATAGAAAGGAAAGCGCATGACAAGCCACGCAAACGCCGCCGCAGCAAGGGCGGAGCAAGGAAAACTGCTGCATACGTCGAAACAGGACATCCGCTGGGGCGACATGGACGCCCTCGGCCATGTCAACAACACCGTCTACTTCCGCTTCATGGAACAGTGCCGCATCGAATGGCTGGATGTCGCCTGCGGCCCCACGATCGCCGCCGACCAGGGCCCGGTCATCGTCAATGCGCACTGCAACTTCCGGCGCCAGATGAAGTACCCGGCCAGCATCGCGGTAGAGATGCATGCGGGCGCGCTGGGGCGCACGAGTGTGGAAACTACGTATGTCATCCGCGACGCAGCCATCCCGGAGATCATTTATGCTGATGGCGCTGCGAAAATAGTGTGGGTTGATTTCGGGAAAGAAAAATCGACGGCGCTGCCCGACGCGTTGCGACAGCTCCTGACAGGGTTGTAAGTTTCGAGAAAGGAAACTGCGACAGAATCGCCCCGACACTCCCGCGCGAACCGCCAGAAGAGCGGAGGGAGTAGGTTCCAAAAACGCTTGGCCCGCCAAAAGCTGGGCCAGCCGACAATTAAATTCCTGGAGGAAGACATGACATACAAGACCCAAGCCTTGGTAGCCGCCGCATTGATGACATTGGCGATGTCGTCGCAGGCTGCCGACCCCATCAAGATCGGCGTATCCGGCCCCTACACCGGCGGCTCCGCGCCCATGGGCGCTTCCATGCGCGACGGCGTCAAGCTGGCCGTGGCCGAGATCAACGCCCAGGGCGGCCTGCTGGGCCGCCAGCTGCAACTGGTCGAGCGCGACGACGAAGCCAAGAACGAGCGCGGCGTGCAGATCGCCCAGGAACTGATCAACAAGGAAAAGGTGGTCGCCACCGTCGGCTTCATCAACACCGGCGTGGCGCTGGCATCGCAGCGCTTCTACCAGGAAGCCAAGATCCCCGTGATCAACAACGTCGCCACCGGCAGCGTGATCACCAAGCAGTTCGAGAAAGAGAAGGACAACTACATCTTCCGCACCTCGGCCTCCGACCAGATCCAGGCCAAGATGATCGCCGATGAAGCGGTCGACAAGCAGAAGTTCACCAAGGTCGCGATCCTGGCCGACTCCACCAACTATGGCCAGCTCGGCCGTGAAGACCTGGAGAAGATGCTGGCCGCCAAGAAGATCACCCCGGTCGCCGTCGAGAAGTACAACATCAAGGACGTCGACATGACCGCGCAACTGCTGAAGTCCAAGCAGGGCGGCGCCCAGGTCGTGCTGACCTACGGCATCGGCCCCGAGCTGGCGCAGATCGCCAACGGCATGGAAAAGCTGAACTGGCACGTGCCCATCATCGGCAGCTGGCCGCTGTCGATGGGCAACTTCATCGACAACTCCGGCAAGAACGGCAACGGCGCCCGCATGCCGCAGACCTTCATCCAGGACGGCAACACGCCCAAGCGCAAGGCCTTCATCGAGGCTTACCAGAAGGCCTACAAGGTTGACCGCATGCCCTCGGCCGTCTCGGCCGCCCAAGGCTACGACTCGATCCTGCTGCTGGCCGCCGCCATCAAGCAAGCCAACAGCACCGACGGCGAGAAGGTCCGCGCCGCGCTGGAAAACCTGAACACCAAGGTCGAAGGCGTGGTCACCACCTATGACAAGCCGTTCAGCCACAGCGACCACGAAGCCATCAAGCCGGGCACCGTCGTGATGGGCGAGGTCAAGAACGGCCGCGTCGTCCTCGGCAAATAAACCTAGCGGACGTTTGTTCGTATTGTTTTAAATTGAAGAGGCCAGTCCTTGCGATCCGGGGACTGGCCTTTTTCGCACGACCTGTTGGCGTAACTTCAACATCAGGGCAGTGCCGCCGCTGCTTCGGATGAAAGCAGTACCGCAGCTCAATGCCGCCATCCGGCGGCAGCCGCTTCTTGGGAAACACAATGGATATCCTGTTACAGCTAGTCTTTTCCGGCATCGCGCTAGGCATGATCTACGCCGTGATCGCCTTCGGCTACCAGCTCACCTTCGCCACTTCCGGCACGCTGAACTTCGGCCAGGGCGAAGCCCTGATGCTGGGCGCGCTGGTCGGCCTCTCCGTGGTCGGCAACATCCACGGCGGGCCTTACCTCAACTATTGGCTGATGATCCCCATCGTCCTCGTATTCGGCGCGCTGCAAGGCATGTTCGTCGAATGGATCGGCGTGCGCCCGGCCATCAAGATCAAGTCCGAATTCGGCTGGATCATGTCCACCATCGCGCTGGCCATCATCTTCAAGAACGTCGCCGAGAACATCTGGGGCAAGGACGACCTGCCGTTCCCGATGCCGATCTCCGGCACCCCGTTCCAGATCTTCGGCGCCAACGTGCAGCCGATGCAGGTGCTGGTGGTGGTGGGCGCCTTGCTGATCATGGCCGCGGTCGAGCTGTTCAACCGCAAGTCGATCTACGGCAAGGCGGTGGTCGCCACCTCCAACGACCGCGACGCCGCAGGCCTCATGGGCATCAACACCAGCCTGGTGATCACCTTCTCGTACGCGCTGTCGTCGGCGACCGCCGCGTTCGCCGGCGTGCTGGTGGCGCCGCTGACCCTGACCGGCGCCACCATGGGCGCGGCGCTGGGCCTGAAGGCTTTCGCCGTGGCCATCATCGGCGGCCTGACCTCGGGCATGGGCGCCATTGTCGGCGGCCTGATCCTGGGCATCGCCGAAACCGTCACCGGCTTCTACATCTCCACCGGCTACAAGGAAGTCCCGGGGCTGCTGCTCCTGCTGCTTGTGCTGGCTGTCAAACCTGCAGGCCTGTTCGGCAAAACTGCGATCAAGAAGGTCTGAAGCGATGAACAAGAAAATCCTATTGCTCTCCCTGCTGGGCATCGTTGCGCTGGCCGGCATTCCCCTGGTGGTGCATAACCCGTATTACTTGCACCTGGTCGAAACCATCCTGATCTACGCCATCCTGCTGTTCGGGCTGGACATCGTGGTCGGCTACACCGGCCAGGTATCGCTGGGCCACGCCGGCCTGTTCGGCATCGGCTCGTACACCGCCGGCGTGCTGTTCTTCAAGCTCGGCCTGCCGTTCGTGCTGGCGGTTCCGGCCGCCATCGCGGTCACGGCGGTGTTCGGCGCCATCCTCGCGCTGCCCGCGCTGCGCGTGACCGGCCCGTACCTGGCGATGGTCACGCTGGCCTTCGGCACCATCATCCAGATCCTGATCAACGAGATGACCTTCCTCACCGAAGGCCCGATGGGCATCAAGGTCGCCAAGCCGTTCATCGGCGGCGAGAAGATGAACGAGGTGCAATTCTTCTACGTGGTCGCGATCCTCACCGTGCTCGCCATGGGCGTGGTTCATCGCATCCTCAAGTCCAACCTCGGCCGCGCCTTCCAGGCGCTGCGCGACAGCCCGATCGCATCGGACTGCATGGGCGTGTCGGTGTACCGCTACAAGGTCTACGCCTTCATCATCAGCGCCGCGCTGGCCGGCCTCTCGGGCGCCCTGTACGCGTATTCGGAAGAGTACATCTCGCCCAATACCTACAACTTCGAGCTCACCATCCTGTTCCTGCTGGCGGTGATCATGGGCGGCCGCAAGTCGCGCATCGGCTCGCTTATCGGCGCGCTGATCGTGGTCATGCTGCCCAGCCTGCTGTCGGACATCGAACTGTTCCGCAAGATCGCCACCGCGCTGGCAGTGGTTGTGGTGGGCGGCTCGGCGGTGGCCGTGGCAAAGAAGACCAACACCGTGCGCGGTTCCGTCGTGCCGGTGGCGGCCACCGTCGCCATGGCGGCGTTCTCGTACAAGCTGGAAAACATCACCGACTGGCGCCTGACCATCTTCGGCCTGATGACCCTGTTTGTGGTCTACTACCTGCAGGACGGCATCGTCGGCTTCTGCCGCAACCTGTTCGGCCGCGTGCTGACCAAGCGCGTCCCCATCGCCCAGCAGATCGCCGGCGACAAGGAACAAGCGGTCATCACCACCGACTCGGTCAAGGATGCCGGCGCGACGCTGCTGAAGGTTAACCAGATCCTGATGCAGTTCGGCGGCCTGAAGGCGTTGAACAAGGTCGACCTCGACGTCAAGAAGGGCACCGTGCACGGCCTGATCGGCCCCAACGGTTCCGGCAAGAGCACCATGATGAACGTGCTGACCGGCATCTACCGTCCCACCGACGGCCAGGTCGAATACGACGGCCGCCAGATCTCCGGCAACACCCCGTCCACCATCGCCCTGGGCGGCGTGGCGCGCACCTTCCAGAACGTCCAGCTGTTCGGTGAAATGACCGCCACGGAAAACGTGCTGGTCGGCCTGCACCACACCTTCGCCAGCAACGTGCTCGACGTCATGGTCAACACCCCGTGCTATGCGCGCGAAGAACGTGCCGCGCGCGAACGCGCCGCCGCCATCCTGGAGTTCGTCGGCCTGGCCGACCTCGCCAACGAGGAAGCGCGCAACCTGCCGTACGGCAAGCAGCGCCTGCTGGAAATCGGCCGCGCGCTGGGCCTGAACCCGAGCCTCCTGCTGCTGGACGAACCGGCCGCCGGCCTGACCGCGCCCGACATCAAGGACCTGGTCGCCATCATCCGCAAGATCCGCGAAGCCGGCATCACCATCATCCTGATCGAGCACCACATGGACGTGGTCATGTCGATCTGCGACACCGTCACCGTGCTCGACTTCGGCCAGAAGATCGCCGAAGGCAAGCCGGCGCAAGTGCAGGCCGACCCGAAGGTGATCGAAGCCTATCTCGGCGGCAGCGCGGGCGACGCACCCGGCGGCCACGACCACCAACCGACACCTGCAGGAGCCTGAACATGCTGACCATTTCCAACCTGCACGCCGCCTACGGCAAGGTCGAAGTGCTGCACGGCATTTCGCTCGACGTCCCCAAGGGCAAGGTGGTGACCCTGATCGGCTCCAACGGCGCCGGCAAGACCACCACCATGCGCGCCATCTCAGGCATGCTCAAACCCAAGGGCGGCGAAGTCACCCTCGACGGCAAGAACATCACCGGCCTGGACTCGCACAAGATCGCCCGTTTCGGCCTGGCGCATTCGCCCGAAGGCCGGCGCGTGTTCGCCACCATGAGCGTGACCGACAACCTGCTCCTGGGGGCCTTCCCGCGCTTCACCCGCGCCCGCCCCAAGGGCGACATCGCGCACGACCTGGAGCGTGCGCTGGAACTGTTCCCGCGCCTGAAGGAGCGCCAGACGCAACTGGCCGGCACGCTTTCCGGCGGCGAACAGCAGATGCTCGCCATGGCCCGCGCCGTGATGCTGAACCCTGAAGTGATCCTGCTCGACGAACCGTCGATGGGCCTGGCGCCGATCCTGGTCGATGAAGTCTTCCGCATCATCCTGCGCCTGAAGGAGCAGGGCGTGACGATGTTGCTGGTCGAACAATTCGCCGCCGCCGCGCTCAATGTTGCGGATTACGGCTATGTGTTGGAGAATGGCAAGATCTCCGTACATGGCCCCGCCGACAAGTTGCAAAACGACCCGGCGGTGCAAGCCGCCTACCTTGGCGGCGGTGCGCACCACTGATCGCAAGGCAAGCTGCATCGGAGGTGCGCCCTTCAAGATACCTCGGCTCGCACGTCGCTTCGGCTGGCAGCGTGTCGGGTATATTAAGGGGGAGGCATACCTCTTGAATGTTGTTTAAGGCGCACCTTCGGGTGCGCCTTTTCTTTTGTCCGGAAGAACTGGGGAAGCGAGGTTGTCGCTGCAATGACAGCACCGGGACCTGTTCGCGGTCACAATCAGGATTTACGCAATGGGCGGGAGCATCAGGTGGTAATTCAAGGCATGGCGGCAGCAAGCGGGGCGGGTATCGCCAACGCTACAAGACATGATCGGTATGCCGATATCAGTGGCCGCAGGATTGGCGTATCGGCCTGGAACTACCCGGCGCAAAGCGGTCGCCTGCCTATCGTCTTGCTCCATGATTCGCTTGGCGCAATCGGGCTATGGCGCGATTTCCCCGCGATGTTGGCCGCCTGCACCGGACATCCCGTCATTGCCTATGACCGGCTCGGTTTCGGCAACTCCGATTCGCATCCCTCCAGACTTGGCCATGACTTCATTCGCGACGAAGCGCATGCATTCCTGTTGCCATTGATGGACCACCTGGAGGTGGAGCAAGCCATCCTCTTCGGCCACAGCGTCGGCGGTGGCATGGCCCTTGCCGCCGCAGCGCAACTTCCCGGCCGCATCGCCGCAGTGATCACAGAATCCGCCCAGGCCTTCGTCGAAGACCGCACGCTGGAAGGCATCCGAGCCGCCAAGAAGAACTTCGCCGATCCGGCGCAACTGGCGCGGCTGGCGAAGTATCACGGCAACGACCTGGAGAAGGCGCGATGGGTGCTCGATGCCTGGACCGAAACCTGGCTGGCGCCGGAGTTCGCCGGCTGGTCGCTGGAGGAGGATTTGCGCAAGCTGCGATGCCCGGTGCTGGCGATGCATGGCGACTTGGACGAGTTCGGCTCCGGGCGGCATCCGGAGATGATCGCAGGCTTGCCGTCGGCGTTCGCCGGGCAGGGCGAATGCGTGATGTTCGAAGGCTGCGGGCATGTGCCGCATCGGGAAAATCCGGCGCTGGTGCTTGAAACCGTCATGGGTTTCCTGAACCGGCATTTCCCGGGAAAATGAAACAAATGAAACAGGCACAATGAAAAAGGCGGGCATGATGCCCGCCTTTTTCATTGGAGATGGAGATGCTCAGGCCTTGTTCGCCGCGGCAGCCACTGCCGCGTGCGCCTGCACCTCACGGTTCAGCCGCCATACCAGCAACGAAGCCGCCAGCGTGGTGCCGACGATCACATAACCCACCACATCGAAATTGGACAGCCGCCCATCGGCGCCGAGCGTGACGATGTGGCCGGCCACCACCGAAGCGATGCCGCCCGACAACTGCTGGATCGATGCGCTGATGGCGTTGAACGAGCCGCGCTGGGTGGGCGTGGGCACGGTCGATACCAGCGCCTGGAAGGGGATCATGCGCGAGAAGATCCCCAGGAACAGCACCGCGTTGATCAGGATGATCATCGGCACCGTCACCGGACCCAGATGCGTGTAGATCAGCACCATGATGATGGAGAGAACGGCGCCGAACATGAATACGCGGAACTTGCCGGCCTTGTCGGCGGCGCGGCCGATCAGCGGGCCGAAGCCGATGGTGCAGATGCCGGTGACCATGTAGACCGTCGGCAGGTGGTGCAGGTCGATGCCGAGGTTGCCGACCAGGTAGGCGCTGGAGAACGGCATCAGCATGAAGCCGCCGGTCATCAGCAGCGCGGTGGTGGCGAAGGCAACCAGGTAACGCGGTTCGGTGACGGTGTGCAGCAGGTGCGAGAAGGCGCTGTGTTCCTGTTTCAGCTTCAGGTGTTCAGCGACCGGCTGCATCTTCCACAGCACGGCGATGCCGCCGACCAGGCCCAGCGCCGCCATGGCGATGAAGGGCACATGCCAGTTCCAGCTATTGGACAGGTACAGGCCGATCGGGATGCCCAGCACCTGGCTGGCGGCGAAGGCGGTCTGGATCAGGCCCATCACGCGGCCGCGCAGTTGCAGCGGGAACAGGTCGGTGGCGATTGCCAGCACGATGGAACCGATCACGCCGCCGAACAGGCCGGTCACGATGCGCGCGGCCAGCAGGCTTTCAAAGCTCTGCGCCAGCCCGCACCACAGCGTGCCGAGTACGAAGCCGGTGTAGAAGAACAGCAGCAGGCGCTTGCGGTCGAAGCGGTCGGCGAAGCCGGCCGTCAGCAGCCCGGAGATGCCGGCCGAAAAGGCGTAGGCCGACACCACCAGCCCGAACTGCTGCGCGCTGATCTTCATGTCGGGCATGATCATCGCGCCCAGCGGCGACATCAGCATGAAGTCGAGGATGACGGCGAACTGCAGGAAGGCCAGCAGGCCGACCACGGTTTTCTGGTAGGGACTGAAACTGGCCGGTGCGGCGGCAATTGTGGCGTTGTCTTTGTTATTCAAATGAACTCCTTGGCGTTTTCTTTATCGAGGGTGCGCATGCGCGCCGGTGGCGATGGCGGGCAGGAAAGGGCGCACGTGTCCGCATGCGGGAACTGGCAGCGGTAGTGACGAATCAGGGCCGGGGATATTGTGCCGGAGGCCGCTTGTATGGAAAGCGGATCGGCGCCGGTGCGGCGGTCAGCAAGAGTATGCCTAAGCGGCGCGTTGCGCAAGCGGTTCGTACTGACGAATGCCTGACGGGATCTTGTTTTGGCAGCTCGGCCGGAGCAGTGCCGGGGGAGATGTGATGTGAAAGCCGCTGGGTCCTGACTTTCGTCCGGACGACGCAGAGGGGATAGGTTATGCGCTCAATCTCAATTGTTCGAGCGCATCCCGGCTCGTCGTCCCGGCGCAGGCCGGGACCCAGTGACGTTTGTCGCGTACCGAAGAACGTCGTTTCAGCTTATTGCTTCAGCAAGCTGCACTTGGACTCGGCCACGGTGGTGAAAGCCTGTTCGCCCGGGATGGTCTCCAGCAGCTTCAGGTAATCCCAAGGCTTCTTCGATTCCGCCGGCGACTTCACCTGGTACAGGTACATGTCGTGGATGTTGCGGCCATCGGCGCGGATGTAGCCCTTGTTGTAGAAGTCGTCGATCTTCATCTTCTTCAGCTCGGCCATGACCTTGGTCGAGTCGTCGGTGCCGGCCGCCGTTACCGCCTTGAGGTAGGTGGTAGTGGCGGAATAGGCGGCCGCCTGGTGCGTGCTCGGCATCTTCTTCATCTTCTGGTAGAAGCGCTGGGCGAATTTACGCGAAGGCTCGTCCTTGTCCCAGTACCAGCTGTCGGTCATCATCAGGCCTTCGGCATTGGCCAGGCCCAGCGCGTGGATGTCGTTGATCACCATCAGCAGGCCCACCAGTTTCATGTGCTTGGTGACGCCGAATTCCTTGGCGGCCTTGATCGAGTTGACGGTGTCTTCGCCGGCGTTGGCCAGCCCCAGGATCTGCGCCTTGGAGGCTTGCGCCTGCAGCATGAAGGACGACAGGTCGGAGGACAGCGGCGGATGCTTGACCGAGCCGACCACGGTGCCGCCGTTGGCCTTGACCACGGCGCTGGTGTCGTTGGCCAGCGAATGGCCGAAGGCGTAGTCGGCCACCAGGAAGAACCAGCTCTTGCCGCCTTGCTTGATCACGGCCTGGCCGGTGCCCTTGGCCAGCGCCACGGTGTCGTATTCATAGTGCACGGTGTAGGGCGTGCATTCCTCGTTGGTCAGGCGCGCGGTGCCGGCGCCGATGTTGATGTAGACGCGCTTCTTCTCCGCCATCACCTTGTTCATCGACAAGGCCGTGGCCGAGTTGACGCCGCCGATCAGCATGTCCAGGCCGCGCTCGTCGGCCCATTCGCGGGCGCGGGTGGCGGCAATGTCGGCCTTGTTCTGGTGGTCGGCCGAGATGATCTCGACCGGCTTGCCCAGCACCTTGCCGCCATAGTCGACCACCGCCATGCGGATCGCTTCCAGGCCGCCGGCGCCGTCGGTATCGGCATAGGGGCCGGACATGTCGGTGATGAAGCCGATGCGCACGGCATCGTTGGATACCTGCGCCTGCGCGGTGCCGCAGGCGGCTGCCACGGCGAGCGTGCAAGCTAGCAGGCGCAGCGATCCGGCGCGTGGGTTGGATTGGTTCATGGTGCTGTCTCCTTTGGTTTTTATCGGCCGCCTTTGGACGGCTCGTGGGGGATGTCTCGATTTGGTCCGCTTATTGCCCGCGCTTTTGCGCCAGCAGTTGCGCGGCATAGTCGACGCGTACATCGTGCTTGGCCACCATCTGCTGCACCAGCCAATCCATCTCTTCCGGCCTGGCGCCGGCCGCCAGCGCGATATTGCGCGCATGCAGCGCCATGTGGCCGCGCTGGATGCCTTCGGTGGCCAGCGCGCGCAGCGCCGCCATGTTCTGCGCCAGGCCCACGGCCACGGCGACCTCGGCCAGTTCCTGTGCGCTTTGCACCTTGAGGATCTTCAGCGCCGCGCGCGCCACCGGATGGGTCTTGGTGGCGCCGCCCACAAGACCTACCGGCATCGGGATTTCCAGCGTGCCGACCAGGTCGCCGTCGGCGGCGATCTCCCAGTGCGTCAGCGACGTGTAGTGGCCGTTGCGGCTGGCGTAGGCGTGGGCGCCGGCTTCCACCGCGCGCCAGTCGTTGCCGGTAGCGACGATCACCGGATCGATGCCGTTCATGATGCCCTTGTTGTGCGTGGCGGCGCGGTAGGGATCGACCCGGGCGAACTCGTAGGCGTCGACGATGCCATTGATCACTTCATCGCCGCTGTACTGTTGGGTGCCCAATACCTTGGCCGAGACCTTCACGCGCGCCCGCGCCAGGCGCAGGTCGGCCAGGTTGGAGAGGATGCGCAGGCGCACCTTGCCGCCGGTGACCTTTTCGATATGGCCGGCCACCGCCTCGGCCATGGTGTTGACGGTATTGGCGCCCATCGCGTCGCGCACGTCGACGATCAGGTGGGTGACCACCATGGCGCCGCGCCGGGTGTCGGGGAAGACATGCACCTCGATGTCGCGGCAGCCGCCGCCGAGCTTGTTCAGCAACTGGTCGCGGCTGTTGGCGATGTCGATGATGGCCTGGCGTTCCTTCAGGATCGCCAGCCGCGCGCCGTGCGGATCGGTAATGCCGATCAGCTGGATCTGGGCGCGCATCAGCGGCGCGCTGCTGGAGGTCTGGAAGCCGCCGCATTCGCGGATCAGCTTGGCCATGAAGGAGGCCGCGGCTACGACCGACGGTTCTTCCACCGCCATCGGCACCAGCACGTCGCGCCCGTTCAACTGGAAATAGCCGGCCACGCCCAGCGGCAACTGGAAGGTGCCGACCACGTTCTCGATCATGCCGTCGGCGGTGGCCAGCGGCAGCGCGCCGGCATCGGCCAGCAGCGCCTGCTCGGCGGCATCCAGGCCGGCGAGGCGGGCCACCTCGGCCAGGCGCCGTTCGGGATTGAAGTTACGGAAGCCGGGCAGGCGGGAGTCGGTGGTGGTGCTCATGGGTGTTTGTCTCTCTGTCTCTCTTGATGTTTTTTCGCTTGACCGGGGGAGGCCGGGTCGGGAGCAGAATACCAGCGTGTACCAATTTCAATGGGTACAGTTATGTGCCAACAGTGCCGTAACTGTACCTAAGACAATTACTTTGCGACGCAACAAGAACCGGCAAGGAAAGAGGCCATGGCAACCGAACATCGCAACGCCCGCACGCTCACTGGCAAGCTGGTGCAACTGGTGCGCCAGCAGATCGAGGAGGGCATCTACCCGCCCGGCAGCCGCCTGCCGTCGATCCGCGAGATGGCGGCACGGCATGACTGTGCCAAGAACACCATCGTCAATGTCTTCGACGAGCTGACCGCACTGGGCGTGGCCGAGCCGCGCCGCGGTTCCGGCTTTTTCGTCTGCGCCGCGCCGCCGCCGGTGAAGGAGGATGACGAGGGAAGCTTGAGCCGGGCGATGGACGTGGTGTGGCTGATGCGCGAACAGTTGAAGAGCGACCCCGAACACCTGCGCCTGGGCGATGGTTTCCCGCCGCTGGAATGGCTGAGCGATGTGCGCCTGGACAAATTCCACCAGAAGGTGGTGCGCACCGGCATCGGCGCGCTGTTCGGCTACGGCAGCCGCTTCGGCTACCTGCCGCTGCGCCAGCACCTGTCGCACAAGCTGGCGCAGCATGGCATCGAGGCGGCTACCGGGCAGATCGTGCTGACCCACGGCGCCAACCAGGCGCTGGACATCGTGATCCGCAACTTCATCCGCCCCGGCGACCGGGTGCTGGTGGACGAACCCGGCTACTACATGTTGTACGGCAAGCTGAAGCTGTCCGGCGCGCGCATCGTCGGCATTCCGCGTCTGGCGGACGGGCCGGACGTGGCGGCGCTGGAGCGCGAACTCAGCCAGCCGGGCAAGCCGCCGCTGTTCTTCACGCAGTCGCTGGCGCACAACCCGACCGCTTCCGACACCTCGCCGCACAAGGCGCACACGATCCTGCAACTGGCCGACCGCCACAACGCGATCATCGTCGAGAACGATGCCTTCGCCGATTTCAAGCCGGCCACCGCCGCGCGCATTTCGACGCTGGACCAGTTGCGCCGCACGATCTATATCGGCAGCTTTTCCAAGTCGGTATCGGCGGCGCTGCGGGTAGGGTTCATCGCCTGCCACCGCGACCTCGCCAGCGACCTGGCCGACATCAAGATGCTGGTGCATGTCTCCAGCTCCGAATATTGCGAACGCACGCTGGACGTGATCCTCTCCGATGGCCACTTCAGCCGCCATACCGCACGCCTGCGCGACCGCCTTACGCAGGCCACCGAGCAGGCGCGCCACCTGCTGGAGCAGCTCGGCGCCGAACTGTTCTGCACGCCGCAGCAGTCGATGTACCTGTGGGCGCGCTTTCCCCAATTCGGGGATGCCAAGCGGCTGGCGCAAGGGCTGATGGCGCGCAATATCGTGCTGGCGCCGGGCAGCATCTTCCGGCTCGATACCGAAGAGACGGTGGCGTGGTCGCGTTTCAATGTCGGCTTGCTGGGGGATGAACGATTCCGGCGTGCGATGCCCGAATTGCTGAACGAATGTCAAACGGGAGGCGGGATTGCGCAGCCGTGTGCGAAGTAGGGGCGCAATCCCTGCTTGTTCCGCGCTTAGCGTCCTTGTTCCTGCAACGGGGGCATGCCATAGTACAAAGTTGCTGCAGGGATACCAGGCTGCGGGCAGGCAGGGAAACAACAAAAAACGCAAACAACGAAAAATGGCATCGGCATTGAGGCCGGTTGCCGGTATTTGGGGCTGAACGAAATGAATATCCTCGGTAACATGAAAATCGGCAAACGCCTGATGGCCGGCTTTGCCCTGATCCTCGCCTTCTCGGTCATCATCGCCGGCATCGGCGTCTGGCGCTTGCAGAACGTATCGGCCGCCACGCGGGAAATGATGGACGTGCCGCTGCTGAAGGAGCGCCTGATTGCCGACTGGTACGCCAATCTCGTCAGCGGCATTCGCCGCACCACCGCCATCGCCAAGAGCAACGACCCTGCGCTGGGTCCTTATTTTGCCGAGGAGGCGGCGGCTTCGTCCAAGAGCTCGGGCGAGTACCAGAAGAAGGTCGAAGGGCTGATCAGTTCGCCCCAGGAGAAGGAGCTGTTCCAGAAGATCGGCGAATACCGCAAGGCCTACCTTTCCTCGCGCGACGAGATCAACAAGGCCAAGGCGGCAGGCAACCTGGAAGAGGCGGCGCGTGTCCTCGACAAGGTGTTCGTGCCGGCTTCGACAGCGTACCAGGACACCATGCGCCAGTTGGTGGAATTGCAGCGCAGGGAAATCGATGATCACGCCAAGGAGATCGACACCATCGCCGACAAGAGCAGAACCCTGATCGTGGTGCTGGAAGGCCTGATCCTGCTGCTGGGCATCGTCTGCGCGCGTTACCTGACGCTGGGCATCACCCGTCCGCTGGATGTGGCCGTCAACATCTCGCGCCGCGTGGCCGAAGGCGACCTCTCCAGCGATGTGGCGGTAAAGTCGCGGGACGAGACCGGCCAGTTGCTGCAGTCGCTCAAGGACATGAACCACAGCCTGCGCGGCATCGTCAGCAACGTGCGCAGCGGCACCGATACCATCACCACCGCCTCGGCCGAGATCGCCGCCGGCAACCTCGACCTTTCCTCGCGCACGGAAGAGCAGGCCAGTTCGCTGGAAGAAACCGCTTCGGCCATGGAAGAGCTGATCTCCACCGTGCGCCAGAATGCCGACAATGCGCGCCAGGCCAGCCAACTGGCGGTATCGGCCTCGGCCGTGGCGGAGCAGGGCGGCGGCGTGGTCAGCCAGGTGGTCGATACCATGGGCGCGATCAACGAATCCTCGCGCAAGATCGTCGACATCATCAGCGTCATTGACGGCATCGCCTTCCAGACCAACATCCTGGCGCTCAACGCGGCGGTGGAAGCGGCGCGCGCCGGAGAACAGGGCCGCGGCTTCGCGGTGGTGGCTTCCGAGGTGCGTTCGCTGGCCCAGCGTTCGGCGGCCGCCGCCAAGGAAATCAAGCAACTCATCGACGATTCGGTGGCCAAGGTCGATACCGGCAGCAAGCTGGTCGAACAGGCCGGCGCCACCATGACCGAAGTGGTCGCCAGCGTGAAACGCGTGACCGACATCGTCGCCGAGATCAGCGCGGCCAGCGCCGAGCAGACCAACGGCATCGAACAGGTCAACCACGCCATCACGCAGATGGACCAGGTCACGCAGCAGAATGCGGCGCTGGTGGAGCAGGCCGCGGCGGCGGCCGCATCGATGCAGAACCAGGCCGATGCCCTGGCGCACCTGGTCAGCGTGTTTACGCTACACGCGGGCGAACAACCGGCGCGGCGCGAGATCGACATCACGCCGACGTCGGCTATGTTGACGGCATAGTCCGGGAACAACAAGTGGGAGCGAAAATGGCACCTTGGACGGGTGCCATTTTTACGCCGGGAGTCCGGAGCAGTCGCTTGGCGGCGCGTCTTGTGCCATCATCGGAAATCAGAAAAACAAAGGGGGGAGCGCTATGCGCCAAGAGATTAAGCAAACAAGCGGCTGGATGCGATTGTTGGGATATGCCTTGCCTGCGCTGCTGGCAACGGCGACCGCGGTTGCCGCGCCGGATGAAGAGGCGCTGGGGCGCGACGCCGGATATCCGGTCGGCGCCAACCTGGCGCAGGCCTACCAGCAACGCTATATGGTCGGCTCCTTCAGCGCGATGGACAGTGTCGGCCCCTCATGCGAGCAGCCGCCATCGGACAATCCGCTGCCATTGGAAAAGGCGGCCAGTCAGACCGCGTTTCATTACCGTTATCGCGGCGGCTATTATTCGCTGGACGATTACATGCAGCACCAGCGCGCCACCGCCGTGGTCGTGGTCAAGGACGGGCGTATCGTCGCCGAGCGCTACAACTACGGGCGCACCGCGCAAATGCGCATGCTCTCCAATTCCATGGCCAAGACCGTCGTTGCGCTGGGCATCATGAAAGCGCTGGAAGAGGGCCGTATCCGTTCGCTCGACGACCGCGCGCAGGATTACGTGCCGGCGCTGGCCGGCACGCTGTACGGCGGCACACGTATCGTCAACCTGATGCGGATGGCTTCCGGGGCGCGATTTGTGGAGGACTATTCGGGCCGCGACGACCTGACGCGCTTCAACGTGGTGATGCGCAACCAGGGGGCGCTGCAGGCGGCGCAGAGCATTACCGAGCGCGCTTCCCCAGAGGGCGAGCGTTTCAACTACGAGGGGGCGCAGACCACGGTGCTGGGCCTGGTGCTGGAAGGCGCAACCGGACAAACGCTGTGCGCCTGGATCGGCGACAAGATATGGAAGCCGATCGGCGCGCAGGCGGCATCGTTCTGGCTGCTCAATCCGGTGGACTCTACCGCGCGCGCCGCCGGCGGTTTCAATGCCACGGTCTACGACTACGCCCGCCTGGGCATGATGATGGCCGCAGACGGCATGGTGCGCGGACAAGCGGTAATCAGCCGCGAACATTTGCTGGACATGACCGATGCCTCACGCCAGCCCCAGGCTTTCCGGCCCGGCTACATGGCCGATAGCCGTGGCAGCACTTACTTCGGCTACGGCCTGCAAACCTGGATCATGCCGGGCAGCCATCGCCGTTTCGTATTGCTGGGCATCTACGGCCAGGCCATCCTCGTCGATCCCGACCTGAAGCTGGTGGTGGTGCATATGGGCGTCGGCAAGGATGCATCCGGCGATGCCAGCGGCAATCACTTCGGTTTGGAGCGGGATGCCTTGCTGCGCGGCATCGTGGGGACTTATGGCAATTGGTGATGCCTGGCAGGGGCGCTGAGTCAGGCGCCTTTTTTCCAATAATCCGGCTGCGCATAGGCATGCCGCAAGAAATCCACGAAAGCGCGGATGCGCAACGGCAAATGGCGGCGCTGGGCGAAGACCGCATAAATGGACGGCGCGGGGGCGGCGAACTTGTCCAGCACCGTGACCAGCTCGCCGGCCTCGATGGCGGCGCCGACTTCCCACATCGAACGCCAGGCCAGCCCTTTGCCGTTGAGGGCCCAGTTGTGCAGCACCTCGCCGTCGTTGCAGACCATGTTGCCGCCCACCTTGAACACGCTTTCCTTGCCGGATTGCTTGAGCGTCCAGCCGCGCTGGCTGCCTTCGCTGCTGATGGCCAGGCAGTTGTGGCGCGCCAGCTCGTCAGGCGTTTGCGGCGTGCCGTGGCGGCGCAGGTAGGAGGGGGCGGCGACGATCACGCGGTGGTTGTCGGCCAGCTTGACGCTGACCAGGTTGGAGTCGGTCAGGGTGGCGATGCGGATGGCCACGTCGATGCCTTCGCCGATGACGTCGGCGATGCGGTCGTTGAGGTTCAGGGTCAGCGTGACGTCGCGGTGCTCGGCCAGGAAGGAGGGCACCAGCGGCGCCACGTGCTGGCGGCCGAATCCGGCCGGGGCCGAGATCAGCAGGTCGCCGCTGGCGCGCGCGCTGCGCTCGGATACCGCCGATTCGGCATCTTCCAGGTCGGCCAGGATGCGCTGGCAATCTTCCAGGAAGGCGGCGCCTTCGTTGGTCAGCATGATCTTGCGCGTCGTGCGCTGCAGCAACTTGACCCCCAGCCGCTCTTCCAGGGCGTCGAGCCGGCGGCCGATCATGGCGGGGGCGATGCCCTCGGCGCGGGCGGCGGCGGACAGGCTGCCGCGCGCGGCGACTTCGGCGAAGGTGGAAATCTGCTTGAACTGGTCCATGGCGATGCCTCAAAACGGATGTCAGGGATTATCGGCTCACTTGTGACTAAAACGCAAAGATAAATTGATAAAACGTTTCACTCATATCGATTTAGTTTAAATATACTGCGTACATAACAAGTCTGATGCAATGCAGCTAAGCTGCTTGGACATCAGGCACAATTCGAACGTTTTTCTTTTCTTTCTGAGGAGTCCAGCATGACGCAATTGAAGCTGCCCGCCGGCATGGCTATTTCCGGTGAAATCAAGCCGGGTTACGAGAACATCCTGACTTTCGAAGCCCTGTCGCTGGTCGCCAAGCTGTCGCGCGCCTTCGAAGGCCGCCGCCAGGAACTGCTGGCCGCGCGCGCCGAACGCGTCAAGCGCCTGGATGCCGGCGAGCGCCCGGACTTCCTGAAGGAAACCGAAGCTATCCGCAACGGCGACTGGAAGATCACCCCGATCCCCGAAGCGCTGAAGTGCCGCCGCGTGGAAATCACCGGCCCGGTCGAGCGCAAGATGGTCATCAACGCCTTCAACTCGGGCGCCGACAGCTACATGACCGACTTCGAGGATTCCAACTCGCCGGTATGGGACAACCAGATCAGCGGCCAGATCAACCTGTTCGACGCGATCCGCCGCACCATCTCGCTGGAATCCAACGGCAAGAGCTACAAGCTCAACGACAAGATCGCCACCCTGGTGGTGCGTCCGCGCGGCTGGCACCTGGATGAGAAGCACGTCACCATCGACGGCAAGCGCATCTCCGGCGGCATTTTCGACTTCGCGCTGTTCCTGTTCCACAACGCCAAGGAACAGCTGGCGCGCGGCGCCGGCCCGTACTTCTACCTGCCGAAGATGGAATCGCACCTGGAAGCGCGCCTGTGGAACGACATCTTCGTGATGGCGCAAAACGAGATCGGCCTGCCGCAAGGCACCATCAAGGCCACCGTGCTGATCGAGACCATCACCGCCGCCTTCGAGATGGACGAGATCCTGTACGAACTGCGCGAGCACAGCTCGGGCCTGAACGCCGGCCGCTGGGACTACATCTTCTCCTGCATCAAGAAGTTCAAGAACGACAAGGACTTCTGCCTGGCCGACCGCGCCAAGGTCACCATGACCTCGCCGTTCATGCGCGCCTATGCGCTGCTGCTGCTGAAGACCTGCCACAAGCGCGGCGCCCCGGCCATCGGCGGCATGAGCGCGCTGATCCCGATCAAGAACGATCCGGAAAAGAACGCCATCGCCATGCAGGGCATCATCAACGACAAGCGCCGCGACGCCACCGACGGCTACGACGGCGGCTGGGTCGCGCACCCGGGCCTGGTCGAGGCATCGATGAAGGAATTCGTCGCGGTGCTGGGCGACAAGCCGAACCAGTTCGAGAAGCAGCGCCCCGACGTCGACGTCAAGGCCGCCGACCTGCTGGACTTCAAGCCGGAAACCCCGATCACCGAAGCCGGCCTGCGCTACAACATCAACGTCGGCATCCACTACCTGGGCGCCTGGCTGGCCGGCAACGGCTGCGTGCCGATCCACAACCTGATGGAAGATGCGGCCACCGCCGAAATCAGCCGCGCGCAGGTGTGGCAGTGGATCCGCAGCGCCAAGGGCAACCTGGAAGACGGCCGCAAGGTCACCGCCGACATGGTGCGCGCGATGATCCCGGAAGAACTGGCCAAGGTGAAGGAAGTCGCCGGCAACGGTCCGACCTACGACCGCGCCGCCAAGATCTTCGAAGAGATGTCGACTTCCGAGAAGTTCGCGGAATTCCTGACGCTGCCGCTGTACGAAGAGATCTAAGCGCTACCTGAGTAGTGTGATTGGGCCGGGTCCTGTATTGAGCAGGACCCGGCCCTTTTATTTTGCGAATGGAAATCGGACAGCCGGCCCGGCCGTTCCGGTGAAAATCAGGATTCGGTCAGCGGGCGATTCACCAGCTCCGCCACGCCGGCCCAGGGTTCGTTGGAGAACGATGCCGCCAGATGGTCAATGAACGCCTGCACGCGCGCCGGACGGTTGCGTCCCGGCGGCGTCACGATATGCAGCGCGATCGGCTCCACCTGCCAGTCTTCCATGACCACTTCCAATTGCTTCGTCTGCAATTCCTGCCAGACCAGGAAGGCAGGCTGCAGCGCCACGCCCAGGCCCGCCAGCAGGGCGGGCGTCAGGGCTTCGGCATTGTTGGCCTGCATCTGCACGGCCATCGACTGGGTGAATTCGCCGTGCTTGGGGTGCTTGAAGCGCCAGTGCGTGCCGTTGCGCGCATAGCTGTATTGCAGCGCCTTGTGCTGCGCCAGATCGTGCGGATGGCGCGGCCGGCCATGCCGCTCGAAGTAGGACGGCGAACCTACCAGCAGGATGCGCACCTTGCACAGCTGGCGGGCCAGCAGGCTGGAGTCGACCAGGTTGGCGATGCGCAGGGCCAGGTCGAAGCGGTCGCCCACCAGATCCACCTGCTTGTCGTTGAAGTGCACATCCAGTTCGACGTCCGGGTTGGCCTGCAAGAATCCGGGCAGCGCCGGCGCCAGTCGCGCGATGCCGAAGGACATCGGGGCCGATAGCCGTATTACCCCCCGCAGGCTGCTGGACTGTTCGGCCACTTCGGCCTCCACGGCCAGGCCTTCTTCAAGAATGCGCGTGGCATGCTCCAGCGCCGCGTAGCCGTTCGCAGTCAGCGAGATGCGGCGCGAAGTGCGGTGGAACAGCGTGGTCTTCATGCGCGCTTCGAGCCGTGAAATGGCTTTCGACACCGTGGCCTGGGATAGCGAGAACTCATCCGCAGTGCGCGCAAACGAGCCGGTTTCGGCGACCTTGGCAAAGATTGCCCATGCTTCCAGGTCTGGCAGTTTATTCATATCGGCCTTTGGGAGAACATCTTTGCTGCGTGCTTTGGGGTGATCGCCAGCCGCGAATGTACGTCAAAAATGGAAAGAATGGAATTCCATTTCTTGTCTTCTCACCATAGTCGCCCGCTCCTACACTGCCTCCATCGTCATTCACGCACTCAGCGGAGCACACCATGATTGAGCATCGTCCCGTCGGCAGTCTCGGTGTCGCCCGCCATGGCCAGATTGATTCGAAGAGCCATTTTTCTTTCGCCCAGTACCATGATCCGCTGCGTATGCACTGGGGCGTGCTGCGGGCCTGGAACGACGACGCCATTGCGCCGGGTTCCGGTTTTCTTCCCCAGCCGCAGGCCGACATGGAAATCATCACCTATGTGCACGAAGGCGCCATCACTCACAAGGACAGCCTTGGCAACCTGGGCCGCACCGCCGCCGGCGATGTCCAGGTGGTAAGCACAGGGACGGGCATTCGCCATTCCGAATACAACCTGGAGCCTGGCGTCACGCGCATCTTCCAGATCTGGATTCACCCCAGCCAGCAGGGCGCATTGCCATCCTGGGGATGCAAGCCGTTTCCCAAGGACGAGCGCCAGCACCGCTTTGTGGCGCTGGCCAGCGGCGCCAGCGGCGATGAGGATGCCTTGCCGATCCGTGCCGATGCCCGGGTGCTGGGGACCTTGCTCAAGGCCGGCGAAACCGCGACGTATCGCTTCGCCCATGCCGGCCGCTATGGTTACATGGTATTGGCCAAGGGCCGTGCCGAGATCAATGGCATAGCGCTGCGCTCGCAGGATGGTGCCGCCATCCACGGCGAACGGGAGATTGCCGTCACCGCCAGCGAAGATGCCGAGCTGGTGCTGGTCGATGCCGCCGGGCTGGCCTGAACAGATTTTCAATGCTTCATCAAACCGGAAGGGGATTGTGCGGCAGCCCCTTGCCGAAAGAATGCCGCCGCTTTTGATCCTATTCATCCACTAAAGGAAAAGACCATGTCCAGCAAATACCTCGAAGTCCTGACCCCGCAGAACAGCCAGATCATCTTCATCGACCAGCAGCCGCAGATGGCGTTCGGCGTGCAGTCGATCGACCGCCAGGTCCTGAAGAACAATGTCGTGGGCCTGGCCAAGGCGGCAAAGGTGTTCAATATCCCGACCACGATCACCACGGTCGAGACCGAGAGCTTCTCGGGCCATACCTATCCGGAACTGCTGGCCGTGTTTCCGGAGCATAAGATCCTCGAACGCACGTCGATGAACTCCTGGGACGACCAGAACGTGCGCGATGCGCTGGCAGCGAATGCCGCCCAGGGCCGCAAGAAAATCATCGTCTCGGGCCTGTGGACCGAGGTCTGCAATACCACGTTCGCGCTGTCGGCGATGCATGACACCGACTACGAGATCTACATGGTGGCCGACGCTTCGGGCGGCACTTCGCTGGATGCGCACAACTACGCCATGGACCGCATGGTGCAGGCCGGCGTGGTGCCGGTGACCTGGCAGCAGGTGCTGCTGGAGTGGCAGCGCGACTGGGCCCGCCGCGACAGCTACGATGCGGTGATGAATATCGTGCGCGAACATTCCGGCGCATATGGCATGGGCGTGGACTATGCCTATACCATGGTGCACAAGGCTCCTGAGCGCGTACAGCATGGCCAGCGCATTGGCCCCAACCCGGCCAAGTAATATCACACCGCAGTCCCGTGGCTTGCCGTGAAGACGGCAGGCCGCGGACGCCAACATTCCATCGAGGTCCACCATGAAACTCTATGCAATGTCGCTCGGCGCCGGCCTGCTGGTCGGCATCATCTACAGTTTGCTCAACGTGCGTTCCCCGGCGCCGCCGCTGGTGGCGCTGGTCGGGTTGCTGGGCATCCTGCTGGGCGAGCAAGTCATTCCAGTCGGGAAGCAACTGTTGCACGGCATGGCCTTCAACACGGCCTGCGAGCAGACCAGGGCTACAGAACATGTGCTGGGCCAACTGCCCGGACGCAACGAGCAAGCGCCTGCGGACAAGCAGGAATCCGCGTGAGCCGGAACCATTCCGCAGCACGCTCCAGATAAACCTATTGCGCAGGAGAAGCCGACATGTCCCATTCCCAGCCAGACATCATTTTTCACAACGCCCGCATCACCACGCTCAATCGCAGCCAACCCGTCGCCACGGCGATGGCCGTCCAGGATGGCCGCTTCGTGGCCGTGGGCGACGACAAGGAGGTGCTGGCGCTGGCCGGCGCCGGCACCCGGGTGGTCGACCTGAAGCGGCGGGAGGTGCTGCCGGGCCTGTTCGATAACCATACCCACGTGGTGCGCGGCGGCCTGAACTACAACATGGAACTGCGCTGGGACGGCGTGCGTTCGCTGGCGGACGCCATGGAGATGCTGCGCCGCCAGGTGGCCGTCACGCCGGCGCCGCAATGGGTGCGCGTGGTGGGCGGTTTCACCGAGCACCAGTTCGCCGAAAAGCGCTTGCCCACGCTGGAAGAGATCAATGCCATCGCGCCCGATACGCCGGTGTTCCTGCTGCACCTGTACGACCGCGCCTTGCTCAACGGCGCCGCGCTGCGCGCCGTGGGCTATACCAAGGACACGCAGGCGCCGCCGGGCGGCGAGATCATGCGCGATGCCTCCGGCAACCCCACCGGCCTGCTGCTGGCCAAGCCCAATGCGTCGATTCTCTACGCTACGCTGGCCAAGGGACCCAAACTGCCGCTGGAGTACCAAGTCAACTCGACGCGCCACTTCATGCGCGAACTCAACCGCCTGGGCGTGACCGGCGTGATCGATGCCGGCGGCGGTTTCCAGAACTATCCGCAAGACTACCAGGTGATCCAGCAACTGGCCGACGCCGGCCAGATGACGGTGCGCCTGGCCTACAACCTGTTCACGCAAAAGCCGAAGGAGGAAAAGCAGGATTTCCTCAACTGGACCGCCAGCGTGAAATACAAGCAGGGCAACGATTACTTCCGCCACAACGGCGCCGGCGAAATGCTGGTGTTCTCGGCTGCGGACTTCGAGGACTTCCGCCAGCCGCGCCCGGAGATGCCGCCCGAGATGGAGGGCGAGCTGGAAGAGGTGGTGCGCATCCTGGCGCAGAACCGGTGGCCGTGGCGCTTGCATGCCACCTACGATGAAACCATTTCGCGCGCGCTCGACGTGTTCGAGAAAGTCAACCGCGACACGCCGCTGGCAGGCATCAACTGGTTCTTCGACCATGCCGAGACCATCTCCGACCAATCGATCGACCGCATCGCCGCGCTGGGCGGCGGCATCGCCGTGCAGCACCGGATGGCCTACCAGGGCGAATATTTCGTCGAACGCTACGGCGCACGAGCGGCCGAGGCCACCCCGCCCGTCAAGCGCATGCTGGAGCGGGGCGTCAAGGTATCGGCCGGCACCGATGCCACGCGCGTGGCTTCGTACAATCCCTGGGTCTCGCTGTCATGGATGGTCACCGGCAAGACCGTGGGCGGCATGAGCCTGTACCCGCAGCGCAACCTGCTCGACCGCGAGACCGCATTGCGCATGTGGACCGAAAACGTCGCCTGGTTCTCCAACGAAGAAGGCCGGCGCGGGCGCATCGAGGCGGGCCAGATGGCGGACTTCATCGTGCCCAGCAAGGACTATTTCAGCGTTCCCGAAGACGAGATCGCTTTCCTCACTTCCGATCTCACGGTGGTGGGCGGCCGCGTGGTCTACGGCGCGGGCCCCTTCGCGCCGCTGGACGACAATCCGCTGCCGCCGGCCATGCCGGACTGGTCGCCTACCCGTACCTTCAAGGGCTATGCGGCCTGGGGCGAACCCGAAGGCGCGGGCCGCAATTCGCTGCAACCGGCGCACCGGCACATGGCCGCCTGCGGTTGCGGCAGCAGTTGCGGCTTGCATGGGCACAGCCATGCCAAGGCCTGGGCGTCGAGCGTTCCCGCTTCCGACCTGCAGGGATTCTTCGGTGCACTGGGTTGTTCATGCTGGATGGCTTGAGACAGGAGCGTGAGATGAAAAACAATGTCAATTCCGGTATCGAGGGCCGCCTGGCGGCGCTGGCGCGGCCCCTGTTCGGCAGCCGCACACTGCAATGGCTGGCTTATCTGGGCCTGTGCGCGGCCTATCTGCAGGGCGGGCTGGTCAAGCTGACCGACTTTGCCGGGGCCATCGGCGAGATGAACCATTTCGGCCTGGCGCCGGCGCCCGTGTTCGCGGTGCTGGTGATCGTGCTGGAGCTGGGCGCTTCCGCGCTGATCCTCTGCAGGCGGCTGCGCTGGCTGGGCGCGCTGGCGCTGGCAGGCTTCACCTTGCTGGCCACGTTCATCGCGCTGCGCTTCTGGATGCTGCCGGCGGGCCAGGAACGTTTCATGGCGGCCAATTCCTTTTTTGAGCATTTGGGCCTGGCGGGCGGTTTCCTGCTGGTGGCCTGGCTCGATCTTCAGGATAAGGAGACCGCATGAGCGCCATGGATAACGCGCAGCCGCCGGGTTTTTGGGCGCAATCCAGGGCGCCTCTGATCCTGACGGTGGTGGCCGGCGCCATCGACACCATCGGTTTCGTCGCCTTGCTGGGTTTTTTCACTGCCCACGTGACCGGCAACCTGGTGCTGGCCGGCGCCGCGTTCGTCCAGGGCGGCGCCGGCGTATGGATCAAGTTGGGAGCCATCCCGCTGTTCATCGTCACGGTGATGTTCACCAAGATGTGGATCGACCGCTGCAGCCAGTCCGGCACGACCCTGGGCTGGCTGCTGGTGGGGGAGGCGCTCTTCCTGGCGGGATTCATGCTGGCCGGCCTGCACTTCGCGCCTTTTTCCGATCCCGACGATGTCGCGCTGGCGCTGACCGGCGGGCTGGGACTGATCGCGCTGGCCATCCGCAATACGGCCAGCAAGACGCTGATCAAGCACATCAGCCCCAGCACCATGATGACCGGCAATACCACCCAGTTCGGCATCGACCTCTCCAACTATGTCCGCCAGCCCGGCCGCGAGCAGGGGCTGGCATTGCTCAAAAGCGGCAGCATCGTGGCCGCTTTCATCCTGGGCGCATTGCTCGGGGCGGTGCTTTACGTGTACCTGGGGTTCTGGAGCGTGCTGCCGTTCCTGCTGGCCGTGCTGTACCTGGCGAGCCTGTCCTTCCGCAAGCGGTTCATCTGATGGGGAGGCGGCCATGAACAAGGGCAGGCTTGAATCCTTCAGCGACGGCGT
This sequence comes from Herbaspirillum sp., assembly GCF_017744395.1. Lineage (GTDB taxonomy): Bacteria > Pseudomonadota > Gammaproteobacteria > Burkholderiales > Burkholderiaceae_D > Herbaspirillum. The sequence goes on from NZ_JAGIBI010000001.1 coordinate 76,175, forward strand.
CATCGCCGTGAGCCTGACGCTGATGCTGTACCAGATCCAGCTCCCCGCCGATTTCACCTGGGCGGGGCTGCGCGCGGAAGCCCAGCATTTCCTTGGCTATGTGCTCAGCTTCATCTATGTCGGCATCTACTGGAACAACCACCATCACCTGTTCCAGGTGGTCCGCGGCATCAACGGCAGGATCATGTGGGCCAACCTGAACCTGCTGTTCTGGCTGACGATGATCCCGATTACCACCACCTGGGCCGGGAAATCGGAATGGCTGGCGCTGCCCACCGCCCTGTACGCGCTGGCGCTGTTCATTTGCGCGGCTTCCTACTGGCTGCTCGGGCGCGCCATCGTCGCGCGGGAAGGGCCGGACTCGCCGGCGGCGCAGACCATCGGCCGCGGCCTCAAAGGGAAAGTCTCCCTGGCGATCTATGCGCTGGCTGTCGGCGTCAGTTTCTGCAGCAGCATCGCGGCATTTGCCATCCTGGCGGCGATGGCGGCGCTGTGGTTCTTTCCCGATGCGCGGATCGAACGGTATTTGCAGGAGCAGGATGACAAAAGGCACTGAACCGCCAAAGGGCGGCGCAGTGCCTTGCAAGCGGCACGGACGAAAAAAATCCCCGACGAGTCGGGGATTTTTTATTTCAGCGCTGAAACTTAAGCAACAGGCTGGATGTTCGAAGCTTGCTTACCCTTCGGGCCAGTGGTCACTTCGAAGGAAACGCGTTGGTTTTCCTTCAGCGACTTGAAGCCGCTCGATTGGATAGCCGAGAAGTGAGCGAACAGATCTTCGCCGCCTTCATCGGGAGTGATAAAACCAAAACCTTTTGCATCATTGAACCACTTGACGGTACCAGTTGCCATTACGGACTCCTTAATTAATTGATTGGGGCGTGTTAATGCCCGGCTCTTTATCGTTACTCGGGAGGAATGACAGCGATGACCGCACTACCAGCTCGAATCCTAACGACGCGCTGATTATACTCATTAAATCGGGAATGCAAGCTATTTTCGGTTGCAAAGTTCAATTTAAATATTTAATTATTTTTGCTTGCACTTTAGTTTTCGATTCTCGCCAAAAAACGGTGCGGGAAATCGCCCGGAATCCCTTGTCTGGTGCGGCTTTTGGCGTGTCGGTCATTGTCCTACGCGAATTTTGGAATTGGCCGGATTCAATCGTTTTTCTGATGGATCAGCACAACAGCATCCGCAGCAATGCCTTCTTCCCGGCCCAGGTAACCCAGTTTTTCATTGGTTTTGGCCTTGATATTGACTTGCTGTGAAGAAATTTTCAGGTCGTCGGCCACGTTTTTCACCATGGCGGGGATGTGCGGCGCCATTTTCGGCGCCTGGGCGATGATGGTGGCGTCCACGTTGCCGATCTCATAACCGGCGGCATCCAGGCGCCGGGCGGCTTCGCGCAGCAAGACGCGCGAGTCGGCGCCCTTGAATTGCGGGTCGGTATCGGGAAAGTGGCGGCCGATGTCGCCCAGCGCCGCGGCGCCGAACAGGGCGTCGGTGATGGCGTGCAGCAAGGCGTCGGCGTCGGAGTGGCCGAGCAGGCCTTTCTTGTGCGGGATCTCGACGCCGCCCAGGATCAGCGGGCGGCCTTCGACCAGCACGTGGCAGTCGTAGCCCTGGCCGATGCGGAAGGGGAATGCGGTGCTCATGTTAATCAGCCTTTCAGGAAGAATTCGGCCAGCGCGGCGTCCTGCGCCAGCGTGACCTTGAGGTTGCGGGGGCTGCCTTCGACCAGGCGCGGCTGCAGGCCGAGCATTTCGATGGCGCTGGCGTCGTCGGTGATGGCGCCGATGCGCCCCTGTTCTGCCGCCTGGCGCAAGGCGCGCTGCAGCAGCGCGTAGCGGAACATCTGGGGCGTTTGCGCGGCCCACAGGCCGGCGCGCGGAACGGTTTCCTGTGAACGGCCGCCGGCGCTTTCGCGCTTGAGCGTATCGACCACCGGCAGGGCCAGCAGGCCGCCGACCTCATCGCCGTCCAGGGTGTCGAGCAGGCGGTCGATCAAGCCGGCATCCAGGCCCGGCCGCGCGGCATCGTGCACCAGCACCCAGTCGGCGTCGCCGGCCGCATCGCGGATTTGGTTGAGGCCGTTGAACACGCTTTCCTGCCGCGTGGCGCCGCCCACGCGCAGCACGGTGGCGCGCGGGGCCAGTTCCGGCGTGACCAGTTCGTCGATCCAGGCGTCGCCGGCGCTGACCACCACGAAGGTATGGGCAATGCGCGCATGCGCGGCGAAAGTCTCCAGCGCATGGCGCAGCATCGGTTTGCCGGCGATGGGCATGTATTGCTTGGGAATCTGCGCGCCCATGCGGGCGCCGACGCCGGCGGCGGGGATCAGCGCGAAATGCTGCGGTTGGCTGGCGGTGGATGCGGAGGAGGCCGGTTGGTTCATACAAGGCGGGATGCGGGTTTCAGGCACCGCCCCGAAAGACGGCCTGCTTTATAATGCGAGGCTGAATTTTAATGCCAATTCCAGGCTAGCGGCGCCGATTTGCCTGCCATGCCGCCTTCCCAACATCCGATGTCCTTCGACCTGAAAAAATCCCTTCCCAAGCCCGGTGTGCGTTTTGTCCCGCCGGCGGTGCACGGTTCGGCCGATGCCTGGCTGCTGGCGCAAGCGGCGCTGGAGCTCAAGGCGCAAGGCCGCATGCTGGCCGTGATTGTGGCCGGCGCCACCGATGCCCAGCGCTTGCTGGCCGAAATTCCCTGGTTCCAGCCGCAATCCGGCGAGAAGCTGCGCTGCCACCTCCTGCCCGACTGGGAAACCCTGCCGTACGATGCCTTCTCGCCGCACCAGGACCTGGTGTCCGAGCGCCTGGCGACCTTGTATGAAGTGCAAAGCGGGCAATGCGACCTGCTGATCGTGCCGGCCACCACCGCCTTGCTGCGCATGGCGCCGCCGGAATTCCTGGCGGCCTACACTTTCTTCTTCAAGAAGGGCGAAAAGCTCGACGAGGGGCGCCTGAAGTCGCAACTGACCCTGGCCGGCTACAGCCACGTGGGGCAGGTGATGTCGCCCGGCGAATACTCGGTGCGCGGCGGCCTGATCGACATCTTCCCGATGGGTTCGGTGGTGCCGTACCGCCTCGACCTGTTCGGCGACACGGTGGAAACCATCCGCACCTTCGACGCCGATACCCAGCGCTCGCTGTACCCGGTGCCGGAAGTGCGCCTGCTGCCGGGCCGCGAATTCCCGATGGACGAGGCCGCGCGGCTGGCCTTCCGCAATCGCTGGCGCGAGGTGTTCGAAGGCGACCCGTCGCGCTCGGCGATCTACAAGGACATCGGCAACGGCATCGCCTCGGCCGGTATCGAGTATTACCTGCCGCTGTTCTTCGAACAGACCGCGACGCTGTTTCAGTACCTGCCCGAGAGCGCGATGTTCGCCACCGTGGGCGACATCGAGCAAGCGATCAAGCGTTTCTGGAGCGATACCCAGTCGCGCTGGAAATTCCTGAGCGCCGACCGCGAACGCCCGGTGCTGGAACCCAGTGCGATCTACCTCGACGACGAGGATTTCTTCACGCTGTTGAAGCCTCATGCGCGTTGGGTGTTGAAGGGAGATGATGCGCCGTCCGAACTGTCGGCGCCGCTGCCCAACATCGCCGTCAACCGCCGCATCGAAGACCCTCTGACCAACCTGCGCGCCTTCCTGCTGCAGACTGACAAGCGCGTGCTGATCTGCGCCGAGTCCAACGGCCGCCGCGAAACGCTGCAGCAGTATTTCGGCGAATACGACCTGCATCCTGTGCTGTGCGACGACTGGCAAGGATTCCTTGCCAGCGGCGAGCAACTGATGCTGGGCGTGGCGCCGCTGTATGCCGGTTTCGCGCTGCAGCACCCGGAACTGGTGTTCATCACCGAAACCGAACTGTACGCCGGCACCGGCCGCCGCGCCGGCAGCCGCAAGCAGCAGGCCGCCACCGAAGTCGAATACATGGTGCGCGACCTGTCGGAGCTGAAGATCGGCGATCCGGTGGTGCACTCCAACCACGGCATCGGCCGCTACATGGGCCTGATCAGCATGGACCTGGGCGAGGGCGAAACCGAATTCCTGCACCTGGAATACGCCAAGGAGAGCAAGCTCTACGTGCCGGTCTCGCAACTGCACGTGATCTCGCGCTACTCCGGCGCTTCGCCGGAAGACGCGCCGCTGCACGCGCTCGGTTCCGGCCAGTGGGAAAAGGCCAAGCGCAAGGCCGCCCAGCAGGTGCGCGACACCGCCGCCGAACTGCTCAACCTGTACGCGCGCCGCGCGCTGCGCCAGGGCCACGCCTTCCAGTATTCCGCGCATGACTACGAAGCCTTCGCCGACAGTTTCGGGTTTGAAGAGACCGCCGACCAGGCCGCCGCCATCAATGCGGTGATCCAGGACATGACCTCTGGCCGTCCGATGGATCGCCTGATCTGCGGCGACGTTGGTTTCGGCAAGACCGAGGTGGCCTTGCGCGCCGCCTTCGTCGCCGTGATGGGCGGCAAGCAGGTGGCCATCCTGGCGCCCACCACCTTGCTGGCGGAGCAGCACGCGCAGACCTTCGCCGACCGCTTCGCCAACTGGCCGGTGAAGATCGCCGAGCTGTCGCGCTTCCGTACCGGCAAGGAAGTCACGCAGGCGATCAAGGGCATGGGCGACGGCACCGTCGATATCGTTATCGGCACCCACAAGCTGCTGTCGGATGAAGTGAAATTCTCGCGCCTGGGGCTGGTCATCATCGACGAGGAACACCGTTTCGGCGTGCGCCAGAAAGAGGCCTTGAAGTCGCTGCGCGCCGAGGTCGACGTGCTGACGCTGACCGCCACGCCGATCCCGCGCACGCTGGGCATGGCGTTGGAAGGCTTGCGCGATTTCTCGGTGATCGCCACCGCGCCGCAAAAGCGCCTGGCGATCAAGACCTTCGTGCGCGGCGAGAGCGAATCGACGATACGCGAAGCCTGCCTGCGCGAACTGAAACGCGGCGGCCAGGTGTACTTCCTGCACAACGAAGTGGAAACCATCGCCAACCGCCGCGCCATGCTCGAAGCGCTGCTGCCGGAAGCGCGTATCGGCGTGGCGCACGGTCAGATGCACGAGCGCGACCTGGAAAAGGTGATGCGCGACTTCGTGGCGCAGCGCTTCAACATCCTGCTGTGCACCACCATCATCGAAACCGGCATCGACGTGCCGACCGCCAACACCATCATCATGCATCGCGCCGACAAGTTCGGCCTGGCGCAATTGCACCAGCTGCGCGGCCGCGTCGGCCGTTCGCACCACCAGGCCTATGCCTACCTGCTGGTGCAGGATGTGCAGGGCCTGACCAAGCAGGCGCAGCGCCGGCTGGAGGCGATCCAGCAGATGGAGGAACTGGGCAGCGGCTTCTACCTGGCCATGCACGACCTGGAAATCCGCGGCGCCGGCGAGGTGCTGGGCGACAACCAGTCGGGCGAGATCCACGAGATCGGTTTCCAGATGTATTCCGACATGTTGAACGAAGCCGTGAGGGCGCTGAAGAACGGCAAGGAGCCGGACCTGGCCGCGCCGCTGTCGTCCACCACCGAGATCAACCTGCACGTGCCGGCCTTGCTGCCCAACGATTATTGCGGCGACGTGCACGAGCGCCTGTCGCTGTACAAGCGCTTCGCCAACTGCGAGAAGGCGGACGCCATCGACGACCTGCAGGAAGAATTGATCGACCGCTTCGGCAAGCTGCCCGATCCGGCGCGCTCGCTGATCGAGACGCATCGCCTGCGCATCGCCGCCAAGCCGCTGGGCATCGTCAAGATCGATGCGCATTCCGAGGCGGCCTTGCTGCAGTTCGTGCCCAATCCGCCGATCGACGCCATGCGCATCATCGAACTGGTGCAGAAGAACCGCCAGGTCAAGCTGAACGGCCAGGACAAGCTGCGCATCACCGCCACCATGCCTGACCTCAACGCCCGCGTGCAGCAGGTCAAGGCGATCATGAAGGCGCTGGGCGCCTGAACCTTTTTCAATACGTACTGATAAACCAAGACAACATGAACCTGATCCTGCAAGCCCTGAAAAGCACCGCCGTCGCCCAGTCCGGGATCGACGCCATCGCCGCGCTGGCCGGCGGCAAGGCCGACAAGCTGGCGGATGCCCGCGTGCCCGATGCCGATGCCTGGCGCGTGGCCGGCGTGACGTTCAGCGATGAACTCAAGGCCAAGGTCGACGCTGCCTGCCTGGCGGCGAAGCTGGACTACGCCTTCCTCGATCCGGCGCGCAAGCTGGCCGATTTCAGGCTGGTGGCGATGGACATGGATTCCACCCTGATCACCATCGAATGCATCGACGAGATCGCCGACATGCAGGGCCTGAAGCCGCAGGTGGCCGAGATCACCGAAGCCGCCATGCGCGGCGAGATCGAATTCAACGAAAGCCTGACGCGCCGCGTGGCTCTGCTGAAGGGACTCGATGCGGCGGCCTTGCAGCGCGTCTACGATGAGCGCCTGAAGCTGTCGCCGGGCGCGGAAAACATGCTCAGGACTATCCAGGCCGCGGGCTTGAAGACGCTGCTGGTGTCGGGCGGCTTCACCTTCTTCACCGACCGCATGAAAACTCGCCTGGGCCTGGATTACACCCATTCCAATACGCTCGAGATCGTCGACGGCAAGCTGACCGGCCGCGTGGTGGGCGGCATCGTCAACGCCGAGGAAAAGCGCGCTACGGTCGAGCGCGTGTGCCGCGAGATCGGCGCCGAACCGGCGCAGGCCATCGTCATGGGCGATGGCGCCAACGACTTGAAGATGATGGGCATTTCCGGCTTGTCGGTGGCCTTCCGCGCCAAGCCGGTGGTGCGCGCGCAGGCGGACGTGGGCTTGAATTTCGTCGGCCTGGATGGCATCTTGAACCTGTTGGGCTGAGCGCCCGCCACCTACCTATCGATGGGAGACGCGATGACGCAGGAACTGGTATTGGACGGCAATACGCAATCGGCCAAGGATCTGGCCTGGTGGCTCTATATTTTCCATGGCCTGTGCCTGGCGTTTTCGCTGGGCATGCTGTCGTGGCTGCCGCTGATCGTCAACTATCTCAAGCGCGGCGACGCGCAGGATACCTTTGTCTACAGCCACCACCGCTGGCAGATCCGTTCGTTCTGGTGGTACCTGTTCTGGATGTTCGCCGGCGGCCTGGTCTGGATCACGGTGGTCGGCATCCCGCTGGCGATCCTGATCTGGACGCTGGCCTGGATCTGGAAGGCGTACCGGCTGATCAAGGGCTTTCTCGACCTGCTCGACAACAAGCCGATGCCGGTCTGAGCGTTTCACTTGTTGGAACAACGAAAATAAGGATAGGGGAGCCACATGCGTGAAATCGCCACACTGGAAGAACTGAAATCGCTAGCCGGCCAGGAAGTGGCCGTCAGCGACTGGATCGAAGTGACGCAGGAACAGGTGAACCGCTTCGCCGACGCCACCGGCGACCACCAATGGATCCACGTCGACGTCGAGCGCGCGGCGCGCGAATTGCCCTCCGGCGGCACCGTGGCGCACGGCTTCTTTACCCTGGGCCTGTTGCCGCGCATGCTGGGCGAAGCCATCAGCCTGGGGCCGGACGTCAGGATGCTGCTCAACTACGGCCTGAACCGCGTGCGCTTTCCGGCGCCTTTGCCGGTGGGGCGCCGGGTGCGCGGCATCATCGTACTGGAAACGGTCGAGGATATTCCAGGCGGCGCCCAGCTGGCCTGGGAAATCACCGTCGAATGCGAGGGTTCGGAAAAGCCGGTCTGCGTGGCGCAGTTCCTGGTCCGGCGTTATTGATGCGGCCCGGCCTTGCCGGTTGCCGCGGATAAACTCGCAAAAGATCACGCCGGCGGCCGCCGATTTGTTGATGTACAACATCGGATTGCAGCCGGATGGACGGCGGGGATGATTTTCTTTCAAGTCCTGTTGGGATGATGCTAAGGTGAGTGCATCCGGCGTTGCCGGAAAGTAGCGCCGTACTGAACGATCTCGTGGCAGTTTGTTGTCGCCGCATTGTTTGCACAAGAATCGCCCATGACGTCCGACTGCCAAGAACAGCAAGCCGAAACAGGTTTCCACCGGAAGGCGCTCGCATTCAACAATGAGACCCTTTCCTATATCGCCCGTGGGGCGCCGCTAGACCATCTTCTCGACCGTATCGCCCGCGGCTTTTCCCAAGCCTACCCTGGGCGTTCGCTGGGCATTTTCCTGTTTGATGCGGCGCAGCGCCGCTTGCGCATCGGCGCCGCGCCGGGCATGTTGCCGGACCATCTGCGGCAGATCGAGGCGCTCGATGTGCGGGAACCCGACACCCCTCAATTCTGGCAACGCTTCCAGGACAGCGCCGTCGAGCATTGCGTCGAGATATTGGAGATGCTGCCGCTGCGCTCCTTCGCCGGGGAGGTTGCCGGCATCCTGGTGGTGTGCGGACAGTCCGGCGCGCCGGCCGATCCGCGATACGACGAGATGCCTTACCGGCAGACGGTGGGGGCGGCGGTATCGATGGCGATGCTGTCCATCGAGCGCTCGATGGCGCCGGCGCATATCCGGCCGCCGATAGAGTCGGCCGGGCCCGGCGACGAGCGCATGGCGCTGGCGATCGAAGGCAGCGGCACCGGCATCTGGGACCGCAACGCGGTCACCGGGGAGATTTATTATTCGCGCGGCTGGAAGGCGATCCTCGGGTATGAGGACTGGGAGCTCTCCAACCATATCGAAGACGCCTACAAGCGGGTGCATCCGGAAGATTTGCCGTATGTGAAAGAGACCATCCAGCGCCACTTCGCCGCGCAATCCGATACCTATGTCGTGGAGCACCGGATCCTGTGCCGCGATAACAGCTACAAGTGGATCTGCAGCCGCGGCAAAGTGGTGGCGCGCGATGCCCAGGGCAATGCCTTGCGCATGATCGGCACCACCACCGACATCACCGAACTCAAGCAGCTCACCGAGAAGTTGCGCAAAAGCGGGCAATTGCTGGCCGACCTGACCAACGAAATCCCGGGGATGGCTTTCCAGTACCGCATCCCACCGGGAAAGGCGGGCTATTTCACCTATGTCAGCGAAGGCGTGCGCGAGATCTATGGGTTCACGCCGGAACAGCTGCTGGCCGATGCCGCGATGGTCGAGGCCATCCTGCATCCGGAAGATCTCCCGGTTTACCAGTCTTCGCTGCGCGCCATCGCCGGCGGCGCCGGGCACTGGCGCCTCGAATACCGTGTGACGCCGCCCGGGGCCGGTCAGGGCGTGCGCTGGCTGCGCGGCCACGCCAAGCCGCGCTGGCTGGCCGACGGCAGCATGCTGTGGCACGGTTTCATCAGCGATGTCAGCGAAAGCAAGGCGATCGAACTGGAGCTGCAGGAGTTCGCGCTGACCGACTTCCTGACCCAGGTGCCCAACCGCCGCTATTTCATGAAGCGGCTGGAGGAGGAGCATGGCCGCATTCAGCGCAGCAGCGATGGCCGCGCCGCTTTGCTGATGTGCGACCTGGACCACTTCAAGGCCGTCAACGACACCTACGGCCACGCGGTCGGCGACCAGGTACTGAAGAATTTTGCCGACGTGCTCAAGGCGCAGTTGCGCAAGAGCGATACGGTAGGGCGTTTCGGCGGGGAGGAGTTCGCGGTGATCCTGGCCGATGCCGATGCGCAGGTCGCCGCCGTCTTCGCCGAGCGCCTGCAGCGCAGCTTTGCCGCCCAGCCGCTGGTAGTGGGCGGGCAAACCATCCTGGTGACGCTGAGCATCGGCATCGCCATCATCCTTCCCGATTGCGAATGCCCTGAGACGGCGCTGCGGCAAAGCGACGAAGCGCTCTACCGCGCCAAGGAAAGCGGGCGCAACCGTTTCGAGATCGCGCCCGTACAAGAACGGGATTGAAGCCGCTCAGCGCTTCTGGTACTGGCCTTTGCCGAACAGCAGATCCTTGGCCTTGTCGTCGGTCAGCGGCTTGCGCTTGTCGGCCAGTACCGCCACGCCGCGTTGCACCGCCGGGCGCGCGCCGATGGCGTCGAACCAGCGCTTGACGTTGGGGAAGTCGGCCAGGTCGATGCCCTGGTTCTTGTGCGAGCGGGTCCAGGGGAAGCAGGCGATGTCGGCGATGGTGTATTCGTCTCCGGCCAGGTAGGCGTGGCGGCCGAGCTGCTTGTCCATCACCTGGTACAGGCGACGGGCTTCGTTGCTGTAGCGGTTGACGGCGTACTCGATCTGTTCCGGGGCATACAGACGGAAGTGGTGCGCCTGGCCCAGCATCGGCCCCAGGCCGCCCATCTGGAACATCACCCATTGCAGCACTTCATATTTCTCGCGGACGGTATTGCCGAGGAAGCGGCCGGTCTTGCCCGCCAGGTAGATCAGGATCGCGCCCGACTCGAACAGCGAGATCGGCTTGCCGTCCGGGCCGTCGGGATCGGTGATGGCGGGGATCTTGTTGTTCGGGGAGATCTTCAGGAAGTCCGGCGCGAACTGGTCGCCGGCGCCGATATCGATGGCGTGCGCGGTGTAGGGCAGGCCGCATTCCTCCAGCATGATGTGAACCTTGTGGCCGTTGGGCGTGGCCCAGCTATAGACGTCGATCATGGGTGTCCTTGTCGTTATCCGGTTGATTCGGTGGCAGCCAGGGAGTGCTGCGTTTTTCGCCAGGCTAGTGTAGCGGAAGGCGGATACGGCTGCAGGAGGCGGGGGAAGGCGGGGTGCCTCGCCCGGAGTATCCGGGCGAGGGAGGGGGACGGGTCAGAGCTTGGCCAGGCGGTCCAGCGCCAGGCGCAGCGTCTCATCCTTCTTGGCAAAGCAGAAGCGCACGATGCCCGACTCCTTCGGCGTGTTGTAGAAGGCCGAGACGGGGATCGCCGCCACGCCGATCTCGGTGGTCAGCCACTTGCAGAACTCGGCTTCGGAAAGGTCGGAGATGGCGCCGTACTTCACGCACTGGAAGTAGGTGCCTTCGGACGGCAGCAGTTCGAAACGGGTGTTCTTGAGGCCGTCGCGGAACAGGTCGCGCTTGTGCTGGTAGAAGGCCGGCAGGTCGAGGTAGGGCGCCGGATCCTTCATGTAGGCGGCCAGGCCGTATTGCACCGGCGTGTTGACGGTGAACACGTTGAACTGGTGCACCTTGCGGAACTCCGCCGTCATGGCGGCCGGCGCGGCCACGAAACCGACCTTCCAGCCGGTGACGTGGTAGGTCTTGCCGAAGCTGGAGTTGATGAAGGTGCGCTGCGACAGTTCCGGATGGCGCGCCAGCGACTCGTGCGGGCGGCCGTCGTAGACCATGTGTTCGTACACTTCGTCGGACAGGACCAGGATGTCGGTGCCGCGCACGATGTCGGCCAGCGCCTGCACGTCGGCCGCTTTCAGGACGCTGCCGGTCGGGTTGTGCGGGGTGTTGACCATGATCATGCGGGTCTTGGGCGTGACGGCGGCCTTCACCTTGTCCCAGGGGATGCTGTAGCCGTGCACGCCGACTTCCATTTGCACGAAGACCGGGATGCCGCCGGCCAGTTCGATGGCGGGCACGTAGCAGTCGTAGGCCGGCTCGATGACGATCACCTCGTCGCCGGCATGCACCGCGCACAGCACCGAGGTCAGGATGCCCTGGGTGGCGCCGGCGGTGACGGTGATTTCGCTGGCCGGATCGTAGCGGCGGCCGTACAGCTTTTCGACCTTGTCGGCGATGGCTTCGCGCAGGACCTGCACGCCGGCCATCGGCGGGTATTGGTTCAGGCCGTCCTGCATGGCGTTGGTGACTGCCTGCACCAGCGCGGGGTCGCAGTTGAAGTCGGGGAATCCCTGGCCCAGGTTGACCGCGCCTTTTTCGCTGGCCAGCGCGGACATGACGGTGAAAATGGTAGTGCCGACCTTGGGCAGTTTGGTGACGATGTTGGCTGGGGTGCTCATTGCTGCGGGAACCGATCCTCAAGTGTTTTCGCAAGTCGGCTATTTTAGCCGGAATCGCCATCAGGCATTTTTGCGCCGCATCAGGGCGATCAGGACGAAAAGGCGAATGCGTCCGGCCGCCAGTGCTGCGGCGGCACGATGGCGAACATGCCTTTGCGCAGGGTCTTCTTCGCCAGCTTCAATACCGCCTTGTCCTTGCTGACCAGGACGTGCGCCCGGCATTGCAGGGCCAGCTCCAGGAATTTCTGGTCGTCCTTGTCGGTGCACAGCGGCAGGCCGAAGGTGTTGACTTCGGCCAGCGGCAGGCAGTGCAGCAGGCGGTCGAATTCGGCGCAGATGGCCGGCTTGTCGGCCGGCGTGACCGGCAGGTGCGGATAGTCGAGTACCGCCAGCCATTCGTTGCGGCAGTCTTCGCGGGTATAGGCTTGCACGCTGCCGTCCCGCAGCGCTTGCAGCAGGGCGTTCCAGCGCGGGTCGCGGAACACGAACAGGTCGAGGCAGACGTTGGTGTCCAGCACCAGCCGCTGGCGTTCGCCGGCGGCTGGTTCGGAAGAGGTCGGTGCGGGGGATGCGGTAGGAACGGGTATTGCCGGAATGCTCATTGAATCATCAGTCTAGTTGTCGATGCCCTGGTTGGCTTCAGGCGGCATGTCATGCGCTTGCAGCAGGTTGCCGCCGGCTTCGAGCACATCATACCCCTGGTCGGTGACGCGCCAGAAATTGTGCATGTCCACCGCTACCAGGCCGCGGTCGTGCAGCAGGCGCAAGTGGTGCAGGATCACTTCCGGCGCCTGGTGCTTGACCGACAATTCCCCCTGGATCTTTTCCACGTCGCCATAGGTGGTTCCGAACGAAGCCAGGGTGGTGAGGATCTCGGCCATCAGGGCCTTGTCGCGTTTCATGGTCTGCTCCTTGCCTCTCGGCGTGGCTGCCGCAATCGGGGCGATCGGGCTTTTGTCAATGTGTCACTATCAATGTAGTCGTTTCATGCGGCGACCGCAAAGCAGATGCAAGTCCCGCCCGGTCCGGCCTGCTGCTTGTATTGATTAACGGCAATTCGCGCGGCGGACTTGAATACCGCGCCGCCGGAAAAAAACAGCCTCGCGAACGAGGCTGCCGGGTAGTGAGCGGGACGAAACCGGCCCTCAGAACTGTTCCCAGTCGTCGTCGCCGGAGGGCATGGGTTTGGCGTCGGCTTTTTTCGCGGGCAGGGCGGGTTTGGCGCTGACTGGGCGGGCGGCAGGCGGCTGGATGGCCGGCCTGGCTGCCGCCAGTTGCGCCGGGGCCGCGTTTGCCGCGGCGTGCGGGCGGTCCAGCTTGAAGACGCTGACCAGTTCCGCCAATTTTCCTGCCTGCTCCTGCAGGGAACCGGCGGCGGCTGCCGCTTGTTCGACCAGCGCGGCGTTTTGCTGCGTGACTTCGTCCATCTGGGTGATGGCAAGGTTGACCTGTTCGATGCCGTCGCTCTGTTCCTGGCTGGCCGAACTGATCTCGGCCACGATGTCGGTCACGCGCTTCACGCTGGCGACCACTTCGGTCATGGTGGTGCCGGCCTGTTCGACCAGCTTGCTGCCGGTGTCGACCTTGGCCACGGAGTCGTCGATGAGCGCCTTGATCTCCTTGGCTGCCGAGGCCGAACGCTGCGCCAACGAGCGCACTTCGGAAGCCACCACGGCGAAGCCGCGGCCCTGTTCGCCGGCGCGCGCCGCTTCCACCGCCGCGTTCAGCGCCAGGATGTTGGTCTGGAACGCGATGCCGTCGATCACGCTGATGATGTCGACGATCTTTCTGGACGATTCGTTGATGGAGCCCATGGTCTCCACCACCTGGCCGACCACGCCGCCGCCCTGGACCGCCACGTCGGAGGCCGAGTTGGCCAACTGGTTGGCCTGGCGCGCGTTGTCGGCGTTCTGTTTCACGGTGGAGGTCAGTTCTTCCATCGCCGAGGCGGTTTCTTCCAGCGAGCTGGCCTGCTCTTCCGTGCGCGATGACAGGTCGAGGTTGCCGGTGGCGATTTCGCGCGAGGCGGTGTTGATGGTGTCGGTGCCCTGGCGCACCTGGCTGACGATGCGCAGCAGGCTGTCGTTCATGGCCTTGAGCGAGAGCATCAGGCGGCCGGTTTCGTCGCGGCTGGCGGGTTTGATGTCGACGGTCAGGTCGCCCTCGGCCACGCGCTCGGCGACATGCATCGCATCCTGCAGCGGGCGCGATACGATGCGCGCGACCCAGGTCGCCAGCAGCAGGCCCAGGCCGATACAGCAGGCCAGCAGGACGACGATCATGGTGCGGGAGCTCTCGTAGCGGGCCTGGGCGTCGTTGTTGGTGGCGTCGGCGGCGTCGACATTGATCTTCACCACCTTGTCCAGGGTGCCGAACAGGCGCAGGTAGACCGGCGTGAGCTGGTTGAGCAGGATGTCGCGCGCTTCGTCGATCTTTTGTTCCCTGACGCGCGCGGCGAGGGTCTGGTGGATGCCGGTGAAGGTCGCGAGATCGGTCTTGATGGCGGTGAAATTGGTTTTCTCCGCTTCGGTGTCGAGCAGCACCGAGTATTTTTCCAGCGCTTTGCTGAGTTCGTCGAACTGGCCGGCGATCAGCTTCTCGTTGACATCGAGATTGCTTTCATTGCCGGGCAGCAGGTGCTGGAGCTGGACCGTCCGGACGCGCGCCAGCGCGACCTTGGCTTCCAGCGGATAGCGCACGCTGGGCAGCGAGTCGTCGGCGATCTTGGTCGAGGCATCGTTGACCCTGGACAGTTGCACGATGGAAAACACGCCCTGGATGGCAGTCAGCACCAGGATCGCGGCGAAAGTGATGAGCAGCTTGCGTGCGATCCGCAGATCATAGAACCAGTTCATGGCCGTTTTCCTTCCTCGGATGGGGTTGTCTCCGGGGAGCGCGCAGGCGCGATCCCGTCCTGTATGGATCAGTCTGCCGCCCAGTGTAGAAGTGCGGATGGCCGGGCAAAGGGCGCAAAAGCGCTGCCTTTGCGTGGCAAATTCGGGTATCGCGGCCGCGCCGGGGACGATGCGGCGCATGGTGGCGCACGTAATGGACGAGCTTTGGGTATCATTGCGCCAACCTGTTGATTGGATGAAATCCCATGCTGATTGTTTTGTCTCCCGCCAAGTCGCTCGATTACGATACGCCCGCCGTCACCGATGTCCATACCACGCCCGCTTTCATTCCCCGCTCGGCCGAACTGATCGAGGTGCTCAAGAAGCTCTCGCCGGCCCAGGTCGGCAGCCTCATGGGCATCTCGGACCAACTGGCGGTGCTCAACGTGAACCGCTATGCCGCGTGGTCGCGCAAGTTCACCGGCAAGAATTCCAAGCAGGCGGTGCTGGCGTTCAACGGCGATGTGTACGAGGGACTGGATGCCAATTCGCTCAGCGCCAGGCAGCTCGATTATGTGCAGGGCCATGTGCGCATCCTGTCCGGCCTGTACGGCATGCTGCGCCCGCTGGACCTGATGCAGCCGTACCGCCTGGAGATGGGCACCAAGCTGGCCAATCCGCATGGCAAGGACTTGTACGCCTTCTGGGGCAGCGAAGTGACCGAAGCCCTCAATGCCGAACTGCAGGCGCAGAAGACGCCGGTGCTGGTGAACCTGGCTTCCGAGGAGTATTTCAAGGTGGTCAAGCCCAAGCTGCTCAAGGCCAAGGTGATCTCGCCGGTGTTCGAGGACTGGAAGGGCGGCAAGTACAAGATCATCTCGTTCTACGCCAAGCGCGCGCGCGGCCTGATGGCGCGCTACGCGGCGCAAAAGAACATCAGCCAGCCGGAGAAGCTCAAGGGCTTCGACCTGGAAGGCTATGCTTTTGCCGAAGAGGCGTCGAGCGACAGCACCTGGGTGTTCCGCCGCAAGCTGGAGGCCTGATCGCCGCATTCGCCGCATTGCATCCGGGAAATAAAAAAGCCTCGCATTGCGAGGCTTTTTGTTGGGTGCATCGGGTAGGCCGGGCCTTACCAGATCTTCCACCAGGGCTTGTCCTTCTTCTTGGGGCCGCCGGTGTAGTAGGGGCTGTTCGGGTAGTTGGCCTTGATGACGCGCTCGGTATCGTCGCGCAGCTTGGTTTGTCCCAGCGCATCGTAGGAGCGCATCAGGATGAACAGGGCCTCTTCGTTGGCCGGCGCGTCCGGGTATTGCTTGATGGCGGCCTGGGCGCGGTTGGCGGCCGACACATAGGCGCCGCGGCGGTAGTAGTAGCTGGCCACGTGGACGTCGTATTGCGACATGGCGTTGACCAGGTACTTCATGCGCAGGATGGCGTCCGGCGTGTACTTGCTGTCGGGGAAGCGTTCGGCCAGCAGCTTGAACGAGTCGAACGCGTCGCGCATCGCCTTCGGGTCGCGCTCGGTGTTGTCCTGGTCGGTGAAGGTGTCGAAGATGCTGGTGCGGTCGTTGAAGTTGATCAGGCCGCGCAGGTAGTACATGTAGTCGACGTTGGGGTGGTTCGGGTGCAGCTTGATGAAGCGGTCCACCGCGGCCAGGCCCTGCGGCTGGTCATTCTGGCGGTAGTAGGCGTAGGCGATGTCCATCTGCGCCTGCTGGGCGTAGGTGCCGAACGGGTAGCGCGATTCCAGCTTTTCGAAATACTTGATCGCCTTGTCGTAGCCGCCGGCGTTCAGTTCGTCCTTGGCTTCCGAGTATAATTTCGAGGCAGACCAGCCGACCGTCTCGTCCTTTTGCTCCGGCAACAGACCGCAAGCCGTGAGCGACAGGGCAAAGCCGACGGTGATGAACTTCAATAAGATTTTGTGCATGACTCTTGTGTGCTTGTCTGAATGCTTACCGTTTTTGCATGTCAGGCGCGAACGCCTTGCCGAGTCGGCTGCATGGTTACCCCAAATACAAACCGCCCGATCTGGCGATTATAGCTGATGTCACGTAAGAAACCCCCTCAGATTGCAAATGGCGAACAGCCTGCCAATATCGACCTTCCCGACGATGAATTCGACGAAGGCGACGATGCCTCCGATGCGTCGTCGTCCGCGCAGTTGTCCGAATTTGCGCCCATTTCGCTGCGCCTGACCGACGATGCGATCGGCCAGCGCCTGGACAAGGTGCTCTCGGGCCTGATCCCCGAATTTTCGCGCAGCCGCATCCAGCAATGGATCGAAGACGGCCACGTGACCGTGGACGGCGCCCCGGCCAAGGGCAAGATGACCATGCTGGGCGACGAACTGGTGGAAGTGGCGCCGCAATCGGCGCCGCAGGACCATGCCTACGGCCCGGAGCCGATGGCGCTGGACATCTTGCACGAAGACAAGTCCATCATCGTGCTCGACAAGCCGCCCGGGCTGGTGGTGCATCCCGCCGCCGGCAACTGGAGCGGCACCTTGCTCAACGGCTTGCTGCACCATTGCCCGGCGCTGGCCAACGTGCCGCGCGCGGGTATCGTCCACCGCCTCGACAAGGAAACCAGCGGCCTGATGGTGGTGGCCAAGACGCTGGCGGCGCAGACCGACCTGGTGCGCCAGTTGCAGGCGCGCAGCATGAAGCGCCAGTACCTGGCGCTGGTGTGGGGGCTGCCGCAATTGTCGGGCACCGTCGATGCGCGGATGGCGCGCCATCCGCGCGACCGCATCAAGATGGCGGTGTCGCAAAGCATGACCGCCAAGCCGGCGGTGACGCATTACCGCCGCCTGGCGACCGGAATGATCGACAGCAAGCCGGTCAGCCTGGTGCACTGCCGCCTGGAGACCGGGCGCACGCACCAGATCCGCGTGCACCTGCAGTCGCTGGGTTTCCCGCTGGTGGGCGATGCGCTGTACGGCAAGCACCACCTGGTCCAGGTATTCCCGCGCCAGGCGCTGCAGGCGGCCCGCCTGGGCCTGGTGCATCCGACTTCGGGCAAGTTCCGGCAATGGGCGGCGCCGCTGCCGCAGGACATCGCCGAGCTGCTGGCGCGCGCCGGCATCGATCCGGCCTTGGCGGTGATCCCGGAAATGTCCGACGAGCCGGATCCGGTGACGGGCGACCCGGACGATGACGAGTATTGAGGTGCGCGCATGGAGCTGCTGATCCCCGAATGGAATGCTCCCGCCAATATCGGCGCGTTGACCACGCTGCGCGCCGGCGGCTATAGCGCGGATCCTTATGGCGACGGCGAGGGCGGCCTGGGGCTGAACCTCGGCGCCCACGTCGAAGACGATCCCGCGCTGGTGGCGAAAAACCGCGCCTTGCTGCGTCGCCTGCTGCCGCGGGAGCCGGCCTGGCTGTCGCAGGTGCATGGCACGGCGGTGGCGGATGCGGCCACCGCGCAACCCGGGGAACAGGCCGACGGCTGCGTCAGCACCGCGGCCGGCGCCGTGTGCGTGATGATGACGGCCGATTGCCTGCCGGTGCTGTTGTGCGACCGCGCCGGGACGGTGGTGGGTGCGGCCCATGCCGGCTGGCGCGGGCTGGCGGCCGGCGTGTTGGAAAATACCGTGGCGGCCATGCGCGCGCGCGGCGCGCAAGAGGTGATGGCCTGGCTGGGCCCGGCCATCGGGCCGGAGCGCTTCGAAGTCGGCGCCGAGGTGCGCGAGGTCTTCGTGCGGCACGACGCCGCAGCCGACGCCGCCTTCCGCGGTGTCGTTGGCAAGCCGGGCAAATATCTCGCCGATATCTACCGCCTGGCGCGCCTGCGCTTGCAGGCGGCCGGAGTGGCGGACATTTCCGGCGGCGGCTTGTGTACGGTCGGCGATACGCGTTTTTATTCCTACCGTCGCGACAAGGCGACCGGCCGCATGGCTTCTCTGATCTGGATCAAATAACGGGCAGCGCGGGAATAACCACAAGGGCAGCTACAGGCTGCCCTTGTTATTTGCGTTTGCCGCTCGCCGGCGGCCGATGCGCATACGCCTGCAGGGCCTGGATCAGTTCGCGGGTGTGGCCGGGCAGGCCGTCGAGGCCGCGCACGCAGATCAGCAATTGCCGCCTGGCCCAGGCGTCGGTCAACGGCAGCACGCGGATATCCATATGGGCGGCGCAGGCCTGGGCCGCGGTTTCGGGAATCACCGCCACGCCGACCAGTTGTTCGACCATGCGGCAGATGCCGTCGAAGCTGCGCAGCCGCACCCGGTACTGCAGGCGTTTCCCGGCGCGCGCGGCATGGCCGGCGAGGTGTTGCTGCAAGGCGCTGTCGCCGGACAGGCCGACGAAGTCCTCATCCAGCAGCTCACCGAAGGCCAGCGCTTTGCGCCTGGCCAGCGGATGCTTCCTGGCCAGCACCGCGACCAGGTGGTCCTGGCGGAAGGGGAAGGTCTGCAAAGGGCCGCTGTCGGCCGAGTCGGCGATGATGCCGACGTCGGCCACGCCGTCCACGATGGCCTGCACCACTTCATAACTCAGTTTTTCTTCCAGCTCGATATCGGTGTGCGGATGGCGCGCCAGGAACGAGGCCAGCACTTCCGGTAGGAACTCGGTCATGGCCGAGGTATTGCACAGCAGCCGGATGCGGCCCTTGAGCCCTTGCGCGTACTGGCCCAGCTCATCGCGCAGCTGCTCCATCTGCTGGCCCAGCATGCGGGCATGGTGCGCCAGCGCGCGGCCGGCGTCGGTGGTCCGTATGCCGCGCCGGCCGCGTTCCAGCAGGGCGGCGCCGAGCGCGTCTTCCATGTTGCGGATGCGCGCGCTGGCCGATGCCAGCGCCATGTGGGTCCGGGCCGCGCCGGCGGTGATGCTGCCGCTTTCCACGATGTGCAGGAAAAGGCGCAGGTCGGAGAGGTCGAATCGGTTGCTCATCGGGGGATCGCATTGGTTGGCTCAGCCTTCGTCCATTACGAAGGCTGGCTAAGTGTATTCCACATTTTCAGGCGGCGCCGGGGCTGGCAGACTGCAAGCTGCCTGATTCCTCTTGTCACTGTTTTCCGGTTTCTCACTATGCAATCCTTTCTCTCGTTCATGGGCATGAACTCCACTGTGCTGGCGGTTTGCCTCGGGGTGTTCCTGCTCGCCGGCTTCGTCAAGGGCGTGATCGGCCTGGGGCTGCCTACTGTCGCGGTGGGCTTGCTCAGCCTGGCGATGCCGCCGGTCCAGGCCGCCGCGCTGCTGATCGTGCCTTCGATGGTGACTAATGTCTGGCAACTGCTGGCGGGCGGGGCCTTCATGGCGCTGGCGCGGCGCCTGTGGGCCATGCTGGCCGGGATCGTCGCCGGCACGCTGGCCGGCAGCGGATTCATGGGTGCCGACGGCGGCCGCCGGGTCATTGTCGCGCTGGGCGTGGCGCTGGTGCTGTATGCGGCGGCGGGCCTGGCATCGTTCAAGTTTCAGGTGCCTGAGCGCGCGGAGAAATGGTGGTCGCCGATAGTCGGCCTTGTCACCGGCCTCATTACCGCCGCCACCGGCGTCTTCGTGATCCCGGCGGTGCCTTACTTGCAGGCGCTGAATCTGGAACGCGACCAGTTGATCCAGGCGCTGGGCCTGTCGTTTACCGTCTCCACTGTCGCGCTGGCGATCAATCTGGGGCAGGGCGGGGCCTTGGGCGGCAACGTGGCCGGCGCATCGGCGGTGGTATTGTTGCCGGCCCTGCTGGGCATGGCCATCGGCACCTGGGTGCGCGGCAGGGTCAAGGCGCCGACGTTCCGGCGCTATTTCTTCGCCGGGATGCTGCTGCTCGGTTTGCATCTGGCATCGCACGTTGCGGGGTGAGCGGCAATGCGCGGCGGCGTGATCGATTGCGGCTGGAGGATCGACGGACCATGCAGCCATCGGCCGGACGAAGTGCATGTCTACGCTTATCTTGGCCAGCGGATGATCGGCATGCTCGATGGCGAATTATGCGGTGGCGGGGAGGTACGGTTGCGCATGGCCTATGTGTCGCCGCCCTGGCGCGGGAGTGCGGTGCTGCGCGACATGCTGGCCGCGCTGCGGAAGCGTTACCGGCGGATCGCGGTGCGGCGCCCGCGGCATCTTCATGCAACAGGGCAATGATGCATTGCGCAACCGGCGTACGGTCCGGGTTGCGCGGGTGTGGTTTCCTCACTGCCGGGAACGGTCGTGTCCGGCTTGATCGGGGCGGATGGCGACGCCGCTCCTCCGGTTATTTTTGCTCGCGTTCGGCGGGCTCATCATTTGCCCGCGCATGCTGGTTTGCGGCCTTCATTTTCTCCATCTTTTGTCGATTCCGCTTGCGTTGCGGTGTACCCATCAGGTATAAAACAACGGTCAAGGGAAATACGCCGTACAGCAGGAAAGTGGTCACTCCGGCGACCGCGCTCTGTTCGGTGATCGACATCATGAAGACGACGTAGAGCCATGCGATAGCAACGATATACATGGTGACTGGGGCTTCGAGACAAACCGTAAAGATACGCGAAAATTGCAGATCCGAGCATGAACAAGCAGAATCCGCAGCAACCCTCTCCTGATGTTCCCGCGTGGCTGGCGCAGATGTCCGATCCGAAATTCTGGGCCTCGCTGCCATCCCAATTCCAATCGCAATTCCAGCATCTCCAGCCCGCGTTGCAAGCCTTCCCCAATATGGCTTTTCCATTTGGCGGCGCAGCCGGCGCGGGACAGTTCGACCCATCGTCGCTGGTGAAACAGCTGGGCGAACTGGGCGCTTCGCTGGATGCGGCCGACATGGTGCGCCTGCAGCAGGATTACGCGCAGCAGTTTTCCGAACTCTGGCAAGCGGCGATGTCGGCCAGGGTGCCCCCGGTTACCGACCGCCGCTTGAGCGCGCCGGCCTGGCAGGAGAGTTCGTACTTCGCGTTCCAGGCGGCCGCTTACCAGCTCAATTCGCGCTTCCTGCTGGCCCTGGCCGATGCCGTCAAAGGCAGCGACAAGGTACGCAACAGGGTGCGCTTTGCGGTGCAGCAAATGATCGATGCGATGTCGCCGGCCAACTTCCTGGCGACCAATCCGGTCGCCCAGCAAAAGGTGATCGAGACCGGCGGCGAAAGCCTGACCAAGGGCATCGCGCAATTGATCGCGGACCTGCAGAAGGGGCACGTCTCGCAGACCGATGAAACCGCTTTCGAAGTCGGCAAGGACGTCGGCGCCAGCGAAGGTTCGGTGATCTACGAGAACGAACTGTTCCAGCTGATCCAGTACAAGCCGCTGACCAAGACCGTGCATGCGGTGCCGCTGCTGATCGTGCCGCCTTGCATCAACAAGTTCTACATCCTCGACCTGCAGCCGCAGAATTCGCTGGTGCGCTACACGGTCGAGCAGGGCCATACGGTGTTCCTGATCTCCTGGCGCAATGCCGACGCTTCTGTCGATGGCGCGACCTGGGACCAGTACGTCGACGGCGCTGTCGCCAACGCCATCCATATCGTCCAGGAAGTCAGCAAGCAGCCGCAGATCAATGCGCTGGGCTTCTGCGTCGGCGGCACCATCCTGTCGTGCGCGCTGGCGCTGCTGGCCGCGCGCGGCGAGGATCCGGTATCGAGCCTGACGCTGCTGACCACTTTCCTCGATTTTTCCGATACCGGCGCCATCGATGTCTATATCGACGAGATGCAGCTGGCCATGCGCGAGCAGATGATCGGCAAGCGCGGCCTGATGGCCGGGCGCGATTTCGCCAGCGCGTTTTCCAGCCTGCGGCCCAACGACCTGCTGTGGAACTACGTCGAGTCCAACTACCTCAAGGGCGAGGCGCCGACCGCGTTCGACCTGCTGTACTGGAATGCGGACAGCACCAACCTGCCGGGGCCGATGTTCTGCTACTACCTGCGCCACATGTACCTGGAGAATGCCCTGAAGGACCCAGGCCGGCTGACGGTGGCCGGCGAGAAGATCGACCTGCGCAAGATCACCGCGCCGGCGTTCATCTACGCCTCGCGCGAAGACCACATCGTGCCGTGGAAGTCGGCGTATGCGACGGTGGGGCTGATCAACGCCTCCCGGCGCGCCAACAACCGTTTCGTGCTGGGCGCATCCGGCCACATCGCCGGGGTGATCAATCCGGCCTCGAAGAACAAGCGCAATTACTGGGTCAACGACAAGCTGGAAGCCGATCCCGATGCCTGGTTCGCCAAGGCCAAGGAACATCCCGGCAGCTGGTGGACCGAGTGGGCGGCTTTCCTGGGCAAGCATGGCGGGCGCAAGGTCGCCGCGCCGAAGGCGGCGGGTTCGGCCAAGTACCGGCAGATCGAGCCGGCGCCGGGGCGCTACGTCAAGGTGAAGGCGGACCAGGTCATCTGAGAGCGGAGGTTCACGCTGCGGCCAGCCGGCCGGAGGAAAAAGGATTCAGGAACGCCGACGGCAGTCGGCACACTGGAAAATGCGGACGCAGAGCAGACGCGAGAGAGGGGAGAGCTTGATATCCCCGGTAATTAATCGACATCAGGAGATAGCATTATGAGCAAGCGTATCGCATATGTGACCGGAGGCATGGGCGGCATCGGAACCGCCATCTGCACACGCCTTTGCCAGGACGGCTATACCGTCGTGGCGGGTTGCGGTCCGAATTCCGCACGCAAGGACAAATGGCTGGCGGCCATGCGCGAAAAGGGTTTCGACATCCACGCGTCCGAGGGCAACGTCTCCGACTGGGAGTCGACCAAGGCGGCCTTCGAGAAGGTGCGCGCCGAGATCGGCGAAGTCGACGTGCTGGTCAACAACGCCGGCATCACCCGCGACGGCCAGTTCCGCAAGATGAGCAAGGCCGACTGGGACGCGGTCATCGACACCAACCTCAATTCCCTGTTCAACGTCACCAAGCAAGTCATCGACGGCATGGTCGAGCGCGGCTTCGGGCGCATCATCAACATCTCTTCCGTCAACGGCCAGAAGGGCCAGTTCGGGCAGACCAACTATTCGACCGCGAAGGCCGGCATCCACGGCTTCACCATGGCGCTGGCGCAGGAAGTGGCGACCAAGGGCGTGACCGTCAACACCGTCTCGCCTGGCTATATCGGTACCGACATGGTGCGCGCGATCCGTCCGGAAGTGCTGGAGAAGATCGTTTCCGGGATCCCGGTCAAGCGCCTGGGCGAGCCGGAGGAAATCGCCTCCATCGTCGCCTGGATCGCGTCAAGCGAAGGCGGCTACGCCACCGGTTCCGACTTCTCGCTGAACGGCGGCCTGTACATGGGCTGATGCAATTTGCCGCAGCCGGCGCGGCTTGCGCCGGCTGCGGCATTTATTCATCGCATCGCAATATTGGTTTGCCCATTCCCGCACTTTCCCCCCTATAATGTCCAAGCATGCTGCCCTGCAAAAGCGGGGTGGCATCGTGCTGGAACGAGTAGGACAAAATAAAAAAGACCGAGCAAGAGAGGACAGACAGGAATGTCCCGGACGTATGCGGGCTGGGCAACTGAAGCGGCCCGCAATCGCTGCAAACAATGACCGCAACAGCGGCAGAGAAGAGAGACTGGACTTCAGAGATGACTACTGCAAAAAATTCGGCCGATCGCTTGATCAAGAAGTATCCCAACCGCCGTCTTTACGATACCCAGACCAGTTCCTACATCACCTTGACCGACGTCAAGCAGCTGGTGCTGGACAATGAGGAATTCACCGTGGTCGACGCCAAGAACGGCGACGACCTGACCCGCAGCATCCTGCTGCAGATCATCCTGGAAGAAGAGTCGCACGGCGCGCCGATGTTCTCCAGCGCGGCGCTGTCGCAGATCATCCGCTACTACGGCCACGCCATGCAGGGCATGATGGGCTCCTACCTGGAAAAGAACATCCAGACCTTCATCGACATCCAGAACAAGCTGGCCGAGAACTCCAAGGGCTTCTACGAAGGCAAGCCGTTCAGCCCCGAGATGTGGACCCAGTTCATGAACGTGCAGGGGCCGATGATGCAGGGCATGATGAGCAACTACATCGAGCAGAGCAAGAACCTGTTCATCCAGATGCAGGAGCAGATGCAAAGCCAGACCAAGAACATGTTCGGCACTTTCCCGTTCGGCAATGCGCCGGACCAGAAGAAGTAAGGCGAAGCGCAACTGTTCGACTTCCAAGCGGCCCTGACGGGCCGTTTTGCATTTTGGCAAGGCTTGCTGCGCTTGCGTCGCAAATATGCGCCAGAAATATCGCCCAAAACTACGGGAAAAGGGCGAAAGGTGACGAACAAGGTACAATACCGCCCTGATTTTTAAAGCATTTTTCCGTTTCAGCCAGTTTTCCTGCCAGCCCATCATGTCCAACCCATCCTCTCCCAATACCCCGGCCCTGCCCAAGGTCGGTTTCGTTTCCCTCGGTTGCCCAAAGGCGCTGGTCGATTCCGAGCAGATCCTGACCCAGCTGCGCGCCGAAGGCTATGACACCGCCAAGTCCTACGACGGCGCCGACCTGGTGATCGTCAACACTTGCGGCTTCATCGACGCCGCGGTGCAGGAGTCGCTGGATGCCATCGGCGAGGCGCTCAATGAAAACGGCAAGGTGATCGTCACCGGTTGCCTGGGCGCGAAGAAGGATGCCGACGGCGACGACATCATCCAGAAGATCCACCCCAAGGTGCTGGAAGTGACCGGTCCGCACGCGGTCGGAGAAGTGATGCAGGCGGTGCACAAGCACCTGCCCAAGCCGCATGAACCCTTCATCGACCTGGTGCCGCCGCAGGGCGTCAAGCTCACGCCCAAGCATTTCGCCTACCTGAAGATTTCCGAAGGCTGCAACCATCGCTGCAGCTTCTGCATCATCCCGTCCATGCGCGGCGACCTGGTGTCGCGCCCGATCGCCGATGTCATGCTGGAGGCGGAAAACCTGTTCAAGGCCGGCGTCAAGGAACTGCTGGTGATTTCGCAGGACACCAGCGCCTACGGCGTGGACGTCAAGTTCCGCACCGGCTTCTGGAACGGCAAGCCGATCAAGACCCACATGACGCAACTGGTCGGCGCGCTCGGCGAGCTGGCCGCGCAGTACGGCGCCTGGGTGCGCCTGCACTATGTCTATCCGTATCCGCATGTGGACCAGATCATCCCGCTGATGGCAGAGGGCAAGATCCTGCCGTACCTGGACGTGCCGCTGCAGCATGCGCACCCGGATGTGTTGAAGCGCATGAAGCGCCCCGCCAACGGCGAGAAGAATATCGAGCGCATCCAGGCCTGGCGCGCCATGTGCCCGGACCTGACGATCCGCTCCACCTTCATCGCCGGCTTCCCGGGCGAGACCGAGGCGGAGTTCGAATACCTGCTGGACTTCCTCAAGGAAGCCGAGATCGACCGCCTGGGCTGCTTCGCCTATTCGCCGGTGGAAGGCGCGACCGCCAACGAGATCGCCAACCCGGTGCCGGAAGAAGTCCGCGAAGAGCGCCGCGCCCGCGTCATGCAGCTGCAGGAAGAGATTTCCAAGAAGCGCCTGCAAGCCAAGGTCGGCAAGACGCTGCGCGTGCTGATCGATGAGGTCGACCGCAACGGCGGCACCGGCCGCACCTATTCGGACGCGCCGGAAATCGACGGCGTGGTCTACGTGAAGCCACCGTTCGAACCGCATCGCAAGCTGGTGGTGGGCCAGTTCGTCGATGTGCGCATTACGGCTGCCGATGCCCACGACCTGTGGGGCGCGGCCGAGTGAGGGGGCGCTTCCCGGGGCTGCGCCGCCTGGTCTGCGCGGCGGCGCTGTTGTCCTGCTTTCACGCGGCATTGGCCGACGGCATCGCCGCGGCGCCGGCCGGTTCCTTGCAGCGAATCCTGATGGGGCGTGCCGTGGTGCTGCGCGGCGACATCGGTGGCCGCCAGATCCAGTTGTCGCTGCAGCCGAAGAAAAACGAGGACGGGCTGGAAGGGAGTTATTTCTTTTTCGGCGACTCGCAGGAAATCCTGGTCGCGGGCGAAGTGGAGGGCGATGACCTGGTGATGGAAGAGTCGGTCAATGGCCGGGATGTGTCCGGCCAGTGGGAAGGGCATCGCCAGGGGGCTGCCATCAGCGGCACCTGGTCCAGCGCCGACGGAACTGTCACCAAGCCGTTCTTCCTGCAGCTTCCCTGAGTATTCTCCGGGCGCATCGCCGCGATGCGCCTTCCTTTGGGGGCGATGCCCCCGTCTTCCCCGCTATTGAACGCTGCGCGCAACTTGTTGTCCGCGTATAGTGAGCTTTTTCCGAGGCGGCACTGTATCGCTGCCGCCATTTCGTCGCAGAGGCCGATTCGTGTCAGAACAAAAAAATACCCCGCAGACTTCCCTGATCCATAGCAGCTATCGCGCCCCGGACGGCTTCGAGGCGTTTCCGGTCGGCATCCATCATGCTTCCACCGTGCTGTTCCCCAATGTCGCGGCCATGCGCTCGCGCGACTGGCGCGAAAAGCTGGGCTATACCTATGGCCTGCACGGTACGCCGACCAGCTTCGTGCTGGAGGCCCGGCTGGCCGAGATAGAAGGCGGCCGGTATTGCCGCGTCACCCCCAGCGGCCTGGCGGCGATCGCGATGATCAATTTCGCCTTCCTGAAAACCGGCGAGGATGTGCTGCTGCCGGACAATGTCTATGGCCCCAGCAAGGATCTCGGGCAATGGCTGCAGCGCGATTTCAACATTACGGCGCGCTTCTACGATCCGATGATCGGCGCCGGCATCGCCGACCTGATCGAACCCAATACGCGCCTGGTCTGGACCGAGGCGCCGGGTTCGGTCTCGATGGAAGTGCCGGATATTCCCGCCATCTGCCGCGCCGCCCATGACAAGGGCGTGCTGGTGGCCATCGACAACACCTGGGCGGCAGGCCTGGCGTTCAAGGCGTTCGAGCATGGCGTGGACATCGTCATGCAGGCCCTCACCAAGTACCAGTCCGGCGGTTCCGATGTCTTGATGGGCGCGGTGATCGTGCGCGACCAGGCGCTCAACGAGCGGCTGGAGCTGGCGCATATGCGCCTCGGTTTCGGCGTCGGCATGGACGACGTCTACCTGGTGCTGCGCAGCCTGGCGTCGATGCGACTGCGTTTCGAAGCGCACGACGCGGCCGCGCGCAAGGTCGCGGGATGGCTCAAGCAGCGGCCGGAAATTGCCGCAGTGCTGCACCCCGCGTTCGAGGATTGCCCGGGGCATGCGGTCTGGAAACGCGATTTCACCGGGGCGGGCGGCCTGTTTTCGGTGATCTTCGATCCGCGCTTCAGCGAAGAGCAGACCGACCGTTTTGTCGACAGCCTGCGCCTGTTCAAGATCGGCTATAGCTGGGGCGGGGCGCACAGCTTGTGCGTGCCTTACCGGATGCGCGGCATGCGGCGCCAGTGGGAGCGGGAAGGCCAATTGGTCCGTTTCAATATCGGCCTGGAATCCCCGGAAGACCTCATCGGCGATATCGAGCAGGCGCTGGCGCGGATGTAATCGCCGGCACGGCATCAGGGGCGGCGCTTCCAATCGTTTTCCGGTTTGGCGTTGAAATAAAGGAAATGTTGCCTCTTTTCATCCCTTTACCGGATGCGATGACCCTCTACACTCTTTTTCAATTGCTGCCGTGTTGCGCAAACGGCGTAAGCCCTTGTAAAAATATGCAAGTTTCGGCCGTCGCGGCATGGAACAAAATTACATTGAAGACTTCAACAGGGCCTTCTGTTCTACGGATGAGCTAGTCGTTGCCAAGCAACATAAGCTCCGGATGTACAAATAATTTACATTTGATTTTGTTTCAATAACGACAATTTTTTTGTGAGTTTCATTGCGGAAATTTTTTCTGTTTCAAAAATTGAAATACTCACGGAATCCTTTTGCCATCAGCACTCAAAGTTTCTTCAATTGTATCGGTTGAAATAAAAACTCAATTTTGTAAGATAAACTCCTACAAAATGTACGAGGTCGTATCTGACGAAAAATACCGACCAAGTCTAATTTCCCGCCTTTCTCCCCCCCCTCAGAATTGGCTTGCAGTCAAGTAAATGTAACTGACTGTAAGTAGTTTTCTTTTGAGGCGGGGTGCAAATGAATACCAACGACATGATGGCGGAGATTCGCGACGCCAACCTGAGCTATCTCATGTTGGCGCAGCAGATGATCCGTTCCGACAAGCCGACGGCGATTTTCCGGCTCGGCATCAGCGCCGAGATCGCGGACCTGATCGAAGGCCTGAGCAATGCGCAGATCATGAAGTTGGCCGCCACGAACATGATGCTGACGCGCTTTCGCTTCGACGACAGCGCCATCCTCGGCATGCTGACCAACTACAACAAGGACAAAAGCCTGGCCCAGTCGCATGCGGCCATTCTGATGGCTTGTCAGCCCAGCGAACAAATTTCGTAAAACAACAAGACAAGAGGGGGCGGCGCTGCTGCATAGCAGTCAACGCGCCGCAGGGAAAGACGTTGAGCAGGACATAAACAGGTCTTGGAAGTTTGCAGTCCGACGTTCCGCTTACAGGTGGGTAGCGGGACGGATCGATACGAAATCATCGGGGGAATTAGCATGGCTAAGAAAAGCGTTGTCACAGAGGCGCAGGAAATTCAGTTGGCCATAGAATTGATCAACCTGGGAGCCAGGCTCCAGTTGCTGGAATCGGAAACTTCACTGTCGCGCGAGCGTTTGCTGAAGCTGTACAAGGAATTGAAAGGCGTTTCGCCGCCCAAGGGCATGCTGCCGTTTTCGACGGACTGGTTCATTACCTGGCAGCCCAACATCCATTCCTCGCTGTTCATCAACATCCATAAATACCTGATCGAGCATGCGCGCATCTCGGGTATCGAGGCGGTGATGAAGGCTTACAAGCTCTATCTGGAACAGGTCGGCCAGGCCGATCCGGGCGAGCCGGTGCTATCGCTGACCCGGGCCTGGACGCTGGTGCGCTTTTTCGAAAGCAAGATGCTGATGACCACCCCCTGTTGCAAGTGCAGCGGCCATTTCGTGGTGCATCGCCTCGACCTGCACCAGGATTACCTGTGCGGGCTGTGCCATATGCCTTCGCGCGCCGGCAAGACCAAGAAGGCCAAGGATGCCGTGGTCGCGCTGGTCGAGCCCGCCATGCTGCCGGTGGCGGCATCCGCGCCGCTGGCGGCGGTGGCCGCCTGAAGCTTGTCCGTATTTCCCGTCTCTTGCGGCATGCGCAGACCAGGATGAGGCCGTTCGCATAGATGCCCGCAGACCAGAATGATCCCGGCGTTCGCCGCAAGCCTTTGCTGCAGGCGCCGGCTATCCAGGCGCTGTTTCTCTTCTGTATTGGCCTGGTCGGCGCCAATGTGCTGGACGTGCTGGCCCAGCGCGCCGGACTCGCGCCGTTTTCCCCGCTCCAGACATCCCTGCTGCATGGCGTGATCGCCGCGCTGCTGGCGCGCTTGCGCCGCATGGCGGCCTGGTGGTGGTTCATCCTGCTGGTATTCCCGGCCGCCGCGCAGGGCGTGGCGCGCCTGCATCTTCCTTCCTGGCTGTTCCTGGCCGTTTTCCTGTTCATGCTGGTGCTGTTCTGGTCGACCTTCCGCAGCCAGGTGCCGTTCTATCCCTCCGGCCTGCCGGCATGGAATGCGGTGGCCGGGCTGCTGCCGGCCGGGCGCCCGATCCGCTTCATGGATATCGGCAGCGGCCTGGGCGGCGCCGTGCTGAACCTCTCGCAGCGCCGGCCGGACAGCGAATTCACCGGCATCGAGATCGCCCCTTTGCCCTGGCTGGTGAGCCGGGTGCGCGCCGCGCTGGCGGGGAATCGTTGCCGCTTTGTCCGGGGCGATTACCTGCAGCTCGATTTCGCCGACTACGACGTGGTGTTCGCCTACCTGTCGCCGGCCGCCATGACCGCGCTGTGGCAGAAGGCATCGGCGGAAATGCGCCCGGGCTCCCTGTTGCTCAGCTACGAATTCCATATCCCGGGGGCGCCGCCGGACATCGTGGTGCAGCCGGACGGGGGCGGGCCGGTGCTGCACGGATGGCGCATGGCATCGGCGGCGTGAGCGGCAGGGGAAAGCAGGTCGAGACGGAACGTATTAAGTTTCCCGTTTTCCAGCCGTAAATCGAAAAGGAAGGACGTTTTTCGGATATGTATTCCCCCATTTGCTTGAATGGAATACATGTAATCTGACGAACGTGAAAATACACTCAACGCCACTGGGACGGGAGTAGGCACTTGTTAGTCATAATTGGATATGTCATTGTCATGGCGTCCGTCTTCGGCGGATTTGCCCTCGCCGGCGGCCATTTGGGAGCATTGTTCCAGCCCGTCGAACTGCTCATGATCGGCGGCGCGGCAGGCGGCGCGTTCCTGGTCGGTAACAGCAGCAAGGCGATCAAGGCCACTCTCAAGGCGCTGCCGACCGTCCTGAAAGGCTCTCAGTACACCAAGGCGCTCTACATGGAGCTGATGGCGCTGCTGTTCGAGATCCTGACCAAATCGCGTAAAGAAGGCCTGATGTCCATCGAAGGCGACATCGAAGAGCCCGAAAGCAGCCCGATCTTCAGCAAGTATCCGGGCGTGCTGGCCGACCATCACCTGATCGAATTCATGACCGACTACCTGCGCCTGATGGTGTCGGGCAACATGGATGCGTTCCAGATCGAAAACCTGATGGATAACGAAATCGAAACCCATCACCATGAGGGCGAGGTGCCGGTGCACGCCATCGCCAAGCTGGGCGACGGCATGCCGGCGTTCGGTATCGTGGCGGCGGTGATGGGCGTGGTGCACACCATGGAATCGGTGGGCATCCCGCCGTCCGAACTGGGTATGCTGATCGCGCACGCGCTGGTCGGTACCTTCCTCGGTATTCTGCTGGCCTACGGTTTCGTCGGGCCGTTGTCGGGCCTGCTGGAGCAGAAGCTGCACGAATCGACCAAGATCTACCAATGCGTCAAGGTCACGCTGCTGGCCAGCCTGAACGGCTATGCGCCGGCGCTTTCGATCGAATTCGGCCGCAAGGTCCTGTTCTCGACCGAGCGCCCGAGCTTCCTCGAACTGGAAGAGCACGTGAAGCAGGCCCGCGGCAAGTAAGGCGGGCGGCAATCGATTTTGACGGCAACCACTAGCATTCAGCAGGAGTAGAGACATGGCCGACGAAGGGCTACGTCCCATTATCGTAAAACGGATCAAGAAGGGCGGCGGCGGCCACCACGGCGGCGCCTGGAAGATCGCCTACGCCGACTTCGTGACCGCGATGATGGCGTTCTTCCTGCTGATGTGGCTGCTGGGATCGACCGCCAAGGGCGATCTCAACGGTATCGCCGAATATTTCAAGACCCCGCTCAAGGTGGCCATGGCCGGCGGCTCCGGCAGCGGCGACGCCAACACCGTGCTGCCCGGCGGCGGCAAGGACCTGACGCGCCAGGAAGGCCAGTTGCGCAAGGGCGAGAACGATGTCACCGCGCGCCGCCAGAACCTGAAGGAGGCGCAGCAGGAAGTCGAGCGCGCCGACCGCGCCCGCCTGGAACAGCTCAAGCAGCGCATCGAAAAGGCGATGGACTCCAATCCGACGCTCAAGCAATTCAAGAACCAGCTGCTGATCGACATCACTTCGGAAGGCTTGCGCATCCAGATCGTGGACGAAAAGAACCGTCCGATGTTCGCGCTGGCCAGCGCCCAGTTGCAGCCCTATACCAAGGACATCCTGCACGAGATCGGCAAGACGCTCAACGACGTGCCCAACAAGGTCAGCCTGTCCGGCCACACCGATGCCACGCCTTATTCCAGCGGCGAAAAGGGCTACAGCAACTGGGAACTGTCGGCCGACCGCGCCAACGCTTCCCGGCGCGAGCTGATCCTGGGCGGCATGGACGAGTCCAAGGTGCTGCGCGTGGTGGGTTTGTCGTCGGCGGTGCTGCTGGATAAGGAAGACCCGTTCAATCCGATCAACCGCCGCATCAGCATCATCGTGATGAACAAGAAAGCGGAAGAACTGGTGGAAAAGGACAGCGGCGCGCTCAACGTCTCCACCGACGCGGATGTGCAAGAGGGATTGACCGGCCCGGCCAAGAATTGACGGGATGTTTAACTGACCACGGGGAAGAAGCCGGAATGCCGACACAGACAATGCTTCAGGAGCTGAAACGCCTGCTGCTCGACACGGCCAGCGGAGGCAGCCGCCAATTGACGGAGGTGGAGTCGGATCTGGTCCAGACCAACATCCTCCTGGGGGAGGCCATCGGCAAGCTGGGTGGGAGCTTCATGGACCTGCACCGTTCGGTGCAGGAGCAGCAGCAGATACTCGAAGCCCTGATGAACGGCAGCCAGGCGCTGACCGCGGAAAGCATCGAGCAGCTCAAGAAAACGCAAAGCGCGGTCAGCCAGCATGTGAATGAAGCGGTGACGGGACTGCAGTTCCAGGATATGACCAGCCAGCTGCTGGAGCGCATCGTGCGGCGGGTGATCGGCCTGCGCGAGGCGTTGGGCGTATTGAGCGCCAACAGTTTCGAGATCTTGCCCGAACAGGGGCAGACGGACCATGAATTGGAAAGCCTGCTCGCCAATACCGTCAACTCCATCGAAGAACGGTTGAACGTACTGGAACACGGCCTGTGGAAGGCGGTGCGGCAGACCAGGATGGAAAGCGGCGATATCGAATTGTTTTAGGGGACGGCCGGCAGTCCGCCGGATCCGCTGCGAGAGTGCGATAAGCTTGAACTAGGTCATCTCGGGGCGTCGGCGGCAATGCGGTTGGCGGTAATGGTGCGGCATAATCCGGTATCGCGATTGATGTCGGTAATTGAGGAAACAGGGAGTAACAATGTCCAAAACGATTCTCGCAGTAGACGATTCCGGATCTCTGCGTCAGATGGTGGTATTCAGTTTGAAGGCTGCGGGTTACAACGTCACCGAGGCGGTGGATGGCGTGGATGCGCTGGAAAAGGCCAAGGTGCAGACCTTCGACCTGGTGCTGACCGACCAGAACATGCCGCGCATGGACGGCCTGACGCTGATTCGTTCCCTGCGCGAGCTGACCAGCTATGCACGCGTGCCTATCCTGATGCTCACCACTGAGTTCAGCGATGAAATGAAGGCCAAGGGCAAGGCCGCGGGCGCCAACGGCTGGCTGGTCAAGCCTTTCGACCCGCAACGGCTGACCGAGGTCGTCAAGAAAGTGATCGGCTGAATTTTCAGAAGAAGAACAACACGTACCGCATTCATGACGGAGCCTAGGCATGAGCATTGATATGAGCCAGTTTTTCCAGGTGTTTTTCGACGAGGCCGAAGAAGGCCTCGCCGAAATGGAAAAGCTGTTGTTGGCTGTCAATGTCGCGTCGCCGGATCCAGAAGATCTGAACGCGATTTTCCGCGCAGCCCATTCCATCAAGGGGGGCTCGTCGACCTTCGGCCTGACCGATATCGCCGAGGTCACGCACGTACTGGAGTCGCTGCTGGACCGTATCCGCCAGGGCCAGATGGCCTTGACCGGCGAACACGTGGACGCCTTCCTGGCGGCCAAGGACGTGCTCAAATCCATGCTGGACGGCCACAAGCACGGCTCCGAAGTCGACCAGGATGCGGCCGGCGACGTGCGCATGCTGCTCGAGGCGCTGTCGCAGGGCAAGGTGTCGGCGCCGGCTGGCGCGGCTTCCGGCGCAGCGGCGAAAGCGGGCGGCATGAGCCGCTACCGCATCGAGATGCCGGCCATCGCCGACAAGGATGCCGAGGCGCTGGCCGACGAGCTGGGCATGCTGGGCAAGATCGAGAAGTCCAAGTCGCCGGAAGGGCGCTGGATCTTCATCCTGGATACGGCCGAACCCATCGATGACGCGGTCGCCATTTGCGCCTTCCTTGTCAACGTGGCCGACCTGAAGGTGTCGCAGGCGGTCGTCCCGGCCAGCCCGGCCAAGTCCAGGGAGGAAGAGCAGGGTTACGGCTTCTTCGATAACTTCACGACCCAGGAAGAGCGCGAGCGCCGCCAGGGCTACGGTTTCCTCGACAACCACACCACCATCGAAGACAAGGAACGCGCCCAGGGCTACGGTTTCTTCCCGCCCTTCGTGCCGCTGGACATTACCGCCAGGAAGCCCGAACCCGAGCCGGAGCAGCACCACCATCCGGACGAGGCGCCGCTGTCGATCACGGAAAACGGAGCGCATGAGAAAAAGGCGGCCAAGGCCGGCGCGGGAGGCGGGCACG
This sequence comes from Herbaspirillum sp., assembly GCF_017744395.1. Classification (GTDB taxonomy): domain Bacteria; phylum Pseudomonadota; class Gammaproteobacteria; order Burkholderiales; family Burkholderiaceae_D; genus Herbaspirillum. The sequence continues at coordinate 110,923 of NZ_JAGIBI010000001.1, forward strand.
AGTCGTCGTCGATCCGCGTCAGCGTGGAAAAGGTCGACCAGCTCATCAACCTGGTCGGCGAACTGGTGATCACCCAGGCCATGATCGAACAGCGCGTCGGCAAGCTCGACCCGATGACGCACGAACACCTGCTCAACAGCGTCAGCCAGTTGAGCCGCAACACGCGCGACCTGCAGGAATCGGTGATGTCGATCCGCATGATGCCGATGGACTACGTGTTCTCGCGCTTCCCTCGCATGGTGCGCGACCTGGCGGCCAAGCTGGGCAAGAAGGTCGAATTCGTCACCCACGGCGCCGCCACCGAGCTGGACAAAGGCCTGATCGAACGCATCGTCGACCCGCTGACGCACCTGGTGCGCAACAGCATCGACCACGGCATCGAACTGCCTGAAGCGCGCCGCGCCGCCGGCAAGAGCGATGCCGGCACGCTGTCGCTGTCGGCCGAGCACCAGGGCGGCAACATCATCATCGAAGTCTCCGACGACGGCGGCGGCCTGAACCGCGAAAAGATCCTGGCCAAGGCCAAGTCGCAGGGCATGCCGGTCTCGGACAACATCAGCGACGCCGATGTCTGGCAACTGATCTTCGAACCGGGCTTCTCGACCGCCGAGCAGGTGACCGACGTATCCGGCCGCGGCGTCGGCATGGACGTGGTCAAGCGCAACATCCTGGCCATGGGCGGCGCGGTGGATATCCGCTCCAGCAAGGGTTTCGGCACCACCATCTCGATCTCGCTGCCGCTGACGCTGGCGATCCTGGACGGCATGTCGATCCGTATCGGCGAGGAGGTCTACATCCTGCCGCTGGGTTATGTGGTTGAATCTTTGCAGCCGATAGCGCAAGATATCAAGGAAATCAGCGGGCAGGGCCAGGTGCTGCGCGTTCGCGGCGAATACCTGCCGTTGATACCGCTTTATCAGATTTTCAACATCGAACCCTCGTTCACCGACCCGTCGCAAGGGCTGGTGGTGATCCTGGAGTCCGACGGCAAGAAAGCGGCGCTGTTCGTGGACGACTTGATCGGACAGCAACAAATTGTCGTGAAGAATCTCGAATCGAATTATCGAAAGGTGGCAGGCATTTCCGGTGCTACCATTCTGGGCGACGGCGGCGTTGCCCTGATTGTCGATGTGGCAGCCTTGCTGCGATCCAGCCGCCAATTGAATGACGAATCCGTATTTTCCTGATTTTTAAAGGGCCTCAACATGTCTGACACTGCATCCAAGAATCTTTCCGGCTTCGGCGAAAAGTCCGACAGCAATGGGAATGAGTTTCTTGCCTTCACCTTGGGCAAGGAAGAGTACGGCATCGATATTCTGAAGGTTCAGGAAATCCGCGGTTATGAAGCCGTGACCCGCATCGCCAATTCGCCCGATTTCATCAAGGGCGTGGTGAACCTGCGCGGCATCATCGTGCCGATCGTCGATATGCGCATCAAGTTCCAGCTGGGCGAGCCGACCTACGACCAGTTCACCGTCGTGATCATCCTGAACATCTCCGGCCGCGTGGTCGGCATGGTGGTCGACAGCGTCTCCGACGTGATCACCCTGACCCAGGAACAGATCAAGCCGGCGCCGGAAATGGGCACCACGTTCGACTCCGACTACCTGATCGGCCTGGGCACGCTGGAACAGCGCATGCTGATCCTGGTGGACATCGACAAGCTGATGTCCAGCGCCGAAATGGGCCTGATCGAAAAGCTGGCCGCTTAAACCGGTTTTCCGGATTCGGGGGAGACCGGGGGCCCGGATGGCGCGTCAGCCGCCATCGGGCATAAAAAGGGCGGAACGCCCGCTGTAGAAGAAGGAAAAGGCACCTGCCGTTGTCGCGGCAGGTGCCTTTTTTATTGCCATTGCCGGCCGGGATCGGGCCGGGAGATCAGTGGAAGTGCTCGGCCGGCGGCGGCGTGTCTTCCGGCATCTCCGCATGCACCAGTTCGCCGTCGCGGTCCGGGAACAGCGGGGCGCCGCAGTCGTCGCAGAATTCCATCGTGAAGCGCTCGGTGTGGTGCTTGATGTGGACGATGCCGCATTCGCGCAGCACGGTCAGGATTTCCTGCAGCGGGCTGGCGTGCTGCGGCTCCGGCAAGGCGGTGCCGGCGGGCATCAGCAGCGGGGCCATCTCTTCGCCGCTTTCCTGCTCGTACAGGGGCCAGACGGTGCCGTAGACCACGGTCGGGTCGCCGCCGATGGCGAAGCCGATGCGGTATTCGTCGACCTGGCCGTTGATGTCTTCGGAGAATCCGCCGATGCTGGCGTGCAGCTCGACCGAGGAGATATCCAGGGTCTGGGTCAGGAAGTAGTCCGCGGCGCGGATCGAGGCCGGGCGGATGCGCTTATCGGCCTCGCGGCAGCCGAAGTAATAGGCTTGCGGCAGCAGCAGCTCGACGTTGCAGCCGGGCAGCATGCGGGTCAACAGCGGCGTGACCTGCTGCTTCCAGGCCTCGATGGCGGCGTTCTTTCCGGTCGAGAAATGGCTTTGCTGCTCGCTTTCCTGCCAGTGGAACAGGGCGGTGCTGGCCGGCACCGCGACGGCGGCGATCACATAGCGGGTGTCGGCCAGGAAGGCGGCGGCAGGCTGCTGCTCGCCGCGCAATTGCACCGGCCCGTGCTTGAGCGCGGCCTGGCCCAGTTGCCGGGTGAGGGCGAAGACCTCCGTGTGATAGCGCGGCAGCTGTTCGATGGCAAACAGCGTGGGAGCCAGCGCCAGCTTGGCGTCGCCGGCCAGCACGTGGGCGTGCAGGTGGGCGGCCAGCGCCTGCTGCATGTCGGCGGCGATGTTGCCGGAGGCGATCGAAAAGCGCGTCCAGGCCAGCACCGGCAGCACCAGCAGTTGCACGTCGTATTCCTTGCCTTCGAATTCCAGCGTGGTCGACTCGCTGCCGGCTTCGACCGCTTCGATCAGCACGTCGTAGGCATCCAGGTCGGCCTTGAACAGGTGGTCCAGGGCGGCATCGATCAAGGCCTGGTGGCCGGTGCGCAAGAGCTTGTGCAGCAGGGCGTCCAGCGGCTTGAGCCAGGCCTTTTCCTCCAGCCGGCTGGAAGCCTGCGCGATGGCTTGCGCATAGGTGACCAGATGCTGGCTGTCGGAGGAAAGCTTGGAGGAGGAACGTTTGGCGGGACGACGCATGAGGAAATTGGCTGTTGGGGAAACCTTATATTGTAGACCTGCCGCCGTCCTGATGAAAGCCAGGGGCCTTTCGGGGCGGCCGGCAATAAAAAAACACCGTGGCGAACAGGTTCGCCACGGTGTTTTTCGTTTGCGGCGACGCCCGCAGGCATCGCCGTAACGCCAATTCGCTTAAGCTGCCAGCAGTTGACGCAGCACGAACGGCAGGATGCCGCCATGCTTGTAGTAGTCCACTTCGATCGGGGTGTCGATACGCAGCAGCACCTTGACTTCCTTGGTTTCGCCGTTCTTGCGGTGGATCACCAGGGTAGCGTCTTGTTGCGGCTTGATTTCGCCGTCCAGGCCCTTCAGGTCGAAGGTTTCATCGCCGGTGATGCCCAGCGACTGCACACTGTCGCTGCCCTTGAACTGCAGCGGCAGCACGCCCATGCCCACCAGGTTGGAACGGTGGATACGCTCGAAGGAACGGGCGATCACCGCCTTCACGCCCAGCAACTGGGTGCCCTTGGCTGCCCAGTCGCGCGAGGAGCCGGTGCCGTACTCTTCGCCGCCGAACACCATGGTCGGCACGCCGTCCTTGATGTACTGCATCGCTGCGTCGTAGATCGAGGTCTGCTCGCCGCTCGGCTGGTGGATGGTGATGCCGCCTTCGACGCGCGAACCGTCGGCCTTGGGCGGGATCATCAGGTTCTTGATGCGCACGTTGGCGAAGGTGCCGCGCATCATGATCTCGTGGTTGCCGCGGCGCGAGCCGTAGGAGTTGAAGTCGGCCTTGAGCACGCCGTTGGCTTGCAGCCACTTGCCGGCCGGGCTGGTTTCCTTGATCGAACCGGCCGGGGAGATGTGGTCGGTGGTGATCGAGTCGCCGAACACGCCCAGCGCGCGGGCGCCGGTGATGCCGGCCGAGGCGGCCTTCGGCTCTTCGCTGAAGTTTTCGAAGAACGGCGGTTCGGCGATGTAGGTCGACGACGGCCAGTTGTAGACTTCGCCCTTGGCGACGCCCTTGATGGCTTCCCACAGCTTGCCCGGCGCGCCTTTCACATCGGCGTAGTTTTCCTTGAAGGTCTTGGCGTTCATCGCGAACTTGAGCAGCTTCTCGATCTCTTGCGAGGTCGGCCAGATGTCGCCCAGGTAAATGTCCTTGCCGCCCTTGCCCTTGCCGACCGGTTGGGTCATCAGGTCGCGGGTGACGTTGCCGGCGATGGCGTAGGCCACGACCAGCGGCGGCGATGCCAGGAAGTTGGCGCGGATGTTCGGGTGGATACGCGCTTCGAAGTTACGGTTGCCCGACAGCACGGCTGCGGCCACCACGTCGTTCTTGACGATCGCTTCGTTCATGGCCGGAGTCAGGTCGCCGGCGTTGCCGATGCAAGTGGTGCAACCGTAGGCGGTCACGCCGAAGCCCAGCTTTTCCAGGTAGGGCAAGAGGCCTGCCGCTTCCAGGTACTTGGTCACCACGCGCGATCCCGGCGCCAGCGAGGTCTTGATGTGCGGAGCGACGGTCAGGCCGGCTTCCACCGCCTTCTTGGCCAGCAGGCCGGCGGCCAGCAGCACGCTCGGGTTGGAGGTGTTGGTGCACGAGGTGATCGCGGCGATCAGCACGTCGCCGTTGTGCAGGTCGACGCCGTCGGCGTTCTTGTAGGTCGCGTTCAGGTCTTCCGCCTTCTTGTTGAAGCCGTTTTCGGCCACCGGCTTGGTGAACAGGTCGGAGAAGGTGGACTTGACGTTGCCGATTTCGATGCGGTCTTGCGGACGCTTCGGGCCGGCCAGCGACGGGGCGACGGTGCCCAGGTCCAGCGAGACTTCCTGGGTGTAGTCGATCTGGCCCTTCTTGGGCACGCCGTACAGGCCCTGCGCCTTGAAATAGGCTTCGAAGGCGTCGATCTCGGCCTTGGTGCGGCCGGTGCCCTTGAAGTACTCGATGGTGGCGTCGTCGACCGGGAAGAAGCCCATGGTGGCGCCGTATTCCGGGGCCATGTTGGCGATGGTGGCGCGGTCGGTCAGCGACAGCGACTCGGTGCCTTCGCCGAAGAATTCGACGAACTTGCCCACGACCTTGGTCTGGCGCAGCAGTTCGGTGATGGTCAGCACCAGGTCGGTGGCGGTGACGCCTTCGCGCAGCGCGCCGGTCAGGTTCACGCCGACCACGTCCGGGGTCAGGAAGTAGACCGGCTGGCCCAGCATGCCGGCTTCCGCCTCGATGCCGCCCACGCCCCAGCCGACCACGCCGATGCCGTTGATCATGGTGGTGTGGGAGTCAGTGCCCACCAGGGTGTCGGGGTAGTACACGCCGCTCTTGTTGTGCACGCCGCGCGCCAGGTATTCCAGGTTGACCTGGTGCACGATGCCGAAGCCCGGGGGCACCACGCCGAAAGTGTCGAATGCCTGCATGCCCCACTTCATGAACTGGTAGCGCTCGTTGTTGCGCTGGAATTCCAGCTTCATGTTCAGGTCCAGCGCCTTCTTCTCGCGGAAGTGGTCGATCTGCACCGAGTGGTCGACCACCAGGTCGACGGGGACCAGCGGCTCGATGTTCTTGGGGTTCTTGCCCAGCTTGCTGGCGACGTTGCGCATCGCGGCCAGGTCGGCCAGCAGCGGCACGCCGGTGAAGTCCTGCAGCACCACGCGGGCGACCACGAACGGGATCTCGTCCACGCGGGCGGCCTTGGCTCCCCAGTTCGCCAGTTCCTTGACGTGCTGTTCTGTGACCTTCTGGCCGTCGACGTTACGCAGGACCGATTCCAGCACGATACGGATGGAAACCGGCAGGCGGGAGATCTTCACGCCCAGCGATTTTTCCAGCGCGGGCAGGGAGTAGAACTTGCCTTTCTTGGAACCGGAAATCTTGAATTCCTTTAGGGTGTTCAATGTGTTGCGGGACATGGCCTCTTCTCCTTAGATGGCAATTAGTGATGTTAGCTAGTCGAATCCGGTTTGCGCTGCAATGGTCAAACTGCTGGGTGCTGCCTGATTCTGTTGATTCTGGTGTTACGGCAGGAATGCCTGATTCCTGATGCTGCCTGATTCCTTATCAGCTCTTCGGTGCTGCTGCAGTCGCTGCCGGTGCGTTGGCGGCGGCTTGCTGCTCGACGTTCTTGCATTCGTTGGCCAGTTGCTGGCCCTTCTTGGAGTCCAGCAGCAGGCCCTTGGCCGGGATGCCGATCCACACCAGGCCGACCTTGCGGTTTTCGAAGCGGTTGGCGCCGGTGGTGGTTTCCACACGGGTCAGGCGGTGGATCCGCTTGTTCCAGCGGATGGCGATGTGCTTGTCGTCGGCCGCGTTCTTCCAGATGGTCAGCTTGTTGCCCAGTTCGCAGTTGAAGTCGGCGGAGAGGGTGCCGCCCAGTTCGGGTTCGCTGTCGTCGTCTTCGGCATCCGACGAGAACGGCATCTTGGCGGCCGGGGCGGCCGCTGCTGCTGCGGCAGCCTTCTTGGCCGGGGCCTTCTTCACGACTTTCTTCTTGGCGGCGGTCTGCTCCTGGGCGTTTTGCGCCTGTGCAGAGGGCAGGCCGGCGGCGGCGAACAGGGCGCCGAGCAGGGCGATTGCGGTCAGTTGTTTTTTCATGGATGCGGGTTTGGTTACTGAGAAGTTGAAGGGGAATCGCCGGCGGCAAACCAGAGCGCCGCTTGCGGCGGCAGCGCCACGCCAGCGGCGTGGGCGCGTTGCAGGATGCACCAGAAATAGCGGTAGCTTGCCCGATCGTGCAGATTTCCTTCGTGCTGGATCGGTCCCCATTGCACTGCCTGGGCTTTGAGCAAAATTTGTGCCGCCTGGCCGGCTTCCTCGACGGAAGGCGACATGGCGTGCACGATCGGCCTGATCTGGTCCGGATGAATGCTCCACATCCGGGTATAGCCGAATTCCTGTGCCGCGCGTCGCGCATCGTCGGCGACGGCGGCGGGATTCTTGATGTCGGTCGTCACGTTGTGCGACGGCGTCTTGCCGTGCGCGTGGCAGGCGGCGGCGATTTCCAGCTTGGCGCGGCGCACCAGCGGATGGTCGAACTGGCCGGGAGAGCGCATCGCGGCGCCCGGAATCGCGCCGTAGTGCGCGGAGACGAAATCCATCACGCCGAAGGAGAGCGATTCGACCTGCGGCAGCGCCGCGATCTTCCACACGTCGGCCAGCGCGCCGTGGGTCTCGATCAGCACATGCAGCGGCAGCGCATGGCGCCCGGCCGCGAGGCAGGTGTTGTTGATGGTTTCCAGCGCATGCAGCACATCGTTGACGCCTTCGACCTTGGGCAGCATCACGAAGGCCAGCTCGCGCGCCGCGGCCGAACAGATGATGGCGACGTCCTGCGCGAAGTGCGGGCTGCCGATGTCGTGCACGCGCACGCCGATGCGGCGGTGGCGGTTGTCGGGGCTCTTGACCAGCGAGGCGACCAGTTGCGCGTGTGCGGCTTCATTGCCGGCGCTGGCGCCATCCTCGCAGTCGAGCGTGATGTCGAATACGGGGCCGAGTTCCTGCTGCAGGGCGATCGATTTGCGCATCAGCTTTTCGGAGCCGGCGTAGTGATCGCAAACCGGAAGCGAAACCGGTTGCTGCGCACCTGGGAACAAGACCTGGGAGGGATGCATTGCTGCGGAATGAATGGTTGTGTATTCAGTGAAAACTGCGCGGCGGCGGCAAGCCGCACGCCGCGCTTGAGTCGATTAGCCGACCAGGTGCTTGACGCCTTCGCGCTCTTCCATCAGCTCCTTCAGGGTGATGTTGATGCGCTCTTGCGAGAATGCGTCGATTTCCAGGCCCTGGACGATCTTGTACTCGCCGTTTTCGGTGGTCACCGGGAAGCCGAACATGGTGCCTTCGGGGATGCCGTAGGAACCGTCGGACGGGATGCCCATGGTGGTCCACTTGCCGTTGGTGCCCAGCACCCAGTCACGCACGTGGTCGATGGCGGCGTTGGCAGCCGAAGCAGCCGACGACAGGCCGCGCGCTTCGATGATCGCGGCGCCGCGCTTGCCGACGGTCGGCAGGAACACGTTGGCGTTCCATTCCTGGTCGTTGATGGTGTCCTTCACGGACTTGCCGTCAGCGGTGGCGAAGCGGTAGTCGGCGTACATGGTCGGCGAGTGGTTGCCCCACACGCACAGCTTCTCGATGGCCGAGACCGGCTTGCCGATCTTGGCGGCCACTTGCGACAGGGCGCGGTTGTGGTCCAGGCGCAGCATGGCGGTGAAGTTCTTGGCCGGCAGGTTGGGGGCCGACTTCATGGCGATGTAGGCGTTGGTGTTGGCGGGGTTGCCGACCACCAGCACCTTGACGTCGCGCGAAGCCACGGCGTCCAGTGCCTTGCCTTGCACGGTGAAGATCTGGGCGTTGGCTTCCAGCAGGTCCTTGCGTTCCATGCCGGGGCCGCGCGGACGGGCGCCGACCAGCAGGGCGATGTCGGCGTCCTTGAACGCGGTCATCGGGTCGCTGTGGGCGGTCACGCCGGCCAGCAGCGGGAATGCGCAGTCGTCGATTTCCATGATGACGCCCTTGAGCGCCTTCTGCGCTTTTTCATCAGGAATTTCCAGCAGTTGCAGGATGACCGGCTGGTCTTTGCCGAGCAGGTCGCCATTGGCGATGCGGAACAGCAGGGAGTAACCGATTTGACCGGCGGCGCCGGTGACGGCGACACGCTTTGGGGCTTTAGCCATGTGAATCTCCAAAAGAGGTGATGAAAAAAAGCATTCCGGACTGCATCGAAGCGCACGTTGCGGTTGCGTCGCGTCGAAAACCAGGCGCGGCGGGCCGTCTGCGGTTGCTTCACATTTGCGCAAATAACTTGTGCGAGTTCCTCGTATTCTTGCCAGACCGCCATGATACCGTCGAAAGCGCAGGGCGTCAGTCGCTTTCGCGCGGGCCATTGCCGGCTGCTCGAAAAGGGGCTGCATTCATGTCCGGCTCGCATAAAAATGCGGGGCGCCGGGTCGTTAAATGCAATCGATTCTCGTTATCGTTGGTGTGGCGGAAGTTCGCGTCACGCCTGCGTTGCGGCTTTTCAGGTTGCTCGCGAGTGTAGGCTCGCGAGGGGCGCATGTCAATCAATATCTTATGTCTTATATAAGACATATTATTGCATCATTTGTGCTGGACGCCGGAGTCGGTTTTGTGGTGAAATTCGGGGTTATGAGCTCGATCCTGTCCAATTCGAACAACGGTGACGCGCAAGGCGTGGGATCGGGTGTCGCCAGTCCGGCCCCGACCTTCAGTCCGTTGTACCAGCAGATCAAGGCGCTCATCATGCAGCGCCTGGAAGCCGGCGAATGGAAGCCGGGCGAGCTTATCCCCAGCGAAGTCGAATTGGGCAGCCGTTTCAAGGTCAGCCAGGGAACGGTGCGCAAGGCCATCGACGAGCTGGCGGCCGAAAACCTGGTGGTGCGGCGCCAAGGCAAGGGCACTTTCGTCGCCACCCACCACGAAACGCAAGCGCAATTCCGCTTCCTCCGCCTGATGGCCGACAGCGACGAGCCGCAGCGTCCGGAAAACAAGATCCTCGAAGTCAAGCGCGTGCGCGCGCCCGCCGAAGTGGCGCGGCAGCTGGATGTGAAGTCCGGCGACTCGGTCATTTTCATCCGGCGGGTCAAATACTTTAACGGCGTTCCCATCATCCTCGAAGAAATCTGGCTCCCGGGCGCGATCTTCAAGGGGCTGACGGCCGAGCGCCTGGTGGAATATAAAGGGCCGTTGTACGGCCTGTTCGAGTCGGAATTCGGGACACGCATGATCCGCGCCGAGGAGCGCATTCGTGCCGTGGGGGCGGATCCGGAATCTGCGGAAATCCTGGGAGTTCCGCCCAACACGCCGTTGTTGAGTGTGGAGCGTGCCTCGTTTACCTATGGCGACAAGCCGGTGGAAATGCGGCGCGGGCTGTATTTGACGACAAATCATCATTACCAGAGCGAATTGAGCTGACGTCTGGCCGGAGTGCCCGGTTTCGCGTCTCCTGGCGCGGGAATCGGGCGCGTCCTGTCCCTTTGTTGTGCTGCAAAGCGGAATAATGTTGGTGACGATTTGTAAAATCGGCGAAAATTGCAAGATTGTTTTAATCTGAGGAGAACCTTGTATGTCTGAAGCCGCTAAACCACAACGGCCGCAATTTCGTAACATACACCTTACCCAAATTGCCGGTTACCGTATGCCGCTGGCTGCCCTGGTGTCGATCATGCACCGTATCAGCGGGCTGTTCCTGTTCCTGATGCTGCCGTTTATCCTGTATCTGCTGGATAACAGCCTGCTCTCCGAGGGCACCTTCGCGCACCTCAAAGGCTTCGCCTCCAACTGGTTCGTCAAGCTGGTCATCCTGGCCCTGTCCTGGGCTTACCTCCACCACTTCTGCGCCGGCATCCGCCACCTGATCATGGATAACCATATCGGCCTGGACAAGGACAGCGCGCGCAAATCCTCGGCTACGGTCCTGGTCGTCAGCATCGCGCTGATGGTCCTGGTTGCATTGAAACTGTTCGGAGCATTCTAAAAATGGCTGATAACAACAATATCGGACCCAAGCGCCTCGTCGTCGGCGCCCACTACGGCCTGCGCGACTGGATCGCGCAGCGCGCCACCGCGGTCGTCATGGCGATCTACACCGTGATCCTGCTGGTGTGCTTCTTCACTTCCACGCACTTCAGCTACGAAGGCTGGGGCGCGCTGTTCTCGCACCAATGGTTCAAGATCGCGACCTTCGCCGCGTTCATGGCGCTGTTCTTCCACGCCTGGATCGGTGTGCGCGATATCTGGATGGATTACGTCAAGCCGGTCGCCCTGCGCCTGGTCTTGCAAGTTGCCACGATCGTGTGGCTGATCGGTTGCGCAGGCTATGCCGCGCAGATTCTGTGGAGAATGTAAATCGTGGCTGCTATCAAATCCACAATCACTACCCGCCGCTTTGACGCGGTCATCGTTGGCGCCGGCGGTTCCGGCATGCGCGCCTCCCTGCAACTGGCGGAAGCCGGCCTGAACGTGGCCGTGCTGTCCAAGGTCTTCCCGACCCGCTCGCACACCGTGGCCGCGCAAGGCGGCATCGGCGCTTCGCTGGGCAACATGTCGGAAGACAACTGGTACTGGCACATGTTCGACACCGTCAAGGGCTCGGACTACCTGGGTGACCAGGACGCCATCGAATTCATGTGCCGCGAGGCGCCGAAGGCGGTCTACGAGCTGGAGCACTTCGGCATGCCGTTCGACCGCAACCCAGACGGCACCATCTACCAGCGTCCGTTCGGCGGCCATACCGCCAACTTCGGCGAAAAGCCGGTGCAGCGCGCCTGTGCCGCCGCCGACCGTACCGGTCACGCGCTGCTGCACACGCTGTACCAGCGTAACGTGCGCGCCAAGACCCACTTCTTCGTGGAGTGGATGGCGCTGGACCTGATCCGCAACGAAGAGGGCGATGTCCTCGGCGTGACCGCGCTGGAAATGGAAACCGGCGAAATCATGATGCTGCACGCCAAGACCACCCTGTTCGCCACCGGCGGCGCAGGCCGTATCTGGGCCGCATCGACCAACGCCTTCATCAACACCGGCGACGGCATGGGTATGGCGGCACGCGCCGGCCTGCCGCTGCAGGACATGGAATTCTGGCAGTTCCATCCGACCGGCGTGGCCGGCGCGGGCGTGCTGATCACCGAAGGCGTGCGCGGCGAAGGCGGCATCCTGATCAACAGCAACGGCGAGCGCTTCATGGAGCGTTACGCGCCGACCCTGAAGGACCTGGCGCCGCGCGACTTCGTCTCGCGTTCGATGGACCAGGAAATCAAGGAGGGTCGCGGCGTCGGCCCGCACAAGGACCACGTGCTGCTGGATCTGCGCCACATCGGCGCCGACACTATCAAGAAGCGCCTGCCGTCGATCCTGGAAATCGCCCACAAGTTCGCCAACGTCGATGCGACCAAGGAACCGATCCCCGTCGTGCCGACCATCCACTACCAGATGGGCGGTATCCCGACCAACGTGCACGGCCAGGTGGTCGTGCCCAAGGGCGGTTCGATGAAGGAAGTGGTGCAGGGCATGTACGCCATCGGCGAATGCGCCTGCGTCTCGGTGCACGGCGCCAACCGCCTGGGCACCAACTCGCTGCTGGACCTGGTGGTGTTCGGCCGTGCCGCCGGCAACCATATCGTCGGTTCCAAGCTGCAGGACCAGAGCCACAAGCCGATCCCGGCCGGCGCGCTGGACCGCTCGCTGGAGCGCATCGCCCGCATGGAAAACAGCACCGGTTCCGAGCGCGTGCAGGACGTCGCCAACGACATCCGCGCCACCATGCAGAAGTACTGCGGCGTGTTCCGCACCGATGCGCTGCTGCAGGAAGGCGTCAAGAAGATCATGGAGCTGGACGAGCGCCGCAAGCATGTCTCGTTCAAGGACAAGTCCAAGGTGTTCAACACCGCCCGCCAGGAAGCCCTGGAACTGGACAACCTGATCGAAACCGCCAAGGCCACCATCACGTCGGCCGCGGCTCGCAAGGAATCGCGCGGCGCCCACGCGCACAGCGACTACGAACACCGCGACGACGAGAACTGGCTCAAGCACACGCTGTGGTTCTCCGAGGGGAATCGTCTCGACTACAAGCCGGTCAACATGCAGCCACTGACCGTCGAGACATTTAAACCTAAAGCACGTACTTTCTAAGAGGTCGCAACATGACTCGCACTTTGAAATTCAAAATCTACCGTTACGATCCGGACAAGGACGAGAAGCCGTACATGCAGGACCTGACGGTCGAACTGAAGCCGACCGACAAGATGCTGCTCGACGCGCTGCAACGCATCAAGGCCGACGTGGACGACTCGCTGGCGCTGCGCCGCTCGTGCCGCGAAGGCGTGTGCGGTTCGGACGCGATGAACATCAACGGCAAGAACGGCCTGGCGTGCATCACCAACCTGAACGAGCTGACCGAACCCATCGTTCTGAAGCCGCTGCCCGGCCTGCCGGTCATCCGCGACCTGATCGTCGACATGACCAACTTCTTCAAGCAGTACGACTCGATCAAGCCGTACCTGATCAACGACAGCATCCCGCCCGAGAAGGAGCGCCTGCAGTCGCCCGAGCAGCGTGAAGAACTGGATGGCGTGTACGAGTGCATCCTGTGCGCCTGCTGCTCGACTTCCTGCCCGTCGTTCTGGTGGAACCCGGACAAGTTCGTCGGCCCGGCCGGCCTGCTGCAGGCCTACCGCTTCATCGCCGACAGCCGCGACGAAGCCACCGGCGCCCGCCTGGACAACCTGGAAGACCCGTACCGCCTGTTCCGCTGCCGTTCCATCATGAACTGCGTCGACGTCTGCCCGAAGGGTCTGAACCCCAACGCGGCCATCGGCAAGATCAAGGAACTGATGGTGCGCCGCGCGGTGTAAGCGCGCAGTTGTAGCATTGCAAGAGCAAGCGGACCGCCTGCGGGCGGTCCGCAGCGGGAAGCGGGCAGGGCAAGGCAGGTCTGGCCAAGCCCCGGAACCTCCCGCCGCCGGCCCGGAACGCCGGAATTCGGTAGTATCAGAAACTGAAAGATTTGAAGTGAGCGAGTTCATGACTGAACGTCACCAGGATGATCCGGCAAAGCGCGCGCGCTTGCGCTGGCGGGCACGCCGGGGCCTGCTGGAGAACGACCTGATCCTGACCCGCTATCTCGACGCCAACGAGGCGCGGATGAGCGACGAAGAGGTCGATGCGTTTTCGCGGTTGATGGACCTGACCGACAACGACCTGATGGACTTGCTGCTGGCTCGCAAGGAGCCGGAGGCGGCAGTCGACCTGCCGCACGTGCATGCGTTGTTGAAGAAACTTCGTACGGCCTGATTTTGCGCCTGGCCACAAGCCAGACGGATTTTGCTCGAACGCGGCCTGTTTTGTTCACGCCACCCGGCGCATCGGATCACGGATGTCGCCAGGCAGTGCGGCCGCGGTTTTGATTAACGGTTTCACCATCCCAGCAAAAGGAACAGCTATGTCCAACACCGATATCAAAGCTACCCTGTCGTTCTCCGACGGGTCTCCATCCGTAGATTTTCCCATCTACAAGGGCACCATCGGCCCTGACGTGATCGACATCCGCAAGCTGTACGCAGGCACCGGCAAGTTCACCTACGACCCCGGCTTCATGTCGACCGCTTCCTGCAACTCCTCGATCACCTACATCGACGGCGACAAGGGCGAACTGCTGTACCGCGGTTATCCGATCGAGCAGTTGGCCGTGAACTGCGACTTCCTGGAATCGTGCTACCTGCTGCTGCACGGCGAGCTGCCAAATGCCGCCCAGAAGAAAGAATTCGTCGGTACCGTGACCCAGCACACCATGGTGCACGAGCAGATGAACTTCTTCTTCCGCGGTTTCCGCCGCGACGCGCACCCGATGGCGGTGCTGACCGGTTCCGTGGGCGCGCTGTCGGCCTTCTACCACGACTCGCTGGACATCTCCAACGCCAACCACCGCGAAGTGTCGGCCATCCGCATGATCGCCAAGCTGCCGACCCTGGTGGCCATGGCCTACAAGTACAGCATCGGCCAGCCGTTCGTCTATCCGCGCAACGACCTGTCGTACACCGCCAACTTCATGCGCATGATGTTCGCCAACCCGTGCGAAGAGTACAAGGTCAATGAAGTGCTGGTGCGCGCGCTGGACCGCATCCTGATCCTGCACGCCGACCACGAGCAGAACGCCTCGACCTCGACCGTCCGCCTGGCCGGTTCCTCGGGCGCCAACCCGTTCGCATGTATCGCCGCCGGCATCGCCTGCCTGTGGGGCCCCGCGCACGGCGGCGCCAACGAGGCCGCCCTGAACATGCTGGAAGAAATCGGTTCGGTCGACAAGATCCCCGAATTCATCAAGCAAGTGAAGGACAAGAACTCCGGCGTCAAGCTGATGGGCTTCGGCCACCGCGTCTACAAGAACTACGACCCGCGCGCCAAGCTGATGCGCGAAACCTGCTACGAAGTGCTGAACGAACTGGGCCTGCACGACGACCCGCTGTTCAAGCTGGCCATGGAGCTGGAAAAGATCGCGCTGGAAGACGACTACTTCGTGTCCCGCAAGCTGTACCCGAACGTCGACTTCTACTCGGGCATCGTCCAGCGCGCGCTGGGCATCCCGACCTCGATGTTCACCTGCATCTTCGCCATGGCCCGCACCATCGGCTGGATCGCCCAGTGGAACGAGATGATCTCCGATCCGGAGCAGAAGATCGGCCGTCCCCGCCAGTTGTTCGTCGGTTCGCCGCGCCGCGACGTGCCGCCGATCGACAAGCGCTAAGCATGCGCGAGTCCGCCGGCCGTGTTGGCGGGCGGACAACAAAGCACGTTCGTACGCCCGTTCCTTCCCATCCGGAAGGAAGGCGAGGAAGGGCGGAAGGCATGTGCGGCGCGGTTTTGCAGGCGGGTGTTGGCGGTTTGAAACGCCCGCCGCAGGCGGCAGCAAATAAAAAAGCGAATCCTGTTGGATTCGCTTTTTTATTGGAGAGAAGGATATATAATTCCGACAGCGCTGGCTGGATGACGTGTAACAAACAGAATTTCAGGTAGACAAAAGTCCTTCCCCCACAACTTGATGCAATCCGCTAACCGGTCAGGCCGTGTCGCGGAAGGTGTAGAAACCCGCTAATCTCGCGAAACGCGAAGAAAGGTGAGCAAATGACGAAGCTCTACGAGCAATACAACATCAACTCCTACCTCTTCGGTGGGAACGCTCCGTACCTGGAAGAACTGTACGAAGCGTATCTGAACAATCCCGGATCCGTCCCCGACAACTGGCGCGCCTACTTCGACGCAGTCCAGCACGTTCCCGCCACCGATGGCTCGAACCGTCCCGACGTCGCCCATGCTCCTGTGATCGCCTCGTTCGCCGAGCGCGCCAAGCAAGGCCCGATCCGCACCGTCATCGCCTCCGCCGATTCCGACATGGGCCGCAAGCGCGTCGCTGCCACCCAGCTGATCGCCGGCTACCGCGACCTCGGTTCCCGCTTCGCCAACCTGGACCCGCTGCAACGCCAGGAACGCCCCAATATCCCTGAACTCGATCCTTCCTTCTACGGCTTCACCGATGCCGACATGGACATCGTGTTCAACATCAACAACACCTATTTCGGCCCGGAGACCGCATCGCTGCGCGACCTGCTGCAGATGCTGCGCGACACCTACACGCGCTCCATCGGCGCCGAGTTCACCTATATCTCGGACATGGCCGAAGTGCGCTGGCTGGAAGAGCGCCTGGAGCCGACCCGTGCCGTGCCCAGCTTCTCGGCCGAGAAGAAAAAGCACATCCTGGAGCGCCTGACCGCGGCCGAAGGCCTGGAACGCTACCTCCATACCAAGTACGTCGGCCAGAAGCGCTTCTCGCTGGAAGGCGGCGAGTCGTTCATCGCCTCCCTGGATGAAACCATCCAACGCGCTGGCGAAAACGGCGTGCAGGAAATCGTCATCGGCATGGCCCACCGCGGCCGCCTGAACGTGCTGGTCAACATCCTGGGCAAGACCCCGCAGGAACTGTTCTCCGAATTCGAAGGCCACCACGCCGACGACCTGCCGGCCGGCGACGTCAAGTACCACCAGGGCTTCTCGTCCGACGTCTCGACCCCTGGCGGCCCGGTCCACCTGTCGCTGGCGTTCAACCCCTCGCACCTGGAAATCGTCAACCCGGTGGTGGAAGGTTCGGTCAAGGCCCGTATGGACCGCCGCGGCGACAAGGACGGCTCGCAAGTGCTGCCGATCCTGGTGCACGGCGACGCCGCCTTCGCCGGCCAGGGCGTCGTGATGGAAACCCTGAACCTGGCGCAGACCCGCGGCTACGGCACCGGCGGCACGGTTCACATCGTCATCAACAACCAGATCGGCTTCACCACCTCCGACCCGCGCGACTCCCGTTCGACGCTGTACTGCTCGGACGTGGTCAAGATGATCGAAGCACCGGTGCTGCACGTCAACGGCGACGATCCGGAAGCCGTCGTGTTCGCGACCCAGATCGCTGTCGACTACCGCATGAAGTTCAAGAAGGACATCGTGGTCGACATCATCTGCTTCCGCAAACTGGGCCACAACGAGCAGGACACCCCGGCGCTGACCCAGCCGCTGATGTACAAGAAGATCGCCCAGCACCCCGGCACCCGCAAGCTGTACGCCGACAAGCTGGCTGCGCAAGGCACCATCCCCGCCGACGGCGGCGAAGCGCTGGTCAAGGAGTTCCGCGCCGCGATGGACGCCGGCAAGCACACCATCGACCCGGTGCTGACCAACTTCAAGAGCAAGTACGCGGTCGACTGGCTGCCGTTCCTGAACCGCAAGTGGACCGACGCGGCCGAAACCGCCGTGCCGCTGGCTGAACTGAAGCGCCTGGGCGCCAAGATCACCACCATCCCCGAAGGCTTCAAGGCGCACTCGCTGGTCGAGAAGGTCATCAACGACCGCGCCGCCATGGCCCGCGGCGAGATGAACCTGGACTGGGGCATGGGCGAACACCTGGCCTACGCCTCGCTGGTGTCGTCCGGCTATGCCGTGCGCCTGACCGGCCAGGACGCCGGCCGCGGCACCTTCGTGCACCGCCACGCCGTGCTGCACGACCAGAACCGCGAGCGTTGGGACGCCGGCACCTATGTGCCGCTGCAAAACGTCGCCGAGAACCAGTCGACCTTCACCGTCATCGACTCCGTGCTGTCGGAAGAAGCGGTGCTGGGCTTCGAATACGGCTACTCGACCGCCGAACCCAACACCCTGACCATCTGGGAAGCCCAGTTCGGCGACTTCGCCAACGGCGCCCAGGTCGTGATGGACCAGTTCATCAGCTCCGGCGAAGTGAAGTGGGGCCGCGCTTCGGGCCTGGTGCAGATGCTGCCGCACGGCTATGAAGGCCAGGGTCCCGAGCACTCCTCGGCACGCCTGGAGCGTTACCTGCAGCTGTGCGCGGACAACAACATGCAAGTGGTGCAGCCCACCACCGCCGCGCAGATCTTCCACCTGCTGCGCCGCCAGATGATCCGCCTGTTCCGCAAGCCGCTGATCATCATGACGCCGAAGTCGCTGCTGCGTAACAAGGATGCCGGCTCGCCGCTGTCCGACCTGGCCAAGGGGTCGTTCCAGACCGTGATCCCGGAAGTCGACGAGTCCATCGACGCCAAGAAGGTCAAGCGCGTGATCGCCTGCTCGGGCAAGGTGTACTACGACCTGGTCAACGCCCGCAAGGAACGCGGCCAGAACGACACCGCCATCATCCGTGTCGAGCAGCTGTATCCGTTCCCGCACAAGGCGTTCGCCGCTGCCCTCAAGCAGTTCCCGAACTTCAACGAGCTGGTATGGGCGCAGGACGAGCCGCAGAACCAGGGCGCATGGCTGCAGATCCAGCACAACATCTTCGAGAACCTGTCCGAAGGCCAGAAGCTGGCTTATGCCGGCCGTCCGGCCAGCGCATCGCCTGCCGTGGGTTACTACGACAAGCACTATGCGCAGCAGAAGGCCCTGATCGAAACCGCCTTCGCCAAGCTCAAGGGCTTTGTCCTGACCAAGTAATCATTGCTGCAAACCAGGCGCGCCCGCGAGGGCGGGGCGCCTGTGTTTCATAAAAACGAATCACCCGAATCGGAGAAATATAAATGGCTCAAATCGAAGTAAAAGTCCCGCAATTATCAGAATCCGTTGCTGAAGCGACCCTGCTGCAGTGGCACAAAAAAGTGGGCGAACAAGTTGCACGCGACGAAAACCTGATCGACATCGAAACCGATAAAGTCGTGCTGGAATTGCCGGCCCCGGACGCAGGCGTGATCGTCCAGGTCATCAAGGCTGACGGCGCTACCGTCGTCGCCGGCGAAGTCATCGCCATCATCGATACCGAAGCGTCGGCACAAGCCGGCGCTCCTGCCGCCGCAGCCGCTCCGGCGCCGCAAGCCGCCGCTCCCGCCGCCGCTGCCGCCGAACCCGCCAACAAGGGCAGCGTCGCCATGCCGGCCGCCGCCAAGCTGCTGGCCGACAACAACCTGTCGACTTCGCAAGTCACCGGCACCGGCAAGGATGGCCGCGTGACCAAGGGCGACGTGCTGGGCGCCCTGTCCGCACCGGCGGCAGCGCCTGCCGCAGCCGCCAAGCCGGCGCTGGCAGCAGTTGCCGCACCGGTTGCCGCCGGCCTGGAAAACCGCCCGGAACAGCGTGTGCCGATGAGCCGCCTGCGCGCCCGCGTGGCCGAGCGCCTGCTGCAATCGCAAGCGACCAACGCCATCCTGACCACCTTCAACGAAATCAACATGCAGCCGGTCATCGACCTGCGCAACAAGTACAAGGACAAGTTCGAGAAGGAACACGGCGTCAAGCTGGGCTTCATGTCCTTCTTCGTCAAGGCGGTCGTGCACGCGCTGAAGAAGTACCCGATCGTCAACGCTTCGGTTGACGGCAACGACATCGTCTACCACGGCTACTTCGACATCGGCGTGGCCGTCGGTTCGCCGCGCGGCCTGGTGGTGCCGGTCCTGCGCGACGCCGACCAGATGTCGATCGCCGCCATCGAGAAGAAGATCGGCGAATTCGGCCAGAAGGCCAAGGACGGCAAGCTGTCGATCGAAGAACTGTCGGGCGGTACCTTCACCGTCTCCAACGGCGGCACCTTCGGTTCCATGCTGTCGACCCCGATCATCAACCCGCCGCAATCGGCGATCCTGGGCATCCACGCCACCAAGGACCGCGCCGTGGTCGAGAACGGCCAAATCGTGATCCGTCCGATGAACTACTTCGCGCTGTCCTACGACCACCGCATCATCGACGGCCGCGAAGCCGTCCTGTCGCTGGTGGCGATCAAGGAAGCGCTGGAAGATCCGGCCCGTCTGCTGCTCGATCTGTAATCGGCAATAGGTAAGGAAAGGGGCGCGAACGGCAGGAACACCGAATCGGTTTCTCGCTGTTCGCGCCTTTCTCATTGCGGCCTGTGTGGCGCGCAAACAAACGAATCAGGAAAAACACATGAGCAAGAATTTTGACGTGGTCGTCATCGGCGGCGGCCCCGGCGGTTACATCGCCGCCATCCGCGCAGCGCAACTGGGTTTCAACACCGCTTGTATCGACGAGTGGAAGAACGACAAGGGCGGTCCCGCTCCGGGCGGCACCTGCACCAACGTCGGCTGCATCCCGTCCAAGGCGCTGCTGCAATCGTCCGAGCACTATGAGCATGCCAGCCACGGCTTCGCCGAGCACGGCATCGAAGTCAAGGGCCTGGGCCTGAACCTGGACAAGATGCTGGGCCGCAAGAACACCGTGGTCAAGCAGAACAACGACGGCATCCTGTACCTGTTCAAGAAGAACAAAGTGTCCTTCTTCCACGGCCGCGGCTCCTTCGTCAAGGGCGACGCCAACGGCTACGAGATCAAGGTGGCCGGCGCCGCTGAAGAAACCATCACCGCCAAGCACGTGATCGTCGCCACCGGTTCCAATGCCCGCGCATTGCCGGGCGTGCCGTTCGACGAGCAACTGATCCTGTCCAACACCGGCGCGCTGGCCATTACCGAAGTGCCGAAGAAGCTGGGCGTGATCGGCGCCGGCGTGATCGGCCTGGAAATGGGCTCGGTGTGGCGCCGCCTGGGCGCGGAAGTGACCGTGCTGGAAGCGCTGCCCGCATTCCTGGGCGCAGTCGACGAGCAGATCGCCAAGGAAGCGCAGAAGCTGCTGACCAAGCAGGGCCTGAACGTGAGCCTGGGCGTGAAGATCGGCGAGATCAAGGCCGGCAAGAAGAGCGTCACCGTGGAATACACCGACAGCAAGGGCGACGCGCAAAAGGGCGAGTTCGACAAGCTGATCGTCTCCATCGGCCGCACTCCCAACACCATCGGCCTGAACGCCGAAGGCGTGGGCCTGAAGCTGGACGAGCGCGGCTTCATCGCCGTCGACGGCGACTGCAAGACCAACCTGCCCAACGTGTGGGCGGTGGGTGACGTCGTGCGCGGCCCGATGCTGGCGCACAAGGCGGAAGAAGAGGGCGTCGCGGTTGCCGAGCGCATCGCCGGCCAGCACGGCCACGTCAACTTCAACACCATCCCCTGGGTCATCTACACCTCGCCGGAAATCGCCTGGGTCGGCAAGACCGAGCAGCAACTGAAGGCCGAAGGCGTGCAGTACAAGGCCGGCACCTTCCCGTTCCTGGCCAACGGCCGCGCACGCGCGCTGGGCGATACGTCGGGCATGGTCAAGTTCCTGGCCGACGCCAAGACCGATGAAATCCTGGGCGTGCACATTGTCGGCCCGATGGCATCCGAGCTGATCTCGGAAGCCGTGGTCGCGATGGAATTCCGCGCTTCCTCGGAAGACATCGCCCGCATCTGCCACGCCCACCCGTCGCTGTCCGAAGCGACCAAGGAAGCGGCGCTGGCGGTCGACAAGCGCGCGCTGAACTTCTGATGCGCGATCAATGCGACAATACGCCCCACGCGTATTGCTGAGCATTGATTTGTTGCTGCAATGGGCGAGCCTGGCTCGCCCATTTTTGTTTTAAGAGAATTTCCTATGGATGTCCGTCAATTCTACGAACACTCGCTGGCCGAGCGCGGCTATCGCTCCGACGAGGCGCAGTTGCGCGCGATCGGCCGCCTGCAGCAGGCGTATGAGGAGTGGGTCGCCTACAAGGCGCAGCGCGCGTCGGCTTTCAAGCGCCTGATCAGCCGGCCCGCGGTGCCGCGCGGCGTGTACATGTGGGGCGGCGTGGGCCGCGGCAAATCCTTTTTGATGGACAGCTTCTATTCGGTGGTGCCGGTGGTGCGCAAGACGCGCCTGCACTTCCACGAATTCATGCGCGATGTGCACCGCCAGCTGGATGAGTTGAAAGGCATCGCCGATCCGCTGGACGAAGTCGCCAAACGCATCGCCAGGAAATACCGCCTGATCTGCTTCGACGAATTCCACGTCTCCGACATCGCCGACGCGATGATCCTGTACAACCTGCTCAAAGGCTTGTTCGACAACGGCGTGTCCTTCGTGATGACCTCCAACTACGAACCGGGCACGCTGTACCCGGACGGCCTGCACCGCGACCGCATGCTGCCGACCATCGCGCTGCTCAAGGAAAAGCTGGACGTGATGAACATCGACGCCGGCATCGACTATCGCAAGCGCGTGCTGGAGCAGGTCAAGGTCTACCACACGCCGCTCAACGCGCAGACCGACGAGGAACTGCGCCAGGCTTTCGCCGCCGTCGCCGAGACCGCCGATGAGGACCCGCGCGTGCATATCGAGGCACGCGAGATCCGCGCCTTGCGCCGCGCCGGCAGCGCCATCTGGTTCGACTTCGCCACCCTGTGCGGCGGCCCGCGTTCGCAGAACGACTACCTGGAGCTGGCCAGCCAGTTCCAGACGGTGATCCTGTCGGACATCCCGCGCATGTCGGCGGCGATGTCGTCGGAGGCGCGCCGCTTCACCTGGCTGATCGACGTGTTCTACGACCACAAGGTCAAGCTGATCATGTCGGCGGCGGTGGAGCCGGACGAGCTTTACACCGTTGGTACCCTGTCCAACGAGTTCCACCGTACCGTTTCACGTATCATTGAGATGCAGTCGAAAGAGTATTTGGAGGCGGATCGCCGCATTGTGGCGGACCGGCTGTCCTGATTAACCAGAGAGTGGACAAGAATTACATGCAAGGTTTCTTCGCTGATGCCAACGGTGTTTCCCGTTTTCTTTGCGGCCTGTCGCTGATGCTGGCGGCGGGCTGGAGTTCGGCCCAGACGGCCGCGCCCGAGGGGGCGCCGGCGATGTCGAAGGAAACGTTCGAGGCGCTGGAGGCGCGCGCGCCGCTCAACCAGCGCTATCCCGCGGGCTCGATCAAATCCCGCGAGGTCGCGCAAAAGGCGCTGGCCGAGGCGGACGAGGACCGGAATGCGCTGGCCATCCGCTACATCATCGACCAGCGCGCCTGCTACAAGAAATTCCTGGTGTCGTCCTGCCTGGAAGAGGCCAGGGAACGCAAGCGCGTAGCTGAAAGCAATATCAAGCAGGTAGAGATCGAAGCCAATACCTACCAGCGCCAGGCCAACGTGGACGAGCGCGACCAGGCCCTGGCCGAGCAACGCAAGCAGGACCAGGCGGACGCCGCGCGCCGCCTGCAGGAACAGCAGCAGAAAGAAGCCGATTCGGCGCGCAAGGTGCAGGAGAGCGACGCCAAGCGCGAGCAGGTACAGCAGCGCATCGACCAGGGCCAGGGGCAGTCGCCGGATTACCGCATCCGCGAGCATGAGGCCAAGGTGCGGGAGCAGCAGGCCGAGGATGCGGCCCGTGCGCCCGAACGCGCCGCCAATGCGGCGGCCCGGGAGCAGCGCATCAAGGATGCCGAAGCCCATCGCCAGGAAGTGGAGCGCAAGAAGGCCGAGAACGAACGGGAGCGCGCCGAACGCAAGCAGCGCCAGGCCCAGCCGCCGGCAGCGCCCCAGTAACGCGCCTGTCCCGCCGGCGGCGATTGTTGGCGCGGCGCGGCTGGATTACACTATCTCAACCATTTGCCAGGAAGCGCATTCAGCTATCCACCATGACCAGCACGCATCGCGAAGACATCCAGCGCCGTATCATCGAACTTGAAGTCGAACACCGCGATCTCGACAGCGTGATCGACATGCTCATGCGTGATGCGCGTTCGGAAGACCTGCAATTGCGCCGGCTGAAAAAGCGCAAGCTGCAACTGAAAGATCACATTTCCCTGCTGAAGATGCAGCTGGTTCCCGACATCCCGGCGTAATTCCCTCGCCCGGGCGAGGGGACGCCGGCCCGGGCATGTTTCCATCCGGCCACCCGGCCTGTCTTCGGCTGCGGTTCGCCGCGCCGACTCCGCGTAAAATAGAGGTTTGCCGTATGCGGCAAACATAGGCCGGCGAGTCCGCCATTCCGTTTTCTTATCCCGACAGGTTTGCTGCAGTGAGTGCTCCAGAAGATACCGCCGTTCCGGAAACACCAGGTATCCATGATGCCGAAATCGAACAATTGTTCGGCGCCGGAGGGGCGCTGGGCGGTAGCGTAGGCAGCTACCGGCCGCGCCATTCGCAGACCGAGATGGCCAAGGCGATCGCCTCGGCCATCGCCAACCAGGGAACCCTGATCGCCGAAGCCGGCACCGGCACCGGCAAGACCTTCGCCTACCTGGTGCCGGCATTGCTGTGGGGCGGCAAGGTGATCGTCTCCACCGGCACCAAGACGCTGCAGGACCAGCTCTACACGCGCGACATCCCGACCGTGCGCCGCGCCTTGCAGGCGCCGGTATCGGTGGCGCTGCTGAAGGGGCGTTCCAATTACGTCTGCCATTTCCACCTTGAGCGCACGCTGCAAAACGGCCGCCTGACCGCGCGCGAGGACGTCGGCTACCTGCGCGAAATCTCGCGCTTCGTCAAAACCACCTCTTCCGGCGACAAGGCTGAGCTGTCCCAGGTGCCAGAGACGGCTTCGGTCTGGAACCTGGTCACTTCCACCCGCGACACCTGTTTCGGTTCCGAGTGCCAGTACTACCAGGATTGCTTCGTCATGAAGGCGCGCAAGGAAGCCCAGCAGGCCGACGTGGTGGTGGTCAACCACCACCTGTTCTTCGCCGACGTCGCGCTCAAGGACACCGGCATCGCCGAGCTGCTGCCGGCGGCCAACACGGTGATTTTCGACGAGGCGCACCAGTTGCCCGAAACGGCCACGCTGTTCTTCGGCGAGACGGTGTCGACCTCTCAGGTGTTGGAATTGTGCCGCGACGTGCTGGCCGAAGGCCTGTCGCACGCTCGCGACGGCGCCGACTGGGCGCGCCTGGTGGCGCCGGTGGAGCGGGCCGCGCGCGACTTGCGGCTGGTCTTCCCGGAAGACTCGGTGCGCCTGGCGCTCAACCAGATCGCCGCCTCCAGCCCGTTCTTCCCGGCGCTGGATACGCTCAAGGACTGCATGGACGACATGATCGCCGTGCTGGAAAAGCAGGCCGAGCGCGCCGAGACCATCCAGCAATGCCGCGACCGCGCCAAGGAAATCCTGTACCAGCTGGAAAACTGGAACGGCCCGTTGGAAGCGGCCCCGGCCAAGCCCGCGGCGGGCAAGAAAGGCGACGGGGAAGAACCGCCCCAGGAAAAGCAGTTCTACGTGCAATGGGTGGAGGCTTACGCGTCGTCGCTGCAGCTGCACCGCACGCCGCTGTCGATCGCCCCGATCTTCAACAAGCAGCGCGAAGGCACGCCGCGCTCATGGATCTTCACTTCGGCCACGCTGGCGGTGAAGCGTGACTTCAACCACTATGCGGCCCAGATGGGATTGTGGAACGAGCCGGCCCAATCCTGGCCGAGCCCGTTCGACTACGAGCGGCAGGGCATCCTGTACGTGCCGCAAAACCTGCCGCAACCCAATTCCTTCGAATACACCGACGCCGTCATCGACGCCGCCTTGCCCATCATCGAAGCCGCCGGCGGCCGCTGCTTCTTCCTGTGCACCACATTGCGCGCGGTCAACCGCACCGCCGAGCGCCTGCGCACCGAGTTCGAGGCGCGCAAGCTGCCTTATCCGCTGTTCGTCCAGGGCGAGGCCGGGCGCACCGAACTGCTGGACCGTTTCCGGGCCGCCGGCAACGGCGTGCTGATCGGCAGCCAGAGTTTCTGGGAGGGCGTGGACGTGCGCGGCGACGCGCTGTCGCTGGTGATCATCGACAAGCTGCCGTTCTCGCCGCCGGACGATCCGGTGCTGGCCGCGCGCATTGCCGAGATGGAAAAGCAGGGCATGAACGGTTTCGTACACCACCAGTTGCCGTCGGCCATCATCAACCTCAAGCAGGGCGCGGGGCGCCTGATCCGCGACGAGGGCGACCGAGGCGTGCTGATGATCTGCGATCCCCGCATCATCACCAAGAACTACGGCCGCCGCATCTGGCAGAGCCTGCCGCCGTTCAAGCGCACCCGCGAGGCCGCCGTGGTGCAGGAATTCTTCCGCCAGCAGGCCGCTGCCCGCGTGGCGGAAGAGGCCGCCGCGCAGCAGCCTGAACCGGACCTGGCCTGAGAGATGTCGAGCCTGACTTCACTGGTGCCGGTCAGGGCCTCCGAACTGGCGCTGGGAATCGCTTCTCCCTGGCCCATCTACAACCAGGCCGGCGAACTGCTGCTGGCGCGCGGCACCATCATCGAAACCCAGGGGCAACTGGACGGGCTGGTCGAGAACGGCCTGTACCGCAATGCCAACTGGGTCAGCGAACCCGATACCGAGTCGGTGCCGCTGCCGCAATCGCGCGACGAGCTGCGCAAGAAGCTGGCGGAAGGCAAGCCCCCCTTGAAGCCTGCGGCCGCCGTGCGCGGCGCCGAGAGCGTGATCACGCTGGACCAGGTGCGCTGGCAGATCGGCGATACCTTGTGGCTGCAATTCAAGGACGATGCCCAGCAGCGCTACAGCGTCAGCCTGGTCGGCTGTCTGCCCAACAAGAGCGTGCTGGTGACCGCGCCGATGAAGGACGGCAAGCAACTGTTCATCCGCGAAGGCCAGGCCCTGGTGGTGCGCGCGCTTTCCGGCAAGCGTGCCTATGCCTTCAGCGCGAACCTGGTCAAGTATCAGCAGACGCCATTCGTGTACCTGCATTTGTCGTGTCCGCGCGAAGTGCGCAGCACCGTGATCCGCCGGGATGCGCGCGTACCGGTCAGCGTGGAGGGATTCCTGTCCTTGGGCGGCGCCAGTCCCTTGCCGGCCAGGATGGTGGACTTGAGCATGGGCGGGGCATCGCTGGTGGCGCCGACGCTGCCGGGGCGGGTTGCGGCGCAGAAAGGGGCCAACGGGCAACTGCGTTTCGTCGCTTCGGTGGCGGACCAGCAACTGAACCTGGAGCTGCCGCTGGTATTGCGCGCCGCCGAGCCTGCGGGCGATCCGGATCACCTGAAGTACGGGGTCGAGTTTGCCGGGCTGGCCGTGCGCGACAGGCTGGTGCTCTCGGCCTACGTCTATCAGGAGTTGAGCGCGCAGGAATAGTGGCCTGCGGCAGCGGCGCCGAACGTCGGCGCGGCGCGATTTTGTCTGCCGAGGCGCGGATTGTTGACCCCGGGCTTCGGTTAAAATGCAGCCAATGAAAATCCTGATCAGCAACGACGATGGCTACCTCGCGCCCGGCATCAATGCCCTGGCCGAAGCGCTTGCGCCCATCGCCGACATCACTGTCGTCGCGCCGGACAGCAACCGTTCCGGCAGTTCCAATTCGCTCACGCTGGATCGCCCGCTGTGGGTGGAGCAAGCCGCCAACGGTTTCTACTATCTCAACGGCACGCCGTCCGATTGCGTCCACGTGGCGCTGACCGGGCTGCTCAAGGAGCGGCCCGACCTGATCGTCTCCGGCATCAACCAGGGACAGAACATGGGCGACGACACGCTGTACTCGGGCACCGTCGCGGCAGCGACCGAAGGTTTCCTGTTCGGCATCCCGTCGATCGCTTTTTCGCAGTTGCACAAAGGCTGGGCGGAGCTGAAAGCGGCGGCGCGCATCGCGCGCGAAGTGGTCGAGCGCCAGTTCGACGCCTTGCCCAAGCCGTACCTGCTCAACGTCAATATTCCCAATCTGCCCTACGAAGAACTGAAGGGGTGCGTAGCCACGCGCCTGGGCAAGCGCCACATGTCCGAGCCGGTGCACAAGCTGACCGACCCGCACGGGCGCGACCTGTACTGGATCGGCCCGGCGGGCGCGGCCAAGGATGCCGGCGAGGGCACCGATTTCCACGCGACCGCGCAGGGCTATGTCTCGGTTACCCCGTTGCAGATCGACCTGACCCACAACGCCCAGCTGGACAACCTGAAGAAAGCGCTTGCATGAGCGAAAAGCCGAGCCGCTTTCCGCTGAGCCTGTCCTCGGTGGTCGACAAGAAAAAGAACGGCGTCGCTTCCGCCAAGACGGCGGCCGGCGGTGTGCGGCCGCAAGCCACCACGCAGACCGCTGCGAAGAATGCGGCGCTGTCTTCGCAGCGAACGGAACGTTCCGTGCCCAAGCCGCTCAATCCGGTACAGCAAGGACTGTCGCAGGCCTTGCGTCCCCAGCCTGCGCCGCTGCCGGCAGCGGCCCGGCCGCAGGCGCCGGTACAACCGCTGTTGAGCGCCGCCCCGGCGCCCAGGACGGCGGTCAGGAATGTGATGACGGTTACCCAGACCAACAATTCCAGCCATGCCTCGCCGCTGGCATCCGAAGCGGTGCGCCGCGCGATGGCGGCGCGCGTGGCCAAGCAGGGCGTGGCCGATGCCAAGGTGCTGGCCGCGCTGGAGGCGGTGCCGCGCCATATGTTCGTCGAGCCGGGGCTGGCCAGCCAGGCCTATATCGACGCTTCCCTGCCGATCGGCCACCACCAGACCATTTCCCAGCCTTATATCGTGGCGCGCATGATAGAAATCATGCGCCAGAACGGCAACGGCGGCCGGCTCGACCGCGTGCTGGAGATTGGCACCGGCTGCGGCTACCAGGCGGCGGTGCTGTCACGGGTGGCGGGGGAGGTGTATTCGATCGAACGCATCAAGCCGTTGCATGAACTGGCCAAGAACAATCTGCGGCCGTTGAGAATCGCAAATATCCGCTTGCATTACGGAGATGGTATGCTTGGCTTGCCCCAGGTGGCGCCGTTCGACGGCATCATTTTGGCCGCGGCAGGCCTCGAGGTGCCGCAAGCCTTGCTGGAGCAACTGGCAGTAGGCGGCCGTCTGGTGGCGCCGGTGGGCGCGCGCCAGCAAGTGCTTGAGCTGATCGAGCGCGTAGGCAAAAACGAATGGAGCAGCACGACCATGGAGCAGTGCCATTTCGTGCCGTTGCGGCCGGGAACGGTGTAAGGCGGAGCTGGCGAGCGTGCGCCTATTGGCTCGTTATAGGATGGATTGGCGCCAGTATCAAGATCGGCGGCAAATTGTCGAAACCGGCACAGGGTGGGAGCGGCAGGCATGCGCGACGGCGGTGTTGCCCTGGATGAACTTCTCGCGCAGGCAGCGAGTCAACTAGCGTTGTACAAAATTTACAGTAAGAGCATGAAGAAAATTCGTTTGGCTGTGTTGGGGAGCGTCGTTGGGATATTGGCTGCTTGCAGCTCGGCGCCCAAGCAGCAGGCACCGGTGGTCGAGCGTACCAGCAGCGGCAAGGCGGCCGATGCGGCACCGGCGTCGGCGGCTCCCGCAGCTCCGGCCGGGCGCGGCTACTACACGGTGAAGAAGGGCGACACCCTGTATCGCATCGCGCTGGAGTCCGGCCAAAACTATCGCGACATCGTCAGTTGGAACAACCTGACCAACCCGAACGATATCAAGGTCGACCAGGTGTTGCGCGTGGCGCCGCCTGACGGCAACGGCGGCCAGGCGCAGACGGCGGCTGTCGCCGCGGCGCCGGCCTCTGGCATCGAAGTCAAGCCGCTGGGAGCGCCAGGCGCGGCACCGGCGGCCGGTGCTGCCGGCGCGTCGAACAAGACCGGTCCGCGCGGCGACAAGCGGGCGTATTCCGACAGCGCGCTGGCGGAACTGGAGAAGCCGGACTCGGCGAATGCGCCGGCTGCGGCCGCAGCCGCTTCGCCTGCGGCGCCGTCCAAGGCTGAGCCCGCCCATCCGGCCGAAAAACCGGTGGCGCCGGCGGCAAGCGAGGACGAGGGCGTGTCCTGGATGTGGCCGGCCGATGGCAAGGTGGTCGGCACCTTCGAGGGCGGCAAGAAGGGCCTGGACATCGCCGGCAAGTCCGGCCAGGCAGTGATGGCCGCCGGTGCGGGCAAGGTCATGTATGCCGGCAGCGGCATCCGCGGCTACGGCAACCTGGTGATCATCAAGCATACCAATAACCTGTTGTCGGCCTACGCGCACAACAAGACCATCCTGGTCAAGGAAGGCCAGAGCGTGACCAAGGGGCAGAAGATCGCCGAGATGGGCAACTCCGACAGCGACAATGTGAAGCTGCACTTTGAAATTCGCCAGCAGGGCAAGCCTGTTGATCCTTCCAAATATTTACCGCCACGGTAGCTTATGAGCAGCAATCGCCGCGATCATTTGCCGGACCACGATCCTCACAGCGAGGATATTGACGATCCCATCGAGGAGATCGATGAGGCTGAAGTGATCGATGGCGATCCCGCCGCCGCCGTGGAGCAGCAGGAGCCGGTGGTGGCCGAAGGCGTGGACGAGCTCAAGAAGGTGCTCGCCGCCGAGCTTTCCACCGATACCACCCAGCACTACCTCAACAAGATCGGCGCCAAGCCGTTGCTGACGGCGGCAGAGGAATTGCATTACGCTACCCTGGCCAAGCAGGGCGAGTTCATCGCGCGGCAGAAGATGATCGAGCACAACCTGCGGCTGGTGGTCTCCATCGCCAAGCATTACATCAACCGCGGCGTGGCCTTGCTGGACCTGATCGAGGAAGGCAACCTCGGCCTCATGCGCGCCATCGACAAGTTCGAACCCGAGCGCGGCTTCCGTTTTTCGACCTATGCCACCTGGTGGATACGCCAGAGCATCGAGCGCGCCATCATGAACCAGGCGCGTACCGTGCGCCTGCCGGTGCACATGGTGCGCGAGCTGAACCAGATCCTGCGCGCCAAGTACCACCTGGAGGCGCAGCAGCGCGACGGCCGCGACGCCAGCGCCGAGGATATCGCCCATCTGGTCGAGCGGCCGGTGGAAGAGGTGCAGGACGTGCTGGCTCTCTCCGAGCACGCCGCGTCGCTGGATACCCCGCTGGACAACGACCCG
The DNA here is from genome assembly GCF_017744395.1 of Herbaspirillum sp. GTDB lineage: Bacteria > Pseudomonadota > Gammaproteobacteria > Burkholderiales > Burkholderiaceae_D > Herbaspirillum. The sequence goes on from NZ_JAGIBI010000001.1 coordinate 141,656, forward strand.
CAGGCCAGCCTGATGGACCTGCTGCCGAGCGCCGTGGAAGAAAACCCCGACACCCGCGCCGAAAGCCATGAAATGGCGATCCTGATCCGCGAATGGCTCAAGAGCCTGTCGGAAAAGCAGCGGGTGATCGTGGCGCGCCGCTTCGGCCTGGACAACGACGATCCTTCCACGCTGGAGCAGTTGGCCGGCGAAATGGGCATCACCCGCGAGCGGGTGCGCCAGGTGCAGCAGGAGGCGCTGGTCAAGCTCAAGCGGCTGCTGGCGTCGCGCGGCGTCAGCCGCGACGCCTTGTTCTGAGCGGCATTTACTGATGATTTGTGCGCCCGCCTGCGGCGCACTGTCGCTGTTTCTTCCGGTGAACGTTGCGCGGGGTGCGCGTCGCGCTTCCCTCAGGCCCCCGGATCGCGGACAATACCGCTTTTGTTTTCCGGCAGCGGGCATTCGCCCCACCTCGAAGTTTCCCTCATGCAACAAGACATCATCATTGAAATCAAGTCGCTCGACATGGACGGGCGCGGCGTCGGCCATCTCGAGAACGAGGACGGCACCCAGGGCAAGGTAATCTTCGTCGAGGGCGCCTTGCCCGGCGAGCGGGTCAGCTTCTCTTCCTTCCGCAAGAAACCCAAGTGGGAAGCGGCCACCATGACGGCGCTGCACAGCGAATCGTCGTTGCGGGTCAAGCCGCGTTGCGAATATTTCGGCAACTGCGGCGGCTGCGCCATGCAGCACCTGGAGCCGTCCGCGCAGGTGGCGATGAAGCAGCGCGTGCTGGAAGACAACCTCTGGCACCTCGGCAAAACCAAGGCCGAAACCATGCTGCGCCCGATCTACGGGCCGACCTGGGGCTATCGCTACCGCGCCCGCATCTCGGTGCGCTATGTGGCCAAGAAGGGCGGCGTACTGGTGGGCTTCCACGAGAAGCGTTCGTCCTTCATCGCCGACATGAAGACCTGCGAGATCCTGCCGCCCAATGTCTCGGCCATGCTGGTGCCGCTGCGTGAGCTGGTGGCCGGTCTGTCGATCCGCGACCGCATGCCGCAGATCGAGCTGGCGGTGGGCGAGGGCGACGACGGCGCCAAGGTCACGGTGCTGGTGCTGCGCATCATGGAAGCGCTGAATGCGGCCGACGAGGCCAGCCTGAAGGCCTTCGCCGACCTGCACAAGGTCGAATGGTGGCTGCAGACCAAGGGGCCGGATACGGCCGCGCCTTACTATCCGGCGCAGTCGAAGCTGCAGTACACGCTGCCGGAATTCGGCATCCGCATGCCGTTCAAGCCGACCGACTTCACCCAGGTCAACCACCAGATCAACCGCGTGCTGGTTGGGCGCGCGCTGCGCCTGCTGGATGTGCAGCCGCAAGACCGCGTGGCCGACCTGTTCTGCGGCCTGGGCAATTTCACGCTGCCGCTGGCCACGCAGGCGCGCGAGGTGGTGGGCATCGAAGGCAGCACCGCGCTGACCGAGCGCGCGCTGGACAATGCCAAGGTCAACGGCGTGGACGGCAAGACGACGTTCTACTGCCGCAACCTGTTCGAAGCCAAGCCCGAGGATTTCGTCGCGCTGGGCAAGTTCGACCGCATGCTGATCGACCCGCCGCGCGAAGGGGCGATGGAGGTATGCAAGGCCTTGGTCGAATTGCCGCCGGAGCAGCAGCACCTGAAGCCCAAGCGTATCGTCTACGTTTCGTGCAACCCTGCCACGCTGGCGCGCGACGCCGGCGTGCTGGTGCATCTGGGCGGCTACGTGCTGAAGCACGCGGGCGTGGTCAACATGTTCCCGCATACGGCCCACGTCGAGTCGATCGCGGTATTCGACCTGCCGCAGTAAGTCTTGGTCGTCAGGCAACAAAAAAGCCGGCTTGCGCCGGCTTTTTTGTTGTTGGAGAGGCAATCTCAGTCGCGGTTACCGCCCAGGATGCCCAGGATCGAGAGCAGGTTCACGAAGACGTTGTAGACGTCCAGGTAGATCGCCAGCGTGGCCGAGATGTAGTTGGTTTCGCCGCCGTTCACCACTTGCTGCACGTCGAACAGGATGTAGGCCGAGAAGATGGCGATGGCCACGACCGAAATGGTCAGTTGCAGCGCCGGCAGGTGCAGGAAGACGTTGGCCAGCGAAGCCACCAGGATCACCAGCACGCCGGCGAACAGGAATTTGCCCAGGCCGGAGAAGTCGCGCTTGGAAACGGTGACGATGGTGGCCATGCCGCCGAAGATGATGGCGGTGCCGCCGAAGGCCGTCATGATCAGGCCGGCGCCGTTGGAGAAGCCCAGCGTGAATTCGATCAGGCGCGACAGCATCAGGCCCATGAAGAAGGTGAAGCCCAGCAGCACGGCCACGCCCAGGCCGGAGTTCTTGGTCTTTTCAATGGCGTAGAAGAAGCCGAAGGCGATCGCCAGGAACAGCACGAAGCCGATCATCGGGCTGCCGGCGAACAGGCTGAAATGCAGTTGCACGCCCAGCCAGGCGCCCAGCACGGTCGGGATCATCGACAGCGCCAGCAGCCAGTAGGTGTTGCGCAGCACGCGGTTGCGCGTGGCCAGGCCGGTGCTCGAATGGCCGAAAGTGGTGTCCAGATGTTGGTTCATTTGTCCTCCTGAAGCGTTGAAATGCGAGCGACAGCATAGCATGCCGCATGATGATTAAGACAAGTTGCCGGACGGCCAAGTTCGAGGTTGCGGCCGGATAATCGCCAAATCGATCGTAAAGGCCATCCCGCAAGCCTCGAATTGCGATGTTAGTTGATGGTTTCATGCTAAAATACAAGGTTCATTGGATTATCACTTATTGGCTTTAAGCCATTATTTTTATTGGAGTTTTTTCTCATGGCAATTCAACGCACCCTGTCGATCATCAAGCCGGACGCCGTCGCTAAGAACGTGATCGGCCAGATCTATACCCGTTTCGAAAACGCCGGCCTGAAGATCGTCGCTGCGCGCATGGCCCAACTGTCGCGCGCCGAAGCCGAAGGCTTCTACGCCGTGCACCGCGAGCGTCCTTTCTTCAAGGATCTGGTGGACTTCATGGTTTCCGGCCCGGTCGTGATCCAAGTGCTGGAAGGCGAAGGCGCGATCCTGAAGAACCGCGACCTGATGGGCGCCACCGACCCGAAGAAGGCTGAGAAGGGCACCATCCGCGCCGACTTCGCCGACTCCATCGACGCCAACGCCGTGCACGGTTCGGACGCCGAAGAAACCGCCAAGGTCGAAATCGCTTATTTCTTCCCGGCACTGAACGTCTATTCGCGTTAATCTGTACCTGTTTTTAATCGGTTTTCCGGATTTGGGCGGAAACCGGCGCAGCAATCCTTGCCGCCGCGCCTTTCCGTCCGGGTTCCAGCCGAAGGCATCATGACTACAGCTCTCACCAATCTGCTGGATATGGATCCCGCGCAACTCGTCGCCTACTGCGGCGAGTTGGGTGAGAAGCCGTTTCGCGCCAAGCAGTTGCAACGTTGGATCCACCAGTTCGGCGTCGCTGATTTCGATCAGATGACCGACCTGGCAAAGTCCTTGCGCGACAAGCTGAAGACCCGCGCCGAAGTGCGTGCGCCGGCCATCATCAGCGACCACACTTCCAGCGACTGCACCCGCAAATGGCTGGTGGATGTGGGGCAGGGCAACGCGGTGGAAACCGTGTTCATCCCCGAAGAAAATCGCGGCACGCTGTGCGTTTCGACGCAGGCGGGCTGCGCAGTGAACTGCCGGTTCTGCTCGACCGGCAAGCAGGGCTTCAACCGCAACCTCAGCGTGGCCGAAATCATCGGCCAGCTGTGGATGGCGGAATTCGAGCTGCGCAAGACCAAGGGCATCGAGGGCGGCCCCAAGGGCGAACGCCAGATCACCAATGTGGTGATGATGGGTATGGGTGAGCCGCTGCTCAATTTCGAGCCGACCGTCACCGCGCTGCGCCTGATGCTGGACGATAATGCCTACGGCTTGTCGCGCCGCCGCGTCACGCTGTCGACCTCCGGCGTGGTGCCGATGATCGACAAGCTATCGCAGGAATGCCCGGTGGCGCTGGCGGTGTCGCTGCACGCGTCCAACGATGCGCTGCGCGACGGCCTGATCCCCTTGAACCGCAAGCATCCGCTGCGCGAGCTGATGGCCGCGTGCAAGCGCTACCTCGAATTCGCGCCGCGTGATTTCATCACTTTCGAATATTGCATGCTGGACGGCGTCAACGACAGCGACGCCAACGCCCGCGAACTGGTGGAGCTGGTGACGCAGGGCGATACCGCGATCCCGTGCAAGTTCAACCTGATTCCCTTCAATCCCTTCCCCGAGTCGGGCTTGAAGCGTTCGCATAACCCGCGCATCAAGGCCTTCGCGCAGATCCTGATGGATGCCGGCATCGTCACCACCATCCGCAAGACGCGCGGCGACGATATCGACGCCGCCTGCGGGCAGCTGGCCGGCGAGGTCAAGGACCGTACCCGGGTGCAGGAGCGTATGCAGAAACTGGCCGAATACCAGGGCAAGTTCGGCAAGGATTTCGGCCGCATCGTGGAGATTACCGGGTGACGGCAGCTTTGCTGAACGTTTTTGCCAGCCGCGCGGCAGTTTTCGCGGCGCCGCAGGGAATCCTGTTTGCCGTTGTTTCCGCAAGGACGCCGGCGGCGCGCTTTTTCGCCGTTGCCGCGCGTCCTTTCGCATTTTTTGTTGAAGGTTTTACGCCCGCTGCAAGCAGCATGTCGCCCGCGGCGGGCGCTGCAGTTGTCGAATTCCCGGGAGGGGCGCAGCAGGCGCTGCGCCGGGACGCTCCAGAAGAATCCGGCATGGGCCGGTTTAAAAAAGTTATTCCATGTGGAGCATTTGATGAGTGATCAACAAATGAACGAGGTACCCGCGCCGCAAGAGGACATCGCGCCTGCGCCGGCGCCCGCGATGCCCCTGCCGGGCGCCGTGCTGGCCGCGCAGCGGCAGAAGAAAGGCTGGACGGTCGAGCAGGTCGCGAGCCTGGTCAAGCTGGCGCCGCGCCAGATCCAGGCGATCGAAGCCGACAATTATTCGGTCTTGCCCGGCCTGGCCGTGGCGCGCGGTTTCGTGCGCAGTTATGCCAAGGCATTGGGCCTGGACGCCAATGAAGTGATCGCCGGCATGCCGCAGGAGTCCCCGGTGGCGCAGCGCGACCACATCGTGCCGCAGTATTCGCTGTCGACCCCGTTTTCGGAAGCGCCTTTGCCGGCGATGATGGGCGGCCGCAGCGGCACTTCGCCGGTGGCGCTGGCGGTCGGCGCGCTGGTGGTGGCGGTGGCGGCAGGCGCCGCGGCCGCGCACTGGACGAATATCGCCGACAACGTGCCGCAATTGGCATGGCTCAAGGCGAACAAGGCGCAGGAGCCTGTCGCGCCGGAAGCGGCTGCGGATGCCGCCTCCCAGGATGCGCAGACCTCGGACACGCCGGTCAACGCCAATGTCGAAACGGTAGAGCCTGCGCCTGCCGACAAGGTTGAAAAGGCCGAGAAGGCGGACAAGCCCGTCGCGAATGCGGCGCCGGCCGAACCTGTGAAGGAGGCGGCCCCGATCGTGCCGGCAACGCCGTCGGCATCGGTGCCGGCAAGCGCGCCGTCGGCAGCGAACGCGGCGGCTCCCGCTGTTGCGGCCAGTCAGCCGGCGCCAGCCGCATCGGCGGCGCAGCCCGCCGGTGCCACGGCGTCTCCCGGCCTGCACATCGTCAACAGCAAGGATATGTTGAAGCTGAGCTTCCGCGAGGATTCGTGGGTGGAAATCCGCCGGGCCGACAAGACCACGGTGATTTCGCGCCTGCTCAAGGCCGGCACCACCGAGTCATTCGATGTCTCGGATGCGACCATGCTGGTGATCGGCAACGCCGCCGGCGTCGATGCCACGCTGCGCGGCCAGCCGCTGGATTTGAAACCTGCGAACGGCAGCAATGTCGCACGCTTGAATTTGAACTGACGCCATGTCTTCTTCCCCGATCGCTTCCGGGCCGTTGGCCCGCCGCCAAAGCCGCCGTGTGCTGATCAGCCACGGCGCGCGCGAGATCGCCGTGGGCGGCGGCGCGCCGGTGATGGTGCAGTCGATGACCAATACCGACACCGCGGACGCCATCGGGACCGCGATCCAGATCAAGGAGCTGGCGCGCGCCGGCTCCGAAGTGGTGCGCCTGACCGTCAATACGCCGGAAGCCGCGGCCGCCGTGCCGGCCATCCGCGAGCAGCTCGACCGCATGGGCGTGGATGTGCCGCTGGTGGGCGACTTCCACTACAACGGCCACACGCTGCTGACCGATTATCCGGACTGCGCCAGGGCCTTGTCCAAGTACCGCATCAACCCCGGCAACGTCGGCAAGGGCGCCAAGCGCGATACGCAGTTCGCGCAGATGATCGAAGTGGCCTGCCAGTACGACAAGCCGGTGCGCATCGGCGTCAACTGGGGCAGCCTAGACCAGGCGCTGCTGGCGCGCATCATGGATGAAAATGCCCAGCGCGCAGAGCCCTGGCCGGCGCAGGCGGTGATGTACGAGGCGCTGGTGACCTCGGCCATCGAGAACGCCCAGCGCGCCGAAGAGTTGGGACTGGCGGGCGACAAGATCATCCTTTCGTGCAAGGTTTCCGGTGTGCAGGACCTGATCGCGGTGTACCGCGAACTGGCGCGCCGCTGCGACTATCCGCTGCACCTAGGCCTGACCGAGGCCGGCATGGGCAGCAAGGGCATCGTGGCTTCCACGGCGGCGCTGTCGGTGCTGCTGCAGGAAGGCATCGGCGACACCATCCGCATCTCGCTCACGCCCGAACCGGGCGGCGACCGTACCCGGGAAGTGGTGGTCGGCCAGGAAATCCTGCAGACCATGGGCTTGCGCAAGTTCACCCCGATGGTGATCGCCTGCCCCGGCTGCGGACGCACCACCTCGACCGTGTTCCAGGATTTGGCCGACAAGATCCAGACCTACCTGCGCGACCAGATGCCGGTGTGGAAGGGCAAGTATCCCGGCGTGGAAAGCATGAACGTGGCGGTGATGGGATGCATCGTCAACGGCCCCGGCGAATCCAAGCACGCCAACATCGGCATCAGCCTGCCCGGCACCGGCGAGTCGCCGGCCGCGCCCGTCTTCATCGACGGCGAGAAGCGCATGACGCTGCGCGGCGAGCGTATTGCAGAGGAATTCCAGAGCGTGGTGCTGGAATACGTCCAGACCCGCTATGGCCAGAATAGCCAGGCCTGATCCGCGTTTTACCCATGCCACATGCAGTGTATTGCGGCAAGCGGGCAATCCAATTTGAATTGAAGACAACACTATCCGGTATCGGTATGTCAGAGCAAAAGAAAGAAAAGATCGTTGGCGTCAAAGGGATGAACGACATCCTTCCCGCCGACGCGCCGCTGTGGGAACTGTTCGAGAACACCGTGCATTCCGTGCTCAAGAGCTACGGTTTCCAGCAGATCCGCACCCCCATCGTCGAACCGACCGCGCTGTTCGCGCGCGGCCTGGGCGAAGTGACGGACATCGTCGAGAAGGAAATGTATTCCTTCACCGACTCCATGAACGGCGACAACCTGACCCTGCGCCCGGAAAACACCGCCGGCGTGGTGCGCGCCGCGCTGGAACACAACCTGACCTATGACGGCCCCAAGCGCCTGTGGTACGTGGGACCGATGTTCCGCCACGAGCGTCCGCAGCGCGGCCGCTATCGCCAGTTCCACCAGGTCGGCGCGGAAGCGGTCGGCTTCACCGGCCCGGACATCGACGCCGAACTGATCATGATGTGCCAGCGCCTGTGGGATGACCTCGGCCTGTCCGACATCCGCCTGGAGCTGAACTCGATCGGCAATGCCGAAGAGCGCAACAAGCACCGCGCCGACCTGATCGCCTATTTCGAACAGCACAAGGAATTGCTGGATGCCGACGCCCAGCGTCGCCTGCATGCCAATCCGCTGCGCATCCTGGACACCAAGAACCCGGCGATGCAGGACATGGTCAATGCCGCGCCCAAGCTGCTGGACTACCTGGGCGAAGAGTCGCGCGCGCACTTCGAGGGCGTGCAGAAGATCCTGCGCCACAACAATATTCCGTTCACCATCAACCCGCGCCTGGTGCGCGGCATGGACTACTACAACCGCACCGTGTTCGAGTGGGTCACCGACCAGCTCGGTTCGCAGGGCACGGTCTGCGGCGGCGGCCGTTACGATCCGCTGATCGAGATGTTCGGCGGCAAGCCGACCCCGGCCTGCGGCTTCGCCATGGGCGTGGAGCGTTTGCTGGAGCTGATGAAGGCCAGCGGCGAACAATATGCACCTAACCAGTGCGACGTCTACCTGGTGCACCAGGGCGAAGATGCGCAGATGCAATCTTTCGTATTGGCAGAGCGTTTGCGGACTGCCGGCCTCGATGTTGTGCTACATTGCGCATCGTCGAACGGCGGCGGTAGCTTCAAGGCGCAGATGAAACGCGCCGACGGCAGCGGCGCGGCGTTCGCCGTGATCATCGGCGAGGACGAAGTGAAATCGGCGACGGCGACAGTCAAGCACCTGCGCGAAGGCGATGCCGAAGAAGGCCGCGCCAACCAGAGCAGCATGGCGTTCGACGCCGTGGTCGACTACATCGTGGACCAGATCGTGGACGGCCACGATCACGGGCATGACCACGACCACGTGCACTACCATCCCTAATCGTTAAGACTTTTTGCAGAGTTACATGGCATACGATCTCGAAGAACAAGAACAGCTCGACTCCATCAAGGCATGGTGGGCGAAGTACGGCAACCTGGTGACCTGGCTGGTGATCATTGCGCTGGCCGCCTATGCCGGCTGGACCGGCTGGAACACCTATCAAGCCCGCCAGGCCGCGCAGGCTTCAGTGCTGTATGAAGAACAGCAGAAGTCGCTGGCGGCGAAAGACAATGCCAAGGTGCAGCGCGCCGCCGCCGACATCCAGGACAAGTTCGGCCGTACCGCCTATGCCGAGATGAGCGCGCTGGTGGCCGCCAAGTCGGCGTTCGACGCCAACGATGCCGACGCCGCCAGGAAGCAGTTGCAGTGGGTGATCGACAACGGTCGTGGCCCGGAATACAAGGCCATCGCCGCAGTGCGCCTGGCCGGCCTGATGCTGGACGCCAAGGCCTATGACGATGCCCTGAAGGTGCTCTCGGGCGACTTCCCGGCGCAGTTCGCCGGCGCCATCGCCGACCGCAAGGGCGATGTGCTGCTGGCCCAGGGCAAGCGTGACGACGCCCGTGCCGCCTACAAGCTGGCGCTGGAAAAGACCGAGGCCAAGGATCCGGGCCGCCAGCTGATCCAGATCAAGCTGGACGCCATCGGCGGCGAGGCGCCCAAGGCCTGAAACGGATAAGGCAAGCGCGCGCCCGGCCGATGCGGGTTTGCGCGCAGCCGTCCAGGGCCGGATGTCCGGCCGAAGAATCAACCGCAATCCCACCGCGAACCTATCCATCGCTTAGAGGAAAACAACATGCGTAGTGCGACAGCGACTGCTGCCAAGGCAACACCTTTTGCTCGATCCCGGTCCGCCGGCAAGCTGGCGTTGAAGCTGGCCGCCGCAGCGGCGGTGGTGGCCCTTTCGGGCTGCTCCTGGTTTTCCAGCAAGAAAGACCCGAACCCGCCGGCTCCGCTGGTCGAGTTCAGCCAGAAGCTGCGCGTGCAGACGGCCTGGTCGGTTTCGGTCGGCCGTGCCGGCAACTTCGCTTTCACCCCGGCCTATGCCGCCGGCAGCGTGTTTGCCGCGGCTGCCGACGGCACCGTGGTGCGCATCAATGCCGAAAACGGCCAGACCATCTGGCGCGTGCGTGCCGATATGCCCCTGACCGCGGGCGTGGGCACCGATGGCAGCACTGTGGTGGTGGTCGGCGAAAAGGGCCAGGTCCAGGCGTTCGATGCTTCCGGCAAGCCGACCTGGAAGGCGCAGGCCTCCAGCGAGGTGCTGTCGGCTCCGGCCGTGGGCGAGGGCGTGGTGGTGGTGCGCAGCATCGACAACCGTGTGATCGCGTTTGACGCCGACAACGGCAGCCGCCGCTGGATGGCCCAGCGCAATGTACCGTCGCTGACCCTGCGCAATGCGCCGGGCATCGTGATCGGTTCGCAGACCGCCTTCGTGGCGCTGCCGGGCGGCCGCCTGTCGGCGCTGGCGCTGAACAACGGCGGCCCGCGCTGGGAAGTGCCGGTCGGCGACCCGCGCGGCACCACCGAGCTTGAGCGTATTTCCGATGTTTCCGGCGTGCCCGCGCTGGGCGCGCGCGATATCTGCGCGGTGGCCTATCAGGGCCGTATCGGCTGCTTCGACTTGATCAACGGCAATGTCCGCTGGATCAAGGAGTTTTCCAGCGATGTCGGCGTGTCGCTGGACGACAGCTATGTGTATGCCGCCGACGTGGGCGGCGTGGTCACCGGGTTCGCGCGCGACACCGGCGCCGCCGTGTGGCGCAACGACAAGCTGAAGAATCGCCAGCTGTCCACGCCGGTCGGCGTCGGCCGTGCTGTGGCCGTGGGCGATTACCAGGGGTATATTCACTTCCTGTCGCCTGAAGACGGTTCCTTCGTGGCCCGTCTGTCCAGCGACGGCAGCCCCATCCAGGCGCCGCCGGTCAAGGCCGGCCAGTCTGCTGTTTTCCAAACCAAATCAGGAACTGTGGTCGCTGTTGTGACCGAATAATATTGAAATGAAACCGGTAATTGCACTAGTAGGCCGTCCCAACGTCGGCAAATCGACGTTGTTCAACAGGCTCACCCGCAGCCGTGATGCATTGGTTGCGGATTTGCCCGGCCTCACGCGCGATCGTCACTACGGCGAAGGCCGGGTCGGCGAACGCCCGTTCTTGGTGATCGATACCGGTGGTTTCGAGCCCGTCGCCAAGGACGGCATCATGCACGAGATGGCCAAGCAGACCAAGCAGGCGGTGGTCGAGGCCGACGTGGTGGTGTTCATCGTCGACGGCCGCCAGGGTTTGACGCCGCACGACAAGACCATCACCGACTTCCTGCGCAAGTGCGGCCGTCCGGTGCTGCTGGTGGTCAACAAGTCCGAGGGCATGAAGTACACCGCGGTCACGGCCGACTTCTACGAGCTGGGCATGGGCGATCCCTACGTGATCTCCGCCGCCCACGGCGACGGCGTGGCCGACCTGGTGGAAGAGGCGCTCAATGTCGCCGAGGCGCAGCGCACGCCGGAGCCGGAACTTGACGAGGCGGTGATCCGCGGCATCAAGATCGCCATCGTCGGCCGTCCCAACGTCGGCAAGTCGACGCTGGTCAATACGCTGCTTGGCGAAGAGCGGGTGATCGCCTTCGACATGCCCGGCACCACGCGCGACTCGATCGAGATCCCGTTCGAGCGCGACGGCCGCCACTACACGCTGATCGACACCGCCGGCATCCGCCGCCGCGGCAAGGTGTTCGAGGCGATCGAGAAATTCTCGGTGGTCAAGACGCTGAAGTCGATTTCCGACGCCAACGTGGTCTTGCTGCTGCTTGATGCCCAGCAAGATATTTCCGAGCAGGACGCCCATATCGCCGGCTTCGTGCTGGAGTCCGGCAGGGCGCTGGTGGTGGGCGTGAACAAGTGGGACGGCATGCAAAGCGACCAGCGCGACCAGATCAAGATGGACCTGGAGCGCAAGCTCAATTTCCTCTCGTTCGCTAAATTCCATTTCATCTCGGCGCTGAAGTCGACCGGCATCGGCCCCCTGATGAAATCGATCGATTCCGCCTATGCCGCGGCGATGGCCAAGCTGACCACGCCCAAGCTCACGCGGGCGCTGGAAGAGGCGCTGGAGCACCAGCAGCCGCGCCGCAAGGGATCGATCCGGCCGAAGCTGCGCTATGCGCACCAGGGCGGACAGAACCCGCCGGTGGTGGTCATCCACGGCAACGCGCTGGAAGCCATCGACGACAACTACAAACGTTATCTGGAGAAGCACTTCCGGGAAACTTTCTCCCTGGTTGGAACTCCACTGCGTATCGAGTTCCGTTCCGGAAAGAATCCGTTTGTCCGCCAGGACAAATAAATCGTATGGATGCTGTAATTTAGTCAATGATTTTTGGCGTTGCCAGGAAAATCGTTTACATTGATAGAGCATCAGTTGGTAAAGCACTTGTTTTTTACTAAAGTGCCTCCAAGTCCCAATCACAACAACACCGTGGAGCTGCCATGAGCAACAAAGGGCAATTGTTACAAGACCCATTTCTGAACGCATTGAGAAAAGAGCACGTTCCCGTCTCTATCTACCTGGTCAACGGCATCAAGCTGCAAGGCCATGTGGAGTCTTTCGACCAATACGTGGTCCTGCTGCGCAATACCGTTACGCAGATGGTTTACAAACACGCCATTTCCACCGTCGTGCCTGCGCGCGCGGTCAACCTGAGTCTCGACTCGTCCGACGCTGAATAATGGTCTACCGAGCCGGCGCAACGCCGTGTGCATCTTGATATGCGTGCCGCGCTAGTCGGCCTGGATTTCGGCAAGAACGATTTCGCCGCAAGTCTGGATGAGTTGTTCCTGTTAGCCAAGTCCGCCGGAGCGGAGCCGGTGATCACCGTCACCGGCCGCCGCGCCAGCCCGGACGCCGCGCTTTTCGTCGGTTCCGGCAAGGCGCAGGAAATCGCCGACGCCGTCGCCGATCTGCAGCTCGAACTCGTCATCTTCAACCACGCATTGTCGCCCGCCCAGCAGCGCAACCTCGAGCGCGTGCTGCTGGTGCGCGTGCTCGACCGTACCAGCCTGATCCTGGATATCTTCGCCCAGCGGGCCAAGAGCCACGAAGGCAAGGTCCAGGTCGAACTGGCGCAGTTGCAGCACCTGTCCACCCGCCTGATCCGCGGCTGGACCCACCTGGAACGGCAAAAGGGCGGCATCGGCCTACGCGGCCCCGGCGAAACCCAGCTGGAAACCGACCGCCGGCTGCTGGGCGAACGGGTCAAGGCGCTGCGCGCGGTGCTGGCCAAGCTGCGGCGCCAGCATGCCACGCAACGCCGGGCGCGGGGACGCAACGAGACCTTTTCGGTGTCGCTGGTGGGTTATACCAACGCCGGCAAATCGACCATTTTCAACTCGCTGGCCAAGGCCGGCGTGTATGCCGCCAACCAGTTGTTCGCCACGCTGGATACGACTTCCCGCCGCGTCTACCTGGGCGAGGTCGGCCATGTTGTCATTTCGGATACGGTCGGCTTCATCCGCGAATTGCCCCACCAACTGGTGGAAGCCTTCCGCGCGACGCTGGAAGAGACCATCCATGCCGACCTGCTGCTGCATGTGGTGGACGCCGCCAGCCCGGTGCGCATGGAGCAGATCGAGCAGGTCAACGAGGTTTTGCGGGAGATCGGCGCCGACCACGTGCCGCAGATCCTGGTCTGGAACAAGATCGACGCGGCCGGCCTGGAACCGGCGGTCGAGTATGACGAATATGGTAAAATCCAGCGGGTTTTCGTCAGTGCGAAGTCTGGTGCTGGCCTGGATCTGCTGCGCGAAGCGGTCGCCGCTTCGCTGAAGGCCGCATTGGAGGCCAGGGGCCGCAGCCGATCCGAGCCAGTCGATTCCGAAGATATGCACGCCTGAAGCAATCTCCCGCCTCAGCGTGTATTCCTCCTTCTCTTAATCAATAACTACAGCCGGATCGCAAACGCATGCTTGTGTCTTTATTCAAGAAAATCGGTGTGAAGTTTTCGTTGAACGATCCCCAATGGGGGCGTGGTTCTCAAGACGACAACCGCGACAATCAGAATAACGGAAGTAACGGCGAAAAACGACCCGAAAAACCCACCGGCAACGGCGGCCCGCCGGATCTCGACCAGCTTTGGCGCGATTTCAACCAGCGCCTGTCCGGCATGTTCGGCCGCAAGGGTGGCGGCGGCTCCCCCGAGGGCGGCGGCTTCAACCGTGGCGACGTCAAGGGCGCCGGCATCGGCGTGGGCGTGATCGCCGTCATCGTCGCGTTCCTGTGGCTGGCCAGCGGCTTCTTCATCGTCCAGGAAGGCCAGACCGCCGTGGTGACCACCTTCGGCCGCTACAGCCATACCACCTTGCCGGGCTTCAACTGGCGCTGGCCGTATCCGATCCAGAGCCACGAGATCGTCAACATGTCGCAGGTGCGTACCGCCGAGATCGGCTACCGCGGCAACGTGCGCAACAAGCAGCTGAAGGAATCGCTGATGCTGACCGATGACGAGAACATCATCGACATCCAGTTCGCGGTCCAGTACAAGCTCAAGAACGCGGCCGAATGGCTGTTCAACAACCGCGACCAGGACGACTCCGTGCGCCAGGTCGCCGAGACCGCGATCCGCGAGATCGTCGGCCGCAGCAAGATGGACTTCGTGCTCTACGAAGGCCGTGAAAAAGTCGCGCTGGAAGTCAGCCAGCGCATGCAGCAAATTCTCGACCGCTACAAGTCCGGCGTGCAGATCACCAACGTGACCATGCAGGGCGTGCAGCCGCCCGAGCAGGTGCAGGCCGCGTTCGACGACGCCGTCAAGGCCGGCCAGGACCGCGAGCGCCTCAAGAACGAAGGCCAGGCCTATGCCAACGACGTGATCCCGCGCGCTTCCGGCGCCGCCTCGCGCCTGCTGGAAGAGGCCGAGGCCTACCGCTCCCGCGTCGTGGCCACCGCCGAGGGCGATGCCGCGCGCTTCAAGCAGGTGCTGGACGAATACCAGAAGGCGCCGGCCGTCACGCGCGACCGCATGTATCTCGAAACGATGCAGCAGATCTTCACCAACACCACCAAGGTGATGGTCGATGCCAAGAGCGGCAGCAACCTGTTGTATCTGCCGCTGGACAAGCTGATCCAGCAGACCGCGGGCGACACCGCCGCCAAGCCGCAGGGGCAGGCGCAACCTTCGGGCCAAGCCGCGAACCCGGCGGCGCCGGCCGCTTCCTCCAATCCGACTTCGGGAAATGACACAGTGTATTCGTCCGAGCTGATGCGCGACATGAGAAACCGGAACCCGCGCGAAGCGCGCGAAAGGGAGGTGCGCTGATGGGCCGCCTCATCTCTACCGTCATCGTCGCCGTGGTGGCGATCTGGCTGGCGTCCTCGACCATCTTCGTCGTCGACCAGCGTTCGTCGGCCATCGTGTTCGCCCTGGGCGAAGTCAAGCAGGTGATCAGCGAACCGGGCCTGCACTTCAAGCTGCCGCCGCCGTTCCAGAACGTGATGTACCTGGACAAGCGCATCCAGACCCTGGATACGCCCGATGCCGACCGCTTCATCACGGCCGAGAAGATGAACGTGCTGGTGGATGCCTACGTCAAGTGGCGCATCGTCGACCCGCGCCTGTATTTCGTCAGCTTCGGCGCCGATGAGCGCCGCACGCAGGACCGCCTGTCGCAGATCGTCAAGGCTGCGCTGAACGACGAGATCACCAAGCGCACCGTGCGCGAAGTGATTTCCAGCCAGCGCAACAGCGTCATGGATGCGCTCCAGGCGCGCGTGGCCAACGAGGCCAAGCAGATCGGCGTGGAAGTGGTCGACGTGCGCCTGCGTCGCGTCGACTATGTCGACCAGATCAACAATTCCGTTTTCGAGCGCATGAAGTCCGAGCGCGTGCGCGTGGCCAACGAACTGCGCTCCACCGGCGCGGCCGAGTCCGAGAAGATCCGCGCCGATGCCGACCGCCAGCGCGTGGTGATCCTGGCGGAAGCCTACCGCGAGTCCGAGAAGGCGCGCGGCGCGGGCGATGCCAAGGCTTCGCAGATCTACGCGCAAGCCTTCGGGCAGAACCCGGACTTCTACAAGTTCTATCGCAGCCTCGAAGCCTATCGCGCCAGCTTCAAGAATCGCCATGACCTGATGGTGGTGGATCCGAGCTCGGAGTTCTTTAAATATTTCAAGGGTATCGGCAACAGCAACAGCAGTTCCAAGAAGTAAACCGACAACGTGACAAGGCCCGCGCCGCGCAAGAAGACATTCAGGGGCGGAACGGGCGAGAGGATGGATGCCGCTGGTTGAGGGCATCTTTCCTTTTTTGTGTGGCGGATTGTTCCGGATTGGCAAGTTTCCCGGATTGTGGGAGTGGGGCGTCAGGATGTTCTTCTATTCCGAAGCGCCCCGGTTTTTCGTCCGGCCTCCGGCTTGAAAGGTTGACGGTTGCAGCAAATGCTTTGGCTGCCCGCCTGTTTTTTTTCTGAGTTATTTTTTCGTTTATGCCTAACTGGCTTCTTCCTGAAAACATCGCCGACGTCTTGCCGTCCGAAGCGCGCAAGATCGAAGAGTTGCGTCGGCGCCTGCTCGACAATTTCCGCCTGTACGGCTATGAGATGGTCATGCCGCCGCTGCTGGAATACCTGGAGTCGCTGCTGACCGGCGCCGGCGCCGACACCGACCTGCGCACCTTCAAGCTGGTGGACCAGCTCTCGGGCCGCACGCTGGGCGTGCGCGCCGACATGACCACCCAGGTCGCGCGCATCGATGCCCACCTGCTCAACCGCGCCTCGGTCACGCGCCTGTGCTATGCCGGCAGCGTGCTGCACACCCGTCCGACCGGCCTGCACGCCACCCGCGAGCCGATCCAGATCGGCGCTGAGATCTACGGCCATGCCGGCATCGAAGCCGACGCCGAAATCCAGGAACTGGCGCTCAATTCGCTGGCCCTGGCCGGCATGCGCACCATCCGCCTGGATCTGTGCCACGTCGGCGTGCTGCGCGCGATCATCGCCAACGACCCGGCCGCCAAGCGCCAGGAAGCCCAATTGTTCGGCTTGCTGGAAGCCAAGGATGTGCCGGGCCTGCAGGAAATCACCGCGGCCTACCAGGAAGGCACCCGCGCCGCGCTGCTGGCGCTGCCCAGCCTGTACGGCGATATCTCCGTCATCGCGCGCGCGCGCATCACGCTGCCGGCCTTGCCGGGCATCGCCCAGGCGCTCGACGAGCTGCAGGCGATGGTCGAACTGGCCGGCGGCCATGAAGGCGCGGTCGTGACCATCGATCTGGCCGACCTGCGCGGGTATCATTACCATAGCGGCGTGATGTTCTCCGCCTATGTGCCGGGCCTGCCCAATGCGGTGGTGCGCGGCGGCCGCTACGACCATGTCGGCGAGGCCTTCGGCCGCGCCCGCCCGGCTACCGGCTTCTCGATGGACCTGCGCGAACTTGCGCGCCTGATGCCGGGCGCCGAGAGGAAGCGCGCCATCCGCGCGCCGTGGGGCACCGAAGCCGGCCTGCGTGAGAAAATAGCGCAATTGCGGCAGGCGGGCGAAATCGTGATCCAGAGCCTGCCGGGTCACGACAACGATCAGGACGAATTCGACTGCGACCGCGTCGTCGAATTCAGCAATGGAAACTGGATTATCAAAAACTTGGGTTGAGTCATGTTACAGAACAGCAATGCAAAGAACGTCGTCGTCATCGGTACCCAGTGGGGGGATGAGGGCAAGGGCAAGATCGTCGACTGGCTGACCGACCACGCGCAAGGCGTGGTGCGTTTCCAGGGCGGCCACAACGCCGGCCACACGCTGGTCATCGGCGGCAAGAAGACGGCCCTGCAACTGATTCCCTCGGGCATCATGCGCGAAGGCGTGGCTTGCTACATCGGCAACGGCGTGGTGCTGTCGGTGCCCGACCTGCTGCGCGAGATCGACAAGCTGGAAGCCGCCGGCGTCGAAGTGTGCTCGCGCCTGAAGGTGTCGGAAGCCTGTCCGCTGATCCTGCCTTACCACGTCGCGCTGGACGTGGCGCGCGAAGCCGCCCGCGGCGCCGACAAGATCGGCACCACCGGCAAGGGCATCGGCCCGGCCTATGAAGACAAGGTGGCGCGCCGTGCCATCCGCGTGGCCGACCTGCTCAATGAAAAGCGCTTCGCCGAGAAGCTGCTGGCCAACCTGGACTACCACAACTTCGTCCTGACCCATTACCTCAAGACCCAGCCGGTCGACTACCAGAAGACCCTGGACGACGCGCTGGCCAACGTGCCGCGCATCAAGCCCATGGTCACCGACGTCTCCAGCGACCTGTACGCCGTGCACAACGCCGGCGGCAAGATCCTGTTCGAAGGCGCGCAGGGCAGCCTGCTGGACGTCGACCACGGCACCTACCCGTTCGTCACCTCGAGCAACTGCGTGGCCGGTAACGCCGCCGCCGGCGCCGGCGTCGGCCCGGGCATGCTGCACTACATCATGGGCATCACCAAGGCCTACACCACCCGCGTCGGCTCCGGCCCGTTCCCGGCCGAACTGCCCACCGATGCGGGCGTCGGCAAGCACCTGGCTTCGGTCGGCCACGAATTCGGCACCGTCACCGGCCGTGCGCGCCGCTGCGGCTGGTTCGATGCCGCGCTCCTGAAGCGCTCGGTGCAGATCAACGGCGTGTCCGGCATGTGCCTGACCAAGCTGGACGTGCTGGACGGCCTGGAGTCGCTCAAGCTGTGCACCGGCTACAAGCTCAACGGCAAGACCGTCGACATCTTCCCGGTCGGCGCCGAAGAAGCCGCCGCCTGCGAGCCGATCTACGAGGAAATGCCGGGCTGGACCGAGACCACCGTCGGCGCCAAGTCGCTGGACGCGCTGCCGGCCAACGCCCGCGCCTACATCAAGCGCATCGAAGAACTGGTGGGCGTGCCCATCGACATGATCTCGACCGGCCCCGACCGCGAGGAAACCATCGTCCTGCGCCATCCGTTCAAGTAAGCACAGGCCAGCGGCACAACAGCAACAAGCGATTAGCAACAAGCAATAAACAAGATGAAGATCTCTGATGACAAAGACCTGTGGGTCTCCTGGGACGACTACAACCGCCTGATCGAACGACTGGCGCTGAAGGTCTACGAATCCGGCTACCAGTTCGACCAGGTCCTGTGCCTGGCGCGCGGCGGCCTGCGTCCGGGCGACGTGATGTCGCGCATTTTCGATGTGCCGCTGGCGATCCTGTCGACCAGCTCCTACCGTGAAGCGGCCGGCACCATCCGCAGCTCGCTGGACATCGCCAAGTACATCACCATCACCAAGGGCACCCTGGGCGGCCGCATCCTGCTGGTGGACGACCTGGTCGATTCCGGCGTGACGCTGCAGAAGGTGCTGGTGCACCTGAAGGAGCATTACCCGGCCGTCACCGAGATCAAGTCCGCCGTCTTGTGGTGGAAAGCCTGCTCGGTGGTCGAACCCGATTAC
This sequence comes from Herbaspirillum sp., assembly GCF_017744395.1. GTDB lineage: Bacteria > Pseudomonadota > Gammaproteobacteria > Burkholderiales > Burkholderiaceae_D > Herbaspirillum. Next base: position 160,721 of record NZ_JAGIBI010000001.1, read on the forward strand.
CATATCGACTACCTGCCGACCAACCCGTGGATCCACCAGCCGTTCGAGGAATACGACGGCCTGGGCCCGCACCAGTTGGCGGCATGGATCAAGAAGGGCGGCGCCTGAGCCGTCCGCGGGATGCAGTAAGTAGTAAGTAAAAAAGCGCCGACACATGTCGGCGCTTTTTTTTGCGTTGAAATGTATCGCCAGGCTTGCTCAGTCCGCCAGCGGAAAGCCGAGCGTGAATGCCGCTCCATGCCCGTCAAGGTTGGCCACATCGATGCGCGCGCCATAGAAGTCCATCACCGTCTTGGCGATGGCCAAGCCCAGCCCCGCGCCGGCGATCTCCCCGCTCTGGGAAGCGCTGCCGCGGTAAAAGCGGTCGAACAGATGCGGCATGTCGCTCTCCACGATGCCCGGGCCGCTATCGGCCACCGTGACCGTGGCCAGTTCCGCCGTCTTGCCCACTTCCACGCGAATGGCGGTGTGCGGCGGCGAAAACTTGATGGCATTGTCGATCAGGTTGTCCAGCACCAGCGCCGCGGCGCGATGGCCGACCTTGGCCAGCACCGCCGCCGGCGCGCTGACCCGGATCTCGACCTGGCGCCCCCCGGCCGCCGGGCGCAAGCGTTCGGCGCAGTCCTGCGCCAGTTCGGCCAGCGAGACTGTCTCCGCCGCGATGGTTTCCTGGCCGGCATCGAGGCGGGCCAGCAGCAGCTCTTCAACGATGCTGGTCAGGCGCTCCACCTCATCCAGGCAGGAGTGCAGGGTCTCTACATAGGCCTGCGCCTCGCGCGGACGCCGCAAGGCCAGCTCGATCTCGGTGCGCAGGCGTGAGAGGGGAGAGCGGATTTCGTGGGAAGCGTTTGCCGTGAAGCTGCGCTGCAGCGCGAAGGCATGTTCCAGGCGAGCCAGCATGGAATTGAGCGTTTCCACCAGATGCCCGAGTTCGTCATCGGTGCCGGGATGCGCCAGCCGTTCGCTCAGGTTGGCGTCGCCGATGCGCCGGGCTTGCGCGGCGACCCGTTCGACGGTGCCGAACAGGGTCCGGGTAAGCACCGTGCCGGCGACCGAGAGCGCGACCAGCAAGGCCGCGGCCAGTCCGCCGAACAGCAGCGCGGCCGATTGCAGGATATGGTTGACATCGTCCAGGGAGCCGGCCACCTGCACGGCGAACAGTTTGCCGTCGACCGTGACGGGGGTGGAAACGATGCGCAGCGGTTCTTCGATGACATGCGGGAAGGTCTGGAACACCGTCTGCCCCTGGGCCATCTGTGCCAGCAAGGCCGGGGATACCGGCAGTTGCGCCACGCCGAGATTATTGCTGCGTGCCACCACATCGCCGCGCGCATCGACGATCTGCACCAGCCGGTCCAGCCGGACCAGCGAAGGCGGGGCCGAGCCGGCGGCCGGCTCGTGCACGCGTATCGCATCGGCATGGTTTTCCGCGAGCAGGCCGCTTTCGGTTTCCGCCAGCGCCAGCAGCGCCGCGTCGAGCTGCCCGCGCACCGACTGCGACAGCAACCACCAGCCGGCCGCCGCCGCGCAGGTGACGATCACCACTACCGCCACCAGGTGCACCAGCAGCATGCGTTGTCGAAAGCCCAGCATCAGTCGGATGCCTCCCGGATAAAGCGGAATCCCTGGCCGCGCACCGTCTCGATGAGGGGCGGCTGCCCGTCCAGGTTGATCTTGCGGCGCAGGTTCTTGATGTGCACATCCATCAGGTTGTCGATGGCGATCAGGTCGGCATGCCACACATGCTGCGCCAATTGCTGGCGGCTGACGACCTGGCCGGCATGGCGCGCCAGCAGCAGGAGTACTGCGTATTCTTTTTGCGTCAGGTCGAGCCGGACCTCGCCGCGCTTGACCTGATGGGTTACCAAGTCGATATCGAGATCGGCGATCTGCATGCGGGTCGCCGGCATGCGGCGCGGACGCCGCAGCAGCGCATGGACCCGCGCCAGCAATTCTTCGAAGGCGAAGGGCTTGGTCAGGTAGTCGTCGGCGCCGGTGTTGAGTCCTTCGACCCTGTCGCTCACGGCGTCGCGCGCGGTGAGCATCAGGATCGGCAGGTCCACGCCCTCGCGGCGCAGTTGCCGGCAGAATTCGGTGCCGTCCATGCCGGGCAGCATCCAGTCGAAAATGGCGAGATCGCACTCCGGGCCGATCCGCGCCGCGGCTTCTTCGGCGGTGTGCGCCACGTCGACCGCAAAGCCTTCCTCCTGCAAACCTTGCGCCAGCAAGCGTGCCGCTTTCTTATCGTCTTCGAGTAACAGGATATGCATGCCCACGCGCCAGTATAGGAACAAAAGGGATCCGCGCATCCTGAAGAACAATTCAGAATGCGCCCAATCCATCGCTCCTATCATAGCGAAGTTTTTCGAGGCCCAGCATGTGCGAAGAGGGATGCATGCTGATGCCGCGTGCCCTATCCGGCGTATCGCCACGTCGATGACGCCTTGCCGCCGCCCCGGCTAGCCACTAGAAGGGGGCGCAAATCCATCCGCACAGTCACGGTGCCACCATGAACAAGAAATCCATACAGGCCAAGCGCCTGGCTATCCTGCTGGGCGCCATCGCCCTGATCGCCGTCGCCGCACGCGGCGTGCTGCCGCTGAAGGCCGGCGAACTGAAAGACAATGCCGCCGAAGGCACGGTCCTCAAGCGCGAGGGCGAAAGCCTGATCGTCCCGGCCGGCTCGTCGCTGCGCAAGACGCTGGCCACTGCCGCCATCGCCGAGCAGGACATAGCCGTTCCCTTCACGCTGCCGGCAAGCATCGAGGCCGACCCGGCCCGCCTGGCCAGGATACTGGCGCCGGCGACCGGGCGTATCGCCGTCATCCGCAAGCGGCTGGGCGACGAGGTCAAGGCCGGCGATGTCCTGTTCGAAGTCGATGCGGCCGATTTTGCCCAGGCCTCGAGCGACGACCGCAAGGCGCAAGCCGCGCTGGAATTGACGCGCCGCGCTCTGGAGCGCCAGCGCGCGCTGGACCAGGCCCAGATCTCCTCGCGCCGCGACCTCGAGCAAGCCCAAAGCGATTATGCGCAGGCTGAAAGCGAAGCCGCCCGCAGCCGCACCCGCCTGGCCCAACTGGGCGCCGGCCATGCGCAGGCGGCCGGCCGGCTGGCCGTGCGCTCGCCGGTCAGCGGCCATGTGATCGAACTCAACGCCGCTCCCGGCGGTTACTGGAATGACGCCACCGCCGCGGTGATGACGGTGGCCGACCTGTCTTCGGTATTCATCACCGCCAGCGCGCAGGAGAAAGACCTGTCGCACCTGTACGTCGGCCAAGAGGCAGAGGTCGCCCTCGATGCCTATCCCGCCCAACCCATGCGCGCCAGGATCGCGATGATCGGGCAAGTGCTGGATCCGGACACGCGCACGGTCAAGGTGCGCATGCTGGCCGCCAACCAGGACGGCCGCCTCAAGCCCGGCATGTTCGCCCAGGCCACCTTGCGCGACAAGCCGCACCGCGGCTTGCTGGTGCCGATGGCGGCGGTGGTGCAAAGCGGCTTTGCCGACCGCGTCTTCGTCGAGACTTCCTCATGGGCATTCCAGCCCCGCAAAGTCACCCTCGGCGCGCAGGTGGGCAGCGATGTCGAAGTGCTCTCCGGCCTGCAGTCCGGCGAGCGCGTGGTGACCAAGGATGGAGTGCTGCTCAATGATTGAACGCATCGTCTCCCTGTGCTTCCAGCGGCGCGGCATCGTCATGCTGGTATTCGCGCTGTCCGCCCTGTACGGCTGGTATAGCTGGAAGCAGCTTCCGCTGGAAGCCTATCCCGACATCGCCGACGTCACCTCCCAGGTGGTCACCCAGGTCAACGGCCTGGCCGCCGAAGAGGTGGAGCAGCAGATCACCATCCCGCTGGAACGCCAGATCATGGGCACGCCGGGCATGCACGTGATGCGTTCCAAGAGCACCTTCGGCCTGTCGCTGATCACGGTGGTGTTTCGCGACGGCGCCGAAGACTATTGGTCGCGCCAGCGCCTGCAGGAGCGCATCTCCAGCGTCAGCCTGCCGTACGGCGCCCAGCCTGCGCTGGATGCGCTGACTTCGCCCATCGGCGAAATCTACCGCTATACGCTGCAATCCAGGACGCGCGACCTGCGCGAACTGTCGGAGTTGCAGTTCTGGAAGGTCATCCCGCGCCTCAAGCAAGTGCCGGGCGTGGTGGATGTCTCCAATTTCGGCGGGCTGACCACGCAGTTCATGCTGGAATTCGATCCGGCCAAGCTGGTCAAGTACAACCTGTCGCTGAACCAGATCACGCAGGCGATCTCTTCCAACAACGCCAATGCCGGCGGCAGCATCATGCAGCGCGGCGAGCAGGGGCTGGTGATCCGGGGCGTCGGCCTGATCCGCAGCCTGGCCGATCTCGGCAATGTCGTGGTGACGCAGAAGAACGGCGTGCCGGTCCTGGTCAAGGACCTGGGCAAGGTCGTGCTGGGCGAGCAGGAGCGGCATGGCGTGGTGGGCATCGACGGCAATCCGGACGCGATCGAAGGCATCACCTTGTTGCTGAAGAACGAGAACCCCTCGCAAGTCATGCAGGGCGTGCATGAAGCGGTGCAGGACCTGAACGAACACATCCTGCCCAAGGACGTGAAGGTGGTGCCCTACATCGACCGCAGCAAGCTGGTCGATGCCACCGTGCATACGGTCGGCAAGACGCTGATGGAAGGCATGGTGCTGGTCTCGCTGGTGCTGTTCCTGTTCCTGGGCAGCCCGCGCGCTGCGGCGATCGTCGCCATCACGATCCCGCTGTCGCTGCTGGCGGCTTTCACGCTGATGCACCATTTCAAGATACCGGCCAACCTGCTGTCGCTGGGCGCCATCGACTTCGGCATCCTGGTGGACGGCGCCATCGTGGTGGTCGAAAGCGTGCTGCGGCTGCGCGAAGAGCGTCCCGACGGCGAGCTGACCGGCGACGACATCCTGCAACTGATGAAGCAGGTGGCGCGCCCGATCTTCTTCGGCATGCTGGTCATCATCATCGCCTACCTGCCGTTGTTCGCCTTCCAGCGCATCGAGTACAAGCTGTTCTCGCCGATGGCCTTCGCGGTCGGCTTCGCCTTGCTGGGCGCCTTGCTGGTGGCGCTCCTGCTGACGCCGGGATTGTCCTGGCTGGCGTACCGCAAGCGCGCCAAGGTGTTCCACAATCCGGTGCTGGCCTGGCTGGAGCCGCGCTACAAGGCCGTCCTGGCGCGCCTGGTGGGGCGCTCGCGCTTCGTGCTCGCCGTGACCGGCGCCACGATGGTCGCCATCGTGCTGCTGGGCGCGAGCATCGGCCGCGATTTCCTGCCCTACCTGGACGAGGGCTCGATCTGGCTGCAGGTGTCGCTGCCGCCGGGCGTATCGCTGGAAAAAGCCAGCGAGCTGGCCGGCCGCCTGCGTGCCGCCACGCTGGAATTCCCCGAGGTCGAGCACATCGTCACCCAGGTCGGGCGCAACGATGACGGCACCGATCCGTTCACGCCTTCGCATATCGAATGCGCGGTCACATTGCATCCTTACTCCGAATGGAAGTCCGGCTGGACCAAGCAGGAGCTGATCGCCCATATGGCCGAGCGCTACAAGAAACTGGCCGGCATCGAGGTCGGCTTCAGCCAGCCGATGATCGACGGCGTGCTGGACAAGCTGTCCGGCGCGCACAGCGACCTGGTGGTGAAAATCTACGGCGACGATTTCCGTGAGACGCGCGCGCTGGCCACGTCCGTGTTGCATGTGCTGGAAGCCACGCCCGGCGCTGCCGATGTGATCATCGACCAGGAACCGCGCCTGCCGCAGGTGCGGGTGGACGTCGACCGCGCGGCGGCGGCCCGGCTGGGCATCAACATCGCTGACGTGATGTCGCTGATCCAGACCGGCATCGGCGGCAGCCCGGTCACGCAGATCTTCATCGAGGAGCGCAGCTACAACGTGGCCGCCCGCTTTTCCGGCCAGGCGCGCGGTACGCCAGAAGCCCTGGGCAACCTGACCGTGAATGCCGCCAACGGCGCGCACGTGGCGCTGGCGCAGATCGCCAGGATCAGCATGCAGGACGGTGAAACCACCATCACGCGCGAGATGAACCGGCGCCACCTGACGGTGCGGCTGAACCTGCGCGGGCGCGACCTGGCTTCCTTCCTCGACGACGCCAAGCAGCGCCTGGCGCGCGAGGTCAACTACGACCACGGCCGCAACCAGATCAGCTGGGGCGGCCAGTTCGAGAACCAGCAACGCGCCCAGGCGCGCCTGGCGCTGATCCTGCCGATGGCGCTGGCCTTCATGTTCGTGCTGCTGTTCACCGAATTCAAGAACCTGCGCCAGCCGGCCCTGATCCTGCTGTGCGTGCCGCTGGCGACATTGGGCGGGCTGGTCGCGCTGCATCTGCGCGGCATGACCCTGAACGTCTCCTCGGCGGTGGGCTTCATCGCGCTGTTCGGGGTGGCGGTTCTCAACGCCATCATCATGATGTCCAACCTGAACCGCTGGGCGCGGGATTCCGGTTTGCCGCTGCGCGAAGCGGTCATCGCCGGCGCGCTGGAGCGCATGCGGCCGGTGCTGATGACCGCCACCGTGGCCGCGCTCGGCTTGGTGCCGGCGGCCATAGCGCACGGACTGGGCAGCGACGTGCAGCGGCCGCTGGCCACGGTCGTCGTGGGCGGGCTGGTGACCGCCACGGTGTTGACCCTGGTGCTGCTGCCTGCCTTGTATTACCTGGTCGAGGTTGCCGTCGAGCGGCGCGCTTCCAAATCGGCGAACTGATTTTGCGAGACCTGCCATGCATCAGAAAACACATTTCCTCTTTGCTTCCCGCTGGATCAGCCTGATCGGAACGGCCGTGTTCGGCGCCGCGCTGGGCGGCTGCGCCGTCGGCCCCGATTTCAAGCAGCCGGATGCGCCGCAAGTGAAGGCCTATACCGCCGAAGGGGTGGAAGCATCGGCCGCCGTCGACGGCCAGCGTTTCGTCTCCGGCCAGGACGTGTCCGGCCAATGGTGGACCGCGTTCGGATCGCAGCCGCTTAACGCGCTGGTCGAGGCCGCGCTGGCCAACAACGCCGATCTGCAGGCGGCGCAGGCGGCATTGCGCGCGGCGCGCGAGACGGCCGCGGCGCAGCGGGGCGGGTTGTTCCCCAGCGTCGATCTCCACTACCAGCCGTCCCGGCAATCCGTGGCCAGCCCGCTGGCCAGTCCGCTTGTCGACAACAGCTATATCTATACCTTGCACACCGCGCAGCTCAACATCTCCTACGCGCCTGATATCTTCGGCGGTTTGCGGCGGCAAATCGAGGCCGGCCAAGCGCAGGCCGAGGCGCAGCGTTTCCAACGTAACGCCACGTATCTGACGCTGGTATCGAACGTGGTGCTGGCAGCGCTCAATGAGGCTTCGCTCAGGGACCAGTTGGCGGCGGCCGAACAGGCGGCGACGCTGGCGGCGCAACAACTGGAACTGGTGCGCAAGCAGCGCGCGCTGGGCGCGCTCGGCCTGGCTGACGTCGCCGCGCAGGAGAGCCTGCTGGCCCAGGCCGAAGCGGCGCTGCCGGCGCTGCGCAAGCAATTGGCCCAGCAGCGAGACCAGGTTGCCGTGCTGGTCGGGCGCTTCCCCGGCGAAGGCGGCCTGCAGCGCATTGAATTGTCGTCGTTGTCGCTGCCGGCCGAATTGCCGCTGAGCCTGCCGTCGGCGCTGGTGCAGCAGCGTCCCGATGTGCGCGCGGCACAGGCGCAGTTGCAGGCGGCGTCGGCCCAGGTCGGCGTGGCGATCGCCAATCGCTTGCCCAGCTTCACGATCACCGGCGGCATCGGCAGCTCGGCGCTGGATTTCTCCAAACTGTTCACTTCCGGCACCGGCTTCTGGAGCCTGGGGCTGGACATCGCACAGCCGATCTTCAAGGGCGGCAGCCTGAGGCACCAGCAACGCGCCGCCGAGGCCGGCCTGGAGCAGGCCGGGGCGCAATACCGCAGCGTGGTGCTGGGCGCGTTCCAGAACGTGGCGGATACCTTGCACGCGATCGCTGCAGACGCCGATGCGCTGGCCACCGCCATGCGCGCCGAGAGCGCGGCGCGGCGCAGTTTCGATGTCGCCCAGGCGCAGTGGAAGGCCGGCCTTTCCGGCTATCCGCAAGTACTGCTGGCGCAGCAAAACCTGCTGCAGACGAGCCAGTCGCGGGTGCAGGCGCAGGCCGCCCGCCTGGCCGATACGGTGGCCTTGTTCCAGGCGCTGGGCGGCGGCTGGTGGAATCGGGACTTATAAAAATACCGGGGGACGGCTGCCTTCGCGCAGCCGATGAGCATGATGAAGAAATACCTGATCGCAGCGCTTCTGCAGATGCCGGTCCTGGCGATGGCGGCCGACACCGGCGAAGAAGAAAGCTGGAACCTCAAGGGGCAGGCCACGTATATCTGGCAGCGCAAGTCGCCTTTCAGCGCAGCCTATAGCGGCCCCAACAGCCTGGGCACGGAAGCCGAGAAGTCGTATTCGTTTTCCGGCACGTTGTTTTTCGGCTACCGGCTGGCGGCCGGGACCGAGCTGTACTTCAATCCGGAAGTCGTGCAGTCGGTTCCGATGTCGGAGCTGACGGGGCTGGGCGGCATGCTCAATTCGGAGCAGCAGAAATCGTCCGGGCCCAATCCCACGTTCTACCGGGCCCGCCTGTTCCTGCGCCAGACCTGGAATCTCGGCGGGGAAACCACCTGGCAGGAGTCGCAGGCCAACCAGCTTGCCGGCAACCTGAGCGCACGGCGCGTGGTCATGACCGTGGGCAACTATGCGATCACCGACATCTTCGACAACAACGCCTATGCGCACGACGGCCGCACGCAATTCATGAACTGGTCGCTGCTCACGCATGGCGCCTACGATTACGCGGCCGATACGCGCGGCTATACCTGGGGGGCGGCGCTGGAGTATTACAACGATGATTGGGTCTACCGTATCGGCCGTTCCCTGGTGCCCTGGGAGTCCAACGGCCAGAAGCTCGACACGCGCATCTTCCGGCATTTCAGCGACCAGGTCGAAATCGAGCACAGCTACACCTTGGGCGGACAGGCCGGCAAGCTGCGCCTGCTGGCATTCCACAACCGCATGATCAGCGGCAGTTTCCGCGATGCGCTGGCCGCCGCCGGCGGCGCCACGCCATCGGTGGCCGATGTGCGCAAGGAGCAGAGCAAGTACGGCGCCGGCATCAACATCGAGCAGAACCTGCGCCCCGACATCGGCATGTTCCTGCGGGCCAGCTGGAACGATGGCAAGACCGAGACTTACTCCTTCACCGAGGTGGAGCGCTCCGTGACCGTCGGCATGTCCATTGCCGGCACCCGCTGGGGCCGCGCCGATGACGTACTGGGCATCGCCGGCATCCGCAACGGCTTGTCCCAGGCGCACCGCGACTACCTGGCCGCCGGCGGAGTCGGGGTATTCATCGGCGACGGGCGCCTGAGCTACCGTCCCGAGGACATCGTCGAGGCCTACTACAACGTGCGGGTTTCGAAGAGCACGACGCTGGGGCTGGACGTGCAGAAGATTTTCCATCCGGCCTATAACGCCGACCGCGGCCCGGTGCTGGTGGCCGGGGCGCGGCTGCATGTCGAATTCTGAAGGACCGGATGGAAAGACGCCTTATGGAGCCACTTCAATGAAATCCTGTTTACAGAGGGGGCTGGCCTGCCTGGCCCTGGCCAGCCTCGCATCGTGTTCATCGGCCTCGCCCGAAAATTCCCAGTCCGTCTACGGAACAGTCTGGCGCATCATCGACGCGGGCGAAGACCAGGCCGCGCTGGAGCCGTGCCTGGCCAGCCGGTTTGCGCAATTGCAGGCAGGAGCGAAATTCGCGGCGATCCATTACCGCCATTGGGCCAGCCACTTCGTCACCACCGTTTTCGCCGAAATTCCCGAAGGCATGGCACTCAGGAAGGGCACGCGGCTGGAAATCGTTCCGGGTGAATGCGGCAAGAACGAGCTGGCGTCGATTGTCAGGCAAATCGGGGATTAAGGGATGACCTTGTTCCGCCTGAATTCCTCGAACAGCCGGTAGAACATCTGTTCGCTCTCCACATACTCATGGAAGCCGAAGCGACGCGCCTTTGAGCCGTCGCCGAACATATCGTAGTCCCACGAAAAAACGAAGTCGGCGAAACCCCATGACGACAGCGTTTCGTAGCGGTGCGCCGCCAGGCCGTGGGCGCGCGCGATGCTTTCCCACAGCGGCGCCTTGTCGCCCATCACATCGGCCAGCGCCAACGGCAGCGGCGGCCCGACTTCCATTTCGAACCAGCGCGCGATCTTCGGCCACATCTCGCTCCAGCGGAAGATGTCGCCGTTGCCGATATTGAAGGCCTGGTTGGCGCAGCCCTCGCTGGTCGCGGCCCAGAGCGTGGCCTTGGCCAGCAGGCCGGCATCGGTCATTTCCACCAGCTTGTCATAGGCGCCCGGTTTGCCTGGGAAGCGCAGCGGCAGGCCCAGCGCCTTCGAGATGCTGGCATATACCGCGATCGCCAGCGCCAGGTTCATCGGATTGCCCAGCGCAGCTCCGCCCACTACCGCGGGCCGGATGGCCGACCAGTTCCAGCGTTGGCCGGATTGCGCCTGTTGTTGTTCCAGCCAGCGCTGCTGGTCGAACATGAATTCGGGCGGCATGAACTGCGCATCGGTTTCGCGCGCCGGCGTCTTGAAGGGGCCAAGATGGCCGCCGTAAACCTTGTAGCCTTGCATCAGGCTGATGTGGCGCAGGTCCGGCGCGGCCGTTTCGAGCGCCTCCACCGTGTTCTTCAGCATCGCCAGGTTGGGCGCCACCAGTTCGCTCCAGGTGGCGCGATGCTGGTAGGCGGCGTAGAAGACATGGGTTACGTGTTCCAGCGGCGCCAGCTTGGCGCGCGTGTCGGCCGCATCCAGCAGGTCGACCGCGACGTGGCGCAGCCTGCCGTCCGCACTGTCTTCGCCGCCGCGGCGCGACAGGCCGATCACATTCCATTCTGGCAGCGTGAGCAGGTGCCCGATCAGGTTGCTGCCGATGACGCCATTGGCGCCGACGATCAGGGCGGTGGGTTTGCTTGCTTTGTCAGTGGACATCTGGATTCTCCGGTGGGGGTATCTGCGAGCTTCAATGCTGGCAAGGATTGTCCCCTCGGCTTTTGTTGAGAAAAATACCGGTAAAATCAAAAAATATTTGCTCCGGAGTCAACGATGTCGATCCAATCGGAAGAATTGCGCACCTTCGTCGCCGTGGTGGAAGCTGGCAGCCTGTCCGCCGCGGCCGAAGGGCTGGAGCAGACGACTTCGGGAGTGAGCCGGGCCTTGTCCCGGCTGGAGGAGAAACTGGGGGCCAGCCTGTTGACCCGTACCACGCGGCGCATGGAGCTGACGGAGGAGGGGCGGGTCTTGCTCGAACAGGCGCGCGACATCCTGGCCTCGATGGAGCAGGCCGAGGAGGCGGTGCGCATGCGCACGCAAAAGCCGGTCGGCAGGCTGCGCGTGGATGCGGCGGTGCCGTTCATGCTCCATTGTGTGGTGCCGCACGTGGGTGCCTTTCGCGAGGCGTATCCGGGGATCGAGCTGGAGCTGACCACCAACGACCGTTTCATCGACCTGGTCGAGCAGCGCACCGATATCGCCATCCGCATCGGCGAGCTGCAGGATTCCACGCTGCATGCCAAGCCGCTCAGTTCGGCGCGCCTGAATATCGTCGCCAGCCCCGATTATCTGGCGCGACATGGCACGCCGGCATCGGTGGAAGACCTGGAGCGGCACCGGCTGATCGGCTTCTCCCATCTGGAATCGCTCAACCACTGGCCGCTGCTGCACGCCGGCGGCGACCGCTATCCGGCCCGGCCAGGGATCCGCGCCTCCAGCGGCGAGACCATTCGCCAGCTGGCGCTGCATGGGCAAGGCATCGCCGCGCTGTCGAGTTTCGTATCGGATGCCGACATCGCCGCCGGCAGGCTGGTCAAGCTGCTGGAACCGGCATACAGCGGCTACCGGCAAAAGATCTCGGCGGTCTACTATCGCAATACCCAGCTATCGAAGCGGATCAGCTGCTTTTTGGATTTTTTGCAATGCAAGCTCTGATTCAGGGCTGGTTGCCTATACCGGTCAGCGGATCCGGCGCCAGCGTGAAGTAGAAGGTCGTCCCGCTCCCTTTGGCGGATTCGGCCCAGATATGCCCGCCATGTTTGTTGACGATGCGCTCCACGATGGCCAGGCCCACGCCCGTCCCCTCGAATTCCTGCTGGGTGTGCAGGCGCTGGAAAACGCCGAACAGCTTGTGCGCGTAGGCCATGTCGAAGCCCACGCCGTTGTCCGCCACGAAGTAGACGGCCGGATCGCCCGCCTTGTGGCCGACCGTGATCACGGCATCCTGCCGGGGGCGGGTGTATTTGACGGCATTCTCGAGCAAATTCCACCATACCTGGCGCAACAGCGCTTTCTCGGCCACGGCCGGTGGAAGGGGGGCGATGTCGAAACGAATATTCCGCCCGTTGTGCGTCGATTTCAGGTCTTGCAGGATGTCCTGGACCAGCCCATCGACATCCACCGTTTCGGTACGCAATGGCTTCGGTCCGATTTTCGAGAAGGCCAGCAGGCCCTCTAGCAGGGAATGCATCTTGGCGCTGCTTTTCTTGACCAGGGACAGGTAGCGCCGCCCATTCTCGTCCAGCGCGGACGCATGTTCTTCCTCCAGGATATTGGTGAACTGGGAGATGACCAGCAACGGACTGCGCAAATCGTGCGAGACCGAATAGCCGAACGATTCCAGATCGCGGTTGAGGCTCTCCAGTTCGGCGTTTTTCCGCCGCTGCTGCTCATGCATGCCGGCCAGCTTGGCGTAGAGTTTGGTATTTTCCAGCAAGAGCATCCACAAGACCAGGCTGGCGGCGAGCAGCCCGTAAATACGCCCGGCGTAAAATCCCAGATCGAATCTCTTGGCATTGAATATCGTTGACAGGCCGATGTCGAAAATCCAGGCGCAGAGAACCACCAGCAGCCACAGGTCGAGCACCGAGTAAGAGCGTTTTCGCCAGAGCATGGCGAGGGCGGCGAATGACAGGCCCCATATGCAAAATACGGTGATGAACAGCGCCGCGGTGTATTGACCCTGGAACAACAGCACCGGCAGATACGGATGTCCCGCGGAGACGACGAAGACCAGCGAGAGAACCAGTGCGAAGACCAGCGCGAACGCTGGAAGCAGCGGACGGGCCGATGCGGAAACCGGGCGCCGGTCCTTGAGCAGGGCATAGGCGATGACGAATAGTGGAAAGCCGCCATGCCAGAACATATACAGCCAGACCGTGGTCTGCGTACCGCCGCCCAGCAACCCGGCCGGGCTGAAGAGGCCGGGGAAGGAGAGGGCATGGATGGCCGTCATCAGCGCCGTGAACGTGTAGCCCAGCGCCAGGGCCAGTATCGCCTTGGAGCGCAGGATGGAAAACTGGCCGAAGAGCAGCAGCGCGGTGATGGCATCGTTGATGCAGAGCGCCGAGGCGTAGATCGGAATGAAAGCGTCGACTCTGGCCAAAGGCGTCCGCGCGAAGGGAAGGCAGACGGCGAAGAAGATTGCGGAAATGGCAATGAGCGCGATCGCCAGCTTTCTTTCGCTGCGGCTGGCCGGCATCGTAGGCAGGAACAGGGAAATATGTTCAGATTGTCTTTGCGTCATATGCTTTTTGGATCTCGCCGATGGAAAGCCGCACATAGGAAAACAATCCGGTCATTTCATTTGATGCGATACCGGGATATACCCATTCAATCCTCTGTCCGTCGGCTTGTCAACGGCCTCTCGTACGGCAGCGGCAATCGGCAAGAAATCTCCTTCGTACATTACCGAAACCGGCAGCTTTCAAGACGCATTAGTTGTCTTCTTGATTTTCTCCAATGTAAGCTCTGGTCAGGCAACGTTTTGCCGTAAATCAAGTCTGAGCACCTGCGATGCCGCAAGGGGGAACATGGCCTGCGGCGGCGACCACTACAAGATCGACCCGGAGAACAAGATGAAGCAAACGGAGGCCGGTATGGCCGCAGGCTGGAATATCAGAACAAAGCAGGTGCTGCGCAAGGTATGCGACGCAAGCTTCCTGGCACTGAGTGCTTTGGCCTGCATCGCGCTGGCGCCTTCGACCGCAGTCGCGGCCAACGCCAGTGTCGCCGCTTTTTCGCCGCAAGGCGAAGTGGCGCGCATCCGCCAGGTGCGGGCGCGCTTTTCGGAGGCGATGGTCAAGTTCGGCGACCCCAAGGCCGCTTCGCCCTTCGATGTCGATTGCCCGGTGGCCGGCAGTTCGCGCTGGGCCGACGACAAGAACTGGATCTTCGACTTCGAGCGCGACCTGCCGCCCGGCACAAGCTGCGGCTTCAGCCTGCGCACCGGCACCCGCTCGGCGGTCGGCAATCCCGTCGGCGGCAAGGCCAGCTTCCGTTTCAGCACCGGCGGTCCGGCCGTGATGCGCATGGAACCCTATGCCGGATCGCGTATCGCCGAAGACCAGGCGTTCATCCTGTTCCAGAACGGCGCGGCCACGGCGGCCTCGGTGCGCGAGCACCTGTATTGCGAAGCCGAAGGCATCAATGAGCGCATCCCGGTCAAGCAGTTGGCCGAGGGCGACCGCAAGGCCTTGCTCAAGGAGTTCGCCAAGAATATCGACCCCGCCTCGGTCACCACCGTGCAATGCCAGCAACGCCTGCCCAGCGACGCCCATGTGAAGCTGGTGTGGGACCGCGGCATCGCCGCCGCCAATGCGCCGTCCATCGTGACCGCGCAGCCGCAGGTGTTCAAGTTCCAGGTGCGCAGCGAGTTCACGGCCAGCATCAGTTGCCAGCGCGAGAACGCCAATGCCGCCTGCTCGCCCATCCTGCCGGTGACGCTGTCGTTCTCGGCGCCGGTGCCGCGCAAGCTGGCCGAGCAGATCGTGATGAACACCAGCACCGGCAAGATCAAGCCCGCCCTGAATCCGAACGAGCAGGGCGAGACCGTCCACGATCTCAGCTTCAAGCCGCCGTTCCCGGAAAAGTCCGAATTCACGATCACGCTGCCGTCCGGTTTCCAGGATGAGGATGGCCGCCCGCTGGGTAATGCCGGCTCCTTCCCGCTGAAGTCGGCGCTGGCCGACTTCCCGCCATTGGCCAAATTCCCGGCGGCGCCATTCGGCATCATCGAACTCAATGCCGATCCGGCCCTGCCGGTGACCCTGCGCCGCGTCGAAGCCGGTTTGCAGGTGCGGGGCGCGGACGGCCGCGCCATGCCCGGCAAGGTGGCCGACCTCAAGGTCGACGGCGACAAGGGCATCATTGCCTGGCTGACCCGCCTGAACAAGTACCACGAGAAATGGGGCAATCCGAAGAAGGTCGATTCGCGCAGCATCAGCCTGCTGCAGAAGGAACCGGGCGTGAAGAAGCTGGACCTGCCGCCGCTGAAGGAGGCCAAGGAGGGCGTGTGGCCTTTCGAAGTGGTCGGCATCCCGCTGCCGGATCCGGGCTTCTACGTGGTCGAACTGGAGTCGCAAAAGCTCGGCGCATCGCTGCTGGGCAAGCCGCAGCCGATGTATGTGCGCACCAGCGCGCTGGTGACCAACCTCGCCGTCCATGTCAAGCTGGGCCGCGCCAACGGCGCCGTCTGGGTGACCCGGCTGGATAATGCCAAGCCGGTCGCCGGCGCCGATGTGCGCGTATCGAACTGCGAAGGCACGCAGCTCTGGCAAGGCAAGACCGACGCCAACGGCGTGGCCGCCATGCCGCCGCTGGAAGACGCCTGTGCCAGCCGGCCTTATAACGAAGCGAATGCCGACAGCATCAACGGCCTGTTCGTCAGCGCGCGCAAGACCGACGAGAAGGGCCGGGCCGACATGGCCTTCGCGCTGAGCTCGTGGAACGACGGCATCGAGTCCTGGCGTTTCAACCTGCCGACCGAAACGGGCAAGGTCGCCACCACGCGCGCCACCACCATCTTCGACCGCACGCTGTTCCGCGCCGGCGAAACGGTGTCGATGAAGCACGTGATCCGCAGCGAAACCATGCAAGGCTTCGGCACGCTGCGCAAGGAAGACTTGCCTACGCGCGTGCGCATCACCCACCAGGGCAGCGGCCAGGAATACCAGTTCCCGCTGTCCTGGCGCGGGCTCAAGAGCGCCGAGACGGTGTTCGCCTTGCCCAGGCAGGCCAAGCTCGGCATCTATGAAGTGGTGCTGGACCAAGGCAAGGTCAATGCCAATGCCAGCAACCAGGATGCCGACAACGACCAGGCCGACGGCGAGCGCGGATGGGATGGCGGACGCCGCGCCTATTACACCGGCAGCTTCCGCGTCGAGGAATTCCGCCTGCCGCTGATGCAGGGACGCATCACGCCGCCCAAGGGGGCGCAGGTCGCCATCAAGGAATTGCCGCTCGACCTGCAACTGAACTACATCAACGGCGGCGGCGCGGCCGGCCAGAACGTGAGCGTGTCCAGCCTGGTACGCGCACGCGGCGTCAGCATAGCCGGCTATGACGGCTTCTCCTTCGACCCGCCGCGCGCCGATGACAACAGCAATGCCGACGACCAGAAGATCGTGGCCGACAAGCTGCCCGTCACGCTCGACAAGAACGGCGCCGGGCGCGCCGTGATCGCCCGGCTGCCGGCATCCACGCGGCCGCAGGAACTGCTGACCGAGATGACCTACAACGATCCCAACGGCGAGGTGCAGACTATCTCCAGCGTCACGCCGCTGTGGCCGTCGGGCGTGGTGGTCGGCCTGCGCGCCGGCAACTGGATTTCGGTGAAGAAGAAGCTGACGCTGACGGCGGTGACGCTGGACACCGCCGGCCGGCCGCAGGCCAACGTGCCGGTCGAGATCCGCGCCATCGCGCGCAAGACCAATTCGCACCGCAAGCGCATGGTCGGCGGTTTCTATGCCTATGAAAACGACCAGAGCACGCAAGACCTCGGCAAGCTGTGTTCGGGCAAGAGCGATGCGCACGGCATGTTCCTGTGCGACACCGAATTGTCGGAGCCGGGCAATGTCGACTTGATCGCCTCGGCCAAGGATGCGCGCGGCAATGCCGCTTCGGCGTATTCCTCGGTGTGGGTGACCGGCCGCGGCGAGCTGTGGTTCGAAGGCGAGAACCAGGACCGCATCGACATCCTGCCGGAGAAGAAGAACTACCAGCCCGGCGACACCGCCAAGTTCCAGGTGCGCATGCCGTTCCGCTACGCCAGTGCGCTGGTGGCGGTGGAGCGCGAAGGCGTGATCGATACGCAGGTGGTGCAACTGTCGGGGCAGGATCCGACCATTTCGGTGCCGGTGAAGGCCGAGTACGGGCCCAACGTCTATGTCTCGGTGCTGGCCGTGCGCGGCCGCATGCGTGAAGTGCCGTGGTATTCCTTCTTCCAGTGGGGCTGGAAGGAACCGATCAACTGGTGGCATGAATTCCGCGAATACCAGGCGCCGGGTCCCATCGTCGACCTCTCCAAGCCGGCCTGGAAGTTCGGCATCGCCGAGATCAACGTCGGCGAAGCCGGACATAAATTGCAGGTGGCGGTGAGCGCCGACAAGCCGACCTATCCGATCCGCGCCACGGCCAAGGTGACGGTGCAGGTCAAGCTGCCCGACGGCAAGCCGGCGGCCGGCGCCGAATTCGCGCTGGCGGCGGTGGATGAAGCACTGCTCGAACTGCAGCCCAACGGCAGTTGGGATGTGCTACATGCGATGCTGCAGCGGCGCAGCTATGGCGTGGAAACCTCGACCGCGCAGATGCAGGTGGTCGGCAAGCGCCATTACGGCAAGAAGGCCACTCCGGCGGGCGGCGGCGGTGGCAGGGCACCCACGCGCGAACTGTTCGACACGCTGCTGCTGTGGAAGCCGAATGTGACGCTGGATGCGGAAGGGCGCGCCCAGCTTGAGGTGCCGTTGAACGATGCACTGACCTCGTTCCGCATCGTCGCCATCGCTGAAAGCGGCGCCAACTACTTCGGCACCGGCAGCGTCAGCATCCGCTCGACCCAGGACGTGCAGGTCATCTCCGGCTTGCCGCCGCTGGTGCGCGAGGGCGACAGCTTCAACGGCACGGTCACGCTGCGCAACACCACCACGCATGACATGAAAATCAAGGTCACGGCACGCGCCCAAGGCAACCTGCCGGCGGTCGTGCTGACCCTGCCGGAACGCGTGGTGGCAGTGGCCGCCGGGCAGTCGGCCGAAGTGGCGTGGCCGGTGCAGGTGCCGGAAGGCATAGCGCAACTGGCCTGGGAAATCGCCGCGCAGGAGCAGGGCGGGCAAAACGCCAGGGATGCGATGAAGTTCAGCCAGCGCGTGCTGCCGGCGGTGCCGGTCACGGTGCAGCAGGCTACGCTGTTCCAGCTCGACAAGAGCGCGGCGATCAGCGTCGCCCAGCCCGCCGGCAGCCTGCCCGGGCGCGGCGGCCTGGCGATGGCGCTCAAGCCCAGCTTGGCTGGCGGCACCGAAGGCTTGACGCGCTACTTCGCCGACTACCCGTTCTCTTGCCTGGAGCAGAAAACCTCCAAGGCCATCGGCCTGCGCGACGAGGCCGGCTGGCAGAAGATCGCCGCCGACCTGCCGACCTATCTCGACGGCGATGGCCTGGCGTATTACTTCCCGCCTTCCGACAGCGGTGCGCGGCGCGGCAGCGATACGCTGACGGCCTACCTGCTGGCGGTCACCAGCGAGGCCGGCTATGCGATCCCGCAGCAAAGCCGCGACAAGATGCTGGAGGGTTTGGCGAACTTCGTCGAGGGCCGCGTCACGCGCGATTTCTGGTCGCCGCAAAAGGACCTGGACGTGCGCAAGCTGGCCGCGCTGGAGGCGCTGTCTCGCTACAACCGCGTGCAGCCGGCCATGCTGGGATCGCTGCAGATCAATCCCAACCAGTGGCCGACTTCCGGCCTGCTGGACTGGATCGCGCTGCTGCAGCGTGTATCGGCCATTCCCGAGCGCCAGAAGAAGCTCGACGAAGCCGAACAGATCCTGCGCGCGCGCCTGAATTTCCAGGGCACGCGCATGGGCTTCTCCAACGAGGAAGGCGATTACTGGTGGTGGCTGATGAGCGGCGGCGACGCCAACGCCAACCGCCTGATCCTGCTGGAACTGAACAACCCGGCCTGGCGCGATGACATGCCACGCCTGGTGGCCGGCGCGATCGGACGCCAGCAGCGCGGCCACTGGAACACCACCACCGCCAACGTCTGGGGCCGCCTGGCGCTGGAGAAATTCGCGCGCAAGTTTGAAAGCGAACCGGTCGGCGGCACTACCCGCGCCAGCCTGGAGCAAGGCGGCACCACGGTGGCGACCCAGGACCAGGCATGGAGCGGCGCGGCCGGCGGCGGCAAGCTGCAACTGCCGTGGCCCAAGGCCGGCGGCGCCAGCGCGGCGGTGCGCTTCACCCAGGACGGCAGCGGCAAGCCGTGGGTGACGCTGCAGAGCCTGGCGGCGGTGCCGCTGGCGCAGCCGTTCTCCAGCGGCTACCGGATCACGCGCAAGGTCGAAGCGGTTGAGCAGAAGCAGGCCGGCAGCTACACCCGCGGCGATGTGCTGCGGGTGACGCTGGAGATCGACGCCCAGACGGATATGACCTGGGTAGTGGTCACCGACCCGATACCGGGTGGCGCGACCTTGCTGGGTTCCGGCCTGGGCCGCGATTCGGCCATCGCCCAGGGGCAGGAGGACAAGCCGCGCGATCGCGGCCTGGGCTGGCTGGCGTATGAGGAACGCAGCTTCGAAGGTTATCGCGCCTATTACGAATCCATGCCCAAGGGCCGCACCAGCGTCAGCTACACGGTGCGCCTGAACAACGCCGGCGAATTCAACCTGCCGCCAACGCGGGTCGAGGCCCTGTATGCGCCGGAAATGTTCGGTGAAGTCCCGAACCGCAAGGTCGTGGTCAAGGCCGCGCAATAAGGGAGCAGGGATGTCGATACGATGCGCAATGGGACGCAAGCTGGCACGGCTGCTGTTGGCCGCCTTGCTGGCGCCTGCGGCCGCGCATGCGGTGCCCGGCTTCGCCGACGTCAAGCGGGATTTCATGCCGTCCGAGGCCAGCCTCTACGACCGCCATGGCGAGCTGCTGCAGCAGCAGCGCGTCAACATGGACGAGCGCAAGCTGGCCTGGGTCGGGCTGGAAGACGTATCGCCGGCGCTGCGCAATGCGTTGATCGCCTCGGAAGACCGGCGCTTCTACCAGCACAGCGGGATCGACTGGAGCGCGGTGGCCGCTTCTGCCTGGGGCAACCTGTGGCACACGCGCACGCGCGGCGCTTCCACCATCACCATGCAACTGGCCGGGCTGATGGACGAGGGCTTACGCCGCAAATCGTCCGCGCGCAGCGTCACGCAGAAGGTGTCCCAGGCCTTTGTCGCACAGTCGCTGGAGCGTTCATGGCGCAAGGATCAGATCCTTGAGGCTTATCTCAACATGGTGGCGTTCCGCGGCGAACTGGTCGGCGTGCATGCGTTGTCGCGCGTGATGTTCGGCAAGCATCCGAGCGGCCTCAACCAGAGCGAGGCGGCCATAGCCGTGGCGCTGATCCGCGCGCCCAACGCCTCGCCGCGCCGCGTATTCGAGCGCGCCTGCGCCATCCTGAAGGAAGAGCGCGCGCCGGAGCAATGCAACGGGCTGGACGGCGCGACCGAACTGGCGCTGGCGCGCGCCGCCGGCCGCCGCGACCTGCCGGGCGCCAGCGATGCGCCGCAACTGGCGCCCCATCTTGCGCGCAAGCTGCTCACGCAACCCGGCCAGCGCCTGCGCTCGACGCTGGACGCCGACCTGCAGCGCTTCGCCTCGCAAGCCTTGCGCCGGCAATTGGCCGGCCTCGTCGAGCGCAATATCGAAGACGGCGCGGTGATCGTCATCGACAACGCCAGCGGCGAGGTGCTGGCCTGGGTCGGCTCCAGCGGCAGCGCGCTGTCGTCGGCGGCCAATGTCGACGGCGTGGTGTCGCAGCGCCAGGCCGGCTCTACCCTGAAGCCTTTCCTGTACGAACTGGCGATCGAAAAGAAATGGATGACCGCGGCCTCGCTGCTGGACGATTCGCCGGTCAACCTCGCCACCTCGGCGGGGCTCTACATTCCGCAGAACTACGACAAGCAGTTCAAGGGGCTGGTCAGCCTGCGCACCGCGCTGGGTTCCTCGCTCAACATCCCGGCCGTGCGCACGCTGGTGATGGTGACGCCGGAACGCTTCTTCCAGCGCTTGCAGTCGCTGGGTTTCAATTTGCGCGAAAGCGGGGACTATTACGGCTACAGCCTGGCGCTGGGCAGTGCCGATGTGACGCTGGCCAATCTCGCCAATGCCTATCGGGCGCTGGCCAACCAGGGGCGCTATTCGACACTGCGCACCCGGCTCGACGAGGGCAGGGCGGCGGTGCGTTTCACCCAGGTGATGGATCCCGCGGCCTCGTTCATCATCGGCGACATCCTCGCCGACCGCAGCGCCCGCGCGCGTACCTTCGGTTTGGAGAATGCGCTGTCCACACGGATCTGGACTGCGGTCAAGACCGGCACGTCGAAGGACATGCGCGACAACTGGTGCGTCGGCTATTCGGCGCGTTACACGGTCGGGGTGTGGGTCGGCAATGCCTCTGGCGCGCCGATGTGGGATGTGTCCGGCGTGACCGGCGCGGCGCCGGTGTGGCAGGAGGTAATGCAATACCTGCACGCGCGCCGTCCGGATGCGGCGCCTGCCAAGCCTGCGAGTGTGGCGATGCGTTCGATCCGCTACGAGGGCGATGTGGAAGCGGCCCGCACCGAATACTTCTTGCCGGGCACCGCGCAGTCCGACATCCGCATTGCCCGCGCGCGCGAAATCCGGCCCGCCATCACGTATCCCACCGCCGGCATGCTGGCCGCATTGGATCCGGATATTCCTCCGGCGCGTCAGCGTATCCGCTTCCGCGCACAAGGTACACCGGCCGGCAGCCGTTGGGTGCTGGATGGGAAGGTGATGCCGGATGCCGTCATGCGTGCAGGCCGGGTGGTATCGGCGGATACAGGAGAAGAACTGGCGTATGACTGGATGCCGTGGCCCGGCAAGCATGTGCTCGCGCTGCAGGACAAGTCGGGAACGGAGCTGGACAGCATCCGGTTTGAAGTGCGCGGCGCCGTGGAGCGGCCGCAGGAAAAGGCGAAGAAGAAATAAAGGGGCCGACAATAAGACCGCCCAAAACGCAAAAGGCCGATTGATTTTCATCAATCGACCTTTTATGTTTTGGTGCCCACGGAGGGACTCGAACCCCCACACCTCGCGGCACATGGACCTGAACCATGCGCGTCTACCAATTCCGCCACGTGGGCCTTGTCAGGCAGAGCGTTGAAGCTGCTGTGCTTGAAAGAGGCTGCATATTAAGGGTAATTGAGTAGGTGGTCAACAGCTAATTTGAATTTTTTACGGATTTTTTGCGGAACAGGCTAAACGATATACATATCAGGGCTTCACGATGAGGTGAGGCGCGTACGCACGAAGGCGCCAGCCAGCACTGCGGCCAGTGTCGCCGTCAAGGCACCCAACAGGAAAGCAAGGCGATAACCGCCATTGAGCGCGGTAACGGCATCTGCTCCCGCGACAGCCAGCCCGGCGGTGCTGCTCGCGGCCAGGCTGGCCAGGATGGCAAGGCCGAGCGCGCCGCCCATCATGAACGAAGTATTGACGATGCCGGATGCCAGGCCCGATTCCTCGACGGCGACGTCGCTCATCGCCGCCAGCAGCACTGGATTGAATGCCACGCCCGCGCCCAGGCCGATCAGCAGCATGCCTGGGAACACATCTGCCATGAAGCTGCCGTCGACCGGCACACGCGCGAACAGCGCCAGCCCGGCCGCGGCTCCCAGCAACCCCACCGCCAATGGCAGGCGGATGCCGAAGCGCATCACCAGCTTGGCCGACAGCCCCAGCGAAAGCGCCGCCATCGGGAGGCAGGCCGGCAGGAAAGCCAGTCCGACCTGCATGGCGCTGTAGTTCAGTATGCGCTGGAGATACAGCGCCGAGATGAAGGACCAGGCAAACAGCGAGGCCGCCCACAGTACGCCCACCACGTTGGCGGTCGCCACATTGCGCAACGCCAGCATGCGCAGCGGCATGAGCGGATGCGGGACGCGCGCTTCGATGGCCAGGAACACGATGGCCAGCAGGAGCGCGATGGCCAACTGGATCAGCGTTTGCGCCGATGTCCAGCCGGCTTCGTTGCCATGCACGACGGTATAGACCGCCAGCATCAGCGATGCGGTCACGGTGATGGCGCCCGCCACATCCAGTCTGGGGCGTTCGGCAGCCGGCTTGTCCGCGGGCAGGAGCGCCACGCATGCGGCATACACCGCCACGCCGATCGGCAGGTTGACCAGGAAAATCCAGTGCCAGTTGAAGGCGCTGGTCAGCAGTCCGCCCAGCAGCACGCCGATGGTGCCGCCGCCGGCGGCCACGAAGCCGTAGATGCCCATGGCCTTGGCACGGTCTTCGGGCGAGGTGAACAAATTCATGATGAGCGACAGCGACACCGCCGACACCAGCGCGCCGCCGAATCCCTGCACGGCGCGCGCCGTCACCAGCAGCACTTGCGAATTCGCCAGTCCGCACGCGGTCGAGGCCAGCGTGAACAGCGCAATTCCCAGCAGGAACAGCTTGCGCTGCCCGTACAGGTCGCCCAGCCGCCCGCCCAACAGGAGGAAACCGCCGAAGGTCAGCATGTAGGCGTTGACCACCCACACCAGCGAGGTTTCGGTAAAGCCGAGGTCGCTGCGGATGGAGGGCAGCGCGACGTTCACGATGGTCGTGTCCAGCACGATCATCAGCACGCCAAGGCAGAGCACGGTCAGGGCGATCCAGCGTTTGCGTTCGTCGATGTCATGCGTCATGGGAGCGTTCCTGTCGAGGGAGGCGCCATTGCACTGATGCGGCGCCAAGTCTTGTTTGGACAATGGATTGCATCGGGGGCGAGAGGTTCGTCGCCGTTCAGGCGGCCCACTTTACTACAATCGGCGCCTCCAGTCGCAGCCCGAAAAAAAACGGCGACCGCAAGGGCCGCCGTTTTTTCCGGGAAGGGATGGGCAAGCTCAGCCGCCCAGATACGCCTCCACCACCTTCGGATTGCCCAGCAGGTTGGCGCCGGTATCTTGCAGCACGATCTTGCCGGTCTCCAGCACGTAGCCGCGTTGGGCGATGCGCAGCGCCTGGCGCACGTTCTGTTCCACCAGCAGCACCGTCATGCCGGTCTTGTTGATCTCCTGCACGATGCGGAAGATTTCCTGGATGATCAGCGGGGCCAGGCCCATCGACGGTTCGTCCAGCAGCAGGACCTTGGGCTTGGCCATCAGCGCGCGGCCGATCGCCAGCATCTGCTGCTCGCCGCCGGAGAGGTTGCCGGCCAGGCCGGCGGCGCGGTTCTTCAGCACCGGGAACAGCGAATACACCCACTCCAGGTCGCGCGCCACGCCGTCCTTGTCCTTGCGGGTATAGGCGCCCAGCGCGAGGTTTTCCTCGACCGTCAGCGTGGTCAAGGTGGCACGGCCTTCTGCCACCTGCACCACGCCGGATTCGACGATCTTGTGCGGCGACATCTGTACGAGGTCTTCGCCCTCGTTTTTTTCTCCTCTGTACAGCACGCGGCCGCGTTGTGCCTTCACCAGGCCGGAGATGGCCAGCAGCGAGGTGCTCTTGCCGGCGCCGTTGGCGCCGACCAGGGCGGTGATCTCGCCTTCGTTCAAGGTCAGGCTGATGCCCTTGACCGCCTCGATATGTCCGTAGGCGACGGCCAGGTCTTCCACCTGCAGGATGGGTTGTTGGGATCCTGTCTGGCTCATGCTTCTTCCTTGCCGAGGTAGGCCTCGATCACTTCCTGGTTGTTCTTGATCTGGTCCGGCGTGCCTTCGGCGATGATCTTGCCGAAGTTGAGCACGGCGATGCGCTCGCACAGGCCCATCACGAAGCGCATGTCGTGCTCGATCATGAAGATCGTGAAGCCGCGCTCTTTGATGTTGACGATCTCGGCCATCAGTTCGGTCTTTTCCGCCGGGTTCATGCCGGCCACCGGTTCGTCCAGCAACAGCAGCTTGGGGCGGGTCGCCAGCGCGCGGGCGAATTCCAGCTTGCGCTGCTCGCCGTAGGAGAGGCTGTCGGCCAGCATGTGCGCCTTGTGGTCCAGCTTGACCCACGACAGCAGTTCCAGCGCGCGCTCGCGCGCTTCCTTCTCCGCCTTGCGGAAACCGCCCAGGTTGAACAGCATGCCGGCCACGCCGTAGTTCAGGTGTTCGTGCATGCCGACCACCACGTTTTCCAGCAGCGTCATTTCCTTGAACACGCGGATGTTCTGGAAGGTGCGCGCGATGCCGCGTTCGGTGATCTTGTGCGGGGCGACCTCGCCGATGTCCTCGCCGTTGAAGCCGATGCTGCCGGAGGAGGCGCGCAACAGGCCGGTGATGAGGTTGAAGACGGTGGTCTTGCCGGCGCCGTTGGGGCCGATCAGGCCGAAGATCTCGCCTTCGCGGACATTGAAGTCGACGCCTTGCAGCACCTGCAGGCCGCCGAAGTTCTTGCTGATCTGCTTGAGTTCTAAGAGCATTACTTCACCTTCTTGTCAGCGGCGTTGCGGCCCAGCAGCGCGCGGATGCGGCGCGGGTCCCAGATGCCCTTGGGCAGGTACAGCACCACCAGGATCAGGATCAGGCCGTTGATGGCCAGGCGGAAGTCCTTGAAGTGGCGCAGCACTTCGGGCAGCAGCGACAGGATGGTCGAGCCGATCATCGGGCCGATCAGGTTGCTGGTGCCGCCGAAGACCGCCATGGTCAGGATGTCGACCGCGTTCTCGAAGCCGTAGTTGTTGGGGCCGATGGTGAAGGTGTAGTGCGCGTTCAGGCCGCCGGCCACGCCGGCAATGGCCGCGCCGATGACGAAGGCCAGCAGCTTGTAGCCGGCCACGTTCACGCCCATCAGGCGCGCCGCCACCTCGTCTTCCTTGATCGCCTCGAAGGCGCGGCCGGTCTTGGAACGGCGCAGGCGCGCCAGGCAATAGATGGTCACGCCCAGCAGCAGCACGATATGCCACCACTCGGTCAGCGGCGGCACGCCGTTCAGGCCCATCGGGCCGCCGGTGATCTCCAGGTTGAGCACGATCACGCGCACCACTTCGCCGAAGCCCAGCGTCGCCATCGCGAGGTAGACGCCGGAGAGACGCAGGGTCGGAATGCCGATCACCAATGCCACCAGCGAAGGCAGTACGCCGCCGGCCGCCAGCGCGACAGGGAAGGGCAGCTCGAACTGCATCGTCAGCAGCGACGCGGTGTAGGCGCCGATGCCCATGAAGGCGGCGTTGGCCAGCGACAGCAGGCCGCACGACAGCGTCACGTAGATCGACAGGGCCAGCATGGCGTTGACGCCGATGCTGAAAATGACTGTGTTGTAGGTGGCCCAGAAGCCATCCCACCATTCCATAAAGCTCATGGTCTTATGCCTTTCTTTCCAGCACTTTGCCAAACATGCCGGACGGCTTGACCAGCAGGATCAGGAACAGGAGGCCGAAGGCCACCGCGTCGCGGAAGTCGCTCGAGATATAGGCCACCGTCAGCACCTCGGCGAAACCGAGGAACAGGCCGCCGATCATCGCGCCGCGGATGTCGCCCATGCCGCCCAGGATGATCACGGCGATGCCCTTGTGCAGCATCGGCTGGCCCATGAAGGGCGAGATCGCGTTGAACGACACGCCCACCAGCACGCC
The DNA here is from genome assembly GCF_017744395.1 of Herbaspirillum sp. Taxonomy (GTDB): domain Bacteria; phylum Pseudomonadota; class Gammaproteobacteria; order Burkholderiales; family Burkholderiaceae_D; genus Herbaspirillum. The sequence continues at coordinate 187,362 of NZ_JAGIBI010000001.1, forward strand.
GGCGGCGCCGCCCAGCGCGGCGGCCGCGAACGAGGTCAGCAGGAACAGGCCTTCGACGTTGATGCCCAGCAGGTAGGCCGCCTTGGGCGACTCGGCGATGGCGCGCAGCGCGCGGCCGAGCTGCGTCTTGCGCATCACTGCCAGCAGTACCACCATCAGCACGAAGGCGATCACCACGATGGCGACTTGTACGGCGGTGATATGCAGGCTGCCCAGGCTGACGCTTTCCTCGGGGATGGTGCCGACCGGGAAGCGCTTGTTCTCGGCGCCGAACAGGCCTTGCGAGATGTTGGTGATCATGATGGCCACGCCGATGGTGGCGATCATCGGAATCAGGTGCGGCGCATTGCGTTTGCGCAAGGGCTTCAGGACCAGCACGTCGATCACCAGGCCGAGCAGGCCGGTGGCTACCATGGCCAGGATCAGCGCCAGCCACAGCGGCAGCGCCATCTGCTCGACCAGCAGCAGGGCGGCGTAGCTGCCCAGCATGAAGATCGCGCCGTGCGAAAGGTTGATCACGCCCAGCACGCCGAAGACCAGCGTGAAGCCGAGTGCGAAGAGCGCATACACGCTGCCCAGCGAGAGGGCATTGATGAGCTGTTGTTCTAACATAGAGCCTGCGATAGGTAATGGGAGGGTGTTCTTCACCGCGCCTGTCTCATCGGGAGCGGTGGCGACGTATCCCTCGTTACGTCGGAAGTGCGGCCCTCGCTTGTCGCCGGGCCTGTCTGGTTTCCGCTTTGTCTGGTTTGGCCGGATTGGCGGCCGGCGCTCCCAGGCGCGTCGGTCGTTACGCGCATGGCCGGCACCGGGCCGGCCATGCGGTACTGCACCTCAGGAGAGCTTCGCTGCTATTACTGAATTGCCTTACTTCAGCAGGACGAACTTGCCGCCCTTGGCGATGTTGACGATCGCTTCCTGGTCGGCGTCGAAGCCGACTTGCTTGCCGGCCACGGCCGGAGCGGGACGGAAGGCGAACTTGCCGGTCGCGCCGTCGATCTTCACCGATGGCAGCGCCTTGCGCACGGCGTCGCGGTCGTTGGCCAGGTTGCCGGTCAGCTTCACGTTCTTCAGCGCATCGGCCATGATGTACAGGGCGTCATACGCTTGCGCTGCGAACTGGTCGGGATCGGAGCCGAACTTGGCCTTGTAGGCCGCGATGAAGGCCTTGTTGGCCGGGGTCAGGTTTTCCGACGACCAGGGGCTGCCCATCAGGGTGTTGTCGCCGGCGTCCTTGGCGATCTCGAACAGCTTCGGCGAGTTCAGGCCGTTGCCGCCGATGAACGGCTGCTTCATGCCCAGCGCGCGGGTCTGCAGGATGATGTTGGCGGCTTCCTCGGCCAGGCAGGAGCACACGATGGCGTCCGGGTTGCCGGCCTTGATCTTGGTCAGCTGCGCCTTGAAGTCGACGTCGCCCTTGGCATAGGCCTCGGTGGTGGTGGTCGGGATCTTCTGCTGTTCCAGCGTGGCCTTGAAGACGTCGTAGCCGGACTTGGTGAAGGCGTCGTCGTTACCGTAGATCACGGCGACCTTCTTGATGCCGAAGTGCTTCACGGCGGCCTTGACGGTGACCGGCAGCACGTCGGCTTCCATCACGGAGTTGCGGAAGGTGAACGGGCCCATCGCGGTGATGCCGTCAGCGGTGTTGCTGGTGCCGAACGCCACGACCTTGGCGGCGTTGGCGATCGGGTCGGCGGCGAAGGCCGAGTTGGACAGGGTGGGGCCGAACACCGCCAGCACCTTGTCCTGGAAAATCAGTTTCTTGAAGACGTTGATGGCTTCTTCTTTCTTGCCCTGTTCGTCTTCGATGACCAGCGCCAGCTTGTTGCCGTTGACGCCGCCACGGGCGTTGACTTCCTCGGCGGCCAGCGTGAAGCCGTTCTTGATGGCCACGCCATACTTGGCGGCCGGGCCGGTCAGCGCTTCGGCGACGCCCAGCTTGATGTCGGCGGCCATGACGCCTTGCGACAGGGTGGCGCCCAGCAGCAGCGCGGGAATGGTCTTGAGCATGGTATTGATTTGCATCGAGTTCTCTCCTCAGTTAGATATTGTAGAAACCGGCTGTCGTCTCCCGTGCAGCCCGGCGCGGGTTCCTACAGCGATTCCTTCATCGAGGATGATGCAAAAGGCGCCCGGGATAACGGGACTTGTGCTCCATCCTCTGAAGACCGTTTTGCGGCCTCTTTCGATACAGCCGGGCACAGCATATCCCAAAATACGCGCGCCGGCTTTTACAACCCGCACCGATGGGCCCGGGTAGGGCACATCGATACGGCATGCGAATGACCGCTCCCTGAGGAACGGCGGGTGGTGCTTACTTCACTTACTTCAATTCGTTGCGGATATGCGCGATGGCCGCGCGCACCTGCTTGGGCGCGGTGCCGCCGATGTGGTCGCGGGCGGCGACCGAACCTTCCAGCGTCAGTACCTCGAAGACATCCTCGCCGACCAGCGGCGAGAAGGCGCGCAGTTCGTCCAGCGACAGGTCGGCCAGGTCGCAGCCCTTGTCCACGCAGGTACGCACCGCATGCGCGACGGCTTCGTGGGCGTCGCGGAAGGGCAGGCCCTTCTTGACCAGGTAGTCAGCCAGGTCGGTGGCGGTGGCGTAGCCCTGCAGCGCGGCGGCGCGCATGGCTTCCGGCTTGACGTTGATGCCGCGCGCCATGTCGGCGAAGATGCGCAGCGTGTCGGTCAGGGTGTCGACGGTGTCGAACAGCGGTTCCTTGTCTTCCTGGTTGTCCTTGTTGTAGGCCAGCGGCTGGCCCTTCATCAGGGTCAGCAGCGAAACCAGGTTGCCGTTGACGCGGCCGGTCTTGCCGCGCGCCAGTTCCGGCACATCCGGGTTCTTCTTCTGCGGCATGATCGAGGAGCCGGTGCAGAAGCGGTCGGCGATGTCGATGAAGCCCACGCGCGGGCTCATCCAGATCACCAGTTCTTCCGACATGCGCGAGATGTGGGTCATCACCAGCGCGGCGGCCGCGCAGAATTCGATGGCGAAGTCGCGGTCGGATACGGCGTCCAGCGAGTTGCGGCAGACGTCGTCGAAGCCCAGGGTCTTGGCCACGCGCAGGCGGTCGATCGGGAAGGTGGTGCCGGCGAGAGCCGCGGCGCCCAGCGGCAGGCGGTTGATGCGCTTGCGGGCGTCGGCCATGCGCTCGGCGTCGCGGCCGAACATCTCGACGTAGGCCAGCACGTGGTGGCCGAAGGTGATCGGCTGCGCCACCTGCATGTGGGTGAAGCCCGGCAGGATGGTGTCGGCGTGCTGCTCGGCCAGGTCCAGCAGGGACAGGCGCAGTTCGCGCAGCAGGCCGATGATGTCGTCGACCGCGCCGCGCATGTACAGGCGGATGTCGGTGGCGACCTGGTCGTTGCGCGAGCGGCCGGTGTGCAGGCGCTTGCCGGCGTCGCCGACCAGTTCGGTCAGGCGTTTTTCGATGTTCAGGTGGACGTCTTCCAGGTCCAGCAGCCATTCGAACTTGCCGGCGTCGATTTCGCCCTTGATCTGCGCCATGCCGCGCTGGATGTCAGCGTAGTCGGCGGCGCTGATGATGCCCTGGTGGGCCAGCATTTCGGCATGGGCCAGCGAGCCCTGGATGTCGACCTGGGCCAGGCGGTTGTCGAAGAACACCGATGCGGTATAGCGCTTGACGAGATCGGAGACGGGTTCAGAAAAGCGAGCCGACCAGGCTTCGCCTTTTTTCGCAAATTGGTCTGTCATATTGGGAATTCCGGAGAATGGGCGATTATAGCAAGCGCGGCAGCGTCAAGCCACGTCGCGGCGGCCGGAAATGCTGTACAAGGCGGCTTTTTCCGTCTTTGCGACAACGGATTCCCATGCACTGGTGACGCGCCGGATAATATTTCCCGCCGGTATCGCCGGGGAATGCTGCCTTGCAGCGGATAAAGGCGGGGGAACCGGGCCGCCCCAACCGCTATACTGCAGATCGCAGCAAGATTGGGAAGATGTTCGGGGGGACGTCTTGGATCCTGAACGGCTTTCATCTGATGGAATACAGGAGAAATGCTCATGGATCTGGACGCCCTGTTTCAGCAGCAAGCCGCATTGCCCGGTATTCCCAGGGTGGCGCAGGAAGTCATCGAAAGCTTCAACAAGGATTCCGTCTCGATCGAGGCGATCGGCAAGAAGCTGGCGGCCGACCAGGTGCTTAGCGCCAGAATCCTGCGCCTGGCCAATTCCTCCTATTACCATGTCTCGCGCACCATCGGCACCGTCGAGGATGCGCTGTTGATCCTGGGATTCATGACCGTGCGCTCGCTGGTGGTCAGCGCCAGCATGACGGATTGTTTCAAGGCGCTGCCGGGCGTGGATCTGAAGCGCTTCTGGCGCTACAGCCTGGATACCGCCATCGTCGCCAGATGGCTGGCCAGGCGGGCCGGGGCCAATACCGATTTCGCCTTCACCGTCGGCCTGATGCACGCCATTGGCCAGTTGGTGATGCATGCCGGCATGCCGCAGCAGGCGCTGCAGGTGGACAAGGTCGCCGGTCCGCTGGACGCGTGCCGGCTGGAGGTGGAGCTGCAGTCCTTCGGCTACGATTTTTCCGATGTCGGGGCCGAGCTGGCCAGGCGCTGGCGCTTTCCGGACGCGTTCTCGCAGGTCATCAAGTCCTTTCCCCGGCCGCTGCAGGGCGAATTCGACCTGTATGCCGCCATCGTGCACCTGGCCGCCTGGCGCGCACGCGCCGAAGAGAACCGGTATTCGGCCGATGAGCTGGCGCTGACTTTTCCGGCCGAGGTGGCCGGGCGACTGGGGCTGAAGCTGGAAACCTTCACCGTGGAAATGCCGCCGCTGGCGGAACTGGGCGAGGGCATGCAGGAACTGATCGGCTGACCGGCGGGACCGGGAACAGGTTCTTGAACCGGTTCATGAAAAAGGAAATGCCGGCACGCGTTGGCGCGCCGGCATTTTTGTTTGGATGGGCGGGGGCGTCCCGGATACGGCCTCAGTTGCCTCCCCGGTTGAGCTTGGCTTCGAGGAAGTTCAGCATCGAACGGTAAGCCATCGCGCGGGCATCCGGGTTGGCGCCGCTGGTCACGCCCGAGCCGGGCTTGCCGATGCCGCTGATGTCCATGCGCACATGCACCGGCAGGCCGGGCGCGTCGAAGTCGTGGTAGGTGTCCGGATACAGGCGCAGGGCGATTTCTGTGTCGCTGCCTTCCATTTTCTTTTCCATCGCTTCGCAAGCCTGCGGCGGCGTCCAGTCGTCGTTCTCGCCCATCAGCACCAGCAGCGGCGCGGCCGGCTTGAACGGCGTGCCGGGCTTGGCATAGGGCTGGCAGTTCGGATAGAACGCGATGGCGGCGCGCGGCTGCACCTTGCGCACGGCGACGTCGGTGTCGGCCAGGTTCATCGCGGCCAGCACCGTGCTGGCGCCTTGCGACCAGCCCAGCAACGCCAGGCGCGACATGTCGATATCGGGTTGGGTGGCGGCCCAGCGCAGCGCCGCTTGCACGTCGTGGCGCCGGTTCATGACGCTGGCCTCGCGCTGGGCGACGCTGTCCTGGCAATTGGAGCGCCGGCCGCGCGGCGTGAAGCTGTCCGGGAACAGCACGTTGTAGCCGGCATCGGTGAGCGCGCGCGCCATGGCCAGGTGGCGCGGCGTGAATTCGCCCTTGCCGTTGCGCACCGTGCTGTACAGCCCGCCGCAGCCATGCAGGGCGATGACAGTCGGGTACTTGCCTTTCTTGTCGGTGGACAGCGATTTGCGCGCCTTGATCCACACGCCGTATAGCGCGGTGGCTTTGCCGCCCTTGTCGTCGATGCTGGTCAGCGAGACGCGTTCGGCCACCAGCGGCGCCGGCGGCGCGGAATTGGGCGCGGCGTGGACGAGTTTGGGCGCGGCCGCGAAAAAGAGAGCGCCGACGCAAAACGAGACAAGAGATGTTCCCCGGATACGCATGTTGTGTGATTCCCCGTGTCGATACCCGCGCCGCCGTTCTCGGCTTGTCTCCACGTACCGTCGATGCTGGTGTCCCGATAAGGTCCAGCATCCCGGCGGCGGCAGCTGCGGTTGAAGCCCTGATGAGGCTTCATTTTACAAAAATTGGAGGGCGCTGCTGGGTGCGTGGACGGTTTTTGCGGTGCAAAAACTGATCCAGCGCATGAAAACAACCCGCTTGTACGGCCGGCGCAACATAGTTGCCTGTCCGTCAAATGCAACCCTGGCCAGATGTTATCGGCAAGGAAACCCGATTCTTGAGACGGAGCGTTTCATTTTTTGCCGGGCAGGCGGTGGCGGGGACGGGGAAGGCGGGAAGGGATGCGGCATGGCCATCCATGGGACAGCCATGCCGCGGGGACTGCGGATAAGGCTCAGCCGGTGTTGCGCAAGCCGGCGGCGACGCCGTTGATGGTCAGGTGGATGCCGCGCTGCACGCGTTCTTCCGGCGCCCGGCCGGCGGCGACGGTGGTGCGGTAGCGCTTGATCAGCTCGACCTGCAGGTGGTTCAGCGGATCGAGATAGGCGAAGCGGTTCTTGATCGAGCGCGCCAGGAGCGGGTTGGCGGTCAGGCGTTCCTTGCTGCCGGTGATGGTGCCGAGGACGGTGCTGGTGCGTCCGTGCTCATCGGCGATGCGCCCGAAGATCGCGTTGCGCAGCTTGCGGTCGGCCACCAGGCCGGCGTAGCGCGACGCTACGGCGAGGTCGGTCTTGGACAGCACCATGTCCATGTTCGACAGCAGGGCGGCGAAGAACGGCCATTCCTTGCACATCGCGCGCAGCGTGGCCTGGCGTTTGGCGGTTTCCTTGGCGTTGCCGGCATCGGCCAGCCAGCCCGAGACCGCGCTGCCGAAACCGTACCAGCCCGGCAGCAGCAGGCGGCACTGGCCCCAGGAGAAGCCCCAGGGGATCGCACGCAGGTCTTCGATGCGCTGGGTCGCCTTGCGCGAGGCCGGGCGCGAGCCGATGTTCAGCTGCGCGATCTCGGCGATCGGGGTGGCGGCGAAGAAGTAGTCGGTGAAGCCGGGGGTTTCATAGACCAGGTTGCGGTAGGCGCGATAGGCGCGTTCCGACAGCTCTTCCATCACGCGTTCGAACTCGGCCAGCTTGCGGGTTTCCCTGGCGTCGGTAGTCTGCGGCATCAGGCTGGCTTCCAGCGTGGCCGCGACCAGCAGTTCCAGGTTGCGGCGGCCGATTTCCGGGTTGGAGAACTTGGAGGCGATGATCTCGCCTTGCTCGGTCAGGCGGATCTGGCCGTTCACGGTGCCGGTCGGCTGCGCCAGGATGGCCTGGTAGCTGGGGCCGCCGCCGCGGCCGACGGTGCCGCCGCGGCCATGGAACAGGCGCAGCTTGACGCCGGCTTCGTTGAACAGTTCGACCAGCTGGATCTCGGCCTTGTACAGCTCCCAGTTGGAGGTCAGGAAGCCGCCGTCCTTGTTGGAGTCGGAATAGCCCAGCATCACTTCCTGCAGCTTGCCCTGCTTGGCGATGAGCGGCTTGACCTGCGGCAGCGTCAGCCAGCCGCGCATGATCTCGGCCGCGCAGCGCAGGTCGGGGATGGTCTCGAACAGCGGGATCACCATCAGCTCCAGTTCCTTCAACTGGTTGCCTTCGATATGCAGGAGGCCGGTTTCCTTTTGCAGCAGCAGCACTTCCAGCAGGTCGGACAGGGTCTCGGTGTGCGAGATGATGTAGTTGCGGATGGCGCGCTCGCCATAGCGGCGGCGGATTTCGCGCGCGGTGCGCAGGATGGCCAGCTCGGAATTGGTTTCGTCGGCGTATTCCAGGTAGGGCGAATACAGCAGGCGCGGCTTGCTCAGCTCGCCCAGCAGCAGCGCCACCTTGCGCTCTTCGGTCAGGGCGGCGTAGCCGCTTTCGACCTGGGCCTTGGCGAACAGCTCGGCCAGCACGCGCTCGTGGATGTCGGAGCTCTGGCGCATGTCCAGCGTGGCCAGGTGGAAACCGAAGATTTCCACTGCGCGCTTCAAGCCGGCCAGGCGCGGCTTGACCAGCGCGGCGCCGTGGTTGGCCTGCAGCGAGGCGACCAGCACGTCCAGTTCGGCCACGCATTCGGCCGGTGCGCCGTAAGGGGCGGCGGCGCCGACTTCCTGGCGCAGGATGTTGGCCGCGCCCAGCGCGCGGGCGGTCGCCGCCAGGCGCGCGTAGATGCCGATCAGCGCGCGGCGGTAAGGCTCGTCGGCGCGGTGGTCGGAATGGTCGGGCGAGGCGGACGCCAGCGCCAGCAGTTCCGGGCTGGCATCGACCATCAGGGTCGAGATCGACAGCTCGGCGCCCAGCGTGTGCACTTCTTCCAGGTAGTAGTCGAAGATGGTGGTGGACTGGCGTTCCAGCGCATGCTGCATGGTGCCGGCATTGACGTTGGGGTTACCGTCGCGGTCGCCGCCGATCCAGCTGCCCATCTGCAGGTAGGGCGGCAGCTCGGCGCCGGCGCGCGATTTTGTGCGCGACGGGAACTGGCTGTCGATCTCGCTTTCGATGTCGTCGTACAGCGCCGGCAATTCGCGCAGGAAGGTGATGCGGTAGTAGGACAGGGCGTTTTCGATCTCGTCGGCCACCGTCAGCTTGGTATAGCGCAGCATGCGCGTCTGCCACAGCGTGGCGATGCGCGCGCGCAGCAGTTCGGTGTTGTGGCGCAGTTCCTTGGGCGTGAGCGGATTGTCGCGTTCGGCCACCAGGCGCGCGATCTCGCGCTCGGCGTCGAGGATGCTCTTGCGCTGCACTTCGGTGGGGTGGGCGGTCAACACCGGCGACACCAGCGCATCCTTGAGGAAGGAGCGCACCTGCGCGCCGGAGACGCCGGCGTCATCCAGGCGCGACAGCGCGTAGGCCACGCTGCCGGGCTGCGCGGCCGAGCCGGCCAGCAGGTGCGCGCGGCGGCGGCGGTTGTGGTGCTGGTCTTCGGCGATGTTGGCCAGGTGCGAGAAGTACGAGAAGGCGCGCACCACGGAATTGGTCTGGTCGCGGGTGAGTTTCTTCAACAGCTTGTCGAGTTCGGCGCCTGCCTTGGCATCGGATTCGCGGCGGAATCGCACGGCGGTCTGGCGGATGGTTTCGACCACGTCGAACACTTCGTCGCCTTCCTGTTCGCGCAACACTTCGCCCAGGAGGCGGCCGAGCAGGCGGATGTCCTCTTTCAATGGCGCGTCTTTGTCGGTGCTGCGGGTGGTTTTGGTGGCGGCGGTATTGCCGGAGCGAGCGGTGGATGGGGCGGAACGGGCACTGCGTTTAGTCTGGTTATTTGTAGTTGCCATGATCGACGATTGCTGCGGTTTTCAAGGGAGAAAGTCGTGCTTGTGGATCGAACTGCCGGGGTGCTGCGTGCTACTAGGTGCTAGAATTTGCCTCGATATTTTTTGTCTTTATCTAATTAGGTTTCAGTCTGGGATCGCCGGTCGCCGGCTTGTTGTCCTTCCTCCGCCGCAGGTGCCACGACTGGATCGGAAAGCCCGCCTTGAAAGAATTCCCGCCTTCGAACATCGTCATCGTGTCCCGTGAAAGCCGCCTTGCCATGTGGCAAGCGGAACACGTGCGCGACCGGATCAAAGCATTATATCCGCAGTGCAGCATAAGTATCCTCGGCACCACCACGCGCGGCGACCAGATTTTGGATCGCACGCTGTCCAAGGTCGGCGGCAAGGGCCTGTTCGTCAAGGAACTGGAAGTGGCGATGGCCGAAGGGCGCGCCGATCTCGCGGTGCATTGCCTCAAGGATATGCCGATGGAGCTGCCCGAAGGCTTCGAGCTGGCGGCCATCTTGGAGCGCGAAGATCCGCGCGACGCCTTCGTCTCCAACGACTTCGCCTCGCTGGACGCGCTGCCGGCCGGCGCCGTCGTCGGCACCAGCAGCTTGCGCCGCCAGGCCATGATCGCCGCGCGCTATCCGCAACTGGTGGTCAAGCCGTTGCGTGGCAACCTCGACACGCGCCTGGCCAAACTCGACCGCGGCGACTATGCCGCCATCATCCTGGCCGTGGCCGGCCTGAATCGCCTCGGCCTGAAGCAGCGCATCCGCGCCTATCTCGATCCCGGGCAAAGCCTGCCGTCGCCGGGGCAGGGCACGCTGGCCATCGAAATCCCGGCCGGCCGCGACGACGTCAGGCGCTTCCTGGCGCCGCTGCATGACGCCACCGCCGCCGTGGCCTCGGCCGCCGAGCGCTCGGTGTCGCGCATCTTCGGCGCCAGCTGCCAGATTCCGCTGTCGGCATACGCGACTGTCGACGGCCAACGCCTGCGCCTGCGCGCCATGATCGCCACGCCCGACGGCAGCCGCAGCGCCGCGGCCGAGGCCGAGGGCTCCGTCAACGCTCCCGAGGCGCTGGGCGAGCAGGTCGCCGGCTTGCTCAAGGCGCAGGATGCCGATGCGATCCTGGCGGCCTGCAAGGCGCAGGTCGATGCCGATCCGTCCTGAGGCATCCGCTGCCGCGCCGGTCGTCGTCACGCGGCCGCTGCAGCAGGCGACGGCCTTCGCCGCCCAGGTCGAGGCGCTGGGGCGCCGGGTTGAAATCTTTCCCTTGCTTGCCATCGAGCCGGTCGAAGACGCTGCCGAACTGCGGGCCGTGCTGGACCGGCTGGAGGCGTTCGCGCTGGCGGTCTTCGTCAGCCCCAACGCCATCGACGCGGCGTTGCGCCTGCGTCCGCAGTGGCCGCGGCAAGTGGCCATCGGCATCGTCGGCGAGGGCAGCCGCGCCGCCTTGCGCGCGCACGGCATCGATGAGCGCAGCGCCACCATCTTTTGCCCGCAGCACACCGGCAAGATGGATTCCGAAGAATTGCTCAAGGCGCTGCCGTTGGCGCAACTGCGCGGCCGGCGCGCTTTGATCGTGCGCGGCCAGGCCGGGCGCGACTTCCTCAGCGAGGCGTTGCGGCAGCAGGGCGTGGCGGTCGAATACGTCACCGCCTATCGCCGCCTCATGCCCACGCTGGATGCGGATCGGCGCGCCCGCTTGCTGGCGCTGGCCGACGGCGGCGCCGACTGGGTCATCACCAGTTCCGAGGCATTGCGCAATTTGCTGGAGTTGGCAAGACTAGCCGGAGGAGAGGATCGTGTGGTAAAACTGCAACGACAGAGAATATTCGTTTCGCACCACAGGATCGCGCAAACCGCCCAGTCGCTGGGCTTTTGCAGCGTGACCCTGACCGGTTCGGGCGACGAACGACTACTTGCCGCGTTACAATCCAGCCCATGAACGAACAGCAATCCACCCCCGAGTCCAATCTGCCGGAGACCAAGCCGGAGGCGAGTTACACCAGCCCTGCGAGCGCTCCCTATTTTTCATCCGCGCCGGACGGCACCGCGGCATTGCGCAAGAAGATGCGCTTGCTGAGCGTGCTGCTGTTGCTGGTCATCGCCGCATTGGCCGCCCAGTGGTGGATGTCGCACAACGAGCTGCGCAGCTTGCGCAACGAAGTCGCGCAACGCCTGCAAAGCGGCGACAACACCAATAACGAAGTCAAGGGCGTGCTCAAGACCGTCCAGGAAAGCACCAAGGAACTGCAGGCCAAGGTCAGCGTGCTCGACAGCAAGCAGGCCGAGTCGCAAAGCCAGCAACTGGCCCTGGAGCAGATGTACCAGGACCTCTCCAAGAACCGCGACGACTGGGCGCTCTCCGAGATCGAGGAAGTGCTGTCCACCGCCGACCAGCAGCTGGAGCTGGCCGGCAACGTGCAGGGCGCGCTGATCGCCCTGCAGAATGCCGACAAGAACCTGTCGCGTTCCGACAAGCCGCAATTCATCGCCATCCGCCGCGCCATCGCGCGCGACATCGACCGCCTGAAGGCGCTGCCGACGGTGGACATCGCCGGCATCGCCGTGCGCCTGGACAGCGCCATCGGCCAGGTCGACAACATGCCGCTGCTGGTGGACGAGAAGCCGGTCGAATCGGCGACCGAACCCAAGCGTGTGCAGCCGCAATCGCAACCGGTCAAGGCCGCCAACGGCAAGGCAGCCAAGGACGGCAAGCCGGCCGATGCCGCCGCCGAGCCGTCGGCGTGGTCGCAGTGGCTGGCCGGCGCGCAAGACAAATGGCAGAGCATGAGCACCGAGATGTGGGCCGAGCTGAAGCAGCTGGTGCGCATCCGCGAAGTGCAGACGCCGGACGCGATCCTGCTGTCGCCGGGCCAGGCCTACTTCGTGCGCGAGAACCTGAAGCTGCGCCTGCTCAACGCGCGCCTGGCGCTGCTCTCGCGCAACGAGTTCGCCTTCCGCAACGACCTGTCGGCCGCGCAGGACAACATCGCCAAGTATTTCGACACCCGCGCCAAGCAGGTGCAGACCACGCAGGCGCTGCTCAAGCAGGTGCAGGGCAGCAACCTGTCGATCCAGATGCCTTCGTTGGCCGAGAGCCTGAATGCAGTGCGCAACTACAAAGCCCGTCACTGAGCGGATGACGGGATAGCGATATGAAAATACTGCTCTGGCTTCTTACTCTGTTCGCGTCCGCCATCGGCCTGGCCGTGCTGGCGCGCTTCAATCCCGGCAACGTGGTGCTGTTCTACCCGCCGTACCGCCTGGATCTTTCGCTGAACTTCTTCATCTTCCTGGTGCTGGCGCTGTTCCTGGCGATCTACGTGGTCATCCGCGCCGTGCGCCTGACCCAGAAATTGCCCGGCCGCGTGATCGCCTATCGCCGCGCCAAGCGCGAGAACGAAAGCAACAAGGCCCTGCGCGATGCATTGAAGGCTTACTTCGAAGGCCGCTTCGGCCAGGCCGAGAAGTCCGCCACCCGCGCTGCCGACCTGCCTGAGAACGCCGGCATTTCGGCCCTGATCGGCGCACGCGCCGCGCACCGTATGCGCCAGGCCGACCGCCGCGATATCTGGCTGGCCAGCACTGAGGTCGATCCCACGCTCAAGGCCGCGCGCCTGATGACCGCGCTGGAACTGCAGGTCGACGAACACCAGTTCAAGCAGGCGCTGGAAACCGTGGAAGAGCTCAACGCCAACGGCACGCGCCACATCCAGGCGCTGCAATGGGCGCTCAAGGCCAACCAGCAAGCCAAGAACTGGAGCGAAGTGCTGCGCCTGGTGCAGACGCTGGACAAGCGCAATGCGCTGCATCCGGCGCTATCCAACCGCCTGCGCGAGATGTCCTACGACGCCTTGCTGTCGGACCGTTCGCACGATGCCGAATCGATCCGCCTGCTGTGGTCGGGCGTGCCCAATACCGACAAGCTCAAGCCTTTCATCGCCGCGCGCGCGGCCCATGCCTTCTCCAGCCGCGGCTTGCATGACGAGGCGCGCACCTTGCTGGAACGCGCCCTGGCCGCCGACTGGGATATCCGCCTGCTGCGCGCCTACCGCGAGTCGACCGCCGAAGCCGGTTCCCCGGCCTTGCTGGCGCAGATCGAGCATTGCGAGGCCTGGCTGGCCAAGAACCCGACCGATGCCGAACTGGCGCTGACGCTGGGCATGTTCTGCCTGCGCCAGAAGCTGTGGGGCAAGGCGCAGCGCCACCTGGAACAGGCCTTGTCGGACGCCATTGAGCCGCGCACCGTGCGCGAATCGCACCTGGCGCTGGCGCAGTTGCACGAGGCGCTGGACCAGTCCGAGCAGGCGGCGGCGCATTACAAGCAATGCGCGTTGGCGACGGCGATCCGCTGATCCGGGATTGCCGGCTGAAAACAAAGGCGGAAGCGGCTGCGGCCCTTCCGCCTTTTTCTTTGGCGCCGGGCGCCGTCATGCTGGCGTAAGTTCCGGCTTGCATAGTGTGCGCATGTGCGCTGGCGGCGGCTTGCAGCCATGCTTCCGGCCGGATTGCGCGGTTTTTCCTGTTGGATTGGGCCGGAATTCGGGCAGAAAGCCGCTATAATTGCCGTTTTCTGCGTATTCCGGCGGTGTATGCGCCAATCCAGAAGCTAGCTTCCGTTTTCTTTCCCCTTTAGCGAGAAATCCCCATGAGCCTGAACAACGTCCCCTCCGGCCGCGACCTGCCGAATGACTTCAACGTGATCATCGAGATCCCGATGAACGCCGATCCGATCAAGTACGAAGTGGACAAGGACACCGGCGCGATCTTCGTCGACCGTTTCATGGGCACTGCCATGCACTATCCGTGCAACTACGGCTACATTCCCCAGACCCTGTCGCAAGACGGCGACCCGGTCGACGTGCTGGTGATCACCCCGTTCCCGCTGATCCCGGGCGTGGTGGTGCGCTGCCGCCCGATCGGCGTGCTGAAGATGACCGACGAATCCGGCGTCGACGCCAAGCTGCTGGCCGTGCCGGTCGACAAGATCCTGCCGATCTACACCCACTGGCAAAAGCCGGAAGACATGAACGAACTGCGCCTGAACCAGATCAAGCACTTCTTCGAACACTACAAGGACCTGGAAAAGGGCAAGTGGGTCAAGGTCGAGGGCTGGGAAGGCCCGGACGCGGCCCGCGCCGAAATCCTGGCTGGCGTGGAAGCCTACAAGAAGGCGGCCAAGTAAGTCGCTGCCAACCGTTGCAAAAAGAAGCCGGCCTCGTGCCGGCTTTTTTGTTGCGCGATGACTTCGGACGGTAGTTTGCCGGGGCCCCTAGCTTGCGTGCGGGGAGCCGCTGTGCCTGGCAGCCGCCTCCAGGGCTTGCAGCAGCATGGACAGGTGTTCATCGAGGCTTGCCAGCGCATCGGCAGGCAGCGCGGAAAGCACAAGGCGCTCGTTCTCGACATGCCCCTCGACGGCGCGATTGATCAGTGCCAGCCCTTTGCGGGTGAGTTGCACGAGCATGCTGCGGGCGTCCTGCTCGTTGGGGACGCGCTCGACCAGCTCCCGGGTTTCCAGCCGCTTGAGCCGATGGGTCATCGTTCCCGAAGTCACCATCAATGCCGAGAACAGTTCGGTCGGACTCAGGCGATACGGTGCGCCGGCGCGCCGCAGCGTGGCCAGCATGTCGAATTCCCAAAGATTCAGGTCGAACGGGGCGAATCCGGATTCCAGGCGCTGCTCCAGAAGCATCGCGCATCGCTTGATGCGTCCGATCGGCCCCATGGGGCTGGCGTCGAGATCGGGACGCTCTACCCGCCACTGTTCGAGGATGGCATCCACAGCATCGCGCTGCCGTTGGCTGGATTGATGTTTCATTTGTCTTGACTTCAAGATAGTTGCTATGCACAATCATATTACCTTGAATTGAAGATAAATGGTGAAACCATGTCCACTACAACCTCATCGCACCATTGGCGCGATGTCATGCTCACCGCGGCGGCCCCGGCGATCTGGGGTTCGACCTACATCGTGACCACGGAACTCCTGCCGCCGGACCGGCCTTTCACGGCGGCTCTCATCCGGGCGCTGCCTGCAGGTTTGCTGCTGCTCCTGTTCACCCGCCGGATGCCCGCCCGGCGGGACTGGTGGCGTTTGCTGGTGCTGGGGGCATTGAACATCGGCATCTTCCAGGCCTTGTTGTTCGTGGCGGCTTATCGCCTGCCCGGCGGATTGGCGGCAGTGCTTGGCGCGATCCAGCCGTTGCTGGTGATGGTGCTGGCCTGGATTGCTGATGGCCGGTCGCCTGTGCCAGCCACGCTATGGTCGGCCCTGGCGGGCATGCTTGGCATGGCCGTGCTGCTGTTGTCGCCGCAGACGGTGTTCGAGCCCGTGGGGATTGCCGCCGCATTGCTGGGGGCGGCGTGCATGGCGGCCGGCGTGTGGCTGACGCGCCGCTGGCAACTCGATCTGCCCTTGTTGCCGCTGACCGGCTGGCAGCTCGTCATCGGCGGTTTGATGCTGGCGCCCGCAGCGTGGCTGGCCGATGCGCCGCTGCCGCCCTTGGGGCCTGTGGAGTGGGGCGCCTATGCCTACCTCAGCCTGGCTGGCGCCTTGCTTGCCTATGTGCTCTGGTTTCGCGGCGTGGCCCGCCTGCCGACCGTGGCTGTTTCATCCCTGGGACTGCTGAGCCCGCTTACCGCTGTGGTACTGGGGTGGGCATTGCTCTCGCAGTCGATCACAGGAACCGCGCTCTTGGGGCTGGTCACCGTGCTGGCCAGCGTCTTCGCCGTGCAATGGACAGCGGCGCGCAGCAAATGACGAGCCCTGGCGGATGAAGAAACGCCCGGCAGGCAAAGAACCTGGCCGGGCGTTTCGGTAAGGGCGCGGGGAAAACCGTTCAATCCAGCTTGGCCGCATGCTCCCGCGTCGCGTGGAACACCACATCCGGCCAGCGTTCCTGCGTCAGGCGCAGGTTCACGCCCGAACTGGCCAGGTAGGCCAGGTTGCCGGCGGCGTCGGTCGCCAGGTTGGCGCCGGCCGAGGAGCGTTCGAAGTCGGCCAGCTTCTTCTTGTCTTCGCAGGTGACCCAGCGCGCGCTGCTGATGCTGGTGCCTTCGAACACGGCATCCACGCCGTATTCGTTCAACAGGCGGCTCGCCACCACTTCGAACTGCAGCACGCCGACCGCGCCCAGGATCAGGTCGCTGCCGGTGACCGGCTTGAACACCTGCACCGCGCCTTCTTCGCCCAACTGCTGCAGGCCCTTGTGCAACTGCTTGATCTTCAGCGGATTGCGGATGCGCGCCACGCGGAAGAAGTCCGGCGCGAAGTAGGGGATGCCGGTGAACTGCAGCATCTCGCCTTCGGAGAAGCTGTCGCCGATCTGCATGTTGCCGTGGTTGGGCAGGCCGATGATGTCGCCGGCGTAGGCTTCTTCCACCTGTTCGCGGCTGGAGGCCATGAAGGTCACCACCGACGACACCTTGATGTCGCGGTTCAGGCGCAGGTGCTTGAGCTTCATGCCGCGTTCGAAGCGGCCCGAGCACACGCGCAGGAAGGCGATGCGGTCGCGGTGCGCCGGGTCCATGTTGGCCTGGATCTTGAACACGAAGCCGGAGAACGGCTCTTCGGTCGGCGCCACGCTGCGCACGGTGGCGTCGCGGCCGCCTGGGCCCGGGGCCCAGTCCAGCAGCGCGTCGAGGATCTCGCGCACGCCGAAGTTGTTGATGGCGGAGCCGAAGAACACAGGGGTCTGGATGCCGGCCAGGAAGTCTTCCAGGTTGAACGGATGCGAGGCGCCATGCACCAGCTCGACTTCCATTTTCAACTGTTCGATTTCCAGCGGGAACATCTCGGCCAGCTTCGGGTTGTCGATGCCCTTGATGATTTCCACGTTGCCGTTGGCGCGCTCTTCGCCAGCCTTGAACAGCATGATCTCGTCGCGCAGCAGGTGGTACACGCCGCGGAAGTTCTTGCCCATGCCGATCGGCCAAGTCACCGGTGCGCACTGGATCTTCAGCACCGATTCCAGTTCGTCGAGCAGTTCCAGCGAATCGCGGGTTTCGCGGTCCAGCTTGTTCATGAAGGTGATGATGGGGGTGTTGCGCATGCGGCAGACGTTGAGCAGCTTGATGGTCTGCTCTTCCACGCCCTTGGCCGCGTCGATCACCATCAGCGCCGAGTCCACCGCGGTCAGCACGCGGTAGGTGTCTTCCGAGAAATCCTGGTGGCCCGGGGTGTCGAGCAGGTTCACCACGTGGTCGCGGTATTCGAACTGCATCACCGAGCTGGCCACCGAGATGCCGCGCTGCTTTTCGATCTCCATCCAGTCCGAGGTCGCATGGCGGCCGCTCTTGCGCGCCTTGACGGTGCCCGCCAGCTGGATCGCGCCCGAGAACAGCAGCAGCTTTTCGGTCAGCGTGGTCTTGCCGGCGTCGGGGTGGGAGATGATGCCGAAGGTACGGCGGCGCTTGACTTCGCGCGCGATCAGTTCGGTCGATACCTTGCGGTTGCCGCCTTCGTTGTCTGCGGCGGCCGCATTGGCGCCGGTGATGTCGTTGCTTGGTTCTTGCATGTCGGATCTGTCGGTTCGGGTCGGAGCGCCGCGGGCCCAACAATGGCAGCCCGGCGGAGGAGCTGCCAATGAAAAAAGGGCTGGAAAATCCAACCCTTGACTGGCCTTGCGTGCGCCGCCGCGGATGGCCGGCGCAGCATGTTCGGAAAGCTCTGGAAAGAGCGTGATTATAACTGATCCGGAATGCCCGGACCTATCTTTGCCGGCAGGCAATACCGCTCGCCAAGGCGGTATTGCCTGATCCGGATGCCGGCATCAGCCCCGATCGTCGCGCCTGTCGTCACGCCGGCGTTCCTGCGGACGTTCTTCGCGCTGCTGTTGCGGCGGCCGGGCCTGTTGTTCCCGATGCATCTGTTCCGGCTGCGGGCGGGCCTGCTGGGCCTGGCGCTGCTGTTCGCGTACCTGCTGCTGCTCACGTACCTGCTGTTCACGTACCTGCTGTTCACGTACTTGTTGTTCTCGCGCCTGTTGTTCATGCATCTGCTGCTGGCGTTGCTGTTGCTGCGCCAGTTGTTCGCGCTGGCGTTGCTGGTTGTTGGCTTGCTGCTCACGCTGGCGCTGCTGCTCTTGCGCCAGATGTTCCCGTTGCTGCTGTTGCGCCTGGGCTTCCCGCACCTGGCTGGCTTGCTGCTCGCGTACCTGGCGCTGGCGGGCCTGGTCTTCCTGGACCACGCGCTGCTGCGGATTGGCTGCAGGCGGCATGGCCGGGCGCTCCGGATGCGGCTGCTGGGCTTGCAATTGCGCAGCGGGTTGCGCCTGCTGCGGGCGGGAGGGCGGGATATTGGGCTGCTGCGCATTGGCCCGCTGCTGGTAGCGCGCGCCGTCATAGCGGGCGTAGTCGTGGCGCCATACCACCGGCCGCTGGTTGACGGTCACGTTGCGGTTCACCGTGACATTGTTGGTGACGTTGTTGGTCACATTGGTGATGTTCGTCTGCGTCACCATCACTTGCCGCTGGCGCCAGTCCGGGCGGGCATCGCCAAAAGCGGCGCGGATCACGCCAACACCGATGCCGCTGCTGAAGCTGATGCCGACCGTCACGCTGGAATTGTACTGGGGCGGCCGATAACGCGGCGGCGGATCCCAATACACCGGCGGATTGGCCGGCCACCACCAACTGCCGTACACCACCACCGGATTGTAGTAAGGCACGTAGACCACCTGCGGATCGACCGGCTCGATCACGATCACGTCGTCGCTCACCAGTACGCGCTGCTGCGGGCTGCTGCGCAGCGAACCGGCGATCTGCGCGCGCTCGCGCAGGTTTTGCACGGTGTCCATCACCGCCGCCTGCTGCGACAGGAAGGCCTGGCCCAGTTGCTGCATCCAGTCGAGGCGATCGTTCATCATCGCCAGCACGGACGGGAACTGCACCAGCGATTTCACGCTGGGATCCCAGGGCATCGGCGCCACCGCGCGCGCCAGGCCGTCGCCGTGCAAGCCGGGACGGGCTTCGACGAAGCGCTGCGCCTGCACCACTTCCAGCGGATAGGTGGAAGCCATCAGTACCTGCGCCAGCAGCGAGTCGGGATACAAGGCCACCGGCGCCAGCATCTGGTCCAGTTGTGTCTGGGTGTAGCTGGCAGCCGGTGGCGGATAAGCGGATTGGGCCTGTGCGGCGGGCATGCCCGATACCAGCGAAAACACCAGGCAGGCGGCCCAGGCGAGAGTTTTCTTGTTCACTTGATCCTCCGGTTTGTTGTGCTGCACGCGCCACCGCCTAGTCTTTGGCATGCGCGGTGATCCTATAGTCGGCCAGGATGGCGCGGGCAGGTGTAACGGAATTGCAAGCGGTGTTTCAATGCCCTCAGGCATTGAAGATTGAAGAGCTTGTCGAGGGAGGGCGCATTTCCTTCAAGGCAAGTGCTGCGCCGCGGCGCCGTGCTGTGGCATGATGACGGCCACTGCCCCGGATCGGAAGCTGATCCGTTGCCATCGCAAAAAATTAGCGCAAAGGAATATCACGAATATGAGCGAACACCTCGTCTGGCGCCGCGACGAACTGGTCATCGATACCGATCCCGAGCGCCTGAACATCCCCCTGATACATGACGTGCTGACCCATTCGACCTGGGCTGCCGGCATCGACATCGACACCGTGCGCACCTCGATCGCCAACAGCCTGTGCTTCGGCATGTACCTCGGGAACCAGCAGATCGGCTTCGCCCGCGTGGTGACCGACCACGCCACTTTCGGCTACCTGTGCGACGTGTTCGTCATCGACGGCCAGCGGGGACACGGGCTGGGGCGCTGGCTGATCGAGTCGTGCAACCAGCATCCCACGCTGCTCAAGCTGCGGCGGGTGATGCTGACGACATCCACGGCGCCATGGCTGTACGCGCGCTGCGGCTTCGAGGCGATTGCCCGCGGGGACCTGGTGTGGCACATCACGCGGCCGGATATCTATGCCAAGGCGGGGAAGGCCTGACAGGGCAGTTGTGTAGCCGGCCGAATGTGATTGAAACAGCTGATTCATCGTTAAAGCAGAGAACAACCCATGACGAGCACGCAAGCCAATGGCGCTTTCGAAGTCAAGTTAAACCCCGAACCGCTCAGCGGCGTTGCCGAAGGCGCGGGCCTTGGCCGCATGTCCCTAGACAAGACATTCCACGGCGACCTCGTGGCCACCAGCCGCGGGGAAATGCTGGCTTTCCGCAGCAGCGAACCGGGCTCGGCCGGCTACGTGGCGATGGAAAAAGTCACCGGCACATTGCATGGCCGCGACGGCAGCTTTGTGCTGCAGCACAGCTCCACCATGACGCGAGGCGTGCCCGAGCAGTCCATCAGCGTCGTGCCGGATTCCGGTACGGGGGAGCTGGTCGGACTCTCAGGGAGGATGGTGATTACCATCGCGGAAGGTCAGCATTCCTATGCGTTTGACTACACGCTTGCCTGAGTTTCTTACCGTTCCCTCTTTCCCTTTTTCTTGCCCATGAACAGCTCCGCCAGCAACTGGCGCAGCCAGCGGTTTGCCGGGTCATGGTGATAGCGGGCGTGCCAGTGCTGTTTCACTTCGAAGCCCGGAACGCTGACCGGGCAGGTGAAGACCTTCAACTGATTCAGGGCCGCCAGCGTTTCACCGATGTGCCGCGGAAGGGTCGCGATCAGGTCGGTGTTCGAAATGATGGCGCCCAGGCCGAGGAATCCCGGCAGCTCCAACAGGACGGTGCGCTGGATCTGCTGCTGGTGCAGGGCGCTTTCCAGTAATTGGTAGCCCGTACCGGCGGAGATGACGATGTGGGACTCCCGCTGGTAATCGTCCACTTGCAATTGCCTGCCGATGCGGGGATGGGTAGCGCTAGCCAGGCAGACCCAGTCCTGCGAGTACAGGGTCTGCTGGTAAATGCCGGACTCCAGCCAGGGCGCATAGCCGACCGCCAGGTCGGCTTCACCGGTTTCCAGCGCTTCCGCCGTGACGCCATCCATACGCAAAGCTTTCAGCCCGACTCCCGGGGCACAGATGCGGACTTGCTCAAGCAGTCGCGGCAACAGTGTGATGTGGCTGGCATCGGTCATGCAGATGCGGAACTGCCTGGTTGCGGTGGCAGGGTCGAAAGCCGCTTCCCAGTTAGCCAGGCGGCGCAATGATTCCAGTATTTGCCGCGCCGGACCGATCAGGGCATCGGCGGCCGGTGTGGGTTGCATGCCCGAGGGGGTGCGCACGAACAGCTGGTCGTGAAAATGGTCGCGCAGGAGGCGCAGCCAGATGCTGACGGTCGGTTGCGCCAATCCCAGTTCGTCGGCGGAGCGGGTGACGCTGCGCGTGCGGTAAAGCAAGTCGAACAATTGCAGCAGTTTGGGATCCAGCAAGTCCATCGTTATCTCAATTATTGCAATACGCAATATATATATTTTTTCTATTGCATTGGCAATAGCCGTTCCACCTCTTAATGTTCACGCCACAAAGGCCGGGAGCCGCCCGGCCGAATGGATGGAAGAGGTGGCAGAGTGAAGATTTGCATTTTGGGAGCCGGGGCGCTGGGTTGCGCCATCGGTGCCGCGTTAACCGAAGGCGGTTCGGATGTCTGGCTGATCAATCGCGATGCCAGGCACGTCGAGGCCATGAACCGCCATGGCCTGCGGATAGAACGGGCCGGCCGCGATAGCTATTTGCCCGTCAAGGCGGCGCGTAGCGCCGATGAGGTCGGCGTTGTCGATCTGGTCGTCGTGCTGGTGAAATCGTTCAGCACGCGAGAGGCCATCGAAGGCGCGAAGAGCCTGGTGGGGGACAACACCGTGGTGTTGTCCCTGCAAAACGGGCTGGGGCACGAGGACATCCTGGCCGAGGTAGTGGGGCGCGAGCGGGTACTGGCCGGCAAGACCTATGTCGGCGGCGTGCTCCTGGGGCCGGGCCATATCGTTTCCGGCGTAGAAGGCAAGGAAACCCTGATCGGCGAACTGGATGGCAGCCTGAGCCATCGCGCGCAGGCCATTGCCGAAGTGTTCAACCGCGCCGGGCTAAGCACGACGGTCAGCGCCAACATCATGGGCACCATGTGGGACAAGCTGCTGATCAATGTCGCGACAGGCGCATTGAGCGGCATCACCCGGCTGGTCTATGGCGAGCTGTATGCCATTCCCCAAATCCGCGAAACCGCACTGGCGGCCGTCGCCGAAGCGATGGCCGTGGCCAGGGCTGCCGGCATTCGCCTGTCGTTCACCCATCCCGAACAAGCCTGGACGCTGGCCGCCGAAGGGCTGCCGGCCGCGTTCAAGACTTCCATGCTGCAAAGCCTGGAAAAGGGCTCCCCGACCGAAATCGATTTCATCAACGGCTCCGTCGTGCGCTGGGGGCAGCGTTTTAACGTCCCCACACCGGTCAATGCCGCCCTGGTGGCGTGCATCAAAGGGATCGAACGGGCCCAGATTCTCTCACGCAAGGAGCACACAGCATGACTGGCAAGGCATACGTGGAACACGTCGCCATCTGGGTTCGCGACATCCAGTGGCACATCCGCTTTTTCAAGGAAGTACTGGGCATGGACATGCGCGAGGTGCAGGGCAGCGTGGAGCAGCCCAAGCAATATTGGACCCTGGGTGGCATGCAATTCATGTCGTCGCCCGACTTCGGCGACAACGAGGGGCGCCTGGGGCATATCGGGATCATGTGCGAAGACATGGAGGCCGCTCTCGCCGCCGCGCAAGCGTTCGGCGTGACCGCCATGCCGCAGGGGGCCAACTGGATCCGGCTGCCGGATGGGCTGGCGCTGGAACTGATCCAGGCGGCTCCGGGCAGCGTCGCACAAGCGCTCGCCGTGCAACCGCGCCAATGAACGTGACGACCCGTCAGACATACCGAAAAGGAAGCAAACATGCCTGCAGAAATTCTTGAGCGCTACTGGGACGACGCCAAGGTAGGCGACGCCTGCCTCAGCCCCGAATATGCCGTGACCGAGGCGCGCGTCATGGCCTATGCCGATCTGACCGGGGACCATACGCCGGTCCATACCGATGAAGCCTATGCACGGACCACCCCTTTCGGTACGCGGGTGGCGCACGGCTTGTTCGGCCTCTCGATCGCCGACGGCCTGAAAACCATCAGCGACTACCGCTTCATTCCCGGCATGTCGCTGGGCTGGGAGTGGAGCTTTATCAAGCCGATCAAGCTGGGCGACACCCTCCGGGTGAAGTTTTCCGTCGGCAGCATGCGCCTGTCGAATTCGAAACCCGGCTGGGGAATCGTTACGCTGCCTTCCGAGCTGATCAACCAGCAGGGCGAAGTCGTCCAGAAAGGCGAGCACCGCCTGATGATTCCGCGCCGGCCGGGCTGGGATGCCAAGCAATCCGGGGAGGTCCAATGATGCAGCAGCTTCCCCTGGATGGCATCCGCGTCATCGATTACACCCACTTCCTGGCAGGGCCTTATCTCTCGCGCTGCCTGTCGGCGCTCGGCGCCGAAGTGATCAAGGTCGAGCGCCCGGTCAGCGGCGATGCCGGCCGCCAGCACGCTTATTTCATCAATGGCCAGAGCGGCTATTTCCTGCAGCAGAACATGGGCAAGAAAGGGCTGAGCATCAATCTGAAAGACCCGCGCGGCCTGGAGTTGATGCAGAAGCTGGCCGACAGCGCCGACGTATTCGTCGAGAACTATCGCCCCGGCACGCTGGACAAGCTTGGGCTGGGCTACAAGACGCTCGCCGGCCGCAATCCCGGCCTGGTGTATTGCTCGGTCTCCGCCTACGGCCATACCGGGCCGGATTCGCACCGTGCCGGCTTCGGCCTGATTGCCGAAGCCAAGAGCGGCATCATGCAGATGGTCGGCGTCCCGGAAGATGCGCCTCCCTTGTTGCGCATCGCGCTCGGCGACATGTACACCGGCATCCACGGCGTCGCCTCGGTATGCGCGGCGCTGCTGGGACGGGTGAAGTCGGGACGCGGGCAGCATATCGACCTGGCCCTGTACGACTGCCTGGTTTCGATGCACGAATACGCCATCCAGTGCTACACGCTCTCCGGCGGGCAGGAAGTGCCGATACAGACCGGCCATGACCTGCCGCAATCCACGCTCTACGGCGTGTTCCGCGCCAAGGACGGCGACCTGGTGATCGCCGCGCAAGTGGACGACGCCTGGAAACGGCTGGCGGACCTGCTCGGCAATCCCGATTTCGCCGCGGATACCCGCTTCCACAGCGCCGCCGGGCGCAACAAGCACCGGCTCGAAATCCTGCCGGTCGTGCGCGCATGGACCGCGCAACGCACGGTGGGCGAATGCCTGGCGGCGCTGGATGCCGTCGACGTACCTTGCGCCAAGGTGCAGCGCATCGACGAAGTGCTGAACGATCCGCAGATCATTGCGCGCGGCATGGTGATAGAACAGGAACACCCCCTGGTCGGCAAGGTGCGCTTGCCTAACCTGCCGTTCCATTTCTCCGAGTGCGATACCACCCAGAGCATGCCGGCCCCGCTGTTGGGGCAACACAATCGCGAGATCTCCGCCAGCCTCGGTTATTCGTCCGAGGACATCGACACCTTGTTTGCGGCCGGCGTGCTGTATGCGGAAGAAGCCGTCGCCAAACTGAACCTGTAAGAAGGAGCGCAGCATGACCGACCTTTACGCGGTGATCGGCAACCCCATCGGCCACACCAAGTCACCTTTCATTCATGGCCGCTTTGCCGGCCTGACCGGCCAGGATCTGAACTATTCCGCCATCGAAGGCCACGCGGAAAGCTTTGTCGAGACTGTGCAAGGCTTTTTCCGCGCAGGCGGAAAGGGAATGAATGTCACGGCGCCTTTCAAGCTGCAGGCTTTTGAAATGGCAGATGAGCGCAGCGAACGGGCCCGCCTGGCCGGCGCGGTGAACGCCCTCAAGTACGAGAATGGCCGGATCCATGCCGAGAATTTCGACGGCATCGGCCTGCTCAACGATATCCAGCGCAATATCGGCCTGCCTTTCCAAGGCAAGCGCGTACTGGTGCTGGGCGCCGGCGGCGCAGCCCGTGGAGCATTGCTGCCGTTTTTGCAGGCGGGCCCGGCCGAGCTGGTGGTCTGCAACCGTACCCACGCCAAAGCGCAAGGGCTGGCCGGCCAGTTTGCCGGCTTCGGTCCCATTCGCGCCGAAACGGCCGGGCAACTCGCAGGCCGGCACTTCGACATCGTGATCAACGCTACCTCCGCCAGCCTGCGTGGCGAGCTGCCGGAAGTCCCGTCTGCGGTATTCGAAAAGGCCGCGCTGGCCTATGAACTGGCCTATGGAAAAGGGCTGACCCCGTTCCTGAAACAAGCGCAGCAATCCGGCGCGCAACGGCTTGCCGATGGTGTCGGGATGCTGGTCGAGCAGGCCGCGGAGGCATTCGTCTGGTGGCGCGGAGTGCGACCGGAAACGGCTGGCCTGATCGGTGAAATGACGATTCCTTTGATCTGACAATCCTGAACAACCTGAAGACCAGCCAAGATCCTTATGAAAAAAATCCTGATTCTGAACGGCCCCAACCTGAATCTGCTGGGAACCCGCGAACCGGCCATCTATGGCCATGAAACCCTGGCCGACGTCGAACAGCTCTGCCGCAACGAGGGCGAGCGGCTTGGTTTCGAGGTCGATTGCCGGCAATCGAATTACGAGGGGCAGTTGATTGATTGGATACACGAGGCCGGTCGCCAATGCGCGACGGGGAAGATGATCGGCGTGGTATTCAACCCCGGCGCCTTGACCCATACCTCGGTCGCCTTGCACGACGCGATCCGGGGCGCCAACGTACCCGTGGTCGAGTACCACATCTCCAACGTCCACACGCGCGAGTCGTTCCGCCATCACTCGTGGATTTCGCCGGTGGCCAAGGCCGTCATGGCGGGCTTTGGCGTGCGCGGTTACGCGCTGGCGGTACAGGCTTTGGTCCAGGTGGCCGGGGCGGCATAGCTTTCGCTCCCGGCCTCCTCTTTGATAGGAGGCGATGGAATCGATTTGTTCTTTTGCGCGTACATCCCAATGTACAAGCTGCGAGGCGTGCCTGGGCAATCCATCGGTACTGCGCCGAATTCCGGCACGCCAGGTTTTCCGGGAAAATAATTCTGTTTTTGTATTCGTCGGATTTCTTTGTGAAGCCGAGATTTTTTTGGAATTCCAATCATTGTTATTGCAGGGCGTGAAAATTAAAAATTAATAAATAAAATGGCCCTGTCGTAATTTCGCTGTGCAAGATTTCCTCGTCGGGAGATTGCCATGCCAGCGATTTCCGGGAGGACATCACGCAATCTTCATTTCACACCATGGTCGGTGCTACCGGAACCGATATCTCCAAAAAAGCCAGATACGCATCGTGCAGCACGATTGACGTTTGGCGAAAACCCCAGGGAAGACACGCAAGCTGAATGTGGCGATGAGCCAGTGACAGCGAAATTCTGATCAAACAATACGAGGCGAGTTTAACGATATCGGAGGCGAAGCCAGGCCGATAGGGGAGAGCTCATGCCTGCGAATTGAGAAAGGCTAGCAATGAATCGCGTATTCCACACCATATGGAACCATGGCTCCGGTACTTGGACTGCGGTTTCCGAACTGGCATCGGCCCAAGGGAAACGTAATAGCGAGGGATGCGGCGATTCCCGCGAACCGGCCGGGATCATGCGCGCGGCGGTCTTGTCGGTGTCGCCGATTGCCTTGTCGATGGCGCTGTTCAATCCATCGTTGGCCTACGCGCAAGCTTCCAACACAGGGAATAACCAGGGTTTTGCGATAGGCAGCGCGACAAGCGATGGCCAATGCGTTGCGATCGGGGGATCGGGATCGTTCGGTGCGACCGCTGTTTGTTCCGGAGCGGATTCTCTGGCGGTGGGCAATGGCGCCCAGGGTACGGCCCAGGCGACCATCGCTTTGGGGGCATCAGCCAGGGCAAGCAACGCCTATGCGACTGCTATCGGAGACAATGCCAGTGCTTCCGGCGCAGTATCTTCCGCAATTGGATCTTTTTCAAACGCATCGGGGGATCGGTCTTTCGCAGGCGGGGCCAATGCCAGCGCATCCGGAGCCAGCGCCGTGGCGATCGGCAATGGAGCGGTCGCCAATGCGGCAGGCTCCAGCGGTACGCTCACCGATAACTGGCGGCCGGACAGCGGTCGCCGGGTAAGCAGTTTTGTCGCCGGCAATACCGCCGTCGGAGCCGGCGCCACCAGCAACAACAATGGCACGGCAGTGGGTAATTCCGCGCAGGCGACCGGCAGTACATCTTTCGCGGGAGGATCGGGAGCGGTGGCGAGCGGGCGCGTTGGGGTGGCCGTCGGCGGCGGGAGCCTTGCGTCCGGCGATTCGGCCGTATCGATCGGCAATACGTCTACGGCATCCGGCGCGCAAGGCATAGCACTTGGCGCCGGCGCACATGCATCAGGCATCAGAAGCGCTTCGTTAGGCGTGGGCGCCTTTGCCACGGGCAACCAGACGATAGCGATCGGCAATACGGCGACTGCGAGCGGCACCGGCGATACGGCCATCGGTAATGCCGCGCAGGCGACGGGCGGCAGTTCCTTTGCCGGCGGCAACGGCGCGATTGCCTCGGCGGCCAATGCGGTGGCGTTGGGCAACGCCGCGCAGGCGACGATGGCGGGAGCGCTGGCCCTGGGCAATACGGCGCTGGCCAACCAATCCAATGCCATTGCGTTTGGGGCGGCTGCGCAAGCCGTGCATGCCAATAGCGTGGCGCTGGGGGCGAACGCCCAGACTGCAGTCGGGGCCCAGACCAATTACACCGCGTTTGCACTGAGTACATTGCAAAACTCGGTGGGGGAAGTATCGGTCGGCTCGGCCGGCAATGAGCGGACCATTACCAATGTGGCGGCGGGTGTCAACGGCACCGATGCGGTCAATGTCAATCAATTGAGCGCGATAAACAATAAATTCACCGCGTTGCAGCAAGATGCTTTGCTGTGGGATCCGGCGGCAAACGGCGGCGCCGGGGCATTCAGCGCCAACCATCTTGGGACGGGGCCGAACAAGATCACCAATGTGGCCGCCGGCACGCTGAGCGCGGGCAGTACCGATGCGGTCAACGGTTCGCAATTGTTTGCGACGAACACCAATGTCACCAATCTTGGCAACCTGATCGGCAATCTTGTCGGGGACGGCAGCAATGGCGCGGGCGTCAAGTACGTACGCACCAACGATACCGGACTGGCGCCTGACGATGCGCATGCCTCGGCGCAAGGGGCGACGGCGGTCGGCTACAACGCCCAGGCCTCTGCCGAGAATGCCGTGGCGCTCGGCAATGCCGCGGCAGCTTCCGTACTGGGCGGTGTGGCGCTGGGCTCCGGCTCCATTTCCAATCGGACGATCGCCACCTCCAACGGCAGTATCCCTGTGGGCGCCACGGGGATTCCCTACAACACCGCCGACCAGCTCTTGTTGGGCGCCATCTCGGTCGGCGGTGGGGGAACGTATCGCCAGATCATCAACGTCGCCGACGGCACGCAAGACCATGATGCGGTCACGCTACGCCAGTTGAGAGGTTCGCTGCAGTCGTTTGCGACCTCCACCACCAAGTATTTCCATGCCAATTCGAGCGGGGCGGATTCGCTGGCGATCGGTACCGATTCGGTGGCGGTGGGCCCCAATACGGTGGTCAACGGCAATAACGGCATCGGCATCGGTAACGGCGCCGTGGTCGATATGGCTGCCACCGGCGGCATGGCGATCGGACAGAATGCGCAATCTTTGCAGGCCGATGCGATGGCGCTGGGCAACGGCGCTATCGCCGGCGGTGCGCAATCGATCGCCCAGGGGGCCAACGCCAATGCCAGCGGCGGCGCCAGCATTGCGCTCGGCTCCGGCGCCACGGCTTCCCATGCGGACAGCATCGCGCTGGGATCGGGATCGGCCACGACCGTCGGTGCGCAGGCGGGTTATATCGCCTACGCGCTGGCGGCGGCGCAGACCTCGGCCGGCGAAGTCAACATCGGCAATCGCAAGATCACCGGTGTGGCCGCCGGCAGCGCCGATACCGATGCGGTCAACGTCAGCCAGTTGAAGGCGTTGGCGGCCAGCATCCCGGGAGGAGGCAGCGGGGGCGAAGGAGGAGGCGGCGGCATGCCACCTGCCGGCGATCTCATCAACAACGCCGTCGGCCAGGCAAAGCAATATACCGACAGCCAGATCAACAACCTGCGTGGCGATCTGGACAAGTATCGCCACGATGCCAATGGCGGCACCGCATCAGCGCTGGCGGTGGCAGGTTTGCCGCAGCCAGGTGCGCCGGGAAAGAGCATGTTGTCGATTGCCGGCAGCACTTATGAAGGCCAGACCGGCCTGGCTTTGGGCTTGTCGACCTATACCGAAAACGGCCGCTGGATCGTTAAAGCCGCCGCGACGACGAACAGCCGCGGCAAAACCGGGGCGGCAGTCGGCGCCGGTTTCCAATGGTGAGGAAAAACAGAATGAACACGCATCCGATATATCGGAAGAACAGGAAGAGAAAAATGGCCGCATGCCCATCATTTAAAAAATTCTCCTGCCTCGTCGCATTTTCCATGGCTGCTATCGCCGCGTCGCATCAGGCCTTGGCGCAATCTACCGCATCGATCGATACGGCGGTTGCGGCGGCCACCCGCTGGGCAGCATTGGCCGACGACAATCAGTCCGACCGGATGTGGGGGCTGAGCGATCCTGTCATGCAAAAGGGTGTCAGCAAGGAAAATTGGGGTAAATACCTTGCATCCCTGCAAGGAGAACTGGGGCCTATCGGGACCCGGGAATGGATCCAGATCGTGCGGATCAGCAATCCGGCGAACCTGCCGCCAGGCGAGTACGTCAATGTGGTGTTTTCCTCCCGTTTCGCCAAAGCGCCGACAGTGGAAAAGATTTCGCTGGTGCAAACCTTGGATCGCTGGACGCCAGTCGGTTATGTCGTGACCAGGCTGGAAACATCCCCGGCGCCGGCCGCCGCCGCAAGATAAGTGCGGCGGCAACGCCTTGCCATCGCTAGCGCGACAAGGTTCGATGCGCTGCGAGTGCGGGAAACTGCTAAGGTTGTTTGAGGCTGCGCCCGAACGGGATCGAATTCGCAACCGATGGTTTGGAAAGCCGTTGTCCTCAAAAGAAAACGGGCTGTTGCAAGAGCCCGTTTTTGATCAGAACCTTGGATCGCCGAGTCCCAAACCTAAATTCATCGTATCTCCCTTGCCAGCGCAAGCAGCCGATCCACTTGCGCGATTTCATCTCCGACCTGTTGTTCGCCCTTCAGGCGATTGCGGGAAATGTCATTGGCCAGCCGGTGTATCTGGCTGAGGTAGGACCAGATCGTCCTGAATGTCAGGATGGCAATGAAAAGTGAAATGCCGATGCAAGCGATGGCGAAACCGGCAAAGACGACGAGCGAGGCGTCAATCGAAGAACTCAGTTCTTTTGAAATCCGTTGGCTTTGGCTTTCATTTGCCGCATAGAGTTTCTCGGAGCTTTCCTTGATGGATGTGCGCACCGGTTGGATGCGTTGATGGAGAAAAACCTTCGCTTCTTCGAAACGCCGATTCTCGATCAATAAAACCATTTGATCGACCAGTTTCATGTAGTCGGGCAGGAGGGCGGCGATGCGGTCTGCCGACTCGACCTCCGCCCGGCTGCTGACGCCGGAAGCGTAGTACACCCGCCAGGCGCGGGTCATGTTTCGCTGGAGTTCGCCGATCGGCGCGGTTGGCGTGGGATCGTTGTCGAGCAATGCCGAGAGCAGGTACTCGTTCAACATGGTGTCGTTGCGCCGGAAATCGGCAATCTGAGTGATCGGGATCAGGTTGGAATCGAGAACCTGATGGAGTCCGGCATCGCTCTCCTTGAGCTTCATATACCCCAGTCCGCCGATGATTGAGCCGACAAGAAAATTGATTACGATCAGCGCCAGCAGTTGCCACTTGATATCACGAATCATCATTCGACATTCCCCCAAAGTAATTTCAACCCGCCCCCGAACTTAACCAGTTGCAAGTGAATTCTAAGTGAGTTTGGGAGGAATCGATGTCGGAAAAGTACGAAAGAAACTGGCCTGCCCTAAGGGAATCGAACCCCTAACCTACGGCTTAGAAGGCCGTTGCTCGTTGGCTTGCATCCCTTACGGGACGCGGCGCTGTATCCGGTTGAGCGATTCTGAGCACATATTGAGCACACTTACTGATTAAGTGACGGCGACCGTATACGAGGTCGCAATGGCAACAATCAGTCAGTACCGGGGCAAGTGGAAAGCCCAAATTCGCATGAAGGGTTACCCAGCCCAAACCAAGACGTTCGATACCAAGAGCGAGGCCCAAGCATGGGGCCGTGAGGTCGAGTCCCAGATGGCCCGGCAGCAGTTCTCCGGTTCCACCTCTGGGCAGACCATGACAGTCCGAGAGATGCTGCAACGGTATCTCGATGAGGTATCCGTCACCAAGGCCCGCCCCAAGGACGATGTGTCCCGAGCCAAGCCCGTATTCGCCGCTCTAGGCGATTACCGGGTGCATACCCTTACATCCCTCAACCTATCCCAATACAAGGCCGCTAGGCTGCTCTCAGTCGGCCCACAGACCGTAATCCACGAGTTGAACCTCCTGCACCGTGCCTACGTGATCGCGGCGAGCGAAAGGGGCGTGGTATTGCCCAATGGCATTCCGAAGACCAGACGACCGCCTATGCCCAAGGGCCGGGACATGCGGGTGCCGCCAGAGGTCGTGGACAGGATCGTGGCCTCAACGGAGTCCCCAGAGCTAAAGGTAATCATCCGGTTCGCCGTGGAGACGGCCATGCGCCGGAGCGAGATCATGGGCATCCGGTGGGAACACGTCAATCTGGCCCGCCGGTCGGTGTACCTGCCAAAGACCAAGACCGACCAGCCACGGACGGTACCGCTGTCCACCGTGGCACTGGGGCTGCTGGAGGAGATGGGGCCGGAGAAGGAGGGCAAGGTGTTCTCGCTTGCCCCGGACTCCGTGACTCAAGGCTTCAAGCGGGCAGCAGTCCGCGCCCGGATGGGGGATATCAACTTCCATGACCTGCGGCATGAGGCCACGAGCAGGCTGTTCGAGAAAGGGCTGAACGTCATCGAGGTGGCCCGGATCACCGGACATAAGACGCTGGCGATGCTGGATCGCTACACGCACCTCGACGTTGCCAACCTCGTTCAGAAGCTGAATTAAGTGGAGGCGGGTGATGATCACTGATAGCATTTGTATTCACATGGCTCGCACGAGCATTGGTATCAGCCTATAAGCGCTGACAGGCGCAGCCTAGTACGAGGACTTGCCCAAACAAATTCACTTTACGGAGAATTGTGTGGGAACGATCCAAGTACGTGATGACAATATCGGGCTAACAACATATCAAGCCCGTGTACGCCGAGTAGGCTACCGGGCGGTTTCCAAAAATTTCCCCAACAGGGCGGAGGCCGAGAAGTGGATTGCTGCGGTAGAAGCTGATCTCGATAGAGACGCCGCCTTGCGGGCGCAAGAGAGTGCGAGGCAGAAGCTTGGATTGCATGTAGAGGCTCGTGCGCCAGTACCGATGGATGCGCCGCTGGTATCGGATGCAACGCCGTTCCGCGATCTTATGCAGCGGTACAGCGTTCTTGTATCACCGCTGAAGAAGTCGGCGGAAAGCGAGATATTGCGGCTGGGGAAGCTGGGGAGAGACAAGATTTCCAGTTATGCGGTAGGGAGTCTCACTCCATCAATCATCGCGCAATGGCGGGATCGCCGCTTGGGGGAAGTCGCCCCTGATACCGTAACCCGCGAGATGCATTTGATGTCGGCGGTGATTAACATGGCGCGGCGGGAGTGGGGGCTTGAGCTTGTCTGTAATCCATTCGCGTTACCTCGCAAGCCGAAGCGATCGAAAGGTCGAATACGCCGGCTGCGGGGGAATGAACTGGCCCGCTTGCTTCTTGCAGCGGAGACAGCGCAGGGCGGATTCCTATACTCAATGATTCAATTCGCCATCGAGACGGCCATGCGGCAAGGAGAGATCGTCTCGCTTGATTGGCGCTATATTGACCTCGACAAGCGCACTGCGCACCTACCCAATACAAAGAACGGCGACCATAGGACGGTGCCGCTCTCAATGCGTGCGATAGAGTTGCTACGAAAACTCGCGGTCATAGAGCTAACACTGGATCGTGCTGGCCCGGTGTTCCCCGGAGTGACCGGGGAGGCTGTTAAGCGCGCATTCCAGAATGCTCGGAAGCGTGCTGGTATCGAAGACCTCCGCTTCCATGACCTGCGGCATGAAGCAATCACTCGACTATTTGAAAAGGGACTTAATCCGATTGAAGTCGCATCTATTAGCGGCCACAAAGACATGCGTATGCTTCAACGATACACTCACCTTGAAGCCAATAAGTTAGCCCAGAAGCTGAACTAAGGTCAGTCATCCTGCGTCGCTTTTGAATCAGGGGGCGTTTGTTGCTTGCTCTTGCCGCCCCCTCCCTTTTGCATCCCTGTCTTTGCTATTTCAACAAACTTATCTTTTAGCTCTGGTACCACCCCTATCGCCTTTTGGAATGCGGCTGAGCTAATCAATTCGTGCCAAGGGCTTCCGTGAGTCTCGCTCTCAACCAGTCGCAGTGGCGCTTCTTCTAGGCGGGTCAGTGCTGAACCGAACAGTCTGGCTTCAAACGCTTCGTCGATACGAGCTGCCTCCTTGCGATAGCCCTCGTATGCCTTGGCTACTGACGCCTTGAAGGCATAGTCTTCAGCAAGCCGGAATCGCTGCCCAATCTGCTTTGTCGCCAACCAAGAGAACCACAATGGTGGGCCAATGCTTAGCAAGGAAAGGACAATGTGCATCCAAATGACGTTCCATTGCGGGTTGTCCGATGTCATTGCGGTTGACAGTAGTGTTACGCGGCCAATTCCCAGATATGCGCCAATGGTGAGGCCCGCCAATAGTCCAAAAACCCAGACCCACATGGAGACACCTAGTTTGGACGCACGTTGATCGAATGCTGCTGCAAGGCCTTTGGTCGTAGTGATGCGGTATGCTTCTTCGCATTGAGCGACCAAACGACTAGCTTCGTCTTGCTTGGCTGTGAGATCAGCTGATGCTGCATTTGCTTCGTCGGATCGACCCTGAATCTTGCCGAGAAGCGCCGCAGATTCGTCCGAGATTCGTGACACTTCGGCGCGTGCTGAATTGAGGCTTTCCAAATCTGAAGGGAGTGTTTCTGCTGCTTCAAAGGCCTCTTTAATCAAGTTGATTTGATTCGTAAGGGCTTCTTTGTCGGGGGTAAGTTGCTCTATTTGGGCATTGAGAGAACGGAGTCGCCGAGCGAGCTTTGTCGGCAAAATGTTGTTATCGACCTTTTCCCACCCCAAAGCACTTGCGACTTGTGCCTCTATATTACTCAAAGTGGACATGTAGGCTGGTGCAGCCTGTTGCCCGTGGCCGTTAAACAAATACTGGACAGTTTGTGTTTGAAGAAGCGTTAGTTGCGTTGGCAGTCTTGCCAAGGCATTTTCTAGTGGTGCAGGGACTGTATCGCTTGCTGTTGCTCTAATACGTTCGGACAGCCCAGTTGCAGCTCTCGCTAGATCGTGTCGGTTCAATGCTGGGTGATTCCATCCATACATTTCCGTCATCGTTCTGTCATCGCTAGTCGTCGCTAAAACAGCTGTCCCAACGCTGTCCAGTGATGTGCAAAGTTTCTCAAGTCCAGCGTGCATTGATTACCTCTTTGATTTTTATATTCGGTTTGTTAACCATATCACGCAGTTAAATGAAGTTAAGTACATTTTTAATGTAGAAATGACGACTAGCCTGCTGAAAGGAAAACAGATAGGACGCACGCGCACAGAGAAGGGAGGAGCAGGGCTGATGCCCCGCTCTTGCACTCAATACAACTGGTACCCACCGTTGTCCAAGTAGTCTTCGGGAGAAGAGAATCCGCCTGTGCTGTTGGAGGGCTACCACCGCCTACCCGTAGAAGCCAGAGCCAAGGCCCGGCGTCGAGATGAAGTTCTTTGACATTTCTTTGATAGCTTTCTTGATAAGCAAGGTCTTTTTGACGTCTCCTTTCTTTCTCATGTTGCTGTTTCCTTCATTTTTGATGTGTGAAACGATCACTCGTCGCATTGATACGCTGATGCCCAATCCTTGCAAATGCCCTTGGTTGCACGAACCCTCTCCATGATCCTATCCAGCAGTTGGTTCATCCGGGTCTCAACGTTGGCTAGCCATTGCGGGCTTTGTATGCATGATGGTTGCTGTTGTTTGATCGCAAGGGTGAGGAGCCGAAGGGCGGCTATTGAGTCCTTTGAGAGATGTGCTTTAGCTGTGAGATGCTTACCGGCTGATTGGAAGAGTGGGCCAAGGAGGGATTCACCAGCCAGAATACCCGCTTCCATGAGTTTCGGGAGATACCTGCGGATATGCTGGGCTTGGCGGTTGTGTAGCTTGGCGTACCAGCGGGTGAGTATGCTGACGCCTGGAGTGATGCCGCGCCGCTGGTTAGTGAACTGAAGCACGAACAAAGCGAAGTCTCTTACTTCTTTTCGTAGACTGGCGACTGCTGCTTGACGTTGTAAGCTTCTTTCACTGACGTGAATCTCGGGCCAGAAGCCCTTGTGTTTCTTCGCCTCTGCTGCTGACACTATTTCCCCTGTGTCAATGTCCACGTACTCAGTGATGACCGATGCGTGGTACTTCGTTCTTGCTTCGCTTTTTATTTTGAGCGGGGTCGTGACTGTCCTCAACTGAGGAGCCAAGGTGGCAGGTATGAATCGCGGGCGTGGCTCATCACCACATCCAGTCTTATAATTCAATAGGAATTCCTTTAAGTATTTGTTTTGAAATGGTTTTTTTTAAGATGAAAGTGGACGTATTCACCACTTCAGTCTCGGTTTTATGACTTTCACTCCTTGGCTGTGTCGTGCACATAGCTGACCGAAATTACCTGTGCCGTTCTGGCGTCAAAGAGAAGAGCCAGTCAGTTTGCTTCTGACTGGCCTTAATGGGACGTCTATAGCAGCTATTGCGCCTGCTGTGCCGCCTTCATAATAGTTGGGTGGGAGACGCCGTACTCCTTCGCCAGTCCTCGCGCTGTAGCCCCTCTGGCCAGCTTCTCACGTATCTCTTCATGCAACTGGGACAGCTTCATCCCTTGCTTCTCTGCGAGTACGGCAAGGGTGTCCCTGCGGCCTAGTACCTTCCCTTCGGCCTTTGCACGCGCTAACCCTGCTTGTGTTCGCTCTATCAACTGATCCCGTTCGAACTGGGCGAATGCGGCGAACATTCGGCGCACCAATTCACCGGCGGCACTGGTCACTTCCATCACAGGCAAGTCGAGTACTACGACGCGAATGCCTTTTTGCCGTAGCATTTCTACCGTCCGATCAACGTCGGCGGCATTGCGCCCTAGGCGATCCAGCTTCGCGACCACGAGGATGTCATCCGGCTCAAGCTCGGAGACTAACTGAACGAACACTGGACGCTCCATTGCTGGAACGGTGCCGCTAATAGTCTCCGCCCGAACACGGCGCGGGAGGATGTCGTATCCAGCCTGCTTGGCGAGGAGAGCTTGGTTATCTGTGGTTTGGTCTACCGTGGAGACACGGGCATACAGGAAGGTGCGGGAGGACATGATTACCTTGAAAAACAAATGTGGTAATCATTGTGCGTGGTAATCAATGTGTTTACAAGGATTTTATTACCACTCCCGAAGAGGTGCTACCGCTGGCAAACAAACGGTCGATTAATTACCGGGCCTTTTGCGGTAAATTTAGCGACTTCATTGCGGGGAGTGACATGACATCTCATAGGTACTACTCAGAACGGCAAGGACTGAACCCAAATGCTAAGGGGCTTCCCCTGCTAGACATTTGTGGGTTGTTTATCCGAGTTTTTAGCCAGTTGCAAACTGATGGCTATTTTGATGAGGCACTTGGTTCTTGGTGTGTCGATGCGGGACACACGCCGGGTTACATTGGAGATGTGGACTTGGAGATGCTTCTCGCCATCAGAAAGAAAGACTTGTATCCAATTGAGGATCGGGCGCTTTCGTATTCCGAAGATGATCTATTCGACGTGATCGAATTCCTATATCAGCATGTGTCTGCGCCCGTTGATGGAACCATGCACAACTTTGGCGGATGTGGGATGCATTGGGAGACCTTTAATAAACAGAAAGGGCAGGTGCTGTTCCGCGAGAAAATCAATGGTGTGTTGGGAAACTATGCGCGGAGATATGAGCTATCAGTTAAGGGGGAGATTCTTCAGAGTCCAGATGTTGGTTTTGAGATGATCTTCGAGGCAGATTTACCAACAAAGGATCAGACCATCGTCGAGAGAACGAACGCTGCTATCGTGAGATACAGACGACACGGGTCAACAACGGATGATCGCCGGCAGGCTGTACGCGATCTTGTAGACGTTCTCGAATATCTGCGTCCCCAGTTGAAGGTGTTACTGACTAAGAGCGATGAGAGCGAGCTATTTAACATAGCGAACAACTTTGGTATTCGGCATTTGAATGACCAGCAGAAGACCGCCTATGACGCCTCTATTTGGCTGAGTTGGATGTTCTACTATTATCTTTCGACAATCCACGTGGTGCTTCGCAAAATCGAGGCATCGAAATCAAAATGACCAAAACCGTCACGGGGGAGTGGCATCTCTGGCGCAGCGCAGTAGGCCGCGTAAAAATCCGAATCAAGTTTTGGTCGTGAGTAGTTGTGGGTTGATGAGTTTGCTAAATTGCGCCAACAAAACTAGAAAACGAAGGGGGGGGCGATGTGCGCCGTTAATTGGACGATGCTGCTGGAGTATCTGAAGGTCGTGTTCAGTTGGCCGCCGATGGCCGTTGTGATTACGCTGTTCGCAGTGTTCAAGTTTAAAGCTGCTATAGATGACCTCTTGAGCCGCATTGTCAGTGGCAAGATTCTAGGTCAAGAGATTCACGCTGCCCCGCCTAAAGATGCACCTCAAGGCAGTGTCAATGCCCCGGATGTTTTAGTACCACCGGTGCCCGATTTCGTGGCACCAGTGGGCGTAGGTGTTGCACTGCGGGATGAGCCAGCCGTCAATGAGCCACATCCGCCAGCCGAAGAGCCTCTACCGCCTGAGCTGGTCAACGACCCGCATGCAAGGGCGGCCATAGCTTATGTGCGTGAGAATCCCGCCCAAACGGTTATCGAATACAAGAAAGTGATGACGGCGTTATCGTCAGAGAGGTTGTACGTCCGCATATTCGGGACACAAATATCGGTGTTGGTTTTTCTTAGCAGTCGAAATGGCGGGCCTGTCTCTGCGCCTGCCCTATCTGCATATCACGAGGAGTACCAGCGACTGTCCGACAATATGGAGTACTCGTTTGAAAGCTACATGGATTTCCTCGTTGGTGCCGGGGCCGTTGAGAAAGTGGAGGCTGCCGTACCTCAATATCGGATGACGCCGTTTGGTGTGGAATTCCTTGCGTACATAAGAGCGCAGTACCCCATTGCATGGATGCAGCGGGCATTTTAGCTGGGGGGCACGCTGGAAGCCGGAGGGCGAGTGAGCACACTTTGAGCACACTGCTGAAGTAAAATTATCGGGTCGGTCTCGGTGATTGCCGTCCACCCTCGACGCAGTAAGTGCCTGATCTGCAAAGAAAAGTACGAAAGAAACTGGCCTGCCCTAAGGGAATCGAACCCCTAACCTACGGCTTAGAAGGCCGTTGCTCTATCCGGTTGAGCTAAGGGCAGAGACGCAAGCCGTTTCGCGGAAGCTTGCCGAAACGATTGCGGAAAAGAAAACGGGCTGTCTTGCGACAGCCCGTTTTCTTTTAATGAGTGGTCGGAGTACAAGGATTCGAACCTTGGACCCCCTGGTCCCAAACCAGGTGCGCTACCGGGCTGCGCTACACTCCGAGAAGCGGAATAATAGCAGCATCCGGCCATCCAGGTCAACTTGCCCTTGTGGAAATATCTGCGGCGGCGCGCTCAGGCCGCTTCAGCGGCATCCGCCGCCTTGATTTCCACCAGCAGTTTCTTGATCTCCGGCACGCACGAGCCGCAGTTGCCGCCGGCTTTCAGGCAGGCGGTGACTTCGCCGACTTCCTTCAGGCCCTTGCTGCGGATGGCGCCGCAGATGGTGTTGCGGCCCACGCCGAAGCAGGAGCATACGGTCGGGCCGGCATCGGCGCCTCTTTCTATCGGCTGGCCCACCAGCAGGCCGACGCGGTCGGCTTCTTCCAGTTGTTCCTTGGCGAACAATCCGGCCAGCCACGAACGCGAGGGCAGGTCGGGGCGTGCCGACATGAAGATGCACATGTCGATACGGTTTTTGACCACATGCACGGCGCGGTAGGCGCCGGCGCTCAGGTCTTCGTATTCCAGCCAGTCGGCCTCGGGGTCTTCCACGCCCAGCAGCTTGCGCGCCCATGCCGCATGGTCGTCGATGTTGTTGCGGCTGGCCAGTTCGAAGCGGGTGAAGTCGCGGCCCTGCACGCGGGTCCAGTGCGTGATGTCGTCCAGCGCCAGGTCGTGGCGGGTCAGGATGAAGCCGTGCCACGACACGCGGAATTCCTCGATCGCCACCGGCGTGTGCTTGAACTCCGGTTCGCCCGATACCGGGTCGACCACCGGGTTGACCAGGGCGCCCACGCGCGCGTCCGAGGCCGACTGGTTGTTCCAGTGGATCGGCACGAACACGCTGCCGCGCGGGATGCCGCCGCCGTGCTGCACGCGCGCCACCATTGCGCCCCAGCGGCTGGAAATGCGCGCCAGGCCGCCTTCGCGCACGCCGTACAGCAACGCGTCCTGCGGATGGATGTCGATGAAGGATTCCGGGATATGGTTGGCCAGCGTGGCCGACTTGCCGGTGCGTGTCATCGTGTGCCAGTGGTCGCGCACGCGGCCGGTGTTGAGCACCAGCGGGAAGTCGTCGCAGGTCTTGTTGGCCGGGTTGCGCGGTGCGGTCGCCACGAAGCGCGCG
The DNA here is from genome assembly GCF_017744395.1 of Herbaspirillum sp. GTDB lineage: Bacteria > Pseudomonadota > Gammaproteobacteria > Burkholderiales > Burkholderiaceae_D > Herbaspirillum. The sequence continues at coordinate 227,452 of NZ_JAGIBI010000001.1, forward strand.
CGGCCGTCGGCATGGGTGAAGTGCAGGTCTTCCAGCACGCGCGCGGCGCCGGCGATGCTGCCGTCGGACAGGCGCCGCACCGGCCACTGGATCGGCTGCAGGGCGTCATATTGCCGCTTGTCCATGCCAACCAGGCCTGCCAGGTTGAATACGCGGCGGATCTTGCCGGCCGCGCCTGCAGTGATGCCCGGTTCGCCGTTGCGGTGCGCCGACAGCCGCGCATGTTCGTCGAAGATCGCATGCGGGCCGTCGAAGTCGAAGCCGTCGAAGCCCATGCGCCGGGCCACGTCGCAGATGACCTGCCAGTCCGGGCGCGCTTCGCCGGGCGCCAGCAGGAAGCCGCGCTGGCGCGAGATGCGGCGCTCCGAGTTGGTGACGGTGCCGTCCTTCTCGCCCCAGCCCAGCGCCGGCAGCAGCACGTGGGCGAAGGCGTTGGTGTCGGTCTTTTCGATGATGTCGGAAGATACCACCAGTTCGCATTTCTCCAGGGCGCGTCGCACCAGGTCTGCATCCGGCAGGCTGACCATCGGATTGGTCGCCATGATCCAGACCGCCTTCACGCGCCCGTCCTCGATGGCGCGGAACAGGTCGACCGCCTTCAGGCCCTGCTTGTCGGCGATGCGCGGCGATGCCCAGAAGCCTTGCACGATCTCGCGGTGGGCGGCGTTGTCCAGGTCCATGTGCGCAGCCAGCATGTTGGCCAGGCCGCCGACTTCGCGCCCGCCCATCGCATTGGGCTGGCCGGTGATCGAGAACGGCCCCATGCCGGGACGGCCGATGCGCCCGGTGATCAGGTGGCAGTTGATGATGCTGTTGACCTTGTCGGTGCCGGCCGAGGACTGGTTCACGCCCATCGAAAAACCGGTCACGACTTTTTCGGTGGCGGCAAAGGCTTCGTAAAAGGCCATCAGATCCTTTAGGTCGACCTTGCAGATGCGCGCCACCGTGGCGGGATCGGCGCAGTCGGCGTCGGCCGCGGCCAGCGCTTCGTCGAAGCCGCTGGTATGCGCTTCGATGAAACCGTTGTCGCGCGCGCCACGATGCGCCAGGTAGCTCAGCAGGCCGTTGAACAGCCAGACGTCGGTGCCGGCCTTGACCGGCAGGTGCAGGTCGGCCAGTTCGCAGGTGGCGGTGCGGCGCGGGTCGATCACTACCAGCCTGGCGTGCGGCCGGGTTTCCTTGATGCGGGCGATGCGCTGGAACAGGATAGGATGGCACCACGCCGCATTGGAGCCGACCAGCACCACCATGTCGGCCAGTTCCAGGTCCTCGTAGCAGACCGGCACCAGGTCTTCGCCGAAGGCGCGCTTGTGGCCGGCCACCGCCGACGACATGCACAGGCGCGAATTGGTGTCGATGTTGGCGCTGCCGATGTAGCCCTTCATCAGCTTGTTGGCGAGGTAGTAGTCCTCGGTCAGCAACTGGCCGGAGACGTACAGCGCGACCGCATCCGGGCCGTGCTCGGCGACGATGGCCGACAGCTTGCCGGCCACGGTATCGAGCGCGGCATCCCAGGAGACGCGCTGCATTACGCCGTTGCCGTCGCGCATCTGGGGATACAGCAGGCGGCCGTCGAGGTCGACCGTCTCGCCCAGGGTCGAACCTTTCACGCACAGGCGTCCCTTGTTGGCCGGATGCCGCTCGTCGCCCTTGACGCCGATGGCCCCGTCTTGCCGCAGCGAGGCCGAGACGCCACAGCCCACGCCGCAGTAGGGGCAGGTGGTCTGGACGGTGGCGGCGGCAATGGCGATCGGGGTGGGGGACAGGTTCACGTATCGGTTCCTTTGAAACTATGCAGCCTAGGCAGCTTTCTGGCACATCGCCTGCCCGAACGGCAGTTCGCGCCGGAAGGCGGAAATATCGCGTCCGCTCTGGATCAGGTCGAAATACCACGGCCCGTCCTTGACGTCGCCGTACAGCACCGCGCCCACCAGCCGGCTGCCGCGCAGCACCAGGCGCTTGTAGATGCCGCGCCGCGGATCGCGCAGCACCAGGTCTTCGGTATCTTCGGCGCCGATGAAGTCGCCGGCGGAATAGAGGTCGACGCCGGTCACCTTGAGCTTGGTCGCCGTGGCTTGCTGCACGTAGCGGCGATGCCCGGCGCCGGCCAGGTGCGCGCCACAGACGCGCGCCTGGTCCCAGATCGGCGCCACCAGGCCGAAGGTGGCCTTGCGGTGCTGCACGCATTCGCCCACGGCGTAGATGCGCGGGTCATAGGTCTGCAGCGTGTCGTCGACGATGATGGCGCGCTCGCAATGCAGGCCGGCTGATTTGGCCAGCGCGATGTTGGGGCGTACGCCGGCGGTCATCACCACCAGGTCGGCGGGAATCTCGCTGCCGTCCTTGAAGCGCACCGCGCTCACGCGGTCCGGTCCGACGATTTCGGCGGTGTTGGCATTGAGCAGGAAACGCAGCCCCTTGGCTTCCAGCGCCTTCTTCAATAGTTCGGCGGCCGGCTTGTCCAGCTGCTGGTTCATCAGCGTGTCGGTGACGTGCACCACGGTCACCTCCATGCCCTGGCGCATCAGCCCGTTGGCCGCTTCCAGCCCCAGCAGGCCGCCGCCGATCACGATCGCGTGGCGGTGCGTGCGTGCCGCTTCCAGCATGGCGTCGACGTCCTGGATGTCGCGGAAGGCGATTACGCCCGGCAGTTCATGGCCCGGCACCGGGATGATGAACGGCGTGGAGCCGGTGGCCAGCAGCAGGCGGTCGTATTGCACCTCGACGCCGCTCCGGGAGCGCACCACGCGGCGGCGGCGGTCGATGTGTTCGACCGGATCGCCGGCATGCAGCGTGATGCCGTTCTGCGCATACCACTCGCGCGTGTTGAGCATGATGTCGGCGATGCTCTTGTCGCCGGCCAGCACCGGCGAGAGCATGATGCGGTTGTAGTTGCCGTGCGGCTCGGCGCCGAACACGGTGATGTCGTACAGGTCGGGCGCCAGCTTCAGCAATTCCTCCACCGTACGCATGCCGGCCATGCCGTTGCCGATGACGACCAGCGCGGGTTTGCCGTCCTTGTCGGCCGGGGCGTTCATGTCAGGCGCCGATCAGGATACGGCCGGCCTCGATGCGGGCGGGCCAGGCGGGCACCGAATTGGCCGGCTCTTCCAGGCATTCGCCGGTCTGCAGGTCGAAGTGCTGCTTGTAGATCGGCGAGGCCACCACGATGCGTTCGCCCAGGTTGCCCACCAGGCCGCGCGAGAGCACCGCAGCCCCGGCGTTGGGGTCATAGTTGCCGATGGCGAACACGCGGGTTTCCTGGCCGCCGCCGGTGGTGTCGATCACGTGGAACACCGCCACCTGTTCGCCGTCGATGAGGGCGCATACGCCGGTGTTGGGCACGATGTCGTCGAGGTCGCAGACCGGGATCCAGTTCTTGATTTGTTGGTCGCTGTGCATGGCTAGCTCCTGTTGCTGTGCGCTTCGTGCAGTTGGTTCGATTCAGACGGCTTCCGCCACCACCGGAATATCCAGCAGCTTGCGCTCGGCCGTGGTGGCCGGGCGGATCTGGCCGCGTTCCTCGACGAACCTGATGTTGCCGTCGGCGGCTTTGCTGTTGACGAAGTGGCGGAAGCGCTTGCGGGTTTCCGGATCGGTCACGGCCTTCTTCCATTCGCATTCGTAGGTGTCGACCACGTGCTGCATCTCGGCTTCCAGTTCGGCGGCGATGCCCAGCTTGTCGTCGATGACCACGCTCTTGAGGTAATCGATGCCGCCTTCCAGGTTCTCGCGCCAGGTGCTGGTGCGCTGCAGGCGGTCGGCGGTGCGCACGTAGAACATCAGGAAGCGGTCGACGTAGCGGGTCAGGGTGGCTTCGTCGAGGTCGGAGGCGATCAGCTCGGCGTGGCGCGGCTTCATGCCGCCGTTGCCGCACACGTACAGGTTCCAGCCTTTCTCGGTGGCGATGATGCCGACATCCTTGCCCTGGGCTTCGGCGCATTCGCGGGTGCAGCCGGACACGCCGAACTTGATCTTGTGCGGCGAGCGCAGGCCCTTGTAGCGGTTTTCCAGGCGCACCGCGAAGCCGACGCTGTCGCCCGCGCCATAGCGGCACCAGGTCGAACCGACGCAGGACTTCACCGTGCGCAGCGACTTGCCGTAGGCGTGGCCGGTTTCGAAGCCGGCGGCGATCAGCTCTTCCCAGATGTCGGGCAACTGCTCCACGCGCGCGCCGAACAGGTCCACCCGCTGGCCGCCGGTGATCTTGGTGTACAGGCCGTACTTCTTGGCGATCTGGCCGACCGCGATCAGGCCGTCGGGCGTCACTTCGCCGCCGGCCATGCGCGGCACCACCGAGTAGGTGCCGTCCTTCTGGATGTTGCCGAGGAAGTAGTCGTTCGAATCCTGCAGGCTGGCGTGTTCCTTCTTCAGCACGAAGTCGTTCCAGCAGGACGCCAGCACGCTGGCCGCGACCGGTTTGCAGATGTCGCAGCCCAGGCCTTTGCCATGTTTGGCCAGCAGTTCGCCGAAACTCCTGATATTGCCCACGCGCACCAGGTGGTAGATTTCCTGGCGCGAGTACGGGAAGTGCTCGCAGATGTGGTTGTTGACGGCCAGGCCCTGCTTCTTCATCTCGGCCTTCATCACCTGCGTCACCAGCGGCACGCAGCCGCCGCAGGTGGCGCCGGCCTTGGTGCAGGCCTTCAGTTCGCCGATGCTGGTCGCGCCCGCCGCCACGGCCGCGCACAGCTGGCCCTTGGAGACGTTGTTGCAGGAGCAGATCTGCGCCGACTCCGGCAGCGCATCGACGCCCAGGCCGGGTTTGGCCTTGCCGTCCGATTGCGGCAGGATCAGGAATTCCGGCGACTCGGGCAGCTCGATCTTGTTGAGCATCATCTGCAGCAGCGTGCCGTATTCGGCGGCGTCGCCCACCATCACCGCGCCCAGCAGGTGCTTGCCCGATTCGGACACCACGATCTTCTTGTAGATCTGGCGGCGCTCGTCGGTGAACTGGTAGGAGCGGCTGCCGGCTTCTTTGCCGTGCGCATCGCCGATGCTGGCCACGTCCACGCCCATGAGCTTCAGCTTGGTGCTCATGTCGGCGCCGTTGAAGGCCGGCACTTCGACGGCCTCATCCATGTGCGACAGCAAGTGCCTGGCCGTGGTGCGGGCCATGTCGTAGCCGGGCGCCACCAGGCCGAAGATGCGGCCGTTCCACAGCGCGCATTCGCCGATGGCGTAGATGCTCGGATCGGAAGTCAGGCAACTGTTGTCGATCACGATGCCGCCGCGGTCGCCCACCTTCAGGCCGGCTTCGCGCGCCAGTTCGTCGCGCGGGCGGATGCCGGCGGAGAACACGATCATGTCGGTTTCCAGGTGCGAGCCGTCCTCGAAGTTCATGCGGTGGGTGTGGTTCTTGCCGTCCACGATCTCCACGGTGTTCTTTTGGGTATGCGCGGTCACGCCCAGGTCTTCGATCTTCTGGCGCAGGATGCGGCCGCCGCTCTCGTCGACCTGCACCGCCATCAGGCGCGGCGCGAATTCCACCACGTGCGTCTGCAGGTCCATGTCGCGCAGCGCCTTGGCGCATTCCAGGCCCAGCAGGCCGCCGCCGATCACCACGCCGCTGGTGGAGCGCTTGCCGCATTCGAGCATCGCTTCCAGGTCTTCGATGGTGCGGTAGACGAAGCAATCGCGGCGCTGGTTGCCCGACACGGTCGGCACGAAAGGGTAGGAGCCGGTGGCCAGGACCAGCTTGTCGTAGGCCAGCGTTTCTTCCACGCCGTTGACATTGACCAGCACCGTCCTGGCGACGCAATCGATGTGCTGGGCCTTGGCGTTGAGCTTGAGGTCGAACTCGACCGGGCTGTGGCCGGCATCGAAGAAGCCCGGCGCCACCAGCGACAGGTCGTCGGCGCTCTTGCCGGCGAAGAATTCGGACAGGTGCACGCGGTCGTAGGCCGGGCGCGGCTCTTCGCACAGGATGGTGACCTTGAGGTTGAGGTCGGGCGTGCCGCTCTCGGCCAGGCACTCCAGGAATTTGTGGCCGACCATGCCGTGGCCGATGACGATGATGTTCATGCTCATGTTGGGTTGCTCCTCAGGCTGCTGCTTTGTTGTCGGCCAGTACCGCTTCGTCGTTCTTGTCCGGCGCCGTGAAGCGCACCGCCACCGCGCACAGCGCCGAGATGGTGACCAGCACGCCCAGCATCGACAATGTCTGCTGGGTGTTGCCAAGGCCCTTCATCAGGAAACCGGCGGCGACCGCGCCGACATTGCCGCCGGCGCCGATGATGCCGGCCACGCCGCCCAGCGCGCGGCGGTCGATGAAGGGCACCAGCGCATAGGTGGCGCCGCAGGCCATGTGGGTGAACAGGCCGAAGCACAGCATGGCGATTACCGCGCCGGCGACGCTGCCGGCGTGGGCGAACCACAGCAGGCCGAGGCCTTCGCCCAGCATCATCACGAACAGCAGGGTGGCGCGGCGGTTCAGCCCGCCCGCGGCGGCCACCTTGTCGGACACGATCCCGCCCAGGGCGCGGGCGAACAGCGCCAGCAGGCCGAAGCTGGCTGCGGCGATGCCGGCGGATTCCAGCGACAGCTTGAAATGCTCGACGTAATAGATGGCGGCGATGTTGTGGATGAAGATTTCCACGCCGAAGCAGGCGCCGTAGGTGATGAACAGCATCCACACGCGGTAGTTGCCGGCGGCGGCGCGGAAGCTGTACCAGCCGCCGCTTTTTCCTCCTCCTTTGCCGCTTTCGACATTCACGCCGGCGGCGCGCAGCGCATCGAAATTGCCTTCCGGGCAATCCTGGGTAAAGCGCCAGTAGAGCGCGGCCATGACCAGCATCAGCGCGCCCGGCACCAGCAGGGCCACGCGCCAGCCCCAGCCGTGCGACACGCCCAGCATCAGTACGGCGGCCATCAGTAGCGGCATCGCGCCTTGCGCCACGCCGCCGCCGGCATTGCCCCAGCCGGCGGTGGCGGCGTTGGCGGTGCCTACCACGTTGGGGGCGAACATCACCGAGGTGTGGTACTGGGTGATCACGAAGCTGGCGCCGACCGCGCCGATCAGCAGGCGGAAGAACAGGAAGCTTTCATAGCTCTGCGCGAAGGCCACGCCGATCACCGGCACGGCGCCCGCCAGCAGCAGGCCGGTATAGGCCTTGCGCGGGCCGAAGCGGTCGCACATCGGGCCGATGATGAGGCGCACCAGGATGGTCACGGCCACGGCGGCGATGTTGATGTTGGCGATCTGGCCGGGGCTGAGCTGGAACTCGCCCTTGATCACCGGCATCAGCGGCGCGCAGGCGAACCAGGCGAAGAAGCAGACGAAGAAGGCCATCCAGGTCAGGTGGAAGGCGCGCATCTGGGGCGTGCCCAGCGAAAACAGCGCGATACGGTTTGCTTTGCCCATTGTTGATCCCTAACAATAAAAAAAGCGCCCGCTTGAGCCCGGGCATTGCCTCGGGTCAAACGGACGCCATTGTCCTTGTGTGTTGCAGATCCATCGTTAGAGCTGCATCGCAAATTGGTGGGATCGCCTTTGATCCTGACGGGGATAATGCAAAGCTCGTGCCAGCGATCGGAATCGGCTGGAAAGCCTTGCCAGAAAAGGATCTTCAGAGAGGAAGGTGCGAAGCGGGAAAGACCGGCCGGGGACGGTTATATATCATTCCATGATGTATTGCAGTGCACGTTGCGCGCAAATGGTGCGGTGCGTTGAATCGTTTTGGGGGGAGAGACAGGTTCTTAGCGCGGCTGGAAAGCGATGATCCCCATCCCGGCCAGCGCCACGGCGACGCCGGCCACGTCCCAGGCCGAGGGGCGGATGCCGTCCACCAGCCACAGCCAGGCGATCGCCACCGCGATGTACATCCCGCCATAGGCGGCATACACGCGCCCGGAAGCCGCATCGTGCAAGGTCAGCAGCCAGGCGAACAGGGCCAGGCTGGCCGCGGCCGGCAACAGCAGCCATGCGCTGCGATCCTGCTTGAGCCAAAGATAGGGGAGGTAGCAGCCGACGATTTCGGCCAGGGCGGTGCAGAGGTAGAGAAACAGGGTTTTCATGACGGTTCAGCCAGTGTCGCGGACTTGGAACGGCGCTCAGGCTTCATCGTGCAAACTGATGTCGGCGCGTTCGCGGTCGGTTTTTTCCATCCAGCGATGGTGCAGGGCGCTCTCTATCTTGCGCCCGAGGACGAACAGCAGCAGGATCAGCGCGGTCGCCATCAGCGCCACTTGCCACCAGCCCAGGCCGCACACGATGCCTACCGCGGCCGTGACCCAGATCGAGGCGGCGGTGGTCAGGCCGCGCACTTTCTCGGAAGTGCGCTCATGGACGATCACGCCGGCGCCGAGAAAGCCGATGCCGGTGATCACCCCCTGGATCGCGCGGCTGGCCGCGTCATGGCTGTAGCCGCCGCTCGTGATCGCGAAGTTCATGCTGGCCATGGTGGCCAGGGCCGAACCCAGCGCCACCAGGCCAAGCGTCTTCATGCCGGTGGGCTTGCCGCGCAGGTTGTGGTCGATGCCGATGGCGCAGCCGATCAGCATGGCCACAAGCAGGCGAAGAAAAATTTCCAGTTGGTCGCTCATGGCATCAGGAGGGGGGGTAGCGGTTAAATGGGGTTACGTAACTATTTCCCCGCGGAGGGAAACTGCAGGCGTTGTCCGACAGCGTCTTGCTGATTTTTTCGGCATGGCGATTTTATCCTTGCCTTGGACTTTTCTCTATTTAAACTCAAAGGTAGCGCATCCTGATCGGAGGCTGTCATGCGATACCCCATGCTGTTTTGGGGGCTGCTTGCCAGTGCATTCCAGGCAGTGGCCGGCCCTAATTACTCCGAGGCGCCGCTGCGCGTACCGGCGGCCAATGTCATCCTTTACGTGCCATGGGAAACGCCGCAAGCCTATTGCCAGCCGGTTTCCCGCTGGACCAGCGACAAGCCGCGCGTATTCAGCCCGAGCCTGCGCAAGACATTCACCGAGAATTTCGACATCGTGCCGCCGCTGGCCAACGGCGACGGCAGCGCGGGCAAGTGGGCGCCGCACTTCGACGGCGGCTACTCGAACGGAAAATTCATGGGATATGAATGGGAGGTCAAGCGCTACCAGCCGGCGGCGCACGAACAGCAGCTTTATGTCGATCCCGCATTCAAGGGGGCGGGTACTGCAGCGCTGAACCTCAACCCCTTCAGCGTGAGCGACAGCGTGCTGACCATTACTGCCCAGCGCACGCCATCGGCGCTATTGCTTGCATTGTGGGGCCACGCCTACACCTCGGGAGCGCTGTCCACGCATGAGATGTTCGGGCAGACCTACGGCTATTTCGAGATGAGCGCCCAGGTACCCAGCTCCCAGGCGCTGCTGCCGGCATTCTGGATGCTGCCGGTCGACCGGAGCTGGCCGCCGGAGATCGACATCATGGAAGCGCCGGGGCATGAGACGCTTACCTACAGCACCGGCTCCCACTGGATCGAAGGCAGCCCTTCGGTGGCCCAGACCTCGGTCTGCAAGATCCCGTCGCCGGGATTCGGCACGGGTTTCCACACCTATGGCATTCTCTGGCAGCCCGACCGCATCGTCTATTACTACGACCGCCTGGCGGTGGCGCAGATCGCCACCAAGCCGGGGCAGGACAAGCCCTTCTACATGATGGTCAACCTCGCCGTCGGCGGGGACTGGCAGGGATTCGCCACCCCGGACACGGTATTGCCGCAGCAAATGAAAGTCGACTGGATCGCAGCTTATACCGTGACGGGTCCCGTCGGCTGTGCCAAGGATGCGCGCGGGGTGACCCTTTGCAAATGAGTGCAATGGCGCGGCCCGGCCGCTTGCCTCAGGAAGACAAACCGTACACCTTGGCCGAAGTCTCTCCCCACAGGGCATCCTGTTCGCTTGCCGACATGCGCGTCTGGGCCCATTCGCGGGTCACCGACACCACCCTGGAGTAGGACGCGGCGAGCAGGCAGACCGGCCAGTCCGACCCGAAGATGAGCCGTTGCGGCCCGAAGACTTCCAATGCGGTATCCAGGCACAGCAGGATATGGTCGAAGTCGCGCAGGCATAGGCCGCGTATCCAGTCGGCTTCGGTCACCAGGCCGGAAAGCTTGCAGGTGACGTGGGGCATGGCGGCCAGCTCCCGCACTTCCTCGCGCCAGCGTTCGAAAGCGCCCTTGTTCTTGCGGAACTCCTTGAGCGCCGGCTTGCCCAGATGGTTGAGCACCAGCCAGTGCTTGTCATGGCGCGAGCAGAAGGCGCGCACCGACGGCAGTTGGCGCTCATGCACCAGCACGTCATAGACGTAGCCCCGCTCTTGCAGCCAGCGGATCCCGTCGTTGAATTGCGGCTGCGCCAGGAAGGCCGAGGGATCGCTCTCGTCCTGGATCTGGTGGCGGAAACCCAGCAGCTTGGTGCGTCCCCATTGTTCGACATGGTCCGCCAGTTCGGGCGAGGAAATGTCTTCCCAGCCGATCACCCCGGCGATGCAGCGGTCCTGCCGCGCCAGGCCCAGCAGGAAGGCGGTCTCGTCGCGCCCGGCGCGCGCCTGCACCGTGATCGACGCATGCAGGCCATGCGCCTCCAGCAGCGGCTGGAACTGGTAAGGCAGCCGGTCCTGCGCCAGCAGGTCCATGTCGGTGCCTATCCATGGATAGTCTTCCGAGCGGTAGCGCCAGAAATGCTGGTGGGCATCGATCCGTAGGGGTTTTTTCGTCTTCATGGGGACAACTCCGCTCGGTAACCGGTGGGACTGTCGGGCAAAGGGTCGAATATCGGCATAACGGTTGCTGCGCTTAGTGGTTGTGGCGCGGCAAGGTCTGCGCCACACCCTGGTACTTGACCGCGAGCTCCATGCAGGCGCCGGTTTCCAGCTGGCCGACGGTGCTGCGGTAGATTTCCTGCCACGGCGTCTGGCTCGGCGGCACGGCGGGAATGCCTTCGGTCTTGCGCCGGGCCAGTTCTTCATCGCTGACCAGCATGTCGCATCGCCCGGTGTTGAGGTCGATGCGCACCTTGTCGCCGTGGCGCAGATAGGCCAGACCGCCGCCGACGGCGCTTTCCGGGGAAGCGTTGAGAATCGACGGGCTGTCGGAAGTACCCGACTGGCGGCCGTCGCCCAGGGTCGGCAGCGTGCTGATGCCGTTGCGCAGCAGGGCGTCGGGCGGTTGCATGTTGACCACCTCGGCCGAACCCGGCCAGCCGACCGGGCCGGCGCCGCGGATGACCAGGATGGTGTTTTCGTCGATGCCCAGCGCCGGATCGTTGATGCGGGCGTGGTAATCGTCGGAACCGTCGAACACGGCGGCGGTGCATTCGAAGATGCCCTCGCTGCCGGGCGTGCTCAGGTAGCGCTGGCGGAAGGTGTCCGAGATGACGCTGGTTTTCATGATGGCGAAGTTGAACAGGTTGCCCTTCAACACCAGGAAGCCGGCCCGCTCGCGCAGCGGCGCGGCGAACGGGAAGATCACTTCGCGGTCGCCGGTTTCGCGGCCTTCCAGGTTTTGCGCCATGTTCTTGCCGGTGGCGGTGATGCGTTCGGAACGCAGCTTGCCGGCCTGCTGCAGCTCCCACATGACGGCGGGCACGCCGCCGGCGCGGTGGAAGCGCTCGCCGAGATACTTGCCGGCCGGTTGCATGTTGAGCAGCAGCGGCACGTCGTAGCCGTACTTCATCCAGTCGTCGGAATGCAGTTCGACGCCGGCGTGGCGCGCCATCGCCATGATGTGCGGCTGGGCGTTGGTGGAGCCGCCGATGGCGGCGTTGACCACGATCGCATCGAGGAAGGCGTCGCGCGTGAGGATGGCCGACGGGCGCAGGTCTTCATAGGCCATGCCGACGATGCGGCGGCCGGTTTCATACGCCATCTGGCCGCGCTCCCGGTACGGCGCGGGAATCGCCGAGCAGCCGGTGAGCGACATGCCGAGCGCCTCGGCGATGGCGTTCATGGTCGAGGCCGTGCCCATGGTGTTGCAGTGGCCGGAAGAGGGCGCGGAGGCCGCGGCGATCTCCAGGAATTTCTCGTTGTCGATCAGGCCGGCCGACAATTGCTTGCGGCCTTTCCAGATCGCCGCACCGGAACCGACCAGTTCGCCGTCCATCCAGCCGTCCAGCATCGGTCCGCCGGACAGCACGATGGCGGGAATATCCACGGTGGCCGCCGCCATGATCTGCGCCGGCGTGGTCTTGTCGCAGCCGGTGGTCAGCACCACCGCGTCGATCGGGTAGCCGTGCAGGATCTCGACCAGGCCCATGTAGGACAGGTTGCGGTCGATCGCGGCGGTCGGTCGGCGGCAGTTTTCAAATACCGGGTGCAGCGGGAATTCCATCGGGATCCCTCCCGCGTCGCGGATGCCGTCGCGCACGCGGCGCGCCAGTTCCAGGTGGATGCGGTTGCACGGGCTGATGTCGCTGCCGCTTTGCGCGATGCCGATGATGGGACGGCCGGAGCGCAGCTCCTCGGCGGTGATGCCGTAGTTCATGAAGCGCTCGAGGTAGAGCGCCGTCATGTCGATGTGATCGGGATTGTCGAACCAGTCCAGGGAGCGGAACCGGCGGGGAGTTGGCTGTTGATTCTTCATGGGTTACCTCTGCTGTGGAATGTCGGCGGAACCTGCCAATATTGCCGATCCGCCGACATCGCACTGTTCATCGCTTCAGGCGCCGAGCCAGCCGGCGTCGACGTAATAGTTGCGACCGGTGCACATGGCCGCGCTGTCGGAGGCCAGGAACAGCGCCATCGCCGCCACGTCATGCGGTTCGATGCGCTTGGGCAGGCATTGCGAGGACAGGATGTTGGCTTCTTCCTCCGGGTTGTGCCACAGGCGCGTCTGGCGCGGCGTGCGGATCGCGCCGGGCAGGATGCAGTTGACCCGCACGCCGTGCGCGCCGAGGTCGCGCGCCAGGCCGTGGGTGAGGCCTTCGATGGCGGCCTTGGCGGTCATGTACAGCGTCAGGTTGGGCAGGCCCAGGTGCCAGGAAATGGAACCGAAGTTGATGATCGCGCCGCGGCCCTGTTCGCGCATGCCGGGAGCCACCGCCTGCGCGCAGAAGAACTGGTGGCGCAGGTTGACCGCCATGCGTTCGTCCCAATAGGTGGGGCTGACGTCGGCGAGGGCATGGCGGTCGTCGTTGGCGGCGTTGTTGATCAGGACGTCCACCGTGCCGGCGCTTTCATGGATGCGCGCGAAGGTGGCGGACAGGGCGTCCAGGTCCATCAGGTTGCAAGGCAGGAAGACGGGCGGGAAGACCGAATCTTTCAGCGACGCTTCCAGCGCGCGCGATTCCGCTTCCGCGATATCGAGAAAGAACACCTTCGCCCCTTGCCCGGCGAAGCCGGTGACCAAGGCCGCGCCGATGCCGGTGCCGCCACCGGTGATGACGACCCGCTTGCCGGCCAGGCTGGGGTAGATCGCGTGCTCCATCGGAATGGGGGCGGGTGCTGCGGATTGAACTGATGCGGTCATGCTGAGGTACTCCAGTAATAGGGTGAAACACCCCTGGGCAATGCCCAGGGGAATTAAGTGGATATCGGGCCTGCGTTCAACGTCCCGAACGGGTGCTCACGTCCACCCAAACGGCCAGCACCAGGATGCTGCCCTTGACGATCATCTGCCAGTAGGTGCCGACGTCGAGCATCGACATGCCGTTGTCCAGGCTGGCCATCACCAGCGCGCCGATCAGCGCGCCGTAGATGGTGCCCGAGCCGCCGCGCATCGAGGTGCCGCCGATGAAGCAGGCGGCGATGGCGTCGAGTTCGCCCATGTTGCCCGCCGATGGCGAGCCGGCGGCCAGGCGCGCCGTGTTGACCAGGCCGGCCAGTGCGCACATCACGCCCATGATGCCGAACACCCAGAGCTTGACCGCCTGCACGTTGACGCCGGACAGTCGGGTGGCCTCCATGTTGCTGCCCACCGAGTAGATGCGGCGGCCGAATACGGTTTGCGTGGTGATGTAGCTGAACAGGCCCAGCAGCGCCAGCAACAGCAGCACCGGCACCGGAATGCCGTCATAGCTGTTGAGCGTGCGCACGAAGGCCAGCAGCACGGCGCCGATGACCAGCACCTTCACCGCATCGCGCCACAGGGGCGGCACCGGCAGCGCGTGGCGCGCATGGTTGACGCGCTGGCGCCATGTCAGCACCAGCGTCAACGCGAACAGGGCGACCATCAGCGCAATCCCCAGTTGCGGCGGCAGGTAGCCTTGGCCCAGGTACACCAGGTGTTCCGACACCGGGGCGATGGTCAGGCCGCCGGTCACGCCCAGCAGCACGCCGCGGAAGGCCAGCATGCCGCCCAGGCCGACGATGAACGAGGGGATGCGCTTGTAGGCGGTCAGGTAGCCGCTGAACAGGCCGAACACCAGGCCCAAGGCCAGCACCAGCGCCAGGTTGAGCGGCAGCGGCAGGTGGTAGGTCACGTCCAGGATGGCGGCGGCGCCGCCCAGCAGGCCCAGCAGCGAGCCGACCGACAGGTCGATCTCGCCGGCGATGATGACCAGCACCATGCCGCAGGCCAGGATGCCGGTGACGGCCATCTGGCGCAGCAGGTTGGACAGGTTGCGGGGCGTCACGAAGCCGCCTTCGGTCTGCCAGCTGAAGAAGGCCCAGATGATGGCGATGGCGATGAGCAGGGCGATGATCTTGTAGCGGCCGAAGATCTGCTTGATATTGGTTGTTGTCATACTCGGTTCCGGATGGTGTTGGTTATGCCGCAGCGGCTTGCGCTGCCTGGTGCTGTGCCGATTGGTTGATGGCGGCGGCCAGCACGGTCTCCTGGCTCAGGTTTTCATTGACGAAATCGCCGCGCAGCTTGCCTTCGCCGATCACCAGTACGCGGTCGGATACGCCCAGCACTTCGGCCAGTTCCGACGACACCATGATGACCGCCACGCCTTGCCTGGCCAGCGCCGCGATCAGGCGGTAGATTTCCGCCTTGGCGCCGACGTCGACGCCGCGCGTGGGTTCGTCGAGGATGAGCACCTTGGGGTTGGCCAGCAGCATCTTGGCCAGCACCGCCTTTTGCTGGTTGCCGCCAGAGAGGCCGGTGATGGGCAGGAAGGGGCTGGACGTCTTGAGCTGCATGCGGACGATTTCGTCCTGGATGGTCTTCAGTTCGGAGCCGGCGTCGATGCGGGTGCGGTGAGAAAACCGGTCCAGCACCGTCAGCGTGATGTTCTGGCCGACGCCGAAATCCGGCACGATGCCGTGATGCTTGCGGTCTTCCGGCACCATGCACAGGCCGAGGCGGATCGACTTGAGCGGCGTGCTGGTATCGACTTCGGCGCCATCCATGAATACCTTGCCTTCATAGCGGCCGGGGTAGGCGCCGAACAGGGCCGACACCAGTTCGGTGCGGCCGGCGCCGACCAGCCCGGCGATGCCGACGATCTCGCCGCGGCGCACCGAGAACGAGACGTCGTCGACGCGCTTGCGCCTGGGGTTGTCGACGTCGTAGCAGGTGACGTTGCGCGCCTCGAAAACCACTTCGCCGACTTCGTGCGCGCGCTCCGGATACATGGCCGTGATTTCGCGGCCGACCATTTGCGTGATGATCTTGTCCACGCTCATCTCTTGCATGGGCGTGGTGGCGATGTGCTTGCCGTCGCGGATCACCGAAATGGTGTCGCAGATTTCGGCCACTTCGTCGAGCTTGTGCGAGATATAGACGCAGGCCACGCCTTTGGCTTTGAGGTCCTTGATGATCTTCAGCAGCACGGAAATCTCGGCCGCCGTCAGCGAGGACGAAGGTTCGTCCAGAATCAGCAGGCGCGCCTTCTTGTTGAGCGCCTTGGCGATTTCCACCAGCTGCTGGTGGCCGCCGCCGTATTGCATCACGGGCAGGGCGACATTGATGTCCGGCATGTTCAGCTCGCGCATCAGTTCTTCGGCGCGGCGATACATCGCCGGGTAATTCATGCGGCCGCCGGGCAGGGTGATCTCGTGGCCCATGAAGATGTTCTCGGCCACCGACAGCTCGGGCACCAGCATCAGTTCCTGGTGGATGATGACGATGCCGGCCGCTTCGGTGTCGCGGATCGAATGGGCCACCAGCGGCTTGCCATCCCATTCGATTTCACCTTCCCATGTGCCGTGCGGATAGACGCCGGAAAGGATCTTCATCAGGGTGGACTTGCCGGCGCCGTTCTCGCCGCACAAGCCGACGCATTCGCCGGCCTTGATCTTGAGGTCGATGCCGTCCAGGGCGCGGACGCCGCCAAACTGCTTGGCGATGCCTTTCATCGCTAACAAATACTCAGACATGCCTGCTCTCGTGGAGTGGAAAAGGATGCGGCTGTCCGGCAGGCGCGCAGCCTGCCGGATAGCTTAAGAACCCGTTTCATTGTGAAACGGGTTCTAAGTCGACGCGATTACTTGCCGTCGATCTGGGCTTGGGTGTAGAAGCCGTCCTTGACCAGGATGCCGATGTTTTCCTTGGTCAGCAGGGTCGGCTTGAGCACGATGGTGTCGACCTTCTTCAGGCCATTGTCGTACTGCGCGTTGTAGGTCGGCTTTTCGTTGCGGGCCAGCTTCACCGACAGGTCGGCAGCTTCGGTCGCGATCAGCTTGAGCGGCTTGTACACGGTCATGGTCTGGGTGCCGGCGATGACGCGTTTCACAGCTGCCAGGTCGGCATCCTGGCCCGACACCGGCACCTTGCCCGCCAGTTTCTGGGCCGCCAGCGCCTGGATCGCGCCGCCGGCGGTGCCGTCGTTGGACGCGATGATGGCGTCGATCTTGTTGTTGTTGGCCGTCAGCGCGTTTTCGACGATGGACAGCGCTTCGGTCGGGTTCCATTCCTTCACCCATTGCTGGCCGACGATCTTGATGTCGCCGCGGTCGATGGCCGGCTGCAGGCCCTTCATCTGGCCGGCGCGGAACATCTTGGCGTTGTTGTCGGTCGGCGAGCCGCCCAGCAGGTAGTAGTTGCCCTTCGGCTTGGCCTTGAGCACGCCTTCGGCCTGCATTTCGCCGACCTTCTCGTTGTCGAAGGAGATGTAGGCATCGACATCCGCATTCAGGATCAGGCGGTCGTACGACACCACCTTGATGCCGGCCTTCTTGGCTTCCTTGATGGTGTTGGTCAGCACGGTCGCGTTGAAGGGCACGATCACAATGACATCCACGCCGCGCGAGATCAGGTTTTCGATCTGCGAAATCTGGCGGGATTCGCTGGCGTCGGCCGACTGGACGAATACCTTGGCGCCTTGCTTTTCAGCGGCGGCGGTGAAGAAATCGCGGTCGCGCGCCCAGCGCTCGACGCGCAGGTCATCGATGGAAAAACCGATCTTGGGGTTCTTGGCATCGGCCATCGCGCCGGTGCTCACCAGCGAAACGCTGGCTACCGCCATCAAGGCCATCACACTTTTTTTCAGGATTGCGTTCATTGCCTAATCTCCAATTTGATTATGATTTTTAAGGGGGCGCATTCCGGAGCTGGGCTGATGCTGGTCTTGTCGCCAGCCTGTTCACCAGCCGATTTTCATGGGGCGATTCGTATGCCGCTACCGTTTGGGGGAGGATGTAGCGGTTTGCCGTCTCGCTCCGCAAACTCGCGGAGGGCAAGTGTTCTACCCATTTATTGCTGCACATCAATGCCTTGTAAGGAATTGCAACCGGTTTTGATGTGAGGGCGATACTAGCAATCGGCGATTCATGTCTACAATTATGAAATTCACCAACCGGGATAGCGATTCTTTCTGTTGCGGTTGCACAAAGTCGTTACCGGGCAGATGGCTCGCTACAATTCCCGACGTGAAAAGAATGCCGGCCAAAACGCCGGAAAAGATGCTGACAAAACGCTGAATGGATGAGCCGGGCCGGCGCTTCCGGCGAGCAAAGAAAAAAGAAACATCAGGAGATAGAGCAGAGTGGCAAGAGCGCCGACAGTGCATCGCATTGCGTTGCTGTTCAATGCGAACAAGATATTCGACCGCGAGATCATCGCCGGCATCGGCGAGTACCTCAGCAGCACGCGCGCCTCGTGGGACCTGTATCTGGAAGAGGATTTCCGCGCGCGCCTGCAAGGGATCGAGCGCTGGCAGGGGCACGGCATCATCGCCGAATACGACGACCCCGCCACCGCCGAAGCCTTGTCGCGGGTGAGCCTGCCGGTGGTCGCCATCGGCGGCTCGTATGCCGATGAGAGCTTTTATCCGGAAGGCCGGCCCTATGTCGCCACCGACAACTTCAAGCTGGTCAAGCTGGCCTACGACCATCTGATCGAGGCCGGCCTGCAGAATTTCGCCTTCTTCAGTTTACCCGCGGCCGGCGGCAATCGCTGGGCGCAGGAGCGCGAGCGGATTTTCGACTCGCTCACGCAGCGCGACGGCATCCAGGGCTACATCTATCGCGGCGTCGGCACCAGCGCGCAGTCCTGGGACAGCGCCGTGGAGCAGTTGATCGCCTGGGTGCGCAGCCTGCCCAAGCCGATCGGCATCATCGCCGTCACCGACGCGCGCGCCCGCCAGCTCTTGCAGGCCTGCCTGTTCGCCGGCATCGCCGTGCCCGAGCAAGTGGCCCTGATCGGCATCGACAACGATCCGCTGGCGCGCGTGCTCACCCGCGTGCCGCTCAGTTCCGTGATCCAGGGCACCATCGAAATGGGGCGCACCGCGGCGCACTTGCTGCACCAGATGCTGCACGGCGCGCAGTTCCCCAATACGCGCATCATGGTGCCGCCGGCCGGCATCAATGTGCTGGCCTCCAGCCGCCACGAAGTGCGCAACCACCCGCACGTGATGCAGGCGATGCACTTCATCCGCCAATACGCCTGCCAGGGCATCAAGACGGAGCAGGTGGCCGACTACGTAGGCATCTCGCGCTCCTCGCTGGAATGGTATTTCCGGCGCGAGCTGGGGCGCAGCGTGCACGACGAAATCCTGCGCTTCAAGCTCGACGCCGCCAAGCGCATGCTGCAACAGGCCGGCAGCAACGCCGCCGACATCGCCGTGACCTGCGGCTTCACGTCGGTGCAATACATGCACGCGGTCTTCAAGCGCGAACTGGGCTGCACGCCCAGGGAGTACCAGGAACAGTTGGCCGTCAGTGGGGATGCGCCAAAGCAGGAGGCCGCGCGGCCGAGGAAAAAATTGCCGGTTTCCGGGGCGGCGCCGCCATTGGATGACGGCGGCAACCTGTAGCGATCGAACCATCAGTTAACGAACACACAGATGGGTTGGGCATCCGATCCATTACCAATTTCCCAGACGATGACGCACTTCACAATCTCCAGCACATCCGCCGAACACGGCGTCAACCTGTATACCTTGCGCAATGCCTACGGCATGCGCGTCATCATCAGCGACCGCGGCGCCGCCATGGTTTCCTGGTGGGCGCCGGACCGCTACGGCCGCGAAGCCGACGTCTTGCTCGGCTACCAGGACATCGAGCGCTACATCGCCAATCCGGCCTACTTCGGCAGCATCGTCGGCAGGTGGGGCAACCGCATCGCCGACGGCCGCTTCACGATGGACGGCGTCGATTACCAGGTGGACCGCAACAACGGCGACAACCACCTGCATGGCGGCGAGAGCGGCTTCCACCTGATGCAATGGCAGGTACAGCCCGATCCCGAAGGCCTGCGGATGACGCTGGTATCGCCCGACGGCGCGGCCGGCTTCCCGGGCAACGTGCTGGCCTCGGTGCTGTACCGCCTCGACGACGAAGGACGGCTGCGTATCGACTATACCGCCACCACCGACGCGCCCACGCCGATCAACCTGACATCGCACGGCTATTTCAACCTCAACGGCGGCTGCGACAACATCTGCGACCACATCCTGTCCATCGACGCCGATACCTATTTGCAGGTCAACAGCAAGCTGATTCCCGAACGGGCCGCGGAAGTCGCCGGCAGCGCTTTCGATTTCCGCCAGCCGGCGCCGATCGGTCCCCGTTTGTCATGGCCGGACGAGCAACTCAACATCGCCGGCGGCTTCGACCATTGCTACTGCCTGCACCGCGAGGAGCCGGATGCCGCCGAACCGGGGCGCCACCCGCAGGCATTGCGCGAGGTGGCAACGGTCTACGATCCGGGCTCGGGACGGCAGCTCACCGTATCGACGACCGAAATCGGGCTGCAGTTCTACAGCGGCAATTTCCTGAAAAACGTGCCGGGGCGGGGCGACAAACCTTATGCGCCGCATGACGGTTTTTGCCTGGAGGCGCAGGCCTATCCCAACCAGATCAACGGCCCCGAGGCTGAGGCGGTGATCTTGCGGCCCGGGCAGGTGTATCGCCAGACCACGGTGTATCGCCTGAGCGTGCGGGAGTAACGGGAAAATCCCGGGCTGTTTCTGCATACCGATATGCGGGAATATTCGTCGTTCGCGGCTTACGGATTGCTTATCCTGCCTGCCTCTTCAGCTCACATTGAAATGCCGGGTTCTGCCGGTAATGCTGCTCAGTCAAGTTGAAATCCATCTCCGTCGCCCTGACGAAGGTCAGGGCCCAGCGTCGTTGAGCGGCCATTGAGGCGCCACGAAAGACACTGGATCCCGGCCTTCGCCGGGACGACGATTTACAGATTGGAGGCCTAACTGAACGACATCAGGGTTCTGCCCGGCATTTTTCATTTCATGCCATTCATCGATTTCGCCAAACAGGCCATGGCGCTGCCGGCTGCCTGGTCTTCATCCGTGGTCGGGGAAGTAGGGCCGGCCCGCATCAAAGTGCTGCGCATGGACCGGCGCCCATACCCGGAAGAATCCCATGCGTACAACGAGGCATTGATCGTCATTGACGGCAAGCTGGAGCTGGACCTCGAGGGTGAGGCGCTTACTATCGCCAGTGGGGAAATGTATGTGGTTGCGGCAGGGACGCCGCATCGGGTCAGGGAGGGGAGCTACGGGACACTGGTTATTGTCGACCTCTAGTGATGCGCAGCGGTTTTTGCATGAAAAATGCCCTCGTTTAACCCTCAATGCATTATTCCAGCGTTTACCCTAAGCCTGCCCCTTACTTTGCAGGAAAGGGGTGACTCCCGGTTAACGTGTGTAACTGACTTTCAGGAAATCTTATGCTTAAGAAAATGATATTGGCTGCAAGCTTGGCTATGTCGCTGGGCCAGGCCTTTGCCATGGAGTTGTATTTCACGGTCAGTTATCAAAGCTATCCACTGGATACGCCCAACAACGCCGGCCGCGACATCGTTTTTGAAAAAAAGCCGATCCATCTTTCCGTGAGCGAAAACAACGAAGCGCTTGTGACAGAGGCCAAGAACCTCAAAAAGGCATACATCGACTACGTGAAGGCAACGTATCCGGCCTACATTGAGCGCGTGCTGAAATCCAAATATCACGACAACCTGGAGTCGCATTTGGATGCCAACGTCAATGTTGCCTACTTCGGGACGGCAGCCAAGGCGCAGGCCGACATCGCAGACAATATCGAGCACGCCAAGAAACTGGGATTTTCGATTGTCGAGTCCAGGGGATTTAGCTACAAGAAGTGATCATTTTTTTGGGGTGGCGGGCAAGCCCGCCACCGGAGGGGAGGCGGGGGGAGAAATCTTTCTGCGTTGTCGCCTGCGCGCTCAGAGCGCCTCTTCTTTCCTTTGCCTGGCTTCTTCCCTCGCATCTTCCATTAGCCGCCGGGTATCCACTTTCTCCCGAAGATAGGCTGCATGCGCTTCCCGGCTGAGGGGCGCGGTCGTCATCAATTCCTTCAGATCTACCGTGCTTTCGTTGTATCGCTGATACATGGCTGCTCCTGATTGAAAGGGATTCCCTGTCTTTTTACCACGGATTGAAGGAAGTGTTGTGTTTCAGGCCGCCTCCCTGCCTGGCGCCACCGAAGCCCCGATGATGCCGTGCCGCTGCAATGCTCCGGCGACAAAGCCATTAGCCTTCATCTTTTCCACAAACGCCGACAGGAATGCGGCCGCCTCCGGACCGCGGCTCTTGGGTGTGCCCATTGCCTGCCGGATCACCATGAAGCGTTCATTGAGCAGGCGCAGGCCGCCAAGCTGGGCGGCGTCGTGTTCCAACTGCTGTTTGACGCCGGCCGCGACTTCCGCGCCTTCCTTGAGGAAGAAATCGACGACGGCAGGCGAGGTGGGGGCGCGCAGGATGGTTGCGTTTTGCAGGGTGCGGGTCAGGTAGAGGTCGTATGCGCTGCCTTTGCCGACCACTACCCGATGGCCGGCGACGTCGACTTCGTCGTTGCTGCGCAGCGGGGAATCGTTCTTGACCAGGTAGAAGCCCTCGATCAGCACATAGGCATCGGTGAAGGCGATCTGTTCGCCCCGCACCGGGTCGATGGCGAAGAAACCGAAATCGGCCTGCTCCGCCGCTACCGCTTCCACCGACTTGCCGGCGGCATCGAACACGACCAGTTCCAGTTCGGCATCGAGTTCCTTCGCCAAGGCGCGAGCCAGGTCGACCGAAACGCCGCAGGGCGCGCCGGAGGCATCCTTGTTGGCGAGGATGGGGTTGCCCAGGTTGATCGAGGCGCGCAGCTTGCCGGTCGGGGTGAAGGCGGAGCGGATGTGGGGAGTCAGGTGCATGGCCGGTTCGGTGGATGTCAGGGTTGAAGGATGTCTCCGATCTTGGCGATGGAAGACAGGGTGTATTGCAGGTGTTCTTTCATGAACGCCGAGGCTTCTTCGTTGCGCTCCCGTTCCAGCAGTTCCAGGATGTGCAGGTGCTGGCGGCAATGTTCGGGATAGCGGTCGCGCCGGCGCATCGAGCGGTACGACAAAAGGCGGCGCACCCGGTTCACGCGCTTGATGGTATCGATGAAAAAGGCGTTGCCGGAAGCTTCCACCAGGCTTTCATGGAAGCGTACGCCGCGGTTATGCAGCTCGTCCGCGGTGGCGGTTTCGATGCCGCCATCGAGCAGGTGGAGTTCGGTAGCGCGGCAGCGCTCCAGCACTTCGCGTTCGATCCTGAAACCGGGTTCCAGCAGGGCGGCAGGCTCCAGCGCCAGGCGCAGGCGGTACGATTGCAGCAGGCTATCGGGGGTGAGCAGCATGCTGGAGAAGATCCAGCCATAGCCCGGCTTGCGCTCGGCCCAGCCTTCCTTGGCGATTCGGCTTAGGACGGCGTTGAGCTGGGAAGCGGTCAGGTTGTACGTATTCTTGATCAGTTGTTCCGAAAATTCCTGGGGCAAATCGCCCTTGAGCAGGTCGTCGGCGATGCGGAAATAGACCGATGTCACGACATCGTTCTCTTCCAGGCCGAGCGCCTGGACGATGTCCGAGGTTTTTTCAGAAAAACCGTCGGCGACGAAATAGCCTTTGTTCTTTTCGCGGGTCAGCAGGCCGTTCTCGTGCAAGAGCGCGAGGGCGGTATTGATCGGCTGGCGCGACACCCGCAGGCGGTCGGCCAGCATCTGGGCCGGCAAATGGGTGCCGACTTCCCAGGACTGGCTTTTCACCAGTTCCACAATTTGTTTCGAAATAGAGGATTCCGCGTCCATCGTCGTCATGGCTGTTGGGGCCGGGCGGCCCGATTCTCCTATTATGACTGACGCTGCGCCGCGATCGCGTTTCTCAGGATAAACGGGATCACGCCGCCGCGTCGCAGAAGCTCTGTCTCAAGCTGCGTTTCCACGGCGGCGCGGGCGATGATGCTTTCCACTGTTCCGTCATTCCTGACCAGGCGCACCGCGATGTCGCAGCGCGGTTGCAGCTTGTCTGCATCGGCATCGATTTCGATCCGGTCGCCGGGCCGGATGTTCAGCGCGGCCGGCGTCATGCCCTGGGGCAGGCGCAGCGGCAGGATGCCCATGCCGATCAGGTTGGAGCGGTGGATGCGTTCGAAGCTCATCGCCAGCACCGTGCGGATGCCCAGCAGGCGTTGGCCCTTGGCGGCCCAGTCGCGTGAGGAACCGGTACCGTAGCGTTCGCCGGCCAGCAGCACCACCGATTCCCCTGCTTCGCGGTAGCGCGCCGCCACTTCGAAGATCGGCGCGATGTCGCCGCTTGGCACATGCAAGGTCTGCCCCACAGGCGCATCGGGCGCCAGCAGGTTGCGCAGGGTTTTGCTGTAGAACGCCGCGCGCATCATCACTTCCCAGTTGCCGCGGCGCGAGGCGAACACATTCAGGTCGTTGCGATCGTCGCCACGCCCGACCAGGAAATCCGCGACGAAGCTGTCCTTGGGGATGGCGCTGGCCGGGGAGATGTGATCGGTGGTGATGTCATCGCCCAGCACCAGCAGCGGATAGGCGCTGAAGCGGCCGAGCTGCGTGCCTTCCTCCAGCGAGGCGAACGGCGGGCGGCGCAATGCCGTCGAGGCGGGCGACCAGGGGAAGCGCGGGGCATCAGGCACTTGCAGGGCGTGCCAGAGCGGATTTGCGGCGGCGATGGCGAAGGCCTTGGGGAAATCTTCCGCGCGCACGCCGGCGCGCACGGCGGCATCGATGTCTTCGCGGCTCGGCCACAGGTCGGCCAGGAACACCGGCACGCCTTCGGCGGTGTGCTGTATCGGCATGCTGGCGACATCGACCATGGCGTCGCCGGCCAGCGCGTGAACGATCACCAGTGCCGGCGACATCAGGAAGCCGAGATCCAGGTCCGGATGCACGCGGCCGGGGAAATTGCGGTTGCCGGAGAGAACGGCGACCGGGTGGATATCGTCGGCGGCCAGGGCCTGCTGGATCGGCGCGGTCAACGGGCCGGAGTTGCCGATGCAGGTGGTGCAACCATAGCCGACGATGTCGAAGCCGACGGCGGAGAGGTCATCGATCAGGCCAGCGCGCGCCAGGTAATCGGCCGCGGCGGGCGAGCCGGGACCAAGCGAGGTCTTGACCCAGCGGGGGACTTTCAGGCCCAGCGCGCGCGCCTTGCGGGCCACCAGTCCGGCGGCGGCCAGCAGGGCCGGATCCGAGGTATTGGTGCAACTGGTGATGGCGGCGATGGCGATGGGATGTTTCGGCAGCGGGCCGCCTTCATGTTTGGGCCGGAAGCCGAGCGCCGCCACCGTGGCGGCCAGCCGGTCGAACGGGAGCAGATCTTGCGGACGGCGCGGACCGGCGATGTGCATCCCGATCTGCTCCAGATCCACTTCGATGGTCTTGGTGTAGCGAGGGGCGTTGTCCGGTTCGTACCAGAAGGCATTGCGCTTGGCATATGCCTGCACCAGGTCGAGCAACGCCGCGGGCCGGCCGGTTTCGCGCAAATATTGGATGGTGGCGTCGTCGATCGGGAAGTAGCCCGAGCTTGCGCCGTATTCGGGGGCCATGTTGGCAACCACCGAACGCTCTCCGGCCGACAGGGCGGCTACGCCCGGGCCATAGAATTCCACAAACTCTCCAGACACGCCGATGGCGCGCAGGCGCTGGGTCACGGTCAGGGCCAGGTCGGTGGCCTGGACGCCCGGCTGCAGATTCCCGGTGAGCCTGACGCCGATGACGTCCGGAATGCGCATCATGGTCGGCATGCCGAACATCACAGTCTGCGCCTCCAGCCCGCCGACGCCCCAGCCGAGCACGCCGATGCCGTTGATCATCGGCGTGTGGCTGTCGGTGCCGATCAACGTATCGGGCACTACCCAGGCCTGGCCGTCGCGCACTTCGGTGGTCACGACGGTGGCCAGTTGCTCCAGGTTGATGGTGTGCATGATGCCGGTGCCGGGCGGATGGATCCGCACGCCGCGCATCACCTTCGAAGCCCAGCGCAGGAAGCTGTAGCGCTCGCCGTTGCGTTTGACTTCCAGCTTCAGGTTGCGCGCGATGGCATCTTTCTCCGCAAAAAATTCCACCGCCAGTGAATGATCCACCGAGATGTCCACGGGCAGGCCCGGGTTCAGCGCGGTCGGATCCCAGCCCGCTTCGGCCAGCGCATCCCGCATGCCAGCGATGTCCACCAGCGCCGGCGTGCTGGTCGTGTCGTGCATCAGCACGCGGCCGGGCTGGAAGGCGATTTCCGCTTCGCTGGTTCCCTCGTCGAGCCAGTCGAAAACCGCCGCGACCGCGTCCTCACGCTCTTGTCCGCTCGTATTGCGGATGATGTTTTCAAGAAGGATGCGCAGCACGACCGGCAACTCGCGCAAGCGCGGGCCGAACTGGGCCGGCAGATCCACCAGGAGGTAAGTGTCGCCGGCATGCGCAAGAACGCCCGGCGCGGATGAGGATAAATTTCGCATAAATCATTCTTGCATATTTTTATTGAAAAATGCAATATAAAGAAAAGAACAAATCATCAACCGACGGAGACGACACGATGCATCGAGGAAAAAACATGCCAGAACCCGCTCCGCAAGCCGCTGAGCCAGGGCGTCGACTGGTACTGCAAGCCTTGGGGGCGGCAGGTGGATTGGCCGCCTGGGGATTGACCGGCTGTGCCGCAGGAACAACAAACCAGGGTGCCGCGGCACTCACCACTACGAAAGGAAATGCAATGTTTGCTTACGTTGGCTGCCGCACGACGCGGGAACGCAACGCGCGCGGAGATGGGATCAGCGTCTTCAAGGTCGATACCGCGACCGGGAACCTGGAGCTGGTGCAATTGGTGAAGGATCTGGTCAATCCATCGTTCCTGGCCTTGAGCAAGGACGGCCAATATCTGTACACGGTGCACGGCGACCTGTCCGACATCAGCGCCTTCAAGGTCGACCGGGCCAGCGGCAAGCTGAGCTTCATCAACCGCAAGAGCACTCATGGCAAGAACCCGGTGCACCTGGCAATCGACCCGAGCGGCAAGTATGTAGTGGTGTCGAATCACCTCGGCTCCAGCCTGGCGGTGCTGCCGATTGCGGTCGACGGTTCGCTGCAGGAAATGACGCAACTGGTTACGCTGGAAGGGCCGACCGGGCCGCACCGGGTGGAGCAGAAGCTGTCCAAGCCGCACTTCAACCCGTTCGATCCGAGCGGCAAGTTCGTCGTGGTGCCGGACAAGGGGCTGGACCGTACCTTCACGTTCCGTTTCGCCGACGGCAAGCTCACGCCGGCCGGCAAGCCGTTTGTCGTATCGCGCGAAACCGCCGGCCCGCGCCACATTGCTTTCCACCAGCGCCTGCCGATGGCCTACGTCGTCAACGAACTGGATTCGACCGTGACGGCCTATGCGTATTCCGCGGAAGACGGCAGCCTGGCGCCGAAGCAGATCCTGAGCACCTTGCCGGAAAGCTTCACCGGGAATAGCCGGGCCTCGGAAATCGAGATCGACAAGACCGGACGCTTCCTGTACGCCTCCAACCGCGGTTACGACAGCATCGCGTCCTTCCACATCGACCAGCAAACCGGCCTGTTGAAGGCCGGCGCCGTGGTGCAGACGCAGGGCAAGACGCCGCGCTTCTTCGCCATTACCCCGGATAACCGTTTCCTGTACGCATTGAATGAAGACAGCGATTCCATCGTCGCCTTCTCCCTGCGGGTCGACGGCTCGCTCCATCCGACCGGCTTCTCCGTGGCATCGGGCAGTCCGGTCTGCATGGTGTTCTCGTAATCCAGGCCGCTGCCGTTTCATTCCCTTTTCAGGATGCCGGCGACCCGCCGGCAGTCACACCATGCAAACAAATCAGACCATCAACGAACGCGCGCTGGTCCGGAAGATCACCTCCAAGATCATTCCTTTCGTCTTCATCCTGTACATCATCTCGTACCTGGACCGCGCCAACATCGGCTATGCGGCCCTGCAGATGAACAAGGAGCTGGCGCTGTCCGCGGAAGCGTTCGGTTTCATTTCCGGCATCTTCTTCATCGGCTACTTCCTGTTCGAAGTGCCGAGCAACGTCATGCTCAACAAGTTCGGCGCGCGCCGCTGGATCGCCCGCATCCTGTTGAGCTGGGGGCTGGTGTCGGTGGCGTGCGGCTTCGTGCAGAACGCGACACAGCTCTACGTGCTGCGCTTTCTGCTGGGCGTGGCCGAGGCAGGCTTCTTCCCCGGGATCATCGTCTACCTGACCTACTGGTTCCGGCAAAAGGAACTGGCGACGACGGTGGCGCTGTTCACTGCCGCTATCCCCGTTTCCTACATCATCGGTGCGCCGCTCTCGACCTGGATCATGGATAACGTCCACTGGTTTGGCTGGAGCGGCTGGCGCTGGATGCTGGTGCTGGAGGGCGTGCCGGCAGTCATTGGCGGTTTGTTTTGCTATTTCTACCTGATCGATAGGCCTCAAGACGCCAAATGGCTGACCGACCAGGAAAAGGCGTGGATCCTCGATGAACTGGAAAAGGATCGCCAGGCCAAGCCTGAGGCCAAGCACCTCAGTACCGTCAAGACCATGACCAATCCGAAGGTGCTGTACCTGTCCTTTATCTACTTTGTGTACCAGTGCGGCAGCCTCGGCGTCGGTTACTGGATGCCGCAGATCATCAAGGGTTTCGCATCTTCGCTTACGCACACCCAGGTCGGCCTGATTGCGATGATTCCCTACCTGTTCGCCACCATCGTCATGGTGCTGTGGTCCAGGAGTTCGGACCGGCGTGTCGAGCGCCGCCTGCACTCGGCCATTCCCCTGGCAGTCGCGGCGGCAGCCATGGGCAGTATCGCGTATGTCGGCAATCCTTATGTGTCGATCTTGCTCATCAGCCTGAGCCTGGCGGGGCTGTATGCGTTCAAATCGCCGTTCTGGGCGCTGCCGACATTGTTCCTCTCGCGTGAGACCGCGGCGGTTTCGATTGCCGTCATCAATTCGCTGGGCAATCTCGGCGGTTTCGTAGGCCCGTCGCTCATCGGCTATGTGAAAGGCAAGGAAAACAGCGCGACCCTCGGCCTGCTGTTCCTGGCGGTGCTGCTTGTGATTTCCTTCTTGATGACCTTTTTCATTCGCATCAAAGAGACGAGGGCCGGGCAGGTTTAGCCGAACTCCCGAAGAAATTGCCACGGGTAGATGCCACGCTCATGCCCGTCGCTAAATATCAGTTGAACGCCGTATTGCCCCACCGGCGCCAGCGTTTCCAGGCGCACGCCGGGATCGGGTTCCAGCGCTTGCCCGGTGCGTTGCGTATAGGCCTTGCAATCGGCGCAGCGGCAAGCCTGGCGCAGTGCGAAGTAGGAGAGCACCTGGTGGCGGTCGTCATCCCATTCGATGTGCAAGGCCGCGCTGCCGGTCTGGTTGGTGAGGTGGAGGGGATGCGGCATGGCGATGGCGTTCAGGCGGCTGCGCGGATCTGTTCCAGGGCCAGCCGCACCGACTTGCGCACTTCCGGATCGGCATCCTGTTCCGCCCGTTGCAAGGCGGGCAGGGCAGCGGCATCGCCGATCTCGCCCAGCGCCAGTGCCGCTTCCTTGCGCAGGTTGCTGATCTCGTGCGTCAGCGTCACCAGTAGCGGTTCCACTGCCGCGCGATCGCGCAGGCGGCCCAGGCTGCGCGCGGCGCGCAAGCGGACTTGCCAGTAGGGATCGTCCAGCGCGGCGATGAGCGGTTCCAGCGCGCTGGCCGGCTTCAGTTTTCCCAAGGTGGTCGCCGCTTCTTCCCGGACTTGCCAGGCGGCGTCGCGCAATGCTGCCAGCAGCGCCGGCAGGGCCTGGATGCCTTGCGAGAAGCCCAGGGCGCCGGTCGCGGCGCGGCGCACTTCGGCTTCGCGGTCTTTCGCGGCCAGATGCATCAAGGCGGCGATGGCGCGGTTGTCCTTCAGGTAGCCGAGGACGGCGACCGCTTCGCGCCGCACCAGCGGATCGCTGTGCGCCAGCGCGTCCAGGGCCGGATCGAAGCTGGCGGCTACCCGCAGTTCGCGCAAGCCGCGCAGGATCGAAACCAGGACGAAGGGATGCTCGTCGCGGGCATGAGGCAGCAGCAGTTGCGCCGATTCGGGGTGCTTCAGTTCGCTCAGTGCATGGGCGGCGGCTTCCCGCACTTCCAGGTCTTCGTCGCGCAGCAGCGGCACGATGCCGGCTACGCTGGCGGGGCTTTCGAAGGCTTCCAGGGCGCGCGCCGCTTCCAGGCGCACGGCGGGAGAGGTGTCAGCCAGCGCCGCCACCAACAGCGGCGCGTGCTCGTCGCCGGCCACATCGATCAGGTCCAGCACGGCGATGCGGCGCACCGCCGCATCGGGATCGCGCAGGCGTTGGCGGAGCGCTTCGGTGTCATCGTCATACGTGGCGAAATCTGCTGCGTTCACTTCATTTCCTCAAATGGCAAATTGGACTTCGGAAAGCGTGGCCCCGAGCGGGCTCAGCCTTTCCAGCGGGATGGCCTTGGCCTGCGGATGCAGCAGGGCCAGGCAATGGCGCTTCAGTTCGATGAAGCGCGGCGAGGTGACCAGGCCGGCCTCGCGCGGCCGCGGAAAGTCGATGCGCAGTTCTTCGATGATGCGCCCGGGGCGCGGGCTCATCACCAGGATGCGGTCGGCCAGGAACAGCGCTTCGTCGATGTCGTGGGTGATGAACAGGATGGTGGTCGGGATCCGGGACCAGACATCCAGCAGCAGCTCCTGCATCTTCAGGCGGGTCTGCGCATCCAGCGCGCCGAACGGCTCATCCATGAGCATCAGGCGCGGATGGTTGATCAGCACGCGGGCGATCTCCACCCGCTGCTGCATGCCACCCGACAGCTGGGCCGGATAGCTGTGTTCGAAGCCGGCCAGGCCGACCAGTTCCAGCAGCTCGCGCGCCTTCTCATGGCGTTGCGCGCGCGGGATGCCTTTCATCTTCAGGCCGAAGGCGACGTTGTCGATCACGCGTTGCCAGGGGAACAGCGTATGGTGCTGGAACACCAGGCCGCGCTCGGGATGCGGGCCGGAGACGGCGGCGCCGTCGACCCTGACCTGTCCGGCGCCGGACGCCAGATGGCCGGCCAGCGCGCCCAGCAGGGTCGACTTGCCGCAGCCGGAAGGGCCCAGCACGCATACGAATTCGCCGGGGGCGATGTCGAGCGATACCTCTTGCAGCGCTGCGAAGCGGCGCCGGCCGGCGCCGAGTTCGATGGTCAGGCGGTCGATGGCGACGGCGCCGGGTTGTCTGGTGGCCATGTCTTACCTCTGCAGCAGATACCAGGGCATCAGCAGGTCGCCGATCTTGCGGATCGCCATGCTGCTGACCATGCCCATGATGCCGATGAACATCATCCCGACCACGATGTCGCTGTAGTTCTGGATGGTGTAGGAAGCCCAGGTGTAATAGCCGATGCCGAACTGGCCGGCGATCATCTCGGCCGTCACCAGGCAGAACCAGGCCGTGCCCATGCCGATCGACAGGCCGGTGACGATGCTGGGCGCGGCCGCCGGCAGGATCACCTGGGAAAATACCGCGCGCCGGCCGCTGCCCAGGCTGCGGGCGGAAGCGACCAGGCGCGGGTCGACGCCTTCCACGCCGTGGATGGTATTGAGCAGGATGGGGAACAGGGCGCCGATGAAGGTGATGTAGATCATCGATAGCTCCGACGAGGGAAACATCAGGATCGCCAATGGAATCCAGGCTACCGCCGGAATCGGCCGCAGCAGCTCCAGCGGCGGCAGCAGCACGTCGGACAGCCAGCGCAACCGGCCGATCAGCATGCCCAGCAGGATGCCGGCTGCGGCGGCCGCGGCAAAGCCGGCAAGCACCCGCACCAGGCTGGCCCACAGGTGCGACAGCAGTTTGGGCGATTGCGCCAGCGTCCAGGCCGCCGCCAGCACCTCGGCCGGCGCCGGGACGTTCTGGAACGTGACCAGGCCGAGATTGAGCCGGTGCTGCGACGCCCACTGCCAGAGCAGCAGGCAAACCGCGATCGATGCGATGCGCAAGGCATGCCGCCGCCATTGGCCGGGCTGGCCGGCGCCGGCCGGCGCGGGATCGGCGGCCACTCGCGCATCTTCCTGCACCGGCAACGATGAACTCAGGGTCATGGTCGGTTTCCTTGTGGCGGAAGCATCAGACGGCGCCGGCCTTGGCCGCGTTGAAGTCGAGCACGGCGCCGCCGTTCTTCCTGGCCCATGCCTCGGCCGCGTGCTTGAGCAGGAAGGCGCTGGTCTCGTTCTTACCCTGTACGTACCAGGCGTCCGCCGCCAGCAGCTTCAGGCCGGTGTCGCGGTCGTGCGCGTAGACGGTGCGGATCTTCCTGCCGGACTGTTCCAGCTTGCGGGCCTCGGCCAGCGCCGTTCCCAGCGTCGCGTAGTGGCGCACCAGCGGTTCGCCCTGCACCCAGATCTGGCCGACCCGCTTGGGATCGGCGATGGGCTTGCCGGTCAGCGCGTCCTTGCCGGTCAGCGGCAGCTTGGCGTAGTTCTTCAGTTGCGCTTCATAGTCCAGCCCGGATTGCTTGAAGGCGGCGCGGAGGTACTGGTCGTCGACGAAGGTGTTGGGATCGAGGTCGGTCTCGGTGCGCTTCATGGCCTTGAGCGTATCGACCGAAGTCTTGACCGCCTGCCGGTATTCCGGCTTCCAGGTGAAGTCGCGCGTCTGCAGGCCGAGCGGGCCGTGGAACAGGTAGTCGATCTCGGCCTCGATGCCGGTCACCTTTTCGATCAGTTCGCTGTACTTCTCGGGCTCGGCGGCGATGAGGCGGTTGGCCTCGATGGCCGCGCGCAGGAAGGCCACCACGACCTCGGGATACTTCTTCGCATAGTCGGCATCGACCAGGCTGCCGTGGAAGGTCGGCGTGTCGGCCTGCGAGCCGTCGAAGATCTTGCGCGCGTAACCGCGGTGCGGGAACAGTTCGGCGAACGGCACGAAATCGGCATGCGCCTCGATCTTGTTGCTTTGCAGGGCCGAGCCCGCCACCTCAGGCGCTTGGGTAATGATGTTGACGTCCTTCTCCGGATCCCAGCCCTGGTCCTTCACGGCGCGCAGCAGCATGCCGTGCGCGGTCGAGGCGAAGGGCACGGAGATGATCTTGCCCTTGAGCTCGGCCAGCGACTGCACCGGCGAACCCTTGGGAACCACGATGCCGTTGCCGCTGCCGGTGGTGCTGCCCGACAGCACGGTGATGAAGATGCTCTTCTTGCCGGCCTTCTGGAAGGCAGCGCCGTTGAACGAACCCGGGAAGTCGGCCATGGAGCCGATATCCAGCTTGCCGGCCACCATCTCATTGGTCAGCGGCGCGCCGGAGGTGAAGTTCTTCCACTGGATGTCGTATTGGGCATCCTTGTATTTGCCGTCATGCGGCAGGTATTTTTCCAGCAGCTTGAGTTCGCGGATCAGCAGGCCGCCGGTGGCGCAGTTGATGGTGGTGTCCTGCGTGCCGATGGCGATGCGGATGGTCTCGGCGCCAGCCGAGGCCGAGCCCGCGGCCAGCAGGGACAGTCCTAACAATGTCGTTGTAATGGTGTGGCGCAATTGCATGGTGGGTTCCCCAGGGTAATGGCCTGCCGGCCTCGTGGTCAGCGCAGCAGGTAAGGTATGTCGACATGGACCGCCCCGGTCGGGCAGTCCTTCTCACAGGGCATGCAGTACCAGCACTCGTCGAACTTCATGTAGGCCTTGCCCTTGTCGAAGTCGATGGCCAGCACATCGAGCGGGCAGACGTCGACGCAGACCGTGCAGCCTTTTTCGGCAATGCATTTGTCTTCGTCGATGGTGACGGGAACGTTGGTGATGGAAAAGGCGGTTGGCATGGGAATGTCCTCGCGTGGGCTCAGGCGGCGGCCTGTTCGGGTTCTTTCTTGATGCGCAGATGCTGGTAGGCCGATTTCTCCCGGTCGTCCAGCGGCACGATGTAGGGATCGACGGCGCGCTTGAAGCTGACCATGCGGCCATCCTGTTTCTGCAACTGCGCATGCACCATCCATTCGGCATCGTTGCGCTGCGGATAATCGACGCGGTTGTGGTACAGCCCCCAGCGGCTCTCGGTGCGGTACAGCGAGGCGCGCGCCGCCATTTCGGCGCAGTCGCGGATGGCGTGGACTTCCATGGCGCGCATCAGCTCATGCGGGTTGCGCGCCTGCAGGCGTTCCAGGTCTTCATGGATGGCTTCGAAGCGCTGCAGGCCGATTTCCATCTTGCGGGTGATCTTGGGCGGCTGCAGGTAGTCGTTGACCATGCGGCGCAGCTTGTATTCGACCTGGTTGGGCGGCAAGCCGTCCTGGCGCGCCAGCGGCGCCCAGACGCGGGCGCGCTCGGCGGCGACCTGCTGCTCGTCGACCTCGGCCAGCGGCTTGTCGGCGCAATAGCGGGCCGCGTTTTCCCCGGCCAGGCGGCCGTAGACGAAAGCGCCCAGCATGTAGTTGTGCGGCACGCAGGCCAGGTCGCCGGCGGCGTACAGGCCCGGCACGGTAGTCTCGGCATGCTCGTTGACCCACACGCCCGAGGCCGAATGGCCGCTGCACAGGCCGATCTCGGAGATGTGCATCTCCACCATCTGCTGGCGGTAGTCGGTGCCGCGCCCGGCGTGGAAGCGGCCGCGGCTGGGGCGTTCATTGGTGTGCAGGATGGTTTCGATGGTGCTGATGGTTTCCTCGGCCAAATGGTTCAGCTTGAGGAACACCGGGCCGTTGCCGCCCTGCAGTTCGTTGTAGAACTCCTGCATCATCTGGCCGCTCCAGTAGTCGCACTCGATGAAGCGCTCGCCGTGACTGTTGGTGGTGAAGCCGCCGAAGGGGCCGGTGACGTAGGCGCAGGCCGGGCCGTTGTAGTCCTTGATCAGCGGGTTGATCTGG
Organism: Herbaspirillum sp.; assembly: GCF_017744395.1. GTDB lineage: Bacteria > Pseudomonadota > Gammaproteobacteria > Burkholderiales > Burkholderiaceae_D > Herbaspirillum. The sequence goes on from NZ_JAGIBI010000001.1 coordinate 261,860, forward strand.
AAACATTCGATGCCCGACAACTCGGCTCCGGCGTGATAGGCCATGCTGTAGCCGTCGCCGGCGTTGGTCGGATTTTCATAAGTACCGAACAGGTAGCCGGAGGCGGGCAAGCCAAGTCGGCCGGCTGCGCCAGTGGACAGCACCACGGTCTTGGCGCGCACCACGTGGAAGTCGCCGGTGCGGCAATCGAAAGCCATGGCGCCGGCGATGCTGCCGTCGCCGGCGGTCAGCAGGCGCGTGGCCACCAGCCGGTTGGTGATCTCCACCCGCGCGCGCTTCAGGCGCCGGTACAGCACTTTCTTGATGTCGTGGCCTTCCGGCATGGGCAGCACGTAGGTTCCCATGTGATGCACCTTGCGCATGGCGTAGTCGCCGGTCTCGTCCTTCTCGAACTTGACGCCCCAGCGGTCCAGCTCCTCGATCATCGAAAAGCTGTTCCGCGCATAGGCCATTACCGCCTTCTGGTTGACGATGCCGTCGTTGGCGATGGTGATTTCCTTGACGTACTGCTCGGGCGTGGCGAAGCCCGGCACGATGGCGTTGTTCAGGCCATCCATGCCCATCGAGATGGCGCCGCTGCGCTTGACGTTGGCTTTTTCCAGCAACAGCACGCGCAGCGCCGGATTGGCCTCCTTGGCCTTGGCCGCGGCCATCGGCCCGGCGGTGCCGCCGCCGATCACGAGGACGTCGACGGTCTGTACATGCGTTTGCATGGCGTTTCCTTTCAGGATTGCAGGAGTCTGGAGATCAGGCCGAGGCTTCCGGCCGGCGCGCGATGCGCAGGTGGTACTGGAAGGCTTCGCTGCGGAAATAGAGGTATTCGAAGTCGAAGGGCTTGCCCTCGGCGGTACAGGTCAGGCGCTCGATGCGCAGCAGGGCAGAACCCTCGGCCACCTGGAGCGCCGCGGCCAGTTCGCTGTCGGCCGATACCGCGCCGATCTGCAGGTCGGCGTGGCCGAGCGGGATGCCAAAGTCGTTTTCGAAGATCAGGAAGATGTCGCGGTTGCTCAGGTCTTCGTGGCGCAAGCGTTCGCCCAGTTCTTCCGGCAGATAGGTGATTTCCAGCGACACCGGTTCCCGGTCGAGATGCCGGATGCGGCGGATCTCCGAGACCGCGGCGCCGGGTTCCACGCCCAGCCGTTCGGCCACTTCAGGCGTGGCCGGCACGCTGCGATGGCCGGTCACGCGGTTGTAGATGGCGTAGCCCTTGCGCGTCATGGCCTCGGCGAAGCCTTCCAGGCGCGTGAGTTCCTGGGCCGCCTTCTTCTTGGCGACGAAGGTGCCCTTGCCGGGAATCTTGAAGATCGCCCCTTCGCGCTGCAGGTCGGACAGGGCTTGGCGCACCGTGATGCGGCTCACGCCGAAGACGGCGCCCAGCTCGCTCTCCGGCGGCAGTTGCGCATGCGCGGCATAGGTGCCGTCGAAGATGCGTTCGCGCAGCCGGTCCTTGACCTGTACATACAGGGGCACAGGCGAGTGGGCGATAGCTTCGAAGGCGGACATGGCGTTTCCCGTTGGGGCGGATCGGATTGGTTGAACCTGTTATGACAGGTGATGACCATGCGATCTTAGGGAGAGGCGCGCGGGCTGGGAACGAATCTCTTTGCACATCCATATACGTAAAACGTGTTTGGCCCATGGCAGTTTTACGGGCGATTCAAGTCATGTTGCTCAACGGCCTTGCTTCCTGGAGGGCATTGCGCAAGGCCACTTACTTAATATATAGTGAGAATTATTCTCATTTATTCGAGGCCGGGGCGGCCAACAAGACAAATCATGTCCAATGCGGGCGTACATGAACAAATTGGCGCGTTATACAACCATCACCACGGTTGGCTGGCGGACTGGCTCAGCGGCAAGCTGAAGTGCCGGCACCTGGGGGCGGATCTGGCGCAAGACACCTTCCTGCGCCTGTTCTCAGGCCGCCTGCCGAGCCAATTGGACAATCCCAGGGCCTATCTGACGACGGTTGCCAAAGGCATCGTCAACACCTATTTCCGCAGGAAGAACCTGGAGCAAGCCTATCTGGACGCATTGGCGTTGTTGCCCGAACAGGTGCAGCCTGCGCCGGAAGAGCGCTTGCAGGTGCTCGAAGCCTTGAACGAGATCGACCGCATCCTGGATGGGCTGCCGGCGAAGGTGCGGCAAGTGTTCCTGCTGGCCCAATTGGATGGACTGCCTTACGCCGATATTTGCGGGATGCTGGATCTCTCGCTGGCCACAGTCAAACGGCATATGGTGAAGGCTTATGCCCATTGCCTGAGCGCTGTGTGAGACGGGGTTCATCTTGACCAAGCAATCACCGCACGCGCAGCCGTCCGCGCAGATCCTGCAAGAAGCCGCCACCTGGCTGATGGAAATGCACGATGGCCCGTTGTCGCCGACGGCGCGCATGCGCTTCAACCAATGGCGCGGGCGCAGTGCCGAGCATGAACTGGCGTGGCAAAAAGCCGCCATGCTGCGCAATAAATTCCAGGACATTTCCGCGCCGGGCGCGGCTGCCCTTAAAAATACCCTGGCATCGTCCCGGCGCACCGCAGTCAAAACGCTGGTGGTGTTGCTGGCCGCAGGGCCGGTAGCATGGGGTGCGTATCGCTTGTCGCCGCTGGCCGGGCGGGAAGGGCGGCTAGCGACGGCCACGGGAGAGCGTCGCAACCTGGTGCTGGAGGACGGTACCCGGATCACCATGAATACGGCAACCGAAATCCAGGTCAGGTTCGATGCCCGCTGGCGGCATATCCGCTTGCTTCAGGGCGAAATCCTGGTTGCCACGGCCCCGGACCAACAGCATCCGGCGCGCCCGTTCATTGTGCAAACCGATGAAGGCAACCTGCGCCCATTGGGCACGCGTTTCACGGCGCGGCAGTTGGATGGCCGTTCCCAGGTGGCGGTCTATGAGGGCGCGGTCGAGGTAACGCCGGCCGGGGCCGCCATGGAGCGCAAAGTGATCGAAGCAGGCCATCAGGCAGGTTTCTCATCGCAGGGTATCGAAGCGATAAACGCTTGCGACGAACTGGGCTTGTCCTGGATGAACGGCATGCTGGTGGCGGACCGGATGCCGCTTGCCATGTTCGCGGGCGAGCTGGGGCGATACCGCGCCGGCTTGCTCCAGGTCGATGCCGATGTCGCGGCGCTTCCGGTTTCCGGGGTGTTCCCATTGGGCGATACAGGCGCCAGCCTGACTTTGCTGGAACAGACGATGCCGGTGCGTATCCGGTATTTCACGCGCTACTTGGCGCGCATCGTGCCGAAGTAATCTTAAAAATATTTTAAAAAAACTGAGCCATTTCCGATTCTCGTTGGGCATACCAACGAAGACGCTCAATTCGGACATCGAAAGGTTCAGTATGAAACAACAACATCTTGGGGAAGGCGGGCGGAAACGCCCTGTGGAAAAGGCATTCATGCGCAAGTCCGCGATGGCGGTCGCCATTCATTGCGCGGCAGCGGCAATGGCCATTTCCTCGCTGGCTTGCATGGCGCCTGCCATGGCTGCCGAAGCCGCGGGCGGCGCGCAAAGCTTCAGCATTCCGCCCGGGGCGCTGGCCCAGACCCTGCAGGCTTTCGCCGCCCGCGCAGGCGTGGCCCTGTCGTTCGACGCCAGGCTGCTGGAAGGCAAGAACAGCCCCGGCCTGACCGGAACCTACCCGGTCGACGAAGGCTTTTCCCGCCTGTTGCAAGGAACCGGCCTGCAAGCCCAGCGCCTGCCGGGCGGCGGCTATACCGTGAAAGCACCGGTGGCGGCCGCAGCGGCCACCATCGGCGAGCTGCAGCCTATCGAAATCAGCGCGCAGCGCACCAGCAGCACCATCATCCGTCCGACGCGCCAGAGCAATGTCATCGAGCGTGAAGAGTTGAACGAACTGCGCCAGTCGTCCGACAGCCTGGCCACCGTGCTGGGCAAGATCGTTCCCGGGATGGCCGATTCCAGCCACACGATCACCGACTACGGACAGACGCTGCGCGGCCGCAATACGCTGGTGCTGGTCGACGGCATTCCGCTCAATACCAACCGTGACTCCTCGCGCAACATGGCTACCCTGAACCTGGCCAGCATCGACAAGGTGGAAGTATTGCGGGGCAGCAGCGCCATCTACGGCGCCGGCGCCGCGGGCGGGATCATCGCCGTCACGACGCGCCCGGCAGGCGGCGAGCCCTATGCGGAAACCAGTTTCACGCTCAAATCCCCGCTGTCGCACCTGAGTAGCGACGGCCTGGGCGGCGAGGTGAACCATTACATGTCCGGCGGCAATGGCGTGGTCGATTACGCGTTCAACATCGGCTACCAGCACGTGGGCGGCTCCTTCGAGGGCAAGGGCAATCGCATCGCGCCCGAGCCCAGCCAGGGCGACCTGTTCGACAGCAACAACTACACGCTGGGCGGCAAGCTGGGATTTCGCATCGACAAGAACCAGCGTTTGCAGTTATCCGTGAGCCGCTATGTCGCCGAGCAGGACAGTTCCTACGGCTCCGATCCGGCAGTGGCGAAGCTGCCCGCCGGATCCGCCGTGGCGCGCCCGCTGGACGGTCTGCAATTGGCTGACCAGAACCAGATCAGGAACACGCTGCTGAGCCTGGACTACCAGAACCAGGACGTCTTCGGCAGCACGCTGTCGACCCAGTTGTACTACCGCGACTACTTCACGCGCTTCACGCCATTCGATGCGCGGGCGGTCTCCACCCGCGGCAACAACGTCGACCAGGTGATGCAGAACTCCCGCGTGCTGGGCGGCCGGGCCACATTGACTACGCCGCTGGCGGAGAACACCAAGCTGCTGTGGGGGCTGGATTTCAACCAGGAACGCAGCGACATGCCGGACGACATCTTCAATGCCGCCGCCTATGACGCCAGCGGCGGCCGCGTTTTCCAGCGCACCGGCACCTTGCTTTACATGCCCTTGCTCACGACCCGTTCGATCGGCGGCTTCGGGCAATTGCAGCACAAGTTCAACGACCAATGGTCGGTCGAGGTGGGGCTGCGCTATGAGCGCGCCTATGCCAGCTACGACGACTTCATTCCGCTCTCGCAAAGCAAATCGGCCACGCCGCAAAAGGTGCGCGGCGGCTCGGTTTCCTTCAGCTCCTGGATGAGCAATGCCGGCGTCGTGTTCAAGCCGGTCGCAGGGCATGAGGTCTATGCCTCGTTCAGCCAGGGCTTCCAGCTGCCTGACATCGGCGTACAGGTTCGCAACGCCACGCCGGCATTCAACATTTCGTCATCGTCGCTGGAACCGGTGAAGACCAACAGCTACGAGCTGGGCTGGCGCGGTGCGTCCGGCAATGTCCTGGGCAACCTGACCGTGTTTCACACGACCTCGAAGCTGGGGGATATCCAGAGCTTCAACAACGGCCTGATCCTGACGCGCACGGAAGAGAAGATCACCGGCATCGAGGCCGGCGCGGACTATCTGCCGGACGATTCGGCCTGGGGCGGCGGCGCCACCTACACCATGATGTGGGGACGGGAAACGCCGCAAGGCAGCACCAGCGACCAGATCATGAGCGGCTACCGGATCCCGCCGATGAAGGTGACGGCTTATGTGCAGTACAAGCCGGGCAGCAAGTGGAGCAACCGCCTGCAGGCGACTTACTTCGCCGCGCGCGATTACCGCCTGAAAGGCCAGACCGCCTTTGGTCGCCAGAGCATCGGAAGCTATACGACGCTTGATCTGGTCAGCCGTTATCAACTGACCGATAAAGACAGCGTGTCGCTGGGGATCGAGAACCTGTTGAACCGCTACTACATTCCTGCGTATAGCCAGTTGATGCGCAATAGCAATAACACCAGCCGGTTGCCGGGATCGGGGGCGGTGATGAGCCTGACTTACAGTCATCGCTGGTAAGCGGCAAGGCCGGTCAGCCAGTCGCCATGGCAGGGCTGATAAAACCTCCGTCGCCCTGACGAAGGTCAGGGCCCAGTGTCGTTCAACGGCTGCCTGGATTTATCATCGCCGGGATATGGGCGACGAGCGCATCGATGGCAACCCGGGTCTTGCAACGCAGATGGCGCACCTGCGGCCACACCGCATGGATTTCCTGGGAAACGGCACGGTAGCTCTCCAGGACGGGAACCAGTTCACCGCTTTGCACGTATTTGCTCAATAGCCAGCAAGGGAGCCAGGCCAGGCCGTAGCCTTTGACGGCTGCGGCAGCGATTGCCTGAACGTCATCCATGCTGATCTGAGACCGTATCGCCAGCCGCCGTGCATGGCCGCTGCCCACTTGCGCACTCCACGGCGCGGGGACGCCGGTGCGGGACTGTACGATTGCCGTGTGCCCGTCCAGTTCTTCCAGGCTGCCTGGCGTGCCGTGTCGCGACAGATAGTCCGCAGACGCGCCGATGCTGATGTGCTGGGTACCCAGGCGCCGGGCAGCCAGCGTACTGCTGTCCTGCAGTGGGCCGATGCGCACGGCGATATCAAAGCCTTCTTCGATCAGGTCGACGTAGCGGTCGCTGAACGACAGGTCGATATCCAGTTGCGGATAGCGGCGGGTCAGCTCCAGCAGGACCGGCGCGACGCATAGATGCCCGAAGGCCTCGGGCACGCTAACCCGCAGCCGGCCACTTGGCGCCATGAGGCCGTGCTCAAGGTCGGCTTCCGCAGCGTCCAGCTCCGTTAGCGCGCGCACGCAGCGCTCGTAGTATGCCTGCCCCTCCGCCGTCAGCATTTGGCTGCGCGTATTGCGCTGAAGCAGGCACACACCCAAGCGTGCTTCCAAACGCGCGATGGCTTTGCCGACCGCCGAGCGCGTCAGGCCAAGTTGCTCTGCCGCGGGCGCAAATCCGCCGGCTTCGACGACCTGCACGAACGTTGTGATCCCATCCAGTCTGTCTTGCATTGCTATCCCAATTGGTTCCTGTGTGGATTATTTTATCGGAATGTTTCTCTCCAATATGGGAAATTTATTCCCATAAACTGTGCCGCAGTGTGGGCAGCCGCGCACACCTTATCTAGAACGCATCTCACGCCTATTGATGAAATGAGTTCTACATCCTGGAGTGAAACAACCATGCAGGTACGTGACATCGAACAGCCGGCCCGGCCGCAAACAGACCATCCCTTTGCCATGCGCAACACCGTGGCGCTACTGGCCGTATGCCTGGCCGCCTTGATGTTCGGGTTGGAGATTTCCAGCGTGCCGGTGATCCTGCCCACGCTGGAAGTTGTTCTGCACAGCGACTTCAGCGGCATCCAATGGATCATGAATGCCTACACCATTGCCTGCACCGCCGTACTGATGGCAACGGGAACGCTGGCGGACCGCTATGGCCGCAAGCGCGTATTCCTTTTCTCAATCGCACTGTTTGGAATCGCCTCGCTGCTGTGCGGCCTGGCATGGAGTACGCCGGTCCTGATCGCCGGTCGTTTCTTGCAGGGGGCGAGCGGCGGGGCGATGCTCATTTGCCTGGTGGCGGTACTCTCGCACCAGTTCCCCGAAGGAGCCGAACGCGGCAGGGCGTTCGGAATCTGGGGCATTGTCTTTGGCATCGGGCTGGGATTTGGGCCGCTGATCGGTGGCCTGATCGTCGCCGTGTCCAGTTGGAAGTGGGTCTTCTGGGCGCACGTCTTCATCGCGGCCCTGACGTTCGGCCTGGCCATCGCCGGCGTGCGCGAATCGCGCGATCCGCATGCAAGGAAATTGGACCTGGCCGGCATCGTCACCCTGTCCCTCGCGGTGCTGGGACTTGCCTACTTCGTGACCCAGGGCGCCGACACCGGATTCGGCAGTGCTTCAGCCCTGTGCATCATCGCGGCAAGCGCCGCCAGTTTCGTGCTGTTCCTCGTCGTGGAGATGCGCGCAGCGCACCCGATGTTCGATTTTTCGGTATTCCGGGTGCGCAATTTCTCGGGGGCGCTGCTTGGCTCTGTGGGGATGAACTTCAGTTTCTGGCCGTTCATCATCTACCTGCCGATTTACTTCCAGAGTGCGCTGGGCCAAGGTCCCGCAGCCTCAGGCATGTCGCTGCTGGCCTACACCTTGCCCACGCTGATATTCCCGCCCATCGGCGAACGCCTGGCATTGCGCTACCGGCCCGGCATCGTCATTCCCGCCGGCTTGTTCATCATCGGGCTGGGGTTCTTCCTGATGTTCATCGGCAGCGGCATCGAACAGGCGGGCTGGATGAGCGTGCTGCCTGGCTGCCTGTTGGCCGGCGCGGGTTTGGGCATGATCAATACTCCGGTGACCAACACCACCACGGGTTCGGTATCGAGCACGCGCGCCGGCATGGCATCAGGCATCGACATGAGCGCCCGCATGATCTCCCTGGCCATCAATATCGCCTTGATGGGTTTTCTGCTGGTGCAAGGGGTATTGCAGTATCTGCAAACGGCGCTGTCCAAACCGTCCGATGATGCATCGTTGCGCGCACTGGCCAATAGCATCGCATCCGGGAGTATGCATTCCGCTAACGCCGGCGCATGGGCATCCATGCCTGCGGAGACGCTGGCGGAGATCGGCCGTGCGGCGCTGGTGCATGGTTTTGGCGGGATCATGCTCTATAGCGGCATTGCTGTCTGGGTGCTCGCCGGTATTAGTTTCCTGATCTTTGGGGAGAGGAGGGCGGTGTCATGATTGGTCGCTGGCGGGCATTCGTGAATGGACGCGCGTGCGCCTTTTAAATTAAGGTTTGCGGCCTCATTGCCATTACAGTTTCAGTAGGAAAAAGAGTAGAAAGAGATATGTATTTGTGACCGTACCCCGGAATTAGTACCGGTCTAAAGTAGAAATTTCTGGCTTCTGACCGTATCCCGGAAGGAAAAAGACGCGGCGCCTAAGCCGCCGGAAAAAACGCACGGAACCAGGCAGCGTGCGGCAGCGGAAACCAAGGCCGGCAAAAAGACGGAAAACCAAGGTACTTAGGTAGCCGTGGCATCCTCTGGGGCGGGAGCATGCCACTCTCGCCCCCAACATTCAGAATTCAGGAGGGACTCGCTATGCAGCAATCCCAAGGCCAACAGGAATTCGATTTCTACGTGAATATCGACAAGCCTACTCTCGGTCTCTATGTCCGCAAGGGAACCGGCTTGCCTGATCTGGCGGATGCCCTGTCATGGCTGTTTTCCGGGCATGTCTGGCAGAGCGAGTTATTGGGACTCATTTTCCGCCTGTGTAAACACCCATTTTCTTCTGAATGTCTCGAAGGTGATCGCAAAGGAAGATCGACTCCTCCTTCATCACGGGGTGGTTGTACATTGTCTCGTAATGCCAGTGTTCTTCACCGTCGAGTTTGTATCGGAAGTTTCCTGGATAATTGCTGGGATCTTTCCAGTAGCCCCAGCAATATTCGACAGCCATCTGGACTTCCCGAGTATGAGCCTCGTGGGTCTGGATGTTGACTTCGCCGAAGGTCAGACCGATAACGGGAGTATGTTCTGAATTGTTAGCTCTGAAGGCTTGCCACGACTCTTTCTTCCCGAGAAGAACCCACGAATCAACGCTTCGTTCCAAGGATACGAAATCCCTTGCATCAGGTTCCGCGAATGCGAGCATCGGAAGGAATGTTAGGAGGATAAGAAACCGTTTCATTCGATGCTTTTGATATGAGCCTTGGTGATCGCACTGTCCAAGCAGCCCTTCAGATAGGCATAGAGCGTGTCGATGATTCGATGGCATAGGTTGCTCGACAGATAAGATGCGGGTGAAGTGCCGCCCAGCAAAAAATAGACGGGTGTCGGTGCTAAGGATTATTTTCCCCTGGTTAGGGGAGGGTAGCAGCTTTTCCTTCACCTAGATCTTCTTCTAAACAAAGAAATATTTCTGTTTTGAAAATATAGAAACGGATTTATTTCTACGTAGAAAAGGAAAGCCGCAATCTCATTTTCCTTCGGCTTGGCAGTGCGCAGCTTGGCGTCATTGAGCGGGGTAACGATCTTAGGCATAGGATCAATCCAGACGAATGATGACGCTGCTGCCGAATGCCGAGTCGATCAGGATGGCGCGGTCCTTCGTGGGGGGACTGAGTCGATAGATAAATGCGCTGCCGATATTTAGCTTTTCATCAGTGCGCCAGTCCGCGTTCAGGTAGTCGGGTAAGTCATCCAACCCCAGCGGCTGAATTTTTGCGCCGCCGCTGACCCAATGGCGGGGGATATTGGTGATGGGGTTTGTGTGGCGGTGTTCATGCGGAACGCTATCTGTTTTAACGGTATTAGCTGATACCGCGAAACATACCGTTAAAAATCTAGGATTTCAATGCACGTAAAAACACGTTAAAAAACAAAAAACCCGCGTCAGTACTGAGCTTGAGGCGGGCTCTTGGATTGAAAAACACTTTCTAACACAAACTTTTGGCGGAGGCTGTGAGATTCGAACTCACGGACGGGTCACCCCGTCGGCAGTTTTCAAGACTGCTGGTTTAAACCACTCACCCAAACCTCCTTGATCGGCGGATGCCTGCGCAGGGCAGGCATCGCGAGCGGCGCATTATACATCACTTGCGCCGCGTCCCAATCTTTCCGGATTGAAACCCGGCGCTCAGAACGTACCCGGATAGGCGCCGCCGTCCATCAGCAGGTTCTGGCCGGTGATGAAGCCGGCCTGGGCGCTGCACAGGTAGGCGCAGGCGTCGCCGAATTCGGCCGGGTCGCCGAAGCGGCCGGCCGGGTTTTGCTTGCTGCGTTCGGCCAGCACGTCGTCCACGCTCCGGCCGCTTTCCTGGGCGGCGCCGACGGCGGTGGCGCGCAGGCGGTCGGTTTGGAAGGGGCCGGGCAGCAGGTTGTTGATGGTGACGTTATGCGCCACGGTCTTGCGCGAGAGGCCGGCGACAAAGCCGGTCAGGCCCGAGCGGGCGCCGTTGGACAGGCCGAGGATGTCGATCGGCGCGCGCACCGCGCTGGAGGTGATGTTGACGATGCGGCCGAATTTGCGCGCGATCATGCCGTCGACGGTGGCCTTGATCAGTTCGATCGGGGTCAGCATATTGGCGTCGACCGCGGCGATCCAGTCGTCGCGCGACCAGTCGCGGAAGTCGCCCGGCTTGGGGCCGCCGGCGTTGGTCACCAGGATGTCCGGGGTGGGGCAGGCGGCCAGGGCCAGGGCGCGGCCTTCGGCGGTGGTGATGTCGCAGGCGACGGTGGTGATGGTGGCGCCGTTTCCGGCAACTTCGGCGCGGATTTCCGCGGCGGCGGCTTCCAGCGCTTCCTTGCCGCGCGCAAGCATGGTCACGGACACGCCTTCGCGCGCCAGCGAAAGCGCGCAGGCGCGTCCCAGGCCTTTGCTCGATGCGCATACCAGCGCGGTTTTACCTTTGAGTCCTAAATCCATTTTGCTGCTTCCTTTGCATGAGGTAGGTTGACGGGCGGTCGTGCCGCTTATCGTCTAATTGTTGTGCCGATTGTTGTACATCATGCATGCCATTGCACTTCAGGAGATCTGGCCGGGCGGCGCGCGGGCATTGCCCCGGCTTATGACAGCTGGGGGCGGCTGCGCTACACTGGCGGGCTTCGCAGGCTCTGCTGAGCCTACTTCTTGACCACCATGTAGACAGCCAGCGCGATGATGGCAACCACGCCTATTTCCAACGCGAATACGATGGCGCCGCTCATGACAGTCTCCTTGTCTTGTTTGAACGCCGAACCTGCATGGCAGGCAATGATGCCTGGCCCTGCACGCGCGGCAGAGGCATAACTTTACACCGATGATGGATTCTTTGTTTTTGTCGAGCCTGCTCAACTTCCTGCTGGGCGGCGTGCTGGGAGCGACCGGCGGGTTGTTCGGGATCGGCGGCGGACTGATCGCCATTCCGGTGCTGGGTTATCTGTACGGCATGGACCAGCAATTGGCGCAGGGCACGTCGCTGGTGATGATCGTGCCCAATGTGGTGATCGCGTTCTGGCGCTACAAGCAGCGCAACAGGATCGAGTGGAGTTCGGCCCTGATGATGTGCGTGCCGGCGGTAGTGACGACGTATTTCTCGGCGCGCATGGCCACCAGCATCGATGCGCGCAGCCTGCATTTCTGTTTCGCCGCCTTCATGGGGCTGCTGGCGCTGTATTACCTGTGGACGCTGCTGCGCCGGCAGCGCAGCGTGCAATCTTCCATCGTGCTGCCGCGCAGGTATATCTTCGCGGTGGGCATGTCGGCCGGCGCTTCGGCGGGATTTTTCAGCGTGGGCGGGGCGATCGTGGCGGTGCCGATGCTGACCGCCTTTTTCGGCGCTACGCAGACTGCGGCGCAAGGGCTGGGCCTGGCGATGGTCACGCCGGGGACACTGGTGGCGCTGTGGACCTATGCCCATGCCGGCCATGTCGATTGGGCCGTGGGGATTCCGATGGCGCTGGGCGGCGTGCTCAGCATCTCATGGGGCGTGGCGCTGGCGCACCATCTGCCGGAGCGGCGCTTGCGCATCCTGTTTTGCGGTGCGTTGCTGCTGTTGTCGGTGTGGATGATGGCCGAAGGCTGATTAGGCCCTTTTCTTTTCCCTCGCGTTTTTCTTCTTCGCCGCGTCGGCGATGGCGCTGACCTTGTCGTCGTCGGCCGCCTGCGGCTGCGCCATCTGTTCGCCGATGAAGTCGACCAGGTTGCGCGCGTGCGGCGATAGCGTGTCGATGTCCTGGAACACCATGCTGCGCTCGCGCACGCTCCACGGGTCGGAGAGTTCGACGATGGCGAGCTGCATGGTCTGCTGGTGGCGCTGCGCGGCCGACAGCGGCACGATGCCGATGCCGACGTTGGTTTCGATCATGCGGCACATCGCCTCGAAGCTGCGTACCTGGATGCGCAGCTTCAGCCGCTGGCCGTTTTCGGAAACGATCTTGTTCAGGAAGTGGTGCAGGGTGCTGCCTTCGTGCAGGCCGATGTGCTCATACTCCAGCGTTTCCACGAACGGGAGGGGGCCGGCGCCGGCCAGCGGGTGTTCCAGCGCGGTGACCAGCACCAGGCGGTCGGTCGAGAAATTGAGGATTTCCAGGCCATCGCCCTGCACCGGGCCGGCCACGATGCCGATGTCGGCCGTGCCTTCCTGGATGCCGCGCATGATGTCGTGGTTCAGCCGTTCTTCCAGCGCCACGTTGACTTGCGGATAGAGCGCCAGGAACTTGCCCAGGATCTCGGGCATGAATTCGGTCACGGCGGTGGTGTTGGCGAAGATGCGGATGTAGCCCTTGATGCCGTTGTTGTACTGCTGCATGTCGCTCTTGAGGTGTTCCACCTGCTGCATGAACTGTTGCGCATGATGCAGTAGCGTCTGCCCGGCCGGGGTCAGTTGCACGCCCTTGCTTTCGCGGTAGAGCAGGCGGGTGCCGAAGCGCGTCTCCAGTTCCTTGATGCGGTTGCTGGTGGCCGCCAGCGAGAGATTCATGCGCTCGGCGCTGCGCGTGAGACTGTTGAGTTCGGCAATCAGGATGAAGAGGCGCAGGTCGGTCAGGTCGAAGAGCATGGTGTGATCCGCTGAAGGTGGCTGAAGGAATCGGTGCTGAGCCATGTTACGCCGATTTTCCGTTGTGCATGTGCGCTCTCCTTGCTGCGTTGCCGCATGCGCGAGGCTTCACTGCGACCAAAGCCCCCCTTCCAAAAATACAGATTGCCCGGGCGCTGGCGCCGGGACAGACTTGCCCGCATTCCAATGAAACGGTAAGGATGCGGAGAAGTACATGGCGAATTCGGAGCTAGACCTGGCGATGTTGCGGCAATGGGTAGACAAGAGCGAACACCGCGAAGACTTCATCAATCCTGCCTTCGCCGCCGCGCTGGCGGCTACCATCGACGGCCCGCGCCAGCCGCAGGCGGGCGACGCCTTGCCGCCGCTGTGGCACTGGATCTATTTCTGGACCGTGTGCAAGGAATCCGAAATCGGCGCTGACGGCCATCCCCGGCGCGGTGGATTCCTGCCGCCGATACCCTTGCCGCGCCGCATGTGGGCCGGCGGCCGCCTGCGTTTCGAGGCGCCGCTGCCGATCGGCGCGGTGGCGCAGAAGACTTCGCGCATCGCCAGCGTCGACGTCAAGCAGGGCCGCACCGGCGCGCTGGCCTTCGTTACCGTCAAGCATGAGATTGGCCACGGCGGCCGGGTCTGCCTGCATGAAGAGCACGACATCGTCTACCGCGACCTGCCGCAGCCGGGCACGGCGGCGGTTGCGCCCAAGGCGGCGCCGACGGATGCGCAGTGGAAGCGCCGCGTCGATCCCGATCCGGTGCTGCTGTTCCGTTATTCGGCGTTGACTTTCAACGGCCATCGCATCCATTACGACCGCAGCTACGTTACCGGCGTCGAAGGCTATCCCGGCCTGATCGTGCACGGCCCGCTGATCGCTACCTTGCTGGCTGACCTGCTGGCGCGCGAGATGCCGCAGGCGGTGCTGCGCGAATTCAATTTCCGCGCGGTGGGCAGCCTGTTCGACACCGAGGGCTTCGATCTGTGCGGAAAACTGGCCGCCGACGGCAAGTCGGCCTCGCTGTGGGCGCAGAACCTGCGCGGCGAGCTGGCGATGCAGGCTGAGGCTATTCTGGCCTGACTTGGCCTGATACACATTCATTTCCTATCTCGGAGATTCATCATGTCTTACCAGGCGCCCAACGACGCGTATGGCGATCTGCGCGATGCCGTGCGCGATCTGTGCAATACCTTTCCTCCCGAATACTGGCGCCGGGTGGATGAAGCGCGCGGCTATCCGGAAGAGTTCGTCGAGGCGCTGACCAGGGCCGGCTGGCTGGCGGCGCTAATCCCGCAGGAGTACGGCGGCTCCGGCCTGGGTCTGACCGAGGCTTCGGTGATCATGGAAGAGATTAATCGCACCGGCGGCAACTCCGGCGCCTGCCACGGCCAGATGTACAACATGGGCACGCTGCTGCGCCATGGTTCCGAGCAGCAGAAGCAACAGTACTTGCCCAGGATCGCCAGCGGCGAACTGCGCCTGCAGTCGATGGGCGTGACCGAACCCACCACCGGCACCGACACCACCAGGATCAAGACCGTGGCCGTGAAGAAGGGCGACCGCTACGTGGTCAACGGCCAGAAGGTGTGGATCTCGCGCATCCAGCATTCCGACCTGATGATCCTGCTGGCGCGCACCACGCCGCTGGAACAGGTCAGGAAGAAATCGGAGGGCATGTCGATTTTCATCGTCGATCTGAAGCAAGCGATCGGCCGCGGGATGGAGGTGCGGCCGATCCTGAACATGGTCAATCACGAGACCAATGAACTGTTCTTCGACAACCTGGAAATCCCGGCGGAAAACCTGATCGGCGAAGAGGGCCGTGGCTTCAAGTACATCCTCGACGGCTTGAACGCCGAGCGCACGCTGATCGCCGCCGAGTGCATCGGCGACGGCTACTGGTTCATCGACAAGGCCGCGCAGTACGCCAAGGAGCGCGTGGTGTTCGACCGCCCGATCGGCATGAACCAGGGCGTGCAGTTCCCCATCGCCGACGCCTATATCGAGCTGGAGGCCGCCAACCTGATGCGCTACAAGGCCTGCGAGCTGTTCGATGCGCACCAGCCCTGCGGCGCCCAGGCCAACATGGCCAAGTTCCTGGCGGCCAAGGCTTCGTGGGAAGCGGCCAACGTCTGCCTGCAGACGCACGGCGGCTTCGGCTTCGCCTGCGAATACGACGTCGAGCGCAAGTTCCGCGAGACGCGCCTGTACCAGGTGGCGCCGATCTCGACCAACCTGATCTATTCCTACGTGGCCGAACACGTGCTGGGCTTGCCGCGCTCGTTCTGACGAGCGGTGCGAAAACGTCAACAAGGAAACGCCATGCTGCCATCGAACCGCCCGCTGGAGGGCATCACCGTCATCAGCCTCGAACACGCGATCGCCGCGCCGTTCTGCACGCGCCAGCTGGCCGACCTCGGCGCCCGCGTGATCAAGATCGAACGCCCCGGCGTGGGCGATTTCGCGCGCGGCTACGATACCCGCGTCAATGGCTTGTCGTCGCATTTCGTCTGGACCAACCGCTCCAAGGAAAGCCTGACGCTGAACTTGAAGGATGAGGACGGCAAGCAGGTCATCGGCAAGCTGCTGGAGCAGGCCGACGTGCTGGTGCAGAACCTGGCGCCGGGCGCCGCCGCCGGTTTGGGCTTGTCGGCCGAGGCGCTGCACAAGAAGCATCCGCGCCTGATCGTGTGCGACATCTCCGGCTACGGCGAGGATGGCCCTTATCGCGACAAGAAAGCCTATGACCTGCTGATCCAGAGCGAGGCCGGCTTCCTGTCGGTGACCGGTTCACGCGACGAGATGGCCAAGGCCGGCTGCTCGATCGCCGACATCGCCGCCGGCATGTATGCCTATTCCAATATTCTCGCTGCACTGATCAAGCGCGGGCGCGATGGCCGTGGCAGCCATATCGACCTCTCCATGCTGGAGGCGCTGACCGAATGGATGAGCTTCCCGATGTATTACGCCTACCAGGGCGCGTCGGCGCCGGTGCGCTCGGGCGCCGAGCACGCGACCATCTATCCCTACGGCCCGTTTGCCGCCGGCGACGGCAAGACCGTGATGCTGGGCCTGCAGAACGAGCGCGAGTGGAAGGTGTTTTGCGAGGTGGTGCTGCAGGATCCGGCGCTGGCGACCGACGAACGCTTCTCCAACAACTCGCGCCGCCATGAGCATCGCGATGCACTACGCGCGCTGATCCTCAAGATGTTTGCCGGCATGAGCGCCGAGCAGGTCGTGGCGCGCCTGGACGAAGCGCAGATCGCCAACGCCGGCGTCAGCACCATGCAAGACCTGTGGCAGCACCCGCAACTGGCGGCGCGCCGGCGCTGGACCGAGGTCGCTTCGCCGGCCGGCATGCTGCCCGCGCTGCTGCCGCCGGGCGCCAACGACAGCTACGACTACCGCATGGATGCGGTGCCGTCGCTGGGCCAGCATACCGACAGCATCCTGGCCGGGCTGGGTTATGAGGCCGGGCAGATCGCGGCGATGCGCGAGCGGGGAGCGGTCTGATGGCAGCGCTGCCGACCAGCTACTTGTTCGTGCCGGCCAACCGCAGGGAGCGCTATGCCAAGGCGCTGGACAGCGGCGCCGACGCGGTGATCGTCGACCTGGAAGATGCGGTTGGTCCGCAACTGAAGGTAGAGGCGCGTGCCGCACTGGATGAATGGTTGCGGCAGCACGGCCCGCAGCCCAGGCTGTGGGTGCGCGTCAATGCCGCCGATACCGATTGGCACGAAGCGGATGTGGCCGCATTCACCGGCATGCCGATCGCCGGCATCGTGCTGCCCAAGGCGGAGAGTCCGGCGGCGATTGCCGCCATCGCCAAACGCCTGGGCGGCAGCGGGCAAGGCGTGATCGCCTTGATCGAGACGGCAGCCGGCATCGCCGCCATGCGCGAGATTGCGCGCATGGCCGGCGTGGTGCGACTGGCGTTCGGTTCCATCGACCTGCAGGTCGACCTGGGCATGCAATGCGATGCCGTCGAGAGCGAACTGGCGCATTTGCGGGTGGAGATGGTGCTGGCTTCCCGCCTGGCCGGAATCGCACCGCCCATCGACGGTGTGACCGCCGCGTTCGACGACATGCCGTTCCTGGTGGCCGCTGTGCAGCGTTCACTGCACCTGGGTTTCGGCGCCAAGCTGTGCATCCATCCCAAACAGGTGGCGGCGGTCAACGCGGGTTTCCGTCCAACGGCGCAGGAACTGGCCTGGGCGCGCGCGGTGATGGCGGCGGTGGACAAGGGCGACGGCGGGGCCATTTCCCTGGACGGCAGGATGATCGACAAGCCGGTGATCCTGCAGGCGCAGCGTTTCCTGCAACGCGGCGGCCTCGTGTAACCTGCCTGTTTCTTTCCAATTCAACAGAGGAGCGAGACATGAAAATCCAGGCAGCCGTTTTGCGCGAGATGACCGACGTGCATCCGTTTGCGCAAAGCCAGCCGCTGAAAATAGAAGAACTGGAACTGGATCCGCCCGGTCCCGGTGAAGTGCTGGTGAAGATGAAGGCCGCCGGCCTGTGCCATTCGGACTTGTCGGTGATCACCGGCGTGCGTCCGCGTCCGGTGCCGATGGCGCTGGGGCATGAGGCATCGGCCGAAGTGGTGCAGGTGGGCAGCGGCGTGACCGACCTGCGCGCCGGCGACCTGGTGGTGCTGGTGTTCGTGCCTAGCTGCGGCCATTGCATGCCGTGCATGGAAGGCCGCCCGGCGCTATGCGAGCCGGGCGCGGCGACCAATACCATGGGCGAGCTGCTGGCGGGCGGTCGTCGCCTGCACGCGAATGGCAACGCGATTCATCACCATCTGGGCGTTTCGGCCTTCGCCGACCATGCGGTGGTATCGCGCCGCTCCTGCGTCAAGATCGAGGCCGATATCGATCCGGTGGAAGCCGCGCTGTTCGGCTGTGCGGTGCTGACCGGCGTAGGCGCCGCGGTCAACACCGCCGAGGTCAAGGCCGGCACCACGGCTGCCGTGCTGGGGCTGGGAGGCGTCGGCCTGTGCGCGATGTTGGGGGCGCTGGCTTCCGGCGCGCGCGAGGTGATCGCGGTCGACCTGCACGACAGCAAGCTGGAAGTGGCCAAGGCACTGGGCGCGACCGCGACGGTGAACGCGCGCGATCCGGATGCGGTGGAAAAGGTCAAGGCGCTGACCCGCGGCGGCGTCGACTACGCCTTCGAGATGGCGGGTTCGGTGCAGGCGATGGAAGCGGCCTACCGCATGACGCGGCGCGGCGGCATGACTATCACCGCCGGCCTGCCGGCGCCGGACCAGAAGTGGAACCTGCAGCAGGTCAGCCTGGTGGCCGAGGAGCGTACCGTCAAGGGTAGCTACATCGGTTCCTGCGTGCCGCTGCGCGATATCCCGCGCTACATCGGGCTGTACCGGGCCGGCAAGCTGCCGGTGGACAAGCTGATGGGCGAGCGTCTGGCGCTGGCCGACATCAATCGCGGTTTCGATCGCCTGCATACCGGGGAGGGCTTGCGGGACTTGATTGTGTTTTAACGCCTTTGTTTGAAGGCATCACAGGAGGAGACACGGCATGACCAAAACAACATTCAGCAGATTCAGAAGAACCGCATTGGCCGCCATCGCCATTTCCGGGCTGGCGCCGCTGGCATCGGCGCAGCAGCCCATCGTCATCAAGTTCAGCCACGTGGTGGCCAACGATACGCCCAAGGGCAAGGGCGCCGAGCGTTTCAAGGAACTGGCCGAGAAGGCCACCAAGGGCCGCGTGAAGGTCGAGGTCTACCCGAACAGCACGCTGTACAAGGACAAGGAAGAGCTGGAGGCGCTGCAACTGGGCGCGGTGCAGATGCTGGCGCCGTCGCTGGCCAAGTTCGGCCCGCTGGGTGTGAAGGAGTTCGAGGTGTTCGACCTGCCGTACATTTTCCCCAACCGCGCGGTGCTGCAGCGCGTGACCGAAGGGCCGGTCGGACAAGGGCTGTTCCAGAAGCTGGAAGGCAAGGGCATCAAGGGCCTGGCCTATTGGGACAACGGCATGAAGGTGATGACGGCCAACAAGCCCCTGCACAAGGTCACGGACTTCCGTGGCTTGAAGATGCGCATCCAGTCCTCCAAGGTGCTGGACGAGCAGTTCCGCGCCCTGAAGGCCAATCCGCAGGTGCTGGCGTTCTCCGAGGTGTACCAGGCGTTGCAGACCGGCGTGGTGGACGGCAGCGAGAACACGCCTTCGAACGTCTTTACGCAGAAGATGCATGAGGTGCAATCCAACCTGACGGTGTCCGACCACGGCTACATCGGCTATGCGGTGATCGTGAACAAGAAATTCTGGGATTCGCTGCCGGCTGACGTCCGCACCCAACTGGAAGGCGCGATGAAGGAGGCCACTGCCTACGCCAACACCATCGCGCAGAAGGAGAACGACGATGCGCTGGCGGCTATCAAGGCTTCCGGCAAGACCAAGGTCTATTACCTGACCGACGAAGAGAAGGCCGAATGGCGCAAGGCCTTGATGCCCGTGCACAAGAGCATGACCTCGCGCGTCGGCAAGGACCTGATCGAGGCGATCTACAAGGAGAGTGAGGCGGCCGGCGTGAAGATGAACTGAGGCTGCGCCGGACACATTGTTTCAATACGGCCCGCAGTGATGCGGGCCGTATTCATTTTGGCCGGGGCAATGCGTCAGGCGCCATGCAGCATCAGGTCCAGGTTCTGCACCGCCGCGCCAGAGGCGCCCTTGCCCAGGTTGTCGAAGACCGCGCATAGCAGGAAGTGGCCTTCCTGGTCGCTGCCGAACACGCCCAGCGTCATGTCGTTGCTGTTGTTGTGAGCGGTGGGATCGAGACGTTCGGTGGTCGCGCTTTGCCCGGCCGTCAGCACCTTGACATGGCGCGCGCCCGCATAGTGGCTTTCCAGCGCCGCGCGCAGGCTTTCCTTGCTGGCATGCGCAGGCAGCAGGCGCGCCTGCAGGGCGATCGTCAGGACGATGCCCTGGCGGAAGGCGCCGTAGGACGGCACAAATACCGGGCGCTGGGTCAGGTCGGCGTGCAATTGCATTTCCGGCGGATGCTTGTGTTGCAGGCCCAGGCCGTAGGTGACGAAGGGGGCAGCGTTGGCGGCATGTTCGCCTTCATATTGTTCGACCTGGGTGCGGCCGCCGCCCGAATAACCCGATACCGCGTGGATCGCCAGCGGATAGTCCGGCGGCACCAGTCCCGCCTGTACCAGCGGGCGCAGCAGAGCGATGGCGCCGGTCGGGTAGCAGCCGGGATTGGTCACGCGCAGCGCCGTGGCGATGCGCGAGGGCTGGTCGGATGACATTTCGGGGAAACCGTAGGTCCAGCCGGGATCGGTGCGGTGCGCCGAACTGGCGTCGATGATGCGCACCTTGGGGTTGTCGACCAGCGCCACCGCTTCGCGCGCGGCGGCGTCCGGCAGGCACAGCAGGGCGATGTCAGCGGTGTTGATGGCTTCGGCGCGGCGCCGCACATCCTTGCGCTCGGCGGCGGGCAAGCTCAGCAGGCGCAGGTCGCTGCGCCCGCGCAGGCGTTCGTTGATTTGCAGGCCGGTAGTGCCCTGGTCGCCGTCGATGAAAATCAGGGGAAGATTGCTCACGATGTGCTCCTGTCGGTACGTCGATACGGGTTCAGGCAGCCATCTTGCGGTAAACCCTATAATTGGAAAAGTTGAATATTTAAAAGAGATGATTCAGGTTTTCTGAATGATCGTTTCGATTTAATCCATTTCCATACGGCACCATGCGCGAACTCAATCTCGACCGCCTGCGTACCCTGGTCGCCATCGTCGACCTCGGCTCCTTTGCCGCCGCCGCCCGCGCGCTGCACCTGGCGCCGCCCACGGTGAGCCTGCATATCAGCGAGCTGGAAAGCAGCGTCGGCGCGACTTTGCTGCTGCGCCAGCGCAGCCGGGTGCGGCCTTCGGGCGTGGGCGAGACGCTGGTGGCGCGGGCGCGGCAATTGCTGGCCGATGCCGAGCAGGCGCTGGAAGAGGTCAAGCGCCAGGTGCAGGGGCTGGAAGGGCGGGTGCGCCTGGGTGCCTCGACCGGGGCCATCGCCTATCTGCTGCCGCAGGCGCTGGAGATGGTGGGGCAGCGCCATCCCGGCATCGATGTGCAGGTGATGGTGCTGACCTCGGAAGAGACCTTGGCGCGGCTGTCCGGCGGCACGCTCGATATCGGCCTGGTGGCGCTGCCGCAGGCGGCGGTGGACGGCTTGTCGGTCAAGCCGTGGCGGCGCGATCCGGTGATGGCATTCGTGCCGGCCGGCTGGAATGCGCCGCGCACGGTCACGCCGCAATGGCTGGCGGCGCAGCCGCTGATCCTGAATGCGCCCAATACGCGGTTGTCGCGCCTGACGACGGAGTGGTTCGCGGCGGCCGGCGAGCACCCGGCGGCGCGCATCCAGCTCAATTTCAACGATGCGGTGAAAAGCCTGGTGGCGGCCGGTTATGGCGCGACCTTGCTGCCGCATGAAGTCGGCCAGCAGGACATGGGTGGGCCGCCCGCCGATCCGCGCATCGCCATGCGGCCGCTCAAGCCGAAGCTATGGCGGCCGCTGGGGATCGCGCACCGTACCGGCGAGCCCGAGCCGGCCACGCGGTACATGCTGGAGGCCTTATGGGCGCTCAAGCAGGCTTGAGCGCGAGGTCATCGCATCATGCTCGCAAAGCTGACAGCGACTGGCGCTGTTGGCCCTGGCTGTCGAAATTGGTCGGGGACAGCCAGCGTTCGAAGGCGCCGCGCAGCGCCGGCCATTCGCCGTCGATGATGGAGAACCAGGCCGTGTCGCGGTTGCGGCCGCGATAGACGATGGCCTGGCGGAAGATCCCTTCGAAGCTGAAGCCGAGTCGCAGCGCCGCGTTGCGCGAGGGGGTGTTGAGGCTGTCGCATTTCCATTCATAGCGGCGGTAGCCCAGTTGCTCGAAGGCGTAGCGCATCAGCAGGAATTGCGCCTCGGTGGCCACGCGTGTGCGCTTGAGCTGGCGCGATAGCGCGACATGCCCGACCTCGATCACGCCATGCTTCGGCTCGATGCGCATCAGCGCCAGGGTGCCGACGGCGCGCCCGCTGGCCTTGTCGATGACGGCGTAGTGCAGCGGGTCTTCGCTCTTTTCCAGGGCTTGCGCATGGTTGCGGTAAGAGGCCTGATCGGGGAAGGGGCCGCCCGTCATGTAGGTCCAGTCGCTGCCGTCCGGCGCCTGGGCAAAGGCTTGGTAGAGGTCGGCGGCATGGCGCTCGGCATTGACCGGTTCCAGCCGGCAGTAGCTGCCTTCGAGCACGATGCGCTGCGGGAGCGGGCGGGCTTGCCAGTCGGGCAGGGGGAAGCCGATGGGCTGGTTCCAGGCGTTGGTGGCGGGGCTCTTGTTGTCTTGGCTCATGGCGTGGTTGGCGTCGGCGGGACGCTTGCGGTTGGAATGGTTCAAACGATAGCGCTTTCGTGGCATCATAAAAAGTGCCACTATGTCCTTATCTTATGGAGCCACGATTTTTGCCGCCCGACCCATGACGGATCCTCTCCTTTTTTCCGCGCTGGCCGATGGCCCCGGCGTGCCGTCGCGCCAGCGGCAGTTGCTGGCGCGTTTCAAGCAAGCCATCCTGGACGGACGCCTGGCCGCCGGGAGCAGGCTGCCTTCCTCGCGCGCGTTGTGCGAGGAGCTGCAGGTTTCCCGCAATACCGTGCTGGCGGTGTACGAGCAATTGAGCGCCGAGGGATATGCCCAGGCCGACCGCCAGGGCACGCGGGTGGCGCCGCTGTCGTCGCTGTCTTCCCTGCCGCGCAAGCCGGCGGTGGAGGTTCCCGCCAAGGCCGCTCCGGCTCCGCTACAGTCGCGGCGGGTGCAGACGCTGGCGCTTACGCGCGATGCCGGCGACCGCAGCCTGCCGCTGACGCCGGGCATGCCGGCCTTGAACCGGTTTCCCATCAACGCCTGGCTGCGGGCGCAGGAGCGCGCATTGCGGCGGGCGCCGCCGCAGGTGCTGGGATATGGCGATCCCCTGGGCGAGCCGGCGTTGCGCAGCGCCATCGCGCAGTATTTGCGGGTGGCGCGCGGTGTGCGCTGCGAGGCAGCGCAGGTGGTGGTGACGGAGGGCGCGCAAGGCGCCTTGTCGCTGTGCGTGCGCCTGTTTTCCAATCCCGGCGACACAGCCTGGGTGGAGGATCCCGGCTATGGCGGGGCGCGTACGGCCTTCCACGCCGGCGACCTGAAGACGGTGGGCATGGCGGTGGATAGCGAGGGGATTGTGATTCCCGAACGCCTGTGGCGCACCAGGCCGGCGCGGCTGGTGCATGTCACGCCTTCGCACCAGTATCCGACCGGCGCCGTGCTGTCGCTGGCGCGCCGGCTGTCGTTGATAGAGCAGGCGCATCGGGCCGGCAGCTGGATCATCGAAGACGACTACGACAGCGAGTTCCGTCATCGTGGCCATCCGGTGCCGGCCATGCAGGGGCTGTTGCCGCGGGCGCCTGTGCTGTATGTGGGGACGTTCAGCAAGACCATGTTCCCGGCCTTGCGCATCGGTTTCCTGGTATTGCCGAAGTCGGCGGGAGAGGGGGCTTACCCGGCGCTGGCCGAACTGTTGCGCGGCGGCCATCGGCTGGAGCAGCTGGCATTGGCGGAGTTCATCGCCAGCGGCCAGTTCTCGCGGCACTTGGGGCGCATGCGGCGTTTATACCGGGAGCGCCAGCGGGCGCTGCGGGAGGCGCTGGCCTCGCACCTGAAGATGGAACATGAGGTGCTGGGCGGCGACAGCGGGCTGCACCTGACGGTGCGGCTGCCCGAGGCTTATGACGACGCCGCCATCAGCGCCGCGGCGCGCGCGGCGGGGATCAACGTCGGGGCGCTGTCGTCGTTTTCGGCAGCACGTCCGAAGGCGACCTGCAATGGCCTGGTGATCGGTTATGGCGATACGTCGGAAGACCAGTTCTTGCCGTTGATCGGGCGACTGGGAGGAATACTGCGCAAGCTTGCGCGCTGAAGGACGCTCGGCCCTAGCTTTCCACTATGGCATCGCCTTCGAACTGTTTGGCATATTCGGCGCGGCGCGCCTGGTCCGATTCGATCAGTAGCTGGTAGCGGGTCTCGGAGACGCGTTGCTGCAGCACCGCGGCATAGCGCTCGCGCTGCAGCCATTCGATGATGATGGAGGCGGTCATCACGATCACGGTGTAGACGATGATCATGAAGATGTCCTTGTCGTTGAGGCCGTCGATCATGTAGAACGGCTTGCGGAAGAAGAACATCGCGGTGGGAATGCTGACGGCTAGCAGTCCCAGCGCATAAAGGTAGCCGGCCAGGTAGCTGATGACGATGCAATTGACCGCGAAAAACAGCATCGACATGGATTCGTCGACAATGGGCGCCAAGGCATAGCGCAGGCCGAAGGCCATGATGAAACCGGTCACGCTGAAGTAAAGCGGCCGCAGGCCCTGCGGGCGCCAGCTCTTCGCGTTCTTGAGTTTGATCAGCCTCATGAGGACTCTGGAATGGGGGCGGGTTGAAGTCATCTTCTCTTGCATTGCGCCACGGCGCAATATCCTCATGTTAAGAAACGCATCTGTCAAAAAACTGACGGAATGGCTTTTTTTTGCGATGTCGTGTTTGCGTTACTGGCGGCGGTCCTTCAGCGGCGAGGAGTGCGCCAGGTACTTGCGCGACAGCTCGTTACCGTGCAGGTCGATGCCGCGCTTGATGAACATGACCGTTTCATTGGTCACGATCTCGCGCTCGTTGTCGACGGTGATGATGTGGTAGCAGTCTCCCAGCCAGATCACCTTGCGCACTTCCGATGAAATGCCTTGCAGGATGAGTTCCGCGTTCTTCGGCGAGGCGGTTTCGTCGTCGATGGAATGGATGATGAGGATGTTGGCGCGCACCAGCGGCAGCGATTCCCGCACATAAGCCATCATCCGCTGCGCCGCGCGCAGGTGGCGCGCCGGTATCGACGCCGCGCCGACTGCCGCCACGCCATCCTTTTCCAGGGCGCTGGCCACGCGCCGGCGCATGTCGAAATTCTTGATGCCGTAGGGTTCGCTCTCCTTGTACGACCAGTTGCGGATGCCCATGTCATAGAACACCCGCAGCAGGTTCTGGTACCAAGGCACCGACCAGCCGTCATATTGCAGCACCGGCGACAGCAGCACCACGCTCAGCAGTTCGCTGCTGCGCGAAGCGACTGCCAGCGCCAGCGTCGCGCCCATGCTGAGGCCGCAGATGGAAACCGTCTTGAACTCTTCCCGCAGGCGCGCCACCTTGCTTTCGACGGCGGCGCACCAGTCTTCCCAATTGGGCGTGACCTGCGAATTGGTCAGCGACGCGGAATAGTTGTCGATGACCATCGGAATGACGGTGCAGCCGACCTTCTTCAATTGCTTGGGGATCGAGCCCAGCTCGAGCTGGGAGCCGCACAGGCCGTGCAACAGGAGGACGGCATGCTCCTTGTGCGGGCCGCCATGGCGTTCTTCGGTCAGCAAGCCGGCAAAGGTTTCGGTGTTGTCAATGGATGACGGTGAGTCCATAAATCTTCGTTTGCCGGCATTCAAGCCGGCGGTCTTTCTGGCGAACCGTTCGCCCCCGGACATACGGGATGGCGCGGCGGTTTGGCGTGCGCTTTGTGTTTCCCGGATGCATTTCCCTGGCCGCCCGTAGCGTGGGCGTGTTTTTTTGCAAAAGTCTAACCGTCCGGGATGAATGTTGCCAGCGTTAATCGTTCTCATCTGCCGGTTGAGGCCCTTTCTGGGAGCAGGATGTTTCAGCAGGCGGGAATTGGCCAGAATTATTTGCCGTTAATGCAACAATGCCATGTTTGATTGTTTGATGGAAATAATGGTTTTTATGGGATGGCAGCCTGTGCCGGGAAATTCCGGCGCCAATGAAAAAAGCCCTCCGATTTGCATCGAAGGGCTTTCTCGACCGGGGATTGCCGAGGTCGCTTAGCCGCGGCCTTCCAGGTGGCCGTTGACTACGCGAACCTGGTCGCCGACGCGCCAGTTGTCGGCGGTTTGCGGGAAGCTGCGGG
Source organism: Herbaspirillum sp. (assembly GCF_017744395.1). Classification (GTDB taxonomy): domain Bacteria; phylum Pseudomonadota; class Gammaproteobacteria; order Burkholderiales; family Burkholderiaceae_D; genus Herbaspirillum. The sequence goes on from NZ_JAGIBI010000001.1 coordinate 288,231, forward strand.
TCTTGCCGTTTTCCATCCGCACGTCGACTTCATAGGAGGTGGTGGTGCGGGCGCGCTTTTCCACTTCATTGCCGGCATAGCCGCCGCCTACTGCGCCGGCGACGGTTGCCAGCGTGCGGCCGGTGCCGCCGCCGATCTGGTTGCCCAGCAGGCCGCCGACGATGGCGCCGCCGGCAATGCCCACGCCGCTGGTGCTGGGGGTGTGCTGGATGGCGCGCACGGCGACCACTTCACCGCAGCTATTGCAAATGGCGGGAGCCGGTGCTGCCTGGCCGGGGGCAGCTGCTCTGACGGCTTGTCGGGCCGGGGCTGCTTGTTGCGCCTGTCGTGCTTGTTGTTGGGCGCTGGCTTGTGCTTGCTGCTGCTGTTGTTGCTCGGCTTGTTGAGCTTGCTGTGCCAGCGCTGCCTGTTGCTGCGGCGAGTTGGTGCTGTTCGAATTGGGGATCAGGCCGGTCATGGCGGCGACGCCGATCAGGCTGACCAGGATGACGGCAACCGCAGCACCGGCGACCAGCGGGTGCAGACGATTCGAGGATGCTTGTTTGATAACAGGGGTGTCCATGATGGCCTCTCCATTTATTGTGTTGATGTGATTCGAATTATGGCGAGATGCGGGGACGAAAAAAATCCCGTTAGTGTGTCAGTTGTAAAAACTTGTAATGGATGGCAGTCCCATCAGGCGCGGCATCGCATGCCATGGGGGATTGGTGCGGATTGGCCGGGGTTCGTTGCCGCTACGGCAATGTTGCGCGGGAGGGACGATCGCAGGGAAAGCCGCACCCCGGAGCCGGGGTGCGGTGGGCAGGCGCTTAGAACCTGTTCACGATCTCGTCCGGGGCCGTTCAAATGCCCTTTCAGGCGATCTGCGGCGTTGCAAAGCCTCGCCGGGCCAACCGGCCCGGCTGCGTTTTGCGCCTTGCATCTCATCCTGAAATGACATTTGACCGACTCCCGGCGAGATCGTGAACAGGTTCTTAGTCTTCGCGGCGCAGGTGCGGGAACAGGATCACGTCGCGGATGTTGGGCGAGTCGGTGATCAGCATCATCAGGCGGTCGATGCCGATGCCGCAGCCGCCGGCCGGCGGCATGCCGTATTCCAGCGCGCGGATGTAGTCGGCGTCGTAGTACATCGCCTCTTCGTCGCCGGCGTCCTTGGCGGCCACCTGCGCCTGGAAGCGCGCGGCCTGGTCTTCGGCGTCGTTGAGCTCGGAGAAGCCGTTGGCGATCTCGCGGCCGGTGATGAACAGCTCGAAGCGTTCGGTGATGCCCGGCACGGTGTCGGAAGCGCGCGCCAGCGGCGAGACTTCGACCGGGTAGTCGATGATGTAGGTCGGGTTCCACAACTGCGATTCGGCGGTCTCTTCGAACAGCGCCAGTTGCAGCGAGCCGATGCCGGCGCCGGCCAGCGGAGCCTGGTCGGTCTTGACGCCGAACTTCTTCAGTTCGGTGCGCAGGAAGTCGATGTCGGCCAGTTGCGCTTCGGTGTACTGCGGCGCGTACTTCAGGATCGCGCCGGTGATGGTCAGGCGGTCGAACGGCTTGGACAGGTCCAGCTCGCGGCCCTGGTAGGTCAGCACGGCGGTGCCGTGGGCGTCGATCGCGGCCTGGCGGATCACCTGTTCGGTGAAGCCCATCAGCCACTGGTAATCCACGTAGGCGGCGTAGAACTCCATCATCGTGAATTCCGGATTGTGGCGCGGCGAGACGCCTTCATTGCGGAAGTTGCGGTTGACTTCGAACACGCGCTCGAAACCGCCCACCACCAGGCGCTTCAGGTACAGCTCGGGCGCGATGCGCATGAACATCTGCATGTCCAGCGCGTTGTGGTGGGTGATGAAGGGTTTGGCCGCGGCGCCGCCCGGGATCGGGTGCAGCATCGGGGTTTCCACTTCCATGAAACCATTGGTTTCCATGAAGCGGCGGATCGACGACATGGCGGCGGTGCGCGCCTTGAAGGTGCGGCGGGTTTCCTCGCTCATGATCAGGTCGACATAGCGCTGGCGGTACTTCATTTCCTGGTCTGCCAGGCCGTGGAACTTGTCCGGCAGCGGGCGCAGCGACTTGGTGATCAGCTTGAGCCTGGTCACCTTGACCGACAGCTCGCCGGTCTTGGTCTTGAACAGCGTGCCTTCGGCGCCCAGGATGTCGCCCAGGTCGTAGTGCTTGAAGGCGGCCATGGCTTCGTCGCCGGTCACGTCCTTGGTCACGTAGAGCTGGATGCGGCCGTCGGCGCGCGCGCCCGAGGCATCCTGCAGGGTGGCGAAGGCGGCCTTGCCCATGACCCGCTTCAACATCATGCGGCCGGCCACCGAGACGGTTACCGGGTTGGCTTCCAGCGCTTCGTTTTCCAGGCCGTCGTATTTGGCGTGCAGGTCGGAGGCCTTGTCGGCCGGGCGGAAATCGTTGGGGAAGGCGACGCCTTGTTCGCGGATCGCGGCCAGCTTGGCGCGGCGTTCGGCGATGATGCTGTTCTCGTCGGCTGCAGGTGCTGCTTGTGCAGCGTTGTTGTTTTGCGTGGTCATGGTTGGAAATCGTGAATGTTGAACGGTCGGCCGGAGGTGGCGATGCCGCGGAGCGAACCCCGCGGCATGCGACGTCAGACGCCCTGTTTCAGCGAAGCGGCGATGAAGTCGTCGAGGTCGCCGTCGAGCACCGCCTTGGTGTTGCCGGTTTCATGGTTGGTGCGCAAGTCCTTGATGCGGGACTGGTCCAGCACGTAGGAGCGGATCTGGTGGCCCCAGCCGACATCGGTCTTGGAGTCTTCCAGTTTCTGCTGCTCGCTCATGCGCTTGCGCAGTTCCAGTTCGAACAGCTTGGCGCGCAGCATGTCCCAGGCTTCGGCGCGGTTGCGGTGCTGGCTGCGGTCGTTCTGGCACTGCACGACAATGCCGGACGGCGCGTGCGTCAGGCGCACCGCGGAGTCGGTCTTGTTGATGTGCTGGCCGCCGGCGCCGGAAGCGCGGTAGGTGTCCACGCGCACGTCGGCCGGGTTGATCTCGATCTCGAAGGATTCGTCGACTTCCGGGTAGACGAACAGGCTGGAGAACGAGGTATGGCGGCCGTTGCTGGAGTCGAATGGCGACTTGCGCACCAGGCGGTGCACGCCGGTCTCGGTGCGCAGGAAACCGTAGGCGTATTCGCCCTCGACCTTGATGGTGGCGGTCTTGATGCCGGCCACTTCGCCGTCGGACTGTTCCATGATCTCGGCCTTGAAGCCCTTGCGTTCGCAATAACGCAGGTACTGGCGCAGCAGCATGGACGCCCAGTCCTGCGCCTCGGTGCCGCCGGCGCCGGCCTGGATGTCGATGAAGCAGTTGTTGGCGTCCATCGGGCCGCTGAACATGCGGCGGAACTCCATTTCCTCGACCAGCTTCTTCAGGCCTTCGGCATCGCTTTCGATGGCGACGATGGTGTCCTCGTCCTTTTCCTCGCGCGCCATCTCGAAGAGATCACGGGCGTCGTTCAGGTCGGCGTCGATCTTGATGAGGGTGTGGACGATCGCTTCCAGCGATTTCTTTTCCTTGCCGAGGTCCTGGGCCCGTTTCTGGTCGTTCCAGACGTTCGGGTCTTCCAGTTCGGCGTTGACTTGTTCGAGTTTCTCCGACTTCACATCGAAGTCAAAGATACCTCCGTAGCTCGGTGGCGCGGGTGGCCAGGTCGTCGAGCAAGGATTGGAGGGAATTGAGGCGTTCTGCTTCCATGACGGTTTCTTTTGCGATCAAACCGCACATTATACAAGAGGAGGGCGGCAATTCGCCCGTTGCCGGGTCACAAGGCTGTCATTTTCGGCCGCTACCATCGCTGCGCCTGCATGGCTGACAAGATACTGACAGTGCATCGGGCCCCCTCAAGTTAATCCGGAGAAACATCGATGAGACAGCCCGACCAGTACGCCATCCAATCCGACACCCAAGACGCCGGCCCGCAGGCCGGCCGCCGCAGCCTGCTCAAGGCGCTGTCCGCCGCGCCGCTGCTGCCGTTGGCCGGCGGCGTCGCCGCCGCGCTGTCGGCCTGCGCCACGCCGGGCGCGGGCAAGCCCTTCGTCTCGGCCCGCTTCACCGGCATGCCCGCGCCCACGCTGGCCGATCCGGCCGCGATGGCCGGCACCACCGTGGGCTCGGCGCTGGAAGTGGCGTTCGCCGACGGCAGCAAGCAGAGCTACAAGCTGGCCTACCAGCCTTTCTTCATGACCGGCGACATGGTGCCGGACGGCCGTGGCGGCACGGTGCTGGCCGGCGGCTATGTCGACATCAACAACCAGCCCATCATCGACCGCTCGGTGCCGGGCAAGGAGCGCCAGTTCTTCTCCGACTGTCCGGACGGCTCCTCGCTGCTGGTCATCGAGGGCGCCAGGGTGGCCGGCGTGAAGGGCAACACCGTCTTCGCCGTGGTGCAGTTCGAATACACCACGCGCGACCAGAAGCAGGCCGCCATGTACGGCCAGTTGCCGTCGCCGATCGCGGTGCTGACGCTGGACCAGGATCCATCCTCGGGCAAGCTGTCGCTGGTCAAGTACCACAACGTCGATACCTCGCAGGTCAACGGCCTGTGGATCACCTGCGGCGCCAGCCTGTCGCCGTGGAATACCCACCTGTCCTCCGAAGAGTACGAGCCGGATGCCTCGGCGATCGCCTCCAACCCGCAATTCAAGGCTTTCAGCAAGAACCTGTACGGCGATGAAACGCGCGCCAATCCCTACCACTACGGCCACTTGCCGGAAGTCACCGTCCATGCCGACGGCACCGGCTCGATCCGGAAGCACTATTGCCTGGGCCGCATCTCGCACGAGCTGGTGCAGGTCATGCCCGACCGGCGCACCGTGCTGATGGGCGACGACGCCACCAACGGCGGCCTGTTCATGTTCATCGCCGACCGCGCCGCCGACCTGTCGGCCGGTACCTTGTACGTGGCGCGCTGGGAGCAGGTCTCGGGTGTGGGTCCGGGCGCCGGCAAGCTGTCGTGGATCAGGCTGGGCAGCGCTTCCAGCGACGAAATCAAGGCCATGGCCGAGCGCTACAAGGCCGCCGGCATCATGGACATCCGCACCAGCGATCCGTCGGACGCCTCGTTCACCAAGATCCCGTTCGGCGGCAAGCCCAACTGGGTGCGCCTCAAGCCGGGTATGGAAAAGGCGGCGGCCTTCCTCGAAACCCACCGCTACGCCGCGCTGGCCGGCGGCAGCCTGGGCTTCACCAAGATGGAAGGCACCACCGTCAACGCGCGCGACAAGGTCGCCTATTCGGCCATGTCCTATGTGCAGACCTCGATGCTGGACGGCTCCGGCCACATCAAGGTGCAAGGCCCCAAGGCCGGCGCCGTGTACGCGCTGAACCTGCGCGGCGGCCAGCGCGACGCCACCGGCGCGGCGATCGGCAGCGAATGGGTGCCGGTCGACATGGCGGCGCCGGCCGAGCTGGTCGGCGCGGACCTGAAGACGCCGGACGCGCTGGGCAACCTGGCGGCGCAGGACCGCATCGCCAACCCGGACAACATCAAGTTCTCCGAAAAGCTGCGCACGCTGTTCATCGGCGAAGACAGCGGCATGCACGTCAACAACTTCCTGTGGGCCTACAACGTCGACACCAAGGCCCTGACGCGAGTGCTGTCCTGCCCGGCCGGGGCCGAGTCGACCGGTTTGCACGCGGTCGACGAGATCAACGGCTGGACCTATGTGATGAGCAATTTCCAGCATGCCGGCGATTGGGAGAAGGGCTTGCACGACAAGGTCAAGGACACGCTCGATCCGTTGGTACGCGCCAATTACAAGGATCGTTTCGGCGCTACGGTGGGCTACCTGACCGGACTGCCTTACTCCAAGGCTTGATGCGTTTGAACGCATGACTGGCGGCAGGCCTGCGGGCCTGCCGTTTTTTGTTGTGTCCGGCCGATGTCTCCAATCGGCATACTTGCTGTGAACGCAATCTGCTAGGATCGGTCTCATCAGCTTGCTTCCTACGCCTGCCGATGACAACAACCAAAACGAGACCGCTGCTCCTTATGCTGTTATGCGCCGCCGCGCTGGCCGGTTGCGCCAGTTCACCGGCGCCGCACGGCGAGGTCAAGGGAGCCTCGGCCAGTTCGCGCGAGATGGGGCAGTCCGACACCAACCGCGTCGCCACGCTGGCCATGCGCGCCAATCTCGACGGGCTCTACCTGCTGATGGACAAGCTCTACCGGCGCAACCCGGCGGAATGGAAAAAGACCGCCGCCAGCCGCGAAGAGGCGCTCGCCAAGGTGCGCGATGCGGTGGAGAAGCGCCAGTCCTGGCCGGAATTGCAGGGCAAGCGCGATATCGCCGCCATGGCGCTGGCGCTGAGCCCGGACTTCAAGGGCGACCGCGTGGCTGCCTTCGTCTATGCCACCGCCGACATGATCATCGTCGCGCACGGCAACAAGATCGAATTCTTCCTGATCGACAGCCTCGACGCCCAGCACCTGTACAACGCCGCCCGCAATGTCGAGATCGGCGCCTGGATCCTGGCCAGCCGCCGCAATCCGGCCGGCGGCCCCTTGCTGCTGTCCGACGAGATCAGCGCCGACATGCGCAACCTCAGCTTCGAGCGGGAATTCGGCAAGATCGTCGGCCGCCTCGACCTGCTCGCCACGTTCATCACTGAAAAATACCGCCGCGCCGGGATCAGCTATGTGCAGAACCTGCTGGGCGGTTCGTTCCTTCAGTTTCTGCCGGTGCGTTGATGACGACATGGCTGCAACCGATGCCGGCCGGCGCGATCACATAGCAGCCGCGGCCGCTGGCCTTGGCGCAATACATGGCCTGGTCGGCGGCTTGCAGCAGGCTGTCGGCATCGCAGCGGCCGTCGCAGATGGCAATCCCGATCGACACGCCCAGCCGGTATTCCCCTTGCGCCAGCAGCAGCGGCTCGGACACCGCCTTGATGCATTTCTCGGCCAGGGCGCGCGCGCCGTTTTGCAGCGGCGCCTCCAGGTCGGTCGCCAGCAGTACGAATTCGTCCCCGCCGACGCGCGCCAGGGTATCGCTGTGGCGCGCCACCTGGCGCAGGCGCCGGGTGATTTCCTGCAACACGAGGTCGCCGGCCTTGTGCCCGAGGCTATCGTTGATCGGCTTGAACCCGTCCAGGTCGAGGAACAGCAGCGCGATGCCGCTTTGTTCGCAGCAGACGTCGCCTATTGCTTGCCGCATGCGCTCGGCCAGCATCATGCGGTTGGGCAGGCCGGTCAGGACATCGTGGTGGGCCTGGTGCTGCAGCTCGGACTGGTGCAGTTTGAGACGCGCCAGCAAACCGTTGAAGGCCATGGTGAGATGGCCGACCTCATCGCGCGACGTCACCGGCAGCGGCGACAGGGGGATTTCCCCGCGTGTCATCTTGTCGGCCAGCTCGGCCGCCCGGCGCAGCGGGCGGAAGAACATGAAATAAGTCAGCATGATGAGCAGGACAATCACGCCAGCCTGGACCGTCCCGCCGCGCGCGACCAGGTGGCGCATGCGGTCTGCGCCCGGTATCGAGGATGCCAGCGGCAGGCAGGCAACGACAAACCAGTCGGTGCCGGGCACCGAGGCGAAACCCCTGACTTGTTCGATGCCCTTGGCGTTGTGGCCGACGCCGTTGCCGCGGAAACCTGTCAGTGCGCGGTCCAGCATCGGATCGGCGCCTGCGGCCGGCAGCGGGGTGACCGCCATGGACGGATCGTTGGAGGTGATGATCAGCCGCCGCGCCGGCGACACCAGCAGGAAAACGCCTTTCGGTTCCAGGTGCTTTTGCTGCAGCTGCTCCAGGAATCCGGTCGGAGTGAGCGTGTTGGTGCCGCCCAGCACGCCAGTGACTTTGCCGGCCGCATCCCTGATCGGGACCAGCATCCCAAGCAGCGGCGCGCCCGCTTCCCAGGCCGAAAGCGGGGCGTCGGTCACGGCGCTTCCTGCCAGGGCACGCTGGTAATCGGAATCGGCGGCCAGCGACGGGGTGCGTTGGTTCAGCAGGTCAGGATAGCCGGCGACGACCGTACCGGAGGTGTCGGCCACGAACAGGCGTTGCAGCAGCAATGGTTGTATCGCATGGCGTTCGCCCAGCCATTCGCGCAGGGCTGCCGGATCGCGCGCCAGGCCGGGCGGCATTTGCGCGGCCAGCCGTTCCAGGAAAAGGCGTCGTTCGCCGATGCGGTAGCCGATGCTCTCGGCAAGATAGCCGGCCACGACGCCTTGCCGTTCGGCCGCCACCGCGCTTTGCTCAGTCTCAAGGAAGTTGACCAGGAAGTAATAGCGCGCGACGGCGGAGCAGGCGATAAGCACGATCCCGAACAGAACGAGACGCGTGAGAAGGCTGTTGGTGAGGCGTTCTGTCTTCATCGGCGAAGTGGGGGGCGTGTTTCCCAAGAGGCCGGTTTCGCGATGAAAGCGGCTTGTGCCGGGCCGGGACGTCGTGTGCTGCCGGACGTATGCGAAGCGTCATCGTACCACCCGGCTGCGCTTTAGAACCCGTTTCATTGCGAAACGGGTTCTTAGATGGAGTCCTGTTTCCACTTTGCCACAAAATCGGTGGCGTCAGGGCTTTTTCAGGCCGGTTCGGCGTGTTCCACCATCAGTTGCACGGTGGTCTTGCCGTTGTATTCGTTGGCGTCCAGGCGGAAGGCGACCGTGGCGTAGTCGGGCAGGGCGTCGGCGTGGCCGAACCAGATGGCGTCGTACTTCTGGCCGTTCTTTTCCAGCAGCAGCTTCAGGTGCTTTTCCTTCAGGATGCGTTGGTTCAGCACGCGGAAGGTGTCGCAGAACACCGGCGGCGCGAAGCCCTGGCCCCACACCTGCTGGTCCATCACCCCGATGAACTGCACCGAATAATAGGCGTCCTCCAGCACGCCGTCGGTCTCGATCACGCGTTCCAACTGGTTTTGCGTCAGCCAGTCGCGGCCGACCGCTTCGAACGCCTGGGCAAAGGCGTCGAAGGCTTCGGCATGGATGGTCAGCCCGGCCGCCATCGCATGGCCGCCGAACTTGGTGATCACCGAAGGCGCGTGCTTGGACACCAGGTCCAGCGCGTCGCGCAGGTGGAAGCCGGGGATCGAGCGGCCCGAGCCCTTGAGGAAACCGTCGTCGCCCGGTGCGAAGGTGATGGTGGGGCGGTAGAAGCGATCCTTCAGGCGCGAGGCCACGATGCCGATCACCCCCTGGTGCCAGGAGGCGTCGAACACGGCGATGGTGCGGCGGTCGGCCGGGTTGAAGTCGTCCAGCAGGTTCAGCGCGGTGTCTTGCATGCCGGCCTCGATGTCGCGCCGTTCGCGGTTGATGCTGTCGAGTTCCTGGGCGATGGCCCAGGCGCGGCCTTCGTCGTCGGTGGTCAGGCATTCGATGCCCAGCGCCATGTCGGCCAGGCGGCCGGCCGCGTTCAGGCGCGGCCCGACCGCGAATCCCAGGTCGAACGGGGTGGCGCGGCGCGCCTCGCGGCCAGCGGCGCGGAACAGCGCGGCGATGCCGGGATGCATCTTGCCGCTGCGCATGCGCTTCAGGCCTTGCGCCACCAGGATGCGGTTGTTGGCGTCCAGCTTGACCACGTCGGCCACCGTGCCCAGCGCCACCAGGTCCAGCAGCGTGTCCAGCCGCGGCTGCGTCTGGGCATCGAAGATGCCGCGTTTGCGCATCTCGGCGCGCAGCGCCAGCAGCACATAGAACATCACGCCCACGCCGGCCAGGTTCTTGCTGGGGAAGCCGCATTGCGGCTGGTTCGGGTTGACGATCACGCGCGCCTCCGGCAGCGTGTCGCCCGGCAGGTGGTGGTCGGTCACCACCACGTCGATGCCGCGCCGCTTGGCCTCGGCCACGCCGTCGATGCTGGCGATGCCGTTGTCGACGGTGACGATCACATCCGGCGCCTTCTCGCGCACGGTCAGCTCGACGATCTCGGGCGTGAGGCCGTAGCCGTATTCGAAACGGTTGGGCACGATGTAGTCGACCTGCGCGCCCAGCAGGCGCAAGCCGCGCAGGCCCACGGCGCAGGCGGTGGCGCCGTCGCAGTCGTAGTCGGCCACGATCACCAGCTTCTTGCGCGCGGCGATGGCGTCGGCCAGGTAGCTGGCGGCGGCGTCGATATGCAACAGGCCGGACGGCGCGATCAGGGCGTTGAGCTCGCTCGCCAGCTCGCTCGCGCTGGCCAGGCCGCGCGCCGCGTACACGCGCGCCAGCACCGGATGGACGCCCTCGGCGATCAGTTGCTCGGCTTGCTGGATGGAATAGGGGCGGGTGGCGATGCGGATCATGCGGACAGCTTGGATAAGGAGGGTTTGAGCCAGAACTTGCGCAGCGCGCCGCGCGTGGTGGAAATCTGCACCAGCTTGTCGGCGCCGGTCAGGATCAGGTTGACGGCATCGAAGGCGCCGTCGCGCAGCGAGGCCAGCAGCGGCGCCAGCCATTCGCGGTCGATGCTTTCCATGCGCTGCAGCCACAGGCCCCATTCCTGGGCCAGGGCGACTTCGACCAACTGGTCCAGCAGCAGCAAGCGGTGGCCGTTGCCGGCGGCGATGTCGGCGGCGCCGGGCAAGCTTGCCGGCGCGCTGCCGAAAGCCTGGGTCCAGCCGTTCAGGCCATAGCCGGCGGCGTAGGCCGATGCAGGGGCGGCCGAGGTATCGGCGCCGCCCCAGATCCACATCGAATTGACCGTTTTCAGGCCGCGCATCTCGCGCTCTTCATTCAGGCTTTCCGAGAACCATTGCATCTGCACTTCGTTCTGCAGCTTGCGCCAGGCCAGCTCGCCCGGCCCCTCCGGCATCCAGATGTCGACATTGCGGCCGCTGGCGGCGGACGGGGTCGAGGTGCGCAGGCCGGCCCAGGCGTCGGCGCGGATGAACCAGGTGCCGGCGTCGCCATAGACGACTTCATGGCCGATCTCGGTGAACAGCGGAGCGGCGGATGCGAACAGTTTTTGCGATTGCGCCTCGTCCAATTGCAACTGGCTGATATCGGTCAGCACCAGGTGGTCGCGCGCAACGTGGATATGGGCCGGATGCAGTACGAACCAGTGGCCGGCGGCCGGGGTATGGCCGAGGCTGCGCATCAGCGCGGCGGCGGCGGCCGGGCTGCTGTCCTGGGCCGGCTGCGGCAAGCCGAAGCGCCGGGCCAGCCAGTGCTCATGCGGCAAGGCGCGCGAGAATGGATCGTGCGATTGCGTCGGCGCGGCGGGTTTGCCGCGCGCCAGCAGCATCGCCAGCGCCGGGGCCTGGCATTGGCGCAGCAGGTCGCGCGCCATTTCGGCCGGGGGCAGGGCGAAGGGGATGAGGATGTCGAGTTGGTTCATGGGGCGATATTTTAGCGGTTGCCAGGTTATTACTCCCGGCTTGCATCGAGGCTCAGCTTTTCTTCCAGGCGTTCTTGGCCCGCTGCCGCACCAGCATCTTCACGCTTTCGGGCATGGGCGTGCGGGCGCCGTTGGTTTCCGCCGAGAACCACAGACTGTCTTCGAAATGCGGCAGCATGCGCGGCGTGATGAAGCGGCTGCGGATGGCGTTGACGTGGCGGTCGCCTTGCTGCGTTTGCTGGACGACGTAGAAGCGCTGCGGCACGATCAGGTGCAAATACTCCTTGGCGCGCGTCATGGCAACGTACAGCAGGCGGCGCTCTTCGGCGATCTCGGCTTCGCTGCCGGTGGTCAGGTCGGACGGGATGCAGCCGTCCACCACGTTGAGCACATGCACCGAGCGCCATTCCTGGCCCTTGGCGGAGTGGATAGTGGACAGCGTCAGGTAGTCCTCGTCGCGGTAGGGCGGCTCCGCATAGTCGCTGCTGGCTTCGGGCGGATCCAGCGTCAGCTCGGTCAGGAATTTCTCGCGCGAGGCATAGCCGCGGGCCAGCGCGGCCAGTTGTTCGATGTCGGCGCGGCGGGCGGAGGCATCGTCGTATCGGCGTTCCAGTTGCGGCAGGTACCAGTCGCGCGCGGCTTCGATGTCGGCCGGCCACGGCGCCCCGGCGCTTCGCATCAGCGCATAGGCGTCGGCGAAGGCTTGCCATTCCAGCGCGGCATTGGCGGGCGGCGCGAACTCGCGCAGGGCTGCTGCCGGGTCGTTGGCGGCGGCCATCCGGTCCAGTACCTTCCTGGCGGTGGCCGGGCCGATGCCGGGGATCAGTTGCAGGGCGCGGAAACCCGCCATGCGGCCGCTGGGATTGTGGGCCAGGCGCAGCAGCGAGAGGATGTCCTTGATGTGGGTGCTTTCGAGGAACTTCAGGCCGCCGAACTTCAGGAAGGGGATGTTGCGCCGGGACAGTTCCAGTTCCAGCGCGGCGCTGTGGGTGACGGTGCGGAACAGTACCGCCTGCGATTTCAGCGTCAGGCCTTGTTCGCGGTGCGCCAGCACGCGGTTGGCGACCCAGCGCGCCTGCTCCACCTCGTCCGGGATCACGACCAGTTGCGGTTTCTGCGAGGACGGCTTCCCGCTCCACAGGTGCTTGTGGTGGCGTTCGGGGGCGTCGGTGATGACGGCGTTGGAGGCGGCCAGTATCGGTTCGGTCGAACGGTAGTTGCGTTCCAGCGTGACGATATGCGCCGGGCGCGAGAACAGCGCCGGGAAGTCTAGGATGTTGCGCACCGTGGCGCCGCGGAAGGAATAGATCGATTGGGCGTCGTCGCCCACCGCCGTGACGCCGGCGCCGTCGGGCTTCAGACGCTGCAGGATTTCGGCCTGCAGGCGGTTGGTGTCCTGGTATTCATCCACCAGCACGTGGTCGAAGCGTTCGCTCACGTGGCGCGCCAGTTCGGCGTCGGACAGCATGTCGGCCCAGAACAGCAGCAGGTCGTCGTAGTCCAGCACGTGCTGCTGTTCCTTGGCCTCGGCATAGCGTCCAAACAGCTCGGCCAGTTGCGCTTCCCATTCGCGGCACCAGGGGAATTGCGTTGGCAGCACCGTGCCGAGGTCTTCGCGGGTGTTGAGCGCGCGGGAATAGATGGCCAGGCAGGTGGCCTTGAGCGGGAAGCGTTTGTCGGTCGCGGTCAGTCCCATCTCGTGGCGCAGCAGTCCCATCAGGTCTTCCGAGTCGCCGCGGTCCTGGATGGTGAAGTCGGGCTCCAGGCCGATCGGGGCCGCATAGTCGCGCAGCAGGCGCGCGCCGATCGCATGGAAGGTGCCCGACCATGCCAGCCCCGGCGGCGACGCCGATGGCGGCAGTTGCAGCACTTGGCCGATCACCTGGCTGACGCGCTTGCCCAGGTCGGCGGCGGCGCGCCGCGAAAACGTCAGCAGCAGGATGCGTTGCGGGTCCGCGCCGTCGAGGATCAGTTTCGCCACCCGGTGCGCCAGCGTATTGGTCTTGCCGGTGCCGGCGCCGGCCACGATCAGCAAGGGGAGGTGCTGGGCGGGCGGCAGCTTGCCGCCATGCTCCACTGCGGCGCGCTGTTCGTCGTTGAGTCTGGCGAAGGGATCCCCGGCGGCGGGCGCGATCCCGGATGTCGGGACATCGAAATCGGCGGGATCTGGCGGCATGGGCGTATCGGGGCGAAGTGTTGCGGAAAGCCTTGCACTGTATATATAACCAGTTCCGTGCGCAACATCGGCCCGGATGTTGTTGCCTGGAAATGCTGGCCGCAAGGAGCGGATTTTGCGGCGCCGCGAACCTCCGCGCAAAGCCCGACTCTATTCCGGCACGGCGGCGAGCGGGGCGGCCGGGCTGGGCCGGACGGTCCATTCTGTGGCAAACTTCGCGCTTCGCCTGTCGAAATGTGCTGCCGCCGGCGGCGTATTTCATCCAACACGGCCTTCTCTCGGAGCAATTTTGAGTCTAATAAAAAACCTGCCGTTCGAATGGCTGGTCGGCATCCGCTATACGCGCGCCGGCAAGCGCAGCGGCCGCAACAGCTTCATCTCCTTTATTTCCCTCATTTCCATGGCCGGCATCGCGCTCGGCGTGGCCGCGCTGATCGTGGTGCTGTCGGTCATGAACGGCTTCCAGAAGGAAGTGCGCGACCGCATGCTGTCGGTGCTGGCGCATATCGAGGTGTTTGACGCCTCCGGCTCCATGCGCGACTGGCAAGCGGTGGCCAAGCAGACCTTCCAGAACAAGGAAGTGCTGGGCGCTGCGCCCTACGTGGCGGCGCAGGCGATGGTGATGCGCGACGACAACCTGCGCGGCGTGGTGGTGCGCGGCGTGCTGCCGGAAGAGGAGCCCAAGGTTTCCGATGTCGCCAAACAGATCAAGCAGGGCAGTTTCGACGCCCTGAAGCCGGGTGAATTCAATATCGTGCTGGGCGGCGAACTGGCACGCGGACTGCGGGTGGGCATCGGCGACAAGGTGACGCTGATCGCGCCGCAGGGGCAGGTGACGCCGGCCGGCGTGCTGCCGCGCCTGAAACAGTTCACGGTGGGCGGCATCTTCGAGGCCGGGCATTATGAGTTCGACTCCTCGCTGGCCTTCCTCCATCTGCAGGATGCCGAAACCCTGTTCCGCCAGGATGCGCCGACCGGCGTGCGGCTGCGCATCCGCGACATGCTGCAGGCGCCGCAGGTGACCCGGGAGCTGGCTTCCACGCTGACCGGCGACCTCTACCTGCGCGACTGGTCGCAGCAGAACAGCAACTGGTTCGCGGCGGTCAAGACCGAGAAGCGCATGATGTTCATCATCCTGACCCTGATCATCGCGGTGGCCGCCTTCAACCTGGTGTCGACGCTGGTGATGACGGTCACCGACAAGCAGGCCGACATCGCCATCCTGCGCACGCTGGGCGCTTCGCCCGGCTCCATCATGAAGATCTTCGTGATCCAGGGCGCGCTGGTGGGCCTGGTCGGCACCGCCATCGGCGTCGGCCTGGGCGTGCTGGTGGCGCTCAATATCGATGTGGTGGTGCCGGCCATCGAGCGCCTGTTCCATGTGCAGTTCCTGCCCAAGAGCATCTATGTGATTTCCGAGCTGCCTTCGCAGTTGATCTGGTCCGATGTCTACACCATCGGCGGCGTGGCGGTGGTGCTGGCTTTCCTGGCGACGCTGTATCCGAGCTGGGCCGCGGCCCGCGTCAAACCGGCGGAGGCGCTGCGCTATGAGTAACACGACAGGTCAGGCAATGAACGACAAGCAAGTGGTGCTGGCCGCGCGCGGCCTGGGCAAGACATTCACGCAGGGCAAGTATTCGGTCAAGGTGCTGGCCGGCATCGACATCGATGTGCGCCATGGAGAGCAGGTCGCCATCGTCGGCGCTTCCGGTTCCGGCAAGTCAACCCTGCTGCATCTGCTGGGCGGGCTGGATACGCCGACGGCCGGTTCGGTCACGTTGCAGGGCCAGGACTTCGCCGGTCTGGGCGAGGCGGCGCGCGGCGAGCTGCGCAACAAGTCGCTGGGCTTCGTCTACCAGTTCCACCATCTGCTGCCGGAATTCTCGGCGTTGGACAACGTGGCCATGCCGCTGCTGATCCGCCGCGTCAGGCGCGAACAGGCGCAGCAGCAGGCGCGCGAGATCCTGGCCCGGGTCGGCTTGGAACAGCGCGTCTCGCACGTGCCGGGCGAACTGTCCGGCGGCGAACGCCAGCGCGTGGCCCTGGCGCGCGCGCTGGTGACGCATCCGGCCTGCGTGCTGGCCGACGAGCCGACCGGCAACCTCGACCGCGGCACCGCCGACAAGACGTTTGAATTGATGATCGAGCTGTCGCAGAAGCTGGGCACGGCCTTTGTGATCGTGACCCATGACAACGACCTGGCCGGGCGCTGTGGCAGGGTGCTGCGGCTGTCGGAACAGGGCCTGCGACAGGACTGAAACATTTGACCAACCTGGATTGCGACTGGGGAGCAATGAGCAAGAAGACAATCAAGTGTGCGCTGTTGGCAGCGATGCTGCTCAACGCATTGGAAACGCGAGCGGAGTCGCTGCGTGTGCAGGTACCGGCTCCGTACGCGGACAATGCTCCGGTGATGGATCGCATCCGCGAGGAATGCGCTGTGGAAGAGATGGTGGGCAACTACGTGTTTCGCCACGTGGCGCAGAAGTATCCGGATGCTTTGCAGGTTTCCGATCCTGCCGAGCTCGACAAGGGGCGTGTGCTCAAGCTCACCGTACTGTCGGTGCAGGGCGTGGGAGGCGGCGGCTGGAGCGGTTCCAAGGCGATTCTGGTGCGCGGCGACTTGATGCAGGATGGGAAGGTAGTACGTTCCGCCGTGCAGCGCGATCATTCGCGTGGCGGCATGTGGGGCGGCATGCGTGGCACATGCGGGATTCTCGAGATCGTCGCCGACTCGCTGGGCAAGCAATTCACCGCTTGGCTGGGACGCATGGAAGGGCTGCAGCCGACAGTAGTACCGGCCGCCGCTACGTTCCATGAGCCACCGGCCGTGGCTGAAACGCAGGGCGCGGGCGGCAATCCTCAATCAGCGCCATAATGTAGTTTTGGTTCGTCTTCGGCGGGCCGGTCTTTTTTATTTGTTGAATGGCAAGAACATGATGAATACCCGTCAATGGCTGGAAACGCTGGTCGGCTTCGATACCACCAGCCGCAATTCCAACCTGGAGCTGATCGCCGCGCTGCGCGACAGCCTGGAGCAGCAGGGCATCAAGCCCTGGTTCGCCCATAACAAGGAAAAAACCAAGGCCAACCTGTTCGCCACGCTGCCGGCTACTACCGGCCCCAACGCGGGCGCGACCCAGGGCGGCATCGTCCTGTCCGGGCATACCGACGTGGTGCCGGTGGACGGCCAGAAGTGGGATACCGACCCGTTCAAGCTGGTCGAAAAGGATGGCGCACTGTATGGGCGCGGCACTTGCGACATGAAGGGCTTCATCGCCACCGCGATGGCCCTGACGCCGGAATTCCTGGCCATGCCGCGTACCAAGCCGATGCACCTGGCGTTCTCGTTCGATGAGGAAATCGGCTGCATCGGCGCGCCGGTGATGCTGGAGGAAATCGTCAAGCGAGGCATCAAGGTCGACGGCTGCGTGGTGGGCGAACCCACCAGCATGAACGTGGTGGTGGCGCACAAGGGCATCAACGTGTTCGCCTGCAAGGTGCACGGCAAGTCGGCCCACTCCTCGCTTACGCCCCAGGGCTGCAACGCCATCGAATACGCCGCGCGCATGATCTGCGCCATCCGCGATTTCGCTGACGCCTACAAGGCCAACGGTCCGTACGACCAGTTCTTCGACGTGCCGTTCACCACCATGACCACCAACCAGATCCGCGGCGGCATCGCGGTCAACACGATCCCCGAGCTGTGCGAATTCACCTATGAGTTCCGCAACCTGCCGGGCATGACCGTGGCCGACATCCAGGCACAGATTGATGTCTACGTGCGCGACGTGCTGCTGCCGAAGATGAAGGCAGAGTTCGCCGATGCCCGCATCGAGATCGATAATTTCGCCGGCAGCCCGGCGCTGGAAGCGGCCGAGCAGGCGGCGATCACCGAGCTGGTGCGGGCGCTGACCGGCGACCGCCAGACGCGCAAGGTGGCCTATGGCACCGAGGCCGGCCTGTTCCAGCAGATCGGTATCCCGACCATCGTGTGCGGCCCCGGCAGCATCGACAATGCGCACAAGCCCAACGAGTTCGTGACGCTGGCGCAACTGGACCACTGCGAACAGTTCCTGCGCAAGCTGGGCAAGTCGCTGGAAGCTGCTTAGAACCTGTTTACAAGGCCCAAGTGGAAAAAGGACGCAAGCGATTGCGTCCTTTTTATTTATCGTGCCTGCCTTTTCGAGGGCGATACAGGCCGGGGCTGATCCGGGTTAAATCGGGTTTGCCCGTCTCTTTACGCATGTTAAGGGTCGCAAGCGGCGGTTAAACGGTAAACTCCTGCTTCTGGATCCGGAGCGATTCCGGGTATGCTGCATTAAAAAAATACGCTTCGGGGGAAGCATGCCAGCGCGATAACGGCGGCCCGGCCCTCTTTGCGTGCGCCAGCCGGCGGCTTAACGTATTTTTATCGGGTCATCACGCCATACCAGTACGCACATGTGGGTCGACACGCACTGCCATCTCGACGCCGGGGAATTCGGCGGACATTCCGTTTCCATCGCCGGCGATGCGGCGCGGGCCGGCGTGCGGGCGATCGTGATACCGGCCATCGCGCGGGTCAATTTCGGCACAGTGGCGCAGTTGGCGCGCGAAGCGGGCAACGGCGTCTATGCGCTGGGCATCCATCCGATGTATGTGCCGACAGCCAGGGAGTCCGACCTGCAGGCGTTGCGCGCCGCCATCGAAGCCGCCTTGGATGACCCCCTTTTCGTCGGCATCGGCGAGATCGGGCTGGATTTCTTCGTGCCTGAACTGAAGGAAACGCCGTTGCGCGAGAAGCAGGAATTCTTCTTTGCCGAGCAGTTGAAGCTGGCCCGTGATTTCGGGCTGCCGGTGCTGCTGCATGTGCGCCGTTCGCAGGACATCATCCTGAAATACCTGCGCCGCATCCGCGTGCCGGGCGGCATCGCGCATGCCTTCAACGGCAGCGAGCAGCAGGCGCGGGCGTTCATCGAACTGGGCTTGCGCCTGGGCTTCGGCGGCGCCATGACATTCCCGCGCTCGCTGCAGATCCGCCGGCTGGCGGCCGAACTGCCGCTGTCGTCGATTGTGCTGGAGACCGACGCCCCCGATATCGCCCCCGCCTGGCGCCATCCCGGCGTCAATACGCCGGACCAGATCCCGCGCATCGGCGAAGTGCTGGCCGGGCTGCGCGGCATGCTGCCGGCGGAAGTCGCCGCCGCCACCTCCGCCAATGCACTGGCCGTCTTGCCGCGGCTGGCTTCTTCCGGATTGGGCTTCTGATGCGCAGTGTGATCATCGGCTTTGCCTTCGGCATCGGTTTGCTGCAGATGCAGGCGCGGCTGCCCGGCATCGAGTGGTACGCGGTCGGCCTGGTGCTGGCCGGACTGCTGGCGTTCACCGCGTGGAAATTCTGGCAACCCTATCTGCGCATCCCGTTGCTGCTCACCTGTGGCGCCTGGGTGGGTTTTTTGTGGGCCGCGGCTTTCGCGAACTATTACCTTGAGCAGGAGCTGCCGCCGGCATGGGAGGGCAGGGACGTGACCGTGATCGGCACCGTGGCCGACCTGCCGGACCGCAATGCGCAGGGCGTGCGCTTTCGTTTCGATGTCGAACAGGTGGTGCTGCAGGGGACGGTGAAGCCGCCGGTGCCGCCCAGACTGGCGCTGGCGTGGTACGGCAACCGCCGTTACCAGGCGCCGGTCGAGGATGGCGAGGGAACGTTGCCGGCGCCGCAGGCGACGGCCGAGATCCGGCCCGGCGAACGCTGGCGGCTGACGGTGCGCCTGAAGCGCCCGCACGGCAACGCCAATCCGGATGGATTCGATTACGAGCTGTGGCTGTTGCAGGACGACGTGCGCGCCACCGGTTATGTGGTGGGCGCGCCGGCTGCGGCCGGCGCCCCGGCGAGCGCGGCCAACCGGCGTCTCGACGCTTTCGTCTGGACCCCGTCCAACGCCGTCGAATACGCGCGCGGCTGGCTGCGCGACCGCATCCTGGCGGCATTGCCGGGTGAACCGTACGCGCCGGTGGTGGCGGCGCTGGTCATGGGCGACCAGCGCGGCATCAGCCAATCCGACTGGAGCATCTTCAATCGCACCGGCATCGGCCACCTGATGGCCATTTCCGGCCTGCACATCACCATGTTGGCGGCCTTGTGCGGCGGCCTGGCGAGCTGGCTGTGGCGGCGTTCGTTCTTTACCGGCGCGCAGTTGCCGCTGCTGCTGCCGGCGCAGAAGGTGGCGGTCATCGCCGGCATGCTCACGGCGATCCTGTATGTCTTGCTGGCCGGCTTCGGCGTGCCGGCGCAGCGCACGCTGTACATGCTGGTGGTGGTCGGCATCGCCTTCTGGAGCGGTCGCATCACGCGCGTGTCGGTAGTGCTGTGCCTGGCGCTGGGGCTGGTGCTGCTGCTCGATCCCTGGTCGCTGATGTGGCCGGGCTTCTGGCTGTCGTTCGGCGCCGTGGCCCTGCTGATGTACGGCACGGTCGGGCGCATGCAGCCGGGCCGCGCGATGGAGGCGGCCGCGCGTACCCAATGGTGGCAGAAGCTGTGGCTGGCGACCAAGGCCGGCGCCCAGGCCCAGTACATCATCACGCTCGGCCTGGTGCCGCTGACGGTGTTGCTGTTCGGCCAATATTCGTTGGTCAGCCCGATCGCCAACGCTGTCGCTATCCCGCTGGTGGGGCTGGTGGTCACGCCGCTGTCGCTCTTGGGCAGCGTGTTGCCGGCCTTCGCCGCCGGGTGGGTGCTGCAGATACCGCACCAGTTGCTGGCGTGGCTGGCCGAATTCCTGGGCTGGTTGAACGCGATGCCTTTCGCGGTATGGGAGACGCCGCTGCCGAGTTGGTGGATGTTCCTGCTGGCGTTGGGCGGTACGCTGCTGGTGCTGGCGCCGCGCGGCTGGCCGGCCCGCTGGCTGGGCGTGTTCGGCTGGCTGCCGCTGCTGTTGAACGGGCCCTCGGCGCCGCCCGACGGCAGCATGCGCGTCACCGCCTTCGACATCGGGCAAGGCATGGCGCTGCTGGTGGAGACGCCGGGCCACCGCCTGCTGTACGACACCGGCCCGTATTACACGCCACAATCCGACGGCGCTACCCGGGTGCTGCTGCCTTACTTGCGCGCGCGCGGCATCGACCGGCTCGACCGGGTGGTTATCTCGCATAGCGATATCGACCACTCCGGCGGCGCCTTGTCGCTGTTCAAGGGCGTGCGGGTCGACAGCGTCTATTCGTCGCTGGCCGCCGACAGCCCCATCGTCAAGGCGGCGCCGGCGCACCGGCGCTGCGTGGCGGGGCAGTCGTGGAACTGGGACGGCATCGGCTTCACCATGCTGCATCCGGCGCCGGCGATCTATGACAGCGACAAATGGAAACCCAATGCGCTTAGCTGCGTGCTGAAGGTGCAGATCGGGCGCCAGTCGATCCTGCTAGCCGGCGATGCCGAGGCGATACAGGAAGACCAGATGCTCAACGGCGCCATGGCCGAGCAGTTGCCGTCGACGGTGCTGCTGGCGCCGCATCACGGCAGCAGGACTTCCTCGACCGAGCCGTTCCTGCGCGCCGTGCGGCCGGAGGCGGCGATCTTCCAGGTCGGTTACCGCAATCGCTTCAACCATCCCAATCCGGAAGTCTTTGAGCGCTACCAGCGCCTGGGCATCCGCCGTTTGCGCACCGATGAATCGGGGGCGGTGACCGTCACCTTCGGCGACCAGTTGGGCGTGGAGGAATACCGCAAGGCGCATCGGCGCTACTGGTACGGGCGTTAAAGCCCGTTAAGAATGCTGCCAGGGGCGCGCATTTCGCGATCCGGGAAAATAGCACGCTTGCGGTCGTCGCGGTTTTGCTATGCTGCCGCCAGAGCCTTTCTCCGATTCCGTTTCCATGAGTTTGCCCATCCTGCATTTCGCCCATGCCAACAGCTACCCGGCGGGTACCTATGGCATGTTTTTCGAACAACTGCGCCAACACTATGACGTGCGGGCGCTGGCCATGCATGCCCACAATCCGCGCTACCCGGTCGATGACGGCTGGCGCAAGCTCACGCGCGAACTGATCGAGGAGCTGGAGCGCAATTATCGCGAACCGGTGATCCTGGTCGGCCATTCGATGGGCGGCATCCTGTCGCTGATGGCCGCGCGCAAGCGGCCCGACCTGGCGCGCTGCGTAGTGCTGCTGGATTCGCCGGTGGTGGCCGGCTGGCGCGCGCAGGCGTTGCGCGTGGTCAAGCTGCTCAAGTTCGAAACCAAACGCTCGCCGTCGGTGGCGTCGAGCAAGCGGCGCAACGCCTGGCCCGACATGGAGGCCGCCTATCAGCATTACGCCGCCAAGGCCATGTTCGCCGCCTGGCCGCAGCGGGTGCTGCGCGACTACGTCGAACATGGCACCGCGCCCAACGAAGACGGCAGCGTGCGCCTGCGCTTCACGCGCGAGGCCGAGACCGCGGTCTACCGTACCATTCCGCATCATCTGGGTTGCCTGACCCGGCGGCCTTATCCGGTACCCATCGGCTTCGTCGGCGGCACCGACTCGGTGGAGTGCCGCCTGGCCGGGCTGGACGCCACCAAACGGCTGGTCGGCAAGCATTTCCGCCAGATTCCGGGCGGCCACCTGTTCCCGATGGAGTCGCCAACGCCGGCGGCGCAGGCCACCCACGAGATGATCCAGGAGCTCCTGCAGGCGGGAAGGGCGTCGAACTAGACGGGAAGCTCCGGGTGCGGTGTTTTCCCCATGCAAGTTTCGCTTCGGCGAGACAGATATCGGCAAGGGGGATTAAAAATACGTGCGCTTTTGGGGTATAATTTGAATTTCCCGCATGTGCCGTTCGGCACTCACCTGTAATGACCAAGTTTGTATTTGTCACTGGCGGCGTCGTGTCTTCCCTGGGTAAAGGGATTGCCGCCGCATCCCTGGCTGCCATCCTCGAATCGCGCGGCCTCAAAGTCACCCTCCTCAAGCTCGATCCCTACATCAACGTCGACCCCGGCACGATGAGCCCGTTGCAGCACGGCGAAGTGTTCGTCACCGACGACGGCGCCGAGACCGACCTCGACCTGGGCCACTATGAGCGCTTCATCTCCGCGAAGATGAAGAAGGTGAACAACTTCACCACCGGCCAGGTCTACGAATCGGTGATCCGCAAGGAACGCCGCGGCGAGTACCTGGGCAAGACCGTGCAGGTGATCCCGCACATCACCAACGAGATCCAGGAATTCATCCATCGCGGCGCCGAAGGCTACGATGTTGCCCTGGTGGAAATCGGCGGCACCGTCGGCGACATCGAGTCGCTGCCGTTCCTCGAAGCCGCGCGCCAGCTGAGCCTGCGCTCGGGCCGCAACGCCACCGCCTTCGTCCACCTGACGCTGGTGCCGTTCCTGGCATCGGCCGGCGAACTCAAGACCAAGCCGACCCAGCACAGCGTGCAGAAGCTGCGCGAAATCGGTATCTTGCCGGACGCGCTGCTGTGCCGCGCCGACCGCCGCATCCCGGACGACGAGCGCGACAAGATCTCGCTGTTCTCCAACGTCGCCGCCGACGCCGTCATTTCGGTGTGGGACGCGGATACCATCTATAAGATTCCGCAGATGCTGCACGACCAGGGTTTGGATACCATCATCTGCGAAAAGCTGGGCCTGTCGCCGAAGCCGGCCGACCTGTCGATGTGGGACAAGCTGATCGACGCGCAGAACAACCCGTCGCACGAAGTGACCATCGGCATGGTCGGCAAGTACGTCGACCTGACCGAATCGTACAAGTCGCTGACCGAAGCGCTGCGCCACGCCGGCATCCATACCGGCAGCCGCGTGAACATCGAGTACCTGGATTCGGAAGAGATCGAAGCCAACGGCACCGCCGGCCTCGCCAAGTACGACGCGATCCTGGTGCCGGGCGGTTTCGGCAAGCGCGGCGTGGAAGGCAAGATCGCCGCCGCCCGCTATGCCCGCGAGAACAAGGTGCCGTACCTGGGCATCTGCCTGGGCATGCAGGTGGCGCTGCTGGAATACGCGCGCAACAAGGCCGGCCTGACCAAGGCCAACTCGACCGAGTTCGATCCGGATACCGAACAGCCGGTGGTGGCCCTGATCGACGAGTGGCAGAACCACGACGGCAAGGTCGAGCGCCGCGACGAGAATTCCGACCTGGGCGGCACCATGCGCCTGGGCGCGCAGACCTGTGCGGTCAAGCCGGGCACGCTGGCGGCAGAAATTTATGGGGAGACGGTGACCGAACGTCACCGTCACCGTTACGAAGCAAACAATTTTTATCTCGGCCGCGTGGAAGAGGCCGGCATGGTCGTGTCGGCGCGCACGCCGACCGAAGACCTGTGCGAAATCATGGAGCTGCCGCGCACCGGCGAGAACGCCCACCCGTTCTACATCGGCGTGCAGTACCACCCGGAGTTCAAGTCGACTCCGCGTGACGGCCATCCGCTGTTCATTTCGTACATCCGTGCCGCGCTGGCGCACCACGATGCGGCCGCAAAGGGCAAAGCATGAAACTCTGCGGTTTTGAGGCCGGCCTCGACCAGCCGTTCTTCCTGATTGCCGGCACCTGCGTCATCGAGTCGGAACAGATGGCGCTCGATACCGCCGGCACCTTGAAGGAAATCACCGGCGAACTGGGCATCCCGTTCATCTACAAGTCGTCCTTCGACAAGGCCAACCGCTCCTCGGGCACCTCGTTCCGCGGCCTGGGCATGGAGAAGGGCCTGGAGATCCTGGCCAAGGTCAAGAAGGAGATCGGCGTGCCGGTCTTGACCGACATCCACGAGATCGACGAGATCAAGCCGGTCGCCGCCGTGGTCGACGTGCTGCAGACGCCGGCCTTCCTGTGCCGCCAGACCGACTTCATCCGCGCCTGCGCGCAGTCGGGCAAGCCGGTCAACATCAAGAAGGGCCAGTTCCTGGCGCCGCACGACATGGTCAACGTGATCGACAAGGCACGCGCCGCCGCCAAGGAAGCCGGCCTGCCGACCGACCAGTTCATGGCCTGCGAACGCGGTGTGTCCTTCGGCTACAACAACCTGGTCTCGGACATGCGCAGCCTTGCGATCATGCGCGAGACCGGCGCGCCGGTGGTGTTCGACGCCACCCACTCGGTGCAGTTGCCGGGCGGGCAGGGCACGTCTTCGGGCGGCCAGCGCGAGTTCGTGCCGGTGCTGGCGCGCGCCGCGATCGCCACCGGCGTCGCCGGCGTGTTCATGGAAACCCATCCGAACCCGGACGAAGCCAAGTCGGACGGCCCCAACGCCGTGCCGCTGGCGCGCATGAAGGACCTGCTGGGCACGATGATCGAGCTGGACCGCATCGTGAAAAAAGCCGGCTTCCTGGAAAACAATTTTTCCTGATCGCGCGTGAAACGGCTGCCAGGCTGGAGTCCGGCAGCCGTTTCATCATTGGAAGAGCCCCGTTGCCGGGGCGCCTTTGCCGACAATTTTTAAAACCTTGATGGAGATTTGGAATGAGTGCAATCGTTGATATCATCGGCCGCGAAGTGATCGATTCGCGCGGTAACCCCACCGTTGAATGCGACGTGCTGCTGGAATCGGGCGTGCTGGGCCGCGCCGCCGTGCCGTCGGGCGCCTCCACCGGTTCGCGCGAAGCGATCGAACTGCGCGACGGCGACAAGAGCCGCTACTTCGGCAAGGGCGTGCTGCAAGCCTGTGAAAACATCAACACCGAAATCTCCGAAGCCATCATGGGCCTGGACGCCAACGAACAGGCTTTCCTGGACCGCACCCTGATCGACCTGGACGGCACCGAGAACAAGAGCCGCCTGGGCGCCAACGCCATGCTGGCCGTGTCGATGGCGGTGGCCAAGGCCGCCGCAGAAGAGTCGGGCCTGCCGCTGTACCGCTATTTCGGCGGCAGCGGTTCGATGCAGATGCCGGTGCCGATGATGAACGTCATCAACGGCGGCGCGCACGCCGACAACAACCTGGACCTGCAAGAGTTCATGATCATCCCGGTGGGCGCACCGAGCTTCCGTGAAGCGCTGCGCTACGGCGCCGAAGTGTTCCACACCCTGAAGAAGATCCTGCACGACCGCGGCCTGGCGACTTCGGTCGGCGACGAAGGCGGTTTCGCTCCCAACGTGGCCAGCCACGAAGACGCCATCAAGCTGATCATCGAAGCCATCGAGAAGGCCGGCTACGAGCCGGGCACCCAGGTCGCCCTGGGCCTGGACTGCGCCGCTTCCGAATACTACAAGGATGGCAACTACCACCTGGCCGGCGAAAACATGGTGCTGACCCCGGCGCAGAAGGTCGGCCTGCTGGCATCGTGGTGCGACAAGTACCCGATCATCAGCATCGAAGACGGCATGGCCGAGAACGACTGGGCCGGCTGGAAGCTGCTGACCGAAACCCTGGGCAAGAAGGTGCAATTGGTGGGCGACGACCTGTTCGTGACCAACACCAAGATCCTGAAGGAAGGCATCGACAAGGGCATCGCCAACTCGATCCTGATCAAGATCAACCAGATCGGCACCCTGACCGAGACCTTCGCCGCCATCGAAATGGCCAAGCGCGCCGGCTACACCGCCGTGATCTCGCACCGTTCGGGCGAAACCGAAGACTCGACCATCGCCGACATCGCCGTGGGCATGAACGCGCTGCAGATCAAGACCGGCTCGATGTCGCGTTCGGACCGCATGGCCAAGTACAACCAGCTGCTGCGCATCGAAGAGGATCTGGGCGATATCGCCACCTATCCGGGCCGCGCTGCGTTCTACAACCTGAAGTAACAGCGTGGCGGCGCATGCTTTGAACCTGAAGCATGCGCCGCGCTGAAAGCTCCCGGCTATGCGCCTGATCATCCTTTGCCTGTCCGTCCTGCTGGTGCTGATACAGTACCCGTTGTGGCTGGGCAAGGGCGGATGGTTCAAGGTCTGGGAGCTTGACCGCCAGGTGCAGCAGGCGCACAAGAAGAACGACGAGCTCAAGGAGCGCAACGATAAGCTGGCTTCCGAAGTCGACGACCTGAAGCAGAGCAAGGGCGCGGTCGAGGAGCGCGCGCGTTTCGAACTGGGGATGATCAAGCAGAACGAGGTCTTCATCCAGGTGCTGGACGGCGCGTCCGGCAAGCCTTTCGCCTCGGCCAATCCGAATCCATACATGCCTGACTCCGGCCAGCCCGGGAGCGTTTCCGTTCCTGCCGCGGCGCCATCGGGCGCAGCCGGGGCGGCGCGCTAGCGGCAGCCGGCGCCGGCCATCGGCGCGGGAAGCGTTCCGCCTATTCCTGCCGGTTTCCCATCATTTTCTTACCGTTCCTGATCCAAGCGAATGTCGATCGATACGCCGCTGTCGCTGTTCGGCCTGAGCACCACGCCGCTGGAGCTGGTTTCCTTCCTGCTGGCGCTGATCACGGTCTGGCTCAACATCCGCCAGAACCACTGGGCCTGGCTGTTCGCCATCCTGTCTTCGCTGCTGTATGCGGCGGTATTCACCGATGCCCGCCTGTATGGCGACGCCGGCTTGCAATTCGTCTTCGTCGCGGTATCCGTCTGGGGCTGGTACCAGTGGCTGCGCGGCGGTGAGCAGCACCGGCCGTTGCAGGTGTCCTATCTGGAGCGCGACGGTTGGGCATGGGCGCTGGCCGGTTGGCTGGCGGGATTTGCGTTCCTGTCCTGGTTCCTGCACCGCTATACCGATACCGACGTGCCGCATATGGACGCCTTCCTTACCGCCGGCAGCCTGGTCGGGCAATTCCTGCTGTCGCGCAAGAAGATCGAAAACTGGCTGGTGTGGATCCTGGTGGATGTGCTGTACGTCGGCCTTTACCTGTACAAGCACCTGGCGCTGACGGCCATGCTGTATGGCCTGTTCGTCGCCATGGCGGCGGCCGGCTGGCGGCGCTGGCGGCGCGCCGAAAAACAAGGCCGGGATCCTGTCCCGGCCTGATTCCATTCCTGATTCCTATACGGACTATGCCGCAGGCAGGGCGTCCGGCGCCGGCGGATCGGCGAAAACGATGCGGTTCTTGCCGGCGTTCTTGGCCTTGTAGAGGGCCACATCGGCGCGCTTGATCAGTTGCGCCTGGGTTTCGCCCTTGTGGTGCTCGGCCACGCCGGCGCTGAAGGTGATCAGCAGGCGCTGGCTTTCGTGCATGAAGATGCGCTTGGTCAGTTCGCGCTGCACCCGGGTGATGATCTGGACCGCATCGTGCGGCTCGGTTTCCGGCATCAGCACGATGAATTCCTCGCCGCCGAAGCGGGCGATCACATCCAGCTTGCGCAGCGTCTCCCGGATCACCTTGACCAGGTGGACCAACACTTCGTCGCCGGCGGCATGGCCGTGGGTATCGTTGATGCGCTTGAAGTCGTCAAGGTCCAGCAGGGCGATGCACAGCGGCGTGTCGCGCCGTTCGGCGTTGGTGATCTCGCGGTCCAGCGACTCGTCCATGCCGCGCCGGTTCAGGCTGCCGGTAAGCTGGTCTTCGCGCACCAGCTCGCCCATCTGCACCAGTTGGTTTTCCAGCGCCAGGATGCGCTCCTCGGCCTTTTCCACTTCCTGCCGCGCATCTTCCATGGCGTCGCGCGAACGGATGGTTTCTTCCTGCGCGTTCTGGGTTTCGCGCATGATCTCGGTGAGCACCGTATTGAGGTCGCTGATGTTGCCGGCCTGGCTGATCTGCTGCGAGAAGCCGCTGATGGTCTTCTGGTAGTTGCTGGTGGTGGAGACCATCGCCGAGAGCCGGTCGACGAAGGTCAGCATCATGTTCTTAACCACCACCTTTTCCTCGGCCAGCGTGTTCTTCAGCAGGCCTTGCTTGTAGATCACTTCCTTCAGGTTCTTGGTGGCGTCGGCCAGCGAAGTCTGGCTGATCGGGCCGGCGATCAGGGCCTGCACGGTCTCGATCTGGCCGGAGAGCCAGGAACCTTGCTCCAGCAGCCCGTTGATGTTTTCCAGCAGGAGCTGGAACAGGCGCATCAGCAGTTCCTGCTGCTGCGCCATGTCGTCGGTCTTGAGTTCGATCTGGAAGCTCAGTTGCTTGACGCGCGCGATGACCTCGTTCATCGCCTGTTCGGAGAAGGCGGTCTTCAAGTCCTGGCCGCTGGATTTGGATTCGTTGGCCAGTTCCGGCGCATTTTCCAGCAGCGAGGGCAGGTTGAACACCAGCACCCGCGCCAGCACTTCGCGCAGCATCTTTTCCTTCTTGCTGTCGCGGATGAATTGCCGCTCCAGGTCCACCGGCACCAGTTCTCCGCGCGGGACGACAGGGCGGCCGTACCAGTTTTCCTCCGCGAATTCGCTGAGCTGGCGCGCGTACTCCGTCCAGTCGTTGCTTTCCTGGGCGCGCACCAGGCGGGTTCCCAGCAGGCCGTTTTCGCCCGGCTGCTTGGCCAGGCTGGCGGCGAAGTCGGCCAGGACGGTTTCGGCCCGCATTTCGGGCTGGTTGCCCAGGATTTCCTCGTAGGCGATGCGATAGGCTTCCGGGGTCGGGGCGATGCGGCGGGTGCCGAGGCGCTGGAAGGCCTCGCGAGCGATTTCGACAGGGGTAAGCGTGGGCGTTTTCTTGGACATGCCGGCTGACAATATTGTTGGCTGCTTTGTATGGCTTTGTATTTATATCACTGCGACAAGGCGCATTTCGTCCGCTGGTAACGGATCATCCGGCCTTTCCTTTAGCGTTTGGAAAAGTACACGGCCTGCTCCAAGGCTTATTGGCATCCTCGATCGTGTACGGGCAGCGCGTTGCGAGGCGGGCGGACGGCCGGAAGTATCGATCCATTTTACGCCAGGCATCCTGGCGCCGAGTGTTTTTTATGGCGGGGAAAAATCACCGGATGGGAATGTCTCTTTTATTCCACCAGGTCGTTTTTCAGAGCGTAGTGGGTGAGTTCGGCGTTGTGCCGCATCTTCATCTTGGCCAGCACCCGGGAGCGGTACATGCTGATGGTCTTCACCGAGAGCGAGAGGTCGGCAGCGATATCACCGACGGTCTTGCCGGAGGCGATCATGATCATGGTCTGGTATTCGCGGTCCGAAAGCGTCTCGTGCAGCGGCGTCTCATGGTCGAAACCGATCTGGTTGGCCAGCTCCTGCGCCAGGGACGGGCTGATGTATTTGCGTCCGGCCGCAGCCTGGCGGATGGCGGCCAGCAGTTCGGACGGCGCCAGCTGCTTGTTGAGGAAGCCGGCCGCGCCGGCCCGCAGCGCGCGGATCGCGTACTGGTCTTCACGATGGATGGACAGCACCAGCACCGGCAATTGCGGATGCTCCTTGCGGATCTGCTTGAGGATGTCGATGCCGTTGCGGTCGGGCAGGACGATGTCCAGCAGCATCACGTCGCCATTGCCGGTGCGCGCCAGCTTGACCGCTTCCACGCCGTTGGCGGCATTGCCGGCCACGACGATGTCCTTGGCGCCGGCGCAGATCTGGCGTAAGCCTTCCCGCACGATGGCGTGGTCGTCGGCGATCAGGACCTTGATGGCTGCAGTGGCTTTCTTGCTCATGGGCGGGACGTATCGATCCTCTGTATGTGGCGAGCCGGTATTCTATAGCGTTCAGCGCGCGACAGGGATCTCCACCCGGATCGAGGTGCCTTTGCCCGGCGCGCTATCCAGTTGCAGCGTGCCGCCCAGCGCCTGCGCCCGGCGCCGCATGTTGCCCAGCCCATGGCCGTTGTGCAAGGCCGGGGCAGGGTCGAAGCCGCAGCCGTCGTCTTCGATGCGCAGCGACAGGGTATCGCCCGCACGCGCGATGGTCAGCAGGACATTGTCGGCCTGCGCATATTTGGCGACATTGTTGAGGGCTTCCCGCACGATGCGGAACAAGGTGATGACCTCGAATTCTTCCAATGCCTCCAGGCCTTCGCCGCAGCGCTGGCGGCAAACGATGCCGGTCTGGCGGGTGAACATGCGGCTTTGCCATTCGAGCGCCTCGGCCAGCCCGAACTCGACGATGGGCGGGCACAGGTCGTCGATGATGCCGTGCATGGCATCCCCGGCCTCGTCGATCAGTTGCTCGGCGTAATGCGCCTGGTCGCGCTGCTGTTCCATTCCCGTCGCCTGCGCCAGCGATTCGCGCAATTGCCCGAGGGCCATCTTGATGCCCGTCAGGTGCGCGCCCAGCTCGTCGTGCAGGTCGCGGGCGATGCGCGCACGCTCTTGTTCGCGGATTTTTTCGGTAAGGGAGAGGGCTTCCTGGGAACGGTCGCCGGAAATGATTTCCTGGGGCATGTCGGGCGTAGTAAGGAATGGAAAGCGCCAATCATATCCGGCATGCGTGGCGCGGTCATCAGGCGGGCATGCAGAATTCGCCACAGGGGAAACCGGGCGCCAGGCCTTGCCGGAAGGGCATCGAGGCGCGCAATGGATAAAATTTCAGGCGGGGGCTTCCCATTAATGCGAGGCTGGTGCTATAATTTCATTTTTCGCGGCTGTAGCTCAGCTGGATAGAGTACTTGGCTACGAACCAAGGGGTCGTGGGTTCGATTCCTGCCAGCCGCACCAGATATAAAGGGTCCATCGCAAGATGGACCCTTTTTTCTTTCTTGCCGAAACGATATCGGCAAATAAAACAGGCCGCATGAAGCGGCCTGTCTCTTGTCTCCGATGTGCGCGCATTCATGTGCCATGCGCGCCGGGTATCGGATCCAAATCCCGATTTCTCCCCTTAAAACTGCTCCCACGAATCGTGGTCGCCGCTGCCGGCCATCGTCTTCGCGCCGGCGGCCGCTTTGGCTGGCAATTCGGCTTTCTTCGGCGTCACATCCACCGTGCGCTTGTACGCGGGGGCGGCCGGCCGCGCGGCGGCGGTGTGCCGCGGCGCCGTCCTTGCGGCATGGGAATGGGATGCCACGGCATTCTGGTCGAGCTTGAAGACGCTGACGGTATCGGTCAGTTTTTCGGCCTGTTCCTGCAGCGACTGGGCCGCCGCCGCGGCCTGTTCCACCAGCGCCGCGTTTTGCTGCGTCACTTCATCCATCTGCGAAATGGCGATGTTGACCTGTTCGATGCCGTCGCTCTGTTCCTGGCTGGCCGAGCTGATTTCAGCCACGATGTCGGTGACCCGGCGCACGCTGCTGACCACTTCGTTCATGGTATTGCCGGCTTCCTCGACCAGCTTGCTGCCCTGGTGAACCTGCGCCACCGAACCTTCGATGAGCTCCTTGATTTCCTTGGCGGCGGCAGCCGAGCGCTGCGCCAGGTTGCGCACTTCGGAGGCCACCACGGCAAAGCCGCGGCCCTGTTCGCCGGCGCGCGCGGCTTCCACCGCGGCATTCAGCGCCAGGATATTGGTCTGGAAAGCGATGCCGTCGATCACGCCGATGATGTCGGAAATCTTGCGCGAGGATTCGTTGATCGATCCCATGGTGTCGACCACCTTGCTGACCACGTCGCCGCCGGCCACTGCCACTTCCGAGGCGGATGCCGCCAGTTGGTTGGCCTGGCGCGCATTGTCGGCGTTTTGCTTGACGGTGGAAGTCAGTTCTTCCATGGCCGAGGCGGTTTCTTCCAGCGAACTGGCCTGCTGCTCGGTCCGGGAGGAGAGGTCGAGGTTGCCGCTGGCGATTTCGGTGGAGGCGACGGTGATGGTGCCGGTGCCCTGGCGCACTTCGGTGACGATGTTGAGCAGGCTGTCGTTCATGCTCTTCAACGCCGCCAGCAACTGGCCGGCCTCATCCTTGCTGGCCGGCTGGATGTCCGCGGTCAGGTCGCCGCCGGCCACGCGCTGGGCGACTGAAACGGCTTGCTCCAGCGGCCGGGCGATCAGGCGCGAAACCCAGGTCGCCAGCAGGAGGGCCAACGCGATACAGGTGACGACGGTGCCGATGATCCACACGCGCGCCTGGCTATAGATATCGTCGGCCAGCGCATTGGAGGTGCTTGCACCCTTGTCGTTGACGGTGGCCAGCTTGTCCAGGTTGTCCAGTGCGCCACGATAGGCGAGCGAAGAGTCGCCGCGCTGCAGGTTGCGTCCCTCTTCGCTCTTGCCCTGTCTGGAAAGCGCAATGATCTTGCCATGCTCGGACAGCATGGTGGCGATCTGTTTTTCTATCTCAGGGTAGAGGTTTTTTTCTTCCGGCTCGGTAATTTGCGTCTGGTATAGCGCCTGTTGCTTCTTCAGGGTTTCGACATGCTTGCTAACGCTTTGCTCGATCTCGTCGTATTCCTTGGGGTCCTTGGCCAGGAGATGCTGCATCTCCAGGCTGCGAATACGCGCCAGGGTCATCTGGATGGAAGACAGGGAGCGGATGCTGGGCAGCCAGTTGGTGGCGATATCGGTCGAGGCTTTATTGACCTGGTCCAGTTCGCGTATCGAGAAGGTGCCGAGGGCGGCGACCATGGCGACGACGACCAGGAAAGTGGAGATCAGTTTTTTGGAAATTTTAAGATCGTAGAACCATTTCATTTTCTTCTCCCCGGTGGATTACCTGAAAACGGCAATACACATACTTTATGATAAATAATGCAAAAAGATTAATAAAATTTAAAGATTAATGTTGATCGTGGTGAGAGGAAACGGATAGGCGCACCGACGGGGAAATGCTCTATCCGCATTTCCGATTTTTCCGTATTGCCCAAAGTGTAAGGATGTGGGCATGGAGCGAGAATCAGGAATTTCCTGGTGGAGGTGTGATCCTTTGCTGGTTGGGTAATGTTGCTCAAAAGAATGTTGCAATGCGGTATAGCCTATTTTCGTTACGGCATGGTTACAAAATATTTTCCCTGCGATGCACTTTCGGGTATCTCTCCTCCGCAGCCCAGGCCAGGTCAAACTTATTAAATTCATGAATGCCTGATATACGGGAATAAAATCGCACAACCCGGAAATTGCAAGTTGCTTTGCGTCTATATTTGTTGCGTACGCGATAGTTACGTTGGGGGCCGACGGCTCCTCATAGCGACTTCATGCGGCGCAATGACGGGGGAAGCCCGCGAGCGCACGCGCATACGGGGGAATTCATGGGTAATTCACAGGGGCAGGGGAAAAAGGCTCTGGTGATCGGCGGGGGCGCGCCCAATTCGACGCTGATCGCCGGCGCATTGGCGGCATTCCTGGCGGAGGGCGTCGAGTTCGACGTCATTTCGGCATCCGGTGCCGGGGTCCTGATGGGCTTGCTGTACACCGCGCCGCGCGATGCGGCGCCGCGCGAAGCGCTGATGCGCTGGGCCGAGGTCGGCGTGGCCGACAGCATCTACAAGCTGTTTCCGGTCAACTACAAGGTGTTCAAGAAACCGGGAGCGCAAGCCGAAAGCTATCGCGATTCGGTTCTGGCGCAACTGAAGGCGCTGCCCAGCATGGGGACCAATCCGTTCGCGGAAATGTTCACCCACCAGTTCGCCGAGGCCTCGGCCAAATGGAACGACTGGATGCACCTGCTGATGTCGGCCCTGTCGCCGTCCGATCTCCATTCCGGCAGCCTGGGCCTGTGCGCGCACCTGCCGTTCCTGGAGCAGTCGATCGACTTCGGCGCCGTTGCCGGCATGCGTCCGGAGTTCTACATCAACGCCTACAACATCGACCGCCACCGCATGCAGATATGGGGCAAGCGCGAGATCACCGCGGCCCATGTGCGGGCTTCGCTGTCGTTTCCCTTCCTCTATGCGCCTACCGAGATCGACGGCGAAAACTACATCGAAGGCGCGGCGCTCGACACCCTCAGCTTCGACCCCTTCATTCCCGGCCCCAACGGCGAGCCGCCGCTGCACGGCGATGTCGATACGCTGGTAGTGCTGGACATCCTGGGCGAGGAACGCCTGATCCGGAAGCCGCGCAACCTGTACGACGCCTGGGTGCGCTCCATCATCACGCCGCTGGTCAAGATTTCCAAGGCCGAACAACGCCTGTTCGAACTCGAGCACAACCGTGACCCGGCCACCGGCAAGCCGCGCCGCAAGGTGCTCAAGGTCGACCTGATGCGGGAGATGCCGCAGCACCATTGGCCGGAAATACTGGACTGGTCCTCTTCCAACATGCAACTGCTGTTCGATGTCGGCTACCGCGCCGGCGTCGCATTCTGCCGCGCGCACGGCGATGCGCTGGGCGCGCAGGAACGGGTGGCGCCGCTGGCGGCGTGAGCGGTATCCCGCGCCACATCCACATATAACGGCATCAAGAACCGGCGGGCCTCCCAAGGCATCGCGACCGCGGAGACAAAACGGTTCCGGAACATGTTCCGGGTTTGACTCACTCACTTCATGGACTTTTCATCATGACGATCATCAAGCGCCTGATCATCACCCTGTCGACAGCCTTGCTAGCGCTGCTGTTCGTCGGCGCCGACGGGCTGTGGCAATTGCAGCGCGCCCAGGAGCGCCTGGACACGATCCAGAACCGCATCATTCCGGGCATCGAAAGCCTCAATGCCTTGAAGGGTTATATCGCCGATTCGCGCCTGGCCGGCTACCGCCTGTCTGTATTTGCCAACCTGACGGACAAGAGCGCGCTGCAAAAGGCGGTCGATGCCGCCAACAAGTCCCTGGACGAGGAATTCGCGCGCTATGGCCGCGAGCATGTGTTCAATGAGGATGACCGCAAGCTGCTGGAGGTCGACAAGGCCAACGTCGAGGCCTACCGCAAGGCGCTTGTGCCGTTCTTCGCCGCTGCCTACGCCAACGACATGGACGGCGTGCGCGCCACGCTGGAAGCCGGCACGCCGCTGGCCGTCAGCGCCGCCGCGGCCAAGAAGGGCATCGATGCGCACATCGCCGCCAGCGGCAAGCTGATCGCCGCCATTCGCGCCGAAAGTGATGACGCCTATGCCTTCGCCTTGCGCGCCATGGTGGCGGCGATCGTCGCCGCCGTGCTGCTGACCGGCTTGCTGGGCTACCAGACGCTGCGCAATGTGAGCCGCAGCCTGTCCCGGATCCAGGATACGTTCGAGCATGTCAGCCAGACGCTGGACCTGTCGCGTCCGGTGCCGGTTGAGCGCATGGATGAAATCGGCCGCACCGGCGCCGCGTTCAACAAGCTGCTGGCGCGCATCGTGGACGTGGTGGCCACCACGCGCAGCTCGACCGACTCGGTGACCGTCGCCGCGCGCCAGATCGCCGCCGGCAATGCCGACCTCTCGAGCCGCACCGAGCAGCAGGCCGCGGCGCTGGAAGAAAGCGCATCGAGCTTGGAGCAATTGACCTCGGTGGTGCGGCAAAACACCGAAAACGCGCGCGCCGCCAACAAGCTGGCGCTGTCGGCATCGGACATCGCTTCGCAAGGCGGCGACGTGGTGCGCCAGGTGGTCGAGACGATGAATTCGATCAACGATTCCTCGCGCAAGATCGTCGACATCATCGGCGTGATCGACGGCATCGCCTTCCAGACCAATATCCTGGCGTTGAACGCGGCGGTGGAAGCGGCGCGCGCCGGCGAGCAGGGCCGCGGCTTCGCCGTGGTGGCGACCGAAGTGCGTTCGCTGGCGCAGCGCTCGGCGGCGGCGGCCAAGGAAATCAAGATGCTCATCGATGACTCCGTCGACAAGGTCGGCGCCGGCAGCAAGCTGGTGGAGCAGGCTGGCGCCACCATGAGCGAGATCGTCGGCAGCGTCGAGCGCGTCACCCAGATCGTGGGCGATATCGCCGCGGCCAGCGAAGAACAGAGCGCCGGCATTGCGCAGGTCAACCAGGCAGTGTCGCAGATGGACCAGACCACGCAGCAAAATGCCGCCCTGGTGGAAGAGGCCGCCGCCGCCGCGCAGGCGCTGCAGCGGCAGGCGGAGACGCTGGAGCAGGTGGTCGGCGTCTTCAAGCTGGGCGCAGGCCGCCTGGCCGATCCGGCCGCGGCGCGCGCTTCGGTCGACATCACGCCGCAAAAGGCGCGCATCGGGGACGGCGCTTCCCATGTGAAAAAGCTGGAAATGGAATTGCAGGAATCCTGATCCCGCCGGCCAGGGCAGCGGGACGAGTTCGTCGTCCCGCTGCAAGGAAAAGCTCCTCGACGAGGAGCTTTTTCATTTTGGGCGGGAGATCCGGCAAACGCTTCCGGTTGTTTCCATGCGGTCATGCAGCAACGATAGGGATAGTGATATAATTAATGCTAATCATTATCATTTGATCGACCAGGAGAACACGAAGATGATGGGTATCAAGAAACTCGCTGTTGCCGCCGCCCTGATGGCTTGTACCGCAGGCGTGGCCATGGCCGCCGAATATCCGATCGGCAAGCCGCAGATCCAGAACGGTTTCGAAGTCAATGCCGTCTACCTGCAGCCGGTCAAGATGGAACCGGACGGCATGATGCGCAAGGCGGAAGAGTCCGACATCCACCTGGAAGCGGACGTGCGCGCCGTCGCCAAGAACCCCAACGGTTTCGCCGAAGGCGACTGGATGCCTTACCTGGTGATCAAGTACGAACTGACCAAGGCCGGTTCGGCCAAGACCATCAAGGGCGACATGATGCCGATGGTGGCCAACGACGGTCCGCACTACGGCGACAACGTCAAGCTGGAAGGCCCGGGCAAGTACAAGCTGAAGCTGACCATCTCTTCGCCGGCCGCCAACGAGCATGCCCACTTCGGCCGCCACGTCGACAAGGAAACCGGTGTCGGCCCCTGGTTCAAGACCTTTGAACTGAACTATGACTTCACCTTCGCCGGCATCGGCAAGAAGGGCGGTTACTGATCCATGACGGTGCCGGCCGCGGGAGGCTTCCTGCGCCGCAACGACAGCGTGTTGCATACCGGCTGCCTGGGGCATGAACTTCAGCGCGGCCGGCTTCCATTTCTGGAGCGTCCATGTTTTTACGCAAAGCCCGATTGATGTTTGGCGCAGTCCTGCTGCTGGCGGGAGCCGCGCTGGCGTCGGCCGCCGACCTGCCCGCCTTCAAGCTGGAAATGCAGGACGGCAAGCTGATTCCGCCGCGCATCGAGGTGCCGGCCGGCCAGCGCATCAAGATCGAGATCCACAACATCGGCAAGTCCGCCGCCGAGTTCGAAAGCATCGAGTTGCGCAAGGAAAAGGTATTGGCGCCCGGCGCCCAGTCGTTCGTGGTGATCGCGCCGCTGCGCCCGGGCGAATACAAGTTCTTCGACGACTTTCACCTGAACATGCCGCAAGGCGTGATCGTCGCCAAGTAAGCCGGCAGGTTGCAATAACGCAAGGGAAGGGTTGGAATGGGACAGGTCATGTTCATCGTCTGGCGCGAAAGCGTCGAGGCGCTTCTGGTGGTCGGCATCCTGTATGCCTGGCTGAACAACGGCGATGCCGGCGCGCGCCGCGGCCTGCCGTACCTGTGGAGCGGGGTGGCCGCCGGCGTGCTGCTGGCGCTGGCCCTGGGCGGTGCGCTGCTGGGCTTTTCCGAGTTGCTGGCGGGCGACGCCCAGACCTGGTTCCAGATCGCCATCGTGCTGGTCGCCTCGGTGCTGATCGTGCAGATGGTGTTCTGGATGCGCAAGCACGGCCGCACGCTGAAAAAGGATATGGAAAGCTCCATGCAATCCAGCGTCGAGAGCGGCAACTGGTGGGGCGTGTTCGTGCTGGTGGCGCTGGCGATCGCACGCGAAGGCAGCGAAACCGCGGTGTTCCTCTACGGCATCGGTCTGGGGCAGCAGGACGCCAGTACGGCATCGCTGGTGCTGGCCGGCGCGATCGGCTTCGGCCTGGCGTTCCTGACGTTCTACATCCTGCAACTGGGCGGCAAGGTGTTCTCGTGGCGCCGTTTCTTCCAGATCACTGAAGTCATCCTGCTGCTGCTGGCGGCCGGCCTGCTGGTGACCGGCATCGAAAAACTGTTCGACGTGCTGCTGGAAAGCTCCGATACGCTGGCCTCGGCCAACTGGACCATGACGCTGACCGCGCCGCTGTGGGATACCTCGGCCTGGCTGGACGATTCCTCGACCCTGGGCAGCCTGGTGTCGACCCTGACCGGCTACCGCGCGCGCCCGGCGCTGCTGTCGGTCATCGTCTATGCGGCGTATTGGGTTGTGGTATGTTCGGCCCTTTACCGCAAACCGAAGCCGCAGCCGAAGAGGCAAGAGGCCGCCTGAACCAGCCATGAATACCTGTACGCAATCGCCGACACTGCTCTCACGTACGGGCGACTGGATGCGCCGCCACGGCGCATTCATCCGCGGCTTGCAGTGGCTCGTGGTGGCGGTCTACGCCATCCTGATCCTGGTGCCGGTATTCCTGCCGCTGCCGGACGAAACCGCCCACCTCTGGTCCAACATGACGCTCATCGCCCAGTTCGCCTTCTGGGGCATCTGGTGGCCGTTCGTGCTGGTGAGCATGGTGCTGATGGGGCGCGTATGGTGCGGCGTGCTGTGCCCGGAAGGCGCGCTGACCGAATTCGCCAGCAAGCACGGCCGCGGCCGTGCGATTCCCAAATGGATGCGCTGGGGCGGCTGGCCCTTCGTCGCTTTCGCGCTGACCACGGTCTACGGCCAGATGGTCAGCGTCTACCAGTATCCCAAGGCGGTGCTGCTGGTGCTGGGCGGCTCCACCGTCGGCGCCATGATCGTTGGCTACCTGTACGGCCGCGACAAGCGCGTCTGGTGCAAGTACCTGTGCCCGGTCAATGGCGTGTTCGGCCTGCTGGCCAAGCTGGCGCCGCTGCACTACAAGGTCAACGAGGATGCTTGGCGCGCCTCCTACCATCCTACGCACAAGATCATCCCGATCAACTGCGCGCCGCTGGTGCCGCTGCGCAACATGAAGGGCGCCTCCGACTGCCACATGTGCGGGCGCTGCAGCGGCCACCGCGACGCCATCGCGCTGACTTTCCGCGCGCCGACGGCGGAAGTGGTCGATCTCGGCAAGACCCACAACAACCTGTGGGAAAGCGCATTGGTGCTGTACGGCCTGCTGGGCATCGCCATCGGCGCCTTCCACTGGACCGTCAGCCCCTGGTTCATCGCCATCAAGCAGGACATCGCCGGCTGGCTGATCGACCGCGACATCATGTGGCCCTTCGGCACCCAGGCGCCGTGGTGGCTGCTGACCAACTATCCGCAACAAAGCGATGTGTTCTCCTGGCTGGACGGCGCGATGGTGGTGGGCTACATCCTGGGCACCGGGCTGCTGCTGGGCACCGGCGTTGCGCTGCTGTTCGCGCTGGCCACGCGCCTGCTCGGGAAATGGGAATGGGGCCGCTTCAACCACCTGGTGCAGTCGCTGATTCCGCTGGCCGGCTGCGGCGTGTTCATCGGCCTGTCGGCCACCACCATCAGCCTGCTGCGCGCCGAGCACTTGCCGGTGGACTGGGCCAACGATGTGCGCGCCGCGCTGCTGTCGGTGATGACATTGTGGAGCTTCTTGCTGGCCTGGAAGGTCGTGGGGCGCCATACCGCATCCTGGCCGCGGCGCCTGGTGGCGATGGCGCCGCTGATCGGCGGCCTGGCCCTGGTCAACTATGCCTGGTTGCTGATGTTCTGGATCTGGTGAGATTGCAGCGTCGGGCAGCTTGCCAAAACGGCAAATTCCCATCGGGGGATTTGCCGTTTTTTCTTGCCCGTTGCGCCTGCTCAAGGCTCCTGCTGGCCTGGCGCGGTACAATTCCGCCTTTCTCTTTTTCCGCACAAGGATTCCTCATGAGTACGTTGCCCGCCTGTCCCCAATGCAAATCCGAGTTTACTTACGAGGATGGCGGCATGTTCGTCTGCCCGGAGTGCGCGCATGAATGGTCGGCGCAGCAAGCCCCGGCCGCCGCCGAAGAGGTCAAGGTCTGGCGCGATGCCGCCGGCAACGTCCTGCAGGATGGCGATACGGTCACCGTCATCAAGGACCTGAAGCTCAAGGGCGGTGGCGGCGTGGTCAAGATGGGCACCAAGGTGAAGAATATCCGCCTGGTCGACGGCGACCACGACATCGATTGCAAGATCGACGGCTTCGGCTCCATGGGGCTGAAGACCGAGTTCGTCAAGAAGGTCTGAGGGCCGTCTTCCGGTATTCAGCACAAGCTTCAGAACCAGGACAAACGACAACGCCATGGCACGACCGCGCTTCATCCCCGACAACATGACCTTACTGCTGATCGCCGTGGTGGCGACGGCGTCCATTTTCCCTTGCACCGGCGACGTCGCCGCCGGTTTCGAGTGGCTGACCACGTTCATGATCGGGCTGCTGTTCTTCATGCACGGCGCCAAGCTTTCGCGCGAGGCGGTGGTGGCCGGCATGACGCACTGGCGGCTGCATGTCACGGTGCTGCTGTGCACCTTCGCCATCTTCCCGCTGATCGGCCTGGCCTTGAAGCCGGTGCTGTCCCACTTCATCACGCCGGATCTGTATCTCGGCCTGCTGTTCCTGTGCGTGCTGCCGTCCACCGTGCAGTCGTCGATCGCCTTCACCTCGGTGGCGCGCGGCAACGTGCCGGCGGCGATCTGCGCCGCATCCGCCTCCAACCTGCTGGGCATCTTCCTCACGCCGCTCTTGGTCGGCGTGCTGGTGGTGGCGCATGACGGCGGCGGCCAGGCCTCGCTGGGCTCCATCCTCAAGATCGTCTACCAGCTGTTGCTGCCGTTCGTCGCCGGCCAGGTGCTGCGCCGATGGATCGGTGGCTGGATCGAGCGCAACAAGTCCTGGCTCAAGTTCGTCGACCAGAGCTCGA
Source organism: Herbaspirillum sp. (assembly GCF_017744395.1). Taxonomy (GTDB): domain Bacteria; phylum Pseudomonadota; class Gammaproteobacteria; order Burkholderiales; family Burkholderiaceae_D; genus Herbaspirillum. The sequence goes on from NZ_JAGIBI010000001.1 coordinate 329,119, forward strand.
TCCTGCTGGTGGTCTACGTCGCCTTCAGCGAAGCAGTGGCGCAGGGCCTGTGGCGCCAGGTGCCGCCGGCCATGCTGGTGGCGCTGCTGGTGATCAGCATGCTGATGCTGGCCCTGATCATGGCCATTACCACATACGGCAGCCGTCGCCTGGGCTTCAACAAGGAAGACGAGATCACCATCGTCTTCTGCGGTTCCAAGAAGAGCCTGGCCAGCGGCGTGCCGATGGCCAAGGTGCTGTTTTCCAGCGGCGCCATCGGCATGGTGCTGCTGCCGCTGATGCTGTTCCACCAATTGCAGCTGATGGTGTGCGCGGTGCTGGCGCAACGCTACGGCGCGCGCCCGGATGAGCTGCAGGCGGCGATCGATGCCGAAAACGCCGGCGATTGATTCGGACCGGCATCGTTGCCCTCAAAACAAAAACCGGCCAACAGGCCGGTTTTTGTTTTTGGAGCGAGGACGCGGGGACGATCAGGGCGCCGGATTGGGCTGGCCCTTGTGGATGGCCTCGATGCCGGCGACCACGTCATCGCTCAGTTGCACCTGCAGGCTGTCCAGGTTGCTGCGCAACTGTTCCAGCGTGGTGGCGCCGATGATGTTGGAGGTCAGGAACGGGCGGCTGTTGACATAGGCCAGCGCCATCTGCGCCGGGTCCAGCCCGTGCTGCCTGGCCAGCGCCACGTAATCGGCGGTGGCGCGTTCGGCCTGCGGGTTGGTGTAGCGCACGAAACGGTCGAACAGCGTCAGGCGGGCGGCGGCGGGACGCGCGCCGTTGAGGTATTTGCCGCTCAGCATGCCGAAGGCCAGCGGCGAATAGGCCAGCAGGCCGACCTGTTCGCGGTGCGCGAACTCTGCCAGGTTGACCTCGAAGGTGCGGTTGAGCAGGCTGTACGGATTCTGGATGGTGACCACGCGTTCCAGCCCGTGCTGTTCGGCCGCGCGCAGGAATTGCGCCACGCCCCACGAGGTTTCGTTGGACAGGCCGATATGGCGGATCTTGCCGGCCTTGACGAATTCGGAAAGCACCTTCAGCGTCTCTTCGACCGGCACCGTCTGCTCGTTGTCGATGTGCTGGTAGCCGAGCTGGCCGAAGCTGTTGATGCTGCGGTCGGGCCAGTGCAGCTGGTACAGGTCGACGTGGTCCAGCTGCAGCCGTTCCAGGCTGCCGTGCAGCGCATCGGTGAGGCCCTTGCGGTCGAGGTCGTTGACGCCGCCGCGGATGTGGCGCGGATTGTGCGGCTTGCGGGCGGGGCCGGTGCATTTGGTGGCGATCAGCAGCTTGTCGCGCAGGCCGGACTTCTTCAGCCAGGTGCCGAGGTAACGCTCGGACAGGCCCTGGGTTTCCGGCTTGGGCGGCACCGGATACATTTCCGCCACGTCGATCAGGTTGACGCCGCGCTCCACCGCCAGGTCCAGCTGGGAATGGGCTTCGGCTTCGGTGTTCTGCTCGCCCCAGGTCATGGTGCCCAGCGTGATCAGGCTGACCTTGGCGTCGGTGCGGCCCAGTTGGCGATACTGCATGTGTTTCTCCTTGTCGTTGTCGGCGCAGGGGAAGAGTATAGCCGCGCCGCTTTTTCGGTGCAGGAGGCGGCCGGCGGCGCCCGCTACGGCCGTTCGCCGTTGGCCTCGAACACCGGCTGTTCTTCCGGCACGGCCTCGGGATGCTGCGCCAGCAGCAGTTGCAGGAACTGGGCATAGGGCACCGGCTTGCTGAAGTAGTAGCCCTGGTAGTCGTCCGATCCGAACTCGCGCAACGCATTGAGCTGCCTTGCCGTTTCCACCCCTTCGGTCACCACCTTCAGATTCAAGGCATGGCCCATCGCGATGATGGCCTGCACGATGGCGCTGTCGTTGGGGTCGTCCGGAATGTCGTTGATGAAGGACTTGTCTATCTTCAGCGTATTGACCGGGAAGCGCTTCAGGTAGGCCAGCGAGGAATAGCCGGTGCCGAAATCGTCGATCGAGATCGTGAAGCCTTCGGCGCGGATGCCGTCCATGATGGCGATGGCCTGGTCGCGGTTGTGCATCACCATGCTTTCGGTGATCTCGAACTCCAGGCAGGAAGGCGGCGTGCCGTGGTGCTCGACGACCCGCTTGATATCTTCCAGCAGGTTCTCGTCGCCGAACTGGCTGCCGGTCAGGTTGATCGAGATGCGGCCGAATTCCAGCCGGCGCGCCAGCAACTGGCCGACATCGCGGCAGGTGGTGTCCAGCACTGCCAGGCCGATCTGGTCGATCAGGCGGGTCTCTTCGGCTAGCATGATGAACTCGCCCGGCGGCAGCAGGCCGCGCACCGGGTGCTGCCAGCGCACCAGCGCCTCGGCGCCGACGATGCGCGCGCTTTCCAGGTTGACCTTGGGCTGGTAATGGACCACGAACTCGCCGCGTTCGATGGCACGCCGCAGCTCCGACTCCAGGGCGATGCGCTCGATCGTGTTGGTGTTGACCTCGTCGGAGAAGAAGCGGTAGTCGTCCTTGCCGTGGTGCTTGGCGCGGTACATGGCGATGTCGGCGTTCTTGATCAGCGCCTGCGCATTATGGCCGTCGCCGGGATAGGTGGCGATGCCGATGCTGGCCGAGAGCGTCGCCTCCTGGCCGTCGATGATGAACGGCTTGCGCGCTTCGGCCAGCAGCTTTTGCGCGATCTCGCCCACTTGCAGCGGGTCGTCGAAATCGTCCACCAGCACGATGAATTCGTCGCCGCCCACGCGCGCCAGGATGTCCAGCTCGCGCAGGCTGCCGCGGAAGCGCTGGGCGATTTCCTGCAGCACCGCCTCCCCGGTTTCGTGGCCGAAGGTATCGTTGATGTTCTTGAAGCGGTCCAGGTCGAGCAGCAGCACCGCCACCATGCCGTCGCGGTGTTCGGCGTGGGCGATCGCGTTGGAGACGTGCTGGGTGCACAGGAAGCGGTTGGGCAGCCCGGTCAGTTCGTCGTAGTGCGCCAGGTGGCGGATGCGCTCGTCGGCGCGGCGGCTTTCGATGGCCACGCTGGCCAGGTCGGCGGCGATGTTGGCCAATTGCAGGTATTCGTTGCTGGGCGCCTGGTTTTCCTTGAGCAGCGCCGAGAAGACGCCCAGCAATTGCCCCTCCTTGCCGATGATGGGCCAGGCGCCGCAGGAAGGATAGGCGGCGGTATCGATCAGCGGGCGCAGATGCTCCATCATCGGATCGTGCATGATGTTGGTGACGACGCAGGGCGTGCGCCGCAGCGCCGCTTCCGCGGCCACGCCGTTGCCGTGGCGGATGGCCAGGCCTTGCAGCACGCGCATGATGCGTTCCGGATAGCGCTGGCTCAGCACCGAAGTGAAATGCGTGGCATGTTCGTTGGCCAGCAGGATGCTGCAGGCGCTGTAGGGGATTTGCGAATCGGCGAAGCCGACGATCTCCGACAGGATGGCGTCGAGGTCTTCGTCGGCCATCACCATGTGCAGCACGCGGTTCTGTTCGGTTTGCAGCAGTTCGGCGCGCTTGCGGGCGGTGATGTCGCGCAGGATGGTGAAGATCGCATAACCGCGGTCGAGTTCGGCGCGGTGCAGGGTGACGTCGGTATAGATGATCTTGTTGCGGCGTACCGTCACCCATTCGAATTGCTGGGGGTGGCCGGAGAGCGTTTTGGCGACCAGCTCGCCGATATCCGGCTGGGCGATATGCAGCGGCTTGTTGCGCGAAAACAGGCCGACCTTGCGGCCGATGATGCGCTTCTTGTCCAGCACGCCGAAAAAGCGCACCGCGGCCGCGTTGCAGTCGAGGTAGCGCAGATCGGCCGAGATCAGCACGATGGGGTCGTTGCCGTCCTCGTACAGCTTGCGGTAGCGGTATTCGCTGGCCGAGAGCGCATTGTCGACGCGGCGCTGGTAGCGGTAGTAGACCAGGAAGGACACCAGCGCGATCAGGATGAAGCCGAGGATGCCGGTGGCCAGCAGGATGCGGTTTTCGGTGCGGCTGCGCCACGGGGCAAGCACATCATCCATGCGGCGCGCATACACCACCAGCAGCGGCCAGTCCTGCAGCCGCTTGTAGGTGAACAGCAGTTGTTCGCCGGTCAGGTAGGAGGCTTCTTCGAAACCGCCTTCGTCCGGGCCGCTGCTGATCCTGGCCATGCTCTTGGCGTCGCGCAGGCTGGCGTTGAGCCAGCGCTCCTCGAAGGGCGACCGGATCATCATCGTGCCGTCGTCGCTGCGCAGCGAGACGATCGCCTTGTAGTTGGTGATGTGCTTGTAGAAGTCGAAGAAGTAAGAGGCGCGCAGTTCGGCCACCAGCATGCCGGCCGGGCGCGCGGCGCGGTCGTACAGGTTCATGGCCACCGGCAGCACCAGTTCGCGGTTGTAGTGGCTGCGGGCGAGCGGCCCGACGAACAGGCGCGGGCGCGCGGGGTTGCTGTCGACATACTTGAGCTTGAGGTCGGCGGCGACGTTTTCCTGCTCCAGGGGCAGGAAGGAGCTGGAGCGGCTGAAACCGGTGCGGTCGATATAGCGCAGCGCCAGCACGGCCGGTTGCTGCTGCTGTTGGGCGGCGAGCAGGCGGTGCAGGCCCGCGTCGTCGACGAGCAGGTCGTGATCGGCTTGATGGATGGCCTCGGAGGTCGCCCAGAGCATGCTGTCGATACCGCGGAAGATGCGCTCGGCATGTTCCTGCACGCTGCGTACGGCGACCATCGAATTGCTCTTTTCGGCTTCGATGGTCAGAAGGCGATCCTGGCGGATTTCCCACCATGTCTGGATGACGATGAACGAGCCGACGAAGGCGACGAAGATCAACAGGGTCCTGAGGGTGCTGCCAGCCCGTCCGGCGGTCTTTTTCTGTTTTCCCATGTAGACGAATATCGGTGACGCTAAGAACCCGTTTCATTGTGAAATGGGTTCTTACGGTGATGCGGCTTCCCATGGCCTGCCGGCGATCGACGACAGGCCATGACAATCATTCCATGCGGCCATTGCGCGGATGCCGTCAATATTGCGCAACCATCTTTGCCGTATGCGCTTCCCGGGGCGATCTGAAGCATTGTTGTCGTATTTTTTGCGAGCCGGTGCCGGCCGCATATTTTTGCGCACAATGCGATGCTTTTATTGGTTCGAACCTTACCCCATGCGACGGCCTTTGTCATTATCGCCAGATGGGAGAATACACTCTTTGGCGGTATTTAATTCTCGGCGGAAAGTTCGCAGGGAAGGCGGCCCCGGCCCATTTCTGCCCGCAATGCGATAATACCGCCCTGGTTTCGCGCGAACATTCCGCACTTCCGCCGTTCCCGGCCATCCCGGGCAACAAGGTCGGCAGGGCTATTGCACCATCATATTTTCACCATCATATTGACAAAGGACAACATCCCTATGAAAACAAGAGCAGCGGTAGCATGGCAGGCAGGCAAGCCCTTGACCATCGAGGAAGTCGAACTTGGCGGCCCCAAGGCCGGCGAAGTGCTGGTGGAAATCAAGGCGACCGGCATTTGCCACACCGACTACTACACGCTGTCCGGCGCCGACCCCGAGGGCATCTTCCCCGCCATCCTGGGCCATGAGGGCGCCGGCGTGGTGGTGGATGTTGGCCCCGGAGTGAAGTCGCTGAAGAAGGACGACCACGTCATCCCGCTGTACACCCCGGAATGCCGCGAGTGCAAATTCTGCCTCTCGCAAAAGACCAACCTGTGCCAGGCCATCCGCGCCACGCAAGGCCGCGGCCTGATGCCGGACGCCACCAGCCGCTTCTCGCTGGACGGCAAGCCGCTGTTCCACTACATGGGCACTTCGACCTTCTCCAACTACATCGTGGTGCCGGAGATCGCGCTGGCCAAGATCCGTTCCGACGCGCCGTTCGACAAGGTCTGCTACATCGGCTGCGGCGTCACCACCGGCGTGGGCGCGGTGCTGTTCACCGCCAAGGTGGAGGCGGGCGCCAATGTGGTGGTGTTCGGCCTGGGCGGCATCGGCCTGAACGTGATCCAGGCGGCCAGGATGGTGGGCGCCAACAAGATCATCGGGGTCGACCTGAACCCTGGCCGCGAGGCGATGGCGCGCAAGTTCGGCATGACCGACTTCATCAATCCCAAGGACGTGCCCAACGTGGTCGACGCCATCATCGGCATGACCGACGGCGGCGCCGACTACAGCTTCGAGTGCATCGGCAACACCACCACCATGCGCCAGGCGCTGGAGTGCTGCCACAAGGGCTGGGGCCAGTCCATCATCATCGGCGTGGCGGCGGCCGGCCAGGAAATCTCGACCCGCCCGTTCCAGCTGGTGACCGGCCGCGTCTGGAAGGGTTCGGCCTTCGGCGGCGCGCGCGGCCGCACCGACGTGCCCAAGATCGTCGACTGGTACATGGAAGGCAAGCTCAACATCGACGACCTGATCACCCACAAGCTGCCGCTGGAGCGCATCAACGAAGGTTTCGACCTGATGAAGAGCGGCGAGTCGATCCGTTCGGTGGTCGAGTTCTGACATGATGGAAACCATCAGCGAGCACGGCTGCTTCGGCGGCGTCCAGGGCTACTATCGCCACGAATCGGCCGAGACCGATCTGCCGATGCGGTTCTCGGTGTTCGTCCCGCCGCAAGCCAAGGCCGGCGGCAAGCTGCCGGTGCTGTTCTACCTGGCCGGGCTGACCTGTACCGAGGAAACCTTCATGGTCAAGGCCGGCGCGCAACGCGTGGCGGCCGAACTGGGGATCATCCTGGTGGCGCCGGACACCAGCCCGCGCGGCGCCGGCATCGAAGGTGAGAGCGACAACTGGGACTTCGGCGTGGGCGCCGGCTTTTACCTCGACGCCACCCAAGCGCCGTGGGAAAAGAACTATCGCATGTACTCGTACGTAGTGCATGGCCTGCGCCAGGCGATCCTGCGCGAGTTCCCGGCCGACCCGCAGCGCATCGGCATCTTCGGCCATTCGATGGGCGGCCACGGCGCGCTGGTGCTGGCGCTGCGCAACCGCGACATCTACCGTTCGGTGTCGGCGTTCGCGCCGGTTGCCGCGCCCAGCCAGTGCCCGTGGGGCCGCAAGGCGTTCGGCAACTACCTTGGCCCGGACCGGGAGGCATGGAAACAGTACGATGCCAGCGAATTGATGCGGGAATTGCAGGCGCCGTATCCGCACGGCATCCTGATCGACCAGGGGCTGGCCGACAAATTCCTGGCCGAGCAGTTGCTGCCCGAGCAGTTCGAGGCGGCTTGCCAGGCGGCGCGGCAGCCGCTGACGCTACGCCGCCATGAAGGCTATGACCACGGGTATTACTTCATCCAAAGCTTCGTGGAAGACCATCTGCGCTTCCATCACGGCATCCTGACCCGCTAATCCCTGGCTGGTCGGCACAGGCCGTCGCGGGTTCATCGACCCGTGGCGGCCTGCGTCTTTTCTAGCTGCACTTTCCTTGGATTTCTCAGATAAACGCGTCCGTGACGATGTGCTGCCCCAGCATGAAGGCATCGGCGACATGCCGTAGCGGCGCCACATCCACATCCGAGGATTTGCCGCGGATCAATTGGCTGAAGTGCCGGTAGAGCGAGGGATACTCACCCTCGGCCGTCAGCGCGCACTGCGCACCGTCGATCCACAACTCGTGGCCGCCCTTCTTCAGGTGCAGGTGGCTGCCGTCGGTATCGATGACGATGTCCCAGGTCTGCTCGCCAGTCTGGCGCCAGTCGAAATCGGCTTCCACCTCCGTCCCTGTCGCGTCGGTGAAGGCCAGTCGCGCCGCAATCGGCGTTTGCCTGTTGGCCGGCACTTCCAGGGCCGCCTTGGTCAGGAAGATCATCTCCGGCAGGATTTCCGTCACGATCGACAGGGCATTGATGCCCGGATCGAACACGCCCAGCCCGCCCGGTTGCCAGATCCACTCCTGGTCGGGATGCCAGTGGCGCACGTCCTCGCGCCAGATCACCCGGACCCGGCGCGGGCGATGCGCCTGCAGGTGGCGCTTGACCACCTGCACGGCCGGCGCATGGCGCGAGTGCCAGCTGGCCAGCATGGTCACGCCGCGTTCCGCCGCCAGCGCCTTGAGCGATTCGACTTCGGACAGCGTGGCGCCGGGCGGTTTTTCCAGGAACACGTGCTTGCCGGCGCAGATCGCCTGGCGCGCCGCCTCGTAGCGGTATTGCGGCGGCATGCACAGGGAGATGGCATCGATGCGGGTGTCCGATGCCAGCATCTCGGCCATGGTCTTGTAGGCGGGCACGCCCTCGACGCTGTTGTTGCGGCTGGCCGTGGCCGCCAGCGCATAGCCGGCATTGCCGCGGATGGCCGGGACGTGCTGGTCGTGGACGATCTTTCCGACACCGGCGATGGCAAGTTGTATGGGATCCATGTTGTCCTTGTCGTTGAGTCAGTCGAGAGGGATTACCAGCGTTGATGCACGTAGGGGGCGATGTCATCCAGATACAGCTGCCGCAGGGCCTGCATGAGCTGTGCCGGGATCTCCGGCAGTGCGCTGGCGGCGCTGTTGGATTGCGCCTGCTGCACGTTGCGCGCGCCCGGGATGACGGTACTGACGCCGCTTTCCATGAGGATCCAGCGCAGCGCGAATTGCGCCATCGGTACATCCTGCGGCAGCAGCCGGCGGATCTTTTCCACGGCGGCCAGCGCCACCTCGTAGGGTACACCGGAGAAGGTCTCGCCGACATCGAAGGCTTCGCCATTGCGGTTGAAGTGGCGATGATCGTCGGCGGCAAAGGTGGTTTGCGCCGACATCTTGCCGGTCAGCAGGCCCGAGGCCAGCGGCACGCGCGCGATGATGGCGACGTTGCGGCGCTGCGCCTCGCGCATCAGCAGGGCGCTGGGGCGCTGGCGGAAGATGTTGAAGATGATCTGGATCGAGGCGACGTTGGGATACTCCAGCGCCTTGAGGGCTTCCTCCACTTTCTCGACCGAGACGCCGTAGTGGCGGATCTTGCCGGCGGCGACCAGCTCGTCCATGGCGCCGAAGACTTCCTGCCGGTAATAGACTTCGGTGGGCGGGCAATGCAGCTGGACCAGGTCCAGGCAATCCACTTCCAGGTTGAGCAGCGAGCGTTCGACAAAGGCCTGCAGGTTCTCTTTCGTGTAGCCGTCGGCGACATGGGGCGAGAGCCGGCGGCCGGCCTTGGTGGCCACGAAGGGGCGCGCGCCGCCGCGTTCCTTGAGCACCTGGGCGATGAGCTGTTCCGAGCGGCCGTCGCCATAGACATCGGCGGTATCGATGAAGCTCACGCCGCTATCGAGGGCCGCGTGCAGGGCGGCCTTGGCATCCTGGCTGGAGACGTCGCCCCAGGAGCCGCCGATGGCCCAGGCGCCGAAGCCGATTTCCGATACCGCCGCGCCGGTGCGGCCGAACTGTCTTGATTTCATGTTGCTTGCTCCTTTGCATTGGCATTGCATGGATCGCCTTGCACGGCATGCCGAGGCCGATCCATGGCAGACCGTCATTTATACCGCTTGGCACGCGCGCGGGAGGATGGTTTAAGATGATTTACATTAATTCATGAAATGAATGGAATTCATCAATGTCCCTGCTGGATCACGTCGATTTTTCGGACCTGCGCATCTTCGTCACCATCCTGCGCACCGGCAGTTTCAAGGCCGCGGCGATCCAGTTGGGCTTGACGCCATCGGCCACCAGCCATGCGATGAAGCGGCTGGAAGAAAAGCTTTCGACGCAACTGCTGTACCGCTCCAGCCGCGCAGTGGCACCCACGGCCGCCGGCGCCGAGCTGGCGCTGCGCCTGGAGGAGGGCTTCGAGAAGATCGGCGCCGCGCTCGGCAGCTTGGACAGCACCGTGCTCGGCAGCCTGGGCCAGCTGCGCATCAATGTCTTCGCCGATGCGGCGCATCTGCTGATCGAGCCAGCCATTCCAGAATTCGTCCGGCAATGCCCGCAGGTCAAGCTGACGGTGGTGGTCGACGACAAGCCCATCGATATCGTCAGCGAAGGCTATGACGCGGGAATCCGCTATGGGCATTACGTGCCCGAGGGCATGGTGACGGCGCCGCTCACGCGCGCGCAGCGCTGGGTGGCGGCGGCCTCGCCGGCTTATCTGGAGCGGCATGGACGTCCGCAGACGCTGGAGGACCTGGCCGGCCACAACTGCATCCAGTTGCTGCTGGGCGATAACTCCAGCTACAAGTGGGAATTCGGCAAGGGCAAGAACAGCCGGCGCTTGCGTGTGCCGGGGCTGGTGACGATCAACAATACGGCCGCCACGATTGCGGCCGCCAGGGCGGGGGTAGGGATTGCCTACCTGCTGGAGGGAAGGATCAGGAAGGAGCTGGAAGAGGGCGCGCTGGAGGTGGTGCTGCCCGAGTGGGCCGCACCCAGCGAGCCTTTCCATATGTACTACAGCAGCCGGCGCCATGCGCACCCGGCTTTGCGCAAGCTGATCGACATCGTCCGGCTGCAGAACGGACTGGCCAGGCTGCGTTGATCGTCCTGGCCAGTCCGGGAAGCGTCAGTGCGCTGCCGAGGCTTCGGCGGAGCCGGCGCCGCCCTTGGACGGCTTGATCACCCAGATCAGCGGGATGATCACCAGGAAGATCACCGCCGAGACATAGAAGATGTCGTTGATCCCCAGCATCGCCGCCTGGAACGTGATGGTGCGTTCGATCATGCCGGTGGTCTGCTGCTGGTCCAGGCCCAGCAGGCCGCTGATGTTGCTCACGGATTGCTGCAGCCAGGGGCTGTACGGCGTGGCGTGCTCCGTCAGTTGCGCATGGTGCATGATGGAGCGGTTGTTCCAGGCGGTGGTCGAGATCGAGGTGCCGACCGCGCCGCAGAACACGCGCACGAAGGACGACAGGCCGGCCGCGGCCGGGATGCGCTCCGGCGGCAGGCCCGACAGCAGCAGCACCGTCAGCGGCACGAAGAACATCGCCGTCGGGATGCCTTGCAGCAGGGTCGGGGCGATCACCGTCCACTGGTCGACGTCGAGGTTGTAGCGGGAGCGCAGCCAGAACACCAGGGCGAAGCCGATGAAGGAGGCGGTAGCCACTTTGCGCGCATCGACCAGCGGCAGGAAGCGCCCGATCAGCGGCATCAGGATCACCGCGAAGATGCCGATCGGCGCGGTCGACAGGCCGGAGTCGATCGAGCGGTAGCCCAGGTATTGCTGCAGCCACTGCGGCAGGATCACCAGGTTGCCGAAGAACACCCCGTAGCCGATCGAGATGGCGATGGTGCCGCCGGCGAAATTGCGCCGGCCGAACAGGCGCAGGTCCACCACCGGATGGTCGTTGTTGAGTTCCCACACGATGAAGTAGGCGAAGGCGACAGCGGCGATGATGCCCAGCGTGACGATGGTGGAGGAGGAGAACCAGTCCAGGTCCTTGCCCTTGTCGAGCATGATCTGGAAGGCAGCCACCCAGGTCACCAGCAGCGCCAGTCCGATCTTGTCGATCGGCAGCTTGCGGGTAGGCGTCTCGCGTGAGCGGTAGATGGCCAGCGTGACGCCGGCCGCGACCAGGCCCACCGGCACGTTGATGTAGAAGATCCACGGCCAGGTGTAGCTGTCGGTGATCCAGCCGCCCAGGGCGGGGCCGGCCACCGGCGCCACCACCGCCGTCATGCCCCATAGCGCCAGCGCGAACGAGGCTTTTGACTTGGGATAGGCACCCAGCAGCAGCGACTGCGACAGCGGCACCATCGGGCCCGCCACCAGGCCTTGCAGCACGCGTGCGGCCAGCAGGATGGGCAGGGTGGGGGCCAGCCCGCACAGCCAGGAGGCCAGCACGAACAGCAGCACCGAGGCGACGAACAGGCGCACCGCGCCCAGGCGCTGGGTCAGCCAGCCGGTCAGGGGAATCGAGATCGCGTTGGCCGCCGCGAACGAGGTGATTACCCAGGTGCCTTCGTCGACGGAGACGCCGAGGTTGCCCGAAATGGTGGGGATCGCCACGTTCGCGATCGACGAATCGAGCACGTTCATGAACACCGCCAGCGACACCGACAGCGTGCCCAGCACCAGGTTGGTGCCGGTCAGCGGCGGCGGCGGGGTGTAGGGAGCAGGGCTGTTAGCCATAAGCGCTTATCGGATCAGGTATGCGGGATGACCACGGCCGCCTTGTTCTTTTTCTGCACCGGCAGGCCGCTGGCGTTGTCGCCGATGATGCGTTCGACGATGGCGTCGGCCTGCTTGCCGAGGTCTTCATAGACGCTGGTCTGGTAATTGATAGGGGCGTTTTCGAGGGCGTTGCCGTCGCCGTGGATGTCGACGGTGGCGGTGGTCGACAGGCCGATGCGCAGTGGATGCGCGCGCACCTGTTCCGGATCCAGCGCGATGCGCACCGGCACGCGCTGCACCACCTTGATCCAGTTGCCGGTGGCGTTCTGCGCCGGCAGCAGCGAGAAGGCGCCGCCGGTGCCGGCCGAGAAGCCGATCACGGTGCCGTTGTACTTCACGCTGGAGCCGTAGATGTCGGCCACCACTTCAACCGGCTGGCCGATGCGGATGTGTTTCAACTGGCCTTCCTTGAAGTTGGCGTCGATCCAGATCTGCTCCAGCGGCACGATGGCCATCAGCGGGTTGCCGGCGGCGATGCGCTGGCCGACCTGCACCGAACGCTTGGAGACGAAGCCCGACACCGGCGCCACGATGTTGACGCGGGCGTAGTTCAGGTAGGCGTTGCGCACGGCGGTGGCGGCTTGCTGCACGTTGGGGTGCTCCGTGACGCTGGTGCGGTCGGTCAGGGCGCGATTGGCGGCCGCTGCGGCGCGTGCCTGGTCGAGCGCGGCGGTGGCGCTCTTGAAGGCGTCGCGGGCGTGCGCGACGTCTTCGGCCGAGACCGCGCCGGAGGCCACGCCGGCCTGGCGGCGCTGCAAGTCGTCCTTGGCGCGCGCCAGGTTCGATTCGGCGGCGTCGACGTTGGCGGCCAGCGTGTCGTTGTTGAGGAACAGCTGGCGCGTCTGGCGCACCGCCTGGGCCAGCGCGGCTTCGGCCTGCGACAGCGCCAGCTTGGTATCGGCCGCGTCCAGCGTCACGAGCTGCTGGCCGGCCGTGACTACCTGGGTATCGTCGGCCTTGATGGCGGTGACGGTGCCGCCGACCTGGGCCGAAATCTGCACGATGTTGCCGCCGACATAGGCATCGTCGGTTTCCTCGAAGAAGCGGCCGTGCAGGAACCAGTACAGGAAGCAGGCGGCGGCGATGACGACCAGGGCCAGCGTCAGCAGGAACAACTGGCGCTTGCGCTTGCCGTTGCCATTCCCGTTGGCGGTTGGGGTGGGAGCGCTCGTGGCGTTCGGGGAAGTGCTTTCACTCATGGATTACTCCGTTTGATTTTCTTTGCAGTGATGTATTGGAGATGCCGCTTTGGCGGGCGGCATAGGTGTCCGTTATCCGTTCAGGGCTGTTTCAGCGCCAGGCCGGCCTGCTGGGCCTCGAAGCCGCCGCCCAGCGCCTTGTACAGCGCCACCTGCTGGTCGCGGCGCGCCGCTTCCAGGTTGACCAGGGCCTGGCGCTGCGCCAGCACGCCGGTCTCGGCCGAGAGCAGCGTCAGTTGCGACACCAGGCCGAGGCGATAGCGTTCGCTGGCCAACTGGTAGGCCCGTTCGGCCGCTTCCAGCGCTTCGCGTCGGATCGGCAACTGGCGCTCGGTCGAGTGGATCGAGGCGATCTGGCGCGCCACGTCGGCATAGGCGTCGTTGAGGGTCTTGTTGTAGGTCGCCACGGCCAGGTCGTAGTTGGCGTACTCGCCCTTGAGGCCGGCGCGCAGGGCGCCGCCTTCGAAGATCGGCAGGCTGATGGCCGGCCCGAAGGCGATCGTCTTGCTGGCGGCGGTGAATGGGTTGGTATTGAGCAGGGTATCGAAGCCGATGGTTGCGCTCAGGTTGATGTCGGGATAAAAGCGCGCCTTGGCCACGTCGATGCCGTGGGTCGCGGCTTCCACCTGCCAGCGCGCGGCCACGATGTCGGGACGGCGGCCCAGCAGATTCAGCGGCAGGTCGGCCGGCAGGCCTGGCGTGGCCAGGTTGGCCATCTGCGGCGCGGCCAGTTGCAGGCCGCGGTCGGGGCCGTGGCCGGTGAGCGCGCCCAGTTGCTGCCGGGTCAGCGTGATCTGGCCTTCGATTTGCTCAAGCTGGGCACGGGCGTCGGCGCTGCTGCTGCGCGACTGGTTGCGTTCGATCTGGGTGTCCAGGCCGGTGCGCACGCGTTCGATGGTGATCTTTTGCAGCGCCTCGCGCTGGTCGACGGTGCGTTGCAGGATGTCGCGCAGCGCGTATTGCGCCGCCAACTGGCTGTAGGCCGAGACGATCGAGGCGGTCAGCGCCAGGCGCGCTTCCTGCTCGCTGGCGGCAGCCGCCTTCTCGTTGGAGATGGCCTGCGCCAGCGCGGCGTGGTTCTTGCTCCACAGGTCGAGCTCGTAGCCGATGTTGAGCATCGCCTTCTTGTCGTTGAACCAGTTGCCGCCGTACGGTTCCGGGTAGATGGTGGTGCTGGAGAACTGGTTGCGGATCACCGACGCGTCGGCGCTGACGCTGGGCAGCAGCGGCGCGCCGCGGGCCTCGGCCAGGGCGCCGGCGGCGGCGATGCGCGCCTGCGCCTGCTGCAGGTTGGGGCTGGACGCCAGCGCTTCGTCGATCAGGGCGTTGAGCTGCGGATCGCCGAACTGCTTGACCCAGTCGCTACCGGGCCATTGGCCCGGGTTCCCTTGTTGCGGGTCCGACAGGCTGCGCTGCGTGGCAAAATCGTTTGCCTGGGCGATGTGCCGGTCGCTGCCGATGCCGCTGAAGCTGGCGCAGCCTGACAGGCCCGCCAGGCCGATCATGGTGATGCAAACGGCGATCGCCCGCGGCCGGAAGGCGGGCGACATGATGCGTTTCATAGAATTCTCCACGTTGAAATTTTGGCGATGCGAGTTTCTTTGCGATCTCGTTAATACTGGTTGCGGGTTTGTCTCGCCTGGCGTGGCGTCTTGCTGGGCAGGCGTCGGGGCGGGCGCTGGGGTGGAAGTCCGGCCGCCTGTAAACTGTGACGCGAGTCCGCTGCAAAATGTTGGCGATTGGCTGGCGAGTAAAAACTCATTTTTGTATTATACTCTGAGATACGAACAATAACTCATGTTGCGAATTCGCGTTGGAGACGGGCGAATTCCTCACCGAAGCTGAAAATGAAACTGCAACCCCGCAAAGAACCTCGCCAGGCACGTTCCCGGGCGATGGTCGACACGATTCTCGATGCCATGTCGCGCGTGCTGGTCGAACGTGGCTACGCCAAGACCAATACCAACCTGGTAGCCGAGTCGGCCGGCATCAGCGTTGGCTCGCTGTACCAGTACTTCCCGAACAAGGACGCCCTGATCTTCGCGCTGCGCGAGCGCCATGTGACGCGCATGCTGGCGCTGTTCGAAGACGTGGCCGCGCACATCGACGGCGCCGGTTCGCTGCACAGCGACTTCGAGGCGCTGATCAACGCGCTGGTGGCGGCGCACCTGGTCGAACCCGAACTCAACCGCATCCTGGAAGAAGAGTTTCCCGCCTACAACCTGCCGGTCTCCACCGAGATCCGCCAGCGTTTCTTCGACGCCATCCGCGGCGTGCTGGAAAAGCATCGCAGCAGCCTCACCACGCCGGACCTGGACGTGGCGACCTTCGTGCTGCAGCGCATGCTCAAGGCGCTGATCAACGCCGTCGTGCTGACCGGCCCCGGCGGCCTGTCCGCCGGCAGCGTGCGCCCGGAAATCCTGCCGGCGGTGATTGGCTACCTGACTGCGCCGCGCAGCTAAAAATATTTTTCCCGGACTGGAATAATCGGGGATGCCTGGCGTATACCGAGTCAGGGTATGGCAAACCGCGCAACCCGGCCAAGAAAGGAAATGACATGAGACTGCTTGCAACTTCCCTGATCGCGCTGGCTTGCGCCGGCACCTCGC
Source organism: Herbaspirillum sp. (assembly GCF_017744395.1). Lineage (GTDB taxonomy): Bacteria > Pseudomonadota > Gammaproteobacteria > Burkholderiales > Burkholderiaceae_D > Herbaspirillum. The sequence continues at coordinate 344,946 of NZ_JAGIBI010000001.1, forward strand.
TGGGCGCATTCGCGCAGGGCGCCGGCGTGAAGGCCATGAACGGCATATTGACCGACAGCAAGGGCATGACCGTCTACACCTTCGACAAGGATGCCGCCAACAGCGGCAAGAGCGCCTGCAACGGCCCCTGCGCCAAGCTGTGGCCGCCGGTCATGCCGATGGGCACGCCGGCAGCGCCGTATTCCAGCATCACCCGCGAAGACGGCAGCGCCCAGCTGGCCTATGAAGGCAAGCCGCTGTACCTGTACGAAAAAGACCAGAAGCCGGGCGACCGCGACGGCGACAACTTCAAGGACGTCTGGCACGTGGTCAAGCAATAAGCCCGACCCGAGACGCTCCCTTCCATCCCATATGTTCGGACGCAAAGCCAGGCAGGAACAGGCGCGGCAGGCCGACGAGCAACTGATGCTCGCCTGCCTGCCGCGTTTGCGCCGCTACGCCCGCGCGCTGATGGGCGAGCGCAGCGCCGCCGACGACCTGGTGCAGGATACCCTGGAGCGCGGCTGGGAAAAGCTGGCCTCATGGCAGCGCAGCGACGACATGCGTCCCTGGCTGTTCGCCATCATGCACAACCTGTATGTGGACCAGCGCCGCCGGCCCGCGCTGGCCACGGTCGAACTGGACGAAGCAGACTTGCCGGAGGCCGGCGCCATGCCGGCCGACCACGGCCTGGCGCTGGACCTGGAGGCCGCGCTGCAATTGTTGCCCGCCGGACAGCGCGAAACCCTGCTGCTGGTGGTGCTGGAAGACATGTCTTACGAAGAGGTGGCGGCAGCGCTCGGCGTCCCGGTGGGGACGGTGATGTCGCGCCTGTCGCGCGGCCGCGAGCGTTTGCGCCTGCTGATGGAGGGCGGCGCGCATGGGGCTGCCGCGGCGACGTCGTTGAAGGTGGTGAAATGAAACCCTCGGCAATCAGTGAAAACGACCTGCACGCCTACATCGACGGCAAGCTGCCCGCTGCGCGCGAGCGCGAGATCGCCGACTGGCTGGAGCGGGAGCCTGAGCATCAGGAAACGCTGGCGCGCATGCGCGCTTACCGGCGGCAAAACGCAGCGCTGCATGCACTCTATGACGAAGTGCTGGACGAAGCCCTGCCGCAGAGGCTGGCCGGTTTTGCGCGAACGCCTCTTACCGCAGCAGCGAACAATGCATCTTGGCTGCGTTATGCCGCGATGCTGGCACTGGTGCTGATCGGCGGCGCCGGCGGCTGGCTGCTGCACGATGCCGCCCAGGATGGGGTGATGCAATGGATGCCCGGGGCGCGCACCCGGATGGCGGCGGCGCCGATTACCCTGGCGCGCCAGGCGGCGGTGGCGCATAGCGTCTACAGCCCGGACATGCGGCGCCCGGTCGAGGTCGGGGCCGACCAGGAGCAGGCGCTGGTGACCTGGCTGTCGCGCCGCATCGGCGCCAACGTGCGGGCGCCCAAGCTGGCGCCGCTGGGCTACGACCTGATCGGCGGGCGCTTGCTGCCGGGGCAGAGCGGGCCGGTGGCGCAGTTCATGTACCAGGATGCCGGCGGCCAGCGCCTGACCCTGTATGTGTCGCGCGACCAGGTCCAGAGCCAGGGAACCGGTTTCCGCTTCGCCCAGGAGGGCAAGGTCAACGTGTTCTACTGGATCGACGGCCAGTTCGGTTATGCGCTGTCGGGCGGCATTGCGCGCAACGAGCTGTCGCGCATTGCCAGCTCGGTCTACGAGCAATTGGAAACGGCGCCGCAGCCGGCCAATTGATGCGGCGGATGAGGCGCGCCGGCTTTACGGATGGCGCGCCTCATCGGTGGCGCCATCCGCCGCTTGCGGCGCATCCTTGGGCGGCCAGAAGAAGGCTCCCGGTTTTTTCAGGAAGCGCACCGACAAGGCCTTGAGCAGCTTGCCGCCCTGACGGAAGCGCACCTGCCTCGAGCGCAGCGCCACGAACAGCGCCAGCGCGAAACTGACCCACAGGTTGACTGCGCCCACCGCCAGCACGCCTACCGCCGACAGCACGAAAGTGTGCATGCCCACACCCCATTGCAGCGCTTCCATGGCGATGGCCAGGTTGGCCGCCGAGAAGGTGATGTGGCGGATGTCGATCGGCAGGCCGAGCATGAAGCCGATGGTGCCGATCGTGCCCAGCATGATGCCGAAGTAGAAATTCCCCATCAGGCCGCCCAGGCCGGTTTCCAGGTAATCTCCCAGCCGCTGCGCGCGGCGCCGGCCGACGATGGCGGTCAGCCAGCGCGCCCGCACCACGCGCTGCGACATGCGGGTGTAGAGCGCCTTGTTGTCGTAGTAGCCCGAGATCAGCCCGGCCAGGAACAGGCATACGCCGGCGATGGCGGCATGGAACAGCGCCAGGCTGCTGATCGGGTCGAGATCGTGCAGCAGGTGCGCGGCCTTGTCGGCATCGACGAAGTGCGAACCGGTCAGGTAGAAATAGGCGCTTACCAGCAGGTAGGCGACCGGGAAGGCCAGCGTCAGGTTGCCCAGCACCGCGATGAACTGCGTGCGGAACACCTGCACGATGATGTCGACCAGGCTTTCGATGTCGATGTTGCGGCTGTCGCCGCTGCGGTGCAGGTCGGCGGCGATGCGCGAGGCGGTCATGGCCGGCTGCTTGGTGGCCACGGTGAAGTGCAGCACCTGGATCAGCATGAAGCCCAGCGAATAATTCATGCTGAACAGGAATGCTTCCACCAGCGGCGCAGCATGCAGTTTGGAAAACAGGATCTTGACCAGCGCCATGAAGCCGATGATGAAACCGGCGCCGGCGGCCGAGCGGTACATGGCGCCAAATTCGCGGCGGTTCTCGGCGATGTAGTGCTCGCCGGTGCGGCTGGCGTTTTCGGTGACGTTGCGCGCCAGCAGGTGGATGTTGCCGGCCAGGAGCCCGCGCACGGTGTACTTGCGGTTGTGCGCTTCCACCAGTTCCAGCGCCAGCGCGAAGCCGGTGCGGCGCTTTTCCTGCACATCTTCCGCGGCGGCCGGCTCCGCCAGCGCCAGCAACTGGCGCAGGCGCTGCAGGTTCTGCTCCAGCCGCAGCAGGCGGTAGGTGAGGGATACGCTGGTGCCGATGCGCAGCGCGTGCTTGCGGATCTTGTCGACCACTTCCTGGCACTGGTCCAGCAGCACCAGCACATGCAGCGCATCCTCCACCGGCGCATCCTCATCCTGCAGACGGCGGCGATAGCTTTCCATCCAGGCATGCAATTCCACGTTCTGCATCAGGAACGGCGATTCGAACGCCTTGACGTCGCTGTAGAGGCGGATCAGCTCGGGCTCGGTGCCGATGGCGCTGATGCGGTAGGAAAGCACCTGTATCGCCTGCAGCAGTTCGGTCAGGGTCTTGCCCCGGTCGGCAGGTAGCGGAGGCGTCGGGCCGGCGGCGGCCACGGTTTGCCACAGGGTGTCCCAGGCTTCGAACGGCACCGCCTGCAGCCACAGGTGGTCGCGTTCGTAGGGAAATACGATTTCGAGGCAGTCTTGCAGGTTGCGTTCGTCCAGCGCCGGCGGCAGCACGCGGTAGACTAGGCGCCGGCGCAGCTCATGGAAGAAGCCGTCGTTGGAAAGGACGCCGGTATCGGTGTACAGGCTGGCCTGGCGCCGCACGGACAACAGGTGCAGCAGATGGCTGCGCAGCGCCGCGGCGTATTGCGGATTGTCTTGCAGCAGCCGCGTGAGCGTCAGCACTTGTCCCAGCGCCGAAGCCGGATCGCCGCCGCGTGGCGGACGCAGGCGCGCCACCAGTGCGCGAATGCCGGAGAGGTCGGTCGAGAGCGGGTCGGAGGCAATTTTTTCCAGGGCAGGCAGCATGAAGTCTTGGCAGGGAAGATGGAAACAGGGATGGAAACGGGGCAAGCCTGGGGGCGAAGTTCACCGTATCGGATATTGGCGGAAATTAACACATGCAAAGTCAGGTAAGGACGATGCAATCGCCGTTAAGAGTTCGGCGGCGCTTGCCGCTAACATGTTTGGCCATTGCGTAAAGGTAAATGCGATGGCATTCGGTTGCACTTCAATCAAGGAGTTCCCATGGAGATGGCAACTATCGCCAGCGGCGCGGCAACCGCCTGGCTGGCCAACAAGGCGGCGCAGTCCGTCGGGGTGGATCTGACCAAGGTCGCCAAGCGTGTAGCGGACGATGCGATCGACGCCGCCGGGACGGTTTTGCGCCTGCCGGCCAATATCAATATCGGCCGCATCATCAACACGATAGCCTAGGCAGCATGTGCGCAGCGGTTGGGTGCACGGATTTGGATCGCATCCTCCGGGATGCGATTTTTTTGTTTTCATTCCGCAAATTTTACGGGTGGGCGGCATGGGGGAGAGTGTCCGAAGGCAGCCGAAAATCTTGATGGGACGCAGATTTTTCTATTGCTTCTTGATTAATTACGCGAATGCGCTATGAAAGAAATTCCCCTTATTCCTTTAAAATCATTGATTGATGTAAAGAAACGGGTTTGAATGCCGTTATGCAGATACTGCCGGTTCCATTTAGCCGGCAGCGATCTTCCCATCAAGGAGTTGTTCATGGATGTTTCGCAAATTGCTTCGCTGGCAACCAGCCTTGCCTCGGCGCAGACCTCCGATGCCGTCAACGTGCTGATGCTGAAGAAAGCGCTCAACACGCAAGCCGCCGCGGCCATCGGCGTGCTGCAGGCATTGCCGCCGCTTCCGGCCAATCCCAATATCGGCCGTAACGTGAATACGACCGCCTGAGCGGCAACTGCCGGGTTTTCAGAAATCGCAGCCTTCGGGCTGCGATTTTTTTTGATTTACCGGGGGCTCGGCCCGCTGACCCCGGCAGCGGCTTAGCGCTGGTGCGACAGCCTGAAAATGCTCACCGAATTGCGCAGCGTGCCGGCCTGGTTCTGCAAGGAGGCGGCAGCTGCGGCGGCCTGTTCGACCAGGGCGGCGTTCTGCTGGGTCACTTCATCCATTTGCGCCACGGCGATGTTGACCTGGTCGATCCCCTCGGCCTGTTCGGTTGAAGCCGACGAGATCTCGCCCATGATGTCGGTCACGCGCTGGACGGCGCTGACGATCTCTTGCATGGTGGTGCCCGCGCGCTCGACTTGCTCGGCGCCGACTTCGACTTGGGATACCGAGCTTTCGATCAGTTCCTTGATCTCCTTTGCCGCGACCGACGAGCGTTGCGCCAACGTGCGCACTTCCGTGGCCACCACGGCGAATCCCCGGCCCAGTTCGCCTGCGCGGGCTGCTTCCACGGCGGCGTTCAGGGCCAGGATATTGGTTTGGAAGGCGATACCTTCGATGACGCCGACGATTTCCGAGATTTTCTTGGAGCTGGCCGACATCGCCTCCATCGTCGACACCACTTCGCCGACGGTCGCGCCACCGCGCACGGCGACTTCCGAGGCGTTGGCGGCCAGTTGGTTGGCAGTGCTGGCGTTATCGGCGTTTTGCTTGACGTTGGACGCCAGCTGCTCCATGGACGATGCTGTTTCCTCCAGCGAGGCCGCCTGTTGCTCGGTGCGCTGGGAAAGGTCGGTATTGCCCAATGCGATTTCCTGGGAACCGATGTTGATTTCCTCGACGCCCCGGTGCACCTGCGCAACCAGCTGCGCCAGGTTCTGCTGCATGCCGCGCAAGGCCGCCAGCAGCTTGCCGATTTCGTTATTGCTGGTCACCTCGATATTGGAGGTCAGGTCGCCCTGGGCAACCAGGCCGAGCTGGGCGACGGCATAGTCAAGCGGCTTCAGGACGACGCTCCTGAGCAGGTAAAGCACCGTCGCGGCGAGGATGAGGGCGATGCCCAGGCATACCCACATGGCCCAGCGCATGGTCTGGAACTCCTGGCGACGGGCGTCCTGGGTCTGGCTGACCTTGTCTTTCTCGGTGTTCTGGTATTTCTCAAGCGCTTTGGAGAAACGGCCGCCGGCCTTGTCGATCTGCTCGATATTGAGCTTGTAATAAGCCTCGGCATCGCCGGATTTGAGCAACTGCTGGGCCTGGTCGAGCAGGCGGGCCAGGGCGCCGGCCGAATCGATCAGCTCGGTTCTGAGGGCCGCGTCGTCGGTGGGCAGGACAGGCAGGTTGCCGAATTGCTGCACCTTGCCGAGCATCCGGTCATAGGTCGTCTTGATATTGTCGAAAAACCAGGATTCCGGCTGGATGTTTTTCATCAGGTTGGCATAAACCAGGGCGAAACCGGCGCGGGTACGGGCAGAGTCTTTATAGACATCGTTGATCAGGATGACCCGGCTCGATGTGTCATGCACGAAATCGGTCGATTCGTTCGAGCGCGTAAGCAGGGTGATCCCGGCGGCCAGGCTGGCGAGGATCAGCAGGGTAAAGACAGTGATGGCGGCGGTGATAGCGAATCGGACCGAAATATTTTTCATTTTTCTTGAGGTTGCAGGTTGCTGAACTGAAACAGGCATAAGGCCGGACGCATTTTCCCATATCGAATGAGGGAAAAGAGATTCCAATGGGACGGGAAGGGTTTGGCGGGCAAATCAGCAACACTCTTCAAGGCAAGGGCAATGGCTCCTGCCCGATCAAGGTTCCAGGCAGGCAGAAGGGTGATTGAAAGTAATAATTTATTGGTCATTTTTAAAATTACACAATAAATTATTTATTTCTTGTTTTGAACAATAATTTGGATAAAAATAAAGGAAATCTTCCCCCTGACCTTGAATATCGAGGCATATCGTATGGCAAGTATCCTGGACATTGGCGAGCAGGTCCGGCGCGCCCGCAAGGCCCGCAAATGGAGCGCGGCCGATCTTGCGCTGCGGGCCGGCATCCACCGCAATACCTTGCTGGCGCTGGAAACCGGCAAGGGCAATATCGAACTGGCCAAACTGCTGGCCATCTGCGGCGAACTGGAGCTGGCGCTGGAACTGGTGCCGCAGGCGGTGGCCGGGCTGCGGCGGGCCGATGCCGAAGCGGGCGGCGCCACTGAGTTGGCCGAGCGCCTGCATGCGCTGATGCGGGAACGGAGCCGTCCATGAGCATGCTGCGTTCCCTGCGCATCCGCCTGGGGCGGAATGAAGTCGGCTCGCTGTTCGCGCTGGATGACGGACGCTGCTATTTCCGCTTCGACGACGCCTATGCCCTCGACAGCGGGCGCCCGGTGCTGTCGCAGCTTTACCTCGCAGCCAGCGAAGAGCGCACGATTGCCCAGTTGCTCGATCCGACGCTGGCGGTCAATCGCGGCGACGGCCGCGGCGGCTTGCCGCCGTTCTTCCAGAACCTGCTGCCCGAGGGCCAGTTGCGCAAGCACCTGGTACAGCGCGCGGGCCTGCCGCCGGACGATGAGTTCGGCCTGCTGGCCTATTGCGGCAAGGATTTGCCCGGCGACGTCTCGGCCGTGGCCGAGCAGCTCGACGACAAGCGCATGGGGCGCCTGCTCGGGCAGGGGCATGACAGCTACGAAATGAGTTCGGGGCAGTTGCCGGTGCCGGGCGGCGAATCCTTGTCCGGCGTACAGCCGAAGCTGGCGCTGGTGCAGGAGGGCGGCCGCTACGTGATGCGTTCCAAGGACCGGCAGGGCAGCCACTTCATCGCCAAGCTGCCGGCTACCGACTATCTCAACATGCCGCAGGTGGAATTCTCCTCGCTGACCCTGGCCGCCGCCGCCGGCGTCGACGTCTGCCGGTTTGCGCTGGAGCCGCTGTCGGCCATTGCCGACCATTTGCCGTTCGGCTTGCGCAACGACGCCAGCCGTTTTCTGCTGGTACACCGTTTCGACCGCGATGCGCCCATGCCGACCGGCCGCCGGCACATGGAAGACTTCGCCCAGGTCACCGGCACCGCGCCGGGCGCCAAATACGCAGGCACCTATGCCGCCATCGGCATGGTACTGAAAGAGCGCAGCGCGCGCGGCGTGGAAGACGTGTTCGAATTGCTGCGCCGGATCAAGGTCAACGAATTGCTGGGCAACTTCGACGCCCACCTGAAGAATTTCAGCCTGTTGTACCGCACCCCGCAACAGGCCGTGCTGTCTCCGGCCTATGACATCGTCGCCTATGCCGCCTACGTCGGCGGCAACGGCCATGCCCTGAATTTCGTGCCGGAGCAGAAGGGCAAGCAATTGCTCACGCCGGCCATCCTGCGCCGGCTCGCCAACATCTGGAGCATCCCGGAACCCAAGCTGCAGGCGGTATTGGTGGAGACGGTGGAGCGCGCCATGACGCAATGGCCGGTGCTGATCGGGGAGCTGCCGTTTACCGGCGACCAGCGCGAAAAGCTGCTGGCGCATCTCGACGCCAATGCCAGCGTGGCCGCATGGCGGCGGCGCGCAGCGCGCAGGAGGCCGGCATGAGGCCGACGCCGACCTTGCCGGTGCGAGACGGCCTGTCCCCGAGTTATCTGTGGCTGCAGCCGGGGCCGTGGGGCGACATGCTGTCTTTCCTCGCCGCGCGCTTTACCGCCGTCCCGCAGGAAGTGTGGCGCGAGCGCCTGCTGCGTGGCGAAGTGCGCAACCAGCGCGGCGAGGAGCTGCGGCCCGATTCTCCCTACCGCAGCGGCGACTGCATTTTCTACTACCGCGAACTGCCGCAAGGGGAACAACACATTCCGGTGGAGGAAAAGATCCTGCACATCGACGACCACCTGCTGGTGGCTGACAAGCCGCATTTCCTGCCGGTGATCCCGACCGGCCGCTTCGTGCAGGAAACGCTGCTGGTGCGCCTGAAGAAGGCCACCGGTTTCGAAGACCTGGTGCCTATCCATCGGCTGGACCGTGAAACGGCCGGCGTGATCGTGTTCTCGCACAATCCGGGCAGCCGCGGCAAATACCAGTCGATGTTCCAGCAGCGCTCCATGTTCAAGGTGTACGAAGCGATCGCGCCGCTGCGCGCCGATCTGGAGCTGCCGCGGGTGCACCGCAGCCGGGTGGAGGAAATCCCGGAGCAGTTCTTCAAGATGTACGAGGCGCCGGGCGAGCCGAACTCGGAAACCTATGTCTCGCTGATCGAGGCGCGCGGCGACCTGGGTTTGTATCGCCTGGAGCCGGTCACAGGCCGGCGCCACCAGTTGCGCGTGCACATGGCCTCGTTGGGCATCCCTATCGTCAACGACCTGTTCTATCCGGACGCGGTGCCGGTCGGCGTGGCCGACGACCTCGACAAGCCCTTGAAGCTGCTGGCGCGCTCATTGTTCTTCATGGATCCGTTGGATGGCAGCGAGCGCCATTTCCAAAGCGAGCGCACTCTCTGAACGGCGATGCCGCTACAATCGCTGTCCGCAAGACCGTAATCCATCCGAGAGAGAGACATCCATGACACTTGCATTCGCATTGCATAAGAAAAAAACACTGAAAATGCTTGCCGCCGCGCTGTTGGCGCTGGGCGCCCAATCCGCATTGGCCGCGCCGCAGGCCCCGTTCTACGACATGGCGCAGCAAGAGAAAGCCGGACTGATCGACACCATGCGCGACCTGGTCTCGATCGAGTCGGGCAGCAAGGACCTGGAAGGACTGGCCAGGATCGCCGCGCTGATCCGCGACCGCCTGGCCGCGTTGGGCGGCAAGGTCGAGTTGCTGGACGCGCCCGAGGTCTACCGCATGGACGACACGCCGGAAAAGATTGGCCAGGTGGTGCATGCCGAGTTCAAGGGAACGGGCAAGCGCAAGATCATGCTGATCGCTCACATGGATACGGTGTATCTGCGCGGCATGCTGAAAGACCAGCCGTTCCGCGTCGACGGCAACAAGGCCTACGGCCTGGGCATCGCCGACGACAAGCAGGGCATCGCCACCATCCTGCACACTATCGCCATCCTGCAGAAGGCAGGCTTCAAGGACTACGACACGCTGACCGTGCTGATCAACGGCGACGAGGAAATCAGCTCGCCGGGCGGGCGCAGCCTGCATACCAAATACGGCGCAGAGCAGGATGTGGTCCTGTCCTTCGAGGGCGGCGGCGCCGACGGCCAACTGCGCCTGGCCACCAGCGGCATCGGCGCGGCCTACCTGGATGTCGTCGGCAAGTCCTCGCACGCCGGCGCGGCGCCGGAGAAGGGTGTCAACGCGCTGTACGAGCTGTCGCATCAGTTGCTGCAACTGGACAAGTTGTCCCAGCCCGAGCGCGGCCTGAAGCTGAACTGGACCGTGGCCCAGGCCGGCACCAACCGCAACGTCATACCGGCCACCGCCAGCGCGCAAGCCGATGCGCGGGCGCTCAAGGTGAGCGACTTCGAGCAGCTGCAGCAGCGCCTCAACGACGGCATCAGGAAGCAGATGATCCCCGAGGCCAAGGTCAGCGTGAAGTTCGAGATGCGCCGCCCGCCGCTGGAAGCCACGCCGGCTTCGCGCAAGGTATCGGCGTATGCGCGCGGCATCTATGAAGAAATCGGTCTGCCGCTGAAGGTCGCGGAAGTCGCCACCGGCGGCGGCACGGATGCGGCCTTCGCCGCGCTGAAGAGCAAAGGCGCAGTGATAGAGGGGATGGGCCTGAGCGGTTTCGGCGCGCATTCCAACGATGCCGAATACGTGCTGCTCGACACCATCGTGCCGCGCCTGTACCTGACCACGCGCCTGATCATGGATGTGGCGCAGGACAAGGTGAAATAAGCAGGAAGAAATAAAGCAGGACAGGCGGCGGCCCCGGCGACGGGCCGCCGTTTTTTGTCAGTGCTGGTGCTCCTGGCGCCACTGGCGCAATGCATCGTTCATGCGGGTCTGCCAGCCGTCGCCATCTTTCTTGAACGCGGCAATGATATCTTCATCGAAACGCATGGTGACCTGCACCTTCTTACCGCTGCCGGCAGGCCGGCCCCGTGGCCGTACCGGTTGCAGATTCTCCAATTGGGCATCGGTCAGCGGTGGCGCATCAGGGTCGTTCAACGCCGCCGCCGTAATTTCGGCATCTTCTTGATCCGTCACCCGGATCGTTCCGGCTTTAAGCTTTGGCATAACGGTTTTCCTCACGTCGGTTTGCTTTGCGCAGGCTGATAATCCGGCGCCTGTCATCGCGATCAACATACACGACGACAAACAGGCGCAGCCCGATGTAGCCGATGCCGATCATCCGTTCTTCGCCATACGTCTGTCGGGTATCGGGCACCGCATACAGCGTATCCCATTCGATTCTGGTGGCGGCAGCTAGCGATATCCCATGCTTGGCAAGATTGATGGCGTCTTTGGCTGGATTGAAAGCGATCCTCATGTGATGAATTTGATTACAAACTCATCGCATGTACAAAGCTTTATTGTAGCTACATTTATTATTTTACGGTATATCGTAATGCAGCCTGTTTTTTCTCAAAATGATTGAGATGATCTCGCCCCGGCGCTCAGGCCGCCGACTTCAACTGGTGCAGCGACGCCACCAGGTCGGCGAAGCGCTGCCCCTGGATCATGATGTGGTCGCGCAGCACTTCCATGGTTTTTTCCTCATTGCCGGCAATGATCGCGTCGACCGCGGCGCCATGTTCGTCGAAGGACATCTTCAGTCGGTCGCGCACCCGTAACTGCAGGCGGCGGTAGGGGCGCAGGCGGCGGTGCAGGGCGCGCGCCTGTTCGGCCAGGAAGGTGTTGTGGCTGCCGGCGTAGATGTGGTCGTGGAAGACCTCGTTCAGGTAGAAGTAGGCGTCGGGGTCCGAGGCGTCGCGCGCGGCCTGGCAGGCCTGGTGCGCGGCCAGCAGGTCGGCGTGTTCGGCCGGCGTCATGCGGCGCGCCGCCAGGCGGCCGCACATGGCTTCGAACTCGGCCATCACCTCGAACATTTCAATCAGTTGCTGCGGGCCGATCTCGGCCACGATGGCGCCGCGCCGCGGCCGCATCTCGACGATGCCCATCGAGGCCAGCTGGATCAGCGCTTCGCGGATGGGGGTGCGCGATACCCCGAACTCCTCGGCCAGCGAGGTCTCGTCCAGGTGCTGTCCCGGCACCAGCTTGCCTACGGCGATCAGTTCCTCGATCGATTCACGCAGGGTTTCAGAACGTTTTTTGGCGGGTTCCATCTTGAAATCCTTTTCGTCAGGCCAGGATTGTATGCAAGACAATATTTTAAATTGGATTGGTACTTGACAATGTATGCCTTTTGGAAGAAATTGTATACACGATGAGATCATAAAAACACACGCAGCATCCATCAATCCTTGGAGGAGACTCAAAATGACTGGAATCACGCGCCGCCATTTCCTTGGCACGCTGGCCGCCGCCCCCTTCGCGGCAGGCTTGCCCACCGCAGCATGGGCACAGACGACCAACCTCAAGATTTCCCACCAGTTTCCCGGCGGCACCATCAATGAAGGCGACTTCCGCGACCGCCTGGTGCGCATGTTCGCCCAGCAGGTCAGCGAACGCACCAAGGGCGGCCTGAAGTTCGAGATCTATCCCGGCTCTTCGCTGATGAAGACCAACGCGCAGTTCTCCGCCATGCGCAAGGGCGCGCTGGACATGTCGCTGGTGCCGCTGAACTATGCCGGCGGCGAAGTCCCGGAAACCAACATCGGCCTGATGCCCGGCCTGGTGACTTCCTACCAGCAGGGCGCCTCCTGGAAGAATGCGGAAGTCGGCAAGGAGCTGGCGCGCATCCTGGGTGAGAAGGGCGTGGTCATCGTCAGCTGGATCTGGCAGGCGGGCGGCGTGGCGTCGCGCGGCAAGCCGATCGTCGAGCCGGCCGATGCCAAGGGCATGAAAATACGCGGCGGTTCGCGCGAGATGGACATGATCCTGAAGGAAGTCGGCGCCGCCGTGGTGACGCTGCCCTCCAATGAAATCTATGCGGCCATGCAGACCGGCGCGATGGACGCGGCGATGACTTCGTCGACTTCCTTCATGTCGTTCCGCCTGGAAGAAGTCGCCAAGGCGCTCACCACCGGCCGCGACAAGGCCTACTGGTACATGTTCGAGCCGCTGATGATGTCCAAGGCGGTGTTCGATCGTCTGTCCAAGGACCAGCAGGCCACGGTCATGGCCGTGGGCGCCGAGATGGAGCAGTTCGCCATGAAGGCCGCGCAGGCCGACGACATCGCCGTGGCCCAGGTCTACCAGAAGGCCGGCGCCAAGGTAGTCGACCTGAATGCGGCAGTGGTCAAGAAGTGGCAGGACATCGCCCGCAACACCGCCTGGAAGGATTTCGCCGCGCGCAATGCCAATTGCGCCAAGCTGCTGGCATTGGCGGAGAAGACCCTATGAGCCACGGTTTCGAGATGCCGGGCGCCGCCCCGGCGCGGCCGGCGGTGCCTGCCTGGGCGCCGTTGGCGTGGCTGGCCGCCGCGCTGGAAAAATTCCACAAGCTGGCCGTGTTCCTGGGCATGATCGCGCTGGTGGTGACTTCGTGCATCCTGACCTATTCGGTGGTGGTGCGCTATTTTCTGCACCATCCCACCGACTGGCAGGACGAGGCCTCGGTGTTCATGCTGGTCGGCGTGATCTTCCTGTGCTCGGCTTACGTGCAGTCGCTGCGCGGCCATATCGGCATCGAAGCGCTGGCCGGTTTCCTTTCGCCCGCCGTCAATCGCGCGCGCATGTTCATCGTCGACCTGCTGTCCTTCCTCTTTTGCGCCTTCTTCGCCTGGAAGTCGTGGGCGCTGTTCCATGAAGCCTGGGTGGACGGCCAGACCACATCGTCGACCTTCGCGCCGCCGCTGTGGATTCCCTATTCGATGATGGCGCTGGGCATGACCGTGCTCACGCTGCAATTGCTGGTGCAGGTGCTGGTGCGCGTCACCGGCACGGTCGAAGCGAAGGAGGGCGCCCAATGAGCCCGCTCATGCTTGGCGCCCTGTACGGGATCGTCACCATCGCCGTCATGTGTTCCGGCATGCCCATCGCGTTCGCGCTGGGCGTGGTGGCCACCGGCTTCATGTACTTCTTCATGCCGGAATCGGCGCTGGATACCGTCACCCAGAACGTCTACGAAGAGATCGCCTCGATCACGCTGCTGTCGATTCCGCTATTCATCCTGAAGGGAGCGGCGATCGGCAAATCGCCGGCGGGCAAGGACTTGTATTCGGCCATCCACGCCTGGCTGAACCGCGTGCCGGGCGGCCTGGGCATCGCCAACGTGTTCGCCTGCGCGCTGTTCGCGGCGATGGCAGGTTCTTCTCCGGCGACCTGCTCGGCGATCGGTTCGGCCGGCATTCCCGAGATGCGCCGCCGCGGCTATTCGCCGGGCTTCGCGGCCGGCATCATCGCCGCCGGCGGCACGCTGGGCATCCTGTTGCCGCCGTCAATCACGATGATCCTGTACGCGGTGGCCGCCGAGCAGTCGCTGGGTCGCCTGTTCCTGGCCGGCATAGGTCCGGGCGTGCTGCTGGTGGTGCTGTTCGCCGGTTACGCGGTGTACCGTGCCCGCAAGGAGTACAAGCTGGCGCATGCGATCTACAGCGCCGGCGGCGCCAAGTCGGCCTACCTGGACGACGAGCACTTCACCCTGGCGCAGAAGGTGGAAATGCTGCCGCGCGTGCTGCCGTTCCTGATCCTGCTGATCGGCGTGATGGTGGCGCTGTACGGCGGGCTGGCCACGCCGTCCGAGACCGCCGGCCTGGGCGCGCTGCTGGCGCTGGTGCTGATCGCCATCGTCTACCGCATCTACAGGCCGCGCGAGATCGCGCCCTTCCTCAGTTCCACCATCAAGGAATCCGGCATGCTGCTGCTGATCATCGGCATGTCGCTGCTGTATTCCTACGTGATGAGCTACCTGCACATCAGCCAGTCGGCGGCGCAGTGGGTGGTCGACCTGCACCTGTCGAAGTGGCTGCTGCTGGCGGTGATCCTGCTGATGGTGATCGTGCTGGGCTTCTTCCTGCCGCCGGTGTCGATCATACTGATGACCGCGCCCATCATCCTGCCGCCGCTGAAGGCCGCCGGTTTCGACCTCATCTGGTTCGGCATCGTGATGACGGTGGTGATGGAAATGGGGCTGATCCACCCGCCGGTGGGGCTGAACCTGTTCGTGATCAAGAACATCGCGCCGGACATCGCGCTGGGCGACGTGATCAAGGGCACCATTCCTTTCCTGGCGCTGATGTTCCTGGCGGTCGTGCTGTTGTGCATGTTCCCCGGCATCGCGACCGTATTGCCTGACTTACTGATGGGAGCGAAGTAATATGAGCGGGAGCGAACGCGTCTGGAACGCGCGCCAGAAGAACCGGGACGCCCGGCTGGCGCGCGCCGTGGCGGCACTGGGCGGCAAACTGCAAGGCAAGCTGGCGCCGGCGGCGCAACTGGCCGACCTGCTGTACGCGGTGATCGAGCCGGGCGACCGGGTCTGCGTCGAGGGCAACAACCAGAAGCAGGCCGACTTCCTGGCCAAGGGGCTGGCCTCGCTCGATCCGGCGCGCGTGCACGACCTGCACATGCTGTTCTCGGTGCTGGCCTTGCCCGAGCATCTGGACGTGTTCGAAAAGGGGATCGCCTCGAAGCTGGACTTTTCCTTCTCCGGCCCGCAAGCCGGCCGGTTGGCGAAACTGGCTTCGGCCGGCAAGCTCAACATCGGCGCGATCCACACCTACCTCGAACTGTTCGGCCGCTATTTCATCGACCTGACGCCGCGCGTGGCGCTGGTGGCCGCCCAGGCGGCCGACCGCCACGGCAACCTCTACACCGGCCCCAACACCGAAGACACGCCGGCGATCGCCGAGGCCACGGCGTTTTCCAGCGGCATCGTGATCGCCCAGGTCAACGAGATCGTCGACGAGCTGCCGCGCGTGGACATTCCCTCGGACTGGGTCAGCTTCGCCATCAAGGCGCCCACGCCGCATTACATCGAGCCGCTGTTCACGCGCGACCCGGCGCAGATTTCGGAGATCCAGGTGCTGATGGCGATGATGGCCATCAAGGGCATCTATGCCGAATACGGCGTGCAGCGCCTGAACCACGGCATCGGTTTCGACACCGCCGCCATCGAGCTGATCCTGCCGACCTATGCCGAGTCGCTCGGCCTGCGCGGCAAGATCTGCAAGCACTGGGCGCTCAACCCGCATCCGGCGCTGATCCCGGCGATCGAAGCCGGCTTCGTCGAGTCGATCCATTCCTTCGGTTCCGAACTGGGCATGGAGGAATACATCCGGGCCCGCCCCGATATCTTCTTCGTCGGCCCCGACGGCTCCATGCGCAGCAACCGGGCGTTTTCGCAGACGGCCGGCCACTACGGCTGCGACATGTTCATCGGTTCCACGCTGCAGATCGATTTGCAGGGCAATTCCTCCACCGCCACGCTGGGCCGCATTTCCGGCTTCGGCGGCGCCCCCAACATGGGCGCCGACGCCCGCGGACGGCGCCATGCCAGCGAGGCCTGGCTCAAGGCCGGGCAGCAGGCGCGCGCCGGCAAGAACACCATCCCGCGCGGCCAGAAGCTGGTGGTGCAGACGGTGGAAACCTTCCGCGAGCACATGCAGCCGGCCTTCGTCGACAAGCTGGACGCCTGGCAACTGGGCGAGCAGGCCAAGATGCCGATCCCGCCGGTGATGATCTATGGCGACGACGTGACCCACATCCTGACCGAGGAAGGCATCGCCAACCTCCTGCTGTGCCGCACCGACGAGGAGCGCGAGCAAGCTATCCGCGGCGTGGCCGGCTACACGCCGGTGGGCCTGGGGCGGGACAAGCGCATGGTGGAAAACCTGCGCGACCGCGGCGTGATCCGCCGCGCCGAAGACATGGGCATCGACAAGCGCCTGGCCACCCGCGACCTGCTGGCGGCCAAGAACATGAAGGACTTGGTGCGCGCTTCGGGCGGGCTGTACAACCCGCCCAAGCGGTTCCGCAACTGGTAGCGCCGGGAACAGCCGGTTGGCGGGAATGAAAGGCAGTCGAAAAACGCAACTTGCCTGTCTCCCCGTATCACGTTGTTGGGCAGGCATTCTCAACCGTAGTTGTCCGAGACAGTGAGGAACCCATGCAGCAGTGTGACGGCATCGGCAGTACAGATTCCCCGGAGGTGAACCAGCAACGTCGCCGGTTCGTCGCAGGCAGCGGCCTGCTGCTGGGAGGAGCAGCGTTCGGGATGACGGCATCCAGGCCGGCAGCGGGCGCAACCACGGAAAATACAACAGACAATGCCAAGACCATGACTTCATCGCAACGCTACTCGCCACCGGACATCGTCGCGCTCGACGCGCTGGCGCTGTCGTCGGCCATCCGCAACAAGCAGGTCTCCTGCCGCGAAGTGATGGCGGCCTACCTGTCGCACATCGAACGCGTCAATCCCAAGGTCAACGCCATCGTCGCGCTGCAGGACGGCGACGGCTTGCTGCGGCAGGCCGATGAAAAGGACCGCCAACTGGCCGCCGGCCAGTATATGGGCTGGATGCACGGCATGCCGCACGCGGTGAAGGATCTGGCGCTCACGCGCGGCATCCGCACCACCTTCGGTTCGCCGATGTTCAAGGACAATGTGCCCAAGACCGACGATATCTTCGTCGAGCGCATCAGGAAGCAGGGCGCGATCCTGATCGGCAAGACCAACACGCCGGAGTTCGGACTGGGCTCCAACTCCTACAACCCGGTCTATGGCACCACGCTCAACGCCTACGACCAGAGCCGCATCGCCGGCGGCAGCAGCGGCGGCGCGGCGGTTTCGCTGGCCCTGCAGATGGTGCCGGTGGCCGACGGCAGCGACATGATGGGTTCGTTGCGCAATCCGGCGGCCTACAACAATGTCTACGGTTTCCGTCCTTCGGCCGGCGCCATCCCCAGCGGACCAGGGCCGGAACTGTATCTCGGCGGGCTGTCTACCAATGGCCCGATGGGGCGCAACGTCAGCGACCTGGCAAGGCTGATGGCGACCCAGGCCGGCTATGACGAGCGCGCCCCGATGTCGACGGTGCAGGATGCGGCGCGCTACGCGCAGCCGCTGCAGCGCGACTTCAAGGGAACGCGCATCGGCTGGCTGGGCGACCTGCACGGCTACCTGACCATGGAAGACGGGGTGATGGACATCTGCCGCAGCACGTTCGGCGCGTTTGAAAGCCTGGGCTGCAGCGTGGCCGAAGTCGGCAAGGCCGAACTGGATTTCGCGCCTGAGCGCTTGTGGCATTCATGGCTGGTGCACCGCCAGTCGACATTGGCCGGCGCCTGGGGCGAGGCCTATGCCGACCCGGCCAGGCGCGCGCTGATGAAGCCGGAATTCGTGTGGGAAGTGGAAAACGGCCTGAAGTGGAGCGCCCGCGATTTCTACCGCGCATCGGTAGAACGCAGCGCATGGTACAAAGCCATCCATCGCTTGCTGGGCAGCTACGATTACCTGCTCATGCCGACCGCCCAGGTATTCCCGTTCAGCGCGCAGGAACACTGGCCCAAGAGCATCGCCGGCAAGGCGATGGACACCTACCATCGCTGGATGGAGGTGGTGATCCCGGTATCGCTGGCCGGCACCCCGGCCATCAGCGTACCGGCCGGATTCGGCAAGCAAGGGCTGCCGATGGGCGTGCAGATCATCGGCAAGCGCTTCTCCGATTATGAAGTGCTGCAGCTGGCCTACGCCTACGAGCAGGCCACGCATTGGGAACGCAAGCGGCGGCCGGTGCTGCTGCAGGCATGAGCATCATAGGTACAAGCAACGACGACATCTTCTATGGAAACCTTAAACTTTCGTTTTGAAAACGGCGTGCGTCGCCTCAAGGCCGACCCGGAGCTGGTCGGTGTGGTCAGCTCCGGCAATCTTGAAGTGCTGATTGAAAACGCTCCGCTCGGCGGCGCTTGCGCAATCGAAGTCAAGACCGCCGCGCGCGGTTTCGGCGCCATCTGGGAGGCAGTGATGAACGACTTCTTCCAGCGCTGGCGACTGGCCGATACCCGCATTTCCATCAACGACATGGGCGCCACCCCGGCGGTGGTCAGCCTGCGCCTGGACCAGGCGGTGGAAGCCGCGGTGGAGGAATCCAAATGAGCGCCAGCTATCTCGAAGCCACCGCCCGCGAACGCATCCTGCAAGTGCTCGATGCCGGCAGTTTCACCGAATTGCTGCCGCCGGCGCAGCGCGTGGTCAGCCCGCACCTGGGGCAGCTCGATGCGCCGGTCTCGTTCGATGACGGCGTGGTGGTCGGCGAAGGCACGTTGGGCGGCAAGCCCGTGATGGCGGCGGCGCAGGAGGGCGGTTTCATGGGCGGCGCGGTGGGCGAGGTACACGGCGCCAAGCTGGTCGGCCTGCTCAAGCGCGCCATCCGCAAGCAGGCGGCGGGCGTGGTGCTGCTGCTGGAAACCGGCGGCGTGCGCCTGCATGAAGCCAATGCCGGGCTGATCGCGGTGTCGGAAGTGATGCGCGCCGTGCTCGATGCGCGTGCCGCCGGCATTCCGGTGATCGTGCTGGTGGGCGGCGCCAACGGCTGCTTCGGCGGCATGGGCATCGTGGCGCGTTGCGCCAGCACGGTGATCATGTCGGAAGAAGGGCGGCTGGCCATGTCCGGCCCCGAGGTGATCGAGACCGCCAACGGCGTGGAGGAATTCGACTCGCGCGACCGCGCCCTGGTATGGCGCACTACCGGCGGCAAGCACCGCTACCTGATCGGCGATTGCCAGGTGCTGGTCAATGACGATGTGGACGCGTTCCGCGCCGCGGCCGTGGCGGCATTGGACAGCGCCGGCCCGACCGCATTGACGCTGCAGGGACTGGAGGCTGAACAGGAAGTGCTGCGCCAGCGCATCGAACGCTTCGGCGACACCCGCGATCCGATGGAGATATGGGAAGCGCTGGGCGTGGCCGCGCCCGAAGCGGTGCCGATGCTCGAAGCCCAGCCGTTCGTCGCCATGGCCGACGCGCATCGCGTTCGCACGCAGGCATAAGGAAGACAGGTATGCAAAACACTGAAGCAGAGGTCAAACAGGTCGACTGGCGCGCGCTGGCGCAGCAGTTGTTTCCACAGGGACATGAGATCGCCGAGAAGGATAATTTCCTGTCCGGCACGGCCCAGGTCGACGGCGCTACCGTGACCGTGGTCGGCACCACCGGCCATACGCCGATCGGCATCGAGATCGCGCTGGCGCAGGCCGCCGCCATCCTCGACACCGTGCGCAAGCATCCGGGCCGCGCCATCGTGATCCTGGTCGATACGCAAGGCCAGCGCCTGCGCCACCGCGACGAGATGCTGGGCATCAACAGCTACATGGCGCACCTGGGCAAGTGCGTGGAACTGGCGCGCCGCTCTGGCCACCGCGTGGTCGGGCTGGTCTACGACCAGGCCTTGTCGGGCGGCTTCATCACCAGCGGGCTGATCGCCGACGCCTGTTATGCCTTGCCGGACGCCACCATCCGCGTGATGGGCTTGCCGGCGATGGCGCGCATCACCAAGGTGCCGCAGGAGCGCCTGACCGAACTGGCGAGGAGCAATCCGGTATTCGCTCCCGGCCCGGAAAATTACCTGCGCATGGGCGGCGTGGCTGACATCTGGAACGGCGACCTGGCGCAGGCGCTGCGCGAGGCGCTGGCGGCGGACCGCTCGGCCGACCGGCGCGCCGCAGCCGGCCTGGAACGCGGCGGGCGCAAGCTGGCCCAGCGCGTGATCGACGCCGTCGCCAACGACGCGCCGCTCGATTGAAACAGTACGGGACGACGGTATGCACGAACGCCACCATCTGATCTGGCTGAACGAAGCGGGCTGGCAACGCGCGCGGGAGCGCGCGGCGGATGCCCGCCAGCGCGAGGCGATGGAACACTGGCGGCGCAACCGCTGGCCGGTGGTGGTGCGGCGCGCCGATGCCGACGCTGCGCCCGGCGAGATCTGTGCCGGCATCGCATTGCCGCCCGACGCGCAGGGCAACAAGCCGCGCATCGCGCTGCGCCTGCAGGCTTCGGAGGTGGCGGCATCCCGCGCGCCTTTCCTGCTGCGCGACATTGCCGCCGCGCGCCTGGCCAGCCTGCCGCCGGCATGGCATGCGCCGATGGCGCAGTTGCAGCAAGACATGGCGCGCGCAGGGATCGCGCTGGCCGTGTTCGGTTCGCTGGCATGGCAGGTGGCGACCGGGCAGCCCTACCTGCGCGGCAGTTCCGACATCGACCTGCTGTTCGAGCCGGCCAGCCGGGAACAACTGGCGCAGGGCGTGCGCCTGCTGGCCTATCACGCGATGTTCCTGCCGCTGGATGGCGAGATCGTCTTCCCGGGCGGCGCGGCGGTGTCGTGGAAGGAGTGGCGGCAGGTCGCCGTCAAGGGCGGCGACCCGGACAACAAGGTGCTGGTCAAGACGCCGGACGCGGTGCGCCTGGAGCGCGTCGGCGCGCTCGCGGCCGTCCTGCCGCAACAGGGGGGCGAACGATGCGCGGCCTGAACCCGGAACCGGCACGGCCCGATAGCCGGCGCGGCGCGATCAGGCCGGCGCCGCATTACACCCAGAAGCGCCGCGATGCGCGCAACAACCAGCGCTTTGCGCGCACGCTGGCGCGCCTGGCGCTGCGCAGCCTGCACCAGGAGCTGGTGCTCTATCCCAAGCCGGGCCTGGTCTCGCTGGTGGACAACGGCAGCCACCGCGACATGGATGCGGCCACCTTCATGCGCAGCCTGTTTTCTCTGCGCCACTATTTTTACCAGATCGCCGTCGCCGGCATGCAGGCGGCGCCGTTCAGGCAGCTGCAGCATCTGGCGATTGCCGCGGAGGCGCGCATGCTGCGCGCCACCGGCGGCGTCAATACCCATCGCGGCGCGATTTTCGCGCTGGGCATGCTGTGCGCGGCGATGGCGTATTGCCGCGCCAGGAAGATGCCGCTATCGGAGCCGACGATACGCGCCGCGCTGCTGATCCGCTGGGGCGATGCGCTGACGGGCCATACCCATGCCGATGGGCAAGACCGGGCCAGCCACGGCCAGCAGGTGGCCGCGGCCCATGCGGTGGGCGGCGCGCGCGAGGAAGGAGCGCTGGGATTCCCATCGGTATTCGAGATCGCGCTGCCGCGCATGCGCCGGACGCTGGAACAGGGCCGCGCCTGGCAAGACGCCAAGATCGACGCCTTGTTCGCACTGATGCAGCACATCAGCGACACCAACGTCTACCACCGCGGCGGCGCGCAGGGCGCGGCGCTGGTGCGCGGGCGCAGCGCCGGATTCCTGGCCGCCGGCGGCACCGGCAATCCCGGCTGGCAGGCGCTGGCGCTCGATTGCCATCGCGCCTTCGTGGCGCAGCGCCTGTCGCCGGGCGGCGCGGCCGACCTGCTGGCGGCCGCGTGCCTGGTGCACCAGGTGTGCGCGCTGGACGGCGAGGCCGGTTTGCCGCGGCGCAGAGCAGGTTGAGCATGCGCCTGGCGATCCTTTGCCCGGGCCAGGGCGGACAGAATCCCGCCATGTTCGACATGGCGCGCAGCGACGCCAACGGCGCCGCCTTCCTGGCGCGATGCGGCCTTGAGCGGTGGCTGGACGCGCCGCTGGCCGAAGTGCTGGCCGACCCGCGGCGCCTGTATGCCAACCGTTATGCCCAGCCGCTGATCGTGTCGTCCCAGCTTGCCGCCTGGCATGCCATTGCCGATGAGCTTGCCGCTATCGCCGGCGCGCCGGCGGTAGTGGCCGGCTATAGCGTCGGAGAGCTGTCCGCTTATGCGGTGGCCGGCGTGTTCGATGCGGCCGGTGCCGTCGGTATCGCGGCGCGACGCGCAGCGTTGATGGATCAGGCCCGGCAGCAGGCGCCGGCCATGCTGCGCGAGCAGGGCCTGATGTCGGTCGGCGGCATTGCCGGCGCGGCGGCGCGCGCCGTCCTGCAGCGGCATGGCGCGTATGCCGCCATCGATACCGGCGAAGACACGCTGATCGCCGGCGGCGCGGCAGGCAGCCTGCGCGCCGCAGCCGAAGAACTGGCCGCGATGGGCGCGCGTATCGGCGACCTGCCGGTCGGGCTGGCCTCGCATACGCCGCTGATGCAGGCCGCGGCCATGCCGTTTGACGAAGTGCTGGAACAGGCGGCTTGCGCGGCACCGGTGCTTACCTTGCTGGCGGGCGTGACCGGGCAGGCCATCGATGACGCGGCGCAGGCACGCAGCTTGCTGGTGCGGCAACTGACCGAAACCATCCAATGGGCCGCCTGCATGGATGCCTGCGCCGAGCGGGGCGTCACGGTCGCGCTGGAGCTGGGCGCATGCCCGGCGTTGTCGCGCATGTTGCGCGCGCGCCATCCGCAGATAGAATGCCGTTCTTTGTCCGATTTCCGCAGTTTTGCCGGGGTACTGGCATGGTTGCGGCGACAGGCGGACTGATATGGAGGCGGCATGACCCAGGGCAACACTTCACCGATTCGCAGCATCGCCGTTTTCTGCGGCTCGAACTTCGGCAATTCTCCTGAATACGCAGAAGCCGCACGCGTGCTTGGCAGCGAACTGGGCCGGCGCGGCATCCGGCTCGTCTACGGCGGGACCAACAAGGGATTGATGGGCGTCGTGGCGGAGTCCGCGCTCGCCGGCGGTGCCGAGGTGACGGGCATCATCACCCGGCGCCTGTTCGAGCGCGGCCATCTGGCGCCGGGCTTGTCTTCCCATGAAATCGTCGACGGCATGCGCGTGCGCAAGGCGCGCATGGCCGAGCTGGCGGATGCCTTCATCGCCTTGCCGGGGGGCCTTGGCACGCTGGAGGAGCTGTTCGAGGTCGCCACCCTGACGCAACTGGGCGACCACAGCAAGGCTTGCGGCGTGCTCAACATCCGCGGCTTCTACGAGCCGATGCGCGCCATGCTGGCGCTGGCCACCGAACAGGGATTCATGAAGCCGGAACATCGGGATATGATCATCTCGGCCGATGCGCCGGATTTGTTGCTGGATGCCATCGCCTCCTGGACCGCGCCGACCGTCACCAAGTGGATCGGCCAGCCGGACTCCTGATATCGCTTGAATGCCTTGGCCGGGCTTTGCCGGGGCGATTGCGCCGCGCTGGCATCTCGCTGGCGCAAGTGCTATGTTGAATCAGTGTTGTTATTATTTTTGGAGGCCAGCCATGAAAGTCGACGTGTACAAGCGCCCGGATAGCGATGGATTGTTTTCCTATCTGGTCATCCCGCATCGGCATGCCTTGCCGGAAGAGGTGACCAATACCGACTGGCTGGTACACGAGCAGGATGTCGATTTCGAGCGCGACGGCAGGCGGCATTTCACGCTGCAACCGGAAGATGCCTTCCGGCAGATCGGCGAGAAGGGATACGCGATCACCCATCTGGCCGAACGCGCCAGGGATGGGGCGGCCTGACGCCGCTGGGCGCAACAAGGAGGAGGCCGTACATGCCAACCGAACACATGGGCGACTATGAGATCGAGTATTCGGGCGTTCGCGTGATCGGCGGCGACGAGTGGGTCGCCCACGTGGCCATCTTCGGGCCGTCGCACAATCCCATGCACCGCAATCCGGTATTCCCGTCGCAGCGGGTGTTGGTGGACAAGACCTTCGGCGACGAGAAATCGGCCGAGCAGGGGGCCTTGCGGGCTGCGCATGCGTTGCTCGAATCCAGCCGGCATGGGCAGGCCGGACGCTGATTCTGCATATTGTAATCGCCATTTTTCAAGCCTCGTCGGTTGACGGGGCTTTTTTCATTATTTGGCATGCGTTCCCGGATTTCAGATTCTTCTTATAGAGACGCGTAACAGGGCTTGGCAGTATGCCTGATATCAAATATTGCATTGCAGCGACTGATGATGGGAGCTGCTTTGCAGGCATCTTTTCCTTACCTTGATATCGATCATGCGCAAAGTCATCCGGTTTCTGTTGTCATTCAGGTTGTGTTCGGGGGTGTTGGCGCTATTGTTTTCCGTTGGCGCCGAGGCGGTGCAATGCAAGCAAAGTTCCGGCGGCACCGTGATTTCCCTGATGGCCCCTGCCAACCTGAAGATTCCCGCATCGACTCCGAACGGTACTGAAATCTGGCGCTCCGCACCACAAACTGTAGAAGTTGAGTGCTGGGACTCCGCCTCTGGCGATGGATTGTATTTCTGGCTCAATCCGGACAGAAGAATGCTCGCCGATGGAGTCGTGGTCGGGCTGGTATATAACGGCGTGACGACAATTTCCAATCCCGTGATGAGCGGCGGGCTTGCCAGGGTTGCGACCGGCCATAGCATTTCGGGCAGGCCATCGACACGCAGGTTTACGATCAGCTATTCGGTCGTCTTTATCAAACAGGGCGCCAATCCCTCCAGCGGCACCGCCCGTATTCAGGACTTCGCGGTTTTCCAGATCGATGGGGACGGCGGCCTGAATACGATCAGGGGGCAGTCCAGGCTGCGCCAGACCGTCAGCGGCAGCGTCGTCTTCACCGAGGGTGGGACATGCGTGATTGCGGCCGGCGACCAGAGAAAAACAGTGCCGCTGCCCCCCGTCCGGATATCGGACTTGCCTTCGATCGGGGCGGCCGCCGGGAAAACCCCTTTCAACCTGAGTCTCCACAACTGCAGCGATGCGGTCCGCTCGGCGCGTTTCATTTTCAGTGGTAGCCCGGCGACCGGGAATGCGCGTTATTTCGCCAATTCCGGCGCTGCGCAGGGTATCGCGCTGAGGCTCGCCGCCGACAACGACAGTACCGTGATCACCCCGCAGCCGACCGGCAACGAAACCACCATACCGATCATCAACAAGAGCGGCACATTGGGCTTGCATGCGTCTTATGTGAGAACGGCTGAGATCGTACCGGGAGACCTGCGGGCGATGGCGGAATTCACCATCATTTATCAATAGGCGGGGATGGGGACGGATGAGGAATGGCGGCATGGCATGAAACTGGCATATGCGGATACCAGCCGCTTTTCACGGATTGAAGAGTTTCGAAATAAAATGCCGACTATCTGCTGTCTTTTTGCCATCTCTACCGGATCAACATGAAGCCGCCACTCCTCGTCCTTATCCATCTTGCCGACTCCAGCTACGCCAGCATCGCCGAGCACTACGAAATCCTGTACGCCCCCGACCAGCAGCGCCGCGCCGAGATGATCGCCGGCCCGGCCAGGCATGTCGCGGTGGTGCTGACCAATGGCAGCACCGGGCTGACCGCCGACGAGATGCGCGCCTTGCCGCGCCTGCAACTGGTGTGCGCATTCGGGGCCGGCTATGAAAACGTCGACGTCGCCCACGCCGAGGCGGCCGGCATCGGGATCGCCACCGGCGCCGGCACCAACGAGGATTGCGTGGCCGACCACGCCATGGGCCTGCTGCTGGCTACCGTGCGCCACATCCCGGCGCTGGACCAGGCCACCCGCGCCGGCGCCTGGCGCGACAATCTGCCGCTGCAACCGCAGGTGGCGGGCAAGCGCCTGGGCATCGTCGGCCTGGGCAGCATCGGCAAGAAGATCGCCCGCCGCGCGACGGGCTTCGACATCGACATCGGCTATTGCAACCGCAAGCGGCGCGACGATGTCGATTACCACTATTTTCCCGATGTGGCGCAATTGGCCGGCTGGGCCGATTTCATCATCGTCGCGGCGCCCGGCGGGGCCGATACCCGGCACCTGATTTCCGGGCGCGTGATCGATGCGCTGGGGCCGCGCGGCTACCTGGTCAACATCGGCCGCGGCAGCATCGTCGACACCGCCGCACTGGCCGCCGCCTTGCGCGAAGGCCGCCTGGCCGGCGCCGGACTGGACGTCTACGAGAGCGAACCGAAGCCGCCGCAAGAGCTGGCCGGCCTGTCCAACGTGGTGCTCACGCCGCACATCGCCGGCTGGTCGCCGGAGGCGATTGATGCCTCGGTGCAACAATTCCTGCGCAACTGCGAAGAGCATTTCGCCGCCGCCGAGCCGGTGGTGAGGGCGTGAAGAGGTTCCAGGCCAAGCCCGAAATAGTGCATAACGGCTTCCAAGACTGGTAATATCGCGGCCACCGGATCGCACGGGGATGCGTTCCGGTCTTCAACCATTCCAAACGCTGACAGCGCATTACAGAGAGAGCCAAGCACCATGGATCTGCCATCTCACCAACTCACCATGACGGTCCTGATGACCCCCGACATGGCCAATTTCGCCGGCAATGTGCACGGGGGCACCATCCTGAAACTGCTGGACCAGGTCGCCTATGCCTGCGGCAGCCGCTACGCGGGCCAGTATGTGGTGACGCTCTCGGTCGACCAGGTGATGTTCCGCCAGCCGATCCACGTGGGCGAGCTGGTGACCTTCCTGGCCAGCGTCAACCATACCGGCACTTCGTCGATGGAGATCGGGGTGAAGGTGGTGGCCGAGAACATCCGCACCCAGGTCACGCGCCACGTCAACAGCTGCTTCTTCACCATGGTGGCGGTGGACGACAAGCGCAAGCCGATTCCGGTGCCGCCGCTGCGTCCTTTCTCGCAGGAGGAAAAGCGCCGCTTCGAGGCGGCGGTCCTGCGCAAGTCGCTGCGCAAGGAGCTGGAACGCCGCTTCGAGGAAGTCAAGCCGAGCTGATTGCCGGCCGCGCATCAAAGAAAACGGGATGGCTTGCCATCCCGTTTTTTCATATGCGCGATCCGCGCCCGCTCAGGTGAGTTCGACTTCGACCGTCCCCAGCGGCCCCAGGTCGCCCAGGATGCGCTGGCCGGCGCGCACCGGCATTGGCACGATGGTCGAACCGCTGGCCACGATCTGGCCTTCGGCCAGCGTCATTCCGTAGCGCGACAGCTCGTTGGCCAGCCAGGTCAGGGCGATGCGCGGATCTCCCAGCACTTCGGCGCCGCTGCCGTCGCGCTGTTCGCCGCCGTCGATGCGGCCGAAGGTCTTGAGCGCGGCCAGGTCGAGCGAACGCCAGTCGACAGTGGCGGGGGCGCCCAGCACGAACTGGTCGGCGCAGGTGTTGTCGGCGATCAGTTGGGCCGCGCCGACCTGTTTGAAATTGTCGTAGCGGGTATCGGGGATTTCGATGGCGGGGTGGACGGAGCCGACCGCATCGAGCACTTCTTCCCGGGAATACGGGGTGTCGCGCGGCGGCAGGGATTTGCGCATGCGGAAAGCGATTTCCACTTCAATCACCTTCATCAGGCTGTCGCCCAGCGAGACGGTAGCGCCGTTGCGGTGTACGCGCTCGGCCAGCAGGCGGCCGGCCAGCGGGGCGTCGACGTTGAGCAGGCGCTGGCCGCCGGGGCCGGTGGCGCCGATCTTCCATCCGGCCAGCGGCGCGAAACTGCGCGCTTCCAGCCGCGCCTGGATGTCATAGGCCTGCGCGCGGTCGGCGGGGGCGAGTTCCGGCGGCAACTGGGCGATGCGGCGTCCATGCGCCCAGCAGTCCCACAGCAGGTCGGCGGCTTGTTGGCGTTGCGATTCGGTCAGCACTTGGAGTTCCCCCTTATTTATTGTTGGTTGTTCGATTCATGCTCCGGCCATCATCGGCCCCAGCGCGCCGATGGCGATGGCCAGCAGGCCGAGGCACAGGTTGATGCCCACCAGCATGCGGATCTGGCGCAGCGCGCGCGAGGCGCGGTCCCAGTCCTGCTGGGCCGAAGCCCGTTTCAGGCGGCGGAACGGCGCGAAGAATATGTGGCCGAAAATCATCATCATCACGACCCCCACGCCGGCCATCGCATGCACATAAGGCGGCGCATGGCCCGCGCCCATGAGCATCATCATGTGCACGCCGCTACCCAGCACCAGCGCAATGGCGATCCATACCCAGACGAAGAACGAGCCCAGCACGGCGGCCATCAGCACCAGGCGCTGCGGCGGCTGCAGCACCGGCAGCGCCGGGCGCAGGGCCATGTGGGCGAAGAACATGCCGCCGACCCAGATGGTCAGGCCGAGCAGGTGGAAGAATTTCGCAAATAGCATGTCGATCCAGTCGGTAACAGGCGATATGTGTCGTTGAGCGGTTCCGAACCCTCGGGAAATCCGGTTTCCGTGACAATACAGCAATTCCGCGCGCTTGGCAGGGGGATAGCTGTGGCGCAGAAATTGCTTTCTTCCACTGGACCATGAGCACAACAATCCCCCCAATGCGTAAATCCGCCAAGGCCGATGTCGTCACCCGCATCGATCGCGACAGCACCGTGCAATCTCTCACCCGGGCAATGCAATTACTGGAATTGCTGGCCGAGGATGACGAGGGGTTTCGCCTGGTCGATATCGCGGCCCATAGCGGATTGTCCTCATCCACCGCGCATCGCCTGCTTACCACGATGGAACAGCGCCAGTTCGTACAGTTCGACCGCGAGACCAATTTGTGGCACGTAGGCGTGCGCTGCTTTTCGGTCGGCGCGGCTTTCGCCCGCCGGCGCCGCATTACGCCGGTTGCCTTGCCGATCATGCGGCGTTTGCGCGACCACACCGGCGAGAGCATCAATCTGGGGATTGCCGATCTGGGCGATATCGTCTTTGTCAGTCAAGTGGAAAGCCGCGAGCAAATGCGGGCGATCGGCAAGCAAGGATTTCGCGCGCCATTGCATAGCACCGCTATGGGCCTGGCGATCCTGGCGGCCATGCCGGAAGACGACGTCTTGCAGTATCTGCGCACCTACGGTCTTCCAAAACTGACCAACAACACGATTGCGCGCGCCTCGCGCCTGCACGAAACCCTCGTTGAAATACGCCGTGCCGGATACGCGGTCGACGACGAGCAAAACGCCGTCGGCTTGTGCTGCGTGGCAGCCCCGATTTATGACGAGCAGGGCCTGCCGTTCGGCGCGATTTCCCTGGTCGGGCCGACCTTGCGGATGAAATGCGCCGATTTTTCAGAACTGGGGGCCACCGTGCGTGCCGCTGCCGACGACATTACCGAAGCATTCGGGGGGCGGCGGCGCTGACAAGCGGCTCTGCAAAAAATTCTCGTATTTCATTTTGTGAAAATTCTAAGTCAATGATTTAAAAGAGAATTTTTGGCTATTTCCGCTGGGCGGAATAGTTCGCCCGCCAGGCGCCGGATGCGGTCTGATGCAGGTGTACGGAACATTCCGGTATTTGCCATGAAAGGAAAGCATGCCATGACCAGTTCTTTATCTGGACACCCGCAACGGCACTGGCGCCGTATCGCCATCGGCCTGCTGCTGTGTGCCGCTGCAGGCTGCGCCGCGGCCGCGGGGACGCTGCGCATCGCGATGACCAGCTCCGATATTCCCCTGCCTAACGGGCAGACCGACCAGGGGGCGGAAGGGCAGCGCTTCATCGGCTTTTCACTGTTCGAATCGCTGGTCGCCTATGACCTCAGTTCCGCCGACAAGCCGTCGCAGCTGATGCCGGGCCTCGCTACCGAATGGAAAGTCGACGGCGCCGACAAGACCCGCTGGATTTTCAAGCTGCGCCCGAACGTCAAGTTCCACGATGGTTCGCTGTTTACTGCGGAATCAGTGGTGTGGAACCTGGATAAAATCCTCAATCCCAACGCAGAGCAATTCGATCCCAAGCAGTCGGCGCAGGGCAAGGGACGTATCCCGACGGTCAAAAGCTACAAGGCCATCAATCCCGATACGCTGGAAATCGTCACCAGCGAACCCGATGCCTTGCTGCCTTACCAGCTGGCGCTGATCGTCATGTCCAGCCCGGCCCAATGGCAAAAAGTGGGCAAGAGTTGGGATGCTTTCCTGAAAGCGCCAGCCGGCACCGGGCCGTGGAAATTGCAAAGCTATGTGCCGCGCGAGCGCGCCGTGCTGATACCGAACGCCGGCTACTGGAACCCCAAGCGCATCCCCAGGCTGGATGCGATGGTATTGCTGCCGGTGCCGGATGCCTCCGCTCGGGTGGCGGCATTGCGCTCCGGCCAGGTCGACTGGATCGAAGCGCCGCCGGGCGAGTCGATCGCCGCGCTCAAGGCAGCCGGATTCAATATCACCAGCAACGTTTATCCGCATGTCTGGCCCTGGCATTTTTCGCGCCTGGAAGGTTCTCCCTGGAACGACATCCGCATTCGCAAGGCGGCCAATCTGGCGATAGACCGGGAAGGCATGAAGCAGCTGCTGGGCGGGATGATGCTCTCCGCCAAGGGCATGGTCCCCCCCAACAGCCCCTGGTTCGGCAAGCCATCGTTCGATATCAAATATGATCTCCCAGCCGCCAAGGCGCTCATGGCGCAAGCCGGGATTTCGAAAGAAAAGCCGATTACCGTGCGCGCCATCATTTCGCCATCGGGGTCGGGACAGATGCAGCCGCAACTGATGAACGAATTCATCCAGCAAAACCTGGCGGAGATCGGTATCAATGTCGAGTTTGACGTGCGCGACTGGAATGCCTTGCTGGCCAACTGGCGCGCCGGCGCGAAAGATCCCGGTACCAAGGGGGCGGCTTCGACCAACAGTTCCTATTTCAGCCAGGACCCGTTCAGTGCCTTGATCCGCCACCTCGACAGCCGCCTGGTCGCGCCCAAGGGAAGCAACTGGGGGTATTACTCGGATAAGGAGATGGATGTGATGTTCGACCGCATCCGCACCGAATTCGACCCCAAGGCCCAGTTGGCGACCATTCAGAAAGTGCACGAAAAATATGTCAACGAGGCGCTGTTCCTGTTTGTCGCCCACGACGTGGGGCCGCGCGCCATGTCGAAGAAGGTGAAGGGTTTCGTGCAGGCGCAGAACTGGTTCCAGGACTTCACGACGATTTCGATGGACAAGTAAGCGGCGCGCTCCATCCAAACGGGGCCCGCTCGTACTCATGCCAGCCTATCTATGAAATGAGTTCTATGTTCAGCTACTTCATCAAGCGCGTGCTGTATGCGATACCGATTGCCCTGGCCGTGACCATGCTTTGCTTTTCGCTGGTCTATCTGGCGCCGGGCGACCCATTGCAGGCGGTGCTGCCGGCCGATGCCTCGCAGGAAGTCATCGATAGCGTCAAGGCCGAATACGGGCTGGACAAGCCGCTGCCGGCGCAATACCTGATGTGGCTGGAGCGGGCGCTCAAGGGCGACCTGGGGAAATCCATCGGCAGCGGCCGGGCCGTGACCGAAGAAATTGGCAAGGCGATCGGCAATTCGCTGTTGCTGGCCGTCCTGGCGGCGACCCTGGCCTTCACCGTCGGCAGCCTCATGGGGATTGCGGCGGGCTACCGGCAAGGCAGCGCGTATGACCGCGCACTTTCTTCGGTTGCCATTGCCGGCGTTTCGATTCCGCATTACTGGCTCGGCATCGTCCTGGTCGCGATCTTTTCGGCCAAACTGAACTGGCTGCCTTCCATCGGCTCCGGAGTCGAGGGGGACGGCCATTGGTCGATGGCGCAGGTTCATTACCTGATCCTGCCGGTGCTGACGCTGTCGGCCATGCCGGCCGGTATCGTGATGCGTTCGGTGCGGGCGCTGGTTGCCGATACGCTGAACAAGGATTTCGTGACCGGCCTAGTCGCCAAAGGCATGGGGAAAGGGGCGATCTTTCGCCATCTGGCCAAAAATATCGCACCGACCACCCTGGCCGTGTTCGGCGTCCAGCTGGGTTATCTGATGGCCGGCTCGATCCTGGTGGAGACGGTGTTCGCATGGCCCGGAACGGGGTTGCTGCTGAGTACGGCGATCCTGCAGCGCGACATCCCGTTGCTGCAAGGAACCATCTTCGTCCTGTCACTGTTGTTCGTCGGCTTGAATCTCGTCGTCGACCTGCTGCAACCGTTCTTCGATCCTAGGATGAAACGCTCATGAACACCACCACCGCAAGCCTGCCGCGCGCGCAAG
Source organism: Herbaspirillum sp. (assembly GCF_017744395.1). GTDB lineage: Bacteria > Pseudomonadota > Gammaproteobacteria > Burkholderiales > Burkholderiaceae_D > Herbaspirillum. Next base: position 377,339 of record NZ_JAGIBI010000001.1, read on the forward strand.
CGGCGCCAGTCCAGGGCGGCAGCTATTGGTCTGACATCGGCCGGCGCCTGGTGCGCGACCGTATTGCCGTCGGCTGCATGATCCTGCTGGCCTTGATCATCTTCGGCGCCATTGCCGCGCCGATGCTCACCTCGGTTGATCCCACCAAGGGCAGCGCGCTGCTGCGTTTGAAACCGATCGGCACGGCTGGCCATTGGCTGGGCACCGACGAACTGGGCCGCGACATGTTGACGCGGCTGCTGTACGGCGGCCGCATGTCGCTGTTGATGGGCATTGCGCCGGTGGCCATGGCGCTGGCTATCGGCGGCAGCCTGGGCATGGTTGCCGGCTTTGTCGGCGGCAGGCTGAACGCCATCATCATGCGCAGCGTCGATGTGGTGTTTGCGTTCCCGTCGGTGCTGCTGGCAGTGGCCATCGCCGGCGCGCTGGGAGCCGGCATCGGCAATACCTTGCTGGCCTTGACCATTGTCATGGTGCCGCCGCTGGTGCGAGTGACCGAAAGCGCCGTTACCCAAGTGCGCGCCGTCGAGTTCATCGACGCCGCGCGCGCCAGCGGCGCCGGCAGCGTGCAGATCATGCGTGCGCATGTCCTGGGCAATGTCATCGGGCCGGTTCTGGTGTACGTCACTAGCCTGATGTCGGTTTCCATCATCATGGCCGCCGGCTTGTCTTTCATCGGGCTTGGCGTCAAGCCGCCGACGCCCGAGTGGGGGCTGATGCTCAACACGCTGCGCAACTCGCTGTATTCGCAGCCCTTGCTGGCGGCGCTGCCGGGCGTGCTGATCTTTATCGTGTCGCTGTGCTTCAATCTGGTGGCGGATGCCTTGCGTAGCGCAATGGAGGTGAAATGACGGCGCAATCCCCTCTGGGCGAGCCGATGGATGCCGGCGGCGGCCTGCCTATCGTCGACATCGCCGGCTTGCGCAAGCAGTTCCGCGTGCGTGCGGAAAAGTTCGGCGGCAAGCCACGCATGGTGCATGCGGTATCGGATATTTCCTTCAAGCTCGACGCCGGCGTCACCCTGGGCATCGTGGGCGAGTCGGGATGCGGGAAATCCACCCTGGCGCGCCTGCTCATGGGGCTGACCGAGCTGGATGACGGCGGCGTACGCATCGCCGGCGTCCAACTGTCCCAGGACCCGGAGCGCCTGAGGGCGCTGCGTCGCAAGGTGCAGATGGTATTCCAGGATTCTTTCGCCTCGCTCAATCCGCGGATGACGATCGCCAACTCGATTATCTTCGGCCAGACGGTGCAAGGCGTACCGCGCGCGCAGGCGCGCACCACCGCGCATGATTTGTTGCAACGGGTCGGACTGGAACCGGGGCGCTTCGCCACGCGCTATCCGCATGAGCTGTCCGGCGGCCAGCGCCAGCGCGTCAATATCGCGCGCGCATTGGCGATCAGGCCTGATGTGGTGATTTTCGACGAGGCCGTCTCCGCGCTCGACAAGTCAGTGGAAATCCAGGTCCTCAATCTCTTGCGCGATTTGAAAGAGGAATTCGGATTGACATACCTGTTCATTTCGCACGACCTGAACGTGGTGCAATACATCAGCGACCAGGTGCTGGTGATGTACCTGGGCAAGATTGTTGAAATCGGCCCCGTGCAAGAGGTCTACGAACGGCCGGCGCATCCCTACACGCGCGCCTTGCTGGCCTCCATGCCGAGCATGGATCCGCGCCGCCGCACGCTGGAGCCGCCTCTCGTCGGCGACCCACCCAGCCCGATCGATCCGCCCTCCGGCTGCCGCTTCCGCACGCGCTGTGCGCATGCCGCCGCGCTGTGCGCTTCCGAAGAACCGCTGTTCAGCACCTTGAGCAACAATATCGCGCAGCCGCACCGGGCGGCCTGCCATATGCTGCAGGCTGAGCCGGGGAGCTGGAATGCCTCGGTGGTTGTCTTGCCGCGGCAGAAGAGCGGGCAGCAGGGAGCGGCATCGTGACTGCGCATCGGAGTGAAATCGCCGCCGTTGCGCCGATGGCGAGCGTGGATGATCTATCGGTGCGTTTTCGGACGGCGAGGGGAGCGGTGCAGGCAGTCGATGGCGTCAGCTTCGCGGTGCGGCCGGGCGAAGTGCTGGGGCTGATCGGCGAATCGGGGTGCGGCAAGAGCGTCACCATGCGCGCCTTGATGCGCCTGCTGCCGGCCGCCGCCACGGATATCTCGGGCAAGGTCGAAGTCGATGGCCTCGATGTGATGACGCTGGGCGAGAAGGCGCTGGGCGCATATCGGGGCCGTACCACGGCGATGATTTTTCAGGACCCCGGACTGGCATTCGATCCGGTATATACCATCGGCCAGCAGATCGTGGAGATGTTGCGCCGCCATACGGGCTGCTCGCGCAAGGAGGCACTGGAACGCGCGCAGGAATTGCTGGAACTGGTCAAGGTGCCTTCTGCGCGTGCGCGCCTGGACAATTACCCGCACGAAATGTCGGGCGGCATGCGCCAGCGCGCGATGATCGCGCTCGCCTTATCTTGCCGGCCCAAGCTGGTACTGGCCGATGAACCGACCACGGCGCTCGACGCCACGGTGCAGATCCAGGTCTTGCTGACATTGCGCGAATTGCAGCAGCGCTTCGGAATGAGCGCCATTTTCGTCACCCACGACCTGGGCGTGGCAGCGGAGATTTGCGACCGCATCGCTGTCATGTATGCCGGGCGCATTGTAGAAACCGGCAGCGCCGAGCAGGTCTTGCTGCAACCGAGGCACCCTTATACGCAGGCCTTGCTGGCGTCGACGATCCACGGTTCGATGCGGGGAACGCGCATCCATGGCATTCCCGGTGCACCGCCCGATTTGGCGCAGGCGCTGCCCGGATGCGCCTTTCGCGCGCGTTGCCCGCGCGCTGTTGCCGATTGCGCGCACGCCAGGCCGGCACTGGAAAGCGTGGCGGCCGGACATGCGGCAGCGTGCTTGCTGAGCCGGGAATAAAGCGCCATGACCCCATTGTGGCAATTTGGCGCAACCCAACTCGCGGCTGGTTTTGCGGCCGGGGCGTTTACTCCCGTCGAGGCGCTCCAGTCTTGCCTGGCGCGCTGCCAGGACATCAATCCGGCGCTCAACGCGCTTATCTTTACCGATGCCGAAGGCGCCATGCAGGCTGCCGCCGGCAGTGGTGAACGATGGCGCGCCGGCCGGCCGGCAAGTCCGCTCGACGGCGTACCCGTCACGATCAAGGACAACCTGCATGTGCAAGGCTGGCCGACGCAATGGGGCAGCCGCGCCCTGGCCGGCCTGGTGGCCAAACGCGATGAACTGCCGGTCGCCCGGCTGCGCGAGGCAGGCCTGGTCCTGTTCGGGAAAACCAATGTCCCGGAATTCACCATGCAGGGATATACCGATAACCTGGTCTTCGGGCCTACCCGTAACCCCTGGAACCTCGATCTGACGCCGGGCGGTTCTTCAGGCGGCGCTGCGGCGCTGGTTGCGGCGGGTGGATGTCCGCTGGCGCTGGGCACGGACGGCGGCGGCTCGATACGCCGGCCGGCCTCGCACACCAATACCGTCGGTTTCAAGCCTTCGCGCGGGCGTGTGCCGCGCAGCGGCGGCTTGCCGCCGATCTTTCTTGAATTCGAGGTGGCGGCGCCTTTGGCGCGCAACGTCGAGGATGTGTCGGCGCTGATGCGGATCATCGGCGGGGAGGCGCCGGCCGATCTCGCGTCAGGCCCGTATCGCATCCTCCATATTCCGCAATTCGGCGAGCATCCGGTCGATCCGGCCATCGCCGCCTTGACCGAGCGTGCCGCCGGGCATTTTGCCGGCTTGGGGCATCGTGTCGTGCGCGCTTCGGCTTTCGACCTTGCCGAAGAGGTCAACCGGCTCTGGCCGTTGCTGTCGCAGATCGGCCTGGCGTGGTTGGCTGCGCATCCCCAGGAACTGGCCCAACCTGCATTCGACACCGCGCTTTTCGGTCCGGCGATGCAAGCCAATCTGGAAGCCGGCCGCCAGCTGTCGGCGCAATCGCTGTTCGATCTGCTGCTTGAGATCGGCCGGCTTAAGAACCGGCTATCGGCATTGTTCGAGGACTACGATTTCTTGCTGACGCCGGCGGCGGCGGCCTTGCCATGGCCCGCTACGCAAACGCATCCGCATACCATCGGCGGCCGGGAAGCGGGACCGCGCGGCCATGCCGTTTTCGCGGCGTTCGCCAATGCCGCCGGCTTGCCGGCGATTGCGCTGCCATGCGGTTTTGCGCAAGGCTTGCCGGTCGGCTTGCAACTGCTGGCGCAGGAAGGGCGCGACGAGGCGTTGCTGGCGCTGGCGGGCCGCTATCAGCAGGCCCATTCATGGGCAAGTTTCCCAATCTGGCAGGGTACGACATGACTGAATCGCATATGCCGGCACAGGCGCTTTATCGCGCGCGGAAAGAAGGGGCGCGTATCCCGTCGGCGCTTCTGCAATCGGCAGACCGCAGTGCGGCCTATGCCATCCAGGATGCGACGCTGGCGGCCATCGGCCCCATCGGCGGCTGGAAAGTCGGCGCTGCCCGCACCGGCGCCGAGCCGACTTGCGCGCCATTGCCGGCGCAATGCCTGCTGCCGGACGGCGTCGCGTTTTCGGGACCGGCCTGGCGGTTGCGCGGCATCGAAGCCGAAGTGGCATTCCTGCTCGGCGCCGACTTGCCGCCGCGCCCGGCTGCCTACAGCGTGCAAGAGGTAGCGGCCGCCATCGTGGCGGTGATGCCGGTGATCGAGGTGGTTGAGACCCGGCTCAGCGATTGGTTCGATGCGCCGCCGCCGGCGTTGTTGGCGGATTTGCTGAGCCATGGGGCCCTGGTGATGGGACCGCGCCAGCCATTCGATCCGGCCTGGCTCGACCTGCGGAAAACCGAAGCGGTCCTGCATTTCAACGATCAAGTGGTGGCGCATACCGTCGGCGGCCATCCTTGTCCGGATATCGGCGCCTTGCTGGCCTGGCTGGCCAATCATTGCATGCGGCGCAACGGCGGGCTCAAGCGCGGCCAGGTCCTTACCACCGGCTCCTGCACCGGCATGCTGTTTGCCTCGCAGGGAATGCGCGTCAATGCCGATATTGCAGGGCTGGCGCCTCTGAGCCTGTCATTCTGAGGCGTGGCGATATGGAACGCCTCCCAGGCCCGTTCATGAAATGAGCTCCAGCTTGTGCAGATGAGGCCGCCCCGCTCATAATGAAGGGTTGCGGCGACTGGCGCCGGACACAGGGACGAGCATGGCAATACTCAGCGCAATCAATATCTATCCGATCAAATCCTGCGGCGGCATCGCCCTGGAACAAGCCGCCATCGGCCCGCTCGGGCTGGCGCTGGATCGCCACTGGATGGTGGTGGATGGCGCGGGGGAATTCCTGACGCAACGCAGCCATGCGCGCATGGCCTGCATCGCGCCCCGTTTCGCGGACGGCGCGATGCTGCTGTCGGCGCCCGGCATGCCCGAGTTGCGAATGGCGGCCACCGGTGAAGATGGCGCAAGCGTCCAGGTGCAGGTGTGGAAGGATCGCGTTGCGGCGCTGGACCAGGGGGAGCACGCCCGCCGATGGTTCTCCGACTTCCTGGAAACCGACGCCCGGCTGGTGCGTTTCGACCCGGCCGGGGAGCGGGCCTGCAGCGAGCGCTGGACTGGCCAATACCGGGCCACGACGCAGTTTTCCGACGGCTATCCGCTGCTGGTGATCGGCCAGGCGTCGCTGGACGACCTCAATGCGCGGCTTGGCGCCAAGGGCGCGCCCGCGCTGCCGATGGAGCGCTTTCGGCCGAACCTGGTGATACAGGGGCTGGAAGCCTACGAGGAAGACTTCATCGATACCCTCACTTTGGAAGATGACGATGGCGCCGCCGTGGTGCTCAAGCTGGTCAAGCCATGCGCGCGCTGCCCGGTGCCGGGCATCGACCAGCGCACCGGTTTGCGCGATCCGCAATGGCCCGACGAGCCGCTCGATACGCTGGCGGCCTATCGCGCCAACCCGCGTGTGGATGGCGGCCTGACTTTCGGCCAGAATGCCATCGTCGTCGGCGGCGTGGGCGGCTCATTGCGCGTGGGGCAGGAATGCGGCTGGGAATTGAATTTCTGAACCTGGGACGGCGGGAAGGCCGGCCAGGACAAGCAACAAGAAAAGAGAGAGGGAATGTGAGGAGCAGGTTATTGATGGGCGCCGCCATGCTGGGGCTGGCGGGGTTGGGAGCGCTGCCGGCAGCTGGGCAGGCGGCCGAAAGGACTGTGCAGATCGGCCTGGCGGCGCCGATGAGCGGCTTGTCCGGCAGTACCGGCATCAGCCTGGAACGCGCGGCGCAACTGGCGATCGACGACGTCAACGAGACCCAGCCGGTGATCGGCGGGGACAAGATCACCTTCAAGCTGTTGCCGCAGGACGACCGCGCCGATCCGCGCACCGGCGAGCTGATCGCCGAATACCTGGTCAAGAGCAAGGTGGCAGCCGTGGTGGGGCACTGGAACAGCGGCGTCGGCATTCCGGCTTCGAGGATTTATGCCGCGGCCGGGATTCCCCACGTGTCTCCGGCGGTGACATCGCCGGCATATACGCAGCAAGGATACCCGAGCGCCTTTCGCGTGGTCCCGCATGACGGCGACGGCGCGCGCCATACCGCGGAATATGTGGTCAGGGAAATGAAGGCCAGGAATATCGTCGTCATCGACGACCGCACGGTATTCGGCGCAGACTACGCGGCGGCATTCGAGAAAAGCCTGGCGGCGTTGAATACCAAGGCCGTCGCGCATTACACGGTCAGCAGCAAGAGTTCGACCTTCAACCAGATTTTGCCCGCGGCGCGCAGCCTCAATCCCGACGTCATCCTTTTCGCCGGCATCGATGCGCAGGCGGCGCAACTGGCCAGCGAACTGCGCCGCCTGCAGATCAAGGCGACGCTGGTAGGCATCGGCGGCATGGTCGGCCCGACCTTCCTGACGCTGGCCGGGCCGGCGGCCGAAGGCACCATCGTCCTGGAACCGGGGCCGCCTTCCTACAAGGGCGCGCAATGGAGCCGTTTCGAGAACGCATGGAAGGCCAGGTACAAGGAAGACATCTATCTGTACGCTCCCTTTGCCTATGACGCCGTGCGCACCATCGTCGCCGCCATGCGCGAAGCCAACTCGGTGGATACCGCCAAGGTGACGGCGGCATTGCACAAGATACGCTACCGGGGCATTACCGGGCCCATCGCGTTCGACAAGGAGGGGAACTTGCGCGACCCTGTCTTTACTCTTTATGAAATCAAAGGCGGGCGTTGGAAGGTGGTCAAGACGTTTGGAGGGAAGAACTGAGCGCTTCGGGCTACCGGTCAACTGGCCGGCCGGGATCAGGTAAATTCCTAATAAAAAACGCACCGTAAAGACGGTGCGTTTTTTATTGGGGGCGCGATCCTTATTTCTTGGGACGGCCGACCTTCAGCGGCGTCAGGCTGCTGAGGATGTCCTTGAGCTCGGCGATCTTCAGGTTCTTGATCAGCGATACGCCGATGCGCAGCAGGTCGCTCTTCTTGATCTCGACGCCGGCCTTCAGGCAGGACTTCTTGACTTGCGCCAGCACGGCGTATTCGTTCTCCGGCATGGTGAAGCTGTCGCGCACTTGCTTGACCTTCTTCGGCTTGGCGGCTTTCTTCTCGGCCTTGGTCGGCGCGGCCGGTTTCGGCAGCGGCTTGGCCGGCACGGCGGCAGGCTTCTTCGGTGCCGGGGCTGCGGCCTTGACTGCTGCGGCCGGCGCGGCGGCTTTGGGAGCGGCCTTCACGGCAGGGCGGGCGGCCGGTTTGGCGACGGGCTTTTTGGCGGCCGGCTTGGCTGCGGGCGCGGCCTTGGCCACGGGTTTTTTCTTTGCGGTTGTTGCGGCTTGAATTCTGGTTGCCATGAACCCTCCTCTGAAAATTAATATAAACAATATATATTGTTTGAGATGCTGCCGCAATCCATGCGGCAGCATGTGAACGATTCCATCATGTTTTGCGTGCGTTGCAAACGTTTACATCGCTTATTCCCGTGCTGAAAAAAGACAAAAGGGGAGGGGAAAAGGGGGACTCGATGCCATGCCCGCGATCCTAGCAATCCCAGGTTAAAGCTTTGTGACAATGCGGGAAAACGATTTACGCCGGCGGGCGGGCAAGCAAGGGCGGGGGAGGGATGCGGATAAAAAAACAGCCCGGCCGCGAACGGCAGGGCTGTTGACGCTGCTTTTCCAGGAGCTTGCGTGAAACGGCAGGTTGCGGCCGGCTTGCCTTGGGCGCGCCGGCTTTCGTCAGCGGCGCGGCTTAGGCGGCTCGCTGCAGGTCGTGGCCGGCGGCGAAGTCGCGCAGGAAATGCGCGAAATCGCCGCCGATTTCCTTGTGCCTGATGCCCATGGCCACGGCCGCCTGCAGGTAGCCCAGTTTGGAGCCGCAGTCGAAGCGATGGCCTTCGTAGCGATACGCCAGGATCTGCTCGTCAGCCAGCAGGCCGGAAATGGCATCGGTCAGTTGCAGTTCGCCGCCGGCTCCGGTGGTGATGTTTTCCAGGTGGTCGAAGATGGCCGGCGTGAGCACATAGCGGCCGACCACGGCCAGGGTCGAGGGGGCGGACTCGGGCGAGGGCTTTTCGACGATGGCGCTGACCCGTTCCAGGCGGTCGCGGTAGCGGGTGCCGCTGACGATGCCGTACTGGCGCGTATCCTGGCGCGGCACGTCCTGCACGGCCAGCAGGCTCTTGCCTTCGCGTTCGTACATGGCGCACATCTGGGCCATGACGTTTTTCCGGCCCGCATCGATATCCATGAAATCGTCCGCCAGCAGCACGGCGAACGGCTCGTCGCCCACCAGCGGCTTGGCCAGCAGCACCGCATGGCCCAGGCCCAGCGGTTCGGCCTGGCGCACGTAGACGCAATTGATATGCTTGGGGATCACGTTTTGGACGGTTTCCAGCAGCTTGAGCTTGCCGGCCGCCTCCAGTTCGCTCTCCAGTTCGTAGGCCTTGTCGAAATGGTCTTCGATGGCCCGCTTGTTGCGGCCGGTGACGAAGATCATTTCGGTGATGCCGGCCTCGACAGCCTCTTCGACCGCGTACTGGATCAGCGGCTTGTCGACGATGGGCAGCATTTCCTTGGGCTGTGCCTTGGTGGCGGGCAGGAAACGGCTGCCCAGACCGGCGACGGGAAAGACGGCTTTGGTGATTTTTTTCATGGGAGAATCCAAGTGGAGGTTGATTGATGGGCGTGTCGTCCTCGCCCATTGCTGCTGTTGCCATGGGGCAGCGATTACGCGGCCCGGCTTTTTGAATTTGTCCAAGCTTAAAAAATGCGCAAAGCACCAGCTATAGGAAAGCCGCTTTTTGACATGTAGGACAAGAGGAACAGGCGGTAAAGAATATCGTTCTTGTCCTACAATGCTGTCTTCGTTCATCAAGAAAAGCATGTCTATGAGTAGCGCCAACCCACAGGCCGGCAAACGCGCGGCACCCTCGGCACTGGCCAACCTGCCAGTCCTGCTTTCCAATTACTACAGCCTGCGCCCCGACATGGGCGAGGCCACCCACCGGGTCGCCTTCGGCACCTCGGGGCACCGCGGCAACGCCAATGCCCACAGTTTCAACGAATGGCACGTGCTGGCCATCACCCAGGCCATCTGCGACTACCGCAAGGCGCAGGGTTTCACCGGCCCGCTGTTTCTCGGCATCGATACGCATGCCTTGTCCGAACCGGCCTGGCACAGCGCGCTGGAGGTGCTGGCCGCCAACGAAGTGGTGACCATGCTGGCCGAGGGCAGCCCCTATGCGCCCACGCCCGCGGTGTCGCACGCGATCCTGGCGCACAACCGCGTCAACCGGACGGCGCCGGCCGACGGCATCGTCATCACGCCTTCGCACAACCCGCCGGACAACGGCGGCTTCAAGTACAACATGCCCAACGGCGGCCCGGCCGATTCCGATGTCACGGGCTGGGTCGAAAAGCGCGCCAACGCCTATCTTGAAAAGCATCTGGAAGGCGTCAGGCGGATTACCTTCGACAAGGCGCTCAAGGCCGACACCACGCGCCGCTACGACTACCTCGACAACTATGTCGGCGACCTGCCCAACATCATCGACCTGGCCGCCATCGCCGGCGCCAACGTCAGGATCGGCGTCGATCCGCTGGGCGGCGCCGGGGTGCATTACTGGTCGGCCATCGCCGACCGCTACAAGCTCAACCTGGAAGTGGTCAATACCGAGGTCGATCCGACTTTCCGCTTCGTGCCGCTGGACTGGGACGGGCAGATCCGCATGGATCCGTCCTCGCCGCACGCGATGGCCGAGCTGATCGCGCTGAAGGAGCGTTTCGACGTCGCGCTGGCGTGCGACACCGACCATGACCGCCACGGCATCATCGCCGGGAGCAGCGGCTTGCTGCCGGCCAACAACTACCTCGCCGTCGCTGTGTATTACCTGTTCGGCCATCGTCCCTCCTGGCGCGCCGATGCGGCGGTCGGCAAGACCCTGGTGTCGAGCCAGATGATCAACCGCGTGGCGGCCCACCTCGGCCGCAAGCTGCTGGAAATGCCGGTCGGCTTCAAGTGGTTCGTCGACGGCCTGTATGACGGCAGCATCGCCTTCGGCTGCGAAGAGAGCGCCGGCGCTTCCTTCGTGCGTTTCGACGGCCAGCCCTGGAGCACCGACAAGGACGGCATCACCGCGGCCCTGCTCGCCGCCGAGATGACCGCGCGCACCGGCAACGATCCGGGCCGGATCTACCAGGAACTGACCCAGCAGCTCGGCGCGCCGCTCAACGGCCGCATCGAAGCCGCCGCCACGCCGGAGCAGAAGGCGCGCCTGTCAAGGCTCTCGCCGGCCGACGTCAGCTCGACCGAACTGGCCGGCGAGACGATCCGGGAGGTGATGACCACCGCGCCGGCCAACGGCAAGCCCTTCGGCGGCCTCAAGATCGTCACCGACAACGGCTGGTTCGCCGCGCGTCCGTCCGGCACCGAAAACATCTACAAGATCTACGGCGAAAGCTTCCGCGACCAGGCGCATCTGGACAAGATTTTCGCCGAGGCCAAGGAGATCGTGGCGCGCGCATTGAAGGGCGCCTGAACGGGTGTTTTTGCTGTCAGGCAATGGGGAATCCGTCTTCCGGACCTCCTACACCGGAATTCCCCAATCTCGGGTTGCCTGACGCTTGCCGCGTTCCTAAGATGAATGGATCGCGTCAGATTACGTCAGGCAGGAGGGCCGCTCATGGACAAGCACGCGCCACCGGGTACGCCAGCCGCTGCCGCAAGCGGCGTCCGGGGCAAGCGCAACGGCGGCGAGCCTGCGCCGCCCGCCGGGCACAAGCCGCCGCGGCCGGAGACCGAAGCGCTTGAAGTGCCGGAACCCGACGGCACGGAAGACCCGGGCGCCAGCGCCGACGATGGGCTGATGCCCGAACAAGGCGCCAGGGGCGGCGGGGAGCCGCGCCAAGGCAAGCGCTAGATCCCCGTTTCCGCGCGTCCGCCTGAACCTCTGAACCTTGTACACGGAGGCCATCATGCACAGACCCCAGGATGTTCCGCCGATGGAGGTTCCTCCCCTGGACCCGACACCGCAACAAGAGCCGATTCCACACCAGCATCCCAGCCGGCAATACGCCGCCGGGTGATGCGCAGCAGGAGGCGCCATTTGAAAAACGCTTTGCATACGCCGCAGGAAACGCCGCCGATCCCGGAACCGCCACCACCACCGCCGCCGGAGCTGCCTGACGACGATCCGGTGCCGGTCGAGGACCCGCCGCTCAATCCGCGCCCACCGGATAAGCCTATCCGTATGCGGTGAGGCGCCAGATTGCGCCGGAGAGGAGATTGCCATGTCCAAGTCCGATTCGTCGGATTCATCTTCCGCAGAGCGGGAGCGCCGCCGCCGCGGTAGCGCCAATGCGCCCGCAGTGAAGCAGGCCGCTTCCGACAACGAGATCGGCCGCGGCATCGTCGAGGACGATGCGCGCAAGCTGGCCGAGCAAAACAAGACGGTGCGCGATAACGAACGCGACAAGCGGGAGCGCAGGCAGGAAGCGGAAATCGACCAGGCGCTGGCCGACACCTTTCCTGCCAGCGACGCCATCGACCGTTCGACGGGACGCTGACGAAGGCTTTCTTGCCGGCGCGACAGGCGTGACCGCATCCGGTTGTCCCCGCAAAGCCCGGCCTTTATACTGCCCGGCTAAAGACGACGGCAGACGGGGGAAAGCGACATGAAGAGCATGCAGACGCGGCGTACGCTGGTGTTCGGCGGCGCCCGTTCCGGCAAGAGCGCGCACGCCGAGAAGGAGGCGCTGGCCGCCTTGCGGGCGGGAGCCGGGGAGATCGTCTACATCGCCACCGCCGGCCGCACCGATGCCGAGATGCAGGCGCGCATCGACCATCACCGCCGGCGGCGCGAATCGCTGGAAGGGCGCTGGCGTACCGTGGAGGAACCGCTGGCACTGGGCCGGGCGCTGCGCGACAACGCCGGGCCCGGCAGGGTGGTGCTGGTCGATTGCCTGACGGTGTGGCTGTCCAACCTGCTGTTCGCCGAAGGCGGGGATTTTCCGGAAATGGGGCCGATTGACGCGCCCGCCGCTTTCGTGGCGCAGCGCGCCGACTTCCTGAGCGCTTTACAGGAGGCACAGGGCACGGTGCTGCTGGTATCCAACGAGGTCGGCATGGGCGTCGTGCCGCAGGGCGCGGTGTCGCGCTGGTTCGTCGACGAAGCCGGTCGCCTGAACCAGGCGGTGGCGGCGCTCTGCGAGCGGGTGCAATGGGTCGCCGCTGGACTGCCGCTGAACTTCAAGGACCTGCCGTGCTGACAGGTCCGCCGCCTTCCGCATTTCCCTTCCATACCCTGATGATCCAGGGCACCACGTCGGATGCCGGCAAGAGCACGCTGGCCGCGGCGCTGTGCCGGCTGCTCAGGCGCGACGGCATCGCGGTGGCGCCGTTCAAGCCGCAGAACATGGCGCTGAACAGCGCGGTCACCGCCGACGGCGGTGAGATCGGCCGCGCCCAGGCGCTGCAGGCGCAGGCCGCCGGCATCGCCCCGCATACCGACATGAACCCGGTGCTGCTCAAGCCTTCCAGCGACACCGACGCGCAAATCATCGTGCACGGCAAGGTGCGCGCCGATATGAACGCGCGCGACTACCACCACTACAAGACCGAGGCGATGCAGGCGGTGCTGGCGTCCTACCGGCGCCTGCGCAACCAGTACCGGGCCATCATCGTCGAAGGCGCTGGCAGCCCGGCCGAAATCAACCTGCGGGCGCGCGATATCGCCAACATGGGCTTCGCCGAGGCGGTCGATTGCCCGGTCATCATCGTCGCCGATATCGATCGTGGCGGCGTGTTCGCGCACCTGACCGGCACGCTGGACTGCCTTGCCGAGAGCGAGCGCGCACGCGTAGTCGGCTTTGTCATCAACCGCTTCCGCGGCGACATCGGCCTGCTGGAGCCGGGCCTGGACTGGCTGGAACAGCGTACCGGCAAGCCGGTGCTGGCGGTGCTGCCGTACCTGCATGGCCTGCACCTGGACGCGGAGGATGCGATCGCCACGGCGCAGGGCGCGCGCGGGCAATTCCGGGTGGTGGTGCCGGTGCTGCCGCGCATCAGCAACCACACCGATTTCGACGCATTGCGCGCGCATCCGGAGGTGGACTTGCAATTCATCGGGCCGGGCCGCCCCATTCCGCCCGCCGACCTGGTCATCCTGCCCGGCAGCAAGAACACCCGCGGCGACTTGGCATGGCTGCGGCAGCAAGGCTGGCCCGCCGCGATCGGCAAGCACCTGCGCTACGGCGGCAAGCTGATCGGCATCTGCGGCGGCTTCCAGATGCTGGGCCAGAGCGTGGACGACCCGCACGGCGTGGAAGGCGCGCCGGGCAGCACGCCCGGCCTGGGCCTGCTGGCCATGCGTACCGAACTTACACGTGACAAGCGCCTGCTGCAGGTCAGCGGCCATTGCAGCTTCGGCGCAGGCGCGGCCGATGTGCGCGGCTACGAGATCCACATGGGCGTGTCGGAAGGCCCGGCCTTGCAGCGTCCGGCCTTCATCATAGAAGGGCGCGGCGAAGGGGCCTTGTCGGAAGACGGGCAGATCCTTGGCAGCTACCTGCACGGCATGTTCGATACGCCGCAGGCGTTTTCGGCGCTGCTGTCATGGGCGGGACTGGACGGCGCCAGCGCGGTCGACCTGGATGCCTTGCGCGAAGCGAGCCTGGAGCGGCTGGCCGATGCGGCGCTGCCGTTGTACGAGGCCTTGAAGAAATTGCGGTCGCGCTTCAGCTGAAGAGGCGGAAAAAGAAAGTCCCGGCGCGCGGGCCGGGACGGTGGGGGAATCGGCGCGGCTTCAGGCCAGCGCTTCCTTGGCGGCTTCTTCCGGGGTGAGGCCTTCGTAGAACATGTCGGTGAACCATTCGACCTGCTCTTCGATGTGCTCCTGCGCCTGGTCCAGCGTCGCGCCGCCCTTGACCAGGAACTGTTCGACTTCGGTGCACCATTGGATCAGGGCTTCGGTTTCCGGATCCAGCTTTTCTTTCTTGGGCATGATGATTCCTTGCATCGGTGATGTATCGCGTGAACTGAACGCATTTGCAAGGATATGCCAAACACGGCGAGCGCGTGGGAATTATCTCTCCGGATGCCGGCTATTGCAGCAGCCCGCCGCCGGCCGGCTGCGCCATGCCGCTGGCGAGAACGGCGGCCGCCGACCGGGTTTCCACGCCGAGTTTCACGAAGATGTGCTCCAGGTGCTTGTTCACGGTGCGCGGGCTCATGCCGAGGATCTCGGCGATGTCGCGGTTGGTCTTGCCTTTGCCGAGCCACATCAGCACATCGTTTTCGCGCGGGGTCAGGCGGAAGCCGTCGAATGAGGATGCTGAAGCAGCATCGTCGCCGGCTTCCTTCGAAGCCCGCACGGTGAGCGCAGTGGCGGAGTGTTTTTCTTCAAGCAACAGCGTAATGCCGTGGCCTTGCCCTGCCAGCGAGGCGGCGATGCTCAATTCGCTGTCGCCTTGCTTGACCACCAGCGGCGCGATGCCGCCGATGCCGTCGACGCCGCCGTCCTGGCGCTGCCGAGCCAGGTTCTCGTTGAGCCAGAGTTGCAGCGGCGCCGGCAACTTGTGGCCGGCCGGCGTGGCGGATCCCGCAGGGAAATATTTTTCCAGCCATATCGATGCCTTGCTGGTCTGCCACAGCGGCAAGCCATTGCCGCCCAGCACGATGACGGCATGCGCCGCATGTTCCAGCACGCCGCGCGTCTGCGACATCATGCGCGCCGTGCGGATGTGCGAGCCGATGCGCGCCACCACCTCTTGCGGCCGGATCGGCTTGGTCACGTAGTCGATGCCGCCCACCTCGAAGCCGCGCACCACGTGTTCGGTCTCGGAGAGGCCGGTCATGAAGACCACCGGAACGTGGCTCACGCTCTTGAGCAGCTTGATGCGGCGGCAGGTTTCGAAACCGTCGATGCCGGGCATCACCGCGTCCAGCAGGATCAGGTCGGGCGTGATGCGATCCAGGCGTTCCAGCGCGCTCATGCCGTCCGTGGCCACCAGCACGATGTGGCCGCTTTCGTCGAGCGAATCCGACAGCATGGACAGGTTGTCGGGCATGTCGTCGACGATGAGGACCACATGCCTATCGAACGTCGTTGAGATCATGGCGGATCATCTCCTTGATGCGGGTGACATATTCGTTGAGGCGGAACTGCTTGACCAGTTGCCTGAGTTCGGTGGTGAAGGGGAGGTAGGCGGGATTTTGCCGCTCCATGTCGTCGAGCTGCCGGAGGATTTCCTTCGCGTAGCCGATCGTTCCCAGTTCCAGCAGCGCGTGCAGCTTCTTCTGGGGCGGCACCAGCATCAGGGGTTGCGCCGCGCCGGTCGTGGGCGGCGAGTCTGATTGCGGCGCAGAGACCCAGTCGATACTCAACTGCTGCCTGATCTTGGCCAGCAGATCGCCGTACGACACCGGCTTGACGATGAAATCGTTGTACAGCAGCGGATCGCTGCGCTCGTGCCCGGCTTCGAAGGCATCGGCGGAAACGAACACCACGGGCAAGCGCGTCAGCCCGCGCGCGCGGATCGCGCGCGCCACCGACCAGCCATCCATCAGCGGCATGGCGATGTCGAGCAGGACCAGGTCCGGGATGGCGCGCGCCAGCTCCTCCATGCAGGCGATGCCGCCATCCGCCTCCACCACCTCGAAACCCAGCGGCAGCAGCATCTCCTTGAGGATCTGCCGCTGCGACGCCTGGTCGTCCACCACCAGCACCCGTTTGGGCGGGCCGATGTAGCCCGGCATCTGCTCTTCCAGTTTCAGGATCGGACGCGGCACATGCACTTCCGGCAGGTAGATCTTCAGGTGGAAGCTGCTACCGCGGCCAACCTCGCTCTCCACGGCCAGCTCGCCGCCCATGATATGGGTCAGCATGCGGCTGATCGCCAGGCCCAGGCCGGTGCCGATGTCGCCGCGCAGGTTGGCGGCGTTGCTGCGTTCGAAGGGCAGGAAGATGCGCTCGAGATCGTCCTTGGCGATACCGATGCCGGTGTCGACGATGTCGAAGTAGGCGATCTCGCGCGCATAGCGCACCCGCACGGTCACGCCGCCGCTGTCGGTGAACTTGACCGCGTTGCCCAGCAGGTTGATCAGGATCTGGCGCAGGCGCTTCTGGTCGGCGTGGACGATATGGGGCAGGCGGCCGATTTTCTCGAAGCGGAAGCCCAGCCCTTTCTGTTCCGCCTGCGGGGCGAACATGCCGGCGATCTGGTCGAGGAAACCCGGCAGCGCCAGCTCGTCCGACGCCAGGCGCATCTTGCCGGCCTCGATCTTGGCGATGTCGAGCAAGCCGTCGATCAGGCTCAGCAGGTGCTCGCCGCTGCGGCGGATGATGGCGATGGCGTCCTTTCGCGCCGGCGGGATGGTGGCGTCCACATGCAGGATCTGCGCGTAGCCGAGGATGCTGTTGAGCGGCGTGCGCAGCTCGTGGCTCATGCCGGCCACGAAGCGGCTCTTGGCCAGGTTGGCCGACTCGGCGGCTTCCTTGGCGCGCTGCAGCTCGGCATCGGTGCGCTTGTGCGCCTCGATTTCCTGCAGCAGCAGGTTGGTCTGGCGTTCCGATTCCTCCTGCGCCACCGCGCGGCTTTCATTGGTCAGCACCAGCCACCATGCGCCCACGCCGAGCACCACCAGCAGCATGCAGAACAGCTTGATGAAGATGCCGCGCAGGGATGCGGGCGAGCCGGGCGCCACGCCGGAAAGGTCGGCCATCTGCTGGAAGTACAGCATCCACAGCATGACGGCCAGGCTGCCGGCGAGGATGCCGAACACGATCAGGTAGTGGCCGATGCGGGTGTTGAGCTTGAGCGAGAAGCGCGCCGGCATCAGGCGGCGCAAGCTCAGGAAGATCTGGTTCGGCAGGCGCGCCGCCGGCGTCTTGCAGCGGTCGTTGCAGCGCGCGTCGAGCGAACAGCACAGCGAGCAGATGGCGCCCTGGTAGGCCGGGCAGTGGGCCATGTCCGGCGTTTCGAAGCGGTTGCCGCAGATGACGCAGTCGAGCTGCCCCTGGTGCGCATGCCCGGCCAGCGTGTCGCGCCGCGCGGTGTAGTAGCGGCTGCCGGTGGCCACGGCGATCAGCGGCGCGCACAGCAGCGCGGTGCCCAGCGCGATGAAGGGCGCCATCGCCGCGGCCAGCTTGCCCAGCACGCCGGACATGGCAACGGCCGACAGGATCGAGGCGATCGCCATCGAACCTACGCCCACCGGGTTGACGTCATACAGGTGGGCGCGCTTGAACTCGATGTGCGCCGGCGAGAGCTTGAGCGGCTTGTTGATGACCAGGTCTGAGACCACCGCGCCTATCCATGAGATCGCCACCAGGCTGTACAGCGCCAGCACGTGCTCAAGCGCGTTGAACACGCCCAGCTCCATGAGCAGCACCGCGATCAGCACGTTGAACACCAGCCACACCACGCGGCCGGGATGGCTGTGCGTCAGGCGCGCGAAGAAGTTCGACCAGGCCAGCGAACCGGCATAGGCGTTGGTCACGTTGATCTTGATTTGCGAGACCACCACGAACAGCACCACCGCCCCCAGCGCCAGCGCCGGATTGGAGAATACGTAGCGGTAGCCGACCAGGTACATCTGGGTCGGCTCCACCGCCTTGTCCATCGGGATTTCATGCTGGATGGCCAGGAAGGCCAGCAGGGCGCCGCCCAGCATCTTGGCGCCGCCCAGCAGGATCCAGCCGGGCCCGGCCAGCAGCAGGGCGCTCCACCAGCGGCCGCGGTTGGCCGCGGTCTTCTCCGGCAGGAAGCGCAGGAAGTCGACCTGCTCCCCGATCTGCGCGATCAGCGAGAACGCCACCGTGGCGGCGGCGCCGAACAGCAGGATGTTGAACGAGCTGCCATCCTCGGCGCGGCCGGCGAAGGTGATCAGGTTGGCCAGCGCCTCCGGTTCCTTGTGCAGCACGCAGATGTAAGGCAGCACCAGCAGCGCGATCCACAGCGACTGCGTCCACATCTGCAGCCGGTTGATCAGGGTGATGCCGTAGGCCACCATGGGAATGACGATCAGCGAACACAAGACGTAGCCATAGACCAGCGGCAGGCCGAAATAGATTTCGATGGCCTGCGCCATGATCGCCGCTTCCAGCGCGAAGAAGATGAAGGTGAAGCTGGCGTAGATCAGCGAAGTCACGGTCGAGCCGATGTAGCCGAAGCCGGCGCCGCGCGTGAGCAGGTCCATGTCGACGCCGTAGCGGGCGGCATAGTAGCTGATCGGCAGGCCGGTCAGGAAGAACAGCACGACCACGCAGATGATCGCCCAGAAGGTATTGGTAAAGCCATAACTCAGCGTGATGGCGCCGCTGATCGCTTCCAGCGCCAGGAAGGAGGTCGCCCCCAGCGCGGTATTGGCCAGGCGGAACTCGGACCAGCGGCGGAACGAACGCGGCGTGTAGCGCAGCGCGTAGTCTTCCAGCGTTTCGTTGGCGACCCAGGTGTTGTAGTCGCGTCGTACCTTGACGATCCGTTGTATGGCGGGATTGCTCACATTTTGCTCGCGTTCTTATAGGCGGTTTGCTGCCGCATGGCGGATTGCGCGGTGCTGCCGGGGCGGATGCCGCATGTCGCGGCACGGCATCGCGGCCCCCGGCCTCCCTTGAAAGCAATTTTCAAACCAATCGGCGTCCGATGGCATACGTCATTTGACGTATGCCATCGGGCCGATACCGGCGCATTTCACCAAAACACGGCACGGTTGTGGCGTTGACCATCCCTGTGCGATGGGCGGCAGGCCGGCGGCGCGCACCAATACCATGCCGCGTATGCGCGAAACGTGTGCAGGCGCATGCCGGGCGCGCCGCATGGTTTTTACGTCAAACGACGTATTGTTGCGCCGCATCGTCAATCCTATTCTTCGTCCCAGAACGAACGGCAATGAAGCGCGAACGACGGCGAGGGAACAATGGCTCGCATGTTGGCAAGAGCAGGGGCGCGTTTCATCCGGCATGTTCGTTTCGACCGGCGCACCGGTCCAACCACGCGCAGACCGCGTCCATGACATCCAACAAAGCCCGAAAGGAGTACCGCATGTCGCACCGTTCCTCTTCCAGACCTCCCTCATCCCAACGGCGCAAGATCCTGATGGGGCTGGCCGCCGGTGCGGTTGCCGCGGCGCTGCCGGGCATGGCCTCGGCGCAGCAATTCCCGACCGCCAAGATCAACACCACCAAGCTGGCCATCACCGACACCGAAGTCACCGTCGGCCAGTTGCACTCGGCCACCGGCACCATGGCCATCAGCGAGACCGGCTCGATCCAGGCCGAACGCCTGGCCATCGAGCAGATCAACTCCATGGGCGGCATCCTCGGCCGCAAGATCAAGATCATCCAGGAAGACGGCGCCAGCGACTGGCCCACCTTCGCCGAGAAGGCCAAGAAGCTGCTGGAGAACGACCGCGTCGCCGCCGTTTTCGGCTGCTGGACCTCGGCCTCGCGCAAGGCCGTGCTGCCGGTGTTCGAGAAGGACAACGGCCTGCTGTACTACCCGACCTTCTACGAGGGGCTGGAACAATCCAAGAACGTGTTCTACACCGGCCAGGAGGCCACGCAGCAGGTGCTGGCCGGCCTGAACTGGGTGGCCAAGGAAAAGAAGGCCAAGACCTTCTTCCTGATCGGCTCGGACTACATCTGGCCGCGCACCTCCAACAAGATCGCCCGCAAGCACATCGAAAACGTCCTCAAGGGTTCGGTGGTGGGCGAGGAGTACTACCCGCTGGGCAATACCCAGTTCGGTTCGCTGATCAACAAGATCAAGCTGAAAAAGCCGGACGTGATCTTCGCCGACGTGGTCGGCGGCAGCAACGTCGCCTTCTACAAGCAGTTGAAGGCGGCCGGCGTCACCGCCAAGACCCAGAATCTGCTGACCATCTCGGTGACCGAGGATGAGATGCTGGGCATCGGCGGCGAGAACGTCGAGGGCTTCTTCGCGTCGATGAAGTATTTCCAGAGCCTGGACAATGCCAACAACAAGAAATTCGTGGCCGAATTCAAGGCCAAGTTCGGCGCCAATTCGGTGATCGGCGACGTCACCCAGGCGGCCTACCTCGGCCCCTGGCTGTGGAAGGCGGCAGTTGAAAAGGCCGGCAGCTTCGACGTCGACAAGGTGGTGGCGGCATCGCCCGGCATCGAGCTCAAGACCGCGCCGGAAGGTTACGTCAAGGTCCACGAGAACCATCACCTGTGGAGCAAGACACGTATCGGCGAGGCGCAGAAGAACGGCCAGTTCAAGGTCATCTACGAGTCCGACCTGATCGAGCCGAATCCCTTCCCCAAGGGCTATCAATAAGCTTGCATGGCCACGGCTGCATCAAGTCCTGCCGGTGGCGTTCTTTCTCCAGGCCTTTGCGGCTGCGCGACGAACGACACTGGATCCCGGCCTGCGCCGGGATGACGGAGGTGGAGCTGCGGCCGTCGATCCGAGCAACAAAGCGGCGGCGCCTGTTGTGACATGCGGGCGCTGCCGCCCACGCGATCCGCGCGTTTCCATTTCATCGCCCACGGCGGGAGTCAATATGGTTTCTCTATCCGAATTCGGCGCCATCTTCGCCATGCAGGGCTTCAACGGCCTGTCGGTGTTTTGCGTGCTGCTGCTCATGGCATTGGGCCTGGCCATCATCTTCGGCCAGATGGGCGTGATCAACATGGCGCATGGCGAGTTCCTGACCATCGGCGCCTACATCACCTACCTGCTGTCGCACCTGACCGCCACCTACGCGCCGGCGCTGCAGCCGTTCTATTTCTTCGGCGCGGTGGCGCTGTCCTTCGCGGTGGCCTACGGCGTCGGCTACCTGACCGAGATGCTGCTGATCAGCCGCCTCTACAAGCGCCCGCTGGATACGCTGCTGGCGACCTGGGGCCTGTCGCTGGCGATGCAGCAGACCTTCCGCTCCATCTTCGGCGCCAAGGAAGTCAGCGCGACCTTACCGGACTGGCTGCTGGGCTCGTTCAAGCCGACCGAGGACATCGACATCCCGCTCAACGGCCTGTTCATGATGGGACTGACGGTGCTGCTCACCGGCACCATCTTCGTGTTGCTGTTCCGCTCGCGCTGGGGCCTGCAGGTGCGCGCCACGATGCAGAACCGGGTCATGAGCGGGGCGGTGGGCATCAACACCCGCAAGGTCGACCGCACCACCTTTGCACTGGGCTGCGGCGTGGCCGGGGTGGCTGGCGCGGCGTTCACCACGATCGGCTCGACCGGGCCCACCAGCGGCTCGCTGTACATCGTCGACACCTTCCTGGTGGTGGTGTTCGGCGGCGCCCAGAGCCTGGTCGGCACGATCGCCTCGGCCTTCTCGATCGCCCAGACCCAGTCTACCGCCGAGTTCTTCCTGACCGGTTCGATGGCCAAGGTGCTGACGTTGTCGGCGGTGATCCTGATCCTGATGCTGCGTCCGCAAGGCCTGTTCTCGGCCAAGGTCCGCAAATGAGGCAGGCCTGATTTTCCAGACTCCCCCTTCGCGAGGTTAGACAATGAATGCAGCATACGAAAAATTATTGGGCGGCAGATCCGGACTGATCGGCTTGCTGGTGCTGGCGGCGCTGTTGCTGCTGGTGTTTCCGCTGGCGCTGGACATGTTCCGCCTCAACCTGGTCGGCAAATACCTGTCGTATGCCTTCGTGGCGGTCAGCCTGGTGCTGTGCTGGGGCTATGGCGGCATCCTCAGCCTGGGGCAGGGCGTGTTCTTCGGCCTGGGCGGCTACTGCATGGCGATGTTCCTGAAGCTGGAGGCGTCCGACCCGGTCAGCACCAAGATCCAGTCGACGCCGGGCATTCCCGATTTCATGGACTGGAACCAGCTCACCGCCTTGCCGGCGATGTGGCAACCCTTCCACAGCTTCAGCTTCACCGTGCTGGCGGTGCTGGCGGTGCCCACGCTGCTGGCCCTGCTGATCGGCCTGGCGATGTTCAAGCGGCGCGTGGGCGACGTGTATTTCTCGATCGTGACGCAGGCCATCGCGGCGATCCTGTCGATCCTGATCATCGGCCAGCAGGGCTTGACCGGCGGCGTCAACGGCATCACCGACCTGAAGACCCTGATGGGTTGGGACATCCGCACCGACAGCGCCAAGCTGATCCTGTACTTCGTCAACGCCGGCCTGCTGTTCGCCTGCATCTTGTTCGGCCGCTACATCCTCGGCTCCAAGCTCGGCCGCTTGCTGGTGGCCATGCGCGACAAGGAAGAGCGGGTGCGTTTCTCCGGCTATGACGTGGCCAGCTTCAAGGTCTTCGTGTTTTGCGCAGCGGCCATGTTCTCGGCCGTCGGCGGCGCCATGTTCACGTTGCAGGTGGGCTTCATGTCGCCGTCCTTCGTGGGCATCGTGCCTTCCATCGAGATGGTGATCTATGCCGCCGTCGGCGGACGCATGTCGCTGCTGGGGGCGGTCTACGGCACGCTGCTGGTGAATTTCGGCAAGACCTATTTTTCCGAGACCTTCCCCGAGCTGTGGCTGTTTCTGATGGGCGGCCTGTTCATTGCGGTGGTCATGTACTTCCCCAACGGCCTGGCCGGGTTGTACCAGAGCCAGGGCAAGCGCTTGCTGGCGCGCTTGCGGCGCAAGCCGGCTCCCGAGCCGGAGCGGGCCAAGCCCAAGGCGGTAGCCAAAGCGGCCCAGATTGAAACCACCCGCGACGGCATCGAGCCCGGCGCTACCCTGGAGGCCAGCAAATGAGCGACGCACCTATCGGATTCGAATCGGATGCCCACCCGGTCCTGGCGATCGAAGACCTGACGGTTTCCTTCGACGGCTTCAAGGCGGTCGACAAGCTGAACCTGTACGTGCAGCGCAACGAGGTGCGCGTGGTGATCGGCCCTAACGGCGCCGGCAAGACCACGGTGCTGGATCTGATCTGCGGCAAGACGCGCGCCACCTCGGGCAGCATCCGCTTCAACAACCATGAGCTCACGAAGATGAGCGAGCACGCCATCGTGCGCGCCGGCGTCGGGCGCAAGTTCCAGACGCCGTCGATCTACGAGAACCTCTCGGTGTTCGAGAACCTGGAAATGTCCTTTCCGCGCGGCCGCAAGGTGTTCGGCGCGCTGACCTTCAAGCGCTCGCCGGACGTGGTGGCGCGGGTGGAAGCGGTGGCCGCGGAGATATTCCTGGATGAATTCCTGCACACCCAGGCCGACCTGCTTTCGCATGGGCAGAAGCAGTGGCTGGAGATCGGCATGCTACTGATGCAGGAGCCGGAACTGCTGATGCTGGACGAGCCGGTGGCCGGCATGAGCGTCTCCGAACGGGAAAAGACCGCGCAACTGCTGGGCCGCATCAGCCAGGGGCGCTCGGTGGTGGTGATCGAGCACGACATGGATTTTGTAAAAAGCATAGCGCACAAGGTCACCGTGCTGCACCAGGGAAAGATCCTCGCTGAAGGCAGCATGGACAAGGTGCAGTCCGACCCCAAGGTCATCGACGTCTATCTCGGCCATTAACCCAACCCGGAGCCAGCCATGTTCAAGGTCTCGCAACTCGCCTCCGGCTACGGCCAGAGCGCGGTCATCCACGATATCAACCTGTCGGTGGCGAAGGAGGAAATCGTCGCCGTCATGGGGCGCAACGGCATGGGCAAGACCACGCTGTTCAAGACCCTGATGGGCATCCTCCCGCTGCGCGGCGGCAGCATCAGCATCGACGGCGTCGAGCTGAGCGGCATGGAGAGCTACCAGCGCGTGGAGTGCGGCGTGGCTTATGTGCCGCAGGGCCGCATGATCTTTCCCGGCATGACGGTGCTGGAAAATATCCAGACCGGCCTGGGGCCGGCCGCGCGCGGCAAGGTGCCCGACGAACTCTACGCGCTGTTCCCGGTGCTGTATGACATGCGTACCCGCAAGGGCGGCAACCTCTCCGGCGGCCAGCAGCAGCAACTGGCGATCGCCCGCGCGCTGGCGACCAATCCGCGCGTGCTGCTGCTGGACGAGCCGACCGAGGGTATCCAGCCCTCCATCATCAAGGACATCGCGCGAAGCCTGAAGGAGATCCGCAAGATCCGCGAGCTGACCATCATCGTCTCGGAGCAGGTGCTCAGCTTCACGCTGGAGATCGCCGACCGCTTCCTGGTGATCGACAAGGGCCGCTTCGTCTACGAGGACACGCGCGACCACGTCGATGCGCCGACCATCAGCAAGTACCTGTCCGTATAAGTCAATTCGTCACAGCAGTTTTCGCCAGGGAGTGAAGCCATGAGGCATGGAGATATATCGAGCAGCAAGGACGCCGTGGGCGTGGCAGTCGTCAACTACAAGATGCCGCGCCTGCATAACCGCAGCGAAGTGCTGGACAACGCCAGGAAGATCGCCGCCATGCTGGTGGGGATGAAGCAGGGCCTGCCGGGGCTGGACCTGGTGGTGTTCCCGGAGTACTCGACGCACGGGATCATGTACGACGAAAGGGAGATGTACGAGACCGCCGCCACCGTCCCCGGCGACGAGACCCGCATCTTCTCGGAAGCCTGCCGCATCGCCGGCGTATGGGGCGTGTTTTCGCTGACCGGAGAACGCCATGAGGAGCATCCGCGCAAGGCGCCGTACAACACGCTGGTGCTGATCAACGACCAGGGCGAGATCGTGCAGAAGTACCGCAAGATCATGCCGTGGACGCCGATCGAAGGCTGGTATCCGGGCGATGCCACCTATGTGTGCGAGGGCCCCAAGGGCCTGAAGATCAGCCTGATCATCTGCGACGACGGCAATTACCCGGAAATCTGGCGCGACTGCGCCATGAAGGGCGCCGAGCTGGTCGTGCGCTGCCAGGGCTACATGTATCCGGCCAAGGAGCAGCAGGTGCTGGTGGCCAAGGCGATGGCATGGATGAACAACGTATACGTCGCGGTGGCCAACGCCGCCGGTTTCGATGGCGTGTATTCCTATTTCGGCCATTCGGCCATCGTCGGTTTCGACGGCCGCACGCTGGGCGAATGCGGCACCGAGGAAATGGGCATCCAGTACGCCGAACTGTCGGTGGCAGCGATCCGCGACGCTCGCCGCAACTGGCAGTCGCAGAACCACCTGTTCAAGCTGCTGCACCGCGGCTACACCGGCAAGATCAATTCCGGCGAAGCGCCGGCGGGCGTGGCCGACTGCCCGTTCGATTTCTACAAGACCTGGGTCAACGACCCGCAGGCCGCGCGCGCCGCGGTGGAGTCGATCACGCGCCAGAGCGCCGGCACGCCCGAGTGCCCGGTGCCGGGCATTCCGGCCGAATGAAGCGGAGCCGGCCGCACAGCATGTCAGACGCAGCAACACCATGAACCACATCCAAAGGAGGTCACATGCAACACTTCAAGATCAAGCCCGGCGTACCGCTGGCGGAGCAACCTGAACTGGGACACAACCGCTGGCATCCGGACCTGCCGTTCCTGTCCTCGGTCAAGCCGGGCGAATCGATATTGATCGAATCGCTGGATTTCCTGGACGCCCAGATCAAGGACACCGACGACGTCTCCGACGTCAAGAACGTCGACCTGACCCGCGCCCACCCGCTGACCGGGCCGTTCCACGTCGAAGGCGCGGAGCCGGGCGACCTGCTGGTGATCGACCTGCTGGACATCAAGCCGGTTACGCCGGTGGGTTTTTCCGGCGTGTTCTCGAAAGAAAACGGCGGCGGTTTCCTGGCCGACTATTTCCCCGAGGCGGACAAGGCGATCTGGGACTTGAAGGGCCTGTACGCGACCTCGCGCCACATTCCCGGCGTGCGCATCGCCGGACTCACGCACCCGGGCCTGATGGGATGCTTGCCGTCGCATGATCTGCTGGCCGAATGGAACCGTCGCGAGGCGCCGCTGGCGGCCAAGGGCCTGGCCAAGCCGCCCGATCCGAGCACCGCAGTGCTGCGCGGCTTGAGCGGCGCCAAGTTCGACGAGATGGCCAAGGTCGCGGCGCGCACCGTGCCGCCGCGCGAGCATGGCGGCAATACCGACATCAAGGACCTGTCGGCCGGCACCCGGATCTTCTTCCCGGTGTATGTGAAGGGCGCGGGCTTCTCGATGGGCGACCTGCACTTTTCGCAGGGCGACGGCGAGATCGGCTTTTGCGGTGCGATCGAGATGGACGGCGTCAGCCACGTCGGCTTCGACCTGATCAAGGGCGGCATGGCGAAGTACAACATCACCTCGCCGATCTTCATGCCCAGCATCGTCAAGCCGCACTATGAGCAATGGCTGACCTTCGAAGGCATCAGCGTGGAGAACGGCACCAACTACTACCTGGATGCCACGGTGGCCTATCGCCAGGCCTGCCTGAAGGCGATCGATTACCTGACCCATTTCGGCTATACCGGCAGCCAGGCCTACATGCTGCTGACGGCGGCGCCGGTGGAAGGGCGCATCGGCGGCATCGTCGACATCCCCAACTGCGCTTGCACGGTGGCCTTGCCGACGTCGATCTTCGACCAGGACATCACGCCCAAGGGCATGCTCAACGACAAGTCCTATTGGGGACGCAAGCCTTAGTGTCTGGCGTGCCGGTCGCGGAATCGGGCCTGGCCCGGTCCGCGGCCAGGCGCACAGTTGGAACTCACCGCACATCGGAGTACATATGCCTTTATACGATATCCGCTGCAGCCACTGCGAAGGCATCTTCGAGAAGCTGCTCGGCATGCAGGCCCTGGAGGGGAAGGTCGCCTGCCCTTATTGCAAGCAGGACACCGCCGCGGCGCCGCTGTTGACGGGCGGGCGCGTCGGTTTGCAGGTCAGGGAGCGCTGGCGGCCGCGCAACGGCGCAGAGCAATTGGCGGGGCAGGGAGCCGCCGGCCCGGGCGCGCACGCCGGCGCGGGGCGCAGCAGCGTATTGCACAACTGCAAAGGGCATAGCTGCAGTATCTGCGCGACCTGAGCGCCATGGCAGCGAGGATGGGACGCGTTCAGGGCCTCTCGCCGACCTTCAGGCGCGCTTCGATCTGCGCCACCACGCCAGGCAAATCCGCCACCGAATCGATCACGTAGTGGGCGCCCGCGGCGCGCAGCTTCTGTTCCGCCTGCGCCTTGAGGGCGCTTACCTTGGCGGGTTCAAGCCCGACCAGTTCGCGATGGGTGTAGCCGACTTCATTGCCCGACAGCGATACTCCCACGCTCCACATGCCGGCGCGGACGCCTTCCTCGATGCCGGGCACGGTGTCGTCAACCTTGATGCAGCCGGCCACGTCGCCGATCTTCAGCGCCAGCACGTTGGCCAGCGCCATGTAGGGGCCGGGTCGGCCGCCGGCGGCCAGTTCGTCGCCGGCCACCACGTGGTCGGGGGCGATGCCGTCCCTGGCCGCCAGCGGCAGCAGCACATCGAGCACTTCACGCGGATAGCCGGAGCAGGAGCCGACCTTCAGGCCGCGCCCGCGCAGCCAGGCGAGCATCTGCGCGGCGCCGTCGATGGGTTGTGAATACTGGCCGACCTTGGCGATCTGCATCGGCATGAAGCGCGCATAGATGGCGTCGACATCCTGGTCGGTCGGGGCGCGGCCGGTGCAGCGTTGCCACTGGGCGGCGATGTCGGCGTCGTCCAGCAGCGTGCGGATGTGCTGCCACTTGGACAGCCCCATCGGGCCGCGCGCCTGCTGCAGCGTGATGTTGATGTCGAAGCTCTTGAACGCGTCGACGAAGATCTGGGTCGGCGCCAGCGAGCCGAAGTCGACCAGGGTGCCGGCCCAGTCGAAGATGACGGCTTCGAGGGCGATGGCGGTTTTGTTTGCAGCGGACATGGACATTCCTTGATGGATGGATCGGTTATATTCAGGCGGCGGCGATGAAGTTGCGGCCGCGCGGGCCTTGCAGGGCGCGCTGTACCAGCGTGTCCCAGTCGTCGGCAATACCGTAGCGGGCGGAATCGGTCGATACGCCCAGCCCTTCCAGGAAGCCTGACAGGCGAGCCACGGCGTCGTCTTCACCGGTAGCATCGAATATTTGCAGCAGCAGGGCATCGACGCCGGCATCGCGGCCGAAGGCCAGGCGCATCACGTGCGGCAGCGAGAACGAACAGGCAATGCCGTGCGCGATGCCATGGTGCAGCGTGATGTCGTAGGAGAGCGAATGCGCCAGCGCGGTCTTGGTGTTGGAGAAGGCCAGCCCGGCCTGCAGCGCCGCCACCGCCATGCGCTCGCGCAGGGCCGGGTCGCGCGGCTGGCGCATCAACGGCGGCAGCGTGGCGACGATCTCGCGCGCGGCGGCCGCGGCCAGGCTGGACGAGACCGGGTTGCGGTTGACGTTCCAGATCGACTCCAGCGCGTGCGACAGCGCATCCAGGCCGCTGGCCAGGGTGGCGCCGGGCGGCAGGCTCAGCATCAGTTGGGGATCGACGATGGCGGCTTCGGGCCAGGTCCAGTCCCGGTGCAGCGAATACTTGCTGCCGGCGGCGGCGTCCCAGATGGTGGCCCAGGGCGTGACCTCGCTGCCGGTGCCGGCGGTGGTGGGAATGGCGATCAGCGCCTTGGTGCGCTTGGCTTCCAGCGGCGCGCCGTCGCGCAGGTGCGCCAGCAATTCGTCGAAGCGGCCCGATCCGGTAGCCGCCAGCATGGCCTTGGCGCAGTCGATCACGCTGCCGCCGCCGAGGGCGATCACGCATTCGGCATCAGCATGTTTCGACCAGACGCGTTCGAACATGGCCGATAGCCAGCGGACGTCGGGGTTGGGCTGCACGGCGTTTTCGATGCCGGCCAGTTGCGGGCCGAGCAGATCGGCCATGTCTTGCTCCAGGCCCAGCGCGGCGGCTTCCGGAAAGGTGACCAGCAAGGCGCGGCGGCCTGCCAGCAGGGCCGGCAGGCGTTCCAGGCTGCCGATTCCGGCGTGTACCGCGACCGGATTATGAAAATTCCACATGAGCGTGTTTCTTGATCTTGAATGGGAGTAAGGGGATTCAGTGCGCGCGGCCGTCCTGGATCATCTGGCGCAGGCGGCTGGAGATGGCATCGGCGGCGACCACCATCAGCGTCACTACGACGATGCAGGTGGCGGTGTCCTGGTACTTGAACAGCTTCAGGCTGTTGACCAGTTCGAAGCCCAGCCCGCCGGCGCCGACCATGCCCAGCACGGTGGCCTGGCGCAGGTTGACCTCGAAGCGATACAGCACGGTGGCGATCCAGGCCGTGACGACCTGCGGCAGCACGCCGAACACGATCACCTGCAGCGGCCGGGCGCCGGTGGCGCGCAGGGCTTCCAGCGGGCCGTCGTCGATTTCCTCGATGCTTTCGGCGAAGAACTTGCCGACCATGCCCACGCCATGCAGCGCCAGGGCCAGCACGCCGGGGAAGGGGCCAAGGCCGACCGCCGAGACGAACACCAGCGCCAGGATCAGCTCGTTGATGCTGCGCGTGACGTTGAGCAACTGGCGCACGCCCTGGTACACGACGCGGTTGCGGTTCAGGTTGCGGGCGGCGAGGAAGGAAACGGGGATGGCGCCGAGTACGCCCAGCAAGGTGCCCCACAGTGCGATCTGCACGGTTTCGATGGCCGGGTTGACCAGCTTGCCGAGGATGCTCCAGTTGGGCGGGAACGAGCGGCTGAGGAAGTCGCCGATCTGCGGCAGGCCGTTGGCCAGTTCGCTCCAGGAGAGTTGCGTGCCTTGCGCGCTCCAGGCCAGCACGAAAGCGGCCAGCGCGACGGCGCCCACGCACAGCAGCCAGGCGCGCAGGTTCAGCGGGCGCGGGCCGGTCCAGACGTAGTCGTGGTAGCTGCCGGTGGCGGCGTTTTGCAGGGGGGCGTTCATGGCAGGGCTCCTTGCGCGGCCAGTTCCGGGGTGTGCAGGGACGCGGCCGGCTGCCCGGCGTTGTGGGCGTGCACGGGACCGGCGTAGATCTGGCTGAGGTGCGACTCGTGCAATTCGTCGCCGCGGCCGTCGAACACCAGCTTGCCGCCGGCCAGGCCGACGATGCGGTCGCCGAACTCGCGGGCGTAGTCGACCTGGTGCAGGTTGCACACCACGGTGATGCCCAGTTCGCGGCAGGCCGCGCGCAGATATTGCAGCACCAGGCGCGCGGTCTTGGGATCGAGGCTGGCCACCGGTTCGTCGGCCAGGATCACCTGCGGCCGCTGCGCCAGGGCGCGCGCGATGCCCACGCGCTGGCGCTGGCCGCCGGAGAGGGCGTCGGTGCGCTCATGCGCCTTGTGGCCGAGTTCGACCCGCTGCAGGCAATCCATCGCCAGCGCCACATCCTGCCGCGAGAACAGCTGCAGGATGGAGGCCAGCGAAGACACCTGGCCGAGGCGGCCGGTCAGCACGTTCTTCAGCACCGACAGGCGCGGCACCACATTGTGGTGCTGGAAGATCATGGCCACGTTGCGGCGCAGGCGGCGTACGTTGCGCGCATCGGTGGCGTCGTATCCGGCCGCCACCAGTTCGCCGGAAGTCGGTGCGACCAGGCCGTTGATACAGCGTAGCAGGGTCGACTTGCCGGCGCCCGAGGGGCCCAGCACCACCAGGAACTCGCCGGCGGCGACATCGAGGTCGATGCCGCGCAGCACGGCATTGCTGCCGTATCGCTTGGTGAGCGAGCGGATCCGGATCATTTCATCGCCTTGAGGTCAAGGTTGAGGATCTTGGCGGTCTCGCGCACGACGTTGTAGGCGGCATCGTTGGTCGGCACGAAGCCGTTGAGCATGCCTTGGTCTCCCCATTGCACGTCCTTGACGCTGGCGAAGGCGGCGGCGATCTTCTGCTTCAGCGCCGGGTCGAGGTCGCGGCGCCAGACCATCGGCGACTCGGGAATGTCGGGCGAGGTCCACACCACATTCAGGTCGGACTGCTGCACCACGCCCTTGGCAACGGCGGCGGCCAGGATGCGGTCGGCCACCGCTGCGGCATCGACCTTCTTGTTGGCCACCGCCAGGATGCTGGCGTCATGCGAACCGGAGAAGATCACCCGCGAGAAGTACTTGTTGGGATCGATGTTGAGCTTTTGCAGGCCGGCGCTGGGGAACAGGTGGCCCGAGGCGGACGACGGGTCGACGAAGGCCATGGTGCGGCCCTTCAGTTGCTCCAGGTTCTGGATGCCGCTGTCCTTGCGGGCGATGATCAGGCTCTTGTAGTAGCTGCGGCCGCTCTTCTTGGTTTCGGCGACCGAGAACGCCTCGACATTGGCCACCGAACTGGCCAGCACGTAGGAGAAGGGGCCGAGGTAGGCCACGTCCAGCTTCCTGGCGCGCAGCGCCTCGATGATGCCGTTGTAGTCGGTGGCGATGAAGGGCTTGACCGGCATGCCGAGCTGCTTTTGCAGGGTGTCGATGACGGCCTTGCTGTTTTCCAGCATGGCTTGCGAGTCTTCGGCCGGGATCAGGCCCACGGTCAGGGGCTGTGCGGCCAGTGCCGGCAGGCCCGGCAGCGATGCGGCCAGGGTGCCCAGGCAGAGGGCGATGAGGGAGCGGCGTTTCATGTTCTATCCTTAATCTTGTGGCGCGGTCGGTAGGCGCCGCCCAGGCGGCGGGCGGTGGCATGGATTCAGATGTGGCAAGGGTTCCAGTCCGGACAGGGTGAAGATTAAAGAGGCTTTATGACGACGGTGTTATCGATATAATCGAAAAAAGTGCTGACAACTATTGATCAAGGCTATAGATGACTCCTTCGCAACTACGCGCCTTCCTGGCCGTGGCCCGCCATCGCGGCTTTTCCGCCGCGGCGCGCGCGCTGGGCGTGAGCCAGCCGACCCTGACCACCCAGGTGCAATTGCTGGAGCGCGAGCACAATGTCGAACTGTTCTTCCGTCGCGGGCGCCGGCTGGATTTGTCCGAAACCGCGCAGCGCCTGTTGCCGATCGCGCAGAACATCGCCGAGCTGGAGCTGGATGCGCTGAACCTGCTGGTCAATTCCGGCGCGCTGCATGTCGGCCACCTGCGCATCGGCGCGGTGGGGCCGTTCCATGTGATCGAGATGGTGGATGCCTACCGGGCGCGCTATCCCAAGGTCGAGTTGTCGATCAAGCTGGGCAATTCGGCGCAATCGCTGGCCGACCTGGAAAACTACGTGACCGATGTGGCGGTGCTGGCCAGCTTCACCGACGACGCGCGCTTCCATGCCGTGCCTTACGCCGACCATGCGGTGGTGCTGTTCGCCCACCGCAGCCATCCCTTCTACAAACGTGAATCGGTTGCCTTGGCCGAGCTGGCCGGCCAACCGATGCTGATGCGCGAGCAAGGCTCGACCACGCGGCTGGCGCTGGAAAAGGCGCTGGCGCAGGCCGGCGTGGCGCCGCAGGTAGTGATGGAGATCGGCAGCCGCGAAGCGTTGCGCGAGGCAGTGGCGCGCGGCCTGGGGCTGGGCGCGGTGTCGGAAGCCGAGTTCGTGCCCGATCCTCGTTTCCGTATGGTGCGCATCGAGGGCGATCCGGTGGCGACCCATACCTATGTCTATTGCCTGGCCGAGCGGCGCGAGGGGCGGTTGGTCGGTTCCTTCATGAAGATCGCGGCGCGCGGCTGAGGGCGGTATCGGCTCGAAAGAGGCCTTTCGCTTATCATTACGGTTTGCCCAAATTTGCAAGCCACCGGAGACCGGAGATGATCAAGCATATCGTGATGTGGAAGTTGAAAGAGCAGGCCGAAGGCGCCGACCGCGCGACCAATATCGTCAAGATGAAGGCGCTGCTCGATAGCTGCGCCAACGTGGTGCCCGGCATCCTGAAGTTCGAGGCGGCGGTAGCCCAGCCCGGCCTGGAAGCGACCTACGACGTGGTGCTGTACTCCGAGTTCGAGTCGCGCGCCGCGCTCGACGCCTACCAGGAGCACCCCGACCACGTAGCCATCAAACCTTTCATCGGCGCGGTGCGCGAAGCGCGCCAGTGCATGGATTACGAAGTCTGAGCGGCCAGACGATGAGCCTGGCCTTGACCGATGTTTTCCCGCAGGGGAATCCTTATTTGCACGCGCTCGGCGTGGAAGTGCTGGAGTACGGCGACGACCGCGCCGTGATGGCGCTGCGCCTGAAGCCGGAATTCATGAACAGCTGGCAGGTGGCGCAGGGCGGCATCTCGATGACGCTGATGGATGTGGCGATGGGGCTGGCGGCGCGCGCCGGCGTGCCGGATGCCAAGTCGTCGGCCACGGTGGAGATGAGCAGCAGCTTCCTGCAGCCGGCCGGCCATACGGGCGACACCATCGTCGCCCGCGGGCATACCTACCACCGTTCGACCACCATGTGCTTTTGCCAGGCCGAGCTGTGGAACGGCGACAAGCTGGTGGCCAAGGCCATGGGAACCTTCAAGCTGATCCGTCGTCTCGATATCTCCAAGAAGCTCGATCACGAGTGATCGGGCAAGTTATTTCAGGAATTTCAGGATCGTAAAGGAGCACCAATGAAAATCATCGTGGGCAATTGGGAACAATTGCGCGCCCATGCGCAGCCGATCCGCTTCGAAGTCTTTGTCGACGAACAGAACGTGCCGCCCGAGCTGGAGCTCGACGAGATGGATGCGGTGTGCGTGCATGCCGTGGCCTATGCCGAGGACGGTACGCCGCTGGCGACCGGCCGCCTGCTGCCGGACGGCCATGTGGGCCGCATGGCGGTCTTGAAGGCGGGACGCGGCAAGGGCATCGGCGGCGCGGTGCTGCAGGCGCTGATCGGGGCGGCGCGTGCGCGCGGCGACCGGGAAGTGATCCTGAATGCCCAGACCCATGCTGAACCGTTTTATGTCGCCCATGGCTTCGCCCGCGAAGGGGAGGAGTTCATGGATGCCGGCATTCCTCACATCACCATGCGCGCCAGCCTGGCGTAAGCATCCGCTACTGCCGGCGCCGTCCCTGGATGGCCGCCGGCGGGCTTTCTTTCAGTTCCAGTCCCGGTTCCCGCGCATTCCCGGCCAGGCGGAAGTAGCCTAGCTGCGCGCTCAGTTCGCGCGCGTTTTCGGCCACCAGTTCGGCGGTGGTGGCGAGTTCTTCCGAGACGGCGGCATTGCGCTGGGTGGTCTGGTTGAGCTGCATCACGGCGGTGCCGATCTCTTGCGCGCTTTCTTCCTGCATGGCGGAGGACAGGGTGATCTGGTTGATTTCCCGGGAGGCCTGGCGGATGCCGTCCAGGGTGCCGTCCAGCAGGCGCTGGCTGGTTTCCTCGGCCAGGGTCACGCTTTGCCCGGCGATCTCGCTGATTTCGCGGGCGCTGTCCTGGCTGCGTTCGGCCAGTTTGCGGATTTCCATGGCCACCACCGAGAAACCGCGCCCGTGTTCGCCGGCGCGCGCCGCTTCGATGGCGGCGTTGAGCGCCAGCAGGTTGGTCTGGTAGGCGATATCGTCGATCACGCCGACTTGCTGGGCGATGCCGCGCATGGCCTGTACCGTCGATTGCACGGCGGTGCCGCTCTTGTCGGCATCGGCCGCGGCGGCCAGGGCGATCTGGTCGGTGCGGCGGGCATGTTCGCCGGTTTCCTGGATGGCGTTGCCCATGCTGGAGATGGCGGCATTGACTTCTTCCACCGTGGCCGCCTGTTCGCTGGAGGCATGGGCCAGCGCTTGCGCGGTGGCGTTGAGCTGGCGCGAAGAGTGGCCCAGCGACTGGGTCGAGAGCGTGACGCGCTCGATGATCTGGGTCAGCCGCAGGCGCATCGATTGCATGGCGTACAACAGGCTGCCGTTGTCGTTGCGGCGCAGCCTGACGTCGATGTCGAGGTTGCCCTCGGCGATCTGGCGCACGATATGGGCGGCGTAAGCCGGTTCGCCGCCCAGTTCCCGGCGCAGGCCGGTAATGATCCATACCGCCAGGGCAATGCCCAGCAGCAGGCTGGTGCCGGCGAGCTGCAGGGTACGCAGGCGCAGGCGGCCGTATTCGGCCAGCGCTTCGTCATAGAGGGTGCGCGTGGCTTGTTCCTGCAACTGGCCGAGCTTGGCCAGTTGGGACGCCAGCGTGGCGAGCAGGGGCGTGATCTGCGGCCAGAGCTGGTTGGCCTGGCTGACTTGGCCGGAGTCGATCAGGCCGGTCATGCCGGCGCGCTGTTCCTGGTATTTCAGCCAGTTTTTCTCGAATTCACGGGCCGCCTGCTGTTCTTCAGCGGTCATGCCGGTGCCCATATAGATGCGCCAGCTTTCGTTGAGGGAGGCGTCCAGCGCCTTCAGGCGGGCCAACTGCCCGGCCACTTGCTGTTGCGGCGTCAAGCCGTCGCGTCCGGGATCGTTGGGGACGTTGAGCAGCATCAGCGCCCGGCCCATGACATCCCGGTTGAGGTACAGCGCATCGCGCACCTTGGCGATCTGAACCAGGCTCAGGGTGCGGTCTTCATAAACGTCTTTCAGCTTGTCGTTGCTGGAGGCGATGCCCAGCATGCCGTACCAGGCCACCAGCACCACAATGGCGCACAGCACCGCGACCAGGATTCCCAGGCGGGCGGTGACTGTCAGTTTGCGTTGCACAATGCTTTCCTCGCTATTTTTGCTCGATTCGTACTATAACGAACTTACTGCGGTGCAAAAGGAGGAATAGGCCGGGATGGGGCGCCTTTTTGCTGCAGATGTGGTTTCCCACAATACCGGAGGGGAGGCCCCTGATTCATACTTGCGCCCGAACCGGAGAGGAGGAGTCTCCCGGACAAAAACGAAGCCAGGGCGGACGACGCATGAACCCGCCGATGGCCGGCGGCTTGCCGGGCGCGGAAGCGCCATGCGCCATATGTCAGGCGGCAGGCTGGAAATTGATGTTTTTTGGAGAATGAAAAATGACGGCGAAACAGCCTGTATATAAGTCGCTTTACTTCCAGGTTCTGGTGGCGATCGTGATCGGCGTGCTGCTGGGGCACTTCTACCCATCCACCGGCGAAGCCATGAAACCGCTCGGCGACGGTTTCGTCAAGCTGATCAAGATGATCATCGCGCCGGTGATCT
Organism: Herbaspirillum sp.; assembly: GCF_017744395.1. Lineage (GTDB taxonomy): Bacteria > Pseudomonadota > Gammaproteobacteria > Burkholderiales > Burkholderiaceae_D > Herbaspirillum. The sequence continues at coordinate 413,609 of NZ_JAGIBI010000001.1, forward strand.
TTTGTACCGTCGTGACCGGCATCGCCGGCATGGAAGACATGAAGAAGGTCGGCAAGACCGGCGGCCTGGCCCTGCTGTACTTTGAAATCGTCAGCACCGTGGCGCTGATCATCGGCCTGGTGCTGGTCAACGTGCTCAAGCCCGGCGTGGGCATGAACATCGACCCGACCACGCTCGATACCAAGGCGATCGCTTCCTATACTGCTCCCGGCAAGCTGGGTTCGATCACCGATTTCATCATGAGCATCATCCCCAGCAGCATGTTCGATGCCTTCGCCAAGGGCGACGTGCTGCAGGTGCTGCTGGTGGCGGTGTTGTTCGGTTTCGCGCTGCACAAGTTCGGCGGCCGCGGCACCCTGGTGTTCGACTTCATCGAAAAGATCTCGCACGTGCTGTTCTCGGTGGTCGGCACCATCATGAAGGTGGCCCCGATCGGCGCATTCGGCGCGATGTCGTTCACCATCGGCAAGTACGGCGTGGGTTCGCTGTTCTCGCTGGCCAAGCTGATGGGCACCTTCTACCTGACCTGCCTGCTGTTCATCTTCGTGGTGCTGGGCATCATCACCCGCCTGCACGGCTTCTCGATCTGGAAGTTCGTCAAGTACATCAAGGAAGAACTGCTGATCGTGCTGGGCACTTCGTCGTCGGAATCGGTGCTGCCGCGCATGCTGGCCAAGATGGAAAACGCCGGCGCCAAGAAGACCGTGGTCGGCCTGGTGATCCCCACCGGCTACTCGTTCAACCTGGACGGCACCGCGATCTACCTGACCATGGCGGCCGTCTTCATCGCCCAGGCGACCAACACGCCGATGACTTTCGTGCAGGAACTGACCCTGCTGGCGGTGCTGCTGCTGACTTCCAAGGGCGCGGCCGGCATCACCGGTTCGGGCTTCATCGTGCTGGCGGCGACGCTGTCGGCGGTGGGCCACCTGCCGGTGGCGGGCCTGGCGCTGATCCTGGGCATCGACCGTTTCATGTCCGAAGCGCGCGCATTGACCAACACCATCGGCAACGGCGTGGCGACCCTGGTTGTGGCGAAGTGGAGTGGAGAGCTGGATGACAAGCGCCTGCAGGCGGCGCTGAACAATGAAACCAGCGAGGAGGCAAGTGCACCGGAAGCCGTGCTGAACCGTACGGAATCCAAGATGCACCATTAATTAAAGAGCGATTCCCGGACGGGGCCGGTGCAGGAAACGCAGGAAATGGCCCCGCCGGGATTGCCGGCAAGCGGAAAAGCGGACTTCGGTCCGCTTTTCTTTTTTGTGCAGCGCCAACGGGCAGGGCGCAGGCGAAAAAAAAGCCCACGACCTTGCGGTGTGGGCTTGAATCCAATTCTTTAAGGAGGAAATTGGAGGAGACAGGTGTGACTTTACTGCTGCGCATCAAATCAGGCCAATTTATCTTTCAAATATCAGATATATGGTTTTTTTATTTCATGCGGGAAAGCCGATCGTGTCTCCCGGCCGCGCCATCAACGCGCGCCAGCCGCCTTGTCATCCTCTATAGCCGCCTGCACGCTGGGTTTGCAGGGAATCTTGCACTTGGCGTCGGTCGCCGGCTCGGCCGCATAATGCACCGCCATCGGGTCGATCACATGTTCGGTCAGCAACGGTTCGCCCACGATGGGTACGCGCAACACGCTGGAGCAGCGGGTGCCGTATTCGGGCGAACGGATAAAGATCGGCGAGAGCATGCGTTCCTTTTCCAGGCCGACGCCGGTATCGGGCAGGCGGCAGTCGTTGGCGCGGGTGGCATCGGTCAGCATTTCGAAGAAAGTCTCTTCCGGCGCGCCCTGGCACAACAGGCTGGCGAATTGCGCCTTGGCCCGCGTGACCTTGGGCCAGGGCGAGTCGAGCAAGGCATTGGACAGGCCGTAGACGCCATACTCCAGCGGTTTGCCGTTGCGCGCGTCTTCCTGGCCGCGGTTGGAATACCACAGCATGCTGTCGCGGTCGCCGACCAGCAGGTTGAAGCCGTTGAAGCGCTGGGCGCCGGCTTCGATGTGTCGGATGTATTCGTCCGGGGCCATGCTGCCGGTAAGATAATCGGACACCAGCAGGCCGCGGGTGGGGGCGTCGGTGCGGCGTTCGGCCGGCGAGCGCACATTGGTCAGGGCGGCGAAGCGGCCGTCGCGGGTGGTGCCCAGCCAGGTGCCGCCGCCTTGCAGGTCGCGGCCGGCGAACACTTGCGGGTAATCGCTCCACCAGCCGGCATCGGCGGCCGGGCGGGCATAGAACTCGTCACGGTTGGCCGCCAGGATCAGCGGCATGCCGGGGATGACTTTCCAGGCGAAGATGATCAGGCACATGGGGCGACATCCTCGAAACGTTCCACATGGCGCGGCCCGTCCAGCAGGGCGGGAATGCCGGCTTCGGCAAGCGCCTGTTCCAGCGTGTGGCTGAAGTCGCCTTCGCGGCCGGATGGCAGGTGTTCGTAGACCTCCATCCAGGTTTGCAGGCCGTCTTGTTCGCCCGGCCTGCGTTTGAGCTTGCCGGCGATGCCGAAGCGGGCCTGCAGCATGGCCTGCACGGCGCCGAGCTTGTCCTGCAGCGCCTGCGTTTGCACGGAGCGGACGCGGTAGTAAATATAGAGATCCATGGCCTGGCCTTCGGGCGTGGGCGCGTTGTCCGCTTATTGCGGATCGGCCAGTTCGTAGGGCAGGTCGTGGAAATGCAGGGCCGGGCCGCCGGCCGAACCCAGGTGCACCGGGCCGTCGGCTGCCGCCAGCTTCATTTCCACCAAGGCCAGTGCTTGTCCGGCGCCGGTCGCCTCGGCATTGACCACCATGCCGCAGGGCTGCTCCGGATCGGCGCTGGAAAACACTTCATTGCCGGCCGCCGCGGCGTCGCTGTCGATGGTTGCCAGCAAGGTGCGGCGTTTGAGCTTGCCGAGATACTGGCTGCGCGCCACGATTTCCTGGCCGGGATAGCAGCCTTTCTTGAAATTGACGCCGCCGATCAGTTCGAAGTTGACCATCTGCGGGACGAACTGCTCCTGCGTCGGCAAGGTAATCTGCGGTACGCCGGCGCGGATGTCGGACAGGCGCCATGCCTGCGGGCCGGCCGGCGCCAGGTGCTGGCTCAGTCTGGGCCAGGCGGCGATGACGATTTCCGGCGTGGTGACCCATTGGTAGCGGGCGCTGCCGGCGGCGTCGGCCACGCGGATCAGCGTGCCGTTGGCGTTGTCGATCTTGGCGTAGGGTTCGGCCGGCAGCACCGGGTACCATTCGGCCAGCGAGTTTTTTGCCGCCGGGCCGGCCAGGCCGATGATGGCGGTATTGGCGCCCTGGTCGGACAGCTTGGCCTTGGCGCGCATGACGAACATTTGCAGGCGCTTCTGGATCGCAGCCTGCAGCGGGCGCGGCAATTGCAGGAAAATGAACTCGGGATTGCGCCACATCAGGAAGCTGGCCAGCAGCCGCCCCTTGGGCGAGCAATAGCCGGCCAGGCGGGCAGCCGAGGTGTCCAGGCGCTGGACGTCGTTGGTGAGCTGGCTGTGCAGGAAGCTGGCGGCATCGTCGCCGGATACGCCGATCAGTCCCAAGCCGGTCAGCGGCGCCATGAAGCTTTCCAGGCTTGCCGGCGCGGGAGCGGCGGCGCCAAAGCCGAGCAGTTCGGCGCCGTCGGCGTCGAATTGCGCGCCTTGTCGTTTCAGGAAGTCGAGCCAGACGGAGGTCGAGGCGGTCAGTTCGGTCATAAATAGTTTACGTGTGCTTGTGTTGCCTGCTGAAAAGCGCAGGGGTGGCAGGGAGATTAGGCAACTGCCGTGCCAGCGATTATCATTGATGCCTCGATTATAGTGATGTCCGAAAAAACGCGTCAGGAAACAGGGATTTTGCATTTGGTATGAAGAAGTTACTTGCGGCATTACTCGTGCTGGCGGCCCTGGTGGCGGCGGCCGGCGTCTATTGGTCCAAGCAGCCCATCGTCGATGCGAGCGGGCAGGTCATCGCCTTCACCATCACGCCGGGCAGCGGCGTATCGGGTTCGGCGCAGCAGATCGCGGCGGCGGGCGTGCCGATCAATCCCGACCTGTTCGCCCTTTATGCGCGCCTGAGCGGCGAGGGCGGCCGCATCAAGGCCGGCAGCTATGAACTCAAACCCGGCTACACGCCGGCCCGCCTGCTGCAGCAACTGGTGCGCGGCGAATTCGCCCAGGAGGCCCTGACCGTGATCGAAGGCTGGAGCTTCAAGCAGATGCGCCGCGCCATCGCCGAGCAGCCGGCCCTCAAGCATGACACCATCACCTGGACCGACCAGCAGGTGCTGGCCAAGCTGACCACCGAATACACCTATCCGGAAGGCCTGTTCTTCCCCGATACCTATCTGTTCGCCAAGGGCGCGAGCGACATGCAGATCTACAAGCAGGCATTCGCCCTGATGAACAAGAAACTGAACGAAGCCTGGAGCAAGCGCGACCTGTCGCTGCCGTACCGCACGCCTTACGAGGCGCTGACCATGGCCTCGATCGTGGAAAAGGAAACCGGCCAGAAGTCCGAACGCGGCATGGTGGCCGGGGTGTTCGTCAACCGCCTGAAGACGGGCATGCTGCTGCAGACCGACCCGACCGTGATCTACGGCATGGGCGAGCGCTACCAGGGCAAGATCCGCAAGGCCGACCTGCTGGCCGATACGCCCTACAACACCTACACCCGCGCCGGCCTGCCGCCCACGCCGATCGCCTTGCCCGGCGCCGCCTCGCTGGCGGCGGCGATGAACCCGGACAAGACCGAAGCCTTATACTTCGTCGCGCGCGGCGACGGCACCAGCCATTTTTCGAGCAGCCTCACCGAACACAACCAGGCCGTCAACCGCTACCAGCGTTGACCCCCTTACTTATTTCTTCAGCGATTCCTTCATGGCATCTGGCAAATTCATTACCTTCGAAGGCATCGACGGCGCCGGCAAGTCGACGCATATCGCTTTCGTCACCGAGCAACTGCGCGCGCGCGGCCTGACCGTGGTCGCCACCCGCGAGCCGGGCGGCACCGAACTGGGCGAACGGCTGCGCGAACTGCTGCTGCACCAGAAAATGCACCTGGAAACCGAAGCCTTGCTGATGTTCGCCGCCCGCCGCGAACACCTGGCGCAGGTGATCGAACCGGCGCTGGCGCGCGGCGACTGGGTGATTTCCGACCGCTTCACCGACGCCAGCTTCGCCTACCAGGGCGGCGGCCGCAAATTGCCGCTGGACAAGCTCGATGCGCTGGAACGCTGGGTTCATCCGCACCTGCAGCCGGACCTGACGCTGCTGTTCGACGTGCCGCTGGAAGTGGCGCGCGCGCGCCTGGATGCCGAGCGCACGCCGGACAAGTTCGAACAGGAAAAGGCTGACTTCTTCGCCGCCACCCGCGCCGAATACCTGCGCCGCGCCGCCGAATTCCCGGCGCGGTTCCGCATCATCGACTCCACGCGGCCCATTCCCGAGATCCGGGACGAGCTGCGCGGCATCGTCGCGGCCCTGTGAGATTGCCATTCCATGAGTACACCCGCTAATTCATCGCTGCTGCCCTGGCAGGACGAGAGCTGGAAGCAGTTGCAGCAACTGCGCGAACGCCTGCCGCACGCCTTGCTGTTCTACGGCGCGCAAGGCACTGGCAAGACCGCCTTCGTCGAAGCCTTCGCCAAGTCGCTGCTGTGCGAAGCGCCCACGCCCGAGGCGCATGCCTGCGGCGCCTGCGCTTCCTGCAACTGGTTCGAGCAATACAACCATCCCGACTACCGCCGCGTGCGGCCCGAGGCGCTGGAAGACGAGATCGCCGACGACGAGGGCGGCGAGGAAAAGAAGGGCGCCAAGGCCAGCAAGACGCCTTCCAAGGAAATCAAGATCGACCAGATCCGCGCGCTGGCCGATTTCATGAACGTCTCGACCCACCGTTCCGGCTTGCGCGTGGTGATGCTGTATCCGGCCGAGGCGCTCAATACCGCCGCCGCCAACGCCTTGCTCAAGACGCTGGAAGAACCGCCGCCGGGCACCATGTTCCTGCTGCTGTCGAACCGCCTCGACCGCCTGCTGCCGACCATCCTCTCGCGCTGCCGCAAGTTCGCCTTGCCGGCGCCGCCGCGGGACGTCGCATTGGCCTGGCTCAAGGCGCAGGGCGTCAAGGATGCCGATGCCTGGCTGGCCGAGCAGGGCGGCGCGCCGCTGGCGGCATTGGAAGCGGCCCAGGGCGACAGCCGCGAGATCCTGGACGAACTGCTGCGCCACCTGGCCCAGCCCGGCGTGGACGGCGCCTTGCGCACGGCCGACAAGCTGCAGAAGGCGCCGGTGTCGGAGCTGGTCGGCTGGGTGCAGCGCTGGCTGTACGACCTGTTCTCGCTGAAATCGACCGGCCAGATCCGCTATTACCCGCGTTATGCGAAGGAGCTGGGCCGGCTGGCCGAGCGCGCGGACGCCATCGCCATCTCGCGCGCCATCAAGGGCATGGGCGAGCGCCGCGCCATCGCCGACCATCCGCTGTCGGCCAAGCTGTTCATCGAAGAGATGCTGATCGACTATGCCGGCCTGTTCGACTGAACCGGCCGGTTTTCCTGTTTTCCCCTTATTTGCATCATGACCGCTTCCCACTACACCCATCGCCTGGCCGTGCAGGCCGACCTGCCGGCCATCGTCGCCATCTATAACAGCACCATCGCCTCGCGCCAGGTCACGGCCGATACCGAACCGGTCTCCGTCCAGTCGCGCCAGGCCTGGTTCGACGAGCACCAGCCGGAGCGGCGCCCGCTGTGGGTGGCCGAGCGCGACGGCGAAATCATCGGCTGGCTGTCTTATTCCAATTTCTACGGCCGCCCGGCCTATGCCGGTACCGCTGAACTGTCGGTCTACCTGCACGAAAAGGCGCGCGGCCAGGGCCTGGGACGCTACTTCCTGGAGCAGGCCATCGCCCATGCGCCGCAGATCAAGGTGCATACGCTCTTGGGCTTCATCTTCGGCCACAACGGTCCCAGCCTGAAGCTGTTCGGCGCGCTGGGCTTCGAGCAATGGGGCCACTTGCCGCGCGTGGCGACGCTGGATGGCGTCGAGCGCGACCTGGTGATCCTGGGCAAGCGGCTGGGATAAACCACGATGGGGCTGGAAATGCAGCATCAGCTTCTGGCACGCCTGTTCTGGCTGCGTTGGACCACCATCGCTGGCGAACTGGCGGTGCTGGCCGGCGCGCATTTCTGGCTGCGGATTGATCTGCCGCTGCCGGCCTTGTTGTGGCTGATCGGCGTGCAAGTCCTGATCAATGCCGCGACCTGGGGGCGGATGCGCTGGGCGCGTCCGGCTGGCCAGCCGGAACTGTTGCTGCAACTGCTGCTGGACCTGTGCGTACTGACGGCCCTGCTGTATTTCTCGGGCGGCGCGACCAATCCCTTCGTCTCGTTCTACCTGCCGGCATTGGCCGCGGGCGCGGCGACGCTGGCCTGGCCGTATGGCCTGGCATTGGCGCTGTGCGCGCTGGCGGCTTATTCGGGGCTGGTCTACGTCTACCAGCCCTTGCATATCCACGACCACGGGCAAGCCATGGCTTACCACCTGGCCGGGATGTGGATCAATTTTTCGATCTCGGCGCTGCTCATTACCTGGTTCGTCACGCGCATCGCCGCCGCGGTGCGTTCGCGTGATAGTTTGCTGGCGCAAGCGCGGGAGCAGCAGTTGCAGGGGCAGCGCATCCTCGCCTTGGGGACTCAGGCGGCGGGAGCCGCGCATGCGCTCAATACGCCTTTGTCGACAGTGGCGGTGATTGCCGGGGAAATGCGGCGCGAAATTCGTCGTGACATGGCCGGCAATGCTGCGTTGGCCATGTACGAGGAAGACCTGCGCATCGTCGAGGAACAGATCGCGGTATGCAAGCAAGCGCTGGAAAGCATGCGGCTGGATGCCGATGCGCAAGGGCGCGGCGATGATACAGCGGCGCTGGCGCCGTGGCTGGCTGCATTGGCCGATGGTTGGCGCTTGCACTATCCCGCAGTGCAGTTGGCGGTAGAGACGGGGCAAGCCACGTTGGTCGCTGGCCAGTTGCAGGAGCTATCGCAGATCTTGCTGACTTTGCTCGACAATGCCGCCCATGCCGTCAAGGAGCGCGGCGGCGAAGTGCGTTTATCCTTGATGGCGGACGCTGGCGAAAAGACCGCTATCATCCGGGTTGCCGACAACGGCTGCGGCATCGCCCCCGAACTGTTGTCCCGACTGGGACACGGGCCGGTGGACAGCCGTTCCGGCGGCAAAGGCATCGGCCTCATGCTGGCGTTCGCGGCCGCAACGCAGATGGGCGGCCACCTGCAACTGCGTTCGACGCAGGGCGAGGGGACGGTGGCCGAATTGCGGTTTCCGCTGTCCTGAACCGATAACTTGTACCGATAAGGCCGATTTTCGATGAGTGCCGCATTCCTGATCCTCGACGACAACGACGTCTTTGCCGACACGCTGGCGCGCTCGCTCACGCGCCGGGGTTTTCGCGCCGTCGTGGCCCGCAGCGGCGAGGAAGCGCTGGCGGCGGCGGGCCAGGAAAGCTTCAGCTACGCCACCATCGACCTGCAACTGGCAAACGATTCCGGCCTGCAATGGATCTCGCCCTTGCGCCGGGCGCTACCGGAGGCGCGCCTGCTGGTACTGACCGGCTACGCCAGCATCGCCACCACGGTGCAGGCGATCAAGTCGGGCGCCGACAATTACCTGGCCAAGCCGGCCAATGTGGACTCCATCCTCTCAGCGCTGGCGCATGACGGCGCGGGCGAGGACATGGCGGCTGAGGCCGCGCCGCTGTCGCTGGAACGCCTGGAATGGGAGCACATCCAGCGGGTCCTGGCCGAGCATGAGGGCAATATTTCCTCCACCGCCCGTGCGCTCAACATGCACCGCCGCACCCTCCAGCGCAAGCTGGCCAAGCGGCCGGTGGCGAAGTAGGTCGCCTGGGCATAACACACCCCAGGCGCATCGCTTTACAATAGCGCCCATGTATATCGATTCCCATTGCCACATCAATTTCCCCGATCTCGCCGCGCGCCTGCCCGAGATTTTCGGCAAGATGGCCGAAAACAAGGTCAGTCATGCGCTGTGCGTTTCGGTCGATTTGCCTGATTTCCCGCAAGTGCTGGCACTGGCCGAGCAATATCCCAACATCTACGCCTCGGTCGGCGTGCATCCCGACTATGAAGACACGCCCGAACCGGACGTCGAGCAGCTGGTCCGGCTGGCCGACCACCCGCGCATCGTCGCCATCGGCGAGACCGGGCTGGACTACTACCGCCTGCAAGGCGACCTGGAATGGCAGCGCGAGCGTTTCCGCACCCACATCCGCGCCTCGCGCGCGACCGGCAAGCCGCTGATCATCCATACCCGCTCGGCTTCGGAAGACACCATCCGCATCATGCGCGAGGAGGGCGCCAGCCCCGAGGCCGGCGGCGCGGCGGGCGTGATGCACTGCTTCACCGAGTCGCAGGAAGTGGCCGACGCCGCCATCGAGCTGGGTTTCTACATCTCGTTTTCCGGCATCGTCACCTTCAAGTCGGCCAAGGACTTGCAGCAGGTGGCGCGCACCATCCCGCTGGAGCGCATGCTGATCGAGACCGATTCGCCCTACCTGGCGCCGGTGCCGTTCCGCGGCAAGACCAACGAACCCGGCTATGTGCGCCACGTTGGCGAATTCATCGCCGACTTGCGCGGCATTTCCGCCGACGAAGTCGCCCGGCAGACCAGCGACAATTTCTTCAAGCTGTTTGGAATCGCCCCATGATGCCTTTGCTGGAAAAGATCCGTTCCCGTTTCAGCCGCCTCGGCCGCGTGCTGCTGTATACCTCGATGCTGCTGCCGGGCGCGGCGCGCGCCGGCGCCTACGAGGAGTATTTCCAGGCGATCCGCATGGACAACGTCTACTTCCTGAAGCAATTGATGGAACGCGGGATGGGGCCCAACCTGATCGAACCCAGGCGCGGCTACACCGGGCTGATGCTGGCGATCCGCGAGGATTCCATGCAGGCCTTCAACCTGCTGGTCAACGCGCCCGACGTCAATCTCGAGGCGCAAGCCACCAATGGCGATACGCCGCTGATGCTGGCTGCCTTCTACGGCAACGTGCCGGTGGTGAAGCTGCTGCTGTCGCGCGAGGTGGAGGTTAACCGGCCGGGCTGGACGGCATTGCACTACGCCGCTATTAACGGCAATGCGCAAATCGTCGGGATGTTGCTGGAAGCGTCGGCCTATATCGATGCCGAGTCGCCGGACGACAAGATGACCCCGGTCATGCTGGCTGCCATGCGCGGCCGGGTGGCCGTGGTGGCGGCGTTGCGCGACGGCGGCGCCGACCTCACGCTGAAGAATAAGGATGGCCTGACCGCGATGGACCTGGCGCGACGCCATGGACAGGTTGAAGTGATCGAGGTATTGAAGGAAAAGCCGCGCTCCTGAACGGTTTTTTCGGACAGGGAATGAAAAATCCCGGACACCGCGAGGCTGTCCGGGATTTTTATTGGCTGCGGCCCGCTATCAGGGCACGAGGATCTGGCGGCCGACGTCCTTGATGTCCTTGGTGCCGGTCAGCGCCATGCTTACGTCCAGTTCCTTGCGCAGGATTTCCAGCATCTGCGAGACGCCTTCGCCGCCCATGGCGCCCAGGCTGTAGAGGAAGGCGCGGCCGATCATGGTGCCTTTGGCGCCCAGCGCCACGGCTTTCAGGATGTCCTGGCCGGAGCGGATGCCGCCGTCGAACCAGACTTCGATCTGGTCGCCCACCGCTTCGGCGATGGCCGGCAGCGCCTGGATCGACGACATCGCGCCGTCCAGCTGGCGGCCGCCGTGGTTGGACACCACCAGCGCATCGGCGCCGGTCTGGGCCGCGATCTTGGCGTCTTCCACGTCCAGGATGCCCTTCAGGATCAGCTTGCCGCCCCATTGTTCCTTGATCCAAGCGACGTCGTCCCAGTTCAGGGTCGGGTCGAACTGGCTGGCGGTCCACTTGGACAGGGTTTGCACGCCGCCGCCGCTGTTGCCGCCGTTGATGTGGCCGGCCAGGTTGCCGAAGGTCTTGCGGCCGCCCAGAGCGCGCAGCGCCCAGCCAGGCTTGCTGGCCAGGTCGAGCAGGGTGTCCAGGGTCAGCTTGGGCGGCACCGACATGCCGTTCTTCAGGTCCTTGTGGCGCTGGCCGAGGATCTGCAGGTCCAGCGTCAGCACCAGCGCCGAGCACTTGGCGGCCTTGGCGCGCTCGATCATCGACTTGACGAAGCCGCGGTCGCGCATCACGTACAGCTGGAACCAGAACGGCTTGGTGGTCACGCTGGCGACGTCTTCGATGGAGCAGATGCTCATGGTCGACAGGGTGAAGGGGATGCCGAACTTCTCGGCGGCGATGGCGCCCAGCATTTCGCCGTTGGCCCATTGCATGCCGGTCAGGCCGGTCGGGGCGATGGCCACCGGCATGGTGACGTCGTGGCCGATCATGGTGGTGCGGGTGCTGCGCTCGTCGACATTGATCGCCACGCGCTGGCGCAGCTTCAGCGCGGCCAGGTCGTCGTTGTTGGCGCGATAGGTGCTCTCGGTGTAGGAGCCGCTGTCGGCGTAGTCGTAGAAGGCCTTGGGAACCCGTTTTTTCGCCAGCAGGCGAAAGTCTTCGACACAGGTCATGACCGGCATATTATTTTCTCCGTAAGAATGAAATGCGGCAGAGGGCCGCTCAGAATTTGTCCATATGCTAGATCAAAGCGGCCATGCGTGGGGTGAATCCCTTTCCACCGATCCATGAAAATTTTATAGGGCGCGGGCCGCCGCAATGCCGCTGCGCACCGCGCCTTCCAGCGTGGCCGGGTAATCACCTGCAACGTAATCGCCAGCCAGCGCGAGTCCGGTTGGCAGGCCGGTATTGTCCGGCCGTCGCAGCCCCGGCGTGCAGGAAAACGTCGCGCGCTTTTCGGTGATCACCTTGCTCCATTGCGCAACGGACAACTCGGGGCGTCCGAAATCGGCCGCCAATTGCTGCGCGATGCCTTCCAGCAGCGTCGCATGGCCATCCTCGATGGCGCGGCCGGCGGCGCTGACGACGACTGCCAGCAGCCCGGCATCGCCGTTCAATTGGCCGCGGTCGAAAACGAATTGCCCCCAGGCGCGGCGCTGCGGATCGTCGGTCAGCGCGCAGAACGGCAGCGGCAGGCGCAGCGTGGGGGCGTATTGCAGGTAGCAGGTGGTGATCGGTTCGTAGGCCAGCGCGCGCAGGGCGCTGGTGTCGCAAGGAGCTGCCAGGCCCTGGGCCTCGTCCAGCAACTGCGCGGCGACGTCGGCGCCGGTGGCAATGACCACGCCGGCGAATTCGCCAAGATCGCGGCCCTGGCGGTCTTGCAGGCGCCAGATGCCGGTTTCTCCCATGGCGTGCAGGCTGGCTACCGCCGTGCCTGCGATGGTACGCCCCCCACGCTGTTCTATAAATGCGGCGGCGGCTTGCGGCAGCAGGGCGCTGAGGTCGGTGCGCGGAATCAGCATGTCGGATGCGGCGCGGCGCGCGCCCAGGCTGTCGCGCAGCACGTTCAGGAATACCTTGGCCGAGGCGCGTTCAGGGGGAGTGTTCAGCGCGGCGATGCACAGCGGGTTCCACATCAGTTTGATCAGGCGCGGCGTCTGGTCGAAGCGTTCCAGCAGTTCGGCCACGCTGCAATCCTGGTGCAACTGCCAGCCCATCCAGCGCGCGGTGGTGGAAAAGCGTGCCAGCGCCATCTTGTCGGCACGTTCCAGGCCCCTGGCGCGCAGCAGGGCGACGGCAAGGTGCAAGGGGGCGGGCAGGCGCGGAGCGATGAAATCCATGCCGGTTTGCGACGGATAGCGCATTTGCAGCGGCAGGCGCAGCATGGCGTCGGCCGGTTTCACGCCGACCTGTTTCATCAGGCTGAGCGAGGCGGAATAGGCGCCCAGCAGGATGTGCTGGCCGTTGTCCAGCGTGCGGCCGCCGATTTCCACGCGGCGCGCCCGCCCGCCGAGGATCTTGCCGGCTTCGAACAGGCTGACCCGCTTGCCGGCGGCCGCCAGCGTGACCGCGGCGGCGCATCCGGCCCAGCCGCCGCCGATGACGGCGTAATGACCTGCCGGCATCAGCCGAACACGTAGGTTTTCCACGCCAGCCACAGCTTGCGGATGGGCGTGAGCGAGATGCGCTGCTTGAGCACGTGGTAGCCGTCGCGTTCGATTTCTTCCAGCAGGGTGCGGTAGATCGCCGCCATCATCAGGCCTGGGCGCTGGGCGCGGCGGTCTTCCTTGGGCAGCAGCGCGAAGGCTTCCTCGTAGACGGCGCGGGCGCGCTGCACCTGGAACTTCATCAGCGCCTCGAAGCGTTCGCTGTGGCGGCCGTTGAGGATGTCGGCGGCGGTCACGTTGAATTGCTGCAGTTCGTTGACGGGCAGGTAGATGCGGCCTTTGCGGCCGTCTTCGCCGACGTCGCGGATAATGTTGGTGAGCTGGAACGCCAGGCCCAGCTTTTCGGCATACTGCAGGGTTTGCGCCCGGGTATGGCCGAAGATGCTGGCCGAGAGGATGCCGACCACGCCGGCCACGTGCCAGCAATAGCGCTGCAGGCCGGGGTAGTCGAGATAGCGGCTTTGGTCGAGGTCCATCTCCATGCCATCGATGATGGCTTGCAGGTGCTCGCCCTTGAGCTGGTAGACGGCCACGTGCGGATACAGGGCCTTGGTCACCGGGTGGCTGGGATTGCCCTCTAGCATGGCGGCGATTTCCTTGCGCCACCACATCAGCTTGGTGCGCGCCACCATCGGATCCTCGATTTCATCGACGGTGTCGTCGACTTCGCGGCAGAAGGCGTACAGTGCCGTGATCGCGCGCCGGCGCTCCGGCGGCAGGAACAGGAAGCTGTAGTAAAAGCTGGAACCGCTGGCGGCGGCCTTCTGCTGGCAGTATTCGTCTGGAGACATGGGTAGCGGCGGTGGCGGCCAGGATAGGGAAAACTCTGGGAAACCCGGAAAAATCCGGCAAAGGCGCTATGCTAGCCGAGTGCGTACGGGAGGGCAAATATAGGGCGTCGCATCGTATTGCAGCGGCCGGCGATGTCCATTAAGCTCAAGGAAAAAATTGCCCCTACTACCAATAACCTGGAGGCTGGAGACGTCATGGACAGACTGGAACTCTTTCGTAGCATCGCATCGCAGGCCGGGCGCGGGGAGCTGGTGTTTCCGGCCAACGTCAGCGCGTCGATCAAGCTGCAGCAGGCCTTGGCGGACCCGGACTGCCACCTGGAACAGGCCGCCAAGCTGGTGATGGCCGAGCCGCTGGTGGCGGCGCGTACCGTGGCCATCGCCAATTCGGCGGCCTACAACCGCTCCGGCGGCGAAATCGACAATGTGCGCGTGGCCGTCATGCGGCTGGGCTTCCGCACCCTCAACACCATCACCACCTCGGTCATCGTGCGCCAGTTGGGCCGCACCATCAGCAACCCGGCCATGCGCATCAAGGCCGCGCAGCTCTGGGAGCATTGCGCGCATGTGGCGGCCACCGCCCATGTGCTGACCGCCAAGCTGACCAACGGCGACCCGGAGACGGCCATGTTCGCCGGCATCGTGCATGAGGTCGGCGGCTTCTACCTGCTCTCGCGTACCGACGAGTTTCCGGACCTGCTGGCCGGCGGCATGGAGGATTGGGCCGAATACGGCGAGAAGATGATCGGCCGCGCCGTGCTCAAGAAGCTGGGCGTGCCGCAGCCGGTGGTGGAGGCCATCGAATCGCTGTGGCACGGCGTGCGCGTGCTGCCGCCGGTCACCATCGGCGACGTCCTGCTGCTGGCCAAGGAATTGTCGCCGGTGCCGTCGCCGTTCCAGCGTACCGTGGCCGAAGCCGGCATCGGCGGCGAGAACCTGGTCGACGACTATATCGGCGACCAGTCGCTGCGCAGCCTGCTGGACGATTCGGAAGAGCAGATCCGCTCGCTCACTACGGCCTTGCTGGTCTGACAACAACCGCAGGCGCGGTTTCACCCGTCTTCATCCTTGCAGCGCCCGCCCGGCCGCCAACGGCCCGGCGGGCGTTGTTGCATGGATCACATGGTGAGGCCGCGCCAGCCTATCGCTAGCCAGTCGGTGCGGCCCAGCTTGGGGCGGTGGCGGAAGACGTCGCCGTTGACCCGTTCGATGCGCTCCAGGATGCGCAATCCGCCCTGGACCACCAGCCGCAATTCCCAGCCGATCCGCCCCGGCAGGCGCTTGGCCAGCGGCGCGCCCGACAGCATCAGCGCCCGCGCCCGTTCCACTTCAAACCGCATCAGCGCCTGCCAGCGGGCATCGGACCTGGCCTCGGCGATGTCCTGCTCGCCGAGGCCGAAGCGTTCCAGGTCTTCCTGCGGAAGGTAGATGCGCGACTTTTGCCAGTCGATGGCGACGTCCTGCCAGAAGTTGACCAGTTGCAGGGCGCTGCAGATGGCGTCGGAGTCGCGCAGGTTTTGCGCGGTCGGCGCCTGGTACAGGTGCAGCATCAGGGTGCCGACCGGATTGGCCGAACGGCGGCAATAGTCAAGCAGATCGTCGTAGCGCGCATAGCGGGTGGTCACGACATCCTGCCTGAACGCGGAGAGCAGGTCGCGCATGGGTTGCAGCGGCAAGCCATATTCTTTTACGGCCTGCTGCAGGTGGCGGAAGATGGGGGGCTCGCAAGGCCCGGCATCGGCGGCGATCAGGTCGAGCTGCTCCTCGTAGGCTTGCAGCGCGGCCAGCCGCTGCGTCGGCTCGGCATCGCCCTCGTCGGCGATATCGTCGGCGCTGCGCGCGAAGCCGTAGATGGCGGCGACGGCAGGCCGCAGGCGGGCCGGCAGCAGCAGGGAGGCGACAGGGAAGTTCTCGTAGTGGTCGACAGCCATGGAGGCGTTTTCTATCGGCGTTGGAAAAAGTCGGGCTGACTATAATCCATGCGCCTTGCCGGTGCCAAGCCGAAGTTGCCGCTAGTGCGCCATCTGCGGTTGCATCGGGGCGCCGTCGTTTTGCGCCTTGTAGATTTCGTAGCCGCTCTTGCCGTTGCGCTTGACCTGGTACATCGCGCTGTCGGCGCACTGGATCAACTCCGACAAGTCGCGCGCATGGTGCGGATAGAGGCTGATGCCGATGCTGGCGCCGAGCATGTACTGGTGCTCGCCGACCTGCACCTTCTGCGTCATCTGGGACAGCAGTTTCTTGGCCACTTCGAAGGCCTGGTTCTCGCTTTCAAGCTGGGTGCCGATCACGATGAACTCGTCGCCGCCCACGCGGGCGCAGATGTCGGTGCTGCGCACGATGCCCTTGATCCGCGCGGCGATGGCCTTGAGCACTTCGTCGCCGACATGGTGGCCGGCGGTATCGTTGATCGGCTTGAAGTTGTCGAGGTCGATGTAGAAGATCGCCACCAGGTGATGCGGACGGGTGGCCAGCAGCAGCGCATGGTCGAACAGGGTGTTCATGTAGCGCTTGTTGTTCAGGCCGGTCAGCGGGTCGAGGAAGGCCATGTCCAACGCCTTGGACTCGGCATCGATCAGGCGTTTCTGGAACTGCGAGAGCGTCGCGCCCAGCAGCGACATGTACTGCAGCAGCACCAGCATGGTGCCCAGCAGGAAGCCGTCCAGGAACCAGCTTGGGTAGAGTTTGATGAGCACCGGCCCGCATAGCCAGTGGATTCCCATCGCCGCAAATGCGACAGAAGCCGATAGCAGCCAGCGTGGGACTTCGTTGCGGTGCTTGTAACAGGTCCATGCCATCCAGGACATGAAGCCGGCATTCACCAGCGAATAGCCGATATTGCGGTTGAATTGCGATATATCCGTCACCCAGGCGGCCAGCAGCCACAGTTCGGCCAGCATGACAACCAGCCAGGGCCAGCGCGGCTTGGTATCGAGATTGAGGAAGCGGTACAAGCCGATCAGCAGGAAGGGCTTTTCCAGGAGATTGATGGCTGCGTAGATAGAAGTGATCAGACGCAAATCATTGGTGGGGATCAGCAGCATCAGGCTCAGGCGAGCCAGCAGCGCGAAAGAGATGGAGATTGCCCACCAGCCGGAACCGGCATTGGTACGGGGGATACTGCGGGCCCAGAGAAATAGAAGGAAGAAAACGAAATAAACGCTGAAACCGAAAGTGTGGACAATCAGGTACGACATGGACATGTTTCCCGCCTCTGCAAATTACATCCCCCATTCATTGAACAACGCCTGCTCTGCGATGAGCCGGTTTCAGGTGGCGCCCGTCAATGATTCCCCGTGTGGCTGAGTCGGATGATAAACAAGCAAACCCGCGCGGTAAACAACGCGTTGGGGACAAACGCGATTTATTGCAATCCTTGCCTGGCAAGGCTTTGCGCGTAGCGTAAATTATTTCCGGGTGGATACTTCGGCGTGAGTTTTTGTGTGTCGGGAGACGCTGCGGGAGATGTTTGCGCGCACTTCGGCGCATGCGCGCAAGGGGCGGATATGCGCCTTAGTCGAACTTGTCCTTGAGCAGCGCTTCGATGGTCGCGATGCGGGTCTCGACCGTATCGAGCAGCGACTTTGGCATGGTGCCGCCGGCCGCCAGCTGCGACGCCAGCGAACGGGCGATGCCCATGGCGCCCTGGGTGAACTGCCTTCCGTCCTTGGACAGCACCGCGGCGGCGGTAAACAGCGTCGAGAACAGGATCTGGTCGGCGGTATTGTTCTCGATGAATTTATTCAGCAAGGCGTTATGGCTTTGCTTGAGTGCGTCGAATTCTTCCTGGGTCGGCATGGTGGTTCCTGGGCGCTGGCCTGAACGGCCTCCGGGCCTGGGTTGATCAGGCACGGGAGGCATGCAATATCAAGGGATCGTCTGGTGCGAGGAGGGGGACTCGAACCCCCACACCATTGCTGGCGTCAGGACCTAAACCTGGTGCGTCTACCAATTTCGCCATCCTCGCTGAAGGTGTCGGACATCGGCGCGATAGCAGTCCGGGCGCGGTGTCGCCGCAGACCTGCCGCTACCGATGCGGGTAGCATTTTCGTAAAGCGCGCTATTGTACTGCAAGCCGCTGCGCATGTCTGTGTTTTTCCGAAACGTCGACCCGCAGGTATAGGGCGGTGGTCGGCGCTTGGGTTTTGCCGGTTCGGCAGTGCCGTGCCGGGGCTGGCTTTGCGCCGGTTCCACCGGCATTTTCGGGAGCCGCCATGGCACGCGATGCCGCCATTTCTGCAAGAGGAAACAAGTGCGCCGACGCCTCATTACGGCTATTGTTTCTTTTTGGAAAAATGTTGTCTTCCTGAAAACGTCAAAGATATCGTTCAGCAACCGAAGACGCCTCCCATGCCGCTGGAAGCGATTGGCAAATGCCTGACTTGATTAAATGCCTGGAAAGTACCGTAGCGATTGCCAATAATGGACGGAGGTACTAAGCAGGCATTGAGAGGGGCTCTATGGCGGGAAGCCCCTTGTAAAAGACCCGGTCTCGCAGTTAAATCAAGTATTCATGAAATTATTGGTTAAGTTCCGCTCACCCGGTCGCTGAGCGGAACAGGTTCCGGGCTGTCTTTGCCATATGGCTTTGTTCAACAGTACAAGGCCGAATTGAAGCGCAAGGCAAAGCAGGCATCGGCATCGACATCAGTTTTGCAGTGCGCCTGCTGATGATCCAAGCGGCGGGAGGAAGCTGGAGGCGGCGAACCTTCGCCGGGCGGAGACGAGAAAAGGGGAGCATGGTGTCGAACAATGTGCCAACGTTGGAGCAAATCAATATCGAGAAGCCGGTTGCGGCCCCCGTCATTTTGCTGGTTGACGACGAAGCGAGCATCCTTTCTTCTCTCAAGCGCGTACTAAGGCCGAAGGGATATGTGGTGCTGACGGCTGAAAGCGGCGCTGCGGGCCTCGAGTTGCTGAAGGAAAATACAGTCGACTTGATCATTTCGGATATGCGCATGCCTGAAATGACGGGAGCCCAGTTCCTGAAGAAGGCCAAGGAAAGCTATCCCGATATCACCCGCATCCTGCTCACGGGGTATTCGGAGATCAGCGCCACGATCTCGGCGATCAATGAAGGCGGGGTCTACCACTATCTGCAGAAACCCTGGGATGAGCAAGACCTGCTTCTGACCATAGAGAGGGCGCTGGAACAGCAATTCCTGAAGAAGGAAGCTGCGCGCCTGAATGCGCTGGTGCGCAAGCAAAATGAGGAGCTGTTGACCTTTAATGCGCGGTTGGAGAAGCAAGTCCAGGCCCGTACGGAAGAACTGCGGCAGACCGTGCTTTTCCTGGAAAAGGGGCAAGAGGAAATCAAACAGAATTTCTTGACGATGCTCAAGGTGTTCTCCAGCCTGATCGAGCTTCGTTCCGGCATGCTGGGCGGGCAGTCCGATCGGGTGAGCGCGCTCGGCCGCAGGCTCGGAAAGAAATTCCAACTGACGGAAGGGCAGATCCAGCATCTCGGAATTGCCGGTTTGCTGCATGCGATCGGAAAGATCGGCCTGCCGGATGAACTCATACGCAAGCCGCAGGAAAAAATGACTGGCGAAGAGTCACGCATGTTCATGAATCATGCGGTCAAGGGGCACATGGTGCTCACGCCTCTGGCGTCGTTTGGCGAAATAAGCGAATTCATCCTGCATCAGCATGAGCGTTATGACGGGCGAGGGCTTCCTTCCGGCATTGCCGGCGACCAGATCCCCTTGGGATCGCGCATCCTGGCCTTGGCCCGGGATTTCGAAGCGCTGCGTTCCGGCGCGATCGCCGCGCAGCCGTTGCCGCTGGAGAAGGCCATCCAGGTCATCAAGTCGCAAAGCGGCATCCGATACGATCCGTCGGTCGTGGAAGCCTTCGTGGCGCTGGTCAATGAAGAGGATTCGCTCCTTCGTGAAAAGTCGCGTGAAGTCAAGTCAAGGGATCTCGAGGCCGGCATGAAGCTCGCGGAAGATCTGCGCACTGGCGAAGGCGTCCTGCTGATCGTCAAAGACTCCGTACTCACCCAGAACAACATTCAGCAGATACGCAAATTCGAGCAATTGGAAGACATCAGCCTGCAGATATCGATCACGATTGAGGAAAAGAAGAACTGATACGAAAGCGACGGCCATGCCTGACGGACTTAGTGCATCCACGGCTCCGCGTCGACTGTTGCTGGTCGACGATGAGGCAAATATCTTGTCGGCCTTGCGGCGTTTGTTGCGCCAGGATCGTTACGAAATAGTCACTGCAAACAGTGGCGACGAGGCGCTGGAAGTGCTCAAGAGCAGTCCTGTGGACGTGATCATCACCGACCAGAGAATGCCGGGGATGACCGGCGTCGAATTCTTGCGCCTGGCCAAGGATACATATCCGGATACTGTGCGCATCGTATTGAGCGGGTACACGGAGTTGCAATCCGTCACCGATGCCGTCAACGAAGGAGCCGTCTATAAATTCCTGACCAAACCCTGGGATGACGAACAGCTTCGGGAGCATGTGGCCGAAGCATTCAGGCGCAAGGAGATGGAGGATGAAAACAATCGCCTGCAACACGAGCTCAAATTGGCTAATTCAGCGCTTGCCGCAACCAACCAGGAATTGGACCGGCTGCTCAAGGAGCAGGAGCAGCGAATAGAAAACGATGAGGTAAGCCTGCAGATCACCCATGAAATCCTGGAGCATCTCAACATTCCGCTGATGGGGGCGGATGAGGAAAGGAATATCGTATTTCTCAATTCAGCGGCGCAGCAGCTATTGGGCAGCGACAAGGCCTTGCTTGGCACCAACCTGATGCGCAGCATTCCGTTGGTAGCGCAGGCTTGGGGGCAGGGGAATCTCCATATGGAAATTCGGGACGATCTCTACGGCGTGAACATCTATCCCATGGGGAAGACCTCGCGCTCCAGGGGAAAACTCATCACCTTTGTCAGGCTGCCAGAGGAGCAGGGCCAATGAGCGCCGCCAAGCTGGTCAAGGAAATACCTCTGGATAAGGCCGTTTCCGGAATGGTGCTGGCCCAGCCGATAGAGGAGAAGCCCGGGACATATCTCATGCCTGCCGGTACCAAGCTATCGGAAAAATCGCTGCACACCTTGAAAAACCGGGGCGTGCTCCATGTGACCGTGGTGTTGTCGCCGGCCGATGACATGCGCGGGCAGGCAGAGATGCAGGTTGATGAACAATTGAAGAGGGTTGACGTACTCTTCAGAAATAGCCGTCACAGCGACGCAAATCGTGTCCTGATGAATTGCCTGCGGCGATACAGAACAAAAGGACGCCATGATTCCCCTGACTAAGGATGAGATAAGCGAGGCGGTCCTCGATCTCCCGGCGCTGCCCCATATCGTGATGGAGCTGTTTCGGGCCCTTGAGAAGGAGGATGTCGACGCCAACCTTCTCTCTCAAAAGATATCCTATGACCAGGCCCTGGCGGCAAAGGTGCTCGGTCTTGCAAATTCCTCGTTCTACGGCATGCAAGGCAAAGTCGGCTCCATCGCTTATGCGGTCGCCGTTCTCGGTTTTGGCTGCATCCGTTCGCTGGCCACTGCCGCAGGCTTGGCGCAGATATTTTCAGGACGCGCTTCCAGTGAGCTGCATGCGCAATTGTGGACACATGCCATCGCGACGGCCTTAGCGGCCAGAAGCCTGGCGAAGTGCATCGGCGAGAATGAAGACCAGGCTTTCATCGCGGGACTCTTGCACAACATTGGACGACTGGTTTTGATTACCCACTATCCGGTTCGGTACCAGGATGTGCTGTCCTGGAGCAGCGCGCACGATGCCGAATTGTCTCTTGCGGAAGTTGCCGTCCTCGGCGTTGACCACAAGCTGGTAGGCCGCGCAGTGCTGACCCGCTGGAAATTTCCGGCCTCCATCGTGGCGACGCTCGATACCGTTGCGCAAGGCGCCCCTGATCTCCATGGCAAGGCGGCGTCGGTCATTGTCGTGGCCGATGCCATCGCGCATGCCCTGGACCTCCAAAGCCCTCCCGACAACCAAGTGCCGGTCATCCCCCAATCCCAATGGGACCAGCTTGGGTTGAGCGAAGCAATATTGACGGAAGTATTCAGCAGTACCGAAAAGTCCTTTGAAGACGTCTGCGCTATCTTGAGGGCGCCATAAGAACGATCCTAGCCAGGGAGACGGGAATGTCATCTATTCAGCAGCCTCTGTTCGAGCCCCAAATTTCCGAGTTCTTCGACGGATGCCCCGTGCCTGCCTTCGCGATCGACAACAACCATGTCATTACGCACTGGAACAAGGCTTGCGAACACATCCTCGGCATGCCCGCCGCGAGTATGGTGGGGACGAAAAAGCAATGGACGCCGTT
This sequence comes from Herbaspirillum sp., assembly GCF_017744395.1. Lineage (GTDB taxonomy): Bacteria > Pseudomonadota > Gammaproteobacteria > Burkholderiales > Burkholderiaceae_D > Herbaspirillum. Next base: position 435,806 of record NZ_JAGIBI010000001.1, read on the forward strand.
TTATCCCGCCGAGCGTCCCGTCCTGGCCGACCTGATTGTCAACGGTTCCTTCGAAAATGTCGTGGGAATGTACTACCACGACAATGACAACTTCCAGAAGTCGCGCCTTATCCCGGGGGCGGTAGAGGCCGAGAAATTCTTCCCCCACCTGGGCAATGAGGGACGCTGGCTTTACTTTTCTGCCGCGCCCTTGCGCGACCAGAACGGCCAGATCGTAGGCGCCATCGAAGTGCTTCAGGATGTGACGGCACAGAAAAACGCCGAACTGGACTTGCGGCGCATGTGGCAGGAACTGGAAATGAAAGTGGAACAGCGCACGTCGGAACTTGCGGTGGCGAACCAGAAGATGGAGGAAGACCTGCTCCGGCGCGTTGCCGCAGAGGCCGAGCTGGTCAAGCGAAATGCAGCATTGACGGAGCTGAACCGGAAGCTGTCGATGGCGCAGGAGCAGCTCATGCAATCGGAAAAGCTCGCTTCCATCGGGCAATTGGCCGCCGGCGTGGCGCATGAAATCAATAATCCTGTCGGATATATATTTTCGAATTTCAGTTCGCTCGAAACGTATATCGAGTCCTTGCTGAAAGTGCTGGATGCCTATCAGCGGCTGGACAATGCGGAAGATAAGGCCGCGGCAAGCCTCGAACTGCAGGCCATCCAGAAAGAAGTGGATCTGGATTATCTGAAAGAGGATATTCCGGCACTGATGAGCGAGTCGCGCGAAGGGATAAGCCGGGTAAGAAAGATTGTCCAGGACTTAAAGGATTTTTCGCGCACGGATACCGCGCTGGAATGGCAGTGGGTGAATCTCCATAACGGCATCGACTCGACGCTCAATATTGTCAGCAACGAAATCAAGTACAAGGCGGATGTCATCAAGAATTATGGGGACATTCCTGAAATTGAATGCTTGCCCAGCCAGATCAACCAGGTTGTGATGAACCTGATTGTCAATGCCGCGCAATCGATTGGGGAGCAAAGAGGTTCGATTTCAATTGCCACCCGCAGAGTCGACGAGGACGTTGAAATTGAAATCCAGGATACGGGGTGTGGCATTCCCGCGGAAAACCTGACCAAGATTTTTGACCCGTTCTTCACCACCAAACCCGTCGGCAAGGGAACGGGGCTAGGCCTGTCGCTTTCCTATGGAATAATCCAGAAGCACGGGGGAGACATCAGTGTGCGCAGCGTGGTCGATGCCGGTACGACCTTTGTGTTGCGTATTCCTATCAAGCACAAGGACGACGCAAGCCCGGTCTGACCGGCGCGCGTTCCGGCGAAGCCGGCCGCCTGGCTGGGGCTGTCGATCCCGTGCCGGATGCATGCGCTGCTTGTGGTAAGTTCCTTCAATGTCCGGGCTGCTGGCAGAATAGCGGGCCCCGGCATGCCTTTTTACTTTCCCCTTTTCCCTTTCCTTTTTCAAAGATATCCATGAAATTCAATGCACGCTCCCTGGCTTGCCTAGTTCTTTGCGCCGCCGCCTTCGCCGCGGGCAGCGTGAAGGCGGAAGACCTGGCGGAGGTAAGCACCGCCTTCCGCTGGCTGGGCAAGAACGACCGGGTGGTCATCGAAGCCTATGACGACCCCAAGGTGGGCGGCGTGACCTGCTACGTCTCGCGGGCGCGTACCGGCGGCGTCAAGGGTACGGTGGGGCTGGCCGAGGACAAGTCGGAGGCGTCGATCGCCTGCCGCCAGGTGGCGGCGGTGCAGTTCAACGGCAAGCTGCCGGTGCAGGAAGACGTGTTCACCGAACGCATGTCGATCCTGTTCAAGCGCCTGCACGTGGTGCGGGTGGTGGACGTCAAGCGCAATACGCTGGTCTACCTGACCTATTCGGACAAACTGATCGACGGCAGCCCGATGAATGCGGTGACGGCCGTGCCAGTGGCGGCATCGTCGCCGATTCCGGTCAAATAAACAGGCGCTGCGATTGCCGGAGGCTGGCAATCGTGTCGGCCGGATTGCCTTGTGGAAATTGTGGTATCGGGCGGCGGTTGCGATGCGCGATGCGATTCTTGCAACTGCCTGTACCGGCCGGCGTTTCAAGGCAATGCCGGCGCTTTGGCCGGGCTTTGCGGGGCCATCGGCCCAATTTTGGACTCCGCAAGGTTTTTCCGTATAAAATAGAAGGCTTTAGCGCGGTCGGGCAGGCCGTTTCTCGTCTGGCACATCGGTGCGGGCGGGAAAACGAATGTTCCGGCTTACGGAATTCTTAATTATTTGGACGATTTAAATGGCAACTGCAGTCGAAACCCTGAGCAAACTCGAACGTCGTATGACCCTGACTTTCCCGCTGGCCGATGTTCAGGCTGAAGTGGAAAAGCGCCTGAAGGTGCGTGCCCGCACTGCCAAGGCGCCGGGCTTCCGTCCGGGTAAAGTGCCGATGAAGATGGTTGCCGCCCAGTTCGGCTACCAGGTCGAAACCGAAGTCCTGAACGACAAGGTCGGCCGCGCATTCAACGACGCAGCGGTCGAGAACAACCTGCGCGTGGCCGGTTTCCCGTCGATCGAACCCAAGACCAGCGAAGAAGCCGGCGAAGGCCAACTGGCTTTCAACGCCACCTTCGAAGTCTATCCGGAAGTGGTCATCGGAGACCTGTCCGGTTCGGAAGTCGAAAAGACCACCGCATCGGTCTCCGACGCTGAAATCGACAAGACCATCGACATCCTGCGCAAGCAGCGCGTGCACTACCACGTCAAGGGCGAGCAAGGCGCGCACGGCGACGGCGGCGCCGACCAGTCGGCCCAGAACGGCGACCGCGTGACCGTGGACTTCGTCGGCAAGATCGACGGCGTGGAATTCCAGGGCGGCAAGGCCGACAACTTCCCGTTCGTGCTGGGCGAAGGCCGCATGCTGCCGGAATTCGAAGCCGCCACCATCGGCCTGAAGGTCGGCGAGTCCAAGACTTTCCCGCTGCCGTTCCCGGCCGACTACCACGGCAAGGACGTGGCCGGCAAGACCGCTGAATTCACCATCACCCTGAAGAAGGTCGAATGGGCGCACATGCCTGAAGTCGACGCCGACTTCGCACAGTCGCTGGGCATCGAAGACGGCGACCTGGCCAAGATGCGCGAAGATATCAAGAAGAACCTGGAACGCGAAGTCACCGCGCGCACCAAGGCCAAGACCAAGGACAGCGTGATGGACGCCCTGATCAAGGCCAGCGACCTGGAAGTGCCGAAGGCCCTGATCGAGCAGGACGTCGAGCGCCTGTCGGAAATGGCCAAGCAGGACATGGCCCAGCGCGGCATGGACCCGAAGGTCATGCAACTGCCGAAGGAACTGTTCACCGCCCAGGCCGAGCGCCGCGTGCGCCTGGGCCTGATCCTGGCCGAAGTGGTCAAGCAGAACAAGCTGGAAGCCACCGAAGAGCAGGTCAAGGCGCAGATCGAAGACTTCGCGCAAAGCTATGAAGACCCGCAGCAAGTGCTGAAGTACTACTTCTCCGACCGTCGCCGCCTGGCCGAAGTCGAAGCTCTTGTTTTGGAAGAAAACGTCGTCAACTACGTTCTCGGCAAGGCCAAGGTTTCGGAAAAGCCGGTTTCGTTCGACGAACTGATGGGTAATCAGGCGCAAGCGTAATCCGGTTTTCTCGCGTAGTATCGGAAAACTTTTACGCTAAGGATGCACACATGACAGGTCTGATCAAGGAGTCTGCACTGGACACGCAAATGCTCGGCTTGGTGCCGATGGTGGTCGAACAGAGCGGCCGCGGCGAGCGCGCGTACGACATTTACTCGCGCCTGCTGAAGGAACGCATCATTTTCCTGGTCGGACCGGTCAATGACGCTTCCGCCAACCTGATCGTCGCCCAGTTGCTGTTCCTGGAAAGCGAAAATCCGGACAAGGATATTTCGCTGTACATCAACTCGCCGGGCGGCTCGGTTTCGGCCGGCATGGCGATCTTCGACACGATGCAGTTCATCAAGCCGCAAGTGTCGACGCTGTGCACCGGCCTGGCCGCGTCCATGGGCGCGTTCCTGCTGGCGGCCGGCGCCAAGGGCAAGCGTTTCTCGCTGCCGAACTCTCGCATCATGATCCACCAGCCCCTGGGCGGCGCCCAGGGCCAGGCATCGGATATCGAGATCCAGGCGCGTGAAATCCTGTACCTGCGCGAACGCCTCAATGGCATCCTGGCTGAAAAGACCGGCCGCTCGGTCGACCAGATCAGCAAGGACACCGATCGCGACAATTTCATGTCGGCCGATGCCGCCGTGGAATATGGCCTGATCGACAAGGTGTTGACCGAACGTGCCTGAACCGGCCCGGCAGTAAGACAGTAAAACGCCTGAAAATGCCCGGACGAATTGCCGTCCGGGCATTTTTTATGGGAATTTCGCAAAGAACGGCTTTTTCGCTTCTGTTTCCTTGATAAACCGGGGGCGGGATGACATATAAATGTCACATGGCGAACCGGAGATGCGGGGCGCGGCCGAAAACGGCCAAACCGTGACGAATTCGCATTTCGCAGGTATGATCAAGTCGTAAATTACCTCCTTTAGCTCTATGTCCGAGAAAAAATCTTCCAGCGGCGAAAAGTTGCTTTATTGCTCTTTCTGCGGCAAAAGCCAGCACGAAGTCAAAAAGCTGATCGCCGGCCCTTCGGTATTCATCTGCGACGAATGCATCGACCTGTGCAACGACATCATCCGTGATGAAGCCGCCAGCGTGGAATCGGTCCCCGGCGCCAAGTCGGACCTGCCCACGCCGCAGGAGATTTGCGACCTGCTGGACCAGTACGTGATCGGACAATCCACCGCCAAGCGCATCCTGTCGGTGGCGGTGTACAACCATTACAAGCGCCTGAAGCACCTGGGCAAGAAGGACGACGTCGAACTGGCCAAGAGCAACATCCTGCTGGTCGGTCCCACCGGCTCCGGCAAGACGCTGCTGGCGCAAACGCTGGCGCGCATGCTCAACGTCCCCTTCGTGATCGCCGACGCCACCACGCTGACCGAAGCCGGCTACGTGGGCGAGGACGTCGAGAACATCATCCAGAAGCTGCTGCAGAACTGCAATTACGAAGTCGAGAAGGCCCAGAAGGGCATCGTCTACATCGACGAAATCGACAAGATCTCGCGCAAGTCTGACAACCCCTCGATCACCCGCGACGTGTCGGGCGAAGGCGTGCAGCAGGCGCTGTTGAAACTGATCGAAGGCACCATGGCATCGGTGCCGCCGCAGGGCGGCCGCAAGCACCCGAACCAGGATTTCGTGCAGATCGACACGACCAACATCATGTTCATCTGCGGCGGCGCGTTCGACGGCCTGGCCAAGATCATTTCCGACCGTTCGGAAAAGAGCGGCATCGGTTTCTCGGCCAGCGTCAAGAGCCAGTCCGAGAAGACCAACTCCGAGGTGCTGCTCAATGCCGAGCCGGAAGACTTGGTCAAGTTCGGCTTGATTCCCGAACTGGTCGGCCGCCTGCCGGTCATCGCCACCCTGAACGAACTGGACGAGGCGGCGCTGATCGAGATCCTGATCGAGCCGAAGAATGCGCTGGTCAAGCAATATGCCAAGCTGCTGCAGATGGAAGGCGCCGAGCTGGAGATCCGTCCCGCCGCCATGCACGCGATCGCCAAGAAGGCGCTGGCGCGCAAGACCGGCGCGCGCGGTCTGCGTTCGATCCTGGAGCATGCCTTGCTGGACGTGATGTACGAACTGCCCAGCCAGCAGAATGTGGCCAAGGTTGTGGTCGATGAAAACACCATCACCAACGGCGCCAAGCCGCTGATGATCTACCACGACCAACCGAAGGTTTCCGGCGCCTGAGGGGGCGCGGGATTTTCGAAGCAGTAGGGAGCGGCGCGGCATCATGCGCCGTTCCATGCAGTAACAGGCCGCATAAGTCCGGTAACCGCAAACGCGGTAAAATAAACCGGCGCAAATCACTCTGGCTTCCATCGCAAAGCCACCCGAGGGCGACTTCGTGTGTGGCTTTTTTATTTTGTTGCGATCATGACATCGGTTTCCCGGCCGTGATTTTTTAGCTCAGCCGGACTTGTGTTTTGGTCACTCGTGCCAACATCATTCACAGTATTCATTGATAAGGCCCGCCATGACGACTCCAATACTCACAGAACAATCGCAATTGCCGCTGTTGCCGTTACGGGATGTGGTTGTCTTCCCGCACATGGTGATCCCGCTCTTCGTTGGTCGCCCCAAGTCGATCAAAGCGCTGGAAGCGGCCATGGAGCAGGGCAAGAGCATCATGCTCGCAGCCCAGAAGGCGGCCGCCAAGGACGAGCCTTCGGCCGATGATATCTACGAAATCGGCTGCGTCGCCAACATCCTGCAAATGCTGAAATTGCCGGACGGCACGGTCAAGGTGCTGGTCGAAGGAGCGCAGCGCGCGCGTATCCACCACATCAGCGAACTGGACACGCATTTCGTGGCCGACCTGACCCCGGTGGAGTCGGAGCAGGGCGACGAGGCTGAAGTCGAAGCCATGCGCCGCACCATCGTGCAGCAGTTCGACCAGTACGTGAAGCTGAACAAGAAGATCCCGCCCGAGATCCTGACTTCGCTGGCCGGCATCGACGACGCCGGCCGCCTGGCCGACACCATCGCCGCGCATCTGCCGCTCAAGCTCGAGCAGAAGCAGGTCATCCTGGAGATCTTCAACGTCGCCAAGCGCTACGAGCACCTGCTCGGCCAGCTGGAAGGCGAACTCGACATCCTGCAGGTGGAAAAGCGCATCCGTGGCCGCGTCAAGCGCCAGATGGAAAAGTCGCAGCGCGAGTACTACCTGAACGAACAGGTCAAGGCAATCCAGAAGGAACTGGGCGAGGGCGAAGACGGCGCCGACCTGGAAGAGCTGGAAAAGAAGATCCTGGCCGCCAAGATGCCCAAGGAAGCGCTGGAAAAGGCACAGAGCGAGCTGAAGAAGCTCAAGCTGATGTCGCCGATGTCGGCCGAGGCGACCGTGGTGCGCAACTACATCGATACGCTGGTGGCGTTGCCCTGGAAGAAGAAGTCCAAGGTCAACAACGACCTGACCAACGCCGAGAAGGTGCTGGAAGGCGACCACTACGGCCTGGAGAAGGTCAAGGAACGCATCCTCGAATATCTCGCCGTGCAACAGCGCGTGGACAAGCTGAAGGCGCCGATCCTGTGCTTCGTCGGTCCTCCGGGCGTCGGTAAAACCTCACTGGGCCAGTCGATCGCGCGCGCCACCAACCGCAAGTTCGTGCGCATGGCGCTGGGCGGTGTGCGTGACGAAGCCGAGATCCGCGGCCACCGCCGCACCTACATCGGCTCCATGCCGGGCAAGATCCTGCAAAGTCTGTCCAAGGTCGGCGTGCGCAACCCGCTGTTCCTGCTCGACGAAATCGACAAGCTGGGCATGGACTTCCGCGGCGACCCGTCGTCGGCGCTGCTCGAAGTGCTGGATCCGGAACAGAACCATACGTTCTCGGACCACTACATCGAAGTGGACTTCGACCTGTCGGACGTGATGTTCGTGGCGACCTCGAACTCCTTCAGCATCCCGCCGGCGCTGCTGGACCGGATGGAAGTGATCCGCCTGTCGGGTTACACCGAGGACGAGAAGACCAGCATCGCGCAGCGTTACCTGCTGCCCAAGCAGATCAAGAACAACGGCCTGAAGGAAGGCGAGATCAGCGTCGCCGAATCGGCGATCCGCGACATCATCCGCTACTACACCCGCGAAGCCGGCGTGCGTTCACTGGAACGCGAAGTGTCGAAGATCTGCCGCAAGGTAGTGAAGATGCTGCTGCTGAAAAAGCAGGAGAAGAAGGTCACCGTCACCTCGCGCAACCTGGACAAGTTCCTGGGCGTGCGCCGCTTCGATTTCGGCATCGCCGAAAAGGAAAACCAGATCGGCCAGGTGGTCGGCCTGGCCTGGACCGAAGTGGGCGGCGACCTGCTGACCATCGAAGCCGTCAACATGCCCGGCAAGGGACAGATCATCCGCACCGGCACGCTGGGCGACGTGATGAAGGAATCGATCGAAGCGGCCCGCACCGTGGTGCGCAGCCGCGCCCGCAAGCTGGGCATCAAGAACGAAGTGTTCGAGAAGAGCGATATCCACATCCACGTGCCTGAAGGCGCGACGCCGAAGGACGGTCCGTCCGCCGGCATCGCCATGACGACTGCGCTGGTGTCGATCTTCAGCGGCATTCCGGTGCGCGCCGATGTGGCGATGACGGGCGAAATCACCCTGCGCGGCGAAGTGCTGCCGATCGGCGGCCTGAAGGAAAAGCTGCTGGCGGCGCACCGCGGCGGCATCAAGACGGTGTTGATCCCCGAGCAGAACGTCAAGGACCTCGCCGAGATCCCGGACAACGTCAAGAACAAGCTGGAGATCGTTCCGGTGCGTTGGATAGACAAAGTCCTGGAAATCGCGCTGGAACGCCAGCCGATGCCGTTGCCGGAAGACGAAGCGATTGTCGAAGCGGCTGTCGCACCGAAGGATGGCGCTGTCGATCCGGTGGTCAAGCACTGATCGGGAAGCCATATCGCAATATCGCAAGTATGGAAAACGCCTCTTCGGAGGCGTTTTTTCTTGCCTCAGCGGCTTTCGCCTTGATTTCCGCCGGGGAACCAGCCTTGTCGCCCCAAAATTGCCGAAAAACCCGGAAACCCGCTTGACACAAGGATTTGCGGCTTGTTTAATAGCCGCTGCGGAATTTTTCCGCAAGGCAAGCGACGGTGAGAGGACTCTACCGTTGAGTCGCAAGCGCTGTCACTGATAATTAAACTTATTTGTACAAGGGGCGTAAGTGAATAAAGGCGAACTGATTGAACATATTGCCGGTGCCGCAGACATCTCCAAGGCCGCAGCCGGCCGCGCAGTGGATGCATTCATCGGTGCAGTGAAGACCACGCTGAAGAAGAATGGCAGCGTGACCCTGGTCGGTTTCGGCACCTTCGCCGTCGGCAAGCGCGCAGCGCGTACCGGCCGCAATCCGCAGACCGGTGCAGCGATCAAGATCAAGGCAGCGAAAGTACCTAAATTTAAAGCTGGCAAGGCGCTGAAAGATGCTATAAAATAACGGACTTTCGTCGCTGGTGACACAGCGGCAGACTGTTAAGGTATCGGGGTGCTTAGCTCAGTTGGTAGAGCGGAGCCCTTACAAGGCTTAGGTCGGGAGTTCGAGCCTCTCAGCACCCACCATCGGCATCCAACAGTCAAACAGGTTTAGGAGCGGTAGTTCAGTTGGTTAGAATACCGGCCTGTCACGCCGGGGGTCGCGGGTTCGAGCCCCGTCCGCTCCGCCAGATAAAAACGCCCGCGCAAGCGGGCGTTTTTACGTTTACACCCTGATTCGCGTAGCGAGTCCTCCGATCAGAAGCGGAGTGGAGCAAGCCGCCTGCGCGGCTTGCGGCGGGGCGAGAAGGGAATCGCTTGCAAGCGATTCCGCGGCCTGCAGCATGTAGGAGAGCCCCGTCCGCTCCGCCAGATGAAAACGCCCGCGTAAGCGGGCGTTTTTACGTTTACGCCTTGATTTGCGCAGCGAATCTTTCCCCGATTTGAAGACATCCCTTTCAGTGACGGAATGCATGCTGTCTAGTAACAAATCGAAGGGATGTTATAGAATAAATAAAAATTAATAAGAAAAAATACGGAGATGCAGCAGCGGCGCATCTTGAAAGCCGGCAGACGCACGCAAGCACTGACTGTTTCAGAAGCAAGGCAATACCAATCGAATCGGAACGCTTCGTCTGAAGCGACATTGTTGGAGTTTCCCGCATACCGAAAAAGATGCCGACCTTCAATCAAACCAAATTAGCGGCTGCCGGCACCGCCATCTTCTTTTTCCTGGCCTTGCTGCTTTCGGTGGGCGTCGCAGGTTTCTCGTATTACTCGGTGCGCAATTTCGAAGAGCGCGCGGTCTGGACGCAGCATACGCATACGGTGCTCAACGCCCTGGAAGAGGCGCATTCGACATTGCGCGACATCGTCGGCAGCGCGCGCGGCTATGCCTTGTCCGGCAACAATGAATACCGGGGCAATTTCGAGGCCGGCGTACGCCGGCTCAACGCCCTGATGCATGAATTGCGCCTGCTCATGCAGGACGATCCCGCCCAGTTGCAACGGCTGTCGGCCATCGAATACCTCCTGGAGCAACGCCTGGAGCTGGCGCGCAAGCTGCTGGAACTAGCGCCGCAAGCGGCGCAGGCGCAACTGCTGGCCGGCAAGGCATTGAGCGACGATATCCGTGCCAGCTTCGCCGACTTGAAGGGGAGGGAGAATGCCTTGCTGGCGATCCGTTCCCAGGAAACCGCCGACAGTGCCCGGGTTACCAGCCTGGCGGTGCTTGGCGGCAGTCTGCTTAGCATCGTCCTGCTGGTGGCGGTGTACCGCAAACTCCGGCTCGAGATGGCCAAGCGCGCGGAGGCCCAGCGCAAGACCCAGGCCTACACCGCCGAGATCGAAGACTTGTACAACAATGCTCCCTGCGGCTACCACGCCGTGGATGAAACGAACAAGACGATCATCAAGATCAACGACACCGAACTGAAGTGGCTGGGCTACACGCGCGAACAGGTGGTGGGCAAGATGACGCATGCGGACCTGCTGGCGCCGAAAAGCGCCGAACGCTACACCAGGGAATTGTTGCCGCAGCTGCTGCTCAAGCGGGAACTCGTCAGCCAGGACCTGGAATACCGGCGCGCCGACGGTTCGGTGTTTACGGCGTTGCTCAATGCCACCGCCATCCTGAACCCGGACAACGGCCACCTGGTCAGCCGCACCGTGATATACGACATCTCGGAGCGCAAACATGCCGAGGAAGCGATCGAAACGCTCAATGCCGACCTGAAGCGCCAGGCCCTGCACTTGCATAACGTGAACAAGGAACTGGAGAGTTTTTCTTATTCGGTTTCGCACGACTTGCGCGCGCCGCTGCGCGCCATCTCCGGCTACGCCATGATCCTCGAAGAGGATTTCGCCGCGGCGTTGCAGGAGAAGGGGCGCGAGCAGCTGCAGGTGATCCGCCGCAACGTCAGGAAGATGGACGATCTGATCAACGACCTGCTGAAGCTGGCCAAGTCGACCACCGGCGAGCTGGCGCCGGAGCGCTTCGCCATGGGCGAGCTGGTGGAGCAGGTGATTGCCGGACTGCGCCGGGAAAACCCGCACGTGGTTTTCGATTTCGATGCGGCGGCCATGGGCAGCGTGGAGGCCAACCGCGGGCTGATCGCCCAGGTCTGGGAAAACCTGCTGAGCAACGCTATCAAATTCAGCAGCAGGAGCGAACAGCCGCAGGTGCGCGTGATGGCCGAGGAGGGCGAGGACGAGATCGTCTACGGCGTGCATGATAATGGCGTCGGTTTCGACATGCGCTATGCCCACAAGCTGTTCGGAACGTTCCAGCGCCTGCACCGCCAGGAAGACTTTGCCGGCACCGGAATCGGGCTGGCGCTGGTGCAGCGCATCGTGATCCGCCATGCCGGCCGCGTCTGGGCCGAGAGCAGGCCGAAGGAAGGCGCCAGCTTCTATTTTTCGCTGCCGACCAAGGGCCTGCCCCCGGGCGCGGCCGAACAGCAATGAAGGATAAACCGCCAGGCCGGCCATGAGCGCCGCCCTGGTTTGATTGCAATACTCTTTCGAGAGGCCGGATACATGAGCATTCCGCTTCGCGTTTTGTTTGTCGAGGACATGGAGGAAGATGCCGTGCTGATGGTGCGCGAGCTCAAACGCGCCGGTTTCGAGCCGACCTGGCTGCGGGTCGACAACGAGGCCGCGCTGCTGGGCGCGTTGCGCGATTCGCGCTGGGACATCGTCATCTCCGATTATTCGATGCCGGCCTTCAGCGGCGTGGAAGCCTTGAAAGTCGTCAAGAAGGACAACGACCAGACGCCGTTCATCATCGTCTCCGGCGTCATTGGCGAGCAGACCGCGGTCGAAGTGATGAAGGCGGGCGCCCAGGATTATTTCCTCAAGAGCGCCATCACCCGCCTGCCGCACGCGGTGGAGCGCGAACTGCGCGACGCCCAGGCGCGGCGCAAGCAGCGCGCCAGCGCCCAGGCCTTGCGCGAGATGCAGGCGCGCTTCAACGCCTTCATGAACGCGGCGCCGATGCCGACCTGGATCAAGGATGCGCAATTGCGCTACAGCTATGTCAACCCGGCGCAATCGGCTTTCTTCGGGATGACGCCAGGCGACATGGATGGCCTGACCGACGCCGACCTGATGTCGAGCGGCGCGGCCGAAGCCGCGCAGGAGAACGACCGTAAGGTGCTGCAGGACAGGTGCGAGCTGCATACGCAGGAAACCGTGTTCGACCACAACCACAACGCCCGCATCCTGGAGGTGGTGCGCTTTCCGCTCCACGGGGAAGGCCGGGGTGACATGGTGGCCGGGCTGGCGCTCGACGTGACCGAGCGCGAAGAGTCGCGGCGCGAACTGGAGCTGGCCATCCAGCGCCAGCAATTGCTGTCGTCCCGCGTGATCGAGGTGCAGGAGCGCGAACGCCAGCATCTGGCGCGCGGCCTGCACGATGACGTCGGCCAGTCGCTCACGGCCTTGAAGATCACACTGGAAACCATCCGCAAGACAGGCACGCTGGAAGGCCCGGCGTTGCAGAACGGCATCGACATCGTGACCTCGGTGCTGGCGCAGGTGCGCAGCCTGTCGCTGGATCTGCGCCCGCCGCAGTTGGACAACCTGGGCCTGACCGCGGCCCTGCGCTCCTATGTCGAGCAGAAGTCCAGGATGGCCGGCGTCAACGGCTGGTTCGAAAGCGGCGGCCAGGAAGGCAAGCTGCACCATGACATCGAAAACACGGCTTTCCGCATCGTCCAGGAAGCCGTCACCAATATCCTGCGTCATGCCGGATGCCGCAACATCTGGGTCAGGATCGAACGCCAGCAAGACCAGCTCTACCTGAGCATACGCGACGACGGCCAAGGCTTCGACGTCGAGCGCGCGCGCAGCAACGCCATTTCCGGCACCAGCTTCGGCCTGCTCAACATGGAGGAGCGCGCGGTGCTGGTCGGCGGTTCCATGGACATTTCATCGGCGCCGGGCGAGGGGACGGAAATCGTCATGCACCTGCCGGCCGCACCTGTCGTAAGGAGGATCTGAACATGCAGACACGCATCGTATTGGCGGATGACCATGCGCTGGTGCGCAGCGGCATCAAGGCGCTGCTGGCGGCCATGCCGGGAGTGGAGGTGGTCGGCGAAGCCGCCGACGGCAGCGAGGCGATCGAACTGATCGCCCGCCTCAAGCCCGACCTGGTGATACTGGATATCGCCATGAAAGGCATGAACGGCCTGGAGGCGCTGCGCCGCCTGCGCGGCGATTATCCGGCCACGCGCTTCCTGATGCTGTCGATGTACGGCAGCGAGGAATATGTGATGCAGGCCTTGAATGCCGGCGCCAACGGCTACCTGTTCAAGGATTCCGCCGCCACCGAACTGGAAAAGGCACTGGCCGAACTCAAACAGGGGCGGCAATACCTGGATTCGCACATCTCGCGCGAGGCGCTGGACAGCTACATGAAACGGGTGTCGCAGAACGGCGCGCCGGTCGAAGTGTTGACGCCGCGGCAGCGCGAGATCCTGCAACTGATTGCCGAAGGCAACAACACCAAGGAAATCGCCTACCAGCTCAACGTCAGCGCCAAGACCATCGAGACGCACCGCGCGCAACTGATGGAACGGCTGGATATCCGCGACGTCCCGGGGCTGGTCCGTTACGCGATCCGCACCGGCATCGCGACGTCCGACAAATGACTGTCCGCAGCAACGGCAGCCGGCGGGGATCAGGAAAACCCTGATTTATTTTCAAACCAGCTATGCAATAATCTGTGCAGGGGCAAGCTGAAAACGCTGTCTGCACTGGCTCTCCGGCGGATTTTCGACCGCGCCGGCATGGCTTGCAGTGCAACGCACCAATGTGTGCGCAGCGTATGGGATGGCCGGAAAATGGCCGGATTGACAACAATGGTTCCAGCTTGGAATTGACAGAAGACGGAAGAAAGCGCTCCTTATGGATATCGGGCAATATGACATCATCCTCGTGGACGACAGCGAGGAAGTGGCCGAGTTGACGCGCCTGGCCCTGGGCACCCGCAAGCTTGCCGACAAGATGACCTGGTTCGCCGATGCCGAGCTGGCGCAGGATTTCTTTTTCGCGCAGGGAGGATACGCGGAGCGCAAGGAAGCGCATCCCGCCCTGATCCTGCTCGACCTCAACCTGCCGCTGATGAGCGGGCACGAGTTCCTGCAGATCATCAAATCCAATGCCGCGACCGCGCACATCCCGGTCGTGATGTTCTCCTCCTCGGAAGACCAGCGCGACATCGACCAAAGCTACGATCTCGGCGCCAACGGCTACGTGGTGAAATCGGCCGACCCCAAGGAATTCATGGGGACGGTGGCCGATACCGGCGCTTACTGGCTTAACCGCAACCGACCCGCGCGCGGGAGCGACGGGCCGCCGCCGGGGCGCTTGCCGTCTGCTTCCGGGAACGGGTGAGTTCTTTATTGTTGGCCTGATATCAATGGATGTAAAAAAACGCTCAGATGATGAGCGTTTTTTTTCGGCAGCAATCGTTCGTTGTTTCTACTGCTCCTTGGCAATATTTTTCATTTAACCATTACACTCTACGGAGTATTTTCATTCGTGCGGAGAGGCGTCTTATCGTTACGACGCCAGGGGGCATCATGAAAATGAATCTTCTCCACGTAAATAACAACAGAAATGGCGATGAAGTTTGTTGATCGAATCAAGAAGGAAATGACCGAAGGCATCGTGCGCGCGATTCTCGAGGATGCGCAATACCGGGTCATCGACAGCGGCATCGAAAAGGTCTTGCGGGAACTCTCCTGTATGTCCGCGGTGGAATACAAGGCATTGGGATATCCGGATGCGATGAGCCATCTGCCTGATTTCACCGTGATGAACCGCGACCAGAGCAGCAAGCAACTGGTGGAAGTCAAATACCGCAGCAACTGGGGCAAGGCCTTGTTCGAAGAGGTGAGGGAGCAGGTGCGGCTGTTTGGGGAAATCGTCCTGGTTTCGCTCAATGCCGGCGCCGACGATCCCAGGAAGATCAATATGCCTTCCAGGTTCCTGCGCTGCTGCGGCCTGAAATTCGACGGCGGCGTCTACATGGTGCAACGGAACATCGACAAAGCCGCCGTCTGGACGCCGGTCGACGAGATCAAGGACGGCTCCGGCCTATGGTGGTCCATGCTCAAGCTGCACGAGAAATTCCCGCAACTCGGTGAAGAAAGCAACAAGGACACCTTGTTCCAGGCGGTCAGCGCGTTGGCCGGCATCCTGGAAAGCCAGCCTAAGCCAGCGCAGTGATGCCCTGGTAGCCGACATACAGCCCGACCAGCACGATCAGCACGCCGGAAAAATACGGCGCCTTGCGCGCGAACTCGCCGAATCCGCTCCAACGCCTGGAGACATGCTTCACGCTCAAGGCCGCCAGCGCGCCGGAAGCCACCATCGTCAGCGCCAGGCCGATGCTGAAGCACAGCACCAGCGCCGCGCCCAGGCTGATCTTCTTGAGTTGCAGGCACAGCAGCAGCACGGTGATGGAGGCCGGGCAGGGTATCAGGCCGCCGGTCAGGCCGAAGACGACGATCTGCCCCGTGCTGACGTTGCGGTTGGCGAAGCGGCGGCGGATGTCGTTGGCGTGCGCCAGTTCGTGCGCATCCTGGTAGCCGGCGCCGGCAACGTCCAGGCCGCCGTCGTGATGGTGGTCGTGCTCGGTGAAGACGACGTCGTAATCATGGTGGTGATGGCCGTGGCCCAGGCGCAGGCGGGCCGTGAATTCGTGCGGCTCGTCGATGGCCTGTTCCGACTCCATGAAGCCGTCGCGCTGGACGAACGTGAAGACCTCGCGCTTGCCGCCGGGCCGTTCGATCTCGATCTGCGCCTGGCTGGCGGGCCAGGCCGGGCCGGATTTGTTCTCGCTGCGAAGGCGGAAGCGCGGCGGCACCCCATCTTCGAAAATCTCCAGCCTGACGATGCCGTGGCCGGTGTCGATGCGCCTGGCTTCGTCATGGTGGTGGTGATGCCCGTTCGCCTGGCGCTGCTCGCGCCAGACGCGCCAGAGCATCCAGGCGGCCACGCCGATGATCAGCACCGCGGAAGCGATCTGGAAATAGGGTTCCGTGGTTTCGGCATTCCAGTTGCGGCCGAAGTACAGGCCCGCCATGGCTACCGCCCAGACCACCGCCGTATGGGAAATCGTGGCGGACAGCCCCAGCAGCACGGCTTGCGCGAATGTTCCCCGGATGGCGACAATGAACGCCGCCATCATGGTCTTGGAGTGGCCCGGCTCAAGGCCGTGCAAGGCGCCCAGTAGGATGGCGCTGGGCACGAACAGCCAGGCATTGCCCTGTTGGAGTAAAGTGGAGAATTCGGTCATATCGTTTTCCGGTCGTATCTGGCCGGTGGATGGGCAAGTCGCTCCATTATACTCCCCCCTAGTATATTTTTGAGAAAGAGAAATGCACACGATTCACGAAAAACCAAAGTTGCTGGCACGGGTGCGCCGGATGCAGGGCCAGTTGCGGGCCTTGGAAACGCAGTTGGAGCAGGAAGGCGATTGCATCGAAATCCTCCAGCAAATCGCGGCGATTCGCGGCGCGGCCAACGGTCTCATGTCCACCCTCATCGAGGGGCACATGAGGGATCACGTGGTCAGGGAGGCTAAAGAGGAGTTGCGCGAAGAGGAGGCGAAGGTGGTCTTGCAGGTGGTCAAATCCTATTTGAAATAGGGCCAGGAACCTGTGCCGGCCAAAGGCGTTCCAAATGACCTTGTCTTGGAAACAGAAAGTGCAACGATATGTTTGAAGCGTTAAACCGCAGTCTTTTTATGCAGATCAACGCCGGCGCCGATACGCCTGGTTGGCAGATCGGCGTGGCGACCGGCCTGGCCGATTACCTGATTTATTTGATTCCCTTGTGCCTGCTCGGCGCATGGCTGTGGGGAGGCCGCGGGCAGCGCCTGGTCCTGCTCAATGCGCTGGCGGTCACCATGATCGCGCTGGGCGTCAATCAGCTCATCGGCCTGCTCTGGACCCATCCGCGTCCGTTCATGATCGGGCTGGGGCATACCTGGATTGCGCATGCGGCGGATTCCTCCTTCCCGAGCGACCATGTGACGGTTTTCGCCAGCGTGGGATTGAGCTTGTTGCTGGGCGGCATGCGTGTCCCGGGCCTGGTGACATTGCTGCTGGGCATGCCGGTGGCCTGGGCGCGGATTTTCCTGGGCGTGCATTTCCCGCTGGATATGGCAGGAGCGGTGGTCGTCGCGGCAGCGGTCTGCCTGCTGGCCGCGCCGGCCTGGCGCAGCATGGGCGGCGCGCTGACCGATCTTTGCGAGCGCCTGTACCGCAAGCTGCTGTCGCGGCCGATTGCGGCGGGGTGGTTCCGGGCTTGAGAGGGTGAAGCGGGCAAGCACCGGAATCAGGTTCCGGCGCTTGCCGTCCTTTGACGTTGCCCTGTATTAACGCAGGCTTGCATGCCAGGTTTGGCCGTGGAAATGCCGGGCAGGCAAGGGGAGCTCATCCGTGGAATTGGCGCAAGCCATCCAGGTCGTTGATGGTAATGCTGCCGTAATCCACTTTCAGCAGGCCCGCCTTTTCCAGCACTTGCAGAGCCTGGTTGGCGCGCTGGCGCGAGGTACCGGAGAGGTTGCCGACTTCCTCCTGGGAAATCTGCAGGTTCAGGCCGATGCCGGGGTTCAGGTAGGGATTGAACAAGGCCGCCAGGCAGCGCGCTACACGCGCATCCGGTTCCAGCATGCGGTCGTATTCCACCAGCGAGATGAACAGCCCGAGGCGCTCGTTCAGTTGCGTGATCAGGAAGCGGTTGAACGGGATGCTGTTGTCCAGCAGCCAGATGTAGGTGGCCTTGGGCATGTACAGCAACTGGCTTTCGCGCAGCGCCACCACGTCGTATTTGCGCGGCTCGTCCTTGAGCAGCGAGCCTTCGCCCAGCCAGCCGCCGTTGGCCATGCCGGCGAACGACACCGTCTTGCCCTCGGGCGAGACGCTGCTCATTTTCAGCAGGCCTTCATGCACGCCGATCCAGTGCGTCACGGGATCGCCCTTGCGGCATACGTAGCCGCCGGCGGGAATCTTGCGGCTCGATACCTCGGACTCCACCCGGGCCAACTGTTCCTCGGTCAGCGCCTGCGCCCAGATGCTCTTTGCCAGCATGCTTCTTATTGGTGTCTCCATCATGATGCGTCGCAATATCGAAAGTTTGACAATTGTCGGTGAGATGACATCCGCTGGCAACAACTGACTCTACTATCATCGCAAAAAAGCAGTGATGAAAAATACAGGGCGGCTGGCACGTAAAAACTCACGAGGGATGCAGTAAGACCCGCGTAAGCAAGACGGCACAGACTGACCCGACACCGGACATTGCCCGCATCCGGGAAATGTCCTCCGAGCCTACAAAAAGAAGGTGGGAAGATGGTGGAGACGAAACACGACACGGAAACGCAAACGTTTCCGCGGTTGCTGCTTGCGCATGCGCAGGCACGCCCGCAACGGCCGGCCTTCCGCGAGAAGGACCTGGGCATCTGGCAGGCCACGACCTGGCAGCAGGTGGCCGAGGAAGTGCGCGCCTTCGCCTGCGGACTGGCGGCGCTGGGCTTCAAGCGCGGCATGAGCCTGGCGATCATCGGCAACAATTGCCCGCGCCTGTATTGGGCGATGTCGGCGGCCCAGGCATTGGGCGGCCGGCCGGTGCCGCTGTACCAGGACGCGCCGGCGGCCGACATGGCCTATGTGCTGGCCGACGCCAATGTCGACTTCGTCATGGCCGAAGACCAGGAGCAGGTCGATAAGGTATTCGAGATCAAGGAAAACCTGCCGCGCATCGCGCACGTCATCTACGACGACGAGCGCGGCATGCGCAACTACCACCAGCCCGAACTGCTGTCGTTTGCCCGCGTGCAGGACCTGGGGCGCGCCTACGAGCGTGCGCATCCCGGTTTCTTCATGGACGAGGTCAATGCCGGCAGCCCGGACGACGTCGCCATCATCCTCTATACCTCCGGCACCACCGGCAAGCCCAAGGGCGTGTGCCATTCACATCGGGCGATGATCACCACCGCTCGCACCCTGGTGGAGTTCGACCATCTCAACGAAGATGACGACATCCTCTGCTACCTGCCGCTGGCCTGGGTCGGCGACTTCCTCTACTCGTTCGCGCAGCAGCATGTGGCGGGCTTCTGCCTGAATTGCCCGGAGTCGCCCAACACCGTCATGAGCGACCTGCGCGAGATCGGCCCGACCTATTACTTCGCGCCGCCGCGCATCTATGAAAACATCCTGACCCAGGTGATGATCCGCATCGAGGACGCCGGCTGGATCAAGCGCAAGATGTTCCACGGCTTCATGCGCGTGGCGCGCCGCGTCGGCATGCGCATCCTCGACAAGAAGCCCGGCGTCTCGCTGGCCGATCGCCTGCAATACGCGCTGGGCGACCTGCTGGTGTACGGCCCGCTGAAGAATGTGCTGGGCATGTCGCGGCTGCGCGTGGCCTATACCGGCGGCGAGGCCATCGGCCCCGACCTGTTCGACTTCTACCGCTCGCTGGGCATCAACCTGAAGCAGCTCTACGGCATGACCGAAACCTGCGTCACCGTCTGCATGCAGCCCTCGGGCGATGTCAAGCTCGACAGCGTCGGGCGGCCGATGAAGGGCGTGGAAGTACGCATCGACGACAACGGCGAAGTGCTGGTGCGTTCGCCGGGCCTGATGAAGGAATACTTCAATCGCCCCGATGCCACCGCCGAAGCGATCGACCCCCAGGGCTATTTCCATACCGGCGACGCCGGCTTCTTCGACAGCGACGGCCACCTCAAGATCATCGACCGCGCCAAGGATGTCGGCAAGATGGCTAGCGGCAGCATGTTCGCGCCCAAGTACATCGAGAACAAGCTGAAGTTCTTCCCCTTCATCAAGGAAGCCGTCACCTTCGGCAACGGACGCGAGCAGTGCATGGCCTTCATCAACATCGACATGGATGCGGTGGGCAACTGGGCCGAGCGGCGCAACCTGCCGTACAGCGGCTATACCGACCTGGCGGCCAATCCGGCGGTGTACGAGCTGGTGCGCGAATGCGTGGAAAAGGTCAACGCCGACCTGGCGCAGGATCCGTTGCTGGCCGATTCGCAGATCCACCGTTTCCTGATCCTGCACAAGGAGCTCGACCCGGATGACGAGGAACTGACCCGCACCCGCAAGGTCCGGCGCGGCTTCATCGCCGACAAGTACGCGGTGCTGATCGACGCGCTGTACGGCGGCTTGGCGACGCAGTACATCGAGACCCAGGTGAAGTTCGAAGACGGCCGCCAGGGTTCGATCGCGGCCGACCTGAAGATCGCCGACGCCAAGACCTTCACGGCGCTGGAACGTGCGGCTTGATGCCGACCTATCGATGAGTGCGAGCATGAAACGACACATGACTGAAGAAATCACGCCAGAGCAGGCATCGCAAGGCAGCGTCGCCAAGGGGCGTCAAATTGGCGAGGTGATCCTCGATTTGCAGAACATCTCGCTGTCCTTCGGCGGCGTCAAGGCGCTGACCGACATCTCCTTCAATGTGCGCGAACACGAGATCCGCGCCATCATCGGCCCCAACGGCGCCGGCAAGAGCTCGATGATCAATGTCATCAACGGCGTCTACCATCCGCAAAAGGGCAACATCGTCTACCGCGGCGAGCAGCGCCGGGGGATGCATCCGAGCGCTATCGCGCGCCAGGGCATCGCGCGCACCTTCCAGAACATCGCGCTGTTCAAGGGCATGACCGTGCTCGACAACATCATGACCGGACGCAACACCAAGATGCGTTCGGGCCTGTTGTCCAACGCGCTGTGGTGGGGCGCCGCCCGCAACGAGGAAATCGAGCACCGGCACAAGGTGGAGGAGGTGATCGACTTCCTCGAGATCCAGCACATCCGCAAGACCCCGGTGGGACGCCTGCCCTACGGCCTGCAAAAGCGCGTGGAGCTGGCGCGCGCGCTGGCGGCCGAGCCCGGCATGCTGCTGCTGGACGAACCGATGGCCGGCATGAACGTGGAAGAGAAGCAGGACATGTGCCGCTTCATCCTGGACGTCAACGACCAGTTCGGTACCACCATCGTGCTGATCGAGCACGACATGGGCGTGGTGATGGACATCTCCGACCGCGTCGTGGTGCTGGACTACGGCAAGAAGATCGGCGACGGCACGCCCGATGAGGTGATGAACAACGAGGAAGTGATCAAGGCCTACCTGGGCACCTCGCACTGAACCGAAAAAACAAGAACAACAAGAACAACGCAGCGGCAAGGAGATGACATGCAATTCTTTTTCGAAGTGACGCTGAGCGGCTTGCTCTCCGGCCTGATGTATTCGCTGGTGGCGCTGGGCTTCGTGCTGATCTACAAGGCTTCCGGCGTATTCAACTTCGCCCAGGGGGCGATGGTGTATTTCGCGGCGCTGGCGGTGGTGGGGCTGATGGACAAGGGCATGCCGATGTGGGCGGCGGTGATCGGCGCCTTCCTGGTGATGATCCTGGTAGGCCTGGCGACCGAGCGCTTCGTGCTGCGCAAGCTGGTCAACCAGCCGCCGATCACGCTGTTCATGGCCACCATCGGCCTGACCTTCTTCCTCGAAGGCCTAGGACCCTTGCTGTTCGGTAACGAAGTGCGCCCGATCGACCTGGGCATCGTCGACGAACCGATCATGTCGGTGATGGACAGCATCGGCATCGGCATTTCCAAGTTCGACCTGTTCGCTTCCGGCATGGTGGTGGCGCTGGTGGCGGCGCTGGCGCTGTTCTTCCAGAAGACCAAGGTCGGTCGCGCGCTGCGCGCCGTGGCCGACGACCACCAGGCGGCCCTGTCGCTGGGCATCCCGCTGCAGCATATCTGGGCCGTGGTGTGGGGCGTGGCCGGTTTCGTGGCGCTAGTGGCGGGGCTGCTGTGGGGCTCGCGCAATGGCGTGCAGTTCGCGCTCACCATGACGGCGCTGAAGGCGCTGCCGGTGCTGATTCTGGGCGGCTTCACCTCGATCCCCGGCGCCATCGTCGGCGGCCTGATCATCGGCGCTTCCGAAAAGCTGGCGGAAATCTACATCCCGCCGGTCATGCAGGATGCCTTCGGCGGCAATTTCGGCGGCATCGAAGGCTGGTTCCCTTATGTGTTCGCGCTGCTGTTCCTGCTGGTGCGGCCGGAGGGATTGTTCGGCGAACGGCATATCGACCGGGTGTAAGCAAACCGGCAGTCAATTCATTGGAGACGCACCATGCTGTACCGTGAAGCAGGACAATTCAAGACAAGCTACATCGCCGACAGCCAGATCTTCCCGATCCGGCAAGACCGCATCGTATTCGCGCTGTTCATGGCGGTGGCGTTCATCGCCGTGCCGCTGGCCGGCAGCGAATACTGGTTCTCGGCGATCCTGATCCCGTTCCTGGTGTTCGCGCTGGCCGCGCTCGGCCTGAACGTGCTGACCGGCTATGCCGGCCAGTTGTCGCTCGGCTCGGCCGCCTTCATGGCGGTGGGCGCTTACGCCGCCTACAACTTCCAGTTGCGGGTGGAGGGCATCCCCATCCTGCTGACGCTGATCCTGGCCGGCGGCTGCGCGGCGGTGGTGGGCGTGCTGTTCGGCTTGCCGTCGCTGCGCATCAAGGGCTTCTACCTGGCGGTGGCGACGCTGGCGGCGCAGTTCTTCGTGGTGTGGGCGCTGACCAAGTTCTCCTGGTTCTCCAACAACAGTTCCTCGGGCGTGATCAGTACGCCCAAGATCGACCTGTTCGGCATCGACATCAATACGCCGGTCAAGAAATACCTGTTCGTGCTGGCCATCGTCAGCGTCATGGCGCTGGTGGCAAAGAACCTGGTGCGTTCTTCCACCGGCCGCGCCTGGATGGCGGTGCGCGACATGGACGTGGCGGCGGAAGTGATCGGCATCCCGCTGATGCGCACCAAGCTGACCGCCTTCGCCGTCAGTTCCTTCTACTGCGGCGTGGCCGGCGCGCTGTACGCGTTCTGCTACCTGGGATCGGTGGAGCCGGACGGCTTTGCGCTGGACCTGTCGTTCCGCATCCTGTTCATGATCATCATCGGCGGCGTCGGCAGCATCCTCGGTTCCTTCCTGGGGTCGGCCTTCATCCTGCTGCTACCGATCTTCCTCGACAACGTCTTGCCGCCACTGGCCACGCTGCTGCATCTGCCGTTCACCAACGCCACCGTGTCGCATATCCAACTGATGGTGTTTGGCGCATTGATCATCTTTTTCCTGATCGTCGAGCCGCACGGGCTGGCGCGGCTGTGGCAGATCGCCAAGGAGAAATTGCGGTTGTGGCCGTTCCCGCATTGAAAGGGCGCGGGGTGGGATGCATGAATGCATGAGTTGGATGGAATAACAACACAACAAGGAGACGAGACCATGAAGAGCATGAAACACCTGATGCTGGCAGCGGCAACCGCCGCCAGCCTGCTGTCGACGGCGCTGCCGGCGGCGGCCCAGGCCAATGACCAGTTCATCGCCATTCCCAGCTACCGCGTCGGGCCTTATGGCACCAACGGCCAGTCCTACTACGGCGGCTATGTCGATTACCTGAACTACGTCAACCTGAAGGACGGCGGCGTCAACGGCGTCAAGCTGTCGTGGGAAGAGTGCGAGACCGAGTACAACAACGCCAAGGGCGTGGAGTGCTACGAGCGCATGAAGAACAAGAACAGCGTGACCCGCGGCACCGCGATCAATCCGATGGCCACAGGCATCTCCTACGCGCTGATCGACAAGACCGCGGAAGACAAGGTGCCGCTCCTGATGATCGGCTACGGCCGCACCGACGCGGTGGACGGTTCGGTGTTCCCGTACGCCTTCCCGCTGGTGACCACCTACCAGATGCAGGTCTCGGCCATCGTCAAGTACCTGGCCGGCAAGAACGGCGGTTCGTTGGCGGGCAAGAAGATCGTGTTCCTGTACCACGATTCGGCCTACGGCAAGGAGCCGATCGTGGCATTGCAGGCCGAGTCCAGCATCGGCAAGTTCAAGCTGGTGGAAATCCCGGTGGCGCACCCCGGCAACGAGCAGGGCGCGCAATGGCTGCGCATCCGCCAGGAGAACCCCGACTACGTGATCTTCTGGGGCTGGGGCGTGATGAACCAGACCGCGCTGAAGGCGGCGCAGAAGGTCGGCTATGCGCGCGACAAGATCGTCGGTTCCTGGTGGGCCGGCTCTGAGGAAGACACCATCCCCGCCGGCGAAGCCGCCAAGGGCTACCTCTCCGCCACCTGGAACGTGGCCGGCAAGAACGTGCCGGTGATCACCGATATCGAAAAGGTGGTCTACGGCGCCGGCCGCGGCAACATGCAGGACAAGAACAAGCTCGGCTCGGTGCTGTACAACCGCGGCGTCTCGGCCGCCATCGCCACGGTGGAAGCGGTGCGCACCGCGCAGGACAAGTTCGGCAAGGGCAAGGTCATGAGCGGCGAGCAGGTGCGCTGGGGCCTGGAAAACCTGAACATCACCAATGCCCGCCTGCAGCAGCTGGGCGCGACCGGCCTGCTGCCGGAGATCAAGACCTCGTGCGACAACCATGAAGGTTCCGGCAAGGTGAAGATCCAGCAGTGGGACGGCAGCAAGTGGGTGCTGGTGTCGGACTGGATCGAAGGCAACAAGAACCTGATCCACCCGCTGTTCAAGGCATCGGCCGCCAAATACGCAAAAGAAAAAGGTATGACTCCTGCCTGCATGAAGTAGGCGCTTGCGCCGGCGGCCATGCATGTCTCCCATCGCCGCCGGTGCTTTTTTGAATAGCGAACGAACCTATGAGTACTGCGCTCTCGATCAATAACATCGAAGTCATCTACGACCACGTGATCCTGGTCTTGAAAGGCGTTTCGCTGGACGTGCCGGACGGCAAGATCGTGGCGCTCTTGGGCGCCAACGGCGCCGGCAAGAGCACCACGCTCAAGGCCATCTCCAACCTGCTGCGCGCCGAGCGCGGCGACGTCACCAAGGGCAGCATCGAGTTCCGCGGCGAGCGGGTCGATCGCATGACGCCCAACGACCTCGTCAAGCGCGGCGTGATCCAGGTGATGGAAGGGCGGCACTGCTTCGGCCACCTGACGGTGGAAGAGAACCTGCTGACCGGCGCCTACACGCGCGGCATCAGCAACAGCGAAGTGAAGCAGGAGCTGGAAAAGATCTATGACTATTTCCCGCGCCTGAAGGTCAGGCGCAAGTCGCAGTCGGGCTACACCTCGGGCGGCGAGCAGCAGATGACGGCGATCGGCCGCGCCATGATGGCCAAGCCCTCGATGATCCTGCTGGACGAACCGTCGATGGGCCTGGCGCCGCAGATCGTCGAAGAGATCTTCGAGATCGTGAAGGACCTGAACACCAAGGAAAAAGTCTCGTTCCTGCTGGCCGAGCAAAACACCATGGTGGCGCTGCGCTACGCCGATTTCGGCTACATCCTGGAAAACGGCCGGGTGGTGATGGAGGGCGCGGCCCGGGAGCTGTCGGATAACGAGGACGTCAAGGAGTTCTACCTCGGCGTGTCGTCCGGTGAACGCAAGAATTTCCGCGACATGAAGTTCTACCGCCGCCGCAAACGCTGGCTGGCTTGAGACGAGGGCACTGGAAATGGCAGACAGCAGACAAGCCCTTGCGGAACTGGACGCGCTGGAACGGCGCGACCCGCAGCAGCGCGAAGAGCAATTGCTGGCGCGCCTGCCGCAGTTGCTGGCGCGCGCGCAGATGGCGCCGGGCTGGGCGCGCATCCTGCACGGCATCGATGCGCAGGCGGTGCGCACACGCGCCGACCTGGCGCGCTTGCCAGTCACGCGCAAGTCCGACCTGAAGGAACTGCAGACGAGGGAGGCGCCGTTCGGCGGCCTCAACAGCACGCCGGCGCGGCAATTGCGGCGGCTGTTCATGTCGCCCGGGCCGATCTTCGATCCGGAAGGGCATGGCGCCGACTGGTGGCGCTTCGCCAGTCCGATGAAGGCGCTGGGGCTGGCGGCCGGCCATATCGTGCAGAACTGTTTCGCCTACCATTTCACGCCGGCCGCCTTCATGGTCGAAGGCGCCGCCGCCAAACTGGGGTGCGCGGTGATCCCGGCGGGCATCGGCCAGACCGAGCTGCAGGTCAACGCGATGGCTGCGTTGAAGCCGGATGCCTATGTCGGCACGCCATCCTTCCTCAAGATCATCATCGAGAAGGCGCGCGAGATGAACGCCGACATCGGCAGCGTGCAGCGCGCGCTGGTCAGCGGCGAGGCCTTGCCGCCGTCGTTGCGCGCCTGGTTCCATGAGCATGGCGTGCCGCATGTGCTGCAGCTGTACGCCTCGGCCGACATCGGCAATATCGCCTACGAAACCATGAGCGAAGGGACGGTGCATCCCGGCATGGTGCTGGACGAGGAACTGATCCTGGAGATCGTGCGCCCCGGCACCGGCGATCCCGTCGCCGAAGGCGAGGTGGGCGAAGTGGTGGTGACCTCGTTCAACCCGGATTACCCGCTGCTGCGTTTCGGCACCGGCGACTTGTCGGCGGTACTGCCGGGGGTATCGCCTTGCGGGCGCACCAATGTGCGCATCAAGGGCTGGATGGGGCGCGCCGACCAGACCACCAAGGTGCGCGGCATGTTCGTGCATCCCTCCCAGGTGGCCGACGTGCTGCGCCGGCATGGCGACGTGCTCAAGGCGCGGCTGGTGGTGAGCGGCGAGATGGCCAACGACATCATGACCCTGCATTGCGAGATCGGCAATCCGGACGACCCGGCCATCGATGCGGCCGCCGTGGCCGGCAGCCTGCGCGAGCTGACCAAGCTGCGCGGCGAGGTGATGTTCGTGGCGCCGGGCAGCCTGCCCAATGACGGCAAGGTGATCGAGGACGCGCGCAAATACGAATGACGAAAGGGCGCTGTTGCATCTTGTGCGACAGCGCATTCGCGCATAGAATCTTCTGCGGAACATTCGTTCCAACGTCGCTCGGACGGTTCCGGGCGCTGACGTGAAAGTCCAACATGACGCAATCCGCAGATCCGCGCGAGCCTTCGCGCACGCCTGACGTTTCCCCTTCCTCACCTGTTCCCGATACCAACGCCATCCCGGTCAGCTTTCCGCGCATTGATCGCCTGCCGCCGTACGTCTTCAACATCACCGCCGAACTGAAGATGGCCGCGCGCCGCCGCGGCGAGGACATCATCGACATGTCGATGGGCAACCCGGACGGCTCCACGCCGCCGCACATCGTGCAGAAGCTGGTGGAAGTCGCGCAGCGGCCCGATACGCATGGCTATTCCGCATCCAAAGGCATTCCGCGGCTGCGCCGTGCGATCGCGCACTGGTACAAGTCGCGCTATGAAGTGGACTTCGACCCGGACAGCGAAGCCATCGTCACCATCGGCTCCAAGGAAGGCCTGGCGCACCTGATGCTGGCCACGCTGGACAAGGGCGACACCGTGCTGGTGCCCAATCCGAGCTACCCGATCCACATCTACGGCGCGGTCATCGCCGGCGCCAGCATCCGCTCGGTGCGCATGAGCCCGGGCGTGGATTTCTTCGACGAGCTGGAACGCGCGGTGCGCGAAAGCTATCCCAAGCCCAAGATGATGATCTTGGGTTTCCCTTCGAACCCGACCGCGCAATGCGTGGAGCTGGAGTTCTTCGAACGTGTGGTGAAGCTGGCGCGCGAGCACAATATCCTGGTGGTGCACGACCTGGCCTACGCCGACATCACCTTCGATGGCTGGAAAGCGCCGTCCATCATGCAGGTGCCGGGCGCGCGCGATGTCGCGGTGGAATTCTTCACGATGTCCAAGAGCTATAACATGGCCGGCTGGCGGATCGGCTTCATGGTCGGCAACCAGAAGCTGGTGGCGGCGCTGGCGCGCATCAAGAGCTACCACGACTACGGCAGTTTCACGCCGGTACAGGTGGCTGCGATCGCCGCGCTGGAAGGCGACCAGTCCTGCGTGGAGGAAATCCGCGCCAATTACGAAAAGCGCCGCAACGTGCTGGTCAAGGGCTTGCACGAGGCCGGCTGGATGGTCGATGTGCCCAAGGCCTCGATGTACATCTGGGCGCGCATTCCCGAGCCTTACCGCGCCCTGGGTTCGCTGGAGTTTTCCAAGATCCTGATGGAGCAGGCCAAGGTCTGCGTGTCGCCGGGCATCGGCTTCGGCGAATACGGCGACGAGTATGTGCGCTTCGCCCTGATCGAGAACGAGTCGCGCATCCGCCAGGCGGTGCGCGGAATCAAGGCCATGTTCAAGGCTGCGAAGGGAGGTTGAGGCGTTGCGGCGCCGCCTGCGCAAGGGCGGGAACGGTGGTATTGTTCCACGGCAATGTTGCATGCGGCATTTCAGGAACCGGGCTGGACATTGCCCGGTCTGAATTAAATCTTCTTCACTTTGATCAATATCATGAAAAAAATAATACTCGCCACCGTACTCGCCGCCGCCTCGCTGGGTGCGGTTCCGCTTGCGGCGCAGGCACAGGTTTCCGTCAGCATCAATATCGGTCCGCCGCCGCTGCGGGTCGAACCGTTGCCGCCGCCGCGTTACGGCTACATCTGGGCGCCCGGCTACTGGGACTGGGATGGTCATGACCACATCTGGCGCGAAGGCCGCTGGATGCGCGAGCGCCCCGGTTATGTCTATGCGCAGCCGGTGTGGCGCCAGGGGCCGAACGGATGGGTGCTGGATCGCGGCGGTTGGCGCGGCGGTCGCCATCACGACGATGACGACGACCAGGGCCGTGGACATGGACGCGGCCACGACCGCGATCACTGCCCGCCGGGGCATGCGAAAAAGGGCGAGTGCTGATAGTTCCCCGGTGCGCTTCACCGGTAATGAGAACGGCCGCGACGTGCAATACGTCGCGGCCGTTTTTCATTGTCCCGCGGGTGTTTTTGCGTTGCCGCTCAGACCTTGTCCATCAGCGCCGATACCGCAAACGAGACGATGCCGGCGGTGATGCACCAGACCGCCAGGCGATACTGCGGAATGAATTTGGTCACGAAGGGCAACAGGAAATACAGCACGACGGCGATCAGGATGCTGGTGATGAGTCTTTTCATTGTCATGGCGATGTTGGTTGGACGCTGGCCGCTATGATAGTGCGATTTGGCCCCGCAGTGGCATAGGCCCGCCGGATCAGAGGGCCGGCTTGGCGGGCATGGCTGGTGTTGCCGCTTCCGGTTTGGGCGGCGCCGCGCCCGGAGGCAGGTCGCCGTCGGCGGCCCCATCGTCCTTCCGGCCGCCGCCGTGGCGGTTGAAGAACTCGACAATCGCGCGCGAGGCATCCAGGTTCTGCGATGCCTTGCCGCCGTTGGGCATGGGCGCGGTGCCGCCCGGCCAGTTGTGGCCGCCGCCCTTGACCTCGTACAGCACCACCGCCTGCGGGTCGTTCTTGCTGTGGTAGGTGTACTGGCGCACGGTGGTGCCGTCGCCCGCGACGTCGGGGATGTCGCTCACCGCGGGCTTGGGATCGGCGCCGTTGGCCTTGACCCAGGCATCGATGGTTTTGGCGACCGACAGGCGCGGCACCTGCGAGGCTTCCTTGGCGCCGATGCCGCCCAGGAACGGGATGAACGGGTCGTCGCTGCCGTGGATGTGCAAGACCGGCACGCCGGTCTTGACCGTTTCGGGCGGCACGTCCAGCACGGCGCTGACCACGGCCACGCCCTTGAACAGTTCCGGCGCTTCGGCTGCCAGGCGGTAGGCCAGCATGCCGCCGTTGGACAGGCCCACCAGATAGACCCGGCTGCGGTCGGCCAGGCCGTCGGATGCCAGCTTGTCGATCAGCGTCCGGATGAAGGCGACGTCGTCCACCTTGTGTATCTGCGCATAGCCGCAGCAGCCGCCGGAATTCCAGGTGCGGGCATCGATGGTCAGGCCGGTGCCGTTGGGATAGGCCACCATGTAGCCGGCGGCCTCGGCGATTTCGGTCAGGCCGGTGGCGCGCGCCAGCTGCGAACCGCTGGAGCCGCTGCCGTGCAGGGCGATGATCAGCGGTTGCGGCGCGCCCTGGCCGCTGCGTTCGGAAAAGTAGGCGCGCGCCAGGTTGCCCACGCGTATCGATTTGAGCGAGAGGTCGACCGCTTGCGCCGGCTGGGCGACAAGGCCGAGGCAGAGGCCGGCCAGAAAAAGGGGGCATACGAAGGCGAGGAGGGAATTGCGGATCGTCATGGGCAGGCGTTGTTCCATAAGGCGTTGGTCCAATGCTAACGCGCGGCTCCGAAGGCGGGAAGGGAATTTACACGTGCTTTGAGCGAGCCGCCTGCCGCCACCCTTGGCGGCAGGCGAATGGGGGAAAGGCCAGTGCGCCTCTTCAGCCGCGGGCCGGGATAGTCAGGCCCTTGGCCACGGCCGGACGCGCCACGAAGGCCTCCAGCGCGCGCGCCACATGGGGGAAGTCCTTGAAGCCGACCAGTTCGCCCGCGTCATAGAAGCCGATCAGGTTGCGCACCCAGGGGAAGGTGGCGATGTCGGCGATGCTGTATTCGTCGCCGGCCAGCCACTTGCTTTCGGCCAGGCGCTTGTCCATCACGCCCAGCAGGCGCTTGGATTCGTTGACGTAGCGGTCGCGCGGGCGCTTGTCCTCGTATTCCTTGCCGGCGAAACGGTGGAAGAAGCCGAGCTGGCCGAACATCGGGCCGATGCCGCCCATCTGGAACATCACCCACTGGATCACCTGGTAGCGCGCGGCCGGATCGGCCGGGATGAATTTGCCGGTCTTCTCGGCCAGGTACAGCAGGATCGCGCCCGACTCGAACAGCGGCAGCGGTTTGCCGCCGGGGCCGTTGGGGTCGATGATGGCGGGGATCTTGTTGTTCGGGTTCAGCGACAGGAACTCCGGCGACATCTGGTCGTTGGTATCGAAGCTGAGCAGGTGCGGCTCGTAGGGCAGGCCGGTTTCTTCCAGCATGATCGACACCTTCACGCCGTTGGGCGTGGGCAGCGAATACAACTGGATGCGGTCGGGATGCTGGGCCGGCCATTTGTTGTTGATGGCGAAGTTCGACAATGCGTTCATGTAGGCGTCCTATGCGGCAGTGAATTGGGGATCGAATTCCTGCGCGAACTTCTCGAAAGCGTCGACCGCGACCGGGCGGCAGAAGAAATAGCCCTGGTAGGCATGGCATCCGGCATCGGCCAGGAAGCTGCGCTGGGCATCGGTTTCCACCCCTTCGGCGATGACGCCCAGGCCCAGGCTTTGGGCCAGGTTGACGATGGTCTTGGCGATCGATGCATCGTTGGGATCGATCAAGACGTCGCGCACGAAAGACTGGTCGATTTTAAGCTGATTCAACGGCAGCCGCTTGAGGTAGGACAGCGACGAGTAGCCGATGCCGAAGTCGTCCAGCGAAAACTCCACGCCATAGGCCTTCAAGGCGAACATCTTCTGGATGATGTCCTCGACGTTGTCCACCAGCAGGCTCTCGGTCAGTTCCAGTTTCAGGCGCCGCGGGTTGGCGCCGGTGCGTTCGATCGTCTCCAGCACCGTCTGCACGAAGTTAGGCTCGCGGAATTGCTGGGCACTGACGTTGACGGCGATGGTGAGATGTTCGGTATGCCGGTTTTGCGCCCAGATGGCCAACTGCTTGCAGGCGGCTTCCAGCACCCAGTTGCCCAGCGACAGGATGAGGCCGGTTTCCTCGGCCAGCGGGATGAAGTCGCCCGGCGGCACCATGCCGCGCTGCGGATGCTGCCAGCGCACCAGCACTTCGGCGCCGGTCACGCGGCCGCCCGCCACCACTTGCGGCTGGTAGTGCAGCAGCAACTGGTCGCCTTCGATGGCCTTGCGCAAGCCTGTTTCCAGCGCGGCGCGCTCCAGCACCACGGTCTGCATGGCCGGATCGAAGAAGCGCAGCGCATTGCGTCCGGTTTCCTTGGCCTTGTACATGGCGAGGTCAGCCTGTTTCATCAGCTCGTCCACCGAGGACTGGCGCCCGCGGAACAGGGTGGCGCCGACGCTGGCGGTAGTGCGGTATTCGACCTCGTCGAGCTGGTAGGTGTTGCCCAGAGTGGCAAGGATCTTTTCGCCGATCGCCTTGGTCTGGCTGGCCGCTTCTTCCTGGTGCTCGTTCAGGCCTTCCAGCACCACCACGAACTCGTCGCCGCCCACGCGCGCGACGGTATCGTTTTCGCGCACGCTGGCCACCAGGCGCTGCGATACCTGCTTGAGCAGCAGGTCACCCTTTTCATGGCCAACGGTGTCGTTGAGGGTCTTGAAGTGGTCGAGGTCGATGAACAGCAGCGCCGAGCAGGTCTTGCCGCGCGCCGACAGCGCCACGGCCTGCTTCAGGCGTTCCAGCAGCAAGGCGCGGTTGGGCAGGCGGGTCAGGGCGTCGAACGAGGCCAGTTCGCGGATGCGTTCCTCGGCCAGCTTGCGGTCGCTGATGTCGTGGTGGGTGCTGACGTAATGGGTGACGTGGCCATCCTTGTTCTTGACGGCCGAGATGGTCAGCCATTCGGGGTAGACCTCGCCGTTCTTGCGGCGGTCCCAGATCTCGCCCTGCCATTTGCCGAAACGGGCGATGCTCTGGCGCATTTCCTGGAAGAAAGCGGGGCCGTGGCGGTCCGAGCGCAACAGGTTGGGATGTTTGCCGACGATCTCCTCGGCGCTGTAGCCGGTGATCTCGGTGAAGGCCTTGTTCACGCGCAGGATCTTGCTGTTGGCGTCGGTGATGAGCATGCCCTCGCGCGAATCGAACGCCACCGCCGAGATGCGCAGCTCGGCTTCGATCTGCTTGCGCTCGGTGATGTCGCGGCTGCTGGTGCGGAAACCCGTGAAGGTGCCGTGCGGGTCGGTGATCGGCGCCGACGACAGCGACAGCCAGAACACCGAGCCGTCCTTGCGCACGCAGCGGAATTCGACATCCTCGCGCTTGTGGCCGTCGATGCATTTGGACAATTCGGCGCGGATGCGCGGTTCGTCTTCCGGATGCACGATGGTGCCGACGAAGTCTTTCATCGCCAGGCATTCCTCGACCGTGTAGCCGGTATAGTCGGCCACCGCATGGTTGACCCAGCGCGGCCGGCCGTCCAGGCCCCACCAGACTTCCCAGTTCACGGTGCAGTCGGCGATGGCGCGGAACTGTTCCTCGCTGGCGCGCAGCGAGGCCGTCATCCGCTGCGCCAGGCGCACCGCGCGCACGCGGGAAGACATCATCAGCCAGGCCAGCAGCGTCAGCGTGACGCTCATGCCGATGCCGGTCGCGGCGATCAGCTGCTCGGCATTGCGGCCGAACTGGGAGGTGAAGTTGTCTTGCGCGCTCATCCTCAGCGTCCAGTTGTGGTTCGCCACCACCAGGTATTCGGTGGCGGAGATGCGCGCCGGCAGCGCTTGCGCCGTCTCGTCGCGCGAACGGTAGAGCAGGGCCTCGGGTACCGCTTCGACGCCGTCGTACAGCGAGAAGGCGATGCCGTGCGTGCTTTCGCCGTACAGGCTGGCGATCACGTCGTTCATGCGCAATACTGCCTGCACCCAGCCCAGCAGGCTGGCGCGGCGTTCGGCGATAGTGCCTTGCGGCTTGCCGCGCTCGTACAGCGGCAAGTACATCAGGAAGGAAGGCTCGGTCCGGTTGCCGCTGAGGTCCGTCTCGACCTTGCCGGAGATGGCCGCCATGCCGGAGTCGCGCGCCTTTTCCATGGCCACGCGGCGCACCGGGTCGGACCAGTGGTCCAGGCCGAAGGGGACGCGGTTGCGGCCGACGTAAGGCTCCAGCAGGGTCAGGGGCGCGTAGGCTTCACGCCCGCCCGGCGGGCGGATCGCATAGCCGGCCAGGCCTTGCTTGCGCATGCGTTCCAGATGGGCGTCCAGGCGCTCGGCGGGAACCCATTCCTCGATCGAGATGGCCTGGATGCCGGAGAAATTGGCGTCGAGGTTCAGCGCGCCGACATAGTCGTGGAAGCTGCCGCGGTCGATCGCGCCGGTGGCCGAGACCAGCCCTTGCACGCCATGCAGCATCTGCTCGTAGGAGGCCATGCGCTGTTCGATGCGGCTGACCGTCTCGCGCAGCGCCGAGGCGAACTGAGCGTTGAGTTCCTTGGCGGCGGCCTGGCGCTCATGGTCCCAGGCGACCCAGGTCACGCCCAGTCCCGTGAACAGGATCAGCAGCGGGAGCAGGATCTTGCGGATCCAGTGCACGGCTCTCATGGTTTGGCCTGGAATTGAACCATCGAAGCCGCCAGGTCCGGGTTGAAATATTTTTCGAAGATGCGCCGCACCGTGCCGTCGGCCAGCATGCCGTCGACCAGCGCGCGCCACTTGTTCTGCTCGGCCGGCGTCAGCGCCTTCCTGGACATGATCAGCCCGTGCGGCACCGAAGGATCCTCGAAGCCGATGATGGAAGTGGCGTCGCGGATGCGCTTTTCCTGCACCGCGGGGTAATCGAACGGCTCCATGATCATGCCCTGGATGCGGTTGAGCAGCAGGGCTTCATACAAAGGCTCGAGGCCGCCGGCCTGGCTCACGCGGTTGGCGGCGCTGAGCTTGTCGACCAGGCGGTTGGCGTTGCGGCTGTAGCGGAAGCCGCGGATGGCGCCCAACTGGAAATGCCCGTTGCGCGCGAAATCCTGCAGCCGCGAGATGCCGGAATCCTTGCGCACCAGCAGGTAGTACTTGTTGCTGAAGTACCAGGCGAAGGAGGCGAACCGCTCGCGCTCGGGGCTGGAGATGCCCGACAGGCTGAAGTCCAGCGCGCCGGATTCGATCAGTTGCCAGATGCGCGCGCGCGACATCAGGCTGACGTTGACCTTGCAGCCGCTGCGGCGGATCAGTTCGTCGGCGAAATCCTTGTCGATGCCGGTGTCGGTGGCCGCCGAGTACAGCAGGCCGTGGTCGTGCAGCGCCAGTGTAAACGGGCGCGAGCAATCGGGGCCGGAATGGGCCGCGCAAGCCGGGGTGAGGGATGCAAGAAGCGCAATCAGCAGGGACGCTGCGCAGGCAGGCAGGAATGCTGCGCGATTGCGAAAGATATGACTGAAAATACCCGCCCCCTATTCGTGCTCCGTCATTGGGACACATGGGCGCAAGAGCGGGCTGTGCGGCGCGTGCTGCCTGCCATCCTCCATTGGCCTGTGTCTCTTCCCGATCGGCAGCGCAGGCGCGGCCGTATGTCACTGCGTCGAGTCCGGCTCACTATCGGACGGTGTAACCATCCGATGGCTCTACAAGCTACATAAAGTGAGTCGATTTATTGAAAAAATTCTAGTTCAACGCTGAGCGATGTTACCCGAGCACAATGCAATCCGCAACACAATGCGGCGGTCTTTGCACTTGCCCCGGCCATGCTGGCGCAGGGCAGATGCGGCAAGCTCGGCAGTAGCGTGCGCGGAGGCGCGGGGAGACGGAAAAAGAGGGGAAAAAAGAGGGGAAAGCGGCGCCGGGAATGCCGATGGCAAGGCATTCCCGGCGGCGGCTCAGACGAACATGCCGCCCGAGACTTCGATGCGCTGGGCGTTGATCCAGCCGTTTTCCGGGCGCAGCAGCGAGGCCACGGCGGCGCCGATGTCATCCGGACGGCCGACGCGGCCCAGCGCGGTCTGGCCGGCGACGAAGGCGTTGATTTCCGCATTGTCGCGCACCAGGCCGCCGCCGAAATCGGTTTCGATGGCGCCAGGCGCCACCGTGTTGACGGCGATGCCGCGCGCGCCGAATTCCTTGGCCATGTAGCGCGTCATCACTTCGATGCCGCCCTTCATCGCCGCGTAGGCCGCATAGCCGGGCAGGGAGAAGCGCGCCAGGCCGCTGGAGGTGTTGACGATGCGCCCGCCATCGGCGATCAGCGGCAGCAGCGCCTGGGTCAGGAAGAAGGTGCCTTTCAGGTGCACGTTGTACAGCTCGTCGAAGGCCGCTTCGGTGGTTTCGGCGATGGCGGCGTGGACGCCCATGCCGCCGTTGTTGACCAGGTAGGTGAAGCGCTCGGCGTTCCAGGTCGATTTGAGCGCGGCGCGCACGGCGTCGGCGAAGGCCGGGAAGGTGCTGCTCTTGGCCAGGTCCAGTTGCAGGGCTACGGCCTTGGCGCCGGTGGCGGCGATCTCGGCCACGGTCTGTTCGGCGGCGGCGCGGTTGCCGACATAGGTGAGGATCACGCCGACGCCGTCGCGCGCCAGGTGCAGGGCGGTGTTCTTGCCGAGGCCGCGGCTGCCGCCGGTGATCAGGGCGATGCGGGGTGCGGTAGAGTTTGCTTGGTTCATGCTGGGCTCCTGTCGATGGGATGGAAGAGAGATATGCCTGACTACGGAGCCCAGTATATTGAGAAGATTTTTATTAATAAATTTCTTGTTTAATATTAGACTTTTCAATATTTAATAATAATTGGAGAGCGCCTTGAACCAGCTCGACACCCTCCAGATCTTCCAGCGCGTGGCCGAACTGGCCAGTTTCAGCGGCGCCGCGCGCCAGCTCGGCCTGCCCAACGCCACCGTGTCGCTGGCGGTGCAGCAACTGGAGCAGATGCTGGGCACGCGCCTGCTCCAACGCACCACCCGGCGCGTGCAGATGACCGCCGACGGCGAGGCTTTCTACCGGCGCAGCAAGGAATTGCTGGACGATTTCGAATCGTTGCGGGCGATGTTCCGGGCCGGCGGCAAGGCGCTGGCCGGCAAGCTGCGGGTGGACATGTCCAGCGCCATGGCGCGCGAAGTGGTGTTGCCGGAATTGTCGGGATTCCTTGAGCGGCATCCGCAACTGGAGATCGAGCTCTCCGCCAGCGACCGCCGGGTCGACCTCATCGGCGAAGGCTTCGACTGCGTGCTGCGCACCGGCACGCTGGACGATTCGTCGCTGGTGGCGCGCCCGATCGGGCATCTGGTGCAGATCAACTGCGCCAGCCCGGCCTATCTGGAGCGGTATGGCGTGCCGCGCACGCTGGAGGATCTGGCGCACCACAAGCTGGTGCATTACCGTCAAATGCTGGGCGGCCGCTCGCCGGGCTGGGAATGGTTCGACGGCAAGCAGACCCACTACGTGCCGATGGCCGGCAGCCTCACCGTCAACAGCACAGAAACCTACGACGCCGCCTGCCAGGCCGGCCTCGGCATGATCCAGCTGCCGCTGGTGGGGCCGCGCAAGCGCCGCTTGCTGGCGCAGGGGACGCTGGTGGAAGTGCTGCCGCAATACCGTCCGGCGCCGATGCCGGTATCGCTGCTCTACGCCAGCCGCCGCCACGTGCCGGCGCGCGTGGCCGAGTTCATGGACTGGCTGCACGCGCTGATCCTGCCGCTGACGCAAGAAGGGCAGGAGTAAGGTTCAGGCCAGCGCGGTGCGTCCGACCGGATCGATGGTGACGGTGCCGCGGCCGATTTCGATGACGCGGCCGCCGACCTGGATCGCGCCGTTTTCCGATACCGCCAGATGCAGGCGCGAAGGGCGATCGACCGCCGCGCCCTGGTCGATCGCGTAGCGCGCCGGCAGGGCATGGCCGGTCGCCAGCAGCCAGCCGCCCAGGTTGGCGCAGGCCGAACCGGTGCCCGGATCCTCTGCCACGCCGCCGCCTTGCTTGGTGAAGAAATAGCGCGCCAGCACATTGCCCGGTTCCTTGTCGTCGAAGGCGAAGACATAGGCCGTCTTGCGTTCCAGGCTGCTTTGCGGCCAGCGTTCCAGCGCGCCGCTGTCGGGCTGGGCGCGGCGCACCGCATCCGGCGACTTCAACGGCACCAGGAGCTGGTCGGCGCCGGTATCGACCCAGATCGGTTCGCCCGCCAGGTCTTGCTCGGACAGGCCGACCAGTGCCGCGACTTCAGCCGGCGACAGGCCGACGACAGGCGCGGTCTTGGGGCCGCCGGCGCTGGGCGCGGTGAAGGTCCAGACGTCGCCGTCGGCGGTGACCGGCACCACGCCGGCCTTGAATTCCAATGTCAGCGCATTCCCGGTTTGCAGCAATTCGCGCACCACCTGCGCCGTCCCCAGCGTGGGGTGGCCGGCGAACGGCATCTCGTAGCCGGTGGTGAAGATGCGCACGCGCGCATCGGCCACGGCCGAGGGCAGGATGAAGGTGGTTTCCGACAGGTTGAACTGCAGGGCCAGCGCCTGCATCGTGGCGTCGTCGATGCCGCGGGCGTCTTCGAACACGCACAGGGGATTGCCGCCGAAGGTGGATTCGGCGAATACGTTGAGCAGGCGGTAGGCGTAGGTGGCAGGCATGGCGCTCCCTTGGCAATGGAAAAGAAGTCGCCGAGTCTAGCGCCGGCCAGCGCAAAGGGACAGATACAGTTTTTGCATTAGCTATCGTTTTTCCTTATGGCCCTATCCCCAATCGGTATTTCCATGCCGGGACGGCGCGGGGATAGACTTCAGTCACAGCAGTTTTCCAGACGGGGATTGTTGTGATGGCCGCTACCACGGCCGAGGTGTCTGACAGTGATGCGCCGTACCCGGCGCAGTAATGACAGGCGCTATCTGAATCAAAATTTTGGAGACAAGCAATGCATATCCGTTCGGCAGCTGAGCCTGCCGGCATGACGGCGCCAACCGTAGAAGGCGCGCGTGATTCCGGTCTGGCTGCGACCCAAGTGAGCGCTCACTCGCCGGTCCCCGGCACCCCCGCGACAGGCGGCTTGCATACCGCCGTTGCAAACACTTCGGAATCGATCCCGCTGGCGCCCGTCAGCCTGGACGATAAATATACCGCCACCGAAGGCTCGATTTACCTCTCCGGCATCCAGGCTTTAGTGCGCCTGCCGATGCTGCAGCAAATCCGCGACCAACAGGCCGGCCTGCATACCGCCGGCTTCATTTCCGGCTACCGCGGCTCGCCGCTGGGCGGCCTGGACGAGGCGCTATGGAAGGCGCAGCCGCACCTGGCGGCGCACCGCGTCAAGTTCCAGCCCGGCGTCAACGAAGACATGGCCGCCACTGCCGTCTGGGGTACCCAGCAGGTCAAGCTGATCGGCCCGTCCGAATACGACGGCGTATTCGCCATGTGGTACGGCAAGGGACCCGGCGTGGACCGCTGCGGCGATGTGCTGAAACACATGAACCACGCCGGCACTTCCGCCCACGGCGGCGTGCTGCTGGTGGCCGGCGACGACCACGGCGCCTATTCCTCGACGCTGCCGCACCAGTCCGACCATATTTTCTCGGCATCGATGATCCCGATGCTCTATCCCTGCAACGTGCAGGAATACCTCGACCTCGGCCTGCACGGCTGGGCCATGTCGCGCTATTCCGGCTGCGTGGTGGGCTTCAAGGCGCTGGCCGACACGGTCGAGTCGAGCGCCTCGGTGGACGCCAATCCGTTCCGCATCGACATCCAATATCCTGCCGACTTCGTCATGCCCGAAGGTGGGCTCAACGCCCGCCTGTCGACCGACACGCTGGGCGTGCAGGCGCGCAAGCAGGAAGCGCTGATGCAGGACTACAAGATCTACGCGGCGCTGGCCTACGCCCGCGCCAACAAGCTCAACCGCGTGATGATCGACAGCCCCAAGGCGCGGCTGGGCATCATCGCCTCCGGCAAGTCCTATCTCGACGTGCTGGAAGCGCTGTCGGAACTGGGCATCGACGAAGCCTTCGCGGCCGAGATCGGCCTGCGCCTGTTCAAGGTCTCGATGCCCTGGCCGCTAGAACCGGAAGGCGTGCGCGAGTTCGCGCAAGGCCTGGACGAAATCCTGGTGGTGGAAGAAAAGCGCCAGATGGTCGAATACCAGCTGAAGGAACAGCTCTACAACTGGCGCGACGACGTGCGCCCGCGCGTGATCGGCAAGTTCGACGAAAAGGGCGAATGGGTGGCGCCGCGCGGCGAGTGGCTGCTGACTTCCAAGGCCGACTTCTCGGTGGCCCAGATCGCCCGCGTGATCGCCGCGCGCATCGCGCGCTTCCACACCAGCGACCTGATCAAGGCGCGCCTGGCCTTCCTCGACGCCAAGGACGCGGTGCTGTCCAAGGCGGTCAACACGCCGCCGCGTCCGGCGTACTATTGCTCGGGCTGCCCGCACAATACCTCGACCAAGGTGCCCGAAGGCAGCTTCGCGCTGGCCGGCATCGGCTGCCACGTGATGGCCACCGCCATCTATCCCGAATACAACAAGCTGACCACCCACATGGGCGGCGAGGGCGCGCCCTGGATCGGCCAGGCGCCGTTCTCGCAGGTGCCGCACGTGTTCGCCAACCTGGGAGACGGCACCTATTTCCACTCCGGCTACCTGGCGATCCGCGCCGCCGTGGCGGCCAAGGTCAACATGACCTACAAGATCCTCTACAACGACGCGGTGGCGATGACCGGCGGCCAGCCGGTGGACGGCACGGTATCGGTGCCGATGATCGCGCAGCAGATGGCGGCTGAAGGCGTGCAGCGCATCGCGCTGGTGTCTGAAGACATCTCGCGCTACACCGACCGCTCGAACCTGCCGCCGGCGGTCACCGTGCATGATCGCAAGGACATGGACGCCGTGCAGCGCGAATTGCGCGAGCTGCCGGGCGTGACGGTCATCATCTACGACCAGACCTGCGCCGCCGAGAAGCGCCGCCGCCGCAAGAAGGGCGAGTTCCCCGACCCCAACCAGCGCCTGTTCATCAACGAGGCGGTGTGCGAAGGCTGCGGCGACTGCGGCGTGCAGTCCAACTGCACCTCGATCCTGCCGCTGGAGACCGAATTCGGCCGCAAGCGCGCCATCGACCAGTCGTCCTGCAACAAGGACTACTCCTGCGTGAAGGGTTTCTGCCCCAGCTTCGTCACCGTCACCGGCGGCAAGCTGAAGAAATCCAAGGCCGGCGTGAGCCGCCAGGCCGATGACTTCGGCGCACTGCCGCAGCCGGTGCTGCCGTCCTGCGACACGCCGTTCAACATCCTCATCAACGGCATCGGCGGCACCGGCGTGATCACCATCGGCGCGCTGATGGGCATGGCCGCGCACCTGGAAGGCAAGGGCGCTTCAGTGCTGGACATGACCGGCATGTCGCAGAAGAACGGTTCGGTCACTTCGCACGTGCGCATCGCCGCCAAGCGCGACGGCATCCGCGCCCAGCGCATCGCCACCGGCGAGGCCGACCTGATCCTGGGTTGCGACATGCTCACCGCCGGTTCCTTCGACGCCATTTCCAAGATGCGCCCGGGCCGCACGCGCGCGGTGGTGAACGTGCACCAGCAGCCGCCAGGCCAGTTCGCCAAGAACCCGGACTGGCAATTCCCGTTCGAGGAAGTCAAGGCGCTGATCGTCGAATCGGTGGACGGCCAGGCCGACTTCATCGACGCCACCCGCCTGGCCACCGCGTTGATGGGCGACTCCATCGCCACCAACCTGTTCATGCTGGGCTACGCCTGGCAGCGCGGCGAGCTGCCGCTGACTGAAGCATCGCTGCTGCGCGCCATCGAGATGAACGGCGTGGCGGTGGAATCCAACAAGACCGCCTTCCTGTGGGGCCGCCGCGCCGCGGTCGAGCTGGCGAAGGTGGAACGGATCGCGCTGCCGGCGCAGCCGGTGGTGCTGCGCATGCCGGAGACGCTGGACAAGCTGGTCAAGCGCCGCGTCGCCTTCCTGACCGAGTACCAGAACGCCGCCTACGCCGCCCAGTTCGCCGAAGTGGTGGAAGCGGTGCGCGCCGCCGAAGCGCCGCTGGGCGGCACCAGGCTGGCGCTGGCGGTGGCGCGCAACCTGTCCAAGCTGATGGCCTACAAGGACGAATACGAAGTGGCGCGCTTGTACACCGACGGCAAGTTCATGCAGCAACTGGAACAGCAGTTCGAGGGCGATTTCTCGTTGAGCTTCAACCTCGCGCCGCCGATCTTCGCGAAGAAGGATGCCAAGGGCCATCTGGTCAAGGCGCGCTACGGCAGTTGGATGTTCAAGGCATTCAAGCTGCTGGCGAAGATGAAGGGGCTGCGCGGCACGGCGCTGGACATCTTCGGCCGCACCGAAGAGCGGCGCATGGAACGGCAACTGGTCGTCGACTACCGCGACATGGTGTTGGGCCTGCTGCGCAAGCTGGACGCCTCCAACCATGCGCTCGCCATCGAACTGGCGCAGTTGCCGGACCAGGTGCGCGGTTACGGCCATGTCAAGGACAAGGCGGTACAGGCGATGCAGGCGCGCCGGACCGAATTGCTGGCGCAATTCGGCAAGCCGGCACTCGATCGGGCGGCCTGATTCAAAGCCAAGGGCGGCGGCCTCTGCGCAAGCAGGGGCCCGCTGCCGTCAGCCAATGTCGCCCCCGCGACAACTCATCTCCCCAAATTCCATTAATCTAGACCGATATCAAGACCAAAACAGGAGACAAGCATGGACTTCGAACTCAACGAGGATCAACTGGCCTTCCAGCAAAGCGCGCGCGACTTCGCCGCCGGCGAGATGGCGCCGTTCGCCGCCAAGTGGGACGAGGAGGCGCATTTCCCGCTGGACGTGATCGCCAAGGCCGGCGAGCTGGGTTTCTGCGGCCTGTACACGCCGGAAGAGGTCGGCGGGCTGGGCCTGACGCGGCTGGACGCCACCATCGTGTTCGAGGAACTGGCGCACGCCTGTCCCTCCACCGCCGCTTATCTGACCATCCACAACATGGTGAGCTGGATGATCGCCTCCTGGGGCACCGCCGCCATCAAGGCCGAATGGTGCGAAAAGCTGGCCGCCGGCCGCAAGATCGGCTCCTATTGCCTGACCGAACCCGGTTCGGGTTCCGACGCGGCCTCGCTCAAGACCACCGCCAAGCTGGTGGATGGCCATTATGTATTGAACGGTTCCAAGGCCTTCATCTCCGGCGCCGGCTCGACCGACGTGCTGGTGGTGATGGCGCGCACCGGCGGCGAGGGCGCCAAGGGCGTTTCCGCCATCGTGGTGCCGGGCAATGCGGCCGGCATCAGCTACGGCAAGAAGGAAACCAAGATGGGCTGGAACAGCCAGCCGACCCGCACCATCAGCTTCGACAACGTCAAGGTGCCGGCCGACCACCTGCTGGGCAACGAGGGCGAGGGTTTCGTGTTCGCCATGAAGGGCCTGGACGGCGGCCGCATCAACATCGCCACCTGTTCGGTCGGCGCGGCGCAGGCGGCGCTGGACGCGGCGCACGCCTACA
The DNA here is from genome assembly GCF_017744395.1 of Herbaspirillum sp. Lineage (GTDB taxonomy): Bacteria > Pseudomonadota > Gammaproteobacteria > Burkholderiales > Burkholderiaceae_D > Herbaspirillum. The sequence goes on from NZ_JAGIBI010000001.1 coordinate 478,783, forward strand.
TGAAGGAGCGCAAGCAGTTCGGCCGTCCGATCGCCGACTTCCAGGCGCTGCAGTTCAAGCTGGCCGACATGCAGACCGAACTGGTCGCGGCGCGCCAGATGGTGCGGCTGGCCGCGGTCAAGCTGGACAACAAGGCGCCCGGCGCCACCACCTACTGCGCGATGGCCAAGCGTTTCGCCACCGACCTGGGCTTCCGCATCTGCAACGAGGCGCTGCAGATCCATGGCGGCTACGGCTACATCCGCGAATACCCGCTGGAACGCTATTTCCGCGACGTGCGCGTGCACCAGATCCTGGAAGGCACCAACGAGATCATGCGCGTGATCGTCTCGCGCCATTTACTCAACGCCGATAACCTCGACGACATCCGATAAGCCGAAAGGACACCATGAGCTACACCAACCTGAAGCTGGAAAAGATCAACCACACCGCGCTGCTGACGCTGTCCAACCCGCCGGCCAATACCTGGACGCGCGAGGCGCTGGTCGATCTGACGCAACTGGTCGCCGACCTCAACGCCGACCGCAACATCTACACGCTGGTGGTGACCGGCGAGGGCGAGAAGTTCTTTTCCGCCGGCGCCGACCTGAAACTGTTCGCCGACGGCGATAAGGCCAGGGCGCGCGAAATGGCGCGCCGCTTCGGCCAGGCGTTCGAAGCGCTGTCCAATTTCCGCGGCGTCTCGATCGCCGCCATCAACGGCTACGCCATGGGCGGCGGTCTGGAATGCGCGCTGGCCTGCGACATCCGCATCGCCGAGGAACAGGCGCAGATGGCCTTGCCGGAAGCGGCGGTGGGCTTGCTGCCCTGCGCCGGCGGCACGCAGAACCTGCCGTGGCTGGTGGGCGAGGGCTGGGCCAAGCGCATGATCCTGTGCGGCGAGCGCGTCAATGCCGAGACCGCCTTGCGCATCGGCCTGGTGGAAGAGGTGGTGGGCAAGGGGCAAGCGAAGGCGCGCGCGCTGGAGCTGGCGCTGCAGGCCGAGAAGCAAAGCCCGTCGTCGGTGGCGGCCAGCAAGACGCTGATCCAGGGCGCGCGCCACAATCCGCTGGGCACCATCCTGCAGACCGAGCGCGAACTGTTCATCGACCTGTTCGACACGCAGGACCAGCAGGAGGGCGTCAACGCTTTCCTGGAGAAGCGCGCGCCGGTGTGGAAGAACGGCTGAGTTTTTCTTGAAAGGCGGCTCATGCATCGCCGGCTCTGCGCCGGCGATTTTTTTGCTCCGCTTTCGGTATGATGCTGGCTTCGGCCCCGACTTTTGCTTGCCGCCATGAACATCGAATACAAGACCGACGTCGCCCTTACCGTGGAGCAGTTCATCGACATCCTCTCGCGCACTTCGCTGGGGCCGCGCCGGCCTTTGGACGACCGCGAATGCATGCAGGCCATGATCGGCAATGCCAGCCTGGTCGCCACCGCCTGGGATGGCGAGCTGCTGGTCGGCGTGGCGCGCTGCGTGACCGACTTTGTCTATGCCTGCTACATGTCGGAATTGGCGGTCGATGAAAACTACCAGCGCCGCGGCATCGGCAAGGAACTGATCCGCCATGCCCGCAACCGGCTCGGTCCGCGTTGCCGCCTGCGCCTGCTGGCTGCGCCCGATGCCGCCGACTACTACGGCCACATCGGTTTCAACCACAGTCCGCGCTGCTGGGAGCTGATGCCCGGCGGCGAACTCAAGTAAATCCTTTCGTTTTTCTTCACCAACAGACCATGATAGAAATTCGTCCCTTTTCTCCTGAACATGCCGAAGGCGTGGTCAACGTCATCCTGCCGATCCAGCAACAGGAGTTCGAGATCCCGATTACGCTGGAAGGCCAGCCCGACCTGAACGACATTCCCGGTTTCTATCAAAAGGGCCAAGGCAATTTCTGGGTAGCGCTGGATGGCGGCAAGGTGGTCGGCACGGTATCGCTGCTCGATATCGGCGACGACCAGGTGGCGTTGCGCAAGATGTTCGTCGCGGCCAGCCATCGCGGGCGCGAGTACGGCACCGCCAAGCGTTTGCTGGACGGCGCCATCGGCTGGGCCAGGGAGCAGGAGGTGAAGCGGATCTATCTCGGTACCACCGACAAGTTCCTGGCGGCGCACCGCTTCTATGAGAAGAACGGCTTCGCGCTGGTCGAAAAAGATGCGCTGCCGCCGTCGTTTCCGGTGATGGCGGTGGATACGCGCTTTTATGCGCTGGATTGCGCCTGAATATACGTGCGGCTATCAGGCTTACAGCCTGCGGTCGCTTTTCACGCCGAAGTAGAACCACTCATTACCCGCCTGCGCCTTGGGATTGGGAAAGACGATGTAGCCGTCGTCCGGCGCCAGCACCGCGGCGCCGCCGTGGCGATGCCCGATAGTCTCCCCTTTGGCGACGCGGTCGAAGCTGGCCCATTCGCGGGTGAAGGCATCGGCCGGATGTTCCATGTCGATCACGTCGACCAGGCGGATGATCTCGATATCCTCCTTTGGCACTTCCAGCGGCACATCCGCCATGCCCAGCAGCGCCAGCGTCTGCAGGATCGCATGGTAGGCAACCTCCGGCGCGCGCGGGTCCTCGTGCTGCCCGCATTCCAGGGTAATGCCGTAGGCCCCCTGGGTGCGGGCGAATTCCGTGGTGCCTACGCCGTAGTTGCGCTCCAGCAGGTCGGGCGCGCCGGCTTTGCCTTCCTTGCGGCGGCGTTCGACGCCGCGCGCGTAAGTCGTCATCCATCCTTCCACGATGCGCGTCGTCCCCAGGTGGGCGGCCATGCGTTGTTCGGCCTGCGCATGCGAGAAGGGTTCGATGTCGCCGGCATTGTTTTCCGGCCCCAGCATGGCGAAAGGCACGCCGCCGGTATGGAAGGAGTGCAGGTCGAGCAGCACGTCGTGCTCGGCGATCCACGGGCACAGCACATTGGCGATGCGGTCTTCGTAGTTGGCCGGCGCGGCATTGACCTGCATGTTGCGGTTGAGGTTGCGCTCGCCCTGGCGCTGTTTTTTCTGGTAAGCGAGGGGATTGGTGACGGGCACCAGCGTCAGCAGGCCGCGCGCGATGGCGAGCGAGCCGCCTTCCAGTTCGCGCAGCAGCCGTTCGATGGCGCGTGTGCCGCAAGTCTCGTTGCCGTGCACCGCGCCCAGCACCAGCAGGCGCGGGCCGGGGGCGAGCGCGGCGAATTGGTGGCGTTGCAAGGTGTTGGGGATACTGCTGGAAGTCATGGGAAATCTGTTGTTCTGGCGTTGGCGTTTAAAGATACTCCAGTTCTGGCAGATGGGCCAGGGCATACCGGTATCGGCATGGGGTGATCGTCATCACCCCATGCGTTTCCAGCCGGGCGTCGCACAAGAGGCGACCGCGTCATGTGGATGCAGGCTTTCATGGTGGCTGACCGCAACCGAGCAGGCGCCGAAATGCTGCTCCAATGCCTGCCGCAGGCGGCGTGCGGCATCTTCCACGTACATCAGGTTGGCGCCGTTGAGTTGGGCGAACGCCTGTTCATCGGCGCGCTTGACGGCGGTTTGCACCGGTGTGGCCAAGGCCATTTCGGCGCAGTCGATCATGGCCAGGAGCGGAAGCGTATCGGCGGCGGGGGAGAGCCTGATGCGTATCTCGGCTTCGCTGCGCTGGCTATGCGGCGTCGCCAGGCTGGCATGGCTGGAAATCCAGTCGAGCGCATCGCCGCGGGCGATGCCGGGGGCGTCGCCGAAGTGTTCGGCAAATGCATCGCGCACGGCTTGCCGCGACAGGGCGGCGGAACAAGGGCAGGTGGAGGAGTACTGGATGCGGATCGCCAGTTCTACCTGCGTGATGCCATCGCGGTGCATGGCCTGCACGTTGACCGGATAGCTCTTCCAGCCCGCCAGGCCAGGCGTGCGCAGTGCCGGCCGTTGCTGCAGCAAGCCGAACTCCAGCCCGATGCGCGCGGCGCGTGATCCGCAATCGGCATGGCTTTCCATCATTTCGCGCAACAGCCGTTGCAGCGAACCCGGCGACAGTTTCCCATGTTGGGCGAATGCGCCCAGCAGGCGATACAGGCGCGACATATGGATGCCCTTGGCATGCGGATCGGGCAGGTCTACGGCAAGTTCCGCGGTGGCCGCCACCGGCGCGGCTTCCGGACCGCCAAGCACCAGGGGAATGGCGATGCCGCGCATGCCTACCCAATCCAGCGCCAGGGCAATGTCGGACGCCTCGTGGCGCGCCACATCGGGCAGTGCGGACGTCACCGTCAGCCCCATAACGGAAAAGGATCTTCCATGCGCGCCCAGCCGGCCGGGCCTTGGGCCATTTCGGCGTCGTCCAGCAGGCAGGCGTCCAGCTTGTCGCGCAGCATGGGCTGGTCCAGGTCCATGCCGATGAGGACCAGTTCCTGGCGGGCATCGCCGACGTTCTCATCCCATTGCTCCATGATGAAATCGATCGATTCCTGATCTTGCGGCCATTGTTCGCGCGCTACCGCGGCCCACCATTTTCCTGCCAGCCCGTGGCGACATATGCCGCCCGCCTGTGACCAGGAGCCGGCCTGCGTCGGCCGGCTGGCAAGCCAGAAGAAGCCCTTGGAGCGCACCACGCCCGGCCATTCGGTGTTGATCAGGTCGAAGAAGCGCCGCGGGTGAAAAGGGCGGCGCGCCCTATAGGCGAAACTGGAGATGCCGTATTGCTCGGACTCCGGCACATGTTCGCCGCGCAGTTCCCGCAGCCAGCCGGGGGCTTGCTGGGCCTGCTCGAAGTCGAACAGGCCGGTTCGAAGGACCTTGTCCAGCGCAACGCGGCCGAAGGCCGACGTTTCGATGCGGGCGCGCGGATTGAGGCCGCGCAGGATGGCGGTGAGGCGTTCCAGTTCCTGCGGGGAGACCAGGTCCAGCTTGTTGAGCACCAGCACGTCGCAGAACTCGATCTGTTCGATGAGAAGGTCGACCACGGTGCGGCCATCTTCCTCTCCCATCGATTCTCCGCGCTCTTGCAGGCTGTCTTGCGAGCTGTAGTCCTTGAGGAAATTGTAGGCATCGACCACCGTGACCATGGTATCCAGCCGTGCCACGTCGGACAGGCTGGCGCCGTCTTCGCCGGTGAATGTGAAGGTTTCGGCAACCGGCAAGGGTTCGGAAATGCCGGTCGACTCGATGACCAATTGGTCGAAGCGCCGCTCGCGCGCCAGCTTGCGCACTTCCTGCAGCAAATCTTCACGTAGCGTGCAGCAGATGCAGCCATTGCTCATTTCGACCAGCTTTTCATCGGTGCGCGACAGTTCCGCGCCGCCGTTCCTCACCAGTGCCGCATCTATATTGATTTCCGACATGTCGTTGACGATGACGGCGACGCGGCGTCCTTCACGGTTATTGAGGATGTGGTTGAGCAGGGTGGTTTTTCCGGCCCCGAGGAAACCGGAAAGGACTGTGACGGGAAGCTTGCCATCGGCGAGCTGTGGGGCGGTTGTTGGCATGGGAAAAGACCGTTGGCAATGGGGATGGGATGCTGATGTAAATGCAACTTAGTTGCGAAATATCTCATATTTGCAACTAAGTTGCAAATTGTGCGGCTTTGCCATTGGGAAGCCTTGTCCCGTGGGTAACGCGGGTTCGTGCTAGCATTGCGCCTCGCAATCAGGAGGCGTTTTCATGTCCAATCTCTTTCCCTACAAGGGGAATTCAGTCATTCCACAAGTTCAACAAACGGACAATGGAAAATTCATGGCCTGCTTCGTGATCCACGAAGGCAAGGATGGCAGCGGCAAGCTGCGCTACCAGCGCAAGTCGCCCACCAACGAGTTCGATACCGAAGATGAGGCGGTCGCCTACATCCTGGACTTCTCGGGCGACTGGATCGACCAGAATCCCCTGTAAGCCGGCCCGCACAGCGGGAGTCAAAAAGAGCCGCTCGCTGCGGCTCTTTTTATTGGTGCGGCAAATTGCCACATTCGCAGCGCCTAGCGCGCCGCCTACAATACGCGGCTTGTCCAAGCCATCGCCAGCGCTCTTTCTGCGCGGGCCTTTCCTCCATGACCACCACCTACCAGCCGGCCGCTGCCGCGGCCGTCCAGCGCAAGGGCGCCTCGGCGTTGACGGCCTTGCTGTTGCGACTGCATTTCTATATCGGCCTGTTCGTCGGCCCCTTCATCCTGGTGGCGGCCGTCACCGGCACCTTGTTCGTGCTGACGCCGCAGATCGAAGCGCGCGTATATGCCCAACAGCTGTACAACCAATCGCACGGTGAGATACAGCCGCTGGCGGCGCAGGTCAAGGCGGCGCAAGCCTATATGGATGGCTTGGATCACCAGGGCGAACGCCCGCGCCTGTTCGCCGTGCGTCCATCCAAGGCGGAAGGCTGGAATACCCGCGTCATGTTCAGCCAGGAAGGACTGGGCGACCAGAGCCGCGCCGTGTTCGTCGACCCGGTCAGCCTCCAGGTGCATGGAGAACTGCTGGTCTACGGCACCAGCGGCACGCTGCCGTTTCGCACTGCGCTGGATTACCTGCACCGCAACCTGATGCTGGGCGACCTCGGCCGCAACTACAGCGAACTGGCCGCTTCCTGGCTGTGGCTGGGCGCGCTGGGCGGCGTCTGGCTGTGGTGGAATGCGCGCCGCCGGGCGTGGCCGGAAGTGCGCAGGCCGATGAACGCGCGCCGCCTGCATGCGCTGCTGGGCATCTGGATCGTGGTCGGGCTGGTGTTCTTCTCGGCTACCGGGCTGACCTGGTCGAAGTGGGCCGGCGCCCGCGTCAACATGCTGCGCGCCGAACTGGGCTGGATCACGCCTTCGGCCTCGATGCAGTTGCCGCAGGCGAAGGCGGTGGACGGCATGGCTGGCATGGACATGGGCGAGCACGCCGGGCACATGGGGCATCAGCACCACGGCGGCATGGCGATGCCCGTGCCAGCAGTCGGCGATCCGGCCCGCTTCGACCTGGTGCAATCGATCGCGCGCGCCGGCGGCATCGATGCATCCGAGATCGAAATCCGTCCGCCGCGCGCCGGGAACCAGGCCTGGATGGTGCGCGAGACCGACCGCTCGTGGCCGACCCAGGTCGATACGGTGGCGGTCGATCCGGATCGCATGGCCATCACCAGCCGCGCCGATTTCGCCACCTTCCCGCTGGTCGCCAAGCTGATCCGCTGGGGTGTGGATGCGCACATGGGCATCCTGTTCGGCGTGGCCAACCAGATTGTGATGGCGGCCTTCGGCATCGCGCTGACGGCGATGATCGTGCTGGGCTATGTCATGTGGTGGCGCCGCCGTCCGGCTGCCGGCTCCGGTTTGGCGCCGCTGTCGGAAGCCTTCATGCGGCTGCCGCCGGCGCAGCGCGCCACGGTTGCCGTGCTGGCCATCCTGCTGGGCTGGAACCTGCCGCTGATGGGCGTTAGCCTGCTGCTGTTCCTGCTGGTGGATGTGATCCGCTGGCGGCTGGCCCGGCGCTGAGGCCGGCATCCGGCTCCTGCTCCTGTTCGAACCACTCGCTGCCGCGTTGCACGAAAGTCTGCGACGCGGCCAGCGCGAAGGACTTCTCCCCGGGCTCCCAGCCCAGCCTGTGCACCGCGATCTGGTGCGCCTCCACCTGCAAGACATTGAACGAATTGGTTTCGCCGCGCCCGCGGGTGGAAGTGGCCGTGCCGGCCTGCACCACCAGCGCCGAATAGCCGGGGATGTCGTAGTTTTCGGCGCTGCTGGCCGCCGAGCTGGTATGCACATGGCCTGCCAGCAGCAAGTCGGCGCCGCATAGCGCGAAGGCGCGCATGGCGGGCACGGCCTTGCCGACCAGGCCGTGGTAGCGCGGTCCGGTCGGCAGGTCGAAGGGATGGTGGGTGACGATGATCTTGACCATATGGTCGCCGGCGGCGGCCAGCTGGCGGCGCGTCAATTCGATCTGGCGGTCGTTCACGCGCCCGTCCTTGATGGTCAGCGAGCGCGCGGTGTTGATGCCGACCACGATCATCTCGTCGTCCAGGTAGACCGGGTGCAGGTCTTCGCCGATGTAGCGGCGGTACTTGCGCAGCGGCTGCAGCAGGCGCGCGGCGAGGTTGAACAGCGGCACGTCATGGTTGCCCGGCACCACCAGTTGCGGCTGCGGCAGGGCATCCAGGAAGCGGCGCGCCTGCTTGAACTGGCTGCTGCGCGCGCGCTGGGTCAGGTCGCCGGACACTACCACCAGGTCGGGCTTGAGTTCGTGTATCTGCGCGACCAGCGGTTCGATGATGTCGGCGTCGATACGGCCGAAGTGCAGGTCGGAGAGATGGATGACGGTGCGCATCAGCCGTCCTCCCCGGGTTCCGGCACGATCACTTCCAGCGAGGCCGGGCGGATGCGGTACCGCAGCGGCGTCTGCATGACGGTGACTTCGCCGTCGGTGGCGACCAGCAGGCGTTTCTTGTGGGTTTCGATCAGGATTTCAGCGGCCGTGAGCGCATCGAAGTCGTGCGCTTCGCGCAGCCGTCCGAACAGGGCGTTGATGGCCAGGCGCAGCAGGCCGAGGCGGCCGGTATGGTGGCAGACGTAGAGGCTGAGCCTGCCGCCTGTGAGCGAAGAGCGCTTGCCGATGTCGAGGCCGCGCATCAGGTATTCGTTGTTGCCGATGAATACCAGGGGCGTGCGGCGCTGGTGGTCCTGGCCGCCGACATGCAGCCGCACGCGCAGGAAGGGGTAGCGCCGCAGCGCCCCCAGCGCCGCCCAACAGAAGGCCAGCCACTTGCCTCGACCCAGGCGGGCCTGTTGCTTCTCGCGCTCGCGCACGATGTCGGGATACAGGCCGAGGCTGGAATTGTTGATGAAGGGCACGCCGTTGACTTCGCCGCTGTCGACGCGGATGCGCCGGCCATGGGCGATATTGGCGACGGCCGCTTCCAGCGCCAGCGGGATGTTCAGGTCCCTGGCGAAATGGTTGAGCGTGCCCAGCGGCAGCACGCCCAGGGCGCTGCGGCAACCGGCATGGGCGAGCAGCGCGGAGGCGGCCGCGTTGACGCTGCCGTCTCCGCCGCCCACGGCGACGATCCCGACCTGATCCTGCACGGCCTGGCGGATGGCGGCCAGCATCTCTTCGCCGCCGGCGGCCAGGAGGACGCTGGCGCGCAGGCCATGCCCCGAGAATTGCGCGGCGATGCGCCCGGCCAGTTCCTGCGCATGGCCGTTTCCGGCCCTGGCGTTGATGACGGCCACCACATCGGGGCGGCCTTGGCCGGGGTCCTGTCGTTGGCTTGCCGGAAATGCATCCGGCGCGGTTTGTTCTGGGAGCGGGTGTGTCGTCATAAGCGGCGTTGCAGATGGCGCAGACATCGGCCGGAAGTCAGTTGGAGCGGGCTTGCGCCCGATAGTGCCGGAACACCGTGAAAATCGCCGTGGTGCACAAGGCGAACCAGGCGGCGCCCAGCAGCATCGCGCCCAGCACGTCGCTCAGGAAATGGACGCCGAGATAGACCCGGCTCAAGGCCGTCAGCGCCACCAGCAGCAAGGCGGCGCCGATGACGGCGGCTTGCGTGCCGCGCCGGCCCGCGCGCAGCCACGCGCCGATGCGCCGGGACAGGGCCGGCTGGCTGAGCAGGTAGGCCGCCAGCACCGCGTACAGCAAGGTCGCGCCGATCGTATGGCCGCTGGGGAAACTGTAGCTGTGCAGCACCAGGATAGGATTGTCGAGATGCGGCCGCGGCCGCATGAAGACATGCTTCAGGCCGAAGTTGAGCAGCATGCCGCCCGGCACCACCAGCCACAGCTCGGCCACCCAGTACCACTGCCGCTCGCGCGCCATGCGCCATAGCAGCAGCGCGCCCATCGCCAGTACGCCGATGGTGCCGTGCAGGTGGGTGTAGCCGAGCATCAGTTCGGTCAAGGGAGAGAAGGCGTGGCGGTTGAACCAGGCCGCCAGTTCCAGGTCGAGCCGCACCAGCGCGCCGTCGGCGGCTATCCCGGCGGCCACCAGGGCGAACAGCAGGGTGGCGACGACGGTGGCCAGCACGCCGGCGGTCAGCGGCAGGCCGGGGCCATGGCCGCGCTCGAAACGGGCCGGGAGGAATCCCCGATGGGGGGAGGATGAGTTGCGTTGCCGGTTTGCCATCCGGCCATTCTAGCGCGCCGCGGGAGCGGTCAGGCGCAAGGGTCGCTGCCCAGCGCAATGGAGCGCAGCGCCGGCAGGTCGAGCAATTCGAGCTCGCGGTGGTTGACGTCGATGACGCCGGTTTTCTTGAAACCGGACAGCAGGCGGCTCACGCTTTCCACCGCCAGGCCGAGATAGTTGCCGATTTCCTCGCGCGTCATGCGCAACTGGAAACGGGTAGAAGAGTAGCCGCGGCTCATGTAGCGCGACGACAGGTTGACCAGGAAGGCGGCCATCTTCTGCTGCGCGGTCATGCTGCCCAGGGTCAGCATCACGCGTTGCTCGCGCGAGATTTCCAGGCTCATCATGCGGTGGAACTGGCGCAGCAGCATCGGCATGTCGCGGAACAGGTCTTCCAGGTTGGAGAAGGGGATCTCGCAGACCTCGCTGTCTTCCAGCGCCACCGCTTCGCACAGGTGGTGGCCGGCGCCGATGGCGTCCATGCCGAGCAATTCCCCTGCCATCTGGAAACCGGTGATCTGCTGGCCGCCGTTGAGATTGTGCTGGAACGTCTTGAAGTGGCCCAGCCGGATCGCATACAGCATGTCGAACTTGTCGTTGACGCGGTACAGGGTCTCGTCGCGCCTGACCTTGCGGCGGCGGCTGATCACTTGTTCCAGCCGCTGCATGTCGCCCTGGTCCAGGCCCATCGGCAGGCACAGCTGGTGCATGCCGCAGGCGGAGCAACTGGCGCGCAGCGCCTGCACGGTGGCGCCGGGTGCGGAGCGGGGCAAGGCGGAGGGCGATAAGCTGGACATAAGTGTTTCAGATTCCTTCTTGGTGGTTGCTGCGCAGTCGGGATTGCTGCGCTGCAACTGGATATGACATGCCTGCCGGTGCACGAGTGTTCAGGCAAACATCATCATACGGCGCGGTAAAAGCATTCAAATCGATGGATAGCGATGCATCTTGGCCCCTGTATTGGCCCTTGTATCACAGTTGCGGTGCCGGGACGCCTTTCGGATGTACGGTTCAGAAATTTTCATCTGTTATTTTCATCTGTTGCATCCGTGCTTGCCGCTATTGCTTATTTGATGAGCTTCAGTATGTCCCGGAATGCCGGGTGCGCGGCATCGCGCATCCATTCGTAAGCCACCATCTCCACCGTCACCGGCACCGCGCCGGCCTGTCGCAGCCGCTCGAAGGCGGCCTCGCGGTCGGCGGGCTTGCGTGATCCGCAGGCGTCCAGCAACGGCAGGACCTGGTAGCCGCGTTCCAGCAGTGAGAGCGCGGTCTGCAGCATGCAGATATGCGCCTCGCAGCCGGCGATGACGATCTGGCGCGCCGAAGCCGGCAGGGCCGGCAGCAGGCCTTCGGCGCAGGCGTCGAAGTGGCTCTTGGCCAGTGTCCGGCCGCACAGGCCACGCACGTCGGGGTGGTTGGGGCCGAGCTTGTCGGGAAGCTGTTCGGTGCCGATCACCGGTACGCCGAGCAGGCCGGCGATGGTGGCCATGCGCACGGCTTGCGCCAGGATGGCCTGGTTGTCGTCGATCACCGGCAGCAGTTTTTGCTGCAGGTCGACGATCAGCAGTACGGATTGGCTTGCATCGATCAGCATGGCATGGCCTTCATCAAATCAGGTGGCGATGTGCCCATGTTACGGCAGCTTTCTTACCGCAGGCTTATCGGGCGGACAGTCATTGCGCGGCGGCATTGGCGGCGCCGAGCAGGAAGCGTTCGCTTTCGCCGCGCATGCCGCGCGCAATGCGTTCCCAGGTGCGGGCCGGGAAATCCGCCGGCAGTTCCGCCTGCACTTGGTCAAGCGCCGCACCGGTGCGCTGCGCCAGCGCCAGCATGGCCTTCCAGGTGGCGCCGCCGCCATGCCTCATGGCAAGTTGGCGCCAATGGCGCGCCTCTATCGTATGGAAATGGCGATGCGGGTTCTTGGCGCGGATCGTCATGGCCGGGCCGGCCTGGCGGGCCCGGAACTGGTTGGCGCCATGGCCGAAGTAAGGCCACATGGAAATGACGTCGTAGAGCGGCGTCATTTCATAGCGGCCTCCGGTGTGCAGGTGCAGCGAGAAGTTCTTGGCATGGCCGTCGGTCGCGGCCAGCAGGAAGAACGCCAGTTGGGCCAGCAGGAAATACGCCTTGTCGCCGGCATCGCTGCTGCCGTTGAGCAGGGCCAGGCATTGTTCCAGCCCGGGGCCGCCATGGCTCTCATATTTCAGCGCCGGGGCAACTCCCAGCGCCTGGCAGAAATCCTCTTGGGGCAGGCGCGCAATCCAGCTGCCGCCATCCATCCAGGCGCGGTCGAAACGTTCCACCGCCAGCACCGTATGCTCGCCGAAGCGTTCCACCGATGCCGGCGCCGCCGGCAAGCCAAGTGCGGCGAGGATACGGGAGCACAGCCATTCGTTATGCACCGAATCCCCTGCGTCGACACGCCGCATGGCGCCGCCGATCAGGCCCAGCGGCAGCTTGATGATGTGGGTCGTCGGCGTGGCGCCGAGGGGCCGGGACCATCTTCCCTGATGCAGCGTCAGCGCGGTTTTCTCCTGGGCGCCGGCGATCGAGATGCGCAGAAGCTCATCGTCCTGCAGGGAAGAGGCGGCTTCCGACGGCACCGCATACAGCAGGCTTGAGATCTCATCCTCATCCAGGGGCTGGCAATGGATGCGTTGCCAATCCCTGGGCTCCTGGCCTTCGGGCAGCAGTTGTACCGCGCCCACGCAATCGCGTCCCAGCGCTTCCAGCAGGTCGAACACTTCGGTGGACGCCAGCCGGTAGCGGCGCAGTAGCCGGTCCCGGATGTGCTGGTTGTCCGGCAGGAGGTTGTCGAAGTAATTCCTGACGGCGTCGCCCCGCACTTCGCGCGAGGCGGTGAGCGGCATCGACAGGGACAGCGGGCGGAAATGGGGAGAGGCCGGCCAGCTGTCGGCATAGCGAAAACTGTGCACTTGGCGGTCGATGCTCCAGGTGCCGACCAATTGGCCGTTCATCCAGGCGTTGAGGGACTTCATTACCACGAGCCCTGTTTCTTCGTCGCAGGCTTGCCGTTGTCGTATGGCGCATCGGCTTGTTGGGCTACTTGGGAAATGGGGGATGGCGGCGAGCCAGCGCCCTCCATGTGCAGCCGCAACGAGGCGCCCAGGGTCGACAGCACGTGCTGCAACTGGTCGAAACTGACCACGCCCGGATTGGCCTCGATTTCGGCGATGCGCGCCTGGCTCACGCCGGTTCTTTCGCCCAACTGCGCCTGGGTCAGGCCATGTTGCTTGCGCAGGGCGCGCAAGTGTTCGCGCAATTGCGTGGAGATGCTGATGATGAAGTCTTCTGCCATGGGCGCTCCGGAACAGGAAATGGCGCGTTGAATCGATACAGGGTTTAACTTGTATTTTCAATATAAAGGATAAAGCCGATAATTTCAAATTATCGGTTTTGACTTGTAAATTCAATATATCGGTTTAATCTTGTATTTTGAGGGTAAATGGTCTTGGCAGAAATTGAATGGTTTGTGTCATTGACGCCAAATTGGCTCAAATTGACAATTTTTCCTTCGACAACACACCGGAGCGAAAACCATGACAACCCCACCGGCCAGCCATTCCGGGCCGCAAACCGTCCCATTGCAAGCCGCCCGGGCTGATGCCGGTCGATACAACGCCGCAGTACTGGCCCTGTGCCAGGGATTGTTCACCTGCGCCATTTCCATCGACTTGACGCTCACCGCGCTGACAGGCTGGCAACTGGCGCCCGACAAATCGCTGGCGACCTTGCCGTTCGCCCTGATCACCGTCGCCGGGGCATTCGTTACCTGGTTTGCCGCTTTCCTGATCCAGCGCCTGGGCCGGCGCTGGTCGTTCGCGCTGGGCGCCGCCAGTTGCTGCGTGGGTGGGCTGGTGTCGGTATGGTCGGTATGGCATGGCGACTTCTGGACTTTTTGCGCCGGCACCGCGCTGGTCGGCGTATTCCAGGCCTTCGCCCAGTATTACCGGCTGGCTGCGGCCGATGCCGTTGCCGATGAATTCAAGGGCCGTGCCGTTTCCACGGTGCTGGCTGGCGGCGTGATCGCGGCCATTGCCGGCCCCGCATTGGCCGCATGGAGCAAGGATCTGTTCCCGGCCGTTTTATTCGCCGGCGCCTATCTGGTGGTGGCGGTGATGGGGGCGTTGTCGGTGCTGGTGCTGCTGCTGTTGTACCGGGACACGGCGCCTTCCCCGGGGACGGTCGCGGCGGATGCCTTCGCCTTGGCGCCGGCCCGTCCGTTGCGGCGGATCGCGAGCACGCCGGTATTTGTCGCATCGGTAGCCAACAATGTGGCGGGTTCCATGGTGATGATGTTCATCATGACGGCGGCGCCGTTGGCGGCGGTCGCTTGCCAGCATCGCATCGACGATGGCGCCGCGATCATCCAGTGGCATCTGGTGGGCATGTATGCGCCATCTTTCTTCACCGGCAAGCTGATCAAGCGTTTCGGCCTGGGGCCGGTGCTGATGGCCGGGATGGCGTTGAACCTGGCCTGCGCCGTTACCGCCATCGCTTCGACCAGCCTGCCGGCTTTCTATGCGGCCTTGCTGTTTCTGGGGATAGGCTGGAATTTCATGTTCGTCGGCGGCACCACGTTGCTGGCGCGCTCCTATACGCCATCCGAACAAGCCAAGACCCAGGGCTTCTCCGAGTTGTTGCGCTATGCCGCGACGGCCCTGGCCACGCTGGGCGCCGGCCCCTTGCTGGCGCGCTTCGGCTGGCAGACGCTCAATGCGGCGATCTTGCCGGTCCTGCTGTTGAGCGCGCTGGCCACTGTGCATTGGATGCTGAAACAGCGGGCCGGGCAGCCGGCCTTGAATTGATGGGCATGGGATAAGATCGGCAATATGAATCAGACTTTATCCCCATCGCGAAACCCATCCTCCCGCGCCAAACGCGTGGTGGTGCTGGCCTACGAAGGCATGAACCTGATCGACCTGTCCGGCCCGTTGCAGGTGTTCGCCACCACGAACCGGCTGATCGGCGAAGGGGGCTTGTATCGCCTGCATGTGGTGTCCGCCAGCGGCGGCAGCATCGTGACAGGCCCCGGTTTGCCGGTCGCTACCCAATCGCTGGCGGAGCTGGATGCCGAGCTGGAGTCCGATCCCGGCATCCACACGTTGATTTCCCCCGGCGGCTGTCTTGGCGAGACCTTCGTCATCGATACGGCGCTGGTGCAATGGATACGCCGCCGGGCGCCGCAGGTGCAGCGGGTGTGCTCCGTCTGTACCGGCGCTTTTCATCTGGCCGCGGCCGGCGTTCTGGACGGCTTGCGCGTGACCACGCATTGGGAATGGGCCGCCGAATTGCAGCGGCAATATCCCCGGCTGCAGGTGGATCCGGAGCCCATCTTCATCCGGCAAGGAAATATCTGGACGTCGGCCGGCGTGACTTCCGGCATCGACCTGGCATTGGCCCTGGTGGAGCAGGATTGCGGGCACAAGCAGGCCATTGCCACGGCGCGCCAGTTGGTGATGTTCATCAAGCGTCCCGGCGGACAGTCCCAGTTCAGTGCACCGCTGGCCTCGCAATCGGCCGGAGCGGGGCGCTTCGCCGAGCTGCATGCCTGGATCGCCGCGCACCTGGGCGAGGATCTGCGGGTGGAAAATCTCGCAAGTTATGTCCACATGAGCCCGCGCACCTTTGCCCGCACCTATGCGGCAGAACTCGGACGCACGCCGGCGCGCACGGTGGAGCTGATGCGCCTGGAAGCGGCGCGGCGGGCGCTGGAAGAAACCTCGCTGCCGCTCAAGCGGATCGCCATCGATTCCGGCTATGGGGAAGAACAGAACCTGCGCCGCGTGTTTCAACGCCAGTTGGGCGTGAGCCCGGGGCAGTATCGCGAACGGTTTTCGGCGCATTGAGCGCCGCCGGCAGTCATGACGGCGGCAGCGGCTCCAGCGTCCTGAGTTCAGCCAGCGAATCGAGCCACCACGACAGCGCCGGCCCGGCGCGGTAGTCGGGCTTGTAGACGCATTGCACCGGCAGTTCGGTACCCTGCGGCGGATGATGGATGGTGGCGATGCTGACCAGCCGGCCGGCAGCGAGGTCGTCTTGCACCACGTGCAGCGGCATGTTGCCCCAGCCCATGCCGGCGCGCAGCAGCGCGTGCTTGGTGCCGAGGTCGCTCATGCGCCAGGTCAGCCGCGAATGCACCGAGAAGTCCTGGCGCGCGGTCAACTCGCTGCGGTCCGACAGCACCAGCTGGGTTTGCTGCAGCAGCAGTTTTTCCGATATCCGTCCCTTGACCTGCGCCAGCGGATGGTGCGGCGCCACCACGGCCACCAGCTTGACGC
Source organism: Herbaspirillum sp. (assembly GCF_017744395.1). Classification (GTDB taxonomy): domain Bacteria; phylum Pseudomonadota; class Gammaproteobacteria; order Burkholderiales; family Burkholderiaceae_D; genus Herbaspirillum. The sequence goes on from NZ_JAGIBI010000001.1 coordinate 495,102, forward strand.
TGGGCAGGGTGATGCGCAGCAGGTTGGGCGGGGTGGTCGGCAAGGTGCCGAGGATGCCCAGCATGGCGCGCCCGTCCAGCACGCGCTCGGCCACTGCGCCCAGCGCCTCGATCTCCAGCCGTACCGTGACCGCCGGGAAGGCATCGCGGAAACGCCGCAGCAAATCCACCAGGCAAGCCGTGGGAAAGAACACGTCGACAGCCAGCGCCACTTCCAGCTCCTGCCCCTTGGCATACGAACTGGCCCGCACCTGCAGCGCATCCACATGGTCCAGCACCTGGCGCGCATCGGCCAGCAGGGCCTGGCCCGCATCGGTCAGTTGCGGCCGGTAGCCGCTGCGGTCGAACAGCATGACGTCCAACTGCTCCTCCAGCGTGGCGATGGCATAGCTGACCGCCGATTGCGCGCGCGCCAGCTTGCGGGCCGCGGCCAGGAAGCTGCCGCTGTCGGCGACCTGGGCGAAGACCCGCAGCTGGTCCAGGGAAAGGCGTTCGATGTTCATGGTGGGCTTCAAACTATATCTAATAATCAGATATTGATTATATAAAGATAATCTGTTTTGTTTGTCGGAGATTTTGCTTATTCTGTCGCTACCGGTTGCAGCAAGACAGGCCACCGGGAAAACCGACAACCGGCGGAACAACACCCCGAAGCGTCGCAAACCAAATCCAATACGGAGAGGAACATCATGATCACCAACATCAACACCTATCGCATCGGCCGCATCCTGCTGGCATCGCTGTTCGTCGTTTCCGGCATCTTCAAGATCCTCGGCTTTTCCGGCACCGTCGGCTACTTCACCAGCCTGGGCCTGCCGGTGCCGACCGTGGCGGTCATCGTGACCATCCTGGTCGAAGTCGGTGGCGGCCTGCTGCTGATGTTCGGCCGCGGCGTCAAGCCGGTGTCGCTGGTGATCGCGCTGTTCACCGTCGGCGCCACGTTGGCGGCCCACCATTTCTGGACCCTGGAAGGCGCCGCCGCCCAGATGCAACTGACCCAGTTCCTGAAGAACCTGTCGCTGATCGGCGCCTTGCTGCTGGTGTCGTCGATCGACCCGGAAGGCCAGCCTGAGCGTCCCCACTAAGACCCGCTCCGGCCGGCGCCCGCAGCAGCGTGGCGCCGGCCGGATGGGCATCGACTTACCCAGGCGGCCGTCCATGTACCCATGAAGCGGACGCACCAAGGAGAAAGCACCATGAATACCCCCTATACCCGCCAGATCGAACGCCTCGTCAACGGCATCCCGACCCAGGATGGCGCCGGCGTCAGCCTCACCCGCGTGCTGACCCATGACCTGCAGCGCCGCCTGGATCCGTTCCTGATGCTGGACGCTTTCCATTCGGACGAGCCCAGCGATTACCTGGCCGGTTTTCCCGACCATCCGCACCGCGGCTTCGAGACCGTGACCTACATGCTGGCCGGCCGCATGCGCCACCGCGACAATGCCGGCAACGAAGGCTTGCTGGAACCGGGCGGCATGCAGTGGATGACCGCCGGCCGCGGACTGGTGCATTCCGAATTGCCGGAACAGGAAAACGGCCTGATGAGCGGTTTCCAGCTGTGGGTCAACCTGGCCGGCCGCGACAAGATGACCGAACCCGGCTACAGCGATATTCCGTCCGCCGGCATTCCCGAGGTGGCGCCGCAGCCCGGCGTGAAAGTGCGCGTGCTGGCCGGCGAGGCCTTCGGCACGGCCGGCGCGATCCGCCGCGAGACCACCGAGCCGCTGTACCTGGATATCGCGCTGGAAGCGGGCGTGGCGATCGATTTGCCGATTCCGGCCACGCACAATGCCTTCCTGTACGTGTACGAAGGCAAGCTGGCGGTCGGGGCCGAGGGCAGCGAGCGCCGCACGGCCGAGGCCGGCCGCATGGCGGTGCTCAGCAATGTCGCCGGTGCCGCGGGCGTGTCGGTGCAGGCGGAGCAGGGCAGCCGCTTCCTGCTGATCGCCGGCAAGCCCTTGAACGAACCCATCGCCCAATGGGGGCCGTTCGTGATGAATACCCGCGAGCAGGTCGAGCAAGCCATCGACGATTTCCGCGCCGGCCGTTTCTGAGGCGGCTTTTACGCGAATCTTCGAATCCGACAATAAAGGAGCACACCATGAGCAACATCCGCCACAAGATCCAGGGCCTGACGCGCGACATCGGTTTCCCGGTCCGCCGCCTGCTGCCGGCCGCCGCCGCCCGCACCGTCGGTCCGTTCGTCTTCTTCGATCACATGGGGCCGGTCGAATTCGATGCCGGCACTACCGAAGGGGATGTCCGCCCGCACCCGCACATCGGCCTGGCGACCGTGACCTACCTGTTTTCCGGCGCCATGATGCACCGCGACAGCCTGGGCGTGGTCCAGCGCATTACGCCGGGCGCGGTGAACTGGATGGCTTCCGGCCGCGGCATCGTCCACTCCGAACGCATCCCCGACGATATCCGCGAGCAGAAGGTGCCGGTGCACGGCCTGCAGATGTGGGTGGCCTTGCCGGCCGATCAGGAAGACGGCGCGCCGCTGTTCCGCCACTATGCTTCCGAAGATATGCCGGTGGCCGAAGTCGGCGGCGCCAAATTGCATGTGCTGGCAGGCTCGGCCTTCGGCGTAACCTCGCCGGTGGCGACCGCCAGCCCGACGCTGTACGTGGCCGCCAGTGTGGAGAATGGCGCTGAGATGGAGATTCCGGCCGCGGTCGCCGAGCGCGCCGTTTATGTGGTCAAGGGCGAGGTCGCGCTGGATGGCGAACGCCTGGAACCCGGCACGCTGGCGATCCTGGAACCGGGCGCGGCAGTTGCGCTCAAGGCCGGCGGCGACACCGTCTTCATGCTGCTGGGCGGCGAACCGCTGGATGGCCCGCGCTTCGTTTGGTGGAATTTCGTTGCCACTTCGAAAGACAAGATCGAGGCCGCCAAGGTCGCCTGGGATGCGCGCGACAAGAGCGTGTTCCCGGATATCCCCGGCGAAACCGAATGGATTCCGTTGCCGGCGCACTGAGCGCCTGCCCACGATCCTTCGTAAAGAAAAACCGCCTGCCGCAGTCGATGCGGCAGGCGGTTTTTTATTGGAATCCGGATTGGGAAAAGGAATTACAGCAAACCGATGATGCGGCCCATCTCGGCGATGTAGGGGCTGTCTTTCAAGACCGCGTTTTCGACGCTGTCGGCGGCCCGGCGCAGCGACTGCCAGGAGTCGCGCACCGCGCCGGTATGCGGTTGCGGCGCCGACAGGTGGGTTTTCAGGCGGGCGATGTCTTCGCGCAACTGCTGCGCATCCGGGCTGTCGGCAGGCTGCTTCTGCAATTCCAGTTCAAATTCGTTCACCATCTGCAGCAGGCGCTGGTGGTCGAAGCGCGGCGTTTCCGCTTGCTGGTCGCTCATGTCATCTCCTTCGGTCGTTGGCCTGTCTCCATCATAGCCAGAATGTGCCGGCGCCGGCGAAAAAGCTGCCGCGAGTTTGTCCGGCATCAATTGGTCTGCGCCTGCAAAAGCAAGTTCCACAAGCGCGGCGCCGGCGCGCTTTGTTACACTGGCGGCTGTTTCCGGCGCGGCAAGCGCCGCGCCGATATCCCGATTGCCGATCAATGACCATTTCCCAAGATTTTCCTCCCCATATCGCATGGCAGGCCGACGGTGCGCAGCACACGCTGCCCTGGCATTCGGAAGCCGGCAATGCGCCGCCCAAGCGCGTGCAGGAGGCGGATGACCAGATTCCCGCCGATACCGCCTACAAGCTGGCCTGCGAAGGCACCGGCCTGCTGTGGCGAGGCGACTTCCAGAATGCGCGCCAGTTGCTCCAAGCCTTGGGGCGCCGCATCGACCGTGCGCGTGAGCGTGCCGAAGCGAAGAAGAAGGGGGCCGACAAGGGAACGGCAGAGCAGCCGGCCCAGGCCTTCCACCACCATCGGCAGATGCAGGCGCAGCGCGCGCGCATCCTTGGCATGCTGCTGATCCCGCTCGATGCCGGTTTCAGCATTCCGCTGCGGCGCGCGCCCGATGTGCGAGACGCTTGCGCCGAAGCTTATGGCCCGCAACTGGGCAAGCAGCCGTTCGCGGTATCGCTGCGTGAACTGCAGGGCCTGATCGGCGCCCATGAGTGGCGCAAGAAGGGTGTCGAGATCAACGCGCTGGGCGCGCGCATCCATCCGTACTACGGCGTGTTCTCCCCGGTGCGGGGCGAATATGTCGACCTGGTGGCGCAGGCGCCGCTGCCGTCGGCTGAACTGGCTTTCGATATCGGCGTGGGCAGCGGCGTGCTGTCGGCGATGCTGGCGCGGCGCGGCGTGCGCAAGGTGGTGGCCACCGACATGGATGAGCGGGCGCTGGCATGCGCGCGTGAGAACCTGCAGGGACTGGGTTTGCTGGCGCAGGTGGAGTTGCGCAAGGCCGACCTGTTTCCCGAAGGCCGGGCGCCGCTGATCGTCTGCAACCCGCCCTGGCTGCCGGCGCGCCCCAGTTCGCCGATCGAGTACGCGGTCTACGATCCCGACAGCCGCATGCTGCTCAGTTTCCTCAACGGCCTGGCCGAACATCTGGCGCCGGGCGGCGAGGGCTGGCTGATCATGTCCGATTTCGCCGAACACCTGGGTTTGCGCGCGCCGACCATGCTGGCCGAGGCGATCGCCGCCGCCGGCCTCGAAGTGGCGGGCCGCATCGACACCAAGCCGCGCCACGGCAAGGCTGCCGACCGCGACGATCCCTTGCATGCGGCGCGCAGCAAGGAAACCACTTCGCTGTGGCGCCTCAAGGCGCGCGCCTGAATATCTCCGTCGAACCAAGGGAGCAGACGATGAACGCCAATGCCATCCATGCCGTATTCCTGCGCTGCGCAGCCCTCGCGCTGGCAGTGAGCTGCACTGCACCGTCATGGGCGCAGGGCGTGACCACACGCGATCTTGGCGGCAGCTACGGCACGCAGCAGCATGGTATTCCGGTGCCGGTGCCGATTCCCGTGCCGGATCCGTTGAACCGCAACCAGCAACTGAACGAACCGATCACCACTTCGGGCAATAGCTGCACCTGCCAGGTAGCCCAGGCCAGCGGCAGCGCCTGCATGATTTTCCTGCGCACCAATGCGGCCGACTGGATCGCCAGGAATGCGCCGCAGACCGCCATGCGCTCCTCGGCCGGCGGCCGTTTCTACGACGCGCCGTTCAGCCTCGCGGCGAGCGCCTGCGCCGGCCGCAAGGTGTCGCCGAGCGGCATCAAGGTGCATTGGCTGGATCGCGGCAATGCGATCCTGGAATGGAAATGAGCGGAGCGCATCTCATCTTCGCTTGAGATGCGCCGCAGGCTGCTGGCGCCTATTTACGACTTTTCGAGTTACCGACCCATTTTCGGAATAAGCATGGTTGATATTTCACGTGAGACCGTCGAGCAAACTGAGCGTCGCCTCCGACGCGTCATCACCGAGGCGCGCCTGCGGATATACCCCGGCACGTATGCATTCGTTGAATTTCCGCTGGATCAATTTCCAGGCGCCGCGCGAGCTGACGCACTTGCCCTGGTGCGGGACGACAACGTATGGAGCCAGCTTGTTCCGAGCGACGGTGCGCACAAGGAACAGTTCGGCATCTTTCGGTTTCACTTCCCGGCAGGCGCGGACAATAGCGGTTTCGTCGGCTGGCTGGCCACGCATCTCAAGAACCGATTTGGCACCGGCGTATTTGTGACATGCGGACAAAACTCCGCAGATGGCGGTATCTTCGATTACTGGGGCGTGCCCGAAGTGCTGGCAGACGAAGTGTTTGATGAGATCAAGCGGCTCGTTCAGGGAGTCTAGCGCCTAGGTATGGGCCGCACAGCGCTCCAGCGACAGCCGCAAATGCCGCTGCATGGCCGCCTGCGCCTGGATCGGATCATGCGCTTCCAGCGCTTCCAGGATGGCCTGGTGCTCGACCAGCGCGGTCAGCCAGGTATGGGTATTTTCAAAGTGGCCGAACAGCTTGGCCGGCAGCGGCGCGTGGCGCGCGTCATAGTAGTTTTCCACGGTGCGCACCAGCACTTCGTTGCCGGTCATCTGGGCGATCGCCACGTGGAAGGCGCGATCGGTGGCGATGGGGATGTGGCCGGCATGCGCTTCGCGCGCCATGGTCTCGTAGATCGCCCTTAGCCCCTTGAGCGAACGGGCCGTGCAAAACGGCGCCACGCTGGCGGCGATGGCGCCTTCCAATACTGCGCGGGCGTTCATGATGTCGATCAGGCTATCCCCAAGCTCCCCGAGTTCGGCCGGCGCCGCGGCGGCGTCCCGGTGCGCCGGCGCGCACACGTAGACGCCCGATCCCTGCCGTATTTCCACCAATCCTTCCAGTTCCAGCACCACCAGCGCTTCGCGCACCGACGGACGAGACACGCCGAGCTGCTCGGCCAGCGCGCGCTCGGCCGGCAGGCGGCCGCCGGGCGCGAAGTCGGGCTGGGCGAGCAGGGCGCGCACCTTGTCGGCGATTTGCAGGTAGAGGCGGCGGGTTTCGGGGGCTTTGGCAAGCACGCGGGCTCCAGGAAGGGCGGAAATGGCTGCGATTGTAAAACAAAAATTGGCTTGACCACTTTGGCGTATTCTATTATTTTCCTGCAATTGGTAAGGCCACTGAATGTGGTTTCGCACATTTGCCGCTCCCGCCAATTTCCATCCATTTTTGTCATTTCCAACCGGAGACCCCCATGGCATCCACCATGAAAACCGTCATCTGCGCGCAGCCGCACCAACTGGTCGTGTCCGAGCGCCCGATTCCCGCCGCCGGCCCGGGCGACGTGCTGGTGCGCGTCAAGCGCATCGGCGTGTGCGGCACCGATTTGCATATCTTCACCGGCAACCAGCCCTACCTGTCCTATCCCCGCGTGATGGGCCACGAACTGGCCGGCATCGCCGAGACGGCACCGGCCGGCGCGCGCGTGAAGGCGGGCGACGCCGTGTACGTGATGCCATACCTGTCGTGCGGCGCCTGCATCGCCTGCCGCGCCGGCAAGACCAATTGCTGCACCAACATCAAGGTGCTGGGCGTGCATACCGACGGCGGCATGGCTGAATACCTGGCCGTGCCGCAGGAGTTCGTGTTCAACGCCAACGGCATTTCGCTGGACCAGGCGGCGATGATCGAATTTCTCGCCATCGGCGCGCATGCTGTGGCGCGTGCCGATGTGGCCGCCGGCGCGCGCGTGCTGGTGGTCGGCGCCGGCCCGATCGGCATGGCCGCGCTGATTTTCGCCAAGCTGCGTGGGGCGCCGGTGGCGATGCTCGATGCCCGTGCCGACCGCCTGGCGGTGTGCGCCAAGTCGCTCGGCGCCGATCTGACCGTCACGCTCGACACCAGCGGCGGGAACGCCGACGCCAAGGAGCTGCTGGACTGGACCGGCGGCGAGGCCTTCGACGCCGTATTCGACGCCACCGGCAATCCGAAGGCGATGGAACGCGGCCTGGAGTTCGTCGCGCACGGCGGCAAATACGTGCTGATTTCCATCGTCAATGCGCGCATCAGCTTCTTCGATCCGGATTTCCACAAGCGCGAGACCACGCTGCTGGCCAGCCGCAACGCCACGCCGGCCGACTTCGAGACGGTGCTCGACGCCATGCGTGCCGGCAAGATCCCGACCGATGTCCTGAATACCCACAAGCTCGACCTGGCGACCCTGCCGGAGACTTTCCCCAAATTGCTGGAACCCGACGCCGGTGTGATCAAGGCGCTGGTGGTCTGCTGAAGGGCGGGCATGGGCAATCCTATCCTGCAATTCGGCACCAGCCGGTTCCTGCAAGCGCACGCCGACCTGTTCGTGTCCGAGGCGCTTGACGCCGGCCGCGCGCTGGGCCGCATCACGGTGGTCCAGACCACCTCCAACCCCGACAGCCGCGCCCGCATCGACGCCTTGCGCGCGCAGGGCAGCTATCCGGTGCGCGTGCGCGGCAGGCAGCGCAACGCCACGATAGACCGCACGCAGACCTGCCGCGCCATCGCTGAGGCGCTTGACGCCAATACCGATTGGGAACGGGTGCGGGCCGCCTTCATCGATGCCCGGGTGGTGATTTCCAACACCGGGGACCGCGGCTACCAGTGTTTCGAGGAAGACGGCGCGGCGGCGCTGTTGCCCGGCGCGCCGCCGCCGCGCGGCTTCGTCGCCAAGCTGGCGGTGCTGCTCAAGGCGCGCTTCGATGCCGGCGCGGCGCCGCTGACGCTGCTGCCTTGCGAACTGGTCACGCACAATGGCGACGTGTTGCGCGCGCTGGTGGCGGAGCTTGCGCGCCAATGGGGGCTGGGCGACGCGTTCGCACATTACGTCGAGCACGGATGCATCTGGGTCAATTCGCTGGTCGACCGCATCGTGTCCGAACCGATCCAGCCGGTGGGCGCCGTGGCCGAACCGTACGCGCTGTGGGCCATCGAACGGCGCGCCGGCATGGTGCTGCCTTGCGAGCATGAGGCCATGGTCGTCACCGACGATCTCGAGCATTACGTACAGCTGAAGCTGCTGCTGCTCAACCTGGGCCACAGCTACCTGGCGGAGCGCTGGCTGCTGCTGCGGCGCCGGGCCGACGAGAACACGCTGCAGGCGATGGGCGACCCGCTGCTGCGCGATGCGCTGGAAGCGGTGTGGCGCGACGAAGTGCTGCCGGTATTCGATGCGCTGGGCAAAGGCGCGGATGCGCGCGCCTACCTGGAGGATGTGCGCGAGCGCTTCCAGAATCCCTTCCTCGACCACCGCCTGGCCGACATCGCGCGCGACCATGAGCAAAAGAAGGAACGCCGCTTCGGCGCCGTGATCAAGCTGGCCGGGGAACTGAAGCTGGACTTGCCGCAGTCCGCGCTGCGCGCCGCGCTGGCGTCGGGCGCGGGCGCTTGAAACTTGTCAATATGGGGGTGTGATTTGCTGCAACGCCGTTTGTACACCGGGCGCGACATGGCGCGCGTGCAAAGTATCGAAGAACTGCGCGCCATCGCGCGCAAGCGGGTGCCCAATTTCTGTTTCGAATACGTCGAGGGCGGTTCTGAAGAGGAGGCCAGCCTGCGCCGCAACCGGGAAGTATTTTCCGACATTTCCTTCCTGCCGCGCACACTGGTCGACGTGAAGACGCGCAACCAGGGCATTTCGCTGTTCGGCCAACGCAGCGCCTCGCCGTTCATGATCGGCCCGACCGGCTTCAGCGGCCTGCTCAGCCGCGAAGGCGACGTCTCCATGGCCAAGGCCGCCGCCGCCGCGGGAGTGCCGTTCGTGCTGACCAACGTCTCGACCACGTCGGTGGAAAACGTCGTCAAGCGCGCCGGCGGGCGGATCTGGATGCAGGTCTACATGTACCGCACGCGCGCTTTCGTCGAAAAGGTCGCGCAGCGCGCCCGCGATGCCGGCGTCGAAACGCTGGTGCTGACCACCGACAGCGCCGTCTACGGCAAGCGCGAATGGGACGTGCGCAATTTTTCCTCGCCGATGTCGCTGGACTGGCGCAACAAGATCGACGTGCTCAGGCACCCGCGCTGGATAGTCGACATCCTTTACCCGAACGGCTTCCCGCATTTCGCCAACCTGGGCGACCTGCTGCCGCCGGGGCAGACCAGCGTGCGCGGCGCGGCTTCCTCGATCCTGGGGCAGCAGCTCGATCCTTCGCTGTCGTGGCGGGATGTGGAATGGCTGCGCGATATCTGGAAGGGCAAGCTGGTCATCAAGGGCATCATGACGGCGCAGGATGCCGAGCGCGCCGTGGCCGTGGGCGCCGACGGCATCGTGCTGTCCAACCATGGCGGCCGCCAGCTCGACAGCGCGCTGTCGCCGATGGACGTGCTGCCGGAAGTGGCGGCGGCGGTGAACAAGCGCCTGGCGGTGATGCTGGACGGCGGTTTCAGGCGCGGCGCCGACGTGGTCAAGGCCGTCGCCCTGGGCGCCGATGCCGTGCTGCTGGGGCGCGCCACCACCTACGGCCTGGCGGCCGGCGGCCAGGCCGGCGCGGCGCGCGCGCTGGAAATCATGCGCAGCGAGGTCGACCGCGTGCTGGGCTTGCTGGGTTGTCCTGACATCGCGCAAGTGGACCGCAGCTATCTGCGCAGCCAGCGCTTCGGTATTTCCTGACGCGCCGGCATGGCCCGTACCCGGTTGCGGGCCGTGTCAGCCGTCGCGCAACTCGGGGAAACTCAACACCACCATAAAGCTGCCGTCGCTGCCGTCGTCGAAGCGCAAGGCGCCGCCGTGCGCGCGCATCACTTCCTCGACGATCGACAGGCCCAGGCTGGCGCCGACGCGTCCGCCGCTGCGCGGGGAGAACGGCTTGCGGATGCGTTCGCGGTCGGCGGCGGGGATGCCGGGGCCGTCGTCGATGACGTACAGGGAAACCTGCCCGCCGGCATGCTCCAGCCGCACGTGCAGGAAACTGCGCGCGCCATATTGCAGGGCGTTGCCCAGCACGTTCTTGACCGCTTCGCGCAGGCTGATGGCGTCGCCCATGATGGTGCAGGGCGCGTCCGGCGCGTCCAGGGCGACATCCAGGTCGCGCTCCTGGTGCGACAGCATGTCGGCCATTTCCTGGCGCACCAGCAGCGCCAGGTCGATGCGCTCGGGCGCGACGGAGTCGCTGCGGTGCTGCACCATCGCATGGTTGATCAGCTGGTTCACCAGCGCGCCCAGGTGGCGGGTGCGTTCGCTCAGGCGCTGCAGGTGGCGCTGGCGGCCGGCCTCGTCGCTTTGCGCCGACAGCAGTTCCATCTGCGCCACCAGCGCCGTGACCGGCGTGCGCAACTGGTGGGCGGCGTCGCCGATCACGCGCCGCATGGTGGCGCGGTGCACCGCCAGCCGCTGCATGAAGGCATTGATGGCCGAGACCAGCGCATGCGTTTCGGCCGGCACGGTCAGGTTCAGCGGCGAGAGGTCGTTGAGGTCGCGTTCGCGGATGGCGGCTTCGATGCGCTTCAGCGGCGCCAGCGCCTGGTACAGCGTGAACATGGCCGCCACCAGCGTCAGCACGCTCATGGCGATGATCACCAGCAGCGCCTTGCTGCCCAGGCTTTGGGCGAACGACATGCGGGCATTGGTGGTCTGGGCCAGCACGATCACCGCCCACGGGTGCGGGCCGGCGACCGGCATGCGGCGGCCGATGATGGCCATGCGCACCGGCGTGCCCAGGTATTGGCCGTCGCGCAGCAGCGGGCCATGTTCCAGTTCATTCCAGGGGATGTCGGGGCGGAAATCGCCATCGCCGGCGATCACCCGGCCTTGCGGGTCGAACACCACGTAGATCGAATGGTCGCCGGTGCCCAGCATCGACAGCGCCGCCAGCGGCACGTCGACGTTGACGGCGCCGTTCTCGTACCAGGTGTTTTCGGCGATCTGCAGCGCGCTGCCGGAAAGGATGCGGTCGTAGGCCTGGTTGGCCGCCAGCTGGGTCGAGATCCAGATGGCGATCAGCAGGGCGGCGGCGCTGATGGCCAGCACCGCGCCCATGCGGGTGACCAGCCGGACATAGAGCGAACGTCCGGCGACGACGTGCTGCGCGCGCGGTTGCATCAGTGCAGCGCGCCGCCGTCGGCCGGCGCATGCAGCACCAGCTGGTAGCCCAGGCCGCGCAGGGTGCGGATCTCGAAGGCGGCGCCGGCCAGCTTCTTGCGCAGGCGCGCCACGTATTGCTCGACGGTGTTGGCGTTGGGCGTGTCGTCCACCGTGAACAGGCGATCCATCAGTTCGTCCTTGTTGAAGATGCGCCCCGGGCGGGCGGCGATGATCTCCAGCAGCGTCACCTCGCGCCGGGTCAGATCGATCGGCGCGCCGTCCAGCGTGGCGCTGCGGCTCTTGCGGTCGATGCTGACGTTGGCGCAGTGGATCAGGTTGGTGGACTCGCCGCCGCTGCGGCGCAGCAGCACGCGGATGCGCGCATCCAGCTCGCGGAAGTCGAAGGGCTTGATCAGGTAGTCGTCGGCGCCCAGGTCGAGCGCGCGCACGCGTTCCTCGATCTCGGCGCAGGCGGTCAGCATCAGCACCGGGGTTTTCTGGCCGCGCCCGCGCAATTGCTCCAGCAGCGAAAAGCCGTCCTGCTGCGGCAGCATGACGTCCAGGATCACCAGGTCGTAGGACTCGGCCATGCGGCGGCCGGCGGCGGCGCCGTTGCTTTCCCATTCCACGGTGTGGCCGATGCGGGCGAGGTGGGACACGATGGCCTCGGCCACGTCAGAGGTATCTTCGACCAGCAGGATACGCATGGGTTGTCTCCGGTTTGTTGCGACGCCGCAGCCGTGGCCGATTTACAGATGGAAATCGCCCGCGGCTTCCGGCTGGTAAAGCACTTTCTCGATGCCGATACGGCAGGTCCGGCCCGGGATCCGCCAGTCGATGGTATCGCCTTCCTTGTAGCCCAGGATCGCGGTGCGACGCCGGAGAAAATCGACAGTTTTCCGGCGCTGCCGTCGGCGTCTTGCGGATAGACCAGGTCCACTTCCATTTCCTCGTCGTCCAGGTGCAGCAAGGCCCTTGAGTTCATCGTGACCACATCCCGCGCCACCTGCCGCGCATCGACGACCGTGGCCCGCTCGATCTCGTACTCCAGGTCGACCACATCCGGGCCTTGCTCCAGCATGACCAGGTCCCTGAGCCGGGCCTGGTCGATTTCCGTGATGTAGATATCGGAAGGGCCGCCCGCGGCGCCTTCGCGCAGGAGCTGGAGATAACGCACCGAGCTCATGGCGAACGACTTCAGCGTGGGCGTTTCGCTGTCGAGCAGGAAACCGCAGCGCAGGAAGGCATTCAGCGAGCGTGTGTTGTCCGCGTGGATCTTGGCGATGATTTTCTCGGCCCGCATGTCGAAGAAGGCCAGTTTCATGCCTTCGCGCAGGGCGCTGGCGCCGAGCTTCCGGCCCCAGTTGTCGCGGTTGCCGATGACCAGGACGATCTCGCAGTCCGGCCCCGTCTTGACGAGGCGGACGAAGCCCACCGGCACGTCATGCCGGTCGTAGGCCATGAAGAAGCGGCCGCCCTGGTTGAACAGGTGGGTCAGGATCGGCAACTGGACGCGGCCGATGACTTGTTCGATGAAGCGGGAGACATTGCGCGAATCGCTCAGGTAGCGGATGACGCTTTCGTCTTCCAGCCAGTCCATCAGATTCAACGCGTTTGCCCGGGTGATCTCGGGGCACAGAGAAATGAAAGGCTTGCTCATTTTCACCACACTAGGTTGCAAGAATAAAAGCCTTTCATGGCTGCGGCCATGACGGTTCTTTCGACAGAACGCGCTATTTTAATGCAGAGGGCGCCAGCGGGGGAGTCCGATGTCCCGAATGCAACATCTTGCGTGCCACGGACAGGCGGCCGCTTCCTGAACTGCGAGCTTGCCGGGGCAAAGAATCCGGCTGTCAGAATTTAGTCAGATTCGTTACAGCTTCGCGCCCTAGCATTGCCGTCAACCATTAAAAACAAACTGGAGACCTGCATGAGCAATGCTGCCCATGGCGCGCCGGCCATCGATCCGTCCCGTCCGCTGCTGGAAATCGACAACGTCACCCTGCAATACAAGACCAGCGATGCGCTGGTGACCGCGACCCAGCAAGTCAGCTTCAACGTCCATCCGTCCGACCGCTACATCCTGCTCGGCCCCTCGGGCTGCGGCAAGTCGACGCTGCTGAAGGCCATCGGCGGCTACCTGCAGCCGACTTCGGGCGCGATCCGCCTGAAGGGGCGCGAGGTGCACGAACCCGGTCCGGACCGCATGATGGTGTTCCAGGAGTTCGACCAGTTGCTGCCCTGGAAGACCGTGCGCCAGAACGTCGAATTCGCGCTCAACGCCAGCGGCCGCCTGCATGGCAAGGAAGCGGCCGACCGTGCGGCGTACTACATCGAGAAGGTCGGCCTGGCCAAGTTCATCGACAGCTACCCGCACATGCTCTCGGGCGGCATGAAGCAGCGCGTGTCGATCGCGCGCGGCATGGCGATGGAGCCGGACGTGCTGCTGATGGACGAACCCTTCGCCGCGCTGGACGCGCTCACGCGCCGCAAGATGCAGGACGAGCTGCTGCGCCTGTGGGACGACACCCGTTTCACCGTGCTGTTCGTGACGCACTCGATCGAGGAAGCGATCCGCGTCGGCACCCGCATCCTGCTGCTGACGCCGCACCCCGGCCAGGTGCGCGCCGAACTGAACAGCATCGCGCCGGAACAGATGGGCACCGCGGCCCAGGCCGAGCTCGAAACCCGCATCAACGACATGCTGTTCGCCCACCACTAATCGGCGCGGCCACAGCCAGGAGACATACATGAACAACAACACCTTGCCCTTCGTCCGCCCGGAAATCGTGGTGGAACCCAACCGCAACGCCACCGCTGAAGTGCAGCGCCCGCTGTCGGCTTTCGAGTCGCTGTACCGCATGGGCTGGCTGCGCAAGACCGCGATCCTGCTGGTGCTGGCGGTGATCTGGGAAATCTACGGCCGCTGGCTGGACAACGCGCTGCTGTTCCCCAGCTTCAGCGAAACCCTGGCAGCTTTCCTGGACGGCCTGGGCAGCGGCGTGCTGCTGCAGCGCGCCGCGGTGTCGATGCAGACGCTGCTGGTGGGCTACGGCCTTGGCATCCTGCTGGCGGGCCTGCTGACGACGGTCGCCATCAGCTCGCGCATCGGCAACGACCTGCTGGAAACCCTGACTTCGATGTTCAACCCGCTGCCCGCCATCGCCTTGCTGCCGCTGGCGCTGATCTGGTTCGGCCTGGGCACCGGCAGCATCATCTTCGTGCTGGTGCACTCGGTGCTGTGGGCCGTGGCGTTGAATACCCACGGCGGTTTCCGCGCGGTCTCCAATACCTTGCGCATGGTGGGGCAGAACTACGGCCTGCGCCGTTTCTCGCTGGTCAAATCGATCCTGATTCCGGCCGCCTTCCCGAGCATCCTGACCGGCCTCAAGGTGGGCTGGGCCTTCGCCTGGCGTACCCTGATCGCCGCCGAGCTGGTGTTCGGCGTGTCTTCCGGCTCGGGCGGCCTGGGCTGGTACATCTTCGAAAACCGCAACCAGCTGGAAACCGCCAACGTGTTCTCGGGCCTGTTCTTCGTGATCATGATCGGCCTGGTCGTGGAAAACCTGATCTTCGCCCAGATCGAGAAGCGCACCATCCGCCGCTGGGGCATGCAGCACTGAGCCTCCAAGGCCGCCCAAGATACCGATAAACTTCCGATAATGAAGGAGACGACAATGATGAACCGCCGCATTTTTTCCCGCATGATGATCGCCGCCACGCTGGCGCTGCCGATGGTTGCCGCAACCGGCACCGCCCGCGCCGAGGCGACCGAGGTGCGCCTCTCGCACGGCTACGGCCTGCTGTACTTGCCGCTGATGGTGATCCGCGACCAAGGCCTGGTCGAGAAGCACGCCAAGGCGCTCGGCCTGGGCGACGTCAAGACCAAGTGGGTGCTGCTCGATGGCGGCAACGTGATCAACGACGCCATGCTGGCGGGCAATCTCGACATCGCCGGTACCGGCGCCCCCGGTTTCGTGACACTGTGGTCCAAGGCGCGCGGCATCCCGCGTTCGGAAGTGGTGGGCCTGGGCGCGTTGTCGACCTCGCCGCTGTGGCTCAACACCAATAACCCCAACGTCAAGTCCCTGAAGGATTTCACCGCCAAGGACAAGATCGCCATCCCCGGCATCAAGACCTCGCTGTCGGCCGTGCTGCTGCAGATGGCCGCGGCCAAGACTTTCGGCATCGAGAACTACGCCAAGCTGGACCCGCTGACGGTCGGCCTGTCGCATCCGGAAGCCATGGGCTCGCTGCTGTCGGGCAAGACCGAGATCACCGCCCACTTCACTTCGCCGCCGTTCTCCTACCAGGAAGCCAAGGAGCCGCGCATCACCCGCGTGCTCAATACTTCCGACGTGCTGGGCCACATCACCATGGACGTGGTGTTCTCGCTGAAGTCGTTTACCGAGAAGAACCCCAAGCTGACCCAGGCCTTCATGGCGGCGCAGGAAGAAGCCAACGCCTACATCGCCAAGAACCGCAAGGGCGCGGCCGAGACCTTCCTGCGCGTGTCGAAGATGAAGCTGCCGCAGGCGGAAGTGGAGCAGATGCTGGCCGACCCCGGCACCGAGTTCTCGACCACGCCGGTGGACATCATGCAATACGTGCTGTTCATGAGCAAAGCCGGCACCATCAAGACCAAGCCGGCGGTATGGAACGAGATGTTCGTGCCGGCGTTCAAGGATCGCAAGGGCAGTTGATTTGCCGGCCTGCTGTCTGGGCGCATCTGAAAAAGGCTTCCTGAGGGAAGCCTTTTTCATGGGCGTTTCCTGCCGGCCGATACGAAAAAATCCCTGGAGCGGCGGTATTCCCGCGTCGGGGTATTGCCAGGCAATGTGCAAATGCAGCTTGTCCGTCGATATTTTTTGGTGCTATTCTTTGCTGCGCGCAAACGTTTGCGCACCCATTAACGGTAATCAACATCGTTGAAAAGCCGATAACACCAGAATATGGAGACATGAATGAAAAATCTGACCCGCCGCCAATTCGCGCTCGCCGCATTGCTCGCATGCTCGGTACTGCCCGCCGCCGTCATGGCGCAGACGCCGGCCAAACCCAAGGTCGCGCTGGTGATGAAATCGCTGGCCAACGAATTTTTCCTGAACATGGAAAACGGCGCGCGCGAACACCAGAAGGCGCATGCCAGCCAGTACGACCTGATCGCCAACGGCATCAAGGACGAACAGGACACCGCCAACCAGATCAAGATCATCGAACAGATGATCGTCTCCAAGGTCAACGCGCTGGTGATTGCGCCGGCCGACTCCAAGGCCCTGGTGCCGGTGGTGAAGAAGGCGATCGACGCCGGCATCATCGTGGTCAACATCGACAACAAGCTCGATGATGCGGCGCTCAAGGAGAAGGGTATCAGTGTGCCTTTCGTCGGCCCGGATAACCGCAAGGGCGCCAAGCTGGCCGGCGACTATCTCGGCAAGCAACTGAAGAAGGGCGACAAGGTCGCCATCATCGAAGGCGTGTCGACCACCGTCAACGCGCAGCAGCGCACGCTGGGCTTCCAGGATGCGATGAAGGAAGTCGGCGCCAACGTCGTGACCGTGCAGTCGGGCCAATGGGAAATCGACCAGGGCAACAAGGTGGCCGCTTCCATCCTCAACGCCCATCCTGACATCAAGGCCATCCTGGCCGGCAACGACAACATGGCGCTGGGCGCGGTGGCCGCGATCCGCGCCGCCGGCAAGGCCGGCAAGGTGCTGCTGGTGGGTTACGACAACATCAACGCCATCAAGCCGATGCTTAAGGATGGCCGCGTGCTGGCGACCGTCGACCAGTTCGCCTCGCAGCAGGCCGTGAACGGCATCGAAATCGCCTTGAAGGCGGTGACCGAGAAAAAGTCGCAGAGCAGCCTGGGCGGCATCGTCGAGACCAAGGTTTCGCTGATCACCAAGTAAGCAGCCTTGCTTTGACTTGATTTGCGGATGGCCGGTGCCCGAATTGTGGCGCCGGCTGCCCGCCATGTTCCAACCAGCACCGCCGCCCATGTCGCCAACCGATTCCCCATCTCAAACTACTCCCTTGCTGGTCCTGTCGGGCATCGGCAAGAGCTACGCTACGCCGGTGCTGGAAGGCATCGACCTGCAACTGCGCGCCGGCCAGGTGCTGGCGCTGACCGGCGAAAACGGCGCCGGCAAGAGCACCTTGTCCAAGATCGTGTGCGGCCTGGTCGAGGCCAGCGCCGGCCGGATGTCGCTGGACGGCCAGCCCTACGCGCCAGGCTCGCGCACCGAGGCCGAAGCGCTGGGCATCCGCATGGTGATGCAGGAGCTCAACCTCATTCCCACGCTCAGCATCGCCGAAAACCTGTTCCTGGAAAAGCTGCCGCAGCGTTTCGGCTGGATCGACCGCAAGAAGCTGGCCGCCGCCGCGCAAGTGCAGATGGAAGCGGTCGGCCTGGGCGAGCTCGACCCGTGGACGCCGGTGGGCGAACTGGGCCTGGGCCACCAGCAGATGGTGGAGATCGCGCGCAACCTGATCGGCAGCTGCCGCTGCCTGGTGCTGGACGAGCCTACCGCCATGCTGACCAGCCGCGAGGTGGAGCTGCTGTTCTCGCGCATCGAAAAGCTGCGCGCCGAGGGCGTGGCCATCATCTATATTTCGCACCGGCTGGAAGAACTCAAGCGCATCGCCGACCGCATCGTGGTGCTGCGCGACGGCCGCCTGGTATGCGACGAGGACATCACCCGCCACAGCACCGAGCAATTGGTGCAGATGATGGCCGGCGAGCTGACCAAGGTCGACCTCGATACCGAACATCGCCGCATCGGCGCGCCGCTGCTCAAGGTGCGCGGGCTGGGCCGCAGCGGCGCCGTGCAGCCGGCCAGCTTCGACCTGCACAGCGGGGAGATCCTCGGCGTGGCCGGGCTGATCGGCTCCGGCCGCACCGAATTGCTGCGCCTGATCTTCGGCGCCGACCGCGCCGACAGCGGCGAAGTCTTCATCGGCGACGCCGCGCGCGCAGCCGACCTGCGCAGCCCCAGGCATGCGGTCAGGACCGGCATCGCCATGGTCACGGAAGATCGCAAGGGGCAGGGCCTGCTGCTGCCGCAATCGATCAGCGTCAACACTTCGCTGGCCGACCTGGGGCGCGTCAGCCGCGCCGGCGTGCTCGATCATGACGCCGAAGACGGCGCCGCGCGCGAATTCGTCGGCAAGCTGCGTATCCGCTCCAACCATGTCGGCCAGGCGGCCGGCGAGCTGTCCGGCGGCAACCAGCAGAAAGTCGTGATTGCGCGCTGGCTGTACCGCGATTGCCCGGTGATGCTGTTCGACGAACCAACGCGCGGCATCGATATCGGCGCCAAGGCCGATATCTACAAGCTGTTCGCCGAACTGTCAGCGCAGGGCAAGGGGCTGCTGGTGGTGTCCAGCGACCTGCGCGAGCTGATGCAAATCTGCGACCGTATCGCCGTCATGAGCGCCGGGCGCATCGTCGAGACCTTTGCCCGTACCGACTGGTCGCAGGAACGCATCCTGGCCGCGGCCTTCAGCGGCTACGTGGGCCGGCAGGAAGCCGGCGCCGCCGAGCATGCCGGGAACGCTGCCTGAGGCGCAGGCTTCTTCTTTACCAGTACAGAACAACACAGAGAACCGAAACATGTCGACTTCGTCCAACCGCCGCCAGACCGCACTGGCCGGCTTCAAGAACTACACCGGACTGGTCATCGCGCTGCTGGCGATGTGCGCGATGTTCGCCTTCCTGAGCGAGAACTTCCTGTCCGCCGCCACCTTCATCACGCTGTCCAACGACATCCCGCCGCTGGTGGTGATGGCGGTGGGCATGACCTTCATCCTGATCATCGGCGGCATCGACCTGTCGGTCGGCTCGGTGATGGCGCTGGCGGCCTCGATACTGTCCATGGCCATGGTGCGCTGGGGCTGGCCGCTGTACGCCGCCGCGCCCCTGGGCGTGGTGGTGGCCGCCGCTTGCGGCACGGTGACCGGGATGATCTCGGTGCACTGGCGCATCCCATCCTTCATCGTCTCGCTGGGCGTGCTGGAAATCGCCCGCGGGCTGGCCTACCAGGTCACCAATTCGCGCACCGAATACATCGGCAGCGCGGTCGACGTGGTCAGCTCGCCGATCCTGCTGGGCATGTCGCCAGCCTTCCTGTCGGCCATCGCCATCGTGGTGGCGGCGCACCTGGTGCTGACCCGCACCGTGCTGGGCCGCTACTGGATCGGCATCGGCACCAACCAGGAGGCGGTGCGGCTGTCGGGCGTGAACCCCAATCCCAGCAAGGTGCTGGCCTTCGCCCTGATGGGCGCGTTCGCCGGCATCGCCGCGCTGTTCCAGGTCTCGCGCCTGGAGGCGGCCGATCCCAACGGCGGCGTCGGCATGGAGCTGCAGGTCATCGCGGCGGTGGTGATCGGCGGCACCAGCCTGATGGGCGGACGCGGCTCCATCATCAGCACCTTCATCGGCGTGCTGATCATCTCGGTGCTGGAGGCCGGCCTGGCGCAGATCGGCGTTTCCGAACCGATGAAGCGTATCATCACGGGCGCAGTCATCGTCGCAGCGGTGATCCTCGACACCTATCGCCGTCGCGGCGAGCGCAACGGCCGCTAAGCGCCGGGCATCTGAATTTGTTATGGCAACCATCAAGGACGTCGCACGGCTGGCCGGGGTTTCCTTCACCACGGTCTCGCACGTGCTCAACGAGACGCGGCCGGTCAGCCCCGAGGCGCGCCAGCGCGTGCTCAGCGCGGTCGAAGAGCTGGCCTACGTGCCCAGCGCGCTGGCGCGTTCGCTCAAGAGCAAGGTGACCGGCAGTATCGGCCTGATCATCCCCAACAATACCAACCCATATTTCTCGGAGCTGGCGCGCGGCATCGAAGACTTCTGCTACGGCGCCGGCTACAGCGTCATCCTGTGCAACTCCGACGACGATGCCGACAAGCAGAACGACTACCTGCAGGTGCTGCTGACCAAGCGCTGCGACGGCCTGATCATCGCCACCCTGACGCAGACCGACCACGCGCTGCTGGGCCGGCTGAAAATCCCCACCGTGCTGCTGGACCGCGCGCCCAAGGAACTGAAGATCGACCTGGTCAGCACCGACAACGTACAGGGCGGCCGCTTGGCGGCGCAGCACCTGCTGGCCCTGAAGCGCCGGCGCCTGGCCTGCATCGCCGGGCCGCGCGGGCTGGCGCTGTCGGACGAACGCGTTGGCGGCTTTCGCGACAGCGTCGAGCAGCAGGGCGCCCGGCTGGCACCGGCGGCCGTGCTGCATGCCGACTTCACCAGCATCGGCGGCTACCGCGCGGCGATGCAGCTATTGCAGGCGCAGCCGGCGCCGGACGCCATCTTCTGCTGCAACGACCTGATGGCTATCGGCGTGCTGCGCGCGGCCGGGGAGCTTGGCATCGCCGTACCGGAGGCGCTGTCGGTGGTCGGCTTCGACGATATCGAACTGGCCCAGTTCGTGCATCCGCCGCTGACCACGGTGGCGCAGAACACGCGCCAACTCGGCAACCTGACCGCGCAATGCCTGCTGGAACGCATTGCCGATCCCAAACGCCCCATCCGGCGCGAAACGGTCGCGCCGCAATTGCAAGTCAGGGGCTCGACAGCCCCGCTTTTGAAATGAGTACTCAAACACCATGATCGTCATCATCGGCAGCATCAACATGGATCTGGTCTTGCGCGTGCCGCGCATGCCCATGCCCGGCGAAACCCTGGCCGGCGGCAAGTTCATGACCATTCCCGGCGGCAAGGGCGCCAACCAGGCCGTGGCCTGCGCGCGCCTGTGCCAGGAAGGCACGCCGGTCGCCATGGTCGCCTGCCTGGGCGGGGACGCCTTCGGCAGCCAGATGCGCGCCTCGATTGTCGCCAACGGCATCGATGACCGCTACATCGCCGACATCGCCGACGAAGCCACCGGCATCGCTTCCATCCTGGTCGACGACCGGGCCCAGAACAGCATCGTCCTGGCCGCCGGCGCCAATGGCCGCCTGGACGTGGCCCAGCTGGAACGGGCGCGCGAACTGATCGCCTCGGCTTCCATCGTGCTGCTGCAACTGGAAGTGCCGATGCCGGTCGTCGCGCACGCCGTCGACATGGCGCATGCGCTGGGCAAGACCGTGGTGCTCAATCCCGCGCCGGCGCAAGCCTTGCCGGCGGGGATGCTGGAGAAGATCGACTACCTCATCCTGAACGAGATCGAGGCGGCGATGCTGGCGGAAGAGGAATCCGACGACATCCCCATGCTGGCGGCGAAGCTGCGCTCGCGCGGCGCCCGCAACGTGGTGGTGACCTTGGGCGAGAAGGGCGTATACGGCCACTTCGAGCGGGCCGGCGCGCGCCATCTGGATGCGCAGGCGGTCAAGGCGGTCGATACGACCGCCGCCGGCGACACCTTCATCGGCGGCTTCATCGCCGCGCTTAATGCCGGCCGCGACGAGTTCACCGCCATCGTCTATGGCCAGGCTGCCGCCGCCATCAGCGTCACCCGCACCGGCGCCCAGACCTCCATCCCGACGCGCGACGAAGTGCGCCTGTAAGCTGCCGTATCACCAAGGAAAAAACATGAAGAAAACACCGCTGCTCAATGCCGCCATCTCGCAAGTGATCGCTTCCATGGGGCATGGCGACACGCTCGTCATCGGCGATGCCGGCTTGCCTGCGCCCGCCGGCGTACCGGTGATCGACCTGGCGCTGACGCCGGGTATTCCCGGTTTCATGGATACGCTCAAGACCATCCTGGCCGAACTGCAAGTGGAGCATCACGTGCTGGCGCAGGAACTGGCGCAGCGCAGCCCGGCATTGGCCGCGCAGATCGGGGCACTGGGATTGCCGGGGACGCAGCTGGTGCCGCATGAAGAATTCAAGCAGCGCACGCGCCAGGCGCGCGCTTTCATCCGTACCGGCGAGTGCACGCCTTACGCCAACATCATCCTGTCTTCCGGCGTGGTGTTCTGATCAGAACGCGTCGCCCGGCACCCGCACCCAGCCCTCCATCAATACCCGCGCGCTGCGGCTCATGATGGCCTTGGTCACTACCCACTGTCCGTTTTCCAGCTTGGCCTCGGCGCCTACCCGCAGCGTGCCGGAGGGATGGCCGAAGCGCACGTTGTTGCGCTCGCCGCCGCCCGCCGCCAGGTTCACCAGCGTGCCGGGGATCGCCGCGGCGGTGCCGATGGCGACGGCGGCGGTGCCCATCATCGCGTGGTGCAGCTTGCCCATCGACAGGGCGCGCACCAGTACGTCAGTGTCCTTGGTCGTGACCGGCTTGCCGCTGGAGGAGATGTAATCCTTCGGCCTGGCCACGAACGCCACCTTGGGCGTGTGCTGGCGGGTGGCGGCTTCTTCCACCTTGGAAATCAGGCCCATGCGGATGGCGCCGTGCGCGCGGATAGTCTCGAAGCGCGCCAGCGCGGCCGGGTCGCCGTTGATGGCGTCCTGCAGTTCGGTGCCGGTGTAGCCGATGTCTTCGGCGTTGAGGAAGATGGTGGGGATGCCGGCATTGATCATGGTGGCCTGGAAGCTGCCCACGCCTGGCACTTCCAGCGTATCGACCACGTTCCCGGTCGGGAACATGGCGCCGCCGGCGCCTTCTTCGTCGGCGGCCGGATCCATGAATTCCAGTTGCACTTCGGCGGCCGGGAAGGTCACGCCGTCCAGTTCGAAGTCGCCAGTCTCCTGCACCTGGCCGTTGACGATGGGGACGTGGGCGACGATGGTCTTGCCGATATTGGCCTGCCAGATGCGCACCACGGCAATGCCGTTCTGCGGCACTTTATCGGCTGCGACCAACCCGGCGGCGATGGCGAACGGGCCGACCGCGGCCGACAGGTTGCCGCAGTTGCCGCTCCAGTCGACGAAGTCCTTGTCGATCGAGACCTGGCCGAACAGGTAGTCGACGTCATGGCCGGGGCGGGCGCTCTTGGAAATGATCACCGTCTTGCTGGTGCTGGAAGTGGCGCCGCCCATGCCGTCGATCTGCTTGCCGTAGGGATCGGGGCTGCCGATCACGCGCTGCAGCAGCTTGTCGCGCGCGCGGCCCGGTACCCGGGCGGCTTCAGGCAGGTCGTCCAGCTTGAAGAACACGCCCTTGCTGGTGCCGCCGCGCAGGTAGGTGGCGGGGATGCGGATCTGGGGGGCTTGGCTCATGCTTGCATTCCTTTTCTTTTTGCCCGTTCGGGCTGAGTAGCCGCTTTAGCGGCGTATCGAAGCCAGCGCACCGAAGCTGCCCTTCGATACGCGCTGCGCGCTACTCAGGGCGAACGGAGTCACTGCTTCAGAGATCCATCAAACCGACTTGCGGTCGTTTTTGCCGGCATTGGCCGAGGCTTCCAAAAAGTCCTGCGCAAACCGCTGCAGCACGCCGCCGGCTTCATAGATCGACACTTCCTCGGCGGTGTCCAGGCGGCAGGTCACCGGCACTTCGACGCGTTCGCCGTTCTTGCGGTGGATCACCAGCGTCAGGTCGGCGCGCGGGCGGCGCTCGCCGATCACGTCATAGGTCTCGGTGCCGTCGATGGCATAGGTGTTGCGGTTCTCGCCGGCCTTGAACTCCAGCGGCAGCACGCCCATGCCGATCAGGTTGGTGCGGTGGATGCGTTCGAAGCCCTCGGCCACGATGGCTTCCACGCCGGCCAGGCGCACGCCCTTGGCGGCCCAGTCACGCGAGGAGCCCTGGCCGTAGTCGGCGCCGGCGATGATGATCAGCGGCTGCTTGCGCTCCATGTAGGCTTCGATGGTTTCCCACATGCGCATCACTTTGCCTTCCGGCTCCAGGCGCGCCAGCGAGCCTTGCTTCACGCTGCCGTCTTCCTTCCGCACCATCTCGTTGAACAGCTTGGGGTTGGCGAAAGTGGCGCGCTGCGCGGTCAGGTGGTCGCCGCGGTGGGTGGCGTAGGAGTTGAAGTCTTCTTCCGGCAAGCCCATCTTGTGCAGGTATTCGCCGGCCGCGCTGTCCATCAGGATCGCGTTGGACGGCGACAGGTGGTCGGTGGTGATGTTGTCGCCCAGGACCGCCAGCGGACGCATGCCGCGCAGCGTGCGCTCGCCGGCCAGCGCGCCTTCCCAGTAGGGCGGGCGGCGGATGTAGGTGCTTTGCGGGCGCCAGTCGTAGAGCGGGCTCACGGCCTGGCTGCGGTCGACGCGGGCGGCGAACATCGGGGTGTAGACGTTGCGGAACTGCTGCGGCTTGACGGCGGCCTTGACCACTTCGTCGATTTCCTCATCGGACGGCCAGATGTCTTTCAGGCGGATTTCACGGCCGTCGGCGGTGGTGCCCAGCACATCCTGCTCGATGTCGAAGCGGATGGTGCCGGCGATCGCATAGGCCACCACCAGCGGCGGCGAGGCCAGGAAGGCCTGCTTGGCGTACGGGTGGATGCGGCCGTCGAAGTTACGGTTGCCCGACAGCACGGCGGTGCTGTACAGGTCGCGGTCGATGATCTCCTGCTGGATCTTGGGATCGAGCGCGCCGGACATGCCGTTGCAGGTGGTGCAGGCGAAGGCGACGATGCCGAAGCCCAGCTTTTCCAGGTCGGCGGTCAGGCCGGCTTCCTGCAGGTACAGTTCGACCGCCTTCGATCCCGGCGCGAGGGAACTCTTGACCCACGGCTTGCGCTCCAGTCCCAGGCGGTTGGCGTTGCGCGCCAGCAGGCCGGCGGCGATCACGTTGCGCGGGTTGCTGGTGTTGGTGCAGCTGGTAATGGCGGCGATGATGACGGCGCCGTCGGGCATCTTGCCCGGCTCGTTCTCCACCTTGCCGGCGATGCCTTGCGCGGCCAGTTCCGACACCGGCAGGCGCTTGTGCGGGTTGCTCGGGCCGGCCAGCGTGCGCACCACGGTCGACAGGTCGAAGCGCAGCACGCGTTCGTATTCGGCGTTTTTCAGGCTGTCGGACCACAGGCCGGTTTCCCTGGCATAGGTTTCCACCAGCTTGACCTGTTCGTCGTCACGGCCGGTCAGCTTCAGGTAGTCGATGGTCTGCTGGTCGATCGAGAACATGGCGGCGGTGGCGCCGTATTCCGGGGCCATGTTGGAGATCGTGGCGCGGTCGCCCAAGGTCAGGCTGGAAGCGCCCTCGCCGTAGAACTCCAGGTAGGCGCCAACCACTTTCTGCTTGCGCAGGAACTCGGTCAGCGACAGCACGATGTCGGTGGCGGTGATGCCGGGCTGGCGGCGGCCGGTCAGCTCGACGCCGACGATGTCCGGCAGGCGCATCCAGGAGGCGCGTCCCAGCATCACGTTCTCGGCTTCCAGGCCGCCCACGCCGATGGCGATCACGCCCAGCGCGTCCACGTGCGGAGTGTGGCTGTCGGTGCCGACCAGGGTGTCGGGGAAGGCCACGCCGTCCTTGGTGTAGATCACCGGCGACATCTTCTCCAGGTTGATCTGGTGCATGATGCCGTTGCCGGGCGGGATCACGTCGACGTTTTCAAAGGCCAGCTTGGTCCAGTCGATGAAGTGGAAGCGGTCTTCGTTGCGGCGATCCTCGATGGCGCGGTTCTTGGCGAAGGCCTGCGGGTCGTCGCCGCCGCATTCCACCGCCAGCGAGTGGTCCACGATCAGTTGCACCGGCACCACCGGGTTGACCTTGGCAGGGTCGCCGCCCATGTCGGCGATCGCATCGCGCAGGCCGGCCAGGTCCACCAGCGCGGTCTGGCCCAGGATGTCATGGCATACCACGCGCGCCGGGAACCACGGGAAATCGAGGTCGCGCTTGCGCTCGATCAGCTGGCGCAGCGAGTCGGTCAGGGTAGCCGGATCGCAGCGGCGCACCAGGTTCTCGGCCAGCACGCGCGAAGTGTAGGGCAGGCCGGCCCAGGCGCCGGGCTTGATGGCGTCGACGGCGGCACGGGCGTCGAAGTAGTCCAGTTTGGTGCCGGGCAGTTGCTTGCGGTATTGAGTGTTCATGGCGGATGGCTCGTTGAGGTGGGTTCGATGTCGGGAAATCAGGCCTGGCCGCGCTGTCCGTTGGCTTGAGAAGCGGCTTGCGCGATCTGGTGTTCGATGTTGCGGCGCGAAGCGCCGATGTGCCGGCGCATCAGCAGGTCGGCCAGTTCGCCGTCGCCGTCGGCCAGCGCGTCGAGGATGCGATGGTGCTCGGCGAAGGCATGGCGAGGGCGGTTGGGGGTGGCGGAATACTGGATGCGGTACATGCGCGCCAACTGGTACAGCTCGCCGCACAGGATGCGCGTGAGGATCTGGTTGCCGCTGGCCTGGATGATCTTGTAGTGGAAGTCGTAGTCGCCTTCCTGCTGGTAGTAGCCGCGCCCGGCCTGGAAGGCTTCGTCCTGCTCGTGCATGTCCAGCACGCGGCGCAGTTCGTCGAGTTCGGCGCGGCTCATGCGCTGGGCCGCCAGCCGGCAGGCCATGCCTTCCAGCGATTCGCGGATCTGGAACAGTTCGACCAGTCCTTCCAGCGTCAGCGACACCACCCGCGCGCCCACGTGCGGCACGCGCACCAGCAGGTTCTGGCCTTCCAGTCGGTGGATGGCTTCGCGCAGCGGGCCGCGGCTGATGCCGTAGGTGCGCGCCAGTTCCGGTTCGGAAATCTTGCTGCCGGGGGCGATGTCGCCCTGGACGATGGCGGTCTGGATTTTCCGGAAAACGTGTTCCGAAAGTGTCTCCCCATCCCGTTCCGAACCCGGCAAAGCAATCAATTCGCTCATGGTGTCGACAATGTTGGCTGTTTTATTTATTTAATCATAGCACTTTGCCGAAAATATTTAATAAGTGTCGACAATTAAATATTTTTAACTTGAACCAGTAAAAAAATAGCATGAGTCAATTTGCGATTCCGATGAGAAAATTTGCCGCAGTTTGAGAAAAAGTGAATCGGCTCCTCAAATTTTTAAAGAAAATTTCTCTCTGTACGAGAAAGCAAATCCAAAACTGAGAATTTAAATTTATATTGCTCCCATGGACTCTCCTCAGACCTCGACCATCGTCGACCGTGTACTTCATGTTCTAGCCGGCGTGGCGCGCGCAGGCAAGCCTGTCAGCGCAAAGCAGATCGCCGCCATGGTGCAGCAGCCGGTCAGTACGGTTTATCGCCACCTGGCGTCGCTCAAGAAGTGGGGCCTGCTGCAGGAGCATATGAACTCCGGCACTTTCGAGCCCGGCCCCACGGGCGTGCAACTGGCCTGGGGCTTCGACCAGAACTCCAACCTGATCAGCCAGAGCCGGGACGAGATCAGCGCGCTGGTCGAGCGCAGCGGCGAGAGCGTGGGCCTGCTGGTCTACACCAACGGCGAGATGGTCTGTATCGCCATGGAAGAAAGCAACCAGCCGTTGCGCTGTTCCTTTACCAAGGGCCGCGCCCATAAGCTGTACAAAGGGGCCTCGGGCAAGAGCCTGCTGGCGTTCATGCCGCGCAAGCTGCAGCAAAAGCTGCTGGCGGACCAATTGGGCGACCAGCCAGAAGAGGCCGCCGCGCTGGAAGCGCAGCTCGAAGAGATCCGCCGCCGCGGTTATTCCACCAGCGAGAGCGAGGTCGACTTGGGCGTGTGGGGCGTCTCGGTGCCGATCATGACCTCCAACGGCCGCCTGGAAGGCACGATCACGCTGATGGCCCCGGCATTGCGCGTCGGCGCGCGCGAGCAGGAACTGATCCGCATGACCGTGGAGGCGGCGCAGCGTATCTGCAACCGTTTTTAAGTTTGGCCGGCAGGGACCCATGCTGAAACGGCATGGATAAGAAGGGGGCCAAGATTTTTGTTGTTGTCATCCCGCCAGGAAATCGTCCTGCAGCGATCCGATCCGTTGCACCTTATTGAGGAAACCATGATGAAATTTTCCAAGCTGCTCTGCGCCTGTGCCGCAGTCTTCGCCCTGTTCACCGCCTCCGTCCCCGCGGCCCGGGCCGCCGACAATGTGATCCGCGTCGGCACCGATGCGACTTTCCCGCCGATGGAGTTCGTCAAGGACGGCAAGCGCACCGGCTTCGACATCGAGCTGGTCGAGGCGCTGGCCAAGGCCATGGGCAAGAAGGTGCAGTGGGTCGACATCGACTTCAAGGGCCTGATCCCGGGCCTGATTTCCAACCGTTTCGATATCGCCGCGTCGGCCATCTACATGACCGATGAGCGCCGCAAGGTGGTCAACTTCAGCGACCCGTACTACCGCGGCGGCCTGGCCGTGCTGGTGCGCCGCGACGACCAGAGCATCAAGGTGCCGGACGACCTGAACAAGGGCAAGAAGGTATCGGTACAGGTCGGCACCAAGTCGGTCGGCTACCTGAAGGACAATTTTCCCGGCGTGGAGCGCGTCGAGGTCGAGAAGAACCAGGCCATGTTCGACCTGCTGGCGACCGGCCGCGTCAATGCCGCCGTCACCGGCCGCCCGGCCGCGGTGGAATATGCCCGCACCCAGCCGCTGGTGCGGGTGCTGGACAAGGGCCTGACCACCGAGCTGTACGGTTTCGCCATGCGCCGTGGCGACACAGAGCTGGCCGCACAACTGAACAAGGCGCTGCAGACGCTGCGCGTGAACGGCACCTACACCGCGCTGACCGAAAAGTGGTTCGGCAAGAGCGAGTAAATCCGTCGGACGCCGCCCGCACTGCCGGGCAACGCACGGCCGCCTGACGCCATGCGCCGATAAGCGGCGCCGGCGGCCGCCACTTCTTCACGCATGAACCGCCGCTGCCGGCCGCGCCGCAGCGGGCTACGCGGTTTGTTTTACCGGAGTACCTCAATGGATTTCGACTTTTCCCCGATATGGGAAAGCTGGCATGCGCTCGCCACCGGCACCGCGGTCACGGTGGAGATCACCGCCGCCGCGCTGGTGCTGGGATGCCTGCTGGGCCTCTTGGTCGGGCTGGGGCGCCTGTCGCCGCAGCGCCGCATCCTCTACGGCATCTGCACCGTCTACCTGACGCTGGTGCGCGGCACGCCGTTGCTGGTGCAACTGTTCATCTGGTTCTTCGGCCTGCCGCATTTCGGCATCCTGCTGCCGGCCTATGTGTGCGGCATCCTCGGGCTGGGCATCTACAGCGGCGCCTACGTGTCGGAAATCGTGCGCGGTTCGATCCAGTCGATCGAGCGCGGCCAGATGGAGGCGGCCCGTTCGCTCGGCCTGCCGTACAAGATGGCGATGCGCCGCGTGATCCTGCCGCAGGCCTTCGTGCGCATGATCCCGCCGCTGGGCAATGAATTCATCGCGCTGATCAAGAACTCGGCGCTGGTGTCGCTGCTGACCATCGCCGACCTGATGCACGAGGGCGAGAAGATCATCAGCGTGTCCTACCGTTCGCTGGAGGTCTACCTGGTCATCGCCGTGATCTACCTGGCGCTGACCAGCATCACCACCCTGATCCTGCGCCGGATCGAGAAAGTACTGCGTTCGGAAGGGAGAGTGTGATGACGCAAGCCATCGTCGATATCAAGGGCCTGGAGAAATCCTTCGGCGACCACATGGTGCTCAAGGGCATCGATTTCGCCGTGCAGCCCAGCCAGGTGGTGGTGGTGATCGGCCCCAGCGGTTCCGGCAAGAGCACCTTCCTGCGCTGCCTGAACGGCCTGGAAACCGCCGAGGGCGGCACCATCACGGTGTGCGGCCATCCGGTGGTACAGGGCGGGCGCATGATGCCCGAAGCCAAGCTGGACGAGCTGCGCGCCGAGGTCGGCATGGTGTTCCAGTCGTTCAACCTGTTCCCGCATCTCACCGTACTCGACAACATCACCCTGGCGCCGACTTGCCTGCGCGGCGTGCCGCGCAAGCAGGCCGAGGAGCAGGGCATGCGCCTGCTGAAGAAGGTCGGCCTCGACCACAAGGCCAAGGTCTATCCTGGCACGCTTTCCGGCGGCCAGAAGCAGCGCGTGGCGATCGCCCGCGCATTGGCGATGGAACCCAAGGTGATGCTGTTCGACGAGCCCACCTCGGCGCTCGACCCAGAACTGGTGGGCGAAGTACTGCAGGTGATGAAGGACCTCGCGGCCGAAGGCATGACCATGCTGATCGTCACCCACGAAATGGGCTTCGCCCGCGAAGTGGCCGATGTGGTGGTGGTGATGGACCACGGCAGCATTGTCGAAGCCGGCGCGCCGGCCGATATCTTCACCGCGCCGAAAGAGGCGCGTACCCGCAGCTTCCTGCAAACCATGCTGGCGCGCGAGGTGGTCCATGGCGGTTGAGGCTTCCTGCGCGGCGCTTGACGACGCCATCATCGCCGCCGGCCATCTTGGCGGCATTGCCGCCGTACCGTGGAAGAACGAGGGCGGCCAGACGCGCGAGCTGTGCGTGGAGCCGGCAGAGGCGGATTTCGCATCGTTTGCCTGGCGCGCCAGCGTGGCCGATGTCGGGCGCGACGGCGTTTTCTCGACCTTCGACGGCATCGACCGCACCATCGTGCTGCTGGAGGGCGGCGGCTTCACCATGCATGCCGATGGCGCGCAGATACATGACCTGCGCGAATGCTTCGCGCCGTTTTCCTTCGCCGGGGAGGAGGGCGTCTCGGTGCGCCTGCACGGCGCGCCGACCCTGGATTTCAACCTGATGGTGCGGCGCAGCCTGGCCAGCGGCGAAGTGGTGGCGCTGAGCGGGCAGGATTTCAGCAAGCTGCCGGGCGATACGGTATTGCTGTATGCCGCGCAAGGCGAGGCAAGCCTGGCCGACGCTGCCGGCCAGCGGCGGCAACTGCGCACGGGAGAGTTCGTCCGCTTGCGCGAAGGCGCGCCTTTGCCCGACCTGGGGTGCGCGGCCGGCGCGGTGGTGCTGGCCATCCGCATCCACAGCAAGACTTGATCCCTTCCTATGCCAACGCACACCGAACCAGACCTGAATCTTGCCGGCGGCGCGCTGTTCTGCCCGCAAGCCTTGCTGCCTGAAGGCTGGCGCAGCAACGTGCTGCTGCGCTGGAACGCGGCCGGCGAGCTGACCGAAGCCATTGCCGACAGCGAGCGCGGCACCGCCGCCCAGGCTGCCGGGCCGGTCATTCCCGGCATGCCCAACTTGCATTCGCACGCCTTCCAGCGCGCCATGGCCGGCCTGACCGAGACCATGGGCAGCCCGACCGATTCCTTCTGGAGCTGGCGCACGCTGATGTACCGCTTCGCCCAGCGCCTGCAGCCGCAGCACCTGGAGGCGATCGCGCGCCACCTCTATATCGAGATGCTCAAGGCCGGCTACACCTCGGTCTGCGAATTCCATTACCTGCACCACGCCGAAGGCGGCGCCGCTTATGCCGATCCGGCCGAACTGTCGCTGCGCGTGATGCGGGCGGCGCAGGAGGCCGGCATCGGCATGACCTTGCTGCCGGTGCTGTACCAGTACGGCGGCTTCGGCGGCATCGCGCCGATGCCACACCAGGCGCGTTTCATCTCGTCGCCGCAGTGGATGCTGGAACTGCGCGAGCGCCTGCAGCGCGCGTTGCCGGAGAACGGCATGCGCCGCTACGGCGTGGCGCCGCATTCGCTGCGCGCGGTCGCCGCCGACGGCCTGGCCGAACTGGTCGGCGGCGTGCGCGCATCAGCGCATGGGGACGACGCGCCGATCCACATCCACATCGCCGAGCAGACCAAGGAAGTCGACGACTGCCAGGCCTGGTGCGGCAAGCGCCCGGTGCAGCAGCTGCTCTCGCTGCAGGAGCTCGACGCGCGCTGGTGCCTGGTGCACGCCACCCACATGGCGGACGATGAATACCGCGCCGTGGCGCAAAGCGGCGCCGTCGTGGGCTTGTGCCCGACCACCGAGGCCAACCTGGGCGACGGCATCATCGATGCGCCGCGCCTGCTGGCCGACGGCGCCAACTGGGGCATCGGCTCGGACAGCAACATCGCCATCAACCTGCGCGCCGAACTGCGCCTGCTTGAATATGGCCAGCGGCTGCACCATCGCCGCCGCAATATGCTGGCTTCCGAAGCGCAGCCGGCCGTGGCCGACCGCCTGTTCGCGCAGGCCGTGTCCGGCGGCGCGCGGGCCAGCGGACGCGCCGTGGCCGGGCTGGCCGCCGGGCAGCGCGCCGATTTCGCGGTGCTCGACGGCGACGACGTCAACCTGGCCGGACGCGGCGCGCAACAGCTGTTGTCGGCCCTGGTATTTTGCGAACATGACGGCAACCCGGTGCGCGACGTCTTCGTCGGCGGCCTCCAGGTGGTGGCCGAGGGCCGCCATGCGCTGGAAGGGCAGGCGCGCGCCGATTATCGTGCGACCGTAGCGCACTTGCTCAACGATTGAGGAACCAGACATGCGCCAGGAAATATTCAAGCTGCGGCAGGGCGCCGCGCCCTTGCTGATCTCCATGCCCCACGTCGGCACGTTGCTGCCGGACGACCTGAAACCCGCCTTCAGCGAAGTCGGCCTGCAGGTCGACGATACCGACTGGCATGTCGGTGAACTGTACGATTTCGCCGGGGAACTGGGCGCGTCCGTGATCCGCCCGTCCTATTCGCGCTACGTCATCGACCTGAACCGCCCGGCCGACGGCAAGAGCCTGTACCCGGGCCAGAACACCACCGGCCTGTGCCCGCTGACCACCTTCGACAACGTGCCGCTGTACAAGCCCGGTATGGAACCGGACGAAGCCGAAGTGGCGCGCCGCCTGCCGCTCTATTGGAAGCCTTACCACGATGCGTTGCAGGCCGAACTGGAGCGCATCAAGTCGATCCACGGCTACGCCTTGCTGTGGGATGCGCATTCGATCCGTTCGGTGATCCCGCACCTGTTCGAGGGCGAACTGCCGGTGTTCAACTTCGGCACATCCAGCGGCGCCTCCTGCGCGCCCGGCATGGGGGAAATGCTGCTCGGGCAGGCGCGGGAACTGGCGCCGCATTATCCGGCGGTGCTCAACGGCCGTTTCAAGGGCGGCTACATCACCCGCAACTACGGCCAGCCGGCCAGCCGCGTGCATGCGGTGCAACTGGAGCTGGCGCAGCGCAGCTACATGCAGGAGCAGGCGCCCTACGCGCTGGATGCGGCGCTGTCGGCCCGGCTGAAGCCGGTGCTCAGGGATCTGGTCAAGGGCTATCTGGCGTTCAAGCCCTCCTGAACACGGCATCCAGCGAAAAAGGCCTGCAGCGTGCAGGCCTTTTTTACGCCGGTGTGCGCAAAATGATGGATTTGGAGAAACTCGCCGCAATTGGTACAGTCAGTCCTTGGTTAAAGATGAGCTGGCAAGGAGTCCCGATTTGAGCAATACATCCCACCATGGCAACAGCAGCAATGCCTTCATGCGTTTCTTCGCGGACGAGGCGGCAGGCGGCATCGTGCTGGCCATCGCCGCCGTGCTGGCGCTGGCCGTCAGCAATTCGCCCTGGCGCGAGACCTATGAGGCCTTCACCCGCATCCGGGGCACGGTCGACATCGGCGGGCTGCTGGTGCTTTCCAAGCCGCTGCTGTTGTGGGTCAACGACCTGTGGATGGCCGTGTTCTTTTTCCTGGTCGGACTGGAGATCAAGCGGGAGTTCGTAGAAGGGGAGCTGGCCTCGCGCAGCCAGGCCATCCTGCCGGCGGCGGCGGCCCTGGGCGGCATGGCCGTCCCGGCGGCGATCTACGCCCTGATCAACCTGGGCGATGCGACCGCCTTGCGCGGCTGGGCCATTCCGGCGGCGACCGACATCGCTTTCGCCATCGGCATCGTGATGCTGCTGGGCTCGCGCGTGCCGACCTCGCTCAAGGTGTTCCTGACCGCCGTGGCGATCATCGACGATCTCGGCGCCATCGTCGTCATCGCGCTGTTCTATACCGACACCCTGTCGCTGGGAATGCTGGCGGCGGCCGGCGCGGGCGCCATCGCGCTGCTGCTGCTCAATCGCGCTGGCGTGCGGCGCGCCGATGTCTACATCGCGGTCGGCCTGGCGGTCTGGGTCTGCGTGCTCAAGTCCGGCATCCACGCCACGCTGGCCGGCGTAGTGACGGCACTGGCGATACCGATGCGCGATGCCAAGGGGCGTCCCCTGGCCGGCGCGCTGGAGCATGGCCTGCATCCGTGGGTGGCGTTCCTGGTGCTGCCGATGTTCGCCTTCGCCAATGCCGGCGTGTCGCTGCAGGGGCTGTCGCTGGACAGCCTGCTCGACCCCATTCCGCTGGGCATCGCCGCCGGGCTGGTGCTGGGCAAGACCGTGGGCGTGTTCGGCGCCAGCTGGATGATGATGCGCAGCGGCCTCGCCACGGCGCCGGCCGGCGCCAGCACGCGCCAGTTCGTGGGCGTGTGCATGCTGTGCGGCATCGGTTTCACCATGAGCCTGTTCATCGGCGGCCTGGCGTTCCAGGGGCTGAGCCCGGATTTCGAAGCCAGGCTCAAGCTGGGCGTGCTGGGCGGCTCTATCCTGGCCGGCTTGCTGGGGACGCTGGTGTTGTGGCGGCAGGCGGCGCCGCGCTGAAGGCCGCGGCATCCCGTCGCCATCCGGCGACGCTTGCCGGAGTTTTCGTATTGCATTGCGGGATGCTTGCTTGCCGGGCAACCGCCGGCCCGGAAAATCATCGGGCCGCCTGTTCCTGACGGTGGAAGCCCGGCCGGCAAGCCATGCCAGATGGCCGTCGGTTGGTGGCGGGAGGAAATTGCTGCTGTGCGAAACAAGTGCCGCTTTACATCGAAAAATGGCAAGAGCAAGATGAACTTGAATCCAGCAGCCGTGCGGGATTGCCCGTGAACGGCAAGGCTGGAGTGGCAGCAGGTCCGGTGCAGCAATTTGGTCCGATCCCGATGCTTCGCCGCGCCGGCGAATGACGAACAAGCTTGGCTGTGGCATGCATGGCATGTGCCCATCGCAAGCAGCGCATTCGGAGCATCTGCCTGGCGACCGGGCCGGATGAAGTCAGCGAGGGAATGTCGAGATGGGAATCCTGGATCAGATCTTGTCGTATGGAGCGCTCATATTGAGCTGGTACGCGCTTTATGTCGTGATCGCCGGCGGCGTGTTCGCGGCCTATCTGGTCTATCGCCTGTGGCTGCACAACGCCTTCTTCAGGATGCGGGGCGCCGACCACCGTTCGCGGCATCGGGAAATGGATTGAGACTCCTTGATCCGGGATGTTTCGTCCCGGCCATCTGAGGCGCAGTTTTCTTTCGGCGCCTTCTTGCCTGCAAAGCCATCGGGGCATGGTGATGCGGGCAATTTCATTTTCACCCGATACATCCCATTCGCCGCTGCGCGATGTCGCGGCGGCGGTTTCCATTTTTCCTACAGGGAAAAGCGGAGCAGTCCTATCGCATGGCGCAAGTCGCCTCGTTACCCTGTGATCCTGCCCTGTATGCGGCAGGGTAAGGCCCTGAGGCTTATCCAGGCCGCATTTGGCGATATCGGTGCGTTGCCTTCACCAGGCTGCCACGCCCACCCCGCCCAAT
Organism: Herbaspirillum sp.; assembly: GCF_017744395.1. Classification (GTDB taxonomy): domain Bacteria; phylum Pseudomonadota; class Gammaproteobacteria; order Burkholderiales; family Burkholderiaceae_D; genus Herbaspirillum. The sequence continues at coordinate 530,809 of NZ_JAGIBI010000001.1, forward strand.
CCCCCAGGAACAAGGAGCCGGACCAATGACGTCTTTGCCCGCCAGCGACATCCAATTGCCTCTCTTCCTCCATGCGCGGCGCGAGCCGCTGACCGAAAAAAGCGCCTGGATCGCGCTCGATGAACATTACCGCAACCGCGCACGCCACTTCCGGCTGGAACGCCTGTTCGCCATAGACGGCAAACGCGGCGAGAGCATGGCCGTCGAAGGCGTCGGCATCTATCTCGATTACTCCAAGAACCTGGCCACCGCCGAGACCATGAAGCTGCTGATGCAGCTGGCCCGGCAGTGCAGCTTGCAAGAGCGCATCGATGCCATGTTCCGCGGCGACAGGATCAACCACACCGAAGGGCGACCGGTATTGCATACCGCCTTGCGCAAGCCGGCCGGCACGCGCCTGGTGGTCGATGGCCAGGACGTGGTGGCGCAGGTGCAGGAAGTGCTGGGCCGCATGGCGCATTTCGCGGACCAGGTGCGTTCAGGCCAGTGGCTGGGATATACCGGCCGCCCGATCCGGCACGTGGTCAATATCGGCATCGGCGGTTCCGACCTCGGCCCGATGATGGCGTATGAGGCCTTGCGCCACTACGGCAAGCGCGATATCGGCATGCATTTCCTGTCCGACGTGGACGGCGCCGCGCTGCAGGAAACCGTGCGCGCGCTGCCGGCCGAACAGACGCTGTTCATCGTCTGCTCCAAAACCTTCACCACGCTGGAAACCATCACCAATGCCCATGCCGCGCGCGATTGGCTGGTTGCGCAACTGGGCGACGAGCGGGCGGTGTCGCGCCACTTCGCCGGCGTGACCACCAACATCCGGGAAGCCGAGCGCTTCGGCATCGATCCGGAGAACACCTTCGGTTTTTGGGATTGGGTGGGCGGCCGCTATTCGATGGCCAGCGCCATCGGCCTGTCGACCATGATCGCCGTCGGACCGGAAAATTTCCGCCAACTGCTGCGGGGCATGCATGACATGGACGAGCATTTCCGCACCGCCGCGCCGGAGAAGAACCTGCCGGTGATCCTGGGCATGCTCGCGATCTGGTACGCCAACTTTTTCGATGCGGCGACCCAGGCGGTGCTGCCGTACAGCCAGTACCTCAAGCGCATGCCGGCCTACCTGCAGCAACTGGCGATGGAAAGCAACGGCAAGCACATCACCGTCAACGGCGAGGCCGTCAATTACCGGACCTCGCCGGTCTACTGGGGCGACAACGGCATCAACGGCCAGCATTCGTTCTACCAGATGCTGCACCAGGGCACCCAACTGGTGCCATGCGACTTCATCGGCTTTTGCAAGCCGCTGGAACAGAGCGGCGACCAGCATGAACTGCTGATGGCCAATATGTTCGCGCAGTCCGAGGCCCTGGCCTTCGGCAAGAGCGCGGCCCAGGTGCGCGACGAGGGCACGGCCGAAGCGCTGGTGCCGCATCGCGTATTCGACGGCAACCGTCCCAGCAACAGCATGCTGCTCGACAAGCTCACGCCTTACAGCCTGGGTACGCTGGTGGCCTTGTACGAGCACAGCGTATTCACCCAGGGGGCGATATGGAATATCGATTCCTTCGACCAATGGGGAGTCGAACTGGGCAAGGCGCTGGCCAAGCGCACCGCATCGCAATTGCTGGACCACAGCCAGCCGCTGCGCCATGACAGCTCCACCAATGCCTTGATACGCCGTTTCCGCAACTACAATCGCAACGGCGGTTTGCAGGCCAGGAAGGCCGCCTGAGCCGGCTTGTCATCCGGATATTTCCGGATGACAAATCAAGCGCCGCGCACAAGCCACACACAATAGACTTCGACGTTGCCGATCCGGGCAGTATCGCTTGCGCGCGACAATTTCCGGTTTGTCCTACAAGCAAATACGGCGGCGTCCGATACGGCTCAGCATTGCCGCCGCGTATGATCGCAAGGCCGCTCAAGAAGCGGCGCGGTACGCCATGTTCCATTGTTGTGCATGCGATTGCGGCAATGATGTCCATGGGAAATACCGGCCCTTATTTTTCACAAACAAAGTCATCCGGACCGGCAGAGTTTGGCTAAAATGAATTGGCCGGTGGTTGTGGAAATCGAATGTGTTTTCACTTGGGCGGCAAGGTGTGAAAGGCCATGCCGCCGATGAAATGCAAGGAAGAAGCGATCGCGTTTTCGCAAGCCCGGCACGCTTCGCCAGCCACAGGAGGCGCAGGCCGCAGTGCGCCGCCGCGAAGCGGGATTGCGTCTTGGAAAACGCAGTGAACAGGTATTGCCAGCTCTGGAAATTTGACAGGGGAAGTGTCATGGACAAGTCCGATTCTGCTCATTCGACCGACAAGAACATCGCCATCCAGCAAGGCGATTGGGACGCATACCGGAACCATATCGGAAGCCATGCCGCCGAGCCGCCGAAACCGGCGGACGAGTGCGAAGAGGACGCCCGGGAAGTCCGCAGCGCGCTGGCCGATACACCGCGCGATTCATCCGGCCAGCCATTGCACAGCGAGGAAGATATCCTGGCTTACCGCCGCCAATGCGCGCGTGCCTATATCGGCATGAACGGGCGTTTGGGCGGGCGCGCCTACCACGCCAACGAACCGGTGATCCTGACGCCTGAAGCCGTCAATGAATTGGCCGAACTCAACCGCATCTTGCGGGAAGAGCGCGCGCAAAAAAAGAAGGTGCGCTGACGCGCGCCTGCAGATGCCGCACTTGGCATTCTCATATAAATAACCGGGCCGATATCAGATGAGCCCAGGCCTGAGGAGCGGCGCCGAAGCCGGCATACTCAGGCGGCAACAGGCTTGCACGCTTTCACGACATGACAGAAATTTCTTGGTTGCGCGGTGGCGGTCAGACCGGCAGGAGCGTTTCCGCGTTCGACTGGAAAAGTAGCGCACTGGGCGAGCCGGAACATTGGCCGGTGCCGTTTCGTACTTCCCTCAACATCGCGCTGCATTCGCCGTCGCCGGTCCTGCTGGTCTGGGGCGGTGCCCGCAATATTTTCTACAATGATGCCTTCGCGGCCTGTATCGGACGCCAGCATCCCGGCGTATTCGGCGCGCGCCTGATCGATGTGCCGTTCTGGCCGGAGATCCGTGCGGCGCATCTGGCGGCGATCGAAGCCTGCTTCGCCGGCCGCGCGCAAACGCTGAAAGAGCAGCATGCGGATGCGATCGACGCTTGGTTCGACTTGTCCTATGTGCCGGTGTTTTCCGCCGACGGCGCCGGCGTCGAAGGCGTGCTGTGCACTTGTTCCGACCTCACCGAACGCCGCCGCGGCATGCAGGCGCTGCTGTCGAGCGAGAGCCGCCTGACCGCGATTTTCAATCAGGCCTCGGTATGCTTTTCCGAACTCGACCTGCAGGGGAACTATCTGCGCGTCAACGACGCCTTGTGCCGCATGCTTGGCCGCAGCGAGGAGGCGTTGCTGCAGATGACGCTGGCAGACGTAACGCATCCCGACGATGTTCCGGCCAACATGTCGATGTTCAACCGCTGTATCGAGAACGGAAAATCCTTCACGCTGGAAAAGCGCTACTTGCGGCCGGACGGCTCGTCGTTCTGGGTGTCGAGCAACATCAGCCGCATCGTCGACGCGCAAGGGCGGCCGCAGGCGATGATGGCGGTATCCACCGACATCACCGAACGCCGCCGTGCCGAAGAAGCGCTGCGCGAACTCAACGATACGCTGGAGCAGCGCGTGGCCGAGGAAATCCTGGAGCGCAGCCGGGCCGAGGCCGTATTGAGCCAGATGCAGAAGATGGAAGCGGTGGGGCAGCTCACCGGCGGCGTGGCGCACGACTTCAACAATGTGCTGCAGATCATCGGCGGCAACCTGCAATTGATGCAGTCGGCTCCAGAGCTGGAAGAGCGGAGCCGGCATCGCGTGAAAATCGCCATCGACGCCGTCGACCGCGGCGCCAAGCTGTCGTCGCAGTTGCTGGCGTTCGCGCGCCGGCAGCCGCTGCAGCCGCGCAGCATCAACCTGGCGCGCATATTGCGCAACATGGATGACCTGCTGCGTCGCGCAGTGGGCGAAACCGTCGAGATATCGACGGCCATCGCAAGCGGCCTGTGGAACACCATGATCGATCCCAACCAGGTCGAGAACCTGATTATCAACACCGCCATCAATGCGCGCGACGCCATGCCGAACGGCGGCCGCCTTACGCTGCAGATCGGAAACGCGGAATTGTCCGATCCGGATTTCCTGTCGCAAGCCGACCTGGCGCCGGGCGACTATGTGGAGTTGTCGATTTCCGACAATGGTTGCGGCATGCCGCCGGAGGTGCGCGAGCGCGCCTTCGAGCCTTTCTTCACCACCAAGAAGGAAGGCGAGGGCAGCGGACTCGGATTGTCGATGGCCTACGGTTTCGTCAAGCAGAGCAAGGGCCATATCAGCATCCAGAGCGAGGTGGGCAGCGGTACCACGATCCGCATTTATTTCCCGCGCTCCCACGAGGACGAAGCCGCCATCGAGGAGCGCCATGAAATGGAAATGCTCGGCGGCAGCGAGACCATCCTGGTGGTGGAAGACGATCCCGGCCTGCGGCTGACCGTGACCGATACGCTGTCTTCGCTGGGCTATCGCGTGCTCACGGCCGAAAACGGCGAACGCGCGCTGGCCATCGTGCGCAGCGGCGTCGCCATCGACATGTTGTTTACCGATGTGGTGATGCCGGGCAGCGTACCCGCGACTGAACTGGCGCGCCACGCCCGCCAGTTGCTGCCAGGCGTGGAGATATTGTTCACATCAGGCTATCCGCGCGATGCCATCGTGCATGAAGGGCGGCTGGATACCGGGGTCGAATTGCTGTCCAAGCCTTACCGCATCAGCCAGTTGGCGAGGCGCATGCGCCACATGCTCGCGCGGCAGGGGCGGCGCCCGCAGCTGGCGCAGGGCGGCAATGCCACGCAAGAAATGCCGGGCACCGCCACTATCCACATTTTGCCGGTGGCCGAGCGCCAGCAGCGCTTACGCTTGCTGGTGGTGGAAGACAATATCGATTCGCAAGAGCTGATCTGCGAATTGCTGGAAACGCTTGGCCATGAAGCGCATGGCGTGGCCTCCGGGGAAGAGGCGCAACAGGCGCTGGGGGATCAGGCGTTCGATGTGCTGTTTACCGACGTCAACCTGCCGGGCATGTCGGGCGTGGACCTGGCCAGGAATACGCTGTCGCGCTTCCCCGGCATGTCCATCATCTTCGCTTCAGGCTACGGCGAGATGGTGGCGCGCAATGCCGGTTTCGCCTCCCACTCCTTGCCCAAGCCTTACGACATCGCCCAACTGCAGGACATCCTCGGGAAGATCGCGGCCGCGGCCTGATCTCCTTCCCGTTCACACTTCCATCCCCGCCTTGCCGCCGCGCGCCAGGAGTCTCTCCGAAGGGAGCAGGGCAGTGCTTGCTGCGCGATCAAGACTTGTAAGTTTTGTTTCCTTTTTCAGCGCTTTTTAATAAAATAAATACGAATCGTTACTATTTACATTTGTATTTATTGTTTGAAAGGCAAAACTTGAAACGCCACAACCCGATTCCGGCGCAGCCGCGCGCCATGATCCGCGCGCTGCGCAAGGCGCTTGTCTACATGACGCTGGCGGGTGTGCCGGCATTGGCCGCCACCCCCGCCGCGGCCCAGTCCGCCGGAACGGCAGCAGATCCGCAAGGGGACAACTTGCCCACCGTGACCGTCACCGGCAGCGGCGAAGGCAAGCAGCACCTGCAAACCCAATCCGGCAGCGGGGCGCTGGGTTCGCGCTCAATCCTGGAAACGCCGTTTTCGGTGACCAGCGTCACCGCCGGTGAATTGGAAGACCGGCAGGTATTGAAGCTGGGCGACGTGTTCTTCGGCGACGCATCCGTCAGCGACAACAGTGGCGGCTACAGTGCCTGGGCGTCCTACATCACCATCCGCGGCCTGCCCGCGGATTGGCAAAACTCCTTCCGCATCGACGGCAAGCCTTTCCTCAGCTACGGCATCACGCTGCCTTACGGCCACTTCGAGCGCATCGACCTGCTCAAGGGCTCGTCCGGCTTCATGTACGGCTTTGGCACGCCCGGCGGCCTGATCAACTACGTCAGCAAGAAACCGACCGACACGCCGGTGCGCAGCGTCGGCGTCGGCTATACCAGCAACGGTATCTTGAGCGAAAGCGTCGACCTGGGCGGACGCTTCGGCAACGACGGGATGTTCGGCTATCGCCTCAACGCCACGCATGACCAGGGGGAGACCTTCAACCAGGGCCGCATCAAGCGCGACGCGGTATCGCTGGCGCTGGATGCGCGCCTGACGCGCGACCTGACCTGGGATTTCCAGGCGATCTGGCAGAACAGCAATTCGACGGACCAGACGCCGTCGATCGTCACCACCGGCCTGGCCGGCGGCAGCCTGCCGGCCGTGGTCAGCGGCGGCAACCGAACCCTGGTCGGCGGCGGCCAGCATCTGGATACCAATTTCCAGTTGTACCAGACCGGCCTGAGCTACCGCATCACGCCGGACTGGAAGGCCAACCTGAGCTATAGCCACAGCACATCCAAGCGCTTCCGCAACGAAGGCATCGCCACCCTGACCGATACCGCCGGCAATTACGCAGACTGGCGTTCGGATTCGCGCGAGGGGCATGTGTTCGACCAGTGGCAGGCCATGCTGGAAGGCAATGCCAGGACCGGCTTCCTGGAGCACCAACTGGTGCTGGGCGCCTCCTGGCAGAAGCAGGTCAACGATTATTCGGTCGCCCAGTACTACCAGCAGATCGGCAGCGGCAACCTGTACACGCAAAACACCAATTCGCATGACAGTTCGACCGACCTGCAGACCTACCACGCCGGCATCATCACCCAGCAGGCGGTGTTCGCCAGCGATACCCTGAAATTCTCCGAGCATTGGTCGCTGCTGGCAGGCGCGCGCTACAACCAGTTCCGGCAAGACGGCTTCGATACGACCGGCGCCCGTACCTCCCGCTATGACCAGTCGGCGCTGACCCCGACGCTGGCCCTGATGTTCAAGCCCGAACCCAACACCACGGTCTACGGCAGCTATGTCGAATCGCTGGAGCAGGGCGGCGTGCCCCAGATCGGGCAGACCAACTACGGCCAGCAGCTCAAGCCGCTCAAGAGCAAGCAGTACGAGTTCGGCGCCAAGACCGACCAGCAGGACTGGAGCGCCACCGCCGCGCTGTTCCGTATCGAGCGGGCGGCCGAGTACACGCTGAACAATACGCTGGTGCAGGACGGCCAGTCCAACTACCAGGGCCTGGAGCTGGGCGGCTCGCTCAAGCTGGATCGGCAATGGCAACTGGGCGGCAGCCTGATGTTCCTCGATTCCAAGTACAAGAAGGGGGCGGTCTATAACGGCAACCGCGTGGCCGGCGCGCCGGACATGGTGGCGACCGCCCAGGTCTCCTACCTGGTGCCGCAACTGGCCGGCCTGAAGTTGATGGCCGATGCCAAGTACACCGGCAACACCATGCTGCGCGCAGCCAACGACTTGCAGACGGCCGGCTATACGCTGCTCAACCTCGGGGCCAGCTACACCACCCGCATCGGCAAGTACGACACCACGTTCCGTGCCGCCGTCAACAACCTGCTGGACAAGCGCTACTGGCAATACCAGTATGAGAACTACATCAAGCCCGGCGATCCGCGCACCTTCAGCTTGAGCGCCAAAGTGGACTTCTGATGCGCGCATTCCTGGTCATCCTCCACCGCTGGTTCGGCCTGGCGGCCGCGGTCTTTCTTTTCATCGCCGGGGCCACCGGCGCCGTCATTTCCTGGGACCACGAGCTGGATGCCTGGCTCAATCCGCGCCTGTTCCATGCCGACAGCGCCAGCCGGCCCGGCGCGGGCGCGCCCAAAGGCGGGCTGGAACTGGCCAACCTGGTGGAGCAGGCGGAGCCCAAACTGCGCGTGACCTATGTGCTGGCCGAGAGCGAACCCGGCCATACCATCGGCATGGTGGTCGAGCCGCGCATCGATCCCGCCACCGCCAAGCCATACCCGCTGGACTACAACCAGATCGCGGTCGACCCCGTCACCGCCGATATCCAGGGGCGCCGCATGTGGGGCGCGGTGTCGCTGTCGCGCGAGAACCTGCTGCCGTTCCTGTACAAGCTGCATTACACGATGCACCTGCCCGACATGGGCGGTTTTGAAACCGGCATCTGGCTCATGGGCATTATCGGCATCGTCTGGGCGCTGGATTGCTTCATCGCGCTCTACCTGTCGTTTCCCAACTGGCGCAGCTGGCGCAAGTCGTTCGCCTTCCGCTGGCGCGAGGGCGGCCATAAGCTCAACTTCGACCTGCACCGCTCGGGCGGCGTATGGATCTGGGCCTTGCTGCTGGTGCTGGCGGTGACGTCGGTATCGATGAACCTGGAGCGGCAGGTCATGCGGCCCCTCCTGCAAACCGTTTCCAGCCTGACGCCGGGGCCGTTCGATACGCGCACGCCGGTGGCGCCCGGCAAGGCCCGCGAGCCGCGCATCTCGCGCGAGCAGGCGGTCGAGCTGGGACGGCGGGAAGGGCTGAAACTGGGGCTGGCCGATCCGGTGGGCGGGGTGTTCTATTCCCCGATGTTCGGCGTGTATGGCGTCGGCTTCTTCCAGCCCGGCAACGACCATGGCGATATCGGCCTGGGCAATGCCTGGCTGTACTTCGACGCCGATACCGGCGCCTATGCCGGCGGCCGCATACCGGGCAGCGGCAGCGCCGGCGATATCTTCCTGCAGGCGCAGTTCCCCTTGCATTCCGGCCGCATCCTGGGCCTGCAGGGACGCATCCTGATCTCGTTCATGGGGGCGCTGGTGGCGATGCTGTCGGTGACCGGCGTGGTGATCTGGGTGCGCAAGCGCCGTGCGCGCCTCCAGCAGCGCGCACGCCTGGCGGCTACCGCCGCGTCCGCCGGAGCGCGCTGAAGGTTGGCGCGACGGCGCGCTATGCGGCATCGTGGAATATGATCCCCAGCGTGTGCCGCTGTCCGCTGCGCAAGCGCGACACGCCGTGGCGCAGGTTGACCCGGTAGACATGTCCCGGCCCGCGCACGCCTTGCACCGGCCGCTGGCTGACGGCGAATGCCACCGCGTCGCCCTGACACAGCGGCACCACTTCCGGGCGCGACTGCATGCGCGGGCGTTGCTCGGTCAGCACGAATTCGCCGCCGGTGAAGTCGCGCCCCGGTTCCGAAAGCAGGATCGCCACTTGCAGCGGAAACACATGCTCCCCGTACAAGTCCTGGTGCAGGCAGTTATAGTCGCCGCTCCCGTAGCGCAGCAGCAATGGCGTGGGGCGCACCTGCCCGGCATCATGGCAGCGGCGCAGGAACCCGGCGTGCGTGGCCGGATAACGTACATCGATATCCATCATGGCATTCCAATGGTTGGCCAGCGGCGCCAGTTGCGCATAGAAAGCGCTGCGCAGCGCCTGCACCGGTGACGGCAGCGGGTAGCGGAAGTACTGGTACTCGCCCAGGCCGAAGTTGTGGCGCGCCATTACGATGCGCGAGCGGAACAGGCCGTCGTCGTCGTAAAGGGCGGACAGCAGCCGGGCTTCGCGTGCATCGAGCAAGCCGGGGATCAGCGCGCAGCCGCCGTCATGCAGCGCCGAGGAGATTTCTTCCCACGGTTGCGCAGCGACGCGCCGGCCGAGGTCGGCGAAAGGCGATGGAGCGGCAACATCATCAAGTGGGAGTTCGGAGGCGAGGGTGGCAGTTGCGGGCATGGCATATCCTTGTCGGCGGAGACGGAAGATGCCCAGTGTGCGCCGCTTGCCGCGAGGCCGCACTCCGCCGCTTGCTTTTGAATTGTCGCCGGCTGCCACATGGGCAATAAAAAAGGACATGCGCGGCAACGCATGTCCTTTCGCTTTGCCATTCCCAGCTTGCTTCAATGCGCCATCAGCACCGGAATGGTCATGCTCCTCATGATCGTCAGCGTGACGCCGCCCAGCAATACTTCGCGAAAACGCGTATGCCCATAGCCGCCCATCACCAGCAGGTCGGAGCCGAGGTCGGCCGCCAGCGACAGCAGGGTGTTGCCGATATCCATGTTGCTTTGCTCTTGCATGACTTGCACTTTCACGCCGTGGCGCGCCAGGTAGAGCGCGATATCGGCGCCCGGCTGTTCGCCGTGCGTGCCATGCCGCTTGCCGGCGTCGAATACCGCCACGGTCACGTTGCCGGCACTGCGCAGCAGCGGCAAGGCGGCGGTAATGGCCCGCGTGGCTTCCATGCTGCCGTCCCAGGCGACCAGCGCATTGTTGCCGACATGGCTGAATTCGCCGGCGCTGGGGATGACCAGCACCGGGCGCGGTGCATTGAGCATCACGTATTCGGGCAGGTCGGCCAGCAGGCTGCTGTCGGGTTCGTCGAGGTCGGTCTGGCTGACCACTACCAGGTCGCTGTAGCGCGCCTGCAGCGCCAGGCCGCCTTCGGCGTCATCGTCGATGAAGCGTTTCTCGTAAGAGGACACACCCACGCTGCCGGCGATGCTGTCGAACTGCTCCAGCGCCGCCAGCGCGCGGTCGCGGAAGACGTCGATCTGCGCTGCCACGAAGGCCGCGCCTTCCATCTGGATATAGCTGGAAATGCCGCTCATGGCGCTGCCGATCAGGTGCGCCTGCTGGGCGCGCGCGAGCTCGGCGGCGATGCGGATGCGTTGCGCGGCGTGGCGCGACTGGTCGACATGGACCAGGATGGATTTGTAGCTCATGGCAACTCCTCGGAATGGTCTCGAACATGAATCCGCAGCCGGACTCCATATGTTGAGCCTAGGCCGGAAAGCGGGTCGCGTCCAGCGCCGAAAAACGAAGTGCTTGCGCTATATCAAGCATGCGCGCAATCAGGCCGAAGGGATGGCCTGCGACAACATTTTCAGCATGTTGGGGCGTTCGCTCAGGGCCGGGGTGAGCAGCACGATGTCGCGCGCGTAGAGCGCATGGCCTTCCGGTTCCACCGGCTCCATGCGGCAGCCGGAGGCGAGCTTTTCCAGGCCGCTCCAGCGCGGCGCCAGACTCACGCCGACGCCGTCGGCCACCAGCATGGCGATGGTTTCCAGGGCGTCGAGGTCGCATAGCAGCGCCGGCTGCAGGCCCTGGTCGTCGAGATAGCGCTGGGCCGGCCGTCCGCCCCAGGCCGACGGGTCGTAACGGATATAGGGTTGGGTGCGCAGCAGCGTGGCGGCGTCGCCGCGCAGCTTGCGCTGGGCCAGCAGGACCAGCTCTTCGCGGCGCAGCGTCAGCGCGTTCAGGGTCTTGGGCAATTCGAACGGCGGCGCCACCAGGATGGCGGCATCGATCTCGCCGGCCAGTAGCGCCTGGTAGAGCGAGCGCGAAGTGCCGGGGATGATGCTCGGGCGCAGGCCGGGCGCTTGTTGCGTGAGCATGCGCAGGGCGGCCGGCAGCATTCCGGTCAAGGCCGTGGAAATGGCGCCGATGCGCAGCGTGCCGGTCAACCCGGCATCATCGGCGTCACCGGCCAACAGCGCCACTTCGCGCACGATGCGGCGCGCCCGCGGCAGCAAGGCCAGGCAGGCATCGGTGGCCTTGGCGGCATGGCCGGCGCGCGACAGCAGCGCGAAGCCGAGCATGCGTTCCAGCGCCTGGATGCGCTGGCTGACGGCCGCCGCCGTCAAGCCTTCGGCGCGCGCAGCGTCGGCGATTGAACCGCTGTCGATGACGGCGACCAGGCTTTTCAGATAGCGGCTGTCCATAAAAAATACTTTCGGATGGATTAAAAATTACATGCTATCTCTTTTGATGGGCAGGGGCTATCCTAGCGCCTGTCGGCATTCAATTCGCTATCGAGGGACTCCCATGAAATCAATCTTCCACCTGGCCTACCATGTACGCGACCTCGGCCAGGCGCGCCGTTTCTATTGCGGCCTGCTCGGCTGCGAAGAGGGCCGCAGCACCGACACCTGGGTCGATATCGACTTCTTCGGCCACCAGCTGTCGCTGCACCTGGGCGAGCCGTTCAGCGTGTCCAACACCGGCAAGGTCGGCAACCACATGGTGCCGATGCCGCACCTGGGCATCATCCTGGCCATGGACGACTGGAAGCAGCTGGCATCGCGCCTGAGCGGCAGCGGCGAGGTGGAGTTCGTGCTTGAGCCGCAGATCCGTTTCGCCGGCGAACCGGGCGAGCAGGCCACGATGTTCTTCCTGGACCCGTCCGGCAACCCGATCGAGGTCAAGGGCTTCAACAGCCTGGAACAGGTCTACGCCAAATGAGAGAAGCCATCCCTTTCGTCAGCCAGGGCGGCGCCGCAGCAGCTCAAGCCTGGATCGAAGCGCTGCGCGCGGCGATGCCCGAGGAGCGCATCGTGGACTTTGCCGAGCTGGACGAGGCGGAGTGGGCGCAGTGCAGGCTGGCCATCGTCGCCAACCCCGATCCGGCCGAATTGAAGCGCCTGCCGCGACTGGAGTGGGTGCATAGCGTATGGGCCGGCGTCGAGCGACTGGTCGAAGACCTCGGCGGCAGCGGCTTGCAGTTGACCCGCCTGGTCGATCCTCAACTGGCCGCCACCATGGCCGAGGCGGTATTGGCCTGGACGCTCTATCTGCATCGCGAAATGCCGCTCTACGCGCAGCGCCAGCGCGCGCGCCTCTGGCAGTCGGAAGACTATGTGCGACCCGAACAGCGCACGGTCGGCATCCTGGGGCTGGGGGCGCTGGGCGAGGCGGCGGCGCAAGCGCTGCTGCAGGCGCGCTTCAAGGTATGCGGCTGGAGCCGCAGCCCGCGCGAACTGGCCGGCGTGCGCACTTTCAGCGGCGAACAGGGGCTGGCACAGATGCTGGCCATGAGCGACATCCTGGTCTGCCTGCTGCCGCTGACCGCCGATACGCGCCATCTGCTCGACGCGCGTCGGCTGGCGATGCTGCCGCCGCGGGCGCAACTGGTCAACTTCGCGCGCGGCGCCATCATCGACGACCAGGCCTTGCGTGCCGCGCTGGATGAGGGCGCGCTGCGCCATGCGGTGCTGGATGTGTTCGCCGTCGAACCGCTGCCGGCCGACAACTGGCAATGGACGCATCCGGACGTCACGGTGCTGCCGCATTGCTCGGCGCCGACCAACCGGGAGACGGCGTCGGCCATCGTGGCCGGCAATATCCGGCAGTATCGCCAGAGCGGGGAAATTCCGGCCAATGTGGATATACGGCGCGGATATTGAGCAACGCGCCGTCGTCCTGACCTTCGCCGGGATGACGGCGGTTGGGAGCGTCAAGCTTGGGAAATGGTGAATCCGATACTGTTGTAACCGCCTTCGCTGGCCGCGAACGCGCGTCCCCCATGCATGCGCGCCACCGCCTTGACGATGGCCAGCCCCAGGCCGTGGCCGTGGCTGCCGTTGATATCCTGGCGCGCGCTGTCGACCCGGTAGAAGCGGTCGAACAGGCGCGGCAGGTGGCGCGCGTCGATGGGCTGGCCGGGATTGGTGACGGCGATGCGCACGCCGCCGTCCTGCCGGGCGATGTCGATCCGGATCAGGGCGCCGGCCGGCGAGTGCTGGATGGCGTTCTGGATCAGGTTGGTCAGCGCCCGCTTGAACAGCGAGGTTTCCATCATCGCGGTGGCCTCGGTGTCGCCGCTGACGGCGATGCTCATGCCGGCGTCGTCCAGCACGAACTCGAAAAAATCCACCGTCTTCTGTACTTCGTCGGCGACCCGCGCATGCACCAGCGCGGTGGCCGCTTCGCCCTGGTCGGAGCGGGCCAGGAACAGCATGTCGTTGATGATGGAGCGGATGCGGTCCAGCTCTTCCAGGTTGGATTGCAGCACGCCCTTGAACTCGCCGGCGCTGCGTTCGCGCGCCAGCGCCACCTGCGTCTCGCCGATCAGGTTGGCCAGCGGCGTGCGCAATTCATGGGCGACGTCGGCGTTGAAGGCTTCCAGCTGGGTATAGGTATCTTCGATGCGCTCCAGCGCGCCGTTGAAGGCCAGTGCCAGCACCGACAGTTCCGCCGGCAGGGATTCGACCGGCATGCGCGCCGACAGCTTGCGCGGTGAAAAGCTTTGCGCGCGCGCCGACATGCGACGCAGCGGCGCCAGCCCGGCGCGCGCGATCCAGTAGCTGGAGATCACCGCCAGCACGATGCCCAGCAGTGAAAACGTGAAGGTCGCCAGCAGGAAGGTGCGGCGCATTTCGAAATACGGCTCGGTATCGATGCCGACCGTCACCCTGATCTCGGGCCGTTCCTCGAACGCCGGCAGGATGCGCGTCATGGTGTGCAGCGGATATTCCTTGCCGGCCAGGCGCAGCATGCCGACGGTGTTGTTGTCCGGGGCCGCCACCAGGTGCTGCAGGCGCGTCAGGTCGCCGTAGCGGAAGCGCTCGTCGTCGCAGGAGATCCAGAACGATACCCGCTGGTCGGCCTGCGACAGCGCTGCCAGTTTCAGTTGCACGCGTGACCAGCGCTCGGTATTGCCGGCGCGCGAGATCTGGTAGCTGATGTCGTTGAGGGTGGTGACAAGGCCGTCGCGCTCATGGCGCAGCAGTTCGCCCTTGAGGACGGTATAGAGCACGATGCCAGTCAGCGCGAAGATGAACAGCGCCGAAGCCGCCGACATCCACACCAGCCGCGCCGTGATCGACTGGCGCAGCGGCAGGAACCGCCGCAGCCGACCGGGGGCGGGGCTGGAAGAGGTGTCCGGCGGGGACGGGCGGCGCTCCATGTGTCTGGCTTCAATCGTCCACGGCATCGGCCGCGGCGCGCGGTTCCAGCACGTAGCCCATGCCGCGCACGGTGTGCAGCAGCTTCTGGTCGAAGGGGATGTCGATCTTGGCGCGCAGGCGCTTGATGGCGACTTCGACCACGTTGGTGTTGCTGTCGAAATTCATGTCCCAGACCAGTTCGGCGATGGCGGTCTTGGACAGGATCTCGCCCTGGCGGCGCGCCATCACCGCCAGCAGCGCGAATTCCTTGGCGGTCAGGTCGATGCGGGTGCCGCCGCGGAAGGCCTTGCGGCTGATCAGGTCGATCTGCAGGTCGCCGATGCGCAACTGCGCCGGCTCCTGCGAACGGCCGCGGCGGGTGAGCGCCTGCAGGCGGGCCAGCAGTTCGAGGAAGGAGAAGGGCTTGATCAGGTAGTCGTCGGCGCCGTCGTGCAAGCCCTTGATGCGGTCTTCCACGCTGTCGCGCGCGGTCAGCATGATGACCGGGGTCTGCTTGACCGTGCGCAGCGAACGCAGCACCGAAAAGCCGTCCAGCCCCGGCAGCATCACGTCCAGCACGATCACGTCGTAGTCGTGCTGGATCGCCAGGTGCTGGCCGTCGATGCCGTTGGACGCCAGGTCGACCGCGCACCCTTGCTCGGCCAGGCCTTTGCAAAGGTATTCGGACATCTTTTGCTCGTCTTCGACAATCAGGATTTTCATGCGGTCTCCATATGCCGGGATTTTAACCTTTCGGCTGCTGATGCTTGATTCATTGGCCCTGGCTTTGCGCAAGACGGGCGGCCTTGCGCGCGGCGCGCGCTTCCTTCTTGTTCATGTACCAGTAATGGGCGCGGTCCAGGTAGAGGTAGACCACCGGCGTGGAAAACAGCGTCAGCGCCTGCGACAGCACCAGGCCGCCCACCATCGCGTAGCCCAGCGGGCGGCGCAGCTCGGAGCCGGCGCCCTGGCCCAGCATCAGCGGCAGTCCCGAGAGCAGGGCGCACATGGTGGTCATCATGATGGGGCGGAAGCGCAGCAGGCAGGCCTGGTAGATCGCTTCCTCGGGCTTGAGACCCTTTTCGCGTTCGGCGGTGAGGGCGAAGTCGATCATCATGATGCCGTTCTTCTTGACGATGCCGATCAACAGGATGATGCCGATCAGCGCGATCACCGACAGGTCGTAGCCGCCGATCATCAGGATCAGCAGCGCCCCTACGCCGGCCGAGGGCAGCGTCGAGAGGATCGTCAGCGGGTGGATGTAGCTCTCGTAGAGCAGGCCCAGCACGATGTAGACCGCGATCAGCGCGGCCGCGATCAGGTAGGGCTGCGACGCCAGCGAATCGCCGAAGGCCTTGGCCGTGCCCTGGAAGTTGCCCACCAGGGTCTGCGGCGCGCCCATCTCGTCCTTGGTTTTCTGGATCAGGTCGACCGCCTCGCCCAGCGACACGCCCGGCGCCAGGTTGAACGAGATCGTCACCGCCGGGAACTGGCCCTGGTGGCTGATCGACAGGTAGCCGGTCTTGGTGGTGTCGACCTTGACGAAGGTCGACAGCGGCACCTGCTGGCCGGTCAGCGGCGAGGTCAGGTAGAGCTTGTTGAACAGCGCCGGATCCTTCTGCAGTTCGGGCGTGACCTCCAGCACCACGCGGTAGCTGTTGATCTGGGTGAAGTACTGCGCCACCTGGCGCTGGCCGATGGCGTCGTAGATAGTGGCGTCGATCAGCGCCGGCGAGATGCCGAAGCTGGAAGCGCGCGCGCGGTCGATGGTGACGGTCGCGGTGGCGGCGGCATTCTGCTGGTCGGAGGCGACGTCGGCCAGTTGCGGCAACTGGCGGAAACGCTCCAGCATGCGCGGCGCCCAGACGTTGAGCTCGTCCAGGTCGGTGTCGGTGATGGTGTACTGGTATTGCGTGCGCGCCAGGCGGCCGCCGACGTTGATGTCCTGGCTGGCCTGCATGAACAGGTTGATGCCTTGCACCTTGGCGACCTTGGGGCGGATGCGCGCGATCACCTGGTCGGCATTGGTGGTGCGGCCTTCGTCCTTGGGTTTCAAGGCGATGAAAAAGGTGCCGGTGTTGAAGGTGGTGGAACCCGCGCTCATGCCGAAGCCGGTCACGTCCGGATCCTGGCGCACGATATCGGCCACTTTCAGCAGGCGCTCGTGCATGGCTGCCGAGGAAGTGTCCTGCGCCGATTCGGCGAAGCCGATGATCACGCCGTTGTCCTGCTGCGGGAAGAAGCCCTTGGGGATGAAGATGAACATCGCCACCGTCAGCGCCACCGTGCCGATGAAGCTCATCAGCGTGATGAACTGGTGCCTGAGCACCAAGTCCAGGCCGCGCTTGTAGCCGGCCAGCATGGCGTCGAAGCAGTGCTCGAACCATTGGTACAGCTTGCCGTGGCGGTTGCCGCTCAGTGCATCGTGAGGGTTCTTGAGGAAGCGCGAGCACAGCATCGGCGTCAGGGTCAGCGAGATGATCACCGACACGCCGATGGTCAGCGTCACCGTCACCGCGAATTCGCGGAACAGGCGGCCGACGATGCCGCCCATCAGCAGCAGCGGGATGAACACCGCCACCAGCGAGACCGAGATCGAGATGATGGTGAAGCCGATTTCCTTGGCGCCCTTGAGCGCCGCTTCCATCGGCGGCATGCCTTCTTCCACGTAGCGGTAGATGTTTTCCAGCATGACGATGGCGTCGTCCACCACGAAGCCGACCGCAATCGTCAGCGCCATCAGCGACAGGTTGTCCAGGCTGTAGCCGACCACGTACATCACGGCGGCGGTGCCCATGATGGCCAGCGGCACGGTGATGCTGGGGATGATGGTGGCGGCGACGTTGCGCAGGAACACGAAGATCACCATCACCACCAGCGCGATGGTCAGCACCAGCGTGAATTCGACGTCTTCCACCGAGGCGCGGATGGTCTGGGTGCGGTCGATCAGGGTATTGACGTGCACGCTGGCGGGGATGGCCGCGCGCAGGCGCGGCATGGCGGCCTTGATGCGGCCGACCGTCTCGATCACGTTGGCGCCGGGTTGCTTGGTGATGGCCAGCACGATGGAACGGCCGTCGGTGATGCTGTGGTCGCTGCCGGCGGCGGCGCCCGAGAAGGCCCAGGCGGCGATCTTGGCGTTTTCCGGGCCGTCCACCGCGACGCCGATGTCGCGCACGCGGACCGGCGCGCCGTTGCGGTAGGCCAGCACCATGTCGCTCCACTGGTCGGCCTTGAGCAGCTGGTCGTTGGTGTAGACGGTGAAGCTCTGGCGCGTGCCGTCCACCGTGCCCTTGGGCTGGTTGACGGTGGTGGTGGCGATGACGCCGCGGATGTCTTCCAGGCTGATGCCCAGCGTGGCGATCTTGGCCGGATCGACCTGGATGCGCACGGCCGGCTTCTGCTGGCCGTTGACGCTGACCAGGCCCACGCCGGAGATCTGCGAGATCTGCTGCGCCAGGATGTTGTCGGCGTAGTCGTTGACCACCGTCAGCGGCAGCGCTTCGGACTGCACCGACATGATCATGATCGGCGAGTCGGCCGGATTGACCTTGCGGAAGGTCGGCGGATTGGGCAGGTTGGCCGGCAACTGGCCGGTCGAGGCGTTGATGGCCGCCTGCACGTCCAGCGCGGCGGCGTCGATGTTGCGATTGAGGTCGAACTGCAGCGTGATCTGCGTATTGCCCAGCGAGCTTTGCGAGGTCATCTGGGTCAGGCCGGCGATCAGCGAGAACTGGCGCTCCAGCGGCTGGGCCACGTTGGAGGCCATGGTTTCCGGGTTGCCCCCTGGCAGGCTGGCCGAGACCTGGATGGTCGGGAAGTCAACCTGCGGCAGCGGCGCCACCGGCAGGAGCGGCCACACGGCCGCGCCCACCAGCAGGATGGCGATGGCCAGCAGCGTGGTGCCGATCGGGCGCTTGATGAAGGTGGCGGAGACGCTCACTTGGCGGTTCCTTTCGCTTGGTCGCCGGCCGCGGCCTTTTGCTGCGGCCGGCTTTCGGCGATGCGCGAGCCGGGCTTGAGCTTGTACTGGCCGTCCAGCACCACGCGCTGGCCGGCGGCCACGCCGCCGTTGTCAGCCAAAACGGCAATGCCATCCTGGATGCGGGCCACCTTGACCGGCTGCATGTTGGCCTGGTTCTGGTCGTTGACCGCATACACGTAGGTGCCTTGCTGGTTGCGCTGGATGGCGGCGGCCGGCAGCGTCAAGGCATTGCCGTGGGCATGCATCTGCAGCCGCGCGTTGACGTACTGGCCCGGCCACAGCTTGTGCTCGGCATTGGCGAAGCGGGCTTTCAGTTGCACGGTGCCGTTGGTGGTGTTGATCTGGTTGTCCAGCAGGATCAGCCTGCCGGTGGCCAGCGGTTCATCCGATTCGCGCGCATAGGCGGTGACCTTGAGCGCATGCTGGCTGTCGGAGTTGGCGCGCATGGCCTGGTTGATGGCCGGCACCGATTCTTCCGGCAGGGTGAAGACCAGGGTGATGGGGTCGATCTGGTTGATCACCACCAGGCCGTTGGCGTCGCTGGCGTGCACGATGTTGCCCGGATCCACCAGGCGCGCGCCGACGCGGCCGGAAATCGGCGCGGTAATGGTGGTGTAGCCCAGTTGCACCTTGGCGTAGCTGATCTGCGCTTCATCGGTCTTTACCGCCGCTTCCAGTTGTGCCACCAGGGTCTTTTGCGTATCGAGCTGCTGCTGGGTGGCGGCGTCCTGGGCGCGCAGGGTGGTGTAGCGCTGCAAGTCCAGCCGGGCGTTGGCCAACTGGGCCGCGTCCTTGGCGCGCTGCGCTTCGGCCTGCGCCAGCTGCGCCTGCAGCGCGCGCGGGTCGATCTGGGCCAGCAACTGGCCCTTCTTGACGTCTTCGCCTTCGCTGAAGCCGACCTTTTCCAACTGGCCGTCGATGCGCGCCTTGACCGTCACGCTGGCGTTGGCCGTGACGGTGCCGACGCCGGCCAGGTACAGCGGCACGTCGCGCTCTTGCACAGTGGTCAAGGTCACGGCGACCGGGGGCGCTTCCTTGGGGGTCGCCTGCTTGTCGGCGGCGTTGGCGCGCTGCCAGTGCAGCCAGCCGCCGGCGCCGGCCAGCACGATGACGGCGGCCGCTACGGAAAGGGTGAGCGGGGAGCGTTTGTACAGCTTGTGCAAATTGGGGGAGGTTGTCATGCCTGGAACTCTTCCTGGAGGATCACTGGGTATGTCGGGTGTTTAACGCGCTGCCGGTTGCGACGCGAGCGGTTCTGCCTGGCCTGCATGCCAGCCGCCGCCGGTAGCCTTGATCAGCGCTACGCTGGCCACCAGTTGGCGGCCCAGCAAGGTGACGGCATTGCGCTGGTTGGTCAGGGCGGTTGCCTGGGCGGTCGCCACCGACAGGTAGGTCGCGGTGCCGGCCTGGTATTGGCTCAGCGCCAGCCGTTCGCTCAGTTGCGCGGCCTGGACGGCTTGTGCCTGCACTGCACTTTCCTGATCGAGCACGCGCAGGGTGGAGAGGTTGTCTTCCACTTCCTGCAAGCCGCCCAGCACGGTCTGCTTGTATTGCGCCACGGCGGCGTCATAGGCCGCCACGGCCTGGTCGTTGCGGGCGCTGCGGGCGCCGCCATCGAAAATGGTGGCGGCCAGCGCCGCGCCCAGCGACCAGACCCGGCTGGGGGTGTCGAACAACTGGGAGAAGGCCACGCTGTTGTAGCCGCCGCTGGCCGACAGCGTCAGAGTCGGGAAGTAAGCCGCGCGCGCCACGCCGATGTTGGCGTTGGCGGCCGCCGCCAGCCGTTCAGCGTTGGCGATGTCGGGACGGCGCTCCAGCAAGTCGGACGGCAGCCCGGTCGGGATCTGCGGCAGGCTGGCTTGCAGGCGCAGGGCGTTGCCGTCCAGCGCCATGCCGCCAGTATCGGCAGTCGCGGCCGGCAGCGCCTGCAGCGTGAAGGCGGCGGGCGCACGGCCGACCAGGATGGCGATGGCGTGCTCAAGCTGGTTGCGGGTGGCGTCGAGATCGATCAACTGGGCCTGGGCCGAGCGCAATTGGGTTTCGGCCTGGGCCACGTCGGAGCGCAGCGCGGTGCCGGCTTCGTACTGGTAGCTGGTCAGCTGGAATGAACGGGTGTAGGCCTCGACAGTGCGGCGGTACAGGTCTTTTTGCAGGTCGGCCACGCGCAGTTGCAGGTAATCCTGCGCCAGCGTGGCCTGGATCGACAGGCGCGCGGCGGCCAGGCTGGCGGCGCTGGCCTGGGCGCCGGCATCGCCGGCTTCGGCGCCGCGCCGGATACGGCCCCATATATCGGCTTCCCAGGCGGCATTGAGGCCCACGCTGTAGTTGTCGGCCAGGCGTTGCGTGCCGTTGGTATTGGTCTGCGCGCGGCTGGCGGCGCCGGCCGCGCCGATGGTGGGCCACAGGCTGGCGCGCGCGATCTGCGCAGTGGCCTGGGCCTGGCGATATTGCGCCTCGGCCTGGCGGATGTTCTGGTTGGCGGCGTTGGCCTGGTCGATCAGGTCGTTGAGGAAGGGGTCGCGATAGGCTTCCCACCAGCGCTGGTTGCTGTCGATCTGGCCGGGTGCGGCGACTTTCCACGGGCCGTCTTCCTTGTAGGCCTGCGGCAGCTCCATCGCCGGCCTGACATAGTCGGGGCCGACGGCGCAACCCGCCAGCAGCGCGGCCAGCGCCAGCGCAGTCATTCCCCGGGTGGCGCGGAAGGGGGATCTGTAGTTGGGATGAGTGAGATGACTGGCGTTGGAGCTGGTGGCAGCGCGGCGAAACGGGACGGCCATAGGATGCATGATGATGTTCGGGTGACGGACCGGCCGCCGCTGCACGCCCCCGCATGCTGGCGCCGGCCATGGCTTAGAACCCGTTTCATTGTGAAACAGGCCCTGACTCCCGTTAATCTAATACCCTGTGCTCAACGTCAGGCTGACGTCAATATGACAATTTTGTCAGTTCCGCCATGGATGGAGGCTTTTCAGGTATTCATCCACCTGCCCCGGCGTTCGCCCGGACAGGCAGATGATTCAATACTTGAACGTCGCCGTCAGCAGGAAAGTCCGCGGGGCGCCGAAGGTGATCAGTGTCGCCGCCGGCGTCGTGCCCTGGATGTATTGCCTGTCGAACAGGTTCTTGATGCTGAATTTCATGCCCCAGGAATCTGCCTCGTAACCGCTATTGACATCGAACACGGTACGTCCCGCAATGGCGACAAAATTGGGGCTGCGTTGCGATGTGCTGGCGCTTTGGTAATGCATGCCGGCACCCATGTTCCAGCCCAGTTTGTTGGGGTTGAAATAATATTGGGTGAATAAGCCGGCCGCATTTTTAGGAACCAGATTGATCCGTTGGCCGATGCTGCTGGCCGTTACGCTTTCAGTCGTTTTCGCGAACGGAATGTAGCTATACGATGCGGAAACATTCCACTGCCTGGTCAACGAGGCGCTTGCTTCCGCTTCAAAGCCCCTGGTGACCTGTTCGCCTATCTGGATATAGTAATTTGTGTTTGCAACGGCTTCATCCACGTTCCGGCGCGTCAGGTCATAGACTGCCACATAGCCCTGCAGGCGCTGGTTGAACCCCTGGAACTTCAAACCGGCTTCGGTTTGCTTGCCTGTTTCAGGTTTCAGCAATACGCCATCGGTACCCAGGTCGGTGTTCGGCATGAACGATGTCGAATAGCTGACATAGGGCGCGAAGGATTCGTTGATCCGGTACATCAGCGAGGCACTGCCGGTAAATGCGTGCTCGGAGCTGTTTACCCTGGCGTCGCTTCCGACCAGGGGATCGACTTTCACCTGAGCCCAGTCATGCCGGCCCGATAAGCCGATAATCCACCGGTTATCGACCTTGATCGTATTGCGCAGATACAGGCCGGCGTATTGGGTGTAGGTCACGTCACGAGACGGCGCTCCCACCTTGGTCGTGATGAGGTTTCCGTAGTTCAGGGTATTCGCGTTGAGCGCGTTGACGTTGTCGGTGCGCTTATAGTAATCGCTGCGTTCCCGCATCATGTCGAGGCCCGTGACCACTTCGTACTTGGCTCGGCCAAAATCGAAATTGCGTTGGAAGTAGTTATCCATCGCAATGTTGAGATCCTTCTTGTCCTGGTAGTTGAGCTGGCGTGCAACATTGGGGAACGCAGCCGATGAGGCGGCAAACACCGAATTGGTCCAGCTGCGGCCCTTGGTGACGGCAAAGTTGTTCTTGAATGTCCAGCCGTTGCCGAAATAGTGGGTGTAGTTGCTGCCGACACGGTAGGAATCCACGATGTAGGGATGGTCCGGTTCGCCGATGAAGATGCTGCGGCTGTATTTCCCGGTCCAGTTCAGCGGGACGCCCTGGTTGCGGATGTATTCGCGATGCTGGTAGCTGGCAATGACAGAGAGCTCATCCTTCGAACCCAAATCGAAGTTGTACGACCCTGCTACGTATTGCCCCTTGAAGTAGACGTAATCGGTCGGATCCTCCTGGTCGTAGACATGGGCCACCAGGCGGTATGCGCCCTTGCTGCTGTCGTTGGGGGCCACGTTGATGTCAACGGTGGCATCCTTCTGGTTATAGCTGCCATAGCTCACGCCAGCGCGGTAGGAGGTTTCCCCCTCGGGGCGCTTGGTGGTCAGGTTGACCAGGCCGCCGGGCAGCGCCAATCCATAACCGACCGACGTCGGCCCCTTGACGACTTCGATGGAGCCCACGCCGTAGATGTCTTCCGATCGCAGGACGTTGGTGGATGTCTGGGCACGCAAGCCGTCGATATAGGTCTGGGCGGAGGAGATCTGGCCCCGGATCATGAAGTCATCCCAACCGCGTTTTCCATACATGCCGGAGGTGACGCCCGCCACACCGTCCAGGGCTTCGGCTACCGTCCTGGCCTGCTTTTGCTCGATTTGCTGCCCGGTAATGACGGTGATCGATTGAGCGGTTTCGAACAAGGGATCATTGGAACGCAGTACGCTGGGCGCAGTGTGCGCCGTGTAGCTTTGCTCGTTGTCCTGCTCCCTGTCGCCCACCACCTGGATCGGTTTCAGGCCGCTCTCCGCAGTATCGGTGGTTTGCGCCCAACCCGAAAGGGGGAGGGTGGCAGACATCAGGGAGAGGCCAAGCAACATTTTATTTTTGCGGCGGAAGAGTTCGCTTGTCATGATGGAATTCAGGCGTAGTCAGGAAGTGTGGTGGATTTAGCGCGCGTCCACGGCCCAATCGACGGCAGCGTCGAACAGCTTGAGGCCGGAAGCAGACAGGTTGGGGAAGGTTTCGTTATCGAGGAAGAACATGACCCGGCGCGCGGGCGCCAGCGATTCGTAGTCCATCGTGGCGCCTTTCTCGTAACCGAAGATGACGGCCTTGTCCGGATGTCCATACAGCGTGGCGATGATTGAAGCGCCCAACCCAGGCTTGCCCCAGTTCATCGGCGCGGGCTTTTCATAGACATTGATCACGCCCGCCGGCAGCCCCGCGGCCATCGGATGCGGCGCATTGACGAGCCAGACATAACGCTCCTTTTCGGTCTTGCCGAAATCGGTATCAGCGTGTTTGCCGCTCATGCCGAGGTCATCGAGCAAGTCGCTCTCCCAGGTGAGCATGGGCACCGTGACATTGCGATAGGCGCCCAGCAGGTCGCGCGAACGCACGGTCGACGAGAGAATCACCAGGTCGCTATCCTGCGCCGCTTCTACCGGGGCGTATTGGCTGTGCAGCGTGACGATGTAACCGCGTGAGGCAAGGTGCTGCTGGATCTTCTGGTCGATCGGAAGGCTTTTTCCTTCCATGCGCACCACCAGCAATATTTTCTTGGCGGCTGCAGGGGGCGCGGCGTGGCTCGCGGCGGGCAGCACGCCGGCCATCAGGCCGGTGGCCGACAACAGCAGGGCGTTAAGGAATCCGAATAGTTTCATGCTTATGTTCTCCGATGAAAGCGGTGAAGGTAGGAATGGGGAAGCGGCAAGGCGTCGGCTGGCTTGCCGGAAAATGGGCGCAAGGAGGTGGCATGCGCCAGTTCGGCGGCGTCCTCGCGCAAACCCGGCTTGCGCCATGGCCAGCCGTGACGGCTGAAGTAAACCTGCTCCAAGGAGCCGCCCAGGGGCGGATTGCTGAAATAAGCCACGATACTGTGAGATTTGGGACTGAACGGGAGGAGCGAACGGGGCATCGAATGAATGCGGATCAACCGGGTATCGTGGCGGAGGAAGCTGGATTTGGACGCGTAATTATAATAGTAATAATTCTTATTCACAAAAATTAACTTTCGTTTGCATTGCCATCTTTGGACCGCTGGCATGCCGTATGCCCCAGCCGGCAAGCTGCAGGGAAACGATTTATATTCATTGTTGGCAATGTGCGTTATCGATAGCGCATTCCCGCATCAACCTCACCATGAGAAGGAGTCCTCTATGCCCTCACCATCTTCCGTCATGGCAAACTCGCCGGTGGCCGCAGCCATGCTGGATGAAATATGGAGCGCGCTGGATGGCCCGCAGGCCGCGTTGTCCCGTGTACAGATGGTCGGCGACGGCGCCTTGCCTTCCGTATTTGCTGTCAGCGACCTGGCGCAGGCTTCGGTGGCGGCAGCGGGGCTGGCGGTGGCCGAACTGGCCGCATCAGGTGGCGCCTTGCCGGCGCTGGCATGCGACCGCCGATTGGCGTCGATGTGGTTTTCCAGCTCGTTGCGGGGCCAGGGCTGGGCGCCGCCGCCGCTGTGGGATTCGGTGGCGGGCGACTACCGCAGCGCCGACGGCTGGATCAGGCTGCATACCAATGCGCCGCACCACCGGGCCGCGGCGCTGCAGGTGCTGGGGCTGGATGTGCAACAGGCATCGCGCGAACAGGTGGCCGAGGCCGTGGCGCGCTGGAATGCGGGGGAGCTGGAGACCGCCATCGTCGGCAACAAGGGATGCGCGGCCGAGATGCGCAGCCAGTCCCAATGGGCCGGGCATCCGCAGGGGCAGGCGGTGGCCGCCGAGCCGCTGGTGGCGCATCGGGCGTTCGATGCCGGCTGGCGGCGTACCGTGCCGGCCGATCCGGCGCGGCCGCTGGCTGGCGTTCGCGTGCTGGACCTGACCCGGGTGCTGGCGGGACCGACCGCCACGCGCTTCCTTGCGGCATTCGGCGCCGAGGTGCTGCGCATCGATCCCGCTTCCTGGAATGAACCGGGCGTGGTGCCGGAGATGACATTGGGCAAGCGTTGCGCCCATCTCGACTTGCGCCAGCCGGAAGGGCGCAGCGCGCTGGAGCAACTGCTGGCGCAAGCCGATGTGCTGGTGCATGGTTACCGTTCGCAGGCGCTGGAAGATTTGGGGCTGGGCGCGGCGCGCCGGCGCCAGCTCAATCCGGCGCTGGTGGATGTGGCGCTGGACGCCTATGGCTGGAGCGGCCCCTGGGCCGGCCGGCGCGGTTTCGACAGCCTGGTGCAGATGAGTTCGGGAATCGCCGATGCCGGCATGCGCCTGCTGGGCCGCGACAAGCCGACGCCGTTGCCGGTGCAGGCGCTGGACCATGCCACCGGCTACCTGATGGCGGCGTCGGCGTTGCGCGGCCTGGCGCGCCGGCAGCAGGCCGGGCAGGGCTGCGAGTACCGCTTGTCGTTGGCGCGCACGGGGCAGTTGCTGGCAGCGCATCTCCCGCAAGGCGCGGAACCGGCGTTCGCGGCCGAGCAGGCCGGCGACGTCGATGCCGCCGAGGAAAACACCGTGTGGGGACCGGCGCGCCGCTTGCGTGCGCCGCTGTCGATCACCGGCATCCCGATGAGCTGGGACCTGCCGGCATCGCCGCTGCGTTCGGCGCCGGCGCAGTGGCGCTGACAACGCCTGCCCGGATGGGCCTAAGTCAACCGGAGCGTCGCTTGCCGCATTAGCTGTTCATCCCCGATTTTTCATCAAACAAGAAAGAGAGCTCCATGAAACCGGTCAAGAACCTGCTGGGCGAGTACAAGGGCGTGTTGGTGTTCATGGCCCTGATGGTGGTGTTCCGCAGCGCCATCGCCGACTACAACATGGTGCCCAGCGGTTCGATGCTGCCGACGGTGCTGATAGGCGACCGCATCCTGGTCGACAAGATGGCCTACGACCTGCGCGTGCCGCTGACCCATATCCGCATTGCCCGGCTGAATGAACCCAAGCGGGGCGATATCGTCACCGTCGATTCGAAGCAGGCCGGCGAATTGCTGTTGAAGCGCGTGATCGGCCTGCCGGGTGACGTGGTGGAGCTGCGCGAAAACGTCCTGTACATCAATGGCCAGGCCGCCAGCTACAGCCGCGCCGCGATGCAGGCGCTGCCGGGGGATGGCGGCGATCCTGCCGCTTACCGCGATGAGCGCCTGGGCGGCATGTCCCACCTGGTGCGCCTGTCGGAATCGCATCCCAGCCTGCACAGCAGCTACGGCCCGGTGGTGGTGCCGGCCGACCATTACCTGATGCTGGGCGACAACCGGGACAACAGCGCCGACTCGCGCTTCTACGGTTTCTTCGGTCGCGACGAACTGATGGGGCGCACGCGCCGCATCGCTTTTTCACTGGATGCCGAACGCGGCTACCTGCCGCGTTTCGATCGCACGGGAAGGCTGCTGGATGGAGCGATTGAATAATTTATTTAATAAATTACTTTAAATAAAAATCTTATCTTATTGATTTTATTTGATTTAATTTTTAAAGACTGGGTCCGCCCGATTCGGCGGATGACCCAGGCAAGCTTTCTCCCCGCGTATTGCCGCAGCGCCAGCCTTTTGCTGGCGAAAGCGCTCAAGTTGTCGCCAGGCATGCCGTTATACAACACGGATTACCTGTCATTGTCACTGGAGCGCATCATTTCTCTCACCTTCATTTCCGATCCGGCCACCGGCCGCCGCAGGAACGCGGTCAGCCACGACGCCATCCTTGACGCCACCTATGTGATGCTCGAGGAGATTGGCTTCGACAAGCTGTCGCTGGAAGGGGTGGCCGCGCGCGCAGGCGTGGGCAAGGCGACCATTTACCGCTGGTGGTCCAGCAAGAGCGCGCTGGCGATGGAAGCGCTGCTGCGCGCGGTCGATCCGTTGCCGCCGATCGGCGACAGCGGTTCGGCCCGCCGCGATATCGAAGACCATATCACCCGCCTGGCGCAGCTGTTGCGCGGCAAGAGCGGGCGCGTGGTGCGGGAGATGATCGCGCTGGCGCAGTTCGATGATGAAACCAAGCGCATCTTCAACGACAGTTATCTGGAACCGCGCCGTTCGGCGCTGGTGGAGGCACTGCGCCGCGGCGCCCAACGCGGCGAGTTCAGGGACGGATTGGACCTGAACCTGGTATTCGATCTGCTGTACGCCCCCTTGTTGCAGCGGCTTCTTACCGGTAGCGCCGGCATCGAAGAACACCAGATCAATGCGCAATTGGACCTGGTGCTCAGTAGTATCTCCCTTGAACATCCCCTCACGCAGTAATCACAGGACCGAATAAATTTCGAGCTAACAATCGTAAATTTTGTTGAGCGCAAGATAATTTGCACCTAGAATCCGAGACGAAACGTATCGTATTGGCTCTGGGCAAGTGTTCTATTGTGTGAGCAAACACCGGTTTGCTCTTGAGACGGCCTGACTTGGCGCTTGAATAGCTGTCTCCGGCGGCCCGGAATGGGGAATGTCGTTCCATCTCCCGGCTTCGCTGAAATGCGAGCCTGTCTTTGCCTTGCCTGCCTGTCCGATACCTTCATCCAGATTGGAATACAACACCGGTTTCCCGCAGGGGCGCCGGGGGACGATTGCTATGCGGCAAAGGGCGCCTTGCAGGCGGCCGCGCGGTGATCCAGGGGCGAAAAACACATGCAAGTGCAAGGGGAAAAAATGCACGGCGACGCAATGGGCGGGTACGGGGGCGTACCAGGCATGCTTTCACGCGAACCGGAGCGGCAACGCAGGGCGAGGCGCTGGTGCATCCTGGGAGTGATCCTGATTCCGCTTGTACAGGCCTTCTTGTGGGTGCAGTACGCATCGGCGCGCCAATCCGGCGAACTGCTGTATGCCGAGCGCTATTGCGGATGCCGGGAGACGGTATCGCGCTGGGTCAGCGACTACATCTGGACCCAGATGATCTGGTTGCCGTGCAATACCTTGTTCCTGCTGATCTGGGCGGCATTGGCGCTCAAGTTGTGGAACAGCAGGCGGACTCGCCGCTGAGGCCGCTGTTCTTTTTCCTTTTCTTGCTTTTCTTCCTTCTCTTGCCCGCCGGCGATGCGCCGGGATGCGGGCAATTCCATCATGCCAAAAATGCGAGTCATATTTTTCGATATGGTTCGACAATTTTATTGTCATTGAGTAGTAATACTTCGATGCAACAATCCGCCCCGCATCCGCTACGGCCTGATTTTTTGTTCACGTTCCAGGGAAGATCGTGAAACTGCGCCAAGGATCGCCATCACAAGGGGAACTCAATGACCATCCGTCTGCGCATCACGCTGCTCGTCATACTCACATTCATCGCCATCGCCGGCATCGGCGGCTACGCGATGATCCAATCCCGCGACAGCGCGGCGGAGGTCAAGTCGGTCACGGAAGGGGTGATGCCGAGCGTGCTGGCCTCATCCGACCTGATGGGGCAGTTGAAGGATGTGCAGCTGGCGGCGATGGTGATGGTCACCGAAGCCGACAACCAGCTGGTCGCCCAGGAAAATGAAAAGCTGGCCGAGAAAAAGGCGGTGCTGGAAAAGGCCCTGGAGACGCAGGCCAAGCATGCTGGCAGCGTTGCCCAGCGCGGCCTGGTCGAGCAGGCGCGCGAGAGCCTCGATAACTACTTCGGCGCCATCGACAATACCGCCAGGTTCAAGCTGGCCGGCAAGAACGAGATCGCCCAGGCGCAGTTCTTCGGCGGCGTGATGCAGTACCAGGTCGAGCTGGAAGGCATCGTCAACACCCTGCGCATCGAAAAGAACCGCTTCAAGGATGCCGCCATCACCTCGCTCAACGGCAAGCTGGAATCGACCACGACCACGATCTCGATCGTCACCGCGGTGGCCGTGGCGCTGCTGGGCGGCATCGGTTTCCTGCTGTACCGCCAGATCACCGGCCCGATCAGCCGCATGTCGAGCATGATGGGCGAGATCGCTTCCAGCCAGGACTTCAGCCGCCGCCTGCCGGTGCAGCGCATGGATGAAGTCGGGCATTCCATCGTCGCCTTCAACGGCATGGTGGAAAAGATCGAAGAGGCGTCCGCCCAGGTGCGCCAGAAGACCGCCGACATGCAGGCCATGCTGCAGAACATCCCGCAGGGCATCCTGACCATCGTCGATGGCAACAAGATCCACCCCGAATATTCAGCCTTCCTCGAAACCGTGTTCGAGACCACCGACATCGCCGGCCGCGACCTGATGGAGCTGGTGTTCTCCGGCACCAACCTCGGCGCCGACACGCTGTCGCAGATCGAAGCCATCGGCGGCGCCTGCATCGGCGAAGACGTGATGAACTTCGAATTCAACGAACACCTGATGGTGGGCGAAGTCGAGAAGACCATGGCCGGCGGCGGCAAGAAGATCCTCGACCTGTCGTGGTCGCCGATCACCGACGGCAACGACACGGTGATCCGCCTGATGCTGTGCGTGCGCGACGTCACCGAGCTGCGCCAGTTGGCGGCCGAAGCCAATGAGCAAAAGCGCGAGCTGGAAATGATCGGCGAGATCCTGGCGGTGGCGCCGGCCAAGTTCGGCGAATTCATCGGCAGCGCGCGCCGCTTCCTCGACGAGAACGAGCAGATCGTGCACCAGAACCCGGAAGCCACCGCATTCGCGATCGCCAAGCTGTTCCGCAACATGCACACCATCAAGGGCAACGGCCGCACCTACGGCCTGCTGCACCTGGCCAACGTGGTGCACGAGGCCGAACAGCATTACGACGACCTGCGCCATCCGGAAACCGGCGCCGTCTGGAGCCAGGAACACCTGCTGCTGCAACTGGCGCAAGTGCGCGAGACCATCGACCGCTACGCGCGCATCAACGACGTCACCCTGGGGCGCGGCGCGGCGGCCGAACCGGCCGATGCGGGCGCAGGCTACGAGCGCCATGTGATGACCGTCGACCGCAAGCACATCCAGGAAAGCCTGCACCGCCTGGAAACCGTCAATACCGCCAACCTGCATGAGATGGTGGCGGTGCGCAACGAAGTGCGCCGCACGCTGCGCCTGCTGGGCACCGAGAGCGTGCAGGACGTGCTGGCGCCGGTGACCGCCTCGCTGCCGGCGCTGGCGGCCGACCTGGGCAAGGCGGCGCCGGTGGTGGAGATCGAAGACAACGGTTATGTGGTGCACAGTTTCGCTTCGCCGCTGCTGCAGAACGTGTTCATGCACCTGATTCGCAATGCGATGGACCACGGCCTGGAAAGCGTGGCGGAGCGCGTGGCCAAGGGCAAGCCGGAAGCCGGCACGATCAAGCTGGAAATGGGCGTGATGGACAACATGTTCCAGATGGCGCTGTCCGACGACGGCCGCGGCCTGGCGCTGGAGCGCGTGCGCCAGATCGCCGTCGAGAAGAACCTGATCGGCATCCACCAGGCCATGACCGATGCCGAACTGGCGCGACTGATCATGCAGCCGGGCTTTTCGACCCGCAGCGAAGTGACCGAGGTGTCCGGCCGTGGCGTGGGCATGGATGCGGTGCTGGATTTCGTCACCCGCGAGCACGGCAAGATCGAGATCCGTTTCACCGACGCGGATGAGGGCGCCGCTTACCGGGCGTTCCAGATCATCGTGATGCTGCCCGAGAACGTGGCGGTGGAGGTGGATGGCATCGATGTGCCGTATCCGGTGGCCGGCTACGAGCAGGCTGCGCCGGCGGTGAACCTGCCGCAGGGCGGCGATCCGCAGGTGGCGTGAGCGGGCGGGAAGGGCGCTTGTCCCGATGCCGCAGGTCGGCGCCGGTATGAAGATGAAGTAACGGTGGTGAGAAATGAATGTGATGGTGTGGAATTCGATACTTTTCCTGGCGCTGGGCGCCTTGCTGGCGGGCGTGCCGATGGCGGTGCTGTGGCGCCGCCAGAAGGTCCGCGCCGCGCGCATGATCGACCTGGCGCAGGTGGAGTCCTTGAAGCGCAATGTGCAGCAGACGCTGCAGGAGCAGCAGCGCGACGTGGCCGAGCATCAGCGGCATATCGAGGCGGAGCGCCTGGAAGGCGAGCGCCGCATGGCCGAGATGCGCGGCGAGAGCGAGGCGCTGGTGGCGCGCCTGAGCGAGCAGAATTCGCAAAACATGGCGCGCGTGATGGAAAACTGCGACGCCTCGCAGGACACGATTTCCAAGCTGCTGGGCCTGATGCGCACATTCGAGCGCTGGCACGACGACATGAACGTGCTGATTTCGCATAACCGCGAGATGCACCGCAAGAACGACGAGTTCGCGCTGATCGTCAACCAGGTCATCATCGTCGCCCTCAATGCCTCCATCGAAGCGGCCCGGGCCGGCGCGCACGGCCGCGGCTTCGCGGTGGTGGCGTCCGAGGTGCGCGACCTGGCGCAGCGCGCCGAAAAGCTCTCCAAGAGCTACCGCGCCAACCTGTACCAGAACGACCTGATCACCACCACCACCTTCCAGGACCTGCAGGCCGGCGGCAAGATGATCATGGGCGCCGTGATCGGCCTGGACCTGATCAACAAGAAGACCCGGGAAACCCTGGCGGAGGCGGCCTGACGATGGATAACGCCTTGATCAGCCAGGCCGCCAGGGACGGTTTCGACACGCTGCTGCGGCAGGCGCTCAGGACCAGCCTGGTGCCCGACGGCGCTGCGGCCGAGATGACGGCCATCGACGACGTGTCGGCCATCCGCGAAAAGAAAATCGTGGTGCTGACGGTTTCGTCCTACCTGTTCCGCCTGATGGTGATGTTCTATTTCACGCCGGACGCCGCCACCAAAGCGCATTTCGCGCGGCTGAACCGGGTCGATCCGGAAGATATGTCGGAGCAGGCCTTCATGGACGCCATCGCCGAGTGCGGCAACCTGTGCTGCGGCATCCTGAACCGCGACCTGGGGCGTTTCTATCCGCACCTGGGCATGTCGACGCCGAACGTGATCGACAAGAATTGCGCGGCCTACCTGCAGACGCTCAACGTCGGCCACCTGCGCCACCTGGCGGTGGATATGCCAGAGGCGCCGCGTTTTCACGTCACGCTGTGCGTATCGGCCTACGCGGAGATGGATTTTTCGGTGTCGGAGGAAGAAGCCGATGCCGGCACCGGCGAGCTGGAGCTGTTCTGACCGGGCGCCCGGTGCACCCGTTTCAATTTCAAATTCAAATTCAACTTGATTATCGAGAGAGACAACAACATGGCACAAATTCTGGTCGTAGACGATTCAAGCACGGTGCGCGCCGAGGTCGGCGATTTCCTGAAAAAGAACGGCCTGGACGTGGCGCTGGCCGTGGACGGCCGCGACGGCCTGAGCAAGCTCAAGGGCGACCCGGGCATCAAGCTGGTGGTCTCCGACGTCAACATGCCCAACATGGACGGGCTGACCATGGCCGAGAAGATCCGCGGCGAACTGGGCAATGCCAGCGTCAATATCATCATGCTGACCACCGAGAATTCGCCGATCATGAAAGAGCGCGGCAAGGCGGCCGGCATCAAGGGCTGGATCGTCAAGCCGTTCAAGGGCGACGCGGTGCTGCCGACGTTCAAGAAGCTGGTCGGCGCCTGATGCTTCAAGGTTGAAGGAGGGCGCAGGCCGCGTTTTCCGCGGTTTGCGGGACGCCGCCCGTCATCGCGACGGCGGCGTTTTTCATTGTCACTGCTCTTCGATCACCAGTTCGAAGCAGATCAGCACCGGATTGCGGCCGCGCGCCAGCACGCCTTCGCAGACCTTGCCCTCGGGATTGATCAGCGCGATGTCCAGCTGCGCGCGCAAGCCATCCGGGCCGCTCCTGACTTCGCCCGAGCGCACCAGGATTTCGGTGGCGCGGTCTTCCAGCACCCGGCCGTCCTCGAAATCGGCGCCGATGATGCTGCCGACGCTGCCGCGGATGACGGCGTGCGCGATGCCGTGCGAGCGGCACACGTCTTCGATGGCCATGGTCAGGTCCTCATCCGGGCGGATGCGGGCCAGTACGATGCGCTTGCCCTGGGCGGCACGTTCGCGGCCTTCCAGGCGGGTGGGATGGAACAGCGTGAAATTGGTTTCCGGGTCGTATTTGGTCGCCATGGTGGCGTCATGCAGGCCCCAGGCTTGCGCCTGGCAGGCTTCGGCCACGATGGTCTGGTCCATCAGCATGTGGCCGCCCTGGCGTTGGCCGTCGCTGCCGCGCCAGACGGCATGGCAGTGCACGAAGGGTTGGCCGTCCTTGCGGCCGTAGGTGGCGCAGGCGAATTCGATGACCGTGCCCTTTTCGATGGCGTGGGGCGCGCTGTAGAAGGCGGCGTGCTGGTCGTCCACGGCCAGGGCCGGCATCAGGAAATGGAGCGGCGCCACTTTCAGGTTTTCAAAGCGCACGGTGCCGCCGGCGATGCCGGCTTTGTCCAGCGGGATGTGCATGGCGTCGCGCAGCGTACGGCCCGGTTCCAGCGTGAAAGTCCGGTGCATGGCGCCGCCTTCCAGGCTGGCGATGCGTACCGGGTCCGGCTTTCCCGGATGGCGGACGGTGCGGGCGAATGTCTGGCTGGGGGGCATTGCGGGTCTCCTTGTTGCGTCCTGTTCCGGGCGCGGCCTGGGCGGTGTGCGCCCGGCCGTTTTGTCTCCGGCAGACGGTGTCTGGATTTTATTATCCCGTTTCCCTTTGCGGCAGTAGGTGAATGTTTTTAATCCTCGGCCGGCGTGGCGGCTCAGAGCGGATTGGGCACCAGTTCGGGAATGCCGACCACCGTGGTCCAGGGCTTGACTTGCCAGCGCGTCACCAGGCCGTGGCGGACGTAGGGATCGGCGGCGGCGAAGGCTTCGGCATCGGCGGCCGAACTCCTGAACAGCAGCAGGCCGCTTTCGGGCGGATCGCCGACGGCGCCGCCGGCCGCAAGTTCGCCGCGCGCCACGGCGTCCTTGCATAAGGCGAGGTGTTCGCTGCGGTGGGCCGGACGGCGGTCGAGATAGTCGGGAACGAAATCGTAGATGAGCAGGTAGTTCATGGCCGGCGGACAAATATAGATAAGAGAGATTCAATATAGCACCGGCCATGCGATCCGGATTAGGCGCCGCAGGTGCCCGAAAAAACAAAACCCGGAAGCGGGCTTCCGGGTTTTCTTCGATGCAGGTTACGCCGGCATTGCCGGCGGTTATCGGCGCATCAAGCCATCAATCGTCCTTGGCTTCCAGCGCCCGGTTCAGGCTCAGCGCCGCCAGCGAGCCGACCGCGCCGGACAGCAGGTAGAAGCTGACATAAGCCAGGCCGAAGTGCGCCGACAGGCCCAGCGCCACCAGCGGGGCGAAACCGGCGCCCACCAGCCAGGCCAGGTCTTGCGTCAGCGCGGCGCCGGTGTAGCGGTACTTCCGCTGGAAGTTGGCGGTCACGGCGCCGGCGGCCTGGCCGTAGGACAGGCCCAGCAGCGCGAAGCCGATCAGGATGAAGGTGTTCTGGCCGGATTCCCCGCCATTCATCAGGGTCGGCACGAAGGCCGAGAGGATCGCGATCAGCAGCGCCATCGTGCCCAGCGTGGTGCGGCGGCCGAAGCGGTCGGCGATCAGGCCCGATGCGACGATCCCCAGCGCCATGATCGCCGCGCCGATGATCTGGGTGATCAGGAAGTCATCCATGGAGCGCAGCGAATACAGGCTGGCCCAGGACAGCGGGAACACCGTCACCAGATGGAACAACGCGTAGCTGG
The DNA here is from genome assembly GCF_017744395.1 of Herbaspirillum sp. GTDB lineage: Bacteria > Pseudomonadota > Gammaproteobacteria > Burkholderiales > Burkholderiaceae_D > Herbaspirillum. Next base: position 566,163 of record NZ_JAGIBI010000001.1, read on the forward strand.
CCAGCGCGGCGAGGGCGCCGATGATGATGTTGCGGCCCTGGGAGCGGCTCAGTTCGACGACGCCGGCCGGTTCCAGCTCGCGCTCGTCGAGCAGCTTGGCGTATTCCGGCGTGGAAACCAGGCGCAGGCGGGCGAACAAGGCAACAACGTTAATGGCGAAAGCCACATAAAAAGGAAAGCGCCAGCCCCAATCCAGGAAATCTTCCGTGGTAAGATCCGACAGCATGTAGGCAAACAGGCTTGCCGCGATGATGAATCCGAGCGGCGCGCCGAGCTGGCCCAGGGCGGCATACCATCCGCGCTTGTTCTGGGGAGCGTTCATCGCCAGCAGGGACGGCAGCCCGTCCCAGGCACCGCCCAGCGCGATGCCCTGTCCGACCCGCAGCAAGGACAGCAGGATGATGGCCCAGACGCCTATGTGGTCATAAGTTGGCAGCAATGCAATACCCGCCGTTGAAAAACCAAGCAGGAACAGCGCCAGCGTCAGTTTCACTTCTCTTCCGTAAGCCCGCTGGATCGCCATGAAAATCACCGTCCCTATGGGGCGGGCGAGGAAGGCGAACGCAAAGATCGCGAAAGCGGAAAGCGTGCCTTCCAACCTGTATTCGAAAGGAAAGAAAATGGCCGGAAACACCAGCACGGATGCCAGCGCATATACGAAAAAGTCGAAATATTCGGACGCGCGTCCGATCACCACACCGACGGCGATTTCACCTGGTTCGATGTGCCCATGATCATGGGCTGCGGGGGCGACGTTAGATTGCGGCCGGAACTCGCTGGAACCTTGACCGTTGTGGATGCTGGTGCTTGCCATGGCTTTGTCTCCCACTTATTAGAGGTTTAGGTTTAGTCGCAGTACAAATCCCAACCCGGCGGGTGCTGCATGACGGGGTGGGACAAAACGTCCAATCGCCAACACACTTTATTGCCGTTACATTAGCATGCTCTGCTACATACGACTGGACTTTTCCTTCATGGTTTCTAAAATACTCCGTCGCGGATTGTTCCTCCTGCCCGCTATTTTGTTGGCTGGATGCAACACCGTAGTGATGAATCCCTCCGGCGACATCGCTTCCCAGCAGGGACGCCTGATCGTCATTTCCACCATCCTGATGCTCCTGATCATCGTACCGGTGATCGCGCTGACCGTGCTGTTCGCATGGCGTTATCGCAAGAGCAACACTTCCGCGCCGTACGAGCCCGAGTGGGATCACTCGACCCGCCTGGAGCTGGTCATCTGGGGCGCGCCGCTGCTGATCATCATCGCACTCGGCCTGCTGACCTGGATCACCACGCACACGCTGGACCCGTACCGTCCGCTGTCGCGCCTGGATGCGGAACGCCCGATCCCGCCGGAAACCAAGACCCTGACGGTCGAAGTGGTGGCGCTGGACTGGAAGTGGCTGTTCATCTATCCGGAGCAGGGCATTGCTACCGTGAACGAGCTGGCCGCCCCGGTCGATACCCCGATCCAGTTCAAGATCACCGCCTCCAACGTGATGAACTCGTTCTACATTCCCGCCCTGGCCGGCCAGATCTACGCGATGCCGAGCATGGAAACCAAGCTGCACGCGGTCATCAACAAGGCCGGCGAATACGAGGGCTTCTCGGCCAACTACAGCGGCGCGGGCTTCTCGCACATGCGCTTCAAGTTCCACGGCCTGGACCAGAAGGGCTTTGACGACTGGGTCAAGAAGGCCAAGTCCGAGTCCGGCGCCATGACGCGCGCCGACTACCTGCAACTGGAAAAGCCCAGCGAGCGCGAACCGGCCCGCCTGTTCGGCAAGGTCGACACCGGCCTGTTCCATGCGATCGTCAACCGCTGCGTCGAGCCGAATTCGGTCTGCCTGGACAAGATGATGGCCGCCGACCTGAACGTGAAGCCCGGCCAGCAGAAGCATGAAGAGTGACCGTTCCGAGCGTAGTAGCCGCGCAGTAAGCGGTATTGGCGCAGCAGCCTGTTGCTGCGTCCTGGTTTCCTTTTTCTCCGGGAAGTAAAGATGTCCGACAATTTTGACCTGATAAAGCTGATCTTCGGTCGCCTCAGCCTGGAAGCGATTCCATACCATGAGCCGATCCTGATCGGCACCTTCGCCGCAGTCGCCCTGGGCGGCATCGTGTTGCTGGCGCTGCTGACCAAGTATCGCCTGTGGGGCATGCTGTGGCGCGACTGGTTCACCAGCATCGACCACAAGCGCATCGGCATCATGTACATCGTACTGGCCATCGTCATGCTGCTGCGCGGTTTCTCCGACGCCATCATGATGCGCGCGCAGCAAGCCATCGCCTTCGGCGACAACCCCGGCTTCCTGCCGCCGCACCACTACGACCAGGTGTTCACCGCCCACGGCGTGATCATGATCTTCTTCGTGGCCATGCCCCTGGTGACCGGCCTGATGAACTACGTCGTGCCCCTGCAGATCGGCGCGCGCGACGTGGCGTTCCCGTTCCTCAACAACTTCAGCTTCTGGATGACCACCTTCGGCGCGCTGCTGGTGATGGCGTCGCTGTTCGTGGGCGAATTCGCCCGCACCGGCTGGCTGGCCTACCCGCCGCTGTCGGGCATCCTGTACAGCCCGGATGTCGGGGTCGACTACTACATATGGGCCTTGCAGGTGGCCGGGGTAGGGACGCTGCTGTCGGGCATCAACCTGGTGGTCACCATCGTCAAGATGCGCGCCCCCGGCATGAACATGATGAAGATGCCCGTCTTCACCTGGACCTCGCTGTGCACCAACGTGCTGATCGTGGCCGCCTTCCCGGTCCTGACCGCCGTGCTGGCCATGCTCTCGCTGGACCGCGTCTTCGGCACTAACTTCTTCACCAACGACATGGGCGGCAACGCCATGATGTACGTGAACCTGATCTGGATCTGGGGCCACCCCGAGGTCTACATCCTGGTGCTGCCGGCGTTCGGCATCTTCTCCGAGATCGTCTCGACCTTCAGCGGCAAGCGCCTGTTCGGCTATACCTCCATGGTGTACGCGACCGTCGTGATCACCATCCTGTCGTACCTGGTGTGGCTGCACCACTTCTTCACGATGGGTTCGGGCGCCAGCGTGAACTCGTTCTTCGGCATCACAACGATGATCATCTCGATCCCGACCGGCGCCAAGATCTTCAACTGGCTGTTCACCATGTACCGCGGCCGCATCCGCTTTGAAGTGCCCATGCTGTGGACCATCGGTTTCATGATCACCTTCGTGATCGGCGGCATGACCGGCGTGCTGCTGGCCGTTCCCCCGGCCGACTTCGTGCTGCACAACAGCCTGTTCCTGATCGCCCACTTCCACAACGTGATCATCGGCGGCGTGGTGTTCGGCATGTTCGCCGGCATCAACTTCTGGTTCCCGAAGGCCTTCGGCTTCAAGCTCAACGATTTCTGGGGCCGCTGCTCGTTCTGGTTCTGGCTGGTCGGCTTCTACCTGGCCTTCATGCCGCTGTACGTGCTGGGCCTGATGGGCGTGACCCGCCGCCTGAGCCACTTCGACGATCCATCGCTGCAGATCTGGTTCGTGATCGCCGCGCTGGGCGCCGGCCTGATCGCCCTGGGCATCGCTTCGTTCATCATCCAGATCTACGTGTCCATCCGCGACCGCAAGAAGCTGGCCGACGTCACCGGCGATCCGTGGGATGGCCGTACCCTGGAATGGTCGACCTCGTCGCCGCCGCCGGCCTATAACTTCGCGTTCACCCCGGTGGTGCATGACAACGACGCCTGGACCGACATGAAGAAGCACGACTACAAGCGTCCGCTGGGCGACTTCGTCGAAATCCACATGCCGAAGAACACCGGCGCCGGCTTCATCATCGCAGCGCTGTCGGCCGCATTCGGCTTCGCCATGATCTGGCACATGTGGCTGCCGGCAGTGGCCGCCTTCATCGCCGTGGTGGTGGCGTCCATCGTCCACACCTTTAATTACAACCGCGACTACTACATCCCGGCCGACGAAGTCGTCCGTGTCGAAGCAGAGCGCACTCGTCTGTTGAATAGCCATGTCTGAAGCGATTAACTCCACGGCCGGCGCGACGCCAAGCTCGCGTTTCTGGACCCGCCATCACCATCCGGAGAACGGCACCCTGCTGGGCTTCTGGATCTACCTGATGAGCGACTGCCTGATCTTCGCCTGCCTGTTTGCGTGCTATGCCGTGCTCGGCCGCAACTACGCCGGCGGCCCGACCGGCGCCGAACTGTTCGACCTGCCGCTGGTGGCGCTCAACACCGCGCTGCTGCTGCTGTCGTCGATCACCTACGGCTTCGCCATGCTGTCGATGCAGGCCAAGAAGCAGCAGAACACGCTGGTCTGGCTGGCCGTCACCGGCTTGCTGGGCGCGGGCTTCATCTACTTCGAACTGTATGAGTTCCTGCACCTGATCCACGAAGGCGCCGGCCCGGGCCGCAGCGGTTTCCTGACCTCGTTCTTCGCGCTGGTCGGCACCCACGGCCTGCACGTGAGCTTCGGCATCATCTGGCTGATCGTGCTGATGTTCCAGGTCAACAAGCATGGCCTGACCCCGGAAAACGGCCGCCGCCTGATGTGCCTGTCGATGTTCTGGCACTTCCTGGACGTGGTCTGGATCGGCGTCTTTACCTTTGTCTACCTGATGGGAGTCCTGCCATGAGCCGCGGCCACCAAGAACACCCGGCCCGCCCGATGGGCCAGCATGACGACCATCACCACGGTCACGATGACCACGGTTCGCATGGTTCGATGAAAGACTACGTCACCGGCTTCGTGCTGGCAGTCATCCTGACCGCCATCCCGTTCTGGCTGGTGATGGGCAAGAAGATCGAAAGCCCGAGCAGCATGGCGATCGTGCTGCTGGCCTTCGCCGCCGTCCAGATCGTGGTGCACATCAAGTATTTCCTGCACATGAACGGCAAGGCCGAAGGCGGCTGGAACATGCTGTCGATGATCTTTACCATCGTCGTCGTCGGCATTACGCTGTCCGGCTCGCTGTGGGTCATGTACCACCTGAACCACAACATGATGCCGACCATGTCGCCGCAGAACATGCCTAACGAAACCGTGCCGCAGTCGATGCAGCAAAGCATGCCGGGCATGCAACACGCGACGCCGCAAGCGAAATGAGCCAACCGCCACGCAAACGCGTGACGCAAGGCAACGGAACGGGGCGCGCGCAAGCCGCCCCGGCATCCCGCTCAAAAGCCAGCCTGATTTTCCTGGCGCTTTGTGCGGGATTTTTGTTTTTAGCCTTCGCCGCGCTCGGAACCTGGCAGGTCTACCGCCTGCAATGGAAGCTGGCGCTGATCGCCCGGGTCGATGCCCGCGTCCATGCGGAACCGGTGCCGGCGCCGGGACATGCGCAATGGCCGCAAGTCTCGCCGGACGCCGACGAATACCGCCGCGTCAGCCTGTGCGGCCGCTTCCTGTACGCCAAGACCACCGCCGTCCAGGCCAGCACCGACCTGGGCAGCGGTTCCTGGCTGCTGACCCCGCTGCAGACCGCCGACGGCGACCTGGTGCTGGTCAACCGCGGCTTCGTCGCCACCGCGCCGATCAAGTTGATCGCCAGCACCGCCCAGGACGATCCGAACGGGCCGCAGATCGAGGTGGTCGGACTGGTGCGCATGAGCGAGCGGGGCGGCGGCTTCCTGCGCAGCAACGAGCCGCAGCAGAACCGCTGGTATTCGCGCGACGTCCAGGCCATCGCCGCCGCGCGCGGACTGGCGCCGGAGCGCGTGGCGCCTTACTTCGTCGATGCCGACCGCGCCTCCTCGCAAGCCAACGCCGCCGGCGCCCCCGATGCCGAAAAGCCGGTCGGCGGGCTGACCGTGATCGCCTTCCACAACAGCCACCTGGTCTATGCGCTGACCTGGTATGCGCTGGCCTTGATGGCCGCCGGCGCCGGATATTGGGTCGTGCGCGACGAACGCCGCCGCGCGCGGCGGGGACACAACGATGACCAGCGCAACTGACGCAAGCGGGGCCGGCAAGCCCAGGACGCTCAAGGAGCGCTGGCAGCGCCTGAGGCAGGGCGAGGAAAACCCGGCCGGCCACCAGAACATGCTGCTGCTGATCCAGCTGCGCTGGCTGGCGGTGCTGGGGCAGATTTCCACCGTCGCCTTCGTGGTGCTGGCGTTCGACATCCGCCTGCCGCTGCCGCATATGCTGGAGGTGCTGTCCTGCCTGGTCGCCTTCAACATCGCCAGCCACCTGCGCTGGCATGAGCACCGCACCGTCACCAACGCCGAACTGTTCCTGGCCTTGCTGGTGGACGTGGCGGCGCTGACCTTCCAGCTCTACCTCTCCGGCGGCATCACCAACCCGTTCGCCTTCCTCTACCTGATGCAGATCATCCTCTCGGCGGTGCTGCTCAAGCCCTGGTCGAGCTGGGCCATCGTCGGTATTACCCTCGGTTGCCTGGCCGGGCTGGCGCTGTTTTCCGAACCGTTGGCGCTGCCGCCCGACACAGGCCACGGCCCGTTCAGCCTGTATGTGGACGGCACGCTGATCTGCTTCCTGCTCAACGCCGGCCTGCTGGTGTTCTTCATCACCCGCATCAACAGCAACCTGCGCGCCGGCGACGCCTTGCTGGCCGACCTGCGCCAGCGCGCCGCCGAAGAGGACCACATCGTGCGCATGGGCCTCCTGGCGTCCGGCGCGGCGCACGAGCTGGGCACGCCGCTGTCGACCTTGTCGGTGATCCTGGGCGACTGGCGCCGCATGCCGGAAATCAGCCGGCGCGAGGAATTGCTGGAAGACATCAGCGAGATGGAGGCCCAGCTGCAGCGCTGCAAATCCATCGTCAGCGGGGTGCTGCTGTCGGCCGGCGAAGCGCGCGGCGAATCCTCGGTCAAGACCACCCTCAACACCTTCCTCGACAGCGTGGCCGAGGACTGGCGCAAATCGCGCCCGGTCGCGGCGTTCGAGTACCGCAACCAGATCGAACAGGACGTGCCGGTGGTGTTCGACTCGGCCATCAAGCAGATGCTGGGCAATGTGCTGGACAACGCCTTCGAAGTCTCGCCCGAATGGCTCTCGCTGCTGGTCAAGCGGGAAGGGGACTTGCTGCTGATGGAAGTGAGCGACCGCGGGACCGGTTTCCCGGAATGGATGCTCAGCCAGCTCGGCAAGCCTTACCAGTCGACCAAGGGCAAGCCGGGACGCGGCCTGGGGTTGTTCTTCGTGGTCAACGTCGCCCGCAAGCTGGGCGGACGGATCGCCGCCAGCAACATCGAAACCGGCGGCGCCAGGGTGACGCTGACCCTGCCGTTGGCGGCGATCAGCCTGGAAGAGCCCGATTCCGGCGATCCCGCGGGCCAGGCGGCAAGCTGATATCGCCTGATTCCCATATTTCATGCGGCGCCGTAGGCGCTGCGACCCGATCTGGCAATACAATAGCGGGTTGAAAAAGCAGAAAGAAATATAGGAATTGCAACATGACGGCTGATCGCCTGCTTCTGATCATCGAGGATGACGCCGCCTTCGCCCGCACCTTGAGCCGCTCCTTCGAACGCCGCGGCTACACGGTGCTGCAAGCCTCCAACCAGGAGGAAGCGGCCGCCCATCTCCAGGACCACAATCCGGGCTATGCCGTGGTCGACCTCAAGCTCGCCGGCAATGCCTCGGGCCTGGCCTGCGTACAGATGCTGCACACCCACGATCCGGCCATGCTGATCGTGGTGCTGACCGGTTTCGCCAGCATCACCACCGCGGTGGAAGCGATCAAGCTGGGCGCCTGCCAGTACCTGGCCAAACCTTCCAATACCGACGACATCGAGGCCGCCTTCGGCCATGTGGCCGGCGTGGCGGAGCTGGAATTGCCGGCGCGCGCGACGTCGATCAAGACCCTGGAATGGGAGCGCATCCACGAAGTGCTGGTGGAAACAGATTTCAATATCTCCGAAACCGCGCGCCGGCTTGGCATGCATCGCCGCACCCTGGCGCGCAAGCTGGAAAAGCAGCGCATCAAATAAAAAGGACGAAGATGGTCAACATGAAATTCCTGCTGGCAGCCGCTTCACTGGCCATCGCCGGCGCATCCCAGGGGCAAACCACCATCAAGATCGGCGAGATCAACAGCTACAAGGCGCAGCCGGCTTTCCTCGAACCGTACCGCCACGGCTGGGAAATGGCGCTCGACGAGGTCAATGCCGCCGGCGGCGTGCTGGGCAAGAAGCTGGAAGTGATCGCCCGCGACGACAACGGCAACCCCGGCGACTCGGTGCGCATCGCCGAGGAACTGATGTCGCGCGAGCGCGTGGCACTGCTGTTCGGCGGCTTCCTCTCCAACACCGGCCTGGCGCTGACCGACTATGCGAAACAGCGCAAGGTGTTCTTCCTCGCCGCCGAGCCGCTGACCGACAAGATCGTCTGGCACAACGGCAACAAGTACACCTACCGCCTGCGTCCCTCCACCTACATGCTGGTGGCTTCGGTGGTGAAAGAAGCCGCCAGGCTGAAGAAGAAGCGCTGGGCGGTGGTCTATCCCAACTACGAATACGGCCAGTCGGCCGTGGCCAGCTTCAAGACGCTGCTGAAGCAGGCGCAGCCCGACGTCGAATTCGTCGCCGAGCAGGCTACGCCGCTGGGCAAGATCGACGCCGGCTCGGTCACCCAGGCGCTGGCCGACGCCAAGCCTGACGCCATCTTCAACGCGCTGTTCGCCGCCGACCTCGGCAAGTTCGTGCGCGAGGGCAATACCCGCGGCCTGTTCGATGGTGTGGAAGTGGTGTCGCTGCTGACCGGCGAACCGGAATACCTCGATCCGCTGAAGAATGAAGCGCCGGCCAACTGGATCGTCACCGGCTATCCCTGGTATGCGATCAACACGCCCGAGCACAAGAAGTTCGTCGATGCCTATCGCAAGAAATTCAACGACTACCCGCGCAACGGTTCACTGGTCGGCTACAGTGCGCTGATGTCGATCGCCGCCGGCATCAAGAAGGCCGGCAGCACCGACGCCGACAAGCTGGCCGCCGCCTTCTCCGGGCTGAAGGTCGATACGCCGGTGGCCCCCATCGTCTATCGCGCGCAGGACCACCAGTCCACGCTGGGCGCCTTCGTCGGCCGCACCGGGCTCAAGGATGGAAAGGGCATCATGACCAGCTTCACCTATGTCGACGGCGCCGCGCTGCAATTGCCGGACGCCGAGGTGAAGAAGCTGCGGCCGGCAGACTGACCGCGTTTCCGATGACTGCTTCGAATCGGCAGGCGTGATTCCCATGACGCTTGCCAGCCTCACCGTCCAGCTGATCAACGGCCTGGCCGACGCCTCCGCGATGTTCCTGGTGGCGGCCGGGCTGTCGCTGATCTTCGGCGTCACGCGCATCGTCAACTTCGCGCACGGTTCCTTCTACATGCTGGGCATCTACATCGCCTACACCCTGGTCGGCGCCATCGGCGCCAGCGCCGGCGGTTTCTGGAGCGCGGTGCTGCTGTCGGCGTTCGCGGTGGCCGCCATCGGCGCGGCGGTCGAGATCCTCATCCTGCGCCGCATCTACCGCGCCCCCGAACTGTTCCAGTTGCTGGCCACGTTCGCCCTGGTGCTGGTGGTCAAGGATGCCGCGCTCTGGGCCTGGAGCCCGGAAGACCTGTTCGCGCCGCGCGCGCCGGGGCTGGAAGGCGCGGTGCACCTGCTGGGCCGGCGCCTGCCGCAATACGACTTGCTGCTGATCTTCATCGGGCCGCTGGTGTTCGGCTTGCTGTGGCTGCTGGCCAACCGCACCCGCTGGGGCACGCTGATCCGCGCCGCCACGCAGGATCGCGAAATGCTGGGCGCGCTGGGCGTGAACCAGGCCTGGCTTTTCACCGCCGTGTTCGCGCTGGGCTGCTTCCTGGCCGGGTTGGGCGGCGCGCTGCAGGGGCCGCGCATTCCCGCCAACCTGGCGCTGGACCTGGACACCATCGGCAATACCTTCGTGGTGGTGGTGGTCGGCGGCATGGGATCGATCGGCGGCGCGTTCGCGGCGGCCTTGCTGATCGCCGAGGTCAAGGCGTTGTGCATCGCGCTGGGCAACGTCTCGCTGTTCGGCATCGATTTCTCCCTGTCGCGCCTGACGCTGGTGGTTGAGTTCCTGGTGATGGCATTGATACTGGTGGTGCGGCCGTGGGGCCTGTTCGGCAAGCCGCTGGCGGCGGCGCGCAGCAGTGCGGAGCATGATTTGCCGCTACGTCCTGCCAGTCGCAATGCCCACCGGATGGGGTGGTTGCTGCTGGCGCTGTTGCTGGCCTTGCCGCTGCTGGCCGGGAATTTCCCTTACCTGCCGGTACTGATGGTGGAAATCCTGGTGGCCGTGCTGTTCGCCGCCAGCCTGCATTTCCTGATGGGGCCGGGCGGCATGGCCTCGTTCGGGCATGCCGCTTACTTCGGCCTGGGCGCTTACGGCGCCGCGCTGCTGGCCCTGAAGCTGCAATGGCCGATGGCCGCCGCATTCGTCGCCGGGCCGCTGGTGGCGCTGCTGGGCGCGCTGCTGTTCGGCTGGTTCTGCGTGCGCCTGTCGGGCGTCTACCTGGCCATGCTGACGCTGGCCTTCGCCCAGATCGTCTGGGCCGTGATCTTCCAGTGGGACGACTTCACCGGCGGCAGCAACGGCCTGGTCGGCCTCCGTCCGGCCGAGGCCCTGGCATCTCCCGTCGCCTACTACTATCTGGCATTGGCTTGCGCCGCGGCTGGCGTCTGGCTGTTGCGCCGGGTGGTGTATGCGCCGTTCGGGCTGGCGCTGCGCGCCGCGCGCGACTCGGCCGTGCGCGCCGAAGCGCTGGGGATGGACGTCAAGCGCGTGCAGTGGCTGGGCTTCGCCGTGGCCGGCTTGTTCTGCGGGCTGGCCGGTGTGCTGTTCGCCTTTTCCAAGGGCAGCATCTCGCCCGAGGTGGCGGGCATCAACCGCTCGGTCGACGGCCTGGTGATGGTGATGCTGGGTGGCCTGCAAAGCCTGCTCGGCCCGCTGGTGGGGGCATCGTTGTTCACCTGGCTGCAAGACGTGGTGGCTCGCGAGACGGATTACTGGCGCGCCTTGCTGGGCCTGGTCATCCTTGTGCTGGTGCTGCTGTTCCCGGGCGGCGTGGCGGGCCTGTTCCGGCGTTTTGAACACCATGGCGAGGAGACGCCATGAGCTTGCTGCAGGTAAGCCATCTTTCCAAGGCCTTCGGCGGCGTGCAGGCGCTCGACGATGTGTCGTTCGAGCTGCCGGCCGGGCAGTTGCTGGCGCTGATCGGCCCCAATGGGGCCGGCAAGTCCACCTGCTTCAACATCATCAACGGCCAGCACAGGCCCGATGGCGGCGCCGTGCTGCTGGACGGGAAAAACATCGCCGGTCTCGGCCCGCGCCGCATCTGGCGCCGCGGCGTGGGACGCACCTTCCAGGTGTCGGCCGCCTTCCATTCGATGACGGTGCTGGAAAACGTCCAGGCCGCCTTGCTGTCGCACCACCGCAAGCTGAGCCATTGGTGGCGTCCGGCCGCGCGCTATTACCGCGACGAGGCGATGCAATTGCTGCAGCAGGTCGGCATGGCCTCGCAGGCCGAACGCGCCTGCGGCGTGCTGGCCTATGGCGACATCAAGCGCGTCGAGCTGGCCATGGCGCTGTCGAACCAGCCGCGCCTGCTGCTGATGGACGAACCGACCGCCGGCATGGCCGCGCATGAACGCAATGAACTGATGGCGCTAACGCGCCGGCTGGTCAGCGAGCGCGGAATCTCGGTGCTGTTCACCGAACACAGCATGGATGTGGTGTTCGCTTTCGCCGACCGCATCATCGTGCTGGCGCGCGGCAAATTGATCGCCGATGGCGCCGCCGCCGACATCCGCGGCAATGCGCAGGTGCGCGAAGTCTATTTCGGTTCCGGCAGTACCTTTGAAGACCGGTCGGGGGAGGGCATGGCATGAGCGCGCCGCTGCTCAAAGCCGAAGGGCTCGACGCCTTCTACGGCCGCGCCCACATCCTGTTCGACCTGAATCTGGAGGTCGGGCGTGGAGAAGTGGTGGCGCTGATGGGCAGCAACGGCGCCGGCAAGTCGACCACCCTGAAAGCATTGATGGGGCTGCTGGAAGGCACGCAAGGCAAGGTGGCATTCGATGGCCGCGATATCTCGCGCCTGGCGCCTTACAAGCGGGCGCGCCTGGGCCTGGGTTTCGTGCCGGAGGACCGCCGCGTGTTCACCGGATTGAGCGTCATGGAAAACCTGGAGTCCGGCCGCCAGCCGCCGCGCCCCGGCGCCACGACATGGACGCCGGAGGCGCTGTTCGAGATTTTTCCCAACCTTGGGGCCATGCCGAAACGTCTCGGCGGCCAGATGAGCGGCGGCGAGCAGCAGATGCTGACCATCGCCCGCACGCTGATGGGCAACCCGCACCTGCTGTTGCTGGACGAGCCGTCGGAAGGTGTGGCGCCGGTGATCGTGGAGCAGATGGCGGCGATGATCGTCAAGCTCAAGCAGGCCGGCATGGCGGTCTTGCTGTGCGAGCAGAATGTCCGCTTCGCCCGCCTGGTCAGCGACCGCGCCTACCAGCTCGACCACGGGCGCATCGTCCGCGAGGGCGGCCTAGATTAAGTTTGCGGGGGCGAGCAGTTCCGCCGCCATGGCCGCATCCATGCCATCGCGCCACGGCAGGCTGCCCAGCATGGGCGCGTCGATGCGTTGCCGCAGGCTGGCGATCATCGCATCGGCCTGAGGCTCCTGCGGATCGATGGCATTGGCAACCCAGCCGGCCAAATGCAGGCCCCGGCCGGCGATGGCTCGCTGCGTCAGCAGGGCGTGGTTGATGCATCCCAGCCGTATTCCCACCACCAGGATCACCGGCAGGCCCAGCCAGGCCGCGAGGTCGTCGCTATTCACACGGTCATTGAACGGCACCACGAAACCGCCGGCGCCTTCGACAATCACCGCATCCGCCACGCGCCGGATCTCCCGGTAGCAGCGTTCGATATGTTCCGGCTCGATCCGTATTCCCTCGGCCTGCGCCGCGATATGCGGGGCGGTCGCTTCCTTCATCAGGTAGGAATTGATCGTGGCAAGGGGAAGCGAGACATTAGCCTGGGCGCGCAGCATCTCGACGTCTTCGTTGCGCCAATCCGCGCCGTCACGGAACGCGCCCGATGCGACCGGCTTCATGCCGGCCACCTTGATTCCGCGTTGCACGAACAGGCGGATCAGCGCTGCCGATACCAAGGTCTTTCCCACGCCGGTATCGGTGCCGGTGATGAAAAATCCCGCCTTGTTCATGCAGCCTCCATCACCGCATCGAATGTGCGCCGGATACGCTCGGCCAGCCACACGGCATCTTGCTGATCCAGGATATAAGGCGGCATCAGGTAGATGGTGCTGCCTATCGGCCGCAGCAGCAGTTCGTTGCGGGCGGCCTCGGCGGCAAAGCGGCGGGAGAAGCCGGGCTGCCCGTCAAGCACGGCATCGCAAGCCCAGATCATCCCCGCCTGCCGGAAGTTGGCGATGCGCGGATCGTGCGCCAACGGCTGCAGCGCCTCGGTCATCGCCTCGGCGAACACGCGGTTGCGCGCCAGCACATCGTCGTCCTCGAAAATGGCAAGCACCTCCAGCGCCGCCCGGCACGCCAGCGGATTGCCGGTGTAGGAATGGGAATGCAGAAAGCCCTTGCGCACATCGTCGTGGTAGAACGCTTCATAGACGGCGTCGCGCGTCATGACCAGCGAAAGCGGCAGGTAGCCGCCGCTGATGCCCTTGGACAGGCACAGGAAATCGGGCCAGATGCCGGCCTGTTCGCAGGCGAAGAAGCTGCCGGTGCGGCCGCAGCCGACCGCGATTTCATCGGCGATCATATGCGCCCCGTAGGCATCGCACAGCCGGCGCACGCCGGCCAGGTAAGCGGCGCCATGCATGGCCATGCCGCTGGCGCATTGCACCAGCGGTTCGACGATGACGGCGGCGATGTGGCCCTGGCGTTGCTGCAGCAGCTTTTCCAGGCTGGCCAGCGCGCGCTGCTCGACATCGGCGGCGCTTTCGCCGGGCTGCGCCTGGCGGGCATCGGGCGAGGCGGCAACGTGGGACGCCCGCAGCAAGCCATCATATGGCTCGCGGAACAGGGCCGTGTCGGTGACGCCGAGCGCGCCCAAGGTTTCGCCGTGGTAGGCGCCTTGCAGGCAGATGAATTCCCGCTTGTCGCCATGTCCGGCATTGCGCCAGGCATGCGCGCTCATCTTCAGGGCGATCTCGACGGCGGAAGCGCCGTCGGAAGCGAAGAAGCAATGGCCCAGTACATGGCCGGCCAGGGTCGACAACTTTTCAGACAGGGCGACCACCGGTTCGTGGGTGAAGCCTGCCAGCATCGCATGTTCGAGCCGGTCGAGCTGGTCCTTCAGCGCGTTGTTGATGCGTGTGTTGGTATGGCCGAACAGGTTGACCCACCATGAACTGATCGCATCGAAGTAGCGGCGGCCATCGGCATCGTGGAGCCAGGCGCCGTGGGCGTGCGCGACGGCGATCGGCGGGCTGGTTTCATGGTGCCGCATCTGGGTGCAGGGATGCCAGACGCTGCGCAGGCTGCGTGCGGCAAGGTCACCGGACCTGGGGCCGTTCATGCCGCCTCCTTGGCCAGTGCCGGGGCGACCTCCAACAAGGCGTCGGCCAGTTGTTCCAGGTGTTCGTCGGTATGCGCGGCGGACAAGCTGATCCTCAGGCGCGCGCTTCCCTTCGGCACGGTCGGCGGGCAGATCGCCGGCACCCAGATGCCGCGGCTGCGCAGTGCATCCATCAGGTCGCGGGCTTGCTTGTTGTCGCCGACGATCAGCGGCTGGATCGCCGTCGATGACGGTAACAGCTTCCACGGTAATGGCGCCAGGCGCTGCCGCAGATAGGCGGCGCTTTCGCGCAGGTGTTCGCGCCGCCATTCGTCGCGCCCGATGACGGCCAGGCTGGCTGACACCGCCGACGCCATCATGGCCGGATTGGCGGTGGTGAACATATAGGTCCGGGCGCGCTGCATCAGCCATTCGACCAGGTCCGCATGTCCGGCCACGAAGGCGCCGGCGACACCGGCGGCCTTGCCCAGCGTGCCCATGTAGACCAGGCAGTCCGAGTCCAGGCCAAAGTGTTGCAGGCTGCCGCGTCCTTGCGGTCCCAGCACGCCGAAGCCGTGGGCGTCGTCCACCAGCAGCCAGGCGCCGTGGCGTTCGCATAGTGCCGTCAGTTCCGCCAGCGGTGCGATATCGCCATCCATGCTGAAGACGGCATCGGTGATCACCAGCTTGCGCGTGCTCCGGCATTTTGCCAGCAGATGTTCCAGCCGCGCGACATCGTTATGCGGATAGACGCTGAACTCGGCGCGCGACAGCCGGGCGCCGTCAATCAGCGAGGCATGGCTGAGCCGGTCGAGAAAGACCGCATCGCCGGCGCCCACCAGCGCGGTGATGGCGCCGATATTGGCCATGTAGCCATTGGAAAAATACAGGGCACGCGGCATGCCGGTGAAATCGGCCAGCTCCCGCTCCAGCGTTTCGTGCGCCCGGGCATGGCCCGAGATCAGCGCCGATGCTGCCGCGCCGACGCCGTAGCGTTGCGCGGCGGAGATGCTTGCCGCGACGATCCCGGGATGGTTGGCCAGTCCCAGATAGTCATTGCTGCAGAACGACAGGTAGCGGACGCCGTCGACTTCCAGGATCGGCCCCTGCGGGCCGTCAACTACGCGCCGGGTGCGGCGCAAGCTCTGGGCCGCCAGCTCGGCCAGGGATTGCTGGAAATGATGCGATGTCAATGAAGGCTCTCGTATGTGGCGGATATGGCGCGGGTCGCTTGCGGTATCTGCTGCATTGAGGGCAGAGGGCAGGCGAGGGGCAGTCGCTCCAGGGCGCGGTATGCTGGATTGTTTTGCCAGGCCGGGCCGGCGGCATCCAATTCCAGGTCGGGCATAGCCCGCAGCAGCGCGCCAAAGGCGATTTCCGCCTCCAGGCAACTGAGCGCGGCGCCGAGGCAGACGTGGGGGCCGTGGCCGAACGCGAGATGGTTGCCTTCGTCGCGGGCGATATCGAAGCGGTGCGGATCGCTGAAGCGCTCCGGATCGCGGTTGGCGGCGCCGATATGCAGGATCGCCAGCTGCCCTTTGCGCAGCGTCTTGCCGCGCAGCTCGATGTCGGCTACCAGGCGGCGGCCGGTGTACTGCACCGGGCTGTCGTAGCGCAGCATTTCCCTGACGGCGTGGCGCAGCAATTCCGGCGAGGACTTCAGCTTGGCCCATTGCTCCGGGTGCCGCAGCAGCGCAAGCAAGCCGTTGCCCAACAGGTTGCGGGTCGTCTCGTAGCCGGCGAAGAGCAGGGTGCAGCATTGCGCCAGGGCTTCGATGCGGGACAGGCGCTGCTCCCGGTGCGCCTGCATGATGCGTCCCAGCAGGTCGTCGCGCGGGCTATCCTGGCGCGCTTCCATTTCATCGAGGAAGAAACCGGTCATGCCGGCAAGCGCTTCCTGCGCGCGCCATGCCTGAACGGCACTGGGCGTGGCGCTGCCGATGAATGCAGCGAGATCCGCGGCCCAGTCGACGAAGCCGGCCGGATGCGCGGAACCGATCCCGATCAGACGGGCGATCACCAGCGCCGGCAGCGGGCGGGCGAAGCCGTCCACGAAATCGAATGCGACATGGCGTCGCCCGTCGCCTCGTGTCGTCGCTTTCCGGAGAAACGATGCGATCAGCTCATCGGCGATGCGGGTAATGGCCGGGGCCTGCGCCTGCAAATCGCCCGGTTTGAATCCGATATTGAGGATGCCGCGCATGCGGCGATGGGCGCGGCCGTCGACAAACAGCAGGGAGCGCGAGAACACGCGCTTGAACTGCTCCATCCGGGGATCGGGCGTGGCGACTGTACTGTTGATCCAGCGCGCCGCGCGCCGTACCGAAAAGCTTGGGTCGCGCAGGGCGGCGGCGACATCGGCATAACTGCTGATGACCCAGGCGCCGCCGCAAAACGCCTCGCTCCATGCCACGGGCTCGTCGCGCGCATGGCAATGCTCGCGCATCACGATGCGCAGGCTGCGGGCATGGGCTTGATGCCGAGCCGCGCCAGCAGGTCCTGGTCGGCAGACACTTCCGCATTGGGCGTGGTCAGCAGCTTGGCGCCCAGGAAGATCGAGTTGGCGCCGGCGGCGAAGCAAAGCGCCTGGGTGGCTTCGCCCATGCTTTCGCGGCCGGCCGAGAGCCGGATCATCGACTTCGGCAGGGCGATGCGGGCCACCGCCACGGTGCGCACGAATTCGAACTCGTCCAGCGGCGGCGCATCTTCCAGCGGCGTACCCTTGATCGGCACCAGGTGGTTGACCGGCACCGACTCCGGTTGCGGCGACAAGGCGGCCAGTTGCGCGATCAGCATGGCGCGCTGGCGGCGCGTCTCGCCCATGCCGACGATGCCGCCGCAGCAGACGCGCATCCCGGCATTCTGCACCTTGCGGATGGTGTCGAGGCGGTCCTGGTAGGTGCGGGTGGAGACGACGTTGCCGTAGAAATCCGGCGCGGTGTCGAGATTGTGGTTGTAGTAATCCAGCCCGGCCTGCTTGAGCGCGTGGGCCTGGGTTTCTTCCAGCATGCCCAGCGTCATGCAGGTTTCTAGGCCCAGCGCGCGCACCTCGCGCACCATGGTCGTGAGCGCTTCCATGTCGCGCTCCTTGGGGTTGCGCCAGGCGGCCCCCATGCAGAAGCGGCTGGCGCCTTGTTCCTTGGCATCGCGCGCAGCGGCCAGTACCGCTTCGGCCGACATCAGCTTGGTCGCGGTGACATCGGCCGACTGGTGCCGGGACGATTGCGAGCAATAGCCGCAATCTTCAGGACAGCCGCCGGTCTTGATCGACAACAGGCTGGAAAGCTGCACTTCGTTGGCGGGGAAATTCGCGCGATGGACGGTTTGCGCGCGGTACAGCAGGTCGAGGAAGGGGAGTTCGAACAGTTCCCGCACCGCGGCGGCGCCCAGGGGATCGGCAGCTGCGGGAGCGTCGGCAGGAACACCGGTGGAAGCGGAGCGGGATGGCGCCCAGTGGATCTGGCATTCTGATTGCGTCATATCGGCCAAAAGTATAGATAGAATTAAAATGTGTGCATCAACGCGTAAAATCATGCGTTCGTTGGATTCTATCTGCGGCCTTTTTCATTTAACAATTTATTTTTTCATAGATTATCTATAAATGAGTGACGATTCCAAGGACACTTTCACGACCGCCGAACGGATCGCGGACGCCTTGCGCACGCGCATCGTGCGCGGTGAAATCGCCGGCGGCGCGGCGCTTCGGCAAGACCACATCGCGCAGGAATTCCAGTCCAGCCATGTGCCGGTGCGCGAAGCCTTCCAACGCCTGGAAGCGCAAGGCCTGGTGGCCACGCTGCCGCGCCGGGGCGTGCGCGTGACTTCGCTGAGCCCGGCCGTGATCAAGGAAAACGTCGAGATGCGGGCTGCGCTGGAGATACTGGCCTTGAAGCACAGCGCGGCGAAATTCACCGCGGAACATATCGACCGCCTGGAGCAGGCGCATGCCTCCTGTTCGGAGGCGACTTCCCTGGTTCAATGGGACGCGGCCAATAATCTTTTCCATGAAATCCTGAGCGGCGAATGCGGCATGCCCAGGCTGTTGGCGGTGCTCAGGCAATTGCAGCTGACCAACTCGCGCTACCTCTTCGCCACCGGCCTCACGCGCGGCTGGCAGCCGCGTTCCGACCATGATCACATGCTGATCATCAATGCCCTGAAAGATAAAAAGGTCGACCGCGCGCTGCAGTTGCTGAGCATGCATATCGGGACGATGGAGCGGGTCGGGTTTTCCGCCGGCTGAGCGGGTACGCAGCGGGACGGGAGGTGCGGTCAGTGCACCCCGGATGGGACCAGCAAGCCGTTGACGGCATCGTTGACAATCAGGGACGGCAGCGAATTGCGGTCGTTCCTGACGATCACCATGTCCTTCTCGATATCTCCCGGCAGCGCCAGTTCGCCGATGTAGGCGCAGTCGGCGCTGCAGGTGTAGCGCAGCACGGCGTTGCCGCGGCTGGCTTCGATGATGTGCTGGCCGTTCTCGACGCCGTAGTAGCGCACGCCCACCAGTGACGCCGCACCGCCGGCCTGCCTGTCTTCATAGAAATATTGGCCCTTGTCGACGCGCACATAGTGCGGCCAGGGCATGGCGCCGGCCGGGGCGATGCCGGCGATCTGCGCATCGTTCAGGCCGAGGCGCAGCGGTTCGGCCGGGGCCGGCTGGACTTGCGCCAGGACAGGCGCAGCGGCCTGCGCCTGCAGCTCGGCCTGGCGCCGCCGGTACCAGTCGGCCAGGCAGCCACGCTCATGGCAGTTCTGTTCGCGCCAGCGCCATTGCCGGTCCGAGTCGGCGCTGAAGGCGCGCTTGTCGGCCGCGCGCATGCGGGCCTGACGGAATGTCTGGCCCAGCTTGTCGTCCAGCGCCGAGAGTTCGGCATCGCCGCAAATGATTTTTTCATTGGCCGAGCTCGCCTTGCCGCAATCGAAGCTGGCGGCAAGGGCGGGAGCGCAGGTGAAGGCGCAATGCACGGCAAGAGCCGTGTAGAGGAAGGAGAGGGTTTTCTTCATGGCGTTGCTCCAATGTTGCGCGATGCGATGCGCGCAAGCATCGCACCGCCGATGACGGTGCAAAACGGTGAGAAGAAAGGTCTTTTTCTAAAAATCTTTGCAGGTGAAAAAGCGTGTTCGGGCTTCTTTACAAGCAGCCTTGGGGCAGGCTTTCCGCTGTATGGCAAGCGCTGTCGCGCAATGCATTTTCCATCCAAGTAAAATCGCGTTTTCGCAACGGCGAAGCACATTCAGGAGATTGTCAGGACATGCAGGGCAGCGACGGCCAGGATCGGCAGAATCAGTTGCAGCAAGGCGAGCGCAGGGGATTCATCCTCAGCCGCCACTGGCGCGACACGCCTGCCGGCATCGAGGTCGAACTCTGGCTGGCGACCGACGATGGCCCGCAATGCCTGCGCCTGCCGCCGCAACAGGCGGTGGCGTTCATCCCGCAGTCGGAGAGGGAGCGCGCGATGCCCTTGCTGGCCGGCGACGGCGGCTTCGAACTGCGCCCGCTCGACAACCTGAAAGACTTCAGCCAGCGGCCGGTGATGGGCCTGTATGCGCGCCACTACCGCAAATTGCTGAAGAAGGAAAAGCAACTGCTGGAGAACGGCATCCCGGTCTACGAGGCCGACGTGCGGCCGCCGGAGCGTTACCTGATGGAACGTTTCATCAATGCGCCAGTGGCGTTCTCCGGCACGCCGGGGCCGGATGGCGTACTGCTGGATGCGCGCATCCGTCCGCTGGAAGGCTACCGGCCGCAACTCAGGCTGGCTTCGCTGGATATCGAAACCAGCTGGCACGGCGACCTGTATTCGATTGCGCTGGAAGGCTGCGGACAACGCACCGTCTACACGCTGGCGCCGGCCAGCGGCGCGGTGGCCGAGGTGGATTTCGAGCTGCATTTCTGCGCCGGCCGGAAGGAACTGATCGAACGCCTGAATGAGTGGATGGCGCGCCATGACCCGGACGCCATCATCGGCTGGAACCTGATCCAGTTCGACCTCAACGTGCTGCAGAAGCAGGCCGGCAAGTTCAAGGTGCCGTTGCGCCTGGGACGCCGCGGCGCGCCGCTGGAGTGGCGCGAGCACGGTTTCCGGGCCAACCACATGCTGGTGACGGCGCCGGGGCGGCTGGTCATCGACGGCATCGAAAGCCTGCGTTCGGCGTTCTGGAACTTCCCTTCCTTCAGCCTGGAAAACGTGGCGCAGACGCTGTTGGGCGAGGGCAAGGCGATTTCCACGCCTTACCAGCGTATGGACGAGATCGACCGCATGTTCGCTGAGGACAAGGCGGCACTGGCCACCTACAACCTGAAGGATTGCGAACTCGTCACCCGCATCTTCGCCAAGACCGAGATTCTTGAGTTCCTGCTGGAGCGCGCCAGCGTCACCGGCCTGCCGGCCGACCGCAGCGGCGGCTCGGTGGCGGCGTTCACCCATCTCTACATGCCGCAGATGCATCGCAAGGGATATGTGGCGCCCAACCTGGGTGATGCGGAAGCCATCGCCAGCCCGGGCGGCTTCGTGATGGATTCGCGCGCGGGACTGTACGACTCGGTGATCGTGCTGGACTATAAGAGCCTGTACCCGAGCATCATCCGCAGCTTCCTGATCGATCCGGTCGGCCTGGTGGACGGGACGCTCAACGAACCCGAAGCCGAGACCGTGCCGGGTTTCAACGAGGCCCGCTTCTCCCGGCGCAGCCACAGCCTGCCGGCCATCATCGAACAGATCTGGCAGCAGCGCGAGGCCGCCAAGCGCAACGGCAACCAGCCGCTGTCGCAGGCGCTGAAGATCATCATGAATTCCTTCTACGGCGTGCTGGGATCGACCGTGTGCCGTTTCTTCGATTCGCGCCTGGCCTCGTCGATCACCCGGCGCGGGCACGAGATCATGCGCCACACGCGCCAACTGATCGAAGAGCAGGGCTATGAAGTGATCTATGGCGACACCGATTCCACCTTCGTCTGGCTGAAACGCACGCACAGCGATGAACAGGCGCGCGCCATCGGGCTGGAACTGCTGCAAAAGATCAACCTCTGGTGGCGCGACCGCCTGCGCGAGCAATACCAGCTGGAAAGCGCGCTGGAGCTGCAATTCGAAGTGCATTACCAGCGCTTCCTGATGCCCAGCGTGCGCGGCTCCGACGTCGGCAGCAAGAAGCGCTACGCCGGCTACGTGCGCACCGCGCAAGGCGAAGACAAGCTGACGTTCAAGGGCCTGGAAACCGTGCGCACCGACTGGACACCGCTGGCGCAGCAGTTCCAGCAGGAGCTGTACCTGCGCATCTTCAGGAAGGAGCCGTACCGGGATTACATCGCCGGCTACGTGGCGGATCTGCTGGCGGGCAAGCTGGATGCGCAACTGGTCTACCGCAAGCGCCTGCGCCGCCAGCTGGACCACTATGAAAGGAATGTGCCGCCGCACGTGCGCGCCGCGCGCATGGCCGACCAGGTGAACAAGGAAGGCGGGCGCCCGCTGCAGTACCAGCAAGGCGGCTGGATCAACTACGTGATGACCACGGCCGGGCCGGAGCCGCTGGAAAAGCGCAGCGCCGCCATCGACTACGGGCATTACCTGGAGCGCCAACTGGCGCCGGTGGCCGACGCCATCCTGGTTTTCGTCGGCGACAGCTTTGCCAGCGCGACTTCGCCGCAGCGGGAGCTGTTCTGAGTGGGCGATTTCGGGAGCGGGAAGGCCGGTCGGAAGATGCGCTTACCGGGGCAGGTGAGGATCCGAGCCGTCCTGGCGGCGTTCCAGCTTGCGCGGCCTGGCGCCGGTGCAGCGAAACACCTTTCTCCAGATGAAATAGCCAAACGCCAGCGCACCCGCCAGTACGTACAGGGCGTACAGCCCCAATGCGTAGGAGCCGTAGTGCATCAAACTTTGGAGGATGGTCATTTTTCCGGCGTCAGGAAAGTGTGTCGCGAAGCTAGCATTTTATTTCCGGTTGGGGCGGCTGGACATCGGGAATTTCCCGATATCGGTTCAAGCCAGGGCCGCCCGGCCACTGTGTAGAACGTATAAGCCGGCCAGGATGATGACAGCGCCGAAAAAATAAAATGCCGTGCGTCCCAGCTTGCCGAAACCGGCCCGGCGCCCCGGCCCTTCATCGGCGCCGTGGCAGGGAGGCTCTTCATAGTGGATGTTGTAGGCATGGCGGTGGCCGTCATGGGACAAGAGCACCCGCGCCATGAATGCATGCGGCGCCGGAATGGTATCGGTCGACTCCAGGAATGCGCCCCGGTCGATGAACCGGAAGGTCTGCCGGGCGCCGCCGTCCGGGCGGATCGTGCGGATTTCCATGCCGGCGGCCGGCCAATTGTGCCGGCCGTGTTCACCCGAGAGCCTGAAGCGCGGCGGCGCGTTGTCTTCGAAGATGTCGACGCTCAGCATGCCGTGGCCGGTATCGATCCATCTGGTTTCGTGGCGGTGGGGGTGGCAACGCCGGGTTGCTTTTCGGGGGCGCTGCCGGAACAGGGTTTTAATCTCGATCATGGGATGCCTCGGCGATAGTTCGTCAATATGCAAGGGAAAAAGTCGGCCCCGCATCCCCGCAGGCGAGGATGCCATCGATCACATCGGGAGGAAAACCGCAGGCCGCGCCAGCGGGCCTGCGGTGATGCCGCCATCTGCCTGCAGCAAGACGACGGCCAGAGAATTCTTGGCGGGTCTTGCTGCTACAGCATCGGACGTGATTGCCGACAACTACAACAGTCTGGGCCAGTGTCCACGGAAGGACTCCATCAGTAAGTGGTTCAGCGCGCACCGGAGCATTGCCTGAAACGGCATGCCGGCGGCGGATTTGCGGCTAGGTTACGGCTATCTTGCTTACCAGCCGGAAGACGGTTTCACAGCCAACACGCCATGGGTGACGGCGTTGCCGCGTCCCGGATGCCGGGGCGCGCTGCGGCGGCCTTCGATTTGCGCATTCACGGACGAGGCAGACCAGCCGAACTTCCAGTTCGAGGGCTGGGCAGCCGGTTGCGCTGTGGTGGCCAGGTGGAAGGATTTGGATTTTTTCATAGCGATCCTCACGGTGAGAAACATTGTTGCCAGTCAGGACAAAGGATCGACCTTGCTTGCGCGAACCGGCTTCGCAAAGCAACAGCGACCGCGCAATAGGGACAACCGGCACTCCGGAAAAGGAATGCCCGCCGAACCGTGCGTGATCACGCAATGGAACCAACAGAAATGGGGAAGGACGACGGATGTCGTGGAAGACAAGCGCTACAGCCAGGATCGCGGCTGCGGCAGGAGGGGAACTGCGGAGCTCAGGCGATATTGGCTGGGGTCATGCCCCAAGTATGTAAGTGACTACTGCTACTGTCCAAGATCGAACTCCATGTTTTTTCGGTGCCCGGATGTTAGTTCCATATGCAAATCTGCGTCAAGGAAAAAGCATGGTTTCCGACATTATTTCGGCCGACCGTTGCTTTCCGCCCAAACCGAGGCTTTTCAGAAAGCAGGCTAAAGCTGGAATCTGACCGCCACGCTCAGGCCGGCATGCTGGCCGCTGTCGGATTTCCGGTTGGCGAAGACCACGCTGGCGTTGTTGCGGTCGGCGATCGCCTTGACGATCGCCAGCCCGAGCCCCGATCCGGATTCGCCGTTGCCGAGGATGCGATAGAACGGATCGAAGATGCGTTCCATCTCGTGCTCCGGAATCCCCGGCCCGGAGTCCTCGACCTGGACCGCCAGGACCCGGCCCTCCTGGCGCGCCCGCAGGCGCAGTTGCCCGCCGGCCGGGGTATAGCGGATCGCATTGTCGGCCAGGTTCTTGATCAGCATCAGGGCGTCGAACAATTGGCCGGTGAAGATGGCCGCGGGCTCGCTGTCGACCTCGACGTCGATGTTCTTGGCCTCGGCCGAGGGCATCAGGTCTTCCAGCACCTGCTTGAACACGTCTTCCATCGGGATGGTCGAGACTGGGGATGCCACGGTTTCCTGCGAGCGCGCCATCACCAGCAATTGCTCCAGCAGGGCGCGCATGCGCTGCATGCCGCGGCGCAGGTCGAGCATCCGCTCCTGCGCCGCCGCCGGCAATTCGATCTTGCGGATATTGTCGGCCTGCAGGGAGAGGGCGGTCAGCGGCGAGCGCAGTTCATGCGCGGCGTCGGCGACAAAGCGTTTCTGCATTTCCATCGCGCGCCGCACGCGCAGCAGCAGGGCGTTGATGGATGCGGTGAAAGGACGGATTTCACTCGGCACATTGAGGTCGTCCAGCGGGCTCAGATCGTTGTCGCGCCGTTTGTCCAGTTCGCTGGAGAGCTGCTTGACCGGCTTGAGCATGATGCGCGCCACCACATTGATCAGCAGCAGCAGGACCGGCACCAGCGCGATGAAAGGGAAGACGGTGCGCCATGCGCTGCCGTTGGCGATCTCGTCGCGCGCATCGGTGCGCTGGCTGACCACCAACCGGGCGCCATCGGGCAAGTGGCGGATGAAGATACGCCAGGTATAGAGATGGCCGTCCAGGTGCTGCACGCCTTCGGGAAGGCCGGCCGGCAGCGGCACCGTTTCATCGAGCAGGCGGATGCTGTCTTCGCCGTGCGCCAGCACCTGCACGATGACTTGCGTTTCTGGATCGTCGCTGGGCTCGATCTCCTGGGTGATGAGCAGGCCGGTATGCGGTTTCTGCTGCTGCATCAGGCCGGCGATCTGGCGAAGTTGGTCGTCCTGGAAGGCGTTGGCTTCGCGCAGCGCCCCGCGAAACGAGAAGTAGCCGCCGCCGGCCGCCGTGGCCAGGATGACGGCCGAAAGCCAGAACGAGAGCTGGGCTTGCAGGGAACCGGTTATTTTTCTTTTGAAACCATCCATCCCAGGCCCCTGACATTCTTGATGATGTGGTTGCCGAACTTCTTGCGGATGGCGTGGATCAGGTATTCCACCGCATTGCTTTCGACTTCCTCGTTCCAGCCGTAGATGCGGTCTTCCAGGTCACGGCGCGACAGGATCGCCCCCGGACGCTGCATCAACGATTGCATCAGGCTGAATTCGCGCGCCGACAGGCGCTGCGCGGTCCCTTCGAAGCGCATCTCGCGGCTGGTCGGATCGAGCCCGATCTCGCCGTTGCTCAGCACCGGGCTGCCGCTGCCGCCGCGGCGGCGGATCACGGCGCGCATGCGCGCCAGCAGTTCGTCCATTTCAAACGGCTTGATGATGTAGTCGTCAGCGCCCGCATCCAGGCCGCGGATACGTTCTTCCAGCGCGTCGCGCGCGGTGACGATCAGCACCGGGGTATCCATCCTGTTCTCGCGCAGGTGGCGCAGCACATGGAAGCCGTCCAGCCGCGGCAAGCCGAGGTCGAGCAGGACCAGGTCGTATTGTTGGGTGTTGACCGCGAGCTGGGCCGAACCGCCGTCGCCGACGCAATCGACCGCGTAAGCCGCGTCCCGCAACGCCTGTTCGGTCGCCGCTGCGATCATGCGGTCGTCTTCCACCAGAAGTACTCTCACCTTGCCTGTTCCCTAAGATTGTCAGTGTGCCTGCCGTGCCGCCAATAGTAGACCAATCGCGCGCCGCTACGCGAAACACGTATCTATTTGGCAGGTTTCGGAGACAACGCCAGCATACGATTGGCCATTCACGCCTGGCAGCATAATGGGCCAGACTTAGGGACGGCTGAGGTCGGGCCAATCGCCAATAGTGGGAAAATGCGCCTTAGAATGCCAACGATATCCAGCCGAATTCGAAGAAGGGCGCAAGTCGCCATCAGTATGGAAGCAAAACTCAAACAAGAACAGGTTCTGCCCGCCCGGATGGAAGCCGTCGGCGTGTGCTCCCCGGTGGTCGCGCCGGTGTCCTTCAGTGTTGTCGCCGGCCAGTGCCTGTCGGTGTCGGGCCGCTCGGGTGCGGGCAAGACGCGGCTGCTGCGGCTGGTCGCCGATCTCGACGAAGGCGGCGGCGATGTCATGCTCGACGGCGTCTCGCGCAGCGCTTTTTCAGCGCCGGACTGGCGCCGGCAAGTCCTGTACCAGAGCGCGGAACCGGCATGGTGGCGACCCAGCGTGGCCGCGCACTTCGAACCGGAAGAGCTGGAGCTGGCCACGCAATTGGCCGACCGGCTGGCCTTGCCGGCCGGCCGCCTCGAGGCGGACATCTCCCAGCTTTCCACCGGCGAGCGCCAGCGCGCCGCGCTGATCCGCTCCCTGGCCAAACGCCCCAAGGCGCTGCTGCTCGATGAGCCGACCAGCGCGCTGGACGCCGACAATGCCAGGCGCGTCGAAGCTTTGCTGCTGGATTGCATGAACGACGGCCTGGCCCTGGTGCTGGTGACGCATTCGCAGGAGCAGGCGGCGCGGCTGGCGGGCTCGGCCATCCTGATCGAGCCGAGGCGGTGACGATGGCGCCCCTGATGCTTTCCTCGACCGACCTGGCGCTGGCGGCCATCCTGGTGCTGTGCAACGGCGCGCTGTCGCTGGCGCTCGGCTTGCAGGTGCACCGGCCGCTGGCGATCGCCGCGGTCCGGATGGTGGTGCAACTGCTGTTGGTCGGGCTGGTATTGCGCTGGATACTGGAAGTCCGCTCGCCGCTGGCCACCGGCCTGGCGGTGGCGCTGATGGTGGTGGCCGCGGCCCGCGAAGTCGCGGCCAGGCCGCGCCGGCGCCTGCGCGGCTGGAGCGGGATGCGCATCAGCGCCATCGTGGTCAGCGCGGCTTCCCTGCTGACCGTGGCGCTGGCGCTGGCGACCGCGATCCGGCCCGCCCCGTGGTACGACCCGCGCTATGCGATACCGCTCATGGGCATTGTGCTGGGCAGCGTCCTCAACTCGGCCAGCATCGCGCTCGATGCCTTCCTTTCAGGCGTGCATGCGGCCGCGGCCGTGATCGAAGGGCGGCTGGCGCTGGGCGAGCCGAGAAACGAAGCGCTCAAGCCGCACGTCGTGGCTGCCATCCGCAGCGGCATGCTGCCGGTGATCAACCAGATGTCGGCCGCCGGCATCATCACGCTGCCCGGCATCATGACCGGCCAGGTGCTGGCCGGCATGGATGCGCTGGAAGCGGCCAAATACCAGATCCTGCTGATGTTCATCCTGGCCGGCGCCAGCGGCATCGCCGCCTTCGGCAGCGCCGTACTGGCCGCCTTGCGGATCACCGATGAACGCCATCGCTTGCGGCTCGACCGGCTCCAATCCTGATGTGACGGCTGGCTGTCGTCAGCTTCCGCCTTGCGCGTGGGCTTCGTCGAAGAAATAGTCCTTCCACGATGCCGGGCGGTGCTTGATCGCGCCCACATCGGCCAGGAACGCAGCCAGCTTGTAGGTGTTCTGGGGCTGCAGGGTGTACTGGACATCGGGCGAGGAAATGA
This sequence comes from Herbaspirillum sp., assembly GCF_017744395.1. Taxonomy (GTDB): domain Bacteria; phylum Pseudomonadota; class Gammaproteobacteria; order Burkholderiales; family Burkholderiaceae_D; genus Herbaspirillum. Next base: position 593,964 of record NZ_JAGIBI010000001.1, read on the forward strand.
TCTCCTGCACGAAACTCACCGGCAGCTTCGAATTCTCCAGGCGGACATAGATGGCCGCGGCTTCGGCCTTGTTGTTGCGCACGAAGGCCAGGGCTTCGGCCAGGGCCTTCCGGAGCGCGATGAAGGTCTTGGGGTTGTCGCGCTGGAAACGTTCCGGCGCCCAGAGGATGTTGAGGGTGGCGGGGCCGCCGAGGATGTCGTAGGAGGTGGTGATCTTGCGGATGGCAGGATCCTTCAGTTCCTGGAACTGGAACGGCGGGCTGGCGAAGTGCGAATTGACTTCCGTCTTCCCCGACAGCAGCGCCGCCGCGGCTTCGCTATGGGGCAGGCTGACGGTCAGTTCATCGAAGTGGTTGAACTTGTCCTTGCCATACTTTTCGCTGGCGGCGATCTGCAATAACCGCGCATGCAGGGACACGGTCGTGGCGGGCAGGGCGATGCGATCCTTGGGGCTGAAGTCGCCGAGCGTCCTGACCGCCGGATTGCGGGTCAGCAGGTAGGTGGGCAGCGACCCCAGCGCGGCGATGGCCTTGATATTCTGCTTGCCGTAGGTGCGGTCCCAAACCGTCAGCAAGGGCGGCAGGCCGGTGGAGGCCACGTCGAGCGTATTGGACAGGATCGCATCGTTGATGGCGGCGCCGCCGGAAAGCTGCTTCCATTCGACTTGCGCCTGGATGCCTTCCTGGCCGGCGTATTTTTCGATCAGCTTCTGGTCGCGCACGACGTGCAGCAGGATATCGCCGACATCGTACTGGTAGGCGATGCGGATTTGCCCCTCCGCATGCGCCGCGCCTGCCGTGGCCAGCGCCAGCATGGCCGGCGCCAGGCGCTTGGCAAGGCGTGCAAACCAATGCCGCGGTTTCTTGTGGTGGTTCCGGTTCGATAACTGCATCCAGGGCTCCTCGATACCTGCCGCCGAACTCAGAATAAGTTCTCGCCGCGGCAGAGAAAGCCTGACATCGTATTGGCCTGGAAGCGGATGTCCAAAGAATGTTTACGAGGATACTTAGCCGTTTTTTACGCTGGGAAGAGAACCTCTTGCCAACGACAAACTGGATGCCAAGCCGGCCGCCAGTCGAGTCGTCGCAGCCTGTTGCAAACCGGCAATGGTAATGCGTGATGTGGTTCGACAATAGCCGGCGCCGGGCAATCTATTTCTCAAGGAAAATTTATTAATCGCGCTTCTTTCCCCCTTAATCAATCTCTGCGGCGGTGATAGTATGAAAGAAATTATTCCCACATAAGTATCAGGCCAGGCGACGGTTCTCCAGGGGGCATATGTCCAGATTCGTCCCGTCTTTGCGTATTGTTGTCGTAGACGACCAGCTCACGCACCTCAAGGCGTTGTGCGACATATTGGAACAGCACGACTTTGAGACAACCGCCTGTTCGAGCGGCGAAGCGGCGCTTTCCCGGCTTAGAGAAGATTCTTTCGATCTGTTGTTGACCGACTTGGCCATGCCCGGTATCGACGGTCTGGCCTTGATAGAGGCGGCGCGCGCATTCGATCCTTGCATCGCCTGCGTCATCATGACCGGGGCGGGCACGGTAGACACGGCGGTCAAGGCGATGAAAATAGGCGCGCTCGACTACATCATCAAACCGTTCAAGGCGGCCACCTTGCTACCCGCTCTGGAGCGGGCCGTCGAGTTCCGCCAGTTGCGGCTGCAAAACGTCAAATTGGAGGCTGCGCGCCAGGAGGAGGCGCGGGCCAACCAGGAGAAGTCGGCTTTCTTGTCCGGCACGAGCCACGAGTTGCGCGCGCGGTTGAACAGCATGCTTGGTTTTGCGCAGACACTGGCCAGTGGCCAATTCCCGAACGGTGAAAGCGACCGGCAGCGCTTCGCACAGAGCATTGTCCAATCCGGAAAGCGCTTGCTGTCGCTGGTCAATGAGATACTGGATCTGGCCCAGATCGAATCGGGCAAAGCGCCGCTGGTGATCGGCCCGGTGGCGTTGGATGCGGTGCTGCGCGAGGCCTATGCCATCGTCACGCCGCTGGCGCAGGCGCGCCAGATCGCGTTGGCGCCGCCGCCCGAATCCGGATTGGAGTTGTGCGCGGACCAGAGGCGGCTCAAGCAAATCCTGGTGAATCTGCTGTCGAATGCGATCGTATGCAGCCGCGAGCGCGGCGAAGTCAGCGTCAGCTGCGAACGGCAGGATGGCTATGGGCGTGTTGCCATCACCGATAGCGGGAAGGGATTAAGTCCGGCGCAACTGGCCACCATCTTCCAGCCTTTCGGCCTCGCCGGAGACGGGGATGGCGACGAAGAAGGCACCGGCCTGGCGCTGGCTATCGCCCAACGGCTGGCCGCAGCCATGCGCGGCAACATAGAAGTGGAAAGCCAGTTGGACGTGGGCAGTACCTTTCGTATCGCTTTGCCGCTTCAGGACGCGATGGCAAGCAAGCCTGTCAATCCCGACGCCATGCCGTTCAGCGTCGATAGCAAATAATTCCGGGAGCCGCCATGAAACATCCGGGCAGCAAAACCATGCTACTGCTGTCACTTGTCATTGTTCTCGTTGCCGGTATCGGTTTATGGCTTGGGTTGCGTTCGGCAGGCGGACCGCCGCCGGCGGTCGAGTCTATTACCATCGCGACCAACACCGACTATGTGGGCGCATGCCCGGTGATGGCGGCCCAGAGCCAGGGTTATTTTGCCAGCCATCAGCTCAGCGTGCAGTTGCGGCCTTACAGCAGCGGCAAGCAAGCCTTGGACGCGGTTTTGTCGGAGAAGGCGGATATGGCGACGGTAGCCGATATCCCCGTCATGTTTGCCGCGCTCAACGGCGTACCGGTCCAGGTGATCAGCACCATCTTCCGCACCGGGCAGGATCATGGACTGGTGGCGCGGCGCGACCATGGCATCAACCAGGGCAGCGATCTCAAGGGCAAGCGTATCGGCGTCACGCTGTCCACCTCGGGACATTTCGCCCTGGAAGTATTCCTCAACCGCCAGCGCCTCGACACCCGCGACGTACAGTTGCGGAACTATCCCCCCGATGGCTTGCTGCAGGCGCTCGTTAACGGCGAGGTCGACGCCGTCAGCGGCTGGGATCCGTTCCTGACCCTTATCCAGGAGCGGTTGGGAGCGGCTGCCTTGCGGTTCCCGGGGAAGGATATCTACGAAAGCATTTACAACATGGTGGCGCCAACGCCGTATCTGCAACAGCATCCGCAGACCGTCATACGGCTGTTGCAGGCGCTGGAACAGGGGGCGCAATTTTGCCGCACCAAGCCAGCTGCGGCGGCCGACCTCCTGCCCCGGCTCACGCCCGAGGGCAAGGCGGCGCTGCTGGCCGAATGGCCTTCGCATCATTTCGGGCTGGAGCTCGACCAGAGCCTGTTGCTGGTGCTGGAAGACCAGTCTCGCTGGGCGATCAAGGGCAGGTTGAGCCCCGTGAACACGGTGCCCAACTTTCTCGACTATATCTACGTGGATGGGATGAAGGCCGTCAGTCCCGCTGAGGTGACGATCATCAATTAGGGAGCCTTGCGTGAAAATCACCACTCGTCTCAAGCTCGCCCAGTTCTTATGCATTGTCTTGTTGGCAATCATGGCCGTCATCTTCGTTCGTACCACGCTGCAGATGCGCAATGAAGTGGCCAAGGCGGAGATCACCGGCGAGGTGCTGCGGGCGGCGGCCGGCTTGCGCCACCTGTCGCTGGAATATGTGCTGCATCACGAGACGCGCAGCCGCATGCAATGGCGGCAACGGCAGCAGTCGCTGCAGCGCCTGATTGCCACCAACGCAGGCTTCGACTCCCAGGATGAACTGGCGATACTGGACGATCTGCGCCAGCGCTTGCAGTCTATCGGCAGCCTGTTCAGCGAGTTGGAAGGAGTGCAAACAGAATTCCAGCGCACGCCGGAACGGCGTGAAATCCTGCTGGAACTGGAGGAGCGGCTCACCGGCCTGATCATGAACCGTGCGCAGAACATGATGTCGGGCGCCGAGGACCTGGCGCGTCTCAGCCGCGAAAACATCCTGGCGGCGCAGCGCGATCTGATGATTGCCGGCGCCGCGCTTGGCGGCTTGATCCTGCTCGTGGTGCTGGGCGCGATGGGCTTGACCATCCGCAGCGTGACGGCGCCGCTGTCGCGCCTGCACAAGGCCACCGAAGTGGTGGGCGGCGGCGGCCTGGATTTTGCGCTCGACTTGCGTACCGACGATGAAATCGGCAGTTTGGCGCGTTCTTTTGACCATATGGTCGAGCGCTTGAAAAAAACCACGGTCTCGCGCGATGAACTATTACAAGCCAACCAGGCCCTGCAGACGGAAGTGGCGGAGCGGCAGGCCGCCGAAGGCAAGGTCCTGGCCCAACTGACGCGGATGAGCCTGCTGCACCAGATCACCCGCTCGATCGGCGAACGGCAGGATTTGCGCAGCATCTTCCAGGTGGTGATCCGCAGTCTGGAAGACCAGTTGCCGGTCGATTTCGGCGCCATCTGCCTTTATGTTGACGGCGAACTGGTCGTCAGCGGCGTCGGCGTGCGCAGCTACGACCTGTCGATGGCGCTGGCGATGGGCGAGAACGCGCACATCGCGATCGACCAGAATGGCTTGTCGCGCTGCATAGCCGGCCAATTGGTCTATGAGCCGGACATCAGCGCGGTCAATTTCCCGTTTCCGCAGCGGCTGGCCAAGGCCGGGCTGGCGTCGATAGTGCTTGCCCCCCTGCTGGCGGAGAACACCGTATTCGGCGTGCTGATCGTGGCGCGCCGCCAGAAAAACGATTTTTCCAGCAGCGATTGCGAATTCCTGCGCCAACTGAGCGAGCATGTGGCGTTGGCCGCCAACCAGGCCAAGCTATATGCGACGCTGCAGCAAGCCTATGACGACCTGCACCAGAGCCAGACGCAAGTCACCAAGCAGGAGAGATTGCGCGCGCTCGGCCAGATGGCTAGCGGCATCGCCCACGACATCAACAACGCCATCGCGCCAATCGGCCTGTATGCCGAATCGTTGCTGGAGACCGAGCGTGGCCTGAGCGAGCGCGGGCGCGCCAACCTGCAAGTCATTGAGCGCGCCATCGATGATGTGGCGGCGACGGTGGCGCGTATGCGCGAATTCTACCGGCAGCGCGAACCGCAACTTACGCTCAGCACGGTCAATGTCAATCTGATGGTGCGCCATGTGGTCGACCTGACCCGCGCGCGCTGGTCGGACATGCCCCAGCAACGCGGCATCGTGATCGAGATACGGCAGGACCTGGGCGAGAACATTCCCGCCGTCCTCGGGGTCGAGGGCGAAATCCGCGAGGCGCTGACCAACCTGCTGTTCAACGCGGTCGACGCCATGCCCGATGGCGGCACGGTAACGCTGCGCACCCGTTATATCGAACACCTGGCCGACGGCGCCGGGCCGCATGTGCTGGTCGAAGTCAGCGACAACGGCACAGGCATGGACGAGGCGACGCAGCAGCGTTGTCTCGAGCCGTTTTTCACTACCAAGGGGGAACGCGGCACAGGCCTGGGACTGGCGACCGTATATGGCATGACCGAACGGCATTCGGCGCGCATCACCATCGAATCGCAACTGCACGTGGGCACTTCGGTCAAAATGTACTTTCCGGTGGCGGCGGTGGTGGCCGATGGCGCCGCCATCGCACCTTCGCCCAGGCCCACGTCGAGCCTGAAAATATTGATCGTGGATGACGATCCGACGCTGCTGGCGTCGCTGGGCAATATCCTGAGCGTCGATGGGCACGATGTCACGCAGGCCGACGGCGGCCAGGCCGGCATCGACCGTTTTTGCGCGGCCAACGCGGCCGGACAGGACTACGCGGTGGTGATCACCGACCTGGGCATGCCGTACGTGGATGGCCGCAAGGTCGCCGAGACGGTGAAGCGAATCGCGCCGGCGGTGCCGGTGATTTTGCTGACAGGCTGGGGGCAGCGGATGATTCCCGAAACCGGCGACGAGCCGGTGAATGTGGACCAGGTATTGAGCAAACCGCCGAAGATCCGCGAACTGCGCGCCGCATTGGCCAAATGCGTGGAGCGCCGGGCTTGAGCGCCGGGAGGCGCGCGTGACTTATCGGCCCGCGTCAAGCGCCAGGGCAGCATTGCAAACCGATCTCTACTTAAACTTGGTTGGGTGCCAGCATGCAACTTAAATCATCGCCATATGTCCCGCCGGATGCTCAACTTGACGGCGCAAGGCATGTTTCCAGTCCGAGCCGTGTCATTGTGGTTGACGATGAGGTTGCGCAGATGCGCGCATTGTGTGAAACCCTGGGCGACCATCACTATGAGGTCGAGGGATACTCCGCTGCCGGATCGGCCCTGGCGGCCCTGCGTGAAAGGCGTTTCGACTTGCTGCTGACCGACCTGATGATGCCGGAGATGGATGGCATCACTCTGTTGCAGGCGGCGCATCAAATCGATCCCGACCTGGTCGCGATCATCATGACCGGCGAGGGAACGATCATCAGCGCCGTGGACGCGATGAAGTCAGGGGCATTGGACTACATCCTCAAGCCCTTCAAGCTGTCTGTCGTCCTCCCGGTGCTTGAGCGCGCTCTCGGCATAAGGGATTTGCGGATCAAGAATGCCATTCTGGAAGCCCGTGAGCGCGAACACATGCTGGAACTGGAAGCCGCGCTCAAGGATTTGGAGGCCTTTTCCTATTCCGTGTCACATGATTTGCATGCGCCTGTGCGAATTGCGGGATCTTATCTGACGATGTTATCGGAGGATTTTTCCGAACAGCTTCCCGCCGAGGCGAGCCGCTTTCTCAATGTCGCCCAGCGCAGCATAGACCATATGAGGCAATTGGTTGACGACTTGCTGCGTCTGGCGCGGCTGGGGCGCCAGCCTTTGGCGAAGCGCCGGGTGAATATGGAGGCGCTGGTGCAGGAAGTGCTGGCGGAACTGCTTGCCACGGCGCCTGAACGCGAGATTGCCATTGAAACGGATGAACTGCCGGCTTGTGTCGGGGACGTCGGCTTGCTGCGCCAGGTCTATTTCAACCTGCTGTCGAATGCGCTGAAGTTCACCCGCGATCGTCAAGCGCCGCTTATCCAAATCGGCGCGCGCCCGGAAGATGGGCAATCGGTCTATTTTGTGCGCGACAACGGCGCCGGCTTCGACATGCGCTACGAAGCCAAGCTCTTTGCCGCCTTCCAGCGACTGCATAGCTCTGCTGAATTCGAGGGTTCAGGTATCGGCTTATCCATTACGCACAAGATCATTGAGCGCCATGGCGGGCGTATCTGGGGGGAGGGCGAGCCGGACCGAGGCGCCACCTTCTATTTCACTTTGCCGGCGGCGACTTGAGATATCCAGTTCAGGCCAGCAATTCTTGCGGCCTTGTCATCTCAACGTGGCTTCAAATTTCTCGAACGCGTCCGACACGATTTTTTCCAATTCATCGTTGTCCCAAGGTTTGACAAGAAACTTATAAACAGCCCCCTGGTTGATCGCTTGCGAGATGCTGTGGAGGTTTGTCTGGCCCGTGAGCATGATCCGTACCGCGTTGGGAAACATATAGCTGATCTTTTCTAAAAGATCGCTTCCCAAGACATCCGGCATTTGATGATCGGTCAGCACTACGCCGATTTGATGCTTGGCGAGAATTTCAAATGCCTCCGCAGCATGATTCGCCGTGAATATCTGATAGCCGGAACGGCCCAGTGCCCGCTTGATGGCCGATAGAATATTCACGTCGTCGTCTATCACGAGCAGGGAACGGGCGTAGGAGGGGCGGCGAATGATCTCCATTGGCAATGAAACGTCGCGCTCCAGCAGCGATGTGCAGTCGTCTGCCGGAAGAGGGGCGCTAAAGTAGTAGCCTTGGATTCTGTCGCATCCTTCGGCATGAAGCATTTTCAGCTGGCTGACCGTTTCGACGCCTTCCGCGATGACTTCCAGGTGCAGGCTCTTGGCGATGGCAATGATGGATCTGCAAATCGCCAAGTCTTGCGCATCGCCCACCAGGTCGCGGACAAAAGATTTATCAATCTTGAGGCGGCTGACGGGAAATTTCTTCAAGTAGCCGAGATTCGAATAGCCCGTTCCGAAGTCATCGATGGAGAGCGTGATACCGATCTTGCGCAAATGCACCATAATCGCGATGCTTTTCTCGGGATCGCTCATCGAGACGCTTTCCGTCAGTTCCAGTTCGAGATGCTGGGAGTCCAATCCGGATTCCGCGAGAATCTGGCCGACCAATACCTTGAGGTTCTTCTCGGTAAATTGCATCGCAGACAAGTTGACGGCAATGGTCGCCGGATTAAGTCCCTTCTCCTGCCATGATCTGCATTGCTTGCACGCCGCGCGCAATACCCACTCTCCCAGGGCCAATATCAAGTCAGACTCTTCCGCCAATGCGATGAATTCGCCGGGCATCAACAGCCCCAGTTCAGGATGCTGCCAACGCACCAGGGCCTCGAATCCGTCGATCCGGCCATTCTTCAAGGAAACCTGCGGCTGGTAATGCAAAACCAGCTCGTCTCGCTGTATTGCTTCTCGTAATTGATTCTTCAGGATGTGGCGTTTGGTAATCTCCTGATTGAATTCAGGGGAATAGAACTGGTAGTGGTTGCGCGCATCTTCTTGAGCCAGATGCAAGGCCACTTCGGCAAAATGGGGGAGGGATTCGGTGTTATTGCCATCATTGGGATACAAGGCAATCCCGATCTTTGGAAGAAGATGGATATTCTGTTGTTCAGGAATCGAATACGGCTTTTCCAGTATTTGGAGAAGATCCTGGACGATGGTATCGATGTCGCTTTTCTTCACCTCTTCCAGCAAAACCGCAAATACGCCATCCGAATACTGGGTGACCGTTGCTTTCCCCGGCGGTCTCCATGCCTGCAGGCGTTGCGTCACGGCGATTGTCAATGCGAGGCCGGCCTTGGCGCCGAAGACATCCCGGATTTGATCAAGCCCGTTCAACTCGGCCAACATGAGTACCACCACTCCGCCATGAGAATCATGGCGGCGAATTGCCTGCTCCAAGCGATCCCGTAGAACTACGCGATTGGGCAATCCGGTAATGTGGTCGAAATAGCTGAGCCGGTAAATTTTCTCTTCCGCCTCCTGCCATTCCGTAATGTCGATTCCGCTAAGGACGAAGATAGTCTTGAAGTGACGGTCCTCAAGGATGCTAAGAGAACAAAGAATTGAACGCACCCGGCCATCGCGCGCCAGCCATTGGCTCTGGTACTGCATCGGAAAGGCCGACCTGTCTCTTCGCTGATAGCGGTCCTTCTCACTTTGCCTCTGGGAAGAGGGGAAAAATATATCCCAGAAACAGAGCCCCAGAATATCCTTGCTCGCGTACCCCGTGGACTTTTCTCCGGCTTGATTGAACCGGAGGATTTTCCCCTCCGTGTCCAGCATGACGCCTACTGCGCCCGCAGTGTCAAAGACGGTGGTAAGCAAGTTACTTTCCGCAAACAGTATTTCTTCAGTTCTTCTTCGTATTGCGCGTTCGTGGGATTCTTGAAGCGCGCGGCGTACCGAGGAGGGCAGGCGGGCGATGTTGTTTTTGAGAACATAGTCGTAGGCGCCGAGCCTTAATGCCTGAATCGCAAGTTCCTCGCCTATGGTGCCGGAGACAAAGATGAAAGGAACATTGGGAATTTTCTCGTGCGCAATTTTCAAGGCTGTCATGCCATCGAAACCGGGCAGCGAATAGTCACACAGAATGATATCCGCATGGCTCTCGACAGCCTTCAGGAGGGCGGCCTCGCTACTGACTTGTTCATACGTCGCCTGCAGGCCGGAACGTCTGAGTGCTTCATGCACAAGTTCCGCCTCTTCTGGGACGTCTTCGACATGAATAATGCGGAGGTTTTCTTCTGAATACGAGGGAGGATCGGAAAGGGGCGCTGTATACATAGACTCTTTGCCTAAAGTAAAGACTGTCCAGACTCATGTATCCATCCGCGAAAACCCTGCCGTTATGGCAGGCCGCTAAATTCCATGTTATTCCGATAAAAAGATAATGACAACCTGATCCCGCTCGCCCGCATGCCGGTGAGCGAGCTGAAGCCGCGGTGCGGCTGGTGATTTGATAGAAAGCAGAAGAGCCGGCGTACTAGGCCGGCTCTTGTTGGCGGTTGGCGGCAAGAAAATTTACTTATCGATCGCCTTGGCCGCGGCCAGCGCCGTCATGTTGATGACGCGGCGCACCGTGCTCGATGGCGTGAGCACATGCACCGGTGCCGCGGCGCCCAGCAGGATCGGCCCGATCGTGGTGCCCTGGCCGCTGCTGGTCTTGAGCACGTTGAACAGAATGTTGGCGGCATCCAGGTTGGGGCAGACCAGCACGTTGGCCGAACCGGTCAAGGCGCTGTCGGCCATACCCGCATTGGCGCGGATCTTTTCCGACAGCGCGGCGTCGCCGTGCAGCTCGCCCTCGGATTCGATATTCGGCGCCATCTTGCGGAAGCGCTGGTGGGCGTCGGCCATCTTGCGCGCGGAAGGGCGGGAAGAGCTGCCGTGGTTGGAGTGCGAGAGGAAGGCCACCTTGGGCGGCACGCCGAAACGCTGCACTTCGTCGGCCGCCGCCAGCGCGATGCGGGCGAGCTGTTCGGCGTCCGGGGTGTCGTTGACGTAGGTGTCGGTAATGAACAGCGTCTGGTCGGGCAGCAGCACCGCGTTGAGGGCGGCGAATTCCTGCGCGCCTTCCTTCAGGCCGATCACGTCCTGCACATGCGCCAGGTGCTGGTCGTAGTGACCGTCCAGGCCGCACAGCATGGCGTCGCCGTCGCCTTGTTTGACCATCAGCGCCGCGAACAGGCTGCGGCTGCCGCGCACGGCGTCTGCGGCGGCTGCCAGCGAGAGGCCGGCGCCGGCCGGGGTGCTTTGGTATTGCTCGGCGTACTGGGGCAGGCGCGGATCGTTTTCAGGATTCACGCACTGCACGTTCTGGCCCAGCTTGAGGCGCAGGCCTGCTTTCTTGACGCGGGCTTCGATGACGTCCGGGCGGCCGATCAGGATGGGCGCGGCCAGCTTCTCGTCGGCCGCGAACTGCACGGCGCGCAGTACGCGCTCGTCTTCGCCGTCGGCATAGACCACGCGCTGCGGCGACAGCTTGGCGGTGTTGAAGACCGGTTGCATGAACATGCCGGTCTGGTAGATGAAGCGGGTCAGCTCTTCGCGATAGGCGGCGTAGTCGGCGATAGGGCGTGTGGCCACGCCGGACTCTTGCGCGGCCTTGGCCACGGCCGGGGCGATCTTCAGGATCAGGCGCGAATCGAAGGGGGTGGGGATCAGGTAGTCGGGGCCGAACACCAGTTCCTTGCCGGGGTAGGCTGCGCTGACTTCAGCGCTGGTCTCGGCCTTGGCGAGGTCGGCGATTTCGCGCACACAGGCCAGTTTCATGGCTTCGGTGATCTTGGTGGCGCCGCAGTCGAGCGCGCCGCGGAAGATGTAGGGGAAGCACAGTACGTTGTTGACCTGGTTCGGGTAGTCCGAGCGGCCGGTGGCGATGATGCAGTCCGGACGCACCGACTTGGCCAGCTCGGGACGGATTTCCGGCTCGGGGTTGGCCAGCGCCAGGATGATCGGCTTGTCGGCCATGGTCTTGACCATTTCTGCGGTCAACACGCCCGGCGCCGAACAACCGAGGAACACATCGGCGCCATTGACCACGTCGGCCAGGGTGCGGGCTTCGGTCTTGACCGCGTAGCGCTGCTTGGAGGCATCCAGGTTGCCGGGGCGGCCTTCGTAGATCACGCCCTTGCTGTCCACCATATAAACGTGTTCGCGCTTGACGCCCAGGCCGATCATCACTTCCACGCAGGCGATCGCGGCCGCGCCGGCGCCGGAGACGGCGATCTTCACCGAACCGATGTCCTTGCCCACCAGTTCCAGGCCATTGAGCAGGGCGGCCGAGGAGATGATGGCAGTGCCGTGCTGGTCATCGTGGAACACCGGGATGTTCATGCGCTGGCTGAGCTTCTGTTCGATGTAGAAGCATTCCGGGGCCTTGATGTCTTCCAGGTTGATGCCGCCCAGGGTCGGTTCAAGGGAGGCGATGATCTCGACCAGCTTGTCCGGGTCGGTCTCGGCCAGTTCGATGTCGAAGACGTCGACGCCGGCGAATTTCTTGAACAGGCAGCCCTTGCCTTCCATCACCGGCTTGCTGGCCAGCGGCCCGATGTTGCCCAGGCCAAGCACGGCAGTACCGTTGCTGACCACGGCCACCAGGTTGCCGCGCGAGGTGTAGTCGAAGGCCTTGAGCGGATCGGCCTCGATGTCCAGGCATGGATAGGCGACGCCTGGCGAATAGGCCAGCGACAGGTCGCGCTGGTTCGACAGGGGCTTGGTCGCGCGCACTTCGATCTTGCCGCGCGTCGGGGTGCGGTGGTATTCGCGTGCGGCGTCACGAAGGAGTTGCTCTGCGGCGGAAAGGTTATGTGTCATGGTCTTGATGAGGTGTAAGAAGCGTAATAAGGAAGGCGGAGCGCCGGCGAAATGCGGAGGGATAGGGCCCGATGCTAATACATCAGGCCAATCGAAGAAAGAGCGCGGGCCCCGGACTCAATGGGCCGGCCGAGAAGTCGGCAAACGATTCCGGTTCCGCGTAGGGATATAAAAGCGATCTCATTGTGGAGACATATTACGCCCGAAGTGGCGGATATTGTTATTGCTTTTTCTTTATACCCCATGAAAGAAATTTGACTTTCTCCGGATCGCCTGGAGACTTTGCAAAAGCACCGCAGCAAAACAGTCATGGAAAAGATTTCTCGCATGAGAACCTCCGAACCCCTCCTATAATCAATTCCTGTCATCAACAAAAAGAAATAACATGAAAGATCCAAACAAGAACAATATCCCTTTGTACTTCGACGCGGGGCGTTCCATTTTTAATGTGGTTACCTGGGCTCTTTTGAATTTCCTGGTTTTGCTTCTGGTTTCTTTATTCGTGGGGCTTTATTTCAAGGTGCAAAAGGGGATCTCCACAGATGCCGATGTGGCCAGCGCGTTCAAGATTGCATTTCTTGTACTGATTCCGTTAAATTGGTTCTACTGGAAGACAAAAATGAAAGACGGGAAATGGAGATATCTGTTTTACCGTGATTGGAAATAAAGTCGGCAAAGGGGGGCGAGCGTGGCGATCCGGAGCGGGTGCTTGGTACTGGGAGTCATCTTGGCGGCAGGGGCCTGCAACGTTCAGGCCGATCCGCGGACCGTGCTCATTGGCCTGGCGGCGCCGATGAGTGGCTTATCGGGCAACATTGGCGTGAGCCTGGAGCGCGCTTCAGAGCTGGCGATCAAGGATATCAATGAAACCAAACCGGTCATCGGCGGCGAACCGGTGGTTTTCAAGTTGCTGCCGCTGGATGACCGCGCCGATCCCCGCACCGGCGAATGGATCGCCGACTACTTTGTCAAGAGCAAGGTAGCCGCCGTCATTGCCCACTGGAACAGTGGCGTCGGCATCCCCGCCTCGAAGATCTATGCCGCCGCCGGCATTCCCCACCTCTCGCCGGGCGTGACCGCCCCGGCCTTTACCCTGCAAGGCTTCGAGACGACCTTTCGCCTCGTTCCCCACGATGGCGACGGCGCCCGGCTGACCGCCGAATACGTTCTGAACGAGCTGAAGGCCAGGACGATCGTCGTCATCGACGATCGCACCGTGTTTGGCGCGACCTATGCCGCGGAATTTGAAAAGTCGGTGGCGGCATTGAACGGCAAGGTCTCCGCCCACTACAGCATCAGCAGCAAGTCTTCGGACTTCAACCAGATCCTGCGCCAGGCCAGCGCCCTGAACCCCGATGTGCTGTTCTTCGGCGGCATCGATGCCCAGGCCGCCCAGCTCGCGCGCGACATGCGCCGCCTGGGCCTCACGGCGTCGCTGGTCACCAGCGATGGGGTGGTGGGGCAGACTTTTCTCGATATCGCAGGGCCTGCCGGGGAGAATACGGTTGCGATAGAGCCGGGGCGGCCGTCCTATAAAGGCCCCCAATGGGCCCGTTTCCAGAGCGCCTGGAAGGCCAGATACAAAGAAGAGATCTACCTTTACGCGCCGTTTGCCTACGATGCCGTGCGCGTTGTCGCGGCAGCCATGAACAGCGCGAACTCAACGGACACGGCCAAGGTGACGGCGGAACTGCACAAGATCCGCTACCAGGGCATCAGCGGCAATATTGCCTTCGACAAAAAAGGGGACCTGACAGAGCCCGTTTTCACGATATACGCCGTGAAGAATGGCCGGTGGCGCGCAGTCAGGACCATTGGCGGGAAGGAGTGAGCCTTCCGGCTAGGATGCCTTGCGCTTGGCCGGCCAGGATGCCTCAAGCGTGTTGCGCAAGCCCGGCGCCTGCTCGCGGATGTAGTCCCACAGCAGGTTTGCGACCGGCCCATGCGCCTGGTCGCGCCGCCGCGCCGCGACCAACTCCTCCGTACGGCCCGGCAGGTAGCGCCCGGTAATCGCCAGCAGCTCCCCGCGCCGCAGCTCCTCATCGACCAGAAAACGCGGCATGTGCCCCCAGCCCATGCCTTGCAAAATGATTTCCTTCTTCATCAACTGGTCGGCCACCGTGCACTGGTGCGCTCCCTCGATCATGAAATAGTCGCGCGGCGCGGAATGGCGCGCCGTATCGCGGATGACGCATTGCGTGAAATCGCGCATCTGCTCCGGCCGGATCGTGTGCGATACCGGAAAGGGCAAGAATCCCTTGGCCACCACCGGCACGAACGGCACCTCGCAAAGGTCCACCCACTCCAGCCGCGCGTCGCTCTTGTCCACGCCGTGCAGGATCAGGTCGGCGTCGCCGTCAAAGAGGCGCTCCCAGGGGCCCGTGATGGCTTCGAAATGCAGATGCAGACGGGTGCGCGGATGGTTCATGAAGAAGCGGCTGAGCAGGGCGAGCGTCTGCGGGCGTGGACACAAGTCGCCGATCACTACGCGTAATTTGGTTTCCTCGCCCATCGCCAATTGTTCCGCATGCGTACGCAGTTCTTCCATTTCGCGCAGCAAGGACTGCGCCCGCTGGTGGAAAGAATGCCCGGCATCGGTCAGGCTGACCCGATAACCGCTGCGGTCCAGCAGGCTCAGGCCGAGTTGCCGTTCCAGCTTCGCGACGGCGGCGAACACGGCGGGATGGGAACGATGCAGGGTTTCCGCCGCGGCCTGGAAGCCGCCGGCCTTGACCACCGTATCGAAGCATTGCAGGTCGTGCAGCGTAAAGGGATTATTCATGTCAATTTTTATTACATTGAATATCCAATCTTTATAATATTTATTTTCAGACGCCGCAACTAAGATCCCCTCCATGGCACTTGCTGTTGCAAGAGCCGGCAAGCAAGTCGACGACATGCTCCCGCCAGGCTCTCAAGAAACCGACTTCAAAAGGCAATGACATGGAAAACCGCTCTTTCGTTACCGCCGGCGACGGCACACGTATCGCCTATCGCATTGACGGCGCGGCCGACAAGCCGGTACTGGTCTTGTCCAACTCCATCGCCACCACGTTCCACATGTGGGACGGGCAGATCGACGCCTTGTCGAAACACTTCCGCGTCGTGCGCTACGACCTGCGCGGCCATGGCGGCTCGGGCATCCCGGCGGGAGCCTATTCGCTCGACCGCCTGGGCCGCGATGTGATCGAACTGCTCGACGCGCTGCATATCGAAAAGGCGCATTTCCTGGGCTTGTCCCTGGGCGGCTTCATCGGACAATGGCTGGGCATCCACGCCCCTGAGCGCATCGACCGGCTGGTTCTTGCCAATACGTCGCCTTACCTCGGGCCGGCATCGTATTTCGACGAACGCATTGCCGAAGTGCTGCAGGCGCGGGACATGAGCGACACAGCCGCCATGTTCCTGGCGAACTGGTTTCCAGCGCATATGCTGGAGGCGAGGGGAGTGGTCGTCGAGGAATTCCGCGCCATGCTGCTCGGCATGGACAAGCAAGGACTGGCAGGCAGCTTTGCGGCGGTTCGCGATTCGGACTTGCGCCGGACCGTCGCGCTGATTTCCCGTCCGACCTTGGTCATTGCGGGGCGCGACGACAAGGTAACGCTCCCCGGCCATAGTGAATTGATTGCGGCGGCGATTCCTGGATCGAAGCTGGCCATCCTGCCGGCCGTGCACCTATCGAATGTTGAATGCCCGGTTGAGTTTGTGGACTTGGTGCGGGAGTTCCTGGGGGCGCGCTGAAGAAGGAGACGGGCGGGTATCCCCGAGTTGCCCTGGATCTGAAACGAAAAAGCCATCCGATGAGAACCGGATGGCTTTTCACATGCATCAGGGACGGGCGGTCTTATGGGCGGCAAGCCTTTGAGCAGCGTATCGCGCAACTGGAGGAAGGCGGGGGCATGGCTTCGTTCCTTCCCCGATCTTTAATCTCATTGACTCAGCGCACAAAATTTTCTACTTCTTGTTGTCCGCCCAAATGTTGGCCTGGCGACGTGGCGAACACGGTAAAGCGATCGCGTCCGCCGGTTTTCGATTCATATAGCGCCGCATCCGCCGCGCGCAGCAATTCGTTGGCATCGGCTGTCGGCAGTGGACTGCACACCGTCGCGACGCCGATGCTGACGGTGACCACTTTCCCGGGGCTGTCTTCGTGCTCGAGATGCAGATCACGCACGCTCTGGCATATGCGCGCGGCGAGGTTCTTCGCGCCTTCCGTGTCGCATTCGGGGAGGATTACCGCGAACTCCTCGCCGCCATAGCGTGCGGCGATGTCCCCCGGTCGCTGGAGACAGGCCTGCAGGGTCCCGGCGACCTTCTTCAGGCAGTCGTCCCCGCACTGGTGCCCGTACCTGTCGTTATAGCGCTTGAAGAAATCGACGTCGATCATCAGCAGCGACATGCACGTATCCTCCCTGCGGGCCCGGTTCATCTCGGTGGCAAGGCTCTGATCGAAATGCCTTCGATTCGCCAGCCCGGTCAGGCCGTCTTGCATCGCTAATTGAGACAAGATGCGATTGAGCTCTTCCTGTTTTTTCTTGGCGTCCAACACCTTTTGTTCGGCAAGTTCTCTTCGATTGATATTGAAGATGAGCCTGTTGCCGAATAGCAAGACAAGAATGATGCCGGTAAAGATGAAAATGCCGCGCATGAGCGTGTCGCCGACCCATTCCGCAAGCGCTTCATCCTTGGACATGGCCGCGACGACGAACAAGGGATAATCGTCGACCCGCCTGAAGCTGTTGAAGCGGACAACGCCGTCAACGGACGATTTGATGGTCACAATGCTCGCATTTTTCTGCGAAATCAGAGTCCGGTAAATCTGGGTATTCGACAGATCCCGGCCGATTGCATCTTCGGTAAACGGACGTCGATAAAGAGCGGTGCCGTTCATCAGCCCCAGAAGGATGGCGCCTTCGCTGCCGATCTCAAACTGATCGTAAAATTTTTGAAAGGAAGCGACGTCCAAGGTGGCCAGGACCACGCCGCCAAAACTGCCGTCGGCTTTGTCGATTCGCCTGCTGATGGTGAAGATCCATTTCTTTGTCCCCCGGCTGAAGACAGGAGGACCGATGTGAGGCATGAAATCCGGGTGGTCGCGATGGTACTGGAAGTATTCGCGGTCAGCATTGTTGAATTGCGCCTGCAACGCCTGGCGAGAAGTGACAAGCTGTTCCCCTGTTTCGTTGTAGACGAATATCCCGTCCAGCGCAGGCAGATTCTGGACTGCCGAGGCAAACATCAGATGCAGTCGATCCAGGGCGGCAGGACCAAGGCCATCGTAACGGATCCGTTCGGATACCCCGGCTAGAACGATGTCGGCTTCCTTGAATGTCTGGTTCGCATGCTGCGCCAGGGCGTAGGAAACGTTGTTGACCGCTGCATAGGTTTCTTTCAGCTGGGTTTTGCGCGCTTGCCAGGCATTCCAGATTTCAATCCATAGCAATGCCGTGCAGATGATGATAACCAGACATAGAACGTATGTTGATGTACGGTATTTTTGACGGGTATTCATTCGCATCCCAGTGTTATGGAGCACACCAAATCTGCCGCGACATCAAGCGATGGAGATTTTCCGAATTCTCGCTGCGAGAGCCAGATAGAAATTAATATTTTTTCATGACTCCAGAATACAACCTTCCAGGCTCGAAGTGATGCATCCCAGATGTACCGATGCGACAGTTTCTGCTTCTCAGGGGAGGGAGGGGAAAATACGGTTCATTGCTGCATTCCATCTAAAACAATAGAACGGTCCAACATCATCAGACGATCATGAGGATTGACTTAAATTCATTAATCACAAGAGGAATACAACATAAGTAATTGATTTTTAATTAAAATCAATTTTTCGTTAAGGTAATGCGCTGCTCACTCCAAGGAAAACAGGTTGCACTAAAACTGTAAATGAAAAACATCCAGCCTCGCAAAGAGGCCGGATACCAGGAGGGAGGGATAGCCTCAGAGCGGCAATGAATCCAGCCGGAATGCGCCCAGTTCATCCTGTGTGCACTGCGCCACCAGCGCGGTTTCCCAGGCCAGGTACTGGCGCGCCGCCTCGGCATTGCCGGCATGCCGGTCATGCACGAAGAACAGGTAGTCGATACGCTCGGCCGCGCTCAGCGAGACCGGATCGGTGATGGTGGGCCAGTTCGCCTTTTGCAGCGAGGCCAGGCCGTCGATCCAGGCTACCTGTTTCACTCCGGCGTCAAGCAGATCCTGTGCCACCAATGCCGCAGCCCCGGCGCTGTCGGCTACCAGGAAGGCATGATCTGGCAGGGCAGGCTGCGACCGGAGCCAGGCGGCGATGCGCGGCCGGATCAGCCATTGGCTGGTCAGGGCATGCTCCTTGAGATAAGCCTCGCTGCTGCGGATATCAAGCAGTACCGCCTGGCGTTGTGTGAGCAGACGGATGGCTGCCTGCACATCGGCTTGCCCGATATGGACGCCGTTGGCCGGCAACGGCTGGCTGGCCTTGTGATCCGGCAGGCGCAAGGGGGCGGCGATGCCCTGTGCCAGCACCGCCACTTCGAAGCCCAACTGATACAGCCAGCTGGCCACCACCGGGGCGCGCACCAGCTCGTGATCCAGCAGGATCAAGCGGCTGTTGCGCACGCCCACGTACTGGTCGGTGGCCTGGATCAACTGGCCGCCCGGCGCATGGGCCGCGCCGGGCAGCGTACCTGCACGAAATTCCTCAGCACTGCGAATATCGAGTACATAGGTCGTGCGGCCGGCGTCGTCCACCCAGGCTTGCGCCTGTGCCGCATCGAGTCGGGGAATGGCGAAGTGGCGGCGCAGACGTTCGGCGGCCGCGCGGGCGGCCTCCAGATCTTGCGGCGCCTGGTCGGGATAGCGCGCCTTGCTGCCGTGCTCCAGCGTAAGGCCGGACAGGTACCAGCCCTGGGTACCGTTTTCCAGGGCCAGCACAGGGTTGGCCAATCCCAGGTTGCGCAACGTCTGCGCCCCCAGGATGCTGCGCGTGCGGCCGGCGCAGTTGATGACCACCGGCACGTCGGCATCCGGCACCAAGGTGCCGATGCGATAGGCCAGCTCGCCATTGGGGCAGGCCACCGAACCGGGAATGGTCATCTTGTGGTGTTCCTCCAGCGTGCGCCCATCCAGCAGTACGAAGCGCTTGCCCTCCTGGCGCCACTGGTCCAGTTCGGTGGCGCTGATGTGGGGTGTGGCATAGGCATGCTCGACCAACTCGCCGAAGGTCTTGGAGGGAACGTTGACGCCCTTGAAGAGCGTGTGCCCGGCGGCCTGCCAGGCCTGCACGCCGCCGTCCAGCACCAGCACCCGGCGATAGCCCAGCGCTTCCAGCCGATGTGCCGCCAGCGGCGCAATGCCGTCGCCTTCATCGACCAGAACCAGCCGAACATCCTTGCGCGGCGCCAGCCGTGGCGCGTCCAGTTCCAGCCGGCTATAGGGCAGCGGCACGGCGAAAAACAAGTGGCCTTCGCCGAACTGGCCGGCCTCGCGGACATCGAACAGGCCCAGTTCAGCGCCATCGGCAAGCCAGTGGCGCAGGGTGGCGGGGGAAATGGTGTCAGCCATGTGGGTCTCCTTGGGTCAGCCCTGCGCCGCCTGGAAGGCGCGCGCGAGGTCGTCGATCAGGTCATGCGGATTTTCCAGGCCGATGTGCAGGCGTACTACCGGTGCGTTGCCCTGATAATAGCTGTGCTCGGCCAGGCGCGCGGGTGCGGCCAGTTGGACCAGGCTTTCATAGCCGCCCCAGGAGGCGCCGATGGCGAACAATTCCAGGGTATCGATGAAGCGCCTTGCCTGCTGCGCGTCATCATGGGCGAAGGCGAACGAGAGCAGTCCATTGGCCCCGCTGAAGTCGCGCCGCCAGCGCGCATGGCCGGGATCCGACGGCAGGGCGGGATAGAACACCCGCGCCACCTGCGGATGGCTGTGCAGGTACTGCGCCACCTGCAAGGCATTGGCCTGGTGCTGCTGCAGGCGTACCGGCAGGGTGCGGATACCGCGCAAAGACAGGTAGGCGTCATCCGGGCTGACCGCCAGCCCGAGGCTGTCGCTGGTCTCGCGCAGTTGCCGGGCCAGGCCATCGTCCTTGACCACGACCGCTCCCTGCATCACATCGGAGTGGCCGGAGATGTACTTGGTGGCGGCCAGGATGGAAATATCCGCACCTAGCGCCAGCGGCCGGTACAGATAGCCGGAGGCCCAGGTATTGTCAGCCGCGACCAGTACGCCGCGGTCGCGCGCCCGCGCGGCCAGCGCCGGCAGGTCGGGGATTTCATAGAGCAGGGAACTGGGCGACTCCAGGTAGAGCAGGCGCGTTTCCGGGCGGATCAGCGCGTCCAGATCGTCTTGCAAGGGTGAGAAATAGCTCAGGCTGATGCCCAGCCGTTTGAGCAGGCTCTGGTCCACCCGGCGCAGCGGCGAATAGACGCTGTCCTGCACCAGAGCATGGTCGCCCGGCGAGAGCAGCGCCAGCAGCGTAAGCGTGATGGCGGCCAGGCCAGAGGGCGCCAGCAGGCAATGCTGCCCGCCTTCCAGCGTGGCGATGGCCGACTCCAGCGCACGATGCGTATCCAGCCCATGGCGGCCATAGGCGGCCACGTTTTCGCCGGCGGCGCGGCGTTCGTGGATGCTGTCGTATTCGGCCATGTTGGCGTATCGCAGTGTGCTGGTGCGCACGACCGGTACATTGACCGGACCTGTCCCTTGGCTCAGGCGCGGCGAACCGGCATGGATCAGTGCCGTGTGCAGGTGGTGGCTCATGCTGCCTTCTCGCTGCGGTTGAAGAAGTTCTGGTTGTAGTTCAGGATGCGCCCGCTCTGCGGGTCAATGCCTATGCGCCCGGTCAGGGTGTCCAGCGGGCGGCCGTAGAGATGGAAGTGCAGGGTAGGCAC
This sequence comes from Herbaspirillum sp., assembly GCF_017744395.1. Taxonomy (GTDB): domain Bacteria; phylum Pseudomonadota; class Gammaproteobacteria; order Burkholderiales; family Burkholderiaceae_D; genus Herbaspirillum. The sequence continues at coordinate 615,226 of NZ_JAGIBI010000001.1, forward strand.
ATCGCCCTGCACATGGATGCTATGCAAGTCGTCAGGCAGGAAGCTGATCGGTGTGCCAGGCTCCACCACCAGTTCACGGGCCACGCGGATCTGCGCCTGTTCCGGATTGCTGCGGTCATCTTCGCGCTCGTAGAGCCGGTTCAGTTCCTGCCCGCTGACGGCCACGATCACCGCCCAGGTGTCGTGATTGTGCGGGAAGGTGGTCTTGCCGGGAATGATGGAATTGAGATAGAGGGCGATGTCGTCCTTGTCGGTGTCGGCGCCTTCATGGTTCAGGTAGTAGCGGGTCGAGGTGCTGCCGCTGTCGGCTTGCGGCGGCGGGAACTGCTCGAAATTGAACAAATCATGGCGCCCGGCCAGCTCTTGCAAGACAGCGGTGATGGTTTGCAGCGAGGAGCGGGTGATGCCTTGCTCCTTTTCTATCTGGCGGATGCGTTGCAGGGTGGCAGCCACTGCGGTGGCGCGTTGCGATTGCAGGCTCATGGCGGATTTCCTTATGGGATGGGTGAGCGGCCTAGATGGAGAAGGCCAGCCGGTTGAATGCGATGGGAGCGAAACTGTTGCGCGCGGACTGGCGTTCGCCATTGAGGGCACGGTTGAGGAAGGCGCGGGTGCGATCATTGTCCGGTGCGCTGAAGATGTGGCTGGCTGCGCCATGCTCCACCACGCGCCCGCTCTCGATGAAATGCACCTGGTCGCTGACCTCCTCGGCAAAGCGCATTTCATGCGTGACCAGCACGCAGGTCATGCCTTCCTGGACCAGCTCGCGGATCACGGCCAGCACTTCGCCCACCATTTCCGGGTCCAGCGCCGAAGTCACTTCATCGAACAGGATCAGTTCAGGCTGCATCGCCAGCGCCCGCGCGATGGCCACGCGCTGCTGCTGGCCGCCGGACAATTCGCCGGGATAGGCATCGGCCTTGCCGGCCAGGCGCACCCGCTCCAGCAGCGCCAGCGCGCGGCTGCGGGCGGTGCTGCGATCCAGACCGAGGATGCGCACCGGCGCCATCACCAGGTTTTCCAGCACGGTCAGGTGCGGGAACAGGTTGTATTGCTGGAACACGAAGCCCACGCGCTGGCGCAGCCGCGCCAGTTGCGCTTCGGAGCGCAGCGCGCCCAGCTCTACGCCATCCACCAGGATCTGTCCCTGCTGTGGATGCAGCAGGCCGGTAATGCAGCGCAGGATGGTGGATTTGCCGGAGCCCGAGGGACCGATGATGGAGACCGCCTGACCGCGCTGTACCTCCAGGTCGATGCCGCGCAGGATGGCGTTACCGCCCAGTGTCAGGTGGACGTCGCGCAGGCTGACGAGGGCCTGCGCGGGGGAATCAATGGAAGGCATGTTTCTTTTCCAGGTATTGCGTGAAACGCGAAATCGGATAGCAGTAGAGGAAGAACAGCAGCAACGTGAGGAAATACACGGTGACCGTGAAATCGACCCGGTTCACCGTGCTGCTGGCGATCTGCGCCGTATCCAGCAGGTCCTTCACACCGACCAGCGAGGCCAGCGCGGTGCCCATGGTGATGGTGGCGTACAGGTTCATCCACGGCGGCAGCATGCGGCGCAGGCATTGCGGCAGGATCACCCAGCGGTAAGCTTGCGACCGCCGCAGCCCCAGTTGCGCCGCCGCCTCCCACTGCGCCGAGGGAATCCCGCCGATGGCGCCACGGAAGATCTCGGCCACGTTGGCGCTGGCCGGCAGGGCCAGGCCCAGCGTCACCTTGATCCAGTCGGGGAAGGCCAGGTAGGTGCTGCCCAGGCGGATCTCGAAGGGGAATACATAGGTGCTGAAGTAGATCAGGATCAGCATCGGCGCATTGCGAAACACCTGCACATACCAGCGCGCCACCTGCGCCACCGGACGTACCGGCGACAACTGCAGCGCTCCGATCACCAGGCCGGCCAGCGTCCCCAGGGCGATTGCCAGCACGCTGATCTGGATGTTGGCCAGCATGCCCCACAGCAAGGCCGGCAGCCAGCGCAGCACGTGGGCCAGCAGCGGTGAGGCGCTTCGCGTAGGGATCAGCCACAGCACGGTCAATGCCAGCAGTAGTGCGATGACGATGGCCGCCAGTGCCGGCAGGGTGATGTTGCGGGCGTTGCGCCAGCCGGGCAGCGTGGCCACGAATCCGGTGTTATCGGCCATAGCCAGGCATCCTCCAGTAGTGCTCCAGCGCGCGGCCGCCCTGATTGACCAGCCACGTCAGCAGCCCGAAGAAAGCCAGCATCAGCAGCATCAGCTCCAGCACGTTGTCGCGCTGGCTCCAGATCATGATGGCCTGGTAGGTGACGTCGCCCACGGCAATGGCCGAGGCCACGGTGGTCATCTTGACCAGGTCCACCAGGTTGTTGACCAGGCTGGGCAGGGCAAAGCGCAAGGCCAGCGGAAACTGCACCAGCCACAAACGGCGCGTGGACGTGAAACCCAGCGAAGCGGCGGCCTCCAGCATGACCGGCGGCACCGCCTGCAGCCCGGCGCGCAGGGCTTCGGCATGGAAGGCGGCCTTGTGCAGCGAGATCACCACCACCACCCACAGAAAGGGCGTCAGCGGATTGCCGCCGGACAGCTTCAGCGCTTCCGTGATGAGCATGTTGAGCACCAGGAAGGCGCAATATAGTTGCACCAGCGTGGGCGTATTGCGGGTGATCTCGACGAAAGCGCGTGCCGGCAGGGCCAGCGCGCGATTCCGCGACACCAGCATGGCGGCCAGCAGCAGCCCGGCGACCAGGCTGCAGACGATGGCGGCCACGGCCAGTTCGATGGTCACCACCAGTCCGTGCAGGAAGGAAGCGCGCTCGCTTGCGGCGAGCAGGAATTCATAATTCAGGCCAGCCGCCTTCAGGCTGGCGACGGCGGCTTGGGGCCAATCGGCAAGGCTCATGCTGTGGGCTCAACCGTTCTTGTATTTGTTGTGCAGTTCCGGCAGCGCAGGCGAGGCCGGGGTAATGCTGAGCTTCTTTTCGGTAGCGATCAGCCAACCGCTCTTGTGCCAGCCCTGGATGACGCGGTCGATGGCGGCCACCGTATCCTGTTCGCCCTTGCGCGCCCACACCACCGAGTTGCCGGGGATCAGCTCGGGAGTGATGGTGCGGTAGTTCTTCCATTCCGGATTGCCGGCCACCAGCGGATTGAGCAGCGTGGCGTCATGTACAGCCGCCACGCAATTGCCGCCGCGCAGCGCCAGCAGCGATTCAGGCGCACCCTTGAAGCCCTTGGGAATGGCACCGTATTCGGTAGAGACCGGCTTGATGTAGCTGCTGCCCTGGGAGATGCAGATTTCCTTGCCGCGCAGGTCTTCCCAACGGCGAATGCTACTGTCTGCGGACACGATGGCCACGCCACCGACGCGATAGAAAGGCGTCGGTGCGAAGGACAGCAGCTCGCCGCGTTCGGTATTCCATTCCATCGACGCGATCAGTACATCGACCTTGCCCTGCTGCAGCAACTGCACGCGGTTGGAAGGCTGTACCTGCACGGTCTCCAGCTCCACACCCAGGTCTTGCGCCAGCTTCTGGGCCAGTTCGAAGTTCCAGCCCACCGGCTTCTGGGTGGACGGATCGATGGAGCCAAAGGGGCCGCCCGAGAGCATGACGCCGACCACGATCTTGTTGCGGCTCTTGATCTTGTCCAGGGTGGAATCGGCCTGGGCCGGAGCGGTGCCCAGCAAAGCCGTGGCGCCGGCCAGAGCGGCGATCATGGCGCGGGGGAAAGAGCGGGTGAGGGAAGCGGAAGAGCGAAGCGAATTGCGCATGATGATATTTTTTCGGTTGTTGCGGTGAGGGACTCACTCTAATGAATGCTCCCACCTGCGCGGAACGAACAAAAATCGATATCCTTATGCGCTGGCCGTGTTTGCTCAGTCCTGAGAGGCGCTCAAGGCGACGGCCGGCTCCGGCGCTTGCCCATACGCAATCACCCGTTGCGGCGAGCGCAAGGCGCTCACGGCGCGCTTGAGGCGTTTCATCGCTTCCTCCAGCACGGCGTCGGCGGCGGCCGTCGACAGGCGCAAATAGGGCGACAGCCCGAACGCAGCGCCGTCGACCAGGGCCAGTCCCTCGGATTCAAGCAGCCACTGCACCGCATCCTGGTCGGAGGCGATGACCTGGCCATCCGGACGCAGCTGTCCGATCAGACCGGCGCAATGCACGAAGGCGAAGAAAGAGCCGTCGATGCGGCGCAAGGCCAATCCCGGGATCTCCGCAATTGCCGCTTCGACCAGCCGGGCACGGCGTGCATAGGCCTGGCGCGCCTGCACGGCAAAGCCCTGGTCTTCCGATTCCAGCGCTGCCCGGGTGGCGGCCTGGGCAATGGCGTTGGGTCCCGATGACACCTGCGACTGGATCACCACCATGGCTTGCACCAGGCGCTCCGGCCCCGCACCCCAGCCGATGCGCCAGCCCGTCATCGCATAGGTCTTGGAGGCGCCGCTGACCAGCAGGGTGCGCGCTTTCAAGTCCGGCGCCACGTGCAGCCAGTGCTCCGGCGCCTGGGGCGTGAACCAGATGTGCTCGTACAGCTCGTCCAGCAACACCAGCACCTGAGGATGCCGCCGCAACACCTCCGCCAGCGCCGACAGTTCCTGCCTGTCGTAGACGGCGCCCGAGGGATTGCCGGGGGTGTTGAGCACCAGCCAGCGGGTACGCGGCGTAATGGCGGCTTCCAGCGCGGCGGCGCTGAGCTTGTAGCCGCTCTGGATGTCGCAGGCAACCAGCACCGGCACGCCGTCATTGACCAGCACCATGTCCGGGAAGGAAGGCCAGTAAGGCGTGGGAATGATGACTTCGTCGCCCGCGGCGAGCGTCGCCGCAAAGGCGCTATAGATGACCTGTTTGCCGCCATTGCTGACGATGATCTGTCCGGCGCCGTAATCCAGGTCAAGCTCGCGCCGGTACTTCGCGCCGATGGCGCGGCGCAGGTCGAGGGTGCCTGGCGTGGGCGTGTATTTGGTTTCGCCCCGCGCCAGCGCGTCGATGGCGGCCTGCTTGATGGAATCGGGTGTATCGAAATCCGGCTCGCCGGTGGTCAACGCGATGATGTCGCGCCCCTCGGCAGCCAGGGCCGCTGCACGGGCCGCGGCTGCGGCGTTGGGAGAGAGCTTTACCCGCGAGACGCGCGGCGAGAGCTGGATGGGGGAAGCGTCCTGGCCCATGGTGTCAGCCTTTGCTAGATGTTGTGAAATGGGTTCTTATAGTCCGGTGCGGTACGCCGTCGATCCATCAAGTCGCTCACACTCATGGCTTGACGCTCTTGCCGGCATCCGCCAGTTGCGCCGACTTGTAGACATCGAAATCGAAAGGCGCGCGATCGAACTGACTTTTCAAGGCGCGTTCATGGCGGCTGGCAATCCACTTGTCCGGCACGCCCCACCGGCGCGCCTGCCGCAGCAGGAAACCGGAGCGGTGCCAATCCTGAACAGTCTTGTCGACGAAGGCCTGGGTATCGCTTTCACCCTTGCGCATCCAGACCACGGTGGGGGAGGGAATCAGTTGTTCCTCGCTGGCCAGCGCGAAGTCTTTCCATTGATCGCTGCCATCGCCGTGCAAGGTGTTGTAGAGCGCCGGATAGACGTGGACCGAGGCGTCGCAGGTGCCGCCCTTGAGCGCCAGCAGCGACTCCGGGATGCCGCGCAAGCCCTTGACCACGGCGCCATAGCTTTCTGCCAGCGGCTTGGCGAAGTTGCTGCCCTGGGACACGCAGGCCACCTTGCCGCGCAGGTCTTCCCAGCGCTTGATGCCGCTGGACCTGGACACCAACGCGCCGCCGCCAATGAGGTCATAAGGGGTGGGGGCGAAGGCCAGGGTGTCATTGCGCTCCCTGGTCCACTGGATGTTGGCGATGAGCAGGTCTACCTTGCCGGTCTGCAGGAACTGCACGCGCGTGGAAGCGGTGACCGGCACCGTTTCCAACGTCACTCCAAGACGCCGCGCGATGTCTGCGGCCAGTTCCGCCTGGTAGCCGCCCGTCTTGCCGGTGGCGGGGTCCATCACGCCAAAAGGCGGGCTCACGCCATCGACTCCCACGGAGAGCTTGCCGCGTTGCCTGATCTTGTCGAGGGTGGCATCGGCGTGGGCGGCCGGGCTGGCCAACAGGGCCATGAGCAAGCCCGGCAGGAGACGGCTGGCGAGACGGGAAGCGGTACGCTGCAGCGAGGACGAAACGGAATGCATGGCGGATCGGCGAAGACGGTTGGACATGGCCGCTGATCATGCACTGGTCCGGCAGCAAGGGACAACGAAGCTTTTTGCGTTTGCTAATGCGCTTTGTGCCGGATCTGATTGCATGTGCATCGCACCCCGGCTGGTCAATCCATGCCGGAGGCGATGCCGACCAGCGAGGCCATCAATCGATCAGCGCAATGCCTGTATGCCCCTCGCGCTCCAACTGGGCCACCAGCCCCAGCTCCCACTCCAGGTATTCCACGAAACCGGCATTGCGCAGCGCCAGATCCTTCTGCAGATAGGGGCTGTAGCTCTGGTCATCGTCGCCCGTGACCACGCCATCGCCGCCACTGTCGGTAGGCAATTCAGCAGCAATCCACCCGCGCGTGCCTCCGCGCAAGGCCAGCAGCGGCTGCGCTGGCTTGGCGCTGCGCAACAGCCCCGAGGCCACGCTGTGGGCCAGGATGCCATCGGCTGAAATCAGCACCACCGAGGCCTGCGCCGGCAAGGTGGGGATGAATTCACTCAAACGGCCAGGCGCGACGAAGCGCGCGCCGGCAGGATGCCGTTTTTCATAGGCGGCGCGGCTATCGATGTCGATCAGTACGGCGGCTCCGGATTGCTGCAAGGCCGCGGCCTGGGCCGGTGCGATCAGTGGAGCGGGGCTGTCAGGCACCAGTACGCGCACCGGTTCCGGCCCCGTCACGCGAGCGGCGCCGGGGCCATGGGTGGCCGGAGCATGAACCGAGACATCCCAGCCCAGTTGCGCCAGCCATGCGCCGGTCGTCAGCGCGCGCACGCCGTCCCAGTCGGCCAGGACGATGCGCGCACCGCGGGTAGCGGCATATTCGTCGGTGGCTTGCACCAGCTGTCCGCCGGGCGCCCAGCGCCAGCCTTCCAGATGCCCGGCTTCGTATTCGGCGCGGGTACGGATATCGAACAGATAGAGGGTACGTTGCTGCTGTCGTGCCGACTCCTGCCAGCGCTGCAGCGTGGCCGCATCGATACGACGCACCCCGGCGCGGTGCGCCACCGCGTCGGCTTGCGCGCGGGCGCCGGCCAGATGGCCTGCCGACGGCTCCGGTAGCGGCGTCTGGCGGCCGTGGGCCAGTGTGCGGCCGGTCAACAGCCAATCCATGGTGCCGTTGCGCAACGAGACCACGCGGTTGGGAATGCCGGCATCGATGAGCGTTTGCGCGCCGACGATACTGCGGGTACGGCCGGCGCAGTTGACCACCACCAGGGTTTCCGGATCGGGTGCGATTTCAGCAATGCGGTAGACCAGCTCGGCGCCCGGGACGCTGTGCGCAAACGGCAGGCTGAAGGCGGCAAATTCCTCGGGAGTGCGGCTGTCGACGACGGCGATGTTGTCGCCTTGACGCACCAGGCGTTCCAACTCCTCCGAGGTGATCCAGGGCGTCTGTTTCTCATGTTCGATGACTTCACCGAAGGCCTTGCTGGGTACGTTGGTGCCACTGAATACTTCCAGTCCGGCCGCGGCCCAGGCTTCAGTGCCGCCGGCCAGCACCGACACGTTGGTCCAGCCGAGACGGATCAACTGGTGCGCGCCGTCATGGGCCTGGCTCTCATCGCCATCGATGACCACGATGCGGGTATTGCGGCGGGGAACCAGGCGGTCGATGTCCAGCGGCAGGCGCCAGCGCGGTGCCGAGACAGCGAACAGCAGATGGCTGCGCGCATAGACGCCGGCATCTCGCACATCCAGCAGGGCAATCTCCTGGCCGTCCGCCAACGCGGCCTTGAGGTCTTGCGGGGTAATGCGGGCGTGGCGGATCCCGGCCGGCGGGCCGAAGGTGCGATAGCTGCCGCCAGCACGGCTTTCAAACACGACGCGCGCCGGCATATGGTCGAGACCGCGGCCGTAGAAGTGCAGATGCAGGCCGGTCTGGTGGCCCTGCAATTCGATGGTATGGACATCGTCGGGGCCGAGGATGACAGAATTGCCAAGACCCACATCGACCGTACGTTCCGGCGTGAGCGCGTCGCGCGCGGGATCGGCGGTCTTGTCCCGGCGATAGAAGACATTGCGCTCCACGCCTTGCACGCCGCTGATGATGGCCCAGGTCGTATGGTCGTGCGGCAGGACCGACTTGCCCGGCAGTGCGGCCGACAGGTACAGCGCAAAGCCGCCGTCGGCCTCTTCGCTGAGGCGGTAGACCACTGCCGGATGCTCCTGGTCGACCGGGAAATCCTCTTCCGGAAACAGCGTAGCCTGGCGGCCGAGGGTTTCGAGATGGCGCGCCACCGCTTCCAGATCCTCGCGACTGGCCTGCGACGGATCGCCAATCAGTTGACGGGCGGTGGAGATGAACTGGGCGATGGCGGCGGAACGGCGAGTGCCGACGTCGAGCTCACGGGGAATGGCGGAAAGCAGGGTGGAGGTCATGGGAATGGACGCGTAAAAAGACACCGAAACAGCATGCCGGAAACAGTCCGCAATGGACCGGGAATGAATTGGCACGGTAAGTCCACCCACTGTCGACAGGCAACGAACAATTTCGCTCTTCGATATGCGCAAATTTCCAAGCTTTGCGCGTGATGTGGCAGAAGGACGGTGTCGTCAATGCACGAACCCACCCTTGACGAAATGCACCGGGTCGGCGTCCATGGCGGCGATCAGCTGGTCGATTCCTTCCCGCTTTGCGCCGGCAGCCCCGAGTCCAACGGCGAGCGGCGAGCGGCATAGCATGTCGCTTTGCGACCAGGCGCCGCCGCTGCTGCGGGCGCGCAGCCAGCCGTCGCGGTCGGCCAGCAGTTCGGCGCCGGCCAGTTTTGCCGGCGGCGTGCCGGTGATGATGGCGATCGCGCGCAGGCCGTCGGCATCCGCGCCGACGCAGTCGATGGCGCCGACCGCATTGCCCGTGGCGCCTCCCAGCAGCACGCTTTGCAGGCGAGGATCTTCATTGCGGGCATCTTCACCGTTTCCCGTTCCGCCCGATCCCACCACCAGCCTGACGCGCTGCCCGCGCCACCGGCCGGTGCGCGTGGCGCCGCTGCGGCGGCAGGCCAGCGCCAGGTCCGGCAGCGCCACCGGCCGCGGCCACGCGCCGGTATCGGCGATGCCCACGCCGGCGGCGTTGGCCTTCATGTAGTCGATCAGCGCCCAGTTGTCGGCAATACCGATCCGCTCCCCGAACGCGGGCATGCTTCCTTTGCCGTGGCGCAGGCTCCAGTAGATGTCGCCGTCGAAGCGCCGCCACAGCAGGCCGCTGGACAGGTTGGGCGGCGCTACCGGCAGCGACAGCGCCAGCGGCGTGTTCCCTTTACCGTCGGCGCCGTGGCAGCCGATGCACTGCTGGCGATACAGCCTTTCGCCGCGCACGATGGCTTCGGCAGAGAAGCCGGTGGGGGAGTTGTGGAAGGTGGTCGGAGTTGCCGACGTGGTGATTAGGCCGGCCTGCGGCCAAGGCGTGAACAGCGCCAGCAGCGCCGCCGATGCCAGCAGCGGCACGCGCATCCGTTTCCAGAGCATGGCCACCAGCGCCAGCAGCAGGGCCGCGGCGGTACAGCCGAGCGCCGCCAGCAACGCGCGCGCCACGCCATGGTCGACCAGCATGACCTCGCCGGACAGCCGCAAGGCGAACGGCCAGGCAGGCTGGCCGTCGACATCGGCGGCGATGCGCAGGATGGACAACAACTGCAAGAGCGCTTGCTGGAACAGCTGCATGGCGCGCAGCATCAGGTCGATGCAGGCGTCCCAGTCGATGCCGATATCGGGCACTACCAGCTCTCGTCCAACCCCAGGTGGCGCGCCGCTTCATGCCGCAACTGCGCCAGGCGCGCATCGCCGCGGTGGCGCGGGTAGGGCAGGTCGACCTTGATTTCGGCGCGGATCGCGGCGGGACGCTGGCCGAACACGATCACCCGTTGCGCCAGGAACAGCGCTTCTTCGATATCGTGCGTAACCAGCAGGGCCGAGAATTGCCGGCGTTGCCACAGCGCCACCAGTTCGCTTTGCATCGTCAGGCGCGTGAGCGAGTCCAGCTTGCCCAGCGGCTCGTCCAGCACCAGCAGTTGCGGATCGTTGACCAAGGCGCGCGCCAACGCCACGCGCTGCGCCATGCCGCCGGAAAGCTGATGCGGGAAGGCTTGCGCGAACTCCTCCAGGCCGACCAGTTCCAGCGCATCGTCCACCCGCTGCCGGTGTTGCTTCAGCAGGCCACGCGCCTGCAATCCCAGGGCGACGTTGTCCCACACGCGGCGCCACGGGTAGAGCGTCGGATCCTGGAACACCACGATGCGCGAGGGATCGGGCCTGGCGATCGGCTTGCCGTCCTGCTCGATGCTGCCGGCCGTGGCCGGTTCCAGTCCCGCCACCAGCCGCAGCAGCGTGGACTTGCCGCAGCCGCTGGGGCCGAGCAGGGCGACGAACTCGCCCGGCTCCACCGTCAGCGAAATGTCGTCCAGCACCTGCAGCACGCCTTGTTTCTTGTCCTGCAGCCTGAACCAGTGGCTTACCTGGCGCACGTCGATGCGCGCGCCGGTTGGCGTTTGCGCCGGCGCGATGGAGGCTTGCGAAGCTTGCGGAGATTGCACGGCGCTTACCATTTGACGGTTCCCTTCTGCCACGACAGCGCGCGGTCGCGTACCTTGAACAACAGCGTGATCAGGCCGGAGCACAGCACCGCCATCACGATCAGCGCCGCATACATGTTGCTGTAGGCGGCCCAGCCCTGGGACCATTGCAGGTACCAGCCCAGGCCGGCCTTCACGCCCATCATCTCGGCCGTGACCAGCACCGAGAACGCCGCGCCCAGCCCCATGAAGAGGCCGACGAACACCTGCGGCAACGCCGCCGGCACCGCCACCCGCAATACCAGGAAGGATTCGGAGGCGCCCAGCGTGCGCGCCACGTCGTAGTAGCTCTTGTTCACCGCGGCCACGCCCGACCAGGTCAGCACGGCGACCGGGAAGAACGTCGCCAGCCCGATCAGGAACACCGCGGCGGCATAACTGGACGGCGCGAAGAAAAATGCCAGCGGTAGCAACGCCGAGGCCGGCACCGGCCCCAGGAAACGCAGCACCGGATGCACCCAGTAACCGGCGATGCGCGACCATCCTATCCATACCCCGACCAGGAAACCCACGGCCGCGCCGCTGGCGAAGCCATGCGCGAGCAGGCGCAGCGAGTGCGCGGTGGACAGGCCCAGGCGCGGCCAGTCCTCGGCATAGACCTCGATCAGGCTTTGCGGAGGCGCGAAGAAGGGCGTGGGCAGGATGCCGAGCTTGGCGGTCAGTACTTCCCATATCCCCGCCAGCAGCGGCAGCACGACCAGCCAGAGGCCGGCTGGTCGCAACTGGTCGGCGATGCGCTCGGTGAAGCGCCCGCCCAGCGACAGGACGGCCAGCAGCGCGGCCACCGCGAGCGCGGCGTAGCCGAACTCGTCGGTGTAGGCCCAATCGCTGAAGCCGACTTCCTTGTTGGGCCACTTCAGCACCAGCACGCCCAGCGCCAGCCATATCGCTGCCGCCAGCAGGCCGGTATGCCACGGGGCGCCGCGCACTGCGGCCGGCGAGCTTGCCTGCCATGCCGGGCGCGGCAGGCTCTCGGATGTCGTCGTCATATCGTTCTCCTTGTTGCGCCGGGTGATGTGAGGCTAAGCCAGGCTTAGGCCAGCACGTCCACCGTCACGTGGCTGGCGAAGCGCGCGGGATCGGTGCTTTTCTTCAGCACGCCGGCGGTATGGAAGTCGCGCGCGAAATATTCGACTTCCGAGCGCAGCGCGCCGCCGGTCGGGTGGTTGTGGTAGGTCAGGTCGGTCAGCAGCGCGCGCAGGTCTTCCACCGGTACCTTGGGGGAGTACTTGGCGTACAGCTTGGCCGCTTCGTTGGGGTTCTCGGCCACATATTCCGACGCCTGGACGATGGAGCGGACCACGGCCGCCGCGGCCGGCTTGTTGTTGCGCACGAACTCGCCGCGCGCGCCCGTGATGCAGCAGATCTTGTCCTTGTACTCGCCGGTGCCGCTGTTGCCGATCTCGGTGAACACGCCCTGGTTGCGCTTCTCGATGAGGTAGACATTGGGATCGCCGTCGGCGATGGCCTGGATCTCGCCCTTTTTCGCCGCCACGTCCAGCAGGTCGGCCGGATAGACGCGCCACTCCACGTCCTTGTCGATGTTCACGCCGCGCTTGGCCAGGTGGATGGCGAAGAAGTTCTTGGCCGGGCTGTTCAGGTCGGAGACGCCGATGGTCTTGCCCTTGAGCTGCTTCCAGTCGGTCACGCCGGCGTTCTTCACGCCCACCATGCGCAGGCAGCCGCCGTGCGCGGCGCCGATCACCTTGACGTCGAAGCCGGATTCCAGCGGCTTGAGCCAGCGATGGATCAGGCCCACGCCGACATCGGCCTTGCCAGTGGCGAGCGCTTCGAGCAACTGGTCGGTGGAGCCGCCCCAGTTGAGCAGTTCGACCTGCAGGCCGTTCTTCTCGAAAATGCCTTTCTCCTGGGCCACCACCACCGGCGAGAGGCAGAACGCCACGGAGCTCCAGGCGAAGGTCAGCTTCTGGGGCGCGCCGGCCGACCAGGCGCTGCCGGCGGCCAGGGATCCCCCGATCCCGGCCAGCGCGGCGGCGCCCCCGGCGCGCAGCACATTACGGCGCGACCAGGAGGAAGGGTGCTTGTGTTCAGGCAGGAGGAGATCTTTTTTCATGTGTTCGTGGCTCCACTGGTTGATTGGGAAACGGAAAGGATGAAAGGAAACAGGTGCGGCAAATTGCCGCATTTGCCGAAATATGGAACAGGCACGGAGGCGGGTAAAGGAATAAGAACGCACATTCATATGCGTCTTTTCGCGCATGTCGATATGCGCATTGCTTCGTTGCTGGCGGCATCGGCGCGGCGGGAAACTGTGCGTTCTCCTGAACGCCAGGCAGAAACCATCCACCAACAAGACGAGAGCGCCATGACGACACTGAACCACTACCTGAACGAAAAACGCAGTGCCGTGCTGGCACGCGAAGCCCTGATCGAGGCCGGCAACGCCGGCCCCAATGCCTTGTCGGCGCGCGTGTCGGCAGAGGGCCGCAGCGGCGTGCGGCGCATCCGCATCCGCGACCACCAGGTGATCAGCGACAGCCCGCCGGATTTCGCCGGCTACAACCTGGGCCCCAGCTCGCCGGAACTGCAGTTGGGCGTGCTGGGCTCCTGCGTGACCCATATCTTCCTGATCCAGGCCGCGCACCGCCAGGTGCCGATCGATTCGCTGGAAGTGGAAGTCAGCGGCAAGATCGACCCGCGCGGCGGCCGCCCCGGCCACGAAGGCATCCCGATCTGGCCGCATGACATCGGCTATGTGGTGCACCTGGATTCGCCGGCATCCGATGCGGATGTGCAGGCCTTGTTCGAGGCGGTGGAGGCAAGCTGCCCCATCCTCAACCTGCTGAAGAATCCGCAGACCATCCGCGCCGAGATCAGGCACAACCGCACCGCCGCGCAGGACGCGCGTTCCGGCGAGGAGCGGGCCATCGCTTGATTGGCGCTGTCTTTTAGTCCGATTATTCCGTGGCAGGCAGGCGACGATGCCTGCCGCCATCGTATCGATAGTCTTAACGCCGGTCGGCCAGGATGGCCTCGGCAAATTCCACAAAGCCGGCGCCGCCCGGGCCGTCAGTGATCCAGGCCGGCGGTTTCAGCAGCGCATCCAGGCATTCCCTGATCGTGGAGACGCCCGCGGTGTGCCGGTAGCGGGCGAACATGGGGCCGTCGTTCAACGAATCGCCGCTGTAAGCGACGATCTCGTCCGCGGCGTCATCGTCGACGCCGTATTCCTCTTCCAGCATCTTGCGCGCGGCGGCCAGCTTGTCGTACCCGCCCAGCCAACCCAATATCCAGAGATTGTTGATGGCGACGTCCAGCCCCTGTTCGCGCAGGGCATCGGCGACTTCGCGCTCCTGCCGGCTGTTGCCGTCGCGGGCGAAAGCGATGCTGGCCAGGCGAAACGGCTGGTCGTCAGCCAGCCGCGTTCCGGGCAGCCGGCGCAGCACGGTTTCGGCCTTATCGCGTAGCTGCTGCATTACCGTTCCGGCGTAGTCGCCGTGCCAGAAACTGCGGGCCAGCTCATGCAGCCCCTCGCGCCGGAAGAAAAAACCGCCGTTCTCGCCGATCACCCCGTCTACCGGCCACATGCGCGCCATCTGGTCGCACCAGCCGGCCGGCGCCGCGGTGACCGGGATGATGCGGATGCCGGCATGCTGCAGTTCTTCCAGCGCCCGGTAGGTGGCGGCCCCGAGGCGGCCTTTGTGGGTGAGCGTCTCATCCATGTCGGTCAGGACAAAGCGCACGTCGGCGAAAATGCCCGCCGGCCGTTCATGCAGGTTCTTCATCGGATAGCGCCGGGCGCAAGCTGTTGGAGAGAAGAGCGGGAAGAGAATAGGGCGGCCATCGTGATTTACAGGGTGTCGGCGGTTTGCAGGGCGGCGGCCAGCGCCAGGGCGGTATTGCCGGCGCCGGCGACCTGTTCGGCGATGGAGTTGGATTCCCACACTGCGCCGCGCAGCGGATGACCGACCGCGAACAGGCTGCCCGGCTGGCGGAGACCGTCGGCAAGCACGGCACCGGTGGCCGGATCGGCATCAATGCCGAAGCCGGTGGCATGCGGACGCACCAGCTTGCGCGAGAGCAGGTTGCGCACCAGCGGATCGTCGATACGCAGCCAATCGAACTCATAGCCGGCGGCATTGGCCACGCGGTCCACCAGCAAGGTGCGCACGGCATCCTGGCCGCGCTGCGTCCAGTCCACCGCGACCTTGTCGCCGGCCGGACGCAGCGCGCGGATGCGGCCGGTCAAGCGGTTCAGGCGGCCTTGCGCGATGATCCCATCGAGCTTCTTGCCCGACTCGGGACCGGCGCGGTGCAAGGAAATTTCCCAGAACGGACGGATATGGCGCAGGAAGCGCTTGCGGTCGGCGTTGTTCGCCTTGTCCCACAGCGCGGGTACGTGCGGGCGGATCGCCGGCGGCAGTTGCTGCCAGTCGCCGCCGGCGGCATTCAACGCGCGGCGGGCCGCGCGCGTAGCCTGCAACACTTCGCGCAGCGTGCCGGGCAGGCGCTGGCCATCGAACAGCGGCGGCCACGGCGCCACCTGGCGACGCGGCTGCACCAGCAGTCCGCGCCGCGAGAGCGCATGGAAACTGCCGGTGAAACCGGCGCGTTCGGCGTTGAGGGCGGCGTCCAACGCGGTCAGGCTGGAGCCTACGATAAGGATGTCGCGGTCACGGTCCGCGCCTTGCCAGGCTTGCGCGCTCCAGATGTCGTCGATATAGCGGGCGCCCAATGCCTGGCGCTGCTCCGCCGTGAGAAAACTTTCGCCGGCGTTGCGGAACAGGCCCAGCGCCAGCACCACGCGGCTTGCCGCCAGCCGGCGGCCGTCTTCCAGCACGACGTCGTAACCGTGGTCGGCGCTGCGCAAATCGAGCGCGCGGCCGCGGATGAATTCCAGGCTGGCGGCAGGGCCGGCGTCGCGCAATGCCTGCTTGAGCTCTTCCTGCACGTAGGTGCCATACAGCCGGCGCGGCGGAAAGGCGTCGGGGAAGCTCACGCCGGGCGGCGGCGTCCATCCGTGACGCGCGGCGTTGGCGGCCAGCCAGTCGGCGAGGTGCGAGGGTTCTTCCGGGTAGAGCCCGAACATTTGCGCCGGGCCGTTGACGATATGTTCTTCGTTGTCGGTGCTGTAGGCGATGCCGCGGCCGACATCGGCGCGGCTCTCGATGATGCGGATGGCCAGCGGCGCCTGGCCGCCCTCGGCGGCGACGGCGCGCAACAGCTTGATGGCGGTCACCGCGCCGGCGAAGCCGCCGCCGATGATGGCGAGGTCGGAGATCTGTTCTGGCATGTCGGTAAGGGAAGGGCTGAAATGGTGGAGGTAGGTTCCGAGCATAAAACAGGCGAAGGGTGCGCGTTGCGCTGTTTTCGTCTGTGTTTATGCGCTTTTCAACCATGGGCAAAACTGATCGCAGAAATGCAGTAATCCCTCTGCGCAAATGAAAAAGCCGTCACGACAATGTGACGGCTTTTTTTTCCTTGCGGCTCGGATGGTTCCGAGCCGCTTACTTCGGCTGCAGTTGCCCGCGGATCTCGCCGCCCGGGTGCGCGGCGCTGTGGACGTTGACGTACAGCGTGCCGGCCTGGTAAGCGGCGTATTGCTCGTCGGTGAGCTTGGTGCCGGGCGGCACGCTCCAGCCGTTGTCGCCGTTCTTGGCCAGCGGCACGATGACCGGGCCGTTGGCGCCGGCGGCGCCCGTGTGGATGTGCGCCACGCGACCTTCGATGCCGGTGGTGGTGACGCTGCCGCTGACGACCTTGTCGGCGTCCACGCTGATGCTGCCGGTGCCGCTGGCGGTGGAGGCGTTGGCCGGCACTTCGTTGGTGCCCTTGAGTTCGACGTTGGCGGTCTGCGCCATGGCGGCGGCCGAGGCCAGCAGCAGTGCCGCCAGCAGCGTGCGGTGGATAAGGGTAGATGCGCTCATGTTGCTCCTCGTCTGGTTGTTGTGATGATGAAGCGGGATGGAACGTGTGAAACACCTGCGCGGCTCAGTATAGGTGTGCGCTGCGCCGGCGTACAGGAAGTAATCCGAATGATCTTATTTGTGGTCGCTGCTATGAGGAGCACCAAGATTTCAACTTGTTTTCTAGTGGCCCCGCTGCATCGGTCTTGGCCAAGCCTGAGCTGATTTTTTTGGGGGGGAAATGCCGCAAGGAAATGTGTGGTCCCCTTACCTATTGGGCAGGAGGATGCATGCGTAGGAGATCGTTTTATCCCAGGTGCGGCAAGCTTGCCCGTTGCGTCATGAGCGGCGCGGGGTGCGGTATGCGGCGCGCCGCATAGAGGCGCTTGCGCCAGTAGGAAGCATTCAGGTCGGATCGGTGGATGGCGTCGTATTTGCGGGAAGCGTGGATGAATTGGCGGTTGCCGACATAGACGCCCACGTGCGCCACAGCGCCGCGGCTATTGCGGAAGAACACCAGGTCGCCGGCTTGGATGTCCTTGATCGGGATGCGCTTGCCGAGTCGGTTCATCTGGTGCACGGTGCGCGGCAATTGGCGGTTGCTGGCCTGGCGGAACAGCATGCCGATGAAGGCGCTGCAGTCGAGGCCGGTTTCCGGATCGGTGCCGCCGTATTTGTAGCGGATGCCGCTGGACAGGCTATGGACCGCTGCATCCGCGACCAGTTGGCCGGTGGCGGTGGCGTTCATGTTCTGGGCGTCTGCGTGCTGGAAAACGGTAAAGGCGAAAGCCAACGAAAGCAGGCTGAAACGGAAGACGTATTTTGCAATGGGCATAGGACGATCAGGCGTCCTGGTCATTGGATGGACGCAATAAATAAGTAGGCGGTTCGAGGAAAGAAGGATGCGGAAAAGCGGAACGCTTTGTTGCAGCCCAGATAGAGCAGTTAGTGTAGGGGGGGCTTTGTTGATGCGAATATGGGACTAGACCTAATTCGTGGTGGGTTGAACCAATGTCGGGTAGCGTCCCGTTTATCTGATATCAAGGGACGGATGGACATTTAAATCTTGGAGGAGTCATGAGCACGTTCTTTGCAAATATTAAAGGGATGAGCGACATCGGCCTGAAGGCAATGCAGAAATCGATCGTTGATTGCCTCGAAAGAGATGATCAATTGCCGAAAGGCCAAGAAAAAATCTATGGCGTACGCGAATTTTCTGATTGGCGCGACATGTCGAATGAGATTGAGGCGGAGCTGGACCGGAGAGGCATCAAATACAACAAGATCTGTTGGTAATAGGAATACGCCCGGCGCCGGCGACGATGAGCAGGTACAGCATAGTGGTGGCGGCTTTCTTGGTTTTGAGTAGGAATTTAATTTTACATAATACAAATTATGCGAATTTAATGAGCAAAGAAAAAGCGAGTGTTAGATGCTGAAACGAACTGAGATCAGCTTCTAACCACTCATCTTTCCTATGAATAACAATGAGAAATGATGCTATGAGATACCCTAATACCCGCTGTTACAGCACTACGAATACCAAGATCGACTGCGCCAGATGGGCTTTACACAACCGAAGACACGCTTGGCCATTGCGACGGCTGGTTTCCCAAGCCCGCACCCGCCCGAAACATCGCAGAGCATGCTCAAACGCTCTCTGAATCCGATAAAACCAGCGCCCGCTAATTGGCATCTTGTTTAAGATTTTCCATTGACAAGCGCCTTGCTTTCCAAATATTAAGCCCCGGATTTCCGGGGCTCTTTTTGTTTCACACAGCTATTTTTTCTTACGGCCTTTTTGGGCTACGGGCTGTTTTTCTGGCGCCGCAAACACAACCTCTCTAATACGATCTGCGAGAAATTCCTCCTCGGGACGGTTAAGAGGATTAACAGCTTTTTTCTGCAACATGCCTATGACATCTTCATCCAGTAAAGGAAGGATCAGCTCATGCTTTGCCGCGAATAGATCATGACAACGGGCAATCAGCGTTCGGTAATCAGAGACAGCGCGACATACTAAAAAACCAAACTGCGAATGTTTGAACGAGAATCGTCCTGCAAGTTGATCCAGTTCAGGATTAGCCACATCCTTAGAATAGTTTTTGCACTCGACCATCACATATGACGATGAAATTTTCCTTGTCGCATGCAGCCGATAAAATTCACCGGAAGACGCTGCATTGTCGAACACGATGTCTATACGCTTCCTTCCTTCATAAATTTCTTGTTCTTTCCGAGGGCGGGTCAAACTTGGATAAAAAAGGAGCTCCAGTATACCGATGATCAACTTGTGATATGCAGATGCATGCTCATTACCAGAAGGTGTTTTTTCAAGGGTCTTAATCAGGTGCAAGGCAATGTCTGACACTAGCAACCTGCCATCGATTTCCTGACTTTCCAATGGTTTAGCGTATTTCCCCGCATCTTTTCGAAAGTTAATAAAGAGATCTTTATGCTGTTCGGTATAACCGGCAACAAAATCCTTTTCAGGAGGTGCGACGTGCTTACGCATATCGTCCTTCGTAACCCACACCTTCTTTTTCCCGTTTGCAAGAGTCTTATCGCGGACGAACGGACCATTATTCACTAAGTGGTCTTGCTTAACAAAATTCAGCAGATATCGGTTGTAATACCGATCAAACGAATAAACCAGACCATAGCTAACCAACCACTTTGGAACCAGCAAAATAGGCCGGTTTTTTATAACTAGCATGTCATGGTGTGATCGTTCCCACTGCCGACTTATTTCATTCCAATAAGGGCCGCTTGCGACATTGCTCTGCAAAGGGATATCGTGCAACAAACATTGCTCTTGAGTATATTCGATTAAATTCAATCGAATAATATTGGTGGTCATATCGGAGACTTTATCTGGCCCAATCCCATGTACAAATATTCGAAAATCCTCTAGGTGCTCCAAAACGCCAGTTTCGATAGCTCGACTCTCCATAATACTATTGAAGATATCTCCAGCTTGCTTATTCGCGACACCGCGACCATTCGGTCGTCCCTTAGATGACCCTAGGCAAGTTTCATTGGGCTCATGCAAATGCGAAAACAAAGCCCTCGCCCTATCAACTTCACCTCTACGCACCAACTCCAGAAAAAAATTAAAAAAGCTTGATATGGTCGCGTGGCAATCATGAGAAAACGGATGATCAGATACGCCAATAAGATGAGGATCTATGTATAGCGGAATATCTTTATCAATATCAATGTCGATAAAGTCTAACTCGGCCTGTGTCTTCCCCAATTTGAATTGCTTGCTTATTCTCATTGTCGCTCCCCATGAATTCTTGCCTCAAAACGGGCAATGAACTAACGCGTCACGGCATAGTGATGTCGCTATCCAGAACAAGTCAAGAGCTTTATTGTGCCAATATTGCGCCAAATCAGATCCATAAAAAAAGCCGTCCGGTTCACTCCGGACGGCTTTTCCATTTCAAGTCAGCGCTCATTCAGCGATACAAGCCCTTCACCTTCCGCTAAGCGTTTCAGCCGACACGACCGCTGGCAGCCCGGCGACCGAGGAATACCACGGCGATCACGCTCACCAACGCCGTTCCCATCACATAAAAACTGGGCGACATATTGCTGCCGGTAGCGGCGATCATCCAGGTCACGATCAGCGGGGAAAAACCGCCGAAGATAGTGACGGAAAAGTTATACGACAGCGCCAGCCCCGTGCCGCGGGTACGGGTCGGGAAAATGTCCGACAGCATGGCCGGAATCGGTCCCAGGCACGCCGCGATCAGCAAGCCTACCAGTGCCTGTACCGCCATCAGCATTTCCACCGTGGGCCAGGTATTGAGCGCCCAGAACAGCGGATAGGTAGACAGGCCGATCGATGCCAGCGATGCCGTCAGCACGCGGAAGCGGCCGAAGCGGTCGGACAGCGAACCGAACACCGGCGCCGCGAACATCAGGATCAGCCCCGTCACCAGCGCCCCCAGGAACGACGATGTGGCAGGAATATGCAATTGCTTGAGCGCATAGGTCGGCATGTAAAGCTTATGCACGTAGTTGAAGGCCGTGGCGCCAGATACCACGCCGATGCCCAGCAACAGATTCAGGCGTTCATGCACCAGAACAGACTTCAGCGGCGAGGCGTCAGTAGGCTTGGCTTCGGCCTTGGCCTGTTCGAACTCGGGCGTTTCTTCGATCTGGCTGCGGATATAGAAGCCTACCGGGCCGACCAGCAAGCCCACGCCAAACGCCACGCGCCATCCCCAATCGGCCAGTTGCGCATCGGTCAACATGGCGCTCAGGAGCGCGCTCATGCCGGCTGCCAGCACGGTGGCCAGCCCTTGCGTGGACAACTGCCAGCTGGCGAAGAAGCCGCGCCGCTTGGCATCGGCATGTTCGGCCATGAAAGCTGTGGCGGCGCCGAACTCGCCGCCGGTGGAAAAGCCTTGCAGCATGCGGGCCACGATCACGATCAGCGGCGAAGCCAGCCCGATCTGGGCATGGGTCGGCGCAAATGCAAGCATGGCCGTCCCCACCATCATGATGGCGATCGACATCGTCAATGACGCCTTGCGTCCCCTGCGGTCGGTATAGGCGCCCAGTACGATCGCGCCCAGCGGGCGCATCACGAAGGAAATGCCGAAGGTGCCTACGCTCAGCAGCAGCGAGGTGGTGTCGTTATCGGCCGGGAAAAACAGCTTGCCGATGGTCACGGCAAAATAGCCGTAGATCAGCAGGTCATAGAATTCGAGCGCATTGCCGATGCTGGCCGCGCAGATTTCTTTCCATGGATTGCGTTTGGCCACGGCCTGTTGGCGGTTTGCGCCTTGGGATTGCTGGTGATACTGGGTCGTCATGAAGGTCTCCGTCCTCGGTACGCCGCCCCGGGGAACGGGTGCGGCCCTGCGTTGGCGGCGCAGTGGTTTTGTAAGTGGCCCGAAGTATATGGACGACAAAAGCCGTTCTGGTGCCGATTGGGCAACGGCTGGTGCCGTTATGGTTACGCCACCGGCGCCATTGGGCGCCTGTTTGGACACTATATGGCTGCATGCGGCGTCCCTTCGGACGCAATCCGCCTCAAATCCGCCTCAAATGCACGGCGGTGACTGGGGTTACCGGAATCGTTACAATCATCATCCGCAGCAATGCTGGATATCGCCGCCAAAGGCTGGACCAGCCAAGTTTCCATTGCAATCAATCAGTGCCGGAACCGCGCCAGCGCCCTTCCGGCAAGGAGCAATCGTGCATCTCGTCTGG
The DNA here is from genome assembly GCF_017744395.1 of Herbaspirillum sp. Classification (GTDB taxonomy): domain Bacteria; phylum Pseudomonadota; class Gammaproteobacteria; order Burkholderiales; family Burkholderiaceae_D; genus Herbaspirillum. Next base: position 637,075 of record NZ_JAGIBI010000001.1, read on the forward strand.
CTGGAAGACTTCATTGAACTGGCGCGTAGCCGCAGTTTTTCGCGCGCCGCCGAAAACCGTTTCGTTACCCATCCGGCTTTCGGGCGCCGCATCAAGGCGCTGGAGCAATGGGTCGGGGCCGATCTGGTCACGCGCTCGCAACCGGTGACGCTGACCGCCGCCGGAAAGCTTTTCCTGGATGCCGCCAACAATGCGGTGGAAGTGCTGCACGCGGCGCGTGCCCAGCTGCAGGAAGCCCCGTCAGAGCCGGAAAAACTGTTGCGCATCGCCACCGGGCGCACGCTGTCGCGCACCTTCTTCCCTGACTGGTATGACGAAATCCGGCAGTATTGCGGAGACTTCCCGGTCTCGATCGCTACGGGCGGGACGCAAGACATCATCCTCAAGCTGGATGCCGGCGAGGCCGATATGCTGATCGCGTATTCCAGCCCGGTCACTCGCATGCTGATCAACCACCAGCGCTACGAATCGCTCAATATCGCCCACGAAGTGCTGCTGCCGGTATCGGCGCCGGACCAGCGCGGCAAGCCGCGATGGCCGCTTGAGCCCAAGGGCGCGCCGGTTCCCTGGCTGGCGTTTTCGCAAACGCTCACGCTGCGCGGCATCCTGGCCAAGCATTTGGCGGATCTGGAATATAAGCCGGCGCTCAAGATGGCTTACCAGGCCGACTCGTACGAGGCTATCCAGGAAATGGCGATACGCGGCGCCGGGATGGCCTGGCTGCCGCAACGCTTGGTGGCCAGGGATATCACCGAACGGCGACTGTTGGTGGTTGGCGATGAGAACCTGAGGATCCGCTTCGATATTTCGCTATTGCGATTGCGCACCAGCGTTCACCCGCTGGTACGTGCAATCTGGGACCATCTGAGCGCGCGCCATGCGCCCTGATCCCCTGCTGCGCTGACGAAACGGCACAAGTCCGTGCCCAATCGGCACGCGCCGCATTTTCCCGCCTGTCTATACTTCTCCGCATCGATTTTGCAACCTGGCCCCTGCGCTTGACTCGCATGGCGGCTGCCATTTTTGAGTGCCGAATGATGAAGACACTGGAACAGATCCGAGCCACCCTGCCCCACTATCCGGTTGAGGTCGCCTTCCCTGACATTGAACCCTGGCGCTGCGGCAATACCGGCGTGGATTTCGTACATAGCATCGATAGCGGCGTTGCCGGCCCGCATGTGATGGTATTGGCGCTCATGCATGGTAATGAAGTAAGCGGCGCCATTGCCGTCGACAAGCTGCTGCGCAAGAACCTGCGACCGTTGCGCGGCAAGATCACGCTGGGTTTCGGCAATGTCGCGGCCTATGCCCGCTTCGATCCGAATAATGCAGATTCCTCGCGCTACATCGACGAAGACATGAATCGCGTCTGGAGCGCCCAACGCCTGGATGGCCCGGATGACTCGTCCGAACTGCGCCGTGCCCGCGAACTGCGCCCCATCATCGACACCGTCGATTTCATGCTGGACTTGCACTCGATGCATGAGGCCGCGCCTCCGCTGATCGTGAGCGGCCCGCTGGAAAAGGGCATGGAATTTTCCGCGCAGTTGGGAACGCCACGCCACGTGGTGGTCGACAAAGGCCATGCCAACGGCGTACGCATGCGCGATTACGGTGGCTTCGGCGATCCCGCCAGCCTCAAGAACGCCTTGCTGGTGGAATGCGGCCAGCACTTCGCGGCAGTCAGCGAGCGCGTGGCGCTGGACGTGGCGGCGCGCTTCCTGCTGGCTACCGGCGTGGTCGACCGCCAGGCCGTGGCCGATATGCTGCAAGCCGACCCGGAACAAGCGCAGCGCTTTATCCAGGTCACCGATCCGGTGGTGGCCGAAAGCATGGAATTGGAATTCAGCGACGACTACCGCGGCATGGAAGTCATTGCCCGCGCCGGCACCGCCATCGCGCGCGAAGGCGGGCGCAGCATTGTCACGCCCTATGACGAATGCACCCTTGTCATGCCTTCCCTGCGCCACATCGGCCCCGGGGTGACCGTGGTGCGCCTGGGCCGGGAAATCGTGCGCTGAGGAAACGGCGCCATCCAAGGCTGCAGGCGCGCATCCTCGCGCCTACATTGCCGGCATTACTTGAGCGGAGTCGCCCGCAACGCCTTCATCGACTCGGTCGCCGTATGCTCGGAATGCTCCTTCATCAGCTGCGGCAGTTTGCTGCGGTCCGCGGCCTGCAGCGCCGCCATGATCGCCTCATGCTCGTCGAGCGACTCCTGCCAGCGCGCGCTGTCTGCATTGGCCACGCCGCGCGCGCGGTGGATCTTGGTCATCAGGCCGGCGTAGATCGACGACAGCACCGGGTTTTGCGCGGCGTCGATCATCATCTGGTGGATTTCCTGGTTGAGTTGAAAGTACGCAGCGCGCTTGCCATTGTGGTGATGGGCGACCATCGCCTGGTGCTTGCGCTCGATCGCATGCAATGCGCCTTCCGTCACCCGCTTCGCCAGGCACCGGCCGGCCGTTTCCTCCAGGCCGTGCAGCACTTCGAATACGGCGGCGATCTCGTCGATGTCGATCGCGGCGACGCGATAGCCGATGTGCTGGCGATGCGTTACCAATCCTTCCACAGCCAATACCTTGAGCGCTTCACGCAGCGGCGTCTTCGAAATATCGAAGTATTCGCACAAGTCTTTTTCCAGGATGCGGCTGCCGGGCGCGAGTTCGCCTTCCTGGATCATTTCGCGCAGGTGGTCGGCGATGTCTGTGTACAGGCCATTGCGGCGCACACGCGCGGAAGGCGCGGCGCGCGGCGCTTTGGCCGGTTTGCTTTCATTCTCGGTCAGCATGTTGCCAGATGGGTTCGTAAATCCAGTCAAAACAATAACATGCTTTCAAACTATTTTAGTTATACGTTTAAAATCAATGATTTACATAGCTTGTAATTACAGATTAAGTATTCTATACTCCTTTCAAACGAGTGCAGGCGCGCTCGTTTTCTAATCAGATAACGCATAAATTAAAAATCACAGGAGCGAGACCATGCCAACCACATTCAACACAGCGTAGCTACCGCACTTACGGCTGCGCGCCTCGCCGCAAATTGCCTGAATGCGCATTTGCATGCATCCGGCGAGACCGCGAACCGCTTCCAACCAATACGACAACAAGTCTGTCGTGCGCCGGATTCGGCGCACAGACCGGGCCGACCGACTACGCCCTGAAACAATGCAGTGCCGTTTCAGGAGCGATGACACATCCAATCGAGGAGTGAGACCACAATGAGCACCGCTATTAATACGGCTGCCGCCGGACAGAAGACGACTGTCCGCTGGAAAATCTTTTTCATGATGCTGTTCCTGATCGCGATCAACTACATCGACCGCGCCTCCCTTTCCGTCGCGATGCCGCTGATCGCCAAGGAATTCGACCTGAGCCCCACCATGCAGGGCCTGATCCTCAGCTCCTTCTTCTGGACCTATGCCTTCATGCAGATTCCGGGCGGCATGCTGGCCGACCGCTTCAAGCCGCGCATCGTGATCGCCGCCGCGACGCTGTTCTGGGGCTTCTTCCAGGCCATCGCGGCAGTGTGCACCAACGCTACCAGCCTGCTGCTGACGCGCCTGGGCCTGGGCGCGGCGGAAGCGCCGATCTATCCGGCCGGCGGTAAGTTGAACGCCATCTGGATGACCCAGAACGAACGCGGCCGCGGCGCCACGCTGCTGGACGGCGGCGCACCGCTGGGCGCGGCGCTGGGCGCCATCATCATCACCTGGCTGATCGGCGCGCTCGGCTCCTGGCGCCTGGCCTTCGTGGTCGCCGGCGTGGGCACCGTGCTGGCCGGTATCGGCGCCTGGTACTACATCCGCAACAACCCGCGCGACCATGCCGGCGTCAACGATGCGGAAGCCTCCTATATTGAAGAATCGCACGCGCTGGAGTACAGCAAGGAACCCGAGAACGCCAGCGGCCGCACGATGGATTTCTTCAAATACCGTTCGGTGTGGTTCATGTTCTTCGGCTGGATGTGCTTCAACAGCGTGTTCTACGGCCTGCTGACCTGGATGCCGAACTACCTGAACAAGGTGCACGGTTTCGACATCAAGCAGATGGGCGGCGCCAGCTTCATCATCTTCTTCTCCGGTTTCGTCGGCGAACTGGTCGGCGGCTGGATCGCGGACAAGTGGAAAAGCGCCGGCGCCAGCCCGAACAAGGTGATGCGCACCCTCTTCGGCATCGCCGCCGTGGTCGCCACCGTCTCGATCTTCTCGGTGGCTTATACGAAGGATCCGGTCACCGTCGTCGTGCTGCTGTCGACCACCCTCTTCTTCCTGCGCTGGTGCGGCCTGTTCTGGTGCATCCCGTCGATCCTGGCGACCCGCAACAAGATCGGCTTCCTGGGCGGCACCATGAACCTGGGCGGCAACATCGGCGGCATCTGCGTCCCCATCATCGTCGGCATGATCGTCCAGTTCACAGGTTCCTACTTCCTGGCGCTGATGTTCTTCGCCGCCGCCGGCGTGGGCCTGTTCATCTGCTCGACCGGCATCGACTACGAGAAGAAGCTTCCCGTTTAACATTGGCCATCCCATTTCGTACCCCGCAACATTCACCGATACAGATACAGAAAGACTGAAATGACAAAACGCACCCTGCTCGGCATGCTGACCCCCTCCTCCAACACCTCGCTGGAACCGATGACCAGCGCGATGGTTGCCGGACTGCCTGGCGTCTCGGCCCACTTCGCCCGCTTCACCGTCACCGAAATCTCCCTGCGCGACCAGGCCCTGGGCCAATTCGACGACAGCAAGATCCTGGAAGCCGCCAAGCTGCTGGCCGACGCCAAGGTCGACGTGATCGGCTGGAACGGCACCTCCTCCGGCTGGCTCGGCTTCGAGGCCGACGAGCGCCTGTGCCGTCGCATCACCGAAGCCACCGGCATCCCGGCCACCACCTCGGTGCTGGCGCTCAACGAGATCCTGACCCAGACCGGCGCCAAGGATTTCGGCCTGGTCACCCCGTACCTGGACGACGTGCAGGAAAAGATCGTCGCCAACTACGACCGCTCCGGCTACAACTGCATCGCCGAAAAGCACCTCGGCCTGCACGTGAACTTCTCGTTCTCGGAAGTCACCGAAGACCAGATCCGCGGCATGGTGCGCGAAGTAGCCAAGAGCAAGCCCAAGGCCATCTCCACCTTCTGCACCAACCTGAAGGCGGCGCACCTGGTGGAAGAGCTGGAAAACGAAACCGGCATTCCCATCTACGACACCATTTCGACCGTGGTCTGGAAGTCGCTGAAGGTGGCCGGCTACGACACCACCAAGGTCAAGGGATGGGGCCGCCTGTTCCGTGAAGTGATCTAATAAGTTATCTGCCCGCCCCGATCCTGGCGTCCCGCATGGGGCGCCGGGACCGGGCATTTATTCCAATCCCGACAGGAGAACGATCATCGCAACCGCATACGACCTCGTGATTCGCAATGCCGACGTGGCGACGGCTTCGGATCGCTTCCGATGTGATATCGGCATCCGCGACGGCCGCATCGCCGCGCTCGGCGCCAACCTCGATGCCGGCGCCGAAGAGATCGATGCCGCCGGCATGCTGGTGCTGCCCGGCGGCGTCGACGCCCACTGCCACCTCGACCAGCCCATGCCCGAAGGCATGCGCATGGCCGACGATTTCTTCACCGGTACCCGCTCGGCCGCTTGCGGCGGCACCACCACCGTGATCCCCTTCGCCGCCCAGGAAAAGGGCGGCTCGCTGCGCGCCGCGGTCGAGGACTACCACCGCCGCGCCGACGGCAAGGCAGTCGTCGACTATGCCTTCCACCTGATCGTCGCCGACCCGACGCCCCAGGTATTGAACGAAGAACTGCCGCGCCTGATCCGCGAAGGCTACAGCTCGTTCAAGATCTACATGACCTACGACGACCTCAAGCTGTCCGACCATGAGATCCTGAAGGTGCTGACCGTCGCGCGCGAGCATAAGGCGCTGGTGATGATCCATGCCGAGAATTCGGACTGCATCGCCTGGCTGACCGAACGCCTGAACGACGAAGGCCATACCGCGCCGAAGTACCACGCGGTGTCGCGCCCGATGGCGGTCGAACGCGAAGCCACGCACCGCGCCATCACCTTCTCGGAACTGGCCGACGTGCCGATCCTGATCGTGCACGTATCAGGCCGCGAAGCGATCGAGCAGATCCGCTGGGCGCATGGCCGCGGCCTACCGATCTACGCGGAGACCTGCCCACAGTACCTGTTCCTCTCAGAACAGGACCTGGGCGGCGAAGGCTACCACGGCGCCAAGTGCGTCTGCAGCCCGCCGCCGCGCGACATCGGCAACCAGCGCGCGGTGTGGGACGGCCTGGCCGGCGGCGTCTTCTCGGTGTTTTCTTCCGACCATGCGCCGTTCCGCTACGACGATGCGGAGGGCAAAAAGCTGGGCGGCAAGGAACAGCCGTTCCAGTACATCCCGAACGGCATCCCCGGGCTGGAGACGCGCTTGCCGCTGCTGTTTTCCGGCGGCGTGATGGAAGGCCGCATCGACGTCCACCAGTTCGTGGCGCTGACCGCGACCAACCCTGCCAAGATGTACGGGCTGTATCCCCGCAAGGGATCGATCATGATCGGCGCCGATGCCGACATCGTGCTGTGGGACACCAGGCGCAAGGTAACCATCGCCAATGCGCTGCTGCACCACGACGTCGACTACACCCCTTACGAGGGCCGGACGGTGCAAGGCTGGCCGGTGCTGACGCTGTCGCGCGGGAAGGTGGTCAGCCGCGACCAGGCGTTTGCGGGGGAAATGGGAAGCGGCCGCTTCCTGCCATGCGGCGCGCCGCAGGTGCCACGCCTGCAGCAGGGAAAAAGCATCTAGGCAACGGCCTGGAGGACAGGCTTGCGCCTGGATCTTTCTAGCGCAAGCCCAGCCGCTTGGCCAAACGGCTCAGGTTGGCCCGGTCCAGCCCCAGCTCGCGCGCGGTAGCGGCCAGATTGTTGGCATTGCGCTCCAGGCTGGAGGCAACCAGTTTGCGCTCATAGTTTTCGACGGCATCGCGCAGGCTGGTGCTGGTGCTTTGCACGGTGTCGGACTGACTTTCATCTTCGGCACTCTTCACCGCTTCAATAGCTTCGGGCGCCCGCAACTCAAGCTCTTCCGCTCCCAGCGTCAGGATGGCGGGACGCAGCTTGTGAGCGGCCAGGGCGCGCAATGCGCTGCGGCCGACCAGGTGTTCCAGTTCACGGATGTTGCCCGGCCAGGCATAGCCGAGCAAGGCACGCTGCGCATCGGCCGACAGGCGCAGGCTGGACAACCCGAGCCGTGCCCGGTTCTGTTCCAGGAAATAGCCGGCCAGCAGCAGCACATCGCGCCCACGCTCGCGCAAGGGCGGCACGCGGATCGGGAAGACCGAGAGGCGATGGTAGAAGTCGGCGCGAAAACGCCCGCGCTTGACCTCCTCGGCCAGGTCGCGGTTGGTGGCGGCGATGAGCCGCACATCGACCCGGTGCTCGCGGTCCGAGCCGACCCTTTGCAACTGCCCGCTTTGCAGCACCCGCAGCAACTTGGCCTGCACCGCCAGCGGCAATTCGCCCACCTCGTCCAGGAACAGCGTGCCGCCGTCGGCCATTTCGAACTTGCCGCGGCGGTCGGCCACCGCGCCGGAAAAGGCGCCGCGGATGTGGCCGAACAATTCGCTTTCCACCAGCGTGTCGGGCAATGCCGCGCAATTGAGGCTGATCATCGGCTTATGCGCGCGCGGCGAGGCGGCATGCAAGGCATGCGCCACCAATTCCTTGCCCACGCCGGTTTCGCCGGTCACCAGCACCGTCATGTCGCTGGGGCCGGCCATGCGGATCTCCTGCATCAGTTGCTGATGCGCCGGGCTCTGGCCGATCAGTTCGCGCTTGCCCTGGCTCTCCTCCAATCCCAGCCGGTAGGCTTCGGCGCGCTGGCGCTCCTGTTCGCCGGCGGCCGACAAATGGTCGATGCGTTCGGCCACGTTGACGGTGGCGGCAGCCAGGTCGGCGAACGCCTGCAGAGAAGCCATGTCGACGCTGTCGAAGCGCCCCGCTCCCAGCGCGTCCAGCGTCACCAGCCCCCACGGCCGGCCATTGACGGTCAGCGCGCAGCCCATGCAGTCATGCACTTCCAACTGGCCGGAATGGATGTCGTTGAGGCCGTCGACCAAGCCGTCATACGGATCCGGCAGCGACGAGTCGGCCGGGAAGCGCGTGGGCTCATCGTTGCCCAGCAACACGCCGAAGCGCGGATGCTCGCTGACCCTGAAACGCCGCCCCAGCGTATCGCCCGACAGGCCGTCGATGGCCAGCGGCACCAGCACCTCGCCCTCCAGGCGCAACAGCGCGGCGGCATCGCAAGGGAACAGCGTGCGCATGGTTTGCAGCAGGCGCCGGTAGCGCTCGCGCTCGTCCATCTCGCGAGACAGGTCGGCGACCAGCGGCAGCAAGGCATCGAGCAAGGCCTTTGATGTCATTTTGACTCTGGACAGTGAATATTTAAGTCATTCTGACACGGTTTATTCGACACAGGCAAATTGCAAGTAATTGATTTATAAGGATTGCCGCACTGGCACAGGATTCGCAATAGGGAAAGCGAACCGGCGTTCCGGCTTGTTACTCACTTTCTTCCACTCCTGGAAAGGCGAACCATGCTTACCGATGCACAACTGGCCATCATCAAATCCACCGTCCCCTTGCTGGAAAGCGGCGGCGAGGCGCTGACCACGCATTTCTACAAGCTGCTCATGCGCGATTATCCGCAAGTGCAGCCGCTGTTCAACCGCGCCCACCAGGCCAGCGGCGACCAGCCGCGCGCACTGGCCCACGGCGTGCTGATGTATGCGCGCCATATCGACCGCCTGGAAGCCCTCGGCCCGCTGGCCGCGCAGATCATCAACAAGCACGTGGCGGTGCAGGTCATGCCGGAGCACTATCCGATGGTCGGCGATTGCCTGCTGCGCGCCATCCGCGAAGTGCTGGGCGCGGAGATCGCCACCGATGCCGTGATCGATGCCTGGGCCGCCGCCTACGGCCAACTGGCCGACATCCTGATCGGCGCCGAGAAACAGCAATACGATGCCAAGGCCTCCGCTCCCGGCGGCTGGCGCGGCGCCCGCAACTTCATCGTGGCGCGCAAGGTGGCCGAGAGCGACGAAATCACTTCCTTCTATTTCCGCCCGCAGGACGGCGGCGCCCTGCTCGACTTCCAGCCCGGCCAGTACATCGGCCTGCGCATGGTGGTCGACGGCCTGGAACAACGCCGCCAGTATTCCCTGTCGGCGCCGCTGAACGTGCCCGGCCAGCCGCCGCAATACCGCATCAGCGTCAAGCGCGAAGCCGACGGCAAGGTTTCGCGCTACCTGCACGATGAAGTGCGGGAAGGCTCCGTGGTCGAACTGTTTCCGCCCTCGGGCGACTTCTCGCTGACCGCCAGCGACAGGCCGCTGGTGCTCATCAGCGGCGGCGTCGGCATCACGCCCATGCTGACCATGCTCAATGCCGCCCTGCAAAGCGGCCGCGCCGTGCACTTCATCCATGCCGCACGCGACGGCGGCGTGCACGCCTTCCGCGAATACGTCGACGCGCTGGCCGAACGCCATCCGCAACTGCGCCGCTTCTTCTGCTACGAACGCGCGCGCGACGGCGACCGCCAGCCCGACGCCACCGGCCTGATCGACCGCGAACTGCTGCAGCGCTGGATGCCTGCCAGCACCGACGTCGACGCCTACTTCGTCGGCCCCAAGCCGTTCATGAAGGCGATCAAGCGCTACCTGCGCGAGATCGGCGTGCCGGAAGCGCAAAGCCGTTACGAATTCTTCGGCCCGGCCGCCGCGCTGGAGTGAATATCGGCAGGCACGCGGCCAAAGCAGCCTGACCTGCCTGATATTTCATCGCAAGGCAAAAAGCCTCGTTTCCCGGCAACGGGAGGCGAGGCTTTTTTACATGGCATCGCGCACTTGCCTGATGAAAAACGCGCGTTTCCAACGCTTTTCGGCGCCGAACCTTTCATCCAGCCATCGAAAAAACCGAAATCTGCATGGCCGGCGCGGCTTTACCGTCCACGCGCAGGTTTTCGGGGATAGAATCGGCGGCGCAATAGCTGACACACAAAAAAAGATCCTGATTAAAACCGGCCCCACACCGGCGAGACAGGCACAAGACCGGATACACGGTCCGCCCAACACATAAATGAGGCACTCAACATGACTACATCCACATCTTCGCAATCGAAGCTTTCCACGGTGCTGCGCGTTACCAGCGGCAACTTCATGGAAATGTTCGATTTCTTCCTGTTCGGCTTCTACGCGACGCACATCTCGAAAGCGTTTTTCCCCAGCGACAATGAATTCGCCTCGCTGATGCTGACCTTCATGACCTTCGGCGCCGGCTTCCTGATGCGTCCGCTGGGCGCCATCATCCTGGGCGCCTACGTCGACCGCGTCGGCCGCCGCCAGGGCCTGATCGTGACGCTGGCGCTGATGGCGCTGGGCACCATGCTGATCGCCTTCGTTCCCAGCTACGCCACCATCGGCGCGCTGGCGCCGTTGCTGGTGCTGGTCGGCCGCCTGCTGCAAGGCTTCTCGGCCGGCGTGGAGCTGGGCGGCGTATCGGTCTACTTGGCTGAAATGGCTACTCCCGGCAAAAAGGGCTTCTATGTGAGCTGGCAGTCCGGCAGCCAGCAAGTGGCCATCATCGTGGCGGCCGCCATCGGCTACCTGCTGTCGACCAACCTGACGCCGGCCGATGTCGGCGCCTGGGGCTGGCGCATCCCCTTCTTCATCGGCTGCCTGATTGTGCCGGTGCTGTTCATGATCCGCCGTTCGCTGCAGGAAACCGAAGAGTTCATGCGCCGCAAGCACCGCCCGACCACCGGCCAGATCTTCCGCTCGATGATCGAGAACTGGAAGCTGGTGATCGCCGGCATGATGCTGGTGTCGATGACCACCGTCTCGTTCTACCTGATCACCGTCTATACGCCGACCTTCGGCAAGAGCGTGCTCAAGCTGTCGACCGAAGCCAGCCTGATCGTGACCTTGTGCGTGGGCCTGTCGAACTTCTTCTGGCTGCCGGTCATGGGCGCCCTGTCGGACCGCATCGGCCGCCGCCCGATCCTGGTGGCGTTCACCGTGCTGACCATCCTGACCGCCTATCCGGCCGTGAACTGGCTGGTGCATGACGCCAGCTTCGCCAAGATGCTGGTGGTCGAGCTGTGGCTGTCCTTCCTCTACGCCAGCTACAACGGCGCGATGGTGGTGGCGCTGACCGAAGTGATGCCGGCTGAAGTGCGCACCGCCGGTTTCTCGCTGGCCTACAGCCTGGCCACGGCCGTGTTCGGCGGCTTCACCCCGGCCATTGCCACCGGCCTGATCGAGTACACCGGCGACAAGGCCGCGCCCGGCATCTGGATGAGCGCCGCCGCCGTGTGCGGCCTGCTCGCCACTTTCATCCTCTACCGCAAGCAGGCCGGCAAAGCCGTGCCGGCCTGAGTATCGGGACATTGCAATAGCTATTGAACAGGGCCGCTGATGCGGCCCTTTTTTTGGGCCTTGATGCCATTGAGACAACATCCGGATCAAGACCCATGCAAAAAATTCTTCAAGTCTTATATAAGAGTTGAAGCATTTCGGCGCGCTTAGGAGTAAACTACCGTCTGTTTTTTGCCGCGGCATCTGAGGGAAAGACGAGACGCTGCCGGAAGAAGGCGGTTTCCCCCGGGAAACGACGGTTTTTGCCGGCAGGAGATTGCCGCCCCCAGCCAACGGCATGCGGATGCCTCAGCCACAAGCACACGATGCACCGCATACCGGGCGACCGGACGGCACATGCAGCACAGCACATCAACACACCAACAGCAAGGACATCATCGTGACTACAGGTAACCCGACCATTATCTATACGCTGACTGACGAGGCACCCTATCTGGCGACCCACTCGCTTCTGCCTATCGTCAAGAAGTTCACCGCGCAAGCCGGCATCGACGTCGTCGAGAGCGACATCTCGGTGGCTGCGCGTATCCTGGCGGAATTCTCCGAGTTCCTGACCGATGAGCAGAAAGTGCCCGACACCCTGGCCGAACTGGGCGCCCTGACCCAGAAGCCGGAAGCCAACATCATCAAGCTGCCCAACATCAGCGCCTCGATCCTGCAGCTGCAGGCGGCCATCCGCGAACTGCAAAACCGCGGCTACAAGCTGCCCGACTACCCGGAAAACCCGGTTACCGACGAAGAGAAGGCGATCCAGAAGCGCTACGCCAAGGTCACCGGCAGCGCCGTGAACCCGGTCCTGCGCGAAGGCAACTCCGACCGCCGCGCGCCCAACGCCGTCAAGAACTACGCCCGCAAGCACCCGCACTCGATGTCCAAGTGGAGCATGGCTTCGCGCACCCACGTGGCGCACATGCACGGCGGCGACTTCTACGCCGGCGAAAAGAGCATGACCCTGGACCGCGCGGTCGACGTCAAGATGGACCTGGTCACCAAGTCCGGCGAAACCATCGTCCTCAAGCCGAAGGTTTCGCTGCAGGCCGGCGAGATCATCGACAGCATGTTCATGAGCAAGAAGGCGCTGTGCAAGTACTACGAAGAACAGATGCAGGACGCCTTCGAAACCGACCTGCTGCTGTCGGTGCACGTCAAGGCGACCATGATGAAGGTCTCGCACCCGATCGTGTTCGGCCACGCCGTGCGCACCTACTACAAGAACACCTTCGAAAAGCACGCCAAGCTGTTCGCCGAGATCGGCGTCAACCCGAACAACGGCATGTCGGGTGTGTACGAGAAGATCAACACCCTGCCCGAAGCCAAGAAGGCTGAAGTGCTGGCCGACCTGAAGGCCGACGAAGCCAAGCGCCCGCGCCTGGCCATGGTCGACTCCGCCAAGGGCATCACCAACCTGCACGCCCCCAACGACGTGATCGTCGACGCTTCCATGCCGGCCATGATCCGCGCCGGCGGCAAGATGTGGAACGCCGAAGGCAAGACCGAAGACACCAAGGCCCTGCTGCCGGAATCGACCTTCGCCCGCATCTACCAGGAGATGATCAACTTCTGCAAGACCAACGGCGCGTTCGACCCGACCACCATGGGCACCGTGCCCAACGTCGGCCTGATGGCCCAGAAGGCCGAGGAATACGGTTCGCACGACAAGACCTTCGAAATCGCCCAGGACGGCGTGGCGCGCATCGTCACCCTGGATGGCGAAGTGCTGCTGGAAGAAAACGTCGAAGCCGGCGATATCTGGCGCATGTGCCAGGTCAAGGACGCCGCGGTGCGCGACTGGGTCAAGCTGGCGGTCACCCGCTCGCGCCTGTCGGGCATGCCGGCCGTGTTCTGGCTGGATCCGTACCGCCCGCACGAAGCCGAACTGATCAAGAAGGTGCGCACCTACCTGAAGGAGCATGACACCAACGGCCTGGACATCCAGATCATGTCGCAAGTGCGCGCCATGCGTTACACCCTGGAACGCGTGATCCGCGGCATGGACACCATCTCGGTGACCGGCAACATCCTGCGCGACTACCTGACCGACCTGTTCCCGATCATGGAACTGGGCACCTCGGCCAAGATGCTGTCGATCGTCCCGCTGATGGCCGGCGGCGGCATGTTCGAAACCGGCGCCGGCGGTTCCGCGCCCAAGCACGTGCAGCAGCTGGTCGGCGAAAACCACCTGCGCTGGGACTCGCTGGGCGAATTCCTGGCGCTGGCGGTGTCGATCGAAGACGTCGGCATCAAGAACAACAATGCCCGCGCCAAGATCCTGGCCAAGACGCTGGACGCCGCCACCGGCAAGCTGCTGGACAACAACAAGTCACCCTCCCCCAAGACCGGCGAACTGGACAACCGCGGCAGCCACTTCTACCTGGCGCTGTACTGGGCCCAGGAACTGGCCGCGCAGAAGGACGACGCCGAACTGGCCAAGCACTTCGCGCCGCTGGCCAAGACGCTGGCCGAGAACGAGCAGAAGATCGTGGCCGAACTCAACAGCGTGCAGGGCAAGCAGGTCGACATCGGCGGCTACTACATGCCGGACCGCGCCAAGACCTTCGCCGTGATGCGTCCGAGCGAGACATTCAACAAGGCGCTGGAATCCATCTGATTCCACACCGGTTTGAATGCCTGCTGCGCATCGCCCGCGATGCGCAGCGCTGGCAGTGACAATGAAAAGGGCCGCAATCCACATTGCGGCCCTTTTTTCATGGCCGGCGCTGGCGGCGGCCGCCCTTCGGCGGCACAATACCGGGCATCCCGTTTCAACCGACCAGCCAACGGCCATGACCGAAAACGCCAACGACGCCAAGAACGCCAATAACGTTTTTTCGCTGGAACAATTCGAATACCTCTGCTACTCGCGCCAGCATGAACCGGCCGCGCGCGAGCTGATGCGCCTGCTGGCGCTGATCGACCGCAACTACGGCAAGCTGGCCGGCAACTTCTCGCTGTCGGTGTCGCCGGCGGTACCGGCCGCGGAGCTGGAGCAGCATGTGCTGGCGCGGGTCACTAGCGCGATTTCGGCGCTGTTCTCGGATCCGGGCTTCCATGTCAGCCCGGACGGCTTCGGCCAGCTGATCAACTTCCAGCGCTGGCTGTCGGCGCTGTTCGGCGCCAGCCATTTCATCAATTGCGACCATATCCTGCGTTCGCTCAACCTGGGCGGCCCGGAGGCGAAAGACTTCCAGGTCAAGCCGCCGGACCTGGTGAAATTCTGCATCCTGTACTCGCCGGAATCGGAACTGCCGCTGGACGTCGAAATGCTGTGGGAACAGAACAAGCCGCTGGCCGCGGCATTGTTCATGGCGCTGCTGTCGCCGCGCTTCCTCGGCACGCCGGCGGCGCACTCCAAGCGCGAAGCCCTGCTCGGCTGGCTGCCCGACCGCCTGCAGGAACTCGAGAGCCTGGATAGCCTGCCGGTCGCCGTCCTGCACGACGTCTACATGCATTGCAGCTATGCCGACCTGCCGCAGCGCCACCGCATCAAGGGCGCCATCAACGCGCTGATCGAAAAGAAGCTGGCTGAAGCCGGCATCGCCGATATCGATGACTTCGGCGCGCCCGGCGAGGTCGCCGGGAAACCGGTACTGCTGGTGCTGCTGGAATGGTTTTCCGGCGGCCACTCGATCTACCGCACCCATTCCAAGACACTGGAAGCGGCGCGGCGCCATTTCCATGTGGTGGCCATCGGCTACCAGGCCAATACCGACGAACTGGGGCGCGCGGTGTTCGACGAATTCATCGCCTTCGACCGTCCCGGCGACTTGCTGGGCTGCCTGGCCCAGTTGCGCGCGCTGGCCGCGCAGCGCCGGCCGCAGGCGCTGTACATGCCCAGCGTGGGCATGTTCCCGATCACCATGTTCGCCGCCAACCTGCGCGTGGCGCCGTTGCAGGTGGCGGCATTGGGCCACCCCGCCACCACCAGTTCCCGGCGCATCGACTACATCAGCGTGGAAGACGACTTCGTCGGCGATCCGTCCTGCTTCAGCGAACGGCTGCTGCGCCTGCCTGCCGACGGCCAGCCCTACCGCCCCTCGGCGATTCCCTTCGACGTGCCGGTGCTGGAGCGCGGCGACAAGCCCTACGTCAACATCGCCATCGCCGCCACCACCATGAAGCTGAACCCGCGCTTCCTGATGGCATGCCAGAAGATCGCCGAACTGGCGCTGCAGCCGCCCGGCGGGCAGGCGCCGAAGCAGGTGCGCTTCCATTTCCTGATCGGCCAGGCGCAAGGCCTGCTGTACCCGCAACTGCAGCGCCTGGTCCTGCGCTATGTGCCCGGCGCCAGCGTTTATCCGCACCAGCCGTACCAGCAATACCTGTCCCTCTTCAACCAGTGCGACATGTTCCTGTCGCCGCTGCCCTTCGGCAATACCAACGGCATCATCGACGCCTTCACGGTCGGCTTGCCCGGCGTATGCAAGACCGGTCCGGAAGTGTTCGAGCATATCGACGAAGGCCTGTTCCGCCGCGTCGGCCTGCCCGACTGGACCATCGCCGCCACGCTGGACGACTACATCCTGGCGGCGGTGAAGATGGTGACCGACTTCGGCGCGCGCGCCGCGCTGTACCGCCACCTGACCGATCCGCAATACCTGCAGCGGCTGTTCGAAGGCCGCCCGGAATCGCTGGGCGATGCGCTGGTGCAGCTGATCCGCAACCGGGCCGAGGGGGCGGCGGCGCAAAGCTGAACGCCGGCAAAGAAAAAGCCGGCCGCCTTGCGGCGCCGGCTTTTCATTTCAATGGAAAATCCCGGTGTTTCAGACACGGTAGATCTTTTCTCCCGTCTGGATGATCCTGAACTTCTCATTCGACAAAGGATCGAGCGCCCGCCCGTCGGCCAATTGGTAAGTGCGCTGGCCGGCGGCGGCATCGCCCGTCCCGTCCAGTTCGATTTGGTACACCTCTACGTGGTAAGGCGCGCCGGTCTTGCCTTTGGCATCGAATTTTTCCACCAGATCCATCTGTCGTCTCCTTAAGCTTGGCCCTGTGCCAGGATCAAAGATAGCAGATTTGGCGGCGCTTTCCAGCGCATTGCATGCTGCGCCGCACACATCAGAAATGCAGCGTAACGCCCAGGCCGAACTGGCGCGTGACCTCGGCCTTGTTGAGGCCGAATTTGGCGCCGACATCGAGATCGACGCTCTCGTTGGGCGACCAGATCACCCCCACCAGGCCATACGCCGGCCAGGTGCGGTTGGCGCGATCGGCATTCTGCGCCACGCCGGTGTCGGCCACCAGCCGCCACTGCTCATTGAGCGCATACCAGACGGCGGCCGAAGTGCGCCATGCCAGGCGGCGCTTGGCGGCATCGTCGCTGTCGAGCTGGTAGCGGCTGTAGTTCAGGCCGGCATTGCCGTGCAAGGTCCAGGGGCCGGTCTCATAGGAGGCGATCGCGGTCAGGCCCAGGCCGCTCCTGCCGTTGCCCAGCCCCTTGTCCACATCGCCGCTGGGCAGGAACAGTTCCGGCTTGAGGGCCAGCGCCAGCCCGTCCCGGTCGTAGTAGCGCCATTTGGCGCCGAGCGAATAGTCGCCCACGCCGCTGCCGCCAGGCGACTGGAAGGTCAGTGGGAGATTGGCGAACAGATCCAGCCTGTCGGTGACGCCATAGGTGTAGGTGAATGCCCCGGTATGCCCGGCCTGGCCCGCCTGCCGGCTCCAATCGGTATTGGTTTCGATCTGGTGGCGCCCGTCTCCCTGCACCCCGGCGTCGTCCGTCACCAGCGGGTGGGCGGCGAAGGCCGGCTTCATCATCACGCAGAGCAGCCAGGATGCGCACAGGATTTTTTTCATAAACCGCCTGTTCATAATGCGATGCGCGTAACGGGCAATTCCCGGACAGGATGCTTGCGGCTCCCCCGCGGAGCGTACTCCGCAGCCGGCAAGGCGGACGAGCCCCGATGGACTCGGCCCGTTACGTTATTTTGTTTATTGACTGCGGCAAGCGCCGCGATATCTTGGATGGATGGGAGCACGATGTCGCTGGCATCCGGCTGGCCCCATTCCGGGCCGGAGGTGGAAAAGCGCAAATGGAAGCCCGCATCACATGCGGGCCGACCGCCCAGGATTGCCGGCGGCGCCTGTATCGCAAGCCGCGGTGAAACGGCAGCCGGCATCCACATCCAAGCCGGGCGCCATACTAGCATCCCAGTATGACGGTTCAAATACAAAACCCGGGCTTGTGCGGATTTCCAACGGATTGTGAGCGGGATGTCGGAACATGCCGTCATTTCGATACATGTTGAAGTTCAGGCCCACCGCAAAATCAGTCCGGCTGCTTGGCCGCCTCCGCGAGCTCGGCGCCGATTTCCGGCAGCGCCCGGGTCGAGATGCGCAGCAAGGTACCCCAGTCGCTCCAATCCCACGACACCCTGGAACAGATGTACTCCACGCTCGACAAGGGCAGATCGAAACGCGCAGCCAGTTGCAGCAAACGAGGCAGCAGGCGGCCGCGGGTCTCGGCGTCGGCGATGCAGACATCGGCGACGCATCCCGCCAGTTCCAGTACACGCGCCAGCGCCTGCTGGCGGTCGCTTTCGTCCAGTCCCGATTCATCGGGGTTTTCATGGTGCAGGACGGCAGTGCAAAACAGCTTGGGGAAATGCCAGTCTTCCATCATCGCCGCGGCCAGCGCCAGGTGGTCGAAGCCGAATGCCGCCCGCTCCTTGTCCAGCAAGTCCTGCCCTTGCGGCTTGTCCTGCAAAATCTCGCCATAGCGCTTGGGGCGCGCCGACGCCAATCCGAGGCGGCCGATGCCGGCCAGCAGGCCGTTGGTGAACATTTCCGCCGGCGGCGCCACCTGCAGCATTTCGCCCAGGGCCTGGCCGGCGCATGCCATCGCCGTGGAACGGCCCCAGAACGCGTCGTAGTCGAACTCCTTGCAGTCGCCGCGGCGCGCCGACTCGGTCAGCGAAATCGCCAGCGCCATCTGGCGCACCGCGTGCAGGCCGATCATCAGCAGCAGCTCGACATTGACCGACGCCACCATGCGCCCCTTGTTGATGTTGGGGATGTTGGCGATCTGGATCAGGCGGCCCGCCAGCACCGGGTCGCCCTGCACTTGCGCGACCAGGTCGGGCAGCGAAATGTCTTCCTGCTGGCACATCTGCATGATGTTGAGCCGCACGCCGGACGGGGCCGGCAACACTTCCGAATCCTGCAGTTCACGAAATGTTTGAGGCTCGATATAAGTCGACATCTTTCATCGCTTTCGTTGATTGTCGGGATACAAATTCCGCTACGGCAAAACGCCGCTTCATGAGGCCTGTCGGCATCGGGCACGGAAGCTGCTTCCCCGGAAGATGCAATTTGCCGGCCGCTTACCCCACCAGCCCGAAGTTGACAGGCCCTAGGATACCGAATCCACCTGTTTTTTGCGATGCGAAATCGAAAAAATGCGTATTGACAAGCGTATGGCCAAGGATGTCCGGGGTTCGAATAAGGCGTATTATCACCCGCTGCGGCCCGTCAAAGGGCCACGGCGCAAGTCCACGAATCTTGCATTGCAGGTATAACCTCAAGGAGAACGATGCGATGAAATCCCTCAAACCGATGCTGGCAATCGCCTTCGGCCTGCTGTCCGCAACCGCTGCGCAAGTCCGCGCCGACGCCCTGGCCGATATCCAGAAGGCCGGCGTGGTGCGCATCGGCGTGCCGCAGGACTTTGCCCCCTTCGGTTCGGTCAACACCGACCTGCAGTTGCAGGGCCTGGATATCGACGTCGCCAAACTGATCGCGCAGAAGATGGGGGTGAAGGTGCAGCTGGTGCCGGTGGCCAGCGCCAACCGCATCGCCTACCTGCAGACGCACAAGGCCGACCTGGTGATCTCGACCCTGGGCAAGAATGCCGAGCGTGAAAAGGTGATCGACTTCTCGCAGCCCTATGCCCCGTACAACAACAGCGTGTTCGGCGTGGCCGGCGTCCAGGTCAGCGGCCCGGCCGACCTGGCGGGCAAGACGGTGGGCGTGGCCCGCGGCACCTTCCAGGACCTGCAACTGACCGACACCGCCCCCAAGAGCGCCACCATCAAGCGCTATGAAGACAACAACGCCATGATCTCGGCCTACGTCTCGGGCCAGGTGCAACTGGTCGGCACCGGCGACTTCGTGGCCTATGCGCTGGGCGAAAAGGCCCCCAACAACAAGCCGGTGCTGAAATACATCATCCATGAATCGGCCTGTAGCGTCGGCCTGAACAAAGGCGAAGGCGCCTTGCTGGCCAAGGTCAACGACACCATCACCGCGGCCAAGAAAAGCGGCGAACTCAACGCCATCGTCAAGAAGTGGCTGAACGTGCCGCTGCCGGAGAAAATGGCGACCACCTACCAGTGACCTGCCTGAGCCGCCCCGTCAGAACTTGGACGAGATCCCCACGCCCCACTTGCGTTCGGGATCTCCCGTATCCGGCAGCAGGCCGTTCGAATAATCCAGGCTCAGCCCCACATACTGGTTGAAATTGTAGGTCAGCACCGACTTCCAATAGTGGATGCTGCGGTTGCCGTGCAAGGCCTTCAGGCCGGTGAACGTGGTGGTGAAATCGAACGGCAGCGCCGGATTGGTCGACGCCAGCGTGAAGCCGGCCTGGGCGCCCAGGCGGATGAAGTCCTGGTGCTGGTCGTAGACCGCCGGATCGCCGCGGTTGATATAGGAACCGTTGCGGCTCTGGCCGATCAGGATCGGCTTGACGGCCAGACCATTGTTCCAGCGGATGAAATCGTTGAGGATGCCCGGCCGCACCGGCGTGAGCGTGAAGTTGACGGTTAGCAGGCGGCTGCCGTCGCTATTGTTGACCAGATAGTCCGGCCGCGCGGTCAGGTCTTCGGTGTCGGCAGAACCGGCATGGGCGAAATGGAAGGAGCTCAGCATGCCGACCTGGCTGGTGCGGGTGGTGGTGACCGCCGGCGTGCCGTCGCTGTTGTAGATCGTCGTCCGGTTCTGCTTGAAACCGACATAAGGAACGGCTTCGTAGGTGCTGCCCGCCTCGTCCATCGGGCGCTTGTCGAACGCGTAGCCGGCGTACACCACGACGTCGTTGGTGCGCGACTTCGCCACATCGTCGTTGGCCAGGTTCACGCGCGCACGCTCTACCGAGGCATAGCCGGCCTTGTTGTTGCGGTCGATGGAAAGCTGGTCGGGATTGCCGCGCACACGGATCGGATCCATCCAGGCAGGCTGCGGCGCAGGTGTGGGAGGCGCGGGAGCTGCGGACGCCGTGGCCGCGGCATGGGGCAACGGCACCTCGGCGCCGGCCTGGTGGCAAGACAAGGCCACGCCATTGTCGCCGCTGAAGAAACCCGCAGCATCGGTTCGGCCTGAAGGCTTGAAGCCGGCATCCTTGCCGTCGAGCAGGTATTGCAGGTCATCCGCCATGCGGTCGACATTGCAACTGTCGCCGCTGCAGGCGCCGCCGCCGGCCTTCTCCGCGGCCCGTTTCCTGAGCAGCCAGGAGGCCAGCGCCCGATGGGACGACAGGGGCGCCGGATTGTCGCCTGCCGAAAGATAGGCGGTGCTGACCGGATAAGCCTTGAGCAGGTAAGCCGCCAGGCTTTCCTTGTCGAGCTGGAGATCGGGGCCGCACAAAGCGCCGCCGGCATCGGCGGCATGGGAATAGGAAACGGCAACGGTTCCTGTCACGGTCAACAGCATTGCTGCTGCGAGCGAATGCAATCTGCCTTGCATTGAGATCCTCATCGTTGCGTGGACATCGGTGGTGCAATGCACTGTAACCGGCGCCTCGCAGGCCCTTGCATCGGACATCGCCAACGATGGCTGTAAGAATCAATGAGCATCCGAGGGCGCAACCGTACCAAAGCGATACGGACCGCCCCATTCAGCCGCTTCTTCCCTGTAGGTGTTTTTCTGACACGTCAATCGGACACTGTCCGATCTGTTTTTTTTCGGCGCGACGATAGTATGCATCCCAACGCACTCGAAACCGATGGACATCAACTTCCCGGCAGGAACGTCCCCCTCCGTCCGGCCATGGAAACGTCCTTCCCCTAATCGGTTTATTCCCACGAGTCGTTTCATAAGCAGAAATTCATCGGAGATTCCCCCGATCTCCGGCGTCTTATATCCCTCCCCCTCAGGCCGCCTCCCCCGGGCGGCCGTTTTTTTGCCTGGATCTGTCCCGCATGAGGCAACCGCTGCCGGCGTCGCGGGCGGGCAACGCTGCAATCCTGATTCAAGTCAGCATCCCGCAATATCTCTGCCATATCGTGCCAAGGAGAAGTATTCTTACTGTCAACAAAGGCCGATAGGCGATGGCACGGGAATATGCCAGCCCACGATACGGCCTTCCGCCCCGATATAGCGCAAAAAACCTCATGCCCATTAATTACTTGCGCCAGCTCACCAGCCCGGCGCGCACCGAATTATCAAACCGCCACCTGGGCCGCTCGCTGGCCTTCGTCGCCGGCGCCATCAATGCCGGTGGCTTCCTGGCCGTGGGCCAATATACCTCGCACATGTCGGGCATCGTCTCGGCGCTGGCCGACAACCTGGTGCTGGGCGATGTCCTGCTGCTGGTGGCCGGCGCCAGTTCCTTGCTGGCCTTCCTGGCCGGCGCGGCGACTTCGGCCATCCTGATCAACTGGGGACGGCGCCATCGCACCAACAGCGAATACGCCATGCCGTTGATGCTGGAAGCCGCCCTGCTCCTTTGCTTCGGCATCCTCGGCAGCAACCTGGAGGGACACCGGCTGCTGTTCGTGCCGGCTACCGTGGCGCTGCTGTGCTATGTGATGGGCTTGCAGAATGCAATGATCACCAAAATCTCGCGCGCCGAAATACGCACCACCCACGTGACCGGGCTGGTGACCGACATCGGCATCGAGATCGGCAAGATGTGCTATTGGGCGATGGCCTCCGGCTCCCCCGGCGAACCGCCGACGGCGGAACAGGTCTCCTCGGCGCGCCGCAAGCTGCGGCTGCTTTCCTCGCTGCTGCTGATGTTCTTCCTGGGCGGCGTGATCGGTGCGATGGGCTTCAAGGCGGTGGGCTTCCTGGCGACCATTCCGCTGGCGGCTTCATTATTCCTGCTGGCCCTGGTGCCACTGCTCGATGACCTGGTGCAGCACTGAAAAGCGCGCCTGCCGGCTTTCCGCCAGGCGCGCCTTCCATAAAAAAAGGCGCTGCTGCGCCTTTTATTTTTCCAAACTGTCGAAAGCCCCTCAGCCTTGCTGCGGCGGATTGCTGTCCGACTGCTGCGGCTGCAATGCTTGCGGCGTGCTTTGGAGCATTTGCGGGGAGGAGGCTGCCATGCCGCCGCCGGCCGGCTCGGCAACGGACTCGGCATTGGCCCGGGCGTTCTTGCGGCCATGGCTGTTCAGGCCGCCCTTGCGGCCCGCTTCGCGCGCCTCGGCCGAGGTGAACTCGTGGGCAGCGCCTTTGGCATGGGCCGCCTTGCCGCCCATGCTGGCGATCTCGCGCTGCTTGCTCGGATCCATCGCCGCAAAACCACGGCTGTTGCCAGGGGTTTGTACATTTGCCATATCTGACTCCTTTATCTGGAATGGTCGGAAGTGAAGTGGATGGTAAACGGCAGGCAACCGGATACCATCGACGGCGCAAACCGCCTGTCCACGTCTGCAGTGTAGAAAGCATCCACAGCAGCCACTATCAGAAGAGTTCATCAGCCCATGTAGGCATTGGCTGTAGGAAATGAAGGAATACGTGAAGATGAGCTTACCGATTGTTATCGGTGCGGCCGATATCGGGGGAAAAGCTTATCGCCCGCCCCATCCATGGCATGCCCGGCATCAAGCCGCCTGCGCCATGCGGAAGGCATTGCGCCCTTCGCTCTTGGCCCGGTACAAGGCGATATCGGCACGGTTCACCAGCTCATCCCAATTCTGGACCTGCCCCGGCTGCAACACCACCAATCCGGCGCTGATGGTGACGGTCTGGCCATGGTCGAAAGCATGCTCGCGCACGGCAGCGACCAGGCGCTCGCCGATACGGTCGGCTTCGAGCTGGGTCAGGCCCGGAAATACCGCACAGAACTCTTCCCCGCCATAACGGCCGAGCAAGTCGCTTTCGCGGCAATGTTCGCGCAGGACGGCGGCGATGCCGGCCAACACCCGGTCGCCCACCTGGTGGCCGAAGCGGTCGTTGATCTGCTTGAAATGGTCGACGTCGATGAACGCCAGCGTCAGGCTATGCCCCCTGGCGAGCGCATCGTGCAGCATCTGCTCGCCGCAGCGCACCAGTTCACGCCGGTTGAGAGTGTGGGTCAGTTCATCCTCGGTGGCCAGGCGCTGCTTGTCGGCGACCAGCCGCTCGAAGTACAGCATCAGCAGCGCCGCCGAGAACAGCAGGCTGCCGCCCAGCGGGATCAGGTAGATCAAGGCGACGCCGAGATCGCTCATCCGCGGCGGCTCGAAAAGTTCGGGATGGGACGGGGCAAGCGCCAGGCGCGCGATATAGGCCGCGCTCAATAACGTCACCGACGCGAAACCGATCCAGCGCCCGAACGACCAGCGCGCATAGCGGCCGGCCTGCGGGCCGGACAAGCCCATCCTGAACTCGAACAGCACCAGGAAAAACACCAGTTGCATGGCGCCGATCGCCAGGTAACTGCGCTGCGTGAAGCTGGCCTCCAATGCCAGCAAGGCGCTGAACGATACGGCGTAAGCCGCGATGAACAGCCACGGCCACCAGCGTGCGGGGCGCTGGTAGAAGCAGCGCAAGCCGCTCCATGCCGCGATGCTGGACGCAAACAGGCTGGTATTGCCCAGCATCAGGCCGATGGGACGCCAGCTGCCGCCTCCACCGGCATAGATCGGTACGATCAGGCAAATGGCGAGCGCCGCCAGAGCGCCGGACAACGCCCAGTAGCGCGTGCAGCGTTCGGTCGGCGTGCTCAGGAACACCCCTGCCATGATCAGGCCGCTGCAAAACTGCACGATCGCCAGGGCAATGCTGGCCGTGAATGGATTCATCCGTTATACGTTCGCCTTGGGCGGCGGAAAAATATGAAGAACATTCCTGCCATATCGACACAGCAATCGCTGCGGATATCGGCGAAACGAACCGCAGTGTACCCGATTGGCATGTCGATTTACCAACACGCGCCGCGCGGCAAGTTGCCGGCGCTATTCCCGTTTGAGCAGTTCGGTATGTCCCCATTTGCCGGAACGGCAGAGTTCATCGGTCACATCCAGCACCAGTTGCTCGACGGCGGCTGCCGCATTGGTCAAGGGGATATTCTTGGAGGCGCACAATGCCAGCGTGCGCGAGATCCTTTCCCCGGCGATCGGATGCGCCACCATCTCGCCGCGTTCGATGTCCGCCAGCAGCGGCGCCACCGGCAGGATGGTAGCGCCGATATCGGCCAGGATGGCCGACTTCAGGATCGCCACCGAGTTGATCTCGATCACGTTCTCCAGCGCCATGCCGTTGGCGCGCACCAGGCTTTCGATGCGCGGCCGCACGCCGTGCGCCAGTCCCGGCAGGATCAGCGGCGCCTCGATCGCCTTGGCCAGCGGCACGCCCTTGCGGCCCGAAGCGCCGTAGCGCGACTTGGCGCGGGTGATGTACATCATCTCTTCCTCGATCATCGGCGTGGCGGCGAAGGAGGATAGCTGGCCATCGTCGAACAGCACCGCCAGGTTGATGCGGCCCGATTTCAACTGGGTGATCAGGTTGCCGGTCAATTCCTCGGTCAGTTGCAGCGTGATCTCGGGATAAGTGGAACGTACCGCATTCAACAGCGGCAGCGCCAGCGCGTTGGAAACGCTTTGCGGAATCCCCAGCGCTACCGTGCCAGATGGCTTGTCGGTCGATTGCGCCACGGCTTGCTTGGCGTCCTGCACCTGTTTCAGGATCGCCAGCGCATGTTCGTAGAACACCTTGCCGGCATCGGTGGCGATCACGCCCTGGGCCGAGCGGTGCAGCAACTGGGCCGCCATCTCGTCTTCCAGTTGGCGGATCTGCTGGGTCAGGGCCGGCTGCGCGATGTGCAGCACGCGCGCGGCGCGCGAGAGCGAACCATGGTCGACGATGGCGACGAAATAGCGCAGTTGGCGTAATTCCATGAAGTTATTCTTAAGTTCTTAACTTGTTAATTCAATTGACAGCGCAATTGAGCGCGGACCGGCGTTCACAAACCCGGCCGGCTGTTGAACATGCGCGTGCGGGCATTCTCGATATGGCCGCGCATGGCGCGCCGGGCGCCTTCGGCATCCTGTTCGCGGATCAGGTTGAAGATATGGCGGTGCTCGTCCATCGCATCCTGCGAGCGCTTCCATGGCGGGATGTGCATCAGGTGACGCAGCATGTTGACGGCATGGCTGACGTCGTATTCCAGCGTCTTCATCACCTGCACGAAACGCATGTTGGCAGTGGCTGCGGCGATCGCCTCGTGGAAGCCGAAGTCGAAATGGTGGGCGATGCCGCCCACGGCATTGGCTTGTTCGAAGCCTTCCAGCAGGCGCTCCATCTTGTCCAGGTCTTGCGCGTTGCGGCGCAATGCGGCCAGGTAGGCGCATTCCGGCTCGATCACCAGGCGCAGCTCCAGCCCGTTCATGATGTGGCCGATGCGGGTCTCCGGTTCGACGTCCTGCGGCGTGGCCGCCAGGCCCGGCTTTTCCTTCACATAGGTGCCGGAGCCGCGGATCGATTCGACCAGTTGGTCTTCGCGCAGGCGGTCCAGCGCCTGCCGCACTACCGGGCGCGAGACGTCGAACAGCGCCGCCAGGTCGTTTTCCGCCGGCAGCTTGCTGCCGACCGCGATGCGGCCCTCGACGATGGCGTGGAACAGCGTCTCGTAGATGCGCTCGGCGAAGCGTTCCGGGCGTACCGGGCCGAGGCCGGCCGCGGCCAGCGTCAGGATTTCCGGCGATCCGCCGGCCGGACGCGCCACGTTCTTCAAATTGACAACTTTGGCCGATGCCTCGCCGCTTGCTGCATCGGGGCGCTCTGGGCGGTGCGGCTGGCTGGACTTCGGCATATCGTCTCCCACTTTGTCTGTCGCATGATGCGCATGGTAGCGGATTTGCCGTGGACGGAGATAGCTTTTGCCGAAGAGGGCCGGCATCAAATAAGTAAAATAAATTGACAGCTTTGGGCGCCTGCCTTAGATTTAGCATCCATAAACCGCGCCGCCATCGCCAAGCATTGCAGCGGACGCCATAGAACGACAGGAGACCACGCCCCTCAGGCCCGCGCATGCCTGCCCTGCCGTTTCGCTTTGCCCCAGAACCCGCACCGGACTCAACCGAAAGGACGCATCGCCCATGAAACAGCACTTCATCGACAACCGCTGGGTCGCCCCCGCTTCCGGCGAAAGCATTCCCGTCGTCGATCCCTCCGACGGCCAGGTCTTCGAAGCCATCGCGCGCGGCAACGAGGCCGACATCGACCGCGCCGTCAAGGCCGCGCGCCGCGCCTACGAAGGCGCCTGGGGCAAGCTCTCGGCCGCCGAGCGCGGACGCCTGCTGATGAAGTTGTCGCTCAAGCTGCAGGAGCACCAGGAAGAATTGGCCCAACTGGAAGGCCGCGATTGCGGCAAGCCGATGAAGCAGGCGCGCGCCGACGCGGCCGCCATCGTGCGCTATTTCGAGTTCTACGCCGGCGCCGCCGACAAGCTGCATGGCGACACCATCCCCTACCAGGCTGGCTACACCGTGCTGACCCTGCGCGAGCCGCATGGCGTGACCGCGCACATCGTGCCTTGGAACTATCCGATGCAGAT
Source organism: Herbaspirillum sp. (assembly GCF_017744395.1). GTDB lineage: Bacteria > Pseudomonadota > Gammaproteobacteria > Burkholderiales > Burkholderiaceae_D > Herbaspirillum. The sequence continues at coordinate 664,223 of NZ_JAGIBI010000001.1, forward strand.
CTTCGGCCGCTGCGTGGGCGGCGCGCTGGCCGCGGGCAACACTTGCGTGGTCAAGCCGGCGGAAGATGCCTGCCTGTCGATCCTGCGCGTGGCCGAGCTGGCAGCCGAGGTCGGCTTCCCTGAAGGCGCGCTCAACATCGTCACCGGCTACGGCCATGAAGCCGGCGACATGCTGGTCAAGCACCCCGGCATCGACCACGTTTCCTTCACCGGCTCGCCCAACATCGGCAAGGTGGTGGTGCGCGCCGCCGCTGAACACCACACGCCGGTCACGCTGGAACTGGGCGGCAAGTCGCCGCAGGTGGTGTTCGACGACGCCGATTTCGACGCCATGCTGCCGGTGGTGGTCAACGCCATCGTGCAAAACGCCGGCCAGACCTGCTCCGCCGGCAGCCGTCTGCTGGTGCAGCGCGGCGCTTATGAAAAAGTGCTGGATCGCCTGGGCGAACTGTTTTCCAAGCTGCGCGTGGGTTCCTCGCAGATGGACCTGGATTGCGGCCCGCTGATCCGCAAGACGCAGCAGGAGCGCGTGGCCGGCTTCCTGGCCGACGCCCGCCGCGACCGGATCGCCATCGTCGCCCAGGGCAGCGTCGATCCCGCCGCGCCCGCTTCCGGCTTCTACCAGGCGCCGACGCTGCTGCGCGACGTGCCGCCGCAGCACCGCCTGGCGCAAGAGGAAGTGTTCGGTCCGGTATTGTCGGCGATGGCGTTCGAGGATGAGGCCGAGGCCGTCCGCCTGGCCAACGGCACCGACTACGGCCTGGTGGCCAGCGTCTGGACCAACGACGGCGCGCGCCAGATGCGCATGGCGCGCGCGATCCGCAGCGGCCAGGTGTTCATCAACAACTACGGCGCCGGCGGCGGCGTCGAGCTGCCTTTCGGCGGCGTCAAGGCCAGCGGCCACGGGCGCGAGAAAGGCTTCGAGGCCCTGTACGGCTTCACCGTCCTGAAAACCATCGCGATCCGCCACGGTTGATGCCGCGGCCGATGCGCGAGTCACTCATCATTGAACAGAATCACCAACAAGGAGACAACATGCGTTTGCAAGACAAAGTGGCCATCGTGACCGGCGGCGGTTCCGGATTCGGCGAAGGCATCGCCAAGACCTATGCGCGCGAAGGCGCATCCGTGGTGGTGGCCGACATCGGCGAGGCCGGCGGCCTGCGCGTGGTGGAAGAAATCAGGCAGGCTGGCGGCCGCGCGGTGTTCGTCAAGGCCGACGTGTCGAAGGCGGCCGACATGGACCGCCTGCTGGCGGCGGCGCTGGAGCACTACGGCGCCATGCACATCATGGTCAACAATGCCGGCACCACGCACCGCAACCGCCCCATGCTGGAGGTGGACGAGGCCGAGTTCGACAAGGTCTACGCGGTCAACGTCAAGAGCATCTTCCTGTCGGCCAAGACCTTCGTGCCGCATTTCCGCAAGGTCGGCGGCGGCGTGTTCATCAACATCGCCTCCACCGCCGGCATCCGCCCGCGTCCGGGCCTGACCTGGTACAACGGCAGCAAGGGCGCGGTCATCACCACCAGCAAGTCGATGGCCGCCGAACTGGGCCCGGACAACATCCGCGTGAACTGCGTCAACCCGGTGATCTCGGCCACCGGCCTGCTGGCGGAATTCATGGGCGTGCCCGACACTCCGGAAAACCGCAAGAAGTTCGTCGCCACGATCCCGATGGGTCGCTTCTCGACCCCGCAGGACATCGCCAACGCCTGCCTCTACCTGGGTTCGGACGAGGCTGAGTTCGTCACCGGCGTATGCATCGAGGTGGATGGCGGCCGCTGCGTCTGAAACCCGGCGGCGGTGACGGCTTGATGTGATTGACAAGCGCGCCGCCGCCACTACAATGCAGGGCACCCGCCAACCGATGCGGCGCGGAAAGGATTCCCGCGCATCGATAACGACAGCAGGCAAAAACCGGATGCGGCACCACGCAAGCCATACTGCCGGATGTGGCCTTGCGGCGCAGACAGAGAAATATAAGAATTCCGCGCACACTTTTGGGAGTGAGACATGACCTACAACGCAGGCCTGACCGCCTCGCCCGGCAACACCTTTGAGAACGCCACCTACGCCAAGGTGACCTGGCGGCTGCTGCCCCTGCTGTTCCTGTGCTACGTGGCCTCTTACCTGGACCGCGTCAACGTCGGCTTCGCCAAGCTGCAGATGCTGTCCGACCTGAAGTTCAGCGAAACCGTCTACGGCCTGGGCGCCGGCATCTTCTTCATCGGCTACTTCATCTTCGAAGTCCCCAGCAACATGATCCTGCACAAGGTGGGCGCCCGTTTGTGGATCGCCCGCATCATGATCACCTGGGGCATCATCTCGGGCGCGATGGCGTATGTCACCACCCCGGAAATGTTTTACGTCATGCGCTTCCTGCTGGGCCTGGCTGAAGCGGGCTTCTTCCCCGGCGTGATCCTGTACCTGACCTACTGGTACCCGGCCGAGCGCCGCGGCAAGATCACCGCGTTGTTCATGACCGGCATCGCCCTCTCGGGCGTGGTCGGCGGCCCGCTGTCAGGCTGGATCATGCACGCCATGCCGGGCATCTGGGGCCATAGCGGCTGGCAGTGGATGTTCATCCTGGAAGCCATTCCCTCGCTGATCCTGGGCGTGATGGTGATCGCCTACATGAAGGATCGCATCAGCGACGCCGATTGGCTGACCAAAGAGGAAAAGTCCCTGCTGGAAGCCAACATCGGCAAGGAAGACAGCCAGAAGGAACACCTCTCGCTGTCGGCCATGTTCTCCCACGGCCGCGTCTGGCTGGGCGCGCTGATCTACTTCTGCTTCGTGATGGGCCTGTATGGCGTGAGCTTCTGGCTGCCGACCATCATCAAGACCACCGGCGTCACCGACCCGTTCAACGTCGGCATGCTGACGGCGATCCCCTACGCCTTTGCCGCCGTCTCGATGGTGCTGATCGGCCGCAGCGCCGATGCCCGCCGCGAACGCCGCTGGCACGTCGCCATCCCGGCCTTCCTGGGCTGCGTCGGCCTGCTGCTGTCGACCGTGTATGACCACAACACTGTGCTGGCGATGGCCTCGCTGACGCTGGCCAGCATGGGCATCCTGACCACCCTGCCGCTGTTCTGGAGCCTGCCGACGGCCTTCCTGTCGGGCACCGCCGCGGCCGCCGGCATCGCGCTGATCAACTCGCTGGGCAACCTGGCCGGCTTCGTCAGCCCGTTCCTGGTGGGCTGGCTCAAGGACACTACCCAGAGCACCAATGCCGGCATGTACGTGCTGGCGGCCTCGCTGGTACTCGGCGGTTTGCTGACGCTGACCTTGCCGGCCAAGCTGGTGAACAAGTAATACGCTGTACTGTCGCGGCACACGTGAAAACGGCGGCTCTTTCGGGAGCCGCCGTTTTTTCATTTCACCGTTGATTGCGCCTATACGGCCGCCTCCGCAGAGAATCGGGCCGCCGCGCTCAGTACCGCCAGAACCGACGCGGTAACGATGTTCGCATGCCGGCCCACGCCAAAGCGGGAGCCGGGAACACCGGGCATGGCCGCTTCTACGATGGCCAGCGCCGCCGCGTCGGATCCCGCGCCCAGGCTGCGCTCTTCATAGCTGTCGATGCGCAGCGGCAGGCCCAGCGCCGCCACCGTGGCGGCGATCGGACCGTTGCCAGTCCCTTCGCAGGTCTTGACCTTGCCATCCGCCTGCGCCAGCTCCAGTGCGATACCTTGCCCGTCGGCGTGCTCGAACAGGCGGTGGCTGCGATAAATGACGCCTGGCAGCTCCCGCGCCGGGACAAGGTAGGTGCGCTCGAACGCGTCCCAGATTTGCTCGCTGCTCAGTTCCGTTTCGCTGGCGTCGGCCAGCGCCTGAACGATGGCGCTGAACTCCACCTGCATGCGGCGCGGCATGACGATGCCATGGTCGCGCTGCAGCAAAAACGCAATGCCGCCCTTGCCCGACTGGCTGTTGACGCGCACGATGCTGTCGTAGGTACGGCCCAGATCCTTCGGGTCGATCGGGAGGTAAGGCACGCGCCAGGGCGCATCGGCCTTTTGCGCGGCGAAGCCCTTGGCGATGGCATCCTGGTGTGAGCCGGAGAACGCCGTGAAGACGAGATCGCCCACATACGGGTGGCGCGGGTGAATGGGCAGTGCGGTACATTCCTCGGCCACGCGCGCCACCGCCGCGATGTCGGAGAAATCCAGCCCCGGCGCGATGCCCTGGGTGTACAGGTTCAGCGCCAGCGTCACCACATCGACGTTGCCGCTGCGCTCGCCATTGCCAAACAGGCAGCCTTCGACCCGCTGCGCGCCGGCCAGCATGGCTTGCTCGGCGCAGGCCACGCCGGTGCCCCGGTCGTTATGCGGATGCACAGACAGCACAATGTGTTCGCGCCGCTCCAGCCGCCGGTCCATCCATTCGATCTGGTCGGCGAAAACGTTGGGCGTGGAGACTTCGACCGTGGTCGGCAGGTTGATGATCATCGTCCGCCGCGGCCCGGCATCCCAGGCGCGGATGGCGGCGTTGCACACGGCCAGCGAGACCTCCAGCTCGGCCATGCAGAACGTCTCGGGCGAGTATTGCAAGACCCATTCGGTTTCCGGGTGGGCCGCCGTCAGCCGCTTAAAGAGCGCGATATGGCGCTCAACCATCTCGATGATCTGCGGCACGCTCATGCCGAATACGATCTCGCGCCAGGCCGGCGCGATGGCGTTATAAAAATGCACGATCACGCGCCGCGCGCCGGCCACGCTGCGCACGGTTTCGGCGATCAGGTCATCGCGCAATTGCGTCATGACCATGGGCGTGACGTCTTCTGGAATCAGATCCGCGTCGATGAGGTGGCGCACGATCTCGAAATCGGTGCGCGAGGCGGCGGGAAAGCCCACTTCGATTTCCTTGAAACCGATGCGCACCAGTTCATGGAACAAGCGCAGCTTGCGCTCGCGGTTCATCGGCTCGAACAGCGCCTGGTTGCCGTCGCGCAAGTCGGTGGACAGCCAGGTAGGGGCTTGCATCAGGATGCGCGACGGCCATTGGCGGTCGGCGAGATTGACCGGGGAAACGGGGCGGTATTTCTGGGAAGGATCGGTCAGCATGAAAAACTCCAAGGGGATCGTTGACACCCGATTCCCCTAGCCTGCAACAAGCTGACGATGGTCGGGGTCAGGGGAAATCAGGGTGGGTCATGGCGCGAACGAACGCGCGCAGACCCCGACCGGGAACCAGTGGTAGTAGCCGTTGCGAAAGACCGAATGCGGACATGAGTGGAATGAATCCGGAAGATTGATTGAAGAGAAATATTAGGCTTGCGCGCATAGTCCATCTACATAAAAATAGACAAATTCTTTATTGATTTGGACAAATTGCACCGGCATGGGCTTTTTCTCCCCCGAAGACGGCAGCCATGCGCTCGACCTGAGCGCCCGGGAAGCCTCTGGCTTACCGATATTCGGTGTCGCCGTGCGCTACCCCGCGGGCCATATCGTGCCCATGCACGAGCATCCGCACGGCCATCTGATCTACGCGGATCGCGGCTTGCTGCGCGTGGAGGCTGAAAGCGGCCAGTGGCTGGTGCCGCCCACTGCCGCGGTCTGGCTGCGGCCGGGCGTGGCGCACCGGCTGGTCGTGCCGGTGGCGCTGCAAGCGCATGGGCTGTTCGCACGCGAGGATGTCTGTGCCCGCCTGCCCGCGACCGATTGCGTCGTCCATGTATCCGGGCTGCTGCGCGAGTTGATCGTGGCGCTGACCCGGACCGACGACCCCGCCGCATCTCCTGAACGCATGCGTTTGCTAGGCGCCCTGTTGGCCGAGGAACTGCACGCCCAACCCGCTCTTCCCCTGCATCTGCCGTGGCCGGCCGCTGATGATCCGATATGCCGCGTTTGCCAGGCGCTACTAAACAACCCGGGAAATGCCGCCACCGCCGCCGAGTGGGCCGGAAGGCTGGCGCTGGGCGAAAAAACCTTCCACCGGCGCTTTCTCCAGTCGACCGGCATCAGCTTCGGTAAATGGCGCCAGCAACTGCGGCTGATGTCGTCGCTTACCCTGCTCATGCAAGGAATGCCGATCACGCAGGTGGCGCTGGCGAGTGGCTACGACAGCCACAGCGCCTACACCACGGCATTCAGCAAGCAATTCGGGCAACCGCCTTCCGCATTTGCCGCGAACAGATAAGAATCCGTTCAAAGGCCTTTTTTCATGGATTTTTCCGTATTTCCTGCGGCGCCAGCAATTGGCGCATGGCCAGCCGCACGGCGTCGGCGTGGGTGGCTTGCGGATGCAGGCGTTTCTGTTCCCTGATCAACTGGTCGACATGGGCGCGGTCGCCGTGGCATAGCTCGGTCATGCGCGCCGTCAGTTCGAGATAGCCCTCGGGGTCGTGCAGTTGCTGCCCGCTGCGTTCCACATGCCTCAGCCAGATTCGATCCGCGGCGTAGACGGCGAGCACGCCGACAGCAAGAAACAGCAACCAGTCGAGCATGATGGGCACTCCGGCAAAAGATGCCGATTATGCGCACGTCCCGGCCGGCCTGCCATCGGCGGCATCCGAGAAAAACGCTTATTTGCGCAATGTCAGACCGACAGCCAGTCGCACAGCACCCTGTCATCGTCCAGCAATTGCGCCGGCGTGCCGTGGAATACCACCTCGCCGCGCCCCATCACGTAGACGCGCTGGGAAATATCCAGCGCGATGGTTTGCCGCTGTTCGATCAGCAGCACCGCCACGCCGCGCTCGCGCAACTGCCGCAGGTAGCCGGCCACCTGCTCCACCATCTGCGGCGCCAGGCCTTCGGTCGGCTCGTCGATCAGGATCAGGCGGGGATTGCCCATCAGCGCGCGCGCCAGCGACAGCATCTGCTGCTCGCCGCCGGACAGCGCACCGGCCGCCACCGTGCGCCGCTTGTGCAGCGACGGGAACATGGCGTACATGTCGTCGAAGCGCCAGCCATTGGCCGGCTGCTTGCCGCTTTTCTGGCCCAGCAGCAGGTTCTGTTCCACTGTCAATGTCGGGAAGACGTCGCGGCTTTCCGGGACATAGGCGATGCCGCGACGGGCTATTTCATAGGTCGGCAACGCGCCGATATCGGCGCCGCCGAAGCGTACGCTGCCTTCGCTGCGCACCAGTCCTACCAGAGCCTTGAGCAAGGTCGAACGGCCCGCGCCGTTGCGCCCCAGCACGCTGACGATCTCGCCCGCGCCGACTTCCAGGTTGACGCCGTTCAGCACATGGCTCTGGCCGTACCAGGCGTGCAGGCCTGCGACTTCCAGCAAGCGGCTATGCATGTCGGCTCCGGTTCAGGTAAAGGCGCTGCACCTCGGGATTGGCGCGGATGTTTTGCGTGCTGTCGCAGGCGATCACGCGGCCGTTGTCCATCACCGCGATGCGGTCGGCCAAGTTGAACACCACCTCCATGTCGTGCTCCACCATCAGCAGGGTCTTGCCGACGCTGACTTCGCGGATCAGCGCCACCATCGCCTCGGCTTCGGCACGGCTCATGCCGGCGGTCGGTTCGTCCAGCAGGATCACCGATGCATCGGCGGCGATGGTCACCGCCACTTCCAGCGCGCGCTGGTCGGCATAGCTGAGTTCGCCGGCGGGCACATGGGCGCGTGCCTGCAAGCCGACCTGTTTCAGTACCGCCGCGGCGCGCTCGGCGGCATCGCGCAAGCGGCCGATGCGGCGCCAGAAGGCATAGCGGTAGCCGAGTTTCCACAGCACCGCGCAGCGCACGTTTTCAAAGGCCGACAGGCGCGGGAACAGGCTCGATATCTGGAAACTGCGCGCCAGGCCTATGCGGTTGATCTGCTGCGGGGCCAGGCGCGTGATGTCGGCGCCGTGCAGCAGGATGCGGCCGGCATCGGCGCGGTAACGCCCCGAGACCAGGTTGAACAGGCTGGACTTGCCGGCGCCGTTGGGGCCGATCAGGGCGCAGCGTTCGCCGACGCGCAATTGCAGGTCGACGCCGCCGATGACTTCAGCGCCGTCAAAGGCCTTGCGCACGCCGCGCAATTCGAGCGCATGGATGCCACTCATGCCGCCTCCCGCCGTTGCGCCTGTTCGGACAATTCCACCCTCTTCCATGCGGCGCTCCAGCTTGCCGCCCACGACCTGCGCAAGCAGGCAATCGCGCCGACGCCGGCAACCGCCAGGACGACGGCCAGCAGCCAGGCCGATACTGAATGCACGTCGATACTGAATCCGAACAACACCACCGGCGCCACGCCGCTGCCGGTATCGGCCAGGCTGCCCAGGCTCAGTTGGTAAAGCATTTCAGTGCCGAGAACAATGCCCGCCAGTGCCAGCAAACCGGACAATGCCAGCGCCGCCAGCAAGCGCACCAAGGCGGCATTCAGTGCCCTTGCCCGCACCACGCGAACGAGGTTGTCCACCAGCTTGGCCAGCCCGCCGGGCAAGGCCATCACGACCAGAATGAAGAACGCGCCAAGGTAGAACTGCCAGGCCTGGGTATAAGCCGACAACAGCGAAGCGAACAGCACGCCGACCACGCCGCCGATGATGGGGCCGTAGAAGAAACCGGCGCCGCCGATGAAGGTGAACAGCAGAATGGAACCGGAACGCAGCGCGCCCACGTATTCGGCGCTGACGATCTCGAAATTGATGGCCGACAGCCCGCCGGAGATGCCGGCGAAGAAGGCCGACAAGATCAGCGCAAGATAGCGCACGCGCTGCGGATCGTAACCGATGAAGGCGGCGCGCTCGGGATTGTCGCGCACGGCATTGAGGATGCGGCCCAGCGGCGTGTGCTTCAGGGCATGGATGGCGACGGCGCACACCAGCAGCCAGCCGGCGATCAGGTAGTAGACCTGCAGTTGCGGGCCGTAGCTGATGCCCATGACCGGCTCGCCCACCACCCGGTTGCTGGAAATGCCGCCCTCGCCGCCGAACAGGTCGGGGAACATCAGCGCGCCGGCCGAGACCAGCTCCACCAGCCCCAGCGTGATCATCGCAAAGGTGGTGCCTGCGCGGCGCGTGGTCAGGTAGCCGAAGACGATGCCGCACAGCGCGCCGACCAGGCCGCCGGCCAGCGGCACCAGCGTGATCGGGAAATGGATACTGCCGTCGCCGATGCGGTTCATCAGGTGGATCGCGCCGAACGCGCCCAGCCCCGAATACACCGCGTGGCCGAAGGACAGCATGCCGCCCTCGCCCAGCAGCATGTTGTACGAGAGGCAAAGCAGCACCATGGTGCCCATCTGCGACAGCAGCGACAACGCCGCGCTTTGCGGAAACGCCAACGGCGCGGCCAGCAGCGCCAGCGTGAAGCACAGCCAGGGGAGCAAGGAACGCAAAGAACGATGCATCATCGCATCACCCTTCCCGCTTGCCCATCAGGCCCTTGGGGCGCACCACCAGCATCGCCACCAGCAGCAGGTACGGCAGGATAGGCGCGACCTGTGCCAGTGTCAGCCGCAGCACCGGCGCCAACGGGCCGGAAGATGGGATGTTCAGGCCCAGCGTACCCAGCAATCCGGCCAGCGAATAGTCGAGCGCGACGGCGAAGGTCTGCATCATGCCGATCAGGATGGAGGTAATGAAGGCGCCGGCCAGCGAACCCAGCCCGCCCACCACCACCACCACGAAAATGATGCTGCCCACCGCCGCCGCCATGCCCGGCTCGGTGACGAAGGCATTGCCGCCGATCACCCCGGCCAGCGCCGCCAGCGCGCAGCCGCCGCCGAACACCAGCATGAACACGCGCGGCACGTTATGGCCGAGCGCTTCGGCCATCTGCGGATGGGTCAGCGCGGCCTGGATGGTCAGGCCGATGCGGGTATGGCGCAGCAGCAGCCAGATGGCCAGCAGCATGACCCCGGCCACCAGCAGCATGAAGCCGCGATAGACCGGGAACGAGGTCGAATACAGCGTGAAAAGCGTGCCGTCCAGCCCAGGCGGAATGCGGTAAGGCACAGGAGAACGGCCCCACACCAGTTGCACCAGTTCCACCACCAGGTAGGACAGGCCGAACGTAAACAGCAGCTCCGGCACATGGCCGTAGCGGTGCACGATGCGCAAGCCGTAATGCTCGACCAGCGCGCCGGCCAGGCCGACCAGCAGCGGCGCGATGAACAGCGCCGGCCAGAAGCCCAGTACGCCGGAGATCGAATAGGCCACGTAGGCGCCCAGCATGTAGAAGCTGGCATGGGCGAAGTTGGGCACGCCCATCATGCTGTAGGTCAGCGTCAGCCCGGAGGACAGCATGAACAGCAAGAAGCCGTAGCCCAAACCGTTCAGGAAAGTGATCAGTGCGAATTCCAAGGGTGCCCACAAAAAATTGCCCTCCCGCAATCGCGGCAGAGCCCAAAAGTAGCGCGATCCTATGGGATTAGCGGTTCTCTGTCAAAATGATGGATTGCGTGCGGACGCACTCGCAGCGGGCTTGCGATCGGCGCCGACAGCTCCATTTACCTGCCATGACCATCACTTCAGACGCCACGGCCGCCTTGCCGTCCTTCGGCAACCGCTTCGCCGACTTGCCGCCGGCCTTTTACACGCGCCTGCAGCCTACCCCGCTGCCCGCCCCTTACCTGGTCGGTTTCAGCGACGAGGCGGCCGCCACCATCGGCATGAGCCGCGCCATGCTGGACGATCCCGCCTTCCTGGACGTATTCACCGGCAACCGCATCGCCGACGGCTCGCTGCCGCTGGCGGCGGTGTATTCGGGACACCAGTTCGGCGTGTGGGCCGGGCAACTGGGCGACGGCCGCGCGATCTCGCTGGGCGACCTGCCCGCCGCCGACGGCCAGGGCCGCATCGAACTGCAATTGAAAGGCGCCGGCCAGACGCCCTATTCACGCATGGGCGACGGCCGCGCCGTGCTGCGTTCGTCGATCCGCGAATTCCTGTGTTCCGAAGCCATGGCCGCGCTGGGCATCCCGACCACGCGCGCGCTGGTGGTGACCGGCTCCGACCAGCGCGTCATGCGCGAGACCGTCGAAACCGCCGCCGTGGTCACGCGCATGGCGCCCAGTTTCATCCGCTTCGGCTCATTCGAGCATTGGTACTACAACCAGCGCTTCGACGAGCTCAAGGTGCTGGCCGATGCCGTGCTGGAACAGTTCTATCCCGAATTGCTGCAGCAGGAAAACCCCTACAAGGCGCTGCTGACGGAAGTCACCCGCCGCACCGCCGAGCTGATGGCGCAATGGCAGGCGGTCGGCTTCATGCATGGCGTGATGAACACCGACAACATGTCGATCCTCGGCCTGACGCTGGATTACGGCCCGTTCGGCTTCATGGAAGCATTCGACGCGCGCCACATCTGCAACCATACCGACCAGCAGGGCCGCTATTCCTACCAGATGCAGCCGCGCATCGGCCAATGGAACTGCTTCGCGCTGGGCCAGGCCATGCTGCCGCTGATCGGCAGCGTGGAAGATACCGAGGCCGCGCTGGCCGGTTATGAAGCGGTATTCGAAGCCAAACAGGAAGCGCTGCTGCACGCCAAGCTGGGCCTTGCGACCTTCCAGCCCGACGACGACAAGCTGATCGACGCGATGTTCGCCATCCTGCAGAACAGCCATGTCGATTTCACGCTGTTCTTCCGCCGCCTGGGCGAATTGCAGATCGGCAATCCGGCCGGCGACGAGCCGTTGCGCGACCTCATCATCGACCGCCCCGCCTTCGACGCCTGGGCCGCGCAATACCGCCAGCGCCTGCGCGCCGAAAACAGCGACGATGCAAGCCGCCGGCTTGCAATGCATGCGGTCAACCCCAAATACGTGCTGCGCAATTACCTGGCCCAGGTCGCCATCGACCGCGCCCTGCAAAAGGATTTCTCCGAAGTGGAAAAGCTGCAGGCCATCCTGCGCCGCCCCTTCGACGAACAGCCCGAGCATGAAAAGTACGCAGATCTGCCGCCCGACTGGGCCAGCCACCTGGAAGTAAGCTGCTCATCTTGAAAACCATTACACTTCCGGCAACGTTATCGCATCAGCATTACAGGAGCCCGACATGACCAAGCGCGTAGAAAAGACCGAAGCCCAATGGCGCGAGCAGCTCGATCCGCTCGAATACCAGGTGACCCGCGAAGCCGCCACCGAGCGCGCCTTCACCGGCCGCTACTGGGACCATCACGAGGCCGGCACCTATACCTGCGTCTGCTGCGGCACGCCGCTGTTCACCTCGGACACCAAATTCGACTCCGGCTGCGGCTGGCCGAGCTACTTCGAACCGATCGACTCGGCCAACGTGCGCGAAAAAATCGACCGCAGTTATGGCATGATTCGCACCGAGATCATCTGCAACGTCTGCGACGCCCACCTGGGCCATGTCTTTCCTGACGGCCCGCCGCCGACCGGACTGCGCTACTGCATCAATTCGGCGTCGCTGCGTTTCGATCCGGCCTGACGCCGTCTCCCTTTCATTCCTTATCTTCGTAAAGACGTCCGCACAATGAAGTTCCTGTTCGACCTGTTCCCCATCATCCTGTTTTTCGGCGTCTTCAAGTGGGCCGAAGGCCATCCCTCGGCCGCGCAGGAACTGGTGATGCAATACCTGGGCGGCGCCATGTCCAGCGGCGCGGTCACCGCGGCGCAAGCGCCCATCCTGCTGTCGACGGCGGTGGCGATCGTCGCCTCGCTGGCGCAGATCGCCTGGCTGCTGCTGCGCCGGCGCAAGGTGGACGGCATGCTGTGGGTGTCGCTGGCGATCATCGTCGTCTTCGGCGGCGCCACCATCTACTTCCGCGACGACACCTTCATCAAGTGGAAGCCGACCATCCTGTACTGGTGCTTCGGCGTGGCGCTGCTGTTCTCGCAGCTGTTCCTGAAAAAGAACCTGATCCGCACCATGATGGAAAAGCAGGTCAGCCTGCCGGAACCCGTCTGGCCTCGCCTGAACCTGGCCTGGATCCTGTTTTTCGCGGCCATGGGCGCGCTCAACCTGTACATTGCCTTCAACTACCCGCTCGATACCTGGGTCAACTTCAAGATGTTTGGCAGCATGGGGCTGATGTTCGTGTTCATCATCGGCCAGAGCCTGTTCCTGTCGAAGTACATGAAAGACGCCGAATGAGCGCCGCCGATACCCGCCCGGAACGCATCCGCGAACGTTTGCTTGCAACTTTCTCGCCCACCCAGTGTCTGGTCGAGGACGAGTCCGCCCTGCATGCCGGTCATGCGGGCGCTGCCTCGGGCGGCGGCCATTACAGGGTCCGCCTCGTCTCCAACTTGTTTGAAGGTAAAAATAGGGTCAACCGCCATCGGCTGGTGTATGATTGCCTGTCCGACCTGATGCAGCAAGAGATCCACGCGTTGGCCATCGTGGCGCTCACCCCATCAGAGGCAAACGACTGAAATCAAGAACAAAGAACAGACGCCCCTCTTCCTGTTTTCATCTCCATTTTGATTCACTCCTTTCTTTCCTAGGATTCAACAATGACATTTAAACCCGCTCGTCTGCTGGTTCTGCTGTTTGCAATCGCTTCGATCCCGGCTTTCGCCCAAAACCTGGCAGTCGTGAACGGCAAGGCCATTCCCTCCTCCCGCGCCGACCTGATGGTCAAGCAGATGACCGCCCAGGGCCAGCCCGACAGCCCGCAACTGCGCGGCGCCATCAAGGAAGAGCTGATCAACCGCGAAATCCTGATGCAGGAAGCCGACAAGCAGGGCCTGTCCACCAGCCAGGACGTCAAGAACCAGCTGGAACTGGCGCGCCAGTCCATCGTCATCCGCGCCCTGATCTCCGACTACCTGAAGAAGAACCCGGTGTCGGACGCCGATATCAAGGCTGAATACGACAAGTTCAAGGCCCAGGCCGGCGACAAGGAATACCACCCCCGCCACATCCTGGTGGACAAGGAAGAAGACGCCAAGGCCATCATCGCCAAGCTGAAGGCCGGCACCAAGTTCGAAGACCTGGCCAAGCAATCGAAGGACACCGGCTCGGCTGCCAACGGCGGCGACCTGGACTGGGCCTCCCCGGCCTCCTTCGTCAAGCCGTTCTCCGACGCCATGGTCGCGCTGAAGAAGGGTGAAGTCACCCCGACCCCGGTGCAGACCCAGTTCGGCTGGCACGTGATCAAGCTGGAAGACGTGCGCCCGGCCAAGGTTCCGACGCTGGACGAAGTCAAGCCGCAAATCGCCGAAGCCCTGCAACAGAAGAAGCTGCAGGCTTACCAGGACGAACTGCGCAAGAAAGCCAAGGTGCAGTAATTGCCTTGCGTTGCGGCGGCCATGAGTGGCTGCCGCATTACTCGCTGTGCATTCAATCGACATACCCGGCCAAGGCTTCCTTGCCGGGTATGTTGCTTTACAGGCATGGCTTATCGCCCATCCTGCTGAACGGCGGTGTTCTTTCCCAAGCCCCTCCAAGGGGTCTCCTCAAGCGTTGGATCGCAAATCTGCGAGATTTTGGCTTTATCGACAGCCAATGGAATCACCCGGGGAAATCGGGCTCACATCATTTACCTTGAGCCTCCGGACCTCGCCATGCCGCATTCCCTGCTCTCCGCCGAATTCCTGCTGCCGCTGGCAAGCGCCGCCGTCCTCTTCGTCTGCCTCGTATTCACCAGCATCCAGGGATGGCGCTCGGCCCGGCCTCGCTGGTACTGGCATGGCCTTAGCCTGCTATTGTGCGCAGGTATCCTGATTGCCGTGTATGCGGCCGAATCCAGCGACACTCCCGAGATGCCACCGCTTTTTTCCATCGCCATCTGGATGCTGATGGCCGGTATGATCGCAGCCATTGCATCGGCGTTTTGCCTGTTGACCAGACGTTTTCTTGAGTACCGTACCAGGCAGCGGGAAACCTCTCAGTAGATGCCTCTTCAAGAAAAATCACTTCCATTTATTTTTTAAATTTAAATAATTTATTTGTAAATAATTATAAAAATAAAATTATTCAACCTCACTTCAATCATTTCACCAATAAGCATTCTGCTATTCTTCGATCCTGCCCCCATAGGGGCACGGTCGTTCGTTCACCAAGCATTGACAGCAAAAAGAACGGCGGCAAAAAGGGCGTTTCGGGGGGAGGCACATAAGGTCGCTCCGCGGCGCCGATCATTACAACATCGTGGTTTCAGGAGAGACACCAATGAAAAAAAGTTCCTTGCTTCTGCTCGCAGCGGGCTTGACCAGCGCCGGTGCGGCATTTGCCCAGACGAACGTGACCATTTACGGCATCGTCGATACCAGCATTCGCTATCTCAGCAATGACAATAGCCAAGGCAACAGCAACTTCCGCATGGACAACGGCGCCATCGCCAACAGCCGCATCGGCTTCAAGGGCACCGAAGATCTGGGCGGCGGCCTGAAAGCCATGTTCCAACTGGAAAACGGCTTCTCCAGCGACACGGGTGCAATGAGCCAGGCCAATACCATTTTCAACCGCCAGTCGTGGGTTGGCCTGCAAGGCGGCTTCGGCAAGGTCCGCGTTGGTCGCCTGAACACCCCTCTGTTCGACCTGCTGGCCGACCACTTCGATCCGCTGACCGTGGGCAACTACGAAACCAACTCGTGGCTGCCGGCCGCCGCAAGCCTGGTCCGCAACAGCAACATGATCCGCTATGACAACGACTTCGGCCCGGTGTCGGCAGCAGTCAGCTATGCCTTCGGTGAAGTCGCTGGTTCGACCCGCAGCAAGAGCCAGTTCAGCAGCGCCCTGCGCTACACTGCTGGCGCCTTTGCGGTTGGCGGTGGCTTCCAGCAAACCAATGACGACAGCCAAAACAAGGATACTGTCTACAACCTGTCGGCCTCCTACGATTTCGGCACGACCAAGCTGTTTGGCGGCTACTTCAACATCAAGGATGCGACCGGTACAAGCACCAACTATATGGCTGCCAATGGCTGGGCTTCCAATGTTACCGGCGGTGGTCTGGCCGGTGTCCAACGCAAGGATAATGGCTACTTCCTGGGTGCTAGCTATAAGGCAACCAACGCCCTGACCCTGACCGGCGCGTTCTACTACGACAAGAGCCAAAATGTGGCGTACAAGAATCTGGGTAATGTCGGCGATGGTCGTCGTTACACGCTGGCGGGTTGGGCCGAGTATGCGCTGTCCAAGCGTACCCAGATCTATACCACGATCGACTACAACAAGGCCAAGGATGCTGCCACGTATGAGATCACCGATTCTGCAACAGGCAAAAACAATCTGACCACCGTCGGCGTCGGTATCCGCCACATTTTCTAATCCAGCCTGAATCGCGCCGCATGCCCCACAAAGGCTGCGGTGCAAGACAACTGGCATCAGAAAGCAAAAAGCGCAGTTCCAGGAGGAACTGCGCTTTTTTATTGCCGCTATCGCTTGAACGGCCCGCCAAGCGGGCCAGCCCAAATTACCCCACCCACTTGCGCGCGTTACGGAACATGCGCATCCACGGCGAATCCTCGCCCCAGGTATCCGGATGCCACGACTGCGTGACGGTACGGAACACGCGCTCGGCATGCGGCATCAGCACGGTGAAGCGGCCGTCCGGCGTGGTCACCGACGTAATGCCCTGCGGCGAACCGTTCGGGTTGTACGGATAAGCCTCGGTCACGGCGCCCTTGTTGTCGATGTAGCGCATGGCCACGATGGCCTTGGTGATGTCGCCGGTCTGCGAGAAGTCGGCGAAGCCTTCGCCGTGAGCGGTGGCGATCGGCGCCTGGGTGCCGGCCATGCCTTGCATGAAGATGGACGGCGAATCGGCCACTTCCACGTTCACGAAACGCGCCTCGAACTGCTCCGATTTGTTGCGGGTGAATTTGGGCCAGGCTTCCGCGCCCGGGATCATCGACTTCAGGTTGCTCATCATCTGGCAGCCGTTGCAGATGCCCAGCGAGAAGGTGTCGCCGCGCTGGAAGAAGCGCGAGAACTGCTCGGCCAGTTGCGCGTTGAACAGGATGGTCTTGGCCCAGCCCTCACCCGCGCCCAGCACGTCGCCGTAGGAGAAGCCGCCGACCGCGATGAAGCCCTTGAAGTCGTCCAGCTTGGCGCGGTTGGCGATCAGGTCGCTCATGTGCACGTCGACCGCGGTGAAGCCGGCCTTGTGCATGGCGAAGGCGGTCTCGATGTGCGAGTTCACGCCCTGCTCGCGCAGGATCGCCACCTTGGGACGGGCGGCGGCGCCGATATTGAGGAACGGCGCGGCGATGTCTTCCTGCGGATCGAAGGTCAGCTTCGGGCTGATGCCGGGGTCGGCCGCGTCCAGGATGCGGTCGTATTCGGCGTCGGCGCAGGCCGGGTTGTCGCGCAGGCGGGCGATGCGCCAGCTGGTTTCGCTCCAGGCGCGCTGCAGCTCGATGCGGGGCTGGCTGTAGATATTCTTGGCGTCACGCAGGAATTCCACCACGTCGCGCTCGTTGAGCTTGCCGATGATGTGGCTGCAGGCGCCCAGGTTGAAGCTGCGCAGCACGTTCATCACGTCCGACTTCTCTTCGGCGCGCACCTGGATCACCGCGCCCAGCTCTTCGTTGAACAGCGCGCGCAGCGTCAGTTCATTGCGGCGCTCGGCCACTTGCGTGGTCCAGTTCTTGGAATCGCCCCAGTCGGCCGCATGCTCGCCTTCCATGGTCAGGATGTCGAGGTTGACCGAGATGCCGGTATGGCCGGCGAAGGACATTTCCGCCAGCGTGGCGAACAGGCCGCCGTCGGAACGGTCGTGGTAGGCCAGCAGCTTGCCGTCGGCATTCAGTTGCTGGATGGCGTTGAAGAAGCCCTTCAGGTCTTCGGCGCTGTCCACGTCCGGGGTTTCGTTGCCGATCTGCTGCATGACCTGGGTCAGCGCCGAGGCGCCCATGCGATTCTTGCCGCGGCCCAGGTCGATGGCGATCAGCACTGTGTCGCCCTGGTCCTTGCGCAGTTGCGGCGTCAGCACGCGGCGCACGTCGGTCACCGGCGCGAAGCCGGACACGATCAGCGACACCGGCGAAGTCACCGACTTGGCGCCCGTTTCGTCCTTCCAGGTGCTGCGCATGGACAACGAATCCTTGCCCACCGGGATCGACACGCCCAACGCCGGGCACAGTTCCATGCCCACCGCCTTGACGGTATCGAACAGCGCGGCGTCCTGGCCCGGCTGGCCACAGGCCGCCATCCAGTTGGCCGACAGCTTGATGTCGCCGATTTCAGCGATCGGCGCGGCGGCGATGTTGGTGATCGTCTCGCCCACGGCCATGCGGCCCGATGCGGCGGCGTCGATCACGGCCAGCGGCGTGCGCTCGCCCATCGCCATCGCTTCGCCGCGATAGCCTTCCAGCCCCATCGCGGTCACCGCGACGTCGGCCACTGGCACCTGCCACGGGCCGACCATCTGGTCGCGCACGGTCATCGCGCCCACGCTGCGGTCGCCGATGGTGATCAGGAAGGACTTGTCGGCCACGGCCGGCAGGCGCAGCACGCGGTGCGACACTTCCACCAGGTCCATGCCGGTCAGGTCGACCGCCGGCAGAGTCTTCTCAACGTGCTTGACGTCGCGGTGCATCTTGGGCGGCTTGCCCAGCAGCACGTCCATCGGCATGTCGACCGGGCTGTTGTCGTGCTCGGGGTCGATCACCTTCAACTGGCGCTCTTCGGTGGCGGTGCCGACCACGGCGAACGGCGAACGCTCGCGCTCGCACAGGTACTTGAACAGTTCCAGATGCTCGGGCGCGATGGCCAGCACATAGCGTTCCTGGGATTCGTTGCTCCAGATTTCCTTGGGCGCCAAACCGGATTCTTCCAGCGGCACTTTACGCAGGTCGAACAGCGCGCCGCGCTTGGCGTCGTTGGTGATTTCCGGGAAGGCGTTGGACAGGCCGCCGGCGCCGACGTCGTGGATCGACAGGATCGGGTTTTCGTCGCCCAGCGCCCAGCAGGCGTTGATGACTTCCTGCGCGCGCCGTTCCATTTCCGGGTTGCCGCGCTGCACCGAGTCGAAGTCCAGGTCGGCGGTATTGACGCCGGTGGCCATCGACGAGGCGGCGCCGCCGCCCATGCCGATGCGCATGCCGGGGCCGCCCAGTTGGATCAGCAGGCTGCCCACCGGCAGGTCGTTCTTCTTGGTGTGCTTGGCCGAGATGTTGCCCATGCCGCCGGCGATCATGATCGGTTTGTGGTAGCCCATCACCTCGCCGCCCACGTTCTGCTCGTAGGTGCGAAAGTAGCCGCCCAGGTTGGGACGGCCGAATTCGTTGTTGAACGCGGCGCCGCCCAGCGGGCCGTCGATCATGATCTGCAGCGGCGAGGCGATGCGCTCGGGCTTGCCGTAGATGCCGCCGTCGGCGCGCACATCGCGCGCAGCCACCGGCTGCGCCACGTCGCGCGCGTTTTCCCACGGCTGCACCGCGTGCGTGACCATCAGGTTGGACACGGTGAAACCGGTCAAACCGGCCTTGGGCTTGGCGCCGCGGCCGGTCGCGCCCTCGTCGCGGATTTCGCCGCCGGCGCCGGTGGAGGCGCCCGGGAACGGCGAGATCGCGGTCGGGTGGTTGTGGGTCTCCACCTTCATCAGGATGTGGGTCAGTTCTTCCGACGCCTCATAGACGTTGCCCTTGACCGCTCCGCGCTGG
The DNA here is from genome assembly GCF_017744395.1 of Herbaspirillum sp. GTDB lineage: Bacteria > Pseudomonadota > Gammaproteobacteria > Burkholderiales > Burkholderiaceae_D > Herbaspirillum. The sequence goes on from NZ_JAGIBI010000001.1 coordinate 683,696, forward strand.
TAGAAACGCGGCACGGTGGCGCCCTCGATCACCGACGAGTTGTCGCTGTAGGCCACCACCGTGCCCTTGGGGTTCAACTGGTGGGTGTTCTTGATCATGCCGAACAGCGACTTGTCCTGCGCCACGCCGTCGATGGTCCAGTCGGCGTTGAAGATCTTGTGGCGGCAGTGTTCGCTGTTGGCCTGGGCGAACATCATCAGTTCGACGTCGGTCGGGTTGCGCTGCACGCGGGTGAAGGCTTCCACCAGGTAATCGATTTCGTCGTCCGACAGGGCCAGGCCCAGTTCGGTATTGGCGCGCTCCAGGGCCGCCTTGCCGCCGCCGATCACATCCACCGATTCCAGCGGCTTGGCCTGCAGTTCGGTGAACAGGCCGGCCGCTTCGTCCGGATGGCGCAGCACGGTTTCGGTCATGCGGTCATGCAGCAGCGCCGCCACGGCCGGGATGCTGGCGTCGGCCAGCTTCTTGGCGCCGCCCAGCAGGCCGCTCTTGACCTGCACGTGGTAGATCACGCCGCGCTCGACGCGGTGGATATGGGCCATGCCGCAGTTGTGGACGATATCGGTGGCCTTGCTGGCCCAGGGCGAGATCGTGCCGAAACGGGGGATCACGACGAAGGCATCGCCCTCATCGCTGCCGTTGAATGGGTCGCCGTAGGTCAGCAGGCCGTTCAGGCGCGCCTCGTCTTCCTTGGTCAGGGCGCCAGCGGCATCGACAAAGTGCAGGAAACGGCCGGAAACGCCGGTGATGGCGGGATCGACAGCTTGCAATTGGGACAGGAGGCGTTGGGTGCGGAAAGCGGAAAGGGCATTGGAGCCCGGCAGAATCAGCATGGCGAGGTCGAGGCAGTTGGCTTGGATCGGGAAAACTGGTGCTGGTGCGGCTTGTGGCCGACCCGTGGATCGTGCGCGCGTTTGTCGCGCGTTTGTCCGTTTGTCAGCAAAGACCGAATTATACAGTGGACAAGGGTATTGAGCCCACCGAAAGCGGGTACCTGCGGGCATCGGCGCTGTCATCGATACTTCCCGCCCGTGCGTTGACCCCAACAGCACCCGCAGTTCCTGGAATCAATCAAACGCGTCGCCCTTGAGGGGAAACCTGCATGACATTTCGACAATATCTGAGCGGCAACAGCATTTCGAGGTATCATTCCGGCCGCATCGGAAACGCCGCCGCCAAGGCGGCCGCCCGATGACGATGACAACAGCGGCCTGATCCGCCATTAAGACAGACAGAGTGAACAACACACATCGACAGATCGCCGTCATCGGCGGGGGACTTTCAGGGATTTGCAGCGCCTATTTCCTGGCCGCCAAGGGGTATGAGGTGGCCGTGATCGAACGGCGCGCCCACGTTGCCGAAGAAGCCACTTTCGGCAATTCCGGCCTGCTCGCGCCCGGATTGGCGATGCCGCTGACGCTGCCCGGCGCCTTTTCCACCTTCGCCTGCCGTTTCCAGGAGGAACCGCGCGTCTTGCTGGCCCCGGGAACCGACCTCAAGCGCAACCGCTGGATGCGCCAGGCGCGCCAGGCCCAGCAGCAGCGCTTCGCCGACAACAAGCTCCGGCTCACGCGCCTGTCGGCCTACGGCCAGGAACTCACGCGCCAGTTGCAGGAGCACTACGCCATGGAGCATGAAAACGGCAACGGCGTGTTCCATCTGTTCCGCACCCCGGCCGAAGCCGCCCGCATGGCGCCCTTGCAAGAAGCCGCGCAGCAATGCGAGATCAAGCACAAGGCGCTGGACACCGCCGCGATCCGCCTGCTGGAACCCGCTTTTTCTTCCGAAGCCGCCCTGGCCGGCGCGCTCTACTACCCGGACGACATCGCCGGCAATTGCGTGCTGTTCGCCAAGCAGATGCGCAATGCCGCCCAGGAGCTGGGCGTCACCTTCCATTTCGGTTCGGCCGTCAAGGCGATCCAGCCCGAATTCGGCGGCCGAGTGGCGCTGGAACTGGAATCGCAGCACCTGCCCGGCCGCATCACCACCGATGGCGTAGTGCTGGCCGCCGGCATGCAAACCGCCGAACTGCTGCGCCCGCTGGATACGCCGTTGCCGCTGCGCGCCCTGCAAAGCTATTCGGCGCTGGTGCCGGTCAAGAACCCCGACGACGCGCCCAACATGGCGCTGTTCGACGACAGCTACAAGGTCGCCATGGCGCGCCTGGGCAACCGCATCCGCATCACCGGCCTGCTCGGTTTCACACCGCCGTCGCAGGCGATCCCGCCCAAGGCGCTGCGCAACCTGCTCAAGATCGCCGGCGACTACTACCCGAACGCCGCCAACTACAACCAGGCGCACTTCTGGAGCAGCACGATCCCCCTCCTGCCCAGCGGCATGCCGCTGTTCGGCCCGACCCGCCACGGCAACGTCTTCGTCAACGTCGGGCACGGCGTCGCCGGCTGGGCGGCCGCCGTGGGCTCGGCGCGCGCGCTGGCCGACATGGTGGCCGGCGAGCAGCCGGAAGTGGATCCGGAAGGCTTCCTGCCGCAGGATCTGGCGGCTGCCTGAGCTTCTCTTCAACCCCGGCTTCCGCCGGGGTTTTCGTTTGCATCGATTTTTTTCATCTGGGTGCTTGCAACGTGCTGCGCGCAATTGACTTAGAATGATTTCGAGGCAGCCCCCCACCTCCGCAGTCCATTCCGTTCAACAGCAAGCCCAACGCACAGCGATCACAGCCATGAGCGCGCTCTATTCCGTTGCCGAAATCCGCGAAGTCGAGCAGGCTGCCCTGTCCGGGCTCCCGTCCTATACCCTGATGCAGCGCGCCGGCGCGGCGGTGGCCGAATACGCGCAGCAACTGCTGTGCTCGGCCACCGAATCCTCGCCTTCGGTGCTGATCCTGGCCGGCCCCGGCAACAACGGCGGCGATGCGCTGGAGGCTGCCTGCATCCTGGAAGAAGCCGGCATCGAAGTCGCCGTGCAGCTGCATGCCGATCCGGACAAGCAACCGGAGGATGCGCGCCGCGCCCTGGAGCGCGCCCGCGAAGCCGAAATCTGGTTCATCGACGACCTCACGCCGGCCGGCCTGCGCGAGCAGTCGTGGGCGCTGGTGATCGACGGCCTGTTCGGCATCGGCCTGACGCGCGCGCCTTCCGGCAAGCTGCGCGCCATCATCGACTATGTCAACGGCCTGCCCTGCCCGGTCTTGTCCATCGACGTTCCCAGCGGCCTCAATGCCGACACCGGCAGCATCGTCGGCGGCGCCGACGGCGCGGCGATCGACGCTACCCACACCATCACCTTCATCGGCGACAAGCCCGGCCTGCACACTTGTGAAGGCAAGGACCATAGCGGCGTTATCGAACTGCAAGCGCTGGACATCGATCCCGGCTGCTACCGGCCGACCCGCGCCTTCCTCAACGGGCCGGCGCATTTCGCGGCCTCGCTCAAGCCGCGCGCCAACAACTCGCACAAGGGCAGCTATGGCGACGTGATCGTGGTCGGCGGCGCCCGCGGCATGGCCGGCGCACCGGTGCTGGCGGCCCGCAGCGCGGCGTTCGGCGGCGCCGGGCGGGTCTACCTGGCGTTCGTCGAGGACGGCCCGGCCTACGACAGCATGCATCCCGAGCTGATGTTCCGCCTCGCCGACCGCGTCGAGTTCGGCCCCGGCGCGACGCTGGTGGTCGGCCCCGGCATGGGCACCTCGCGCCATGCGCACGACATCCTTTCCCGCGCGCTCGACAGCCAGGCCGACATCGTGCTCGATGCCGACGCCCTCAACCTGATTTCGGCCGAGCCGGTCTTGCAGCACAAGCTGCAGCATCGCCGCGGCAGCAATGGCGACACCACCAGCATCCTCACCCCGCACCCGCTGGAAGCGGCGCGCCTGCTCGACACCACCACCCAGAATATCCAAAGCGACCGGCCGCAGGCCGCCCGCATGCTGGCGCGCCACTTCAATGCCATCACCATCCTCAAGGGCGCCGGTACCGTGATCGCCTTCCCCGACGGTGAAATCTCGGTCAACCCGACCGGCAACCCGGCGCTGTCCACTGCCGGTACCGGCGATGTGCTGTCCGGCCTGTGCGGCGCGCTGCTGGCGCAAGGCTGGCCCACGCGCGCCGCCGCGCTGGCCGCCACCTGGATCCACGGCGCCGCCGCCGACCGGCTGGTGGCGCAAGGGCTGGGACCGGTGGGGCTGACCGCCAGCGAATTCATCCCGGCCATCAGGGCCGTGTTCAACAACATCATCCGAGACCATGTCCACCAGCGCCCTGCCGCAATTCCGCATCGCCCCCACGCCTAAGCTCTGGCTGGGAATCATCTTTCTGGTTACCGGATTGTGGACGCTGTCCCTGCTGGATGCGGCCGGCAAGCTGCTGGCCATCTCCGGCTACCACGTGGTGATGATCGCGTGGATGCGCTACAGCATCAACGTGCTGTTCATGGCGTTCACGCTGGTGCCGCTATACCAGAAGCGCACCGGACGCAGCATCTTCCGCTCCAACCGGCCGGGCCTGCAGATCGGCCGCGGCGCGCTGCTGCTGGGATCGACGCTGGTCTTTTTCTCGGTATTGAAGGTGGTGCCGCTGGCCGAAGGCACGGCGATGAACTTCTGCGCGCCGCTGATCGTGCTGGCGATCTCGCCCTGGCTGCTGGGCGAGACCACCTATTTGTCGCGCTGGATCGCGGTGCTGGTGGGGTTTACCGGGATGCTGATCGTGATCCGCCCCGGCGGCGACATTCCGCCGCACGGCGTGGCGCTGGGCCTGCTGTCGGCGCTGACGATGGCGCTGATGTCGATCCTCAACCGCAAGGCCAACCAGGCCGACGATCCGATGGTGACGCTGTTCTACGGCGCGCTGATGGGCAGCGGCCTGTCCACGCTGGCGGTGCCGTTCTTCTGGAGTTCGCACTCGCCGACGCTGGTGGAATGGGCGATCCTGATTTCCACCGGCATCACCGGCACCATCGGCCACTTCCTGCAGAACAACGCCTACCGCCACGCCGAAGCCTCGGTGCTCACGCCCTTCTTCTACGCCCAGATCATCTCGGCCTCAGGCATGGGCTGGCTGGTGTTCGGCCAGTTCCCCGACCGCATCACCCTCCTCGGCATCGCCGTCATCTGCGCCAGCGGCATGGGCATCGCCTATGTCGAGCACAGGCGCGCGCATCCGCTGCCGGCGGCCGATCCGATGGAGTCCGTGTAACCAGGTTCTAAAAACCTGCTTCAGGTGCTGGCCGCCAAACGGCCGGCCGCGATAGTGATGGTGCGCGCGCAACGCGCGGCGATGGAATTGTCGTGGGTCACCAGCACCAGCGTCGAACCGCGTTCCTCATTCAGTTCGAACATCAGCCGGATCACCGATTCGCCGGTGGCCGCATCCAGGCTGCCGGTGGGCTCGTCGGCCAGCAACAGCGGCGGCTCGGTGACGAAGGCGCGCGCCAGCGCCACGCGCTGCTGCTCACCGCCGGAGAGGTATTTCGGGTAGTGCTTCAGACGGCTGCCCAGTCCCACCCGCTCCAGCATCCGCTCGGCCTTGGCGCGGGCCTGGCCGTCGCCGCGCAGCTCCAGCGGCAGCATCACGTTTTCCAGCGCGTTCAGGTGGCCCAGCAACTGGAAGGACTGGAACACGAAACCCAGCTTGCGCTTGCGCAGCGCCGCCCGGCCGTCCTCATCGAGGGCGAAGATGTCCTCGCCATCGAGCCGCACGGAACCTTCGCTGGGGGTATCCAGCCCCGCCAGCAGCCCCAGCAGCGTGGACTTCCCGGAGCCGGAAGCGCCGACGATGGCCAGCGTGGTACCGGGCGCCACGGTAAAATCGATCCCCGACAGGATCGTGAGCTGGCCGGATTCGGCCGAGGCATCGGCCACGCGTTTGGATAACCGAAGGACTTCAATGGCAGGAACAGCGGAAATGGCGACAGCAGTGGCGGCAGCGGACATGCAGGGCATTCGGGCAAGAAGGATGGCGGCATTCGCAGCGCGGACCGGCATCAAGGCATGGTTGCGGCTGCTGGCGGGCATCGCCCTGGTGCTGGCGGCGATGAGCGCTTATTCTGCCCCAAAAACCCTGCTCGTGCTCGGCGACAGCCTGTCGGCGGAATACGGCCTGGCCCGCGGCGCCGGCTGGGCCGGGCTGCTGCAGCAGCGCCTGCGGCAGCACAAGGTCGATGCGCTGGTGGTCAACGCCAGCATCAGCGGCGACACCACCATCGGCGGCAAGAACCGCCTGCCGTCCCTGCTGGAAAAGAACAAGCCCGACATCGTCCTGATCGAACTGGGCAGCAACGACGCCCTGCGCGGCCTGCAGCTCAACGCCACGCAAGACAACCTGCAGGCCATGATCGACCTGGCGCACCAGCACAAGGCCCGGGTGCTGCTGGTCGGCATGCAGATCCCGCCCAACTACGGCGCCGACTACACGCGCCGCTTCTCGGAGATGTTCCGGGACCTGTCCAAACGGAACAAGGCGCCGCTGGTGCCGTTCTTCATGGATGGCATCGCCGCCGACATGGATTTGTTCCAGTCCGACCGCATCCATCCCAACGAACGGGCGCAGCCGATGCTGCTGGATAACGTCTGGCCGCATTTGAAGCCGCTGGTCGGCCTCAAATAATTCCGCGGCAATAAAAAACCCTTGCCGCCGGAATCGGGGCAAGGGTTGCATTTGCTTCCGGCGATGCGCCGCAGTGCTCAGTGGCGCGCGTACAAATCCAGGAACCGGCGCAGCAAGCCGGTCGATTGCGGCGTTTCGCTGACCTTTTCGCACAGCGCCGCGGCATCGATGCCGCAACCGCGATACACCTCGGCGTAATAGTTCAAATGGGCCCGCACGAAGGCCGGCGAGAATTCCGGGTGGAACTGGGTCGAATAGATGTTCTCGGCATGCTTGAGCATGTGGTGCGGATCCATCGGCGAACGCGCCATCACGATCGCCTCGCTGGGCGGGCGCAGCACCGACTGCATGTGCAGCATGTGCGCCGGAAAGCTGGCCGGCAACTCGCCCAGCAAGGCATCCTTGCGGCAGCAGTCGTAGGTTTGCACATGCATGGTGCCGGCCGCGCGGCCGGCCGGGTTGTAGCCGACTTCGCCGCCGAAGGCGTAGGTCAGCAACTGGTGGCCGTAGCAGATGCCGAACATCGGCGTCTCTTCCTGCGCAGCATCGCGCAGCCATTCGGCGGTGCGCTCGCTCCAGTCTTCCTTGTCGGTCACCATGGCGGGCGAGCCGGTGATGAAGACCGCGCGGTACGAACAGGGCGAGCGCAGCGCCTGGCCTTCGTAGACGGTCACGATTTCGGTGTCATGGTCGGCCAGTCCGGCGGCGTGGCGGATCTGCTGCGCGTAGCTGCCGTAGCTGCTTTTGAGGGTTTGGTTGGGATCGCCGGTTTGGATGATCAGGACTGGAGCTGGCATGGAAAGCGATGGTCGACTATTCAATGGCTAATGCTGCAACGACGCAAGCGGCAATCGGGATGACAAGAAGATGGCGGCGCGCCGGAAGCGACACGGAATTCCCGTGTACTGAAAAACGGTGAATTGCCGCTAATCCCCCCTCTTCGTGCCCTTCCCTCACGCATTTCCCGACATGCTGCGCCGCCTCCATGATGAAACAAAAAAGGCCGCTGGAAAAGCGGCCTTTATAAATTTTTTACCAAATTGTCGCACCCATGCATCTTTGCCGCCCCTCAGGGCGGCAAAGATACATTATTTGGCGGAATCGTCGGCGCTGACCGAGGCCGCTCCCTTGAGCAGCTTGGTCTTGGCCTTCTCGCGCAGGTAGCCGAGGTAGGCCAGCGCTTCCTGCTGCGACAGCGCGCTGGCGATCTGCTCCTGCTCGGCCTTGCGGCGCGCCGTGTCCACCACCTTGGGCTGTTCGACCTTGGTCACGCGGAAGATCTGGTAGCCCAGGCCCGGCGTTTCGACGCCCGCGTAAGCCGGCAGCTTGGCGGTGTCGACCTTCATGACGGCATTGAATGCCTCCTGGGTCCAGCCCTCGGCCTTGACGCGCGACACCACCTTGGCGTCGCTGAAGCCGGCGCCGTCGTCCTTGGCCTGCAGTTGCGCCAGGCGGGCCTGGCCGGCCTTGGTGGCCAGCGCCTGCTCTTCCTGCTGCAGCACGGCCTTCTGGACATCGGCCTTGACCTCGTCGAATGCGCGCATGGCTACCGGCTTGTACTCGGTGATGCGTCCGGCCACCAGCGTGTTGGGCGCGACCTGGACGGTCTCGGAATTGTGCTTGGCCTTGATCACGTCGTCGGTGAACAGCGCCGCCAGGAACTTGCCGTTGTTGTACGGCGCGGCGCCTGCGGCCGGGTTGGGCGTACGGGCGACACCGGTAGCGGTCTGGATCTTCAGTTTCAGCTTGTCCGCCACCGCCTTGAGGCTGTCGCCGTTTTCATAGACCAGGTTGTTGAACTGGTCGGCCATCTCGGAATACTTCTTGGCGGCGATCTGCTTCTTGATCTCGCCGGCGATCTCGTCCTTGACGGCTTCCAGCGGCTTGACCGCGGCCGGCTTGATGCCGGTGACTTCGATCACGTGGTAGCCGAAGTCCGATTCCACCGGGTCGCTGATCTCGCCCTGCTTCAGGCCGAACGCGGCATCTTCGAACGGCTTGACCATCGCGCCGCGGCCGAAGAAGCCCAGGTCGCCGCCGTTGGCGGCCGAGCCCGGATCTTGCGAATCGGCCTTGGCCAGCTTGGCGAACTCGCCCGGATTCTTGCGCAACTGGGCGACCAGGCCTTCGGCCTTGGCCTTGGCCGCAGCCTTGTCGGCGGCCGGCGCATCCTTCTTGACCGCGATCAGGATATGGCTGGCGCGGCGCTGCTCTTCGGTCGAATACTGCTTCTGGTTCTGCTGGTAGTAGGACTTGATGTCGTCGTCGGTGACCTGCGATTGCGCGGCCACCGCGGCGGCGTCCAGCACCACGTATTCGATGCCGGCCTGCTCCGGCGTCTCGAAACGCTTGCCGTTCTTGTCGTAGTAGGCCTTGAGCATGTCATCGGTCATCTTGACCTGGGCGGCGTAGGCGTCCGGCTTGAAGTTGAGCATCTGCACCGTGCGCTCCTGGTCGTTCAGGTTCGACAGGTTGTCGGCCACGGTCTTGGGCGCGAAAGCGGTGGTCTGGATCGCCGCGTTCAGCTGCTGCAGCGCCATCTCGCGGCGCAGGCTGGCCTCATAGCCCTTCGGGGTCATGCCCTGGGCCGCCAGCAGCACACGATATTGCTCGTTGTCGAAGCTGCCGTCCGGCTTGGTCAGGCCCGGGATCTGCAGGATGCTCTGCTGCAGCGCCTGGTCGGGCACCACCAGCTTGCTGGCCACCACTTCGGCGCCCAGCGCGCGTTGCGCGATCAGGTTGTCGAGGATGGCGCGGCGCGCCTCGGGGGTATCGAACAGCTTGGAATCGAACTGATTGCCATACGCCTGGCGCATGCGCTCCAACTGCTGGCGATGCGCGGCATCCCACTCTTCCTTGGTGATGGTCTGGCCGGCCACCTTGGCCACGCCGCTGTCATCGGTCAGGCGGCTGTAGCCCTCCAGGCCGAAGAAGGCGAACGACGGGAAAATGAACAGCAGCAGCAGGAACTGCATCAGGCGCTGGTGGGTACGAATGAATTCAAACATGAATAGCCAATCAATAAACGATCCGTCAATGAAAGTGCGCACCTGCCACCCGGATCGGGTAATAAAAAAGGCGAACTCACGTTCGCCCTGATCCGGCGGAGCGGTAACCGCTCAGGCGCACGCACTCAGTCGTGCACGCGCGACATTATACACATGCCAATCCTTGGGAACACCCTTGCTTCCGCCTCATTCGCCCATCTGCGCCAGCGCCACGCTGCGCAGCTGGAAGCGCCCGTCGTTGTTGAACAGCCAACTTTCCGACAATTCGATGCGGCCTTGCCGCAGCAGCGCTTCCGGCGGCTTGGGGAAAGGCGCCGTGTTTTTCAGGCTGCCCAGCGCGCTGGCCTCGGCCTGCCTGTCGCGGTTGCTGCGCAGGATCTCGCTCCTGACCAGGTTGCCGTCGCGGTCAACCACATACTTGAGCACGATCACCGACCTCAGCAAGGCTTGCGGGCGCTCGGCATAGACACTGGCGAAATTCACCTGCGAGATGCGCCTGGCCAGGTCCTGCTTGTAGCCCTCGACGGTGGTGGCTGTCGAGGTCGCGGCCCGGCCCTGTTCGATGGCGGACTTGGCCGATTCGTCGCGCTGCTGCGTGCTTTCCGGCCCGGAGCAAGCCGCCAGCCATGCCGCCGCGCCGATCCCGGCCAGCGCCAGCCGGGATGGCCCGCGATATCTCCATTTGCTTGTCTGATCCATGTTCATTCTCCCGGCATATCGCCGATGACGGCCCGCCTGCTTCCTCTGGCTTTTCGTACATTCTTGCCTGCACGCAAGCCAGCTTCCCTGGCCATCCAGGCAACGGAATTTCGACAACATTTCAGCGCCGCCATTCCATCCTCGGCTGCAAGCTGCCTCATCCATAACTTCAATCTATAGGTCGGATATTACCCCGCTATCACAGGGGGAGCTGTCATCCAGCAGTCATATTTGGCCCGTAACATCCGCTTGCCTCGAGACCGGCAACTTCCCGCAAACGCGCTACAGCGCTGAATTCCGGCAAGCATAACAAACCATTGCAGCGGCGCCACCAGCCAGACCAGCCAAATAGATGATGCAGATTTCTTCCGAGCTTCCGAACGCCTCCCGGCACCATGCCGGCAACCTGCCTCCTGCCGACGGCAGCGAGACTTTCCTGTCGGTGCGCGACATTGAAAAGCGCTTCGGCGCCTTCACCGCGCTGGATCGCGTTTCGCTCGAAGTCAGGCAGGGCGAGATGGTCTGCCTGCTGGGTCCCTCCGGCTGCGGCAAGACCACCCTGCTGCGCACCATCGCCGGGCTGGAACGCCAGGACGCCGGCAACCTGCAGGCCGGCGGGCGCGACATCTCGCTGCTGCCGCCGCAGGCGCGCGATTACGGCATCCTGTTCCAATCGTACGCGCTGTTTCCCAACCTCAGCGTGGAAGACAACGTCGCCTACGGCCTGAACACCGCGCGCAAGCTGTCGCGCCAGCAAAAGCAGGCACGCGTGGCCGAGATGCTGGCCATGGTCGGCCTGGCCGGCAGCGAGCGCAAATATCCCAGCCAGCTCTCCGGCGGCCAGCAGCAACGCGTGGCCCTGGCGCGCGCGCTGGCGCCCTCGCCTTCGCTGCTGCTGCTCGACGAGCCGCTATCGGCGCTGGACGCCCAGGTGCGCGAACACCTGCAACTGGAAATCCGCCGCCTGCAGAAGGAATTCCGCATCACCACCCTGATGGTCACGCACGACCAGGAAGAGGCGATGGTGATGGCAGACCGCATCGCCGTCATGAACCGCGGCCGCATCGAGCAGTTCGGCACGCCCGGCGAAATCTACCGCCGCCCGGCCTCGCCCTTCGTGGCCGACTTCATCGGCCAGTCCAACTGGCTGCCGTTCACCCGCATTTCCGGTTCGCAAGTTGCCGTCGGCTCGCTGCAGCTGGAAATCCGGCCGGAGGAAGAGGAATTGTCCAGCGGCCGCCTGTTCTGCCGGCCCGAGGCGATCGACCTGTTCCCCGGCGAACAAGCCGCCAACCGCTTCCAGGCGCGCGTGGTCGACCGCATCTACCTCGGCAACCGCTATCGCATCGCCCTGGCGGCCGACGCCCTGCCGGGCCAGACGCTGGTGGCCGACGTCATGGATGAAGAGCATGAGCGCCTGGCCGCCATGCACGGCGGCGAAGGCATCTGGATCGCGCTGCCGCGCCAATCGCTGCAGGTGTTCGTCTGATGAGCAACAGCACCGCCATGCCCTCCGCCGCTCCCGTCATGTCCGATAGCGGCGCCAGGCCGCTGCAGCGACCGGCGCAACATATCGACCGCAGCCAATTGCTCACCACCGGCCTCAAATGGCTGCTGCTGGCCGCCCTGCTGCTGGGCCTGGCCGGCCCGCTGGCATTCATCCTGACGCAGGCGGTGCTCACGCCCGAAGGAAGCTGGGCCGGCTTGCAACCGTTCGCCACGCTGTTCTCCAACATCAATTTCCTGCCCATGCTGGGGCGCAGCCTGTGGGTGTCGCTGGTCACCGCGCTGGTGACGGTGCCGCTGGCCTATGCCTTCGCCTATGCCCTGCAGCGCACCTGCATTCCGTTCAAGCCGGTGTGGCGCGGCATCGGCCTGTTGCCGCTGCTGGCGCCCTCGCTGCTGCCGGGCATCGCGCTGATCTACCTGTTCGGCAACCAGGGGCTGTTCAAGGAGATGATGGGCGGCAGCATCTACGGCTTCTGGGGCATCCTACTGGGCGAGGTGTTCTATACCTTCCCGCATGCGCTGATGATCCTGCTCTCGGCCCTGTCGCAAGCCGACGGCCGCCTGTACGATGCGGCCGCCGCCATGGGGTCGTCGCGCTGGCGCACATTCAAAAGCGTCACGCTGCCGGCTACGCGCTACGGCATCTTCGGCGCCTTCTGCCTGGTGTTTACGCTCACCATCACCGACTTCGGCGTGCCCAAGATCGTCGGCGGCGCCTACAGCGTGCTGGCGGTGGAAGCCTACAAGGCGGTGGTCGGCCAGCAGCAATTCGGCCGCGGCGCGCTGATCGGCCTGTTGCTGCTGGTGCCGGCGGTACTGACCTTCGCGGTCGACGCCTGGCTGCAGCGCCGCCAGCGGGCCCAGATGAGCAGCCGCTCCGAACCCTACGTACCGCGCCCCGACTGGCGCCGCGATGGCGCCAACCTGGCCGCGGTGACGCTGCTGGCCGCCGCCATCCTGATCGTCATTGCCGTCGCCATCGGCGCCTCGCTGGTCAAGCTGTGGCCGTACAACCTTCAACTCACCCTGCGGCACTACGACTTCGACAACATGGACGGCGGCGGCTGGCTGGCCTACTGGAACAGCCTCAAGCTGGCCTGCGGCACCAGCGTCATCGGCACCCTCGTCATCTTCACCGGCGCCTGGCTGATGGAAAAGACACGCGGCCCGGCCGTGCTCGGTCCCGTGCTGCGGTTCCTGTGCTTCCTGCCGATGGCGGTGCCCGGCCTGGTGCTGGGCCTGGGCAGCCTGCTGTTCTTCAACCATCCGGCCAATCCGTTCAACTTCCTGTACGGCACGATGGCGTTGCTGGTGCTGTGTTCGGTGGCGCACTTCTACACCACCGCGCACCTCACCGCCGTCACCGCCCTGAAGCAACTCGATCCCGAATTCGAAGCCGCCTCGCTGTCGCTGAAGGTGCCGCTGCTCAAGACCTTCGTGCGCGTCACCGTGCCGCTGTGCCTGCCGGCGCTGCTGGAAATCTTCCGCTACCTGTTCGTGTCGTCGATGACGACCGTCTCGGCGGTGATCTTCCTGTACCGCCCCGATACGGTGTTGGCCTCGGTCGCCGTGCTCAACATGGACGATGCCGGCGACGTCGGCCCGGCCGCGGCGATGTCGACGCTGATCCTGCTGACCTCGGCTGCCGCCTCGCTGCTGATGCACGCCGCCGGCAGCCGCTGGATCTCCCGCGCCCAGGCCTGGCGACGCGGGCGCGGCCACTGACCCGATTTTTCCATCCGGCGTTCCTCAAACGCTCTTTCAACCCAGCCCATCCAAAGGCCATCATGAAAAAAACCACGCTGTTCAAACTGCTCGCATCGGTCATCGGCGCCGGCATGCTGTTCTCGGCGCACGCCGCCACCACGCTGACGGTCTACACCGCCCTCGAAGCGGACCAGATCAAGGCTTACCAGGCCGCCTTCCAGAAGGCCAACCCGGACATCGAGATCAAGTGGGTGCGCGACTCCACCGGCATCGTCACCGCCAAGCTGCTGGCCGAAAAGGCCAACCCGCAGGCCGACGTGATCTGGGGCCTGGCCGCCACCAGCCTGGCCATGCTGGACAAGGAAGGCATGCTGACCCCGTACGCGCCCAAGCCCCTGTCCAACATCGAAGCCAAGTACCGCAGCGCCGCCAACCCGCCGGCCTGGGTCGGCATGGACGTGTGGGCCTCGGCGATCTGCTTCAACACCGTGGAAGCGCAGAAGCTGGGCCTGCCCAAGCCGACATCCTGGGCCGACCTGACCAAGCCGGTCTACGCCGGCAAGATCGTGATGCCGCACCCGGCATCTTCCGGCACCGGCTACCTGGACGTCTCCGCCTGGCTGCAGATGATGGGCGAGGACAAGGGCTGGGCCTACATGGACGCCCTGCACAAGAACATCGGCCAGTACACCCACTCCGGCTCCAAGCCTTGCAAGCAGGCCGCCACCGGCGAGTTCCCGATCGGCATCGCGTTTGAATACCGCGCCGTGAAGACCAAGAAGGAAGGCGCACCGATCGACGTGATCCTGCCGTCCGAAGGCCTGGGCTGGGACATCGAAGCCACCGCCATCGTCAAGGGCACCAAGAACCTGGAAGCCGCCAAGAAACTGGCCGACTTCTCGGCCAGCAAGGAAGCCATGGCCCTGTATGAAAAAAACTTCGCCGTGGTCGCCATGCCCGGCATCGCCAAGCCGGACGAACTGCTGCCGTCCGACTACGAGAAGCGCCTGGTCAAGAACGACTTCACCTGGGCCAGCACCAACCGCGACCGCATCCTGACCGAGTGGAGCAAGCGCTACGAAAGCAAGGCCGAAAAGAAGCAATAAGCCTGCGCCGCAATACGTAAATACGTAAGGCAGTACCGGCCTGTGCCACACCGTGGCGCAGGCCGCAAAAGCAATCGAAGCAAACGCAATCAGATGGAGCACGCATGAACAACACCGGTCCCCACCACTTCGACCTGGCCGTGGTCGGCTCCGGCATCCTCGGCCTGGCGCATGCCTACGCCGCCGTCAAGCGCGGCCTGCGCGTGGCCGTGTTCGAACGTACCGGCACCCCGCTGGGTGCTTCGATCCGCAATTTCGGCATGGGCCTGGTCACCGGCCAGCCGCCCGGCATCATGCTGGACCTGGCTCGCGAAAGCCGTGCACTGTGGCTGCACCTTGCCGCCCGCGCCAACTTCAGCGCGCGTGAAGCCGGCACCCTGCTGTTCGCCCGCACCGAGGCCGAACGCGACGTACTGCAGGAATTCATGATCGTGCGCGCGCGCCAATACGAATACCGCGCCTCGCTGCTGCAAGGCGACAAGCTCAACGCCCTCTACAACGGCCGCTTCCGCCACCACCTGGCGGTGCTGCACGGCACCGAAGACTTGCAGCTCTATTCCCGCGAAGCGATGCCGGCCCTGGTGGCCTACCTGCATTCGCAGGGCGTGCATTTCCGTTTCAACACGCTGGTGCATGGCGCCGGCGACGGCCGCCTGTCGACCACCGCGGGCGAATTCCGCGCCGAACGCGTGGTGGTGTGCTCCGGCCACGACTACCAGACCCTGTTCGCCGACAAGCTGCAGGCGATGAACCTGAAACAATGCCGCCTGCAGATGCTGCGCGTGAAGGCCCAGGACGCGTTGCCGCTGACGCATGCGGTGCTGACCGGCCTGTCCTGCACCCACTACGGCGCCTTCGCCGACCTGCCCACCGCGCGCGCGGTGCATGCCGAGATCGACGCCACCGCGCCGCTGCTCAACAAGCACGGCATCCACCTGCTGGTCAGCCCGACGCCGTACCAGGAGCTGATCGTCGGCGATTCACATTACTACGGCACAGACTCGCCGCCGTTCAACAGCGAAGAGATCGACCAACTGATGATCGGCCTGGCCGAACATACGCTGGCTACCCGCGTGCAGGTGCTGGAACGCTGGCAAGGCGTGTACGGCAGCAAGGGGCCGGGGCCGTTCTCGGCGCTGCCGATCGACGACAAGACCACGGCCGTGCTGATGCATACCGGCATCGGCATGAGCGTCGGCCTGGGGCTGGGCGAACGCGTGGTCAAGGCGCTGCTGGCCGGCGACGAGCTGCCCGCCGGCACGCCCGCCGCCGCGCCTGCGCCGGTCACGGCCTTGGCCTGAACAGCGCACACCTGTCATGAAGAACGGCGCCCACGGGCGCCGTTCTTGTTCCTGCATGCGCAATGACAATCAATAAAACAGCTTCATCAACACCGTGGCGAACACCACCATCGCTGCCCCGCCGATGCGCGTGGAAATCTGTGCGAACGGCATCAGCCCCATGCGGTTGGACGACGACAGGATGGCCACGTCGCCGGTGCCACCCAGGCCGCTATGGCAGGCCGTGATGATGGCCGACTCCACCGGATACATCCTGAGCCAGGCGCCGACGAAGAACCCGGCCGCCACCATGGCCAGCACAATGGCCGCGCAGATGACGAAATAGGCCGGCGTGAATGCCGCCACCAGCTTGTCCCACGAGACGAACAGCGTCCCCAGTCCAACCAGGATGGCGAAGGTCAGGTTGGTCGACATGAACTTGTACATCTGGTACGCACCGGTCTCCATGCTCTCGGGAATGGTCCGCACCACCTTCAGCAGCGCCGCCGCCACGATCATCAGCACCGGCCCGGGAATGCCGGTCAACGGCGCCATCAGCTCGCCCAGGATGAACAGCGTGCAGGCCAGCAGCAGCCCTGCTCCCATCAGGCGCAGGTCAAGCGGCGCATCGTCCTTCTTCTCGCGCAGCAGCGCCTGGTCTTCACCGGTGCGCACCAGCATGCCGTCGCCGCTGTGGTGGGGATATTTCTCGCCGAAGCGCTTGAGCAGGCCGGCCGACAGGATCGCCACCACATTGCCCACCAGCGCCGCCGGCACCAGCGAGGCGATCAGGTCGCCCTGCGGCGTACCCAGGATGTGCGAATAACCGATCGACAACGGCAGCACGCCTTCGCCGATGCCGCCGCCGAGGATGGGAACGACGATGAAGAAGAAGGTGTGCCTGGGGTCGTAGCCGAACGCCAGGCCGGCTAGGATGCCCGCCGCCACCGCTGCGGCGGTACCCACCAGCAAGGGCACGAACATCTTCAGGAAGCCCTGGATCAGGATCTTGCGGTTCATGCCGAGGATGCTGCCGGCCACCAGGCAGGCGATGTAGAGGTATTGCAGGTTGGCCGTCTTCATCGTGACGGTGATGGTCTTGAGCGCGGCCGGGTCCATCAGCTTGAAGCCGATCAGCGCCGACGGCACGAACAGGCACAGGATGGCCGGGCCGCCGATGTTGTTGAGCAAGGGAATGCGCTTGCCGATTTCCGACAGCAACAGCCCGGACAGCATCAGCACGGCAAAACCGCCGATCATGTCGTTGGGCAGGCGCCCGCTGGCGAGCGCCAGCACGGTCACCAGCGTGACTGCTGCGAACATCGGCAATGGCATGCCGCCGATGCGGAATTGTGCGAGTGCGAAACGACGGCCGAGCGCCGGCGCGTCCTGCGGGATGCTTGGACTTTCCATGTTTGTCTCCTGTTGGATTGTAGGTATTGGTTTTCGGCCCCGACGGGCATCAATCGACGGCGAACGCTGCCTGCTGGACCGGCAAATCGAGCTGCATCCACGGGCTCTGCGCTCGGTGCTTCCGTTCGAATTCGGCAATGGCGCCGGCGTCGGCCAGCGTCATGCCGATCATGTCCAGGCCTTCGGTGAACATGCGCTTCTGGCGCGGCGGCAGCTCGAAGGCATATTCGGCGCCGTCGGCGGCCACCACGCGCTGGCGCTGCACGTCGATCGCCACATTGCTGCAATCGGGATTGCCGACAGTCGCGGCCAGCGCCGCCACCGAGGCCGCATCCAGCGTCACCAGCAGCAGCCTGTTGTTCTGCGCGTTGAAGTAGAAGATCTCGCCGAAGCTGGGTGCGATCACTGCCTCGATGCCGGCCTGCATCAGCCCCCAGACCGCATGCTCGCGGCTGGAGCCGCAGCCGAAGTTGGCGCCGGCCACCAGGATGCGGGCGCCCTGGTACTGCGGCCGGTTCAGCACGAACTCCGGCCGCGGACGGCCCTCGCCGTCCATGCGCAGGTCGTACAGCACGCCGCGCGCCAGGCCGCTCTTGTCGATGCCCAGCAAGAATTGCTTGGGCATGATCTGGTCGGTGTCGAGGTTGTCGATGGGAAGCGGCGCGGCGATGCCGGCCACGGTGTCACGCCGGCTCATGGGCGAACTCCTTGCGCACGTCGACGATGCGGCCGGCCAGGGCGGCAGCCGCGGCCATCGCCGGACTCATCAGGTGGGTACGGGCGCCACGTCCCTGGCGTCCCTCGAAATTGCGGTTGGTGGTGGAGGCGCAGCGCTGGCCCGGCTGGAGCACATCGTCGTTCATCGCCAGGCACATCGAACAGCCCGGCTGGCGCCACTCGAAACCGGCGGCGATCAGGGCATCGGCCAGCCCTTCCCGCTCGGCCTGTTCGCGCACCCGGCCGGAACCCGGCACCACCATGGCGCGCACGCCCGGCGCCACGCGGCGCCCGCTCACCACGGCCGCCACCTCGCGCAGGTCCTCGATGCGCGCATTGGTGCAGGAACCGATGAAGACGTGGTCGACCGCCAGCCCATCCAGTGCGCCGCCCGCCTCCAGCCCCATGTAGCCGAGCGCCTTGGCGGCATTGGCCTGTTCCACCGGATGCGGCGGCAGCGCCGGAATCCGGCCGCCGATCGGGATCGCCTGGTCGGGACTGGTGCCCCAGGTGACATAAGGCGCGACGGCATCGGCATCGAAGCGATGTTCGGTGTCGAATACAGCGTCAGCATCGGATTTCAGCGCGCGCCATTGCGCCATCGCGGTCGAGATATCCCCGGGCGGCATGTCGCGGATGCGTTCGGCCACGTAGCGCACGCTGACCTCGTCGGGCGCGATCAGCGCGCCACGCGCGCCGGCTTCCACCGTCATGTTGCACAAGGTCATGCGGGCCTCGGCCGACAGCGCTTCGATGGCGCTGCCGCAATACTCCACCGCATAGCCGCGCGCGCCCTGCGCGCCGATGCGCGCGATGATGTGCAGCACCAGGTCCTTGGCGGTGACGCCGCCGCCCAGATTGCCGTTGACGCAGATGCGCATGTCCTGCGCAACGCGGTAGACCAGCGTCTGCGTCGCCAGCACATGCTCCACTTCGGAAGTGCCGATGCCGAAGCCCAGCGCGCCCAAGGCGCCGTAGGTAGTGGTATGGCTGTCGCCGCACAGCACCACCATGCCGGGCCGGATCAGGCCGATCTCGGGCGCCACCACGTGTTCGATGCCCTGCTCGCGGTCGTTCACGTCGAATAGGTAGATGCCGTGCTGGCGGCAGTTGCGGGTGAAATTGGTGGCCTGCCGGGCGGCGGCGTCGATCACGATAGTCCGGCGGTCGCGCGCCACCGGATGCGTCGGGATCACATGGTCGACGATGCCCATCTGCTTTTCGGGGCAGCGCACCGGCAGGTTCTTCTCGGCCAACCCGGCGAACGCCTGCGGGCTGGTGTACTCGTTCATGATGTGCAGGTCGGCGTACAGCGCGACGTGCTGCGCATCGACGCGGAATACCGTGTGGCTGTCCACGATCTTCCGGTAAAGCGTTTTTCCCACGGTCTCCTCCTGATGTGTCATGCGATGGATACATCGCTTCATCTGACGGAAACCAGTGTAACTTCACCGATCAATGTGCATAATACATACTCATTTAAGCTATTTTTAAATTTAACTTAACAATAATGGATCCGATCAGCGACCTCGAATTCTTCACCCGGCTGGTGCGCTACGGCAGCCTGTCGGCGCTGGCGCGCGACCTCGGCGTGACGCCGCCGGCCGTCAGCGCGCGCCTGGCGGCGCTGGAAAAGCGGCTGGGCGTGCGCCTGCTCAACCGCACCACGCGGCGGCTGGCCATGACGCAGGAGGGCGAGCTGTATCTCGCCACCGGTTCGAAGTTGCTGGAAGACGTGCAGGAGCTGGAGCGCATGGTATCGAGCAGCCGCGATGTGCCGCGCGGGCTGCTGAAGGTGAACGCCACCTTCGGCTTCGGCCGCCGCCATATCGCGCCGGCCTTGTCGGCATTCCGGCAGTGCTGCCCGGAAGTGGACGTGCAGCTGGACCTGACCGACCGGCCGCTGAACCTGGCCGAGTCCGCCTTCGACGTCGGCATCCGCTTCGGCGAACCGCCCGACTCGCGGCTGGTGGCGCGGCGGCTGGCCGCCAACCGTCGCCTGCTGTGCGCCGCGCCCGCCTACCTCGATGCGCACGGCGTGCCCGCATCGCCGGACGGCCTGCGCGGGCACCGCTGCATCGTGCTGCGCGAGAACGACACCGCCTACGGCACCTGGCACTTCAGCAAAGGCAAGCGCCACCAGACGGTAAAGGTGCATGGCGCGATGAGCAGCAACGACGGCGAAGCCACGCTGCAATGGGCTCTGGACGGCCACGGCCTGCTGCTGCGTTCGCAATGGGATGTGCAGGAACATATCGGCAGCGGTCGCCTGCGCCGCGTGCTGCCCGACTGGGAACTGCCGCCGGCCGATATCTATGCGGTCTACCCCGAGCGCCTGAACCTGTCAGCCAAGGTAAGGGTCTTCGTCGATTTTCTTGAAAAGGCGATCCGCCTGCCCTGATGTGCCGCGCACGCCATTCGCTGCACTGCAAACAAAAAACGGCCCGAAGGGTGCTTGGCAACGCTAATTTTTTGCTGCACTGCGAACATATTCCGGCCGTTTTTCCCTGTAAGCCTGTGTAAGTTTCAAGCAAGTCCTGCGTAAGTTTTTGGTCGCACACTCGGCGCGTGGACAAGTGGGCCATTACGCAAGCAATGCGGAACCAATATCGCAGTTTGTGTAGGAATCCGTTGACGACCATCGCCGGGGCGAAGTCGTCGACGGGTTGAAACGGGGATGGTGTCGCAACTTCATGCATGGCATCTCCGCTGCGTTCTTGCATAACGCCCCATTCGGCCATGCATCAACCAACCCAATTAAAACTAGGAGACCAGCATGACGACAGCATCAGTCAGCACGACTGCGCGCGGCATCACACCTGAGGAGCGCAAGGTCATTTTCGCATCCTCGCTCGGCACCGTTTTCGAATGGTATGACTTTTACCTGTACGGTTCGCTGGCGGCCATCATCGCCAAGCAGTTCTTCGCCGGCACCGACCCCAACACCGCGTTCATCTTCGCGCTGCTGGCGTTCGCAGCGGGCTTCATCGTGCGCCCGTTCGGCGCGCTGGTGTTCGGCCGCCTGGGCGACCTGGTCGGACGCAAATACACCTTCCTGGTGACCATCCTGATCATGGGCGCGTCGACCTTCATCGTCGGCATCCTGCCCAACTACAACTCGATCGGCATTACCGCGCCGATCATCCTGATCGCCCTGCGCATCCTGCAAGGTTTGGCGCTGGGCGGCGAATACGGCGGCGCAGCCACCTACGTGGCCGAACACGCGCCGGAAGGCCGCCGCGGCGCCTTCACCGCCTGGATCCAGACCACCGCGACCCTGGGCCTGTTCCTGTCGCTGCTGGTGATCCTGGGCGTGCGCACCTCGGTGGGCGAAGCCGCTTTCGCCGAATGGGGCTGGCGCATTCCGTTCCTGGTCTCGATCCTGCTGCTGGCCATTTCGGTGTGGATCCGCCTGTCGATGAATGAATCCCCGGCGTTCCTGAAGATGAAGTCGGAAGGCAAGACCTCCAAGGCGCCGCTGACTGAAGCCTTCGGCCAGTGGAAGAACCTGAAGCTGGTGATCCTGGCCCTGATCGGCCTGACCGCCGGCCAGGCCGTGGTGTGGTATACCGGCCAGTTCTACGCGCTGTTCTTCCTGACCCAGTCGCTCAAGGTCGACGGCGCCACCGCCAACATCCTGATCGCGCTGGCCCTGCTGCTGGCCACCCCGTTCTTCATCTTCTTCGGCTCGCTGTCGGACAAGATCGGCCGCAAGCCCATCATCCTGGGCGGCTGCCTGATCGCCGCGGTGACCTACTTCCCGATCTTCAGCGGCCTGACCCACTTCGCCAACCCGGCGCTGGAAGCCGCGCTGCAAAAGGCACCGGTGGTCGTGACCGCCGATCCGGCCAGCTGCCAGTTCCAGTTCAACCCGACCGGCACCAAGAAGTTCACCTCCTCGTGCGACATCGTCAAGGCCAAGCTGTCGGCCGCTTCGGTGAACTACGAGAACGCGGTCGGCGCACCGGGCTCGGTGGCGACCGTCAAGATCGGCGACAAGATCATCACTTCGTACAATGCCGCCGGCCTGTCCAAGGAAGAAGCCGCAGAGAAGGACAAGGCCCTGTCCAAGGAACTGGCTGACGACATCAAGGCCGCCGGCTACCCGACCAAGGCCGATCCGGACCAGATGAACAAGCCGATGGTCCTCTTGCTGCTGTTCATCCTGGTGCTGTACGTGACCATGGTCTACGGCCCGATCGCCGCCGCCCTGGTGGAAATGTTCCCGACCCGCATCCGCTACACCTCGATGTCGATGCCTTACCACATCGGCAACGGCTGGTTCGGCGGCCTGCTGCCGACCACCTCGTTCGCGCTGGTGGCCTTCAAGGGCGACATCTACTACGGCCTGTGGTATCCGATCGTCATCGCCCTGGTGACCTTCGTGATCGGCCTGCTGTTCGTCAAGGAAACCGTCCACAACAACATCTACGCCGTCGACTGAACGGTGTAATCCGGGCCGCCTTGCATGGCGGCTCGCGCAGCAAACTTCCTTCAAAGCTGGGCCGGGCGGAACCGGATATCCGCCCGGCCCTTTTCAATGGGCGAACCCGCCCTTGCCGCCTGCTCAGGCAGCGGCCTTCTCTTCCAGCAATTCCAGCAAACCCTGCGCCGCGATCGATAGGCTGCGTTCCTTGGGCGTGACGATCAGCAGCGGCCGCACCAGTTCCGGCGCG
Organism: Herbaspirillum sp.; assembly: GCF_017744395.1. GTDB lineage: Bacteria > Pseudomonadota > Gammaproteobacteria > Burkholderiales > Burkholderiaceae_D > Herbaspirillum. The sequence continues at coordinate 706,374 of NZ_JAGIBI010000001.1, forward strand.
TCCAGCGGAATCGCCACCAGGTTGGGCAGGCGAAACTGGAACAGCGTCAGCTCCGGCACCACGCTCACCCCCAGCCCGCTTTCGATCAGTCCCGCCACGGTAGCCAGGTGTTCCACTTCCAAACCGGTGTTGATGACGCCGCCGGGATGCAACAGCGCGTCCAGGTGCTGGCGCACGCTGGTCGAGCGCGCCAGGTGGATCAGTTCGCAGCCGGCCAGCTGGGAGACCTTGATGCGCCGTTTTCCGGCCAGCTTGTGATCGCGCCGGCACACCAGATAGAACGGGTCGGAACACAGCGGCCGGGTATCGAATTCCAGCAAGTTGGGCCCCGGCGCGGCCAGCGCGATATCCACCTTGCCCTGGCGCAGCAGGTCGAGGCAATGGTCCGATATGGCATCGAACAATTCCAGCGCCACGCCCGGGTAGCGCCGCCGGTACTCGGCCAGCAGCGGCGGCAGCCAGCCGGCGGCCAGCGAAGGCAGCGCGGCGATGGCAACCCGGCCCTTGCGGCGCGCCACATAGTCGCTCATGTTGGAAAACGCCGACTCGATGTCGGCTACCAGCTGGCGCGCCACTTCGACGAACAATTCGCCTTCCGGCGTCAGCGTCACGTTGCGCGTATCGCGTTCGAACAGGCGCGCGCCGGCGGCTGCCTCCAGCTTCTGGATCATCACGCTGAAGGCCGATTGCGAAACGTGGCAGCGCTCGGCCGCATGGCCGAAATGGCGGCAATCGGCCAAGGCCAGGAAGGCCTGCAGCAAGCGGGTCGAGATGTTGGTTTGCATGGTGGACGAGGGATAGGTTGATTGATCTGAAAAACAGATTAATCAATCGAAAAAATCAACTTTACAACAAAATTGCCAAAAACCTACACTCGCCATGCCTTCCCCTTGCGTCAACACGGCACAGAAAAACCAAGCCGGGCCGCAGCGGAAAATCGAATAAGAAAAAATCCCTAAAAATCCTGGAGACACGCATGCTCGCCCTGCTCGGCTTTGTCACGATCGTCCTGTTGTTCACGGCCATCCTCACCAAGAAGATGTCGCCGCTGGTGGCGCTGATCGCCATCCCCATCGTCGCCGCCCTGGTAGGCGGTTTCGGCTTGCAGACGTCCAAGTTCATCGTCGCCGGCGTGACCTCGATCGCGCCGGTGGCGGGCATGTTCGTGTTCGCCATCCTGTTCTTCGGCATCGTCACCGATGCCGGCATGCTCGATCCCATCATCAGCCGCATCCTCAGGACCGTCGGCAGCCGTCCTTCCCGCATCGTGCCCGGCACCGCGCTGCTGGCGCTGCTGATCCACCTGGACGGCTCCGGCGCGGTGACCTTCCTGATCACCATCCCGGCCATGCTGCCGCTGTACGACCGCCTTGGCATCGACAAGCGCATCCTGGCCTGCGTGGCTTCGATGGCGGCCGGCGTCAACTTCCTGCCGTGGACCGGCCCGATGATCCGCGCTTCAGCCGCGCTGCATATCCCGGTGTCCGACATCTTCACGCCGCTCATCCCGATCCAGTTGGCCGGCCTGGCGTTCGTGTTCATCGCTTCCTACCTGCTGGGCCTGAAGGAAGAACGCCGCCTGGGCCTGGGCAAAGGCGCGGCCGTGGATTTCGTGCAGCAGCATGAGCTGACCGATGCGCAGAAGAAGATCCGCCGCCCGCAAAATTTCTGGCTCAACATCGCCCTGACCGTGTTCGTGCTGGGCGTGATGATCAGCGGCAAGGTCGATCCGGTGGTGATGTTCATGATCGGCGTGGTGGCCGCGCTGATGATCAACTACCGCGACGTCAACATGCAGCGCGAGCGCATCGACGCGCACGCCAAGGCCGCGCTGCTGATGGCCAGCATCCTGTTCGCCGCCGGCGTGTTCACCGGCATCATGACCAAATCCGGCATGCTCGGCGCCATGGCCAAGACCGCCGTTGGTTTCGTGCCGCCCGAGATGGCCGGACATATCCCGGTGGCGCTGGGCATCCTGTCGATGCCGCTGTCGCTGCTGTTCGATCCCGATTCGTTCTACTTCGGGGTGCTGCCGGTGATCGCGGAAGTCAGCCACATGCTGGGCGTGCCGACCATCCAGGTGGCGCAGGCCGCGCTGCTGGGCCAGATGACCACCGGCTTCCCGGTCAGCCCGTTGACGCCGGCCACTTTCCTGGTCTGCGGCCTGGCCGGCATCGAACTGGCAGACCACCAGAAGTACACCATTCCCTTCCTGTTCGGCGCGTCGGTCATCATGACCATCGCCTGCGTCGTACTCGGGCTGTTCCCGCTGTTCTGACGCGCGGCCCGCCTTGCCATGATTGGATAGCAGCATGAACCGCACAACAGATCCCTCCCGGCGCACGGTGCGCATCGGCGCCGGCGCCGGCTACTCGGGCGACCGCATCGAACCGGCGGCCGAACTGGCCGAACAAGGCGATATCGACTACCTGGTGTTCGAATGCCTGGCCGAACGCACCATCGCCATCGGCCAGCAAGCGCGCCTGGCCGATCCGGCCAAGGGTTACGACCCGCTGCTGGACGAGCGCATGCATGCGGTGCTGAAAACCTGCGCCGAGCGCGGCATCCGCATCATCACCAACATGGGCGCGGCCAATCCGCGAGCCGCCGCGCGCCGCATCCGGGAAATCGCGCAAGAGATCGGCCTGAAGCGGCTCAAGATCGCCGCCGTCAGCGGCGACGATGTGCTGGATGTGCTGCGGCAAGGCAGCTTCACTATCGAAGACAACGGCTTGCAGGTGGCCTCCCTCGGCGACCGCTTGATTTCAGCCAATGCCTATCTCGGCATTGCCCCCATCGTCGAAGCGCTCGCGGGCGGCGCCGATGTCGTGGTCACCGGCCGCGTGGCCGACCCGGCGCTGGTGCTGGCGCCGCTGGTGCATGAATTCGGCTGGGCCGCGGACGACTGGGACAAGCTGGGCCAGGGCACGCTGGTAGGCCATCTGCTGGAATGCGCCGGCCAGATCACCGGCGGCTACTTCGCCGATCCGGGCAAGAAGGATGTCGCCGGCCTGGCGCGGCTGGGCTTTCCTATCGGCGAAGTCAGCGCCGACGGCAGCGCGGTCATCACCAAGGTGGCCGGCTCAGGCGGCCAGGTGACGGCGCAAACCTGCAAGGAACAACTGCTCTACGAAATCCACGACCCGCAGAGCTACTTCACGCCGGATGTGGTGGCCGACTTCTCGCAGGCGCGCATCGAGGAAATCGGCCCGGACCGGGTCGCCGTCAGCGGCGGCCACGGCCGCCCCCGCACCGCCACGCTTAAGACCACGCTGGGCTACCGCGACAGCTTCATCGGCGAAGGCCAGATTTCCTACGCCGGACCGGGCGCCCAGGCGCGCGCGCAACTGGCGCTGGACATCGTGCGCGAACGCCTGGCGCTGACCGGCCTGCAAGCCGAGGAATTGCGCTTCGACCTGATCGGCGTCAACGCCATCTGCGGCAGCGGTATGTCATCCGCGGCAGCCGAACCGTTCGAAGTGCGTGCCCGCGTTGCCGGCCGCACCGCCAGCATGAAGGAAGCCGTGCGCATCGGCAATGAAGTCGAGACACTCTACACCAACGGCCCGGCCGGCGGCGGCGGCGCCACCAAGGCGGCGCGCGAGGTCATCGCCGTGCTATCCATGCTGCTGCCGCGCGAGCTGGCAAGCGCATCCGTTCATTTCGAGGAGATCTGACATGCTGCTGCGTGACATCGCCCATTCCCGTGCCGGCGACAAAGGCGACATTTCCAACATCTCGGTGATCGCCTATCGCCAGGAAGACTATGCCCTGCTTGAGCGCGAGCTTACGGCCGAGCGCGTGCGGCGGCATTTCGCCGGTGTCGTGCACGGTGAAGTGGTGCGCCATGCGCTGCCGCATCTGGGCGCGCTCAACTTCGTCATGCACAAGGCGCTGGGCGGCGGCGTGACCCGCTCGCTGGCCCTGGATGCGCATGGCAAATCGCTTTCGGGAGCGATGCTTGATTTGCGTCTGGATGAAAAATAATTTGGATGGCTGGCTGGGTTTCGATAGCCGCAAATAACTGGCCTTACCGATGGCACCTTCCAACTTAGACAGATTTAGGGAAATTTGGACTCTGTTGCCTGCAGGTAGATAGAAGTTCGGAAGAGGCACTCCAGCTGCCGCGGGCTATAATTTCCCAAAGGGAAATTTTCCATCACCATCCCTCATTCCCGCCACATGCAACTGCGGACATTCCGGCTGTCCAAACGGTGCAAGATTTGGTATCGTCCGCCGGTTATTTTATTTCTCATACCGCATCAGCGCCCTGCTGATCCTTCACTCCCCAGTTATGAAAAAACCAATCCGACTCGGCACCCCGCTTTCCCCATCGGCTACCAAAGTCATGCTGCTCGGCTCCGGCGAGCTCGGCAAGGAAGTCATCATCGCGCTGCAGCGCCTGGGCGTGGAAGTGATCGCCGTGGACCGCTATGAGAACGCCCCCGGCCACCAGGTCGCGCACCGCGCCCATGTGATCAACATGACCGACGGCGCCGCGCTGGCCGCGCTGATCGAAAAGGAACAGCCGGATCTGGTGGTGCCGGAAATCGAGGCGATCGCCACCGAGACCCTGGTCAAGCTGGAAGAAGCCGGCAAGGCGCGCGTCATCCCGACCGCCCGCGCCGCCTGGCTGACCATGAACCGCGAAGGCATCCGCCGCCTGGCCGGCGAGACCCTGGGCCTGGCCACCTCCCCCTACCGCTTCGCCGACAGCCTGGAAGAACTTCAGGCAGCAGTGCAGCAGATCGGCTTCCCGTGCGTGATCAAGCCGGTGATGTCCTCCTCCGGCAAGGGCCAGTCCAAGATCGACGGTCCCGATGAAGTCAAGGCCGCCTGGGACTACGCCGCCGCCGGCGGCCGCGTCGATGCCGGCCGCGTGATCGTGGAAGGCTTCATCGACTTCGATTATGAAATCACCCTGCTGACCGTGCGCTCGCTCAACGAAAACGGCGACACCGTCACCAGCTTCTGCGACCCGATCGGCCACCTGCAGGTCAAGGGCGACTACGTCGAATCCTGGCAGCCGCATCCGATGCCGCCGGCGGCGCTGGACAAGGCCCGCGACATCGCCCGCAAAGTCACCGAAAACCTCGGCGGGCTGGGCCTGTTCGGCGTGGAACTGTTCGTCAAGGGCGACATGGTGTGGTTCTCCGAAGTCAGCCCGCGCCCGCACGACACCGGCATGGTCACCATGGTCAGCCAGGTGCAGAGCGAATTCGAACTGCACGCCAAGGCCATCCTCGGCCTGCCGGTCAATACCGCGCTGCGCTCGCCGGGCGCTTCCGCCGTGATCTACGGCCAGCACGAGGCACGCGGCATCGCCTTCGAGGGCGTAGCCGAGGCCCTGCGCATCCCTGGGGCCGACATCCGCCTGTTCGGCAAGCCGGAATCCTTCCAGCGCCGCCGCATGGGCGTGGCGCTGGCCTCCGGCGAAAACATCGAATCGGCCCGCATCCGCGCCAAGCAGGCGGCGGCCAAGGTCAAGCCGGTGATTCCTGAGTAAGCACGCTTCACAGGCAATGCCCGAAGCCGGGCTCCGATGCAAGTCGGGGCCCGTTTTTTTTGGGGAACAGGTTCTTACATTGCTCAGGCCGGGATGAGCATCAGGTGTCCGACACCTGAACTGGAAGCATGGACGCGAATTTCAATGTCGTAACCCAGACGGGTCAGGCAATCCATTAGCTTGCGTTCGGAGAAATTCGAAAATTCCCCATGCAGGAGCGCTGACACCTTGGGTTGCGTCAGGCCCATGCGTTGCGCGGCTTCCGCCTGGGTCAATCCCTGCTTGCGGATTGCCTTGGCGATCTCGATGGTCAATCCGGACTTGATCTTGAGCTTGTCGGCATCAGGCAACGCCAGATCGGCAAATACGTTGCCCGAACTGGATTCGACCTCGATGCCTTCAATGACGCGCTTCTTCATTTCCTGACTCCTGTGCGACGATTGCCGCCACCCGCAACCGTTTTCTGATGATTTCCATGTCCGCTTGCGGTGTGGCGATGCCACGTTTGCTTTCTTCTGGAAGTCGTGCAGCACGAATACCGCTTCAGCGAAACGCACCGTATAAACGGCGCGGTACGTGCCATCCACATCGTCTTCCACCACTTCCAGCACACCTGCGCCGCCAAAACCCCTGAGCGCCTTGGCCGCGGCATGTTGTCCGCCGTGCTGGGCAACATCCAGCGCATGCCCGAAGAACTTGCGCACCGGAACCGGCAGCGCCAACAGATCCTTTTTACTGCTGCCAAGCCACACAAGTTGGCGTTCCTGATTGCTGGACATGATATACCATTTCAAGGATATTCTTGCCTGTGCCAGACACTACTGCGATGCCGCTGCATTGGATATCGATCAATGGGGAATTTGCGGCAGATTTCATAAAATCCGCGCATCAGCCGAATCCGGCCAGCTTCTATGAGACGACGGAGGTGGAATCGCGCATCATAAAAACGCCCTAAACAGTTTCCCCCGCAACGGTGGTTATAATCACTGCCCACCTCCACCACTACAACAGCAGTGTTGCCCACGATCATGAAGTTCGATGTCGCCATTATCGGCAGCGGTCTGGCCGGTCTCTCCGTTGCGCTCCACCTCGCCGAAAAACACCGGGTCGTCGTCGTTTCCAAGGGCGAACTGCTCGACGGCGCCAGCAACTGGGCCCAGGGCGGCATCGCCGCCGTGCTCGATTCCGGCGACAGCCACGGCCAGCACATCGCCGATACCCTGGTGGCCGGCGCCGGCCTGTGCGACGAGGGCGCCACGCGCTTCATCGTCGAGCACGGCCGCGAAGCCATCGAATGGCTGATAGAGCAAGGCGTGCCCTTCACCCGCGACGACAGTGCCGAGCTGGGCTATCACCTGACCCGCGAAGGCGGCCACAGCCAGCGCCGCATCATCCACGCGGCCGACGCCACCGGGCATGCGGTGCAGGTGACGCTGGAACAGCGCGTGCGCACCCATCCCAACATCACGCTGCTGGAGCACCATTGCGCGATCGACCTGATCCATGCCCGCAAGCTCGATGCCAAGGCCGAGCCGCGTTGCCTGGGCGTGTACGTGCAAGACACGCGTTCCGAGCGCGTACTCTCCATTGCCGCACGCCACACGGTGCTGGCCACCGGCGGCGCGGGCAAGGTCTACCTGTACACATCCAATCCGGATTCGGCCACCGGCGACGGCATCGCCATGGCCTGGCGCGCCGGCTGCCGGGTGGCCAACATGGAGTTCATCCAGTTCCATCCGACCTGCCTGTACCATCCCTACGCCAAATCCTTCCTGATCAGCGAGGCGCTGCGCGGCGAAGGCGCGCTGCTCAAGCTGCCGCAGTCGGCCGGCGCGGCGGCGGGCATGCGCTTCATGCCGGAGCACGATGAACGCGCCGAACTGGCACCGCGCGACATCGTGGCGCGCGCGATCGACTTCGAGATGAAAAAGCGCGGCCTGGACCATGTCGACCTCGACATCAGCCACCAGAGCCCCGAATTCATCCGCGAACATTTCCCGACCATCATGGCGCGCTGCCTGGAGTTCGGCATCGACATCACCAGACAGCCGATCCCGGTGGTGCCGGCCGCGCACTATACCTGCGGCGGCGTGGTCACCGACATGGCCGGCCGCACCGATATGCCGGGCCTGTACGCCGTCGGCGAAACCGCCTATACCGGCCTGCACGGCGCCAACCGGCTGGCCAGCAATTCGCTGCTGGAATGCCTGGTGCTGGGCCGCGCGGCGGCCGGCGATATCGAACGGGAACTGGCGGCCGGCACGCACGATGCCATCGCGGTGCCGCAGTGGGATGAAAGCCGCGTCACCGATGCCGACGAGGAAGTGGTGATCGCCCACAACTGGGACGAGCTGCGCCGCTTCATGTGGAACTACGTTAGTATCGTGCGCACCGACAAGCGCCTGGAGCGCGCCCAGCATCGCATCCGCCTGCTCAAGGAAGAAATCGACGAGTACTACGCCAACTTCCGCATCACGCGCGATTTGCTGGAACTGCGCAACCTGGTCGACGTGGCCCAGCTGATCGTGGCCAGCGCCCTCACCCGCAAGGAAAGCCGCGGTCTGCATTTCAGCCAGGACTACCCGCGCACGCTGCCGCGCGCCACACCCACCATCCTGCCCGGCCACGACGGCAAAAGCGCCGGCTGACGCCCTGCAACATGGATTCCCCTTGCCATGCGGCGGGGCCGGCGGCTAGCATTTCCCTCAGGAGCCTGGCCGTCCGGCTCCGGGGAGATCATCATGAGCATCACCCGCATCAATACCTTCCGCGCGCGTGAACACCACGCCGCCGACCTGAAGGACTTCCTGACGGGTATCCTGCCCGAGATCCGCGCCTCGGCCGGCTGCCAGTCCTGCGAATTGCTGCAGGACCATGCCGATCCGTCGCGTATCGTGATCGTCGAGATCTGGGACAGCATTGAAGCCCATCGCGAATCGCTGTCCCATGTGTCGCCGGAAAGCATACGCCAGGCCAAGCAATTCCTGGCCGAAGCGCCCAGCGGGGCTTACTACTCCTGATTTTCCGGCGCCGCTTTTCTCTCTTCCCGATTGCCGCTCCGGCCTTGCGCTGGTGTAATATCCGCCATCGATTTCATTGCGGAACGCCTGCCGTGCAACGGTCTTTCTCTGCCTTCCTGCGCCATCGCCTGCGCCTCTCTCCTATCCCGATTGCCGCCGTACTGGCCATGGCGATAAGCCTTTCCCTTCCGGCGCGCGCCGAGGAATCCATCGCATCGCCGACGACAGCCAATACAAAGCGTCCCCGCGTGTGCCTGGTACTCTCCGGCGGCGGCGCGCGCGGCTATGCTCACCTGGGCGTACTGCAATACCTGGAAAAGCTGCACGTGCCGGTCGACTGCATCGCCGGCACCAGCATGGGCGCGCTGATCGGCGGCCTGTACGCCAGCGGGCTGTCGGCCGACGAGCTGGAGCGCCGCCTGGCCACCACCAATCTCTCCGACATCGCCTTCGACCGCAACGACCGCGCGCACCTGCCGCAATCGCAGCGCGAGGACGAATTCCAATACCCGATCTCGATTTCGGCCGGCTACGACGACGGCAAGCTCAAGCTCGCGCCCGGCCTGGTCCAGGGCAACAACCTGCTGACGCTGCTGCAGAACTGGACCGCGCAATTACCGGCCAATATCGATTTCGCCAGGCTGCCGATCCCGTTCCGCGCGGTGGCGACCGACCTCAGCGACGGCGCCAAGGTCGAGATGAAGGAAGGCTCGCTGCCGCGCGCCATGCGCGCCAGCATGGCGGTGCCGGGGCTGTTCGCGCCGTTTCGCGTGGGGCAGCGCATCCTGGTCGATGGCGGCCTGGTCAGCAACCTGCCGGTGCAGACGGCGCGCGAGATGGGCGCCGACGTGATCATCGCGGTCAACATCGCCACGCCGCTGCAGGATGCGGCGCAACTGCAATCGCCCACCGCGGTGGCGCAGCAGATGGTGGGCATCCTGATCCAGCAGAACGTGCAGGCGCAAAAGGCATTGCTGGGCCGGGGCGACATCCTGATCGAGCCGCAGTTGGGCAACATCTCCCTGACCGATTTCGCGCGCGGAAAGGACGGCATCAACGCCGGCTGGGATGCCGCGCAGCAGCAGAGCCTGCGCCTGACCGGGCTGTCGCTGCCCCCGTCGCAATGGCAAGCCTATCTTGCCGAACGCGCGCACGACGGCAGCGCGCTGGCCAAAGGCACGCGCATCGACGCCATCGAGGTGCACAGCGGCAAGCGCATCCCCGCCAGCTACGTGCGCAGCAAGCTGGCGGTAAAGGAAGGCGACCTCTACGACGGCGCCGAACTCAACCGCCAGTTGTCGGCGCTGTCGACCAATGGCGATTTCAACGGCGTGACGCAGGAAATCGTCACGCGCGACGGCCGCAACGTGCTGGTGGTCGACGCCGAAGAGAAATCCTGGGGGCCGCAATACCTGCTGTTCGGCCTGGGCCTGTCCAACAGCTTCAACGGCCGCGGCAGCTACAACCTGCAGATCGGCCACCGCTATCCCTGGATCAACGCCAGCGGGCTCGAATGGCGCAACGACCTGGTGCTGGGCAATACGCGCCTGAGCCTGCAAAGCGAATTGCGCCAGCCGATCTGGGGCAACACCGGGGCCTATATCGCCCCCTACCTGGAGCTCAGCCGCCGCAATCTGGACCTGTATCCCGACGGCAGCGATGTGAAGGCATCGCCGGTCAACGAATATCGCATCGACACCGCCCTGGTCGGTGTCGACCTGGGATTGCCGCTGGCGCGCCTGGGCGAGGTGCGGCTGGGCGTGAACTACCGTCACCAGCGCTACTCGCCCAACTACGACTATCCGCTTCCCGACGGCCAGGGCTTTCCCAGCGGCAGCGACAGCCAGCCGACGGCCCGCATGCGCGTGACCATCGACCAGCTCGACGACGTGCTGTTCCCGCGCAAGGGCTACTACGCCTATGCCGAGCTCAACCACGGTTTGGGCGGCAACGATACGCGCTATTCGGACATCCAGGCCAAGGGGCTGTGGGCCTTCGGCAGCGGACTCAACACCATCAACATCGCGCTGGAGGGCGCGCGCAGCTTGTCCTCCAACGACGCCAGCCTGGGCAGCAACGGCATCGGCTTCACGCTGGGCGGCTTCCAGCGCCTGTCGGCCTACGCGCCTGACCAGTTCTCCGGCAACTATCTGCTCTATGGCCGCCTGACCTGGCTGCGCGACCTCAACCAGTACAGCCTGGCCGGCCTGCGCAATCCGGTGCTGGGCACCAGCCTGGAAGCGGGCAACGTCTGGCAGAACAAGGAGAATTTCGGCGACGGCCCCTACAAGACCAGCGCCAGCGTCTTCGTGGGCGGCAGCAGCGCGGTCGGGCCGATCTACTTCGGCGTGGCCGTGGGCCAGCGCGGGGTATGGAACGTGTATATGCAGTTGGGCCGGGTGTTCTGATCCGGCCCTGCCTGCGTCTCAGTCTTGCGGCGCAGGCTCTCCGGCGGCCCCGCGTTCGCGCCGGCGCGGACGGAACTCCTGCGGCGGGAAGCCGAAGAATTCCAGGATGCTGTTGGCCACCTGGTCGCGGTCGTTGTCCACGCAAATCATGTGGTAGCTGTTTTCCAGCACCACCACGCGCGCATCGGCGATCTGCTCCTTGAGGAAATCGGCCGAGCGCAGGCTGGTCAATTCATCTTCCCTCGCATGCACTACCAGCGTGGGTGCCTTGATGTTGCGGGCGCGGCCCATGGCCCAGGCGCGCAGGCGGTCGACCTGCCGCACGCAGCTCAGCGGCACCCAGCGGTAATGGAAATTGTCGCCGCGCTCGAACTTGGCTTTCACCACGGCGCGCACCAGCGTGTTCTTGATGCCGTAAGGCTCGCCCTCCTCCACCTTCATGCGCGCGGCAACGCCGGGGATGAAATAGAACAGCCGGCGCAGCCCGGCGTACCAGGGCGTGGACCAGCCGTCCAGATAGATCGGCGGCGCCAGCGTCACCAGCCGGCCCTGGGCCGCGCCGTGCTGCACGCGCTCGGCCAGCGCCAGCGCCACCAGCGCGCCCATGCACATGCCCATGATATGGAGCTGGCCGTATTGCGGCTGCAGCTCGCGGTATTGCTCCACCACGGCATCGATCCATTGCTCGGCGCGCACGCCTATCAGATCCTCCGGCACGGTGCCGTGCCCGGCCAGGGTAATGGCGTGCGTTTCCACCCCTGCCTTCTTCAGGATCTTCTGCAGCGAACCCAGATCGTACTGGGTGCCGCCCAGCCCATGGATGAGCAAGGCGCCGACAGAGCCGGGGCCGCTCATCACGCGCCCCGGTCTTGGGCGGTGTCTTGCGCCTTGTCGGCGAAACGCCAGACCCCGGCCACGATCGCCAGGCGGTCTTCGGCATCCAGCAGGCTGCGGCTGATATCGAGCACGGCCGCGCCGCCGGCCTGCAGGTGGAACGGCATGTCGGCGCGTTCGTCGCCGTCGCCGCCATCCAGCCAGCGCTGGCGCAGGCGCGCCTGGTCCAGCGGCGCGACCAGCCTGAGCACCTGGTCGAGCGTGTGCAACTGCGCCGCCGGGACGCCCAGCAGCGCCTCGACGTCGCCGCTCCAGGTGAAGGAAAGCCGCTGCGGGTCGATCGTATAAGCTAACTGGCGGCTGGCCGACAGCGACAGCTCGACCTCGTTCTTCCAGCGCGCGACGTCCTCGTGCAATTGCTCGCGGGTGGTCTTGAGCGCACTGATGAGCAGCGACAGCAACGACGCCACCGCCAGATAGATCTGCAGCTCCAGCAAGGCGTTGCTGGAATGCAGCTGCACCAGTTCGACGAAGGGGCCGTGCCCCAGCGAGTTGTAGACGAAGGCCATCAGCGACAGCACCGCCACCGACAACGAACCGCCGCGCCCGCCCCACAGCAGGGTCACCAGCGCGATGAAGAACAGCGGCACATAGGTGGTGGAAAATTCGACATCGAACACCACGCGGTCGATGTCACTGTCAAAGGCCAGATAGGCCGAACCGACCATGGCGACGAAGGACGCCAGACCCAGCAGGAACTCGGTGCGGGCGATGCCGCCGGAACGGGTGGCGCGGAACTGCGACCAGCCGGCCAGAACCGGCGTCATGATCAGGATGCCGACCAGGTCGGAGAGCGACCAGATGCGCAAGGTTCCCCAGAACGACAAGCCCTGCGTCAAGTGGAACCAGGCCGCGCCGAACAGGCCGCTGACCACGCTGGCGCCGACCCCGACCATCAGCAGGCCGCGCACGAAATACAAGCCCTCCATCGGGAACGGCGCGCGCTGCACCAGCCACACGGCGATGGCGGCCACGCCGATCTCGTCCAGCGAAAACAGCATCATGCGCCACAGCTCGCGCTGCTCGACCCAGCCCAGCAGCACCTGGGCCGCCACCAGCAGCACCAGCAGCGGGAACCAGCGCGCCGTCGGCGTCAGCAGCAATGCGCCGACGGTGATGCCGGCCGGCAGCCAGATATAGCCGCTGGCGATGAACGCTCCATTGAGTTCATGCGAGGCGAAGCCGAACAGGAAATAGACGGCGGCCCACACCAATGGCGCAGCAAGATTATTTGATTTCACAGTGGAATCCCCCCCGACATGACGGCAACGGTGCCAGCGCGGTGCGCGGTCTCGGCCGCGACATTGCCGGCCATTCTATCAGCTCGTTTCATGGGATCGCACCGGCAACGCTCAATAAAAAACGCCGCGACAGGCGCGGCGTTTTTCGGAAGCGCGGATATCCGCTTGCTCAGCCAAGCACCCGCAACGAAAAGTCCGCCGCGCGGATGTCCTTGGTCAGGCTGCCGATGGAAATGCGGTCCACGCCGGTTTCGGCGATCTCGCGCACGGTCTCCATGTTGATGCCGCCGGAAGCCTCCAGCACGGCGCGCCCGGCATTGACGGCGACCGCTTCGCGCATCATCTCCAGCGAGAAATTGTCGAGCAGGATCGACACCGCGCCGGCGGCCAGCGCCTCTTGCAGTTCGGCGATGCTCTCCACCTCGACCTGGATGCTCACGCCGGCATCGATCTTCTGCGCGGCGTCCATCGCGGCGGTGATGCCGCCGGCGGCGGCGATGTGGTTTTCCTTGATCAGGATGCCGTCGTACAGCGCCAGCCGCTGGTTGGCGCCGCCGCCCACTCGGACCGCGTACTTCTGCGCCAGGCGCAGGCCGGGCAAGGTCTTGCGGGTGTCGAGGATGCTGGCCTTGGTGCCGGCCACCACATCGACATAGCGCCGGGTGGCGGTGGCCACGCCCGACAGCAACTGCAGGAAATTCAACGCGCCGCGTTCGGCGGTCAGCAAGGCGCGCGCCGGGCCTTCGATGGCGCAGACCTCGGTATCGGGCTGCATCAGTTCGCCTTCGGCGTAGCGCCAGTTGATCTGCAGGCGCGGGTCGAGCCGGGTCATGACCGCTTCGAACCAGGGCGCCCCGCACAGCACGGCGGTTTCGCGCACGATCACGCGCGCCTTGACGAATTCGTTCTCGGGCACCAGCAAGCCGGTGTAGTCGCCGTCACCCACATCCTCGGCGATAGCCTGGTTGACGTTGGCGTCGAAGGCGGCGTTGAGCGCGGCGTCGAACGGCGCGAAGGGATTCTTCAGGTTGCTGGTGGCGCTGATGCTGCTGGGGCTGGTTTTGATGGCGTGGAGTGTCATGCTGGGCCGATTCCTGCAAACAGTTTCTGCTCGTCTTCAAGGCGGCCCGTGGGCAGCGCCTTGGCTTTCTTGCTGGCGGCGAAGTCCAGCATGCGGTCGATGCACACCACGGCCTGCCTGCCGACGGCGGGATCGACGTGGATCTCATTGGCGCCGGTTTCCAGCACGTGCAGCAGGTTCTGCAAACCGTTCATCGCCATCCAGGGGCAATGCGCGCAGCTCTTGCAGGTGGCGCTGTTGCCGGCGGTCGGCGCGTCGATGAACAGCTTTCCGGGCGCGGCCAGGCGCATCTTGTGCAGGATGCCGTTGTCGGTGGCGACGATGAACGACGGCGCGTCGGAAGCCTGCACGGCGGCGATCAGCTGCGAGGTCGAGCCGATCACATCGGCCTGCGCCACCACCGCCTCGGGCGACTCCGGGTGCACCAGCACCAGGGCCTCGGGATGCTCGGCGCGCATCAGTTCCAGTTCAACGCCCTTAAACTCGTCGTGCACCAGGCAGGAGCCTTGCCACAGCAGCATGTCGGCGCCGGTCTGTTTCTGGATGTAGCTGCCCAGGTGCTTGTCCGGCGCCCACAGGATCTTCTTGCCCTGCGCATGCAGGTGCTGCACGATCTCCAGTCCGATGGACGAGGTCACCATCCAGTCGGCGCGCGCCTTCACGGCGGCGCTGGTATTGGCGTAGACCACCACGGTGCGGTCCGGGTGCTGGTCGCAGAAGGCGGCGAATTCGTCCGGCGCGCAGCCCAGGTCGAGCGAGCAGGTGGCGTCCAGGTCAGGCATCAGGATGCGCTTTTCCGGGCTCAGGATCTTGGCGGTCTCGCCCATGAAGCGCACGCCGGCCACGACCAGCGTCTTGGCCGGATGGTCGCGCCCGAAGCGCGCCATCTCCAGCGAATCGGACACGCAGCCGCCGGTTTCTTCGGCCAGGTCCTGCAGGTCGGCGTCGACATAGTAGTGCGACACCAGCACCGCTTCCTTTTCCTTGAGCAGTTGCCGGATGCGCGCCTTGAGGCTGGCGCGCTCTTCTGCGCTGGGCGTCGGCGGCACCTTGGCCCAGGCATTGGCGGTACAACTTCCGCCGGTCTCCATTTGCGGCCGCTCGAATTCGACGACCTTGGTTGCTATTGCTTGCATGACGGTGGGTTGGCTGTGCGCGGGTTATACGGATTATTCGATGCCCTGGCTGGCCAGGTAGTCTTCGTAGTTGCCCTGGAAGTCGATGATCTTGCCATCCTTCACCTCCAGGATGCGGGTCGCCAGCGAGGACACGAATTCGCGGTCGTGCGACACGAAGATCAGCGTGCCGGCGTATTTTTCCAGCGCGATGTTGAGCGATTCGATGGACTCCATGTCCATGTGGTTGGTCGGCTCGTCCATCAGCAGCACGTTGTGGCGGCCCAGCATCAGCTTGCCGTACATCATGCGGCCCTTTTCACCGCCGGACAGCACCTTGACCGACTTCTTGACGTCGTCGCCGGAGAACAGCAGGCGGCCCAGGATGCCGCGCACGGCCTGGTCGTCATCACCCTCTTGCGTCCACATGCCCATCCAGTCGGTCAGGGTCTCGCCCTTGGCGAATTCCTCGGTCGGGTCTTGCGGCATGTAGCCGACGTTGGCGTTCTCGGCCCACTTGACCACGCCGGAATCCGGATGCAGGCCGGCCACGTCGCCGCCGATGCTGCGCAGCAGGGTCGTCTTGCCGGCGCCGTTGGCGCCGATGATGGCGATCTTCTCGCCGGCTTCGACCATGATGCTGAAGTTCTTGAAGATGTCGCGGTCGTAGGTCTTGGAAATGCCTTGCGTCTCCACCGCCAGGCGGTGCAGCTTCTTCTCGCCTTCGAAGCGGATGAAGGGGTTCACGCGGGACGACGGCTTGACGTCCTCGACCTTGATCTTGTCGATCTGCTTGGCGCGCGAAGTCGCCTGGCGCGCCTTGGACTTGTTGGCCGAGAAGCGGCGCACGAAGTCCTGCAGTTCGGCGACCTTTTCCTTGGCCTTGGCGTTGGCCGCCATTTGCTGCGCGCGCGCCTGCGACGAAGCCAGCATGTAGTCGTCGTAGTTGCCCGGGTAGATCTTCAGCGTGCCGTAGTCCATGTCGGCCATGTGGGTGCAGACCTGGTTCAGGAAGTGGCGGTCGTGGGAAATGATGATCATGGTGGAATTGCGCTCGTTGAGCACGTTTTCCAGCCAGCGGATGGTGTCGATGTCCAGGTTGTTGGTCGGTTCGTCCAGCAGCAGGATGTCGGGATTGGAGAACAGCGCCTGCGCCAGCAGCACACGCAGCTTCCAGCCGGGCGCGACGTTGCTCATCGGGCCGTTGTGCTGTTCGATGGGCACGCCCACGCCCAGCAGCAGCTCGCCGGCGCGCGCTTCGGCGGTGTAGCCGTCGTACTCGGCGAACTTGGCCTCCAGGTCGGCGGCCTTCATGTAGTCGTCGTCGGTGGCTTCCGGATTGGCGTAGATCGCATCGCGTTCGGACATCGCCGCCCACATCTCGACGTGGCCCATCATCACCACGTCCAGCACGCGCATTTCTTCATAGGCGAACTGGTCCTGGCGCAGCTTGCCCAGGCGTTCGTTGACGTCCAGGCTGACGTTGCCGGCCGAAGGTTCGAGGTCGCCGCCGAGGATCTTCATGAAGGTCGACTTGCCGCAACCGTTGGCGCCGATGAGGCCATAGCGGTTGCCGTCGCCGAACTTGACGGAGATGTTCTCGAACAACGGCTTGGCGCCGAACTGCATGGTGATGTTAGCGGTGGATAGCACTGCGGAAACCTTTTCAAAAATGAAACCTGCGCGCGGCGGCCATGGAAATCTTGCCGCAGGGCGCGCGAAACCTTGCATTTTACCATTGTGGGCGCGCCCCGGCTTGACTTGCGGGCCGGATGACGCCGCTTTCTTTCCCTGCGGCAAAGGCGATGCATGCCGCCGATCTTGCCTGAACTACAATGACCGGGATTTTTAACCGGCTGTAGCGCTCCAATGGGCTTCGCAGCCAACGCCACGGATCATATGAAGCTAGCAAAAAACCTGCCCAGCCGCCATTGGGCCGCCGCCCTCGCCTTCGGCTTGTGCTCGGCCACGGGGGCCCATGCCGCCTACAACGTCTGGACCAACGAATACAGCGTCTCCAAAAAGGAATTGGAGACGGCAATCGCGCCGCAGTTTCCGCGCAAGCTGCGCTATATGGAGATTTTCGAGGTCACGCTGAGCAACCCGCGGCTGGGCATGGATCCGGACAAGAACCGCCTGACCACCGTGGTCGATGCGCAGATCGCCAATCCGCTGCTGTTCGCCAAACCGGTCAATGCGGCGCTGACCATGAGCAGCGGCTTCAAGTACGATCCCGCCACGCGTTCGCTGCGGCTGGATGCGCCCAAGGTGGAAAACGTCGATTCGCAAGACCTGCCGCCGCAATACGGCCAGCAGTTGAGCGCGCTGGGCAACGCCGCCGCCGACAAGCTGCTGCGCGACTATGCGGTCTACACCTTCACGCCCGAACAGCTGCAGATGAACGGCAAGCGTTTCGAGCCGGGCAAGATCACCGTGGAAAAGGATGCGGTGAAGGTCGAGATCAAGGAGCAGTAAAAATCAACGCCGGCGCAGCGTCGGATAACCCGACAGCGTCAGCGTGAATCCTTCCGCGCCGCGCGCGTCCAGCGCCGCATGCGCGCCTACCGGCAGCGTCACCAGGTCGCGCACGTGGCCGAACGGCAGGCCGGTGACGATAGGCGCGGCGATGCGGTGACGCAAAAAGGCCAGCATCTCGCCGAAGTCGTAGCCATTGTCGACCTCGCCCAGCCGGTAGCCGGAGAAATCGCCCAGCACGATCGCCTTTTGCCGCGCCAGCACGCCGGCCTGCTCCAGTTGCAGCATCATGCGCTCGACGCGGAACGGATGCTCGTTGATGTCTTCCAGAAACAGGATGCCGCCGTCGACCTGCGGGAACCAAGGGCTGCCGATCATGTGCGCCACCATCGCCAGGTTGCCGCCCCACAGCTTGCCCTCGCATTGCACGACAGGGCTGTGCGGGTCGGTCCGGCGGTCGCCGTTGGGCGCGCGCTCGGCGCCGGCCGGGCCGGTGTAGTTGCGCACTTCCACCTGCGGCGAAGCCAGCGTCTTCCAGAACGTCGCCAGCGCCTGCCAGTTCGGCTGCTCGGCGCCGAAGTCCCCGGCCAGCATCGGCCCCTGGAAACCGGCCATGCCGGCTTGCTTCAGCAAGGCGAACTGCAAGGCGGTGACGTCGCTGTAGCCGACCAGCAACTTGCCGCTGGCCGCCAGCGCCGGAATATCCAGCGCCGGCAGGATGCGGCTCATGCCGTAGGAGCCGCGCAGGCACAGCAGCACATCGATATCAGGATCGGCCGCGGCCTCCATCAGTTGCGCGGCGCGCTGCGCATCGGTAGCGCCGAAACGCTGGAAGCGCGCCTCATGACGGTAGAAATTGCGCACACGGCAACCCAGCGACTCCAGCAGCGCCACGCCTCGCTCCACATTTGCCGGATCGACCGCATGGCCGCACGGCGCGACGATCGCCACGCCGGTGCCGGCCGGCACCAATCCATCGAGAAGTTCACGGCCGGCGGCCGCTGCTGCCTCTGTCATTGCTGTTCGCTTTCGTCATCGGTTTGTCCATTCGCCGCGTCCAGCAGCCGCTGCTGCTTCACCTGCTCGCGCCGCATGGCGAAAAAATCCTTCAGCAGTTGGCCGCATTCTTCGGCCATCACGCCGCCCTGCAATTCGGTATGGTGGTTCAGCTTTTCCTGTTCGAACAGGTTGAGCACCGAGCCGCAGGCGCCGGTCTTGGGATCGGTCGCGCCATACACCACCCGCGCCAGGCGCGCATGCATCATCGCGCCCGAGCACATGGCGCAAGGCTCCAGCGTCACATACAGCTCGCAGCCTGGCAAACGGTAATTGCCCAGCTTTTCGGCCGCGCGGCGCAGCGCCATGATCTCGGCATGCGCGGTCGGGTCGTGCTTGCCGATCGGCTGGTTGAAGCCGGCGGCGATCACCTCGCCGTCCTTGACCACCACCGCGCCCACCGGAATCTCGCCCAGCGCCCAGGCGTTATTGGCCTGGTCGAGCGCGGCGCGCATGTGGCGCAGGTCGTCTTCGCTTGGGGTGAAATCGGTCATCGCTCTCAGTCGGCAGTGACTTCGGCCCAGCAATTGGGCGTTTCATGCAGCACCAGCTTTTGCAGGTGCAGGCCGGTGCCGTAGCGGTCCTTGTAGGCCGCCTTGAGGATGTTGAATGCCGCACGGGCCAGGTTTTCCACGGTCGGGATGCTGTCGATGACCACTGTCTTGTGGCCCGGCAGGCTGGCCAGGAAATCTCGCACCGGCGTGTCCTTTTCATAGACCAGGAAGGCATGGTCCCAGACGTCGACCAGGTGTTCCTTGGCCAGCGACTTGATGTCGGAAAAGTCCATGATCATGCCGTTGTCCGAATTGCCCTCGATATCGATCACCGCGCCGGTCAGCGTGATTTCCAGCGTATAGCGATGGCCGTGCAGGTTGCGGCACTGGCTCTTGTGGTCGGGAATGCGGTGGCCGGCGTCGAATTCGAGTTTGCGGGTGATGGTCAGCATGAATCTGTATTTTCAATGAGAAGCCCGCCGAAGCATGTCCGGCAAGCGATAAGCGATTGTAATCAGGTCGGGGAGCGTCAGGGAATATTCAGCAGCTTGTGCGTCTGGATGCTCAGTTTCCACTTCGGGTTGTTCTTGACCATTTCGATGGCCAGTCGGGTGTTGGCGGCGGCGTCGGGGCCGTCCATGGGCTGCAGCAGGAAGTTCTGGAAGTCCAGCTTCTCGTACTCGGCCAGCGGCTGGCCGGGCTGCGGCACCACTACCTTCAGTTCGCTGCCGCGCGTGACCTTCAGTTCGGAACCCATCTTGGGGCTGACGCAAATCCAGTCCACGCCCGGCGGCACGGGAATGGTGCCGTTGGTCTCGATGGCGATCTCGAAACCGGCCGCGTGCATGGCGTCGATCAGCGGGCCATCCAGTTGCAGCAGCGGCTCGCCGCCGGTGAAGACCACGTACTTGCTGGGCGCATAGGTGGTCGGCCACAGGTTGTCGATCTTCGCGGCCAACTCCTCGGGCGACTTGAACTTGCCGCCGTTCTCGCCGTCGGTGCCGACGAAATCGGTGTCGCAGAATTGGCAAATCGCCTTGTTGCGGTCTTCTTCGCGGCCCGTCCACAGGTTGCAGCCGGAAAAACGGCAAAACACCGCCGGCCGGCCGGCGTGGGCGCCCTCGCCTTGCAAGGTATAGAAGATTTCTTTGATGCTGTAGGTCACGATATTGCTGCGGAAAGGGGCTGGTGCGCCGATGAAAATGATTGTGTAAATACCTGATATTTCAGGAAATTTTCCCGATCGACCGAGAGCGTCATTATAGCGCCCCGGCGTCCGGTATGCCGCTCCTGTTACACTGCTGGCCTGTTTCCGCTGCCTGTGCCATGAACATGCCTGCCATCACTGAATTTCGCCAACAAACGCCAACGCCAGAATACGATCATCCGCGCGAAGAACGCAGGCTGGATGGCAATCCCAAACGCACCACCTGGAACCACTTCACCAACGCCAGCGGCGAAGTCAGCGCCGGCATCTGGGCCTGCGAGAAAGGCAGCTGGCGCATCGCCTTCGCGCCCAACAAGGATGAATATTTCTACGTGCTGGAAGGCCGCTGCCGCGTCATCGACGAGCAAGGCCATGCCGCGGAAGCCGGCCCGGGCGATGCTTTGGTGATCCCCGGCGGCTTCAAGGGCGTCTTTGAAGTCGTGGAGCCGGTGCGCAAGCACTATGTGATCGTGGAACGGGCGGCCTGACTTGTCCGCCCGCTCCGGGTAACGCACAATCAGTTCTTTACGCCTGCCGCCTTGGCCCGCGCCTTGTGCAGCTTCCGGTAGCTGTCGAGCAGACGGTGGTGTCGGTCCAGCCCTTCCAGTTTCATGCTGGTCGGCGTCAGCCCGTAGAAACGCACGCTGCCGTCCACTGAGCCGATGACCGCATCCATCCGTTCATTGCCGAACATGCGGCGGAAGTTGGCTTCGTAATCTGCCAGTTCCAGTTCCTCGTCGAGCAGCACCTCCAGCACCACGTTCAAGGCCTGGTAGAACAAGCCGCGCTCGACCGTATTGTCGTTGTACTGCAGGAAGGCGCCGACCAGTTCATGCGCCTCCTCGTACTGCTTCAAGGCCAGGCGGATCAGCAGCTTCAGCTCAAGCACCGTCAACTGTCCCCACTCGGTGTTTTCGTCGAACTCTATGCCGATCAAGGTCGCGATGTCCGAATACTCGTCCAGCTCATTGTTTTCCAGGCGATCCAGCAGCGCAGCCAGGCTGGCGTCGTCCAGGCGATGCAGGTTCAGGATATCGGCGCGGAACAGCAGCGCCTTGTTGGTGTTGTCCCAGATTAGGTCCTCGATCGGATAAATCTCGGAATAGCCCGGCACCAGTATCCGGCAGGCCGTTGCGCCCAACTGGTCGTACACCGCCACGTAGGCTTCCTTGCCGAGGTCCGCGAGAATGCCGAACAAGGCGGCCGCTTCGTCGGCATTGGAGTTTTCCCCCCTGCCGGAAAAATCCCATTCGACAAATTCGAAATCCGCCTTTGCGCTGAAAAAGCGCCACGACACGATGCCGCTGGAATCGATGAAATGCTCGACGAAGTTGTTGGGCTCGGTCACCGCGTTGCTTTCGAAGGTCGGCTGCGGCAAATCGTTCAGGCCTTCGAAGCTGCGTCCCTGCAGCAATTCCGTCAGGCTGCGCTCCAGCGCCACCTCGAAGCTGGGATGCGCGCCGAACGAGGCAAAGACGCCGCCGGTGCGCGGGTTCATCAGGGTCACGCACATCACCGGATAAGTCCCGCCCAGCGACGCGTCCTTGACCAGCACCGGGAAGCCCTGCTCTTCCAGCCCCTGGATCCCGGCCACAATGCCGGGATATTTCGCCAGCACCTCTTGCGGCACGTCGGGCAAGGCGATTTCGCCTTCCAGGATTTCACGCTTGACCGCCCGCTCGAAGATTTCGGACAGGCATTGCACCTGCGCTTCGGCCAGCGTATTGCCGGCGCTCATGCCGTTGCTGACGAACAGGTTTTCGATCAGGTTGGACGGGAAATACACCGTTTCGCCATCCGACTGCCGCACATACGGCAGCGAGCAGATGCCGCGCTCGGCATTGCCGGAATTAGTGTCGACCAGGTGCGAGGCGCGCAGCTCGCCGTCCGGGTTGTAGATATCGAGGCAGTACTTGTCGAGGATCTCTTTCGGCAGCGCATCCTTGCGGCCCGGCTTGAACCAGCGCTCGTTCGGGTAATGCACGAACTCGGCGTTGGCGATGTCTTCGCCCCAGTAGGAGCCGGCGTAGAAATGGTTGTTGCTGATGCGCTCGATGTACTCGCCCAGCGCCGACGCCAGCGCGCTTTCCTTGGTCGCTCCCTTGCCGTTGGTGAAACACATCGGCGAATGTGCGTCGCGGATATGCAGCGACCACACATTGGGAATGATGTTGCGCCACGAGGCGATTTCGATCTTGATGCCCAGGTCCGCCAGCACGCCCGACATATTGGCGATGGTCTGCTCCAGCGGCAGGTCCTTGCCCAGGATATAGGTGCTGGCGTCGCCGTCCGGCTTCACCGTCAGCAGAGCCTGCGCATCGGCATCCAGATTCTCGACTTCTTCAATGACGAACTCGGGGCCTTCCTGCACCACCTTCTTGACGGTACAGCGCTCGATGGAACGCAGGATGCCCCGGCGGTCGGCTTCCGAAATATCGGCCGGCAATTCGACCTGGATCTTGAAGGTCTGCTGGTAACGGTTTTCCGGGTCGACGATATTGTTCTGCGACAGGCGGATGTTTTCGGTCGGGATGTTGCGCGTATTGCAGTACAACTTCACGAAATAAGCCGCGCACAGTGCAGACGAAGCCAGGAAGTAATCGAAGGGACCGGGCGCCGAGCCGTCGCCCTTGTAGCGGATGGGCTGGTCGGCGATGACGGTGAAGTCGTCGAACTTGGCTTCGAGACGCAACTTGTCGAGGAAGTTGACTTTAATTTCCATGAGGGAACTCTAAAAATGGTGCTGAAAGGAGGTGGGCGCCATTATCCCCGTCAGGTCGGCGCCCTGCAAAACATTCTCGCGCTCATTACACAAGAAAATGCAGTATGATGTACATTATTTAGCACAATTTATAGGCCTTCGGAGCATTCCATGTCTATCTCTGCAAGCGATGTGATCCCCCTGTCCCAAGCCCGGGCCAATCTGTCCGAACTAGCCGACCAGGTGAAGGCCGGCGCCGAAAAAATTGTCACAAAGAACGGAGAAAGCTACGTTGCCATCATCGATGCACAACGGCTTGATTACTATCATCAGTTGGAGCGGGAGCACATTCACCTGCTGTTGATTGCCGATGCCGGCAAAGGCTTGGCAGACGTAGCGGCAGGACAGGTCAAGGATGCCCGCAGCGCGCTCTCCGCCATCAGGCAACGCCGTACCGGCAACACCTCCAGATAACGGGCCGATTCATACCGTGACAGTCCGACACACCGTCAAGCTCACCGCCAGTTTCGAACGCAATCTCGATGAAATCGAGGCGTTCCTCCGAGAAGCCGAAGCACCACAAGCCTTCGATGCATTATTGGACGCATTGTCCGATATCGTCATTCCCAATCTGGAACGTTTTCCCGCAATGGGTTCATCCTTCCTGGAACGTCCCATCCGCTCAGTGGAAACAAGCAACGCTATTGCACGCCTGACTGCACAGTTGAACGCCATTACCGAAGGCGGCGCACTGTACGAGTACGTGATGACGGACTACCTGCTGCTGTATGCGCAGATCAAAGACACGATATATCTGCTCTCGATTCGTCATCATCGGCAGCTTTCGTTCAACTTGCCCGGGCACTGGCCAACCTAAGAGTGGCACGTGACTAGTGTTCCTCAACGCCACACGACAGTCCACTCTACACCGCTACGCAGAGCAATAAAAAATGAAAGGGAGAGTTAATTGCAAGAAAAACGACAAGGCTTGCCACAGGCCAGCCACCATCAGATTCTCAGTTTTTGGCACAAGATCGAATTTTTCATTCCCTACGACCTTCAGCGTCAGATCCTGGAGGCTAAGGACGCAGACTGGAGTGTCAGGCTATTCTCGAAGGACCAGTTGGCACGGCTGTCGACACAGATTCTGTGGTCCGCGCCTGTGCCAGAGGGGCGTAGGCTCAGCGGATTCGATGTATACCTCGGCGTTTTTGACAAGGCCGAACTCGCTGATGTCACGCGTCGCGTCGTCGCCGAAGCCCTGAGCGATTTGGAAGCTTATGAACAGGACGAGCGTGGCGAGCTGGAAGGACTCACCTGCTGTGCCAGCCTCAAGATGCGTGCCGACGGAACACCGCTGCTTGACGACCTGTCGGTTTCGACGGTCCCGTGGGCTCTGGGTAGGATCGTGCACCAGGGCCTCGGTGGCCTGGACTTCGAGGTCTTCCAACAGGACCTGGAATCGCTCAAGCGTAATGTGAAAACCTTCCGCGCTTCCGTGGGAGCGACAGCGCCTGCCCAGGACAGGGATACGGCGCCATGCAGTCCCGCGGACCTACTTCGGTTGATGGAGGTCCTGGCGGCCTGGTCCGGTCATGACATCGCGAGCCGTAATACCTCAGACCCAATCTTGGTAATCAGGGCGAAAAGCGTCGAAGACAAGCCGAAACCGGAAGACGGGGCTGCAACGGGCCAGCCAGTTGCGGCCGCGATCGGCTCGGAGGAAGACAACGACGAGGACGAGCCGGCGGGCGAGACCGAAATCAGCATCCTCAACAGTTTCTTCGCCGGGGACATTGCCTCTGCCATCAGAGCACTTGCGGACGGCACCGCCAGCGTGCCACTGCAAGCCTATCTGACGCCGCTGCTGCAAGCCAAGCGAGTAGATCTGTACGAGCCACAGGGACAGCGCCTCATCTCGGAGCAATTGCGACCAAAGCACCTCAACAGCGGCCACTGGCCAGGCAACCCGGCTCACGCAATGAGCCTCATGCAGCAGCTCGCGATCAATAGCATCTTTAAACAACTGCAAGGCCCCGGCATTTTCTCGGTCAACGGCCCCCCTGGAACCGGCAAGACCACGCTGCTTCGCGAGGTCTTCGCTGAGAACATTGTCCGGCGCGCCCGGGCGTTATCGCGCTACGTAACTTCCGGGGAGGCCTTCGTCAGTCAACGGAGCGTGAACTTCGATGGAGAGAAGCCCTGCAACATCTCCGTACTGAAAGACGAGCTGGTCGGCTTCGAGATGGTGGTGGCCTCGTCGAACAACGCCGCAGTGGAGAATATCTCGCGCGACCTGCCTAAGAACAAGTCGCTCGGCCAGCCGGCCAAGTCCGGCGAGAAGGGATGGCGCAGCGCTGAGGGCGATGCGAACTTCAGCTACCTGCAACCGGTGGCGCGCAACCTGCTCGAACGAAACAGCAAGGGTACGTATGACCACCCAAAGTCGGACGAAGATGCCTGGGGGCTGATCAGTTGCGCACTCGGCAACAAACGCAATCGAGATACGTTCGTTCGCAGCATCAGCTCTGCTGGCCCTAAACGTGGAGACACGCCGCCCAAGGGCTTCGATCCGATTCGTCACCAGTCTCTCTGGCATTGGCGGACCAAGTACGCGGGAATCACCTTCGCGGAAGCCAAACGGTTGTTCATAGAGGCTGATGCTGCAGTGAGCCAGTCGCTAGCCCAACTCGACCGCTTCGCCGCGCTCTCTCTCGAACTTGAAGGCTTGACAGCCGAGGCGTTCTGCGATGCCGCTGCTCAAGATCTCCAGGCAGCCAACAGCGCCCATGCAGCGGCCGATTCGTTGTTCACCCAGCACGACGACGAGTGGGGGCTGTGCAAGCGCCAGATCGAGTTGCTCAAGACCGAAAAGGCGCTGATCGAGGAGCGTCGGCCAGGTTGGTGGGCCCGCCTCACCAATCGCCAGCTCATGCGCGAGCACACTGCGGAGTTGGCCGAGAACAGCAGCAAGCAGGCAACCTGGATCCGTCGACAGTACGAGGCCGAGCCGTTGCGCGAGTCGGCCCGGCAACAGGTCAGCCGCACGATCGCTGCCATCACCAAGGCGGAGACCGCATTGAAGACGAGGAAGCAAGAATGGGCCAGCAAGGTCAAGCAGATGCAGGACCTAAGGCGGGAGTTCCCTCAGGCTGCTCATCCCACGCGCTTGGCCGAGCTTGATGACGAAGACTGGCAGATCAAGGGCTTGTGGCACAGCGACCTTGTCAACGGGAAGCGCTCAGATCTCTTTGTTGCAGCGTTGAGGCTGCACGAGGCCTGGCTCTCGGAGGTCTTGCAGAATGGAGCTGGTTTCGGACCTAACGTTGTGGCACTTTGCCACCTACTGGATGGCAAGCGGCTACAGGATCCAAAGGACGCGCTCGTGATCTGGCGCAGCCTGTTCATGATCGTGCCTGTGGTTTCCAGTACCTTCGCCTCCTTCGCGCGCCAATTCCGATATCTCGGCCCGAACTCCATTGGCTGGCTGTTCATCGACGAAGCAGGCCAAGCAGTGCCGCAAGCGGCGGTCGGCGCGCTGTTGCGCGCCCAGCGGGCGGTGGTCGTCGGCGATCCGCTGCAGATCGAGCCGGTCTTCACAGTTCCCATCAAACTGCTCGAAGCACTCGCGAAGACAAGCTCTCTGCCTAAGGACATGGAGGTTTCGCCCGATAAGACTTCCGTCCAGGTCCTTGCCGATGAGGCCAACCGCCTCGGGGTACGGGTGGGATCTGGCGGCAAGAGCTTGTGGATCGGCAGTCCGCTGCGCGTGCATCGCCGCTGCGTCGACCCCATGTTCTCAATCGCTAACGAGATCGCCTACGAGGGGAAGATGATCTTCTTCGCCCCAAAGGATCCAGCGAAATGGCTGCCGCCATCGGACAGCCTGGATATTGGCTCCAGTGCATGGGTACAGGCACCTGGTTCCACGAGCGACAAGCAGGTCGTACCCAACCAAATCGAACTCGTCCAACAGGCGCTGTTAGCGCTGTACAGGCGCACTGGCACGCTGCCGCCCGTCTACATCATCTCGCCGTTCAAGCGCGTCAAGATGGCATTGTCCGAGCATCTGGGCCAGCGTGAAGCCTGGGCCTCGGCCGCAGGCCACGGCCCGCAAGCTCCCAAGATCACAGAATTACGCAACTGGTGCAAAGAGCGGATCGGTACTGTACACACCTTTCAGGGCAAGGAAGAAAGCATTGTCTGGCTGGTTCTGGGTTGTGACCAACGGACGGCGGGGGCGGCCCGTTGGGCGTCAGACAAGCCCAACCTCCTCAACGTCGCAGTCACACGCGCTAAGCACCGCTGCTTCCTTATCGGCGATCAGGACCTGTGGAGTGGCTTGCGGCACTTCACAGCAGCACACGCTGGCCGTATGCCTCGGATCACTCCGGAGCAATTCGTCAGGCAAATGACACTGCCCAGTCACGACGACTGAAGCGGGTGGTTGCATTCCGATCCCTTTGCCTAGGGCCTGTTAACATTTAATTTGCGAGATGCGTTGCCCCCAGAAGGCGTGATGGCAAGGCGCGCGGTAGGGCTGGTGGTGGTTCCACCAGTCCCACCGGGAAACGCAGCCAGCGCGCCTTCTGAGGGCAACCCTCCGAGAACGGCCATCAGGCGTCGCCTGCTGTTGTTGCCGCTCCTTGCCGTAGCACCACTACGCCGCGTCGCCACGCCTAGGCAGACAACGCCTGATATAAAAAGACAAAAAAGCCCGCAAAATCGCGGGCTTAGCTGTTATTTAATGCCTGAAGATACCAGCCACTGCCAGACGTGGAATCACTCCCACTCAATCGTAGCCGGCGGCTTACCCGAAATGTCATACACAACACGGTTCAAACCGCGCACTTCATTGATGATGCGGTTGGACACCCGCCCCAGCAACTCGTGCGGCAGATGCGCCCAGTGCGCGGTCATGAAGTCCTGCGTCTGCACCGCACGCAGCGCCACCACGTATTCGTAGGTGCGGCCGTCGCCCATCACGCCCACCGACTTGACCGGCAGGAACACGGCGAAGGCCTGGCTGGTCTTTTCGTACCAGGTCTGGCCGTCTTCATCCTTGGTGTTGCGCAGCTCTTCGATGAAGATGGCGTCGGCGCGGCGCAGCAGGTCGGCGTATTCCTTCTTCACTTCACCCAGGATGCGCACGCCCAGGCCGGGGCCGGGGAACGGGTGGCGGTACACCATCTCCGGCGGCAGGCCCAGGGCCACGCCCAGTTTGCGCACTTCGTCCTTGAACAGTTCGCGCAGCGGTTCCAGCAGCTTCAGGTTCAGGGTTTCCGGCAGGCCGCCGACGTTGTGGTGGCTCTTGATGGTATGGGCGGTCTTCTTGCCCTTGCCGGCGCTTTCGATCACGTCCGGGTAGATGGTGCCCTGGGCCAGCCACTTGGCGCTGGTCAGCTTGGCCGATTCGGCCTGGAACACTTCGACGAATTCGCGGCCGATGATCTTGCGCTTGGCTTCGGGGTCGGTGACGCCGGCCAGGTGCCCCATGAACTGCTCGGTGGCGTCCACGTGGATCACCTTCACGCCCAGGTTCTTGCCGAACATGTCCATGACCATCTTGCCTTCGTCCAGGCGCAACAGGCCGTGGTCGACGAACACGCAGGTCAGCTGGTCGCCGATGGCGCGGTGGATCAGCGCCGCGGCCACGCTGCTGTCGACGCCGCCGGACAGGCCGAGGATGACTTCGTCGCTGCCGACTTGCTGGCGGATCATTTCCACCGCTTCGGAGATGTAGTCGGGCATGTTCCAGTCCGACTTGCAGCCGCAGATATCATGCACGAAACGGCCCAGGAGCGCCGTGCCCTGCACCGTGTGGGTGACTTCCGGGTGGAACTGCACGCCGTAGAAACGGCGCTCCTCGTCGGCCATTCCGGCGATCGGGCAGTTGCCGGTGGAGGCCATCAGCTTGAAGCCGGCCGGCATTTCATTGACCTTGTCGCCGTGGCTCATCCAGACCTTGAGCATGCCGTGGCCTTCGGCGGTGGTGAAATCACTGATGTTTTCCAGCAGCTTGGTGTGGCCGTGGGCGCGCACTTCGGCGTAGCCGAATTCGCGCAGGTGGCCGTTCTCGACCTTGCCGCCCAGTTGTTCAGCCATCGTCTGCATGCCGTAGCAGATGCCCAGCACCGGCACGCCCAGTTCGAACACGGCTTGCGGCGCGCGCGGAGTGTCGCCTTCGGTGACGCTGTTGGGGCCGCCGGAGAGGATGACGCCGGCCGCGCCGTAGTTGCGTACGAACTCATCGCTCACGTCATACGGGAAAACCTCGGAAAACACGCCGGCGTCGCGCACGCGGCGGGCGATCAGTTGGGTCACCTGGGAACCGAAGTCGAGGATCAGGATTTTCGAGTGCGAATGCGTAGACATGGCTTTGAGGGATGGCTGCGATAATCTGCGTTAGTGAATGGGTACGGCTGCTGCAAAAATTCAACAGCCCGGCAGTCCGGCATCTTGCCGCGGACTGTCGGGCTGTGGCCGCATCTTGAATTACTCGGCGCGGTAGTTCGGTGCTTCCTTGGTGATCTGCACGTCGTGCACATGCGACTCGCGCATGCCGGCGGAGGTGATCTCGACGAATTCGGCGCGTTCGCGGAAATCGTCGATGCTGGCGCAACCGCAGTAGCCCATCGAGGAGCGCACGCCGCCCACCAGCTGGTACAGGATGGCGACGACCGAGCCCTTGTAGGCGACGCGGCCTTCGATGCCTTCCGGCACGAACTTGTCGGCGGTGTTGTCGCCGTCCTGGAAGTAGCGGTCGGCCGAACCGTCGGCCATCGCGCCCAGCGAGCCCATGCCGCGGTAGGACTTGTAGCTGCGGCCCTGGTACAGGATCACTTCGCCCGGCGCTTCTTCGGTGCCGGCGAACATGCTGCCCATCATCACGGCCGAGGCGCCGGCGGCCAGCGCCTTGGCGACGTCGCCCGAGAAGCGGATGCCGCCGTCGGCGATGACCGGCACGCCGGTGCCCTTCAGGGCTTCGGCGACATTGGCGATGGCCGAGATCTGCGGCACGCCGACGCCGGCGACGATACGGGTGGTGCAGATGGAGCCGGGACCGATGCCGACCTTGACCGCATCGGCGCCGTGTTCGACCAGCGCCTTGGCGGCCGCCGCGGTGGCGATGTTGCCGCCGATCACTTCGACGTGCGGATACTTGGTCTTGACCCACTTGACGCGGTTCAACACGCCGGCCGAATGGCCGTGGGCGGTATCGACCACGATCACGTCCACGCCGGCTGCGACCAGCAGCTCGATGCGCTCGTCATTGTCCGGGCCGACGCCGACGGCGGCGCCCACGCGCAGCTTGCCGTGCACGTCCTTGCAGGCGAACGGGTGTTCGGTCGACTTCTCGATGTCCTTGACGGTGATCAGGCCGCGCAGCTCGAAAGCGTCGTTGACGACCATCACGCGCTCCAGGCGGTGCTTGTTCATCAGGCGCTTGGCTTCTTCAGGATCGGCGCCGGCGCCGTTTTCCTTGACGTAGACCAGCTTGTCGCGCGGGGTCATCTTGGCGCGCACTTCGGCGTCCAGTTCCTCTTCGAAGCGCAGGTCGCGGTTGGTGATGATGCCCACCAGGCTCTTGCCTTCGACCACCGGGAAGCCGCTGATGCCGTGCTGCTTGGACAGCGCGATGACGTCGCGGATCTTCATGGTCGGCGGGATGGTGATCGGGTCGCGCACCACGCCGGATTCGAAACGCTTGACCTTGGAAACCTCGCGCGCCTGTTCCTTGGGCGTCAGGTTCTTGTGGATGATGCCGATGCCGCCCTCTTGCGCCATGGCAATAGCCAGGCGCGCCTCGGTCACGGTGTCCATGGCCGCGGAGACCAGCGGGATGTTCAGCGTGATGTTGCGCGTCAGGCGCGTGGTCAGGGTCGTATCTTTGGGGAGGATGTCCGAGAAGGCCGGGACGAGCAGCACGTCATCGAACGTGAGTGCTTTTTGGAGAAGACGCATAGTGTTTCCTATAGGCGCAAAAGCGAATTATACAGAAAAGCTTAGCGTGCGTCGCGCTGCAGTTGAGTTTTAGCGTCCGGCCTGTGGCAAACAGGCCCGATCCGTTGAAATTCAGGCAAGCATGGCCGGCAGCGCCAAGCGTCAGCGCGAGGCCTTTTCCTTATGCGCCACGCGGCGGCGGCGCGAATCCTTGGGGTCGGCGATCAGCGGGCGGTAGATCTCGATGCGGTCCCGCGCGCGCAGCGGCGTATCCAGCTCCTTCACCTTGCCGTAGATGCCGACGCGGCATGCCGTCAGGTCGATCGCCGGATGTTCGCGCAGCAGGCCGCTGCCCATGATGGCTTGCTGGATCGTGCAGCCCTCCTGCACCTCGATGTCCTTCAAGACCTGCAGGCCGGGCGCCGCATAGCAGATCTGCACTTGCAAACGGGCCGGTTCAGCCATATATCTGCTCGGCGCGCTTGCAGAAGGAATCGACGAAGCTGTTGGCGATCATGCTGAACACCGGGCCGATGACGCCTTCGAGGATGCGGCTGGAGAATTCGTACTCCATGTCGAACTCGATCTTGCAGGCGTCTTCGCGCAGCGGCTTGAAATGCCAGCGCCCTTCGAAATGCTTGAACGGCCCTTCCACCAGGCGCATGGTCATGCTGGTGGGACGGACATTGGTATTCTGGGTGCTGAATGCCTGTTTCAGGCCGTGGTAATTGATCTTCAACTGGGCCGTCAGGCTGTGTTCGCCGCGCTCGGCCACTTCGACGCCCCCGCACCAGGGCAGGAATTCCGGGTAATCCTCGACCCGGTCCACCAGGTTGAACATCTGCTCCGCGCTATAGTTGATCAAGACGGTTTTGTGTACGACTGCCATCGAGGGTGGTCCGTTTGATAAAATCGCAAAGTAATAATTTTAACCGACGGGACCCATTTTTCTTAGATGAGCATAGTTGACAACAAAAAAGCCTTTTTCGATTACTTCATCGAGGAGCGGTTCGAGGCGGGCATCGTCTTGCAGGGTTGGGAAGTCAAATCGATACGCGCCGGCCGCGTGCAACTGAAAGAAGCCTATGTGATCGTGCGCAATGGCGAGGTATTCCTGTTCGGCGCGCACATCAGCGCCCTGACCAGCACTTCCACCCATGTCCACCCGGAAACCACGCGCACCCGCAAGCTGCTGCTCAACGCCGCCGAGATCAACAAGCTGATCGGCAAGGTCGAGCGCTCCGGCTATACGCTGGTGCCGCTGAACCTGCATTACAGCAAGGGACGCGTCAAATGCGACATCGGCCTGGCCAAGGGCAAGAAACAGCATGACAAGCGCGAGACCGAAAAGCAGCGCGACAGCCAGCGTGAAATCCAGTCTGCCATGAAACAGCACCGGCGCTGACCCCACCTCCCGCAGGAAACACGATGGCTGCCTTGCGCAGCCGTTTTCATTTGCCCAGCGTGCGTATGAACGCCGCGACCTCTTCCACCACGCTTTCCCAATTGCCGCGCTGCCGCTGGCGAAACAGGCGCATGCGCGGGTACCATGCGCTGCGTTCCGGCTGCTGCCCCCAGCGCCACTCCCCCTCCAGCCGCAGCATCAGCGCCACCGGCATATCCAGCGCGCCGGCCAGGTGGGCCACCGCGCTGTCGATGCAGATCACCAGATCGAGATTGCCCATCAGCGCCGCCGTATCGTCCCAATCGTTCAAGGCGAAGCGTTGCAGGTTTGGCTGCGCATCGGCGCATGGCCGGTCGGCCGGCGGCACGGCCTGCTGCAGGCTGATGAAATCGGCATCGACATCGAACAACGGCTTGAGCTGTGCCAGGGCCAGGTCGCGCGTATGGTTGATGGCGCCGTATTGCCGCCCGGCCCAGGTAATGCCGATGCGGGCGCGACGCCGCTCGCCCAGCCGCGCCGCCCAGTCCGCCACCCGTGCCGGCGCCGGGACCAGATACGGCGGCCGCGGGCTTTGCCCCGGGTCCGGCCGGCCCAGCAGCAATGGCAGGCTGAGCAAAGGCGCATGCAGGTCGTGGGGCGGCAAGGCCTTGTCGTTGCCGATGAAGCCGCACATCGGGAATGAGCGCTGCAGCAGCGGCAGCAAGCCGGGCGGCGCGCAGACGATGGTGCGCCCCGCCCGGCCCGCCGCATCCGGGATATAGCGCGCGAACTGCAGCGAATCGCCCAGCCCCTGCTCGGCCCACAGCAGCAGCGTTTTTCCGGCGAGCGCCATCCCCGGCTGCCATTGCGGACTGGCGCTGTGCACGTCGGCGCGGCGGATCTGCGCGATCGCGCGCCTTGCCTCATGCTCGCGCCAGCCCTCCTCGTAGTGTCCCGCCATGAGCAGCAAATGGCTGCGCGCCACGCGGGCCTCGGCGAAAGCGGGATGCAGGGAGAGCGCCTGCTCATAGCAGGTCTGCGCTTCGCCAAAACGCCCCATCTGGCGCAATACATTGCCGCGGTTGAACTGGAGCAGCGCCATGTCGCCGGATGCCTGTCCGTAACAGGCCAGCGCTTCTTCGTGCCGGTTCAGCCGCAGCAGGATATCGGCGCGCAAGTTGAGCAGGGAAAAATCATCCGGCATGGCTGCCATCGCTGGCGCCAGCGCCTCAAGCGCATGCTCGTGCAGCCCGAGCTTGAACAGCGCATGCGCCTTGGCGGCGCTGATCTCGGAAACCGCCGCCGTCAGCGGTCCGGCCAGCGCACGGTCGCATTTCTCGACCAGTGCGTATAGCGCCTGCGTACGTGCAGTAGCGGCATCTGCCAGCGTGGGGCTAAGCGCCAGGCATTCCTCGTAACTGGCGACTGCGGCCTGAAAATCCCCGGCCTGTTCCTGCAGGCGCCCGCGCTGCATCAGCAGCGGGAAGAATTCCGGCTCGAGGGCCAGGCCCGCCGCCACCTTTTCCAAGGCCGGCCCGTGCCTGCCGGCGCCGCCCAATGCGATGGCTTCGCACATCAGGGACATCAATTGCCCAAGCCTGGCCTCATCCAAAATATTCATGCGGTGAGCTTAGCACGCCGGCGGCCGATGCCGGATGCGCGATCCGCTCCGCTGCCGCATCACTGGCCCCGGCAAATCGGAGTAAAGTTTTACCGGTCGCGACCGGGTTGCCGGGGCTGCGGCCAAGGCAATTTCCGCCACCGGAAATCTTGCGGCACTGAAACAAAGAAGACGAGCATGGCCGGCCTGGAATGTTCGCGCCGCCAGGGTAAATGAATGTAAAGATGCAATTGTAAAGACGCTCTGAAACACATCTGCAAAACCTTTTACGGCATATTAGCGGCTGCCGACGCCCCGCGTTTTCAATGCGGGGCAATTCAAGAATGCAAGAATGGAACGCAGCAATGTCTAAAGTGCTTTTGATCGACGATGATGTCGAGCTGGTCGATATGCTCAAGGAATACCTTGAACAGGAGAAATTCGAAGTCAATGTCGCC
Organism: Herbaspirillum sp.; assembly: GCF_017744395.1. GTDB lineage: Bacteria > Pseudomonadota > Gammaproteobacteria > Burkholderiales > Burkholderiaceae_D > Herbaspirillum. The sequence goes on from NZ_JAGIBI010000001.1 coordinate 740,958, forward strand.
TATGACGGCGAAACCGGCGCCGCCGAAGCCTTGACCGGCCAATACGCCATTGCCGTGCTGGATGTGATGATGCCGCGCCTGAACGGGGTCGACACCTTGCGCCGCATCCGCGCCAGGAGCAGCATGCCGGTGGTGATGCTGACCGCCAAGGGCGACGACACCGACCGCATCATCGGCCTGGAACTGGGCGCCGACGACTATGTCCCCAAGCCCTGCACCCCGCGCGAGATCGCCGCGCGCATCCGCGCCATCCTGCGCCGCGCCACCGCTGAAAGCAGCGAGCAATCGCCCTATTCCCCATTGTCCGTCGGCGCGCTGTCGATGTGGCCGGAACAACGCCGCGCGACCTGGGCCGGCCATCCGCTGGAATTGACCAGCAGCGAATTCAACCTGCTGGAAGTGCTGGCGCGCAATGCCGGCAAGCCGGTCAGCAAGCAGCACCTGTCGGAGCAAGGGCTGGGCCGTCCGCTGGCGCGCTTCGACCGCAACATCGACGTCCACCTCTCCAGCATCCGCCAGAAGATCGCGGCGCTGGGCAGCGACAAGAGCTGCATCCAGACCGTCTACCGATTGGGCTACCAATTCATCAAGGAATAAAGTAGTGGGTCGGTTATTCTGGAAGTTCTTCTTCTTCATCGCGATCGCCCAGATCACCGCCACCTTCGGCGTGGGCGTGCTGTTCTGGGTCGAGAACCTGGAACGCAACAGCCGTTCCACTGAAATCGACCTCAGCCCGCCCGCCTCCTTCATGATCCGTTCGGCTGCCGCGACCCTGCAGTTCGGCGGCACCGAAGCCTTGCGCAGCCTGATCAACGAAGGCCGCGAGCGCCGCCTGAAGCTATACGCGGTGGATGAAAACATGAACGACCTGATGGGCCGCGAAGTCTCGCCCAAGCTGGTGGAAGAAGCGCGTGCCGTGCTCAGGACCGAAAAGGAACGGCGCGTGGTCGAACTGGTGAAGGCCGCCAACGGCCACAGCTACCTGTTGTTCATTCCCGCCCCGCCCGATGAATTCGCCGGCCCCGGCCCACGCGAGCCGCGCCATATGCGCGAGCGCAGGCCGCAGCCGCTGTTCTTCCCCAGCATGCCGATCGTGGTGGCGCTGGCCGCCAGCATGGTGTTCGCCCTGTTGCTGGCCTGGTATTTCTCCTACCCGATCCGCCACCTGAAGAACGCTTTCACCCAGGCCGCTTCCGGCAACCTGGACCTGCAACTGGAACCCGTCATGAGTTCGCGCAGCGACGAACTGGCCGACCTCGGGCGCGATTTCGACGCCATGACGGCCAAGCTGCGCACGCTGATGGAAAGCCAGCGCCGGCTGCTGCACGACGTCTCGCACGAGCTGCGTTCGCCGATCGCGCGGCTGCAAGTGGCCATCGGCCTGGCGCGGGTGCAGGACAAGGACAAGCTGGACATCACGCTGGAACGCATCGAGCGCGAAAGCATGCGCATGGACAAGCTGGTGGGCGAGCTGCTGACGCTGTCGCGGCTGGAAGCCGATGTGCCCGGTTCGATGGAAGAGAACATCGCGATCCAGCCGATGCTGGCCGACATGGTCAACGACGCCAGTTTCGAGGCCGGCGCCAACGGCAAGCAGATCGAGAGCCGGATCGACTGCGCGGTGGAGATCAAGGGCAATCCCGAACTGCTCTACCGGGCGATCGAGAACGTGCTGCGCAACGCCATCAAGCACACCGCGCCCGATACCGCCGTGCAAATCCATACCCAGGTCGATGAGGCCAACAAGCTGCTGAACCTGTCGATCCTGGACCGCGGCCCCGGCGTGCCGGAAAACGAACTGGACAGCATCTTCGAACTGTTCTTCCGCAGCAGCCGGACCAAGAGCAACAGTTCGGGCCACGGTCTCGGGCTGTCCATCGCACGGCGCATCATCGAAGCCCACAACGGCTACATCCGCGCCGCCAACCGCAGCGACGGCGGCCTGCGCGTGGACATCACCCTGCCCTTCATGGCCGACGAACCGGCCAGGGGACAGACGCTGGACGCCTGACCGGCCCCCTTCGCGCACGGGAACCCGCTACTTTGCAGCCTGCTCCGGATCCGGCTGGTTGATAATCGCCGCCATCAATCCCCGCTGCACCGTGACCTGGAAGGCCTGCAGCCCTTCCATGGCCTTTTCCAGCGGATAGTCGGCCGGCAAGCGGTTGAACAGCACCGCCCACGACCAGCCGTCTTCGCGCGCCTGCAGGTAGGCATAAGTGCCGGCAATCAGCGCGCCGCTATGCGAGATGATGTTCACGCCGTTCATCCTGGTGACCACCCAGCCCAGTCCGTTGTTATTGTCAGGCATGGCGGGATTGCGCTGCTTCATCAGCGCGACCGTCCGGGGCTTGAGCAGCGCGGGCGATCCGCCGCGCCCCAGCGTGGCGTCGGCGAAGCGCACCAGGTCGCCCGCCGTCATCGCCCAGCCGCCGTGCGCATCCATGGCCTGGAAATGGAAACCGAAATACGATCCCGGGCCGGTCGCTCCGCTGCCATCCTGGTCCGGCACCGGCGGCCAGCGCGGATCGTCGTAATACACGGCTTCGCTGGCCGAGCGTTGCATGCGCTTGTCGGCGGCGATGGCCGCACCGGCCGCCCCCGCGGGTTCCAGCACCAGCTCGCGCACCGCTTGTTCGTAAGGCTTGCCGCTCTTGTGCTCGATGATGCGGCCGAGGATGTTGTAGCCGAAATTGCTGTAATGGAATTCGGTGCCGGGCGCCACGTCCAGCAAGCGGTGCCTGAGCATGAACGCGACCACGGTGCGCGCCGGGGCCGGGGCCGGCACGTTCATCGTGCGGGCGATTTCGACCAGGTCGTATTGCGGATCGTACTCGCTCGCGCCCCAACCGCCGGTATGCTGCAGCAGGTCGCGCAGCGTCACCTTCAGCACGCGCGAATCGAGCGGTTGCGCGAAATCGGGATAGGCGGCGTCGGGCAACAGCCCATCCGGCCCGAATACCCGCCGCTCCAGCGCCTGCGGCAGCTCATCCTCGAACAGCTTGAGCACCGCCACCGCCGTGATCGGCTTGGAGACGCTGGCGATGCGAAACACCGTCAGCGGCGTGGCCGGCGTATTGCTTTCGGTCACCGCCATGCCGTAGCCGCGCTGGTAGACGAATTCGCCCTTGTAGGCGATGGCGATGCTGGCGCCGGGGATCTGGTAGTGGGCCAGCAATTGGTTCATCTGGCCATCCACCCTTTCGGCCAGCGCCTGGTCCGGCGACTGCGCCTGGATCGGCACTGCCGCCGCCATCCACGCGAAAAACGAAGCTGCCGACAGCAGCCGGCGCATACGGCTCGACATCGCGGCCTCCCTTGTTGACCGGCGCCTGTCGATGACCATTCGCACGGCGGAAACCTGCGGCGTCACTTCGGCTGGCTCTTGACCACCTGCAGCGCCGCGGCGATCAGCCCGCTCATATCCGACAGGTTGGCCGGCACGATGATGGAGTTATTGGTCTTGGCCAACTGGCCGAAAGCGGCCACGTATTGCTCGGCCACCTTCAGGTTCACCGCGTCCGAGCCGCCCGGCGCCTGGATCGCGGCGGCGGTCTTGCGGATCGCCTCGGCGCTGGCCTCGGCAATCGACAGGATCGCTGCGGCCTGGCCCTGGGCGCGGTTGATGGAGGCCTGCTTTTCGCCCTCGGACTTGGCGATGGCGGCTTCGCGCTCGCCGGTGGCGATGTTGATCTGTTCCTGCTTGCGGCCTTCGGAAGCGGCGATCAGCGCGCGCTTCTCGCGCTCGGCGGTGATCTGCGCCTGCATCGCGTGCAGGATCTCCTTGGGCGGGGTCAGGTCCTTGATCTCGTAGCGCAGCACCTTCACACCCCAGTTCTCGGCCGATTCGTCGATGGCGCTGACGATGGCGGTGTTGATGTGGTCGCGCTCCTCGAAGGTCTTGTCCAGCTCCATCTTGCCGATCACCGAACGCAGCGTGGTCTGCGCCAGCTGCGTGATCGCGGCGATGTAGTTGGACGAGCCGTAGGAGGCGCGCATCGGGTCGGTGATCTGGAAGTACAGGATGCCGTCCACCTGCAGTTGCGTGTTGTCCTTGGTGATGCAGACCTGCGGCGGCACATCCAGCGGGATTTCCTTGAGGATGTGCTTGTAGGCCACGCGGTCGATGAACGGCACCACGATGTTCAGGCCCGGGGCCAGCGTCGCGTGGTATTTGCCCAGGCGCTCCACCACCCAGGCATGCTGCTGCGGGACCACCTTGACCGTCTGCACGACGAACACGATGGCGATGAAGAAAATGACCAGGGTTACGCTTCCCAGCATGAGGCTCTCCTTAGGTGTGATTCAGTATTCAACGCGGCGCGACGATCAGCCGGCTGCCGCGGATTTCGCGGATGACGAAAGCGCCGGGCTCGGCGTGATGGCCGCTTTGCAGCTCCACGTCCCACAAGGCGCCGCGGTAAGGCACGCGGGCCAGATACTGGTTGCCGTGCTGCTGCCAGGCCGCCACTTCGACGGTCTGCCCGATGTCGAGGATGACATTGGGGTCGCGGTTGGCGTCGCTCTTGCGCAAGCGGCCGAAACGGCTGCGGCGCAACGACATCACGGCGGCGATGCCGACGATCGCGGCCGCCAGCAATTGCCACTCCACCTGCGCGCCCGCAAGCGCGGCCACGCCGCCTGCCGCAAGGCCCAGCGCGATCATCAGCAGGTAAAAAGTCCCGGTGAAAAGCTCGGCGACGATCAGCGCGCCGGCCAGCACGAACCAGATGGCCCAATCCGTCATATGCGATCCCTGTCTGTCAAAACGCCGGCTTTCCCTCCGGCAAGGGCGACAATAGTCTACTCCACAATCATGCGCCCAAAAACAAAGGCGCGGACATTTCTGCCCGCGCCTTCATGTTGACCGCTTACCGTCTTACTTCTTGCCGGCCAGTACCTGCCAGGTGTCGATGACGGTGTCAGGGTTCAGCGAGATCGACTCGATGCCCTGCTCCATCAGCCACTGGGCGAAGTCCGGATGGTCCGAAGGCCCCTGGCCGCAGATGCCGACGTACTTGCCCTTGGCGCGGCAAGTCGAGATCACCTTGGTCAGCAGCGCCTGCAGCGCCGGGTCGCGCTCGTCGAAGTCGGCCGCCAGCAGCTCCATGCCGGAATCGCGATCCAGGCCCAGGGTCAGCTGGGTCAGGTCGTTGGAACCGATCGAGAAGCCGTCGAAGTGCTCCAGGAACTGCTCGGCCAGGATGGCGTTGGACGGCACTTCGCACATCATGATCACGCGCAGGCCGTTCTCGCCGCGCTTCAGGCCGTTCTTGCCGAGCAGGCCGATCACCTTCTCCGCCTGGCCCAGGGTGCGCACGAACGGCACCATGATCTCGACGTTGGTCAGGCCCATATCGTTACGCACGCGCTTCATGGCCTGGCATTCCATCTCGAAGGCTTCGGCGAAGTCCTCGGCCAGGTAGCGGGCGGCGCCGCGGAAGCCCAGCATCGGGTTTTCCTCGTCCGGCTCGTAGCGCGAACCGCCGATCAGCTTCTTGTACTCGTTCGACTTGAAGTCGGACAGGCGCACGATCACGGTCTTGGGCCAGAACGCCGCGGCGATGGTGGCGATGCCTTCGGCCAGCTTGTCGACGTAGAAAGCCTTGGGCGAGGCGTGGCCGCGCGCCACCGATTCCACCGCCTTCTTCAGGTCGGCGTCGATGTTCGGGTATTCCAGGATCGCCTTCGGGTGCACGCCGATGTTGTTGTTGATGATGAACTCCAGGCGGGCCAGGCCGACGCCGCCGTTGGGGATCGACTGGAAGTCGAACGCCAGTTGCGGGTTGCCCACGTTCATCATCACCTTCAGCGGGATCTGCGGCAGCTCGCCGCGCGCCACTTCGGTCACTTCGGTTTCCAGCAGGCCGTCGTAGATCTTGCCTTCGTCGCCTTCGGCGCAGGACACGGTCACCAGGGTGCCGTCCTTGAGCACATCGGTCGCGTCGCCGCAGCCGACCACCGCCGGCACGCCCAGCTCACGGGCGATGATCGCCGCGTGGCAGGTACGGCCGCCACGGTTGGTGACGATGGCCGATGCGCGCTTCATCACCGGTTCCCAATTGGGATCGGTCATGTCGGCGACCAGCACGTCGCCCGGCTGCACGCGTTCCATTTCGGCCGGGTCGCTGATCACGCGCACCGGGCCGGCGCCGATCTTCTGGCCGATGGCGCGGCCGGTGGCCAGCACGGTGCCGGTGCTCTTCAGCTTGAAGCGCTGCTGGGCATCGGTCGCCTTTTGCTGCGACTTCACGGTTTCCGGGCGAGCCTGCAGGATGTACAGCTTGCCGTCGCGGCCGTCCTTGCCCCACTCGATGTCCATCGGGCGGCCATAGTGCTTCTCGATGATGGTGGCGTACTTGGCCAGTTCCACCACTTCGGCGTCGTTCAGCGAATAGCGGTTGCGCAGTTCGACCGGCACGTCGACGGTCTTGACCGAGCGGCCGGCCTTGGCTTCGCCGGTGAATTCCATCTTGATCAGCTTGGAACCAAGGTTGCGGCGGATCACCGGCTGCTTGCCCAGTTCCAGCATCGGCTTGTGCACGTAGTATTCGTCCGGGTTGACGGCGCCCTGCACCACGGTTTCGCCCAGGCCGTAGCTGGAGGTGATGAAGACCACGTCCTTGAAGCCGGATTCGGTATCGATGGTGAACATCACGCCGGCGGCGCCGACGTCGGAACGTACCATGCGCTGCACGCCGGCCGACAGGGCCACTTCAGCGTGGGTGAAGCCCTTGTGCACGCGGTACGAGATCGCGCGGTCGTTGTACAGCGAGGCGAACACGTGCTTCATCGCTTCCAGCACGTTGTCGATGCCGACCACGTTGAGGAAGGTTTCCTGCTGGCCGGCGAAGGAGGCGTCCGGCAGGTCTTCCGCGGTAGCGGAGGAACGCACGGCGAACGACATCTCGCCGACGGAGTCAGCCACCAGCTTGTCGTAGAAGGAACGGATTTCCTGGTCCAGGCGCGGCTGGAACGGGGTATCGACGATCCATTGGCGGATTTCGGCGCCGGCTGCGGCCAGTGCGCGCACGTCGTCGATATCCAGTCCTTCCAGGCGCGCAGCGATACGCGCGGCCAGGGTCTGGCCACCGTCGGCACTGTGTTCGAGGAAATCGCGGAAGGCTTGCGCAGTGGTGGCAAAACCGCCCGGCACGCGTACACCGGCGCCGGCCAACTGGCTGATCATTTCACCCAGCGATGCGTTCTTGCCGCCGACGGACTCGACGTCCGTCATGCGAAGAGTTTCAAACGAGGCTACGTATACAGCCCCCTGGGTATTTACTGCGTTGGACATGACAACCCCTAGCTTGATGATAAGAAATCTTCGCGGGTGCAGCATGCGTCTGTTGATTTTTGTTATTCTGCGACGATGGCGGCAGCAATGGCGGCGTGAGAGACGAACCCACCGGCCGGAACCAGCGCGCGCAAGCACCGAGGACGTTTGCCAATGCAAACATCGCAAGATACTCGGTCAAATTACGCAGGCGCTGGATGGTCATTCAGGATGGGCTGCTCGATCAGTTGCCAGGCATTGTACCGCGCGAAACCATTTTTGTTCATTGCAGCACCCTTTTTTTATCTTTAATTTATAACAACATCATGCTCGATCCCATCCCCCTGCCGCGCTCGGCGCCGGCCATCGCCGCCAACCGTACCGTATTCTTCGTTTCCGACGGCACCGGGATCACCGCCGAAACGCTCGGGCATTCGGTGCTGAGCCAGTTCGAGCTGCGTTTCAAGCAGGTGCGCCTGCCCTTCATCGACACCGTGGACAAGGCGCATGACGCCACCCGCAAGATCAATGAGGCGTCCCAGGTCGACGGCAAGCTGCCCATCGTCTTCTCGACCCTGGTGAAATCGGAGCTGTCGGCCGTGATCCGCAACGCCAAGGCCATGCATATGGACCTGTTCCAGACCTTCGTCGAGCCGCTGGAGCAGGAACTGGAGATGAAATCCACCCACACCATCGGCCGCAGCCACAACACCGCCGACTCGGAGGAATACAAGAACCGCATCGAGGCCATCAATTTCTCTCTGGCGCACGACGACGGCCAGTCCAACAAGAACCTGTCGGAAGCGGATGTGGTCCTGGTGGGTGTGTCGCGCTCGGGCAAGACGCCGACCAGCCTTTACCTGGCGATGCAGTTCGGCATCAAGGCCGCCAACTATCCGCTGATCCCGGAAGACTTCGAACGCGAGAAGCTTCCCACCGGCCTGACGGCGCACAAGAAAAAGATCTTCGGCCTGACCATCGCCCCGGAGCGCCTGGCCGAGGTGCGCAACGAGCGCCGCCCGGGCAGCAAATACGCGTCGCTGGAAAATTGCCGCTATGAAGTCAATGAGGCGGAAAAGATGATGCGCCGCGAAGGCATCCGCTGGATGTCGTCGACCGCGAAGTCGATCGAAGAGATCGCGGCGACGATCCTGCAGGAAGTCAAACCGGAAACACGCTGATTCCCGCTACCGGCCATTCCCGCCGGCAACGGAACATCAGGCGCGCCGGTATTCGGTCAGCAGGCGGGAATGCTTCTTCGGGCCGCGGATGAAGGTTTCCAGCGAGAAATTCCCGGCATCGTGCAAGGTGTAGGCGGCCGTATAGCAATCCGGCCCGCAGATGTGTTCGGCCGCCGGCGCCAGCAAGTTGCCCTTGAGCACATATTGCTGATAAGGCACGCCGACGCGTTCGCCGTCGGCGAAGAAGACCTCCACCGCCTCCGTCCCGAACCGGTATTCGAATACGCGGGTAAAGGGAATCGGCCGGCCCGGCGGCAGCATGCGCAAGTTGCCATGTTCGCGGTAAAGCAGCCGGCCCGCTTCCCCTGTCGCCGTGAATGAGCAAGCGCCGTCGGCTTCGGCCTGCGGCGCATCCTGCGCACCCCATATGGTGCGGCTGAAATGCCAGTCCCCGAGGAAAAAACCGGGCAAGCCGGATATATTGCCGGGCAGCGAATCCATGATCCCGCTCAGTCGCCGGCGGTGCGCTGGCGCACTTGTTCGAAGAAGCACACCGCCGCCGCGGCGGCCACGTTCAGCGACTCCATCTCGCCCAGGTGCGGGATCACCACTTCCTGCGAGGCCATTTCCATCAAGTGCGGCGACACGCCCTGCCCTTCATGGCCGAACAGCCAGGCGGCCTCGCCGGACAGGTCGCACTGGTAGATGGTCTGGGCCGCATGCGAACTGGTCGCCAGCACCGGGATCTTGCTGCCGGCGCACAGGCGTTCCAGGTCGGCATTTTCGTAGATATCCAGCACGAAGTGCGCGCCCATGCCGGCGCGCAGGACCTTCGGCGACCATGCGGCGGCGGTGCCCGGCGCGCAGAATACCTGGCCGATGCCGGCCGCCGCGGCGCTGCGCAGCAGCGAGCCGAGATTGCCCGGATCTTGCAGCCCGTCCAGCAGCACCGCCGACTTATCCAGCACTTGCGGCGCCTTGGGATTGGGCGTGGCTACCAGCAGCAACAGGCCGACGCCGTTTTCCACCTGGCTGACCGCGCCATACAGGTTGTCGCTCAAGACCAGGCATTGCGCCCGGCCGCGTTCGCATTCGGCCAGGATAGGCACGACTTCCGGATGGTGCTGCGCGCTTTCGGCCACCACGCACAGTTGCGGCGCGCCCCGATGCTGCAGCCAGGCTTGCGCCAGGTGCACCCCGTCCAGCAGCGTCTGCCCCGCGCGGCGGCGCGCCTGGCTGCTGGCGGCCAGTTGCTTGAGATCCTTGTACAGCGGATTGTCTTTGGAGGTGATCAGTTTCATGCCGGCCTCACCCTTGCGCCGCCAGCAGGGCCTTGACCGGCGCATAGGAGCGGCGGTGCACCGGCGACACGCCGTGCAGGCGCAGCCGTTCCAGGTGCAAGGCGGTGGGATAGCCCTTGTGGCGGTCGAAGCCGTAGTGCGGATAGGTATCGTGCAACACCATCAGTGCCGCGTCGCGCGCGGTCTTGGCGAGGATCGATGCGGCCGAGATCGCCGGCACCTTGTCGTCGCCCTTGACGATGGCTTCGCTGCGGATGTTCATCACCGGGCAGCGGTTGCCGTCGATCAGCGCCAACGTCGGTAGTGTGGCGAGGCTTTCGACTGCGCGCCGCATGGCCAGCATGCTGGCGTGCAGGATGTTGAGCTCGTCGATTTCCTGCTCGCTGCAAGAGGCGATGGCCCAGGCGACGGCATTGGCCTTGATCTCCAGCGCCAGGCTGTCGCGCGCGGCTTCGGAGAGTTTCTTGGAATCGCGCAGGCCCGGAATCGGGCGCGCCGGATCAAGGATCACGGCGGCGGCGAATACCGGCCCGGCCAAAGGACCGCGGCCGGCCTCATCGACGCCGCAAATGATTTCATCAGCGTAATCGAACAGGGACAAGGTCTGGAGTGCCGCCTTGGGCATGATGATTTCCTTCTTTAAAACGAACCAAGACCGGCTATCGGGCGCGGGCGCCGATCACCTGGCACACGGCATTGGCGCTTTCACGGCTGGTGTCGCGCAGTAGCGCGTGGTGCATGTCGGTAAAGCGGCGCACCAGCCGCTGCTGCTGCGCATGGTCTTCCAGTTGGTGCCACACGGCATCGGCCAGCGCCTGCGGGGTAGCCTCGTGCTGCAGCAGCTCCGGCACCAGGAATTCCCGCGCCAGGATGTTGGGCAAGCCGACCCATGGCTGGTAACCCATATGGCGCATGATCTGGTACGAGGCCCACACGACCTTGTAGGAAATCACCATCGGTTTCTTGTACAGCGCCACTTCCAGTGACGCGGTACCGGAAGCCACCAGCACCGCATCGGCCGCTTCCATGGCCGAATGGGACTGGCCCGCGATCACCTTGATCTCCAGGTCGTCATAGCCGCCCTGGCGAATCTGCTCCTGGAAGAAGGCCATCTGCCGGTCACCGGCCATGGGCGTGACGAATTGCAGGCTGGGTTCGCGTTGCTTCAGCAAGCGCGCCGCCGCCAGGAAACCTTCGCCATTGTGCTTGAGCTCGCCCATGCGGCTGCCCGGCAGGATCGCCACCACGCGCGCGTCCTGCTTCAGTCCGAGCCGCGTCCGTGCCGCCGGCATGTCGGGCTGCATCGGGATCACTTCGGCCAGCGGATGGCCGACATAGGTCACCGGGACGCCGGCATTGCGGTAGATGTTTTCTTCGAAAGGAAAGATCACCAGCATGTGCGACACCGCGCGCATGATTTTCTTGATGCGCCAGCCGCGCCAGGCCCAGATCTGCGGGCCGATGAAATGCACGGTGGGTATGCCGGCGCGGCGCAATTGCTCTTCCAGGCCCAGGTTGAAGCCGGGGTAATCCACGCCGACGAAGACATCCGGCCGGTCGGCCAGCAACCGGTCGCGCAGGTCTTCCTGGATGCCCTTGATTTCGCGGTAACGGGGAATGACTTCGAACAGCCCGCGCACGGTCAGCTTGTCCATCGGCCAGTCGCTGGCGAAGCCCTGCGCCATCATGTGCTCGCCGCCGATGCCGTGCAGCCGCACGTCGGGCAGGCGCTCACGCAGGCCGGCCAGCAGGCGGCTGCCCAGCAGGTCGCCGGAGCTTTCGCCGGCTACCAGGGCGATCGATTGCTTGCGGCTCAGTTCAGCGGATGATGCCACGGCTGGAGGCTTCGATGAATTCGCGCAGCAGGCGGATGTATTCGGCCGAGGCGGCCGACTTGGTTTCCATCTGCGCCAGTTCCTGCTTGGCCTCTTCCAGAGGCAGGTTGGAGCGGTAGATCACCTTGTAGGCGCGCTTGATCTCCATGATCTGCTCACTGGTGAAACCGCGCCGCTTCAGCCCTTCGCTGTTGATGCCGGCCGGCACCGCGCGGTTGCCGGCGGCGGTCACGAACGGCGGCACGTCCTGGCTGACGGCGGCGGTAAAGGCGGTCATCGCATGCGCGCCGATATGGCAGAACTGGTGGACGGTGGTGAAGCCGCCCAGGAACACGTAGTCGCCGAGGTGGACGTGGCCGGCCAGCGTGGCGTTGTTGGCCAGGATGATGTTGTTGGCCAGTTGGCAGTCGTGCGCCAGGTGGACGTAGGCCATGATCCAGTTGTCGTTGCCGATGCGGGTGGCGCCGGCGTCCTGCGCGGTGCCGCGGTTGAAGGTGACGAATTCGCGGATGGTGTTGCGGTCGCCGATCTCCATGGTGGTCGGCTCGCCGGCATATTTCTTGTCCTGCGGCGCGGCGCCGATGGAGGCGAACTGGAAAATCTCGTTATCGCGGCCGATGGTGGTGTGGCCTTCGATGACCACGTGGGCGCCGATGCGGGTACCCGCGCCGATGCGCACGTCCGGGCCGATCACGGCAAAGGGGCCGACCTCGACCGAGGAATCGAGCTGGGCGCCCGGGGCAATCACTGCGGTAGGATGAATCTTCGACATATCCGGTTGTTCGCTTGATGTTCGCTGGATGGGCCCGCTATCGCGCATGCCCACAATGAATCAGGCCCGGCGGGATCGTATTCCGATCGCCGGCCGGGCCCCTGCTCAGTCTGGCTCGCCCGCTCAGGCGTTCTGGCTGGCGTCGGCGGCGCTGCGCATGGTGCACATCAGGTCGGCTTCGACCGCCACCTGGCCGTCCACCGAGGCGACTGCGGTGTACTTCCAGATGCCGCGCGCACGGCGGGTGATCTCGACTTGCATCTTCAACTGGTCGCCCGGCTCCACCGGACGCTTGAAGCGCGCATTGTCGATGCCGACGAAATAGACCACGGTGTTCTCGTCGGGCTTGCGGCCTTCGGTCAGGAACGACAGCAGCGCGGCGGTCTGCGCCAGCGCCTCGATCATCAGCACGCCCGGCATGACCGGCTTGTGCGGGAAGTGGCCGTTGAAGAACTCTTCGTTGACGGTCACGTTCTTGATGGCGGTAATCGTCTTGCCGCTTTCCCAGTCCAGCACGCGGTCCACCAGCAGCAGCGGGTAACGGTGCGGCAGGTATTGCTTGATCTCGTTGATATCGAGGACTTTTTTGATATCGGGGCTATTCATTCTCTTCTTGATTCTCTGAATTGGCTGTAAGCGATTTGAGCGTTTTCTCCAACGCCCGAATTTTCTCACGCATCGTGCCCAGATTGCGCACCAATGCGGCGGATTTTTCCCAATCCCGGTGTTCGGTGATCGGATAGAAGCCGGTGTACTGCCCCGGCTCCAGGATGGAACGCAGCGCCAGCGTGCCGGCCGAGACATGCACCCGGTCGACGATGGTGATATGGCCGTGGATCATGGCCGCACCGCCGATCGAGCAGTATTTGCCGATCCTGGCGCTGCCGGCGATGCCGGCGCAGGCGGCAATGGCGGTATGTGCGCCGATATGGCAGTTGTGCGCGATCTGGATCTGGTTGTCGAGCTTGACGCCCTCTTCGATCACGGTATCGGCCAGCGCGCCACGGTCTATCGTGGTGTTGGCGCCGATTTCGACGTCATCGCCGATCATCACCCGCCCGACTTGCGGAATCTTGACCCATTGCCCTGCTTCGTTGGCGAAACCGAAGCCATCGGCGCCGATCACCGCGCCAGAATGCACGATACCGCGCGCGCCGATTTCGCAAGCGTGGTGCAGCGTGGCGCGCGCGTGGAAATGCGTGTCGTCGCCGACCTTGGCGTTGCGGCCGATGAAGCTGCCGGCATCGATGCGGGCACGTTCGCCCACCACCGCGCCGGCCTCGACCACCACCTGCGGACCGATCACGGCGCTGGCCGCGATCCGGGCGGCAGGATCGACCACCGCGCTGGGATGGATGCCCGCCTGCGGCGCGACCTCGTCCAGGTGCTGGAACAACTGCGCCGCATGGGCGAAATAGGCGTAAGGGTTCCTGGTGACGATGCGAGCCCCTGCGTAGGACCGGATCTGCGCATCGTCGGCTTCCGACAGGATCAGCGCGGCAGCCTGCGTCTGGTCGGCCTGGCCCCTGAATTTGGGATTGGAAAGGAACGTGATATGGGAGGAGCCGGCGACATCCAGCGGTGCGATGCCTTGGACCTCGATGTCCGCATCGCCCTTCAACTGTCCGCCCAAGCGCTCGACCAATTGTTCCAGTCGAATACTCATCTTGGCCTTCCGAATGATATGCGTTGCATCAAAAAACAATATCGCCGCTGTCCGGCATCTGACTTCGACGGACAAGCGGGCCACCAATTGGCATGCGGGCGCGAAGACGTCACCGCCCTCGCGCCCGCATCCATGGCAGATCGATTACTTGGCCAGCTCTTTCAGCACCTTGTCGGTGATGTCGATACGCTTGCTGGCGTAAACGGCTTCCTGGAAGACGATATCGTACTTTTCGGCTTCGGCGATCTGGCGGATCACCTTATTGGTGCGCTCCAGCACCACAGCCAGTTCTTCGTTGCGGCGCTGGTTCAGGTCTTCGCGGAATTCACGCTGCTTGCGCTGGAATTCCTTGTCCAGGTCGGACAGATCGCGCTGGCGCTTGGCGCGGTCCGAATCCGACAGCACGGATGCGTCCTTGTCCAGCTTGTCCGACTGCGCCTTCAGGCGTGCGGCCATGTCCTGCAGTTCGCGGTCACGCTTGGCGAATTCCTGCTCCAGCTTGGTCTGCGCCGCCTTGGCCGGCGCCGCTTCGCGGAAGATGCGTTCGGTGCTGACAAAAGCGATCTTCGAGCCTTCCTGTGCGTGCGCGGCGGAAAAGCTCATCAAGCCGGCGGCCATCACGATGGCCTGCAGGGACAAAAACGATTTGGTCATGAACTTCAAGGTTATTCTCCGTATTACAAAATTCAATCAGGCCTAACAAAAGCCGTTTTAGAAACCGGTGCCGAGCTGGAACTGGAAGGTCTGCGACTTGTCGCCATCCTTCAGGTTCAACGGCTTGCCGAAGCTCAGTTTCAAAGGACCGATCGGCGAGACCCAGCTGATGCCAACACCGGCCGAATAACGCAGGTCGTTGAACTTGATGTTCTGGCGGTCGGCGAAGACGTTGCCGCCGTCAAAGAACGTGAACCAGCGCAAGGTACGGTCCTGGCCGGAGCCCGGGAACGGGAATTGTAACTCGGCATTGGCGTAGAAACGAGACGCGCCGCCCATGGAGTCGCCGTATTGGTCCTTCAGGCTGCCCAGCGACGAGGCTTCGTAGCCACGCACGGTACCGATGCCGCCCGCATAGTAGTTCTTGAACACCGGGTAAGGCTTGGCGCCGATGCCGCGGCCGTAGTCCAGTTCGCCATTCAGCGCCAACGTCACCGCCTTGCTGAAGAACGGCTGGAAGTACTGGTGCTGGTAGCTGGCGCGATAGTACTTCAGCGTACCCACCACCGATGTTTCCAGGTTGGCGCGCATGTACTGGCCAGTCGTCGGCACCAGCGCGCTGTCGCGGCCGTCGCGCTGCCATGCCACGGTCAGCGGGAAACTGGTGGTGCGGGCATTGCCGATGCCGCAATTGTTAGTAGCCGAAGTCACGTCGCAGCCGACGCCACCTACACCGCTGAAATCGCGCACGTACTGGCGATACAGCGAGGGGCTGGTATTGTCGGTACTGACGTCGGTATTTTCAACGCCCACGCCGAAGAACACACGATCCAACTCCGAGAACGGCACGCCGAACTTGATGCTGCCACCCAGCGTCTTGACGCGATAATCACCGGTCGCATATGTCGAGGGGCGAATCGTGCGCAAATAGACTTCGTAGGTGCGGCTGATACCGTCATCTGTGAAATACGGGTTGGTGGTCGACACAGCGATCGTACGGTAGCGCGAACTGGTATTGACTTCCACGCCGATGGTATTGCCGCTGCCGAACGCGTTTTCCTGCGAAATCGAGCCGGTCAGGCTGAGCTTGTCCGATTGCGAGAAGCCGGCGCCGACCATGATGTTGCCGGTCGGTTTTTCTTCCACCTTCATGTTGACGTCGACCTGGTCGGTAGTGCCCGGGACTTCCGGCGTTTCGAGCGTGACTTCCTTGAAGTAGCCCAGGCGGTCCACGCGGTCGCGGGACAGCTTGATCTTCTCGCCGTCATACCAGGAGTCCTCGAACTGGCGGAATTCGCGGCGGATGACTTCATCGCGGGTCTTGGTATTGCCGGCAATATTGACGTGGCGCACATACACGCGCTTACCCGGGTCGACCATGATGGTGAAGGCGACTTCCTTCTTCTCGCGGTCGACATTCGGGTTGGCGTTGACGTTGGCAAACGCGTAGCCGAAATTGCCCAGGCGTTCGCCGATCTTCTTGGTGCTGTCGGTCAGCTTGGCGCCGGAATAGACATCGCCGGGCTTCAGCTGTACCAGCGAAGTCAGCTCCTTCTCCATGCCGAACATCTCGCCTTCGAGCTTGACGCCGGAGACGGTGTACTTCTCGCCTTCCTTGATGTTGACGGTGATGTAGATGTCCTTCTTGTCCGGCGTGATCGACACCTGGGTAGATTCGACCTGCATCTCCAGGTAGCCGCGGTCCAGGTAATACGAGCGCAGGGTCTCGATGTCGCCCTGCAGCTTTTCCTTGGAATACTGGTCGGCCTTGGTGTACCAGGTGAACCAGCCGGGCGTGGTCAGCTTGATCTGGTCGCGCAGCTTGCTGTCGGAAAACACCTTGTTGCCGACGAAATTGATCTGCTTGATGCGCGAGACCTCGCCCTCGTCCACCGTGAAGCTGATCGCCACGCGGTTGCGCTCGACCGGGGTCACGGTAGTCGACACCTTGGCGCCATACAGGCCGCGTGACAGGTATTGGCGCTTCAGCTCCTGCTCGGCGCGGTCAACCTGCGAGCGGTCGAAAATGCGGGATTCGGCAACACCGATTTCTTTGAGCGCCTTGGTCAGCTGTTCCTTGTCGAATTCCTTGATGCCGGAGAAGTCGACGCTGGCGATGGCCGGACGTTCGACCACCTGCACCACCAGCACGTCGCCTTCGGATTCGATGCGCACGTCGCGGAAGAACCCGGTGGCGTACAGCGCCTTGATCGCCGCCGTGCCTTTCTCATCGGTGAAGGTGTCGCCCACGCGTACCGGCAGGTAGCTGAAGACGGTACCGGCTTCGGTACGCTGGATGCCCTCGACGCGGATGTCCTTGACCACGAACGGCGTCACCGCCATGGCTTGGCTGGAGCACAAGGCGAATGCGGCTGCGGCGATCAGGCGACGGGAAAAGGTCGGAATGGGATGGTACGCAGGGTGTATTTTCATCTATCGTTCATCAACAGTGTTTTCGCCGCGGCACTGCCTGACAAGATGCTGGCAAGCAATTGAAAACGGATTATTGTTCCATTGCCAATTGCTTAACAACTGCCATGGGGGATTGGCCGGCAAATGTAAAAAATCCGGTCTTTCTTGCAAGCCTTGGCGATTTGACCCGCCAATGCCCGCAACAGCCCGGATCTATCCTTGAAACATCAGGCGCACAATGTCGTTGAATGCAGCTACGAGCATCAGTGCCATCAGTATTCCCAGGCCGGCGCGCTGCGCGATTTCCCCAAACCGCTCGGAAACGGGCCGCCCTGTCAAAATCTCCAGCGCATAATACAGCAAATGACCGCCATCTAAAACCGGGATCGGCAAGAGATTCATCACGCCCAGGCTGATACTGATGAAAGCCAGGAAGCTGAGATAGCTGACCAGGCCGACGCGGGCGGTCTGGCCGGCATAATCGGCGATGGTGATCGGGCCGGTAATGTTCTTCCACGAGACCTGGCCGACAACCATCTTGCCGATCATCTTGAGCGTCATGACACTGGTGTCCCAGGTGCGGCGAGCACCCTTGGCCACCGCTTCCAGCGGGCCGTCGCTGATGGTCGCCATCTCGGGTGCCAGCGGCACCTCGACCTTGATGCGGCCGATCCGCTTGCCGGATGCCTCATCGTCGATGCCGTCGGGCACGACTTCCGCATCGAAAGCCACAGCGCCCCGCATACCATGCAGCATCAGGCGCTTGCCGGCAGATTCGCGCACCTTCTCAACGAACGCCAAGCCATCCTGAACCGGCTCCCCATCGATCGCGAGGATCTTGTCGCCAGTCTGCAGGCCGGCCGCTTTGGCCGGACCGTCGAGAATCTTGCCCAGCACCGCCGGCGGCCGGGCCAGCGCCAGGCCCAGCTTGGACAGGAAATCGCCTTCAAGGTCGCTGCTGCCGATATCGTTCAGGCGCAGCGTAACGGTATTGAGGAGCTTGCCCTGTCCGTTCGGATTGGGATGTTCGACATCGATGCGGGCATCGGCCTTTTCCAGCACCAGTTGCATCAGCTTCCAGCGCACCTCGGACCAGACATGCACCGGCTCGCCATTGATGGCCGTGATGCGGTCGCCGCCTCGCAGGCCGGACTGGTAGGCCGCCGTCTGCTCCGCCGCCACGCGCAACGTCGGCACCGGTTCGGGCACGCCATGCATGTACAGGCCGGCGAACAGCAGGATCGCCAACAGGAAATTGGCCGCCGGGCCGGCCGCCACGATGGCGATGCGCCGCCACACCGACTGGCGGGTGAATTCGCGCTTGAGGTCTTCTTCGGGAATGCCGTCCAGGTCCTGCTCGCGCGCGTCGAGCATCTTGACGTAGCCGCCCAGCGGCAGGATGGACAGCGCCCATTCGGTCTGGTCCCGGCCGAACCGGCGCGACCAGACGATGCGCCCCATCCCGACCGAAAAGCGCAACACCTTGACGCCGCACCAGCGGGCCACCAGGTAGTGGCCCAGCTCATGCACCACCACCAGCGTGCCCAGCGCGACAAAAAAGGCTATCAGGGTATGCAACAGCGTCATTGTGAAATCAAGGCCTCGGCATGGGCGCGGGCGGCGGCATCCTGCTCCAGCAGCGTGCCGACATCCGCCGCCTGCCGGTTGGGAATCGCGGACATTACCCGCTGGATCAACTGGTCGATCATCCTGAATCCGATCTTGCGGTCGAGGAAGGCTTGCACGGCGACCTCGTTGGCGGCGTTGAGCACCGCCGCCAGCGTACCGCCGGCCCGCAAGGCATCATACGCCAGTTTCAGGCAGGGGAAACGGCCGAAGTCGGGCTGGCTGAACGACAACTGGGCAATCTGCGCCAGGTCCAGCGGCGCCACGCCCGATGCGATGCGGTCGGGATAGGCCAGGGCCGAGGCAATCGGGGTGCGCATGTCCGGATTGCCCAGTTGCGCAAGCACAGAGCCGTCGGAATACGACACCATCGAGTGGATCACGCTCTGCGGGTGGATCACCACTTCTATTTTGTCCGCCGGCGCGCCGAACAGCCAGTGCGCCTCGATCACTTCCAGCCCCTTGTTCATCATGGTAGCCGAATCGACCGAAATCTTGCGCCCCATCACCCACTTCGGATGGGCGACTGCCTCCTCCACGGTGACCGCGTCGAGCGTGGCGACATCGCGCGTGAGGAACGGGCCGCCGGATGCGGTCAGCAGGATCTTTTCCACCCCATGCGCCGGCATCGAACGGGTATAGCCCGGCGGCAGGCACTGGAAGATGGCATTGTGTTCGCTGTCGATGGGCAGCAGGCTGGCGCCATGCGCGGCCACCGCATCCATCAGCAGTTGGCCGGAAATGACCAGCGCTTCCTTGTTGGCCAGCAGGATCTTCTTGCCGGCCCTGGCCGCGGCCAGGGTCGATGCCAGCCCCGCCGCGCCGACGATGGCGGCCATCACCATATCGCAGCCCGGCGCCGATGCGATATCGCATAGCGCCTCGGGGCCGTAGGCCACTTCGGTCGGCAGGCCCTTGGCGCGCAACAGGCCATTCAACTCGCCGGCCGCCGCCGCCGACCCCACCACCGCCACCTGCGGACGGAAGCTTTCGCACTGCGCCGCCAGTTCCGCTACCCGCGAATGGGCGCTCAGGGCATAGACGCGGTAACGGTCAGGATGACGCGCGATGACGTCGAGGGTGGAAACGCCGATGGAACCGGTGGAGCCGAGGATACTGATGGACTGCATGGGATTTCCGGATTCGTTAGTTCAAGACGCTCAGGCTGCCGCCAGCCAGAGGTCGATCAGCGCCGCCAGCGGCAGCACCGGGATAAGCGCATCGATACGGTCCAGCACGCCGCCGTGGCCCGGCAGCAGGTTGCTGCTGTCCTTCATGCCGGCGCGGCGCTTGAGCTGCGACTCGAACAGGTCGCCCACCACGCTGGCCACGACCATCACGCTCAGCGCGGCCACGAAGCCGGGCCAGCCCCAGCGCTCATACAGGTGCAACTGGAAAGTCTCGCCCAGGCCGACCGACATCGCCACCGCGGCCGAAATCACCAGCACCGCCAGCCAGCCGCCGATGGCGCCCTCCCAGGACTTGCCGGGGGAAATCGAGGGCGCCAGCTTGTGGCGGCCGAACCCCTTGCCGGCGAAATAGGCGCCGATATCAGCCACCCAGACCACCGCCATCACCGACAGCAGATATAGCGGCGAACGCTGGAACAGGTCGACGATGGCGACAAAGCAGCCCAGGATGGAGAGCATGTAAGTGCCGTTGAGCAGCCGGTTGGCGAACGCCTCGGCCTTGGGCAAGCCAAGCCCCAGCGCCGGCGCGAAACGTATCGCCCACAGCACCACGCACAGGACATACAGCGGGCGCACGCTGGGCAAGCCGCTGAAGAACAGGATCACGCTGAACGCCAGCGTCCACACCACGGCCCATACGGCGGGACGCGGACTCTTGAACAGGCGGAAACATTCCCAGGCGCCGGCGGCGAAGAACACCAGCACCGCCATCGCAAACGCGGGGAAATAATCGAAATACAGGATCGGCAACAGGATTGCCAGCAGGATCAACGCCGTGATGACACGCGTCTTGAGCATCAGGAAGCCTTTTTCTGGTCCAGCACTTGCGCGCTGGTGCGCCCGAAGCGGCGCTCGCGTTGTTGGTACGAGGCAATGGCCAGGTCGAGTGCCGCGGCATCGAAGTCCGGCCAAAAGGTATCGGTGAAATACAGCTCGCTGTACGCCAGCTGCCACAGCAGGAAATTGGAAATGCGCTGTTCGCCGCCGGTGCGGATGAACAGGTCCGGTTCGGGCGCATAGGCCATCGCCAGGTAGGGCGCCAGTTGCTCTTCGGAAAAATCGTGGACACCGGGATTGTCCCTGACCATACCCGACACCGCCTGCATCACATCCCAGCGGCCGCCGTAGTTGGCGCAGACGGTGAGCGTCAGGCGGCTGTTGCCGGCGGTCTGCGCCTCGGCCCGCTGCGCCATCTCCTGCAGCTTGGGGTCGAAACGGCTCATGTCGCCAACGATCTTGAGGCGGATGCCGTTGGCCGCCATCTTGCCGACTTCGCGCTCCAGCACCGTCATGAACAGGCGCATCAGCACCGAGACTTCGTCGGCGGGACGGCGCCAGTTCTCCGAACTGAATGCGAACAGGGTCAGAAATTCGACGCCGCGCGCGGCGCAGGCCTCGACGATGGAACGCACCGCATCCACGCCCTTGGCGTGGCCCGCCACGCGCGGCAGGAAACGTTTGGTTGCCCAACGCCCGTTGCCGTCCATGATGATGGCAACATGACGCGGAACCGCGGAAATGTCCGGAACCGCAAGAGTTGAGCTTTGATGCTTCATGAAAATTATTTAGTGCATTGATGGCGTTCGGCCGCACCATAGTAGCGCGGCCAGGGAAACTTTGACAAACCGGGGAACCGGGCATCTTCCCGCCCCCGTCGGCCGCTCCGCCGCACCTTTCCTTTGGGTGTTGTTGCTGCGGCATGCGGCGCCGTGCGACGACAACCGCATGCAAGTCCTGCCCGACGGCATTTACACCGTCATCACTTCCTTTTCCTTCTCGCCCACCAGCTTGTCGATCTCGGCGACGAACTTGTCGGTCAGCTTCTGGATTTCGTCCTGGCCGCGGCGCTCGTCGTCTTCCGACGCCACCTTGTCCTTGACCAGCTTCTTCAGGCTTTCATTGCCTTCGCGACGGATGTTGCGGATCGCGATCTTGGCATCTTCGGCCTCGCCCTTGACCAGCTTGACCATTTCCTTGCGGCGTTCTTCGGTCAGCGGCGGCATCGGCACGCGGATCAGGTCGCCGTGGGTGGCCGGGTTCAGGCCGAGGTCGGATTCGCGGATGGCCTTTTCCACCACGGCCACCATTTTCTTCTCGTACGGCTGCACACCAATGGTGCGGGCGTCGATCAGAGTCACGTTGGCCACTTGCGACAGGCCGGTCGGGCTGCCGTAGTACTCCACCATCACCTGGTCCAGCAGGCCGGTATGGGCGCGGCCGGTACGGACCTTGGCCAGGTTGGCCTTCAGGGTCTCGATCGACTTGCCCATCTTTTGTTCACTGTTCTTCTTGACGTCAGCGACACTCATGCTGCTCTCCTAATCTGATGCAATAACTTGTCTTGAATGCAAATGCCCAATGCGGGGGCATTGTAAACGGGAATACCGGCGCATGGCCGGTTTGCTTGCGGGCCGGGACTCAGACGTGCACCAAGGTGCCTTCGTCTTCGCCCATCACGACGCGCTTCAAGGCGCCCGGCTTGACGATCGAGAACACCTTGATCGGCAGCTTCTGGTCGCGGCACAGCGCGAACGCGGTGGCGTCCATCACCTGCAGGTGCTTGGCGATGGCCTCGTCGAACGAGATCGCCGCATAGCGGGTGGCCGACGGATCCTTCTTCGGATCGGCGGTGTACACGCCATCCACCTTGGTGGCCTTGAGCACGATCTGCGCGCCGATTTCCGAACCGCGCAGCGCCGCCGCGGTGTCGGTGGTGAAGAACGGGTTGCCGGTGCCGGCGGCGAACACCACGATCTTGCCCTCTTCCAGGTACTGCAGCGCCTTGGGGCGCACATAGGGCTCGACCACCTGTTCGATGCCGATGGCCGACATCACGCGGGCGGTCATGCCGGCCTGGCGCATGGCGTCGGCCAGCGCCAGCGAGTTCATGACGGTGGCCAGCATGCCCATGTAGTCGGCGGTCGCGCGATCCATGCCTTGCGCACCGGGCGCCACGCCGCGGAAGATATTGCCGCCGCCGATCACGATGGCCAGTTCGACCCCCAGTTTGCTGATTTCTGCCACATCCGCGACCATGCGTTCGATGGTCGCGCGATTGATACCGTAGGCGTCGTCGCCCATCAGTGCTTCGCCGGAAAGTTTGAGGAGTACGCGCTTGTAAGCAGGTGTTGTCATTGCAGGGCTCCGTGTTCTATCCGATTTGAATTATTGCTTGTCGATTGGCCCGCACGCTTCTTCGCATCGGCGGGATGGCGCGCTCCCCATGCGAAAATGCGGGCACTTGCATGCCGTTACTGCTGCGCCAGTGTTGCATACTACTTGATCCGCACCTGCCGCCGCTTCACCCCGTGGACCGGGCAAAACCATGACAATAGATGCCGCCCGCCCCAAAAGTTCCGGCCGGGCTTAAAAAAACGGGCCTCTCGGCCCGCTTTCTTCTTACCACGCTTACTGCGCTTGTTTCGCTGCAGCCACTTGCGCTGCCACTTCGGCGGCGAAGTCGTCCTGCTTCTTCTCGATGCCCTCGCCCACCACGTACATCACGAACGACTTGACGGTGGAGTTGGTAGCCTTGAGCATCTGCTCGACGCTTTGCTTGTCGTTCTTCACGAAAGCCTGGTTGAACAGCGACACTTCCTTCAGGTACTTCTGCACCGAGCCTTCGACCATCTTGGCGACGATATCGGCCGGCTTGCCGGATTCTGCAGCCTTCAGGGACGCGACCGAACGCTCCTTCTCGATCAGGTCGGCAGGCACTTGCTCGGCCGACAGGGCGACCGGCTTCATGGCGGCGATATGCATCGCCACGTCCTTGCCGACTTGCACGTCGGCGCCGTCGAACTCGACGACCACGCCGATACGGGTGCCGTGCAGGTAGGACACCAGCTTGGCAGCCGATTCAAAGCGCTGGAAGCGGCGGAACGACATGTTTTCGCCGATGCGGCCGATCAGTTCGGTACGCAGTTCTTCCAGGGTCTTGCCGTCGGGCAGCTTGCAGGCGCCCAGCGCGGCCACGTCGGCCGGGTTCTGCTCGGCGACCAGCTTGGCGGCGGCTTCGGCCAGGCCGATGAATTCTTCGTTCTTGGTCACGAAGTCGGTTTCGCAGTTGACTTCGATCAGCGCGCCGACGTTGCCGCTGATGTAGGTCGCGACCACGCCTTCGGCGGTGATGCGCGAGGAAGCCTTGGAAGCCTTGCTGCCCAGCTTGACGCGCAGGATCTCTTCAGCCTTGACCAGATCGCCTTCGGCTTCGGTCAGCGCCTTCTTGCATTCCATCATCGGCGCGTCGGTCTTTGCGCGCAGTTCGCCCACCATTGCTGCGGTAATTGCCGCCATACTATTCTCCTGACTTGATGGCGCGCCGCCCGCGGCAACGCGCCTTAATCCAAAATTAGTCCAAAAATCAACTCAAAAAAAAGGGGCCACTGCGCGTATCGCTGTCACCCCTTTTTGTACTGCACCAGCGAAAGCGGAATTACGCTTGCTCGCTGACCTCGACGAACTCGTCGCCCTTGACGGCTTCGACCACTTCGTTGACGGCGTTGGCGCGGCCTTCCAGCACGGCGTCAGCCACACCGCGGGCGTACAGCGCGATCGCCTTGGCGGAGTCGTCGTTACCCGGGATGACGTAGGTCACGCCTTCGGGCGAGTGGTTGGTATCGACCACGCCGATGACCGGGATACCCAGCTTGGCGGCTTCGGTGATGGCGCCCTTGTGGTAGCCGACGTCGATCACGAAGATGGCGTCAGGAATGCCGCCCATGTCCTTGATGCCGCCGATGGCCTTCTGCAGCTTTTCCTGTTCGCGACGGAACAGCAGGGCTTCCTTCTTCGACAGCTTCTCGACCGAACCGTCTTCGACTGCAGCTTCCATGTCCTTCAGGCGCTTGATCGAGGTCTTGATGGTCTTGAAGTTGGTCAGCATGCCGCCCAGCCAGCGCTGGTCGACGTAAGGCACGCCGGCGCGCTGCGCTTCGGTCGCCAGGATTTCGCGCGCCTGGCGCTTGGTGCCGACGAACAGGATGGTGCCGCGGTTGGACGACAGTTGACGCACGTACTTCAGCGCCTCCTGGTACATGCCCAGGGTCTTTTCCAGGTTGACGATGTGAATCTTGTTGCGATGACCGAAGATATACGGGGCCATCTTGGGGTTCCAGAAGCGGGTTTGGTGACCGAAGTGGACACCGGCTTCCAGCATTTCGCGCATGGTAACGGACATGAATTTCTCCAGGGTTAGGTCTGGAATCCGCTCGGTCATCCGGCTCATGCAGCCAGACACCCTTTGGCGAACGGATTCGCGTTTCAAAAATACATTCAATTAAGGCAACATACGGCTCGCGCCATTTACATCGCCTCCAACCCGATTTCAGGTTAGCCCGAGATTGTACTCAATTACGCCACTTTGTTCAAGCACCACTTCAACATCGGATGCCAGCCCTCCGGCGCGTCGGCGGCCTCTAGACTATAATTCCTACTTGACAGATTTTCCTGCGAATTAACGATACGACATGGGCAACATCACCATCAAGACCGCCGAAGACATCGAAGGCATGCGCGTGGCCGGCCGCCTGGCCGCCGAAGTGCTGGACTACATCGCCCCCTTCGTGAAGCCCGGCGTGACCACCGGCGAGATCGACCGCCTCTGCCACGAGTACATGACAAATGTGCAAGGCACCATCCCGGCTCCGCTCAATTATTGCCCGCCCGGCTACACCCCCTACCCCAAGGCCATCTGCACCTCGCTCAACGACGTGATCTGCCACGGCATCCCGGGCGACAAGGTGATGAAGAACGGCGACGTGCTCAATATCGACGTCACGGTCATCAAAAACGGCTACCACGGCGACACCAGCCGCATGTTCTACCTGGGCGAGCCGTCGATCCTGGCGCGCCGCCTGACCGACATCACCTATGAATGCATGTGGCTGGGCATTTCCAAGATCAAGCCGGGCGCGCACCTGGGCGACATCGGCCACGTCATCCAGCAGCATGCCGAAAAGGCCGGCTACAGCGTGGTGCGCGAATTCTGCGGCCACGGCATCGGCAAGGTCTTCCATGAAGAACCGCAAGTGCTGCACTACGGCCGCCCCGGCACGCTGGAAAAGTTGCAGGCCGGCATGATTTTCACAGTCGAGCCGATGATCAACGCCGGCCGCCGCGAAATCCGCGAGATGGGCGACGGCTGGACCATCAAGACCAAGGACCGCAGCCTGTCGGCGCAGTGGGAACACACCGTGCTGGTCACCGAGACCGGCTTTGAAGTGCTGACGGTGTCGCCCGGCATGCCGGCGCCGCCGGCGTTCATCCAGAACCTGGCGACGGCCCCCGCCTGATCCGTTTCCCGACACGGCTACCCTGCTTCGGCGGAAATTGCGATGAACGACAACCCGGTCATCGTAATTTCCGCCGAAACGTTTCAGCGCTATGCTTATCCGCAAGGCATTCGGCATGAAACCTGCTTAGGATCCGCTCGCCGTCCCGGCCACCCAAGGGACGGCCAAAGATAAACAGCCCAAAGACAAGCCCTCTGCTCCCATCCCCATTCAAGCCGATGCCGACACTCGCCGTCACCCTCAAAAAGCAGCTCAAGGCCGCACGCCAGCAAGCCATCGATGTCTTCCAGTCCAACCACAAGCCGGAACAACTGCTGACCCAGTTGCGCCGCAACGTCGACGAAGCGCTCTCGCAGGCCTGGACGGAGCTGGGCATGCCGGCCGAGGCCGCCCTGGTGGCCGTCGGCGGCTATGGCCGCGGCGAACTGTTCCCGTATTCGGATGTGGACGTGCTGATCCTGCTTCCCAAGGCCGCCGAAGGCCAGGAAAAAGAGAAGCTCGAATCGCTGGTCCAGCTGCTCTGGGACATCGGCCTGGAAATCGGCCACAGCATCCGCACCGTCGACGAATGCATGGACGAATCCGCCGCCGACATCACGGTGCAGACCAGCCTGCTGGAAGCGCGCCTGGTCACCGGCAGCCGCAAACTGTTCAAGCAGTTGCAGGAGCGCTACCAGGCCGCGCTCGACCCGCTGGCCTTCTTCCATGCCAAGACGCTGGAGATGCGCCAGCGCCACATCAAGTACGAAGACACCCCCTACAGCCTGGAGCCGAACTGCAAGGAAAGCCCCGGCGGCCTGCGCGACCTGCAGGTGATCCTGTGGGTCTCCAAGGCGGCCGGGCTGGGCGACTCCTGGGGCAAGCTGGCCGAGCACGGCATGCTGACGGCCACCGAAGCGCGCCAGCTGCGCCAGAAGGAGCGCGCCTTCAAGGACATCCGCATCCGCCTGCACCTCCAGACCAACCGCCGCGAAGACCGCCTGGTGTTCGACATCCAGACGCCGATCGCCGAAAGCTTCGGCTTCAAGACCAGCGATACCCGCCGCGCCAGCGAATACCTGATGCAGCGCTACTACTGGGCGGCCAAGGCGGTGACCCAGCTCAACACCATCCTGCTGCAAAACATCGAAGCCCACCTGTTCCCGCAGCAGGAAGTGCCCAAGCGCATCAACGACCGCTTCAACGAAGTCAACGGCTTCGTCGACATCGCCCACGGCAACCTGTTCGAAGAGACGCCTTCGGCCATGCTGGAGGTATTCCTGGTGCTGGCCGAGCACCCCGAACTCAAGGACATGTCGGCGCGCACCATGCGCGCGCTGTGGCATGCCCGCTTCAAGATCGACAACGCCTTCCGCGCCAACCCGGAAAACCACCGGCTGTTCATGCAGATCCTGCAAAGCAAGCGCGGCATCACGCACGCGCTGCGCCGCATGAACGCCACCAGCGTGCTGGGCCGCTACCTGCCCAACTTCCGCCATATCGTCGGCCAGATGCAGCACGACCTGTTCCACGTCTACACGGTCGACCAGCACATCCTGATGGTGGTGCGCAACGTGCGCCGCTTCACAATGAGCGAACACGCCCACGAATATCCGTTCTGCAGCCAGTTGATGGCCAACTTCGGGCAGCCCTGGGTGCTGTACGTGGCGGCGCTGTTCCACGACATCGCCAAGGGCCGCGGCGGCGACCACTCCGAGCTGGGCATGGTCGATGCGCGCCAGTTCTGCGAGCAGCACGGCGTTTCCGAAGAAAACACCGAACTGATCGTGTTTCTGGTCCAGCACCACCTCACCATGTCGCAGGTGGCGCAGAAGCAGGACCTGTCGGACCCCGACGTGATCTCCCAATTCGCCCGCCTGGTCGGCGACGAGCGCCACCTGACCGCGCTCTACCTGCTGACCGTGGCCGACATCCGCGGCACCAGCCCGAAGGTGTGGAACGCCTGGAAGGGCAAGCTGCTGGAAGACCTGTACCGCATCACGCTGCGCGTACTGGGCGGCGAAGCGCCCTCGGCCGACCGCGAGCTGAAGAACACCCAGCAGGAAGCCATCAAGACGCTGCGCCTGTACGGCCTGCCGGCCGACGCCCACGAGAAGTTCTGGCAGCAGCTGGACGTGGCCTACTTCCTGCGCCACGATGCCTCCGACATCGCCTGGCAAACCCGCTGCTTCTACGACAAGACCGACACCAGCGTGCCGCTGGTGCGCTGCCGCCTGGCCCCCATCGGCGAAGGCGTACAGGTCGCGGTCTACACGCCCGACCGCCCCGACCTGTTCGCGCGCATCTGCAGCTACTTCGACCAGAAGAACTTCAGCATCTTCGACGCCAAGATCCACACCACCCAGAACAACTACGCGCTGGATGCCTTCCTGATCAACGCGCCGGTGTTCGCCAAGAACTACCGCGACATCATCAACCTGATCGAGCATGAACTGGGCGAACTGCTGCAGTCGGACGCGCCCTTGCCGGCTCCCTCCAAGGCCAGGCTGTCGCGGCTGTCGCGCACCTTCCCGATCAACCCTGCGGTCGACCTGCGCCCCGACGAGCGCGGCCAGTACTACCTGCTGTCGGTTTCGGCCAACGACCGCGCCGGCCTGCTCTACTCGATTTCCAATGTGCTGGCCAAATACAAGATCAACCTGCACACCGCCAAGGTGATGACGCTGGGCGAACGCGTCGAAGACGTGTTCCTGATCGACGGGCCGGGATTGTCCCAGCCGCGCAACCAGATCCTGCTGGAAACCGAATTGCTGGCCACGCTGCGAATCTGACCCGCCGGGCCGGCGCCCCGCCTTGGCGCGCCGGCCGTCAAAGCCGTACAATCTCACCCTCGCCGCGCGCCGGCGCCTTTATGTATTCGTGTATTCGCAAGGCCCTTCCATGACCGAACCCGTCCGCCTCTCCAAACGCATGTCCGAACTCGGCCTGTGCTCGCGCCGCGAAGCCGACGAGTGGATCGAAAAAGGCTGGGTGCGCGTCGATGGCGTAGTGGTGTCCGTGCTCGGCAGCAAGGTGCTGCCGCACCAGAAGGTCACCGTGGAGCGCCAGGCCAGCGCCGAGCAGGCCCAGCGCGTGACCATCCTGATCAACAAGCCGATGGGCTACGTCAGCGGCCAGGCCGAGGACGGCTACAAACCCGCGGTGGCGCTGGTCAATGCCGAATCGCGCTGGAAGGAAGACGACACCGACATGCAGTTCCACCCCAGGCAACTGCGCAGCCTGGTGCCGGCCGGACGACTGGACATCGATTCGGTGGGCCTGTTGGTGCTGACCCAGGACGGCCGCATCGCCAAGCAACTGATCGGCGAAGACTCGGCGGTCGACAAGGAGTACCTGGTGCGGGTGAAATACCTGCGCCCAGGCAAGCTGCCCGACAGCGACCTCAAGCGGCTCAACCACGGCCTGGTCATGGACGGCAAGCCGTTGCGGCCGGCCAAGGTGGTCTGGCAGAACGAGGACCAGCTGCGCTTCACGCTGCGCGAAGGCAAGAAGCGCCAGATCCGCCGCATGTGCGACATGGTGGGGTTGAAAGTGATCGGCCTGAAGCGCGTGCGCATCGGCGGCGTCAAGCTGGGCGAGCTGCCGCCGGGGCAATGGCGCTATCTCCGGCCGGACGAGCAGTTCTGATACCAGTCTTCAAACCGGCGCGCGACATGCGCCTGCCTTGCCGAAAAACAATTTCAACTGTCAGCAATGCGTCAGTTTTCTGTCAGCAAACGCTGACAATTCCCATTTATATTAGGCCAAAGAACAAGACATTAAGGCCGGTTATAAAAAGGGGAAGGCATGGATTCGACGACGCAGGAATTGGTGCGTTTCAACCACCTGGTCGAATTGATTTATGAAGGCGCCACGGCGCCAGAGCGCTGGACCAGGGACATCATGCCGGCCATCGCCGATTACCTGGAAGCGCCGGCCGGCATCCTGTATTCGTTTCTGCATACGCCACAGAACGGCGGCTATTTTTTCCTGCATGGCATCGAACAGGACCATGTCGACCAGTACGTGCAAAAGTACTATGCCGACGATGTCTGGAAAATCGCCATGGCCGAGCGCAACCAGTATGTGACGGGAAACCTCGTGGTGGGCGATGAACTGATTCCCCGCGCGCAGTTGCTGCAATCCAATTTTTACAAAGCCTGCCTGTCCCGCAACGAGAACATGGTGCAGCTATTGGGGAGCATCGTCTTCGGCTCGGAATCGGAAACATCGCTCCCCACCATCTGCTCTTTCTTCAGGGGCTCTCACCACGCGGACTTCAATGAAACTGACCGCACCCGCCTGCGTTTACTAGGCCCGCACTTGTCGCGCTCCCTCGGCGTCATGCATCGCCTGCGCTCGACCGAACTGACCCTGGCGACCAGCCAGGCCGCCCTGGACCGCCTGGCATCCGGCGTCCTGCTGCTCGATGCGACGGGAACGGTGACCTTCACCAACCATGCGGCGCAACGCATGCTGGCCGACAGGGACGGCCTGCGCCTGCATCGGCACAGCCACCAGGCCGGCCTCGGCAGCCTGATGGCGGAAACGGTATCGGCCAGCAAGGCGATCGGCGATGCCATCGCCGCGACCTTGCGCATCGATCCCTACGCCACGCCGCACTTTTCCAAATCGCTCACCGTACCGCACCTATCCTCTCCTGCCCGCTACGTCCTGCAATTCTCCGCGCTGGGATCGCACAACGAATTCGGCGGAAGCGCATTCGCCGCCATCGTCTTCATAACCGACGACGCCAATAAGATCGCGATCGATCCCGCTGTCCTCCAGCAGGCTTACGGACTGACGCTGACGGAAGCGCGCGTCGCCGTCGCCTTGCTGGACCATGAATCCGCCAGGGAGGTGGCCGATACGCTCGGCGTGAGCCCGAACACGATACGCACGCATATCAAAAATATCTACAGCAAGCTCGGCGTCGACACGCGCGCCCGGTTCGTCAAACTCTTGCTGGGAGTCGCTAAACAAAGCGTTTAAAGACGCATTTCCCCTCTTTCCTCCACATTTCATCGGATCCTTTTCACCCCCCATTTGGGGGACGCCCGTTAAAACAAAAAAAGCTAGGATCGTTGAAATATTACAAACAGAGGGCATGATGAGCCGGCACGCGTCGATGAACCATATTTACCGCCTGGTCTGGAGCCAGTTGTCCAACGCCTGGGTAGCGGTCGCCGAGACCGCGCGCGGGCGTGGGAAAACCTCCCGGCGCAAACTCGTTCTGGTGGCGCTTTCCCTATCCGGCACCGCCGTCCAGGCAGCGCCGCTTGGCGGACAGGTTAGCGCGGGGTCCGGCAGCATTTCCTCCGCCGGCACGACCACCACCATCACGCAATCCAGCCAGAACCTGTCGCTG
Organism: Herbaspirillum sp.; assembly: GCF_017744395.1. Classification (GTDB taxonomy): domain Bacteria; phylum Pseudomonadota; class Gammaproteobacteria; order Burkholderiales; family Burkholderiaceae_D; genus Herbaspirillum. The sequence goes on from NZ_JAGIBI010000001.1 coordinate 772,511, forward strand.
AACTGGAACAGTTTCAACATCGGGCGCCAGGAAACGGTGAACTTCGTGCAGCCATCGGCCAGCGCGATCGCCGTCAACCGGATTACCGATACGAACGGCACGCAGATACTCGGCCAGCTCAACGCCAACGGCCAGGTCTACCTGATCAATCCGAACGGCATCCTGTTCGGCTCCGGCGCGCAAGTCAACGTCGGCGGCCTGGTGGCCTCGACGCTGGGCATCAGCGATGCCGCCCTGAGCGGCGCCGCCCGCAGCTTCGCCGGGACCGGCACCGGCAGTATCGTCAACCAGGGGACGATCAATGCCGCCAACGGCGGTTACGTGGCCTTCCTGGGCAACGCCGTCAGCAACCAGGGCACCATCAACGCCCCGCTCGGCGCCGTCGCCCTTGGCGCCGGCAGCGCCGTGACGCTGACCTTCGACGGCAATAGCCTGGTCAAGATGCAAGTGGACCAGAGCACCTTGAACAACCTGGCCGAAAACCGCGACCTGATCAAGGCCGACGGCGGCATGGTGATCATGAATGCCGGTGCCAAGGATGCCTTGCTGGCCAGCGTGGTGAACAACACCGGCGTGATCCAGGCGCATACGGTGGAAAACCGGAACGGCACCATCACCCTCCTCGGCGGCATGGCGGCCGGGCAAGTGAACGTTGGCGGCACGCTGGATGCAAGCGCGCCCAACGGCGGCAACGGCGGCTTCATCGAAACCTCGGCGGCGCGCGTCAAGATCGCCAGCGATGCCGGCGTCACCACACGCGCCCCCGGCGGCAAGAGCGGCACCTGGCTGATCGACCCGGTGGACTACACGATTGCGGCCAGCGGCGGCGACCAGACCGGCGCGCAACTTTCCGCCGCGCTGAGCGGCGGCAATGTCACCATCCAAAGCGCCAATGGCACGAGCGGAACCGCTGGCAATGTCAATGTCAATGACACCGTTTCCTGGAGCGCCAACACTCTGACCCTGAACGCCCAAAACAACATCAACATCAATTCCGCCATGACGGCGACAGGCAGCGCGGGCCTTGCGCTGCAATATGGACAAGGGGCGGTCGCGGCCGGCAACACCAGCACGAATATGGTCAATGCGCCGGTCAATCTTGCCACCGGCACCAGCTTCAGCACCAAACTGGGCTCCGATGGCACCACGATCAACTACATCGTGATCAACAGCCTGGGCGCGCAAGGGGATGCGACGGCAGCGCCTGCCACGGCCAGCCTGCAAGGCATGGCGGCAACCTCCAATCTAGCGAAGAATTACGTACTCGGCAGCAATATCGACGCTACCGCGACATCCGGATGGAACAGCAATACCGGCTTTACGCCCATAGGAAACAGCACTACCAATTTCACCGGCAATTTCGATGGCCTGGGCCATACCATCAGCAATCTCACCAGCAATAGGCCAACTGTGGGCGGCATCGGGATGTTCGGCATCGTCAACGGAACCGCCGTAATACGTAACATAGGACTGGTCAATGTCAGCATGACCGGGCACGACAGCGTTGGCGGCTTGATCGGGGCCAACTTTGGAAACACCGTCAGCAACAGCTACGCCACCGGCGCCGTCAGTGCCGGAAGCGCTACCCCCGGCACAATAGGCGGTCTGGTGGGATTCAACTCCGGCGCCATCAGAAATAGCTATGCGACAAGCTCCGTCAACGTCGCCTACAGCAACAACAGTTACATCGGCGGCCTGGTCGGCAACAATTCCGGTTCGATCAATAACAGCTACGCTACCGGCGCCATCAACGTGGTCGACAGCAGTTTCTACATCGGCGGGCTGATTGGATATAACACCGGCACGATCAGCAACAGCCATGCCACCGGCACGATCAACCGCAGCACCGCTACCGACGGCATCAATTACACCGGCGGCCTGGTGGGTTATTCGGGCAGCGGCACCATCAGCAATAGTTACGCCACGGTTGCGGTCATCGGCGGCAGCCGCTCCAGCGATCTCGGCGGCCTGGTGGGACTCATGTTCAACGGTGCGATCAGCAACAGTTATTCCACAGGCGCCGTCAACGGCCATAATTCTGTTGGCGGGCTGGTAGGAAACAGCCAGGGAGGTCCCATCAGCAACAGCTACGCCACGGGTGCTGTCAGCAACGACAGCTCCGGCAGCTATGCAGGCGGGCTGGTGGGGTCCATCACATCGACAAACGCCGCAGCAAGCATTACCAACAGCTATGCCACGGGCGCCGTCAGCGGCAGCAGCAATGGCATTGGCGGGTTGGTCGGCTACACCAATTCCGCCACAGCGGCCAACAGTTACTGGAATACGGCCACATCCGGCCAAAGCGCATCGGCCGGCGGACTTGGCACGGGGCTGACGACTGCGCAAATGCAGCAGCAGAGCAATTTCGGCAGTTGGGATTTCTCCAATACCTGGATCAGCTACAGCGGCCAGACCGCGCCGCTGCTGCGCTCGTTCATGACGCCCCTCATGGTGACGGCAAACAATGTCACCAAAACCTACGACAGCTATGCCTACTCCAGCGGCAGCGTAAGCTTCTCCAGTAGCAACAACCTGATCGGCTACGTGCTCGGTTCGGTCAGCTATAGCGGCACATCCCAAGGCGCGACCAATGTCGGCAGCTATGTCATTACGCCCGGCGGGCTGTACTCGAACCAGCAAGGCTACATCATCAGCTACGCCAACGGCACATTGACGGTGAACCCCGCATCGCTTTCCGTCACCGGCGTCACCGCCAGCAACAAGACCTATGACGCCGGCACCGCCGCCGCCTTGTCCGGAACGGCTGCAGTGGCCGCCCTGGGCAGCGATGTCATCACCGTCAGCGGAACCGGCGTAGGGACATTCGCCGACAAGAACGTCGGCAACGGCAAGGCCGTCACCGTCACCGGCTATACCCTGTCGGGCGCTGCTGCCGGCAACTACACCATCGTCCAGCCGACAGGCTTGACCGCCAACATCACCCCAGCCAGCCTCGCCGTCACGGGCGTCACAGCCAATAACAAGACCTATGACACCAGCGCTGCCGCCACACTGGCCGGGACTGCCACCGTGACCGCCCTGGGCAGCGATGTCGTCAGCCTGGGCGGAACCGGTGTGGGAACATTCGCCAACAAGAACGTCGGCAATGGGAAGGCTGTCACCATCAGCGGCTATACCCTGTCAGGCACCGACGCTAGCAACTACACCCTTGTCCAACCGACAGGCTTGACCGCCAACATTACGCCAGCCAGCCTCGCCGTCACGGGCGTCACCGCCAGCAACAAGACCTATGACGCCGGCACCGGTGCCACGCTGCTCGGAACCGCCGCCGTGACTGCCCTCGGCAACGACGTCGTCAGCCTGGGAGGAACCGGCATGGGAACATTCGCCGACAAGAATGTCGGCAACGGTAAAACGGTCACCGTCAGCGGCTATACCCTGTCCGGTACCGACGCCGGTAATTACACCATCGTCCAACCCACGGGTTTGACCGCCAACATCACCCCAGCCAGCCTCGCCATTACCGGCCTCACCGCCGGCAACAAGGTCTATGACGCCGGCACCGCCGCCGCACTGGCCGGAACCGCCGCCGTGACTGCCCTCGGCAGCGACGCCGTCAGCCTGGGTGGAACCGGTGTGGGAACATTCGCCAACAAGAACGTCGGCAACGGTAAAACGGTTACCGTCAGCGGCTACACCCTCTCCGGCGCCGACGCCGGCAATTACAACCTGGCGGCCCCCGCCAACCTGACCGCCAACATTACGCCCGCAGCGCTCACCGTATCCGGCATCACCGCCAACAACAAGACCTATGACGGCACGACCTCCGCCACCGTCAACACGGCCGGCGCGACGCTAAGCCCCGTGATCGGCACGGATCAGGTCACGCTGCACTCCACCGGCGCCTTCGCCGATGCCGCCGTCGGCACCGGCAAGACCGTCAACCTGAGCAACAGCCTGGGCGGAGCGGACGGCGGCAACTATACGCTGGGCGGCCAGGCCACCACGCTGGCCAACATCAGCCCGGCGCCAGTGGCGGTCGCTAATCCGGATAGCGCTGCCCTGCCGCAAACACCGCTGCCCCAGCAGGTCCGCAACACCATCGCCGATGCACAGTCGCCGCTGCTGGCCTCGCTGCAACCCGCCCCGCAATTGCCGTTGCAACTGCCGCCACCGGCGATCGCGCTACATCAGGATGACGGCGGAGGCGACAAGAGCAGCGAGCTCCCGGCCTCGCGGCCGGTCAACATCCAGCCCGGCATCCCCTCGCTGGCACCGACCCTGAAAATCCTGGATGCCGGTGTAAAACTGCCGCCCGCCTCCATCGCCGACAACCGGAACTGAGCATCCCCCTCGACCAATAAAGAGAACAATCCATGATGTCCGCATCTTCGCCAGCATTCCTGTTGAAACCGCTGGCCGCCGCCTTGCTGCTGGCGACGCTCGACGCCCATGCGGCCGGCCCCGGCACGCCCGATTCCGGTGCCATCCTGCAGCAGCTGCAACCGGGCGTCCCGGCCGCGGCGCCATCCAACGCGCCGACGCTGCAAATCGCGCCGCGCAGTGAAGCCGGCTTGCCGGCATCGGCACCGTTTGAAGTAAAGCACCTGCGCATCACCGGCAATACTGCCTTCGCCACCGAAATACTGCATGCGCTGGTGGCCGACCAGGAAGGCCAGCGCCTGACGCTGGAGCAGCTCAATGCACTGGCCGGCCGCATTACCGCCTACTACCAGAATCACGGCTTTCCGCTGGCGCGGGCCATCATTCCGGCGCAAACGATCAGCGATGGCGTAGTGGTGATCCAGGTGGTGGAAGCGCATTACGGCCAGGTCAGCCTGAATAACCGCAGCAAAGTCGGCGATCCCGTGCTCAACGCCATCCTGGCGCCGCTGCAAGGCGGCCAGGCGATCGCCGGAAACGAACTCGACCGCACATTGCTGCTGCTGTCGGACGTGCCCGGCGTCGGCCTGAGCGCTTCCCTCAAGCCCGGCGCAGCGGTCGGCACCTCGGACCTGGATATCGAAGCCAACGACAATCCCGCGGCGCCGGTCAGCCTGGCGCTGGACAATTACGGCAACCGCTATGTTGGCCGCACGCGCCTGAGCGGCAACATCAGCCTGCTCAACCCGCTGCATCACGGCGACATCCTCAGCGCCAGCCTGCTCACTACCGGCAACGGCATGAACTACGGCCGCGTGAGCTACGACACCCTGGTCAGCGGCAGCGGCACCCGGGTCGGCGCGGCCTATTCCTACCTGCGCTACAAACTCGGCAGCGAGCTCAACGCGCTGGGCGCCAACGGCACTGCCGGCGTCGCCAGCCTGTGGGCAAGGCAACCGCTGCTGCGCGGCAAACAGGCCAACCTCTATGCGCAGGTGCAATACGACGCCAAGCGCTTGCGCGACCATATCGACAGCGGCGGGGTCAATACCGATCGCCATCTGGCCAACTGGGTGCTGAGCCTGAACGGCGATCTGCGCGACAGCTTGCTGGCCGGCGGCTTCAGCGCATGGAGCCTGGGCTGGACCAATGGCCGGGTCGTCTTCGACGATGCCGCGGCGGCCAGCGCCGACGATGCCACTGCCCGCACCCGTGGCGGTTTTTCCAAATGGAATGCCAATGTCTCGCGCCTGCAAGGATTGGGGCAGCGCGATACGCTGTATGTCAGCCTGGCGGCGCAATGGGCCGATTCGAACCTGGATTCGGCGGAAAAGATGACGGCCGGCGGCCCGTTCAGCGTGCGCGCCTATGACATCGGCGCCGCCTCGGGCGATACCGGCTACCTTGGCACGGTGGAATGGCGCCATGACCTCGGCAGCCCGCTGGCCGGCCAATGGCAGGCGCTGGCCTTCATCGACAGCGCCTACGTGAAAGCGAACCGCCGTCCATGGAGCACCGCCGAAAACAGCGCCACCCTGTCCGGCGCCGGCGTCGGCCTGAACTGGATCGGGCCGGACCTGTGGCGCGCCAGCGCCGCGTTGGCCACACGCATCGGCGGCTTATCGTCGCTGGTGGCGCGGCAATCGTCGGTGCGCGCCTGGATGACGCTCAGCAAGGGCTTCTGAGAACCTGTTGACGATCTCGGCGGGAGCCGTCGAGAACAGGTTCTCCCATCAGGAGATCAGAGGAAACGATCCAGTATCTTGCGGCTGTGCTTGTCCAGCGCACGGCTGTCGCGCACCAGGAACTGGATGCTGTGGCTGTCGGCAATCAGCAAGGCCGACTGCGGCAGGCGGCGGATGTCTTCCTCGCCCTTCAGGGTGAAGGTGGTGACGCCGCGGCTGGTTTCCACCGTCCAGTCGCTGGGGGTGGCATAGGTCGAGACGCTGACGATGCGCAGGATCTCCGGCATGAATTCGCGGCAGGCCAATTCCTCTTCGATCAGGGCGCGCACTTCCGCGCCGACCTGCTCCAGCCGCTCGATCCAGGCCAGTTCATGGCCGTCGCTGCTGACGATGGAAATGCCGTGGTCCGGTGCGCCGATCGGGAATGCCCGCACCGGCACCACATTCTCGCTCTCGACGCCTTCGGCGTCGATGAAGACCAGGCGGCCGAAACTGTTGCGGCGCAAGGCGATGGATGCCAGCGATGCCGCGGCGCTTGTTGCGGTTGTAGTCATGCTCACTCTCCTCCCTCGGCCTGGCTGACCGATACTTCCGCCTCGCCCTCGGGATTGCGCGCCTGCGCCTGGTACAGCTTGTAGTAATGGCCTTCGCGCGCCATCAGTTCATCATGATTGCCGACTTCCACCACCTGGCCGCGGTCCAGCACCACCAGGCGATCGGCCTTGCGCAGCGTCGACAGGCGGTGGGCGATGGCGATCGTGGTGCGGCCCTGCACCAGGTTGTCCAGCGCCTTCTGGATTTCCTTCTCGGTCGTAGTGTCGACCGACGAAGTCGCCTCGTCCATGATCAGGATGCGCGGGTCGATCAGCAGCGCGCGCGCAATCGAAATGCGCTGGCGCTCGCCGCCCGACAAGGCCTGGCCGCGCTCGCCCACCAGCGAGTCGTAGCCCTGCGGCAGGCGCAGGATGAATTCATGCGCATGCGCCGCGCGGGCGGCGGCCACGATCTCTTCGCGCGTGGCGTCCGGCTTGCCGTAGGCGATGTTCTCGGCGATGGTGCCGAAGAACAGGAACGGCTCCTGCAGCACCAGGCCTATGTTGCGACGGTATTCGGAAATCGGCAGCGAGCGGATGTCGACGCCGTCGATGCGGATCGCGCCTTCGGAAACGTCGTAGAAACGGCAGATCAGGTTGACCATGGTGGACTTGCCCGAACCGCTGTGGCCGACCAGGCCGATCATCTCGCCCGGCGCGATGTTCAGACTCATGTTGCGGATCACCGCGCGGTTGCCGTAGCGGAAGCCGATGTTGCGCACCTCGATGGCGCCCTCCACCTTTTTCAGGTGCACCGGGTTGGCCGGTTCTGGCACGCTGGAGACGTGGTCGAGAATGTCGAAGATGCGCTTGGCGCCGGCGGCGGCCTTCTGCGTCACCGACACGATGCGGCTCATCGAATCCAAGCGGGTGTAGAAGCGGCTGATGTAAGCCAGGAAGGCGGTCAGCACGCCCACCGTGATCTGGTTGTTCGACACCTGCCAGATGCCGAACACCCACACCACCAGCAGGCCGACTTCGGTCAGGAAGGTCACGGTCGGGGTGAACAGCGACCAGATCTTGTTGACGCGGTCGTTGACCATCAGGTTGTGGCGGTTGGCTTCACGGAAGCGCGCCACTTCGCGCTTTTCCTGGGCGAAGGCCTTGACCACGCGGATGCCGGGGATGGTATCGGCCAGCACGTTGGTCACTTCCGACCAGATGCGGTCGATCTTTTCGAAGCCGTGGCGCAGGCGGTCGCGCACCACATGGATCATCCAGGCGATGAACGGCAGCGGCAGCAAGGTCACCAGCGCCAGCCACGGGTTGATCGAGATCAGGATGCCGGCCGTCATGAGGATCATCAGCACATCGATGGCGAAGTCCAGCAGGTGCAGCGACAGGAACACGCAGATGCGGTCGGTCTCGGAGCCGATGCGCGCCATCAGGTCGCCGGTGCGCTTGCCGCCGAAGTACTCCTGCGACAGCCGCAGCAGGTGTTCGTAAGTGGTGGTGCGCAGGTCGGCGCCGATGCGCTCGGACACCAGCGCCAGGATGTAGGTGCGCGCCCAGCCCAGGCCCCAGGCCAGCAAGGCCGCGCCCAGCAGGCCGGACAGGTACAGCATGGCCAGGTGGGTATTGATCGGCGCACCGTTCTGGAACGGGATCAGCACGTTGTCCATCAGCGGCATGGTCATGTAGGGCGGCACCAGCGTGGCGGCGGTGGAGGCCAGCGTCAGCAGGAAGCCCAGCAGCAGCGAGCCCTTGTAGGGCTTGGCGAAGCGCGACAGGCGGAACAGCGCCCAGGTCGACGGCGGCGCCTCCTTGACCTCGGGACAGATGGCACAGATTTCCTGTCCTTCAGGAATCGGCGCCTTGCACTGCGGACAGATGTCGCCGCCCTCTTCTTCCGGCGCCACGCCGGAAGCCGCCATGTCGCGCTGCTGTTCGAACAGCTTGATCAGGCGCAGCGCCTGCGGGTTTTGCGCCAGCGTGTAGCGCCACGCCGCCAGCCGGCCTTGGGCATCGCACAGTTCCAGGGTGCCGACGCCGGCATGGTCGAAATGCTTCAGCGACAGTCCCGGGTGGTAGGTCCACTCTTGCCAGGCGCTCTCCCCCGGCGTATTGGCCAGCAAACGGGTTTCGGTGGCCACCACCAGCGAGGACTTGAATTGCAATTGCGTATCGAGATCCAACTCCAGCCAGGCCACGATCTTTTCGTTGGCGGCGAGGCGGGCTGCGATTTCCGTTTTCCAGCGCTCGGGCAGGCTGGCGATGGCGGAAGGAAGGGAAACAGTAGTCATTTAACGGCAAAAGTTGGAGGTATGCAGCCGGAAGGCGCCATCCGGCATAAGCAGCGCGCGATTATAGCGCTCCACAGGCTGTCATAACGCAAGACCCCCAAAAACGGTGGACGCGGGCCGGGATCGCTGGAAGCCATTTCCCGCCAGATGCGACAACGGCCGCGACACGGCGAAATTCCCGCCATGAGCGGGAGACAGTCTGAGACAATATCGCCCAACTGCACCCGCGCTGTCCGTCTTTTTGCCTCAACCAGTAAACCAATCGTACTCCGGCGCGTTAGTGAGGCATGGTTTATTCTGACGAAATACTGACCAGAATGACAAACAGACAATAAAACCAGACAACAAAACATAGCTCGACGGCAACAAAAGCAGCATCAGACAGCACATTACGCGGCCCATCCACCGACATGAAAAATATCGAATTCCTCCGTTTCCTGCCCCTGCAAGGTCCCAACATCTGGACCTACCGTTCGGCCCTCGAAGTATGGATCGACATCGGCGAACTGGAAGACTTTCCCTCCAATACCCTGCCCGGCTTCAATCAGCGCCTGACCTCCTGGCTGCCCAGCCTGATCGAGCACCGCTGCAGCTATGAAGTGCGCGGCGGCTTCGTCAAGCGCCTGGAAGAAGGCACCTGGCCCGGCCACATCCTGGAGCATGTCACGCTGGAACTGCAAAACCTGGCCGGCCTGCCGGGCGGCTTCGGCAAGGCGCGCGAGACCAATGTGCGCGGCGTCTACAAGGTAGTCGTGCGCGCCCGCCATGAAACGGTTACCCGCGCCGCGCTGTACGCCGCGCGCGACCTGGTCATGGCCGCCATCGAAGACAAGCCCTACGACCTCGACGCCACGCTGGAAAAGCTGCGCCGCATGGTCGACAAGCTGTGCCTGGGCCCCAGCACCGCCTGTATCGTCGACGCCGCCGACGAGCGCCGCATCCCCACCATCCGCCTGTCCGAGGGCAACCTGGTGCAGCTCGGCCACGGCTGCAAGCAGCGCCGCATCTGGACCGCCGAGTCCGACCAGACCGGTGCCATCGCCGAAAGCATCTCGCGCGACAAGGACCTGACCAAGACCCTGCTGGAAAACTGCGGCGTGCCGGTCCCCGAAGGCCGCCTGGTCGACAGCCCGGAAGACGCCTGGGACGCCGCCGAAGACATCGGCCTGCCGGTGGTGGTCAAGCCTTGCGACGCCAACCACGGCCGCGGCGTCTTCATCGACCTGAACACCCGCGAGGAAATCGAGACCGCCTACAAGGCCGCCCTGGAAGAAGGCAGCGGCGTGCTGGTCGAGCGCTATGTGCCCGGCCTCGAACACCGCCTGCTGATCGTCGGCGGCAAGCTGGCCGCGGCCGCCCGCGGCGAGCCGATCTTCATCGTCGGCGACGGCAAGTCGACCGTGCAGCAACTGCTGGACGAACTCAACCGCGACCCGCGCCGCGGCCTGCTGGAAGAGCACCTGCTCGACCCGGTGCTGCTGGAACGCGAACCGGCCGCCGTGCTGGAGCTGCAGCGCCAGAACCTGACCACCGAATCGGTGCCGGCCGCCGGCCGCCGCATCCTGCTGCTGCGCAACGGCAACGTCTCGGCCGACGTCACCGACCAGGTGCACCCCAGCGTGGCCGCCGCCGCCTCGCTGGCCGCGCGCATCGTGGGCCTGGACATCGCCGGCGTCGACATCGTCGCCGAAGACATCTCGCGCCCGCTGGCCGACCAGGGCGGCGCCATCGTCGAGGTCAATGCCGGCCCCGGCTTGCTGATGCACCTGAAACCGTCCGAAGGCCAGCCGCGCCCGGTCGGCGAAGCCATCGTCAACAACCTGTTCGGCGAAGGCGAGAACGGCCGCATCCCCGTGGTCGGCGTCACCGGCACCCACGGCAAGACCACCATCTCGCGCCTGATCGCGCGCATCATCCACCTTTCCGGCAAGCACGTCGGCCTGGCCTGCGGCGACGGCCTGTATTTCGGCGAACGCCTGGTCGAGCGCGGCAACCGCGCCAACTGGGGCGCCGCCCACCGCGTGCTGCTCAACCGCGCGGTGGAAGCCGCGGTGTTCGAGAACGGCAGCGTCTCCATCCTCTCCGAAGGCCTGGCCTACGACCGTTGCCTGGTCGGCGTGGTGGCCAACATCGATCCCAACGACAGCCTGCCCGAGTACTACATCGAAAACGCCGAGCAAATGGCGACCAAGGTCAAGCGCACCCAGGTCGACGTGGTGCTGCCGGACGGCGCCGCCGTGCTCAACGCCGACGACCCGCTGGTGGCCGACATGGCGCAGCTGTGCGACGGCGAAGTGATCTTCTTCGGCATCCAGCCGGAGTCGCCGCTGCTGGCAGAACACCTGAAGAACGGCGGCCGCGCGGTATTCCTGCGCGACGGCGACCTGATCCAGGCCGAAGGCGAGCGCCAATCCAAGGTCAGTTCGGTGGATGCCATCCCGCTGACCGAAAACGGCGCCGTCGCCTACCAGGTCGAAAACGTCCTGGCCGCGGTGGGCGCAGCCTGGGCGCTGGGCATCGGCCCCGAAGTGATCCGCGCCGGCATCGAGCTGTTCGGCACCGAGCAGGCGGAACAGCAAGGGCTCAAGTTCAAGGCGCAAACCGCCTGAGCGTAACCCGTAACGCCGGCGCAACCGACAAGACATCAGCACAACACTCAAGAGACACTCAGGAACATTGTCCATGGACGTATCACGCATACGCGCACTGCGCGGCCCCAACCTCTGGAGCAGACACACCGCCATCGAAGCCATCGTTTCCTGTCCCGCCGAGGAACAGGTGGTGGACGACATGCCCGGCTTCGAAGTGCGCCTGCGCGCGCGCTTCCCGCAGATCGGCTTCCTCGAACCCGACGGCGGCAAGCAGGTCGTGTCGATGGCCCATGCGCTGGCCGCCGCCGCGCTGGCGCTGCAGTCGCAGGCCGGCTGCCCGGTCACGTTCAGCCGCACCGTCTCCACCATCGAATCCGGCGTCTATCAGGTCGTGGTGGAATACAGCGAAGAGGAAGTCGGCCGCCTGGCCTTCGACCTGGCGCTGGAACTGTGCCGCGCGGCACAGGAGGACACCCCGTTCGACCTGACCGGCGCGCTGGCGCGCATCCGCGAGCTGGACGAAGACGTGCGCCTGGGCCCCAGCACCGGCTCCATCGTCAACGCCGCCATCAAGCGCGGCATCCCGTTCCGCCGCCTGACCCAGGGCAGCATGGTGCAGTTCGGCTGGGGCAGCCGCCAGAAGCGCATCCAGGCCGCCGAGACCAGCAATACCAGCGCCATCGCCGAATCGATCGCGCAAGACAAGGACCTGACCAAGATGCTGCTGCACGCGGCCGGCGTGCCGGTGCCCAACGGCCGCGTGGTCACTACCGCCGAAGATGCCTGGAAGGCCACCGAAGAGATCGGCGCCGCGGTCGTCATCAAGCCGCTGGACGGCAACCAGGGCAAGGGCGTGGCGGTCAACGTCCGCAGCCGCGCCGAGGTCGAGCGCGCCTTCGCCAACGCCGCCCGCATCAGCGACGAGGTCATCGTCGAGCGCTACCTGCACGGCCACGACTTCCGCCTGCTGGTGATCGGCAACAAGCTGGTGGCCGCCGCCCGCCGCGATCCGCCGCAAGTCATCGGCGACGGCGTGCACACCATCCGCCAGCTGATCGACCAGGTCAACGCCGACCCGCTGCGCGGCGACGGCCACGCCACCTCGCTGACCAAGATCCGCCTGGACGACATCGCCATCTCGGTGCTGGCCGGCCAGAACCTCGATCCTGAAGCGATTCCGGCCCAGGGCGTGCGCGTGGTCCTGCGCAACAACGCCAACCTGTCCACCGGCGGCACCGCCACCGACGTCACCGACGACGTCCACCCCGACATGGCCGCGCGCGCCATCGCCGCGGCGCAGATGGTCGGGCTGGACATCTGCGGCGTCGACGTGGTGTGCAACTCGGTGCATGCCTCGATGGAAGAACAAGGCGGCGGCATCGTCGAAGTCAACGCCGCGCCCGGCCTGCGCATGCACCTCTCGCCCTCGTACGGCAAGAGCCGCGACGTCGGCCAGGCGATCGTCTCGACCATGTACGAAGACGGCGACGACGGCCGCATCCCGGTGGTGGCGGTGGCCGGCACCAACGGCAAGACCACCACTGTGCGCCTGATCACCCATATGCTGGCCGAAACCGGCCTGCGCGTGGGCATGACCAATACCGACGGCGTCTACATCGACAAGCAACGCATCGACACCGGCGACTGCAGCGGCCCGCGCAGCGCCCGCAACGTGCTGTTCCACCCGGACGTCGATGCCGCCGTGCTGGAAACCGCCCGCGGCGGCGTGCTGCGCGAAGGCCTCGGCTTCGACCGCTGCCATGTCGCCGTGGTCACCAACATCGGCATGGGCGACCACCTCGGCCTGTCCTACATCAGCACCGTGGAAGACCTGGCCGTGGTCAAGCGCGTGATCGTCGAGAACGTCGCCCCCACCGGCACCGCCGTGCTCAACGCGGCCGACCCGATGGTGGCCAAGATGGCCTCCTCCTGCCCCGGCTCCGTCACCTTCTTCGCGCTCGATCCCACCCATCCGATCATGGCCACGCACCGCGCCCAGGGCCACCGCATCGTCTACCGCGACGGCGACGCCATCGTGGCCGCGCAAGGCAGCTTCGAGAAGCGCCTGAAGCTGTCCGCCATCCCGCTCACGCGCAACGGCGGCATCGGCTTCCAGGTCGAGAACACCATGGCCTCGGTCGGCGCCGCCTGGGCGCTGGGCCTGGACTGGGAACACATCACCGCCGCCCTGAACAGCTTCATCAGCGACAGCGATACCGCCCCCGGCCGCTTCAACCTGTTCGACTACCGCGGCGCCACCCTGATCGCCGACTACGGCCACAACCCGGATGCCATCCAGGCATTGATCAAGGCCGTCGACAGCATGCCATCCAAGCGCCGCTCGGTGGTCATCAGCGGCGCCGGCGACCGCCGCGACGACGATATCACCCAGCAGACCGAAATGCTGGGCGACGCCTTCGACGAAGTGGTGCTGTACCAGGACCAGTGCCAGCGCGGCCGCAGCGATGGCGAAGTGATCGCGCTGCTGCGCAAGGGCCTGGAAAAAGCCACCCGCACTTCCGACGTCAAGGAGATCTATGGCGAGTTCCTGGCCATCGATACCGCCCTGGCCTCGCTCAAGGAAGGCGACCTGTGCCTGATCCTGATCGACCAGATCGATGAGGCGCTGGCGCACATCGGCAAGCGCGTGGCCGAAGGCTGAAGCCACTGCGCATGAAAAACGGCCGGCAGCGAGATTTCGCTGCCGGCCGTTTTTCATTGGCGCACGACAAGAATGTCGTGCGCCGGGGAAGACGTTCAGTCGTCCTGATTGGGGTCGAGTTCCGGGAACAGGATCTCGGTGAAGCCGAACTGGCGGAAGTCGCGGATACGCATCGGATAAAGGATGCCCATCAAGTGGTCGCACTCATGCTGCACCACGCGCGCATGGAAACCGTCGACGGTGCGGTCGATGGCATTGCCGTCCAGGTCGTAGCCCTGGTAGCGCAGCTTGCTCCAGCGCGGCACCACGCCACGCATGCCGGGCACCGACAGGCAGCCTTCCCAGCCGTCTTCCGTTTCATCCGACAAGGGCGTGAGCACCGGGTTGATCAGCACCGTCTCCGGCACGGCCGGCGCATCGGGATAACGCTGGTTGCTGCCGAAACCGAAAATCACCAGTTGCAGGTCGACGCCGATCTGCGGCGCCGCCAACCCGGCGCCGCTGACGGCGCGCATGGTTTCGAACATGTCGTCCACCAGTTGCGCCAGTTCCGGCGTGCCGAACTGCGTCACCGGCTGGGCCTGGCGCAGCAGGCGGGGATCGCCCATTTTGAGGATGTCGCGGATGGCCATGTTTTTTACTCCCAAATGAATGGCGCCCGGCAAAACCGGGCGCCTCCAATCAATTATCGCCTGTTCCGCCGGCAGCTGCCGCGGCCGGCCTTATCAGGCCTTGCCGCCGAGCTCTTTCAGGAACTCGCTGAAGCCGGGGCCGGTTTCCGGGTGCTTCAGGCCCATGGCCACCATCGCCTTCAGGTAGCCCAGCTTGGAGCCGCAGTCATAGCGCTGCCCCTGGTAGCGGTAAGCCAGCACCGATTCGGCCTGCATCAGCTTGGCGATGCCGTCGGTCAGCTGGATCTCGCCGCCGGCGCCGCGACCGATGTTTTCCAGGTAATGGAAGATGCGGTTGTTCAGCACATAGCGGCCGACCACCGCCAGCGTCGAAGGCGCATCTTCCGGCGCCGGCTTTTCGACGATGGCGTTGACGCGCTCGAGGTCGGGCTGGTAAGGCGTGGCGCTGACGATGCCGTATTGTTTGGTATCGGCCCTGGGCACTTCCTGCACGGCCAGCATGCTCATGCCTTCGCGGGCGTAGATATCGGTCATCTGCGCCAGCACCGGCTTGACGCCGGCGTCGGTGTCCATGAAGTCGTCGGCCAGCAGCACGGCGAACGGCTCCTCGCCTACCACCGGACGCGCGCACAGGACGGCATGGCCCAGGCCCAGCGGAGTCGACTGGCGGATGAAGATGCAGTTGACGCTCTTGGGGACGACGTTCTGGACGATCTCCAGCAGCTTCTGCTTGCCGGCGGCTTCCAGTTCGCTTTCCAGCTCGTAAGCCTTGTCGAAGTGGTCTTCGATGGCGCGCTTGTTGCGGCCGGTGATGAACACCATTTCGGTGATGCCGGCGGCCACCGCCTCTTCCACGGCGTAGTGGATCAGCGGCTTGTCGACGATAGGCAGCATTTCCTTGGGCTGCGCCTTGGTGGCCGGCAAGAAGCGGCTGCCCAGGCCTGCCACCGGGAAAACGGCTTTCTTGATCTTCTTGATCATGGTTCTTCCTGAGAATAGAGAGTCTTTTTGCGCCCGATCTGCGTCGGTTGAGCGATTAATGCATTAATGCGAGTCGGGCGCAGTTTAATACAAATCCTATACTTTTCACGGCGCCTCGGCGCATAAAGCCTGGAGCTGCGCCTCGTCCAGGATCGGAATGCCCAGTTCCTCGGCCTTGGCCAGCTTGCTGCCGGCTTCCGCGCCCGCCACCACATAGCTGGTCTTCTTCGACACCGAACCGGCCACCTTGCCGCCGGCCGCCTCGATCAGTTGTGCCGCCTGGTCGCGCGACATGTTGGGCAAGGTACCGGTCAGCACGAAAGTCTTTCCCTGCAAATGCTTTGGTCCGCTGTCGACGCCTTCGGTTTCCGGCCAGCGCACGCCCACGGCGCGCAACTGTTCCACCAGCTCGACATTGAGCGCATCGCTGAAGAACGCTCGAATGGATGTGGCTACCACCGGGCCGATATCGGCCACTTCCAGCAACTGCTCCTCGCTGGCGGCCAGCAGCTTGTCCAGGCTGCCGAAATGGCGCGCCAGTTCCTTGGCCGTGGCCTCGCCCACATGGCGGATGCCCAGCGCGTAGATGAAACGGGCCAGCGTGGTGTCCTTGGACTTCTGCAAGGCATCAAGCACGTTCTGTGCCGACTTCTCGGCCATCCGGTCCAGCGTGGACAGCGCCAGCAGCCCGAGACGGTACAAGTCGGCCGGCGTGGTGACAATGTTGTTGTCCACCAGTTGCTCCACCAACTGCTCGCCCAGCCCTTCGATGTCCATCGCGCGGCGCGAGGCAAAATGCTGCAAGCCACCCTTGCGCTGCGCCGAGCACTTCAGCCAGCCGCCGGAACAACGCGCGATGGCCTCGTCTTCCAGCCGCACGATGGGCGAACCGCAGACCGGGCAGGCGGTGGGCATGACGAAGGCGCGCGCATCGGCCGGACGCTTTTCCGGCACGAACGCCACTACCTCCGGAATCACGTCACCGGCGCGGCGCACGATGACCGTATCGCCGATCTGGATATCCTTGCGGCGCACTTCATCTTCATTGTGCAGCGTGGCATTGGTCACGGTGACACCGCCCACGAACACCGGGTTCAGGCGCGCCACCGGCGTGATGGCGCCGGTACGGCCGACCTGGACTTCGATTTCCACCACTTGCGTCAACGCCTCTTGCGCCGGGAATTTATGCGCCAGCGCGAAACGCGGCGCGCGCGAGACGAAGCCGAGGTGCTTTTGCTGGTCCAGCCGGTCCACCTTGTAGACCACGCCGTCGATCTCGTAAGGCAATTGCTCGCGCTTTTCGCCGATGCCGCGGAAGAAGGCCAGCAAGCCGGCCGCGCCGCTCACCACGGCGCGCTCCTTGCACACCGGCAAGCCGAGTTCCTGGTACCAGTCCAGCAGCGCGGAGTGCGAGGCCGGCATGTCCATGCCTTCCAGCACGCCGATGCCATAGGCGAAAAAGCGCAAGGTACGCTGCGCCGTGATGCGGGAGTCGAGCTGGCGCAGGCTGCCAGCGGCGGCGTTGCGCGGATTGGCGAATTCCTTCTGGCCGGCGTCGCGCTGGCGCTGGTTCAGGCGCGCGAAGTCTTGCTTGTACATCAGCACTTCGCCGCGCACGTCCAGCACCTTGGGGATGTTCTTGCCATGCAGACGCAGAGGGATGGCGCGTACCGTGCGAATATTGGCGGTGACGTTCTCGCCGGTGGTGCCGTCGCCGCGCGTGGCGGCTTGCACCAGCAGGCCGTCGACGTAGCGCAGGCTGATCGCAAGGCCGTCGAACTTCAGCTCGGCGGCGTAGCGCACTTCCTGCATCGACTCCAGCCCATCCATGACGCGCTTGTCGAAGGCTTCGATATCCTCGTCGGAAAAACCGTTGCCCAGCGACAGCATGGGAATGTCGTGCCGTACCGGGTCGAACTGCGGCAACGGCGCGCCGCCCACGCGCTGGGTAGGCGAATCGGAAGTCAACAATTCCGGATGCGCCGTCTCCAGCGCCTGCAACTCCTGGAACAGGCGGTCGTATTCGGAATCGGGAATGCTGGGCTGGTCCAGCACGTAGTAGGCGTGGTTATGCCGGTTCAGTTCGTCGCGCAGCGCATGCGCACGAACCAGCCAGTCCGGCGCCCCTGCCGGGGGCGGACCTTCGGAAAACAAAT
This sequence comes from Herbaspirillum sp., assembly GCF_017744395.1. Lineage (GTDB taxonomy): Bacteria > Pseudomonadota > Gammaproteobacteria > Burkholderiales > Burkholderiaceae_D > Herbaspirillum. The sequence continues at coordinate 790,398 of NZ_JAGIBI010000001.1, forward strand.
CTGGTTGCATCTTTGGTTGCCGGGGCGCGGCCCCTTAGCTGAACAGGCGCAGCGCGCGCGTGGAACCTGCGGGAATGTCGGCCGACTCCATGGCGCTGTAGAACGCCGCCACCTGCTCGGCGATATCGGCCAGCGCGGCATCGGACAGCATCTGGTCGCTGTCGTCGACCATGGTGCCGCCCAGGCGCGCGGCCAGCGAACGGGCGCAAGCCACCAGCGCGCCGTAGCCGTCGCGCGAAGGCGCCACGCGCGGCACGTCCAGCAACAGGGTCAGGCGGTCGGTGGTTTCATCGGCCTGGGTAGCGTTGGTCGACAGTGCGAACAGCACCTCGCCCTCGCCGTCCTGCATCACCAGGTAGCCTTCGGTACGGCGGTCGAAGCCCTGGCGGGTCAATGCCGCCAGCAGCGTCGCCAGGCTCCATGGCGCGCCGTTGCTGCGCACGTTCACGCTCAACTGGACGTCGTGGTCGGCGATGAACTGGTGCAGGGCCTGGGCCGTCTTGATGATGTCCGGCATGTCGGGCAGTTCCGGCTCGCCGGACAGCGAATCGGTCAGGTCGCGCAGGCGCATGACCAGTTCCGAATATTCGATCTCGTTCATCGCATTGCTGCGGTTGGCCAGCTGGGCGCCGGCCAGCAAGGCGGTATAGATGCCGCCGTGGTTCACGGCTTCCCATTCGCCTTCGTCGGTACGGCCGATGAAATGCACCGGCTTGTTGCCCACATGGCGCAGGTTCTGCAGCGCCGGCAGCAGCTTGTCGCCGCGCAACGGGTGTTCCAGCGCGATCGGGATGTTGCAGTCGATCAGCTCATCCACAGGCAGTTCGCGCCTGGGCTTGGCCGCCACCGGAGCCTGCTGCTGCGGCTGCGGCGCCGCCTCGCCTTGCCCCTCGGCATCGGCGACAGCTTGCGTCACCGCCGGTTGCGGCGCCGGGGCCGGGGTTTCGGCCAGGACGGCATCGGCCGCCGGCGACGCATCGCCGATATAAGGTTCGCGCTGTTCGAATTCGGCCTGGTCCAGGTAAGCCTTGACCGGCGCCGACACCGGCTTGCGTTCCGGCAGGTCGTACAGGGCGGGTTCCATGCGCTCGCCCGGCGCGTCCGGGGCCGGCGCGAAATCGGCGCTACGCTCGGCTGCCGGCGCTCCCTGTTCCTGCGGCGACATCAGCACATCGTCATGGGATGAAGAAAAGGCGCGCTCCACCGTCTTGCGCGCCTTGTGTTCCTGCCACTTGTTGTAGGAGATGACGCCGACGACAAAGACGCCGCCGATCACGATCAGGCTGGTCTGAAGATCCATCATGCTGCTTGCCCCTTCAGGGTGGCTGGCGAAAACGCCGCGGCCAGGGTGGCGGCACGGCAAAACATGTTCGGCTCGATAAAGCTACTCATTGAAGGAATAAATGTTGTTATTTTTCATGGCCGCGAGGCCGTAAAAAGCACGCCAAAGCACGTCAAACCTGGCAAATCCGGCCCGGGAAACACCCCGGCCGGGCTGTATGACAAGGTTCTCAGGGTAGTGTTCCACCCCTGCCTTGTCAAGCCGACAAAGGCGCACCGGGCCGCCTCAGGCGGCCTGCTCGGCGCTGGAGAAATTGGCGGCCGAGTCCATATCCACCGCCACGATACGCGACACGCCCTGCTCCTGCATGGTCACGCCGATCAGTTGCTGTGCCATCTCCATCGCGATCTTGTTGTGCGAGATGAAGAGGAACTGCGTATGGTCGGACATGCGCTTGACCATGTTGGCGAAGCGTTCGGTGTTGGCGTCGTCCAGCGGCGCGTCCACCTCGTCGAGCAGGCAGAACGGCGCCGGGTTCAGCTGGAACATCGAGAACACCAGCGCGGTCGCGGTCAGCGCCTTTTCGCCGCCCGACAGCAGGTGGATGGTGGCGTTCTTCTTGCCCGGCGGCTGCGCCATGACCTGCACGCCGGAATCCAGGATCTCGTCGCCGGTCATGATGAGCTTGGCCTGGCCGCCGCCGAACAGCACCGGGAACAGTTCCGAGAAGTGGCTGTTGACCTTGTCGAAGGTGTCTTGCAGCAAGTCGCGGGTTTCCATGTCGATCTTGTGGATCGCATCCTGCAGCGTGGTGATGGCTTCGTTCAGGTCGGCGTGCTGGGCGTCGAGGAAGTGCTTGCGCTCGGACGCCGTGGCCAGTTCGTCCAGCGCCGCCAGGTTGACCGCGCCCAGCGCCGCGATGGCGTTGGTCAGGCGGGTCACTTCGCCTTGCAGGTAGGACGGGCGCATGTCGTCGGTCAGCTTCTCCGACAGCGCGGCTTCGTCGGCCTGGGTCTGCGCCAGCGCTTCCGAGAACTGCTCCTGGTTCAGGCGCGCGGCCTGTTCCTTCAACTGCAGTTCGGTGATGCGGTCGCGCTGCGGCTGCAGGCTGCGTTCGGCCTGCATGCGATTTTCTTCATGCGTGCGCAGTTGCTGCGACAACTGGTCCAGCTCGTGGCGGGCGTCGGCCAGCGCGCGCTCCTGCTCGCTGCGGCGGTCCAGCAGTTCCTGCAGGCCGGCCTGGGCCGCCTGGTCGTCCAGGCTTTCCAGTTCCAGGCTGCCTTGCTGCATGCTGGCGAACAGTTGCGCCGCCTGTTCCAGCGCGGTGGCGATGCTGCGCTTCAGTTCCTCGATCTTGCTGCGCTGGGATTTCTCGGCGAATTCGGTTTCCTGCGCGGCGCGTTCCAGTTCGCGCAGGCGGGTGCGCGCATCGTTCAACTGCTGTTCCTTGCCGAGGTAATCGGTCTGGCCGTTCTCGTGCTGCTCCTGCAGTTCGGCCAGTTCGATGTCGAGCTGCTCGAAACGCGCTTCGGATTCGGCCTGCACCTGCTGCTGCTCGGCTTCCTGCATGCCGATTTCTTCCAGGTCGGTGGCGATCTGGGTGCTGCGCTGGTTGAAGCGCTCCTGCACCTCGGCCAGCTTCATCACTTCGATCTGCAGGCTGTGCGCCGACTGGGTCAGGCTGCCCACGCGCTGGCGCAGTTCCTGCAGGCGCTGCGAAGCCGCCGACAAGGCTGCCTCGGCGCGCACGGCGCGGCCCTTTGCTTCCTCGGCCAGCATGTATTGCGCGCGCTGCTGCTTGGTGATGTTCTCGATTTCCTGCTGGCGCGCCAGCATGCCGTCCTGCTCCGAATCCGATGCGTAGAAACGCACGCTGGACTGGCTTACCACATGCCCCTGGCGGGTGACGAACACGCCGCCCAGCGGCAGGCTGGAACGCTCGGCGAAGGCGATGGCGGTGTCGTCGGCGACATAGACGTCCTTGAGCCAGTCGTTCATCAGCGCGCGCTGGCCGGGATCGCTCAGTTGCAGCAAGTTGATGAATGGCTTCAAGCCATTCGTTGCCGACGGCGCCGGCTGGGCGATGCCGGCATTGGGCGCGTACAGCGCCAGCTTGGCCGGCGGGGCATCGGCGAAGAAGGCCTTGGCCCAGTCCAGGTTGGACATTTCCAGCGCCGACATGCGCTCGCGCAGCACCGCTTCCAGCGCGGTTTCCCAGCCCGATTCGATATGCAGCTTCTGCCACAGGCGCGGCAGCTCGGCCAGGCCGTGCTTTTCCAGCCAGGGCTGCACCTTGCCTTGCGCCTGCACGCTTTCCTGCAATTGCTTCAGGGCTGACAGGCGCGCTTCCAATTGGGCGTTGGCCGAGGTCTCCTTGCTGACCAGTTCCTGCGCGGCGCGGCGCTCTTCCTCCAGGCGCGGCACCTGCTCCTGGGCTTCTTCCAGGTACATGTTGGCTTCTTCCAGCGAAGCCTGCTTCTCTTCCAGTTGCAGCCTGAGGTTGGACAGGTGCACGTCGTCCGGCATGGCCAGGCCGTTCTTTTCCTGCATCAGGCGCTCGCGGCGCGCGGCCAGGCCGGAGAGGATGTTGGAGGCGTTGCGCTGGTGCGTGGACTGCAGCTCGATCTGCTGCTGCACCTGCATAATCTTGCCGCGCGATTCGGTGGTCTTCAACTGGGACTCGCGCCAGGCCTGCTCCAGCGCCGGCAGGCGTTCGTTGGCGTCCTGCACCGCCTGTTGCGATTGTTCGACGCGCATGCCGAGCTCTTCCAGCGCGATCTCGGCCTCGGCCAGTTCCTCCTGCTGCTGCGAGCCCTGGCGCTGCCACTGGTCGCGCTGGGCGGTCAACGAGTTCAACTGCGACTGCAGGCGATTGCGCGATTCGATGACGAACTTGATCTGCGCTTCCAGGCTGCCGATCTCGGAGTTGGTCTGGTACAGGTGGCCTTGCGCCTGGTGCAGGCGATCGCCGGCGCCGTAGTGGGCCTGGCGCATGTGTTCCAGCTCGGCCTCGACGTGGCGCAGCTTGGCGGTCTGCTCTTCCAGGTCGATCTGAGCGCGCTCGATTTCCTTGAAGAATTTTTCCTGCTCGGCCTTGGCTTCGTTCTTGCGCAGCAGCCACAGCAGCTTCTGCTTTTCTTCCTGGTCGTTTTGCAGTTCGTGGAATTTCTTGGCCACGGCGGCCTGCGCTTCCAGCTTTTCCAGGTTGGCATTCAACTCGCGCAGGATGTCTTCCAGGCGGGTCAGGTTCTCGGTGGTGTCGTGCAGGCGGTTCTCGGTCTCGCGGCGGCGTTCCTTGTACTTGGACACGCCGGCGGCTTCTTCCAGGAAGATGCGCAGCTCTTCCGGGCGCGCCTCAATGATGCGCGAGATCATGCCCTGGCCGATGATGGCGTAGGCGCGCGGGCCAAGGCCGGTGCCGAGGAAGATGTCCTGGATATCGCGGCGGCGCACCGACTGGTTGTTGATGTAGTACGAGGAGGTACCGTCGCGCGTGAGCGTGCGCTTGACGGCGATTTCGGCGTACTGGCTCCATTGCCCCGCGGCCTTGCCGGCGGAGTTGTCGAACACCAGTTCGACCGAGGCGCGCCCGGCCGGCTTGCGGTGGGTGGAGCCGTTGAAGATGACGTCCTGCATGGATTCGCCGCGCAGTTCGGAGGCCTTGGATTCGCCCAGCACCCAGCGAACGGCATCGATGATGTTGGATTTGCCGCAGCCGTTCGGCCCGACCACGCCCACCAGCTGCCCCGGAACCTGGAAATGCGTTGGCTCGACGAAGGACTTGAATCCTGACAATTTAATGGAAGTTAGACGCACGTTATCGACAAAATAAACTGGTTGGCAGAAAGCGGAAAATTAGCTTCCGGAAAGGCCGGTATCATAACATCGCCAGCCCCCGGCACGGCCAAATCGCCTGCGATTCCCCCTTATGGCCGTGCTGCCGCGCTTGCAGCCAGCCCCCCATCCAGGGGCAAAAAACATTGCACAGATGAAACTCGGATTGGTGCTACTATCGCCGCAACACTTTCCGAAACGGAACTTTCCAACACGTCATGCCAGGGGGCGGGCAAATGAAGGAATCCGGAATATGGCATCGGATATCGGGATATGCCGACGCGCAAGACCATGGACGCATGGACACGCTGGGCAAACGGCGGCGCCTGCTCCAGAGCGGCGCATTGGCCTTGCTTGGCTCGCTGCCGCCCTGGGCGTTGGCGGCCGACGAAGGACAGGCGATCACGTTCGGTTTCGCCGGCGGGCTCGGCGCCAAGCTGCAGTCCAACATCAGTTTCAGCTCGCGCGACGGCGCCCTGCAGGCGATAGAAGAAGCCAACCAGCGCGGCATCATGATCGGCGGCAAGCTCACGCGCTTTTCCCTGCGCCTGGCCGACGATCAGTCTGAACCCAACTTCGCGCGCATCACCGCCAACGCCCTGATCGCCGCCAAGGTGGCGGCAGTGATCGGCCACGACACGACCGACACCAGCGTCGCCGCCCTGCCCATCTATGCCGACGCCGGCATTGCGATGATCACGCCCACCTCCACCGGGCGCGTGATCACGGCATCCGGCTACGACAACGTGTTCCAGTTGCCCGGCCACACCGGCGTCACCACCGGGTTGCTGGCCGAAGCCGCCGCCGGCATCATCCGCGCCCGCCGCATCGCCGTCCTGGAAAACGGCACCCAGCTGGGCGCGGCGCTGGCCGAAGGCTTCATCCAGAACCTCAAGCCGCTGGGCATCGAAATCGTGACGCGCGAGGCGGTCGCGCCCAAGAGTTCCGACTTCAACGCCCCGCTGTCGCGCCTGAAGAACAGCGCGCCCGACCTGCTGTTCTTTACCGGCGTCGGCCCCCAGGTCAGCGCCTTCCTGCAAAACTTCCAGCGCCTGAACCTGCGCTGCCGGCTGCTGGTCGCAGGCGGCGCCGTCAACACCGAATTTCCGCATGCAGGCTCCTACCCGGACAACTCCTACCTGCTGATACACGGCTTGCCGCCGGAAAAGCGGCCGGGCTATGCCGAGTTCGAAAAATCCTACCGGAGCCGCTTCGACACGGCCATCAGCGCCTACACCATGTTCGCCTACGACGCGGTCGGCATGGCGATCGAAGCGATGCGGCGGCTGGATTCGGCCAATCCCAGGCAGCTCATCGCCGAACTGCACAAGATGAAATACAAGGGCATCTCCGGCAACATCTCCTTCACCGCCGACGGCAGCCAGTCCAATCCGCCCTATACGCTGTACCAGGCGAACCAGCAATACTGGAGGCCGGTCAAGGCTTACGGCGGCTGATGCCGGCATGTCCCGCCGCCATAAAAAAACGCCGCGACGTTGAATCGCGGCGTTTTTGTTTTCAGCTTCCCGAGGGAAAAATCAGAAGGTCTCCCATTCGTCATCGTTGATGACGGGCTTGCCCTTGGCGGGCGCCGGAGCCGGCAAAGGGGCTGCCGCCGGCTTGGCTGCAGTCTTCGGAACGGCACGCTTGACGGCCGCGGCCGGCTTGGAAGCGGGCGCAGGCCGGATCGCCGCCAGCGCCGGGGCCGGCGTTTTCACCAGCACGGCAGCATCGGCGCCTTCTTCAACGCGGAAGGCCGCCACCGCCTCCTTGAGGCGGCGCGCCTGGTCTTCCAGCGAACCGGCGGCCGCCGCCGCCTCTTCGACCAGGGCGGCGTTCTGCTGCGTGACCTGGTCCATCTGGCCGATCGCGTGGTTGACCTGCTCGATGCCGTTGCGCTGCTCTTCGGACGCTGCAGAAATCTCGCCGACGATGTCTGTCAGGCGGCGCACCGCGGCCACCACTTCGCCCATGGTTTCGCCGGCGCGCGCCACCTGCTCCGAACCGCTGCCCACGCGCTGCACCGAATCCTCGATCAGGGCCTTGATTTCCTTGGCCGCCTGCGCGCTGCGCTGGGCCAGGCTGCGCACTTCGGACGCCACCACCGCGAAGCCGCGGCCCTGCTCGCCGGCGCGCGCGGCTTCCACCGCCGCGTTCAGCGCCAGGATGTTGGTCTGGAAGGCGATGCCGTCGATCACGCCGATGATGTCGGAAATCTTGCGCGAGCTTTCGGTGATGCCTTCCATGGTCTGCACTACCTGCCCCACCACTTCGCCGCCGCGGCTGGCGATGTCGGAAGCGCTGTTGGCCAACTGGCCGGCCTGACGCGCGTTGTCGGCGTTCTGCTTCACCGTCGAGGTCAGCGAGTCCATGCTGGACGCCGTGGTGGCCAGCGAACCGGCCTGCTGTTCGGTGCGCGAAGACAGGTCGAGGTTGCCGGCGGCGATCTCGCGCGCGCCGATGTCGATGGCGTCGGTACCGTGGTGGATGCCCTTGATCACGGTAGCCAGGCGTTCCCGCATGGTCGCCATCTCGTACAGCAGGCTCTTGGTGTCGCCGGGGCGGGTATCGACGCGCACGGTCAGGTCGCCGGAGGCGATGCGGGTGGCGATATTGACCGCATAGGCCGGCTCGCCGCCCAGGCTGCGCGTGATGCGGCGGGTCAGCGCCAGCATCATGGCCGACACCACTACGCCCACCACCAGCAAAATGCCCAGCAGCTTGATCAGGTCGGAGCGGAATTTGGCGTCGATGTCGTTCAGGAACACGCCCGTGACCAGGTTCCAGTCCCAGGCTTCGTTATGGATCAGGTAGCTCAGCTTGCGGGTGCGGTTGCTGTCGTCGGCCCCCGGCAGGCGTCCCATGTATTCGACGAAGCCCTGCTTCTGCTCCTTGCCGACCTTGACCATCTCGACATAGTAGAGCTTGCCGTCCGAATCCTTGCGGTCGGCCACATTCTTGCCGACCACGTTCTTGTTGGTCGGGTGCATCAGCACCACCGGCGTCGAATCGAACACGAACAGGTAATTGTCGCCGTCGTAGCGCATGGACGCGATGCGTTCCAGCGCCGCTTTTTGCGCGTCGGCCTTCTGCAGGCGGCCGGCGGCGACATCGCCGGCATAGCTGGCGACCACGCCGTTGGCGGCCTCCACCACGCGGCGCAGGCCGTCCTTGCGTTCATTGATCATGTTTTCGCGAGCGCTGAAAGCCGACCAGGCCGCCAGCACCAGCAACCCTATCCACATCACCACGAGGGCGGACAGGAGTTGCGCTTTGAGACTTTTCATTATTGTTCCCCGTATGACGCTGCCGGCGATGGCTTGCCGGCAGAAATTGGCGAATTGCAACGATAAGCCACAAAGGAGGCTGACAAACGGCTGAATACACTGCCATCGTCCCCGCGATTTTTCGGATTGCCGCCCTCCCCCTCAGCCGCGACGTTGCCATTTCGATAATCCCGGGGACGCGGCAGCGGTGCATCCGGTGTTGCAATAACGGTATAATCGCCAACTTTCCCCAGCCCTTTGCAAAGGCCGCCCGCGACGTTGCGCGGATCGGCTGCGAGGCTTTTCCAGTTCAGCGCCGTGAATCCCCTACTCGACCAACTGCAGCCCTATCCTTTCGAAAAGCTCAAGAAGCTGTTCGACGGCATCACTCCCGATCCGGCCTATCGCGCCATCAGCCTGGGCATCGGCGAGCCCAAGCACCCGACGCCGGCTTTCATCCAGCAGGCGCTATCCGGCAACCTGGCCGGCCTGGCCAGCTACCCGGCCACGCTGGGCAGCGAAGCGCTGCGCGGCGCCGTCGCCGACTGGCTGCAAAAGCGCTACGGCATCCCCCGCCCCGATCCGGCCACCCAGATCCTGCCGGTGAACGGTTCGCGCGAGGCGCTGTTCGCGCTGGCGCAGACCGTGATCGACCCGACCAAGCCGGGCGCGCTGGTGATGTGCCCCAATCCGTTCTACCAGATCTATGAAGGCGCGGCCTACCTGTCCGGCGCCCAGCCCTATTTCGTCAACTCCGATCCGGCGCGCAATTTCGCACCCGATTACAGCCGCGTGCCGGAAGACGTATGGTCGCGCGTGCAGCTGCTGTTCGTGTGCTCGCCAGGCAACCCGACCGGCGCCGTGCTGTCGCTGGAAGACTGGAAGGAATTGTTCGCGCTGTCGGACCGCTACGGCTTCGTGATCGCCTCCGACGAGTGCTATTCGGAAATCTATTTCAAGAACGACCCGCCGCTGGGCGGCATGGAAGCCGCGCACAAGCTGGGCCGCGGCTACGAACGCCTGATCTCGTTCTCCAGCCTGTCCAAGCGCTCCAACGTGCCGGGCATGCGCTCGGGATTCGTGGCTGGCGACGCCGCCATCCTGAAGAAATTCCTGCTGTACCGCACCTACCAGGGCGGCGCCATGAGCCCGGTGATCCAGGCGGCTTCGGTCGCGGCATGGCAGGACGAAACCCACGTGCAGGACAACATCGCCAAGTACGTCGCCAAGTTCTCGCAAGTCACCCCGTTGCTGCAGGAAGTGCTGGACGTGGCCCTGCCCGACGCCAGCTTCTACCTGTGGGCCAACGTCGGCAAGCTGGTCGACATCAGCGACGAGGAATTCGCCCGCCGCCTGTACGCCGAATATAATGTCACCGTCCTGCCGGGCAGCTACCTGGCGCGCGAGGCGCACGGCGTCAATCCGGGCGCCGGCCGCATCCGCATGGCGCTGGTGGCCGAAGTGGAAGAATGCCTGGAAGCGGCGCAACGCATCGTCGCCTTCACCAGGAAATTGGCCGCCGGCAAATAAGCCCGCTCACATCGCAACCCGTTTTTATTTTTCACCCAACCGTTCATAGACGACAACATGACACAGTCCATTCAGCAAATCATCGATCAGGCGTGGGAAGACCGCGCCAGCCTGTCCCCCAAGACCGCCCCGGCCGACATCCGCAATGCGGTGGCCGAAGTGATCGCAGGCCTGAACGATGGCACCCTGCGCGTTGCCAACCGCCAAGGCGTCGGCCAATGGCAGGTCAACCAGTGGGTGAAGAAGGCCATCCTGCTGTCGTTCCGCCTGGAAGACAACGTCGTGGTGTCGTCCGGTACCCCCGGCTATCCGCAGTTCTACGACAAGGTGCCGACCAAGTTCGCCAACTACACCGCTGAAGACTTCGCCAAGGGCGGCTTCCGCGTGGTGCCGCCGGCGGTTGCCCGCCACGGCTCCTTCATCGGCAAGAACGTGGTGCTGATGCCCTCCTACGTGAACATCGGCGCCTACGTCGACGAAGGCGCCATGGTCGACACCTGGGCCACCGTCGGCTCGGCCGCGCAGATCGGCAAGAACGTCCACCTGTCCGGCGGAGTCGGCATCGGCGGCGTGCTGGAGCCGGTACAGGCCGGCCCGGTCATCATCGAAGACAACTGCTTCATCGGCGCCCGTTCGGAAGTCGTGGAAGGCGTGATCATCGAGGAAAACTCGGTGCTGTCGATGGGCGTGTACATCGGCCAGTCGACCAAGATCTACGACCGCGAAACCGGCGAAGTGCATTACGGCCGCGTGCCGGCAGGCTCGGTCGTGGTGCCGGGCAACCTGCCGTCCAAGGATGGCAAGTACAGCCTGTACGCCGCGATCATCGTCAAGAAGGTCGACGCCCAGACCCGTTCCAAGACTTCGATCAACGAACTGCTGCGCGGCGAGTAATCCCGACACGCAGGTAGTGCCACGCGCCGCGCCGGACGTCTCGTACGCCGGCGCGGCGTCGTGTTCTGAGGACTAATGCATGGCAAAGAACATCACCCTGTACGGCATCCCCAACTGCGACACCGTCAAGAAAGCCCGCGTGTGGCTGGACGAGCAAGGCATCGCCTACAGCTTCCACGATTTCAAGAAGGCCGGGCTGGATGCCGCGCAGGCGCAAGCCTGGTTGAAGGACGTCGAACGCGACGTGCTGGTCAACCGCAAGGGCACCACCTGGCGCGCGCTGCCGGACGAACGCAAGGCCGCGATCACCGACGATGCATCGGCCGTGGCGCTGATGGTGGAAAACCCGTCGGTGGTCAAGCGCCCGGTGCTGTTCGACGGCAAGCAATATCACGTCGGCTTCAAGGCCGACCAGTATCAACACATTTTCGGCAAATAAATCATGAGCAAGACGCTGGCCCTGACCCAGGAACTGATTTCCCTCTCCTCCGTCACCCCTGAAGACAAAGGCTGCCAGGCGCGGCTGGCGGAACTGCTCGCGCCGCTGGGCTTCGCGTGCGAGACCATCCAGTCCGGCGACGTCACCAACCTGTGGGCGCGCAAAGGCACGGAACAACCGCTGCTGGTATTCGCCGGCCACACCGACGTGGTGCCCACCGGCCCGGTCGACAAATGGCAGTCGCACCCGTTCCAGCCGACCATCAAGGATGGCCGCCTGTACGGCCGCGGCGCCTCCGACATGAAGACCTCGATCGCCGCCATGGTGGTGGCCTGCGAGGAATTCATCGCGGCCAATCCCGGCCACAAGGGTTCGATCGGCTTCCTGATCACCAGCGACGAGGAAGGCCCGGCCATCGACGGCACCGTGGTCGTGTGCAATGAACTCAAGGCGCGCGGCGAGAAGCTGGACTACTGCATCGTCGGCGAACCGACCTCGGCCAAGACCCTGGGCGACATGATCAAGAACGGCCGCCGTGGCACCATGTCCGGCAAGCTGACCGTCAAGGGCATCCAGGGCCACATCGCCTATCCGCAACTGGCGCGCAACCCGATCCACCAGGCCGCCCCGGCGCTGGCCGAACTGGTGGCCGAGCAATGGGACGCCGGCAACGAGTACTACCTGCCGACTTCCTGGCAGGTGTCCAACATCCACGGCGGCACCGGCGCGTCCAACGTGATTCCCGGCGACGTGGTGATCGACTTCAACTTCCGCTTCTCCACCGCCAGCACCGTGGAAGGCTTGCAGCAGCGCGTGCACGCCATCCTCGACAAGCACGGCCTGGAATACGACCTGAAGTGGACGGTCGGCGGCCTGCCCTTCCTGACCCCGCGCGGCGACCTCTCCGGCGCGCTGGCCAAGGCGATCAAGGACGAGACCGGACTGGAAACCGAACTCTCGACCACCGGCGGCACCTCGGACGGCCGCTTCATCGCGCAGATCTGCCCGCAGGTGATCGAGTTCGGCCCGCCCAACGACAGCATCCACAAGATCGACGAGCACATCGAAGTGCGCTACATCGATCCGCTGAAGAACATTTACCGCAAGACGCTGGAAAACCTGCTGGGTTAAGCAGGCACCGCACATCGCCAGAGATCGACACCATGACACCCAACAACTTCTCCACCGTGCGCGACCTGTTGCGCTTCGCCGTGACCCGCTTCAACACCGAGCAACTGTTCTTCGGCCACGGCAGCAGCAACGCCTTCGACGAGGCGGCCTACCTGATCCTGCATACGCTGAAGCTGCCGCTGGACCAGCTCGATCCCTTCCTCGACGCGCGCCTGCTGCCCGACGAGATCGCCGCCGTCATGCGCATGATCGAGCGCCGCAGCAAGGACCGCGTGCCGGCCGCCTATCTCACCAACGAAGCCTGGCTGGGCGCCTACCGCTTCTACGTGGACGAGCGCGTGATCGTGCCGCGCTCCTTCATCGCCGAACTGATCCCGCACCATTTCTCGCCGTGGATCCAGGATCCGGACGCCATCGAAAACGTGCTGGACCTGTGCACCGGTTCCGGCTGCCTGCCGATCCTGCTGGCCGACGCCTTCCCCAACGCCCAGGTCGATGCCGTCGACATCTCGGCCGATGCGCTGGAAGTGGCGCACAGGAACGTCGCCGACTACCACCTGCAAGACCGCATCACGCTGGTCGAATCCGACCTCTACACGCAACTGGCGCCGCGCAAGTACGACCTGATCATCAGCAATCCGCCTTACGTGAATTCCGGCTCGATGGCCAAGCTGCCGCAGGAATACCTGCGCGAGCCGCAACTGGCGCTGGCCGGCGGAGAAGACGGCATGGACCTGGTGCGCAAGATCGTAGCCGGCGCCGCCGAACGCCTGACCGAAAACGGCGTGCTGGTGGTCGAGATCGGCAACGAACGCGAATTCGCCGAAGCCGCCTTCCCCGACCTGGAACTGACCTGGCTGACCACCAGCGCCGGCGACGACATGGTGTTCCTGCTCACGGCCGAACAGTTGCAACTGAACTAAGCACGCAATGATCCGTTTCCAGCAAGTTTCCCTCCAGCGCGGCGTCAAGCCGTTGCTGGAGAATGTCGACCTCACGCTCAACCCGGGCGACAAGATCGGCCTGATCGGCGCCAACGGCGCCGGCAAGTCCAGCCTGTTCGCCATGCTGCGCGACGAACTGCATCCCGACCAGGGCAGCATCGACTTCCCCGCGCGCTGGCGCATGGCCTATGTGGCGCAGGAAACCCCGGCGCTGGATCGCGCGGCGATCGAATACGCCATCGACGGCGATGCCCACCTGCGCGAACTGCAAGCCGCGCTGGCAGAGGCCGAAGCGCAGCCCGACGCCACCCATGACGGCAACCGCATCGCCGAACTGCACACCGCGCTGGCCGATGCCGACGCCTACACCGTGCGCTCGCGCGCCGAGCAATTGCTGCTGGGCCTGGGCTTTTCGCTGGAGCAGATGGAACGGCCGGTGGCCAGTTTCTCGGGCGGCTGGCGCATGCGCCTGAACCTGGCGCAGGCGCTGATGTGCCCGTCCGACCTGCTGCTGCTGGACGAACCGACCAACCACCTGGACCTGGACGCCATCATCTGGTTGGAAGACTGGCTGAAGCGCTACCAGGGCACGCTCTTGATCATCTCCCACGACCGCGACTTCCTTGACGGCGTGGTCAACGTGATCGTCCACATCGACGACCGCAAGCTGAAGCGCTATTCCGGCAACTATTCCTCGTTCGAGCGCCAGCGTTCGGCGCAACTGGAACTGATGGCCGGCATGATCGAAAAGCAGCAGCGCCAACGCGCCCACCTGCAATCCTTCATCGACCGCTTCAAGGCCAAGGCCACCAAGGCGCGCCAGGCGCAAAGCCGGATGAAGGCGCTGTCGAAGATGGAAGAACTGGCGCCGCTGCGCGCGGCGGCTGAATTCTCGTTCGAGTTCCGCGAGCCGCTTTCCGCGCCGAATCCGCTGCTGGTGATGGAAAAGGTCAATGCCGGCTATCGCATCGGAGAGGATGAGAAGATCATCGTGCGCGGCATCGACTTCTCGCTGCAGAACGGCCAGCGTATCGGCCTGCTGGGCGTCAACGGCGCCGGCAAGTCGACGCTGATCAAGACCGTGGCGGGCGAGATCGATCCATTGTCCGGCACCTCCCGTTTAGGCAAGGGCCTGGTGATCGGCTACTTCGCCCAGCACCAGGTCGAGATGCTGCGCCACGACGAATCGCCGCTGTGGCACATAACACGGCTGGCGCCGGACGTGCGCGAGCAGGAACTGCGCAACTTCCTCGGCAGCTTCAATTTCAACGGCACCATGGCGACCTCCTCGATCGCGCCCTTCTCCGGCGGCGAAAAGGCGCGCCTGGCGCTGGCGCTGATCGTGTGGCAGCGCCCCAACCTGCTGCTGCTGGACGAACCAACCAACCACCTCGACCTGGAAACCCGTGAAGCGCTGACGATGGCGTTGGCGCAGTTCGAAGGCACGCTGGTGCTGGTCTCGCACGATCGCCACCTGCTGCGCGCCACCACCGACCAGTTCCTGATCGTGGCCGACGGCAAGCTGCAGCCGTTCGACGGCGACCTCGACGACTACAAGGACTGGCTGTTCAAGACCAAGCTGGCCGCGCGCAACGATGCCGCTGCCGCGCCGTCCGCGCCCCTGCCCGGCAAGGTGGCCGCCGAGCCGGAAGCGGCCGTGTCGCTGGTCGACCGCAAGGAGCAAAAGCGCCTGGAGGCCGAGCAGCGGCAAAAGATGTCGGCCCTGAAGAAGCCGATCGAACAGCGCATCAAGCACCTCGACGAACAGATCGCCAAGCTCAACGCCCGCAAGTCCGAGATCGACGCGCGCCTGGCCAGCCCGGACATCTACGACGCCGCCAACAAGGAAGAACTCAAGACGCTGATCACCGACCAGGCCTATTGCGCCAAGGAACTCGAACAGATGGAAAACGAGTGGCTGGAGCAGCAGGACGCGCTGGAGCAGCTGCAAGCCTGAAGCGGCCCGTGCGGCATAAGCTTCCTACATCAATGTATGAAGCGAGCCCTTGCACTTTGGCGAAACGGAGGCATCATGGCTGCCTGGCTGCTTTTTTGCGGCCTTCATTCTGAAAGGAAGCACGCAATGAACAAGAACTTCAAGACATGGCTGCTGGCTGCCGCCGGCGCAACCCTGCTGGCATCGAGCCTGTCGGCCTCCGCCGCCGACCTGCTGCAGACGGTCAAGGGCCGCGGCACGCTGAAAGTGGCGCTGGAAGGCAATTACCCGCCGTTCAACTTCAAGGATCCCAAGACCGGCCAACTGACCGGCTTCGAGGTCGACGTCGCCAACCTGCTGGCGGCCAAGCTGGGCGTCAAGCCCGAGTTCACCACCACCGAATGGAGCGGCATCCTGGCCGGCCTGGGCGCCGGCAAGTACGACGTCATCATCAACCAGGTCGGCATCACCGACGAGCGCCAGAAGGCGTTCGATTTCTCCGATCCGTACACCCTGTCGAGCGCGCAATTGATCGTGCGCAAGGATGAGAAGCGCCAGTTCAACAGCCTGGAAGACCTGAAGGGCAAGAAACTGGGCCTGGGCCAGGGCACCAACTTCGAGCAGAAAGCCAAGAGCGTGCCGGGCATCGACGTGCGCACCTATCCCGGCTCGCCCGAGTATCTGGCCGACCTGGCTGCCGGCCGCATCGATGCTGCATTGAACGACAGCCTGCTGGTGAGCTATATTCTGAAGTCGACCAAGCTGCCGCTCAAGGGCGGCAGCCCGGTGGGCGCGGTCGACAAGATCGGCATCCCGTTCCGCAAGGACAATCCGGAGTTCAAGGCCGCGCTGAACAAGGCCCTGGCCGATATCAAGGCGGACGGCAGCTTCAAGCAGGCGTCCGAGAAGTGGTTCGGCATTGACGTCAGCCAGCCGCCGAAAGCACAATAAGGCCCGCGCCGGCATGTTGCCCGGCGCCGCTGTTTCGCCCCGCCTCGCGCCGAGGCAGATTTATCCCCGCATCGCGGGGATAATTTTTTATATCGAATGCCTATGGAAATCGCCGAACTGCTACAGCAAGCCGCTCCCACGCTGATGAAGGGATTAGGCTATACCTTGCTGTTCGCGTTGTCGTCCATGCTGGGCGGGCTGGTGCTGGGTTTCGTGCTGGCGGTGGCGCGCATCGTGCCATGGCGCCTGCTGCACTGGCCGGCCGCGCTCTACGTGAGCCTGATGCGCGGTACCCCGCTGCTGGTGCAGATCTTCGTCGTGTATTACGGCTTGCCCAGCGCCGGCATCGAGTTCTCGCCGCTGGCGGCCGGCGTGCTCACCCTGAGCCTGAACGCCGGCGCCTACCTGTCCGAAAGCCTGCGCGGCGCCATCCTGGGTGTGACGCGCGGCCAATGGAACGCCTCCTACAGCATCGGCCTGACCTATTTCCAGACGCTGCGCTACATCATCGTGCCGCAGGCGGTGCGCATCGCCGTCCCGGCCATGAGCAATACCCTGATCAGCCTGATCAAGGACACCTCACTGGTGTCGGTGATCACCGTCACCGAACTGATGCTGGCCACCAAGGAAGTCATCGCCGTGACCTTCCGCCCGCTGCCGCTGTACATTGCCGCCGCCGGCATTTACTGGATACTGAGCCTGTGCTTCGAAGCATTGCAGCATCGCCTCGAGAAACGACTTGGAAAGGCGCACCAGGCCTGAGCTGCAGCCCGCGTTCCTCATCCCGCGCCTGCGGAGCGCAAAAACAAAAAGCCCGGACGGGATTTTCGTCCGGGCTTTCTTTTCATAAAATTACCAATCAGCTACAGCTTGCCGTATTCGCTCCGCCACAGCTTGACTGCAGGAAGACGGCGGAGCCGTCATTCTTATTTCCGGGCATCAACGCTTGACGCGGTAAATGTCCTGTCCGACTTCATTGATCTGGCGCCGCAATTCGCGCCGCTCATCCGGACTCATCTTTCCGCCGCGACGCTGCTCCTGGTCGCCGGCCATCTGGTCACGACGATCCTGCTGGCCGAATTCCGTGTTGCGCTGCCTGAAGTCGCCCTGCTGCGCCTGCCGGTCGCCCTGGTGAGGCCCGGCCATCGAAGCAGACACCGCTCCCAGCGCCAGTACCGCGGCCAGACAGAGCTTGTTGACTACTGCAATCTTCATAATGCGTTTTTCCACAATTTCAGGGGAATCAATCGGATATCTTCAACGTGATTCCAGTGTAGGGCGCAGGCCGCGATGGTATAAGATGATTAAGGTAAGGTATGTAACACTTTGTAATGAATACTCGGCCCCGACTTGCTCAAAATTGCGAAGACGCTACCATAGGCACCATGAACTCTACCAACGGCAACAATACTAATACGACAACATCCGCCAATCAATTCAAAGTGTTGGTGGTGGATGACGATATCCGCTTGCGCGACCTGCTGCGCCGCTACCTGACAGAACAGGGTTTCAACGTGGTGACCGCGGAAAACGCGCAGGCCATGAACAAGCTGTGGATCCGCGAGCGCTACGACCTGCTGGTGCTGGACCTGATGCTGCCCGGCGAAGACGGCCTCGCCATCTGCCGCCGCCTGCGCGGCGCCGGCGACCAGACGCCGATCATCATGCTGACCGCCAAGGGCGAAGACGTGGACCGCATCATCGGCCTCGAAATGGGCGCCGACGATTACCTGCCGAAGCCGTTCAACCCGCGCGAACTGGTCGCGCGCATCAACGCCGTCCTGCGCCGCAAAGGCCCCGACGAGTTGCCCGGCGCGCCGTCGGAAACGCCGGAGACCTTCGAATTCGGCGATTTCGTGCTGGACCTCGGCACCCGCACGCTGAAGAAGAACGGCGAGACCATCTCGCTGACCACCGGCGAATTTTCGGTGCTGAAAGTATTCGCCCGCAATGCGCGCCAGCCGCTGTCGCGCGAGAAGCTGATGGAAATGGCGCGCGGCCGCGAATACGAAGTGTTCGACCGCAGCCTCGACGTGCAGATCTCGCGCCTGCGCAAGCTGATCGAACCCGATCCGGCCAACCCGCTCTACATCCAGACCGTGTGGGGCCTTGGCTACGTGTTCATCCCGGAAGGAAAACCGCGCTGATCCCCCGCGTCATCTTCACCCCTGCTGCACAGGCCGTTTGCCGATGAAAGCCCGCACCCAATCAGGATGGTTTAGCAACGGCCTGTTCTGGCGCACCTTCTTCCTCCTGACCTTCCTGATCACCGCCAGCATGGTGGCGTGGGTCGCCAGTTTTCGCATGGTCGAACGCGGCCCGCGGGCGGAGCAGCTGGCCGCGCAGATCGTGTCGGTGGTCACCATCACCCGCGCGGCACTGACCCACTCGGCGCCCGAGATGCGGCGCGAGCTGCTGTTCGACCTGGCCAGCAACGAAGGCATCCGTATCTATCCGCTGGAAAAGACCGACAAGATCGTTCCGCCGGAAGACTCCCCGATCGTTCCCGAGCTCGAATACTACGTGCGCGAGACGCTGGACGAAAACACCCTGTTCGCCTCCAGCGTCAACGATGTCGAAGGCTTCTGGATCAGTTTCAACATCGATGGCGACAAGTACTGGCTGATGCTCGACCGCGGCCGGCTCGACCGTACTTCCGGCCTGCAATGGCTGGGCTGGGGCTCGATCGCGCTGTTCCTGTCGCTGATCGGCGCGGTGTTCATCTCCACCCTCATCAACCAGCCGCTGGCGCGCCTGACAGCCGCCGCCCGCGCCATCGGCAAGGGCCGGCAGCCGGAACCGCTGCCGGAGTCCGGCCCGACCGAGATCGAGGAAGCCAACCGCAGTTTCAACCAGATGGTGGCCGACCTCAACCGCGTGGAATCGGACCGCGCGCTGATCCTGGCCGGCATTTCGCACGACCTGCGCACGCCGCTGGCGCGCATGCAGCTGGAAGTCGAAATGGCCAACCTCTCCGACGAATCGCGCGACGGCATGCATTCCGACCTGGCGCAGATGGACAGCATCATCGGCCAGTTCCTCGACTACGCCAAACCCTTCGATGCAAACAACCTGGCTGCGGTGGATATCTCGGGCCTGCTGCAAGACGTCGCCGCCAACGCCACCCGCCTTGCCGACGTCATGATCACCACGGCCATCGCCCCCGGCGCCGAAATCGCCGGCGATGGCACCGAACTGGCGCGGGTGTTCAACAACCTGGTGGAAAACGCGCGCCGCTACGGCAAGACGCCCGGCACCGACTGTGCCGACATCGACCTGCGCTGCCGCATCGAGGCGCACCATGTGGTGGTGGAAGTCGCCGACCACGGCCCCGGCGTGCCGGACAGCGAATGCGAACGCCTGCTGCGCCCCTTCACCCGCCTCGATACCGCGCGCGGCCAGGCCAACGGCTCCGGCCTGGGGCTGGCGATCGTCAACCGCATCGTGCTGCGCCATAACGGCAAGCTGGTCCTGAAAGGACACGAAGAAACGCATGGCGGACTGGTCATCCAGATCACGCTGCCGTTGCTGCATCATCGCCGCCATGGCTGATTGCCGCCGCTTTGCGCGGCGCATCGCGCCGCCGTTATTGTCCGCCGGACTGCTGGGCATTGCCTGCGGCGCAAACGCCCAATCCTATGCCGACCGCAACTTCAGCGTGTCGCCCGCCGCACGCGAAGGCGCCCGGCCGATCATCATCGTCTCCCCGGTACAGCCCGGCCCGCCGCCGCCTCCTGCTCCCGCCGCGCCGAAATCGGGGCCGATCGGCTCCTATGCATCGGATGCCCCCGGACCCGACATCCGCGCCAAGAATGCCGATTACGCCACCCAGTTCCAGGTGGTCGGACACATCCCGGCCGGCTCCACCATCAACAAGGTCGCCTGGCGTTATGGCGTGGCCAGGAAACCGCCGGGATTCGAAGCCGTCCTGTGCTGGCAGGACGCCGGGACGTGCTGGAGCGTCACCGATAGCAACACCGGCGACACCGACTTTTTCAATGGGAAGGATGCCGCCCGGCCCTTCGTGCTGTACTACCGCGTCAAGGGCAGCGACTACCTGCGGGAAGGGCCGGTCAAGGGCGACATGAACCAGGTCATCGTGACTTACGACATTCCCCGCTGAAGCCTTTCAAGCGGCGTAATCGTCGATCTCGCGCGATTTCTGCAAGGCGTCGTCGATACGTTCCACCGCAATCACCTTCAAGCCTTCGATCGGCTGTTTCGGCGCATTGGCCTTGGGGATGACGGCAATCGAGAAACCCAGCTTGGCTGCCTCGCGCAGGCGTTCCTGCCCGCGTGGAGCGGGACGGATTTCCCCGGCCAAGCCGACTTCCCCGAACACCACCAATCCGCGCGGCAGCGGCTTGTTGCGCATCGAGGAGTTGATCGCCATCAGCACCGCCAGGTCGGCCGCCGGTTCGGTGATCTTGACGCCGCCCACGGCGTTGATGAACACGTCCTGGTCGAACGCGGCGATGCCGGCATGCCGGTGCAGCACCGCCAGCAGCATCGCCAGACGGTTCTGCTCCAGGCCGACCGACAGGCGGCGGGCATTGGGCACATGCGAGGTATCGACCAGCGCCTGGATTTCCACCAGCAAGGGGCGTGTGCCCTCCTGCGTCACCATCACGCACGAACCCGGCACCTGGGTGTCGTGCTGCGACAGGAACAAGGCCGAAGGGTTGGACACGCCCTTCAAGCCCTTCTCGGTCATGGCGAACACGCCCAGCTCGTTGACCGCGCCGAAACGGTTCTTGAAGGCGCGCACCAGGCGGAAGCTGGAATGGGTATCGCCTTCGAAATACAGCACCGTGTCGACGATATGCTCCAGCACGCGCGGGCCGGCCAGCGAGCCTTCCTTGGTGACGTGGCCGACCATGATGATGGTGGTGCCGGAAGTCTTGGCCGCGCGCGTCAGTTGCGCCGCGCATTCGCGCACCTGCGCCACCGAACCGGGGGCGGAAGTCAGCGCATCGGAATAGATGGTCTGGATGGAGTCGATCACCGCCACTTCCGGCTTGTGCTCGGCCAGCGTCGCCAGGATCTTTTCAAGCTGGATTTCGGCCTGCAGCTGCAGGTCGCGCGCATCGACCGCCAGCCGCTTGGCGCGCAAGGCGATCTGCGAGCCGGATTCCTCGCCGCTCACATACAGCGTCTTCTTCAGCTTGGAGATATTGGACAGCGCCTGCAGCAGCAGCGTCGATTTGCCGATGCCGGGATCGCCGCCGATCAGCGCCACACCGCCCGGCACCAGGCCGCCACCCAGCACGCGGTCGAACTCCTCGATGCCGGTGCCGAAACGCGGCACGTCGATCGCCTCGATATCGGCCAGGCTCAGCACCGGCGCCGTCTGGGCCAGGCTTTGCGGCTGCGCCGAATAGCGGTTCACGCCGGCCGTTTCGGCCACGGTCTCGACCAGGGTATTCCACTGCCCGCAAGCCGGACATTGCCCCGCCCATTTGTTACTGATGCCGCCGCACTCAGTGCAGCTGTAATGGGTCTTGAGCTTGGCCATCGTGTCTGTCGTTCCTTGTGATTCGATAAGAGGACGGCGGCGTCACTGCGCCAGTTCCACGGCCTCATCGCCATGCATGAGGGCCTTGTCGGTCTGCCCCATGATCTGGCTCGTGACGGTGCCCGCGGTCATGGAACCGCTGACGTTCAGGGCGGTGCGCCCCATGTCGATCAGCGGCTCCACCGAGATCAGCAAGGCCACCAGCGTCACCGGCAAACCCATCGCCGGCAGCACGATCAGCGCGGCGAACGTGGCGCCGCCGCCGACGCCGGCCACGCCGGCCGAACTGACGGTCACCACCAGCGCCAGCGTGGCGATCCACATCGGGTCCAGCGGATTGATGCCCACCGTCGGCGCGACCATCACCGCCAGCATGGCGGGGTACAGTCCCGCGCATCCGTTCTGGCCGATGGTGGCGCCGAACGAAGCCGCGAAACCGGCAATCGAGGCCGGCACACCCAGGCGGCGGGTCTGCGCTTCCACGCTCAGCGGGATGGTGGCCGCGCTGGAGCGGCTGGTGAAGGCGAAGGTGAGCACCGGCCAGATCTTGCGGAAAAAGCGCAGCGGATTGACGCCGAAGGCCGACAGCAGCACGCCATGCACCACGAACATGATCGCCAGGCCGAGATAGGATGCGACCACGAAGCCGCCCAACTGGACGATATCCTGGAGATTGGAACTGGCCACCACCTTGGTCATCAGCGCCATCACGCCATAGGGCGTCAACTTCATGACCAGGCGCACCAGCTTCATGACCCAGGCTTGCAGCAGGTCGATGCCGGCCAGCAGGCGCCGGCCCTTTTCCGCGTCATCCTTGAGCAGCTGCAGCGCCGCCACGCCGAGGAAGGCCGCGAAGATCACCACGCTGATGATCGACGTCGGGCTGGCGCCGCTCAGGTCGGCGAACGGGTTCTTCGGAATGAACGACAGCACCAGCTGGGGCATGTTCAGGTCCGCCACCTTGCCCGCATAGCTGCTCTCGATGGCAGACAGGCGGGCGGTCTCGCGCGCGCCCTGGATCAGCCCTTCGGCCGTCAGGCCGAACAGGTTGGTCACCAGCACGCCGACCAGCGCGGAGACGAGCGTGGTCAACAGCAGCGTGGCGATGACCAGCACGCTGATCCTGCCCAGCGAAGAAACCGAATGCAGCCTGGCGATCGCGCTCAGGATGGAGGCGAATACCAGCGGCATGACGATCATCTGCAGCAATTGCACATAGCCGTTGCCGACGATATTGAACCAGGGGATGGACGCGCGCACGATGTCGCTGCCTTCGCCATAGGCCAGTTGCAGGCCGAGGCCGAACAGCACGCCGAGCGCCAGGCCGGCCAATACTTTCCGCGCCAGGCTCCAGCTCCGGCGACGAGTTTGCGTCAGCAGCAGCAAGAGTGCGGCGAACACCGCCACGTTAATGACAAGCGCCTGATTCATTCCTTTTGTTCCTCTACGAATATGATCTGAATATGGACGCATCCTTATGCAGGAACGCATCCATTGATATAGCTGCCGTGTGAATAAGCCCGCGTGTTTCGATCGCGCTTGTTATGCCACTTCCCGCACCGCCACGCGCGGCGCCAGTGCGCACATCAGCTCATAGCCGATGGTGCCGGCGGCAGTTGCGACATCGTCGATCGGCAAGCCTTCGCCCCACAGCACCACATGGCTGCCGACGGCCGCTCCCGGGACGCCGGTCAGGTCGACCGCCATCATGTCCATCGACACCCGGCCGACCGTGCCGGTCTTGATGCCGTCGACCACTACCGGCGTGCCGCCGGGCGCATGGCGCGGGTAGCCGTCGGCATAGCCGCAGGCGACCACGCCCACTTTCATCGGCTTGTCGGCCACGAAACGGCTGCCGTAGCCGACCGCCTCGCCGGGTGCGATGTCTTGCACGCCGATAATCTTGCTCTCCAGCGTCATGGCCGGACGCAAGCCGAAATCGGCCGCGCTGCCGCCGCCGGGAGTGCCGCCGTACAACATGATGCCGGGGCGCACCCAGTCGAAGGCCAATTCTCCATGCAGCAGGTCGCCGGCCGAGTTGCACAGGCTCCTGGGGCCTTCCAGCCCCTCGGTACCGACATTGAAGCGCCTGACCTGCTCCTGCAGCGACAAGGCGGGATTGCCGGCATCGTCGGCATTGGCGAAGTGGGTCATCATCGTGATGCTGCGCACCGAAGCGATCTTGCCGAGCCGTTCATAGGCGGCGCGATAGGCTTCCGGCTTGAAGCCGAGGCGGTTCATGCCGCTGTTCATCTTCAGGTGGGCATGCAGGGCGGCCCCGGTGGAAAAAGCTTCCAGCATGGCGATCTGCTCTTCGCAATGCACCGCGAACTGGATGTCGTGCCGGGCCAATACCGGCAAGTCATCGGCATCGAAAAAACCTTCCAGCAGCAAAATGGGCTTGTTCCACCCCAGCTCCCGCAGCCGCACCGCGTAGTCCACCTCGACCAGGGCCAGGCCGTCGGCCTGGGCGAAGCCGCGCATGGCGCGTTCCAGGCCATGCCCGTAGGCGTTGGCCTTGACCACGCTCCAGACCTTGGCATGGGGGGCATGGGCACGGGCAACCGACAGGTTATGTTGGAGAGCGGAGAGGCTGATGGAAGCGACGATCGGTCTTGGCATGATGAGCGGAGGGGCGAATTAGGCGCTGGGCAAAGGCGAAGCAATGGGACATGTACCGCGAACCGGGCCACTAGCCCGGATGTTGCACTGCAAATCGCCCGAAAGTTTTGATCTACCGAGGAACAAGCCGGCATTTTACCGGACGAATATCTTTCTGTTCAGGCACAGAACTGATTTCGTCAATCGGCGGGAGATGCGTTCTTGTACTGGCATGCCATGGTTTCATGGTATAAAGCTAGCCGAACCTAATTGTTACATTTTGGACAGGGATGAATCGCGGTTTCTACACCATCATGGCGGCGCAGTTTTTTTCGTCGCTTGCCGATAACGCGCTGCTGATCGCCGCTATCGCCCTCCTTGCCGAAATGCACTCCCCGCCGTGGATGACGCCACTGCTCAAGCTCTTCTTCGTCCTCTCCTACGTCTTGCTGGCCGCCTTCGTCGGCGCTTTCGCCGATGCCTTCCCGAAAGGCAAGGTCATGCTGATCACCAATATGATCAAGATCGTCGGCTGCGGGATGATGTTCTTCACCGTCCATCCCCTGCTGGCCTACGCGGTGGTCGGGTTCGGGGCGGCGGCCTACTCCCCCGCAAAATACGGAATACTGACCGAATTACTGCCGCCTGAGAAACTGGTGGCCGCCAACGGATGGATCGAAGGCCTCACCGTCGGTTCCATCATCATGGGAACGGTACTGGGCGGCGCGCTGGTCAATCCGCATATTTCCTCGGTCATCCTCAGTTTCGACTTCCCCCTCATCGACCTCCCCGTCGATACGCCCACCGAAGCGGCACTGTGCATCATCTCCGTCATCTACATCATCGCCGCGCTGTTCAACCTCAGCATCCCCGATACCGGCGCCCGCTATGAGCACCAGCAACGCAACCCGATCCGCCTGATCATCGACTTCGCCGGCTGTTTCACCACCTTGTGGAAGGACAAGCTGGGCCAGATCTCGCTGGCGGTGACCACCTTGTTCTGGGGCGCGGGAGCCACGCTGCAGTTCATCGTGCTGAAATGGGCCGAGAAATCGCTGCACATGCCGCTGGACAAGGCGGCCATCCTGCAAGGCATCGTGGCCGTGGGCGTGGCGCTGGGGGCGATGGCCGCGGCCCGTTTCGTGCCGCTGAAGAAGTCGCTGTCGGTCATGCCGCTGGGCATCGTCATGGGCATCGTGGTGATGCTGATGACCACCACGTCCTCGATCTGGATCGCCTATCCGCTGCTGGTGATCATCGGCGCGTTGTCCGGCTACTTCGTGGTGCCGATGAACGCGCTGCTGCAGCACCGCGGCCACGTGCTGATGAGCGCCGGCCATTCGATCGCGGTGCAGAATTTCAACGAGAACCTCTCGGTGCTGACCATGCTGGTGCTGTACGCCTTCATGGTGCGCCTGAACCTGGATGTGAACACCGTGATCATCATCTTCGGCTCCTTCGTGGCCGGGATCATGTACCTGATCATGCGCCGCCACGCCGCCAACCAGCGCGAGCACGATTCGCTCGCGCTGATCGGCGAGGACAAGCACCACCACTGATGCCCGCCCGTGCGGCGCAAACGCCGCACAAGACACCCTGTTTCAGATCCGGATCACCGCATGCCTGACGCGCTCGGCCGCCCGCTGCTGCCAGCCGTCCGGGACGATGAAACCGCGCTCGATTTCAAAAGCATCCTGCCCTTCGCCCGCTTCCGGCCCCCGACACACCGCCAGCATCACCGGCGCCGCTTCGGCGCCAAAGCGCGCGGCAATTTCCTCTTGCACGGCATCCATGTCCACCGTTCGCCCGATCTCGACGCGCGCCGGCGCCAGCCATTCGAGCCGGGGCAGCAAGAGGAAATGCAATTGCTCGAGGCGCTCCGCGTAACGCTCCCGCAACGCAGCCGCATCGCACCAGAATCCGCGACAATGGCCGGCTGAAATGCCCATCGCGGGCGGCAGCGACGGCAGCGGCTCACTATAGAACAGCCATCCCTTGACCAGCGCCTGCGCGGATGCCACAGGCTCCGGCAGCACGCCGGCGGCGGCAGGATGCCACGACAGCATCAACTGCTGCCGCATGATCTTGCGCATCTTGCGGCCCAACGAATCGGCCAGGTTGGGGCCGACGAAGGCGTCGGGCGGCATCTCGCCGGATGGAACAGTGCGGCCGGGTTGCAGGGAAGCCTGTTCGAGCAGGTAGAACTTGGTGGCGAACTCCCAGTGTTCGAGCCCGTTGCCGGCGCCGACATGCGGGCGGCGCACCAGGAAATCGAATTCGCCCAGGGTCTCGCGGGTAGCGCCATTGTTGCGCACCTGCAGGTTGGCGGCGACCAGTTGCCCCCGCTGCCGCAGATAGAAACCAAGCAGCTTCTCCGCGTAGCGCCCCAGGCGGGCCGAAGGCTGGTGCGCCAGATGGTCGTGCAGTTGCCGCTTGAGCTGAGGATCCTGCTGCAGCGTACGCAGCCATGCGGCCACCTCTTCACTGACAGGCCCCAGCGTCGCAATGCGCCCTTCCCAGCATGGCGCATCGACGGCCATCAGGTCGGGCGAATCCAGCAGCCAGGCCAGCGCGCGCACATGCGGGTCGCGCAATTCGGGCCAGCGCGCGTGGAAGCGCGCCTGGCAGCTCACCGCAACCGCAGATTCCTGTGCACCGACGGCCATGTCATTGCGCGGGCTGGCGCTGATAGGTCGTCATCGCCAGGCACAGGTCGGCCCAGGCTTTGCTCTTGTCGCCCAGCGTGCGCAGCAGGTACGCCGGGTGGTAAGTCACCACCAGCGGCAGATCCTGGTAGCGGTGCACGGTGCCGCGCAGCTTGGATACCGGGGTCGCGGGATCCAGCCCCAGCAGCGAGATCGCCGCCGTCTTGCCCAGCGCCACCAGCACCGTCGGCTGGATCAGCGCGATCTGGCGCTGCAGGTAAGGCAGGCATGCGGCCACTTCCTGCGGCGACGGCGGGCGGTCGCGGCCGGTGCCGTCGGTCGGGCGGCATTTGACGATATTGGCGATGTAGGCGTTGTCGCCGCGCTTGAGCCCCATCGCCACCAGCATATTGTCGAGCAGCTTGCCGGCCGGGCCGACGAACGGCTCGCCCTGCATATCCTCGTTGCGGCCCGGCCCTTCGCCGATGAACAGCCATTTGGCCTTTTCATCGCCGACGCCGAAGACAGTGTTCTTGCGGCCGTTGCACAAGCCGCAGCGGCGGCAATCGGCCACGATTTCCTTGAGCTGGGGCCATTCCATGGCGGCGATCCTGGCGATCATCGGATCGGCCGGCGCGGGCGCGTCTTCCTCCTCATCGCCATGCGGAATCAGCACCGGCTCCATCGAAGCGGCGAAATCCATCTCGTCCAGCCAGGCCGGCGGTCCGCCGTCGTCCTCGGGCGGCGCGCTGCGGCGCTCCGATACATGCGGTACATGCGGCGCCGCAGGCGGCATCGGGCGCGCGGCCGGTGGCGATACCGGAGCCGGCGCGGGAGAAGCGGCAAATGCATCTTCCCAGTCGTTCGTGGCCGGAGCCTGGATCGCAGGACGCGGCGCAGGCGCCGCCGGCGTCTCCTGGCGCACCTCGACCGCTTCGGCCACCGCTGCCGGCGCGGTCTCAACCTCCATGGTTTCAGCCGCGGCCAGCTCGCGCCGCACCCACACCGGACCGATGCCCAGCGCATCCAGCAACGCCAGCGAAGAGCCGTGCCCTTCCCGGTTGTTCAATTCTTCACTCATAGCGCCAGACTCATGACGATGGCCCCTTCGCGGGTATTGTTCGCGGCCGGATAGTAGTTCTTGCGCCGGCCGATTTCGGCGAAACCATAGCGTTTGTACACCTTGATCGCGTGCGCATTCGACTCCCGCACTTCCAGCAGCATGCGCTGCATCCCCTTGCCCCGGGCAAGCGCGGTGGCCTGGCCGAGCAGCAACTGGCCCAGCCCCTGGTGCTGATGCGCGGCCGCCACGCTGATGTTGAGCAGGTGCGCTTCATCCACCGCCAGCATGACCAGGAAATAGCCCAGCAAGGCATTCCCGCCGTCGCGCAAGGTCTGCGCCTGGTAGCCGCTGTAGAGTGAGTCGACGAAATTGCCGCGGCTCCATGGATGCGAGTAGACGGCATTTTCGATCTCGACCACGGCATCCACGTCGTCGGCGGTCATCGGCGCGAACTGCAGTTTCCCAAACCGCGCCTCCAATCCGGACAACAGTTCTGCGCGCCCCGCGACAGACGATGTCATGCCGCGCCCTTCAAGGCATCGCGTACCTCGCGTTCAGCAGTGGTCAACGCGACCTTGTTGCGCAAGTAAAGCGGCTGCGCCTCCTGCGCCGGCAAGGCGCGGCCCTGCGCGAAATGCAACTGGCCCAGGCGCGCCACATCGCGGGCATGCGGCATGCACTGCGGATAAGCGGCGGCGAATTCCCGCGCGCAAAAATCCGGCGTGAAGTGCGCCGCATAGGCCGCCAGTCCATTGCCGCAAGCCGCCGGCTTGCCGCCGGTGGCGACCTGTTCGGCCGAGGACAGCGCGGGCTCGGCCAGCGTGTCCCAACCGCCGTTGTCATTGGCGCGATAGCGCGCCCAGTACACCTCGCCCATGCGGGCGTCGAGGATCGCCAACACCTCGCGGACATCGGGATGCGCCGTGCGGCAAGCCTGGGCGGCTGCCTCCAGGGTGACGACCGGCACCACCGGCCGGTCGATGCCGAACGCCAGCCCCTGCACGACGCCGCAAGCCGTGCGTACGCCGGTGAAGGAACCCGGCCCCACGCCGAAGGCCAGCGCATCGCACCGGGAAAGCGGGATGCCCGCTTCGGCCAGCAATTGCTGGATCATCGGGAGGATGGAATCGGAATGCGTCTGCGCACCGGCGGATTCGCGCGCGATCAACTGGCCCTGGTGCAGCAGCGCGGCCGATGCGAGCTCGGTGGATGTTTCAATGGCTAAAATCGTGGACATCCCGTTATTTTACCGTGAGGCCGGCATTTCCCGGCACCGTTCGCGAACGCCGGCGACGGCTTTGCCCCGTCGCCGGCCCCCGGCTGCCGAAGCGGGTAAAATAGCGGCGCCATGTCCTATCAGAAACTAGACCTGACCAATCGCCGCCAACTGGCCGACGCCCTGCGCAACGACACCTGGGTCGTAGCCTGCCTGTGCGCGGCCTGGTGCGGCAGTTGCCGCGAGTACGACGCCGCCTTCGGCGCCTGGGCTGCGCGCTACCCGCAACACCATTTCGTCTGGATCGACATCGAAGACCAGGCCGACCTGGTCGGCGACCTCGACATCGACAACTTCCCCACACTGCTCATCGAACGCGGCGCCACGGTCGCCTTCTTCGGCCCGATGGAGCCCGACACCCGGCTGGCCGAACGCATCCTGCTCTCGCAATTGGAAAAAAGCGATGCCGACCTGCAGCACGAAGCCATCAGCACCAAGGAACGCCGTGCCTGGCAGGAAGAATGCAGCCTGCTGGCCAAACTGGCCGACGTGATCTGAGAACAGGCCCTAAGCCAGCCAGGGATCGCTTTCCGGATGCGGATAGCGCGCGCTGACATATTCCACGAAACTGCGCACCTTGGCCGACAGCAGGCGGCGGCTGGGATAAGCCATCGAAATGATCACCTGGCCGATATCGAAATCCGGCAGCACCCGCACCAGTTTGCCGCAGCGCAAATCGTCGCCCAGGGAAAACGACGGCCGCAGTACGATCCCCATGCCCAACAGAGCGAACTCGCGCAGCAGCACGCCGCTGTTGGATACCACCTTGCTCACGATGGGCACGTCCAGCACGCCATTGACCGTATTGATGTGCCAGTGGTGGCGCAAGTACTCATGCGAGAAATTCAGGCAGCTATGGCGCGACAGGTCTTCAGGATTCTGCGGGGCGCCATGCTTGGCGATGTAGTCCGGTGACGCGCACAACACCACTTTGGCAATGCCCAACTGGCGCGCCACCATGCTGGCGTCGACCTTCTGCATGCTGCTGAAAAAACCGATGTCGATGCCCTCTTCCACCAGATCGATGGAACGGTCGGACAAGGTCACATCCAGCACCACTTCGGGGTACGCCTGGGAATACCCGGACAGCAGCCCGCCCAGTTGCGACTGCCCGAATCCCGCATGCGAATAGATGGCCAGGGTTCCTCCCGGTTTCTTGGTATCGAGCGAGACCAGCGCTTCGGCATCATCGATCTCGGCCAGGATCAGTCGTACCCGTTCCAGGTAAGCCTGGCCGGACTCGGTCAGCGACAGGCGGCGGGTCGAGCGGTTCAGCAAGCGGATGCCCAGATGCGCTTCCAGGTCGGCGATGAAACGCGTCGCCACGGCGTTGGAAATCTCCAGGATTTCCGCCGCGCGCACAAAGCTCCCCTGCTCCACGACTTTGGCGAACACTCGCATTGATTGCAGCCTGTCCATTTTTCAAGCCCCTGATTGTTCCGGATAAAGAAATAGTTAATTCCGATTAAACCCATTTTTCTTTGCCCAGGCAATATTTAGACTGCAGGCATGGGTTGGATGAATGCAACAGAAAACGTTTCCACCCGTATCCGAAGGAACAGCGTGTTTTTGGCCATGTCCTTTTCCGGCCAAGGCACCTGCGGAATCCTTATCAACTTATCAAGAAAGAAGGACAAGATCATGAACATCAAGAACATCACCGTTGCTGCCGCTCTCCTGGTCGCCGCCGGCGCCGCCCTGGCCGATGCACCGTATCCTCCGGCAACCGCTTTCACTTCGACCCAGACCCGTGCCGACGTCAAGGCAGAGCTGCAACGCGCCCGCGCCAATGGCGAGATCGCCGTGCGCAACGAATATCCCATCGTGCGCCAGGCCAGCTCCCATCTGAGCCGCCAGCAAGTGCAAAACGAAGTGCAGCAAGCCAACAACAAGGTCGACAACCTGTACAGCGGCGCCTGATAGACGTTCCCGCATCACCGCCTCCAGCCATGACGGCAGCGTTCCGCCACCGCGCGTCAGAACCGCCGGCGCCAGGCTGAAGGCCGGGTTTCATACGAAGCACGCAGTACCGAAGCATCACATCAGTACAGCAGCACCAACTGCCATGCCGCCTGCGAGACTTGCACCCGTATGCGCATGACAGATGGTGCCCCATCCCTTCCCCTGCCTTACGCTCGCCATTTCCCGCTTTATATCGCGCTTTTGCATGCAATTTGCGCCATCAGGGGAAAATCTTGCCAAATTGCGCGGCGCATCCGGCGTCCACGGCACTTTTTCCGCATCGCAACAAACAAAACTTCATCGGCAATCCGCTATCCGGCGAGCTTTTCCTTGAGATTTTGGCGCACCGGATGTAAAGTCAAGGGTTTGTTCCCTCCGGCCTAGCTAGCGGTTGTTCGTCAAAGTCGGGCCACATTTTTTTATCCCTATGGCTTTATACGTTCACAAATACGGCGGCACTTCGATGGGCTCGACAGAGCGCATCAAGAATGTCGCAAAGCGCGTTGCCAAATGGCACGACGCAGGCCACCAGATCGTCGTCGTGCCCTCGGCGATGTCCGGTGAAACCAACCGCCTGCTCGGTTTGGCCAAAGAAATCATGGCCCATCCCGACGGTCGCGAGCTGGACATGCTGGCCTCCACCGGCGAACAGGCTTCGGTGGCGCTGCTGG
The DNA here is from genome assembly GCF_017744395.1 of Herbaspirillum sp. GTDB lineage: Bacteria > Pseudomonadota > Gammaproteobacteria > Burkholderiales > Burkholderiaceae_D > Herbaspirillum. Next base: position 822,338 of record NZ_JAGIBI010000001.1, read on the forward strand.
CCATCGCGCTGCAGGCGCTGGGCAAGGAAGCCGTGTCCTACGCCGGCTGGCAAGTGCCGATCAAGACCGACTCCGCCTTCACCAAGGCGCGCATCCGCTCGATCGACGACGCCAAGGTGCGCCGCGACCTGAACGCCGGCAAGATCGTCATCATCACCGGCTTCCAGGGCGTCGACGCCGACGGCAACATCACCACCCTGGGCCGCGGCGGTTCCGACACCTCGGCCGTGGCAGTGGCCGCCGCCATCAAGGCCGCCGAATGCCTGATCTACACCGACGTCGACGGCGTCTACACCACCGACCCGCGCGTGGTCAGCGAAGCGCGCCGCCTCAACACCGTGACGTTCGAGGAAATGCTGGAAATGGCATCGCTGGGCTCCAAGGTGCTGCAGATCCGCTCCGTGGAATTCGCCGGCAACTACAAGATGCCGACCCGCGTGCTGTCGTCGCTGACCGACCCGCTCATTCCGCTCGCCGAAGAAACCGTCTCCGGCACCCTGATTTCGTTTGAGGAAGACACCAACATGGAACAAGCCACCATCACCGGCATCGCATTTTCCCGCGACGAAGCCAAGATCACCGTACTCGGCGTGCCGGACCGTCCGGGCATCGCCTACCAGATCCTGGGCCCGGTCGCCGACGCCAACATCGAAGTCGACATGATCATCCAGAACCAATCTGTCGAAGGCAAGACCGACTTCACCTTCACCGTTCCGCGCGCCGAATACGCCAAGGCGGTGGAAGTGCTCAACAGCAGCGTCAAGGCCCACATCGGCGCCGCCGCCATCAACGGCGACACCAAGGTCTCGAAGGTCTCGGTGGTGGGCGTGGGCATGCGCAGCCACGTCGGTATCGCCTCGCAGATGTTCCGCACGCTGTCGGAAGAAGGCGTCAACATCCAGATGATCTCCACCTCGGAAATCAAGATCTCGGTGCTGATCGACGAGAAGTACATGGAGCTGGCCGTGCGCGCCCTGCACAAGGCGTTCGACCTGGACAGCGCCCAGTAATCGCCATCGCGAAGTCCGGCGGACAAATCAGCGATTTTTTGCAAGCCGCTGATTGACCAAACGCAGTTGAGAAGCTATTATGCGTGACTTCGCTGAGGCAGCGTAATAACTGCCTGCAGTGTGGAGACGTGGCCGAGTGGTCGAAGGCACTTCCCTGCTAAGGAAGCATACGGGCTTAAACCTGTATCGAGGGTTCGAATCCCTCCGTCTCCGCCAAGAAATACCAAGCCCCTATTTTTATAGGGGCTTTTTTATTGGCTCTTCGAAGCCGGGAGTACTCTTCGGGGGAGATGGTCGCTCCGGTGTTTTGGCTATAACCGAAGAACCAGAGGGCAGTGATCCGAGACCTCCGGGTCATGAATCACGTCGAACGACTGCACCGCCTCTTCGCGATTCACAAGCATGTAGTCCGCGAACCGTCCCGGCTTCTTGTATTGAGTGCTTCGGGTGCTCTCAATACCGCGCCCCATCACCAGCTCCTTGAACCCGGCATCTGCAAGGAGCGCGAGAGTTTCACTGCCGGGTTCGACATTAAAGTCACCGCAGACCACTACCACGTCACCCGGCTCAGAAACCTGCCGGGAAAAATTGAGCAGCCTTCGCGCCTGCTCGGCACGTTCGGGGGTGTCCATCTTGCCGTTCAGATCGCGCAGTCCGTGCATATGCGTGATACTGACGGCCCGCTCGGCAGCGTAGTCATAGACCCTGACACCATGAGCGTTACGAGACCGCGGATGATCGCCATAGCCGACCGGCGAAAAGCCCTTGTGAACGAAACCCTGGACCTGAGCGATGATAGGGATGGATCGACGCACGAATGTAGCCAGTCCCCATTGCGATGGAACCGGTTGATTCTCATCCCAAAGCACTCCCTGCGCTGCCGGACAGAAGATTGCAACATGATCGGGCAAGGCATGCGAAACATCGCGAAAGAAGTTGGCGCGCTGCGCCAGTACGTGATCGCCATCACGATAGGTCAGCCAATCCTTCTCGGATGCCGGACTGTGAATGACCTCCTGAAGGCAAAGGACGTCAGGGTCGCTGGCTTTGACATAGGGCAACAGCTTTTCGTACAGCTTTCCACCCCAAGCATTCAGGCACATTATTTTCATAGGTCTATCCTTCAGAGTCTCGACATTGGCGCACGCAATTCACTCCAGCATCCCTAATCGGGACGATAAGCGAACAGTTTGCGTTGGCCTCTGATCCCAAGTGGGATGAATACGCGCAGCAGGAGGTCACGAACGAGCATCTGCCACCAACCCAAGGCGCGCTTCTGAGAACCGTTCCGCGCGGTCAGCCTGACCACCTCAGCCACCCGAGGTCGCCGCAGCTCTTCATAGCGCCGGAACGCAGCCACATGATCGACCTCGCGTTCCAGCGCCGCCGCAAGCACAAGAGCATCTTCAATTGCCATCGACGCGCCTTGGCCCGCATCGGGGCCGACGGCGTGGGCGGCGTCGCCGAGCAGAACGACACGCCCGCTCGACCATGCCGGCAATTCAGGCATGTCGAAGACGGGATAAATCCTGTCGATGCTCGCGACCGTGGCAAGGATTGCACGATTGGGCTCCGGATCGCCCGCGTGCATCTGCCGGATGCGCTCTGCGAACACCTTGCCGTCGAATACGCGGCCATTCTCGGGCTCATCCGCAGGATAGGATGAGAACCAGAACGCACGCCGCTGATCATCGACCAAATAGCCGAAGAACGCTTTGCTTCCGAAGGTCATGCGCGTCGTGCCGTTCGTGCCAGATTGGCTCGTTTGCGTGATACCGCCGGTGCCGATCTGGCCAGTGAAATGCGGCGCCGGATAACTGGGAAAAGCTTGAGCGCGAACGGTCGAGCGCAGCCCATCGGCCCCGATGACAATATCGGCGCCATAGGCTTCGCCGTTCACGAACTGCAGCAAGGTGCCGCTCGCGTCCGATGTCAACACTGCAAGGGCCGTTCCAAAATGCAGTTCGACACCCGCCGCCTGCGCCTGTCCCAGGAGAATCGCCGCCAGGCCACCTCGGCTGATGGTGATGCTGGGGGCGCCGAAGACGCTTTCATGATCGGCCTGGTCGGCAAGCCCGAGGCGTGCGCCGCGCGCATTACATAGCTCGATGCCTGTCGTCTCGACCCCGCTGCCGCGCACAGCATCGTAGCACCCGATGACTTTCAAGCCGTTCATGCCGTTGGGCGCCAGGGTGAAGAACACCCCCTCGCGGCATATGTCGGCTTCTTCGCGTTGCTCGAAGACGACGGGCCGGAAGCCCAGTTCGGTCAATCGGATCGCCAGTACGAGGCCACCGATGCCCGCGCCGCAAATTGCGATTTTCCGGGTATCGGTCCGTGCATGCGGGCTGGAGTCGATTGACATATTAAGTATCCTCACTATTAGTCTTAAACTATGCAGCGAGCCGGCGCGTGCTCAGCAAGAAAAGCGTTTAACAACGTCTTCATCCAGGCCTGCCGCAAATACAGGAACAAATGAAGCCGCACACCAATAAAAATGGCCGCCGGTATTTATGCGGCGGCCATTTTTATTGGCTGATGAAAACGCTCAGACACCGAAATCGTCCAGCGGCAGCGAAGGATGTTCGCCGACGACCTTGAGTCGCCGCCCCTCCAGCAGCATGTGATGAAAATCTCCCGCCGGCACCGGCGGCGAAAAGATATAGCCCTGCAGCTCATTGCAGCCGGCTTCCTTGAGGAAGTTGAATTGCTTCTCGGTCTCCACCCCTTCGGCGATCACCTTGTGGCGCAATTGCTTGGCGATGCCGATGATGGCGCTGGCGATCGCGCAATCGTTGGTGTCTTCCGGAATGCCCATGGTGAAGGAGCGGTCGATCTTCAGCGTATTGATCGGGAAGCGCTTGAGGTAAGACAGGCTGGAATAGCCGGTGCCGAAATCGTCGAGGGAAATCGTGATGCCCAGGCTGCAAATCTTTTCCATGATCGAAATCACGCGGTCCGTGCTGTGCATCAGCATGCTTTCCGTGATTTCCAGCTCCAGCCATTCGCCGCCGAGCCGGTGTTTGTTCAGCGCGGCGCGGACGCGATCCGGCAACGAACGGGTGAATTCGCGCGCGGTCACGTTCAGGGCGATGCGGATCGGCGCCAGGCCGGCCTCCTTCCATGAACGCGCCTGGCGGCACACGGCATCCAGCACCCAGTCGCTCAATTGCACGATCAGGCCGGTCTCTTCGGCGATGGGAATGAATTCTCCCGGCAGCAACAGGCCGCGCTCCGGATGCTGCCAGCGCACCAGCGCTTCGGCGCCGGTGATGGCGCCGGCCAGCATGTCCACCTTCGGCTGGTAGTACAGCAGCAGTTCGTCGTATTCGAAAGCATGCAGGAGGCCGGTCTCGATGCGCAGCAAGTCCAGCGTGTTGCGGTTCATCTCTTCGCTGTAATACGCGTAACCGCCCTCGTTGTTGTCGCCGCCCCGCTTGGCCCGGTACATGGCGATGTCGGCCAGGCGCAGCAAGGTTTCGGTATCGGAGGCATCTTCCGGGTACATGCTCACGCCGATGCTGGCGCCGACGCGCAGCTCGTGGCCGTCGATGAAGAACGGCTCGTCGAACGTCGCCAGCAGCTTTTGCGCGACGAAGCCGGTGTGGTAATCCTTGTCGATGTCGAACAGCGCCACGGCGAATTCGTCGGCGCCCAGGCGCGCCACCACGTCCTGCTCGCGCAGCGCGCGACGCAAGCGGATCGCCACTTCCACCAGCAGCATATCGCCGGCCACGTGGCCCAGCGTGTCGTTGATGGGCTTGAAGCGGTTCAGGTCGATGAACATCACGCAGCCGTGCATGCTGTCCTGGCGCGCCTCCAGCAAGGCCTGGTCGACGGTGCGCGTGAGCAGCGTGCGGTTGGGCAAACCGGTCAGCGAATCGTAATAGGCCAGGTGGTGGATCAGCTTCTCGGCATTCTTGCGCTCGGTGATGTCGTTGATGTAGCCGATCAGTCCGATGGGGTTGCCATGCTGGTCGCGCATGACCGACAGCGACAGGCTGGCCCAGAAGGTCTCGCCCGATTTCTTGCGGCGGCGCACTTCCATTTCGCGCCCGCCCTGCTCCAGGAACATGTCGGCCAGCGAATCCCCTTCGTCTTCGTTCTCGTACAGGAACAACACGTTGCGGCCGATGGCTTCCAGCGCGGTATAGCCGAACAGTTGCTCGGCGCCGCGGTTCCAGCTGGTGATGAAGCCGGCCGGATCCATGGTGATCACCGACTCGTGCATCTGGTTCAGGATCTGCGCCTGCTGCTCCAGCTTGGCTTCGATCTGGTCGAGCGAGCGCGCCCGCCTCTCGGTATCGGCCTGGCGCTGCAACAGGCGACCGGTGAAGCCCGCCAGCATCGCCAGCCGCTGGCACTCCAGCGCACTGTAGGCACCGGCGGAGTCGGGGAAGCAGTAATAGCCGAAATGTTCGCCTTCGTACTCGACGGCCTGTTTGAGCATATCCCCCTCAGGCGCCGGGCCCGGGAGGTATTTGCCTCCTGGGCGCTTCAGGAAACCGGAGGCGATTCCCCCCAGCGCCGCGGAGAGCGACGGCCCATGCAGGTTCTGCATCGCGTCCAGCAATGCGGAACAACATGCCAGATCGTCGGTGCCAACGGAGGAGATCATGGAATTCAGGCCTCTGTGCTGACTCTGGTTGCCCAGCTAAAGGCCTTTATCAGGCATTCGCAATACGCCTTGGCATCGAGGCCGGCGGCCTCGAGGTCGGCATGCCGCAGGGGAAGGCGGCTGTATTCGGAGCGCTCCACCACATCCAGCAGCTTGCCCAGCCGCCCGGTGCGGTTGGCCAGCGCATTGACGATATCCACCGGCAGCTTGAGCGGCTCGATGATGTCTTGCAGCGGCATGCCCAGCAAGATGTCGAGCAGGGAGAACATGCCGGTGATGAAGGCGCGATCCAGCTCTTCGCGGGTGCAGTCGATCCGCTGCGCCATCGCTTCCATCATCGCGGCGCGCGCCGCGGCGCGCGGCAGCAAGGGGTTGGCCGACTCGTCGCCCGGGAAGCGCGCATACAGCAGCAGTTGCAGCCAGCGCTGCAGCTGGCGCCGTCCCAGCAGGTTGATGGCCTGGGTGAAATTGGTGATGTGCGCCGAGAAGCCGAAGGCGGCCGAGCTGACCAGCTTGAAGAGCTGGTAGGACAGCGCGGGATCCTGCTTGAGCAGCGACTCCAGCTCGCCGGCGTCGGCATCGCGCGCGACCAGGTCCAGCAGCTTGAGCAGGCGCGCGCGGGAGATTGAATTCTTTTGCGACAGGCGGTTGTCGGGATGCAGCGCATAGTCGCCGGCAAACCACCGGAAACCTTCCGCGCGGCAGCTATCGAACTGGATCGCGTCACCGATGTTTTCCGCCAGGTGCGGCCCGCGCAGGCGGTTGATCCATTGCACAGCTTCCGGCAGCCTGCCTACGCTGGCGTCCAGCGCGATCGACTCGACAAAAGGAAACATGGCCGCGCCCTGCGCCGGCAGGCCGTCGGCGATGATCGAAAAGCCGCGGCTGTAAAGCCAGTCCAAGGCATCGATCTTGCCCGGGTCGACGCAATGCTCGACCGGCACGCGCAGGGCGATCTGCCCCTGGGGAACGGGGTGCGCGAACTCCGGCGCGAATACCGCCGGATCCCGGACCGGGATGATGCAAGTCAGCCCGCCCAGGGCGTCGCTCAGGTTGAACTCGTTGAATAAACGGGACAGCAATGCACTGCCATCCTCATCAATGGGTGAAATGTGCAGAGACAGCGCAGTCCATACGTGATGAACGTCGGCTACAGGCTGTAAAAACACAAGAGGAAAAGAGACGCTTTTATCCTGGACAGCCATATTCTTTTATCGTTGGCGCCCCTCTTCCTTATTGTTTGAGGCGCTCCTTCATGATGAAAAACCGCTAAAAGTTTCCCAAAAGAATTCTTAATTAAATTCAAACTTCTCAAATATACCTGATAAAAACAGCCTTGCGAGCACGCTTTAATCCTGCAAGAACATTTCTTGCAAATCGTTGAGAAAACGGCGGCCCAAATCGGTCGGTCGGATTACGGCGTGATCGCGATACAACATCCCTTTTTCCTCGGCCAGATCCAGGTGCTTGCCGATCTGGTTCAACCCCATGCCGGTGCGCTCGGCAAACAGGTTGGGCGAAAAGCCTTCGGTCAGGCGCAGCGCATTGAGCATGAATTCGAAACCCAGGGCATCGCGCCCGATCTCGGCCTCCTCCTGGATCGGCGCCCCGGCCCGGACCTGTTCCATGTAGGTCTGGGGATGCTTGTAGCGCGCCTGGCGCACGATGCGGTGCGGGAAGGACAGCTTGGAATGCGCCCCGGCGCCGATGCCGAGGTAATCGCCGAACTGCCAGTAATTGAGGTTGTGCCGGGCACGCCGCTTGGGCTGGGCATAGGCCGACACTTCGTAATTGGCATAACCGGCCGCCGAGGTCAGTTGCGCGATCATGTCTTGCATGTCGGCGCTGGCATCGTCGTCGGGCACCGGCGGCGGGAATTTGGCGAACAGGGTGTTCGGCTCCAGCGTCAGGTGGTACAGCGACAGGTGCGGCGGCGCGAAGGCGATCGCCGTCTCGATATCGGCGCGCGCCTCGGCCAGCGTCTGCGACGGCAAGGCGTACATCAGGTCGAGGTTGAAATTGTCGAAATTGGCATGCGCGATCTCGACCGCCTTCAATGCCTGCGCCCCGTCGTGGATGCGGCCCAGCGCGGCCAGGTGGGCCGCGTTGAAGCTCTGGATGCCGATCGACAGGCGGTTGATGCCGCTGGCGCGGTAGGCGCGGAACTTCTCGGCTTCGAAGGTGCCCGGGTTGGCTTCCATCGTGATCTCGATGTCGCTGTCGAACGGCAGCAAGGTGCGCAGGTCCGACAGCAGTCGGTCCAGCCCGGCGGCCGACAGCAGGCTGGGCGTGCCGCCGCCGATGAAGATGGTGTTGATCTTGCGGCCCCAGACCAGCGGCAGCGCCATTTCCAGGTCGGTACGCAAGGCGTCCAGGTAGTCCTGCTCCGGGAAGCTGCCCTTGACTTCATGGGAGTTGAAGTCGCAATACGGGCATTTGCGCACGCACCACGGGAAATGCACATACAGCGACAGCGGCGGCAAGGCGGCCAGTTGCAGGCTGCCCGGCTTCAGGAACGCCAGCGCCGCCTGGGCCGGCTCGGCGGGCGCAGTGGCCGCGACCGGTTTGATCGGGATCATTTCAGTTTCTCTACCAATGCGCGCAATGCCTGCCCCCGGTGGGAGATGGAGTTCTTCTCGGCCGCGCTCAACTGCGCGGCGGTCTTGTCCAGTTGCGGCAACAGGAAATGCGGGTCGTAGCCGAAACCGCCCTCGCCGCGCGCGTCGGCCACGATTTCACCCTTCCATACGCCATCGGCGATCACCGGCTGGGGATCGTCGGCATGGCGCACATAGACCAGCACGCAATAGTAATAGGCCGACTTGTCGGCATGCGCGGCCAGGTCGCGGACCAGCTTGGCGTTGTTGGCGGCATCCGATTTCGGCTCGCCCGCATAGCGCGCCGAATACACGCCAGGCGCGCCGCCCAGGGCATTGGCGCAGACGCCGGAGTCGTCGGCCAGCGCCGGCAGGCCGGTCAGGCGGGCCGCGTGGCGGGCCTTGGCCAGCGCATTCTCGACGAAGGTGGCGAAGGGTTCTTCCGCTTCCGGGACGTTGAATTCGCCTTGGGCGCGCACGTCGAAACCGATGTCGCCCAACAGGCTGGCAAACTCCTTGAGCTTGCCGGCGTTGTTCGACGCCATCACGATCTTTTGCTTGGTATTCATACTATGACTGGGTGGTGTTGGCATGGCATTGCGCCGGTGCAATGAAAAACGCCATGTCGTCAGTGCAACATGGCGTTCCTATGCGATACGCGCATTGTAAAGCGATTCACGGGCAACCGCAGGATCCGGAAGCCCTCAGAGGCCCAGCGCCTGCTTCTGCAAGGTATTGAGCGTGGCGATGCCCTGCTGCGCCAGGTCCAGTAGGCTGTTCAGGGTGGCGCGGTCGAACGCCGCGCCTTCGGCCGTGCCCTGCACTTCGACGAAATGGCCGGCATCGGTCATCACCACGTTCATGTCGGTGTCGCAGTCGGAGTCTTCCAGGTAGTCCAGGTCCAGCACCGGCACGCCCTGGTAGACGCCCACCGAGATCGCGGCCACGAAATGCTTCAGCGGGATGGACTCGACCAAGCCGCGCGACTTGAGTACCGAAAACGCGTCGTAGGCCGCCACCATGGCGCCGGTGATGGCGGCGGTGCGGGTGCCGCCATCGGCCTGCAGCACGTCGCAATCGAGGTGCAGCGTGCGTTCGCCGAAGGCTTCCAGGTCGAACGCGGCGCGCAGGGCGCGGCCGATCAGGCGCTGGATCTCCTGCGTGCGGCCGGACTGCTTGCCCTTGGCGGCTTCGCGGTCCATGCGCGTGTGCGTCGAGCGGGGCAGCATGCCGTATTCGGCGGTCAGCCAACCCTGCCCTTTGCCTTTGAGGAAGCCCGGCACCTTTTCTTCGATGCTGGCGGTGCACAGCACGCGGGTGTCGCCGAACTCTACCAGCACCGAACCTTCGGCGTGCTTGGTGTAATGGCGCGTCAGGCGCACCTCGCGCAGTTGCGAAACGGCACGGGCGCTGGGGCGATGGGAAGAAGTCATGTTCGGTCCTTGTCTGTCTGCTGAAGAAGCGGCGGCGATGGCGCAAACCGCCATCGACCGCCGATTTCAATGTTTCGATAGCGCTGGGCTGCCAATTTTCTTTAAAATGCGGGATTCGATGGCGCGATGCCGCCCATCAACGGGGCCGGCCGCCATCGCAGCACTGCAGCCGCCGCGTTTTGCAAAACCGGCATTGTAAAGGATGGCGGGCCGCGTGCGCCGCCCATCCTCGCTGCGCAGCAGCACCGATCATCACCAGACCCGCCAACGCGCGGCCGCCCGTTGCGGCGGCCGGCGCCAACACACCGGAGCAGAATTTGACCATCTACAGCATGACCGGCTATGCCGTCACCACCCGCGAAACCACTGCCGGCACGGTCACTGTCGAGATGAAGAGCGTCAACTCGCGCTTCCTCGACCTGCAATTCCGCATCAACGACGACCTGCGCGCGGTCGAGCCGATGCTGCGCGAAGCCATCATGAGCCGCCTGGTGCGCGGCAAGGTGGAATGCCGCCTCAGTTTCGGCCGCAAGGCGGCCACCGGCAGCACCCAGGCGCTCAACGCCGGCGTGGTCGGCAGCCTGTCGGCCCTGCAAGACCAGTTGCGCGCCCAGTTCCCCGACGCCGCGCCGCTGTCGGTCAACGAGCTGCTGCGCTGGCCGGGCGTGATGGAAGAGGCCGAGATCAGCCAGGAAACCCTGCAGGCGGACATCCTGGCCGCCATGCAGCAGACCCTCGACGCCTTCGTCGACACCCGCGCGCGCGAAGGCGCGGCGCTGCAGGCGGTGATCCTGGCCCGGGTCGACGCGATGGAAGCCATCGTGGCCCGCATCACGCCGCTGGTGCCGCAACTGATCGAGCAATTCCAGCAAAAGGCCACCGAGCGCATGCGCGAAGCGCTCGGCCTGGCCCTGCAGCACAACGGCGCCGCGCCGCAGCTGACGCGGGAAGAGTCGCTGGAGCGCATCCGCCAGGAAGTCACCCTGTACGGCATCCGCATCGACATCGCCGAAGAACTGGCGCGCCTGTCGGCCCACCTGGCCGAGACCCGCCATATCCTGAAAAAAGGCGGCCAGGTCGGCAAGCGCCTGGATTTCATGATGCAGGAGCTCAACCGCGAAGCCAACACCGTCGGTTCCAAGGCGGCCATGAAGGAACTGGCCGACGCTTCGATGGAATTGAAGCTGCTGATCGACCAGATGCGCGAGCAGGTGCAGAATCTCGAATAAGCCGCAGTCCGGCCGCCCAGGGCCGGACAAGTCAGAACATCACATAGATAAATAACGAAAACAGCGAGGATCACATGCCAGCTAAAACCCCCACTTCCGGCAGCCTGTTCATGGTGGTCGCCCCCTCCGGCGCCGGCAAATCGACCCTCGTCAACGCCCTGCTGAAGCAGGAGCCGGCCATCAAGCTGTCGATTTCCTTCACTACCCGCGCCCCGCGCCCGGGCGAGGAACATGGCCGCGAATACTATTTCACCAATGCCGAGGATTTCCTGAAGCGCCAGGCCGAGGGCGAATTCCTGGAATGGGCCGAAGTCCACGGCAACTATTACGGCACGTCGCGCCTGATGATCGCCGACCAGATCGCCAACGGCACCGACGTGCTGCTGGAGATCGACTGGCAAGGCGCGCAGCAGGTCAAGAAGCAATTCCCCAACGCCATCGGCATCTTTATCCTGCCGCCGTCGATCGCCGCGCTGGAAGAGCGCCTCAAGAAGCGCGGCCAGGACGAACCGCATGTCATCACCCGCCGCATCCTGGCCGCCGGCGGTGAAATCGCGCACTCTCCTGAGTTCGAATATGTTATTATCAATCAAGAGTTTGCCGTCGCTTTGTCGGAGCTGACGGCGATTGTCCAGGCGGCCCGCTGCCGCTTTCCGCAGCAAGCCGCGCGCAATGCCTACCTGTTCACCCAGCTCGGTATTCACGCGTAACCGGCCAGCCGCCAGGGCATCCCAACCTTTTCAAGCAAGACCGTCATACAGGAGTTTTACATGGCCCGCATCACCATCGAAGATTGCCTCAAGCAAATCCCGAACCGTTTCCAACTGACCCTGGCCGCCACCTACCGCGCCCGCCAGTTGCTGCAGGGCCATACCCCCAAGGTCGAAGCCAAGGACAAGCCGACCGTGACCGCGCTGCGCGAAATCGCCGCCGGCAAGGTCGGCCTGGAAATGCTGAAAAAGGTTCCGGCCTGACCCCAGTCGTCCGTCCATGATGCTGATAACGGCAAAGCATGAGCCTTACCCCCACCGAATCCAAGTTATCAGCAGCATCCAGCCCCAAACGAGCCGCCGGTTCCGGCCGCCCGCCCTCCCCGAACGAAGCCGTCCCCGCCGCTGTCCATAGCGGCGTGGCGACGTTCGCCCATCTCATCCCCAAGCTCGAAGAGTACCTGACGCCGGCCGAACTGAAGAAGGTCAAGGAAGCCTATCGTTTCGCCGACGAGATGCACCTGGGCCAGATGCGCAAGTCGGGAGAGCCCTACATCTCGCATCCGCTGGCGGTGGCCGAGATCTGCGCCGAGTGGAAGCTCGATGCGCAAGCCATCATGGCGGCCTTCCTGCACGACGTGATGGAAGACCAAGGGGTCAAGAAGGAAGAATTGATCGAGCGCTTCGGCGCACCGGTGGCCTCGCTGGTGGATGGACTGTCCAAGCTGGACAAGATCGAGTTCCAGAGCCAGGTCGAGGCGCAGGCCGAGAATTTCCGCAAGATGCTGCTGGCCATGGCGCGCGACGTGCGCGTGATCCTGGTCAAGCTGGCCGACCGCCTGCACAACATGCGCACGCTGGGTTCGATGCCGCCCGAGAAGAAGCGCCGCATCTCGCGCGAGACCATGGAAGTCTACGTGCCCATCGCGCACCGGCTGGGCCTGAACAACATCTACCGCGAACTGCAGGAACTGTCGTTCGCGCACCTGTATCCGCTGCGCCACCGCACGCTGTCCAAGGCGGTCAAGGCCGCGCGCGGCAACCGCCGCGAGGTGGTGACCAAGATCATGGAGTCGGTCACCAGCACCCTGATCGCCGCCGGCATCCCGGCCCAGGTGGACGGCCGCGAAAAGACCCTGTACGGCATCTACCGCAAGATGCGCAACAAGCATCTGACGTTCTCGCAGGTGCTGGACGTCTACGGCTTTCGCGTGGTGGTGGACAGCTTCGCCAACTGCTACGTGGCGCTGGGCACCCTGCACTCCCTGTTCAAGCCGATGCCGGGCAAGTTCAAGGACTACATCGCCATTCCCAAGCTTAACGGCTACCAGTCGCTGCACACCACGCTGATCGGCCCCTACGGCACCCCCGTCGAATTCCAGATCCGCACCAAGGAAATGCATCGCGTGGCCGAATCGGGCGTAGCCGCGCACTGGCTGTACAAGGACGACGAAGGCAGCCTGACCGACCTGCAGCAGCGCACCCATGCCTGGCTGCAGTCGCTGCTGGACATCCAGAAGCAGACCGGCGACTCGGCCGAGTTCCTGGAACACGTCAAGGTCGACCTGTTCCCGGATTCGGTCTACGTGTTCACCCCCAAGTCCAAGATCATCGCCCTGCCGCGCGGCGCCACCGCCCTGGATTTCGCCTACAGCATCCACACCGACATCGGCGACCAGACCACCTCGGCCATCATCAACCACGAGCCGGCCCCGCTGCGCGCCGAACTGCACAACGGCGACATCGTCGAAATCATCACCTCGCCGACCTCGCGCCCCAGCCCGAACTGGCTCGGCTATGTCCGCACCGGCAAGGCCCGTTCGGCGATCCGCCACCGCCTGCGCACCGCCAACCGCATCGAATCGCAGGCGGTCGGACGCCGTTTGCTGGGCAACGCCCTGCACACGCTGGGCATCGATCCCGAACTGCCGACGCCGATCGTGGAACGCTTGCTCAACGAATCCAGCGCCAAGACCATGGACGACCTGTATGCCGAAATCGGCATCGGCACCCGCATGGCGCCGCTGGTGGCGCGCCATATCATGGGCATGATGGATACCGGCACCAGCGTCCCGCAGCTCGATCCGGAAGGCCATATGCTGCCCAACAAGCCGGATCCGGTGGTCATCACCGGCAGCGAAGGCGCTTCGGCCCAGCTTTCCTCCTGTTGCATGCCGATCCCCGGCGACCGCCTGACCGGCTATCTCAAGGCCGACCAGACACTGATCGTCCACACGCAGGAGTGCGAAACCGCCAAGCGCCTGCATGAGAAGGAACCGGACCGCTGGATCGAACTGGCCTGGGGCCATGACCTCAACCGCCGCTTCGACTGCCGCATCACCATCCTGACCCATAACGAGCGCGGCACGCTGGCGCGCATCGCCGCCGAAATCGGCGAATCGGACGCCAACATCGTCTCGGTCAGCATGGACGACGATGGCGGCTCCTCGATGAAATACCTGCGCTTCACCATCCAGGTCGAGGATCGCGTGCACCTGGCGCGCACCATGCGCGGCATCCGCAGGATCGACAGCGTCACCCGCATCCTGCGCGAACGGGGCTGAGCCCGGGCGCCCTGGCGCAGTCAAAAGAAAACGCCCGCTCATGCGGGCGTTTTTGCTGGTGCGAAACCGCTTCGGGCAAACCTCAAACAACCGCCTTTTCCACTCCCACACGCCGCGGCGGCGCCGACGCGGCCTTCTCCGCCCCGGCCTTGGCGGCCTCTTCCCGCGCAAAATGTTCCTGGCATATCTGCTCGCCCTTGTCGGCGATGCCGCGTTCCAGCTTATCGGCAAAGAATTCGATCAAGGCGCTGACCGCGGTAGGAAGCTGGCGGCGGTGGACATACACCGCGTACAAGCCCATCGGATCGCGCTGGTAATCCGGCAGGATATGCATCAGCGTACCGTTGCGCAGGTCCTCGGAAGCCAGCATGGTCGGCAGCAAGGCGATCCCCAGGCCGGCGCGCGCGGCGCGCAACTGCCCTTGCGCGGTATTGACGCACAGCCGCGGATTGACGCGCACGCTTTCCAGCCCTTGCGGCCCCTCCAGTTTCCAGGTGGTGTGGTGCGGCGCCTGCGACGTGGCCAGGCAGGCATGGCCGGCCAGATCGGCCAGCGTATGCGGCGTGCCGAAGAGCTCGAGGTAACGCGGGCTGGCCACCAGGCCGCGATGGCTGTCCACCAGCTTGCGCGCCACCAGGCTCGAATCCGGCAGGTTACCGCCGCGGAAAGCCAGGTCGATGCCCTCGGCGATCAGGTCGGCGCGGCCATCGCTGAGCACGAATTCCAGTTGCACCTTGGGATACAGGCGCATGAACTCATGCATCCACTCGATCGAAAAGTTATCGAAAAAGTCGACCGGCGCCGCGATGCGCAGACTGCCCGACGGCTCACCGCTGCTCTCGGTCAGGCTGGCGCTGGCGTGTTCGATGTCTTCCAGGCCCGGCGCGCAGCGCTCGAAGAATTCGCGTCCGGCCGCGGTCATGTTGAGCTGGCGCGTGGAACGCTGCAGCAGGCGCACTCCCAGTTCAGCCTCCAGCGCCTGCAGGCGGCGGCTGATGGTATTGGACGGCATGGCCAGCCGGCGCCCGGCTGCGGCAAAGCTGCCGGCACGCACGACATGGACGAACAGTGAAATATCGTTCAGATCAACCATCATTACTATCAAAAATGGATCAGTGAAACTCCATTATCGCATCTACTGCCATGAATGAAAACTGGGTAATCTTCTTCCATCGCCTCCAGCAACGATACATCGAAATCGCTCCCCCCGCTGCCGGCGCCGCATTACGACCAGCCCAAGGAATCCCCCGAGGGCAAACCAGATAAACCGATGCCCTTGCCGCGCGGACAGAAGCGCGATGGCATCCCACCGAAAGGAAAGACCATGAGCACCTTGCTGCATATCGACTCCAGCGCCCGCACCAGCGGCTCCATCTCGCGCCAGCTGACCGCCTCCTTTGCCGAGCAATGGCAAGCCAAGAATCCGGGCGGACGCATCGTCCACCGCGACCTGGCCAGCGACGCGCTGCCGCACATCACCGAAGCCCTGCTGGGCGCCTATTTCACCCCGGCCGAAAACCGCAACGCGCAGCAAGCCGAACTGATCCTGCAATCCGACCGTCTGGTCGACGAGCTGCTGGCGGCCGATACCCTGGTAATCGGCGTGCCGATGTACAACTTCGCGCCGCCGTCCACCCTGAAGGCCTGGATCGACCACGTCTTCCGCGCCGGCCGCACCTTCCGCTACACCGAGAACGGCCCGGTCGGCCTGGCTACCGGCAAGAAGGCGATCGTGATCCTGTCGCGCGGCGGCAAGTATTCCGACGGCCCGATGGAAGCGATGGACTTCCAGGGCAAGTACATCAAGAGCGCCCTGGCCTTCATCGGCATCACCGATGTCGAGCTGGTGGTGGCCGAAGGCGTGTCGATGGGCGACGAATCGGTCAAGCAAGCCCTGGCCGCCGCCCAGGAAAAGATCGCCGCGACCGTCTGATCCTTTCCGGCCATCGTCGGCCGGACCGAAATCGGGGTGAACCGTTCTGGCAACGGTTCACCCTTTTTTCATTTCCACGCCTCATGCCCTACCCGGCCGGCAGCGCTTCAATCCCCTTCTCCGGCGCAAGGCCGGCCAGGAACTTGCCGAATAACAACAAAAAGAACAAACTGATGCACCCGACCACCGGGATGGCGTAATCAATATGCCTGCCGGCAATGGCATGTGTTGCTTTCGTTCATCGCTCCTTCCGGCAGAGATTACCCAAAACGTTGCAATTAGATTAAGATAAGCGCCACTTTTCGATAAGTTTCGTCCGACCTCTGAAATGTTTTCGCAGTACTCATTGGCAGTCATCAGAAATTGACTGAGATGAAAATCAAAGAAATAGCGAGAAAATAGAGCCAAATCGTACAAACGCACAGAATTCACCCCATAGGAGTTCAATTTGCGCCGTCACCTCATGCAATGGCTAGTCGCAACGCTTCTACTGTCCTCGCTCAGCTTTGCAAGCCTGGCCCAAGTGCCCTCCGACCCCACCAAAAATGGGGAAGTCATGTCGGCGCCGCCCGGTACGCTTTCCACGCTGGGGCTTCCTTCCTCGACCGTCACCGATACCCGCGTCGGTCCCGGCGATGTGCTGCGCGTGACCGTGTTCGGCCAGCCGGACCTGTCGGCCGAGGTTGGCGTCAACGACAAGGGGATACTGACTCTGCCGTTGATCGGCGCCATTGACGTCAACGGCCTGACCACCAGCGAAACCGGCCGGAAAATCGCCCGCGCATTGCGCGACGGCGATTTCCTGAAGAACCCGGAAGTCTCGGTGGAAGTGGTCCAGCTGCGCAGCCAGATGGTTTCGGTCCTGGGCGAAGTCAGCCGCCCCGGTCGCTACCCGATTCCCGGCCATATCAGCGTCCTGGAACTGATCGCCATCTCCGGCGGCCTGACGCCGAACGCCGACCAGACCGTCACCCTGCTGCGCCGCAATGCCGATCCCAAGAAAAGCGAATCCGACCTGCGCATTCCCATCCTGCTGGGCGAAACCGGCGTGACCGACCGCAAGACGCTCGATGTCGAGATGCAGCCGGGCGACGTCATCTACGTCAACAAGAAAAAACTGTTCTACATCCACGGCGAAGTGAACCGCCCCGGCGCCTATCCCATGGAACCAGAAATGAACGTCATGCGCGCCATCTCCCTCGGCGGCGGCATGACCCAGCGCGCTTCCAAGCGCCGCATCTATATCAACCGGGAAGTGCAAGACCAGGGCATCAAGTCGACCAAGGCCGGGCTCACCGACCCCGTGCAACCCGGCGACGTTGTCTTTGTCGACGAAAGCCTGTTCTAACGGGCGTTATGGGACATGCATAACACCCGCCACCCCATCACCACCAACGACAAGGTCCCACTGTGAATCCACAGACACCTGAAACGGGCTTAAGCTCGAACCAGCTTGGCGCGATGATCTCCGCCTCGCGCGGCACCATTTTCAAGACGCTGGCCGTGATCGTCGTCGCCACCGCGACCATCACGCTGCTGATGCCCAAGACCTATACCGCCTCGTCGGACGTCTTCATCGACTACAAGACCAACGATCCGATCAATGGCCGCCTGTTCTCGCCGGTCATGGACGAGAGCTACATGCAGACGCAGTTCGACATGATCCGCAGCCAGGCGGTGGCCGAAAAGGTGATCGGCGCACTGGAACTGGAACGCACCGCCCAATACCAGGATGCCGCAAAAAGCCTGGGCGACGCCCGCGCGCATGCGCAACTGGTCAAGCGCATCAACGAGCAGACCCAGGTGGTGAAACGCAACGCCAGCCGCGTGATCGAAGTCGACTATTCTGCCGACACGCCCGAACAGGCGCGCGACCTGGCCAACGCCGTGGTCAATGCCTATATCGAACTGAGCCAGCAAATCTCCTCCAGCTCGGCGCGCTCGCGCCGCGAGCAATACAACGCCCAGCTTGAGCACCTGCGCAAGGAGGCCGACTCCATCCAGCAAAAGCTGACCAAGTACCAGCAGGAAGTCGGCATCATCGACCCCAACGAGCGCAACGACCTGGAATCGCGCCAGCTCGGCGACCTGATGACGTCGCTGATCGCGGTCCAGAATGCGCAGCAGGAAGCCGCGGCGCGCAACAAGGCCACGCAAGGCCTGCTCAACAGCGGCGTCAAGATCGACGACCTGCCTGAAGTCGCCGGGCGCACCAACATCAACGACATGAAATCCAAGCTGAGCGACGCCGACCGCCGCCTGGCCGAAGTACAGGAAGTCCTGGGCGGCAAGCACCCCAAGACGCTGGCGCTGCTTGCCGAACGCAATGAGCTGGTCGCCCGCATCAACCGCGAATCCAGGGGCGTGGTGGATGCCCAGCAACTCGATACGCGCCGCCTGCAGATGCAGGAGCAGACGCTCAAGGCCCAGGTCGAAGCGCAGAAGGCGAAACTGCTGGAGCAAAAGCAACACCGCGACACCATCACCTCGTACCAGCGTCAGCTGGAGAGCGTCGAACGCGTCTACAACACCGCCTTGCAGAAATACGATGAGATCCTCATGGCCAGCAATATCAGCACGCCGGACCTGAATGTGCTGCGCGTGGCGGAAGCGCCCGGCACCCATTCCAAACCCCTGCTGCTCAAAAATATCGCCGCCAGCATCGTGGCCGGCCTGGGCATCGGGCTGTGCCTGGCCCTGTTGCTCGAATTGAGCACCCGCCGCCTGCGTTGCCGCGACGACCTCGCCCGCAGCCTGCGGGTCCCGGTCATCGGCCACATCGGCCTCTAGAGCGTGTTCCGAACCAAAGGCTTCCCATGAACGACACCACCAACAACGATGCCGTCCAGGCCGCGCCGGCGCCCAGGTCGAACGACAAGATGGGCGCGCGCTTCATCGCCGCCGGCCTGCTCACCGAGGAACAGGTCGCCCGCGTGGTCGAGCTGCAGAACTCGGCCGGCATCCGCTTCGGCGAAGCGGCCGTGCGCCTGAACTACCTGACCGAACAGAACGTGCAGATGGTGCTGTCGGAACAGTTCAACTACGCCACCGCCCTGCTGCCGCGCGACAACCTCGACAAATCGCTGGCGATCGCCCACGCTCCCTTCGGCATGGAAGCCGAAGCCATCCGCCAGATCCGCGCCGAACTGTCGATCCGCCTGGCCGGCCCGGATGGCCAGGAAAAGATCGCCTTCGCGCTGCTCAGCCCGAACGAAAAGGAAGG
Organism: Herbaspirillum sp.; assembly: GCF_017744395.1. Lineage (GTDB taxonomy): Bacteria > Pseudomonadota > Gammaproteobacteria > Burkholderiales > Burkholderiaceae_D > Herbaspirillum. Next base: position 841,655 of record NZ_JAGIBI010000001.1, read on the forward strand.
CAAGAGCTACCTGGCCGCCAGCCTGGCCCTGGCGTTCTCGCAAATGGGCAAGCGTACCTTGCTGATCGACGCCAACCTGCGCGCGCCGCGCCAGCATGAACTGTTCGGCCTGGACAACAAGGATGGGCTCTCGACCGTCCTGGCGGGCCGCTCCCAACTGAGCCACGGCCAGAATGCGCCGGGGTTCCCGCACCTGCGCGTACTGTGCGCCGGCCCGACACCGCCCAACCCGCTGGAAATCCTGTTGCAGCCCGCCCTGGCCAACCTGATCGGCAAGCTGGCCGCGGACGTCGACGTCATCATCGTCGACACCCCGGCCGCCACCGCTTCGTCGGATGCGCAGACCATCGTCCAGCAGGTCGGCGCCTGCCTGCTGGTCGGCCGCCAGCACTTCACCAAGCTGGAGCAATTGCGCCAGGCCGAAACCCAGATCGGCACCGCCGGCGCGCAACTGATCGGCACCGTCTACAACCAGTTTGCCGACGAGACGATGCCGGCCAATGGCAACAAATACTGGCACCTCCTGAAAAAATGGCTGAGCGGACCGCGCCAGAGCTAAGCGGCAAGCGGCTGCTGCTGCACTCGCTGGCCTCGCTGATCGACCAGGCGCTGCTGAGCGGCCTCAACTTCGCCCTCGGGCTGGTGCTGATCCGCCTGGCGTCCAAGGAATCCTACGGCCTGTATTCGCAGATGTATGTGGCCGGCATCTTCGCCGCCACCGTGCTCGAATCGCTGATCACCGGGCCGCTGACGACCATCGCGCCCGGCCAGAGCGAATCGCAGCGCACCCATCTGGTCGCCTGCCTGCGCCGCTTCCAATTGCAACTGAGCGGCTTGCTGGCGATCCTGTTCGGCATCGCCAGCGTGGCCGTCGGCCGCTACGCCGGCGTCACGGAATCACTGCCCGCGCTGGGCATAGCCTTTGCCGTCTATGTGTTCGCCAACGCCCTGCGCGAATACCAGCGCAGCCTGCACTTCATCGAAGGCCGCCCGCGCCGCGTCCTGCGCATCGACCTGGCCTACGCGCTGGCGGTGGCGGCCGGCGTGGCGCTGCTGGTGGCCACCGGCTGCTTCACCGTTCCCGGCATCCTGCTGGTGCTGGGGCTGGCCAATGCGGTGGGCTTCTGGCGCAGCGGCCAACCCCGTCCGGCCACGCCATCCGCGCCGGAGCGGCGCGCCGCCATCGCCGAGATGTGGCAGCGCGGCCGCTGGGCCCTGCCCGGCGCGCTGGTCGCCTGGGCCACCAACTACAGCTACCTCTACCTGGCCGCCGCCTCGCTGGGCGTGGCCGCCTCGGCCGAACTCAATGCCTCGCGGCTGCTGCTGATGCCGATCTCGCTGTCGGTCATGGCCTGGTCGCGCATCGCCCGGCCGATGGCCAGCCGCCTGTTCGCCGCGCGCGACTGGAAACACCTGGATCGCCTGGCCTGGATCTCGGTGGCCGGCGTCGAAGCCGTGACGCTGCTCTACGTCGGCGTGCTATGGCTGGCGCTGCCCTGGCTGGAGACGCATGTGCTGGGCGCGAAATACCAGGGCGTGGAGCCGATGGTGCTGGCCTGGGGCGCCTACTTCGCCATCAATGCCGCCCGCTGGATCGGCTCTTCCTGGCTCACCAGCAACGACCAGTACCGCCTGCTGCTCATCAGCGGCATCGCCTGCCTGGCGGTCATGCTGGTGAGCGCGGCGCTGTTCATCCCGCGCTATGGCGCCTGGGGCGCGATCCTGGCGCTGATCGTGGTGGAGGTCTTCGACTTCATCCTGATCTGGGCAGTGTTCCTGCCGCGCACGCGCCGCCAGGCCAACCGCAACGCCAACGCCGCTGGGGCCTGAACCATGGACATGAACGCCCACGCCCCGATCGACATCAGCATCTGCATCTGCACCTTCCGCCGGCCGCAGTTGCTGGACCTGCTGCTGCAAGCCTTGAGCGAGCAGGACCGCGACGGCCTGTCGCTGGAAGTCGTGGTGGCCGACAACGACCCGGCCGCCTCCGCGCGCCCGGTGCTGGCAGACTGGCAAGCCCGCCTGCCGCTGCCGTTGCGCGCACTGCACGTCCCGGTGCCGAACATCGCCGCCACGCGCAATGCCACTGTGCATGCGGCGCGCGGCGAATGGGTCCTGTTCATCGACGACGACGAGGCGCCCGACGAAGGCTGGATCCGCAAGCTGGCGCGAGCGCAACGCGCCTTCAACGCCGATGCCGTATTCGCGCCGGTGCTGCCGCGCTACCTGGACGGCACGCCGGCCTGGCTGCGCCGGGGCGGCTTCTTCGACCGTCCGCGCTTTGCCACCGGCACCGCCATCACCACCCAGGATGCCCGCACCGGCAACGTGCTGATCCGCCGCAGCAAGATGCTGGCGCTCAGCCCGTCGCCGGATGCCGGTCCATTCGACACCGCCTTCGGCCGCACCGGCGCGGAAGACACCATGCTGTTTCGCGACATGCTGGCGCACGGCGCCGTGTTCGTCTGGTGCGACGAAGCCACCGTCAGCGAGGAAGTGCCGCTGCAGCGCGCCAACCTGCCCTGGCTGCTGCGCCGTTCCTACCGGCTTGGCCAGACCTACGTGCTGTCGGAAATCGCCCGCCTGTCGCCGCTGCGGCGCCTGGGGCGAAGCGGCTGGCTGGGCCTGCGCGCCATCGGGCAGTTTTTCATCGCGGCCGGGCTCTGCCTGGCCTGCCTGCCGTTCTCCCGCATCAAAGCCGTACGCTGGCTGCGCGCGGTGTGCGCCCAATGCGGAAAACTCAGCGCCCTGATCGGGCACCGCTACCATGAATACGGCAACTGACCCCCTCTACACGGCGCGCCCGTCCGCCTTCGGCAACATCGACCCGTTCCTGGTGCGGCTCCTGATCGTCATGAGCATGACGTTCTCGCTGCTGCCGCCCGGCTTCAACTGGGGCCATACCGATCCCTCCGGCAGTTACGCGGAAGGCTCGCTGATCTTCCAGATCGAATTCGGCTCGGTGTTCGCCATCGGCGCCATGCTGGCCTGGCGCAACCGGGGATGGAGCTGGCGACACGTGCTCCACCTCAATCCCTTCCTGATCCTGATGGTCGCCTACTGCGCCGCCACCATGCTCTGGTCACCCTACCCGATCGTCACGCTCAAGCGCGTCATCCAGCTGATCGGCCTGGTGCTGGTGGGCATCGCCATTTCGCCGCCGGTCGGCGGTCCGCAGCAATTGATCCGCACCATGCTGGGCACGCTGATGGTGCTCATGGGCATCTCCTTCGTGGTGGCGCTGGCCATTCCCAGCGTCGGCATCGACTACGAGCTGGGCGCCGCCTGGCGCGGCATCATGACGCAAAAGAACACGCTGGGCGCGATCGCCGGCCTGTGCGTCGTGTTCTGGCTCAAGGAAAGCCTGGGCCAGGTGTTTCCGCGCGCCCTGTGCTACGCCGGCATGCTGTTCGCCTTCTTCATCCTGGTCATGGCCAAGAGCAGCACCGCCATCCTGGTCGCCACGCTGGGCAGCGCCATCTACATGGTGGTGCGCAAGCGCTACCTGACCGGCCAGTTCGAAAGCCGCCGCATCGTGCTGGTGCTGGCGATGGCGGCGATGCTGGCCCTCCTGGTGTTCTATACCCTGGAGAGCCGCCTGCCCGACATCGATGAACTGCTGTCGCCGATCACCGCCATCTTCAACAAATCGACCGACCTCACCGGCCGCACCGACATCTGGCGCCTGGTGCTGCTGGAAATCAACAAGCACCCGATCTTCGGCATCGGCTACGGCGCCTTCTGGCTGGGCGAAGGCAGCCCGTCGCAATCGATCATCGACATCCTGCACTGGATCCCGCTGCAGGCGCACAACGGCTACCTCGACATCTTCAACGAACTGGGCATCGTCGGCCTGTGCCTGCTGGCGCTGGTGTTCATCTACCACATCGTCAGCCTGGTGCGGCTGACGGCATTCGACCGCGAAGAAGCCGCGATCCACTGGGCCATGCTGATCCTGATCCTGATCAGCAACCTGTCGGAAAGCGAAGTGTTCCGCGGCGTGCTGTTCCAGAACATCTTCTTCCTCTACTCCTCCACCTCCATTTCGGCGCGCCTGACGGTACATAGGATGCAACAGGAGCAGCAGGAGCAACAACGGCAGGCGCTGGCGAAACAGCAACCTGGAAAAAACCTGGAACCGAGAGGCCCGGCCCGATGAAACGCCCATCCATTGAACGCCTGGCCGCACTGGCCCTGGCCGCATGCGCATGGCAAAGCGCTGCCGCGGCGCCGGTGATGGCGACGCCGACCAGCGTGATCGGCAACGCCACATCCGCCGCGTCCGACATCCCCGAATTCCGGCGCAATGACGCCGGCATCCAGTTCTACCGCTTCGGCATCGACCAGGATGCGCTGTCGGGCGCGCCCGACCAGTCAGCCCTGAACCAGCCGCTGGACAACGCCGCGCGCATCTTCGTGCGCGGCAACCACTTCTACCGCGTCGGCCCCGACGGCCGCGCCAATACCGCCGACGATGCCCGCGTGCGGCTATATGGCATCAACCTCAGCTTCGCCACCAATTTCCCTTCGGATGCCGATGCCGCCAGGCTGGCCAAACGCCTGCGCAAGCTCGGTTTCAACGCGGTGCGCCTGCACCATATGGACACCAGCCCCGGCACCGAAGACAACCCGCCGCGCAGCCTGCTCACGCCCGGCCCCTACCCCAGCTTCAACCCCACCGCGGTGGCGCGCCTGCGTAACTTCATCGGCGCGCTCGGGCGGGAAGGCATCTACGTCAACCTGAACCTGCACGTGGGCTACCGCTTCCGCCCGGCCGTCGACCAGTTGCCGCCGCTGGACAACAAGGCGCAGGAAACCGCGATGGGCGCCCCGGTCAATGTCTACTATCCGCGCATGGTGGCCTTGCAGGAAGACTATGCGCGCCAGCTGATCCGCGCGCTGGGCCTGCGCGGCAACCCGACGCTGGCGATGGTGGAAATCAACAACGAGTCGTCCCTGCTGGCCGCCTGGCAGCGGCGCGAATGGAGCGCCGCCGTTCCCAAGGCCTATGAGCCGGAACTGAAAAAGCAGTGGCAGGCCTGGGTGATGCGCCGCTACGGCGCCTATGCCAAGGCTTGCGACACCTGGAAAACCTGCTCCGGCGACAGCGCGCCGTCGCTGCTCACGCCCATCGACGCCGACTACGCCGCCGGCAAGATTGCCCAATGGCGCGACAAGATCGGCGGCAAGCTGCAAACGATCGCCACCCGCCTGCTCGGCCCGAGCGACCCGGGCACTCCCAGCGATGCCGGCGAAGCCATCCGCCTGCGCGATTTCCTGCAATTCCTGGCCGATACCGACCGCGCCTATTTCGAACGCATGCGCCGCGCCGTGCATGAAGAGACCGATCCCCTGGTGCCGGTCACCGGCACCCAGATGAGTTACGGCGGCGCGCTCAATTTCGATTCGCAGGCCGGCATGGACTACATCGACGAGCACTTCTACATCGACCATCCCGACTATCCCGGCAAGGCCTGGGACCGCTACGACTGGCGCTTCCGCGACAGCGCCGCCAGCGGCGGCGAGCTCCGCCGCATCCTCGGCCTGTCGCTGCGGCGCGATGCGCGCAAGCCCTTCGTCGTCTCCGAATTCAACCAGCCCTTCCCCAACCGCCAGAGCAGCGAAATCCAGCCGCTGATGGCGGCCATCGCCGCCGCGCAGGATTGGGACGGCCTGTTCTTCTTCGATTACATGGACGGCGACAACTGGTCCGACACGCCGTCCGCCTTCACCCTCTCGGGCGACTGGGGCAAGTTCGCCCAGACCGGCCAAAGCGCGCTGATCTTCCGCCGCGGCCTGATGGCGCCGCTGCCGCCCCAGATCGATGTCCCTCTGCGCCAGCAAGCCCGGCTGGCGATCGCCTCTGTGCGTGACATCGGCGCATTCGACACCCACCTGGCCGTCGCCTCCGGCGTCACGCCGGAGCTGGCCTCGCAGGCCCGGGTCGCCATCGACGTCAGCGGCGCCGCCCAGGTCAAGCAGGCGCCGATCGCCGCCGACGCCCCGCTGCATTCGCCCAACGGCCAGTTCGACTATGCGCCGCTGCAGCGGACGATCGAACTGCGCACCGACCAGATGCGCGCCTTCATCGGCTTCCTGCAAACCCGCAAGAGCGGCGACGCCGCCGCATCGGTCAACCTGGTCGGCAAGAATCGCGGCTTTGCCAGCATCCTCGTCACGGCGCTGGATAACCGCAAACTGGAGGCCTCGCGCCATCTGCTGGTCAGCCTGGCCGCGGCCGTCACCGGCACCCAGGCCGGCTCTTCGCCGCAACGGCCGAAAGAGATCGTGCGCTACAAGAACGACAGCCAATGGGTGACGCTGGAAACCGACCCCGGCATTACCGGCCGCCCTTCCGGCGCCCGCGATGTCGAAGGGCCGGTCTGGATGGAGCGCACCCAGGCGCAATTGAACCTGCGCACCCAGGCGCGCCGCGCCAGCGTCTATCCGCTGGACGGCAGCGGCAAGCGCATGGCGGCATTGGGCGCCAACCGGGCAGCGCTGGCCGGCGGCGTCCTGACGATCCAGATGCAAGCCGATGCCGCCGAGGCGTCGCCGTGGTATGAGGTGGTCGTCGATGAATAAGCCGCGCACGCAACGTACACGCGCCGTCCTGCGCCTGCTGGCAGCCCTGGCCACGGCCGTTGCCGCGCTGCCGGCGCATGCGACGGCCGAATATGCGTTGCAGGCAGGCGTGAGCTGGTACCGGCTTGACAACCCGTTTCTGTTCCCCGGCAACAGCACGGATTCACTCAAGACAACCGATACCGCATGGTCCAACGACCTGCGCTTCGGGCTGTTCCTGCCGCTGCCGACCCAGCGCACCAACTTCCAACTGACCGCATCGGCCTCCAAGATGCGCTACGGCAGCAGCTTTTCCGACTACGGCAGCGCCCCGGCCGATACACCCGGCATCGGCGGCAGCAGCCTGAACTACACCAAGAAGCAGGTGGATGCCCAATACACCATGGAGTTCAGCGATTGGCTCAGCGGCCGCATCCGCCATCGCATCGACGACCGCCTGTACAACTATTTCGGCGGCCGGACGGCGATTTCCTATCCGGCCCTGGTCTCGAACGTGGAACCGGAACATCCGCACGTCCGCGAAGACGTGGCCGAAGTCGCCTACCGCTTTTCGGACCGCTTCGACCTCCCGGTCACCTTCACCCAGCAGACGCTGAGCTATGAGGTGCCGGACCGGGCCAGGATGTACAACATGAACAGCAACACCTGGCAGGCGGCCTTGCGTTATACCTCCGGCAGGAAATCGACCTACTCCGGCGGCTTTCGCCAGAGCAAGGTGAAATTCCCGGAACGCGGCATCGTCGCCAACCCCGATCCCGTCGCCGCCGTCGCCACGCCGTTCCTGAACCAGGTGGCCGACTTCGACTCCGGCTACACGGATTCGGAAATCTTCGTCGATAGCGCGTGGCGCTACACCGAGAACACCATATTCGTCGGCCATCTCGGTTCCATCTCGCGCCAGTTCAATACGCACGCCGAGCGCAACAGCAAACTGCTGTCGACCGAACTCGGGATCGACTGGCACTACACCAGCAAGAGCACGTTCTTCGGGCGCATCTGGCATTCCCCCCAATCCAACGTGGAAGCCGACAACCGCCTGTACGTCATCAATACCGGCATCCAGGGCCGCAACGTCTGGCAGGCCACGCCGAAATCCCGCTTCACCCTGCTGCTGTCGCTGGAATCCCAGAAGTTCGACAGCTTCTCGGTCAACAACGGGGTCACGGCGTTCCAGGGAACCGGCAGCGGCCAGGACAAGCTGCTGCGCATCGGCCTGCGCTACGATTACGATATCACCCGGCGCCTGGCCTTCCGCGCCGATGCCTCGCGCGAGCAGACCCGCGCCAGCAGCGGCGCCGACTATACCCGCAGCTATTTCCAGATGAGCCTGAACTACACTTTCGACAACCTCTCCGGCGCCTACACCGACGCCAACCCGATGGGCTACAACCGCGCCCGGCAACAGATCGAGGATCTCCGATGAGGCCTCCTGCCGGCGCCGCGCCCGCCTACGGCTACATTCCCGGCCTGGACGGCTTGCGCGCCTGCGCGGTGCTGCTGGTGCTGGTCGCCCACCTGGGATTCAACCAGATGATCCCCGGCGGCTTCGGCGTGACGCTGTTCTTCTTCATCAGCGGCATGCTGATCACACGGCTGCTGCTGGCCGAACATGAGGCCAAGGGCCGCATCGGCATCGGCGACTTCTACGCGCGCCGGGCGTTCCGGCTCTATCCGGCGCTGCTGGCGGCGATCGTGCTGGGGACGCTGGCCTTCAACGCCGACGGCGGCATCACCCCCTGGGGCAAGATCGCCTCGGCCTTGTTCTACTACGCCAACTACTACGGCATCTATATCCACTTCGGCCAGGGGCGCGACGGTTTCGACCCGTTCAGCATCCTGTGGTCGCTATCGATCGAGGAACAGTACTACCTGTTCTTCCCGCTGCTGTGCGCCGCGCTGGCGCCCCGCCTGCGCGCCTTTTCCCTGGCGCTGGGTCTGGGCGTGCTGGCGGTGCTGCTGTGGCGCAGCGGGCTGCACTTCACCGGCTCCAGCAGCGACCGCATCTACATGGGCACCGACACCCGCATCGACTCCATTCTCTATGGCGCCTGGCTGACGCTGATCCTGGCCAACGACAAGCAACAGCGCTGGCTGCGTTTCTCATCCGGCAAACTGGTGCAAGCGGCCTGCCTGCTGGTGCTGCTGGCCTGCTTCCTGATCCGCAACGACCATTTCCGCGACACGCTGCGCTATTCGCTGCAAGGCCTGGCGCTGATGCCGCTGGTCACCGCGATCTGCTTCACCCGCGCGATGCAGCCGCTGACGGCGGCGCTGGAATCCAGACCGGGCCGCAGAGTGGGAGCCTGGTCCTACTCGCTGTACCTCTATCATCCCATCGCCATCGTCCTGAGCGAAATCCTGTGGGGACCGGGCAGCCTCGGCGTCAGCCGGATCGGCTTGCAGAACTACCTCGGCTTCGCGGCGACGGCGCTGGCGCTGTCGTTCGCGCTGGCGACGGCGTCCTACTACGGCCTCGAACAACCCTTCATGCACTTGCGCAAGCGCTTCGGCGCGCATATCGTCAACGACTGAGGGATCACCACCATGCCGACATCCATCGCACTGCGCCTGAGCCGCCTGCTCGCCCGCCATGCCTGCCGCAACATGCTGCCTTTGCGCGGACCGGCCGGCGTGGTCAGCTTTACCTTCGACGACGTGCCGGCATCGGCCTGCGAAGCCGGCGCGGCGGCATTGGAACGGCACGGAGCACGCGGCACCTTCTACGCCGCCGGCGGCCTGACGGACCAACTGGAGGAAGGCAAGCCCTGCCACTCCGAAGCGCAATTGCGCCGGCTGCTGGCCGACGGGCATGAAGTCGGCTGCCACAGCTACTCGCACATCCGCTGCGACATCCTCGGCGCCGACCGGCTCAATGCGGAACTGGAGCGCAATGCCCGTTTCCTCGAAAACCTGGGTGTTGATACGCGGCGGCTGGATTTCGCCTATCCGTTCGGCGCCTATGCGCTGGGCGCCAAGCAAATTTGCAACAGGCGTTTCCGCTCCAGCCGCATCACCGGCGGCGGCCCGCATTACGGCGAGGTCGACCTGAACGCGATCCAGACGTATCGCCTGTATGCCGAAACGGCCGCCCCTTCCTACGAGGAATTGCTGGCCCAAACCGCCGCCCGCAAGGGCTGGCTGGTGCTCAACACGCATGATGTGGAAAATCCGCCCAGCCGTTTCGGCTATACCCCGGAGAATCTGGAACAGGCGGTGAAAGCCGCGCTCGATGCCGGCTGCAAGGTGTTGCCGGTTGGGGCTGCGATCGATTACTGGGAATCCCAGGCGGGATAGGAATTGCCTACGGCAGCGGCGCCCGGCCCCGCAAACGGCGCACCAGATTGCGCAACCCCCGATGGCCGCGCGCCTTCTCCCTGGCGGCGCGCCAGAGGCGGCGCAGCGCCGCCACGCCTTTGCCGCGCCAACTGACGCCGGCTTCGAAACTGGCGAGCGCCAGCTCATGGTCGGCCCACTGCGCCTTGTAGGCCTCGTCGCCGACGGTCAGGTCGAACAAGGCGAAGCCGCGGGCGATGCAATCCTGCAGCACCGCATCCATCAATACCCGGCCGACCGAATAGCGCCCCCATTGGCCGTCTTCATAACCGGGCATGATCCAGTAGAAGCGCCGTCCGTGCCAGATCCCCCAATGGGTGGCGACGATCTCATCGCCGACGAACAGGGCCGACACCTGCACCCAGCCCTGTGCACCGCCACAATCGGCGGCAAGGCGCCGGTAGAAATCCAGATAACCAGGTTCGGCGAATACGTCGCGGCTGCCGGTTTCGCGCCAACGCCTCGCCTTCTGGCGCGCCATGACCGCCACAATGGCATCCTGTTCCGCGCCCTCCGCCCGCAGCACGATGCGCACACCGCCCGGGCACAGTTCTTCCAGGCGTCGCCGCTGGCGGCGGGTGTCGGCGAACATCTTGGCGCTGCGCGCTTTCTGGAAGGCCTCGAAGCTCTCGCCCAGCGTCGCGATGTGGGCGCGTTCAAGCCGCCAGGCTGCCCGCATCTGCGGCCAGTGCATCAAAGGATTGTCGAACATCCCGCCGCTGGTGGGATGTTCGATCTGCAATGGAGAACGGACGATGCGCACCAGATCGAACGGCGGCAGCAAACGCAGCAACGCCCGCCAGAATGGGCCCCAATGGGCGGCAGGAAGCGCTTTGGAAAATTCGGGGTGCAGCAGGCCGGCATTGTAGTCGGTCACTTCGCCGCCGAGCAGTCCGAGTACCCGCAAGCCGGCGCGGCGCTGCAAGCCGAACGGGATGAACATCAAGGTGCGGCCGGCGGCGTCGCAGACTTCGGTCAGGGCAACCCGCCATCCTTGCCGCTGCCCCAGTTGGCGCTGCCAGTGGGCCAACCAGGCGAAGCGCTGGAAACCGTAGCCGGCGCATACCTGCTCGGCCGCTTCCCAGCGCGCCTGCGCCGCCTCCAGCGAAGTGAAGATCCGCACCTGCAGCGCGCCTGCCTGCAGGCCGTCCAGGGATAGCGGAGAAGCGGCCGGCTCAATAGGCATTGCGATCGCTGATGATGGCCGGAATGGTTTTCAGGATGATCTTCAGGTCCAGGGCCAGCGACCAGTGGCGCATGTAGTACAGGTCGCACTCGATGCGCTTCTGCATCTTTTCCAGGGTATCGGTCTCGCCGCGAAAGCCGTTGATCTGCGCCCATCCGGTGATGCCCGGCTTGACCTTGTGGCGCAGCATGTAGCCTTTCACCTGGCGGCGATAGAGTTCATTGTGCTGGACCGCGTGCGGCCGCGGGCCGACGATGCTCATCGAGCCCTCCAGCACATTGAGGAACTGCGGCAACTCGTCCAGCGATGTCTTGCGCAGGAAGCGGCCGAACGGCGTGACCCGCGCATCGCCCACGGTGGCCTGCTTGACCTCACCGGTTTCCGGCGGGTCGTTGCGCATGGAGCGGAATTTGGAGACCACGATTTCCTGCCCGCCCACGCCATAGCGCTTTTGCCTGAAGATCACCGGCCCCGGCGAGGACAGCTTGACGCCAATGGCGACGAATAGCATCACCGGACTCAGCAGAATCAGGATCAGCGTGGCCAGCACCACGTCGAACAGCCGCTTGGCGATGCGCGCCAGCCCGATGAACGGGGTTTCGTAAGCGCACAGCACCGGCACGCCGGCGAATTCCTCGTACTGGATATGGCCCAGGCCGAACAGGTTGGACTCAGGCACGAAGTAGAACGAAGCCACCGAGTCGTGCAGCGAATCGATGATCGGTACGATATCGGCCGCGCGCACATGCACCAGCCCGATGAACACCACGTCCACCGGGTTCTTGCGCAGCCATTCCAGCGCGTCGCCCAGCGACCCCAGGCGCGGCAGGGTGTCGCCGATGCGCTGCACCCCTTGGCGGTTGTCGAAGAAACCGACCGGCTTGATGCCGAGGATCCGGGCGCTCTTGAAGGAAGCCGCCAGGTTCTGGGCATCTTCGCTGAAGCCGACGAAGACCGCGGAACGGCGCTGCTCCTTGGAGTTGTAGAGCCGCAGCGCCCAGTAGCGGACCAGCATCGACACCAGCGTCAGCGCAAACGGCGTAAGCACCAGCCACAACGCCATGACGATGCGGGAATAGTCTTCGCCCGTCTTGGACAGGTAGACCAGCAGCACGATGGTGAAATACACCGTCAGCCATGATTTGAAGATGCGGCCGATGCCGTGGATCGCCCAGGCGGCATTGTTGATCTCGAAACGGCGGGTATCGCTGAACGCGAGGAATCCGCCGATCAGGCCCAGCAAGCCGATGTAGCGGAATGTCGAGAACTGCGCCGGCTCGTAGAACGCCACGCACGCCATCAGGCTCAGCACGATGGTGAGCGCATAGATGGCGCCGACGATGAATCCGAACAAGGCGATATGGTGATTGCTGCTATCGCGATAAAAACCCACGTTCCACTCCTGTCGTGATGGCCTTCCCGGCACTTGCCGGAAAAGCCCGCGCCCGGCACGCATGCCGCTCAACGGGCCGCCTTGCCTTTCTTCAGTTCGCGCGCCAGCAAGCCAACGAAACGCGATCCCCGCACGATATAGCGCCGCCACAAGCGGTGCGGCTCCGCTGCCAGGCGCCAGAACCACTCCAGCCCGGCCTTCTGCATCCAGCGCGGCGCCCGCTGCTTGAAGCCGAGCGCGAAATCCATCGCGGCCCCCACGCACAGCACCAGCGATGCATCCAATTGCTGCTGCCAGGCGAAAGCCCAACGTTCCTGCTTGGGCATGCCCAGGCAGATGAACACGATCCCGGGCCGCTGGCGGTTGACCCGTTCCACGGCTTCGATCCCTTCCGCGCCCAATGGGTCGAAGCGCATCGACGGGCAGAACAGTTCCAGCGGCAGGCCGGGATAGACGCGCTCAAACGCCTCGCGCAACATCATCTCCTGCCCCGGCAAACCGCCGATGACGGTGACCGGCACACCGGCCTGGCTGGCCTTCTGCGCCAGCGCCAGGAACAGGTCGGCGCCGGTGACACGCTCCGGCAAAGGCTTGCCTACAAGCTTGCTGGCCCAGACCACCGGCATGCCGTCGGCGAAGATATAGTCCGCCCGGCGATACTGGGCAGTGAATTCGTCCGGCGCATCCTGCAGCCGCACCAGATGGTCGACATTGGGCGTGACGACTACGCGGGCCGGACGCGCGCCGGCACTGGCATAGGCAAACAAGGCGTCGGCCGCTTCGTCGAAGCGGGCCGCGCAAATGTCCAGCCCGAACAGGTGCTCGGTCCGGAATTCCGTAGTACGCAGCCCCTCCGGCGCCCCCTGCGTCCGCATTACGCGTGTACCGTCCATTGATCGTATCGCTTTCCCAAAAGCTTTTCGAACGATAAAATAGTGTAAATTTGACATCATTCTAACAATTTAAACGATGATCTGATCAATAAATTTACGGTGTCTTTTTATGGCTACTTTCTGGAAATGCCAGTAAAAACGTGGTTTTATTGACTTTTTCACTCTAAAAAAACTTGAAACCTGCCTGAGAGCAAGCCACCATGCCCACCATCCTTCCCTCCTCCCGCGACGCATGAACGCTCTCCAACAGGCACAGGCACTGCAGCCGGTCGAAGCGCCGCCGGCCGACAATCCGCATATCGTCCCGCTGGTCATCATTTCGCCGGTGCGGGATGAAGCCAAGTACCTGCGGCTGACCATGGATTCCATCGTGGCGCAGACATACCGGCCGCTCGAATGGATCCTGGTGGACGACGGCTCGACCGACCAGACCCCCGACATCGTGCGCGAATACGCCGCGAAGTATCCATTCATCCGGCTGGTGCCCCGGCAAGACCGCGGTTTCCGCAAGCTGGGAGGCGGCGTCGTGGCGGCCTTCAATTTCGGCGTCGAACATATCCTCAACCGGGATTACCAGTACATCGCCAAGCTCGATGGCGACATGTCGTTCGGCCCGCGCTACCTGGAGCACATGTTCCAAAAGTTCGACGAAGATCCGAAGCTGGCGGCGGTTTCAGGCAAGGTGTACCGCCACGAAGACGGCAAGTACATCGAGGAAAGCCACATCGACGAGCAGGTCGCCGGCCAGTTCAAGCTTTACCGGCGCGATGCCTTCGAAGACATCGGCGGCTTCGTCCAGCATTTGTCGTGGGATGGCATCGACGTGCACACGGCCTGGATGAGAGGCTGGAAAACCTTCTGCTACTACGACCCGCAGGCCTGGCTCTGGCACCACCGGATCATGGGTTCGTCCGACAAGCATATCTACGAAGGCCGCCTGCGCTGGGGGCGCGGCAACTGGTACATGGGCTACCACCCGCTCTACGCGATCGCCACCGGTATCAACCGCATGCGCGAGAAGCCGTTCATCATCGGCGGCCTGCTGATGATCTACAGCTATTTCCTGTCGGCGTTGCGCGGCCTGCCGCGCTATGAAAACCCGGAATTCCGCAGCTACCTGCGGGCATGGCAGATGAAACGCCTGAAGCGGCATTTCCTCGGTAAAAAAGACTAAGAAAACTAGAGCGCGTTATGGCGATCCTGTCCGGCCTGGCGGCCGACCATTCCTACGACCTCTGCATCGTCGGCGCCGGCCCGGTCGGCCTGTCGATGGCGCTGGAAGCCCAGGCGCGCGGCGCGCGCGTCCTGATCCTGGAGTCCGGCCCGCGCCGGCAGGACAGCAGCGGCCAGGCGCATGCCCGCGCCCACATCGCCGATCCTGAGCGCCATGCGCCGATGGAAATCGCCACCCAGCGCGGCCTGGGCGGCGGCTCGTGGCTATGGGGCGGGCGCTGCGTGCCGTTCGAACCGATCGATTTCGCTCGGCGCAGCTTCGTGCCGGACGGCGAATGGCCGATTACGCTGGATGAACTGCTGCCCTGGTATCCGGCGGCGGCGCAATTCCTCGATTGCGGCCGTGCGCTGTTCCGTTCCCCGTCCGACTGGCCCGCGATGCCGGACATCGAACTCTCGCAGCTGGAACGCTGGTCGCAGCAACCCAAGCTGGCCCCCAGGCTTGGCGGCTGGGCGCTGGCGACGCCGGGCATCGATTTCCTGTTCGAGGCCACGCTGACCGGCTTCGACCTGGTTCCGCAAACCGATGGCGGCGCCAGCCTGCGCGGCCTGCAAGCGCGGCATGCCGGGCAAGCCATCGCGGTCCGCGCCCGGGATTATGTGCTGGCCTGCGGCGGGCTGGAGACGACCCGCCTGCTGCTGGCCGAGCAGGCGCGCCGGGCGCAAGAGATGCCGGGCCTGTTCGGCGGCAAGAACGGCCCGCTCGGCGGCTATTACATGGGGCATATCTTCGGCAGCATCGGCAGCCTGGTGCTGGCCCGGCCGGACTCCTTCAGCGCGCTCGACTTCTCGTTCGACCCGACCGGCACCTATGTGCGCCGCCGCTTCACGCTGGCCGAGAGCACGCAGCGCGAACGGCAACTGCTCAACACCTCGTTCTTCGCCGACAATCCTCCCTTCTACGACGAGCGCCACCGCAACCCGACCTTGTCGCTGGTGTTCCTCGCCCTGAGCATCCCGCTGATCGGCCGCCGCCTGCTCAGCGAGGCGATCCGCCTGAAGCACATCGGCCCGCCGCCCTACCGCTATGGCGCGCATATATGGAACGTGCTGCGCCGCCCCTGGCGCGCCGTGGCCGACGTGCTCGACATCCTGCGCCGGCGCTACCTGTCGCCGACCCGCAAGCCGGGTTTCGTGCTGCGCAACGAAGGCGGCACCTATGCGCTGAATTACCATGCCGAGCAACTGCCCAATCCGGAGAGCCGGGTGACGCTGTCCGGCGAACAGGACGCCTACGGCATCCCGCGCCTGCATATCGACTTCCGTTATCTGCCGGCCGATGCCGAATCGGTGCTCAAGGCGCACGAGGTGCTGGACCAGAACCTGCGCGCGGCGGGCATGGGCCATATCGCCTACCACCGTCCGCCCGAACAGCGCCTCGGCCATATCATGGAACAGGCCACCGACGGCTTCCACCAGGCCGGCACCACGCGCATGAGCGCCGATCCCCGCAGCGGCGTGGTCGACCGCGATGGCGCGGTGCATGGCGTGGCGCATCTGCATGTGGCATCGAGCAGCAATTTCCCGACCACCGGCGAAGCCAATCCGACCTTCCTGGCGGTGGCGATGGCGGCGCGCCAGGCGGCGCGGCTGGCCGGCGGATCGCTTGAGCGCAGCGCCATCCCCTCGTTCTATCCGTTCCCGCTATCGGCGCCAGAGCGGGACAATACCCACATTCCGCCCATGAAGAAAATCACGATCCCCGGCACCGACCTGGCCGTCAGCCGCTTTTCCTTCGGCACCGCCAGCCTGCACCACCTGTTCCGGCAGGAGCAGCGGCTGGCCCTGCTGCGCGCGGCGATCGATGCCGGCTTCACGCACTTCGATACCTCGCCTTACTACGGCTTCGGCCTGGCCGAGCAAAGCCTCGGCCAGCTTACTGCCGGCGAACTGCAACACATTACGATCGCCACCAAGGTCGGCCTCTACGGCCCGCCGGGTTCAGGCCCGCGGGTGCCGGAAATCCTGCTGCGCAAGGTGGCCGGCAAATTCGTCAAGGGCATCAACCGGCCCGTCGTGGATTGGTCGCTGGCGCGCGCCCGGGCCAGCCTGGAACAAAGCCTGCGCCGGCTAGGGCGCGGCCATGTCGATATCCTCTACCTGCATGAGCCGGTACAGGAACTGATCGCTTCCGACGAATGGCAGCGCTGGCTGGAAAGCCTGGTCCTAGCGGGCAAGATCCGCCACTGGGGTGTCGCCGGGGAAGCGCCGGCGATCGCCGCCATGCTGGAGAAGAGTCCGGGACTGGGGCCATTGGTGCAGGTGCGCGACAGCCTGAGCCAGCATCAGGCGGACGTGCTGCAGGCGCACCGGCGCCCGCTGCAGTTCACCTACGGCTATATGGCCGATGCCGCCACGCGCGCGGTGCCGGCGCCGGTCAAGCTGACCCAGGCTCTGGCCCGCAATCCGGGCGGCTCCATCATCGTCTCCACACGCAAGGTGGAACGGGTGGCCGAGCTGGCGAGCCTGCCCGGCCTGGCCGGGGAATAGCGGATCCGGGGCGTCAGTGATGCCCCAGGCCCTTGTGCATGCGGCGCAGTCCCAGCCACACGCAAGCGGCCACCACCGGCACCACCAGCCCGGTGGCGAGATCGGGGTTGATCGGCAGGCCCGCCGCCTTGGCCGCCTTGCCGGCGTAGCCGATCAGGCCGATCACATAGTATGAGATCGCCGCCACCGACAAGCCTTCGACCGCCTGCTGCAGCTTCAGTTGCTGCGCCGCGCGCGCGTTCATCGATTGCAGGATCTGGCGGTTCTGCTGTTCCTGCACGATGCCGATGCGGGTGCGCAGCAGGTCGTTGGTATGGGCGACGCGCTCGGCCAGCGCTTCCTGCCGGCGCGCGACGGCCTGGCAGGTATCCATCGCCGGCGCCAGCCGGCGTTCCATGAATTCGCCGATGGTCGGCACGCCTTCGATGCGCTGCTCGCGCAATTCCTCGATGCGCGCCTGCACCAGCCGGAAGTAGGCTTGCGAGGCCGAGAAGCGGTAGCTGTTTTCCAGCGACAGCTTTTCGATGCGCGCCGCCAGCCCGGTAATCTTGCGCAATATCCGCTCGTCCTCGGCATGTTCTTCCGGGGTGCCGCCCATCGATTGCTCGGACTGCACCATGGCCGCGGTCAGCGCCGCCAGGTCGCCTTCGATCTGGTTCAGCAGCGGCCCCGACTGCTGGGCATGCGGCAAGCCCAGGAGCGCCATCATGCGATAGGTTTCGATCTCCAGGATGCGCTGCGCCAGACGGCCGCCCTGCAATTCGCGCAAGTCGATGTCGCGCACCACGAAACGGGAAAAGCCGTCGGACTGGATCTGGAAATCCGCCCAGATCTCGCCGCCCTGCAAGACCTTGCTGGAACTCATCAGCTTGCCTTCGAAGATGCGCTGCATGCTGCGCGCGGTGCCGGCCGGGTCGTCGATGCCGGGCTCGACCACCACGTGCGCGGCCACCATCAGCTTGCCCTGCAGCGACAACAGCCATTGCTGGGGGACGTGCAACAGCGGCGCGCGGGCGAATGCCTCGGCGGTCGAGAGCGGTTCCTCGTGGGCCTGGGCGAAGGTGTAGGTGGCGAATTCGGTATGGCATTCCCACTTCAGGCGGAAGCGTCCGAAATCATGATAGAAGTGCTTGGCTTCAGCGCCCGGCGCGACCACGCCGAAATGGGCGCACAAGGCCTCCAGCAAGGCATGCTGCAGCTTGGCATGCTGGTTGCCGTTGCCATCCTCGCGCACGTAGACTGCCAGGTGCGTGAGCGTTTCGGAGCGGGTCAGCTGCAGGAACGGACGCGAATGCACCTCCGCCGCCAAGGTGACGCGCTGGGGGTGGTTCAGGCTGGCATAGACGATGGACATGATTTTCCCGTGGATGATTGAATGCTGGCTTGCCGCCGTGTCACGCATGCGAAAAGCATGCCGGGAACGGCGTTCGTTATTTGTGCTTGCTGTGCTTGCTGATTGGGTACTGACCCCTGCCGTGGCCGCCGGCGCTTACTCAGGCGCCGGATAGCTCACTTCGAGGATGGTCAGTTGTTCGATGCCAGACGGCGTCTGCAACACCACCTCGTCGCCTTCGCGCGCCTTGGTCAGCGTGCGCGCCACCGGCGAGATCCAGCTGATCTTGCCGTTGAGCGGGTCGAGCTCGTCGATGCCGACGATGGTCACCGTATGCGACTCGCCGCGCTGGTTCTCATAGGTGACGGTGGCGCCGAAGAAGATCTGGTCGCTGCCGTGGTGCACCGTCGGGTCGACCACTTCGGCCAGGTCCAGGCGCTTGGTCAGGAAGCGGATGCGGCGGTCGATCTCGCGCAGGCGCTTCTTGCCGTACAGGTAATCGCCGTTCTCGGAACGGTCGCCGTTGGACGCGGCCCAGGAGACGATGCGCACCACCTCCGGGCGCTCGACGTCGATCAGTTGCAGCAGCTCGTCCTTGATGCGCCGGTGCCCCTGGGGCGTCATGTAGTTCTTGGAACCCGCCGGGATGGCGGGCAAGGCGATTTCGTCATCGTCATCGCCGCCGTCGGATTCTTTTACAAAAGCCTTGTTCATCTGCAATATCGGTTTCGGTTAAGCATGCAGCCGCACCTCGGGCGGCTTTTCTCGCTTCCCATTGTAGCCCGATGCGACCCGCCGGGAGGGTACAGTTGGATGGCCAAACATCCCCTTGGCTGTACTGCGATGCCGGCCCCCTTTTGGCCCGCCTTCCCGGCTTTTCTTGCGCCGCCCCTCGCCCTTTCCTCCGCCCTCGGCGATAATTCCGGATAACGCAACCGCCTTTCCTCACGCTTCCATCCGACCGCCATCCATGTCTTCCATCGCTCCCCGTTACCGCATCGGCCTCATCGCCAACCGTGCCCACCAGGATGCCCGCGACTCCGCCCTGGTCCAATTGCTCAACGGCTCGCGCCATCGCATCGAAGCGCTGCAGCCGGAACTGATCGTGGTCGGCCGCACCCTGGACGCCATCGGCCAGATGAACCTGCTGCCCGGCTACCCGCATCTGGTGCGCTTCCCTTACGGGCGCAACGGCGGCCTGATGAAACTGGTCTCGCGCACCGTGGACGCCGATCCGGAACGCACGCTGGATGCGGTGATCTACCTGATCGACCCGGTCGATCCCTCCTCCACCTTTCCCGAAGCGGTGGCGCTCAAGCGCCAGTGCGTGATCCACGGCAAGCCCTTCCTGTCGACGCTGGCCGGCGCCCAGGAATGGCTGGAGCTGGAGTCCATCGCCACCGGCGCCGCGCCCGATCCGGCGCTGGACGATCGCTTCAGGCTGGAACAGGAAGGCATCGCCCTGATCGCCCACGACGCGATGAAGCCGCGCATGCTGGAACTGGCCGAAAAGCATTTCGACGTGCTCGACAAGTTCGCCTTCCGCTGCGCCACCGGCACCACCGGCGGGCAGCTCAACCAGTTGGCCATGAAGATCAAGGGCGAAGCCGGCCGCAATTGGGTCAAGCCCTTCCTCTCCGGCCCGCTGGGCGGCGACGCGCAGATCGCCGAACTGATCCTGGAGCACCAGTGCCGCCGCGTCCTGTTCCTGGAAGACCCGCACGTGGCGCGCCAGCACGAGGCCGACATCCAGCTGCTGGAGCGCGCCGCGCGCACCGTGACCAACTACGCTTCCTGCATGAGCGACATCAAATGGGGCGACCGCTGGCTGTCGCTGATCGGCGCGCGCCAGGTCTGATTCCCGGCGTCCTGGCCTGTCCCCCGCAATACCATGCCCATCTCCCCACCGCCTGCGCCCCGCCGCCCGCCAAGATGGCGACGGCGGCTGCTGGCGCCGCTGATCTACCTGGCGGCCTTGCTGCTGATCCTGGAAGAATGGCTGTGGGATGCCACCCAGGCGGTGCTCAGACGCATCCCCTCCTGGCCGGTGTGGATGCTGCTGCAGCGCTGGATCGGGCGGCTTCCGCCCTATGCCGCGCTGGTGGCGTTCCTGGCGCCGACCCTGCTGCTGTTGCCGGTGAAGATACTCGCCCTGCTCTCCATCGCCCACGGCCATCCGGCGCTGGGCCTGGCGATCGTCCTCACGGCCAAGGTCCTGGGCACGGCGCTGGTCGCCCACATCTACGCGCTCACCCGCCGCAGCCTGTTGTCGCTGGCCTGGTTCCAACGCGCCCATGACGCGGTCCTGGCGTTCAAGGACAGGATGATCGCCCACCTGCACGCCAGTCCCGGCTGGCAGCAAGTCCAGAAGCTGATGGCGAATCTGCGGAGCAAAGCGCGCGGCGTCGTCGACAGCGTGAAGGCGCGCCTGGCAGGATCGCCGCGCTCCGAAGGCGGACGGCTGCTGCGCCTGTTCCGGCGCCTGGCGGCGCGTATGAAGAAATGGCGCGATTCCGGTTCCCGCTGAGGCAGCCAAGCCAAGTGCACGGAAAAGAAAAGGCCGCCATGCTGATGCATTGGCGGCCTTTTCTATTGCTCCCGGAGACGATCAATCGTCGTCGTCATCGTCGATATAGCCGTTCGGCGGCGGCGCCATCTGCACGCCCGCGGCCTGGCCGACATTGTTGGTCGAGATGCTGTTGCCCCATTCGAAGGCGTATTTTTCCGCTTCGAAGAAATCGTCTGCGGACAGTTGCAGCTCATCGAGCAGGCGCTGCATCTCTTCCTGGTCCTGCTCGCGCTGCTCGGTGCACTCGACCAGCTTCAGCGCCATCCCGTAGAAGCCAGTACGGCGCAGCAGCGCTTCGCGGATCTCGGTGCTGACCGTGATCTGGCGCAAGACGCTTTCCATGCTCATGCCGAACAGCGCATCCACCAGCGACATGATGCCGACCGTAAACGCCATTTCCGACATCTTGCGGCGTCCCGGGCGGATCTTCGCGGTGACCAGTTCCAGCATCTTGCCGCGGGTGGCCGCCAGGATCATCAGCGGCGACAGGGTGTGGGTCTTGCCCTTGTCGGTATTGGCGAACAGCAGGATCTGCAGCCAGCGCTTGAGTTGGCGGCGGCCGAGCACGATCAGCGCCTGCCCCAGCGAATCGATGAATTTCTGGAAGCCGTAGACCGGGGTGTTCACCAGGCGCAGCAACGTCAGGCTCAGCGCCACGTCGCGCTTGATGTAGCGCACGATCTCGCCGTTGTCGACATTGCGCACCAGGAGCGTCAACAGGTGCATGATCACTACCTTCGAAGCCTCCAGCTTCTTGCCCTGAAGGACCATCGGCTTGGCGAAGTAATAGCCCTGGAAGTAATCGAAACCGAACGTGACGCAATCGTTGAACTGCTGCAGGGTCTCGACCTTCTCGGCCAGCAGTTCCTTGCCGGCGCGCTTGAAATGCACGGACAGCTTGAGCAGCTTGCTGGGATCGACTTCCATGACGTCGATCTTGATGATCTTGACCAGGGGCAGCAGCTCTTCGATTTCTCCCGATTCGGCCACCACGTCATCCAGCGCGAACACATAGCCCGCCTTGACCAGTTCGCGCACGCGCGCCACCAGCTCGGGGGTGACCCTGACGGTTTCCAGGATCTCCAGCACCACCTTGTCGGTAGGCAGGAAGTAGATGAAATCGCTCATCAGCACCGCGGCATCGACGTTGATGAAACCTTGCAGGTTGCCGATGACGTTGGACAGGCCCAGCTCCGAGGCGTGCGCGATCACCGCTGCCGTCGCGGTGACGTCATCCTTCACGTTGGCGGGACCGAAGGCGGCGCTGCGGAACAGCAGCTCGTAGCCGATCAGGTCCTGCTCACGGTTCAGGATAGGCTGGCGGGCCAGGAAGAAATCCAGGGCGAGATGCTGCGCAGGGTTGGATTGGTCGGATGGCTGGTCGGACATGGTTGTTATTTTAGGTGCCCCAAGCTTGGTGATGACGCTTCATTTCCGGCGATGCCGGACATTGTATGCCGGTTCGGCCTTGCCCCGGCCGGCTGATGCAAGGCCATCGAAATAAAATCACAAAAACTCACGAACAGGGAAGATGCCAGCATATCATCCCTCTCCGGATTCGAGGACGAAACCGGCGCTGTCGTCGGTGCCAAGCACATCGACCAGGTAAGGCATGACTTCCCGCAGCATCGGCTCCAGCGTCCAGGGCGGATTGAGGATGAACATCCCGCTGTTGTGCAGGCCGAAGCCATCGGGCGCCGGGCCATGGATGGCCAGCGTCACGTTCAGCCAGCTCTTGGCGCCCAGGCGCTTGAGCCGCTCCGGCAACTGGCGCGACTCATTCCGCTGCAGCACCGGGTACCAGACGGCATACATGCCGGTCGGGAAACGGGTCAGCGCATCGGCCAGCACCTGCGCCACCTGCGCGTAGTCGCGCTTGTCTTCATAAGGGGGATCGATCAGCACCAGGCCGCGGCGCGAAGGCGGCGGCAGCAGCGCCTTGAGCCCGGCGAAACCGTCGGCGCGATGCACCATCACGCGCTTGCCGCGCGCGGCGGGACGCTGGCCCTGCGCCAGGGCATGGGCTTCCAGCTTGCGAAAATTCTCTTCCAGCACCTTGCCCTCGGTGGGATGCAGTTCGAACAGGCGCAGGCGATCCTGCTCGCGCATCACCTTCTCGGCGCAATAAGGCGAACCGGGGTAGTAGCGCATCTTGCCGCTGGGGTTGAGCGACTTCACCAGGTCGACGTATTCCTGGACGACCGGCGGCAGGTCCTTGCGGTTCCACAGCGGCGCGATGCCGGTCTCGTACTCGGCGTTCTTGCTGGCGTAATCGCCATCGAGCGCGTAGACGCCGGCGCCGGCGTGCGTATCGATGACCATGTAGGCAGTGTCTTTCTGCCCGAGATAGCGCATCAGTTGAATCGTCACCATGTGCTTCAGGACGTCGGCGTGGTTGCCGGCATGAAAAGCGTGGCGATAACTCAGCATGGGAAATTGTGCTCTTTATAAAAAATGAAAATCGTACGAGTTGCCAAGCGGCTATCGCACGATGGAAGAAATCTTTGGCATTCTAACAAGGATACGATATCCGTAAACTGCGCGGGCTGTATTTGTTACAAAGAAACAGCGCTGCGCGGCAGCCGGATTGTCCATCCTTTCACCGATGCCGGCATCGTTTTCCGCCATGTCCGGCAAGGTGCAAGCACCGACGGCAAGACATCATGCGTGTTAATGCTTAACAAGAACTTACACGGTTCAATTTCCGGAACGATCGAGGCGGAAATAGGCATCGAGCAACGATGTCTTGTAAACAACCCCCAGCAGCCGGCGGTCTTCGGCATGCGCGATCACCGGCAAGCGTTCCCCCTGGTGGTCCAGGAAAAGCTGCAGCGCCTCGCCCAGCGACATGTCCGGCGTCACCTCATGCAGGAAATGGCTGCGCAGGAAATCCCGCGCCTGGCGGCCGGCATGGTCTTTCTTGTCCAGCAGCCAGGAGGTCAGGTCCTGCAGCGCCACCACGCCTTGGTAGCGCTCGTCGGCATCGACGATATAGATGTACTTGACCGGATACTTCAGGAACACCGCGCTCATCTCTTCCATCCCCGCGTCTTCCCGCAACACCGTCTGGGCCGGGCGGATCAGTTCGCTCATGTGGGTGCCGCGCAGGCGCAGGCGCTCTTCGGCATCGCGGTGGCGCTTGAGGGTGATTTCATACATCGAGCGGCCATCCAGGCCGCGGGCGACGACATAGGCCACCACGCAGGACAGCATCAGCGGCAGCACCACCTGATAGCTCAGGGTCATCTCGAAAATCATCAGGATCGCCATCAACGGCGCATTCGAGGCCGCCGCCAGGAAAGCGCCCATGCCCACCATCGCATAGGCGAACGGCTGCGACATATGGAAAGGCAGCAACGCCTGCGCCGCATCGCCGAACAGCAGGCCGACCGCCGCTCCGACGAACAGCACCGGCGTGAAGATGCCGCCCACCGCCCCCGATCCCACCGTGATCGCCGTCGCCAGTATCTTCACCAGCAGCAGCGTCAGCGCCGCCTGCCACATCCAATCGGTATGCAGCAGCGAATTGACCAGGCTATAGCCGTTGCCCCAGACCTCCGGCACCCGCACCGAGATCAGGCCCACCAGCAAACCGCCCAAGCCCATGCGCAGCGGCAACGGCAGGCGCAGCTTGCCGAATGCGGCGCGGCCGAACTCCAGTGCGCGCAGGAATTGCGGCGCCAGCAAACCGGCCAGCACGCCCAGCACGACGAACAGCAGGACTTCCCATCCCGCCACTTCCGGGAAGAAAGGCATTTCATAGGCCGGCTTGTAGCCCGGCAGCTCGCGCATGGTGATATTGGCCACCACCGAGGCCACCACCACCGGGCCGAAGCTCTCCATCACCAGCGAACCGAGCACGATCTCGGTGATGAAAAAAGCGCCTGCGATCGGCGCATTGTAGGCCGACGTGATGCCGGCGGCGGCGCCGCAAGCCACCAGCAGGCGCAACCTCGATGCCGGGAAATGCGAGAACTTGCCCACCAGCGAAGCGCACAGCGCCGCCAGTTGCACCATCGGCCCTTCGCGGCCGATGGAACCGCCCGAGCCGATGGTCGCCAGCGAGGAGATGCTGCGCAACAGCGTATGCCGCACCGGAATGGCGCCGTCGCCGATGGCCACCGCCTCCATGTAATCGCCGCCGGCGCCGGCCGGCACGCGCCGGGCCCAGACCAGGAACAGCCCGGCCACGATGCCGCCGGCCGTGGGCAGCAGCACGCGCATGTGCCAGGGCAAGCCCTTGGCGATCTCGACGAAACTGCCGCTATGGCCGGTCAGCAGCAATTGCAGCAACGCGATGCTTTCGCGGAAGGCGATGGTCGCCAGCGCCCCGACGAAGCCGGCCAGGGCGCCCCACAGCAGCATCGAATGATTTTCCGAGACGCGGCATGCGTTGAGCACCCGCAGACGGTATTTGAGCCAGATTTCCCGCATCGCCCGCGCCTATCCGTGATCGGCCATCAGCGACTGCAGGTAGCCGAGGTCGGCGGCAATGCTGGTTTCGGCCTTCTTCTGCATGCGCTGGTAGCGCGCCAACACCTCGCGCCCCAGTTCGGTCACCACCGCGCCGCCGCCGCGCGCGCCGCCGGTGGCGGTGCTCACCAGCGGGCTGGCAAAGCAGCGGTTCATTTCCTCGACCAGCAGCCAGGCGCGCCGGTAGGACATGTCCATCTCGCGCGCGGCGCCGGAGATCGATCCGGCACGCTCGATGGCTTGCAAAAGATCGGCCTTCCCCGGGCCGAAGGCGATGGTGTCGCCCTGCATCACGCGCAATCTGATGGTCTTGGAATAAGTCATGCGCGTGATTGTACAAGGGCCTCCCGGCGCGTCCAACACCGCAGTGCCGCAACGGCGCCGGCCAGGCAGGCAGAAGCTGCAGGCGGCCGACGGGACAGTCGCCCGCCTCCGGAGGCAGTACAGTTTTGCCCGCGGTTGACTGTCGCTATATCCTTGCGTATATTTCGACTCATCCACCAAGCGCGCGTCGGCCGTCGGTCCGCGCGCTTTTGCTTGCCTGCGGCAGCGTGAGGCGCCGATGCCACGCAGGCCATTCGATACCAGAACCGAGAGGAACCGCAGATGTTCAAGCGTACCCGCCTGAAAACCGCCCTTGCCGCCGCCCTGCTGCTGTGCGCCGGCGCCGCCCACGCCGCGGAGCTGGTGGTTTCTGCCGCGGCCAGCCTGACCAATGCCTTCAAGGAACTGGCGCATTCGTTCGAGCAGCAGAACCCAGGCGTGCAGGTGATCACCAACTTCGGCGCCTCCGACATCCTGATGCAGCAGATCGTGCGCGGCGCCCCGGCCGACGTGTTCGCCTCGGCAGACCAGGCCGCGATGGACAAGGCGGTCGCCGAAAAGGCCGTCAACCCGGCCACCCGCAAGAATTTCGCCGCCAACCAGATCGTGCTGATCGTGCCGCATGACGGCAAGCTGCAGCCGGCCGGGCTGGCCGACCTCAGCCAGCCCGGCTACCGGCGCATCGCCCTGGGCAACCCGGCCTCGGTGCCGTTCGGCCGCTACACCAAGGCCGCGCTGGAAAGCGCCGGCCTGTGGCAGCAGGTATCGGCCAAGGCCGTGATGGCGGAGAACGTGCGCACCAGCCTGGACTACGTGGCGCGCGGCGAGGTCGACGCCGGTTTCGTCTTCGCCACCGACGCCGCCGTGATACCGGACAAGGTCAAGGTCGCCGTCCGTATCCCGTCCGCCGCGCCGGCCACCTATCCGATCGCCGTCACTGCCGGCTCCCGGCAGAAGGAACTGGCCGACAAGTTCATCGGCCATGTGCTCTCGCCCGCCGGCCAGGCGGTGCTGGCGCGCTACGGTTTCCTCAAGCCCTGATCCGCCCCATCCGCGCGCACACGCCATGCATCCCGTCTGGACTCCGCTGCTGCTCTCGCTCAAGGTCGCCGGGCTGGCGACCTTGCTCAACATGGTGCTGGGCGTGGCCGCGGCCTACGGCTTGTCGCGCTGGCGCTCGCCGCTGCGCGACTTCATCGATTCCATCCTGACCTTGCCGCTGGTGCTGCCGCCGACCGTGCTGGGCTATTACCTGCTGGTGCTGTTCGGCCGCCGCGGCGCCTTCGGCGCCTGGCTCGACAGCATCGGCATCCAACTGGTGTTCACCTGGCAGGGCGCCGTGGTGGCCTCCACCATCGTCGCCTTCCCGCTGGTGCTGAAGGCTTCCCGCGCCGCTTTCGAAAACGTCGACCACCAGCTGGAAAATGCCGCCCGCGTGCTGGGCGTGTCGGAGGCCGGGGTATTCTTCCGCGTCAGCCTGCCGCTGGCGGCCAGGGGCATCGCCGCCGGCGTACTGCTGGCCTTCGCCCGCGCGCTGGGCGAATTCGGCGCCACGCTGATGGTGGCCGGCAACCTGCCCGGCCGCACCCAGACCTTGTCGGTCGCTATCTATGAAGCGGTGCAGGCCGGCGACGACGGCGCCGCCACGATGCTGGTGGCGATCACCTCCATCACCTGCGTCGTGATCCTGATGCTGGCCGGGCGGCTGCTGCCGGACCGCAAGCAGTTCACTTTGCGTTAAGCTTCTCCTGTCCCGCCATGCGCCCCGATTCCCTCATCCATCCCTACCTGCCGTGAGCGTCGAACTCCAGATCCGGAAGACATTGCGCGCCAGCGGCCGCGTGTTCGACCTCGACATCGCCTTTGCCTCCGACAGCGAGCGCATCGTGCTGTACGGCCCCTCCGGCTCGGGCAAGAGCCTGACCCTGAAAGCCATCGCCGGCCTGATGACGCCCGACAGCGGCCATATCCGGCTGGACGGCCGCACGCTGTTCGATGCCGGGCAAGGAATCAACCTGCGTCCGCAGGAGCGCAACGTCGCCTACCTGTTCCAGGACTACGCACTGTTCCCGCACCTGACGGTGGCGCAGAACATCGCCTTCGGCCTGGCCCGCGGCTGCTTCAACCTGCGCCATCCGGCATCGCATCCGGCGGTGCAGAAATGGATCGCCGCCTTCGGCCTGCAGGCGATCGCCGGCAGCCATCCGGAGCAGATTTCCGGCGGCCAGCGGCAGCGTGTGGCGCTGGCACGCGCGCTGGCGTCGGAACCGGACATCCTGCTGCTGGACGAACCGTTCGCGGCGCTCGATCCGTCGCTGCGCCAGCACATGCGGCGCGAACTGGCGGAGTTGCAGCGCGAACTCGGCGTGCATATGTTGCTGATCACGCACGACCCGGCCGACGCCGATGCCCTGGGCGACGCCGTGTTCGAAGTGCGCGACGGGCGCATCGGCGCGCGACGTTCGCCGTAATTCCCTTCTTCGCTCCCACCGCGAAAAAAAACCGCACCCTTTTGAGGTGCGGTTCCAAGATCGGGGGGTACCCCGTCCGGCTTGAACAAGCAAGCCGGTTTTACACAACACACAGTCAACTCAAGTCTATTTTCAAGCGGGCTCAGGCAGCCTTCTTTTCCTTCTGCTCCTCGAAGAACTGTTCATCTTCGGTCGAGCCGTGCAGCGCGGTGGTCGACGACTGGCCTTGCTGGATCGCCTGGGTCACGGCGTCGAAGTAGCCGGTGCCGACTTCGCGCTGGTGCTTGACCGCGGTGAAGCCCTTGGTGGCGGCGGCGAATTCGGCTTCCTGCAGTTCCACGAAGGCCGACATCTGGTTGCGGGCATAGCCGTGCGCCAGGTTGAACATCGAGTAGTTCAGCGCGTGGAAGCCGGCCAGCGTGATGAACTGGAACTTGTAGCCCATCGCGCCCAGCTCGCGCTGGAACTTGGCGATGGTGGCGTCGTCCAGGTTCTTCTTCCAGTTGAACGACGGCGAACAGTTGTAGGCCAGCAGCTTGCCCGGGAACTTGGCGTGGATGGCTTCGGCGAAGGTCTTGGCGAAGGCCAGGTCCGGCTTGCCGGTTTCGCACCAGACCATATCGGCGTATTCCGCATAGGCCAGGCCGCGCGAGACAGCCTGGTCGATGCCCGGATGGGTCTTGAAGAAGCCTTCGACAGTGCGTTCGCCCGACAGGAACGGCTTGTCGTTGGCATCCACGTCCGAAGTCAGCAGGTCGGCCGCCTCGGCGTCGGTACGGGCGATCACCAGGGTCTTGGTGCCCATGACGTCGGCCGCCAGGCGTGCCGCGTTGAGCTTCTCGACCGCTTCGCGGGTCGGCACCAGCACCTTGCCGCCCATGTGGCCGCACTTCTTCACCGATGCCAGCTGGTCCTCGAAGTGCACGCCGGCGGCGCCCGCCTCGATCATCGACTTCATCAGTTCGAAGGCGTTGAGCACGCCGCCGAAACCGGCTTCGGCGTCAGCCACGATGGGCGCGAAGAAGTCGATGTCGTTCTTGCCTTCGGACCACTGGATCTGGTCGGCGCGCTGGAAGGTGTTGTTGATGCGCTTGACCACCATCGGCACCGAGTTGGCCGGATACAGCGACTGGTCGGGATACATTTCGCCGGCCAGGTTGGCGTCGCCCGCCACTTGCCAGCCGGACAGGTAGATCGCCTTCAGGCCGGCCTTGACCTGTTGCATGGCCTGGTTGCCGGTCAGGGCGCCCAGCGCGTTGACGAAGGGTTCGTTGTTGACCAGGTGCCACAGCTTGTCGGCGCCGCGCTTGGCCAGCGAATGTTCGATCTGCACCGAGCCGCGCAGGCGGACCACGTCTTCAGCCGAATAGTTGCGCTTGATGCCCTTCCAGCGGGGGTTTTCCGCCCAATCCTTTTCCAGTGCCTGGATTTGCTGTTCACGTGTGCTCATGGTGATCTCCTTTTTCGTCAGTGTGGATGTGTTTAAAAACCGGGTGAAATCGCGAATTCCATGACTTCATAGTAGCCATCCATGTGCAGAGCAACAATGTCTTGTATAAGACATAGGTAAATTTTTTATATTAATAAAATCAAATACTTATTCTTCATATTTTGCGATACGGAACGAAATTTCTGGGAATGAAAAATACTTTTGATGCTGCGCACCCGCACTTTTCACAATACGAAATGAAAAATTCTCATCGTGAAATATCGCGGCTTTTCACAAGCCCTGCCGTGGCGGCGCCTCCGGCTCATCCATAATTAAAACGATCGTTCGAAATTTTTTGACGCCATATCTCTTCTCTTTCATAATAAAAGTAACTTGCCCAGGCAAGGCTTTCACTGACACCAGAGACGACAACCGGAGGAAACATGACGACAAGAGAAGAAACGCTCGCGCTGTGGCGCAAACAGGAAGAAGCGGTACGGGCCAAGCTGGCGCCGCCCGGGGTAGCCACCCTGGACGACCTGAAGGCCGGCAGCGGCATGGATTTCCTGCAGAAGATCTGGGACGGCCTGCTGCCCTCGGTGCCGATCGGCCAGACGCTGGACTTCATCCCGGTCGAAGGCGAACCCGGCCGCATCGTCTTCCAGGGCACGCCCGACAAGCGCCATTACAACCCGCTGGGCAGCGTGCATGGCGGCTATTTCTGTACGCTGCTGGATTCGGCCGTGGGCTGCGCCGTGCATTCGATGCTGCCGCAAGGCATGGGCTATACCACGCTGGAACTGAAAGTTAACCTGGTGCGCGCGCTGACCGAGAAAACCGGGCCGGTGCGCGCAGAAGGCAAAGTGGTCCAGGTCGGCAAGCAAGTGGGCATCGCCGAAGGACGCATCATCGATGCCGACGGCCGCCTGTACGCCCACGCCACCACTACCTGCCTGGTGTTTCCCCTGCCCTGAAGCGCCGGCCGCCGCAACGCATGACCGGCCGCCCGATTTCTTTTTTGCGGCAACGGGCCGGCTCGGTTGTTTAATCGCCGAAGAAAGCACAAAATAAACGCCTACCAAAATTGAACGGCGATTCAACGCCGATAGTCTTCATGCATTACGCCCTGGACATCCGCACATTTCTATTCAGTCATTATTTCTATACTGGGGTGCGGATCGCGATCGGGGTAGTCGGCCTCACCATGCTGGTGTACAACGTGGCCGACATGCAGACCACCATGACGGTGTTCCTGGGCGCGCTGTGCACCAGCCTGATGGACCTGCCCAGCCCCTTGCGGCACAAGTTCAACGAAATGCTGGCCGGCGTGCTGCTGTGCACCGTGGTGATGCTGGTCATCAGCCTGTGCGCCCCGGTACCCTGGCTGGTCAGCGCGATGATGGTGCTGGTCAGCTTCTTCGCCAGCATGATGGTGGTGTACGGCAAAAAGACCATGCCGCTGCAATTCGCCGCGCTGATGGTGATGACGCTGTCGATGGAAAACCAGGTGCCGATCGCGGACGCCTTCCTGCACGCGGGCCTGTTCCTGGGCGGCGGCCTGGGCTACCTGGCCTATTCGATGGCGGTGTCGTGGTTCCTGCGCCGCCGCATCAAGCAGCAGGTGCTGGCCGAAGCCTTGTTCGAGCTGGCGCGCTACCTGCGCATCAAGGCCGACTTCTATGATGTGCGGCATGACCTGGCCAGCCAGTTCAACCAGCTGGTGCGCCAGCAGATCGTCGTGGCCGACAAGCTGCAAGCCTCGCGCGACCTGATCCTGCGCGACCTGCACACCAAGCAGGACGGCCTGCTGGTGCAGGTGCACCTGTCCATGCTGGAACTCTATGAGCAGGTGCTGTCCACCCACGCCGACTACAGCTTCCTGCGCAACCACTTCGGCAGCGACGACGTGATGATCTTCCTGCGCGACCTGGCCAACAAGGCGGCCGAAGACATCGAATCGATCGCCTATGCCATCACGCGCAAGAAAGCCTCCGCGCCCAGCGTCAACTACAAGGCCGAACTGCGCGCCATCCAGTACGAAATGCAGCAGATGCAAGAGGCCGAGCCGAAACCCGGCTCGGAGGAAGCGCTGACGGTCCTGCGCGTGACCTACAACAAGATCCGCGACATCAGCGAACTGATCGGCCAGTTGCACCAGGCCACGCACAACCCGGTCGATCCGCTGCCCATCCTGCCCGGCTCGGACATGACGCCGTTCCTGACCCAGCAGAAGTTCAAGTTCAACATGCTGCTGGTCAACCTGCGCTGGCAGTCGCCGATCTTCCGCTTCGCCATCCGCGTGGCGCTGGCGGTGACCACCGGCCTGTGGATTTCCAGCCACCTGCCCTACATGGCGCACAGCTACTGGATCGTGCTGACCATCGTCATCATCCTCAAACCCAATTTCAGCGCCACCAAGCAGCGCATGGCCGACCGCCTGATCGGCACCGTCATCGGCTGCCTGATCACGGCGCTGATCCTGCGCTTCGTCCATAATCCGATGGGCCTGCTGGCGGTGCTGTTCGCCGCCAGCGTCGCCGCGCCGGCGTTCACCTATGTGAAATACCGCTACACCGCCATCGCCGCCTCGGTGCAGATCCTGATGCTGCTCAACCTGCTGCTGCCGGCCGGCCACCAGGGCGTGGTCAGCGAGCGCCTGATCGACACCGTGATCGGGGTGGTCATCGCCACCGCCTTCAGCTACCTGCTGCCGGCCTGGGAATACCGCGACCTGCCCAAGCTGCTGCGCAACGTGTTGAAGGCCAGCCAGCGCTACCTCACCGCCAGCCGCGATATGCTCGAAGGCAAGGTCAAGGACGATTTCTTCTACCGGGTATGCCGCAAGGGCTTCATGGACAGCCTGGCGGCGCTGGTCTCGGCGCTGGTGCGCATGATGGATGA
Source organism: Herbaspirillum sp. (assembly GCF_017744395.1). Taxonomy (GTDB): domain Bacteria; phylum Pseudomonadota; class Gammaproteobacteria; order Burkholderiales; family Burkholderiaceae_D; genus Herbaspirillum. The sequence goes on from NZ_JAGIBI010000001.1 coordinate 874,271, forward strand.
ACCGGTGACCAAGCACCGCGCGGTCAAGGAGCTGAACCGCTTCATCGTGCAAAACTACCTGGTGGCGGCGCACATTGCCGCGCTGCGCCTGATGCTGCGGCGCCACCAGGAAAACATGCCGCAAGGGCCGGTCAACAAGCTGATCGAAGACACTTACCTGGAAGCCAGCGAGCAATTGGCCGAAGCCCAGCGCATCCTGGCGCCGAAGTCGAAAAAACGGGGAGGCGCGGTCACGGTGTCGCCGCAGGCGCCGCAAGACAAGGCGCTTTCGGCCAAGATCGAACTGGTCGGTCCCGTTACGCCCGAGCCGGTGCCGGCCGAGGCCAGTTCATGGTCGGGCTGGGGCACGCTGCAGCGGCGCGCCAACCTGCTCAACCAGGACTTGCGCGAAATCGTCGCCCAGACCACCGCCATCGACGACATCCTGCGCCGCCAGGACTAGGGCCTCACAATGGTGTGCGCGATACCAGCACGCCATCCACATCCGCATAAATCCAGTCGCCCGGATGCACCGCCACGCCGGCGATGGTGACCTTCAGATCGGTGTCACCCGCCCCCTTGCGGAAGCTGCGCTGCGGATGCGCGGCCAGCGCGCGGATGCCGACGTCGCAGGCATTGAGCTCGGCGGTATCGCGCACGCAGCCGTTGACCAGGATGCCGGTCCAGCCGTTGTTCTGCGCCAGCAGGCCGAGGTTGCCGCCCACCAGCGCGCAGCGCAGGCTGCCGCCGCCGTCCACCACCAGCACATGGCCGTTGCCCGGGGTCTCCAAGGCGGCGCGCACCAGCACGTTGTCTTCGAACACTTTGAGCGTCCTGGCCGGGCCGGCAAAGGCATTGCGTTTGCCGAACGCGGCGAAGATGGGCGGCAGCACATGCAAGGCGCCGGTGGCCAGCTTGTCTTCATTGGCGTCGCACAGGTCGCAGGTGGAAAAGCTCATGGTGGTCTCCGTAATCAGGTTCCTGCCCGCATCGTCACACCGACAGAATGCGGTGCAGGCGCTTCTGGTCGAACATGCGCGAGTCTGCCATGCGCAACAGGGTTTCCACATCGAGGCCGTCTTCGGGATAAAGCGAGACGCCCACCGAGGCGTCCACGATGTATTGGTTGCCGTCGCGCCCGTCGATAGGCTTGTTGACGGCATGGCGGATCTTGTCGGCGAGGGTGCGCGCGACTTCGATCTCATTGACGCCATGCAGGTAGACCACGAACTCGTCGCCGCCAAAGCGCGCGACCGAATCGTCATGGCGCAGCGCATGCTGCAGGCGCGCGGCAATGGTGACCAGCACCTTGTCGCCTTCGTCGTGGCCGTATTCGTCATTGACCGCCTTGAAGCGGTCGAGGTCGATGAACAGCAGCGCGAAATGCAGCGGATTGGCTTGCGACGAATTGCGGCGGCGGAACTCGATCTGCGCGATCAGCGAATCGCGGTTGAGCACGTTGGTCAGGCGGTCGGTGCGCAGGTTGCGTTCCATTTCCTGGAAGCTTTGCGCCAGTTGCCCGATCTCGTCGTTGCGGTCGATGTTCAGGGCCGGGAACGGGCTGCCGTTGCCGATGCTCTTGGCCGCCAGCGTCAGCTTGCGGATGTCGCGCAGTACCCAGCGCAACAGCATGAAGCCGATGATGAACGTCAGGCACACCGCCACCAGTCCCAGCATCAGGGTCTGGTAGATGCCACCGGCCACCGGCCCGAGAAAATCGGAACGCGGCGCGGCGCTGACGGCCAGCCAGTCCAGCCCGGCCTCGTCATGGTGCAGGCGGAAGACGACCTCGGCCTTGCCATTCTCCCCGCTTGCGTTGAGCAGCATCAGCTGGCCCGGCACGGGACGATGGTCAACCAGGTATTTCTGCACCTCGGCGAAGGCCTGCCGCACCAGCGGCGACTTGCTTTGCAGGGCGTTCAGGCGTGTGAATTCCGTACCCTTGGCCTCATACACAGGTTCATTGAGCGAAGTGGCGACCATGCCGCCATTGAGTTCAGTCACGAAGGCCACGCCATTGCGGCTCATCGGCAACTGCTGCAGGAAGGTGGTGAGTTGTCCCAGGCCGATATTGCTGTTGACCACGCCCAGGAATGCGCCGTCGGTATCGTAGACCGGCTTGGAGAGGTTGATGGCCAGGAATTTCAACCGGAAATCGGTATAGACCGACGACCAGGTCTCGCGCCCGCGCTCCACCGTCTGGATATACCAGGGACGCTGGCGAGGCTCGTAGTCCTGCACCGCGGTCAGCTTCATTTCGGTGCCGGGGCCGCGCAGGTAGTAGACGTAATTCTTGTCCTCCGGCTCGCGGACGCTGTACATGAACACGCTGGCGCTTTCCTGCCTGATGCCCAGGAAGCTGCCATCGGCGCCGCCGAAATAGACATAGCTGGGATCGCTGAACAGGGCATTGGCCACCCACAGCCGCTCCTCCAGTTGCTTGCGGTCCTTGGGGAAAGGCAGCATGGCCGGCTTCTCGCCGGGATTGACCGGCGGCACCGGCGGCGGCGCGACCGCGTTGAGGCTTTCGCGCGCATTCATGGTCTGGCGGTCGATCGCCTGGCCGACGCGCCCCATGGTCTCCATCAGCGCATTGCGCGTGAGGATCTCGGTGGCGTCATCCCCGGCGCGATACAGGAACCAGCCTATCGTCAGCGCCAGGCAAACCATCAGGAAGATGAACGGCAAGATGAACAGCCGCTGCAAAGATGATTGCCTCAGAATCTCCCCCTTTGCGGACGTTCGCCGCCAGCTGCCTTTAGCATGGTTCCCCCTGCCGGTGCATGCCGCCAACTGCGACGGATGGCCTTGCTGGCCTTGCAGCGCGCCGCACCGGTTCTTTCGATTGGGCAACCATTGTATGCCAAAAGCGCAGCGGAGAGAATTTCACAAAAGGCAACAAACCGCTTGCGGAGGGCGCCTTCCGCCATCAAGGCACGGCAGCCCATGCCGTCGGCGAAGCTATGAAAAAAGCCGGTTGCACCTTGCGGTACAACCGGCTTTGACACGAGTGGCGGAGCGCGGCAAAAAACTGCCCTGCTCCGTTACCGGCGTTACTTCCTGAACACCAGCTGGCCGTTGCTCACTTCCACGTGAACCACATCCTTCGGCCCGAACTTGCCGGCCAGGATTTCCTTGGACAGCGGGTTTTCGATCTCCTGCTGGATCGCGCGCTTCAACGGCCGCGCGCCATACACCGGGTCGAAACCGGCTTCGGCGATCTTCTGCAGGCCGGCCTCGCTGATCTGCAAGCCGATCTCCAGCTTGGCCAGGCGCTGCTCCAGGATGCGCAACTGGATCCTGGCGATGGCGCCGATGTTCTTCTCATCGAGCGCGTGGAACACCACGATCTCATCCACCCGGTTGATGAACTCCGGGCGGAAGTGCGTGCGCACCTCGGCCATCACCGCCAGCTTCACCAGCGCCGGATCGCTCTCTTCCATCGACTGGATCCGGTGCGAACCCAGGTTCGATGTCATCACGATCACCGTGTTCTTGAAGTCCACGGTACGGCCCTGGCCATCGGTCATGCGGCCGTCGTCCAACACCTGCAGCAGCACGTTGAAGACGTCCGGATGCGCCTTCTCGATCTCGTCGAGCAGGATCACGCTGTAAGGCTTGCGGCGCACGGCTTCGGTCAGGTAGCCGCCCTCCTCGTAACCCACGTAGCCCGGCGGCGCGCCGATCAGGCGGGCCACCGAATGCTTCTCCATGAACTCGCTCATGTCGATGCGGATCATCGCCTCTTCGGTATCGAACAGGTAAGACGCCAGCGCCTTGCACAGCTCGGTCTTGCCCACGCCGGTGGGGCCCAGGAACATGAACGAGCCATACGGCTTGCTGGGGTCGCCCAGGCCGGCGCGCGAACGGCGGATGGCGTCGGACACGGCCACGATCGCCTCATCCTGCCCCACCACGCGCTGGTGCAGCACTTCTTCCATGTGCAGCAATTTCTCGCGCTCGCCCTGCATCATGCGCGAGACCGGGATGCCGGTGGCGCGCGCCACGATCTCGGCGATTTCCTCGGCGCCCACTTGCGTACGCACCAGTTTCGGCTTTTCAGCGGCGACACCGGCGGCATCCTTCTTGTTCTGCACTTCCAGCGCGGCTTCCAGTTCTGCCAGCTTGCCGTACTTCAACTCGGACACCTTCTGCCAGTCGCTCTTGCGGGTAGCCTCTTCCATCTGCAGGCGGACCTTCTCGATCTCTTCCTTCAGCTGCTGGCCGCCCTGCGCGGTCGACTTCTCAGCCTTCCAGACTTCTTCCAGGTCGGCATACTCGCGCTCCAGCTTCAGGATTTCCTCCTCGATCAGCTGCAGGCGCTTTTGCGAGGCTTCATCCTTCTCGCGCTTGACCGCTTCGCGTTCGATCTTCAGCTGGATCAGGCGGCGGTCGAGCTTGTCCATGACTTCCGGCTTGGAGTCGATCTCGATCTTGATCTTGGCGGCAGCCTCGTCGATCAGGTCGATCGCCTTGTCCGGCAGGAAGCGGTCGGTGATGTAGCGGTGCGACAACTCGGCCGCGGCCACGATGGCCGGGTCGGTGATGTCCACGCCGTGGTGCACCTCATACTTTTCCTGCAGGCCGCGCAGGATGGCGATGGTCGCCTCCACGCTCGGCTCATCGACCAGGATCTTCTGGAAGCGGCGCTCCAGCGCGGCATCCTTCTCGATGTACTGGCGGTATTCGTCCAGCGTGGTGGCGCCCACGCAATGCAGCTCGCCGCGCGCCAGCGCAGGCTTGAGCATGTTGCCGGCATCCATCGCGCCTTCGGCCTTGCCGGCGCCGACCATGGTGTGCAGCTCGTCGATGAAGACGATGGTCTGGCCTTCGTCCTGGGCGATTTCCTTCAGCACCGCTTTCAGGCGCTCCTCGAACTCGCCGCGGTACTTGGCACCGGCCAGCAGCGCCGCCATATCCAGCGACAGCACGCGCTTGGACTTCAGGCTGTCCGGCACTTCGCCGTTGACGATGCGCTGCGCCAGGCCTTCGACGATGGCGGTCTTGCCCACGCCCGGTTCGCCGATCAGCACAGGGTTGTTCTTGCTGCGGCGCTGCAAAACCTGGATCGCGCGGCGGATTTCATCGTCGCGGCCGATCACCGGATCGAGCTTGCCGGCGCGGGCGCGCTCGGTCAGGTCCAGCGTATATTTCTTCAATGCTTCGCGCTGGCCTTCGTCCTGCTGCGACGATACCGAGGCGCCGCCGCGCACCGCCTTGATGGCGGCTTCCAGCGACTTGCGGGTGAGGCCGTTCTCGCGCGCGGCGCGACCGGCGTCGGACTTGTCGTCCACCAGCCCGAGCAGCACCATTTCACTGGCGACGAACTGGTCGCCATGCTTTTGCGCTTCCTTGTCGGCCAGGTTCAGCAAGGCCACCAGCTCGCGGCCGATCTGCACCTCGCCGCCGTTGCCGGAGACTTGCGGCAAACGCTGCAAGGCGCCCTGCAAGGCCGAGGACAGGCCGTTCACGTTCACGCCCGCGCGCTGCAGCAGCGAGCGCGCGCCGCCGTCGTCCTGGTTCAACAGGGCGATGACGAGGTGTACCGGTTCAATGTATTGATTGTCGTGGCCGACCGCCTGGGATTGCGCGTCGGCCAGCGCTTCCTGCAATTTTGTAGTGAGTTTGTCGAGTCGCATGGTTCGCTCCAATTTTTCAATGTGATGAAAATTGGGCCTGAGGCTTGATTTTCAAGCAAACCGCCGGCGCAAAAACTTGATTTGTATCACACCCGCAACACCCGATGCCCGATACCGCCCTAGCCGGCCAACGCCCGGTACGTTGCGAAACCGGCAATGCACAATACGATGGAACCGAACAGATGCAGCGCGGAATGGCCGATGGCCCAAAGATAATCGCCCCGTTGCAGCAGGATCATGGCCTCGGCCGAGAAGGTGGAAAAGGTGGTGAGCCCACCCAGGAAACCTGTAATGGCAAACAGGCGCCACTCCGGCGACAGGCCCGGATGGTGCTCGAAGTAAGCCACCAGGAAGCCGATCACATAGCCGCCGACCCAGTTGGCCGCCAGCGTGCCTACCGGCACGAAGTGGCCGCCGATGTTGTACACCACCGAAAGCCGCCAGCGCAGCCACGCTCCCAGTGCCGCCCCCACTCCCACCGCCAGCCATCCCATGCCGCCTCCCCCTGTCGTGTCCGTCGCCTCGATGATGCCAGAAACCGCAATAGTCGCGCCGCCTCAGGAAGCGTGTTCCTGCGCGGTAACAATCCCCTGCATTTCTTCGCGCAGCGAACCGATGCGTTCCAGCGCCTGGTGGTCTTCCCGCAGCGCCTTGTCCACGCTCTCGTGCATCCAGTCGACCCAGGTGCTGATCTTGGCGTCCAGGTACTGGCGCGACGGATACAGCGCATACACGCCCATCTGCTGCATGCGGTGCTGCGGCAGCACGCGCACGATGGTGCCGGCGCGCAGCGGATCCACCGCCGAATAGATCGGCAGCACGCCGATCCCCATGCCTTCGCGGATGCTGGCCAGCATCGCCTCGGCCACGTTGACCTGGAAATTGCTCTTGACGGCGATCGTGTCCATGCCGTCCGGCCCTTCGATCACCCATTCGTCCAGCGGCGACACTGGGCTCACCAGCTGCAGGCAGGTGTAGTTGGCCAGGTCGGCCGGCTTTTGCGGCATGCCGTGCTTGTCGACATAGGCCGGCGAGGCGCACAGCATGCTGAACGTGCTGCCCAACTGGCGGAAAATCAGGCCGGAATCCGGCAGTTCGCGCGCCAGCACCAGCGAGACGTCGTAGCCCTCTTCCAGCATGTCCGGAATACGCTGGGCCAGGGTCAGCTCCACCGCCACGTCGGGATAGCGCTTCTGGTAGCCGGAAATGGCCGGAATCACGTAGCGCTGGCCGAAACTGGTCATCGCGTGGATGCGCAAGCGCCCGGACGGCTTCACATAGGCGGCGCCGGCCTCGGCTTCGGCCTCTTCGACATAAGAGATGATCTGCTGGCAACGCAGCAGGTAGCGCTCGCCGGCCTCGGTCAAGGCGATGCGGCGGGTGGTGCGGTTCAACAGGCGAGTGCGCAGGTGCCGCTCCAGGTCGGCCACGGCGCGCGAGACATGGGCGGTGGTCAGCCCCATTTGCTGGGCCGCGGAAGTAAAACTGCCGGCCTCGACCACGCGCTCGAACACGCGCATGTTTTGCAGGGTATCCATACTCTTTCCTATGCTGCCGCCAGTTTCCTCAGGTAAGCTCTGCACGAATGGCGCATGTGGAAGCTCGCGTTTGCCGGACTGGCGGATGACAGCATTGTTACCCAAAACAGCCCTAGAATTATTGCAATTTAAAGGATAAACAATTGCAAATTGGCGAATTTTTCCCAAGATAATTACAAAATACAATACATATCATCTGATATTTACATATTTTGGGGTAATCTCATGAAGCGCCGTTCCTCCCCTCGTTGGTCTGCCCTGACCGTCATTGCGCTATCGCTGACAGTCCTGGCAATCGCCGGCTGCGCCGACCAGGGAGGCATCAAACCGCAAGCGCAAGTACGCGAGGCTTCCACCCTCGATGCCGGCCAGGCCATCCGCCAGGCCGGCGCCGAAGCCGGCTGGCCGCAGCGCGCCTGGTGGCTGGCCTACAACGACCCGCAACTCGACGCGCTGGTACGGAAAGCCGTGGCCGGCAACCCCAGCATGGCCATTGCCGCCGCCCGCGTGCGGCAGGCGCAATCGATGGCGGTGGTCGCGCATGCCGGCGAATTGCCCAGCGCGCAACTGGACGCCGCCATCGGCCGCAAGGACTGGTCCGACAACGTCTATTACGGCGCCAGCTTCCGCGACAAGCTGACCTGGAACAACACCGCCACCCTGAGCCTGGCCTACAACGTCGACCTGTGGGACCGCAACAAGAACACGACCGAGCGCGCCCAGGATGAACTGCATGCGGTCGCCGCCGATGCCCGCGCCGCCCAGCTCGATCTGGAAAGCAATGTGGTGCGCACCTATGTGCAATTGGCGCTGCAATACGGCCTGCTGGACAACACCGAAGCCATGCTCAAGGAAGAAGAGAAAATCCTCGACCTGGCGCACCGCCGCTTCAACGGCGGCCTCGGCACCCAGCTGGACATCACCCAGGCCGAAGCCCCGTTGCCGGAAACCCGCCGCCAGATCGAAGCCTTGCATGAGAGCATCGCGCTGGTGCGCAACCAGTTGGCCGCCCTGCTGGGTGAAGGCCCGGGTGCCGGCGACAACATCGCACGACCGGTACTGGCGCTGCAGTCTCCCATCGGCCTGCCCAGCGCGCTGCCGGCCGAACTGGTCGGCCGCCGCCCCGACATCAGCGCCGCGCGCTGGCGCGTGGAAGCCGCCGCCCGCGGCATCGCGGTGGCCAAGACGGCCTTCTACCCCAACCTCAACCTGCTGGCCGGCATCGGCCCGGCCGCCGCCGGCGGCGGCATGCTGTCCTTCCTCAGCATGAAGAACTGGCAAACCACCTACGGGCCGGCGGTCTCGCTGCCGATCTTCGAAGGCGGCCGCCTGCGCGGCCAACTGGGCGCCGCCGCCGCCGGCTACGACATCGAGGTCGAGCATTACAACGCCCTGCTGTCGCAAGCCCTGAAGACGATTTCCGACCAGGTGGTGACGCTGCAATCGGTAGCCCGCCAGCAACAGCAGGCGCATGAATCGATCGCCGCCGCGCAAAAGAACGTCGACATCGCCACCCACGCTTACCAGCGCGGCCTGACCGACTACCTCAACGTGCTGCATGCGCAAACCCAGTGGCTGCGCCAGCAACAGATCGAGCAGCAGTTGCAGGCCCAGCACCTGGCCGCCTATGCCACGCTGACCGCGGCCCTGGGCGGCGGACTGGAACCGGCCGCCGCACCTGAAGCCGCCGCCGACGGCACTATCCGGACCGCCGCGCAATGAACCAGCCCGCCACAACCACCGCGACGCGCACACCCTTCGGTGCACAACTGCGCGAAGCCGCCGGCGACTGGTGGCAGAACGAGCGGCCGACCTGGATCTACGTCTTCAAGATGGTCTTCGCCGGCCTGCTGGCGCTGGGCATCGGTTATACTCTCGACCTCGAATCGCCGCGCTCGGCGCTGATCACGGTCTTCATCGTGATGCAGCCGCAAAGCGGCATGATTCTGGCCAAGAGTTTCTACCGCGTGATCGGCACCCTGGTCGGCTCGGTCGCCGTGGTGGTGCTTGTAGGCCTGTTCGCGCAGACGCCGGAACTGTTCCTGATCGCCTCCGCCCTGTGGATCGGCCTGTGCACCATGGGGTCGGCGTACAACCGCAATTTCCGCTCCTACGGCTTCGTACTGTCGGGCTATACGGTGGCCCTGGTCGGCCTGCCGGCCGCGCTCCACCCCGGCATCACCTTCGATTCGATGATGACGCGCGTGACCGAGATCACAGTGGGCATCGTCTGCGCCGGCGTGGTCAGTGCACTGGTGTTCCCGCAAGCCAGCGCGCCGGGCCTGGTGCGCATCATCCGCGGCCGCTTCACCGCCTTCGTCGACCTGATCGGCGCCACCCTGGGCGGCACCACCGACCGCAAGAAACTCGATGCCGCCAACGCCCGCTTCATCGGCGACATCATCGGCCTGGAAGCGCTGCGCAGTTCGGCCATCTTCGAAGACCCCGAAATCCGTCTGCGCAGCGGCCGCCTGACGCGCATGAACAGCGAGTTCATGGCGCTGTCGACGCGCGTGCATGCGCTGCACCAGTTGATGAACCGGCTGCATGCCAGCCCTGCGCCAAGCGCGCGAATCGTCATCGACGCCATCTCCCCCTACTTCAAGGAAGTCCAGCCGCTGTTGACCCGCGACAGCGGCGAACCGGTCATGAGCGCGGTCGACGCCGCCGATGCCGCCCTCAAGCTGGAAGCCTACAAGCGCGAACTGCCGCGCCGCGTGCGCGCTACCCGCGGCGAGTTGCGCTTGGACAGCGATAGCGCCATGCTGGACTTCGACACCGCCTCCGAACTGCTGTACCGCGTCATCGAAGAGCTGCACGCCTACACGCTGACCTACGCCTCGCTGCCCCAGCGCCGCCATGAGCGCGAGCAATGGGAACACGCCTACACGCCCAAGACCAGCATGACCACCGCGCTGATCGCCGGCGCCCGCGCCGCCGTCACGCTACTGCTGCTGTCGGCGTTCTGGCTGGCCAGCGGCTGGCCCAGCGGCGACGTGGCCGCGCTCAACGCCGCCGCCTTCTGCGCCATCACCTCGGCCGCGCCCGATCCGGCCAAAGCCACACGCACGGTCGCCATCGGCGTCGCCTTCGCCACCGTTGCCGGCTACTTCTACACCTTCCATCTGCTGCCGCGCGCCGACGGTTACTGGATGCTGGCGGCGATGCTCACGCCGATGCTGATGCTGGCCGTGCTGCTGACCACCAAGCCGAAATGGGCCGGCTACGGCCTGGGCATTTGCATCTTCTTCCCGTTCCTGGCGGTGCCCGACAACTTCGCGCGCTTCAACGCCGCCGGCTATCTCAATGAAGCGGTGGCACTGATGGTGTCGCTGACCGTGACCGCCATCTCTTTCATGGTGCTGCTGCCGCCGACCACCGACTGGATCGTGCGCGTGCTGGAGAAGCAACTGCGCAAGCAAGTGGTGGACGCCTGCTTCGGCAAGCTAGGGCACCTGGCGCTGAAGTTCGAAAGCGGCACCCGCGACCTGATGCACCAGATCACCATGCTCACCAGCAGCCGCCCGACGCTGCGCCAGATCGCCTTCGGCTGGACCTTCGCCACGCTGGAAGTGGGCCATGCCATCATCGAACTGCGCACCGAACTCAACGGCATCCGCACCGAACGCCCCGACCTGCTGCCGGCCGGCGCCTACGCCGCGCTGAACCGCCTGCGCGAAACCATTCCGGCCTTGTTCAATACCCCCAATCGCGACACCTTCGCCAACGCCCTGGCCGCCAACGACCATGCCATCGCCCAGGTGCAGCAAGCCATCGGCCCGCATTACCGCGAACGCAGCGAACGCCATCGGCTGCAACGCACGCTGAGCTACCTGCACTTCATCCGCACTGCCCTGCTGGATCCGCAGTCACCGCTGCATACCATGCGCGACGGCGCCGCCGACGCCAACCCTACGAATTCCGGAGCCCGCCATGCCACGTGAGATTTCCTTCTTCGACGCCTATATTCCCACCCTGCTGTTGCTGGCGGTCGCGGCCGGCGCGCTGGCCTTCGCGGCTGACCGCCTGCTGGTGCGCATCGGCCTGTACAACATGGTGTGGCACCCGGCGCTGTTCCGCGTAAGCATGTTCGTCTGCTTCGCCTCGCTGATGGGCCTGTACGTGTATGCCTAACCTGCCGCGCCAAACACGCAATACGAAAAAACAAAGAAACATTCAGGAGTAGTTCATCATGTCGGTCAAATCGATTTTTCGCCCAGCCATCACCCTGCTGATTTTCCTGCTGGCCATCTTCCTCGCCTGGACGCTGTGGCAGCACTACATGGTCTCGCCGTGGACCCGCGACGGCCGCGTGCGCGCCGATGTGGTCAACATCGCGCCGGACGTCTCCGGCCAGGTGGTCGAACTGCCGGTGCGCGATAACCAGCTGGTCAAGAAAGGCGACCTCCTGATGGAAATCGACCCGGCGCGCTACCAGTTGGCGCTGCAGCAGGCCGATGCCGCCGTGGCCGCGCGCAAGTCCGACCTCGACGTGCGCCGCGCCGATGTCGACGTGCGCCGCGCCGACCTCAACATGCGCCGCGCCCAGGCCCGCCGCCGCGCCGACATGGATGCCTTGGTGGTCTCGCGCGAAGCCCGCGAAGACGCAGGCACCCAGGTCACCGCCGCCGAGGCCCAGTTCCAGGCCGCGCAGGCGCAGCTGCAGTCGGCCCAGGCCCAATACCAGGCCGCCGTATCCCAGCGCGACACCGCCAAGCTGAACCTGGAACGCACCAAGGTGTTCTCGCCGGTGGACGGCTACGTCACCAACCTGAACGTGCGCCGCGGCGACTATGCGGCCGCCGGCGCGGCCAAGATCGCGGTGATCGACAGCCATTCGTTCTGGGTCTACGCCTACTTTGAAGAAACCAAGCTGCCGCTGCTGTCGGTGGGCGACAAGGCCAAGATCCAGCTGATCAACGGCGCCACCCTGTCCGGCCACGTCGACAGCATCGCGCGCGGCATCTACGACCGCGACAATCCGCAAAGCCGCGAACTGATCGCCGACGTCAACCCGACCTTCAACTGGGTGCGCCTGGCCCAGCGCATCCCGGTCCGCATCCACCTGGACGACGTGCCCAAGGACGTGCTGCTGGCCTCCGGCCTGACCTGCACCGTGGTGCTGGAGCCGGGCAGCGGCAAGGAGCAGAAGCAGGCTGCGCCGTCAGCCAAGAGCTGAATTACGGTATTTCAGGGCAATAAAAAAGCGGGCGGATGAAAATCATCCGCCCGCTTTTTTTTATCAATACCGAAACCGGTTATTCAACCAGCAAACACCTGCACCACCAGCCAGACATTGGCCGCCGATATCGCCGCAAACAATACCCACGCCGCCAGCGCCACCCACCACGGGTTAGCCAATTCCCCCATCAAATCACGCCTGCCGGTCAGCCGGATCAGCGGATACATGGCGAACGGCAATTGCAGCGACAGCACCACCTGGCTGGCCACCAGCAGCTTGCCCACCGAATGCGGCCCCAGCGTCAGCACCCCGGCCAGCGCCGGGATCAGCGCCAGCCCGCGCGTGATGACGCGGCGCTGCCAGCACGGGATCTTCATCTTCAGGAAACCTTCCATGATCACCTGGCCGGCGATGGTGCCGGTGAAGGTCGAACTTTGCCCGGCAGCGAACAGGCCGACGCCGAACAGGATCGCAGCCGCCGCCGAGCCGGTGATCGGGTCCAGCAAATGGTAGGCTTCATCCAGTTCCGCCACCTGCGTGTTGCCGCTCTGGTGGAAGGCCGAGGCCGCCAGGATCAGGATGGCGGCATTGATGACCATGGCCAGCAACAAGGAGATGGTGGTGTCGATGCGGGTATAGCGCACCGCATCCTGCAAGGAAGCGGGATCGCGCCGCACCGTGCGCGTCTGCACGATGGAAGAATGCAAGTACAGGTTGTGCGGCATCACGGTGGCGCCGATGATGCCAATGGCCAGGTACAGCGGTTCGCGGCTGGAAACCGCCTGCAATGATGGCACGAAACCCAGCGCCACCGCATGCCAGTCAGCCTTGACGAAGGCCAGTTGCGCCAGCAGGCACGCGGCAATGGTCAGCACCAGCCCGAGGATAATCGCCTCCACTTGGCGAAAGCCCCTGCCCTTCAGGCCCAGCACGATCAAGGTATCCAGCGCGGTCAGCATGACCCCGACCGGCAGCGACACGCCCAGCAGCAGGTTGAACGCCAATGCGCAGCCCAGCACTTCAGCCAGGTCGCAGGCGATGATGGATAGTTCGGCCAGCACCCACATGCCGCGCCCCACGATGGGCGGGTAATGCTCGCGCGAATGGACCGCCAGGTCCTTGCCGGTGGCGATGCCCAAGCGTGCGCACAGGCATTGCAGCACGATCGCCGCCAGGCTCGACAACATCACCACGAACAGCAAGCGGTAGCCGAACTGGGCGCCGGATTGTATCGAGGTGGCCCAGTTGCCAGGGTCCATATAACCGATCGACACCAGCAAACCCGGGCCGACATAGAGCTTGAGCTTTTGCCAGGCCGAGGCGGTGGCCGGCACTTCCACGGTGCCGGCAACTTCAGAGGGGCAGAAAGGCGCCGTCGCAGTGGTCGGCAAACCCGGAATGCGCGGCAATCGAAATGTGAATGGCAAGAGCGGGCTTCCCCTCTGTTCTTATCGGCGTGGCGTTATTTGTTCCACTTGTTCAAGGCCGCATCATCGCTCTCGCGCGCATCGACCCAGCGCGCGCCTTCGGGCGTCTGCTCCTTCTTCCAGAACGGTGCCTGGGTCTTGAGGTAATCCATGATGAATTCACAGGCGGCAAAAGCCTCGCCGCGATGGCGCGAAGTCACGGCCACCAGCACGATCTGCTCCAGCGGCAGCAAGGGACCGACGCGATGGATCACCAGCGCGTCGAAGATGGGCCAGCGTGCCTTGGCATCGGCCACGATCTGTTCCAGGGCGCGCTCGGTCATTTCGGGATAATGTTCCAGCTCCATTTCCGACACCGCCGCGCCTTCATTGAGGTCGCGCACGGTACCGACGAAAGCGGCCACCGCGCCGACCAGGGGATTGGACAGGCGCAGTTGCGCCACTTCGGTGGAGAGGTCGAAATCAGCAGTCTGGACGCGGATGGGCATGGTCGGAAAAGGGGAAAATCGTCAAATCGGTTCAGGCCGTCTTGCGCCACACACTGGCCAGCCAGGGTTGCTGCTCACGGGGCAAGCCATCAGGCCGATAATAATGGCGCAATTCGGCAAATCCCGCATCCTGCAGATAGCGCCGCCATCCTTCCAGGCTATGCCACACGCCATAGCGCTCGCCGCTCCAGCCTTCCACATCGTCACCGCGCGGATTGGAGCTGAACAAAATGCCCCCTTCCTTCAGTGCTTCGCGCAGTTGCGCCAGCACACGCGGCAGGTCGGCGGATGGCACATGGAACAGCGAGGCATTGGCGAAAATGCCGTCGAAGCGCTGCGCCGGCAAATCGAGCCTCACGAAATCCTGGCACAAGACCTCGCAGCCGGAAGCCTCGCGCGCCATGCGCACGAATTCTTCGGTGCCGTCCAGGCCTACCGCTTCATGTCCCAGCTTCGACAGGGTGAGCAAATCGCGCCCCGGGCCGCAACCGAAATCGAGGATGGAAAACGGCCCACGGCCGGCGATGCCGGGACGCATCTCCAGCGCATCCAGCAAGGCGCCGATGTTCTGGCTGACGTCGTGGTCCCAGGTGCCTGCGCGAAACCCTTCGGCATTGCGGCTGTAATGTTCGAGCGTGCCGGCCGAGGCATCGTCCTTCGTGGGCATGTCAGCCGCCCGTGACCGGCGGGAAGAAGGCCACCTCGCCGCCGTCGGCGATCTCGGTATCGGCCTCGGTCATCACATGGTCGTAAGCCATGCGCAGGTTCTTCTCCGGTCCCAATACCTGGGCCCAGATGCCGCCGCGGCCGATCAGGAAGGCGCGCACGTCGCCCACGGTCTTGACGCTGGCCGGCAGCTCAATCACCTCTTGCGTGGTGTTGAGCGCCTCGCGCACGCTGGCGAAGAAACGCAATTCGATTTTCATGAGAGCAAATCCTGGAAAGAGATGAAGGAAACGGTATCGCCCGCGGCAATCGTCTTGCCCGCCGGGTTGTCGACCAGGCCATCGGCCCACACGGTCGAGGTCAGCACGTTGGAGCCCTGGCTGGGGAACAGGTCGAGCCCGCCGTTGGCATTTCGGCGCACACGCAGGAATTCCTGGCGCTTGTCGGCCTTGGTCCAGTCGAAGTCGGCGCGCATGGTCACCGCTTGCGGCAGTACTGCTTCACGCGGCCAACCTTGCAGGCGCAGCAGGAAGGGCCGCACGAACACCAGGAAAGTGACGAACGACGACACCGGGTTGCCCGGCAAACCGATGAAAAAGGCGCGTCCCTCCTGCGCCGTCGGACGATTGACTTCGCCGAAGGCCAGCGGCTTGCCCGGCTTCATGGCGATCTGCCACATGTTGATGCGCCCTTCGGCTTCCACCGCCGGCTTGACGTGGTCTTCCTCCCCCACCGATACGCCGCCGCTGGTGATGATCAGGTCGTGCTGTTGCGCGGCCTCGCGCAGCGTCTTGCGGGTGGCGTCCAAGTTGTCGGGAACGATGCCGTAGTCGGTGATTTCACAGCCCAGTTTTTCCAGCAAGCCGCGCAGCAGGAAGCGGTTGGAGTTGTAGATGGCGCCCGGCTTCAGGGGCTGGCCCGGCATCGTCAATTCATCGCCGGTGAAAAACACCGCCACGCGCACGCGGCGGCGCACCGATAGTTCGGCCTGCCCCACCGAGGCCGCCAGTCCCAGCTCCTGCGGCCGCAGGCGGGTGCCGTCGGCCAGGATGGTGCTGCCCTGGCGGATGTCTTCGCCGACATAGCGCACCCATTCACCCGGCTTAGGAAGATGGCGCACGATGACATCTTCGCCATCGGCTTCGCAGGCTTCCTGCATGACCACCGCATCGGCGCCTTCGGGCATCATCGCGCCGGTGAAGATGCGCGCGGCGGTGCCGGCCTGCAGCGGCTGGCCCACATGGCCGGCGGGAATACGCTGCGACACGCGCAGGCGCGCCTGGCCCGAGGCGCAATCGGCGGCGCGCACGGCATAGCCATCCATCTGCGAATTGTCCATGCCCGGCACATTGATGTGCGCTTGCACCGACGCCGCCAGCACGCGGCCGCAGGCGTCCAGGGTGGAGACGGTTTCGACGCCTGCGACCGGCGCGGCGGCGTCGAGCAAGGTGTTCAATGCCTGCGCCACGCTTTGCAGCGGCGGGCGCGACGGCGGCACCGCTTTGTCGCTCGGATTCGGTAGAGGAGTATTGGCTTGCATGTCTGGCCTGTTATCTGGTTTCCGCTGATTCCACTCGGATATAGCGATCTGCCATTTTAATGCAATCGGCACGGCGGATCAGCATTGCCTCCTGCGCATGGCGCATGAAAAACGCCGCGCGGGCTTGCGGGCCCGGGCGGCGTCTGGCATGCCAAAGAAACTTACAGGCCGGTGTGCTGCGCCACGAAATTCTTCACATTGGCGGCGTCGGCCGGCATCACTTCGAAGCGCTGCGGCAGCGCCTCGATGTTCTCGAACCCGGCCGGGCGGTCGGCGTCGCGGCCCAGCGCCTCGCGGATGGTTTCGTTGAACTTGGCCGGCAAGGCGGTTTCCAGCACGATCATGGTCACACCCGGCGCCAGGTTCTCGCGCGCCACCTTGATGCCGTCGGCGGTGTGGGTGTCGACGGTGATGCCGTAGTTCTTTTCGGCGAAACGGATGGTCTCCAGGCGGTCGGCATGGGTCGACTTGCCGGAAGCGAAACCGTACTTGAGTACGCTGTCGAACTCGTTGCCGTCGCTGCCGGGCTTGCCGGTCAGGTCGAAGCCGCCGGCGGTCTCGACCTTATGGAACAGCGCCTTGACGCGTTCGGCGTCGCGGCCCAGCAGGTCGTAGACGAAGCGCTCGAAGTTGGAGGCCTTGCTGATGTCCATGCTGGGGCTGCTGGTGTGGTAGGTCTCGGCCGACTTGCGCACGCGGTAGACGCCGGTGCGGAAGAATTCGTCGAGCACGTCGTTCTCGTTGGTGGCGACCACCAGCTTGTCGATCGGCAGGCCCATCATGCGGGCGATGTGGCCGGCGCAGATGTTGCCGAAGTTGCCGGACGGCACGGTGAACGACACCTTCTGCTCATTGGAGGTGGTCGCCGCCAGGTAGCCGCGGAAGTAGTACACCACCTGCGCCACCACGCGCGCCCAGTTGATCGAATTGACGGTGCCGATCTTCTTGGCGGCCTTGTACTCCAGGTCGTTGGAGACGGCCTTGACGATGTCCTGGCAATCGTCGAACACGCCTTCGATGGCGATATTGAAGATGTTGGGGTCCTGCAGGCTGAACATCTGCGCGGTCTGGAAGGCGCTCATCTTCTTGTGCGGCGACAGCATGAACACGCGGATGCCGCGCTTGCCGCGCATGGCGTATTCGGCGGCGCTGCCGGTGTCGCCCGAGGTGGCGCCGACGATGTTGAGTTCGGCGCCCTTCTTGGCCAGCGCGTATTCGAACAGGTTGCCCAGCAATTGCATGGCCATGTCCTTGAAGGCCAGGGTCGGGCCGTTGGACAGGCCTTGCAGCACCAGCTTCTTGCCGTCCTTGTCTTCCAGCGTGCGCAGCGGGGTGATCTGCGCGGCATCCTCACCGGCGCGAGTGTTGCGGTAGACGTCGGCGGTATAGGTCTTGTGCGCCAGCGCCTTCAGGTCGGCCTCGGGAATGTCGGTGGCGAACTTCTTCAGCACCTCGAAGGCCAGGTCGGCATAGGACAGCTTGCGCCATTGGTCCAGTTCGGCGCCGCTCACCTGCGGATATTGCGACGGCAGGTACAGGCCGCCGTCCGGCGCCAGGCCGCCCAGCAGGATTTCGGAAAAGGAAGGAGTGGCAGAATGACCGCGGGTGGAGACGTATTGCATGACGTGTAGTGGCTGCAGGATGCGTGAATACGAGGGAATCGGTGAAGTCCGACATTATAGCGCCCCGCCGCCACCGCGCTCACTTTCTCCCCTTGGCCAGCCGTCCGCAGCCAGGATACGGATTTTCAGCTGTGGATCGGCGGCTCGGCCATCATCAGGATGCGCAAGAGCTCCGCCTGGCGCCGCGTGCCGGTCTTGGAAAACAGGCTGGCCATATGGGTGCGCACCGTATTGCGGCTCACGTCGGCTTTCTGCGCGTAGCTTTCGATGGTCTCGTTGTCGAGCAGCGCCTCGGCCAGGCGGGCCTCGGCCGGCGTCAGCGCGAACATCTTGCGCAGGACGGCGCTGCGCGGCAGGCGCTGCCGGTTCATGTCCTGCAGGATCACCAGCGCCAGCGGCGCGCTGCCATCGACCAGTTCGGCCTGCTGCTCCGCCTGCGCCGGGATGACCGATACCACCAGCGGCGGCGCCTCGCGCTCGCGGCGGGCCGCAAACCATTGCCCCCGTCGGCCCTCGCCGCCGGTGGCCTGCCTGACGGCGGCGGCCAGCATGCCGTCGGCGCCCGAATCCGCCATGCACAAGCGCTGCGCCTTCACGCAGATGCCGTCGGCGCCGGCCAGGATATCCGCCGCCACGTTGTTGAACGACACCACGCGGCAAGCGGCGTCGACCCATACCGTGCCGTAGGGCAAGTATTTCAATAATGTCTGGTCGGCCTGCTGCTGGCGCTCCAGGCCGCGCAGACGCCGCCGCAGTACCGAGGAACGGACCAGGTGACCGGTCGTGCGCTCCAGGAACTGCAGATCTTGCGCATCGTAGTGCTTGGCGCCTAGCGGGCGCAAAAACGACAAGCCTTCATTTTCCAGCGCTTCGCCGCCGATACGGCCGACGATCAGGTGGCGCACGCCGTACTTGAACAGGAAGTCGTTGTAGATCTCGCTGCGGCGTACCGAACGTTCGTCGAAACGCTCGTAGTCGGTGCGCCATTCGCCGATGGCGCCGGTGGCAACCCATTGCAGGCGTTCGTCGATGCTGCTGTAGTAATTCCGGTATTCGGCGTCGCCCGCGCTGAAAGCGGGGTCGCTGATGAGGGAGCTGAATACTTCCCGGCTCGCCACGTCCATATGGATGTAATGCCCCGCCAGCGCGCCGATCTCATTGCACATCAGCGCCATGGCCGGCACCAGTTGCCCGATATCCTGAACCGACTCGTAAATCAATCCGACCAGGCGGTCGAATTGCTGTTCCCGATCGATGGTTCTCATTGTTATCCCCGTGCCGCTCATGATGGCGGCTTGATTGGCCTTCCCTGCCGCGAGCATAGAACATTTCACTTTCTCATTCAAATGGATGAGGTTTTTTCTGTTGCGTTTATCTAGAATTTCCTTGTGCACAACACCCATCCTGCTCGCTTTTCGCCAACGCCAAAGCAATTGTCAGGGGACATGCAGGTTGAGGATGCTGGCCATTTCGGGGAGAAATTCATGATGCAAAGCAATTCGAATTGCCGCAGGGCAAATGCCGTCCTCTTGCTGGGCAAACGGCTATGTGTGGGAACCATGGCGGCAGGACTGATAGCCGGTTGCGCCACGGGTTACGCCAACAAGGCCAACAGCACCGTGGGCGCCATGCAAGGCGGCAACCCCGATCTGGCGCTGCAAGCGCTGGAACAGCAGAATCCCGATAAGGACAAGGACCTGCTCTACTTCCTGGAGAAGGGCGAGCTGCTGCGCATGAAAGGCTCCTACGAGGCCAGCAAGGAAAGCTGGCTGGCCGCCGACGAGAAGGTGCGCGGCTGGGAAGAACAGGCCAAGACGGATCCGTCCAAGCTGATGGGCGACATCGGCTCCTTCGTGCTCAACGACACGACCCGCCGCTACGATGGCCGCGATTACGAAAAGACCTTCATCAACCTGCGCCTGGCGCTGGACCACCTGGCCATCGGCGACTGGGATTCGGCCCGCACCGAGATCAAGAAGATGCACGAGCGCGAGGCCATCATCGCCGAGTTTCGCAGCAAGGAACTGGAAGGCGCCAAGAGCAGCGCGGAAGCCAAGGGGCTGAAGACGACCTCGTTCAAGGAACTCAACGGCTACCCGGTCGAGACCCTGACCGATCCGCAAGTGCAGGCACTGAAGAATTCCTACGAATCGGCCGTGGCCAACTACCTGGCCGGCTTCGTCTATGAAAGCCTGGGCGAACCTTCGCTGGCCGCTGCCGGCTACCGCAAGGCGATCGAGATGCGTCCCGGCGAACCGGTGCTGGAAGATGGTCTCAAAGGCCTGGACGGCCGCGTGCGCGCCCGCTCGCCCAAGCTGGTCGACACGCTGATCGTGATCGAATCCGGCAGCGCCCCGGCCATCACGTCGATGACCTTGCCGATCATGCTGCCGATCCCCAGCACCAGCGGCTTGTCGATCATCGCCACGCCGATTTCCTGGCCGGTGATCCGCCCCGCCGACAGTTCGGCGGTGCCGTCGAGCATCACTATCGACGGCAAGGCCACGCCGGTAGCCCTGCTGACCAGCGTCGACCAGATGGCGCGCAAGGCGCTCTCCGACGAAATGCCCGGCATCATCGCGCGCTCCTCGGTGCGCGCCATCACCCGCGGCGTTGCGCAAAAGGCGCTCGACGACAACTCCGGCTCGATGGGCGCCTTCGGCTCCTTGCTGAGCCTGGCCGTCAAGGTCGGTTCGGTGGTGACGGAAGTGGCCGACGAACGCGCCTGGCGCACCCTGCCCGGCTTCTTCTCGGTGGCGCGGGTGAAACTGCCGGTCGGCGCCCACACCATCACCCTGCCGTCCGGCGCCGCGCCGTTGACGCGTGAAGTGAAGCTCTCCGGCAATTACGCCGTGGTGACCATGCGCACCTCGGGACCGTCGCTCTACCTCGCGCAAACCCCATACGACGAACAAAAGGCCGCATTGGCCCTGGCCGCCCCGGACGTGCCGCCGCCCGCAACCAAGGTCGCCAAGGCCGGCAAGAAAGCGGCGCCCAACAATGCCGTCAAGGCGGCGGCTGCGGCCAAGGATAAAGCCCAGGCCAATGCTGCCGATAAGAAGAAAGCCATCGTGCCGGTATCGGCCTCGGCCAACCAGTAACGCAACACCACATCGAAAACCGGAGAACCCAGATGCAAGCCTTCTTACGCCAGATCGTGCTGGCCACATCCTGCGCGCTGGCTTTGGCGCAGCCAGCCGTGGGGCAGACCATCGCTTCCAAGATCGAAACCATGGGCGAGCCCGCCTCGCTGCAATTCACCGGCTTGCGCATGCGTGAACAGAACGGCCTGCTGCGGGTGCAGGCCGAATTGACCAACCAGGACACCGCCCCGCAAAGCGCCTATTACCGGGTGCAGTGGCTCGATGACGCCGGCTTCCAGGTATGGGACGACGAGGCGTGGAAACCGGTGCTGCTGCACGGCGCGCAAAAACTGACGCTGCAGATCGTCGCGCCGACCACCAAGGCGCGCGACTTCAAGATCCAGTTCAGCGCCACCAACAACCGCCCGCTGAGCCAGCCCAACGGCTCCATGAACAGCCCCTGACCGATTGAAATAACCGGGGCCGCCCGCGCGCCCCGCTCTCCCATATCCGCCATCCGAAAAAGGAAACACCATGTACGCCATCGCCCATTCCAAGCAACTCCGCTTCACCGCCCTGTGCGCCTTGTGCGCCACCCTGTTCGGCTGCGCCACGCCCGGTACCCCGACCGTCGGCGGCAACGTCCAGTACGGCGACGCCAAGGCGGTGGAACAGGTGACCAACGAATTCGGCTCGACCGACCTGCAAAGCATCGCCGAATCGATGGCGCGCTCGCTGGCGCAATCGGCCAGCGGCTACAAGAGCAAGCCGCTGGTCACCATCGCCGACGTCAAGAACAAGACCAGCGAATACATCGACACGCGCTCCATCACCGACTCGATCCGCGTGCAGCTGGTCAAGAGCGGCACCATGCGCTTCGCCACCGACATCGATGCCATGCAGAACCAGACCGATGAACTGACCCGCCAGAACAACAGCGGCCTGTACAAGAAATCGGCCACCGCCAAGGTCGGCAAGATGCAGGGCGCGCAATACCGCATCGAAGGCAACATCACTTCCATCGTCAAGCGCGGCGGCGACGTCAAGGACGTCTACTACAAATTCAGCCTGATCATGACCGATATCGAAGCCGGCACCATCGAATGGGCCGACGAGAAGGAAATCCGCAAGACCTCGCGCCGCTAAGCCGCTACGGCCATCGCTTCAGGGAACCATCATGAACGCATCCATCCTGCGCGCTTTGCGCGCCGCCTCCGCGATCGGCTGCCTGGCCGGCGCGATGCTGGCCGCCGCTCCGGCGGCGGCCCAGAACCTGCCCAAGATCGCCGTGACCGACTTGTCGTACGAAGAGAAGGTAAAGGAATATTTCCAATACTTCGAAGCGCGCGAGAAGCACAACAACAGCTCCTCTTCCAGCGCCCGCTTCCGCGATTCGGCCAACAGCTCGTCGGGTTCGGAGTCCGAGCGCTCCTCCAGCCGCGGCGAAAGCTCGGTGGTGGCGGCGTCGGGCAGCATCACCGTGATCAGCCGCGGCGAACTGCGCAAATTCACCGCCGACATCAAAGGCGAGCTGCTCAAGTCCGGCTCGTACCGCCTGGTGCAAGGCAAGCCGTGGACGCAACAGAACACGGAAAAGCTGTACGACATCATCGCCCGCATCAAGCAAGGCTATTACCCTGGCGCCGACTATGTGCTGTTCGGCAGCATCAACAATGTCGAATTCCGCGAGGAAGCCAATCCGATCCAGGGTTCCAACGCGGTGTCGTACTCGCTGGCGCTGGAGCTGGTGGGCGAGTTCTCGCTGATCAATACCAGGACCTATGAGATCAAGGCCGCCTTCTCGGCCATGGGCGAAGGTTCCGACACCCGCCTGGCCAATGCCCCCGGCACCCGGATCGTGCTCAACAAGAGCCGCGTAATGCAAGAGGTTTCACGCTCGCTGGGCGATGCCGTGGCCAGCGAAATGGAAGCGCAGTTCAATCCGGCCGCCTCCACGCGCGCCTCCCGCGCCGCGCGCAATGCGGGACCGGCCAATGCGCCGGCGCAAGAAGAGCGCACCGTGGTCTTCAAGTGAACCGGCATCCGGATCGCGCCCGGATTTGTTTCCATAAAGAAAACAAATCCGGGCCGGCCGGATGAAATAAAACGTTACCACCCTTGAAAGCCCGGCGGCGCCGGGCTATGCTGCCGCACTTCGCACATCCGCTGTGGCGGAAACTCCCGCACCGCAGCCACATCAAAGACGGCATACAACTCAAGAAGGATGGAAACGGCATGAAACAAAAGTTCAAGACCCTGCTGGCGATTTCCGGCGCATGCGGCGCCTTGCTGGCGCTCGCCCCGGCCCACGCCGAGAACTGGCAATCGCTGGGCGGCACCGACAAATCCGAACTGCAGATCGACACCGATTCCATCGTCGAATCCGGCGGCTTGCGCGAAGCATGGTCGATGTGGAATTTCAAGGAAGCCCGCACCAATACCGGCGACAGCAGTTTCCCCGCGCTCAAGTCGTACAAGGACCTGCACCAGTACAACTGCAAGGCCGGCAGCGTGAAGCTGGTGCGCGAAATCATCTTCGCCGAGAACGACGGCAAGGGCGACAAGCGCGACCACACCGACGCACTGAAGAACATGCAGTTCGAGAAACCGAAGCCATTGTCGGTGGGCGACGCCATGCTGCAGGCCGTGTGCAGCTACGAGATCAAGAAGAAATAAGCTGCCTGCGCAGGCATAAAAAAACGGAGCCATGCGGCTCCGTTTTTCATTGGCGGAAAAGAATTTCCGCCGCCGCTCAGTTCAGCTCTTCCAGACGGATCTTGGTGGTCTTGCCTACCACCGTCTCCAGCGCTTCGATCTTGGCGATGGCCGCCTCGACGTTCTTTTCCTGGGTCTGGTGGGTCAGCATGATGATGTCGGTCTGCTGTTCGCCTTCAGCCGGCTCCTTCTGCAGCATGGCGTCGATCGAGATCGACGAATCCGCCAGGATGCGGGTGACGTCGGCCAGCACGCCCGGCTTGTCTGCCACGCGCATGCGCAGGTAGTAGCTGGTGGTGACTTCGGCCATCGGCAGCACCGGCGTATCGACCATGGCGCCGGGCTGGAACGCCAGGTATGGCACGCGGTGCTCCGGATCGGCGGTGGCCAGGCGAGTGATGTCGACCAGGTCGGCGATCACGGCCGAGGCGGTCGGCTCGGAGCCGGCGCCCTTGCCGTAGTACAGGGTCTCGCCGACGGCGTCGCCGCGCACCACCACCGCGTTCATCGCGCCTTCCACGTTGGCGATCAGGCGCGCGGCCGGGATCAGCGTCGGGTGCACGCGCAGCTCGATGCCCTTCGCGGTCTGGCGCGTGATGCCCAGCAGCTTGATGCGGTAGCCCAGTTGCTCGGCGTAGGTGATGTCGCTGGCCTGCAGCTTGGTGATGCCTTCCACGTGCGCGCGGTCGAATTGCACCGGGATGCCGAAGGCGATCGAGGCCATGATGGTCAGCTTGTGGGCCGCGTCCACGCCTTCGATGTCGAAGGTCGGGTCGGCTTCGGCGTAGCCCAGGCGTTGCGCTTCCTTGAGCACGACGTCGAAGTCCAGGCCCTTGTCGCGCATCTCGGAGAGGATGAAGTTGGTGGTGCCGTTGATGATGCCGGCGATCCACTGGATACGGTTGGCGGTCAGGCCTTCGCGCAGCGCCTTGATGATGGGGATGCCGCCGGCCACGGCCGCTTCGAACGCGACCATCACGCCCTTCTCCTGCGCCGCCTTGAAGATCTCGTTGCCGTGCGTGGCGATCAGCGCCTTGTTGGCGGTGACCACGTGCTTGCCGTTGGCGATGGCCTTGAGCACCAGGTCCTTGGCGATGCCGTAGCCGCCGATCAGCTCGATGACGATGTCGATGTCAGGGTCGTTCACCACCAGGTTGGCGTCGTTGACAACCTTGACTTCTCCATTGGTCAGTTCGGTGGCGCGCTCGGTGTTGAGATCGGCCACCATGGTAATTTCAATGCCCCGGCCGGCGCGGCCCGCAATCTCTTCCTGGTTGCGCTTGAGAACATTGAAAGTACCGGAACCCACGGTGCCGATGCCGAGCAAACCTACTTTGATGGATTTCATATTGTCTTCGTGGTTGGTGAAAAATGCCGCCACGTCCAAACCCGGAACATGGCGGGTACTGCAAATTACGCGGTGCCGTGGCGACGGCGATAGCCTTCGAGGAAGTGGGCGATGCGGCCCATCGACTCGGTCAGGTCGTCGGTATTGGGCAGGAACACGACGCGGAAGTGGTCCGGCGTCGGGCAATTGAAGCCGGTGCCCTGCACGATCAGCACCTTCTCCTCGGCCAGCAGTTCGTAGGCGAATTCCTGGTCGTCCTTGATCGGATAGATTTCCGGATCCAGGCGCGGGAACATGTACAGCGCCGATTTCGGCTTGACACAGGTCACACCGGGAATCTCAGTCAGCAGCTTGTGCGCCAGGTCGCGCTGCTTGGTCAGGCGGCCGTTGGGCGCGACCAGGTCGTTGATGCTCTGGTAGCCGCCCAGCGCGGTCTGGATCGCGAACTGGCCCGGCGCGTTGGCGCACAGGCGCATCGAGGCCAGCATGTTGAGGCCCTCGATGTAATCCTTGGCGTGCTTCTTCTCGCCCGAAACCACCATCCAGCCGGCGCGGTAGCCGCAGGAACGGTAGTTCTTGGACAGGCCGTTGAAGGTGATGAACAGTACGTCGTCGGCCAGCGAGGCCAGCGAGGTATGGGTGTTGCCGTCGTACAGCACCTTGTCGTAGATCTCGTCGGCCAGGATGATCAACTGGTGCTGGCGCGCCAGCTCGATGATTTCCTTCAGCACCTCGACCGAATACAGCGCGCCGGTCGGATTGTTGGGGTTGATGACCACGATGGCGCGGGTGTTGGACGTGATCTTCTTCTTGATGTCGGCAATGTCGGGCTGCCAGCCTTGCTGCTCGTCGCAGACGTAGTGCACCGGCGTACCGCCGGACAGGCTGACCGCGGCAGTCCACAGCGGATAGTCGGGCGACGGCACCAGCACTTCGTCGCCGGTGTTCAACAGCGCGTTGACGCTCATGACGATCAGCTCGGAAGCGCCGTTGCCGAGGTAGACGTCATCGATGGTGACGCCCTGGACATTCTTCTGCTGGGTGTAGTGCACAACCGACCTGCGCGGTGCGAACAGGCCCTTGGAATCGGTATAGCCGGAGGCGTTGCCCATGTTGCGGATCATGTCCTGGACGATCTCGTCCGGGGCGTCGAAGCCGAAGGCGGCCAGGTTGCCGATGTTGAGCTTGATGATCTTGTGGCCCTCTTCCTCCATCTGACGCGCTTTTTCCAGCACGGGACCACGAATGTCGTAACACACATCTGCCAGCTTCTTGGATTTCTGAATCGGTCGCACAGCCATTCCTCTACTCGTTCTGAAGCGGGACGCCGCGGCATGCCTGCCCGGCCGGTCCCGTTCCGCCTGGCGCCGGGAGGGCCAGGAACCTTTCGGGCTCCCGCGTCTCCATCACGGCGCATCCTTTGATTTACTTCCGATACCTTATGGCAACTCCTGCAATTCCTGCGGCGCAACGAAAAGCGGCGGAAAACACGCTTGCCGACACGCATCGCCCCAGCGGGCGGGAACCGGCCATTTTGCCCAAAGCTGTCCATTTTATCAATCAAATAGGCGTGCGCCCGGTGAGGAAACGGCTACAATGCAGCACTTTACGACCAGATTGCTGCAATGCATGTCGGAATGACATCCCGGCGTTCCCGCCGGACGGTGCTCCGCCTGCCTTCCAGCCCATCTTGCGATGAAGCTCCATTCAACCGAAACCAAGCAATACCAGACCGTCACCGCCTACGACGAGGACGGCGTCGAGCTCAATGCGATCCGCTTCGACCACAGCCTGGTGGTACTGCCCGAAACCGAACCGGCGCCGTGGCCGGTGACCAGCTTCGAGGCGCTGACCGCGGCGGATTTCGAGCAGATCGACGCCACCCGGCCTGACGTGGTCATCCTCGGCACCGGCGAACGCCAGCGTTTCATCCATCCCAAGCTGATCGCAGCCCTGACCGCGCGCCGCATCGGCGTCGAATGCATGGACAACCAGGCCGCCTGCCGCACCTACAACATCCTGATGGCCGAAGGCCGCAAGGTGGCGCTGGCGCTGGTCATTCCCCAAAAGAACTGAGCTGAGCGGCGTTTACCTGCCGCGACAAGAAACCTAACAAATACGCACAAGGAACCGCTCTCAATGCGCGAACTGTACAAATCGAAGGCGTTCGTCTGGACGTTGCTTATCCTGTTTTTGCTGGTGTGGTTCTGGATGCTGGGCGCCCGCACCCTGGTGCCCACCGATGAAGGCCGCTATGCGGAAATGGCGCGCGAGATGGTCGCCACCCAGGACTGGATCACCACCCGCCTGAACGGCATCAAGTACTTCGAAAAGCCGCCGCTGCAGACCTGGATGAATGCCCTCACCTTCGAGTTGTTCGGCCTGGGCGAATGGCAGGCGCGGCTGTGGACCGGCCTGTGCGGCCTGCTGGGCATCGGCCTGGCGGCCTATACCGGCGCCCGCGTGTTCAACGGCCGCGTCGGTTTCTATGCCGCGCTGGTGCTGGCGTCGAGCTTCTTCTGGGCCGGCATGGGCCACATCAATACGCTGGACATGGGCCTGTCGGGCATGATGACCATCTCGCTGTGCGCGCTGCTGATGGCCCAGCGCAACGAGGCCTCGCGTGAAAGCCAGCGCAACTGGATGCTGTTGTGCTGGGCCGGCATGGCGCTGGCGGTGCTGTCCAAGGGCTTGATCGGCATCGTGCTGCCAGGCGCGGTGCTGGTGCTGTACACGCTGTTCTCGCGCGACTGGGCGATCTGGAAACGGCTGCACCTGGTCAAAGGCCTGCTCCTGTTCTTCGCCATCACCACGCCGTGGTTCGTGGCGGTCTCGCTGAAGAATCCCGAATTCCCGCAGTTCTTCTTCATCCACGAGCATTTCCAGCGCTTCACCACCAAGATCCATAGCCGCACCGGCCCGTGGTACTACTTCATTCCCATCCTGTTGCTGGGCATCGTCCCGTGGCTGGGGGTGTTCTTCCAGGGCCTGTGGCAAGGCGTGCGCGAGCAGCGCGACACCGGCGGCTACAACACCCTCAACGGCGGCCGCTTCCAGCCGAAGAAGCTGCTGCTGATCTGGGCCGTGTTCATCTTCGTGTTCTTCAGCATCTCGGATTCGAAGCTGCCCTCCTACATCCTGCCGGTCTTCCCGGCGCTGGCCCTGCTGATCGCCTGCTACCTGGAACAAGCCGACCACAAGGCGCTGGCCTGGGCCGGCTCCCTGGTGGCGGTGCCGTGCGCCATCGGGCTGGCCTTCATCCCGCGCGTTCCCTCGCTGGCCAAGGATGCCTTCTCGCAACCGCTGGTCGAGGCGCACGTGCCGTATATCTATGCCGCCACGCTGGCCTTCTTCATCGGCGGCATCGCCGCTATCCGCCTGGCGCGCCAGCACAAGGATGCGGCCGTCACCGTCCTGGCGGCCACCGCCTTCGTCGCCGGCCAGGCGCTGATGCTGGGACACGAGCCGCAAGGCCGCTACTCCGCCGGCGTCGACTACGTGCCGGTGCTGCAGGCCGAGTTGAAGCCGGATACCCCGATTTACCTGGTGGGCCGCTATGAGCAGGCGCTGCCGTTCTACCTGCGCCGCACGATGACGCTGGTGCAGCACGCCGATGAGATGGAATTCGGACTGAAACAGGAACCGCAGCTCTGGCTGCCGACCGTGGACGCCTTCGTCGCCCAATGGGTGGCCGACCATGCCGCCGGCAAGAAGGATATCGCCATCGTCGATCCGACCATCTATAAGCAATTGGAAGAACGC
Source organism: Herbaspirillum sp. (assembly GCF_017744395.1). Lineage (GTDB taxonomy): Bacteria > Pseudomonadota > Gammaproteobacteria > Burkholderiales > Burkholderiaceae_D > Herbaspirillum. The sequence goes on from NZ_JAGIBI010000001.1 coordinate 903,260, forward strand.
AAGCTGCCGATGCGCCTGATCGGCCAGGACCCGCGCCGCGTGATCGTGGCCAACGATCCGGCGGCCGCTGCCGCCGGCAACGGAAAGAAGGTGGCGCCATGAATCTGGCCACGTTCGGCTTCATCTTCGCCGGCATCTGCCTCAACGCCGTGGCGCAACTGCTGCTCAAGGCCGGCACCAACGCCGTGGGCGCGATCCACCTGACCGCGGAGAACTGGTTCTCCACCGGCCTCAAGCTGGCCACGCAACTGCCGATCATCGGCGGCCTGTCGTGCTATGTGATTTCGGTGGTGGTATGGATCATCGGCCTGTCGCGGGTGGACGTGACCATCGCCTATCCGATGCTGTCGCTGGGCTACATCATCAACGCCGTCGGCGCCTGGTATTTCCTCGGGGAAGCGGTGTCGGCCCAGCGCCTGCTGGCCATCGGTGTCATCATCATCGGCGTGGTTTTGCTGACCAGAAGCTGATTTACAATAAGCGCCCTGCCATGCGCCCGGGGCGCATCAACGTGATTGCCTGACGAGAAACGAATTCATGAGCCTGCCCTTCCTCCCGTTCGCCAAACCCACCATCGACGAACCCACCATCGCCGCCGTCGCCGACGTGCTGCGTTCCGGCTGGATCACCAGCGGCCCCAAGGTGCAGGCCTTTGAAAAGGCGCTGTCCGAGTACCTGGGCGGACGCATCGTGCGCACCTTCAATTCCGGCACCTGCACGATGGAAATCGCGCTGCGCATCGCCGGCGTGGGTCCGGGCGACGAAGTCATCACCACCCCGATCTCGTGGGTGGCGACCGCCAACGTGATCATCGAAACCGGCGCCACGCCGGTATTCGCCGATATCGACCCGGTCACCCGCAACATCGACCTGGACAAGCTGGAAGCCGCCATCACCCCACGCACCAAGGCGGTGATCCCGGTTTACCTGTCCGGCCTGCCGGTGGACATGGACCGCCTGTACGCCATCGCCAAGAAACACAACCTGCGCGTGGTGGAAGACGCCGCCCAGGCGCTGGGCTCGACCTGGAACGGCAAGCGTATCGGCGCCTTCGGCGACTTCGTCTCGTTCAGCCTGCAGGCAAACAAGAACATCACCAGTTCCGAAGGCGGCTTCCTGGTGCTCAACAACGCCGATGAAGCCAAACTGGCCGAAAAGTACCGCCTGCAGGGCGTAACCCGCAGCGGCTTCGACGGCCTTGAAGTGGACGTGCTGGGCGGCAAGTTCAACATGACCGATGTGGCCGCCGCCATCGGCCTGGGCCAGTTCGCCCATGTCGACGCCATCACCGCCCACCGCAAGGAACTGGCCAGGCATTACTTCGCCACCTTCGGCGACAACTTCGAAGCCGAGTACGGCGCCCAGTTGCCGGTGGCCGATTTCGAGAACTCCAACTGGCACATGTTCCAGCTGGTGCTGCCGGAGCGCATCACGCGCGCGGCCTTCATGGAAAAGATGATGGAAAAGCAAGTCGGCATCGGCTACCACTACCCGGCCATCCACCTGCTCAAGCTTTACCGCGAGCGCGGTTTCAAGGAAGGCATGTTCCCGGTGGCCGAGCGCGTGGGGCAGCGCATCGTCTCCTTGCCGATGTTCAATGCGATGAGTAAAGATGACGTGGAACGCGCAGTCGACACGGTAAAATCGGTCTTGCGTTGATTTTGCGGCAATTTTCCGTTTAAATTTCGCACCACTTGCATTTTCAGTTCCAAAGCGGGCCTGAATGCCGCGACGCCTGACGGTCGCCGCGGCTTCGGGCCTTTGACATATTCCAGTACCAGCCATTGATGAAACCAGAACTGTCCGTCGTCATCCCGGTTTATAACGAGGAATCCGGCCTCGCCAAGCTGTTCGAACGCCTCTACCCGGCGTTGGACGCCTTGGGCTACAGCTATGAAATCCTCTTCGTCAACGACGGCAGCCGCGACCGTTCGGCCGGCATCCTGGCCGAACAATTCCGCCTGCGCCCCGACGTGACTCGCGTTGTGCTGTTCAACGGCAACTACGGCCAGCACATGGCCATCATGGCCGGCTTCGAAGCCACCCGCGGCAACATCGTGGTCACGCTGGACGCCGACCTGCAGAACCCGCCCGAGGAAATCGGCAATCTGGTGGCCAAGATGCGCGAAGGCTACGACTACGTCGGCTCGATCCGCCGCAAACGCCAGGATTCGGCCTGGCGCACCTATGCCTCCAAGGCCATGAACCGCCTGCGCGAGAAGATCACCCGCATCAAGATGACCGACCAGGGCAACATGCTGCGCGCCTACAGCCGCAACGTGATCGACCTGGTCAACCAGTGCCGCGAGGTCAATACCTTCGTGCCGGCGCTGGCCTATACCTTCGCCCGCAATCCGACCGAGATCACGGTCGAGCACGAAGAGCGCTCGGCCGGCGAATCCAAGTATTCGTTCTACAGCCTGATCCGCCTGAATTTCGACCTGGTCACCGGCTTCTCGCTGGTGCCGCTGCAATTCTTCTCGCTGTTGGGCATCGGCCTGTCGTTCGCCTCGGCGGCGCTGTTCATCCTGATCGTGGTGCGGCGCCTGCTGATCGGCGCCGAAGTGGGCGGCGTGTTCACGCTGTTTGCGATCACCTTCTTCCTGATGGGCGTGATCCTGTTCTCCATCGGCCTGCTGGGCGAATACATCGGCCGCATCTACATGCAGGTGCGCGCGCGCCCGCGCTATGTGGTGCAGGCCATCCTTGAACAATCCTCCGAAGAGGACAAGCAGACATCATGAACGCCGTCGTATTCGCTTACCATGACGTGGGCGTGCGCTGCCTGAAGGTGCTGCTGGCGCGCGGCGTCCAGGTATCGCTGGTGGTCACGCACGAGGACAGCGCGACCGAAAACATCTGGTTCGGCTCGGTGGCCGGCGTATGCCGCGACAACGGCATCCCGTACATCACGCCGGCCGATCCCAAGACCCCGCAATTGCTGGCGCAGGTGCAGGCGGCGCAGCCGGACTTCATCTTCAGCTTCTACTACCGCCACATGCTGCCGGTGGAGCTGCTGTCAGTGGCAAGGCACGGCGCCTTCAACATGCACGGCTCGCTGCTGCCCAAGTACCGCGGCCGCGTGCCGATCAACTGGGCGGTGCTGCACGGCGAGACCGAAACCGGTGCCACCCTGCACGAGATGACCGCCAAGCCCGACGCCGGCGCCATCGTGGCGCAGACGGCCGTGCCGATCCTGCCGGAAGACACCGCCTACGAAGTCTTCGGCAAGGTGGTCGTGGCCGCCGAGCAGACGCTGTGGAACGCGCTGCCGGCGATGCTGGCGGGCCGCACGCCGCGCCTGCCCAACGACCTTTCCCAAGGCAGCTACTTCGGCGGGCGCAAGCCGGAAGACGGCCGCATCCGGTGGCAGCGGACCGCCCGCGAGGTGCATAATCTGGTGCGCGCGGTGGCGCCCCCCTATCCGGGCGCCTTCGAGGAAATCGCGGGTGATAGAATTACGGTCACGAAAACCCGGTTGGTCCCGCCGTCCGCCCATCCTGCCCTGCAGAAGGCGCATGGCATGCAAGACAAGTTCTTTGAGGGAGGCAAGCTGTACGCGCGTTGCGGCGACGGCAACTTCCTCCAGATCCTGGGCATCCAGATCAATGACCGGGATGCTTCGCTTAACAATTACCTGAAATACATGGCCTCCTGAAACCGGCCATCCACACTGCTCACATTATGAAAAAAGTCCTCATTCTCGGCGTCAACGGCTTTATCGGCCACCACCTGTCCAAGCGCATCCTGGAAACCACGGATTGGCACGTCTACGGCATGGACATGATGACCGACCGCATCACCGACATCCTGGAAAACGAGGCCTACAAGTCGCGCATGCACTTCTTCGAAGGCGACATCACGATCAACAAGGAATGGGTCGAGTACCACGTCAAGAAATGCGACGTGATCCTGCCGCTGGTGGCCATCGCCACGCCGTCGACCTACGTCAACAAGCCGCTGCGCGTGTTCGAACTGGACTTCGAAGCCAACCTGCCGATCGTGCGCGCCGCCGCCAAGTACGGCAAGCACCTGGTGTTCCCGTCGACCTCGGAAGTCTACGGCATGTGCCATGACGAGGAATTCGATCCGGAAGAGTCCGAACTGATCTGCGGCCCGATCAACAAGCCGCGCTGGATCTACTCCTGCTCCAAGCAGCTGATGGACCGCGTGATCTGGGGCTACGGCATGGAAGACAACCTGAACTTCACCCTGTTCCGCCCGTTCAACTGGATCGGCGCCGGCCTGGATTCGATCCACACCCCGAAGGAAGGCAGCTCACGCGTGGTGACCCAGTTCTTCGGCCACATCGTGCGCGGCGAGAACATCTCTCTGGTCGACGGCGGCCAGCAGAAGCGCGCCTTCACCTACATCGACGACGGCATCGACGCGCTGATGAAGATCATCGCCAACGAAGGCGGCGTGGCTTCGGGCAAGATCTACAACATCGGCAACCCGACCAACAACTACTCGATCAAGGACCTGGCCGACATGATGCTGAAGCTGGCCGCCGAGTACCCGGAATACGCCGACACCGCCAAGAAGGTGAAGCTGGTCGAAACCACCTCGGCCGCCTACTATGGCAAGGGCTACCAGGACGTGCAAAACCGCGTGCCCAAGATCACCAACACCTGTGACGAGCTGAAGTGGGCCCCCAAGACCACCATGGCCGACACCCTGCGCAACATCTTCGACGCCTACCGCAGCCAGGTGGCCGAAGCGCGCGCGCTGGTCGACTGATTCGCTGGCTCCTGCCTTACCGGAAAACCGCGCTACGGCGCGGTTTTCTTTTTCCCGGCTGCATTTTTCGTCTGTATATTGTTCTCCGCAGCATGGGATGCTAGTCTCCCATCCTGACCTGCATTGCAACAATTCCCGGGGCCGCATCGCTCCCCGCCACTTATCCGATTCGCCGACATTGCCCAAACTCACACTCAAGATCGACGCCGACACCTACCGCGGCACCCGCGTGGGCGTTCCCAACCTGATCGCCCAGCTGCGCCGGCACGGCGCCGGCGCCACCTTCCTGTTCTCACTCGGTCCCGACCATACCGGCTGGGCCCTGAAGCAGATCTTTCGCCCCGGTTTCTTCAGCAAGGTGTCGCGCACCTCGGTGGTCGAGCATTACGGCCTGAAGACGCTGATGTACGGCACCCTGCTGCCGGCGCCGGATATCGGCAAGACCTGCGCCGACTTCATGCGCGAAGCCTACGATGCCGGCTTCGAATGCGGCATCCATACCTGGGACCACCGCGTCTGGCAGGACAATGTCCGTACCGCCGATGCGCAGTGGACGCAAGAAACCATGCAGCGATCGTATGGCCGCTACCACGACATCTTCGGCCGTGCGCCGGTGACCCACGGCGCCGCCGGCTGGCAGATGAACGACCATGCCTTCGTGCAGCTCGACCAGTTCGGCATCGCCTATTCCTCCGACGGCCGCTCGCAGTTGCGCGAAGACGGCCGCCTGGCCGATCCGGATGCCGGGCCGCACCGCTTGTCGGCCTTCGGGAAACCTTTGTCCTGCGTGCAACTGCCGACCACGCTGCCCACGCTCGACGAGATCCTCGGCCGCACCATCCGCGGCAAGCTGATCGACGCCGGCAACGCCGCCGAGCTGCTGCTGGAACTGACCAGGCAACCGCGCGACCATGTCTTCACCCTGCATGCGGAACTTGAAGGGCAGAAACTCGCCCCCATCTTCGAGCAATTGCTGGCGGGCTGGCGCGCGCAAGGCTACGAGCTGGTCTCCATGGGCGATTATTATGAAAGCGTGAAAGACGACGTGCTGCCCATCCTGCCCATCAGCTGGGGCGAATTGCCGGGCCGCTCGGGCGACATGATCGTGCAGGCGATGTAAGGCCGTCCGCCCGGGCCATTGATTGCGGCCATCACCAATACCGACACACCTACGACAAACGACAGACACGACAGACGGGGCGCCATTTTGACCGACAGACCAACCATCCTGAACAAGACCGTTCCTGACTTCTCGGCCAGCATGACCGGCGGCCGGGACTTCCACCTGGCCGACTACAAGGGCCGCAACCTGGTACTCTATTTCTACCCGAAGGACAACACGCCGGGCTGTACCACCGAAGGCATGCAATTCCGCGATCTGCATGGGGAATTCCAGCGCCACAACACCGACATTTTCGGCATCAGCCGCGACAGCCTGAAGTCGCACGAGAACTTCAAGGGCAAGCTGGAAATGCCCTTCGAACTGATCTCCGATCCCGACGAAACGCTGTGTACCATGTTCGATGTCATGAAGATGAAAAACATGTATGGCAAGCAAGTTCGCGGCGTCGAACGCAGCACGTTTGTGATTGACGGATCGGGCAAAGTGGTGAAAGAATGGCGTGGAGTAAAGGTTCCAGCCCACGTGGATGAAGTGCTGGCCTTCATCAAAACCATTGCCTGAAAACCGCCTGTAAATCTCGCGGTGCCATCGGCAGGAACGATGGATGCAGGCCGTGTCAGGATCGCCTGGCAAGCGATGCTGCCGCGCTCGACGAATATGCGGTCAATCGATACAAGCCATTGAATTCAAATAGAAAAACGTTTTTTGAAAGCCGTTTCTGGTTTAGGCCGAGGGCCTGCCGAAACGGCTTTTTTACTTTTCAAATCGCCGTCGGCGCTAATCAAGCCCTCCTATCCCATGGCCCCGCCTATGCCGCACCCGGGCGCCAGAAGGTCTTCATTAGATCCCACGGTGCCATTGCCCAGCTGATGTTCCCTTCGCTGTTAGCAGTACCGCAACACCTGTTCGCTCTGACAAAGCGGTGTTTTCTTCATTTACTACCGAGGTCCTGATGCCCCTGCCCAAAATGCCGAGCAAACCGGCTGCGTTGTTGTCTCCCGAGGACTACCCCAAAGCCGAACGCAATAAGCCTGTCAAACCGAACATCACTCTCGTCGAAGCACCCGCTCCAAAACCAGCTGTTGCAGTCCCCGTAGCAAAGACCGTGGAACCGCGCGCGCGCATCGGCGGCAAGGCCCCGGTCGCGGAAAAACCGAAAGCCGCGCCCAAGAACCTGGAGTCGCGCGCCAAATCGGCCACCAGCCGCATCGCCGACAAGCTCGGCGTGACCAAGCTGTTCGTGCTGGACACCAACGTGCTGATGCATGACCCGACTTCGCTGTTCCGTTTCGAGGAACACGACGTCTACCTGCCGATGGTCACGCTGGAAGAGCTGGACAACCACAAGAAAGGCATGTCCGAAGTGGCGCGCAACGCACGCCAGATCTCGCGCTCGCTGGATGCGCTGGTATCCGACATCGCAGAAGACGCGATCGACGAAGGCATCCCGCTGTCCAAGCTGGGCAACAAGGACGCCAAGGGCCGCCTGTTCTTCCAGACCAAGCTGCAGAACGCCGCGCTGCCGGAAGGCCTGCCCGAAGGCAAGGCCGACAACCAGATCCTGGGCGTGGTGCGGGCGCTCGACCAGCAATACCCGGACCGCCCGGTGGTACTGGTGTCCAAGGACATCAACATGCGCCTGAAGGCGCGCGCCATCGGCCTGCCCGCCGAAGACTACTTCAACGACCATGTGCTGGAAGACACCGACCTGCTGTACTCGGGCATCCAGCAACTGCCGGACGACTTCTGGACCAAGCACGGCAAGGGCATGGAATCCTGGCAGGAAAACAAGCACGGCAGCAGCTTCACCTACTACCGTGTGACCGGCCCTTATGTGCCGTCGCTGCTGGTCAACCAGTTCGTGTTCATCGAGCCCAAGAACGGCGAACCGGCCTTCTACGGCCAGGTCACCCAGATCAACGGCAAGACCGCCGTGCTGCAGACCCTGCGCGACTACGGCCACGCCAAGAACAGCGTCTGGGGCATCACCGCGCGCAACCGCGAGCAGAACTTCGCGCTGAACCTGCTGATGAACCCGGAATGCGACTTCGTCACCCTGCTGGGCCAGGCCGGTACCGGCAAGACCCTGCTGGCGCTGGCGGCAGGCCTGGCGCAGGTGCTGGAAACCAAGCTCTATAACGAAATCATCGTCACCCGCGTGACGGTGCCGGTCGGCGAAGACATCGGTTTCCTGCCGGGCACGGAAGAAGAAAAGATGGGCCCCTGGATGGGCGCCTTCGACGACAACCTCGAAGTGCTCAACAAGTCCGATGGCGACGCCGGCGAATGGGGCCGCGCCGCGACCCAGGACCTGATCCGCTCGCGCATCAAGATCAAGTCGCTCAACTTCATGCGCGGCCGCACCTTCGTCAACAAGTTCCTGATCATCGACGAAGCGCAGAACCTCACGCCCAAGCAAATGAAGACGCTGGTCACCCGCGCCGGCCCCGGCACCAAGATCATCTGCCTGGGCAACATCGCGCAGATCGACACGCCTTACCTGACCGAGGGCTCGAGCGGCCTGACCTATGTGGTCGACCGTTTCAAGGGCTGGTCGCACAGCGGCCACGTGACCCTGGCGCGTGGCGAACGCTCGCGCCTGGCCGATCATGCCAGCGATGTGCTGTGATGTAGCAAGCAGTATTTGCTCCAACAAAAAAGCCACCGCAAGGTGGCTTTTTTGTTGATGCGGCAAAGCTGCCGGATTACAGGATTCGCACGCCCACCCACCATGCGATGGCGGCCACGAACGCCGACGCCGGGATCGTGAAGATCCATGCCCAGACGATGTTGCTGGCCACGCCCCAGCGCACCGCCGACATCTTCTGCGAAGCGCCCACGCCGACGATGGCGCCGGTAATGGTGTGGGTGGTCGACACCGGAATGCCCAGCGCGGTGGCGATGAACAGCGTGATGGCGCCGCCGGTCTCGGCGCAGAAGCCGCCCACCGGCTTCAGCTTGGTGATCTTCTGGCCCATGGTCTTGACGATGCGCCAGCCGCCGAACAGCGTGCCCAGGCTGATGGCGCAATAGCAGGAGATGATCACCCACATCGGCGGCGCTTCAGCAGTGGTGCTGGAATAGCCGGCGGCGATGAGCAGCATCCAGATGATGCCGATGGTCTTCTGCGCATCGTTGCCGCCGTGGCCCAGGCTGTACATCGAGGCCGACAGCAATTGCAGGCGGCGGAACCAGCCGTCGATCTTTCTCGGCGTGGAGCGGAAGAAGATCCATGACACCACGAGCATCATGAGCGAGCCGAAGATCAGGCCCAGCAAGGGCGACAGCACGATGAACAGGATCGTCTTGAGCAGGCCCGAGGAAATCAGCGCGCCGGTACCGGCCTTGGCCACGGCCGAACCGACCAGGCCGCCGATCAGCGCGTGCGAGGACGACGACGGGATGCCGTAGTACCAAGTGACCAGGTTCCAGAAAATGGCGCCGATCAGGGCGCCGAAGACCACGTAATGGTCGACCACCGCCGGCTCGATCGTGCCCTTGCCCACCGAGGCCGCCACATGCAGCTGGTGGAACACGAACACGGCGGCCAGGTTGAAGAACGCCGCCATGGCCACCGCCGTCTGCGGGCGCAGCACGCCGGTCGACACCACGGTGGCGATCGCGTTGGCCGCGTCATGGAAGCCGTTCATGAAATCGAACAGCAAGGCCAGGACGATCAGTAGCGCGAGGATATGTAAGCTGATTTGAACTGTATGCATGGATAAAACCGTTGTTTGAGGCCGTCCCGCAGCCGGGGCCGGGCGCCGGCAGGCGGCGCTTGCCGCAACTGCCGGAAAGCCCGCATCAGGCGTTTTCGACGATGATGCCTTCGATGATGTTGGCCACGTCTTCGCAGCGGTCGGTGACGGTTTCCAGGATCTCGTAGATGGCCTTGAGCTTGATCAGCGTACGCACGTCCGGCTCGTCGCGGAACAGCTTGGACATCGCCGCGCGCATCACGTGGTCGGCATCGGATTCCAGGCGGTCGATTTCCTCGCAGATCGTCAGGATCTGGCGCGAGTTGTCCATGTTGTGCAGCAGGCCGACGGCGGCCTGCACCTTCTCGGCACAGGCCAGGCACAGCTCCGCCAGGCGCTTGGCTTCAGGCGTGATGGATTTGATGTCGTAGAGGGAGATGGTTTGTGCCGCATCTTCGAGCAGGTCGAGGATGTCATCCATGCGGGTAATGAGTTGATGGATGTCGTCGCGGTCGAGCGGGGTGATGAAGGTTTTGTGCAGCAGGTCGATGGCGGTGTGGGTTACCTTGTCGGCCTGCTTCTCGACGGTTTCGATGGCGTGCACCCGGATTTCAAGGTCATCGAAATTGGTCATCAGCGCGACCATCTCCTTTGCGCATTTGACCCCCAATTCGGCATGCTGATTGAAAAGGTCAAAGAATTTGCCTTCAGTCGGCATCAGTCGTCCAAACATGTTTCACTCTCTCGTCAATGATTCGCGCTTGTCTCAAGCGCTGTTTCGGACCGGCGCTACGGCGGCTCGCTCCCATCCCTTGCGAACCGCCGCCCTGCCCGTCTTGCAGCGCGGAGCCGGCCGGCTCCGCGCCTTACACGACACGAGCGGCAAGAAGCCGCCCGTGGTTCCATCCTGGCCGCGGCAAAGCGCCCGCGGCCTGAAAACTCCCCGTCAATCGCCGCCGTAAGGCTGGGCCAGATTGCCGATGTAGTTGTCGTACTTGGTATACATGCCCAGGAATGCCAGGCGGATGCTGCCGATCGGACCGTTACGCTGCTTGCCGATGATGATTTCCGCGGTCCCCTTGTCAGGCGAGTCCGGATTGTAAACCTCATCCCGGTAAATGAACAAAATCACGTCGGCATCCTGCTCGATGGCGCCCGATTCGCGCAAGTCGGACATCACGGGACGCTTGTTGGGGCGTTGCTCCAGCGAGCGGTTCAACTGCGACAGCGCGATCACCGGGCAATTGAGCTCCTTGGCCAGGCCTTTCAGGCTTCGCGAGATTTCCGAGATTTCCGAGGCGCGGTTCTCCGAGGAGCTGCCGCCGTTGCCGGACATCAGCTGCAGGTAGTCGATGATGATCAGGCCCAGCTTGCCGCACTGGCGCGCCAGGCGGCGCGAACGCGCGCGCAATTCGATCGGGCTCAGGGCCGGTGTTTCGTCGATGTAGAACTGCGCGTCGTTCATCTTCTGGATGGCGTGCGTCAGGCGCGGCCAATCCTCGTCCAGCAGGCGGCCGGTGCGCAGGCGGTGCTGGTCCAGGCGGCCGACCGAACCCAGCATACGCATGGCGAGCTGGGCGCCGCCCATTTCCATCGAGAACACCGCCACCGGAAGGCCGCTGTCGATGGCAACGTTTTCGCCGATGTTGATGGAAAAGGCCGTCTTACCCATAGACGGACGCCCGGCGACGATGATCAGGTCGCCCGGCTGCAGGCCGGAGGTCATCTTGTCGAGGTCGATGAAGCCGGTGGGTACGCCGGTGATGTCGCTGGAAGCATCGCGGTTGTACAGTTCGTCGATGCGCTCGACCACTTGCGTCAGCAAAGGCTGGATTTCCATGAAGCCCTGCGAGCCGCGCGAACCTTCTTCGGCGATGGCGAAGATCTTGGACTCGGCCTCGTCCAGCATCTGCTTGACGTCCTTGCCCTGCGGATTGAAGGCGTCGCCGGAAATCTCATCGGCCACGGTGATCAGTTTGCGCAGGATGCCGCGGTCGCGCACGATTTCGGCGTAACGGCGGATATTAGCGGCCGACGGCGTGTTTTGCGCCAGCGCGTTGAGGTAGACCAGGCCGCCCACTTCCTCGGCCTTGCCGCTGGTCGACAGCGCCTCGTAGACGGTAATGACGTCGGCGGGCTTGGTGCTGTTGATCAGCTTGACGATGTGCTCGAAGATGATGCGGTGGTCGTAGCGATAGAAGTCTTCGGGACTGACGAAATCGGCGATACGGTCCCAGGCCGCGTTATCCAGCAGCAAACCGCCGAGGACCGACTGCTCGGACTCGATGGAATGCGGCGGCACGCGCAGCGAATCGACCTCGGGATCGGAGGCGTCTCTGGGGCCGCGGAACGATGGAAAGGAGTCTTTCTTGGCGCGGGATGATTCTTTCATGGCGCGCATTATAACCTGCTATGGGGGTTGGCCGTTTCAGGCCGAAGGCAAATTGCAGCCCGCGTCTTGCAGTGGCGGGCGCAATAAAAAAGCCAGGCGAACCCGGCTTTTTTATTGCAAAACGAATTGCAGAGAATGCAATGCTTACGCTTGCTCGCCCTTGACGGCGATGGTCACGTCGACCACCACGTCGGTGTGCAGGGCAACGGCAACCGGGTGCTCGCCAACGGTCTTCAGCGGACCGTTGGGCAGGCGAACCTGGGCCTTTTCGACGGCGAAGCCTTGCTTGCCCAGCGCTTCGGCGATGTCGAAGTTGGTGACCGAACCGAACAGACGGCCATCGACGCCCGCCTTTTGCGAGATTTCGATGGTGGCGCCGTTCAGCTTTTCGCCTTGGGCCTGGGCTGCTGCCAGCTTTTCAGCGGCGGCCTTTTCCAGGTCGGCGCGCTTGGCTTCGAATTCAGCGATCGCTGCATCGGTAGCGCGGCGGGCCTTGCGTTGCGGGATCAGGAAGTTACGTGCGAAACCGTCCTTGACGCGCACGACATCGCCCAGACCACCGAGATTAACGATTTTTTCCAACAGAATGACTTGCATGTTTTTCTCCTATTTCTCGGCGCGATTACGCGTTGTGCAGATCGGTGTACGGCAGCAGGGCCAGGTAACGGGCGCGCTTGATGGCGGTGTCAACCTGGCGCTGGTAGTGGGCCTTGGTACCGGTCAGGCGTGCCGGCATGATCTTGCCGTTTTCCTGGACGAAGTCCTTCAGGGTGTCCACGTCCTTGTAATCGACCTGTTCAACGCCGGCGGCGGTGAAACGGCAGAATTTCTTGCGCTTGAACAGCGGGTTTTGCTGTTGACGCTTGTTTTTCAGCTTGCTTTTATCGAACTTTTTACCGAATGCCATTTTTGGCTCCTGTATCTGTAAATTGGGGGAGATCTTGTCGGCCTAATCAGGCTTGAACGACTGGATCAAAATCAACGATGTGAAACACGACGCTCTTGCTGTTGCGATTCTTGCGGGCCAGAAATCCGGTGAATTGGAACATGGCTCCCAGTGCCGCCTTGTTGAGTCGACCGGAGATTTCCCCGGCGGCCATGGCCGCGATATCGAACTCCACCTGGCGCTTGATGCCGGCTTCCATCTGCTCCGACTGGTGCTGCAACCTGGCAGTCACAATCGGAATACCGGCCGGCGTATAACGCAACACATCACGTTCTGCCAGGCTGGCGATGACTTGAAGCTGGTTCACTCCGCTAGGAATCGCAGCGCAATCAGGCTGCCGGTGCTTCGGTGCGGCTCTTGGCTGCGTCTTCCTTCTGCACTGCCTTCAGGATCGGGGAAGGACCGGTTTCAGCCTTCTTCATCTTGACGGTCAGGTGGCGCAGGACAGCATCGTTGAACTTGAAGCCGGTTTCGATTTCGGCCAGCGTTTCGCTGTCGACTTCGATGTTCAGGCAGACGTAGTGAGCCTTGGCCAGCTTCTGGATCTGGTAGGCCAGTTGACGACGGCCCCAATCTTCGACACGGTGGATCTTGCCGCCGCGGGTGGTGACGATGCCCTTGTAACGCTCGATCATCGCCGGCACTTGCTCGCTCTGGTCCGGGTGGACGATAAATACGATTTCATAATGACGCATGTAGACTCCTTTTGGACTATTGACAAAACGCCCACCCCGGCGTCAAGACGAGTGTGGGAAGAGGAAAGCCGGCAATCATACAAGATATCCGGCCGCAGGGCAATCCCGGCAAGGAATTCGCGAGGCTTGGCAGCGACAGTCGGGGGCGCACCCGGCAATGGGACCCCCTGCGCCACCTAATTTATATATAGGTATTCATAGATAGCCCTGCCATCCCCCATGTTGCCGTTGACACAAAGATAGCAACTGTATAAAAATACAGACTGTTCATACAAACAGCCTTCCCTCGCAGAAAGGCAGCCCACATGCTCAAGCTCACCGCGCGCCAGGAACAGATCCTCAACCTGATCAAGAACGCCATCGAAAATACCGGCTTTCCTCCGACGCGGGCCGAGATTGCCTCGGAACTGGGCTTCCGCTCCGCCAACGCGGCGGAGGAGCACCTGCAGGCGCTGGCGCGCAAGGGCGCCATCGAAATCTCCCCGGGCACCTCGCGCGGCATCCGGCTGCGCGAGTCCGGCGTCGCCGCCGGACTGCCGAACGGCCATCAGATGGCACTCCCCCACCCGGCCCTGATGCAATTGAGCCTGCCGCTGGTCGGCCGCGTGGCAGCCGGCTCGCCCATTCTCGCCCAGGAACATGTGGAAAAAACCTACCAGGTCGACCCCGCCCTGTTTTCCGGCAAGCCCGACTATCTGCTGAAGGTGCGCGGGATGTCCATGCGTGACGCCGGCATTCTCGACGGCGACCTCCTGGCCGTCAAAAAAGCGGACCAGGCGCGCAACGGCCAGATTGTCGTGGCCCGCCTGGCGGACGACGTCACGGTCAAGCGTTACCAGAAATCCGGCAATGTCATCACCCTGTTTCCCGAAAACCCCGATTTCAGCCCCATCGTGATCGACAAGGACGAGGAGGATTTCGCTCTGGAAGGCCTCGCCGTCGGTTTGTTGCGCAGTTGGAACTGAACCGTACGGAACACAAGACAATCATCAAGCAAAACACCTTCCACAACACTCACGCAGAACTGCACATCAGCCCCTCCTCCCCCACGCCCCCTCAAAACCTTCGCCCAAAACGAAGGTTTTTTGCTTTCTGTTCGCGCATTCGCCAAGGACCGCACTCACCTATCATGCAAGCTGCATGATGACGTCCGGCGCGTACTGGCCGGCAACTCCAAAGGATTTTTTCGATGTCGACGCGCAAGAGCAGCAAAAACAGCAAGCCCGCAAATCCCAACCAGGCCTCAGGCAACCGACAACTCCAGGACCTCCTGGACGTCCGCCGCGCCCTGGATCTTCTGGATAACCGCAAATCGGACGAAGCCAAACTACTCTGCGACGCCGTACTGCGACGCTCGCCCAAGCTGGTGTTTGCCAATCATGCGCGGGGCCTGGTTGCCATGCACGACGGTGTTTATACCGAGGCGGAAACCTATCTGCGCAAGGCGGTGGCAGCCGACCCGGGAAATCCTGAATACATTACCAACCTGGCCGGCGCAGTGCTCCGACTGGATCGCATCGATGACGCGATCCGGCTGTACGAAGAAGCCATTTCCATCGACAAGGAAAACCGCGCGGCGCGCATCGGCTTGGCCAATGCCCTGCACGAAAAGAACGACCCCGATGCATCCATCGCCTATTTTGAAGATGCGGTCCGGCGCGAACCCAGCGCCCCCGGCCCACTATCGCACTTAGGGCGCGCACTGATCGATGCCAAGCGCTATAACGAAGCGGTATCGACCATCCTGAAATCGCTGGAACTGGATATAAGCTTCGCGCCATCCCATACCGCTCTAGGCGAAGCCTTCCATGCGATGAAAATGTACAAGGAAGCACTGGAGTCGCACAAAACCGCAATCCTGCTCGACCCGCAAGATATCTATGCACACAACAAGATCGCCGATACCTACCTGGAACTAAAGCAGCCCGATCAGGCGCACGAACATTACCGGCGCGTCATCGAAATCGCCCCCAAGGATCCGAACGGCTATATCAAACTGGCGTCAAGCCTGTTCTCGACCCAGGATCGCTTTGATGACGCCATGGCATTGTTCCACAAAGCCCTCGAACTGGATCCCAAACATTCACTGACCTATAACAACATCGGCGCGATCATGCACGACCATGGCGACACTGTGAATGCCATGGAGCAATTCCATCAGGCGCTAGCGTTACGCCCGACTTACGCCACCGCCAGGCACAATCTGGCCCTGTCGCAACTGCTTCACGAAAACCTGAAGGAAGGCTGGGAAAACCACGAGAGCCGCCTGACCGTCAAGGAGCGCATGCACGTTTACCAGGTGATCCATAAGCTGTTCAATATCATCCCCAAATGGGATGGCAAGTCGTCGCTGGCAGGCAAATATATCCTGTTGATGCATGAGCAGGGCTATGGCGACAGCATCCAGTTCCTGCGCTACGTACGCCAGTTACAAGTACAAGGAGCACGTGTGGCGGTACATGTCAAAAATGCCCTGTACCGCCTGTTTCAGTCATTCACTCCCGAAGTCACCTTGGTCCGGGAAAGCGACCCACTGCCACGATGCGATTGCTCTTATATACTGATGAGCCTGCCCTATGCGCTGGGCACGGACACCGTGGCGGACATTCCCTCCTACCCATCCTACCTAGCCGCAGACCCGCAACTTGCTGCGGCCTGGAAGGAAAAGATCGCGCACCTCGCTCGCAACCCGGACAACCTGCGCGTCGGCGTGGTATGGGGTGGCAACCCTGAACATGGCAATGACCGCCGGCGTTCGATTCCCCTTGAAAAAATGCAGCAATTGCTTTCATTGCCAAGGATTGAGTTTTATTCTTTGCAAAAAGGCAAGCCACTGGAAGACCTGAAAAACCTGCCGCCCGACATGACTCTCCATAATCTGGGCGACGACTGCAAAGACTTCGCCGATACCGCTGCAGCCATCAGCGCACTGGATCTAGTCATCAGCGTCGACACCTCGGTGGTCCACCTGGCCGGGGCCCTCGGCCACCCCACCTGGACGCTACTGGCGTACACCCCCGACTGGCGCTGGCTAATGGATCGGGAAGACTCCCCTTGGTATCCAAGCATGCGATTATTCCGCCAACCGGCAGCCGGCGACTGGGATTCCGTCATGCAAAAAATGGCTGGCGAATTACTTGCCTTGCAAAAACAAAAAGAAAGTTAATAAAAAAGAAACCCACTCCAATCCATGAAGCTGCTTACCTACGTATGCGGCTTCATTTTTTTGTCCAACATTTTCCTCATAACAATAAAAAATCTCTAAAGTTTTCTTAAATAGGGTCGAAAAAGGATTTGCTTGGATTTTCAAAGCACGTAGTTTTAGTTCGGAAAGCCTTGAAAAAGATTTTTTGCGACAGCCCTAAACTTTTTCCAAGACTGCCCGATAACGCATACAACAGAGGTTGAAACGCCTGGGGCTCATGGGTAGAAGACCAAAGTTAAGCACTGAAACTCGGATCATCGGTCTCAAATCTTAGGAGAATTAACATGGCATCAGTCATCAATACCAACATTGCGTCGCTTAACACGCAACGCAATTTGAACATGTCGCAGTCGTCGTTGAACACCTCGATCCAGCGCCTGTCTTCCGGCCTGCGCGTCAACAGCGCCAAGGACGACGCCGCCGGCCTGGCAATTGCCGACCGCATGAACGCCCAGGTCAAGGGCCTGGCAGTCGCGCAACGCAACGCCAACGACGGTATCTCGATGGCGCAAACCGCTGAAGGCGCACTGTCGACCGTGACCGACAACCTGCAGCGTATGCGTGAACTGGCTGTGCAGGCCGCCAACGGCACCAACAGCGCCCAGGACCGCAAGACCCTGAACGACGAATACTCGCAACTGTCGCAAGAAGTCTTCCGCGTGCTGAACGGCACCAACTTCAACGGCCAAAACCTGTTCACTGGCGTTGGCCAAGGCGCATCGGCCGGTGTCGGCTCGAGCTCCGCCAACGTTTCGGCTTCGCTGACCTTGTCGTTCCAGGTTGGCGCCAACGTCGTCGACAACAAGCTCAACGACCAGATCACCATCACCCTGGATGACCTGTCGAACAACAGCACCATTGCCAACGTGATCGGCACCAGCGCCAAGGGCCTGATCGGCCTGGGCGACACCACCGGTGTGACCACTGCTCAAAACGCCTATACTTCGGCCAAGGCTGCCCTGGACAACCTGTTCGCTACAGGCTCGACCCTGAGCGCCTCGGCCCTGGCATCGTCGGCCGTGAGCCTGCAAGCAACCATCGACAGCGCCAAGCTGACCCTGGATGCAGCCGTTGCCAACCCGACCGCTCAAAGCGATGCGCAAAACGCGATCAAGAACCTGGATACCGCTATCAGCCTGATCTCGTCCAAGCGCGCCGAGTTCGGTGCGGTTCAGAACCGCTTCAGCGCCGTCATCAGCAACCTGCAAGTGTCGAGCGAGAACATCACCGCGTCGCGCAGCCGTATCATGGACACCGACTATGCTTCGGAAACTGCAAACCTGACCCGTGCGCAGATCCTGCAACAAGCCGGTACCGCGATGCTGTCGCAAGCGAACTCCTCGCCGCAAAGCGTCCTGTCGCTGTTGAAGTAAGCTTAAGAGCTAGGTAGGATGACGTGCGGAGGATAGGCAATATTCTCCGCACGTCCATTTAGGAAGGGAGTAACACCATGTCGATTGCCCCACTCAATATTACGGCCGCTGGCGATTCCGGTGCTGCATACGTGCTGCCGCAGGCTGCCTCAAAACCAGACCCAGTGGTGTCGACCGTTGCACCTGCTGCAACCCCGGAAGCGCGCCGCGCGACAGAAAGCGAAGTAGATCAGGCCGTCGGCAAGCTCAATGATTTCGCCGCCGCCAATGCCTCTGCCCTGAATTTTTCCAAGGACCAGGACACCGGCAAGACCATCATCAAGGTTGTCGATACGGCAACGGACACCGTAATTCGCCAGATTCCCAGCGAAGAAGCGATCTCGATTGCGAAATCGATCGACAAGATGCAAGGCCTGCTGATCAACCACAAGGTTTGAGTCCGGTACGAACTGCAGTGGCACGCAAGGCATCACTGGTCAATAAAGCCACGTTGGCGTGATAATTTCGTACACATCAGTTCATAACGGATTCATGTATTTACCCGCACAGCGTCAATACTGCACCGACGCCGTACTTGAGAGCCAGTGATCGTCCTCTTGACTGCGTCGTAGCCCGCGCGATGCCGTGCACAACGCCCAAGATTCAGGAGTGAACAATGGCGACTTCCACCGGCACCATTTCCACCTCGGCAGGCCCTCTCGACGTTTCCACGCTGGTCAGCCAGTTGATTGCCGCCGAAAGCCAATCGCAACTGACGCCGCTGACCACCCAGGCCAGCAGCTACAACACCCTCATTTCCGCCTACGGCAACCTCAAGGGCGCGTTGTCGACTTACCAAAACGCCATCAAGGCCCTGACCTCGGCCAGTTTCAGCGCGCAGAAAAGCTCGGTCAGCAATGCGGGCACCGGCGCCAACCTCACCACCGATCCGTTCACCGCAGACATCAACTCCGACGCCTCGACCAAGGCTCTCGCCCAACGGATCCAGTCGGCTGGCTTTGCCAGCGGGACGACCTTCAACGCCGGCGATACGATCGCAATCAAGATCGGCGCCAACTCGCCGACTTTCGTCACGCTTCAGGCCAATGCCACCCTGGCCGGCGTGCGCGACGCCATCAACGCCGCCAAGACCGGTGCGACCGCCTCCATCGTCACCGACGGCAGCGGCGACCACCTGATACTGGAGTCCAATACCGCCGGTACCGCCAACACGCTCAAGGTCACCGCCAACAACAGCCTGTCCAGCCTGGCTTACGACCCCTCAAGCTCGACGCCCAGCACAGTGACCCAGATTCAAGCCCCTCGCGATGCCACCCAAGCCGCTTCGGGTACCTATAACGTCGCCATTTCCCAACTGGCGCAGACCCAGAAAGTCAGTTCAGCCAGCATCGCTCCGAGCAGCACCTTCAGCAGCGGCATTCTGGCGATCAAAACCGGCACCGGTTCGACCACCATCATCCAGCCGACCACCAATAGCCTGGCCGGCGTGCGCGATGCCATTAATGCCAGCAGTGCCGGCGTGAATGCGACCATCGTCAGCGACGGCACCAACAATCACCTAGTCATCACCACCAAGGACAGCGGCGCAACCAATACGTTGCGCATCACCGGCACCGGCGACTACTCGGTATTCTCATTCGACCCCAGCGGCACCGTCATCTCGCCCAATGTCGCCACCGGCCAGACCTATGCGTCCGGCGCCCTGAGCCTGAAGGTCGGCGACAACACCGTCGCCATTACCCCGACCGACCTCAACAGCAGCGGCGCGATCGATCTCAACGACGTCATGACGTCGATCAACAACGCCAATGCCGGCGTCACCGCCAGCATCACCAATGACGGCACCAACGATCATCTGGTGCTCACTCCCACCGGCGCCAACGCCACCAGCGCCGTTTCGCTGACCGGAAGCGGCGACTATGCCGGCCTGACCAGCAGCGGCATGGGACAATTGCTCAAGGCGCAAGACGCCAAGCTGTCGATCGACGGCGTCACCGTCACCAGCCCCAGCAACAAGGTCGAAAACGTGATTTCCGGGGTAACACTGAACCTGGCCAAAGTCACCACTTCGGCGGACAGCTTCAACCTGAACATCAACAACGACACCAGCGGCGTCACCTCGGCCGCCAACAGCTTCGTTTCGGCCTACAATACCCTGGCCAAGGCGATCGCCGGCATGACCCAGCAAACCCCGTCGACCACACTGGGAAAAGCGACGACATCCTCTCCGCTGGCCAGCGAATCGTCGGTGCAAAACATCATGAGCCAGTTGCGCAGCACGCTGTTCTCTTCGGTCGACGGCGGCAACGGCATCAGCACCCTGTCCGACATCGGCATTTCCTTCCAAAAGGACGGTACGCTGGCGCTTAACGCCACCAAGCTATCGACGGCGACCACCAACAATTTTGCCGGGATTGCCAACCTTTTCAACGCTACCGATCCGGACCCCACCAACACCACCTCGTCCAAAAATGGTATCGTCACCAAGTTGCAAGGTCTCTTGACCGGCATCCTGGGCGACAACGGCATCATCGCCAGCAAGACCAATGGCCTGCAGGCCAGCCTGAAAATCAACCAGGATCGCCAGACAGCGGTGCAGACCCGCCTGTCGAACCTGAAGGATGCCTATACCAACCAGTTCAACCAGCTCAACATTACCCTGGCCAGCATGTCGGCGACGCAAAGCTACCTGACCCAGCAACTGGCGAACCTGCCCAAGGTTGGCTGACACAGCGAACAGAGGAGAACGTCATGTTCGGAAGCATGAAACGCGGGGCCAATGCCTACGCCAATATCGGCATGGAAACCGGCGTAGTCGCCGCCAGCCCGCACAAACTCATCAGCATGCTGTTCGATGGCGCGCTGGTGGCTATTGCGATGGCCAAGAAGTACATGGCCGAAGGCGATATCAAGAACAAGGGCGAGTCCATCACCAAAGCCATCCTGATCATCGACAACGGCCTGCGCGCCAGCCTGAACAAGAATGTCGGCGGCGACCTGGTGCTGAACCTGGACGCGCTGTACGAATACATGAGCCGCCGCCTGTTCGAAGCCAATACCAGCAACAACCAGGCCATCCTGAGCGAAGTCCACACGCTGCTTGACGAGATCCGCTCAGCCTGGGAACAGATTGGACCGGAAGCGGCCGGCAATGCCGCACCGCAGATGCCGGCGGCTTATGACGCCGGCGCTTCCCACAACAGCTTTGCGAAAGCCTGAACCTATGAACGGTGACCATGTCATCGCCATCTATGAGTCGATCGCCGGATTGACCGACGAGATGCTGGCCGCCGCGCGCGCCAGCGACTGGGAATTGCTGGCCTCGCTCGAGACCCGGTGCGGCAAGCACATTGCCACCCTCAAGGACTTCGAAGACACCGTCACCCTTTCCGAGCAGCACCGCAACCGCAAGATCGACATCATCCGCAAGATCCTGGAGGATGACCGCGATATCCGCAACCTGACGGAGCCGGGCCTGCGCCGCTTGTCGGCGCTGATTCAAAGCAACCAGACCGAACAAAAACTGATCAACACCTACGGCATAGGTAGCTGACCATGCTGCCGCGGGCCGACATCGCCAGCGCCGTCCAGCCTGTCCAGCCCGTCGAGGCTGCGACCGCCATCATTGCGGTCGCGGATACCAAGCAGGAAGCCTTCAGCCGCCTGGCGCAAATCGCCATCGGGCAGCAGATGCCGGGGCGCATCCTTTCCAATTTCAATGACGGCACCTACCTGGTGCGCATCGCCAACACGGCCGCGCGCATGGTGCTGCCCGTCAATGCGCGCACAGGCGATTCGCTGATCCTGACGCTGGTCTCCAAGGATCCGCGCCCCACCTTCGCTATCAAGGAAGACAGCTTCCATGCCGACGAAGAGAGCGCGGCCGTCACGCTCAGCACCGCCGGGCGCGCCATGCAGAAAGACCTGCAATCGCTGCAAGCGGTCACCCGCGACGGGGCCGGCCAGGTCGCCGAAAACGAGGAAATCCCGCTCAATGCAGATGCCAAGGGCGGCCGCCAGGCGCAATCCAATGCCCCGGCCAGCAGCACGACCACCCTCAGCAGCGCCGGCAAACTGATCGACAGCCTGCTCCAGGCATCGCAGCAAGGCAGCGTCGCCAACCATGTGTCGTCTCCCGCCCCTCTGGTAGCGCAAGCCGGGGCGCCTCCGGGCCAGGTCGCAACGGCGCTGCACGACGCCATCGCCTACAGCGGCGTATTCTACGAATCCCATGTTTCGGCCTGGGCCGAAGGCCGGCGGCCGGCGGAAGAACTGCTCAAGGAGCCCCAGTCCCAAGTCGCCCTCCAGAACGCCGGCGACGTCAAGCTGCTTAGCCAGAACGACCCCGCCCAAAGCCAACTGGGCCAGATCATCAACCAGCAGCTCAACGCCCTGGAACAGCAGCGCGTCGTCTGGCATGGCGAAGTCTGGCCGGGACAGCACATGGAATGGGAAATCAACCAGGAACATCAGGGCGACAATGCCCAGCAGCAAGACGGGAAAGCGGAAACGCCCAGCTGGCACAGCATGGTGCGCTTCAATTTCGCGCACCTGGGCGGCGTGTCCGCATCGATCCGCCTGATCGGCGAGCAGATCCACGTGCAGGTCAAGACCGACAACGCGCAGACGGCCGCCGCCCTGCGCAGCAACAGCGCCATGTTCGCCGACGCGATGTCGGCCGCCGGCACCTCCCTGGACTCCCTGGTCGTCAAGCAAGATGGAGAAGCCTAATATCCCCCTGCAAAATGCGGTCGCGCTCGCCTATAACGCCAGCAAGGCCGCTCCCACCGTCGTCGCCAAGGGCAGCGGGCTGGTGGCCGAGGCGATCATCGCCCGCGCCCGCGAGAGCGGCGTCTATGTCCACGAATCCAAAGAACTGGTTTCGCTGCTGATGCAGGTCGAGCTGGACCAGCAAATTCCTCCGGCGTTATATCGCACCGTCGCCGAACTGCTGGCGTGGTTATATCGTCTTGAAAATATGCAATTAAATGGGTCAGTGATGTATGATACGGGGTTGATTTATACCGAAAATACCCCAGGGGAAGGCGATCCCATTCGCTGAATCCAGACGTACAAGACGCACAGATGGCCAACAACGACGAGATCGATGACGACAGCCCATACCGGGTTCACTCACGGAGGGAGATCGTTTCCCTTCTCAACAGCATGCTGGAAAAAAACCAGCTATTGAGCCTGCTGATCAAAGGCGGGTCGGAGTCCATCATCACATCGATACTCGAGATCGATGAAGATGCCGATGCCTTGATCATCGACGCCGCCCCCAGCGCATCGCTCAATGAAAGTATCGTTTCCAGCAACCGCATCGGGTTCGAAGCGCTCTACAACAGCATCCGCATCACCTTCACCGTCGACAAGGCTTCCCGCGTCGAATACCAGAACCGGCCGGCGCTGAAAATCGGCATCCCGACCAGCCTGGTGCGCCTGCAGCGCCGCGAATATTTCCGCATCGCAACCCCGATCGCAAAACCGCTGCGCTGCACCTTCCGCGTCACCCAGCCGGACGGCAACTTCACCACCGTCGTCACCCTGCTCAACAACATCAGCGCGGGCGGCGTGGGCATCACTGATGAGAAAAAGATCCTGCCGACCGCCATCGGCGCGACCTATGAAGACTGCCAGCTGGAACTGGCCGACAACACACTGGTTTCGGTCAAGCTGCAAATCCGCGACTGCAAGGAGTTCAAGCTGACCACCGGCAAGACGGTCAACCGTTTCGGCTGCGAATTCGTCAGCCTCTCGCGCGCGGTCGAAGCCGCAATCCAACGCTTCATCACCAAGCTGGAACGCGAACAGAACGCCAAGGCATCCGGCATGATATGAAGATTGGCACAAATGCCGCCCAATAAAAAAAACCCGCATCTGCGGGTTTTTTTATTGCAGTTACAGCAACAAACTTGTTTGACGGAAAAGCCGGACGCCAATAGAAACAAATCCTTCACACCTGCATCGTCATGATATCGCGGTAAGCCGACACCAGCTTGTTACGCACCTGGATGCTGGTCTGGAACGAAATGCTGGCCTTCTGCGAGGCGATCATGACATCGGACAGGTTGACATTATCGTCGCCCAGCGCGAATGCCTGGGACATCTTGGCAGCCTGCTGCTGCGAATCGTTGACCTGGTCGATCGCGCCCTTGAGCACCTCGGAAAAATCCACGCGCGGCGCGGCTTTTTCGGCCTTGACGACGGATTCCACCGGCGCCACGGCGCCCTGCGCCCGGGCCGCGGCCGCCTTCAGTTGGGCCACCATCGCCTCAATCCTGCTGGTATCAATTACACTATCGACTGCCATATCCCACCTCGCGGTTTCAATCTTTACCTTTGCTTCGGGCACCCTGCCCGCAATGCGGCTTTCTATACCAGCACCTTAACATCATTGCATTTACAACTCGCAACAATAAGCGGGGAATTTGCCATTCTGTTCGGGCGATCAAATTCCGGCGCGCAACGGACAATCCAGACTAAGCAAAAATCCTATTCAAGGACACATAAGCAGTGAACAAAGTCATTATCAACCCGGCAACCAAGGGAACGCCAGAGGGGAAATCATGGCGGTAGCAGCCGATGGTACGATGACCAACGACGCAAACACCCCGGCAGACGAACACGGCGCCGCAGGCAGCGCCCTGCCCGACCAGCCTGCCGCCGGCACGGGCGGCGTGCTGGGCTATGCGCGCTCGCAGCAAGGCAAGCGGGTATTGCTGATCGTCGCCGCGGCCGCCACCGTCGCCCTGATGATCGGCATCTGGATGTGGAGCCAGAAAGTCGAATACCGGGTCCTGTTCTCCAACTTCAATGACCGCGACGGCGGTGCCATCGTGGCCTCGCTGCAGCAGATGAATGTGCCCTACAAATATTCAGAAGGCGGCACGGCCATCCTCGTCCCCGAAAACATGGTGCATGACGCGCGCCTGAAACTGGCGTCGCAAGGCCTGCCCAAGGGCGGCAACGTCGGCTTCGAGCTGATGGAAAACCAGAAGCTCGGCATCTCCCAATTCCTCGAACAGGTCAACTTCCAGCGCGCCCTCGAGGGCGAGCTGGCGCGTTCGGTGCAGTCGCTGTCGTCGGTGCAGACCGCCCGCGTCCACCTGGCGCTGCCCAAGGCGTCGGTCTTCGTGCGCGACCAGCAAAAGCCGACCGCCTCGATCGTCCTGAGCCTGTATCCCGGCCGTTTCCTGGACGAGCAGCAAGTCAGCGCCATCGTCCACCTGGTGGCCAGCAGCGTGCCGGAACTCTCGCCCAAGGCCGTCACCATCGTCGACCAGAACGGCAACCTGCTCTCCGACACCAGCAAGAAAGCGCAAAACAACACCCTGGACCCGACCCAGCTGAAATACGTCCAGGATCTGCAGCAAGATATCGTCAAGCGCGTCGAATCGATCATCTCCCCCATCGTCGGCAACGGCAACGTGCGTGCCGAAGCGACCGCGGACGTCGATTTCTCGCGCAGCGAACAGGCTTCCGAAGCCTACAAGCCCAACCAGACGCAAGACACGGCGGCGGTGCGCAGCAAGCAAAGCAGCGAAGCCAACAACTCTTCCACCGGCACCTCCGGCGTCCCGGGCGCGCTGACCAACCAGCCCCCGGCCCCGGCCACCGCCCAGATCGTCAATCCGGCCGCCGGCCAGGCCGGCGCCGCCACGCCCAACGGCGCGGCCCCCGCTCCGGCCGCCACCGGCAATTCGCGCAAGGACGAGACGGTCAACTACGAAGTCGACAAGACAGTCCGCTATACCCAGCAGCCCATGGGCGGCATACGCCGCCTGACTGTGGCCGTCGTGGTCAACTACCGGCGCGCCGTGGACAATACCGGCAAGATCGTCATGCGCCCGCTGACCGAAGCCGAGCGCAACCAGATCAGCGACCTGGTCAAGGAGGCGATGGGCTACAACAAGGATCGAGGCGACTCGCTCAACGTGGTCAACACCCAGTTCAACGCCAACCTGGAACAGGAAACCCCGCTGTGGAAACAGCCGGACATGATCAACCTGGCCAAGGAAATCGGCAAGTACGTCCTGCTGGGCGCCGTGCTGCTGTACCTCTACTTCGGCGTGCTGCGCCCGATCATCTGGAAGCTGTCGGGCCGCGAGGAACGCGAACGCCTGGCCAAGGAAAAGGCCGAGGCGGAAGCCGCCGCGGCGGCAGCGGCGGCTGCCGCCAGCTTCGATCCGGACGATCCGGACGCCATCGTCAGCCTCTCGGGCGAAGAAGCCGAAATCGATGAGCGCGCCCAGTACAAGGCCAACCTCGAAACCGCCAAGCAGTGGGCCAAGAATGATCCCAAACTGGTGGCAAGCATCATTAAGGGCTGGGTGAACAATGAGTAACGACGGCGTTCAAAAAGGTGCCATCCTGATGCTGGCGCTGGGCGAAGACGAGGCGGCCGAAGTCATGAAGTACCTCGGCCCCAAGGAAGTTCAGAAGCTGGGCGCGGCCATGTCCGCCCTGAAAAACGTCAGCTTCGAGGATATCAACGAAGTGCTGGAAGCGTTCGTGGCCGAAACCGGTCAGGCCTCCTCGCTGGGCCTGGATTCGGATGAATACATCCGCAGCGTGCTGACCAAGGCGCTGGGCGACGACAAGGCGACCTCCCTGCTCAACCGCATCCTGGGCGGGCGCGATGCCTCCGGCATCGAAGCCCTCAAGTGGATGGATTCGCAGTCGGTGGCCGAACTCATCCGCAACGAACACCCGCAGATCATCGCCACCATCCTGGTGCACCTGGAGCGCGACCAGGCTTGCGGCATCCTCAACAACTTCACGGAGCGCCTGCGCAACGACGTGATCCTGCGTATTGCCACCCTGGACGGCGTGCAGCCGGCGGCGCTGCGCGAACTGAACGACGTGCTGACCAAGCTGCTGACCGGCAACGAAAGCCTGAAGAAGCAGCAGATGGGCGGCATCCGCACCGCGGCCGAGATCCTGAACTTCATGTCCGGCGAGAATGAGACCTCGGTCATGAACAACCTGCGCTCCTACGACGAGGACATGGCGCAGAAGATCATGGACGAGATGTTCGTCTTCGAGAACATCATCGACATCGACGGCCGCGGCATCCAGCTGCTGCTGCGCGAAGTGCAGTCGGAATCGCTCATCGTGGCGCTCAAAGGCGCCTCGCAAGGCCTGCGCGACAAGATTTTCGCCAATATGTCGCAACGCGCCGCCGAGATGATGAAGGAAGACCTGGAATCCAAGGGCCCCGTGCGCCTGTCCGAAGTGGATGCGCAGCAAAAGGCGATCCTGCAGATCGTGCGCCGCCTGGCCGACGAAGGCCAGATCGTGCTGGGCGCCAAGGGCGAGGATGCGTTCATCTGATGCGGTTTGGCCAGTTGTCGCACCGCCCCGGCTGCCGGTTTGATTTGGAGTTAATGTAAAGCCATGCGTGCGAAGATCATTCCCAAGGAAGAAATGACGCCCTACCAGCGCTGGGAGCTGGCGTCTTTCGAGCCGCAACCCGAGCCGGAGCCCGAACCCGAGCCGGAACCCTACGAGGATCCGCTCGACGAAGAGCCTCCCCCGCCGCCGCAACTGACCGCCGAGCAGCTCGACGCCATCCGTGAGGCGGCCCGCCAGGAAGGCTTCGCCGAAGGCCGCCAGCACGGCCTGGAAGCGGGCCGCGCCGAAGGCTACATGGCCGGCCTGCAGCAAGGCCAGAAAGAGATCAACGAAGTCATCCAGCACTTCCGCCAGATCGCCGTGAACTTCGGCACCGAAGTCGCGCAATGCAGCGAAAGCATGGCGCCGGAACTGCTCGACCTGGCGCTGGACCTGTCCAAGGCGATACTCAAGACCGCGCTCAACGTGCGCCCGGAACTGGTGCTGCCCACCATCAGCGCCGCCATCCATTCGCTGCCGGTGCTGCAACTGCCGGCCACGCTCACCCTCAACCCCGAAGATGCCGCGCTGGTGCGCGAACACATGGGCGACGAACTCGCCAAGCACCAGTGGAAGATCGAGGAAGACGCCGACATCGAGCGCGGCGGCTGCCGCGTCGAGACCCGCAGCAACCAGATCGACGCCACCATGCAGACGCGCTGGAAACGCATCGCGGAGTCGCTCTCCAAGCAGCTTGACTGGCTGGATTGATGCCATGCCGCCCGTCCGCCCGGCCCGACTCGACCGTCTGCAAGGGGGATTCGCATGAATTCCCCGATGCCTTCCCACAGCAGCCTGTGGCAAGCCTACCTGCATAACTGCCGCAGCCTGGTCGGCATGGCCGAACCCACCCAGACCGCAGGGCGCATCACGCGCGTGGCCGGCCTGGTGATGGAAGCGGTCGGCCTGAAGCTGCCGGTCGGCAGCCCCTGCAACGTCCCGCTGCCCAACGGCACCATGATCGAAGCCGAAGTGGTCGGCTTCCAGGACGATCGCCTGTTCCTGATGCCGCAAAGCGATGTCGAAGGCATCGTGCCGGGCACCCGCGTCTTCCCCGTCGAGCCGGTCAATCCGCCGCCGCGCACCGGCCCCATCAGTTTCACGCCGCGCCGCATCGACGAGCACAGCCGCCGCCTGCCGGTCGGCAACGAACTGCTGGGCCGCGTGCTGGACGGCGCCGGCCGCCCGCTCGACAACCTCGGCCCCCTGCACACCGAACGCTCGGCGCCGCTCGCCGTGCGCGCAGCCAACCCGCTCAACCGTGCGCCTATCCGCGACATCCTGGACACCGGGGTACGCGCCATCAATACTATGCTCACCGTCGGCCGCGGCCAGCGCATGGGCCTGTTTGCGGGCTCAGGCGTAGGCAAGAGCGTCCTGCTGGGGATGATGGCGCGCTACACCAGCGCCGACGTGATCGTGGTCGGCCTGATCGGCGAACGCGGCCGCGAAGTCAAGGAATTCATCGAGCAGATCCTCGGCGCCGAAGGCTTGGCGCGCTCGGTGGTGGTGGCCGCCCCGGCCGACACCCCGCCGCTGATGCGCCTGCAAGGCGCCGCCTACTGCACCGCCATCGCCGAACATTTCCGCGACCAGGGCAAGGATGTGCTGCTGATCATGGACTCGCTCACGCGCTACGCGATGGCCCAGCGCGAGATCGCCCTGGCCATCGGCGAGCCGCCGGCCACCAAGGGCTATCCGCCCTCCGTGTTCGCCAAGCTGCCGGCCCTGGTCGAACGCGCCGGCAACGGCGAGGAAGGCGGCGGTTCGATCACCGCCTTCTACACCGTGCTGACCGAAGGCGACGACCAGCAGGATCCGATCGCCGACGCCGCGCGCGCCATCCTGGACGGCCACATCGTGCTCAACCGGCAACTGGCCGAGGCCGGGCATTACCCCGCCATCGATATCGAGCAATCGATCAGCCGGGCCATGCACAGCATCACCGGCGAAGACCACCAGCTCCGCGCACGCCACCTGAAGCAGCTGTACTCGCGCTACCAGCGCAACCGCGACCTTATCAGCGTGGGCGCCTATGCCTCCGGCAGCGACCCGGTCCTGGACGAAGCCATTGCCTTATTGCCAAGAATCGAAGCGTTTTTGCAGCAAGGGATTCAGGAGCGTGCCGATGTATCAGAGAGCTTGAGGCAACTTACCGCTCTATTCGGTTGATTGAGCGCGGGCCTGGAAAAATATAATCAGGGCTATCATGGCTACTCCCTCCGCACTCGAGACGCTGATCGAATTGGCGACCAAAGAGACCGACGAAGCGACCAAGCGCCTCGGTCGGGCGATTCGCGTGAGCGAGGAAGCGCAGCAGAAACTTGCCATCCTGCAACAATACCGCGACGACTACGCGGCGAGGTTCCAGGAGACCCTGACGACCGGCCTGACGGCGCTGAGCTACCGCAATTTCCAGCTCTTCATCGAAAAGATCGATACCGCCATCACCGGCCAGCAGGATGTGGTGCGCAGCACCCAGCAAAAGGTGGCCGATGCGCGGATGGCATGGCAAGCCTGCGAACGCAAGCGCATGTCCTACGACACGCTGGCGGCGCGCGCCAAGGAAAAGGAATTGCGGAAGGAAAACCGGCGCGACCAGAAGGCAATGGATGAGCATGCCTCGCGCATTACCTTCTACAAACGATAGAAGACGAACGACGAAACAACGATCAGCAAGTTACCGGACAGGCCTCCCATGAATACATCCCTGCCACTGTTGAATGTGATCACCGGCTCGCAAAGCGCCGCCACCGGTTCGCGTTCGTCCAATCCGGCCGACAGCTTCACGGCCGACGTCCCGTTCAACCAGGTGCTCAACAGCCAGGTCGGCAACCGCAATACCGACAGCCAGCAGCAAAGCCAGCCGCGCGCCGCCGCGCCCGCGCAGCCGAGCCAGCCCGCGCAATCCGCGGCCGCCGGCAATGGCGCCGCCGCGTCCTCCACAGCTTCCGCCGACAAGAAGTCCGATGCCGGCAAGGACGATGACCAGGCCGACGACAGCACCGCCCCCGCTTCGGCCGAGCTGCTGGCGCTGGTCGCCAACCTGGCGCAAAACGCGGTTCAACCGGTCGCCGGCGGCAAAGGCGACGGCGCCGATGCCAAGTCCAATGCCCAAGACGACCTTCTGACCCAATCCAAGCGCAGCGCGCCGGCCTTGTCCCTGCAGGACGACGACCATGCCCTGGCACAGCAAAACGGCAAGGATCAGAAAATCGACTTCGCCGCCCTGCAAGGCAGCATCACGGCCAACAACGGCAAGAAAGAAGCTGCCGCGGAATCCGCTCAAAACAACGCCGATGCCGGCGCGCACCGCGCCGCCAAGGACGACAAGCCGGCCATCGACCTGAACGCCAAGGCCGCGCCCAAGGACGATGCCGGCAGCGCATCGCGCGCCCAGGCCGCCAAGCTGGCGGCGGATGCGGCCTCGATGAAGCCGGACGCGCCGCAGGCTGCGCCGGCGCCCGTCGCGCTGCCGGCCATGCAGCAGGCGATCGCCGCGAACCAGCCGCAAGCCGTGTTCGGCGCCGCCTACACCGACAAGATCCAGCCCAATGTCGGCAGCGCCGGCTGGGACCAGGCGGTCGGCCAGAAAATCACCTGGATGGTCAGCGGCGGCATCCAAAGCGCATCGCTGACACTGAACCCGCCCGACCTCGGCCCGATGCAGGTGGTGCTGAACGTGCACAACGCGCAAGCCGACGCCACCTTCATCACCGCCCAGCCAGAAGTCAAGCAGGCGCTGGAAGCGGCAATGCCAAAACTGCGCGAAATGATGGACCAGGCCGGCATCCAGCTGGGCCAGGCCACGGTCAACACCGGCATGTCCAACCAGCAGCAAGGGGCGCACAGCCAGCAAGCGCGCAATGCCTCCTCTTCCGGCAGCTTCGGCAATGGGCAGGAGAGCGACGCGGTGGCCGCCGCAGGCAGTGCCGCCGTCAGCAGCGGCCTGGGCCTGGTAGACACCTTCGCCTGAGGCCAACCGCCGGAAAACAGGCAACATATACATGGCAGTACCGGGGGAATCGCATTATCGTCTGCGCCGGACTCAACAATAAGAATTCTTTGCCGATAAGCACACATCAAGCAATACGCGCTGACGACCAGAAAGGAAAGTAGATGGCGACAAAAGGAAAGGCCCCGGCCAAGGGCGCTGAAGCAGAAGCGGCTCCGGCGAAGTCCAGCAAGAAAATGCTGTTCATCATCGTCGGCGTCGTGCTGGTGGTGGTGATCGGCGCCGGCGCATTCTTCATGCTCGGCGGTAAGGGCAAGAAAGGCGAAGACCACGCCGAAGAGAAAGTCGAAGCCAAGACCCCGACCTTTGTGGTCATCGAACCTTTCGTCGTCAACCTGCAGCAGGAAAACGGCGATCACTACCTGCAAGTGGCCATGACCCTGCAAGTACCCAATGCCCCGACTGCCGAAATGCTCAAGCTGTACATGCCGCAAGTGCGCAGCCGCCTGCTGATGGTACTGTCGAGCAAGAAAGCATCCGAACTGCTTACCAACGAAGGCAAGCGCGCGCTGACCGACGAAATCATCGACCAGTTGGGCGAACCCTTCTCCGGCAGCGGCAAGGGTCCCGTGATCAACGACGTGTTCTACACGTCCTTCGTGATCCAACAGCAGTAAGAGCGTAAGAGAAGTCAAACACCATGGCCGAGCACTTTCTATCGCAGGAAGAAGTCGATGCCCTGTTGAAGGGCGTGACGGGAGATGAAGACGAAGAAAAAGTCGTCGAAGAAGCTCCTGGTACGGTACGTACCTACAACCTGGCAACGCAGGAACGCATCGTCCGCGGGCGCATGCCCACGCTCGAAATCATCAACGAGCGCTTCGCCCGCCTGTTCCGCATCGGCCTGTTCAACTTCATCCACCGCACCGCCGAGATCTCGGTCGGCCCGGTGAAGGTGTCCAAGTACAGCGAATTCATCCGCAATCTGGTGGTGCCGACCAACCTGAACCTGGTCCACATCAAGCCCTTCCGCGGGATCGGCCTGGTGGTGTTCGACCCGCAGTTCGTGTTCATGCTGGTGGACAACATGTTCGGCGGCGACGGCCGTTTCCACACCCGCATCGAAGGCCGCGAATTCACGCCCACCGAGCAGCGCATCATCATGCGCGTGCTGGAAATCACCTTCGAGAACTACGCCAAGTCGTGGGAACCGATCTACCCGATCGAATTCGAATTCATTCGCTCGGAAATGAACACCCAGTTCGCCAACATCGCCACGCCCAACGAAGTGGTCGTGTCCACCACCTTCACCATCGAACTTGGCCCGGTCAGCGGAGAAATCCATATCTGCACGCCCTACTCGATGATCGAGCCGGTGCGTGACCGCCTCACCAGCAGCATGCAAGGCGAAGCGCTGGAAGTCGACAAGCGCTGGATCCGCCTGATGAAGCAGCAGATCCAGACCGCGGAGGTCGAGCTGATCGCCAATTTCGGCACTGCCCGCCTCACCTTTACCGACCTGCTCAACATGCAGGTCGGCGATGTTATCGCGCTGCAAACCGCGCAGACCGTCAATGCAGAAGTCGACGGCGTGCCAGTGATGGAATGCAGCTACGGCCAATTTCATGGCCAATACGCCCTGCGCGTCGAAAAGCTGCTTTCCATCACCCAAAATGAACCACCGGAAAGCTTTCAAGGAGAGTAGCAATGGCTGATGAGAACGTAGAAGGTCAAACCGCGGCGGAGGACGATCCGTGGGGCGCGGCCATGGCCGAACAGTCGCAAGCCGAGGCAGAGCAGAAAAAAGGGCAGATGGAAGATGAAAAAGGTATCGATGCCCAGGCGGCAACGGCTACCGTGTTCAAGGACCTCAGCGCGGCCGACATCCAGACCAATACCCCCAACGACATCGATTTCATCCTCGATATCCCGGTTCAGCTGACGGTCGAACTGGGCCGCACCAAGATCGCCATCAAGAACCTGCTGCAACTGGCCCAGGGTTCGGTGGTCGAGCTCGACGGCATGGCCGGCGAGCCGATGGACGTGCTGGTCAACGGCTGCCTGATCGCCCAGGGCGAAGTGGTGGTGGTCAACGACAAATTCGGTATCCGCCTGACCGACATCATCACGCCGGCCGAACGCATCCGCAAGCTGAACCGCTAACGCCTTTCGATGAATCGCTTCTTCGCAGCATCCCCCACCCACTTTTCGCGTAGCCCGAGGCGGACTTCCAAAGGTTTCAAAACCTTGTCCGCCCGCTTCCTCCTGTGCGCCTGCAGCCTATTCCACCTCAGCCAGGCATGGGCCGACAACACCGGCACGGCAGGCGCAGGCGCGACCGTGCCGGCAGCGCCGCCGCTGCCGTCCTCCGGCGGCAGCGTGCTGACCATGCTGCTCGGCCTGATTGCAGTGCTGGCGCTGATGGCCGGCATCGCCTGGCTCTTCAAACGCTTCGGCCTGGCGCAGAACCTGGCCGGCAATGCGGCTGCCAGGGTAATCGGCGGCGTCAGCGTAGGCACGCGCGAACGGGTGATGGTGATCGAGGTGGGCGACCAGTGGATCGTGGTCGGCGTCGCCCCCGGCCGCGTCAATGCGCTGGCCACGATGCCGCGCCAGGAGCATGTCGCGGCCCAGCCCGCCAAGGCGAATGGCCCGGCCTTCTCTTCCTGGCTCAAGCAAACCATGGACAAACGTAACAACGGCCCCGCCAGCGGCGGCCGCACAGGCAATGATGGCAGCACAACCTGACCCGCAAGGGATCCGGTCCGGACACGCTTTCCGGCACCGCCCATGGATCGCCGGCGCAGCATCGCTGCTGCGCTCCGGCCGCTTCTGGATTCTTCTCCTGCTGTGCCTGCCGCTGGCGGCATCGGCCCAGCAAGGCATTCCCGCACTGAACAGCACCCCTGCGCCTGGCGGCGGCACGAATTACTCGCTGCCGATCCAGACGATGCTGCTGCTGACGTCGCTGTCGTTCATCCCGGCCGCGCTGCTGATGATGACGTGCTTCACCCGCATCGTGATCGTGCTGTCGCTGCTGCGCCAGGCCCTGGGCACGCAATCGACGCCGCCTACCCAGGTGCTGGTGGGCCTGTCGCTGTTCCTGACGTTCTTCGTCATGGGGCCGGTGTTCGACCGCATCTACACCGAGGCCTACCAGCCCTTCTCGGAAAACAAGATCCAGATGATGGAAGCGCTGGACAAGGGCGCCGCGCCGCTCAAGGAATTCATGCTCAAGCAGACCCGCCAGTCCGACCTGGCCCTGTACGTCAAGCTGTCGCGCGGCCCCGCGCTGCAAGGCCCGGAAGACGTGCCGCTGCGCCTGTTGATCCCGGCCTTCGTCACCAGCGAGCTCAAGACCGCATTCCAGATCGGCTTCGCCATCTTCATTCCCTTCCTCATCATCGACATGGTGGTGGCCAGTATCCTGATGTCCATGGGGATGATGATGATGTCGCCTGCCATCGTTTCATTGCCGTTCAAACTGATGCTGTTCGTGCTGGTCGACGGCTGGCAATTGCTGATCGGCTCCCTGGCCCAAAGTTTTTACTAGGATGAGGAGCGCCGCGATATGACTCCCGAAAGCGTCATGACCATGGGCCGCCAGGCCATCGAAGTTACCCTGCTGATCGCCGCGCCGATGCTGCTGACGTCGCTGATCATCGGTTTGTTCGTCAGCATCTTCCAGGCCGCCACCCAGATCAACGAGCAAACCTTGTCGTTCATTCCCAAGCTGGTCGGCGTATTCCTGGCGCTCATCATCGCCGGCCCGTGGATGCTCACCGTCATCCTGGACTATATGCGCACCATGTTCGGCGGCATTCCCGCCATGGTCCAGTAACGCCGCCGCGGCGCCCTTCTTTCGCGGGCGGCGTCGCGGCCGCCCTGCGGCACAGCTTCACATGATCAACTTCACCAGCCAGCAGCTCTATACGTGGGTCGCCATGTTCATCTGGCCGACTACCCGCATCCTCGGCCTGCTGGCGATCGCCCCGCCGTTCGGCAGCGCCAGCGTGCCGATGCTGGTCAAGGTCATGCTGGGCATCGCGATAGCGCTGCTGATCGCCCCCGACGTGCCGATACCGGCCGCGCTCGAGCCGATGTCGATGGCCGGGCTGCTGATCCTGGCGCAGCAACTGGTCATCGGCCTGTCGATGGGTTTTGCCATGCGCATCGTATTCGCCGCCGTCGAAGCGGCGGGCGAACTGACCAGTTCCACCATGGGCCTGTCATTCGCCGCCTTCTTCGATCCGCAGACCCAGGGCCGCACCTCGGCGGTCAGCCAGGTGTTCTCGCTGCTGGCGACCATGGTGTTCCTGAGCCTGAACGGCCACCTGATCCTGCTGTCGGTGATGGCCGAAAGCTTCCATACCCTGCCCATCACCGCCCTGCCCGTCACCGCCGAAGGCTTCCATGGCGTCGCGCTGTGGGGCGCGCGCGTGTTCAGCATGGGGCTGCAATTGTCGCTGCCGCTGCTGATCGCGCTGCTGATCACCAACTTCGCACTGGGCATCCTGACGCGTGCGGCGCCGCAGCTGAACCTGTTCGGCATCGGCTTTTCGATCACCATGCTGGCCGGCTTCATCCTGATCGGTGTCAGCCTGCCCTACATGCTCACGCCGCTGCAGCATTTCCTCTCGGACGGCATCGAGATGGTGCGCAAGCTGGGCAGCATGCCGACCATCGGCGCGCCGCCGCCCAAACCTTGACGGATGCGATGCGAGGAAAAGAAAAAGGCGAACCGCAGTTCGCCTTTTTCTTTGGTTGCGCGCCCGACAGGCGCCGCCCAATTGCCGTCTTGCCTTACTTGAGATAGTTCAGCAACGTCAGGCTGCTGGTCGACACGAACACCTTTTGCGCCGCCGACAGGTAGGTCTGCTTCAGCGTCAGGTCGCTGATCAGTTCGGACACGTCGGAAGTATTGCGGCCCAGCAGGTTGTTGACCGTCGCCGTGTAGTTCTCATTCTTGACCAGACCGGCAGCATCAAGGTTATCCAGTTCATTCTGGCGAGAGCCGACCGCTGCACTGACGGAGCCGACATTGTTGAGCATGGTGTCGAACTGGCCATTGAAACTAGCCAGTTGGCGCGTCAGGTAAGCTTGGCTACCGGTCACCGGGGTACGCGCCGCCTCGGCAGCATCAGCCTGTAATTTAGCCGCTGCGGTAGCGGCAAATTGGGCGGCATAGCCTGGATTGGAGGGATCCATTGCATCCAGCGCCGCCTGTGCATTTTTATAGTTCAAGATCGGTTTATTGCCTGAACCCGCTGGAACTTGATAGTTAAGCGCTGCGGTATTATCAGCCTGATTGGCAGCCTCTGTCACCGGCACCGACAACACACTGATCAGATTGGTCATGGACTGGAAGATGTCCTGGCCGTTGCCCTGGAAGATGGCTTGACCGGAGGCGCTGATCTCCATCTGGCGGGACGAGTCGACCTGCAAGGTCATCGTACCCTGGTCGCCGTTATAGATCACATTGCCGTTGCCATCCTGCGTGAATGGCTGGGTGGTACTCTTGAAGCCGGAGAACAGGTAGTTGCCCTGGCCATCCTTGGCATTGGCATAGCCCAGCACTTCCTGGAAGTTGCTTTTCAGTTCGGAAGCCAGGTTGGCGCGTTCGGCATTGCTGAATGACTGGTTGCCGGCCTTGATCACATCCGACTTCAGCTTGGTCAGCATGTCGGTGAAGCTGGTGAGCGTGCTGGAAACCTGCGCCAGCGCGCTGTTTGCGTTCTGGCGATTGATCTTGTACTGGTCGTTCAGCGCCTGGCTCTGGGACAGGTCCAGCGCGCGCGCGGAAGCCACCGGATCGTCCGACGGCACCAGTACCTTCTGGCCGGCCGAAACCTGCTGGTTCAGCTT
Source organism: Herbaspirillum sp. (assembly GCF_017744395.1). Lineage (GTDB taxonomy): Bacteria > Pseudomonadota > Gammaproteobacteria > Burkholderiales > Burkholderiaceae_D > Herbaspirillum. The sequence goes on from NZ_JAGIBI010000001.1 coordinate 940,648, forward strand.
GAGAAGCTGACCTTGCATGGTGGTCAGATCGTTATTGCTGATCTGATACAGCATCTGGGTGCTAATACGCATGTCAGTCGTCCTTCAACTCTTCGATTAATGGCCCAACGTGAACAGCACGTTGAGCATGTCGCTGGCCGCCTGGATGATCTTTGCCGCAGCCTGGTACTGCTGCTGGTTCTTGATCATGTTAGCCAGCTCTTCGTCCTGGTTCACCCCCGACTCCGATTGCAGCTCGGTCGTGATCGCTTGCAGGCGCGCCTTTTCGGCGGTATTGGTGACGTTGATCTCGTTGGTCTTGTTGCCGACAGTAGCCACCAGTTGCGAATACGATCCCTGGTAACTGGTATTTCCGATGGTGTTCTTGGTCTGCAGGCCTGCCAGCAGCAAGGCGTTGCGGTTGTCCGAGGCACCATTGGTATTGGGCGAGATAGTAAATTGGTCACCATTAGCCGGCTGCCCCGAGATGGCAAATGTCATACCACCAAAAGTGTACGAATCTCCTACGACATATGGCAAGCTGGTTGCACCGCCGGCGATCGGGGTCGTGGTGCCATCCTTATGCGTAATGACGCCACCAGTTGCTGGCACCGCTGGAGAAATAGCAAAACCAACCGGGGCCGTGGTCGAATAAGTCATCTTCATCGGAGCCGCCAGCGGTGCGGCCAGATAATTCGAGTCAACTGAACCCGCACTGATAGAGGCCGTCCCTTTGTTGCCCGCAACCGGGGCAAAGGCAAAATTGTCACCGACGGCCGGCGCTCCTGACAGCGTAAAGCTGATGCCACCACCACTGTAAGTTCCGCCTGCAACATACGGTATTGTCGTGAAAGGCGGATTGTAAGGAGTGGAAACGCCACTTGGATCTGTTATGGTAATCGACGGTGGAGGCGCCCCCGCATTGGTCCAATTCACCGATAAGGTCGTCGCGCTTGCAGCCGTCAATGTCAAGGAAGAACCTTGCTTGAAGATAGACGTATCCAGCGACGCATTGGAGACGATGCCGCTGCCTGTATTGCCGGTGGTAGTCAATCCGATAGAGTTGGCAGCATTGCCGCCGGTCACGATCGGCGCTGCTGCCGCGATCAATTGGGTATTGCTGATCGCCATCGTCAACTGCGCGGCGCCATCGACCGTCGGCTTGATCTTGAAACTGTCGCCGGCGGCCATCGTCACAGCGGAATACGACACCCCGTCCACCACCGGCGACGGCACGGCGGCCGGATTGATCACGGTCTTGGTATTGTCCGACAAGCGGGTGACGGTATAGTTGGTGCCGTCATACGACAAGGTGTAGTCGCTGGTGGTCAATGCCGAAGCATTGGTGATGGTCGCCGTCATCGCGGCGGTGGCGCTGTTGGTCGACTTGCCCGACACCGCCGGATTGGCGACGTTGAAGAAATTGGTGCCGGCAACGCCGTTCTGGTCCAGGCCGAGCTTTTGCTGGTCGTTGAAGGTGGAGCCGAGAATGGTGGCGATTCGCCCCAGCGAGTTCTGCGCCGGATCCAGGCTTTCGGTACGATATTTCAGCAACCCGCCCAGGCTGCCGCCTTCGTAGAAGAAGCTGTCCGGAATGATGGCGTTGCCCCCGTTGACCGGATAACCGATCTGCAGACGCGTCAGATCATCAGGAGAAGGCGTCGCCACCAGCGTAGTCACCTGGTCGCCAATCACCAGCGGTTGGCCGGAACCGATGAACACGCTGGACGAACCGTTGTCCTGCGGCACGATGCTGACCTTGGCGTATTTGTTGATGTTGGCGATCACCTGGTCGCGCTGGTCCAGCAGGTCATTCGGCGCCTGGCCGCCGCCGGCGCCCTGGGCCTTGACGATGGCCTTGTTCAGTTCGGCCAACTGGGTCGCGTACGAATTGAGCGTATCGACGGTCGATGTGATCTGGTTGTTGACGCTGGTGCGGCTTTGCGCCAACTGGTCGTTCAGGCTCTGGAAGCGCGCCACCAGGCTGGAACCCATCGACAGCACCGACTGCCGCGACGCATCGGTATTCGGGTTGGAGGCCAGGTTCTGGACGGCCTTGAAGAAATCCTGCAGAGCCGGCGACAGGCCGGCATCCTTATCGGCCAGCAGGTTGTCGATCTGGGAAATCTGCGAATAGTAAGAGTCCAGCGAGCTGGCCGACGTCTGCGACGCCAATTGCTGCTTGACCAGGAAATCGTTATAGACGCGCTTGATCTCGGCAACCTGGGTGCCCTGCCCGAGAAAACCGTAGCCGTAGTTGATGCCGCCGGCAGTGCTCTGCACGGCAACCTGGCGGTTGTAGCCGGGAGTGGTTGCATTCGAGATGTTGTGGCTGGTGGTGGCTTGCGCCGCCATCGCCGCCTGCAACGCGCTCTGACCGATGCTAAAGATATTGGTTGCCATGCTGGATCTGGATCTTCTTTAACGGAATAACCAAGTCTACGGCACGCTTTACAAAAACTTTAGATCGGGCCGGCCATTTTGTTTCCGGGCGGCACCGATCAGCTTGTGCATGCGTGCCGGGAACTTGCATTTTGGGCCCTGTCTGGAACCTGGCAGTTCCCGGCAAGGCAAACTGAACAGGCTCTTATGCCGACAAGGATTGGCGAATGATGCGGGAGAGCTTTTCCGCATAATGCGGGTCGGTCGCATAGCCTGCACGCTGCAGGCCGTAGGCGAACCCGTGGGCGTCTTGCGCGCTGGCTAGCACCTTCTCGTAGCGCGGATTGCTGCGCAGCAGGTTCGCATAGTCGCGGAACGCGTCGGCATACGAATCGTAGGCGCGGAATTTTTCCACGCGCTTTTGCGGCTTGCCGTTGATGTATTCGATCGTGGTCGCTTCGACAACCTTGCCGGTCCAGTTGCCGGTGGCCTTGATGCCGAACAGGTTGTGCGCCGAACGGCCGTCGCGGGTGACGATTTCCTTCTTGCCCCAGCCGGTCTCCAGCGCGGCCTGCGCCAGCATGAACTTGGCCGGAATACCGGTCATCTTGCTGGCGATTTCGGCATCGGCCTGCAAACGGTTCTGGAAGGCCTCGACGTGGGCCGGCTTGCTGGAGGAGGAGCGCCGCTGCTTGTTGCGCCCTTGCCCATCCGGATCGGCGGCCTGCTGGTTGGCGAAGCTCTGGATGAACTTGGCGCGGTCAGCCTCGCTCATTTCCCTGACCAGCGGGATGTTCATCGGCAAACCGTCCTCCAGCTGCTGTTGCTGCAGCTCCAGATCCTGCGCATCCGGCAGCTTCTTCGGCAACGAGGCGGACAATTGGCGCGTGAGCACATCGGCCAGGCCGATACCGCGCTGCGCCAGGTTCTGGCTCATCTGCTGGTCCAGCATGGAGGTGAACATCTTGGTCTGCTCGTTATCAAAGGGACTGTTGTGCGGCGTGGCGTCGCGCATGCTCTTCATCATCATGTTCAGGAACAGCGCCTCGAACTGCTTGGCCGCGCCCTTGATCGCCTCCGGCGAATTGCCGTTCTGGCGTGCGGCTTCGCGCAGGCTGTTCAGCCCATTCGCATCGACGGCCAGATTGTCGGTCGGATTGGATGGGTTGATCTTGTTGAGCATGAAATACCTTGGTTGGCGATCAGTTATTCTTTGGCCAGGCCGACCGCAGTTTCGGTCCCGGCGGCATAAACGCGGTTAAATCACTTCCAGCTCGGCGCGCAACGAACCGGCCGCCTTCATGGCCTGCAGGATCGCCAGCAGATCCTGCGGCGTCGCGCCGATGGCGTTGAGCGCCTTGACCACATCGGCCAGCGAGGCGCCGCCCTTGAGCAGCATCACCTTGCCGGGCTCCTTGTTGATCGAGATCTGCGCATTCTGGACCGCCGCCGTCTGGCCGCCGGCCAGGGCATTGGGCTGGCTGACGGCGTTGTCGGCCTGGATCACCACGGACAGGTTGCCGTGCGAGACGGCGCAGGTGTCCAGCATCACGCTCTGGTTCATCACCACCGAACCGGTGCGGGCGTTGAGGATGACCTTGGCCGACAGCTTGCCCGGCGTCACATCGATATTTTCCAGCGCGCCCAGGAAGGCCACGCGGTCGCCGCTGGAGATCGGCGCGCGGATCCGGATCACTCGGCCATCCTGCGCCACCGCGGTATCCATGCCGAAGCGCTTGTTGACCGCATCGACCACCCGGCTGGCAGTCGAGAAATCGTTGTCGTTGAGTTCCAGCATGACCATGTCGCCGCCGCCCAATGCGCTGGGCACCGAACGTTCCACCGTGGCGCCGCCGGAGATGCGGCCGGCCGAGAGCTGGTTGATGGTCGTGCTGCTGCCGGCAGCCGATGCGCCGGCGCCGCCGACGACGATGTTGCCCTGGGCGATCGCGTAGATCTGGCCGTCGGCGCCCTTGAGCGGCGCCATCAGCAGCGTGCCGCCACGGATGCTCTTGGCGTTGCCGATGGAAGACACGGTCACGTCGATCAGTTGGCCCGGCTGGGCGAAGGCCGGCAGGGTCGCCGTCACCATCGCCGCGGCCACGTTCTTCAACTGCATATTGTTGCTGGTGCCGGTGGGCACGTTCACGCCCAGTTGCTGCAGCATGCTGATCACGCTTTGCACGGTAAACGGCGTCTGTGTGGTCTGGTCGCCGCTGCCGTCGAGGCCGACCACGAGACCGTAGCCGACCAGCTGGTTCTGGCGCACGCCCTGGATGCTGGCGAGATCCTTCAAGCGCTCCGCCTGGGCCGGCATGGTTGCGGCCAGGCATACCCCGGCCGCAACCATCGCCGCCAGCGCCTTGCGCGTCAAATGCATCATGTCCATCGCGGTGAATCCTTTCCTAAACATTGCCCTGCTGCTCCATCAGAAAGGAGAAACGCTGAAGAAGAAACGCCCCAGCGAAGACATGAAATCGGCCATGTCGACACGGGTGTTGGTACGGTATTCGACCTTGGCATCGGCCACCAGGGTCGAGGAAACGGTGTTGCCGGTCTGGATATTGTCCGGGCTGACGGTCCCCGAGAAACGCACGTATTCCACGCCCTTGTCGAGCGAAATCTGTTTCTCGCCGCTGACCACCAGGTTGCCGTTGGGGAGCACTTCGATCACGGTCACGCCGATGGTGCCGGTGAAGGTGTTGCTGGAGGTTGTGGCGCCCTTGTCTTCGAACTTGTTGGACGAACTTCCGCTGGCGGACAGTTCCTTGATCGAGGTGCCGAAGAAGGTCGGCGCAGGCGAATTGACCGAACCGGTCTTGCTGGCCGAACTGCCGGCCGACTTGCCGGCGCTGGTCTTCTCGTTGATCACGATGGTGATGGTATCGCCGACCAGCCGCGCGCGGCGGTCTTCCAGCAGCGGACGATAGACGGCCGACTGGAAGATCGCACCGGAAGTCGGGGGCGCGTAGGAAGCTGGCTGCGGACGCGCCGTCGTCGGCCCCTTGACGATGGTGTCGGGCACCGTGGTGCAGCCGGCAACGGCGAATACACCCGCGATGGCGGCCAATTTCAGCAAGCTGTTCATATCTGCCCTGTCCTTCTTCAAACGCACACTGCGCACTGCCAATTCAAATACCCCACGCCAGCTTACAACTGCGAAATCTTGGCCAGCATCTGGTCGGACGTGGTGATCGCCTTGCTATTGATTTCATAGGCGCGCTGGGTCTGGATCATGTTGACCAGTTCTTCCACCACGTTCACGTTCGAGGTTTCCACATAGCCTTGCCACAGCGCGCCGGCGCCGTTGGTGCCCGGCGTGTTGGGGTTGGGCGTGCCCGAGGCGGAAGTTTCCACGTACAGGTTTTCGCCGCGGCTTTCCAGGCCGGCCGGATTGATGAAGGTCGCCACCTGGATCTGGCCGATCTGGGTGGTGGCGGTGGAACCGGCCTGCATGATCGACACGGTGCCGTCGCGGCCCACGGACAGCTTGGTGGTATTGAGGGGAATGGTGATGGGCGGCTGCAGCGTGTAGCCGCTGGAGGTCACCAGTTGGCCCTGGTTGTCGGTCTGGAAGGAGCCGTCGCGGGTATAGGCGGTGGTGCCGTCCGGCAGCAGGATCTGGAAGAAGCCCGCGCCCTGGATGGCCAGGTCCTTGTCATTGTTGGTCTGGTTGACGTTGCCCTGCGTGAAGATGCGCTCGGTCGCCACCGGACGCACGCCGGTGCCGATCTGCAGGCCCGACGGCAGCTGCGTCTGCTGCGACGATTGCGCGCCCGGCTGGCGCACGGTCTGGTACAGCAGGTCTTCGAACACGGCGCGCGAACGCTTGAAGCCATTGGTGCTGACGTTGGCAAGGTTGTTCGAAATCACGTCCAGTTGCGTCTGTTGCGCATCCAGGCCGGTCTTGGAAATCCACAGGGAACGAATCATTTATTTCTCCGGTAATCGGCGATTACATCAGTTGCATCGATCAGGACAGCGACAGGATCTGGGTCGCCTTGCTCGCATCGCTTTCGGCGGTCTGGATCATCTTCATGTTCATTTCGAACTGGCGCGAGAGGTTGATCATGTTGACCATCGCCTCCACCACGTTCACGTTGCTGCCCTCGACCGCGCCGCTGGCCAGGCGCACATTGGCGTCGGGCTGGGCGGCGCCGGTGATGGTTCGGAACATGCCGTCATCGCCGCGCTTCAGGTTCTTTTCGTCAGGATTGACCAGCTTGATGCGGCCCAGGATATTGACCGCATTAGGAATGCCATTGGTCGGGATCGACGACACCGTGCCGTCGGAAGCGATCGCCACCGTCACATCGGGCGGAATGGTGATCGGGCCGCCATCACCCAGCACCGGCTGGCCCGACTGGGTCTGCAGGATGCCGTTCTCGTTGATCTTGAAACTGCCGTTGCGGGTATAGGCCTCGCCACCATCGGCGGTCTGCACGGCGATCCAGCCCTTGCCCTGCACCGCCACGTCGAGCGCGCGACCGGTATCCTGGATCGGGCCTTGCGAAAAATCGTTGCCGGCCGTGGAATCGACCACGAAGGCGCGCGTGGGCAAGCCATCGCCGACCACCGGCGCCGAACGGAAAGTATTGAGCTGGGCGCGAAAGCCCGTCGTCGTGGCGTTGGCCAGGTTGTTGCTGGCGGTGGCCTGCTGCTCAAGCGTATGCTTGGCGCCCGACATCGCTGTGTAGACCAGACGATCCATAGAACCCCTCTGTGCGGCGCCGCCCTGCCGCGCCGCTGGTTGAAACCGGCCGCCGGCGACGCCGGCGGCCTTGAAGCATGCGCGCCTCGCGGCGCGCGCCCATCACGCGGTCAGCGCATGCTGACCAGGGTCTGCAGGACGGTGTCCTGCACCTTGATGGTTTGCGAGTTGGCCTGGTAGACGCGCTGGGCCACGATCATGTTGACCAGCTCGGCGGTCAGGTCGACGTTGGAGTCTTCCACCGCGCGCGCCTGCAACGTACCGAAAGTGCCGGTAGTCGGTTTGCCGAGCAGCGGCACGCCGGCGTCGGCACTAGCCTGGTACAGGTTGTTGCCCAGCGGCTGCAGGCCGTTCGGGTTGGCGAAGTTCACCAGCACGATGCTGCCCAGATTCTTGGTTTGCTGATTGCTGTAGGAACCGACGATAGTGCCGTCCTTGCTGATCGAGAAGCTCGACAGTGTGCCCGGCGCCATGCCGTTCTGCGATTGCGCCAGGTTGACGAAGGCCGAACCGGTCTGGGTGGAGCCGGCGTAGTCGACGGTCATGCTCGACAGGGTGCCGCCCGCCTTGGCGAAAGGAGTGCTGGTAGCGTTATTGTTCCCGGTAAGATTCAGGGTTATCGTCGTGGGAACGCTGATCAATGTACCGGTCGAACTAAACTGCATTGAACCGATCTTCAGGGGCGTAGTGCTGCCGGCCGCGGTAGTCACGGTCGTGCCATCGACGGTCGCATACACGTCCCAAGTAGTTGTCGGCGGCGGCCCGGCAACCGGAGCATTCTTGACGTAATAGGTCTGCACGCTGTACGGATTGCCCAGGCTGTCATAGACAGTGACGCCGGTGGAGTTGTTGTAGGACGTCGGATCGGCGGCGTTGAAGGGCGTAGTAGTTGGAACGCCGTTCGTCGGGAAGGCAGCGGTCGGCCGCGAATCCAGGTTGATCTTGGTGCTGATAGTGGTCGTCGAGGTCGCCGGCATGGCCGAAGTATTGATCTGCAACGGCACCGGATCACCGCCCGACACACCTGCGGCATACCCCATCAGGATGGCGCCGCCCATGCTGGGATTGACGATATAGCCATTTTTATCCAGCTGGAACTGGCCATTACGGCCATACAGCGGCGACTGGTTGGTCAGGCTGCCGGCCAGCTGGAAGAAACCGTCGCCGTTGATGGCGACATCCAGCGGATTGTTGGACGAAGTGATGTTGCCCTGGGTGAACGATTGGGACACATCGGCCACCGTCACGCCAATGCCGACCGGCGAATTGCCGGAACGGTTCATCGAATTGGCGTACATGTCGGCGAACTGCGCCTGCGACTGCTTGAAGCCGACCGTACTGGCGTTGGCCACGTTATTACCGATGACGTCCAGGCTCTTTGCTGCGCCGTTGATACCGCTCAGACCTTGTTGAAAACCCATGTGATACTCCCTTGACCCGATAGATGTCGGTAATGACGATTAAAGGATTTGCACAACGTCGGTCGGCTTGATGGTGCCGATGTTCGAGACGTTGAGCTTGATGCTGCCGTCGCTGGCGGTGCTGACGCTGGAAACGGTGCCGAATGCGAGTGCCGCCGCATTGACGGGCACGCCGGCGTTGGACGCGGTCACGGTAAAGGTATATTTGCCATCGGCAGCCTTGGTGCCGGCGTCGTTGGTGCCGTCCCAGATCACCGGCACGGCGCCGGCCGCTTGCGAGCCCAGATCCATCGTGCGCACCACGGCGCCGCTGGAATCCTTGACGGTGACGATGACCGAAGATGCCGTCGAGTCCAGTTGCACGCCGAACACTGCCTTTTGCGTGGTGGTTTCGGTGCCGTCTGCAGCCTTGGTCGTATCCGACGTCAGTTGGATATTGTTGCCCGGCGCCAGCACGCTGTGGCCGATCATGTTGGCCGACTGCAGCGCCTGCGAGGAATTCAGGTTGCCCATCAGGGTCGACAGCGTGGTGTTGAGCTGGGTGATGCCCGATACTGTCGACAGTTGCGCCATCTGCGTGGTCAGCTGCGAGTTGTCCATCGGATTGCTGGGATCCTGGTTCTTCATCTGCGCGATCAGCAGCGTCAGGAAGCGGTTCTGGATCGCATCGGCACTGTTGTTGTTGAGGCTGCTGGAGCTGCTGGCAGAGCTGGTGCCGCTCGTGCCGTTCATGGCCGTCAGCAGGTCGGAAGATACGGTGGTCATGAGCTAGGCTCCTATTGGCCGATGGTGAGGGTTTTGACCAGCATGGACTTGGCGGTATTCATCGTTTCCACGTTGGTCTGGTAAGAGCGCGAGGCGGAGATCATGTTGACCATTTCCTCGACCGGATTGACATTGGGCATCGCCACGTAGCCGTTGGCGTCGGCCATCGGGTGCTTGGGATCGTAGACCAGCTTGGGCGGTGCCTGGTCTTCGACCACGGCGGCCACCTTCACACCGCTGTCCTTGACGCCGCCCACAGGAATGGCCTGGAACACCACCTGCTTGGCTTTGTAAGGCTTGCCGTCGGGGCTGGTGGCGCTGTCGGCGTTGGCGATGTTGCTGGCGACCGTGTTCAGGCGCTGCGACTGCGCGCTCATGGCCGAACCGGCGACATTGAAGATATTGGAAAGGGACATGGCTTATCAACCCGGTTGGATAGCGTTAATCATGGCCTTGATCTGGCTGTTGACTGCGGTGACGCCGGCTTCGTAGCGGATGCCGTTGTCGACGAACTCGTTGCGCTCGACGTCCATGTCGACGGTGTTGCCGTCAACGCTGCCCTGGGTCACGGTGCGGTACAGCAGCGGCGAACCGGCAATGCTGCCCTCACCGGAACCGGCGGCCTCGCCGGTGACGTGCGCAGCTGCCGTACGCGCCAGCTGGAGCGGCGGCATGGCGGCCGTCTTGTTGTCCAGGGCGTTCTTGAGCGTATCGGCGAAATTGATGTCGCGCGCCTTGTAGTTCGGCGTGTCGGCATTGGCGATATTGGACGCCAGCAACTGCTGGCGCTGCGACCGCAGGTTCAGCGCCAGTTCATTGAAGCGGAAATAATCGTCGAGCTTTGAGACCATCGGGCCCTCCTGGAATACCGGCGCCGCTCAAGTTATCGCGGACTACGCCGATGATGGATTTACATAGGCTCGATCATACGTTTGGGCCCGGAAGTTTAATGGGCGATAAGCAGAGAAAAGCCTCTCTTGTTCCTGCTTTTGACCTCGCGCGCGCGAAGTAACATTGCTGCCAAGATTCGCCAGTTCCCCCGCCCGGGAAAAGTTTCAAAAAATGAAATATCCCTTTCGCGTATTGCGCCATGCCGCAGCCGCCCTTGCCTTGCTGGCATGCGGCCTGCAAGGCGCATCCGCCCAGACCGCACCGGATACCCCCCAGCGCCAGGACTTGCCGGCCTTGAAACAAGTCGCCGAGCAATTTCTCAAGACCCAGACTTCCGGCTTGCCCGGCAGCATTACCATCGATGTCGATCCGGTCGACTCCCGCCTCAGCCTGGCCGCCTGCGTGGAACCGCAAGCCTTCATGCCGAACGGCGCGCGCCTGTGGGGCAAGACGACCATCGGCATCAAATGCGTGGCCCCCTCGCCCTGGACGATTTACGTCCGCGCCAACGTCCAGGTGATCTCGGACTACCTGGTCGCGGCCGTGCCGCTGGCGCAAGGGCAAACCATCGGCGCAGCCGACGTTACGCGCGTACGCGGCGACCTGTCGGCATTGCCCAATGGCATCATCACCAACGAATCCCAGGCCGTGGGACGAGTGGCCGCCATGTCGGTACGCGCCGGCACCCCCTTGCGCATGGATAGCCTGCGCAACCAGCGCGTGGTGCAGCAAGGGCAACCGGTGCGCGTCATTTCCAACGGCCCCGGCTTCCAGATTTCGACCGAAGCGCGCGCGCTGACCAACGCCTCCGAAGGGCAAATGGCGCAAGCACGCACCGCCGCCGGGCAAGTCGTCAGCGGGATAGCCAAGGCCGGCGGAATTCTGGAAATCAACTATTAGCCCACTATATTTATATAGGGCAATTTATTTCCCCCGAGGAATTTACCTGGCCAGGTCAAAGAAAAATGGCGGCAGGACTGAAATCGCCTCCCCAAAGACTAAAGTTTGCGGGAAAATCACCGATAATCTAAGCGACAGGCGGGGCGAAAGCCCCCTCACCCTACAAGGAATACTGCCGTGAACGTTAATGACGCCCTGAAATCCGCCGCCGGACGCGCCACCGAACAAACCCAGGCCCAGCCTCGCCCGGGCGCGCAAGCCGGCAACAGCGCCGCCGCTACGGCAGCCGCGTCGGACAGCGTGCGCCTGTCGGCCACCTACCAGTCGCTGGAAACCAAGGTCGGCAACAGCGGCAGCTTCGACGCCAAGAAGGTCGCCGAGATCAAGGCCGCCATCGCCAACGGCACGTTCCAGGTGGATCCGGAAAAAGTCGCCAGCGGCCTGCTCGATACTGTCAAGACGCTGATCGGCGCCCGCAAGGCCTGATCAGATTCGCACACACCCATCGACAATGAGCAACCCGGCACAAAGTCTGGCACAGGAACAAGCGGCATTGGCCCGGCTGGTTGAAAAACTGCGCCAGGAACAGGCATTGCTGTCCGAGACCGCCTCGGAAGGCATGACCGACCTGATCGGCGAAAAAGCCGCCATCGTTGCCGAAATGACCACCCTCGCCGGCCACCGCCATCAGCACCTGGCCAGCCTCGGCTATGCCGACGATGAAGGCGGAATGCAACAGTGGATGGACGAACACGGCTCGGACGGCGACAAGGCAATCTGGGCCGCCCTATTCGACCTGGCGCAAGACGCCAAGGAATTGAACCGCCTCAACGGCATCCTGATCGGCAAGAAGCTGTCGGTCAACCAAAGCGCATTGACCATCCTGCAAGGCAAGACCAATTCCGGCAACTTCTACGGCCCGGATGGCCAGAGCAGCATCAAGTCGGTCGGCCGCCGTCTCGGCGTGGTGTAACCGGACGGGAATTCTCCCACAGCCCCATGAAAAAAGCCCGGCACTTGCCGGGCTTTGCTTTTGTCGGATCACCCGCCGCGCCCTGGTTCAGGACACGCCGGACCAGGAATGCTCGCGCAGGTAGGAACGCATGCGCGAGATCGCCTGGCTATGCAACTGGCAGACGCGCGACTCGGATACCCCCATGACGGCGCCAATTTCCTTGAGGTTCATTTCCTGCTCGTAATACAGGCCCATCAGGATCTGCTCGCGCTCGGGCAAGGCCCGGATCGAATCGACCACCGCCTCGCGGAAACCGCCGTTGATCAGGTTCTGCAACGGATCGTCGGTTTCGGTCGACTGGTAGCGGTCCAGGAAGTGCTCATGGCCGCTGTCGTCGTCGTGGAAGTCTTCGTAATAGATCAGCTGGTGGCCGCCGCAATCGGCCAACATGGACTGGTACTCCTCCAGGCTGATCTTCATGTGCCGCGCGACCTCGTTCTCTTGCGGCTGGCGCCCCAACTGCTGCAGCAACGCCTGCATCGCGTCTTCCACCTTGCGCGCATTCTGGCGGATGCTGCGCGGCAGCCAGTCGCTGTTGCGCAGCTCGTCGAGCATGGCGCCGCGGATGCGCTGCACGGCATAGGTCTCGAACTGCGCGCCGTGCGTTTCCTCATAACGGTTGACCGCGTCCAGCAGGCCTATCATGCCGGCCTGGATCAGGTCGTCCACTTCGACGCTAGGGGGCAACTTCGCCTTGAGCTGATGCGCCAGCTTCTTGACCAGCGGCGCATGCAGCTCCAGCAAACCATTCTTGCCTGTTTTTCCCTTGACGTTATACATGCACGTCACACTCCGAGACTCGCACCGTCGGTTGCCATGCCGTAAGCGCTCCTGGCCGCGTCCTGCTCGACAAACCGCTTGGCCAGGCGGTGGAAGGCCAGTGTCGCGCCGGCGAACGGAAACACGTCCATCACCGCCCGCCCTTGCCCGCAGGCCCGCCGGATATGGTCGTCGGCCGGGATCGCCCCGAGGAAGTTCAACTGCGCCGCCAGGTAGCGGCTGGCCGCCTGCGCCATGTTGGCGTAGACGGTCTGCGCTTCGGCATCGGTCGCATCGTTGACGATCAGGCTGAACGGACGGCGCCCGATCTTGTCGGTCAGGCTCTTCAACAGCACATAAGCGGACTTGATCGACGATGCCGTGGTCGACACCTGGATCACGATCTCGCCCATTTCCATGGTCGGCACCGGGAACGAGTGGTCCTCCGCCAGCACGCCGTTGACCAGCGTGATTTCAGCCTGTTCGATCAGGGTATCGAAGATTGCCGCCAACTGGCCGGCTTGCGGATGGCTGGCCGGGGGCACCGTGCGGCGCGCGATACGGGCCATCGAGAAACCTTCCGGCAACATGCGCATCGCCTCGCGCAACGGCCGTTCCTTCTGCGCGACTTCCTGCAGCGTGGCGACGTCGTGGCGCAGGCCGATGCGGGTCAGCAAACCCGACGAAGCGACGCCGCCGTCGATCAGCAACACGCTATGGCTGGCCTGGCTCAGCGATGCCGCCAGGTTGATCAGCATCGCGCTTTTCTCTTCTTCGCCCAACACCGAGAAAAAGGTAAACAGGCGCGGCACCGGACGCTCCAGCATCCGGCGCAATCCTGCCGCCTGGTCGACGTCGTAACTAGCCAAAGCTCACCTCGCGCAAGCCTTTGTCATTCATGGAAAGTGCCGTCGGCCCCACGACCACCGGTAACTCGCCCTCCTGGAATTCGAACGGCGCGGTCTCGCGCTTTTGCTTGAAGGCGCGGTCGGCCAGGTAGAGCTTGTTGGCCACGTGCAAGTCTTCCGGCACGCGCTGGCCGTTGGCCACATAGTGCAGGTTCAGCTTGTGGCGGATCACCACGTCGAGCACATTGCCGATGGTCGCCGCTTCGTCCAGCTTGGTGACGATGCAGCCCGCCAGGCCGGAGCCCGAGTAGGCATGCACCACTTCGTTCAGGGTACCGCCGGTGGCGGTGGCGTTCAGGCACAGCAGGCGCTTGATGTCGACGCCGGCGCCGGCCAGCATCGCCTCCTGCTCGGCCACCATCTGGTCGCGCTGGCCCACGCCGGCGGTATCGATCAGCACGGTATGCTTTCCCTTGAGTTCTTCCAGCGCAATGCGCAGGTCGGTTTCGTCCTTGACCGAGTGCACCATCACCCCCAGGATCTTGCCGTAGATACGCAGTTGTTCGTAGCCGCCGATACGGTAGCCGTCGGTCGTGATCAGCGCCAGCTTGCCGGAACCGTGGCGCATCACGCAACGCGCCGCCAACTTGGCGGTGGTGGTGGTCTTGCCCACGCCGGTCGGGCCGACCAGGGCGAACACGCCGCCGTTTTCCAGCAATTCGCTTTCGCTGGCCAGTGTATTCAGGTTGCGCGCCAGCACCGACTTGACCCAGTACATGATGTCCTGCGACTTGGAATTGCCGGGCAGGTTCTCGGTAATCAGGCGCGACAGGCTGGCGCTGAAACCGGCCGCCAGCATTTCCTTCATGACAATAGCCTTGAGCGGCTCGCGCTTTTGCGTGCCGCCCCAGGAGATCTCTGCCAGTTGCGTTTCCAGCACACCGCGCATGGAACGGATTTCGGTCATGACCTCAGACAGGATTTCATCATAGTCCTTGCCGTCGAATTCCGGTAGCGAAGAACGCGCACGCTGGTCCTGCTCGTGCGCTTGCGCCACAACGCGCTCGCGACGACCGTCCCGGTTATCGCTGCCGCGGCTGCGCCAGACGCGCGCATCGGCCTGCGCGGCCTGTTCAGCTTCCTTGGGCGCGGAACGGCCCGCCGGCTGCTGGTCCAGCAACGGGCCTGATTCGGTTCGCTGCACCCGCGGCGGCTGCTGCGCGATCGGCGAGGACAGCAAGGCCGGACGCTTGGACTGCGGCGCCGGCGGCAAGCCCGACTGCTGCTGCAGCGACGCCGCCTGGGGCCGCGCGACCGCTTTGCGCGCCGCGCCGGGGGCCACCAGCGTGGTCATGTCCTCATTGGCCATCGCCAGGATTTCCACCCCATCGGGAATGTTGCGGTTGGAGAGGATGACTGCGTCCGGACCCAATGCTTCACGCACCTGGCGCCACGCTTCGCGCGACGAATTGGCGATAAATTTCTTGACGTTCATGCTTGCCCTCCAACTAGGCTGGTAACTTTAATCGTTTTCGAATCAGGAATTTCAGAGTGAGACAGTACCCGCAACTGCGGCATGGCGCGCCGCAGGAAACGCGACAGCAATGCCCGCAGCGGCGCGGGGACCAGCAATACCGGCGTCAGGCCCATCTGCTCCTGGCGCTGCGCAGCCTGCTCGGTCTGCATGACCAGCGAATCGGCCAGGCCGGGCTCGATGCCGCCGCTGTCGCCGCCGGCCTGCAGGGCCTGCATCAACAGGCGCTCGAGCTTGGCGTCCAGGGTCATGACGGACAATTCGTTCTCGCCCGGGAAAATCTGCTGCACGATCGCGCGGCCCAGCGCGATGCGCACGATGGCGGTGAGCTCGTTGGGTTCCTGGGTGCGCGCCGCGTTCTCGGCCAGCGCTTCGATGATGGTGCGCATGTCGCGGATATGTACGCCTTCCAGCAGCAGGTTTTGCAGCACCTTCTGCAGGGTTCCCAGCGGCAGCATCTTCGGCACCAGGTCCTCCACCAGCTTGGGCGCTTCCTTGGCCAGGTGATCCAGCAGGCTTTGCACTTCCTGGCGCCCCAGCAACTCGGCCGCATGCGTGGTGATCAGGTGGTTCAGGTGGGTCGCCACCACGGTGCCGGCATCGACCACGGTGTAGCCCATCGTCGAAGCCTGCTCGCGCAGGCTGTTGTCGATCCACACCGCCGGCAGGCCGAACGCCGGGTCGGTGGTCATCATGCCGGGCAGCGGCCCGGTGACCATGCCGGGGTTGATCGCCAGGTATTGCCCGGCATGCGCCTCGCCCTTGCCCACGTCCACCCCCTTGAGGGTGATGCGGTAAGCCGAGGGCTTCAATTCCAGGTTGTCGCGGATATGGATCGGCGGCGACAGGAACCCGACTTCCTGCGCGAACTTCTTGCGGATGCCCTTGATGCGCTTGAGCAGTTCGCCGCCCTGCCCCTTGTCGACCAGCGGGATCAGGCGGTAACCGACTTCCAGGCCCAGCGTATCGACCGGCATGACGTCTTGCCAGGAGGCCTCTTCCATTTCCTGGGCCGGCGCCGTCGTCACCGATTCCGGCTGCGCGGCCGCCGTCTGGGCCTGCTCCTTGCGCTTGCTGATGGCGTAAGCGCCGCCGCCCATGGCGGCCGCCAGCAGGAGGAAGGCGATGTGCGGCATGCCCGGGATCAGGCCCATGCCGCCGATGATCACGGCGGTGATGTAGAGCACCTCCGGCTTGGCGAACAACTGGTTGATCAGCTGCCCGCCCACGTCCTGGTCGTTGGCCACGCGCGAGACCACCACGCCGGCCGCGGTCGAAATGATCAGTGAGGGAATCTGCGCCACCAGGCCGTCGCCGATGGCCAGCAGGGTGTAGTTCTTCAAGGCGGCGTCGAAGGCCAGGTCGTGCTGCACCATGCCCACCACCAGGCCGCCGACGATGTTGACCACCGTCACGATGATGCCGGCCACGGCGTCGCCGCGCACGTATTTGGAGGCACCGTCCATGGCGCCGTAGAACTCGGACTCCTGCGCCACTTCCTTGCGGCGGGCGCGGGCTTCCGGCTCGCCGATCAGGCCGGCGTTGAGGTCGGCGTCGATCGCCATCTGCTTGCCGGGCATCGCATCCAGGGTGAAGCGCGCGCCCACTTCGGCGATACGGCCGGCGCCCTTGGTCACCACCATGAAGTTGATGATGGTCAGGATGACGAACACGACGATACCGACCGTGTAATTGCCGCCGATCAGGAAGTGGCCGAAGGCTTCGATCACCTTGCCGGCCGCGTCAGGCCCGGTATGGCCTTCGGTCAGCACCACGCGGGTGGAGGCGACGTTGAGCGACAGGCGCAGCATGGTGGACACCAGCAACACCGCCGGGAAGGCGATGAAGTCCAGCGGCTTGACGGTATAGAGCGCCGTCATCAGCACGATCACCGACAACGAGATGTTGAAGCTGAACAGCAGGTCCAGCATGAACGCCGGCAGCGGCAGCACCATCATCGCCAGCATCATGACGATCAGGACCGGGGCGGCCATCGCGCGGGAGTTTTTCAGCGGCACCCAGGCCGGCAGCTTCATGGTATCGAGTTTCGCCATAGTTATTGCATCGTTCTACGCTGCGCCGCCCGCGACTTGGTCGCCGTGGCGGGATCCAGCTCCTTGGGCACCTGCAGCTCGGTCGGCTCGATCGGCCGCTGGCCGCCGAACTGGCCGTAGGTGCGCAATTGGAAGACATAGGCCAGCACTTCGGCCACGGCGGTATAGAGCGCTTCCGGAATCTCGTCGCCGATTTCGGTATGGGTGTGCAAGGCGCGTGCCAGCGGCGGCGCCTCCAGCAACGGCACCTTGTTCTCGCGCGCCAGCTCGCGGATCTTGGCGGCGATGTCGTCGGCGCCCTTGGCCACCACCTTGGGGGCGCCCATCTTGCCTTCGGTGTACTTCAGCGCGACCGCGTAGTGGGTCGGGTTGGTCACCACCACATCGGCGGTCGGCACTTCGGCCATCATCCGGCGGCGCGCCATAGCGCGCTGCATCGCCCGGATCTTGCCCTTGATGTGCGGATCGCCTTCCGATTCCTTGTGCTCCTGCTTGACCTCCTGGCGCGTCATGCGCAGCTTCTTGCCGTAGTTCCAGATCTGGTACGGCACGTCCAGGATGGCGATGAAAATCAGCGAGGACACGGTGATGATGAAGCTGGTCCACAACAGTTGCGCGGAATGCCGGCTGCTGGTCTTGAGCGACTCGAGGCCCAGCCCCATCACCGCGTCGATCTGGCTCTTGATCGCCAGCCAGGCGACGGTGCCGACCAGCAAGGTCTTGAGCACGGCCTTGAGCAGTTCGGCCAGCGAGTTGAGGGAAAACATGTTGGTGAAGCCGTTGACCGGGTTCAGCTTGCTGAACTTGGGCATCAGGGACTGGGTGTTGAACAGCCAGCCGCCGAGGATCAGCGGGGAAGCGACCGCCGCCAGGGTCATCAGGAAGGCGATCGGGATGATGGCGACGGCGATATCGAGGAAGTGCGCGCTGAGCAAGTTGAACAGCACGACTGGGTCATACGCGGCAGCGCGTTCGAAGGAAAACGTGGCGACCATGATGCGGTCCAGGCTGGTCACCAGCGGGCCACTGAACATCCACACGCAGCAACCGCCGACCAGCAACAGCACACACGTCGCCATTTCGCGCGAACGCGGCACATCGCCCTGCTCACGAGCACGCTCAAGGCGTTTACTCGTGGCGGGTTCGGTCCGCTCCATGTCGCTGTCGTCGGCCATCTGCCGAATCCCCCTGCATTAACTCCGTTCCCGATTAATAGACGGATTTCGAGAACAATAGGCAGAATTATTGGCGAGCCAAGGCCCGGATCATCAGGGGAATAGGGGCAAAAAGGACCCCCATTTCGGACTAGGCAAAAACGCAAGGCTCTGCCTGTCGCAAAACGAATCGTATCGAAAAGGAAAGAAAAAAATGATGAAAGCGACAATATCCGGCCAGGGGCGGCCGAATTTCCCACAGGCATCATGCCTCTTCAAACCAGCGCATTGAAGAAGCCCTTGCCGCATTGCCGTGCGGCTACGGAAAAACCAGCCATTGCCATTGCAGCAATAGCCGGCCGTATTTCTCAGAAACCGAGGCTTTCCAGCAGATCGTCCACCTGCCCCTGGTTGGCAATCACATCCTTGCCGGTCGGGTCGATCTGGGGCCCGTTCAACAGGCCGGTGTCTTCCCGCTTGGCGTCGCTTGGCGAATAATCCACCAGCAGCTGCACCAGTTGCGACTCCAGGTCATGCGCCAACTGGGTGACGCGCTTGATCACCTGCCCGGTCAGGTCCTGGAAATCCTGCGCCATCATGATATCCAGCAGTTGCTGCTTGGTAGCGTTGCTGTCCTCGCCGGCCTGCGCCAGGAAAGCCGACGTCTTCGCTCCCAAGGCCCGGTAATCGGCCTCGGAAAATCCCGATGCCGCGGCGGCATCCCACTGCGCCTTGAGCTCGGCGGCGCCGTCCTTGATGCGTTCCTGCAACGGGCTGGCCAGCTCGGTGGCGTTGAGCACGCGCTGCGCCGCCTGCTCGGTCATGCGCGCCACATACTCCAGGCGGTCGCGCGCATCCGGCATGTCGCTGGCGGCCCGCTCCAGCAAGCGGTCGAATCCCAAGCCGCGCAAGCTGTCGTGCAGATTGCGCGTCATGTGACCGATGCGGGACAGCACCTCCTCGTTGAGGACGCCGGCGGTTTCGGCGTTTGCGCCCCCGCTCACGTCAGCCACCTGCTGCCATCTTTTCGAAGATCTTGCCCAGCTTCTCGTCCAGCGTCGCCGCGGTGAAAGGCTTGACCACATAGCCGTTGGCGCCGGCCTGGGCTGCGGCCACGATGTTTTCCTTCTTGGCTTCGGCGGTGACCATCAGCACCGGCAGCTTGGACAGCGCCGGGTCCTTGCGGATTTCCTGCAGCATGGTCAGGCCGTCCATGTTGGGCATGTTCCAGTCGGAAACGACGAAATCGAACTGGTCGCTGCGCAGCTTTTGCAGCGCCTGCACGCCGTCTTCAGCCTCGTCCACGTTGGTGTAGCCCAATTCCTTGAGCAGGTTGCGCACGATGCGGCGCATAGTCGAAAAGTCGTCGACGACTAAGAACTTGGTATTGGGACCCGACATGCTAAGACTCCATCTAATCAATTGATTTCTTGGTTAACGGCCAGCCCGGATGCGAACTTGAACCGCCTCACCTTCTTATTTCGTACGCACGATACCCCGTCCATACGCCCCTGCAGCATCGCCACGGCATTGTAGTGCAGCGACCGCCAAAATGGCAGCGGAATTGGCGCTGCCGCCGTGTTTCACATACAACCCGTTACACGCGCAACGCCCGGCTGCCATGCTCGGCCAGCCATGCCAGCACCCGGCCCGGCATCGCCTGCAGCGACAGCACTTCATGGGCGGCGCCGATGGCGATGGCTTCGCGCGGCATGCCGAACACCACGCAGGAGGCTTCATCCTGGGCGAAATTGTAGGCGCCGGCCCCTTTCATCTCCAGCATGCCCTGTGCGCCGTCCTTGCCCATGCCGGTCAGGATCACGCCGACGGCATTCTTGCCGGCGCAAGCCGCAGCCGACTGGAACAGCACGTCCACCGACGGCCGGTGGCGGTTGACCGGCGGCCCCTGGTCGAGCTGGGTCATGTAGTTGGCGCCGCTGCGCACCAGTTTCAGGTGGGAATGCCCGGGGGCGATGTAGGCATGGCCGGGCAACACCCGTTCGTTTCCGGCGGCCTCGACCACCGAGATCTTGCACAGGTTGTTCAGGCGCTGTGCGAACGAGCGGGTAAAGCCTTCCGGCATGTGCTGGGTGATCAGGATGCCCGGGCAGTCCGAGGGCATGCGGATCAGGAATTCCTTGATGGCTTCGGTGCCGCCGGTGGAAGCGCCGATGATGATCAGTTTTTCGCTACTGGTCAGCGGATTGCGGATCTGCGGCAAGGCCTCGCCCGGCACGTGCCCCTGTTCCGCCGCGCGCGGCGCGCGGGCCTTCACGCGCGCCTTGGCGGCGGCGCGGATCTTGTCGGCGATCATGTCGGCATATTCCTGCATGCCGCTCTGGATCGAGATTTTCGGCTTGGTGACGAAATCGATCGCCCCCAGTTCTAGGGCGCGCAAGGTGATCTCCGAACCGCGCTCGGTCAGGGTCGACACCATCACCACCGGCATAGGCCGCAGGCGCATCAGCTTTTCCAGGAAATCCAGGCCATCCATGCGCGGCATTTCCACGTCCAGCGTCAGCACGTCGGGGTTGGTCTGCTTGATCAGTTCGCGGGCGATGATCGGATCGGGCGCTACGCCCACCACTTCCATGTCCGGCTGGCTGCCGATAATTTCGCGCATCACGCTGCGGATCAGCGCGGAGTCGTCGACGATAAGTACTTTGATTTTCATAACCCTATTTCCGTATTGCCCGCCGCGTCCCCTGCCTTACCAGGCGCGGCCACATCCAAATCAGAACAGATCGACCGCGCCGCCCACCGGCTTGGTGACCAGTTTGCTTGCGTAATCCTTTTCCCGCACCGCCAATGTATCGTTGTGCAGTTGCTTCAGTTTCTTGACCAGCACCTTGCCGGTCCGCGGAAAAAAATACACCTTGCGCGGCCAGACGTCGTTCAGGTCTTCCGCCACCACACGGATGTTTTCCGCCTTGAGATAGCGCCGCACGAATTCGGCATTGCGTTCGCCGACGTTGATGGCGGAAAACCCGCGCAACACGTTGCCGCCGCCGAACACCTTGGCCTCCAGGTTGTCGCGGCGCGCGCCGGCCTTGAGCACGTCGTTGATCAGCACTTCCATGGCATACGTGCCGTAGCGGGCCGAGGCCGACACCGGGCTGCCGTCGTCGCCGCCGCCATCGGGCAGCATGAAGTGGTTCATGCCGCCGATGCCCGATACCCGGTCACGGATACAGGCCGAGACGCAAGACCCCAGCACGGTGACGATCATCATGTCCTTATGGGTAAAGTAATACTCCCCCGGCAGGATCTTGGCCGCATCGCAATCGAAGGTGCGGTCGTAATATAAGTTGGTAGCAACCTGCTCCGGGGCTTGGCTCATGTCTTGTTCCTTGCGCCACGTTGCGCCGCATTCAGTTCATAGACCGTCTTGCCTTTGAGCTTGAGGGCGTCGGAAACGTACAGGAAGTTTTCCGAGTGTCCGGCAAACAGCAAGGCATGGGGCTTCATCAATGGCACAAACCTCGACAGGATCTTGCTCTGGGTCGGCTTGTCGAAGTAGATCATCACATTCCGGCAAAAAATGACATCGAACTGCCCGCTGATCGGCCAACCGTCGGCCAGCAGGTTCAGTTGCTTGAAGGTGATCAGCTTGCGCAGCTCCGGCCGCACGCGCACATAGCCTTCATGGCTGCCCTTGCCGCGCAGGAAAAACTTCTTCACCCGCTCCGGCGACAGCTTGTCGATGCGCTCCATCGGATAGACGCCGTTGGCGCCGGTGGCCAGCACATTGGTGTCGATGTCGGTGGCGATGATCTGCACCGGCGGCGTCAGCGTTCCGTAAGCCTCGCACACCGTCATGGCAATGGTATAGGGTTCTTCGCCGGTCGAAGCGGCGGAACACCATATGGTAGCCGGCTCTTTTAGCGTCTTGACAAAATCGGCGAGGATCGGGAAGTGGTGCGACTCCCGGAAAAACGAAGTCAGGTTGGTGGTCAGCGCATTGGTGAACGCCTCCCATTCGTCGGAGTCGTGGGTACGCTCGAGCATGTCGAGGTACTGGTTGAACGAGGTGATGCCGGTGGCGCGCAAGCGGCGCGCCAGGCGGCTATAGACCATCTCCTGCTTGCTGTCGGCCAAGGCGATGCCCGCACGCTGGTAGATAAGCCCACGGACACGCTCGAAATCGCGGCCGGTGAAATCGAACTCTTTCCCGGACTCGCCCTTGCTTGGCACAGTAGGCTTCACTGATTTTCCTTCACTGGCAAATCGCGCCTGCGGCGCGAATGCATATGCTCTCTACTCCCCGTCGTCTTACGGGCGGGGTACCCCTTGTCGAATAATCTATCAGCAGCCCAGCGGGGTCAAGCGAATCAGCCGTGGAAATGAAGTGGATTTACCCCCCTATTGCGCGAGGTCAAGCAGGCGCTCAAACCTTCGCAATCCTCGCGGTGCCGGCTTGCCGCGCCGGCGCCGCCTGGACTGCCGCCCCGGAAGATGCCGCCGCCGGCGCATGGCCGGAACGGTAGCCGACGCGGAAACCGCCCCAATGCTTGCCGTTGACATAGATCGGCACCGACAGGTCGTGCATCACCTCCCCGGTATCGCGCTTGTATGTCTGCAGCAGGAAAGGCTTGGTATTGGCCCCGCAGCGCTTGCCGGTACGGTCGCTGAAGATGCGTTTGGTGCGGTTGTTGACCAGGTCGATGTCATAGTTGCCCGTCAGCGGCTGCGAAAACTTCTTGTTATGCGTCGGGAAATAGCCGTTGTTGTCGACCGCGCCGGCATAGGCCAGTTGCGGCATCTGTTCCAGGAGGGCCTCCTGGATCTGCGGCAAGACACGGTCGGTAAAGCCGTCAAACTGCGTGGAATGCTTTTGCGGGGAGGTGTTCGGGATCGGCTTGTAAGTGCGGTCGAACAGCGCCGCTTCAGAGATGCGGCCGGCGGCGATCGACTCCTCGAACAGCCGCCCGACCCGATGCGCCCCGTCCGCCGCCGCGATACGGATCGCATCATGGACCGTTTGCGCGCCGCTCTCGGCGATCGCCTCGAACACGATTTCGGCGCGCTCAGACAATGCCATCGCCGACGCCGCCACGCGCGGCAGTTCGGCATCGGTTTGCAGCATGCCGTTGCGGATGGCCGAGATGGATTCGGCGATATTCTGCGTGGTCTGCACGTGCTCGCGCGAAGCCAGCGCGATCTCCTCGATCTGCTCCTGCGACTGGCCGGCCGAACGCTCGATGCCATTGAGCAGCGCATGCACCTTCTCGACATTCCGGGCCGCCTCGAGGACACGCCCGCTCAAGGCATTCATGCCCGACGCGGCGCGCTCGGCCTCTTCGTTGATGGCGCGCACCATCACGCCGATATCGTCGGTGGCCTCCTTGGTGCGCTGCGCCAGCTGGCGCACCTCGCCCGCCACCACGGCAAACCCCCGCCCCTGCTCCCCCGCGCGCGCGGCCTCGATGGCGGCATTGAGCGCCAGCAGGTTGGTGCGGGCTGCGATCTCGCTGATGACTTCGGTGATGCCATGGATGCGGCGCGACTTTTCCTGCAACTGCGCCATCATGCCGGACGCCGCCTGCGCATCGGTGCGCGCCTGGCCGATCTGTTGCAAGCCACGATCGACCTCGGTACGGCCGCTGACGCTTTCCGAGCGCACTTCGGCGGCGATGGCCGAAGCGCGTTCGGCATTGGCGGCGATCTGCTCGGTGGTGGCCGCATTCTGCTCGGCGCTGGCCGCGATGTTGTTGGCGGCGTCGACATCCTTGCTGATCTTGCCCTTGATGGAATCGACGAAGAAGGAAGTTTCGGCCGCGCCGATCATGATGTGGTCGATCTCGTTGCCGATCTTCTCGACCAGTTGCGCGCCGCCCGGCTGGCGCCGTCGCTGCGCGAGGGAAAAACATACCAGGGCAACGAATACCGCCAGGCAAGCCCGCAATGGAGCCCCGAGCGCCTCGCCGATACGCAATGCATCCAGCGCGAAAGCCAGTCCGCATCCGGCTACCAGCCCCGCCAGCCAGGGCAGCGATGCGATGCCCCAATACCTCACACGGCCCTCCGAGGCCCCAGCCTTCAACTTTGCCATCGATTGTCTCCCCGCGGATATTCCGCTTTTATATGCATGCCAGCTTCAAGGTCAAGGCGGGCATGGCTGCGCGCACAACGAGCCGCATTGTCCAAAATGTAGAGCGGATAACTTACGCATAGCTTATAAAGTACATGGCTGACCGGATGTTTTTTCAGGCGCCCGGAGGATTTTTCATTGCTGAAACGACATCATTCGTGGACTTGGAGATAACGAAAGAGGAAAAAGAGCATAAAAAAACAGCGGCGCTGGGCCGCTGTTTTTTACTATATCTCCGAGACTCCTGCCGTATCCTCAGCGCCAGCCCCGATGCCAGCCATACTGCGGATGGTGCCATCCCCACCCATAGTACGAATGGTATTGCCATACATAACCTGGGCCTGGAGATACATAGGTAGGTTCAACGTACACCACGCCGGGCGGCGCGACATAAGCCGGCCGCACGGTCGGCGGCGTCACGACGCAACCGCCCAGGGCGAATGCCGCGGCGACGGCCGGAATCAATGCGAGGATTTTCATTTTTGCGCTCCTGATCTTGTTTGGCGAATTTATTTTCCGGAGAGTCTGGCCCGGGTTCCACATATCATTCGTGGTGATCAGATAACGCCCAAGGCGGGAGCGATGTGGACGTGAAATTGTGTGTTTGTGTAACGCTTGCGGGAATGAAAAACCAAACGACCTAACGAAAAAGCCGTCGACAGAACATATCTGACGACGGCTTTTTTATTTGCATCAACTGCATGCAAACATTCATTTTTTGGTCGGGACGGAGTGATTCGAACACTCGACCCCTTGCACCCCATGCAAGTACGCTACCAGGCTGCGCTACGCCCCGACTGAGTCAGCAATTATAACAGGCCAAGTGTTTTCTGTTCAACTATTTCTCAAGGCCATCAATATTCTTTTGATGCGCACTTGGGAATCCGAAGCAAATCATCCCTTCCCCCGCAGGTTACCGCCCTAACGAACCCTGGAGCGGATGATGTGCATCTCCTCATCCTCTTCATACTCCAGGAAGCCTTGCGGAGTGCGGCGGAACACTTCCCTGCCGGCGCGCGTCAGGTTGAAGGCGCCGCCCAGGTTGGGAATGCCCAGCCCCTTGGAAATCACGCTCTTGACGATACGCCGCGGGACAATGCGAAATTCGCCTTTGAATACGCTGTACATCCAGCGCAATTCTTCACCAGTCAGTTCCATGTTCATGTGAATGCCCCCTTTGCCTTGCGGAAACAATATAAATCCTAGCATGAAACATTTTGATTTTCCGCAAGGAAACGTCCATTCCCCTCGAAAAGCCTTGCCATTCTTAGCACGGTATAAATGAAACGCTGGGGAAACGTTGGAATTTGGAGGAAGCTTGCCGTTACGCCATGCCTGGCAGGCAATGAAGAAAGCGGCCAGGGGGCTGCGCCGCCATGGCGGAATTCAGCCGCCGGTGCTGAAGAATTCCTTCATCAGGAATGCCTGCAGCCCTTTCGTGTCGGTCTGGCGCGCAGACAGCACGACCACCCGCCCCAGGCGCTGCGAATCCCAATTGAAATCGCCGGAATAGTATTTCCGGATCAGCGCGATCATGCTGTCCACCACCGCCAGCTCGACATTGCCGCCGGGGCCGGCATCGACCTCGATCAATTGCCGCTGGCTGTTGCGCTGGTCGGTGGTCCAGCCGCGGAAAGAATACTGGGCCACGCGCGGCCCCTTGCTGACGATCTCGAACACGCCGTTGGTGCCGCGTCCGCGCCGCTCCTGGAAAGCGATATTGGCCTTGGCGATATCGTTGGCGGAAGGGTTTTCCGCCGCGCGCGCCGCCGCGTTCTCCTTCGCCGCCGCATCCTCCAGCGCCTGCCTGCGCTCGCGGTTGCGGTTGATCATCGAACTGAAATCCATTTCAGGCGCCGTCTGCGCCACCGGCGGCGTCGTGCCCTCGGGAGTGGCCGGCGCCTGCGTGGCACGCGCCGGTTCAGTCTTGCGCGGGGCCGCCGCGCTGCGTTTGGGCGCGGCCTTGGACGCCTGTTTCTTCGGCGGCGCCGGGGTTTTCTGCGGTGGAGGCGATGCCGTCGGCGGTTCGGGCTTGGGGATTGGCGCGGGCGGCCTGAGGAAGGTCACTTGCAGCGGCGCATCCGGCTTGCCGGAAATGTCGGTGCGGGGAGGCTCATTCAGCTTTGCCCGCAGCACCATGAACACGCCGGCGTGGATCAGCACCGACAGCACGAGGCCGAGCACGGTTCGGCGCCGTGCGCGAGAAGCTGTGTCGGTATCGGTGAACGGACTGAAAAAACTCATACCTTGCGGCAGCGGTTCCTGATATTCGGTGCAATGGAGGCAAAAACGGCAACGGGCTCGGACTGGAGCCGGCCCGCAGCGCCCCACGCGCCATCAGCCATG
This sequence comes from Herbaspirillum sp., assembly GCF_017744395.1. Lineage (GTDB taxonomy): Bacteria > Pseudomonadota > Gammaproteobacteria > Burkholderiales > Burkholderiaceae_D > Herbaspirillum. Next base: position 967,498 of record NZ_JAGIBI010000001.1, read on the forward strand.
TGCCATTTTGAAGACGCAATATTTTAACGTTTTGTGCGTCCCAATGCGCCCGGGTTCCTTGCTTTTTTCAGTGCCGGAACCGCAAGGCGCCGCCAGCTCATCAGTGGCGCCAATGTCCCCGGCCGCCCCATCCGCTGCTGTAACCGAAGTAGATGGATGTCGAGGGATAGGAATAGTAATACGGATACGGCGCCTCATACACCGGCTGCGCCGGATAAGCATAATAAGAATCGTATGGCACCGCCACACAGCCGCTCAGCAGCAACATGGCGAGTGCCGCAAGCAGGTAAAGAAAACGCTTCATGGCTGTACTCCTCCGGCACGCAAAGCCGGTAACTGATCCAATATGCCGCAGCAGCCCAGCGGCATCCATTGCCTTTACCTTTTGTTACGCAGCCCTTGCACCGGCCGGCATTTCCCGCGAGAAAACCGCATCTGCACTCTCTAGTGCTTATACCCTGGGTTCAATAATCGGATACGGCTCTGCTTATATAATTGCCCGGTATGCCGCACGCTTGCCATCCGGGCCAACCCGCTGCGACACGCAACCAGAACAAACAGAGAGACTCCCGCAATCCAGGCAACCGCGACGGCAACGCCGCCATGGGGCCGTTTTCAAACAAGACATCATGACCACCAGCACATCGCCACGCCCCCCCATCGTCGTCATCGCCCCCGATTCCTTCAAAGGATCGCTGAGCGCTGAAGAGGTCGCAGCCGCCATCGGCGCCGGCATACAGGCCGCCATTCCCGGCGCGCAGGTACGCCTGAAACCGATCGCCGACGGCGGCGAAGGCACGCTGGATGCGCTGATGCATGCCGGCGGCGAACGCCTGGCCGTCGCCTGCCGCAACGCGGCGGGACAAGTGGCCGACAGCCCGGTCGGCATCCTCAAGGACGGCAGCGCGGTGATCGAATCGGCCGCCATCGTCGGCCTGACCGATGCCGCGGGCGTCGCCGTACCGGTGGAACAGCGCAGCACGCTGGGTGTGGGCGATGCCATGCTCAAGCTGCTGGACCGCGGCGCGCGCCATTTCCTGGTCGCCCTGGGCGGCAGCAGCACCAACGACGGCGGCGCCGGCCTGTTGTGCGCGCTCGGCCTCAAGCTCTACGATGCGGCCGGCGAAGCCGTGCCGCCGGTGCCGGCGCAATTGCACAAGGTCGCGCGCATCGATGCCTCCGGTATCGACGCCCGCGTCAGGGAGGCGAAGATCGTCGCCATGTCCGACGTCGACAATCCCTTGTGCGGAGAGGAAGGCGCCACCGCGGTGTTCGGCCCGCAAAAAGGCGTCACGCCGGAACAAGTCGGCGTGCTGGATCGCGCGCTGGGCCACTTCGCCGCGGTGCTGGAACAGGCGCTGGGACGTTCGGCCAGCGGCAACCCCGGCGCCGGCGCGGCCGGCGGCCTGGGCTACGCGTTGCTGATGCTGGGCGCGGAATTCCGCTCCGGCGCCGAAACGGTGGCCGACCACATCGGCCTGGACGAAGCGCTGGCCGGCGCCGACTGGCTCATCACCGGCGAAGGACGCAGCGACGCGCAGACCCTGCACGGCAAGGCCCCCTTCATCGCCAGCCAGCGGGCGCGCAGCAAAGGCGTGCCGACCACGCTGCTCTCCGGCGGCATCGACCGCAAATCGCTGGGCGAACTCCAGGGCAGCTTCTCGGGATGCTTCTCGATCGTCTTCGGCCCCGGCTCCCTGCAGGAGGCGATCGCCAACGCCCCGCATCTGCTGCAAGACAGCGCCGGGCAAATCGCCCGGCTCTGGCAAACCGCCGCCGGCGCGAAGCGATAGGCGCGAGCAAGCATCTTGCATTTCCCACAGGCGGGGTTCCCTTTAGCCGTTGCCGCCAAAGTTGTTCACACAATTCGGGGACAGGCCTGTGGAAAAGCTGAGGAAAATTCACCCAAGCCATTGATTGGCAAACGTTTTCCCACAGCGGCGCAAAGGCGTGCAAAACGCCGGTTGCGCCATCCGCCGCAATCGAAAATGCCTCCTCCGGCAGCCTCTTGCGGCAATTTTCCCCTCCTGTAGCCGCTTCCCTCCACTTATCCCCAGAAAATGGGGGCAAGCCTGTGGAAAACTTTTGGAAGAGCAACTTAAGCGATTGATATCAATCGTTTTTCTGTTTCTGTACGCAGTGCATGCATCAATGCGGCGAACAGGCGGATTACTCAAAGGCAAGAAGGTCGCCGCCAGCTGAATTTCTACACGCGCCGGAAATTTTCCCGAGCGATACCGGTCTGTCCATGAGCCCCTGTGCAATACGGCCAAGACCGTGCCGGCACACAGGAAACCTCTTCCAACCATAAGGCTGATGCATGACGATCCTGTACTACCCCTCGGTCGAGGGTAATCCTTATTGGGAAATGATCCGCTCCCGCATGGAAGCGCGAGGACATGAAACACGCCTGTGGAATCCCTGGGATTTCCCGCAACAGGCGCAACCGATCCTGCATCTGCACTGGATCGAATCCATCGGCATGGACCGCCTGACCCGGCGCAGCCTGCTGGCGACCCGCCTCGCCTTCTGGCGCCTGGAAAACCAGATCAGGCTGGTGCAGCGCGCCGGCGGCAAAGTGCTCTGGACCGCCCACAACGCCCAGCCGCATGAGCAGCGCAGCGACCCGCGCAGCCGGCTCGTGGCGGACTGGATCGCGCGCATCGTCGGGCAGGTGGATGTGATCGTCAGCCTCTCGGCCATCGGCGTGGACGCCGTCCATCGCGCGCAGCCCAAGGCCCGGGCCCCGGTCGTGGTCATCCCGCACCAGAACTATATCGGCCAATATCCGGCTGGCGATGGCGCAGCCTATCGTCAGTCCATAAGCATCCCGGCCGATGCCAAAGTGATGGGCATGATCGGCCTGATCCGCCCCTACAAGGAAATCGAGCGCGGCATCGCGCTCTTTCAGGAAGTCGCTGATGACAACGCCTGGCTGCTGGTGGCCGGCAATTGCTTCGATCCCGCCTTGCGCGAGCGCCTGGCCCAGCTCGCGGCGTGCACGCCGCGCGTGGTGCTGGCGGTGAGCCACCTGAGCGACCGGCAATTCGCCGATGCCCATGCCGCCTGCGACCTGATCCTCGTGGCCCAGCGCAAGATGCTCAACTCCGGTTCCGTGATCTCGGCCTTGTCATTGGGCGCGCCGGTGCTGTCCAGCCCGATCGGAGCCTTGCCCGAACTGCAGGAAATGGTGGGCGGCGAGTGGCTGGCATTGAAGGACGACATCACCGCCGGCGATATCGCCGGCCTGCTTGAACGGGGACGCCCGGCAGGCGCGCCCGACCTCTCGGCGCTGGACATCGACCGCATCGTCGATGCCCACCTCGATGCCTACGGACTGGCGCGGTAAACAATAACGGCCCGCGCTCCGCAAAGGAGCACGAGCCGCAGCCTTGCAGGCGATTCAGACGCGCTTGTAGATATCCTCGAAGCGCACGATGTCATCTTCCCCCAGATAGCTGCCCGACTGCACCTCGATCAGGTGCAGCGGCAACTTGCCCGGATTTTCCAGGCGATGGGTAATGCCGACGGGCAGGTAGACCGATTCGTTTTCGCTCAGCAGCTTGGTCTCTTCCCCGCGCGTCACCAAGGCGGTGCCGCTGACCACCACCCAGTGCTCGGCGCGGTGATGGTGCATCTGCAGCGAGAGTTTTTCGCCCGGCTTGACGATGATGCGCTTGACCTGGAAACGATCGCCCTCGGCCACGCTCTCATAACTGCCCCACGGGCGGAACACGCGCTTGTGGTGGAGGTGCTCGCTGCGCCCGGACGACTTCAGGGTATCGACGATCTTCTTGACGTCCTGCACCTTGTCCTTGTGCGCGACCAGCACCGCGTCGTCGGTCTCGACGATGATCAGGTCTTCCACACCCAGCGCGGCCACCATGCGGCTTTCCGCGCGCACCAGGGTATTGGAGACATCCTGCAGCAGCACGTCGCCGCGCGCCACGTTGCCGTTGCCGTCGCTTTCCTGCACGGCCCACAGCGCGCTCCATGAGCCGACGTCGCTCCAGCCGATATCGGCCAGCACGACCACCGCCTTGCGGGTCTTTTCCATGACCGCGTAGTCGATCGATTCGGAAGGCGTGGCTTCGAAGCTGGCCTGGTCCAGGCGGCAGAAATCGAGGTCTTCGTAGCCTTTGGCGACCGCCTGTTCGACCGGCGCGGCGATATCCGGGCGATGCGCCTTCAGTTCTTCCAGGTAATCGGCGGCCTTGAACAGGAACATGCCGCTGTTCCAGGAATAGCTGCCCTCTTCCAGGAAGCCCCTTGCGGTGGCCAGGTCCGGCTTCTCGACGAATTTGTCCACCACGAAGGCGTCGCCGACGCCGGCCACCGGCTTGCCCCGGCGGATATAGCCGTAGCCGGTCTCGGGCACGGAAGGCAGGATGCCGAACGTCGCCAGGGCGCCCCCGGCGACCGCTTCCGAGGCACGCGACACGGCATCCTGGAAGGCTTCGACGTCATTGATCACATGGTCGGCCGGCAACACCAGCATGACGGCATCCGGATCTTGCCTGAGCAGCAGATGGGCCGCGGCGGCCACCGCCGGCGCAGTGTTCTTGCCGACCGGTTCGAGCATGATGCCCAGCGGCTTGACGCCGATCTCGCGCATCTGCTCCGCCACCATGAAGCGGTGGTCGTTGCCGCACACGAACAGCGGCGGCATGATCTCCGGCCAGCCGCTCACGCGGGCCACGGTGTCCTGCAGCATGGTGCGCTGGCCCACCACCGATATCAGTTGCTTGGGCAAGGCCGCGCGCGACAAGGGCCACAGACGGGTGCCGGAACCGCCGGAAAGGATGACGGGATAAATTTTCATAACGTCCTCATAAAATCAGGTGTTGCACGCTTGTTTCCGTAGCTCGGGCACAGGTTGCGGCGTCGTTCCAATGGTCATTGGCGCCAATACTACACCGGCCCTTCGATTCCAAACCGACAATATCAACGGCGGCCGATGGCAAAGTATTCGATCCCGCGCTTGCGCATCTGCTCCGGCGCATACAGGTTGCGGCCGTCGAAAATCACCGGGCGCCTGAGGCTGCGCTTGATCGCATCGAAATTGGGCACGCGGAATTCCTTCCACTCCGTCACGATCACCAGGGCGTCCGCCCCTGACAAGGCCTCCTGCGGCGAGCCGGCATAAGACAGCCGGTCATCGTTGCCATAGATGCGGCGCGCCTCGTCCATCGCCACCGGGTCGTAGGCGCGCACGCGCGCGCCCATCCGCCACAGCCCTTCGATCACGACCCGGCTCGATGCCTCGCGCATATCGTCGGTATTGGGCTTGAACGCCAGGCCCCAGAGCGCGAAGGTCTTGCCGCCAAGGTCACTGCCGAACTGCGCACGGATCTTGTCCAGCAGGACATGCTTCTGCGCCGCGTTGGCCTCCTCCACCGCATGCAGCACCTTCAGCTTGCGCCCGCCTTCGTCGGCCGTGCGGATCAGCGCCTGCACATCCTTGGGAAAGCAGGAGCCGCCATAGCCGCAGCCCGGATACAGGAAATGGAAACCGATGCGCGGGTCCGAACCGATGCCGATGCGGATCTGCTCGATGTCTGCCCCCAGGTCGTCGGCCAGATTGGCCAGTTCGTTCATGAAAGAGATGCGCGTGGCCAGCATGGCGTTGGCCGCATACTTGGTCAATTCCGCCGAACGCACATCCATCACGATCACGCGGTCGTGGTTGCGGATGAACGGCGCGTAAAGCTCGCGCATGATGCCGATGGCCCGGTCGCTGTCGGCGCCGATGACAATGCGGTCGGGACGCATGAAGTCTTCCACCGCCGCCCCCTCCTTCAGGAATTCGGGATTCGACACCACGTCGAACGGCATCGACGACACCTCCAGGCCGCGCCCGGCCAGCTCCTCGCGGATCGCCGCACGCACCTTGTCGCCGGTACCCACCGGCACGGTCGACTTGTCGATTACCACCTTGTAACCGTCCATGTGCCGGCCGATATTGCGCGCCGCCGACAGCACGTACTGGAGGTCGGCCGAACCGTCCTCGTCCGGCGGCGTGCCGACGGCGATGAACTGCAGTTCGCCGAAAGCCACCGAGGCCTCGATGTCGGTGGTGAAATTCAGGCGACCGGATGCGACATTGCGTTGCACCATCACCTGCAAGCCGGGTTCATGGATGGGAATGCCGCCCTCGCGCAGGATGCGGATCTTGCCTTCATCCAGATCGAGGCAAAGCACGTCGTTGCCCATTTCCGCCAGGCATGCGCCGGTGACCAAGCCGACATAACCGGTACCGATAACAGTAATCTTCATTCACTTTCCTTCATCAACATAAATTGTGTTCGCCGGCGCAATCCCGTCGGGGACGTCCTTGCACCGGAACGCCGCCCCCCACAGGATCGCCGCCAGCAGGAATTGGGCGAATACGAAGGCGCCGATCAGCCCCGGCACGCCCTTGAGCCAGACGCCCGCCACCAGCACGAAACCGAAACCGACCGCCGCCACGCCGTAAATGACGGCGCGTATGCCTTGCCGGCCGGCGCCGGTCAACGCATCGGCCGCCGGATACTGCAAGGCGATGAACGGCAAGGACAAGGCCAGCCCGGCGGTCACCTCCACGCTGCCGGCGAAATCGCGGCCCAGCACATGCGGCGCCAGCAAGGCCGCGCAGGCGACCATGGCGCCGGACAGCACGCCGGCGCCGAACAAGGCTGGCGCCACGCGCAGTGCATACGCCCGGCTGGCGGCCATGCCGTTGGCGCCGTGCTGGAAAAATTTCGGATAGAAAATGCGCGTCATCACCTGCATCGGGAACAAGCCCAACTGCAGGATGCGGGATGCGGCGCCGTACACGCCCAGGGAATAGGCATCGGCGAAGCGCGACAGCACCATCCGGTCCAGGTTGCTTTGCATCGCGCGCGCGCCCTGGTTGGCGCAGAACAGGAAACCGCTCTTCATTTCCCCTCCAAGCAGGACCCAGCGCGGCGCGCCGTACAAGCGCGCCCCCAGCCAGGCATAGAACGCCATCATCGCCACCGACTGCACCGACAGGCAGACGATCCACTCGTCCAGCGCATGGCGTTCCAATACGATGAAAAACAGCAGCGCCGCCACCAGGCGTGCCACCACGGTAGCCACCCGCACCCAGCCGGCGCGCGCGGTCTGCGCATGCGCCACCATCGCCAGCTCGGTCGATGCCGACACGCGCGCCAGGCCGATCTCCGCGAACAGTGCCAGCGCGATGAACGGCAGCGCCACCTCCACCCGCAGGATGCCGGCGGCCACCAGCGTGCCGGCCAGCACCGCGACCGGCAAGGTGAGGGCGATGCCGAGCAGCATGTTGCCGTAATAGGTGCCGAACGCTTCCTTGTTGCGCGATACCGCCCGCACCAGCAGGTCGGCGCCGCCCATGCCGATCGCTTCGACGCCGACCGCCACCACCGCCAGCAAGGCGGTGTAGCGGCCGAACTGTTCCACGCCCAGGCCGCGCGCGGTCAGCGCGAAGGTGACCAGTTGCAGGCCCAGCGCCCCCATGGTCGGCACCATGGTCGACGCGATGGTCCAGATCCTGAAACGGCTCTCCAGCCCGGAGAGCCGGGATGCCAGGACGGCCGGCATTAGCGGCATGTCTTTTGCCCCGGCTCTTCCGGGCGCGCGTATTCGACGAATACATCGCCGAAATGCGAAGCCCAGCGTCCGCGCACCTTGTCGTATTCCAGCAGCCAGCCGACCAGGGGCGATTCCGGTTCGCGCCGGAACAAGGGATAGAACGGCAGGCGTGCCGTGATGCCCAGCGTCTTGACGAAGGAGCGCGCCGACTTGCCGCCGATGCTTTCCCAGCGCACCGCATGGTTGCCGACACGGTAGCGGCGCTGGCGCATCCACTTGAAACCGGCGCGCGATTGCGGCACTTCCTCGTTGATCCAGGCGGCATCCGACCATGCCATCGGATGGCCACGATAGAACAGCTTGCGGAAAAACACCGTATCGCCGCCGCCGGACAAGCCGAATTTGTCATCGAACAAGGGGCGCGGTTCCCCGGCGATTGCCTGCATGTCGATCAGGAAATTGCAGGAGCAAAACACGAACGGCTTGCCCTCCAGGAACTGCTTCTCCACCGACCAGTAGCGCGCATATTTCTGCAGGTGCCGGGCCTCGTCCGGAAACACCGGCCGCACCGGCCCGCCCACCACGGCGGCCTGCTGCGCGGCCTGGGTCTTGAGCAGCTCGGCCAGCCATTGCGGCGACGGCCATTCGTCGTCGTCGATCATCGCCATGAAGCGCACGCCCAGGCGGGCCGCCTCATCGAACACCGCGTTGCGCGCGGCGGAAATGCCGGGCGTGGTTTCGACCAGGTAGCTGGCGGCGATGCCGCTCCTGGCGGAAAAGGCCGCCACCGACTTACCGACCTCGGGATCGCTGCCGTCGTTGTCGGCGACGATGACCGTCGCCGGCCGCCCCAGCGCGGCGACGGAAATCGCAATATGTTCAAGCAGGCGCTCCAGCGACGGGCGGCGCTTGTAGGTGCACAGGCCAATGGCCAGCGAGGCACTGGGATTCGTGTTGTGGACCGTCGTCATGATCAGTCATCTCCATTGGAAAATGGTTGAAGGAAGGATGGGGAGGATTGCGGCCGGTGGCCGCGCTTACCTCTTCATCACCGTTGCGCGATGAGCTTGCGCGGCGCGCTTCCCCTTCCCGGCTGCAGCATCGGCTGCAATACCGGCTGCGGCGCTCTCTTCTTCCTGCTTCATCGAGAGCGCGCGCAGGAAGATCATCAGGAACCAGCCGAAGCCCGCGATGAACACCTCGTGCGTTTCGACCAGGCCGTGCGCCATGTTGAAAAATGCGATCCCGGCGCACACCAGGGTCATGCGGTCCTGCCTCAGGAAAGGCGAGACGATGCCCAGATAGATCAGCACGCCGGCAAAGGCGAAGACGCCGAAGATCCCGCCATCCCCGAATGCGCCCAGGAAGGCGTTGTGGGGCGTGACGATCGCCCCCAGTTCGGTGAGCCGTATCGCCATCGGCGTCGTCAGTTCCGACAAGGCCGTATAGGCGCCCGGCCCTTCCCCGAGGAAAGGGGTGTTGAGCATCGAATTGAAGTACAGGGACCAGACGAACGTGCGCCCGGTAAAGGTGGCATCGCGCCCCAGGGCGGCCAGGATCTCGGGCATCACGAAAAACCCGAATACCAGCATGCAGCCCAGCGCCAGCAGCACCGTCGTCACCCCCAGGGCGGGCGTGACCTTCGAGCGCAGCAGTTTCACCAGCCCCAGGTAGCCCAGGGTGAGGATGCCGGCCACCAGCGCGCCTTTCGAACCGGATTTCCAGACGCAGACCGCGGACAGGAGAATCATCAGCACCGGCCACACCCAGTTCTTCCTGGTGCACATCCCGGCGGAGACCAGGAGGATCAGCGTGGCGATCCATCCCAATTGGTTCTTGTTGGTGAATACGCCTCGCCAGACCGAGCCTGTCGTCCCGTAATCGACCGCGCCGATCTTGGGCACCAGCACCGACAGCAACACCGACAGCACGATCAGGATGACCGACATGCGGAACAGCCACTTCACCGATTGCCGCGCCGGCAGTTCAAACGGGATCACCGCGGCGGCCAATGCGCAAAACGTCCACAGGATCAGGCTGCGGATCGACGTGAACGGCGCGATGCCCAGCACGGAAGCGAACAAGCCGACCAGGAAGAACGGCAGGAAAGGCAGCAGCGCCTTGGCCAGGAAGTCGAAACCGGCCCGCGCGACATGCAGGCACAAGGCCAGCAGCACCAGCAGCCACAACAGGTACTGGAACGGGATGCCCATGGCCTTTTCGTTGATCATGGTGTCGACGCCGCCGAAGGTGCTGGCCGGATACAGCCATGCCGAGGAGAACTGCACGATCGACATGACCAGCAGCAAGGTCCAGAACGGCCCTCTGCCGCGGCTGTGCGTGGCCGCAGCCCGCTCGCGCCGGGGCTTGGCGGCATTGATGGTCTCTGTATGGCTCATTGTCCCTGGCATGTCATCACTCCATTGGCCGCCGTAGTGCAGGCGGCCGGGTCACCCATCGTGTAGGCGGCGATATGCTTCACGTCGAACTTGACCGGCATCGGCGCATCGGGCGTCGCCATGCCGACCCAACTGCCGCCGACGGCCAGATTGACGATCATGTACATCGGCCGGTCGAATCCCGGCGGCGTGGAAATCTGCGCCACCGGCTTGCGGTCGATGTAGTACACGATGCGCTCCGGCGTCCACAGCGCGCCATAGGTATGGAATTCGTTGCCGAACCCGGCCAGCGCGGTGCGGCAGCCGGATGCCTTCAACTGGCCGCCGGGTTCCTTCCAGTGGACGGTCGAGACGATCTTGTCCGGCACATGGCCGGGCGCTTCCATGATGTCCAGTTCAGGCGGCCAGCTCTTGTCCCAGGGGAGCATCCAGAAGGCGGGCAGCAGGTTCTTTCCTTCCGGGACCTTGCCGCGCATTTCGAAATACCCGTACAGCTGCAGGAAGGATTTGCGCGTGGTCAGCAAGCCCGACGTAAACAGGAACCCCGGCAAGGCATTGGCCAGCTCCGCCGGGACGCGGTCGGCCGTGATGGTCAAGCCGTTGCCGGCGCGGAAAGGATTCAGGCGCAACGGGATGGGGGCCGTCCCCTTGTAATTCTGGTCGACATAGATCTGCTGCTCGTGCGCAGCCGGCGCGGTGCGCTTGACCACCCAGTCGTAACCCAGCCAGCGCTGGTTCGCGTCGTCATAGCCACCGTCGTAATGGGGAGTCCAGCGGCCCGAGTCCAGGTCCAGTTTGGCGAAATCGTCGAAGAAGGTGCGCCGCAGCGACACCGTCGCGCCGCCTGTTGCGGACACGGGGACGCAGCCCGGTACGGCGGCCTGGGTCGGCACCGGCAGGCTGATGGCTTGCTGCGCCTGGCCGGGAGCGGCCTCGAACAAGGCGACGCATGCCGCGAATGCGGTGCCGGCAGGATGCATACGGAAGAAAAGGGTAAATGGTTTCATGGAAAAGTCCGTCCATTCATGGCGCTTCATGTTGATCTTGTCTGATCGCCGCCTGCCGGCGGATTTGCCCGCCCTGCCGCTGCGTCAGCCTTCGGTTTAGATATCGGGTCATCGGTTTTTCAATCAAAACGTGAGTTGCGCAACCGACGAGCAAAGAAAAGACGCAACTCAGTGCCACATAGAGATAAGGATCGCCAAGCCCGCTCCGCTTCCAGAACACCGCCACCAGGTTCAGCGCAAAAGGGTGAGAGAGATACAGGGCATACGAGGCATCGCCCAGGAACACCAGCGGCTTGCCGATTCCTGTCGCATGCGGCGGCTGTTCGGGCAATACCGCGCCGGCGCAGATCGCCAGCGCCGGCAGCCCCATCCACAGGAAACGCACCGCCCAGTGGTGGTTGGCGATGCCCATTTGCATCAGCGCGAACATGGCCGCGAACCCCGCGGCGATGAGCGCGACCGAGGCCGCCGTGGAACAACGCGCGCCCTTTTCCCGCGCCATCGCCAGGCCGATGCCGAGCAGGAATTCCAGCATGATCGGATTGCTCCAGAACGACATCGGCAGGCTGGCAAACGTATCGAACAGACCGAGGACGGCAAGGCCGCCGATGGCCACCGCCACGAACAGCAGGCCGGCCCTGCGCGAAAACAGCAAGGCCAGCGCGAACACCACATAGAAGAAGAATTCGTAATTCAGGGTCCAGCCCAGCATCAGCATTGGATAAGGCTTGCCATACGGATTGGCGTACGGCAGGAACACCAGCGAAGCCAGGATATGGTCCAGCGACATCAGCGGATGCTGGATATGGTCCGAAAAAATGAAGGCGGCCACCACCATGGCCGCGGTAAACAGCCAGTACGGCGGGACGATGCGCACCAGGCGCCGGGTGAAGAACTTCCCGGCGGCGCCGGCGCGGCCGAAGTCGCCGCTGGAGATGGAATACATGATGAAGCCGCTGATGACGAAGAAGATATCCACCCCGCCCGCCAGGTAAATGCCGTTCCAGGGAACGTAATCCGCGCCGACGAAGCGCATGTTCCCCGCCTGGTGCTGCACATGGCTGAGCAGCACCATGGCGGCGGCAAGGAAACGCAGGATTTGCAGGTTGGGAAGCATCGTCTTCATTTGCATCGCTTTCGGTATCGGCTCAGGCTCGCGCCACGGCATCGCTTCGTTTCATCAGCCAGCGGCGGGCCGGTTCTTCCAGCCAGCGCCAGGCGACATATCCCAACGCCAGCGCCAGCACGACGCCGGCCAGCCACAAGCCGAAGGAGACGGCCAGCCCGGCGTTGAGTTCGGCATGCAGGTAGCGGGACGCCGCGCGCAGCGTCGCCTCCACGAAAAACATCTCCACCAGGGCATGCGTCATGTACAGGCTGTACGAGATCTTTCCCAGGAACAGCAGCGGCTTGCTGCGCAGGAGCGACTGGAACCAGTTCTTCGACAAGGCCGACAGCACCAGGCAAGGCGCCAGCAGCACCGCCGCCGGCGCCGCATCGGAGCACAGCAGCGCGACGGTGGCCGCCACGCACACGGCCGCCGCGCCGCCGCGCCACCGGATACGGTTCAGGTGGTGCAGGCGGTACAGCAGCATGCCGCCGAAGAACAGGGGAATCGCCCGCGCCAGTAGGACGACTCCATTGGTCGGGTAACGCTCCGACGGGGCATCCATCAGATACACGGCGAACGGGATCAAGGTGCAGCACGCCAGCAGCAGTACCGCCCTGGCTCCCGCGGCGCGGCGCGCGAGCAGCCACATCGCCGGGAACAGCAGGTAGGCGTGCCATTCCGCGCTGATCGACCAGGCCGGATAATTCCATGAGCGGTATTCCACCCAGGGACCGTGCAGCATCAGCAGCGATGCCGCGAATGCGCCGAGGCTGTACCGACCGTGCCAGGAAAACAGCCCGGCCGTATGCGCAAGAAACGGCAGCATCACGATCAGCATGAGCGTCAGCGCCGCCAGATGGACCGGATACAACCTGGCGAAGCGGGCCCGCATGAACAGCCGGAACGTGGCCAGCGATGGCCGCTCCTCGAAGGTTTTCCCGTAGACGTGCATCATCACGAATCCGCTCATCAGGAAAAACACATCCACCGCATACCACGCCTGGGTGAGGATCGCCGCATGCCCGGCAAATGCCGCATGCACCAGCGGCAGCGGCCCATACATGTGGTACGAGACCACCAGCAAGGCAAGGATGCCGCGCAGCCCGTCCAGCTCATGCAGGCGCATCACCGACGGATGCGCGGCCATCGGCGCCGCCAGACGGCCGCTAACGGAACGCATCGCCACCTGGGGCTGAACCTGTTCCATCACTGCCCTCCTTCGATAACCGGGGCAATGGCGCGACGCCAGAGCGGCTTCATCAGGATCGCCCCGGAACGCGACAGGTGGTTGTCGTCGGCATACATCAGCACGCCGTCGCGCGCCACGGCGCAGGACTTGTCGCCGCACATGGCCGCACCGACATCGATGACCTCGAACGCGGCCGGCGACACTTGCGCCAGGCGCCGGAAAGCCTCGCGCAAGTCGCGCTGGCGGCGCTCGTGCTCGTCCCGCGCCAGTTCCACTGAACGCGGCCAGCCGAAGGTGCGTTGCAGCGCCATCGCCCGCGGGACGTCATAGCGCTGCTCGGGAATGTAGGCCAGCACGGTGATGCGGCGGCCCTCCAGGGCATGCAAGGTACGCAGCATTCCGCGCTGGAATACCTGGCGGTTTTCCGCATACCCGGTCTGCCGCGTTTCGTCGTCGCGCAGGAACCAGCCATCCTGCGCGAATTGGCCGAAGCGCGTGCCCAGCAAGGCCGAGGTCCAGCGCGCGGCGATCACCACATTCCCGATCTCGGGATGCCGGGCGAGCAGCTTCAGCGTCGCATCGGCCACGCCGTCGCAGGAATGGTTGTCGGACTGCCGCACGCCGGCCAGCGGGAAGCAGCCGCTGTGCGTGAGCAGCAGGCCACGTTTGCCGGCATCCCTGGCTGCCTGGTCGACGCCAGCCGCCAACGCATCGCCGAAACTGTCGCCCAGCAAGGCGAACGACAACGGCGCATCGGGCGCGCCGATGGTGCATGCGTCGCCTGCCGCCAAGCGTTGGCGCGAAGGGCTGTCGCAACGGCTGCGCATGGGGTTGGTATCGAATGCGACGGCCGCATATTGCTGCGCCTCGGGGGAGAAACGCCCCGGCATGCCGTCCATGACATGGATGCCCACGGCGAAAGCGATGCCTGCCGCGGTGACGCCCGCCGTCACGCCAAAAATCCGGGAACGGCTCAGGGCGATAAGCTTGGCGTCGCGCCAGGGCTGTTCGATCCATTTCCAGCTGGCCCAGGCCAGGACATAGGCAAGTGCAAGGTAAAGCGGCACTTCCCAGCCACGCAGCTTGCGCAGCAGCACATACTGCGCCACCACGATCAGCGGCCAGTGCCACAGGTAAAGCGAATAGGAAATGCGGCCGGTGAACACCATCGGGCGGGTCGACAGCAAAGCGTTGGCGCCCGCACTGCCGCCCTGCCCGGCATGAATCAGCAGCGCCGCCCCCAGGCATGGCAGGAGCGCCCGCTCGCCGGGGAACACGTCATGCGGCGAAAACAGGAAGACCGCCGCCAGCATCGCGGCCAAGCCGACGCAACCGAGCAGCGTGCGCAATGCCGCGCTGCGCGCCGGCGGCACCGCGCCCGATGCCAGCAAGGCTCCGGCCAGCAATTCCCATACCCGGTCGAACGGCAGGTAGAACGCCGCGGTCGGGGCCGCGCGCGCCTGCCACACCGAAAACGCGAAAGATGCCAACGCCAGCGCCGCCAGCACGCCCGCCAGATGGCGCCGCGCATGGCGCCACAGCAATAGCGCCAGCAAGGGGAACAACAGGTAATACTGCTCCTCCACCGCCAGCGACCAGGTATGCAGCAACGGCTTGGTCTCCGCCAGCGGGTCGAAATAGCCGCTCTTCAGATAGAAATAAATGTTCGACGAAAACAGCACCGTCGCCCCCACGCTCTGCGCGAAGAGCTTGAAATCCATCGGCACGAAGGCCACCGCGCAAAGCCCCGCCGTCAGGAGCGCCATGACGACCAGCGCCGGCTGGATACGGCGGATGCGGCGCTCATAGAAGCGGCCCAGCGAAAACTTCCCGGTTTCCAGGTCGTGGAAAATGATGGTCGAGATCAGGTAGCCGGAAATCACGAAAAAGATATCCACCCCGACGAATCCGCCCGGCACCGCGCCGATACCCGCGTGGTAAAGCACCACCGACAGCACGGCGACCGCGCGCAAGCCATCGATGTCGCGGCGATAGGCCAGCGGCTTCACCTGCGTTGCGACCGGAATCGGCTGATGGAGGTTGTCGAAAGGCATGCTTCATGCCTCCCAGGTCTTGGTGAACGTATGCTTGTCGTCCTCGGCCCGCGCCTTGATGACGCGGGCCGGCACGCCGCCGACGATGACCCGGTCGTCCGGGATGCGCTTGGTGACCACCGCGCCCATGGCCACGATCACCTTGTCCCCCACGCCGCTGCCCGGCGCGAAACGCACCGCCGACCCGAGGAAGGATTCGCCGCCGATGGCGATATCGCGGTTCATGGTGCCGGCGCCGTGGGTCAGGAACTGGGAGCCGAAGCCGGCCACCCAGGTGTCGTCGCCGATCCGGATCTCGCCCAGCACATCGAACAGGTGTGATTCGTTGATCAGGCAGTCGTTGCCGACGATGAAGCGCCGGGCGTAGTTCATATGGCTGACGTTGCCATGCGCGGCGCCGTCGCCGCATTCGATCTTGTTGTAGCGGCCGATGAAGGCGCGGTCGCCCAGGCGCACCGAGATCGGACCGATGAAGGTGGTGCCGCGCCGGATCGTCACACCGGCGCCGGCCTCGAAGCTGTCGACGGCGATCTGCACCTGCCATCCCAGGCGCGTCCCGGCGCCGAAGCGGTAGCCCAGCAGCCACACATAACCCAGCTTGCGCCAGCCGCCCAGCGGCAGGTGCGCGATAGCCAGGGCCAGCAGGCGACGCAGCCTGACATTGCCTACCCGCGCCGGGCGCGCTTGCTCCCGGGTGAAAACCAGGTCCTGTTCGCTCCTCATGCCCGCGCCCCTTGCATCCGGATCACCTGCGCCAGCGTCTGCTTGCGCTTGTCCAGGCTCATCGGAATGGTTGACTGGATATGCAGGGCGACATGCTGCGGCAGGACATTGCCGGCCATCGCTTCGGCCTTGAAGCCGGCCTCCGGGGTCCAGTACGAGCAGGTCAGGCCGGCCGGATCGAATGCGTGGCGATGTTCCTGCCGCGACAGCAGGGTTTCGACGAAGACGCCGTAGAGGATGTATTCGGAAATGTCGCGCTTGCGCGCCAGCGCCAGCATCCAGTGCTCGCCGGCGACTTCGGTGATGCGTTCCTGCAGCCTGGCCAGGACGTCGCGCCGCCAGCAGATCAGTTGCCCGATGTAATTGGACAAGGCGCCGTCGAAACCCCTGGCGCCGATCAGCTCTAGGGCATTGCGGTGCCAGGCGATGTGCGAAGCCATGCCCGCATGGATGGGCTTTTGCGTCAGCTTCAGGGCGCCGTCGATGTACAGGTCGCCGGCGGCCAGCTCGCGGAACAGGAACACGTCGCTGTCGACGAACACCATCACCTCGGCATCCGTATAGTCGGGCGCGGCCAGCTTGACCAGTTGCTGCACCAGCCAGCCGCTCAGGCGGCCGACGCCGGGCTTGTACCACTGCTCCTTGAAGCGGCGGTCGACCAGGCCGGGGATATGCAGCCGCTTGGGCAGCGGCAGCCTGAAGAAGCCGTGCGGCTTGAGCACGGATTCCTTGGACATGACGATGCGCCGTCCCGAGCTCAGCACCGAGAACATCTCCAGGTCGGACTCCGGCACGATCAGGATGTGCCGGAACGGGATCGAGCAATGCGCATCGAGGCTCGTGCTGAGGTCCTTGACGTATTCAAAGTCGTTACGGTAGGACGGCGTAACGATGGCAATGGATGGATGGGACATCGGATGCGGCCCTCTGGTAAGAAAAATGGATAGGCTGGTTCCGGATCGGCCGGCCCTGCTTCACTGCGCCAGCGCCGCCAGCAAGGCCTGCCCGCGGTCGCTCCAGCGGAACAGGCTGCGCGCCGCATCGAAGGCGGCGTTTTGCATGCGCTCCAGCGCGGCGACATCGTCGATGCCGCGCACCACCGCCTGCGCCAATGCGGCGTGGTCGGGCGACTGGATCATCTGCGCGCGCAACTGCGCCGGCAGGCCGGCCACCGCGTCGGCCAGCGTCGCCACCGGCAGGCGCTGGAAAACGTAGTCGAGGAATTTCAGCTTGAAGCCGCCGCCGATCGCTTCCGGTACCAGGGCGATGCGCGCGCGCTCGTAGATCGGGCTCGGGTCGTCGACAAAACCGTGCAGCACGGTGGCCTTCAGGCCGGGTTCCAGTTCCTTGCGCAGCGCGGCGGGCATGTCGCCCACCACGTCGAACACGATGCCGGCGTCGGCAAAGGCGCGGTCGGCGATCCTCAGGAACTGGCGCAGGTTCTCCTGCTTGGCGGCCCAGCGGAAAGACCCCACCATGATCACGTGGCGCGGCCCGGCGGCGTCGATGCGGCGGCTTTCGCTGACCTTGCCGTTGTAACCCGGCGTGAGCACCAGCGTTTTCACTCCGGGGCTTTGCGCGGTGAAACCGGCCGCATCCTCGGCGGTGATGGCGGTGACCACATCCACCGTCTCCACCATGTAGCGCTCCATCGACTTGACCTTCAGGTAGTTCTGCCAGAAGCCGGCGCGCTTGATCAGGCCGGCATCCGATTCGGCGGCGACCGCGCGCAGCACCTTCTCTTCATGGTTGTGCGCGATATAGGCCAGGCGCGGCCGGAGTGACGGCTTCTTCTGCATGAACTCGCGCAGCGCCCAGCCCGAGGCGTAGTGGTCGAACACGATCGCGTCCCAGTGCTGCGCGTACAAGGCGCTCAGTTCGGCGCGGTAACGCCCGGTCGCATGCATGGCGGCCACCAGCGGCATGGTGCTCAGCAGCGAACGCGCGGTGCCGTAACGGCCGCCGCCGACGCTCTTCCATTGCATGCCGGCGCCGGCGGGAGCCGGCCGGGTGTGCTGGTCGGCGATGCCGATGAAGGTCAGGTCGCCGTTGGCATGGGCGAACGATTGCGAGAGCTGGGCGGTATAGATCCGGTCGCCGCTGTCGGCCGGGAACGGGATCTCACGGGCTATCCATAAGCATTTCATTTGCATCCTGCCTTTACTTTTCTTTTATCTTGCGCACGCTGCCCGGCGGTTCCCACACCTGGTAGCGCGCGCCGGTGATCGATTGCCATACGCCCAAGCCGGCGCCGGCGAAAGCCATGAGGATGTTGGCGATGGTGGAAAAAGGCTTGATCTTGAGCTTGAAGCCCAGCAGCAGGCCCAGCGAAGTGAGCACCAGCAAGGCCAGCGCCAGCCAGCCGTAATCGGCGCTGAGCAGGCTCGCTTCGGCAAAGAGCCAGCCCAGCGCCAGGAACAGGATGCCGAACCAGCGGATGAACTTGTGCGACAGGTACATGTACAGCGTCAGCGGCTGCATCCGGCGCAGCACCGGCCACAGGGCCCGGTGCGCGTTGAAACCCTGGCAGGCGATGCGGATCTTGCGGCGCATTTCCTCGCCATCGTCGGTCACGGAAGGCTCCCGCGACCTGGCCTCCTGCGACTGGACCACGCGGTAGCCGCCGACCATGACCATGAAGGGGATGAAGAAATCGTCGACGATGTCTTCCGGCGGCGCATGGCGCAGCGGCTTGCGCAATGCGTAGAGCGAACCGTCCAGCGTCATGATGGAACCGACATCGCTTTCCAGCTTCTTGATCTTTTCTTCGATGCGCCAATACAGCGCGTTGGAGGCGGCGTTGACCGAACCGTTGTGGTCGGTGAACACCTGCTTGCCGCACACGGCGCCGACCTCCGGGTCGGCGAAATGCCGGCGGAAATGGGCGAACGCGCCGGGATCGATCTCGACGCTGGCATCGGTGAAGCACAGGATGTCGGCCTTGGACAATGCCACCAGGCGGTTCATGCCTTCGGTCTTGCCGCGGCGGCGCTCGGCCACCAGCAGCACGGTCAGTTCCGATTCGAACTGGCGCGCGATCTCGGCGGTACGGTCGGTGCAATAGTCCACGTGCACCAGGATTTCCAGATCGGGCTCGGCCTCGCGCAACGCGATCAGGCGCCGCAGCGTCTGTGCGATGACCGTTTCCTCGTTATAGGCACACACGCAAATGCCGAAGCGCATCTTGTCGGGATCGGCGAACGGCAGCAGCGTCCCATGCGGCACATGCCAGTCGAACACCCCGATGGCGCGCAGCAACACCAGCGACAACGGATAAGTGACGAAGGGATGGGCCGCCAGCAGGAAACATGCTGCCGACATGGCGATCAGGAAGGTCGTCATTTTTCTTCTCCGGTATGGGTATCTGCATGGGCCATGGCCACGGTGTTCTTTCCGGCGCCGCCGGTCAGCAACAGCGCCCTGGCTTGCGGGCCAAGCCCGCCGACGAAATCCTTGAGGAAGTCCTGTTGCAGGGCATAGGCCGCTTCGGCCTGCGCGGAGTCGTCCACCAGGCTGGAAGCGCGCACCAGGATGCCGTCCGGCACCTTGCCGCCGAGGCCGTCACGGAACAATTTCACCCGCGTCTGCCAGCCGCCGCGCGGGAAGGCGTCGCCGATGCGGATCCAGTAGCTGACGGCTTCGAGGCGATCCTTGTTTCGCATCAGGAAACGCTCGCCGGAGACAGCCGCCACCGGGACTGCGGCGGCCATCGGAAAATCCGCCCGGTCATGGGCCAGTTGCACGAATCCTTGCGCCGTGTAGCACACCTCCGGCCGGTGGATCTTGACCTCCTGCCGCTGCTCCCGGGCGTAGGCCAAGGCCAGCATCACCTGGCGGCCGGCGGCGTTGCGATAGGTTTTCATCAGCACCGCGTCGTACGGCTGCTCGCTGCTGGCGGCTCCTTCCTCGCCCACCGCCAGGTCCACTTGCAAATAAGGCGACGGTACTTCGGTCCATTGGCCGAAGCGGTGCGGAACCAGCGACTCGAAACGGGGGACGTCGCCGGCCACCGCAGGCGACGGCATGAGCGCCATGGAAACCGCCTGCGCGGTAGCCATCGACACCGCCAGCACGGCGGCGGCCTTGCCGCCGATCCTGAACAAGCCGATATTTTTTCGCCACAGGACAGCCTGCCGCTCCTTCTCCGGCCGCACCAGGACAGGCGCGGCCGGCTTGCGCGAGCGCTCGCGGCGTTCCACCAGCCAGACCAGGGCATTGTCGATCGTCATGATCAGGCCCAGCGCCGTCAGGAACAGCAGCATCCCCGCGAAACCGTGCAGGAAGCCCTGCCCGGCCGCGTCGCCGAGATAGTAGGTAACCAAGGCCAGGACCGTCACGCGCACCGTATTGGAGGCGAATGAAATCGGCACGATTAGCATGGCCAGGATGGTGTTGCGCAATACCGAGCGATGCCGCACCAGGTTCATGTACAGCAACCCCAGCGCCTCCAGCGTGAACAGCGAATTCAGGCCGGCGCAGGCGTCGGCCACCAGCAGCTGGTACTGGCCGATCACCAGGATCACGCCGTCGCGCGCCACCGGATACCCCAGCCCGTGCAAGATCGCCTGCGTGACCGCCGACACGGCGATCTTCATCGGCAGCGTGACCGTGTCGACGAAGGTGGTCGGCAACGGGATCATGAACAGCATGAAAAAGAACGCGAACCACATGCGGCGGCAGGTTTGCCAGCCATAGAAAAAGATCACGGTCGCGGCCAGCACCGGAATCAGCGAGCCGACCTCGAACAGCAGGATCGCTTGCGAGCGCCCCAGCACGAACAGGAACAGGCCGGCCAGCAGCACCGCGATGCCGGCCACGGGATTGGGCGCACGCTGCAATTGGCCGGCGCGCAGCAACTGGCGTATGCGCAGGTAGAAAAACCCGGCCGACACCACCAGCACGATCGGCCCATGCGCATTGCGCTCGCTGCCCCAGGGGCCACGCAACAGGTCGATGGCGCTGGGCATGTACAGCACCAGCACCCCGCCCAGCACCAGCAGCCAGGGCAGCAATACCCGCTGCCCGCCTGCGGTCGCGCGGCCGGCTTGCGGCGCGGCGCCCGGCTGGTCGGCAAGCGGCATGTCCTGCCGCTTCGAAATGGGAAATTCCATGTCTGTCATCTGATGTGGAAACCGGTCAATGCGCTACACAACACTTTTCGCAGGGCGCAACTCTCCGGAGATACCCGTCCAGGTATCTCTCCTTGCTGGTTGCCCCCGTGGATTTCTTAGAATTCGTTCAGGATCGATCCGACTACCGTCACGCCGGACTCGGAGAACTGTTCGCTCAGTCCGCGCACCGCCGCGATATGGCTGAGATTCTTGCGGACGACGATCATGGCCGATCCCGCGCGCACCGCTACGGTCTGGCCATCGGCGTATTCGGTGCCGGCCGGCGTATCGATCAGGATCACGTCGAAATTGGGCGCCAGTTGGGCCAGCAATTGCTTGAAGGCGGGACGCCCCAGCAACTCCTGCGGGTTCGGCGCCTTCGGCCCCGACGTCAGCACCGACAAGCCCACCAATGCCGGGATGCGATGCACCGCGTCTTCGCCGCGGCCGGCCAGCAAGGATGACAGGCCGGTGTTGTTCTTCAGTCCGAACAGCTCATGCTGGCGCGGGTGGCGCATGTCGGCGTCGATCAGCAAGGTACGCTCGCCTAGCTGCGAAAACACCACCGCCAGGTTGGCCGCCAGGAAGCTGCGCCCTTCGCCGCGTCCGGGACTGGCCACCGCCATGATCTTGCGGTTGGCTTCGGCATCGAACCAGCGCAGCATCAGTTGGCTGCGCAAGGCGCGCAGCGCCTCGACCTGGGCATCGAAGGGATCGTAGGCAGCGATCAGTTCGGCGCTGACATTGCTCTGCCCTTTGCGCAGGTAGGGATAATCGAACTGGTTCGACAGGGCGAAATCGATGTCTTCCTGGCTCAACAGGCGCAGCTCCACCGCGGCATCGCCGAAGCGCAGGCCGCGCTCCTTTTGCAGCCGCAAGACCTGTTCCGCGTCCTCTTGGGTGAGCAATCCGCTGTCGACCAAGATGGCGCCGATCGATCGGTCAGGCGGCATCTTGTCTTTCGGGAAAGGAGTAGTGTTGGATGGAAGTTGTAAGGTCGTCATATTGTTTCGGCTCCGGGGTAAGAAGGCTCGGTTCCTGGCCGCCTGGCCTCATGGTCAGGCGGTTATCGCTTTCCTGCGCTGCCAGATCCGGCGCCGGCCGGGCGCCTTGCGCCCGCGCTCGATCACGCCCAGCACGGGGCCGCCCACCAGGCTCTGCAGATCGGCCAGCGAACGTACACGGCGGTTCATCAGCTCCAGCACCAGGGCGGTCATGATGCCGAGGAACGTGCCGACGAACAGGGACAGCACAATGTTCAGCGGCAGCTTCGGCACCCACGGTTCCACCGGCGGATACGCCACTGCCAGCACGCCGATGTCGGATTGGACGGCGGACATGTCCATGCTCACCTGCGTGGCGCGCTGGGTGATGGTCTTGTAGGCGTCTTGCGCGCTGTCGAGTTCGCGCTGCAAGGCGGACAGCTCGTCACGCTTGCGGTTGAGCTCCAGCACCTTGGTTTTCTGGGCCGTGACGGCGGCGCGCAGTTCCGCTTCGCGCTTGGCGAAGACGGCGGCATTGTTGCTCACGGCATTGGAGGCGATGCCGATCTGGCGGTTCAATTCCGTGCGCAGGTTGTCCACATCCGCCTTGGCGGCGAGATAGTCGGGGTGATGCACGCCCAGGCGCTGCGACAGTTGCGCCAGTTTCGATTCGGACGCGCTCAGGTTGGCCTTGAGCGTCTGGATCAGCGTGTTGCTGGCCACATCCGGCGACTCGCCGGCCTTCGCGCCGCGGGCCTGGGCGCTGCGCGAACTGGCTTCCATCGCTTGCGACTGCGCCAGCACCAGTTGCGTCGACAGGTCGCCAAGGCGGGCGTTTTCCACGTCGTAGTGGTTGTCGGTGTTGACGATGCCGTTCTCTTCCTGGTACTTGGACATCTTGCGCTGGGCTTCGTCGTAGGCGTCGCGGCGGCGCTTGATTTCGTTGGCGAAATAGCTGGAGGCCTGCTGCGAAGGCGCCACCTTCAAGTCAATGCTGACTTGCTGGTAGGCGGTCGCAAAGGCATTGGCCACCGCCGCCGCAAAGGCCGGGTCGGAATTCTTGTAGGTGATGTCGAGCACGTTGCTGTCGCGCGACAGCACCACATCCACCTTCTTCAGCAGCAACTGCGCCAACCAGTCGCGGAAGTCGCCGGCGCCGCCGGTATCATCCTCGAACAACTGGCGCGCGTCGCTGCTTTGCGCCAGCTTGAGCGCATCCACCACTTTCAAGGCCACCGCCTTGCTGTTGATGATGTCGACCTGGGTCGGCATGTAGCCGGGCGTGAGCTGGGCCGGCAACGCCACCCCGGTCAGGGCGTCGACGCCCTTGAAGTTGACCACCACGCTGGTTCTGGCCTTGTAAGTCTTGGGCATGGCCAGGCTGACCAGCACGGTCAGCAGCACAACGCTGAACAGCACCTTGAAGATGATGCCTTTGCGCGCTCGCAGGATGAGCAATAACTGGGTGAAATTCATAGTCGCAATCTCGGTTGGGGTCTCGGTCGGTTTGGCGGTTCAGGCTGGCCCGGCATCCGGGCGAAGTCGCTCCGCCTTCAGAACCAGCTTTCCTTGATGTACACAATGTCGTCCGGCTGCACCATGGTTTCACCGTCCACTTTCATTTCAGTGAGCTTGCCGCTGCTGTCGCGGCGCTTGATCTTCATGCCCCTTTCGGTGCCGCGCAGGGTCAGGCCGCCGCCGGCCGACAGCGCCTGCAGCACCGACATGCCATGTTCGAGGCGATACATGCCCGGGCGCTGGACTTCGCCATAGATGAAGAATTTCTGGGCGCGTTCGACGACCAGCACATCATCCTTGCCCAGCACGACGTTCTTGGATGTGTCGCCGCCGTTGCTCAGTTCCCAGAGGTTGATCTGGTCGCGCTTGGTCACGCCGTCGGCGGTGCGCACCAGGGTGACGATGTCGCCGCCGTCGGGCGTGACGCCGCCGGCGATGGCGATCATGTCGGTGACGGTACGCGGCCCATCCAGCACATAGCGGCCCGGCTTGGCGACCTGCCCGAGCACGGCCACCTGCTGGCTCGCCGCGGTGGTCACCAGCACGTTGACCTGCGGATCCTTCATGAATCCCTTGTCGCGCAACTGGCGCGCGATCTTTTGTTCAGCCTCGGCCGTGGACAATCCCGTCACGCGCACTTCGCCGACCAGCGGCACCGTGATGTTCCCGGCCTCGGTGACCCGCGTGTCGGTGGGCGGATTGGTATCGCCATAGATCGTGACGCGCACCACGTCTCCCGGCCCGAGCGGCACCTCGGCCGCATGGGCCATGCCCAATGCCAATACGAACATCGCGAACGTCGTCGCCAGGCTCAAGAAATTTGCTAACTTTTTCATCTTTTCCACCTCGGTTTCAAAGCGTTTTCAATCTCGTCGCGTCCGGATACCGCGGATACCGCAATTCCCGACGCCTTGTCTTATTTCATACTCGCGATGCCACGCTGGATGTGGCCGTCGTCGCCGGAGGCCACTTCGCCTTGCGATGGCGGCTTGACAGGCTGGGCCTGCTGCGGCGCGGCTTTCATGATCGCCTCGCCGCGCGCCAGGTATTCGATCCTGGCCGCTTCCTTGAGCGGCTTGATTTGCGCATTGACCAGCTCGGTATATTTCCTCGCCGTCAGCAACTGGCGTATCTGCGGCGTGGACTCGGCCAGGCTGAGCGGCGCCGACCTGGCGCTTTGCAACGACACCAGCAGCGTCTGGTCGTTTTCCTTGACGACGAAGACCGTGCCCGGCTCCATCGTGCGCAGGCTCTCGGACATCGTCGTCGGCAGCTCCGTGCTGAAACGGCTCGCCGATTCGCGCCGATACGGCACATGTTCGCCGTCCAGGAAAGAGCCAATCTCATCTATGCTCTTCTTGCCGACCATGAAGCCTTCGATCTTGGCGCTCATGTCCTTGGGATCGATGATGGCTTCGCCGAATTCGTACTGGCGGCGCTGCGCGAAGCTATCCGGCGAATCCTTGTAGAACTGCGCGATTTCCTGCTCTGTCGGCGGCGCGATGGGGCCGACGCGGCGGTTCACATAGGCCTGGGCCAGCACGGTGTCCCGCACTTTCTGCAATTCGGCCAGCACCGCCGGGTCCTCATCGATCTTGGCCTTCCTGGCCGCATCGACCAGCAATTGCCGGTTCACCAGCGCTTCCAGCAAAGTCGCCGGCGGCGACCCCGGAAAACTCTTCACTTCGGCATTGAGCTGATGGACGGTGATTTCCTCACCATTCACCTGCGCCAGCGACTGGCCCGATGGCTTCGCCTTTTCGCAACCGGCCAGCGCCAGCACGGCCACTGCCAATAAAACGGCGCCGGGCATCCCGGACTTTCGCACTTGAATATCCATGTTCTTCTGTCAGTTAAAGCCAAACCTGCCTGCCGCGCATGCCGGTGCCGAGCGGCAATCGGCCGTGGCGCGCATGCGTGGACAGAATCTGCAATGGCAGCGGAAAACAGCAAGCTGCCCGACAAGCAACCGCTCAATAGGCGTTGTCGCGTTTCAATACGATCCGCACCGTCTGGAAAATGATCTTCAGGTCGAATATGAGGGACCAGCGGCGCAGGTATTCCAGGTCGAACTCGATACGCGCCCGCATCTTGTCCAGCGTTTCGGTTTCGCCGCGCAGGCCGTTGACCTGCGCCCATCCGGTGATGCCGGGCTTGACCTTGTGGCGCAGCATGTAGCCCTTGATCTGCTTGCGGTACAGCTCGTTGTGCGCGATCGCATGCGGGCGCGGCCCGACGATGCTCATGCGCCCCTGCAGGACATTGAAGAACTGCGGCAACTCATCCAGCGAGGTCTTGCGCAGGAAACCGCCGATCCTGGTCAGGCGCATGTCGCCCTTGGTGGCCTGCTGCACCTTGCCGCCGTCTTCCATCACGGTCATGGAGCGGAATTTGTAGACCACGATTTCTTCGCCGTCGAGGCCATAGCGGCGCTGCTTGAAGATGACCGGCCCGGGCGAAGTGGCCTTGACGCAGATGGCGATGACCAGCATCACCGGCAGCAGCATCAACTGGATCACCGTGGCCAGCACGATGTCGCTGGCGCGCTTGATGAAGTTGTTCATGCCGGTGAACGGCGTCTCGCATATCGCCATCACCGCCATGCCGCCCACGTAGTCGAAGCGCGCCTGGATCAGGTTGAAGATATAGATGTCGGGGATGAAGTAGATCGAGGCGGTGGTGTCCTGCAGCTCATCGATCACTTGCAGCACCCGCGGCTGGGCCGAGATCGGCATGCTGATATAGACGCTGTTGATGCCGTGTTCGCGCACATAGGCCGCGACATCCGACATGGAGCCCAGCAGCGGCGTGTAGGTGCCTTCCGGCTGGCGGCCGACGGACCGGTCATCGAAGAAGCCGACCAGGTTGATCATCAGCGTGGGATAGTCGTTCAAGCGCTCCGCCAGTTTCAGCGCGGTCGGGTTGACGCCGATGATGATCGCCTTGTGGATGTCGCCCTTAGTGCGCAAGTCGCTCATCACGCGCAGTTGCACATGCTGGGCCGCCAACAGGCCGATCGGCGCGCCCACCGCCCAGGGGACGAGCACGCGCATGGAGAACTGGCTGTAGAACTCGCACACGTAGCCCAGCACCAGCAGGATACCCATCACCACGCCCCAGTCGACGAAGATCGGCGCGACCAGTTTCACGCTCCTGGGATCCTTGCGCAGGCGCCGCTCATGCAACTCGCCGAACACATAGGAGCTGACGAAGAAAGTCATGATCGACAGCACCCAGTAGTCGCCGGTGAAAGGCAGGCGCTCGATTTTCGTGATCAGCCACAGGCCGACCACAACCAGCGCCGGTTCAAGGATGCGCTTGAACAACATCGCCAGTGAATGCGGCTTGATGTTGGCCAGAGGCAGGTGATCATGCATCTCGTTCATTTCAGCCCTCAGAATTCATAGCGTGCCGTGAGGACAACGCCGTTGGAGACATAGCCAAAATTGTCGATGTTCGACTGCAGTTTTTCACGAAAGATCGAGGCCATCAGTGACCAGGAAGGAAGCGGCATGTAGGTGACGCTGAACGCAGCCCGTCCGTACTTGTCGCGGCGTCCTGATGGGGTGACGCCGGTGATGACGGTGGCGCCGTTGTAGTTGCGCTTTTCATAGTCGACCAGGCCGTCGAGCTTGAGCTTGTCGGATGCCTTGGTCGTGGCGGCCAGGCTGACGCCGTTGGTCAATGCATAGTTCGCATCGACATCGTTGAGACCGCCGATCTCGCGCCAAAGATTCATCGTCAGCGAAGTTTGCCCGGTGGCGGCCCAGTCGCCGATCAGGCGCGCGTTGAATCCGGAAAAATTCACATCGTTGGCCGACTGGCGCTTGCGCTCGACCAGGCCGCCGAGGAACTGCAGGCGCGTCTTGCCGCTGTAGAGCCACAACACCTTGGCCTTGATCTCATCCTGCTTGAAGGAGTTGTTGATTTCTTCCCCGTCGATGATCGTCGGATTCGGGTAATTGCCATTGGTATGGCGCAACTGGATCCCGGCGATACTCCCGCTGCGGGCGGTGTAATCCAATCCCACCTCGGAGATGTCCTGCGTAAACGTATTGATCTGCTGCGAAGCCAGGCTGTAGTCCAGGCCCAGGCGCGTGAATTGCGCGCGCAAGGTCCAGTCTGGATGCATGCGCCACGCGGCCGAGGCATACTGGGTCTTTTGCGTGCGCAGGTTTTTCTCGAACACGCGGAAGTTCTGGAAAGGCGTCAGCGCTTCCGAGTAGATGTAGCCGATGTTCCCTGAGAAGTAGTTGCCGATCGCCCAGCCCCAATCTCCTTTGGCATCCTTGCCGGTATTGTCGAATTGCCTGAAATGGTCAAAGTCGGTACGGTTCAGGCTGGCATCCAGGGTAAGGTGCTGCCGGCTGATCATCTTGTCGATGCGAATCCCGCCTACCGCCGTACGATAGGTATCGGACATCTGGTCCGTACCCAATATCGACCGCGCCTGCTCTGCATCTTTCAGGCGCAGCACGTTGTCGTCATAGGTCATCGAATATTGCACGTATGGCGTGACGACTTGCCCGTTGTTGTTGCTGTTGTTGCCAGCATTGCCGGAAGTTTGCGCATACGTAGCACTACTGGCCAGCAGTGCGGCAATCCCTTGGGTAAGCCGGGCTGAAAAACAGAAATTGCGCCGTAACATCATTCGCTCTATCCAAGCCTTTCTTTTGCAAAACAGCAACTAAATAAGGATTTTTGCCCTTATTGCTGCGTCGCAACACAAAAATATAGTCTCAATCATGCATCATTTTCGATTTTTAGGCAAAAAAATATTGAAATTATCTTGTGTAATAGAAATTTATGTGCTAGCAATTTTCAAACTGAAAAATAGTCAATCAGCCGATATCTGCTGTGCCTGTAGGAACAAAGGAAAAATCTGAATTTATGTGGACTTTTATTACTTTTTTTGGCGACAGCAATTTCACTTTGCCCGGCGCAGCTCTGCTGTTCCTATGGCTAGTTTGCAACAGCCGATGGCAGCAAGCGCTGCGTTGGGGATGGTGGTTCGGCCTGGCGATGCTGCTCGTGGCGGTCAGCAAAATCCTGTTCATGGCATGGAATATCGCTCCGCCTTTGCTGAACTTCACCGGCATCAGCGGCCATAGCGCATCGGCGGCGATGCTGTATTTAGGAATGGCCCTGCTGCTCTCGCAGGAGCATGGCGCGGGGCGGCGCTTGTTCTATTTATCCTTGGCCGCACTGCTGGTCGTGGCAATCGCCATGTCGCGGCTGATACTCGGCGCGCATTCGATGTCGGAAGTCATTGCCGGCGTGGGCATTGGCGCCTTTGCGGTTTTTCTGTTCAACGCGTCTCTCGCATCGCCCGATCCGCAACCCGATACGGCGCCGATGAAAGGGAAATCGCTGATGGCGGCATCGCTGTTGTTGCTGTTGCTGCTCACCGACGGCAGGCCGGCCCCGACCCAAACCATCCTCGAAGAGATCGCGCAGGCGCTGTCGGGCCAAAGCCGGACTTATGATCGCGCCGTCCCGCTACAGGAAGCCGCTCCCGCTCCTGAAAAGCAAAAGCGCCCGGTTTGATTGATGCCGGGCGCTTTTCATATTGGATGGGTGACGTCAAACGTTGGATGCAGGCGCAACCATGCTCATGTAGACGGCTCCCTCGCCATAGCTGCGCAAGTATTCACGCAACTGCCGCGCTTCATTTTGCCAGGGCTCGAAACCGAAATTGCGCCAGTATCCCATTGAGCCATGGACTGCGACCAGGGCGGCATGCGGCAGCTTTTCTTCCCGCATGACGGTGCGCATGAAATCGACCGCGCCACGCCCCAGCCCCGCGCCCCTGGTGGCCGGCAACAGCGCGATGTCATGCAGGTGCAGGCAATCCACGGCCGCGCAAGCATCTCCCAGCAAACGATTGAGCGCCGGCGGCTGGCCCAGATGCCAGGGGTGCATGATGGCGTATCCGCAAGCGGCCCCATCGCGCGCCACCGCCATCCGGCAACCGCGGGGAAAGCGCGCCAGGCGTTCGGCAAAGACCTCTTCCGCTTCGAAATAACCGACATGCACCCGCTCCGCGATCGCCATCACTTGCGGCAGGTCGGTAACGGCCATTGGCCTCCATAGGTATTGCATCCATCGCTCCGATGTGATCGGCGCAGGCATTTGCGCGCCGATCATTGTGGACGCCCCCGATCGCAGGGGCAATAAAAAACCGCGGCACGCCGCGGTTTTTGAAGGATAAGGCACTAAAGGCCGGCAACGCATTCAAAGCGCTGCATTGGGCTTGAGCACCTGCAGTACCGCGAGCAGTTCCGCCCGCACATTTTCAATGCCCTCTTCATTCAGGCTCAATGCCGGCGGCGCCATCGCCTCCATCTGCTCGACCTCGTTGCTGCCGTCAAGCTTGTTGCGCGCGCCGCTGATGGTGAACCCCTGCTCGTACAGCAACTCGCGGATACGACGGATCAGCAACACTTCATGGTGCTGGTAATAACGGCGATTGCCGCGGCGCTTGACCGGCTTCAACTGGGTGAACTCCTGCTCCCAGTAGCGCAGCACGTGCGGCTTCACGCCGCACAATTCGCTGACTTCGCCGATCGTGAAATAGCGCTTGGCGGGAATCGGCGGCAACACGATTGCCGCAGGTTTGGTGACACGATCGTTCATAGATTAGACGGACAATTCAACGGAGTTGCCGCTGGAGAGTTCCACCATTTCCTTCAATTTCTGGCTGGCGTGGAAAGTGACCACGCGCCGCGCCGTGATAGGGATTTCTTCACCGGTCTTGGGATTGCGGCCCGGCCGCTGGGGCTTGTCGCGCAACTGGAAGTTGCCGAAGCCGGACAGCTTGACCGCCTCGCCGCGCTCAAGCGCGTTGCGAATCTCATCGAAGAAGGTTTCCACCATGTCCTTCGCTTCGCGCTTGTTCAGACCGACCTGTTCGAACAAAAGTTCGGCCAGCTCCGCCTTGGTCAGCGTGGGCAGATTCTTCTCGGCCTGCGAGCGCGCCTGGGATTCCAGCACGGCGCGCTGCAGGTCGGCATCCAGCACGGATTGAAATTCGTTTGAATTCACGTTGTTCATGACGATGAATGGCTTGGCCTGTCTTACCGGCTCCGATCCGTATTTATTTTTCGGGGACTTGTTCTTGCATCAGGCACGCAATCTGGCGCCAAGCTTTGCGCTCGCCGCCGTCACCAGTGCACTCATCGCAACGTCGACCTTGTCATCCTGAAGGGTGTTTTGAGTATCTTGCATGGTGAATCGGAACGCAAGGCTTTTTTCGTCATTTTCCAGGCCCTTGCCTTGATATTCATCAAATAAAACAATGGCTTGGATGATACCGCATACCGGATTGCCCTGCTTCTCGGCCGCGAAAACGTCCAGCAATTGCTGGGCTGCCACCGGCTGCTTGACGACCAGTGCGAGGTCGCGGCTGACGGCCGGGAACTTGGAGATTTCCGCATAGGAAGGCAAGTCGCGCTGCTGCAGTGCATCAGCGCTTACCTCGAACACCACCGGCGACAATGGCAGGTCGTACTTCTGCTGCCACTTCGGATGCAGTTCGCCGATCACGCCGATCACTTCCTCGCCCAACATCACGCTGGCCGAACGGCCCGGATGCAAGGCCGGATGTTCGGTCTTGGCGAAGCGCAGCGTACGCGGCGCGAACAGCGCCTCCAGGTCGGCCTTGACGTCGAAGAAGTCGACATTGCGGGCGGGCTGGCCCCACTGCTCTTCAGCCACCGGCCCATAGGCCAGCGCGCCGACACGCTTGGGTTGCGCAAAGCCGGACACCGACAGCGGGCCGTCGGCAACCGATGCGTCCTTGGCAAACACGGCGCCCACTTCGAACACGCGGATACGCGAAGCCTTGCGGTTAAGGTTGTAGCGCGCATTGGCGACCAGGCCGGCGATCAGCGACGAGCGCATCACGCCCATCTGGCTGGCGATCGGGTTGAGCAGCTTGATCGGATCGGCGTTGCCGGAGAAATCGGCTTCCCATGCGGTTTCGACGAAGCTGAAGTTGACCACTTCCTGGTAGTCCTGGTCCGCCAGCAGGCGGCGGATGGCGAACAGGGAGCGCGTATTTTCCGGCGCGATGCGCATAGCGTTGGCGGCCACCGGCGGCAGCGCCGGGATGTTTTCGAAGCCGTAGACGCGCGCGACTTCTTCGATCAGGTCTTCCTCGATCTCTATGTCGAAACGGTAGGACGGCGGCGTCACCGAGAACAGGCCGGGCTCTTGCGTGAATTGCAAACCGAGACGCTTGAAGATGTCGGCCACCATGTCGTCGGTGATTTCAACACCGATCACCTTGGCCGCGCGCGCGGTGCGCAGTTGCACCGGATTACGCTTGGGCAGGTTGACGATCTGGTCGTCGACCGCGCCGATCTTCGTGTCGGGCGTACCGCAGATTTCGACCAGCAGCGCGGTGATGCGCTCGATGTGCTCGACCACGGTGGCGAAGTCGACACCGCGTTCGAAGCGGTGCGCGGCATCGGTCGAGAAATTGTAGCGACGGGCGCGGCCCTGAATCGCCTGCGGGAACCAGAACGCGGCTTCCAGGTAGATGTTGGTGGTGTCCAGCGACACGGCGGTGGAATCGCCACCCATGATGCCCGCCAGCGATTCGATTTCCTTATCGTCGGAAATGACGCCGACCCATTCGTCGACTTCGATGGTATTGCCGTTCAAGAGCTTGAGCGATTCGCCCGTCTTGCCCCAGCGCACATCCAGGCCGCCGTGGATCTTGTCCAGGTCGAACACGTGCGAGGGACGGCCCAGTTCCAGCATGACGTAGTTGGAGATATCCACCAGGGCCGAGATCGGACGCTGGCCGCTGCGCTCCAGGCGCTGCTTCATCCATTGCGGGGTCGGCGCCTTGGCGTTGAGGCCGCGGATCACGCGGCCGGCGAAGCGGCCGCACAGGTCGGGCGCGGAAATGCGCACCGGCAGCTTCTCATCCAGGTTGGCGGCCACCGGCTGGAATGCCGGCGCCTTCAGCGGCGTGCCGGTCAGGGCCGACACTTCGCGCGCCACGCCCAGCACCGACAGGCAGTCGGCCTTGTTGGGGGTGAGCTTGATGGTGAACTTGAGGTCGTTCAGTTGCAGGTAGTCGCGGAAATTCTGGCCGACCGGCGCATCGTCGGGCAGCTCCATCAGGCCGCCGTGGTCTTCCGACAGCTTCAGTTCGCGCGCCGAGCACAGCATGCCCTGCGACTCCACGCCGCGCAGCTTGCCGACCTTGATCTCGAAAGGCTTGCCGTCCGCGCCCGGCGGCAGCACCGCGCCGACCATGGCGCATGGCACCTTCAATCCGGGGCGCACGTTGGGCGCGCCGCACACGATATTGAGGATGGTGCCGGTATGGACGTTGACGCGGCATACGTTGAGGCGATCGGCGTCGGGATGCTTGGCCACTTCCAGCACTTCGCCCACCACCACGTTGGTGAAGGGCGGCGCGACCGGCTCCACCTCTTCCACTTCCAGGCCGGACATCGTCAGCAAATGCGAGAGTTCATCCGAAGTCATCTTCGGATTGACCATCGTGCGCAACCAGTTTTCGGAGAATTGCATGATTCAGACTTTCAGCTATCAGCCGGACGTGCGCCGCCCGCGCGGGCGGCGCCGCTCGTTATCGATTTAATTGAATTGCTTGAGGAAACGCAGGTCGCCTTCGTAGAACAGGCGCAGGTCGTTGATCCCGTAGCGCAGCATGGTCAGGCGCTCCAGGCCGGAGCCGAACGCGAAGCCGATGTATTGCTCGGGATCCAGGCCCATGTTGCGCACCACGGTCGGGTGCACCTGGCCGGCGCCGGAGACTTCCAGCCAACGGCCCTTCAGCGGACCGCTGCCGAAGGCGATGTCGATCTCGGCCGAAGGCTCGGTGAACGGGAAGTAGGAAGGACGGAAGCGCACCTGCAGGTCGTCGGTCTCGAAGAAGGCCTTGACGAAGTTGAGGTAGACGCCCTTCAGGTCGGCGAAGCTGATGTCCTCGGCGATCCACAGGCCTTCGACCTGGTGGAACATCGGCGAGTGGGTGGCGTCGCTGTCGACGCGGTAGGTGCGGCCCGGCGCGATCACCTTGATCGGCGGCTTGTTCATGCGCGCGTAGCGCACCTGCATCGGGCTGGTGTGGGTACGCAGCAGCAAGGGCTTGCCCTGCGTGTCATTGCCTTCGATGTAGAAGGTATCCTGCATCGAACGCGCCGGGTGGTTTTCCGGGCTGTTCAGTGCGGTGAAATTGGTCCAGTCGGTTTCGATCTCGGGGCCGTCGGCCACGTCGAAGCCAATCGAGCGGAAGATTTCCTCGACGCGCTGCCACGAGCGCATCACCGGATGGATGCCGCCCACGCCGCGGCCTCGGCCCGGCAGCGTGACGTCGATGGCTTCCGCATTCAGGCGCGCCTGCATCTGCGCGTTGGCCAGTTCGTCACGGCGTGCGGTCAGCGCGTTTTCGATCTGTTCCTTGGCGACGTTGATGATCGCCCCTTGCGCCTTGCGCTCCTCGGGGGCCAGCTTGCCCAGTCCCTTCATCTGCTCGGTGATCTGGCCGGTCTTGCCGAGGTACTTGGCCTTGGCGTTTTCCAGTGCGGCAGCGTCAGCGGCGGCGGTGAAATCAGCCTGCGCCTGCGCGACGATTTGGTCTAGGGGATTCATGCGGTAAGTCTCGCTCCAATCGAAAATCCGACGACGAAGTCGAAAAGAAAAAGATCCGCGCACATGGCGGGATCAGAAAATCGGTGGATCAAAAACATACGGGGCATCGGTATTTCACCTTTGCCCCGCAGGATTGCAGCGCCGGCTGCTTTACTTGATGACGTAGAAGCGGCCGGCGGCCGCAAACACGCTGACGATTTAGGCGGCAGCGATGTTGGCCTTCACCTGGTTGACGATGGCGGCGAATGCAGCCTTGTCGGTGACAGCCATGTCGGCCAGAACCTTGCGGTCCAGTTCGATCGAAGCCTTCTTCAGGCCGTTCATGAACACGCTGTAGGTCACGCCGTGCGAACGGGCAGCGGCGTTGATACGGGCGATCCACAGGGCACGGAAGACGCGCTTCTTGTTACGACGGTCACGGTACGCGTATTGGCCAGCGCGCATGACTGCTTGCTTGGCGATACGGTAGACGTTTTTGCGGCGACCGCGGTAACCCTTGGCGAGGGCGAGGACTTTCTTGTGACGGGCACGCGCTGTTACCCCACGTTTGACTCTAGGCATGGTAGCTCCTTAGATATGATGTGAGGTTAAGCGAACGGCAGCATTGCGCGAACGGAATTCAGGTTCGTCTCATGGACGCCCTCGGTACCGCGCAGTTGACGCTTGTTCTTGGTGGTCTTCTTGGTCAGGATGTGACGCTTGAAGGCTTGACCGCGCTTGACGGTACCGCCCGGGCGCACGCGAAAACGCTTCTTCGCGCTGCTCTTCGATTTCATCTTAGGCATAGCAACTCTGTCCTTCCGGACAGCTCCATTTTTTGATGATTGCAGGTGGCAGCAATGCTCGCTGCTCTTTGATGCCTGCTCTCACTTATTTGACAGCGGCCGGGTATTTCACCCCTCCGCTGCTTTTGCCCGCTGCATTGATACTGCGGGCAAAACCTTTGTCGGCCCTACACTGCGCCGCTTTCGCAACGCGGGAGGCATCTGCGGACGCCATCCCGATACGGCTATTCGACTTACTTCTTTTTCTTCGGCGCCAGCACCATGATCATCTGGCGGCCTTCCATCTTGGGAAACTGCTCGACCTGGCCGAACGGTTCCAGGTCAGCCTTCAAGCGCTCCAGCATGCGCATGCCGATTTCCTGGTGCGCCATCTCACGGCCGCGGAAACGCAGCGTGATCTTGGTCTTGTCGCCGTCTTCCAGGAACTTGGTCAGGTTGCGCAGCTTGATGTTGTAATCGCCGTCATCGGTACCAGGACGGAATTTGACTTCCTTGACCTGGATGACCTTCTGCTTGAGCTTGGCTTCGTGAGCTTTCTTCTGCTCCTGGTACTTGAACTTGCCGTAGTCCATCAAGCGGCAGACCGGAGGCTGCGCGGTTGGTGCGATTTCGACCAGATCCACTTCAGCCTCTTCCGACAAGCGCAAGGCTTCAGCCAAACTGACGATGCCCAGCGGCTCGTTATTGACGCCCGATAAGCGCACTTCCGGCGCTGTGATTTCGCGATTCAGGCGATGCGACTTGTCAGTAGCTATTGCAGTTTCCTTTTTAAATCCAATAAATTAAGCCGTGCGGTTGCGCTGGGAGGGAAGCCTCCGCTTCCCTGTTCAGGCTTTGGTGTCGACCTCAGTCTTGAGGCGCTCCACCAAGGTGTCGATGGACATCACGCCCAGATCGACATTGCCCCGCGCACGCACGGCCACTGTGTTTGCATCACGTTCTTTATCGCCGACAACCAATATATAGGGCGGCTTCTGAATCGAATGCTGCCGTATTTTATAGGTAATCTTTTCGTTACGCAAATCGGTCTCTACCCTAAACCCTTGTTTTTTCAGCGTTTGTGCAACGTTCTTGACGTAATCGGCTTGCGCGTCGGAAATATTCAGGATGACAACTTGCACAGGTGCCAACCACAGCGGCATCGCGCCGGCATGGTTTTCGATCAGGATCGCGATGAAACGCTCCAGCGAACCGACGATCGCCCGGTGCAGCATGACCGGCACCTTGCGGCCGTTGTCTTCCGTGACATATTCCGCGCCCAGGCGGGCCGGCATCGAGAAGTCGACCTGCATGGTGCCGCACTGCCAGGAACGGCCGATCGAGTCCTTCAGGTGGTATTCGATCTTGGGACCGTAGAAGGCGCCCTCGCCCGGCAGCTCTTCCCACTCCGAACCGGAGGCGCGGATGGCTTCGCGCAGGGCGTTTTCCGCCTTGTCCCAAACCTCCTCTGCGCCGATGCGCTTTTCCGGGCGCAGCGCCAGCTTCACGGCGACATCCTTGAAGCCGAAGCAGTCGTAGACCTCGCGCACCACCTTGTTGAAGGCGGCGACTTCCTCCTGGATCTGGTCTTCGGTACAGAAGATGTGGCCGTCATCCTGGGTGAAGCCGCGTACGCGCATCATGCCGTGCAGCGCACCGGACGGCTCGTTGCGGTGGCACTGGCCGAATTCGCCGTAGCGCAGCGGCAGGTCGCGGTAGCTGTGCAGGCCGGAATTGAATATCTGGATATGGCCCGGGCAATTCATCGGTTTCAGCGCATAGGCGCGGCTTTCCGACTCGGTCGTGAACATGTTTTCACGATAATTTTCCCAGTGGCCGGTCTTTTCCCACAGCGAGCGATCGAGGATCTGCGGCGCCTTCACTTCCTGGTAGCCGTTGTCCTGGTAGACGCGGCGCATGTATTGCTCGACCTGTTGCCAGATCGACCAGCCCTTGGGGTGCCAGAAGATCAGGCCCGGCGCCTCGTCCTGGAAGTGGAACAGGTCCAGCGCGCGGCCCAGCTTGCGGTGATCGCGCTTCTCGGCCTCTTCCAGCATGTGCAGGTAGGCTTCCTGGTCTTCCTTCTTGGCCCAGGCGGTGCCGTAGACCCGCTGCAGCATCTCGTTGTTGGAGTCGCCGCGCCAGTAGGCGCCGGCCAGCTTCATCAGCTTGAACACCTTGAGCTTGCCGGTGGACGGCACGTGCGGGCCGCGACACAGGTCGGTGAAGCTGCCCTCGGTGTACAGCGACACGTCCTCGTTTTGCGGGATCGAGGCGATGATTTCGGCCTTGTAGTCCTCGCCGATCGACTTGAAGTAAGCCACGGCCTCGTCGCGCGGCAGCACCTTGCGGGTGACCGGCTCATCCTTCTTGGCCAGCTCGGCCATCTTCTTTTCGATGGCTTCCAGGTCGTCCGGAGTAAAGGGGCGCTTGTACGAGAAGTCGTAATAGAAACCGTTGTCGATCACCGGGCCGATGGTCACCTGGGCGTCGGGGAACAGCTCCTTGACCGCGTAAGCCAGCAAGTGGGCGGTCGAATGGCGGATCACTTCCAGGCCGTCCGCATCCTTGTCGGTCACGATGGCGAGGTCGGAATCCTTGTCGATCAGGAACGAGGTATCGACCAGCTTGCCGTCAACACGGCCGGCCAATGCGGCCTTGGCCAGGCCGGCGCCGATATTGGCGGCGACTTGCGCTACCGTGACCGGACCGTCGAATTGGCGTTGCGAACCATCGGGAAGACGAACTGAAACCATTTTGCACTCCATGTCGGCAGCCATGCTGCCTTGCCTGATTTGGGTAGATGTCCAAGAATGAAGGACGAAAAAAAACGCGGGCCAGCCGCGCTTTTCCAGAAGACGAAAAAGAACCCGACTAGCGTCGCTCGAAAACCTCGGTGGTAGTTCGCGGTGTCATAACCGGTTTGCCTTTCTCGCTCTTACAGAATATGGTGAACTTGCTGCGCCGCCCGTTGCCGTCCTTCCAAGGCAGCATCCA
The DNA here is from genome assembly GCF_017744395.1 of Herbaspirillum sp. GTDB lineage: Bacteria > Pseudomonadota > Gammaproteobacteria > Burkholderiales > Burkholderiaceae_D > Herbaspirillum. The sequence goes on from NZ_JAGIBI010000001.1 coordinate 1,005,558, forward strand.
GCTAGCACAAGCGTCGATTATAGCAAATTAATCAGCTGCTCCGGCGCAGAGCAGGACAACCCTTCAAAAATCTTCATCGTTTACAGTTGCAAATACGCTGTTCGAGACACGACGACCATCAACTTATTCCATCGCCCATGCTAGGATGAAGACTGATTATGGAGAAGCGCACCATGCCAGGCGAACACAATTGCATCGAACATCCGACCGTCATCAACAACGTCGAATACACTCTTCAGAGCCGTACGGTGGAACTGGACAACGGCGAACACCAGCAGGAATACCGGGTACTGCTCGACGGCAAGGAAATCAAATCGTGGACGCGCGGCGACCTCCTGCCCTACTTCGGCCTCAGCCATAACTGACGCGGCTGCTCGCCACGGGGAGCATCCCCAAAAAGAAAACGGCATCCAACTGGATGCCGTTTGCATTTTCCGCCACGAAAAGCGCTATGCCGCTTACGCCTTTTCCAGATGGGCGCGCCGCGCCAGGATTTTCTCGATCTTTTCCTTCAGGGTGGCCGCATTGAAAGGCTTGACGATATAGCCGTCCGCGCCCGACTGCGCCGCCTCGACAATATTCTCCTTCTTGGCCTCGGCCGTGATCATCAGCACCGGCAGGTGGCTCAGGGACGGCGTCGAACGGATCTTCTTGAGCAGCGTCAGACCATCCATCACCGGCATGTTCCAGTCGGTCAGCACGAAAGTCACCGGCAAGGCGCCCGCCTCCAGCACCTTCAAGGCCGAAGAGCCGTCGTCCGCCTCGACAATCTTGTTGTACTCCAACTCTTTCAACAGGCCGCTAACGATGCGCCGCATTGTCGAAAAGTCATCAACCACGAGGAAATACTGGTCATCTGCTGCCATGGGTAATCGAACGCCTGTCTATAAAGATGAAGCTTGGAAAGAAAAAAACGGAAAAAATTCGACGCTAAGTTTAAAACATTTTTAAAAAGTTTCCGCGCGACAGCAAAATATAATCACCGATATTCACGCCGCCATTGACCGGAAGCACGTCGAACCAAAATAAATTTCATGCGCCCGCCGATATCAGGCGCCAGCCCACGTGCAGCCCAAGCGTTTTCACGCCAATACCCACACCCTTCCCAAAAGAGGAAATGCGAACCTGACTCACAAGCATGGGGAAATAAAAACGAAGGGCGGAAAACAAAAATGGAAGCCGCGAATGCGCTTCCATTTCAGTTTGACTTCGCTATCCAACTCCACTAAACCATCAGAAGAATTGGTAGGCACGATTGGACTCGAACCAACGACCCCTACCATGTCAAGGTAGTGCTCTAACCAGCTGAGCTACGCGCCTAACGAAGAAGCGAGATTATAGGAGGCTTTTTCAATTTTGCAAAGGGGTAAAAGAAAAAATATGAAATATTTTTTAATCCCGCCTTTTCTCCCGCATCACGGTCATTGAAACAGCCGGCACTGCCGCCGCCGGCAATCCTCCCATATCCCCTTCCTTACTGCCGCTTTACTTCAATGACCCCTTTGACTTCCCGGATCACCGTCAGGGCTTTCTGCAATTGCTCGGTCGATGCGATTTCGGCGGTAAAGGCCATGCGCGCATGGCCGCGCGCACTCTGCGTGCTCACCCCGATCACATTGATCTTGTCGCGCAAGAAGATGTCGGAGATATCGCGCAGCAAGCCCTGCCGGTCATTGGCCAGCACGAAGATATCGACCGGATAGACGGTATCCTTGGCCGGCGTGCCCCAGGTCGTCTGGATCACCCGTTCGGGCGCATGGGAACTCATCTCGGCGAAGTTCTTGCAGTTCGCGCGGTGGATCGACACACCCTTGCCGCGCGTGACGAAACCGGCGATCGGATCCGGCGGCGCCGGCTTGCAGCAGCGCGCCAGTTGCGTAAGCAGGCCGTCGGTGCCGACCACCAGCACGCCGGACTTGGCGCCCTGCACGATGCTCGATGCGCGGCTCTTGCGGGTAATCGCCGCTTCGTCGTCGATCTCGGGCTTCTTGACCTCGGCATCGTGCAGCGCCTGCTCCACGTGGCGCAGGCTGAACTCGTCCTTGCCCAGCGACAGGCACAGGTCGTCCACCTTGGCGAAGCCCAGCTTCTGGGCCAGCTCTTCCAGGTTGACCGCGGTCTTGCCTTCGCGCTGCAGGGTCTTTTCCAGCAAGCCGCGGCCCGCCGACAGCGTTTCCTGCTGTTCGATCGCGTTGAACCAGGCGCGCACCTTGGAACGGGTGCGCGAACTCGCCGCATAGCCCGGACTCAGCCAGTCGCGCGACGGCCCCACGCCGGGACCGCTCTTGACGGTGATGATCTCCACCGTCTGGCCGTTCTTCAAGGGCGTATTCAACGGCACCATCACACCGTCCACCCGCGCGCCGCGGCAGCGATGGCCGACGTCGCTGTGCAAATGGTAGGCGAAATCGATGGGCGTGGCGCCGCTGGGCAACTCGATCACCCGCGCCTGCGGCGTGAGCACATAGATGCGCTCGTCCAGCGTGGCTGCCTTGAGCTTTTCCACCCAATCGCGTCGCACGTCGTCCTGGTCGACGACGGCGTCGGTGACCTCGGACTTCCAGGCCAGCAGCTGGCGCAGCCAGGCGATCTTCTCATCGTACTTTTGCGCGGCGAAGTTGGAACCGCCGCTTTCCTTGTAGCGCCAGTGCGCCGCCACGCCGTATTCGGCGAAATGGTGCATCTCGCGCGTGCGGATCTGCACTTCCAGCGCCCGGCCGTCCTCGGCCACCACCACCGTGTGCAAAGACTGGTAGCCGTTCTGTTTGGGCCGGGAAATATAGTCGTCGAACTCCTCGGGAATCGGGGTCCAGATATCGTGCACGATGCCCAGCACCGTGTAGCAGGTCTTGACGTCGTCGACGATCACCCGGAAGGCGCGCACGTCATAGAGCTCGGAAAAGTCGAGCGCCTTGCCGCGCATCTTGTTCCAGATGCTGTAGATATGCTTGGGCCGGCCGCTGACTTCAGCCTTGATGTCTTGCGCGGCGAGTTCGGAACGCAAGCGCGCAATCGCATTGGCCACGAACTGCTCGCGCTCAAGGCGCTTCTCTTCCAGCATCTTGGCAATGCGCTTGTAGGTCGCGGGTTCGAGGAAACGGAATGACAAGTCCTCCAGTTCCCACTTCAGCTGCCAGATTCCCAGGCGGTTGGCCAGCGGCGCATAAAGGTCGAAGGTCTCGCGCGCGTATTGTCGGCTGACCTCGTCTTCCTGCTTGGTTTCGGCGAAATAGCGCAAGGCCGCCACGCGCGAAGCCAGCCGCACCAGCACGGCGCGCATGTCGGAAGCCATCGCCAGCAGCATCTTGCGCAGCGTCTCGACCTGGGCCGCCGCCTGCTGCGCCGCGTTCTTGCCGCGCAGGACTTCCTGCGGCTGCAAGGTCAGGCTGTGGAAGCGCATGAGCTGGCGCACGCTACCCAGCAGATCGGCGGTTTCCTTGCCGAACAGCCCTTCCCATTTTTCTTCCAGCTCGGGATGCAGCAGCTGCGCCTCGAACAGCAAGCCGGCGATGCGCGTTTGCGCATCCGCGTTCAATGCGGTCAGCACCGAGGCGACCGAAAGCACGAACTGCAGCGCGTTCTGCCCCGAACTGAGCGGCTGATCCGCATACAAGGGCTCGACCTCGGCCAGCGCCTTTTCCACGCGCGCGGCATCGTCCGCCCCCAGGCCGGCGGTGATCGCCGCCAGGCCTTCACCCTGTATGGTTGCTACCGAAACCATAAGCGCTTACTTCTGGGCTGCGACGATGATGATTTCCACCAGCAGTTCGGGACGGGCCAGCTTGGCTTCGACCGTGGCGCGCGGCGGCGCGTTGCCTTGCGCGACCCACTCGTCCCAGACCGCGTTCATGCCGGCGAAGTCCTTCACGTCGGAGAGGAATATCTGGCACGACAGGATCTTGCTCTTGTCGCTGCCGGCCTCGGCCAGCAGGCGGTCGATATGGCCCAGCACCTCGCGGGTCTGGCCTTCGATGTTCTGGGTGGTGTCTTCGGCGATCTGGCCGGCCAGGTAGACGGTGCCGTTATGGATGGCAACTTCGGAAAGGCGCTTTCCGACATGCAGGCGTTGTACTGACATTTGACTTCCTTTATTCGTGATTGTCGTTACTAATAAATAGGTGCCGCGCCGGGGTTATCCCAGCAGAAATTGCTTGGCGACTTCGATCTGGTCCGCATGCATGAAGGTCGGCGCATGGCCGACTCCAGGCAGCTCCACCAGCCGGGCCTTCGGCCCGCGCTGCGTCATGGCCTGTGCCACCTCCGGCAACAGCAGGTCGGAATGCTCCCCGCGCACCAGCAGGGTCGGGCAACGGATGGCATCGTACGCGGCCCACAGCATCTGCTCGGCCACGGTGGCGGCCTCGGGCGTGGTCAGCTTGAACGGCACCGCCAGCGACAAGTCGTAATGGCGCACCCATTTGCCGTCTTCGTTCCGGCGCAGCACGTCGCTGGCCAGCTTGTGCCATTCTTCCTCGCTGTGCGGACCGAAACTGGCCGAGATGGTGCGAATGTATTGCGCCGCCTCGTCGAAACTGTCGAAGCGCACATCCTGGCCGATGTAGTCGCCGATGCGCGCCAGCGCGGCGCCATTGATGGAGGGGCCGATATCGTTGAGCACCAGGCGGCGGATCGGATTGTCAGGCAAGGACGCCAGGCCCATGCCGATCAGGCCGCCCATCGAGGTACCGAACCAGTCGACGATCTCGGCATCCAGGCGCGCCAGCAAGGTCACCATGTCGCTGACGTATTGCGGCACCGTGTAGTACTGCGGATTGCGCAGGCGCCCGGAGCGGCCGCGCCCGACCACGTCCGGGCAAACGACCCGGTAGGTGTCGCACAGTTCGCGCGCCATGCGGTCGAAGTCATCCGAGACGCGCGTGACGCCGTGCACGCAAACCAGCACATTGGGATTGCGGGCGTCGCCCCACTCCTTGTAGGCCATCGTATGCAGCCCGCCTGGGGAAATGCACTGCACCGTCTTCACTACTGCTTCTGTCATCGTCGCGGCTCTCTGGATTCGTGATGAATTAAGGCCACATTTTACTCTCTCGCCGCGGTTTGTCGGAGGCGGCGCTTGGCGATGAAACCAAAGACGGTCGGCGCCCCGCTCGCCCGGCGGCGGCGTCAGACAAAGGAGAAAAGGAAGGCTTGGAATCCCGTTGGACGGGTTGCGGAGCAATGCCGCATTGGTGCCTGAGACCGGAATCGAACCGGTACGCCCCCTCGCGGGTAAGCGGCGGATTTTAAGTCCGCTGTGTCTACCAATTTCACCACTCAGGCGTGTGGAAACGGCGCTGGCCGCCGAAAAAGGATCGCATTATAGCAGCGACTTAATGCGCTGCTGCGGATTGTTTTGCCGATGCAGGAACTGCTACCGGCAAATGCCGCCAACATTGCCGAACCGGAGAGCATTCAACCAACGAAAAACCCGTGTTCGACGATGTGGCAATCAGCGTTTGAGCAACTCCAGGGCATCTTCGGCCACGCTGCGCAAATTGGTGATGGTGGCGTTGAGATCGGCGAGTTCGGCTGCGGTAGGAGGCTGGTCCATGCCGTTTTCGACAAGGGAGGCCTTGATGATGGTCGCCGCCATTTGCCAGGCGGCCTTGTTGTGCGCATCAACCAACTCCTTCTGGATGCGCTCCAATTCCACTTTCTGATTTTTATCCATTGCTATCTTTAACAAGGCTGTTGTTCGAATCCGGCCGGGCCTCAAGCGGATTCACGATAGTTCTGATGGAAAACGATACCATTAAATCATTAAATTTTACTTACAGCGTAGTAATTTCACCAACAATTTTACTGATGCAAATCAATATTCGGCAAGACGTTCAGATTTTCCCGCTAAATGGTAATTTTCTCCCGCTTCCGATAAAAGACTGATGCGGCACTGAGCGCATCAACGGCCTGCCATGCGAAACCCGGCCACCAGTTCCCGCGTCAGCTCCGCCGCAGGAATTTCCTTGCATCCGTCCGGATTCTGTCCCGCCCACATCGAAGTGAAGTCGTCGCGTCCGGCGGCCTCGGCCTTGGCGCGCAATGGAGCGATCCCCGACGTCGCCAGCGGGAATGCCGGCGCCAGCGGACTGATCGGCCCCAGCTCACGCATCGCGCGGTTGACGATGCCGCGCGCAGGACGTCCGGTAAACAGATTGGTCAACGCCGTATGGCGCGCGCGTTCGCTCTTCAGCGCGGCGCGATGCAGCGGGCTGGTGGTCGCCTCCGGGCACAGCATATAGGCAGTGCCGACCTGCACGCCGGCGGCGCCAAGCGCCATGGCCGCCGCCACGCCATTGGCGTCGGCAATGCCGCCGGCGGCAATCACAGGCAGCTTCACGGCGCGGGCGATCTGCGGCACCAGGGAAAACGTCCCGACCTGGGTCGTGAGGTCGTCGGAAAGGAAAATCCCGCGATGGCCGCCGGCTTCCACGCCCTGGGCAATGATGGCGTCGACGCCGCGTTCGGCCAGCCACTTCGCTTCCTCCACCGTGGTGGCGGAAGCGATGATGCGTGTGCCCCAGCCGCGCATGCGTTGCATCATCTCCGGCGCCGGCAGCCCGAAATGGAAACTGACCACCTTGGGCTTGAACTCTTCCAGCAAATCGGCCACCGCGGGACTGAACGGCTGGCGTCCAGGGCCGGCGGGAATGGACGCCGCATCGATGCCGAATTCCGCGTAATACGGAGACAATGCCAGGCGCCAGGCATCTTCACGGGCGGCATCCGGCTCAGGATTGGTGTGGGCGAAAAAATTGACGTTATAAGGCTTGTCCGTCGCCGCACGCAGCTTGCCGAGTTCCTCCTTCAGCGCCGCCGGTGCCAGCAAGGCAGCGGGCAAGGAACCGAGCGCACCGGCGTTGGACACGGCCGCCGCCAGCCCATGCAATTGAACGCCGGCCATCGGCGCCTGGATCAGGGGATGGTCGATGCCGAAGAGTGTTTGCAGTGAAGTCATGTGGTTCGCCTGAAGATGGTTTCGGCAAACCCCGGACATACACACTTGCCCGGCGTGCCGAAAAACGTGATGGCGAACAGGATAGCAGGCCTCGCGCGGGAACGCTGGCCCAAGCGCAACCGCCAGCGACCACAAGCCGTTAGAAGCGCGCATATGCAGGGCCGTTCGCCATCGTTCCCGCCGGTTACGGCGCCGTTACCGATATTTACGAACTCTTCGAACCCACCACGTATCGAATCACTTACAATTCACGCCACCAGAATGTTGTCGTCGGAGATTTGCCGCATGCCACGCCCGCGCTTTACCTATCCCCAGCTCCTTGTCGCCGTACTTTCGCTGGGCCTGTCGGCCTGCTCCACCAACCAGGCGGCGTTCTACCACCAGGAAGAATTCAGCGACACCAGCGCCTTTTCGCGCAGCTTCCCCGGCACCGAGAAAGCGGTCTGTGAAGCCGCGCGGCGGGCACTGCTGGGCCAGGGCTATGTGATCAACAAGACTACCGAGAACACCCTGGACGGCAACAAGAGCTTCCAGCCGGCCAACGACAAGCATATGGAAATCTCCTTCCATGTCGTCTGCGCATCCAACGGCAACGGCAAAAGCTCGACCATGTTCGTCAGCGCCACCCAGGACGGCTTCGCCCTGAAGAAAAGCAACACTTCGGCCAGCCTTGGCGTGGGCGTGCTGGGTTCGGTCTCGATGCCGTTCGGCTCCAGCGACGACTCTCTGGTGCGGGTCTCCAGCGAAACCATCCGCTCGCCGGATTTCTATGACCGGTTCTTCGGCGCGGCCGAGCGTTATCTCCTGGTCGATACCGAGGAAGACGGCACCGCGGCCTCGAAAAAATAATGCATCAGGCGCCCGCGATCAGAAGCTCCCTCGGCAGGAAAAATAAAAATGGCGGCCCAGGCCGCCATTTGTTCATGCGCCGGGACATTCCTGCCCCGGTCGCCCTGCAACTTCTTAACGCTCCCAATACGGCCGCGGATGGTGCCAATGGCGGTGCCGGCGATAATAATCGCGCTCCACATACACCGGTGCCGGATTGACGTAGTAGACCGGCGCCGGCCGCACATAAACCGGGGGCGGCGCGACATAGACCGGCGCAGGCTGGACATAAACCGGCGGCGGAGGCATGTAGTAAGGGCCCGGAACGCCGATGTTCACGCCGACCGAGACATGCCCTGCCATGGCCGGCGCGGCGGACAGGCCGGCCAATGCTGCGATGGCAAACATGCCGGCAATCATGGGGATCGACTTTTTCACGATAGCTCCTTTATTTGTTCTGGAATGCGTACCGTGAATATATGCTCCGGCGCGCTGCCCGGCTAGGGGAAAGGCGTAATGTTTGTAAGCAAATGCTTCACAGGCATCAAGAATATTGATGCCTTATCGATGCCTGCAAAGCTGATCCGGCATGAAGCGACTTTCCGTCTCATGCCTTCTCCCGTAACCCAAGCGGATCAAGCCGCATTCAATGCCGGCCTGGCGCCTTGCCCCGCCCTGGCTTCGGCCAGCTTGGCGACGGTCGTCGCGCAGGCATGGGCGGCCTCTCGGCCCTTGACCAGGAAATGCTCATGGAAAAAGGCCTGGTGCTCGCCGTGCGAATGGAAATGATGCGGCGTCAATACGGCCGAAAAGACCGGCACTTCAGTCTCGAGCTGGACCTGCATCAGCGCCGAGACCACCGCTTGCGCGACGAAGTCATGGCGATAGATGCCGCCGTCGACCACCAGCGCGCTGGCGACCACGCCGGCATATTTGCCGCTCTTGGCAAGCACCTTCGCATGCAAGGGGATTTCGAACGCCCCCGGCAGCTCGAAGAAATCGATGCTGTCGGCGGGCCAGCCCAGCTTGGCCATTTCATCGGTGAAGGCAATGCGGCACTGGTCGACGATCTCCTTGTGCCAGCAGGCCTGGACAAAGGCGATGCGCCTGCCGTGGCCGGCCGCGGAAAGATGCTGGTGGGGAAATGCGGATTGGGAAGTGATTTGAGACACGGTTCAGGACTCCTGTTCGATGAATAAACAGGGCGTGGGAATGCGCGGCTGCGCGCGCATTGCACATGCGCGCTGCCAGCATCCCGTTCTCTTTCATCCGGACTATGACCGTCGGCCCCGGGATCCCACCGGGTCTGCTGACCCCGGCGCCGAAAGGAATCGGCATGCCGGGCGCTCGCGGGCTGCATGCCGGCGCCGGACTAGCGCGCCGCATGATTACCGCCGGTGGGGAATTTCACCCCGCCCCGAGAACTTGTTGCCGCGCATCGGACGCGAGATCCATCAGCACGGCAGACAGGACTTTAGCACGGCCTAAAAAATGCTGCAGGGCGCAATGGATAGGGCGACGCGGCTCCTATCCGTACCGCCAATCCGCTCAGGCGCCCTGCCCGAGCGCGCCCAGCATGCCGCGGGCGATCTCGCGTTCGCCCATGATCACATGATGGGCGCCATGCTTTTCCAGATGCTCGATTTCGGCATCGGAATGGGCCCGCGCCACGATCTGCAGGTTGGGATTGGCCGCGCGCGCATGCTCGATCAACTGCCCCGCCTCGAAGACTTCGGGAATCGCCACCAGCAGCCAGCGCGCACGCCCGATGGCGGCGGCCGTCAGCAGGTCGGTCTGCGCCCCGTTGCCGTACAGTACCGGGATGCCCTCGGCGCGCAAGGCCTCGACGCTTTCGATCTGCGCCTCCAGCACCACGAAAGGCGTCCCCTGGCGACGCAATTGCTCGCCGATGCCGCGCCCCACCCGGCCATAGCCGACCAGCACCACGTGCCCTTCCAGGTCGACCTCCTGCTGCGCCACTTCGACCGGGGCTTCGCTGCCCTCGCGGGCTTCGATCCACGGCTTGCAGCGGTCCAGCAGGGAGAACAGCAAGGGATTGATCAGGATGGAAAGGATCGCGCCGCCCAGGATCAGGTCGCGCGCCACCGGCGACAACAGGTCCAGCGAAATGCCGAGCGTAGCCAGGATGAAGGAGAATTCGCCGATCTGCGCCAGGCTGGCCGAAATGGTCAGCGCGGTCGACATCGGATAGCCGAACATGCGCACGATCAGCCAGGCCGCCAGCGACTTGCCGACCACGATGATCAGTACCGTGGCCAGCACCAGCAGCGGCTCGCGCACCAATATCGAGGGGTCGAACAACATGCCCACCGATACGAAGAACAGCACCGCGAAGGCATCGCGCAGCGGCAAGGATTCCTCCGCGGCGCGATGGCTCAGTTCCGACTCGGACAAGATCATGCCGGCGAAGAAGGCGCCCAGCGCGAACGACACGCCGAACACATACGCCGACCCCAGCGCAAACCCGAGCGCGATCGCCAGCACCGCCAGGCGGAACAGCTCGCGCGAGCCGGTATCGGCGATGCGCTCAAGGATCCACGGAATCATGCGGCGCCCGACGATCAACATCACCGCCACGAAGGCCACCACCTTGCCCAGCGTCATGCCCAGCGTCAGCAGCACGGCATTGCCGCTCATCGCATCGCCCTTGCCGCCGAGCAGGCCGGAGAGCGCCGGGATCAGCACCAGCGCCAGCACCATTGCGATATCTTCCACGATCAGCCAGCCGACGGCGATGCGCCCGCGATTGGTTTCCACCAGGCGCCGCTCCTGCAGCGCCGTCAGCAGCACCACCGTACTGGCCACCGACAAGGCCAGGCCGAACAGGAAACCTTCTCCCATCGGCCATCCCAGCGCCCAGCCCAGCCCCATGCCAAGCAGGGTGGCGATGGCGATCTGCGCCACGGCGCCGGGGATGGCGATACTTTTGACCGAGAGCAGGTCCTTCAGCGAAAAATGCAGGCCGACGCCGAACATCAGCAGGATGACGCCGATCTCGGCCAGTTCCTGCGCCAGGTTGGAATCTCCGACAAAGCCCGGGGTGAACGGGCCCATGGCGATGCCGGCGACCAGGTAGCCGATCAGCGGCGGCATCTTGAAACGGTTGGCCAGGGTGCCGAAAATGAACGCCAGCACCAGGCCACCGACAATGGTGGCGATAAGCGGGGTGTGATGGGGCATCGGTCAGTAGTCCTTTCGAAGTGGATGATTGGAATTGTTTTGGGAGCGACTGCGGCAACGGCAGAGACTGCACCGACGGCGCCGTAAAGACTATCACGTACGCCGCCGGCCGTCCGCTGCGGCGCATGGCGCGGCGCCGTGGCGGACTGGCGGGCGCGCCCTGGTCAGCGGCGCGCCTGCAGCGCGGCGATGCGCGACTCCAGCGGCGGATGGCTGGAGAACAGGCCCAGCCAAGACTCGCGGCCGGAGATCCCGGATGCCTGCAGGTTCTGCGGCAAGCCGTCCGGCTGCATGCCGCCCAGGCGGCGCAAGGCATTGATCATCGGCGCATTCGATCCCATCAGCGCGGCGGCGCCGGCATCGGCGCGGAATTCGCGCTGGCGCGAGAAATACATGACGATGACGCTGGCCAGGATGCCGAACACGATCTCGCACACGACCACCGTCACCATGTAGCCGATGCCCGGCCCCGACTGCTCGCTGTTGCGGCGCAAGGCAGCATCGACGAAATACCCGACCACGCGGGCGATGAACATGACGAAGGTGTTGACCACGCCCTGGATCAGCGTGAGCGTCACCATGTCGCCGTTGGCGATGTGCGCCACTTCGTGCGCCAGCACCGCCTCGACTTCTTCCTTGGTCATCCCCTGCAGCAGGCCGCTGGAAACCGCCACCAGCGAATTGCTCTTGCTGGCGCCGGTGGCGAAGGCGTTGGGCGGGCCATCGTAGACCGCCACTTCCGGCATCGGAAGCTGGGCGCGGGTGGCCAGGCCCTGGACGGTGTTGAGCAACCACAGTTCAGTGGAATTCTGCGGCTGTTCGATCACGCGCGCGCCGGTCGACCACTTGGCGATGGTCTTGGACATCAGCAGCGAGATGAAGGAGCCACCGAAACCGATCAGGGCGCAGAAGGCCAGCAGCATGCCGAAATTCATGCCGTTGGCGGTCAGGTAGCGGTTGATGCCGAGCAGGCTGGCGGTAAAGCTCAGCACCAGCATCACGGCAAGGTTGGTTACTAAGAACAGGATGATGCGTTTCATGGTTTTCCCCGATTGAATGGTGATCTACCCGCTCCCCCTTCGAGAGGATGGGCGGCAGCAAGCGACGTCATGCGCGGGCGCGGGCAAAGCGATGCCCGCATGCCGTGTCAGCGCACGAAAAAGGGAGTCAGGCTAATGGAGGCGGACGCAACAGGTCGCGTATGGAGGACGGCCAGATCAACGGGGCCGCAAAAAGATGCGGGAAAGGCTGCCAGGCTGCATCCAGCGTGGCGATGCGGGCCGGAATGGCATGCTCTTCGCATTCCGCCTGGGAGCTCGGGAAGTTGCTGTCGTCATTTTCCGCCGGCTGGTCGGAGGCGGCTACCGCCGTCGACGACAACTCCGCCTCGATCGCGGCGTTGATCGGAACGGCGTTTTTTTCTCCCGCCGCCTCGCCGGCCCGCGCCATCTCGGCAGGCCCGGTGGCAACGCCGGAGAAAACCGCCGCTCCCCGGTTCCCCGGCCCTGTGCCCGACGGCAGGTCGCCCACCGTCGCCGCCAGCAATTGCAGCGGGAGCAGGAAGGCCAACAGCAGTAATAGCAGTCGTCGCATCGTTTCGTTAGTGACAGGGAGATAGAGTGGCGCCGGCAAATCAGCAAATCGGTAAATCCGCGGCAGCCCGGCATTATACGCAAATGCATGCGGCTGCCGGCCGATGCTGCGGCGCCCCTTGGATAAAAAGTTACTCACAGAAGCTGTGAACAAGTCTGTGGACAAGCCCTTGCCGGTTATCGGACATCCTTTCGCCACAAGGGTTTCCAATAAATTGCCCGCAATTTGGACAGGCCGGCCGACCGTAGGCCAGGCGGCCTCGCCAGGCCCTATCCGGCGGGCATGGCATGGAATGCTTGTTGACGACGAGCAATAAAAAAGGAGGCCCAAGGCCTCCTTTTTTGTGCGACGCAATGTGGATATCAGCAACAGCGCCCTACCCGTCCCTTGCCGCCGTAGCGCGCTTCCTGCCGTTCGCGGAAGAACTCCTCGTAGCTCATCACGCAATGGTCGGGATGGGCATGCTTCATATGGGCGACGTAATTGTCGTACTCCGGCATGCCGACCATCAGGTTCAGCGTGCGGCCGGCCTGGCGGCGCCAGGCCAGCAGTTGCGCGAGCGCGCCTGACATTTTCATGGCCCGGCTCCCGTCACTGTTGCACGGCGGCGGCCGGCAGCGCTTCATACGGCGCTTCCCGCACGCTGGGCTGGTTGGCGGCGCGCGCCTTGAGCACGGTGCGGATGCCGAACACCAGCACGCTCACCACCACCAGCATGAACATTGCCGCCAGGCCGGCATCGATGTAGTCGTTGAAGATCACCTGATGCATCTGCTCCATCGACTTGGCCGGGGCCAACAGCTTGCCTTCGTCCAGCGCGGCTTTGTACTTGGCCGCATGCGCCAGGAAGCCGACGCGCGGATTGGCGTCGAACACCTTCTGCCAGCCGGCCGTCAGGGTGCAGACCAGCAGCCAGGCAGTCGGCGCCACCGTCACCCAGGCGAAACGGTCGCGCTTCATCTTGAACAGCACGCAGGTCGCCAGAATCAGCGCGATGCCGGCCAGCATCTGGTTGGAGATGCCGAACAGCGGCCACAGGGTATTGATGCCGCCCAGCGGATCGACCACGCCCTGATACAGGAAGTAGCCCCAGCCGGCCACGCACAGGCCGGTGGCGGTCAGGCTGGCGGCCCAGGAATCGGTGCGCTTCATCGGCGGGATGAAGGCGCCCAGCAAGTCCTGCAGCATGAAGCGGCCGGCCCGTGTGCCCGCATCCACCGCGGTCAGGATGAACAGCGCCTCGAACAGGATGGCGAAGTGGTACCAGAAGGCCATCATCGCCTCGCCGGTCACGCCGGAGAGGATCTGCGCCATGCCCACCGCCAGCGTCGGCGCGCCGCCCGCGCGCGAGATGATGGTGTGCTCGCCAACCGCCTGCGCGGTATGGGTCAGCATCTCGGGCGTGATGTGGAAGCCCCACTGTGAGATGACCTGGGCGACGTTGTCCGGCGTGGTGCCGATCAGCGCGGCCGGGCTGTTCATCGCGAAGTAGATGCCCGGCTCGATGCAGGAGGCGGCGATCAGCGCCATGATGGCGACGAAGGATTCCATCAGCATCGCGCCGTAACCGATGAAGCGCGCATGCTTTTCATTTTCCAGCAGCTTGGGCGTGGTGCCCGACGAAATCAGCGCATGGAAGCCCGACACCGCGCCGCAGGCGATGGTGATGAACAGGAACGGGAACAGCGAACCCGACCACACCGGGCCGCTGCCGTCGATGAAGCGCGTGACCGCGTGCATCTTCAGGTGCGGGGCGATGAACACGATCCCCAGCGCCAGCGCCACGATGGTGCCGATCTTGAGGAAAGTGGAGAGGTAGTCGCGCGGCGCCAGCAGCAGCCATACCGGCAGCACCGAGGCGACGAAGCCGTAGCCGATCAGCATCCAGGTCAGTTGCTTGCCGTCGAAGGTGAACATCTGGCCCAGCGCCGGATGCTCCTGCACATACTGGCCGCCGACGATGGCCAGCATCAGCAGCACGAAGCCGATCCACGACACCTCGCCGATGCGGCCCGGGCGGATGTAGCGCGAATACACGCCCATGAACAGCGCGATGGGAATGGTCGCCGCCACGGTGAAGGTACCCCAGGGCGATTCGGCCAGCGCCTTGACCACGATCAGCGCCAGCACCGCCAGGATGATCACCATGATCATGAAGGCGCCGAACAGCGCGATCACGCCCGGCACCTGGCCCAGCTCAGACTTGATCAGGTCGCCCAGCGAACGGCCGTCGCGGCGGCTGGAGATGAACAGCACCATGAAGTCCTGCACCGCGCCGGCGAACACCACGCCGGCCAGGATCCACAGCATGCCCGGCAGGTAGCCCATCTGCGCGGCCAGCACCGGGCCGACCAGCGGGCCGGCGCCGGCGATGGCGGCGAAATGGTGGCCGAACAGCACATACTTGTTGGTCGGCACGTAATCCAGGCCGTCGTTGAACTTGTAGGCCGGCGTCATGCGCTGGCCGTCCAGCCCGAGCACGCGGTCGGCGATGAACTTGCTGTAGAAGCGGTAGGCGATCAGGTAGACGCACACCGACGCCACCACCAGCCATACCGCGTTGATCGATTCGCCGCGCTGCAACGCGACGTAGGCGCATGCAAATGCGCCCGCCAGGGCCAGCGCGAGCCAGCCCAGCCTGGGAATAATCCGGTTCATTGTTCTCCTCCCGAGCAGGGAATCTTGATAATAGGAATGTTTTATTGTTTGTTTGCCTTGGCGCACCCCGTTCTCGAACGGGCGTTTCCCCGGCCTGTGCAGGCTCAAAAAATATTCGAGAAACGGGCAGTAGTATTCGATATCGGGCGCTACGCCCACAAGCGCAGGACTACGCAGAACCTCTACGTAGAACTACTGAGAATGGCGCAAACCCTTGCCAATCCCTGCCTGCAAGCGAGACAAATGCGCCATCTTTCCAGCGAATATGAAAAGGCATTCGGTAGAATCGCGTCATGAAACTGCGCCAGAAAATCATCTTCCTCGCCATCGTTCCGCTGTGCCTGGCCATCGCCGCCATCGCGCTGGTGGTGCGGCACCAGGCGGTGGAACTGGGGCGCCAGCAGCGCGCCTCGATTGAAGCGGCCTACCTCGCCAGCAAGAACGCTGAACTCAAGCACTATGTGGACCTGGCCATCCATGCGGTCAGCCATCTCTACAACTCCGGCCGCAGCGACGAAGCGGTCCGCGACGAAGCCCGGCGCATCCTGGCCGACCTCGAATTCAGCGACGACGGCTATTTCTTCGTCTACGACCAGAACGGCCGCAACGTGATGCATCCGCGCCAGCCCGAACTGGTCGGCACCGAGATGTGGGACTGGCGCGATGCATCCGGCAGCCTGACCATCCAGCACCTTATCGAGCGCGCCAACCAGGGCGGCGGCTACGAACGCTACCTGTGGCAGAAGCCATCGAGCAAGAACGTCGCACCCAAGCTCGGCTATGTAGCGGGCTTGCCGCGCTGGGGCTGGGTGATCGGCACCGGCATCTATCTCGACGATGTCGACGCCGCGCTGTCCAAGATCGACAACCAGATCTCCGGACACGTCCGCCAGACCATGCTGATGATCGCCGTCATCGCGGTCCTGAGCGCGCTGGCGGTGGCCTTGTCCGGCCTGCTGCTCAACATCAGCGAACACCGCGTGGCCGATGCCAAGCTGCGGCAACTGGCGCAGCGGGTGGTGCGTTCGCAGGAAGACGAGCGCGCCCGCCTCTCGCGCGACCTGCACGACGGCATCAGCCAGTGGCTGGTCTCGATCAAGCTGCAGATCGAAGCGGCGCTGATCCGCCTCAACGGCACGCCGGAGCAGGTGCAGGCCGCGCGCGGCGCGTTTGAAAAGACCGCCGTCCAGATCAACGGCGTGCTGGCCGAAGTGCGGCGCATCTCGCACGACCTGCGCCCGGCCATCCTGGACGACCTGGGGCTGGCGGCCGCGCTGGAACACCTGTGCGGGGAATGGCGCGAAACCGCCGGCGCCGGCACAGCCATCCATTTCGAAACCGAGGGCGAAACCGGCCCGCTGCCGGACGTGGTCAATACCGTGCTGTTTCGCGTGACGCAGGAAGCGCTGACCAATATCGCGCGCCATGCCGGCGCCACCGAGATCACGGTGCGCCTGCACAGCGGGAAAACCTTCGTGATGCTGCAGGTGCGCGACAACGGCTCCGGCTTCAATGTCGACCAGGTCGACGACCACCCGCGGCGCGGCATCGGCCTGCGCAACATGCAGGAACGCATGGAAGCCGTAGGCGGCGAACTCGATCTGGACTCCTCCCCGGCCGGCACGCAAGTCACCGCGCTGGTTCCCCGCCAATCCTCCTTTGCCCATTCCCATGCCTGATACCCAAAACCCCACTACCCGCGTGATGCTGATCGACGACCACCCGCTGGTGCGCGACGGCTTGCGCGCCCGGCTGGAAACGGTGCCCGGCCTGGCGGTCGTGGCCGAAGCCGGCAATGCGGAAGAGGCGCTGGCGGAGGCCGCCCGGCAGGAAGTCGATCTGGCGCTGATGGATATCAACATGCGCGGCACCAACGGCATTGAGCTGACCGCGCAATTCCACGCCCGCCATCCCGAGATCGCGGTGCTGATCCTGAGTATGCATGACAAGGGCGAATACGTGATGCAGTCGATCCAGGCCGGGGCCCGCGGCTACGTGCTCAAGGACGCGCCCAGCCAGGACATCGTGCAAGCCATCGAAACCGTGAAATCGGGCGGGATCTACTACAGCGCCGCCCTGGCGCGCCAGCTGACCCAGCCGCTGCCGGAACGCGAACTGCTGACGCTGCGCGAGCGCGAAGTGCTCAAGCACATCGCCAACGGCGAATCCAACAAGCAGATCGCGCGCGAACTCGACCTGAGCGTGCGCACCGTGGAAACCCACCGGCTCAACATCAAGCGCAAGCTCAATATCGACGGCCAGGCCGAACTGATCAAGTTCGCGGTGGAATCGCTGCGGCTGGAAGGGAAAATCTGAAATCAGCCCGGTTTGCCGGGCAAGGCATCGGCCTCAAGAGTAACAACCTCGCCGAATCCGATCTCGCACCGGTCGGCCGCGGCCTGCAAGGCGATCGCCTCCATCGCGCCGGCATCGGGAAGCGCGCCGGCGTCGCGCCCGGCATGCCATGCCGCGCAGGCGCGCAGCATGCGGATCGAGCCGCCGTGGCATATCACGATGGCTTGCTCATCGCCGCCGCGGCGCAAGCTATCGAAGACGGCCCACACGCGTTGCGCGACCGTCACTAGCGTCTCGCCTCCGCCAGGCGCGTAGTGCAACAAGTCGCTGTTCCAGGCTTCGACCTCATTCCAGGCGATATCGTCCCAGGCGCGCAGCTCCCAACTGCCGAAGTCCATTTCCTGCAAGCCGCTCTCGAAGGTGGGTTCTTCGCTATCCAACGTCTGCGCCAAAACCTTAGCCAGACCGGCGCAGCGCTGCAAGGGACTGGAAACGATCGGCACGCCCTGCGGCAACGAGGGGCTTACGCGCGCGCAGCACGATGCCAATTCGGCAGGGGCCACTGCAACATCGCTGCTGCCGTAGCAATAGGCTTGGCCGAGGATGGTCGCGGGATGGCGAACCAGATGCAGGCGCATCGATCAGTGCCCGAGAAAACCGGGAGCCGCCGCCAGCGCCCCCAGGTAGAAAGCTGCCTCGCTCAGTTGCTGGACCGCCCCCAGGCAATCGCCGGTATAGCCGCCCAAACGCCGGCTGAACTTGCGCGCCAGCCAGGCAGCCGCCAGCGCGGCCAGGACCAGGCCGGCCGCGATGCGCTGCCACGACATCAGCCCCCAGTACGCCACGCCAATGACGGGCAAGGCCGCGAAAACGGTCGCCAGCAGGAATTCGCCGCCGCCCATGTGCTGCGCCAGCGGCTTGGCCTTGCCCTCTTCGCGCACGTAATCCATATTCCGGATCAGGCAAGTCGCCAGCCAGCGCGACAGCGGATGGGCGATGCCCAGCGCGGCCAGCACCTGCAACGGCAGCAAGGCGTTGAGCGCCACCAGCTTCAATGCCAGCAGCATGGCGATGCCGATCGCGCCATAGGCGCCCACGCGCGAATCGCGCATGATCTCCAGCGCGCGCTCGCGGGTGACGCCGCCGCCAAGGCCGTCGCATACATCGGCGAAACCGTCCTCATGGAAAGCGCCGGTCAGCCAGATGCCGGCAACGGTGGACAACAGCACCGCCACGGCATGCGGCCAGAACTGGGCCGCCAGCACATATGCCAGCGCCGTCACCCAGGCCACGATCCAGCCGACCAGCGGGAAATAACGCGTGCAGCGCTGCAGCCAATCAGGATGGAATCCGACCCAGCGGGGAATCGGCAGCCGCGTGAAAAATTGCAGCGCGATGAAAAACAGCCGCAGCTGATGCGCCGCGCCACGGCTGGAAGTTGGGTGTTCAGCCATTTTTCCCGTTGACGCCGGCCGATGAAAAAGTCGCCATGCGCTCCAGAAAATTCACCGCCGCGCGCAACAGCGGCAGTGCCAGCGCGCTGCCGGTTCCCTCCCCCAGGCGCAGGTCGAGCTGCATCAGCGGGCGGGCCTTGAGGTAGTCCAGCATGCGGCGATGGCCGGCCTCGTCCGAGCAATGCGAGAACACGCAGTACTCCAGCACCGCGGGCTGCAAGGCTGCCGCCGCCAGCAAGGCGGCGGTGACGATGAAACCGTCCACCAGCAAGACCATGCGCCGTTGCGCGCCCCGCAGCATGGCGCCGGCGATGAAGGCGATCTCGAAGCCGCCGAAGGCCGCCAGCACGTCCAGCGGCGCCTTGGCGCCGGCATGCAGGCGCAAGGCCCGCTCGATGACCGCGCGCTTGTGCGCGATCCCCGCCGCATCCAGCCCGGTGCCGGCGCCCACGCAATCGGCCGCGGCAATCCCCGTGAAGGCGGCCATCAGCGCCGCAGCCGAAGTGGTGTTGCCGATGCCCATTTCGCCAAAGCCCAGCACATCGCAGTCCAGTCCATCGACGAAACGCATTCCGGCCTCCAGCGCGCGTGCGCACTCGTCCTCGCGCATCGCCGCCTGCTCGCAGAAATTGCGGGTACCGGGAGCCACCTTGCAGTCGACCAGGCCGGCGCGCGCGCCGAAGTCGTGGTTCACGCCGGCATCGACGATATGCAGCGCGCAATCGTTCTGCCGGGCGAAGACATTGATGGCGGCGCCGCCGGCCAGGAAATTCTCGACCATCTGCCAGGTCACGCTTGGCGGATAGGCGGAGATCCCTTCCGCGGTCACCCCATGGTCGCCGGCGCAGACGACGATGGCCGGCCTGGCGATCGCCGGATGCTCGCTGCGCTGGATCAGCCCGATCTGGCGCGCCAGCCGCTCCAGCACGCCGAGGCTGCCTTGCGGTTTGGTCTTGTCGTCGATACGGGCATCGAGCCGCGCAGCCAGTTCGGGATCGTGGATCGATGGGATGGCGGGAATCGGCATGGATACTGGGCGCGGCGTAGTGGAAAGAGCGACAGTATAAGAGATCGATGTCCGTCGAGGGAGTAGCTGCCAACGGGCAGTCCGGCAGGCCGATATCCCCCGGCAAAGAAAAAGAGCCCGGATGGGCTCTTTTCCGTTAGCGGCCAAACGGCCCTTGCATCCCCGGGGACATCAGTTCTGCGCGCGCTCCATCACGCCGAAAATCGTCTCGGCCAGTTCATTGGCCTCGAACTTGCCGACATAGGCGTCCGCTCCCACGCTCTTGACATGTTCCTCATTGGTCGAGCCCGACAACGAAGAGTGGATGATCACCGGGATATTTTTCAGGAACTCATCGCGCTTGATGTTGCGGGTCAGGGTGAAGCCATCCATCTCCGGCATTTCCAGGTCGGTCAGCACGAAGGCAATCCGGTCCGAGATCGGCACGCCTGCGCTGCGCGCTTCCTGCGCCATTTTCTGGATCTTGAGCCAGGCCTCGGCGCCGGTGATATGCATCTCGAAGGGAATCTCCATGGCGCGCAGCCCCTGCTCGATCAACGAGCGCGCGACCTTGGAGTCGTCCGCGGCAATGGCGACGGCGCCGGGCTTGATGCCGTACTTGTTGCCCCGGCCCAGGTTTTCCATTTTCATGTCGCGGTCGCTCGGCATGATTTCGTACAGGATCTGTTCGACGTCGAGCACCTGCGCCAGCCTGCTGGTGTCCTTGTCGGCATCCAGGCGCGCGATGCTGGTGACGAAGTTGCCGCCGGTCCTGGATTCGGCCGACAACACCTGGCTCCACTCCAGGCGCACGATCTCGTCCACCGATTCCACCGCGAAGGCTTGCGTGCTGCGCGCGTATTCGGTCACCAGCAGGATATTGAGGCCGGTCTTGGGCACACAGCCGACCACTGCCGGCAAGTCGATCACCGAAATGATCTGGCCGCGGATATTGACCATGCCCAGCATCGGCGACTGCGTGCCGGCCGCCTTGGTGACGGGCGGCATCGGGACGATTTCGCGGATCTTGAACACATTGATGCCGAACAGTTCGGAGCGCTCCCCATACGCATCCGTCCCCAGGCGGAACAGCAGGAGCTCGAACTTGTTGGATGCCGTGAGATTGGTTCTTTCATCAATCTCTTTTTGAAAACTGTCCATTTTTCCCCCGAATCATATGGATAGACAGGCAACAAGCCTGAGTTTGTCAATGTAGATGGGAAACCTGGCAATAGCAATCGGGGCTATCCACCCAAGGCAAAATATATTTCTTTTCGTTGTTTGCGCTCAAACAAGATTTCCATCCAGTAATTCCCACCTTGTTTGAGCCGGCCGCTCCGGCATCCCGGAAATAGCTTAAAAAATATAAAACAATAGGATTATCCCTTCGCATGGCGATGCGAAATGAATGCATGAAAACGGGGGGATGGGGAAAAACCGGGGTTCGGCAAGAAATCGGCATCAGCGGAAGCGAATGCAGAAATGACAAGAGGAAGCCCTCAGGCTTCCTCTTGTTCAATTTGGAGCGGGAGAAGAGTCTCGAACTCTCGACCTATACCTTGGCAAGGTATCGCTCTACCAACTGAGCTACTCCCGCATGGGACCTTACTTGCTGCTACTGCCGGAAGAAGCTGCGCTTCCTCCTTGAAACTGGAGCGGGAGAAGAGTCTCGAACTCTCGACCTATACCTTGGCAAGGTATCGCTCTACCAACTGAGCTACTCCCGCATGGAGTGTTTTGGAGGCGGGGGTCGGGATCGAACCGGCGTAGACGGCTTTGCAGGCCGCTGCATAACCACTTTGCTACCCCGCCTTGGGGACACGCATACTACCTAAAACGCGCGTTGTTTGCAAACAGCTTTCTTGCAAACATTTTATCGACTGATCCAACCTTCGCTGCAACTGCACCGCTGATGCGTGCGCGCCTCGTACAATAAAAAAAGGAAGCTTTGTTAGGCTTCCTTTTTTCCAAGTAACCTGGAGCGGGAGAAGAGTCTCGAACTCTCGACCTATACCTTGGCAAGGTATCGCTCTACCAACTGAGCTACTCCCGCATCGACAACAGAACGCTATTATAGGACGCGCTCAGAAATTGTCAACTATCAATTGCTATTTTCCTGCACCTTCTTGATGAGCGGCATCGCGCGGCGCAGATAGTAAAGCATCGACCATACCGTCAGCACCGCGGCCACGAACAGCAGGACCGCGCCCCACAGGCGCGTATCGACCACGCCCAGCAGCGTGTCGTAGTAGAGCAGCATGGGAATGGCGATCATCTGCGCGGTGGTCTTGATCTTGCCCAGCGAGCTCACCGCCACCGACTTGGAGGCGCCGATCTGCGCCATCCATTCGCGCAGCGCCGAGATCGCGATCTCGCGGCCGATGATGATGAAGGCGATGATGGGATGCACGCGGCCCAGATGCACCAGCACCAGCAAGGCGCCGGTGACCATCAGCTTGTCGGCCACCGGATCGAGGAAGGCGCCGAACGCCGAGGTCTGGTTCCAGCGGCGCGCCAGGAAACCGTCGAACCAGTCGGTCAGCGCGGCGACGATGAACACGATGGTGGAGGCGATGCCCTGTTCGAAGCGGCTCAGGCCGATTTCCGGCAGGTAGAACACGCCGACGACCAGCGGGATCAGCGCGACCCGCAGCCAGGTCAGCAAAATGGGAATATTGAAAGGCATACGTCTTGTTGGTTTGAAAGCGGCGTACACAAAAAATTTTACCGAATAGTAGCAGAGTAGCCCTGTATGCGGCTCCTAGTGCAACTGGCGGTAGATCTCTTCGGCTAGTTGGCGCGAGATGCCGTCCACCGACGCCAGCTCGTCGACGCTGGCGTCAGCCACCCCGCGCAGGCCGCCGAAACGCGCCAGCAAGCGCTGCCGCCGCTTGGCGCCGACGCCTTCGATCTCTTCCAGGCGCGAGGTCTGGCGCGCCTTGGCGCGCTTGGCGCGCATGCCGGTGATGGCGAAGCGGTGGGCCTCGTCGCGGATCTGCGCGATCAGCATCAGCGCGGCCGACTCCTTGCCCAGCTCCTTGGGTTCGCGGCCGTCGACGAACACCAGCGTTTCCAGGCCGACCTTGCGCCCTTCTCCCTTGGCCACGCCGACGATCAAGCCGATGTCCAGGCCCAATTCGGTAAATACCTGGCGCGCCATCTCCACCTGGCCGCGGCCGCCGTCGATGAGCACGATGTCGGGCATCACGCCTTCGCCGTTGGCGACCTTCTCATAGCGGCGCATCAGCACCTGGCGCATGGCGGCATAGTCGTCGCCGGGGGTGATGTCGTTGATGTTGTAGCGGCGGTACTCGCCGTTCTGCATCGCATGATGGTGGAACACCACGCACGAAGCCTGGGTGGCTTCGCCTTGCGTGTGGCTGATGTCGAAGCATTCGGCGCGCAGGTTTTCCAGGTCTTCGCCCTCCAGCCCCAGCACTTCGGCCAACGCGCGCGTGCGCGATTGCTGCGAACCCTGCTCCGACAGCAGCCGCGCCAGCGACAGCTCGGCGCCCTTGGCCGCCATCTCCAGCCATTGGCGGCGCTGGCCCTGCGGCTGGAAGGTCAGCGCGATGCGGTGGCCGCACTGCTCCATCAGCGCCATCATCAGCGCCGGATCGTCGAATTCGGTGCTGACGATCAACGAGGCGGGAATGAACTTGTCGATGTAGTGCTGAGCCAGGAAAGCCTTGAGCACTTCGACTTCGATGCTCTCTTCGCCGGTAGCGAGCGCATCGTCCACCTGCGTCGGGAAATACGCGCGGTCGCCCAGGTGGCGGCCGCCGCGCACCATCGCCAGGTTGACGCAGGCGCGCCCGCCCTGCACCACCACGGCGATGATGTCGATGTCGGCGTCGCTTACCGTTTCCATGCTCTGCTGGTGCAGCACCGAGGACAACGACGAAATCTGGTCGCGCACCGCCGCCGCCTGCTCGAACTTGAGGTCGGCCGCGAAGGCGTGCATCTTTTGCTCCAGCGCCTGCATCACCTCGGTCTGGCGCCCACGTAGGAATTTCGAGGCGTTCTCGACATCGATGGCGTAGTCCTCGGCGCTGATCAGCTTCACGCACGGCCCGCTGCAGCGGTGGATCTGGTGCAGCAGGCAGGGCCGCGTACGGTTGGTGAAGACGCTGTCTTCGCAGGTGCGCAGCAGGAATACCTTCTGCAAAATCTGGATCGATTCCTTCACCGCGCCGGCATTCGGGAACGGGCCGAAGTACTGGCTGCGCTTGTCGACCGCGCCGCGGTAGTAGGCCATGCGCGGATAGGTGTGGCCGGTGAGCTTCAGGTAGGGATAGGACTTGTCGTCGCGGAACAGGATGTTGAAGCGCGGACGCAGGGTCTTGATCAGGTTGTTTTCCAGCAGCAGCGCCTCGGCCTCGCTACGCGTGACGGTAGTTTCAAGGCGCGCGATGCGCTCCACCATCATGGCGATGCGCGGGCTGGTCAGGGTCTTCTGGAAATAGCTGGAAACACGCTTCTTCAGGTCGCGCGCCTTGCCGACGTAGAGCACGTTGTCCTGCGCATCGAAGTAGCGGTAGACGCCGGGCAGGTGCGGCAGCCGCGCCACCGTCTCCAGCACGAGTTCGCGCGGATCGGGAAGCTGGGTGTCGGTAGGTTCGGGCATGGCGGCTGGACGGTAAAGCGTACGGCAGTTACAGCGACAATACCAGCTCGCGCGCGGCCAGGTAGCGCGGGTCGGCCTGCAGCGCATCCCAGTCCAGGGCGGCCGATGTCGGGACCAGCGCCGCGCGGCGCGCCGTCGAGGCGGCATCGGTGCCGCCCTTGAGGCCGTTGAGGATCTGCCAGGCCTTGTCCGGCGAATTGCAGATCAGCGCGACGTCGCAGCCGGCGTCGATGGCCGCCTGCGCCGCGTCGAGCGCGCTGCCGGCGACACTGGCGCCGTGCATGCTGAGGTCGTCGCTGAAGATGACGCCCTGGAAGGCGAAGCGCTTGCGCAGCATGCCCAGCCACTTCTTCGAGAAGCCGGCGGGATGCTTGTCCACCTTCGGATAGATCACGTGCGCCGGCATCACTGCCGCCAGGCTCATGCCGAGCCAGTCGTAAGGCGTCGCATCCTCGCCGAGGATGGTGTCGAGCTCGCGCTCGTCCACGGGAATGGCCACATGCGAATCGGCTTCGACGAAACCGTGGCCGGGGAAATGCTTGCCGCAATTGGCCATGCCCGCCAGCGCCAGGCCATGGTTCAGGCTCTTGGCCAGCAGCGTGACCACGCGCGGATCGCGGTGGAAGGCGCGCGCGCCGATCACCGTGGAGACGCCATAGTCGAGGTCCAGCACCGGCGTGAACGACAGGTCGATGCCACAGGCGCGCAATTCGGAAGCCAGCACGAAGCCGGTCGCCGTGGCCAGCTTGGCGGCGTGCAGCACGTCCTTGTCCCAGGCCTCGCCCAGCTTGCCCATGGCGGGCAGGAGCGTAAAGCCGTCGGTACGGAAACGCTGTACCCGGCCGCCTTCGTGGTCGACCGCGATCAGCACGCCGGGGCGGGCACGGCGGATGGCCGCGGTCAATTCGGTCAGCTGGGTGCGGTTCTCGTAATTCCGGGTGAACAGGATGACGCCGCCGGTCAGCGGGTGCTGGATGCGCTTGATATCGTCCGCGTCCAGGCGCGTGCCGACCACGTCCAGCATGACCGGCCCCAGGGCCTTGCCTGTATTGCTCATGACTTCTCCACAATGACAAATGCGACGGCGTATTCCGCCTCGTCGGTAATCGAAACCTGGGCCGACAGGCCCTGTTGCTCCATCCACTCCTGCAGCGCGCCGCTGCACACCGCCACCGGCTTGCCGCTGGGCGCGTTCAGCACCTGCATGGCGCGCCAGGTCATGGGCATGCGCATGCCCATGCCGATGGCCTTGGAAAAGGCTTCCTTGGCGGCAAAGCGGGTGGCCAGGAAACGGATGCCACGCGCCTCGACCTTGGCCTTGCGCCGCAGGTATTTCTGCATTTCCTCCGGCCCCAGGATCTTTTCGGCGAAACGATCGCCGTGACGACCCAGCGCGGCTTGCACGCGCGAGATCTGGAGGATGTCGGTGCCGATGCCGTAGATCATGCCTTGCCAATGGCAGCCAGGCGCGCCTTGACCATGATCGCCTTCATCTCGGAAACGGCATTGCGCCAGCCGGCGAACACCGCATGCGCCACGATCGCGTGGCCGATATTGAGCTCGGCGATTTGCGGGATGGCCGCGATCGCCTGCACGTTGGTGTAGTGCAGGCCGTGGCCGGCATTGACCTTGAGGCCCTGCCTGACGCCTTCCAGCACGCTGCCCTGGATGCGTTCCAGCTCGGCCTGCTGCTCCTGCGCGCTGGTGGCGTCGGCGTAGCGGCCGGTATGCAGTTCGATCACCGGCGCGCCGGCTTCGGCGGCGGCCTTGATCTGCTGCGGATCGGGATCAATGAACAGCGAAACGCGGATGCCTTCCTGCTGCAACTGGCGAATCGCGGCTTGCACATCAGAGAAATGGCCGATCACGTCGAGGCCGCCTTCGGTGGTCACCTCGGTGCGCTTCTCCGGCACCAGGCAGACATCCTGCGGCTTAATGGCGCAGGCGAAATCGATCATCTCGCGCGTCACCGCCGCTTCCAGGTTCATACGCGTCTTGAGCAGCGGACGGATCGCCTTCACGTCGGCATCGCGGATGTGGCGACGGTCTTCGCGCAGGTGCAGCGTGATGGCGTCGGCACCGGCTTCTTCCGCTTCCAGCGCGGCCTTGATCGGATCGGGATAGGTCGTGCCGCGGGCATTGCGCAAAGTGGCGACGTGGTCGATGTTGATGCCCAGTTCAATGGATGGGCCGGCAGGCTGCAGGAAGCTCATGGCGTCTCGAATCGTGTGTGCGGGGTTCTGTGGAGGCGGCGCCTGCGCGGCGCCGGAAACCGGTGATTTTATCCATATCGGCGGGCGCCCGGTTGATCTGCCGCCAACTTTGCAGCGCTGTACGATGCAAAGTTGGCGCCGGATCAGAGCTGCATCAGGTCGATCAGGATCTGGCGCGTATTGAGCTGGGCGCCGCCGAGATGGTGGGCCAGCAGGTAACGCATCAAGAATTTGCTTTGCAGCTGGGTGGTCGGGTCGCTATAGTCTTCGCGCTCCATGTCCAGCAAGGTCTTGCCGGACACTTTCGGCGCCCGGTCGGACAGGCGCTCGGGACGGGTGCCCTGCTCCGGGTCGACCACGTACACGCCATCCGGCTGCACCGCCTTGCCGCTGACCGTGCACAGGCCCCAGTTGCCGGCCACGCCGGTCTGCTTCAACAGGATGCGTTCGAACTGGCGCAGCACGATGGGCGCATTCTCGCCGTGGGCCAGTTTGTTCAGGGTTGCCACGTAGTGGTCGAACAGCGCCGGGTGCGCATCTTCGCGCGCCAGCAGCTTGACCAGCAATTCGTTGAGGTAGAAGCCGCACAGCAGCGCCGATTTCTCCAGCGGCAGCAGGCCGCCTACCCATTCGGCTTCGGTCAGCGTGCGCACTTCGGACTTGCCGCTCCACGACAGCGAGAGCGGCTGGAAAGTCTGCAGCGCGCCGCGCAGCTTGGAATGCGGACGCTTGGCGCCCTTGGCCACCAACGCCACCCGGCCATGGTCGCGCGAGAAGACGTCGACGATCAGGCTGGTTTCCTTATACGGATAGCTGTGCAGGATGAAGCCCGGCTGCGCCTGCACCCGGTGCTCTTTTTCCGGGACGGCGCGGCTGCGCGCCGGCGCGCGCGCGGGCTTTTTGGCCTCGCTCCTGGCCGGTGCGGAAACCGCTGCGGCGGCGCCTTCGGCCTGGCCGGCAAGCTGGGATTCGGAAAGCACGGTAGTCATCGATATCCGTCCTGAATGCGTTGTGCAGCGTCCGGCGAGATGCCGGGATTACTCGTAACCGTAGGCGCGCAAGCCGGCTTCGTTGTCGGCCCAGCCGGATTTGACCTTGACCCAGATTTCCAGGTAGACCGGGCCGCCGAACAGGCGCTCCATGTCGAGCCGGGCCTGGGTCGAGATTTCCTTCAGGCGCGCGCCTTTCTGGCCGATCACCATGGCCTTGTGGTTGTCGCGCTCGACCAGGATGGCGGCGAACACGCGGCGCAGGTTGCCTTCCTGCTCGAACTTCTCGACCAGCACGGTGCTGGTGTAGGGCAGCTCTTCGCCGACGAAGCGGAACACCTTCTCGCGCACGATTTCGGAGGCCAGGAATTTCTCGCTGCGGTCGGTGATGTCGTCCTCATCGAACATCGGCGGGTTGTGCGGCAGCAGCTTGCGAATCTCCTCCTGCAAGGCGTCCAGCTGGAAGCGCTGCTTGGCCGACACCGGCACCACCGCGGCGAAATCGCGGTGCGAAGCGACCTCCTGCGCGAACGGCATCAGCGTGGCCTTGTCCTTGTTGCGGTCGGACTTGTTGAGCACCAGGATGCACGGCACGTTGGCCGGCAGCAGGTCCATCACCTGCTTGTCGGCCGGGCCGAAGGTGCCGGCCTCGATCACGAACAGGATCACGTCGGCCGCCGTCAGCGTGTTGGTGACGGTACGGTTGAGCGTCTTGTTCAAGGCATTGCTGTGGCGGGTCTGGAAGCCCGGCGTATCGACGTAGACGTATTGCGTATCGCCGATGGTCTGGATGCCGGTGATGCGGTGGCGCGTGGTCTGCGCCTTGCGCGAGGTAATGCTGACCTTGGCGCCCACCAGGACGTTCATCAAGGTCGATTTGCCGACGTTGGGACGGCCCACGATGGCGATATAGCCACAGCGGTAATCGCCCGGCGTCGATGCCGGCTCGCTGCCGGCCATTGGAGAATCTGTCATGCTGTCCTGGATTGCGTGGCAGCCGGGGCTGCCGATAGGGGTTCTGCCGGTGCCGCTTCGCTGCGGTCGCCTTTGTTGCCGGCCTGGTTGCGGACTTCCTTCGCGGCTTTTTCCTGCTTGTCAGTTTTGTCGGTCTTGTCGGCCTTTTCAACCGTCTTGTCGGCTTTTTCAGCCTTTTCCGCGCGGCCGCCCTTGGCGACTGCCGGTTCAGGGGCATCCGGCTGGATGGTGGCGATGCCGGCCAGTTTCAGTTGGGTCGTGCGCGTGCGCGGCTTGCGGGCGGCCGACGGCGTCTTGGCCAGCGCCAGCTGCACCGCTTCCAGCGCCAGCTTGGCCGCGGCCTGCTCGCCGGCACGACGGCTGCCGCCGGTGCCGAAGACCTGGATATCCAGCTTGGGCACCAGGCATTCGATTTCGAATTCCTGGTTGTGGGCGGCGCCGTGGGTGGCGATGACGTTGTATTGCGGCAGCGGGATTTTCTTCCCCTGCAGGAACTCCTGCAGCAGGGTCTTGGCGTCCTTGCCCAGCGTGCGCGGATCGACGTGGTCCAGTATCGGCAGGTACAGCGCGCGGATCACCGCGCGCGCCGCTTCGAAACCGGAATCGAGGAAGATCGCGCCGAACAGCGCTTCCAGCGTGTCGGCCAAGATCGACGGGCGGCGGAAACCACCCGACTTCAGTTCGCCCTCGCCCAGGCGCAGGAACTGCGACAGTTCGAGCCGCTGGGCGATTTCATAGAGGGATTGCTGCTTGACCAGGTTGGCGCGCAGGCGCGAGAGGTCGCCTTCATCGATCTTGTCGTAGCGGTCGAACAGCAGCGAAGCCACCACGCAGTTCAGCACCGAATCGCCAAGGAACTCCAGCCGCTCATTATGCAAGGCGCTATGGCTACGGTGCGTCAAGGCCTGCTGCAGCAAAGAAGCGTCCTTGAAGTTGTGGCCTAGCCGATGTTGCAAGAGTTGAGGATCCATTTTCTCATCCGTCATTCAGGCCGTCGACCGAGCGGCGCGCAAGGCGCTGCGCACATCGGCCCGGCCTGATCAGTCAGCGGGATCGGTTCAAAGCAAAGCTGAAACTGCTCCGGTCTGCCTCCACAATGCAAAAAATGCTCAATGGAAACTGCTTACCAGGATGCGGCCGCTGTTACTTGAAGCTGCCGATCCGCTTCAAATCGCCCAGGTTCATCCAGACGAAGAATGCTTTTCCGACAATGTTGCGGTCGGGGACAAAGCCCCAGTAACGGCTGTCCAGGCTGTTGTCGCGGTTGTCGCCCATCATGAAGTACTCGCCCTGCGGTACCGTGCAGGCAAAACCCTCGGCGTTATAGGTGCACAGCTCGTGATGCGGGAAGGCATCGGGGTTGGGCACGAAGTTGGGAGCGCGCTCATCCGTCAGGATCCTGTGCTCCACGCCGGTCAGTTTTTCCTGCCATTGCTTATAGTACGTCAGATTTTCCTCGTCCAGATAATCCGGCAGCGCTTTATAAGAAATTTCTTCACCATTGACGGTTAAGCGCTTGTTTTTATAGACTATTTTATCACCGGGCACGCCAACAACACGCTTGATGTAGTCGACCGTCATATCCTTCGGATACTTGAAGACCATGACATCGCCGCGTTGCGGATCGTTCACTTCGATGATCTTCTTGTTAATGATCGGCAGGCGGATGCCGTAGGTGTATTTGTTCACCAGGATCAGGTCGCCCACCAGCAGCGTCGGCACCATCGAGCTGGATGGAATCTTGAACGGTTCGAACAGGAAGGAACGCAGGAAGAACACCAGCGCGATCACCGGGAAGAAGCTGCCGGAATATTCGATCCATGCCGGCTGCTTGAGCAGCTTGGACTGCAGCTCGGCGCGGCTGCCGGCCACATTGCCTTCGCGCTTGATGCCTTCGGCGCTGTCGCGCGCCACGCGGGCATCGAACTCGGCCAGCGCGGCATCGGCGCGGGCGCGGCGCTGCTTGGCGAGGACGAACACATCGACAAACCAGACCACGCCGGTCACCACCATCAAGACGAACAGAATCAGTGCGAAGTTGCCCAACAATGCCTGCATGTTTATTTCTCTTCCACTTGTAAGATTGCCAGGAACGCTTCCTGCGGGATTTCCACCGATCCGACCTGCTTCATGCGCTTCTTGCCGGCCTTCTGCTTTTCCAGCAGCTTGCGTTTGCGCGAGATGTCGCCGCCGTAGCACTTGGCCAGCACGTTCTTGCGCATCGCCTTGACGTTCTCGCGCGAGATGATGGTGGCGCCGATGGCCGCCTGGATCGCCACGTCGAACATCTGGCGCGGAATCAGCTCGCGCATCTTGGCCGCCACCTGGCGGCCGCGGTGCTGGGCCGCGGCGCGGTGCACGATGATGGCCAGCGCGTCGACCTTCTCGCTGTTGATCAGCATGTCGACCTTGACCACGTCGGCGGCGCGGTATTCCTTGAACTCGTAGTCCATCGAGGCGTAGCCGCGCGAAGTCGATTTCAGGCGGTCGAAGAAGTCCAGCACGATCTCGGCCATCGGCATTTCATAGGTCAGCTGCACCTGCTTGCCGTGGTAGCTCATGTTCATCTGGATGCCGCGCTTTTGCGTGCACAGGGTGATGACAGAGCCGACGTATTCCTGCGGCATGTACAGGTTGACGGTGACGATGGGCTCGCGGATCTCGTCGATCTTGGAGACTTCCGGCATCTTCGACGGGTTGTCCACCATCAGCAGGGTGCCGTCGCGCTGCTGCACCTCGTACACCACGGTCGGCGCGGTGGTGATCAGGTCCATGTCGAACTCGCGCTCCAGGCGCTCCTGCACGATTTCCATGTGCAAGAGGCCGAGGAAGCCGCAGCGGAAGCCGAAGCCCAGCGCCTGCGAGACTTCCGGCTCGTACATCAGCGCGGCGTCGTTGAGCTTGAGCTTTTCCAGCGAGTCGCGCAGCGCGTCGTACTGGTTGGCCTCGACCGGGAACAGGCCGGCGAACACCTGCGGCTGCACTTCCTTGAAGCCGGGCAGCGGCGCCGGCGCGGGATTGCCCGCCAGGGTCACGGTATCGCCCACCTTGGCCGACTTCAGTTCCTTGATGCCGGCGATGACGAAGCCCACCTGGCCGGCGGTCAGCGCTTCGCGCGATTGCGACTTGGGCGTGAACACGCCGATGCTTTCGGTCAGGTGCTGGGCGCCGGTGGCCATGAACAGGATCTTTTCCTTGGGACGCAGGGTACCGTTGACGATACGCACCAGCATCACCACGCCGACGTAGTTGTCGAACCAGGAATCGATGATCAAGGCCTGCAGCGGCGCATCCGGATCGCCCTTCGGCGGCGGTACCTTGGCGACGATGGCTTCGAGCACATCCTCCACGCCCAGGCCGGTCTTGGCCGAGCATGGCGTGGCGTCGGAGGCGTCGATGCCGATGACTTCCTCGATCTCGCTCTTGGCGTTGTCCGGGTCGGCCGACGGCAGGTCGATCTTGTTGAGCACCGGCACCACTTCCACGCCGAGGTCCAGCGCGGTGTAGCAGTTGGCGACCGTCTGCGCTTCCACGCCCTGCGAGGCGTCCACCACCAGCAGCGCGCCTTCGCAGGCGGACAGCGAGCGGCTGACTTCATAGCTGAAGTCGACGTGGCCCGGGGTGTCGATCAGGTTGAGGTTGTAGACCTGGCCATCCTTCGCCTTGTATTGCAGGGCCGCGGTCTGCGCCTTGATGGTGATGCCGCGCTCGCGCTCGATGTCCATCGAGTCCAGCACCTGGGCTTCCATTTCGCGGTTGGAGAGGCCGCCGCACAACTGGATAATGCGATCGGCCAGCGTGGATTTGCCGTGGTCGATGTGGGCGATGATCGAGAAATTACGAATATTGTTCATTAACAGACGGGAAACGATGAAAAAAGGCGCTCAGTAGCGGGAGCAGTCCCGGCCGAGCGCCTTTGCAACAGCTTGTTCGACCCGGCATTTTACCGGATTTCAGAGGGAGAAGCCCGCTTTTCCGGCGTCGCGGTCTGCCTGCGGCCTTGCGCCATCCTCCTGAAAACTTTTCATTGCGACAATTTTTTGCCTGCGGCGAGCCTTGGACGGGTTTCAGGCGCGCCGCCCGCCGGCTCAGGCGCCGGAATCCCCGCCGGCAAGAAACGTCGCCAACCGCTGCGCATCGAGGTGATAGTGGCAAAGCCTGACCGCCGGCGCGCCGTTTCGGCTGGCGAGCAAGACCGGCACCAGCTCGTCGTATTGCTCGACCAGCGCCGCGTCGGCATCCACATCCACCATCTCTACCCCGGCCGGGATATCCCCCAGTGCCGCTATTAGGGCATCCCGCATGTCATCGCAC
Source organism: Herbaspirillum sp. (assembly GCF_017744395.1). Lineage (GTDB taxonomy): Bacteria > Pseudomonadota > Gammaproteobacteria > Burkholderiales > Burkholderiaceae_D > Herbaspirillum. Next base: position 1,038,666 of record NZ_JAGIBI010000001.1, read on the forward strand.
AAATGGCAGTAGCTGCGGGAATAGATGACGAAATGCAGCGCATCGGCTTCCTTGGGCATGTCAGCATCCTTGGTACAGATCAATGTAAAAAGGCTGCGCCCCATGCGGAGCGCAGCCTTGCGCAGCCCCTACTCCAGGCCCACGGCGGTCAATTGCCGCCGTTGCCCGGGCGCAGCGGCACGAATTGCGAGGAGTCCCCGCGGCGGATCAATACCGCCGCGCGCTTCTTCGGATCGAGCTTGGCCACCAGCTGGTTGAATTGCTTGGCGTCCTTGATATCGACGTCGTTCAGGCGCTGCACCACATCGCCGGGGCGGATGCCGGCCGCCGCCGCGGCGCCGGTGGCGGACTCGACCAGCACGCCATTATCGGCCTTGAGCTCCTTCTTCTGCGCCTCGGAGAGGTTGCTGACGATCAGGCCCAGCGCGTTCGGGGTATTGTCCGGCTTGGCCTTCTTCTCGTCGGCCGGCTTGGCCTGCTTGTCGGCCTCCAGCTCGACGACGGTCACGGTGACGTCGCGCGCACTGCCCTTGCGCCAGATGTTCACGGTCGACCTGGCGCCCGGCTTGGTGGCGCCCACTAGGCGCGGCAGGTCGCTCGGGCGCTCAATGGCGGCGCCGTTGTACTTCAGGATGATGTCGCCCGCTTCCAGGCCGGCCTTGGCGGCCGGGCCGTCCGGCTCGACCCGCTGCACCAGCGCGCCTTGCGCACGCGCCAGGCCGAGCGACTCGGCCACGTCCTTGGTGACTTCGCCGATCTGCACGCCGATGCGTCCGCGCGTCACGCGGCCGCTGGCCTTCAGTTGGTCGGCCACGCGCAGCGCCTCATCGATAGGCACCGCGAACGAGATGCCCATGAAACCACCCGAGCGGCTGTAGATCTGGGAGTTGATGCCGATCACCTCGCCCTTGAGGTTGATCAGCGGGCCGCCCGAGTTGCCGGGGTTGACCGCCACGTCGGTCTGGATCAGCGGCAGGTAGTCGCCGGTGTCGCGCGCCTTGGCCGACACGATGCCGGCGGTCACGGTATTTTCCAGGCCGAACGGCGAACCGATCGCCAGCACCCATTCGCCGGCCCGGATCTTGTCGGAATCGCCCATGACCAGGCGCGGCAGGTTGCTGCCGTCGATCTTCAGCACGGCGACGTCGGTGCGGGTATCGGAACCGACGACCTTGGCCTTGAATTCACGCTTGTCGGTCAGCGTCACATAGACGTCGCTGGCGCCATCCACCACATGGGCATTGGTCAGGATGAAGCCGTCGGCGGAAATGATGAAGCCCGAACCCACGCCGCGCGGCACTTCTTCCGGCTGGTTCTGGCTGCCCTGCTTGCCGTTGCCGCGGGGCGTGCCCGGCTGCGGCTGCTGGCGCGGAATCGGAATGCCGAAGAAGCGGCGGAAAAACTCCTGCATCTCAGGGTCGTCTATGCCGCCCTGGGCCTGGCTGTTGTTGCGCACGCGCTCGGTGGTGCGGATGTTGACCACGCCGGGGCCGGTACGGTCGACAATATCGGCAAAATCGGGCAATGCCGCCACGCTGGGCGCGGCAACGGCGGGCGCCGCCGACACTGCCGTAACGGCTGCAAAAACGGATGCCGCCAGCAGCGAGCAGCCGGCGATGGTTTTCTTCAGTGAAGTCATTGCAACGTTCTCTCGTTTTCTTTTTACCTGGTTTTAAGCTCAATCGAATTCGAAACCTGGCGAATCGCGGCGGCTGGCACTTCCCCCACCACGGTCAGCCAGTAATCGCCCTGGCGCCGGCCGATGATATTCAACGCCCCTTGCTGGATTGCCCCCTCATTATGGTTCTGGCCGCCCGATTCGATGAATACGGAAATGGCAGCCAGCCCATCGGAAAACACGATCTGCGAAACCTCGCGCTCGGCCTGGTTCCGGGACGACGGCGCCCCCGCGCCTGCGGAATCGGAAATCAGCCTGCGCACTTCCTGGATCTTGCGAAACCCCGGCGGCGGCGCCACGCTCCAGGCGGACAGGTCGACCGGGCTCATCGCCGCCTTCTCGATCCGCCAGCCATGCGTATCGGGGTAGCTGGGGCGTATCCGGGCACGGTCGATCGGGCCGATCTCAATCTGGGTAAAGGAAATCTGCTCGACGACCTCGCCCTTGCCGTCCAGCGTCTGCGCCCGCAACAGCAGTCCGGAACCCTTGTCGGCCCAGAAACGGTAACCATACCGCAGCTTGTCCTTCGGCTCCAGCACAATCGCCTGGCAATCCCGGCCGGCCACCCGCTCCTCGCCGCCCATGCTCAGATTGTAATGGCCCGCGAGGTCTTCCGGATCGGCGCCCAGGATGGCGGGAAAAACGTCGCGCGTGACGCGCTTTTCGACCAATACCGTCTTGGCGTCCGGGATGTAGCAGGCGACATCGTCGTTGTTGCGGAGATATTCGCGCGGCTTGCCGTCCAGGACTTCGAGCTTTTCCAGCTCGTTCTTGCCGGCCAGGATGTGCGTGATGCGCGAAGAACGCATCTGGCTGCCCTGCTGGTAGACGAAAGTGCCCGAATAGCTGAGGCGCTGCGCCGCGGACTGGATTTTCTTCAGTTGCGCCTGGGCCGCTGCGGAAGACGCCGGCGGCACCTGCGCCGTGGCCGGTGGTGGTGGCGTACTATCCGCCGCCCGGGCGGATAGTACGAATAAAGCGGAGAGGAATGGGAGTAGCCTGAGCCAATGCCCTGTTTGCCGCATATTTGTTATTTGTCTGCGTTGACGGAGAAAGCGGCAGAACGCGCGTATTGCGCCGAGTTGTACGACGGCGAGAAGCGCTGGTGGGCGAACAGGTAATCGTCGATGCGCGGATCGCGCTTGACTTCCCCTTGCTGGGCCAGGGTACTCAACTGGGTAACGTTTTGGGCGCCATCCACCGCAGCACCGCTGGCCGACACCGTGGAAATGGCCGAGGGCACCACGATCGGCGCCGAGGCGACCTGCACCGGAGCGGCGCCCGAATCGGCGGTCACCACGGCTTGCTGCGGCATCGCCACGAATACCGCGGCCACCACCGCTGCGGCCGCGGCGGCGCCCGGCAGGAGAAAGCGGTGACGGCTGCGCGGACGGAGCGCCCGATGGTCGCCGTTGGCGGCAGGCTGCGCGGCAGTTTCAGCCGCGGGCGGCTCCGCCATGGCGACCTGGGGCGCCACGATCGCCGGTTCGGCGTCGAGCAAGGCGCTCATCCTGGCCGAAAAACCGGCGCTCAAGGAGATTCCCATGTCTTCGGAACGCAGGACATCCCCGATCTGGTGGTAAACCTCCCAGGCTTCACAGCCGTCTTGCGACGAACGCAAAGCCGCGAGGGCAATAGTCATCTCTTCGGAGCTCAGCTCGCCATCGGCAAGCGTAGAGATCCGTTCTCTGGTTGTTACTTTGGCATCCATAAGCAGTCACCCTGCAAAAATCTTAGTTCCATACCCGCTTTATTATTTTGCTTTTCATCAACAACATCGCCTGCCTTGTCACCAGCGCTTGTCCGCTGCCGTATCCAGCAACGGGCGCAACTTCTCGGCAATGGCCTCGCGCGCGCGGAAAATACGGCTGCGGACCGTGCCGATCGGACAATTCATCGCATCCGCGATCTCGTCGTAGCTCAACCCCTCGATCTCGCGCAACGTGATGGCGGTGCGTAATTCTTCCGGCAATGCCTCCATCGCCACGTTGACCGTCTGCGCAATCTGCTTGGTGGCCAACATCGACTCTGGAGTATTGATGTCCCTTAGGTGGTCCCCGTCGTCAAAAGTTTCCGCTTCTTCAGCGTCCGCTTCAGTAGAAGTTGGAGCTCGCCTTCCCAAAGTAACGAGGTAATTTTTTGCGGTATTGATGCCGATACGATAAAGCCAAGTATAGAAGGCCGAATCGCCGCGAAACTGCGGCAGCGCGCGGTAGGCCTTGATAAAGGCTTCCTGCACCACATCCTCGGCCTCGGCCTGGTCGCGCACAAGCCGCGACACCAGCCGCATCAGCTTGCGTTGATACTTGACCACCAATAGCTCGAACGCCTTCTTGTCGCCACGCTGGACGCGTTCAACAAGTAGCTGGTCTATTTCGCGTTCTGTCGTCAAACCGGATTCCTTGTTCTTTTATCGCCTTGTTTTTATGTGGCCATTGCCCACGATCAGATGATTCCGAATTGGCAATTTTCAAGCCCTGCAGCCCTATTTTTCCAGCATTTGCGCTTTGGCCGTATTGTGACTGATCAACCAGCGGCATGCCACGGACAGGGCCCTGAATGTGTCTTCGGAGACGGAGTCCGAAAGAATGGTGATGGTGCGGGTCTTGCCGTTTTCCAGGCGCAGGCGCAAAAACAGCATGCCGGGCCAGATGGTGGTGCCGGCCAGCAGTTGCGCCAGTCCGGCCTTCATCACCTGAGGCTTGGCCCGGGCGCTGCTACTGCTGATGAGATGTTCCACGACACGGATCTGGCCCGTGGCGGATATGTGCAGCCAGATGGTCTTGCGCGCGCGCAAGACGAGAAACAACGCGGTGGCGGCGGCGATGAAACAGGCTGCCGCCGAAGTGGCGCGCAGCGACCAGGAAAGCTGTCCCGGCATCGACAGGCAAACCGCGACCCCGGCCACAACCACGCACAGGCAGGCGCAAGCCATGACCAGCAGAAGCAGACGGGAAGGTTTGATATCCGCAGAGACCGCTATCGTCGACATAAGCACCTGTTCAAAGTCCCGCCGGGGCCGTCCCGATGTCCTTTCAGGCAGTCTGCGGCGTTGCAAAAGCCTGTCAGGCCATCGGCCCGGCTGCGTTTTACGCCTTGCATCCCACCGTCAATGACATTTGCCGGCTTCCGGCAACGCATCAAACAGGTTCAGACGCCATCAAAACGACAAACCCGGCTTTCGCCTGAAAGCCGGGCATAGCATTTTACATCTTGCCGATCACCAGGGTACCGTTGGTGCCGCCGAAACCGAAGGAGTTCTTCACGGCAACATCGATCTTCAGATCACGCGCCTGGTTCGCGCAGTAATCGAGATCGCATTCCGGATCCTGATTGAAGATGTTCATCGTCGGCGGGGAGACCTGGTGATGCACGGCCAGAACCGTCAGCACCGTTTCGAGACCGCCGGCGCCGCCCAGCAGGTGGCCGGTCATCGACTTGGTCGAGTTGACCACCATCTTGTAGGCGTGGTCGCCGAAAGCCGCCTTGATGGCGTCGGTCTCGTTCTTGTCGCCCAGCGGGGTCGAGGTGCCGTGCGCATTCAGGTACTGCACCTGATCCGGATTGACGCCGGCGTCGCGCAGTGCGTTGAGCACGCAGCGGCGCGGGCCGTCCAGGTTAGGCGCGGTCATGTGGTAGGCGTCGCCGCTCATGCCGAAGCCCAGCAACTCGGCATAGATCGTCGCGCCGCGGGCCTTGGCGTGCTCGTACTCTTCGAGCACCATCACGCCGGCGCCCTCGCCCAGCACGAAGCCGTCACGGTCCTTGTCCCACGGACGGGACGCGGTGGCCGGATCGTCGTTGCGGGTCGACAGCGCGCGCGCCGATGCGAAACCGCCGATGCCCAGCGGCGAAACGCTGGACTCGGCGCCGCCGGCGATCATCACGTCGGCGTCGCCGTACATGATCATGCGCGCGGATGCGCCGATGCAATGCAAACCGGTAGTGCAAGCCGTCACGATGGCCAGGTTGGGGCCCTTCATGCCGTACTTGATCGACAGGTTGCCGGAGATCATGTTGATGATCGAGGCCGGGATGAAGAACGGGCTGATGCGGCGCGGGCCGCGGTTGGTCAGCTCCGCATGGGTTTCTTCGATCAGCGGCAGGCCGCCGATGCCGGAGCCGATCATGACGCCGATGCGTTCGGCATTTTCATCCGTTACCTTCAGGCCACTATCTTCAATGGCCTGGATACCCGCGGCCATCCCGTAGTGGATGAAGGTATCCATGTGACGCGCTTCCTTGGCGGGGATGTAATCCTCGATATTGAAGCCCTTCACCTCACCGGCAAAATGCGTGGTGAATGGCGAAGCGTCAAACTTGGTGATGGTGGCGATGCCGGATTTGCCTTCCTTGATGGCAGCCCACGTGTCGGCAATATTGTTGCCGACAGGCGAGATGCATCCGAGGCCGGTAATGACTACACGACGTTCACGAGTGCGGCTCAAGCAATTCTCCTACAAACTGGGTACAAAGCCCGTATCAGGCCTTGACTTGCGACTTGGCGTAGTCGATCGCCTGTTGCACGGTGGTGATCTTCTCAGCCTGCTCGTCGGGGATTTCCATTTCGAACTCATCTTCCAGAGCCATGACCAGCTCGACGGTGTCGAGGGAGTCGGCGCCCAGGTCGTCAACGAACGACGATTCGTTCTTGATGTCGGCTTCGGCGACGCCCAGTTGCTCAGCGACGATCTTCTTAACGCGTTGTTCGATATCGGACATATTGTTCCTCCAGAGGGGTAGATAGGTTACAAAAGTGCGCGCATTTTAGCAGGTTTGCGCGGGGAAAATTTACTTTTAACTGTTCTTGGCAAGATTGCGCCAAGTCCGGCTTAACTTCAAACAAAATACGCCAAAAGGACTTAAATCAATCCCTTGACTAGGGTCAACCCATGTACATGCCGCCGTTGACGTTGAGCGTGCTGCCGGTGATGTAGCCGGCTTGCGGCGACGCCAGGAAGGCCACCGCCGCCGCCACTTCCTCCGCGGCGCCCAGGCGACCCAGCGGGATCTGCTGCAGGATCGCCGCAGCTTGCTGTTCATTCAACGCCTTGGTCATGTCGGTATCGATGAAACCGGGGGCCACGCAGTTGACGGTAATATTGCGGCTGCCGATCTCGCGCGCCAGCGCGCGGCTCATGCCCGCGACGCCGGCCTTGGCGGCGGCGTAGTTCATCTGGCCGGGATTGCCGGCCTCGCCCACCACCGAAGTGATGCTGATGATGCGGCCATGCTTGGCCTTCATCATACCGCGCAGCACCGCGCGCGACAGGCGGCCCACGGCGGTCAGGTTGGTGGCGATGACATTGTCCCACTCCTCGTCCTTCATGCGCATGGCCAGCTGGTCCTGCGTGATGCCGGCATTGTTGACCAGGATCGACAGCGAACCGTATTCCTTCTGCACCTGTTCGACAATGGCGGTGCAAGCCGCTGCATCGTTGACGTTGAGCACCAGCCCTTTACCGCACTCAGGCTGCAGGGCATTGAGATATTCGCTAATGGCCGCGGCGCCGGCCTCCGAAGTGGCGGTACCTACCACTTGGGCGCCCTGCTTCGCCAGTTCTACCGCGATGGCGCGGCCGATGCCGCGCGTTGCGCCGGTGACCAGCGCGACTTGTCCTTGCAGATTCTGTGCACTCACTTGAGCAGCTCCAATACTTTGTCCAGGGAAGCCTGGTCGACGATGGCTTCGCCGATCAGTTCGCCGTTGATACGCTTGGTCAGGCCGGTGAGCACCTTGCCCGGACCGCATTCGATGACATGGGTGACGCCTTCGGCGCCCATCTTCTGGACGGTCTCGACCCAGCGCACCGCGCTGGCCGCCTGGCGCACCAGCGCATCCTTGATGGCGGCGGGGTCGCTGACCAGCGCCACGTCGACGTTGTTGATGACCGGGATTTGCGGCGCCGCGAACGCCACGTTGGCCAGATAGGCCTGCAGGCGGTCGGAGGCCGGCTTGAGCAGCGACGAGTGGAACGGCGCCGACACCGGCAACGGCAGCGCGCGCTTGGCGCCACGCGCCTTGGCCGCTTCGCAGGCGCGTTCGACCGCCCCCTTGTGGCCGGCGATCACGACTTGCGCCGGGGCGTTGAAGTTGACGGCCTCGACCACTTCCGACTGCGCCGCTTCCGCGCAGGCGGCGCGCACGTCGTCGTCGGACAAGCCGAGGATGGCCGCCATGCCGCCCTGCCCGACCGGCACGGCTTCCTGCATGGCCTGGGCGCGGAAGCGCACCAGCGGCACCGCATCCTTGAACTGGATCACGCCGGCAGCCACCAGCGCCGAGTATTCGCCCAGGCTATGGCCGGCCACCAGCGCGGGAGCCTTGCCGCCAGCCGCCAGCCAGGCACGGTAGAACGCGACGGCGGCAGTCAGCATGACCGGCTGGGTGTTGGTGGTCAGGTCGAGGTCTTCCTTTGGGCCTTCGGCGATCAGCTTGCCCAGATCGAACTGCAGCGCGTCGGACGCTTCGGCGACGGTCTGGCGGACGACTTCATTGTCGGCGAAACCGTTGAGCATCCCGATCGCCTGCGAACCTTGGCCCGGGAAAACAAAAGCAAATTTTGTCATGCTTGGATTGGATTGAAATTGGATGAAACGGAAAACGAAACGCTGCCAATACGGCCGTCACTCGCATGACGGCCATCCCGGCAGCGCTCCAGCCTTACATGCGGGCCAGCACCGCGCCCCAGGTGAAACCGCCGCCCACGCCTTCCATCATGATGGTGTGGCCGGGCTTGATGCGGCCGTCGCGCACCGCCTGGTCCAGCGCCAGCGGAATCGACGCGGCGGAAGTATTGCCGTGGTCGCCCACGGTGACCACCATCTTTTCCAGCGGCAGGCCCAGCTTCTTGGCGGTACCCTGCATGATGCGGATATTGGCCTGGTGCGGAATCAGCCAGTCGATCTCGGAAGCGTCGACGGCCGCGGCCGCCAGCGCTTCGCGCGCAACCTTGTCCAGCACCGACACGGCCAGCTTGAACACCGCCGGGCCGTCCATATACAAGTATGCGCTGCCGGCCACCGCGCCGTTGTCGACGCTGCCCGGCACGCACAGGATATGGCCATGGCTGCCATCGGCGTGCAGCTTGGTCGCCAGCACGCCCGGCTCGTTCGAGGCGCTCATCACGATGGCGCCGGCGCCGTCGCCGAACAGGACACAGGTGGTGCGGTCCTTGAAATCGAGGATGCGCGAAAACACTTCCGCGCCGATCACCAGCACGTTCTTGTGCGCGCCGGTCTTGATGAAGCTGTCAGCCACCGACATCGCATAGACGAAGCCGCTGCACACCGCCTGCACATCCATCGCCGGCGCGCCGTTGGTGATGCCGAGCTTGCGCTGCACCACGCAGGCCGTGCTGGGGAAGCCGCCCAGGTGGTCCGGCGTCGATGTCGCCAGGATGATCAGGTCGATGTCGTTGGCCTGCATGCCGGCCGCTTCCAGCGCGCGCTGCGCGGCTGCCAGCGCGAGGTCGCTGGAGAGCTGCTCCGGTTCCGCGTAGTGGCGCGCGGAAATGCCGCTGCGCGTAACGATCCATTCGTCCGAAGTCTCGATGCCCTGCTCCGCCAGTTGCGCCGCCAGTTCGTTGTTGGTCACGCGCTTGGCGGGCAGGTAACTGCCGGTGCCGACGATTTTGCTATAAGTGGTCATACCGTTTTTGCTCTATTAGTTCGGTTGTTGCTGCGCGGCTTGCGCCAACGCAGGTTCCTCGGCCGCCCGCCCCTGTCCCTGGGGCATCAATTCCGCCATGCTCGCGCCGATGCGCGAGAGCACGTCGTACTTGGCGGCATCATACGCGCGGCGGATGGCCCATTCAAAGGCATACACATCGGCGCCGCCGTGGCTCTTGAATACCAGCCCCTTCAATCCCAGCAGGCTGGCGCCATTGTAACGGGAAGGATTGAGGCGGCGCGACAGCGCCTTGATCGCGCCATACGCGATGAGCGCGCCGAGCTTGTTGACCAGGCCCTTCTTGAATTCGGAAGTCAGCACGGTCTTGACGAAACGCCCCAGGCCTTCCGAGGCTTTCAAGGTCACATTGCCGACGAAGCCGTCGCAGACGACGAGGTCGGTGGTGCCTTCGAAAATGTCATTGCCTTCCACGTTGCCGTAGAAGTTGAGGATACCCTTCTCGTGGTCGGCCCGCAGCAATCCGGCGGTTTGCTTGACCAGCTCGTTGCCCTTGATGTCTTCCTCGCCGACATTGAGCAAGCCGACCGTCGGCCTGGACTTGCCCTCCATCACCGAGACCAGGGCCGAACCCATCAATGCAAATTGATGTAAATGCTGTGGCTCGCAATCGACGTTGGCGCCCAGGTCAAGCATATAAGTGGGGCCGTCCTTCTGGTTCGGCAGGATGGTGCAGATGGCCGGGCGATCCACGCCCGGCAGGGTCTTGAGCACATAACGGGAAACCGCCATCAGCGCCCCGGTATTGCCGGCCGACACCGCGGCCTGCACCTGGCCTTCCTTGACCAGGTTGACCGCCACGCGCATGGAAGAATCTTTCTTGCGGCGCAACGCCACCTCGATCGGGTCTTCCATCGTGACCACTTCGGAAGCATTGTGGATTTGCACGCGCGGCTCGCCGGCCAGCTTGTATTTCTTCAGCAGCGGCTGCAGCACGGCTTCCTGGCCGACCAGGACCAGTTCCGCATCGGATTGGCGGCGGAGAAAGGAGGCAGCGGCTGGGAGAGTGACTGACGGGCCGTGGTCGCCACCCATGCAGTCGATTGAAATTTTGATGGTCATCGATTTGATTCTGAGCCTTGCCAGCCCACATTATGCGGCAGATTGGGCACCATTCAAAATGACGCGCCCAGGCAGGGGCGCGATTGACGCGCCGACAAGCAGGCAGGCGTACCCGCAAATACGAATATCGCGGGCATAAAAAAGCGGCGCAAAATGAACCTCCGGGAAGGGAAGCTCATTGCGCCGCTTTTCTCCAAAAACAGCAAGCTCAATAAGAGATTACTCGTCGTTCTTGGTCTTCAGCACTTTGCGACCACGGTAGAAACCGTTGGGGCTGATGTGGTGACGCAGGTGGGTTTCACCAGTCGTCGGCTCGACAGCCAGCGGGGGTGCAGTCAGAAAGTCGTGTGCACGATGCATACCGCGCTTCGACGGGGTCTTTTTGTTCTGTTGAACGGCCATGATTACTCCTAAACCTTAAGATTGAAAATTTTAACACACCGGGTTCAGGTTTCCATCAACCCGGATGCTGCTGCCCGGCACCTGCCAGACATCCCCAAACAATTACTGCTTCAACTTCTTCAGCACCGCAAACGGGGAGGCCCGCTCAGTACCTTTGGCTTCAGCCGCCACGCCATTCCCGGGACAGGTTTCGTGCTTGGGCGCCACCGGCAGGGCCAGCAACGCTTCGTCCTCGATCAGGTTGGTCACGTCGAAAGCTGCCGAACCGACGATGACATCGATCTCGTCATCATCGAGCAGTTCCTCGATCGCATCGGCCTGCGCCTCATCTTTTGCCAGTACCAGCAGCGACTTCGAATCAATCTCGAAATGCAATGCCGTCAGGCAACGCTGACAGATCAGATTAACCGCACCCGACACTGCCAGACTAAGTTGAGCATGCCCCAGCTTGTCGATATCGCCGGCCAGAGCCCACTTTATCGTGCCGGAACGGTCAACCGTCTCTTGCGCCAGACGACCTAATTCAGCAACCGGAATCTCGCCCTGGGCCTGCTGTTTAAGCCGGCAAAACTCGAACGCGTCGATCACAAGTGCATTCATATCCAAAGCTGCCATCCGGAAAACCTGCGATAATAACAGAAAATTTCCTTACCAGTCAAAGCGTTAGCGCGCTTTCTGCGAATTTGTCGCCAAGCTGTCGCCGCGCAACGTCTTTTCCGCCGGATTTGGGCCGCAATCTTGCCGTTTCGGCCACACCGATACCCGCACAAACACATCGCCGCCATGCCGCAAGACAACACGACCACCCTGCCCACTCGCCTGATCCTCGGCTCCAGCTCAGCCTACCGCAAGGAATTGCTCGGCCGCCTCGGCCTGCCTTTCGAGACCATGGTGCCGGATATCGACGAAACCCCGCATCCCGGGGAAACGCCCGACGCCACCGCCCTGCGCCTGGCGCGCAAAAAGGCCGCGGCGGTCGCCGCCAGGGCCGGCGCGGCGCTGGTGATCGGCTCGGACCAGGTCGCCACGCTGGACGGTGAACAGATCGGCAAGCCCGGCAACCACGCCAATGCATTGAAACAATTGCAGAAAATGCGCGGCCGCCAGGTGATCTTCCATACCGCGCTGTGCCTGTGGGACGGCCGCAGGCCCGACGCCGCCTCCGCGGCCCAAGTCCGCAACGTGCAGACCCTGGTAACCTTCCGCGACCTGCCGGACGCCGAACTCGACGCCTACCTGCGCATCGAGCAGCCCTACGACTGCGCCGGCAGCGCCAAAAACGAGGGCCTGGGCATTGCCATCCTGCAAAGCATACAAAGCGACGACCCGACCGCCCTCACCGGGCTGCCGCTGATCGTGCTGTGCGATATGCTGCGCCAGGCCGGCGTCGGCTTTTTCGGCCGGCCCGCGGCGCAGCCGCGCTGAAAAACTGCCGTCTCAGTAGTTGCGGCGCGGATATCCCTGCGCCAGGATGCGCTGCCACACCACTTCACGCTCCGCCGGGTTCATGAAAACCCACTGCGCCACCTCATCGACCGTGCGGCCGCAACCGCGGCATACGTCGTCGAACGTGGTGGAGCAGACGGCCACGCAAGGCGTATCGGGCCGTTCGGGGAGGGGCGAAGGTGTCTGGGACATTGGCTGCGAGTCTGAAACGGAAAACAAAGGGCGCCGCCTGCCGGCGAGCAACCGCCATCTTACCAAGAAGCTCCTCCACCCCGCTGGCATCGCGCGATCGCTCACCGGTGCGCAAGGCAAAAAAAAAGCCCGCGAACCTGTCGGCTGCGGGCTGAATCCAATTTCTTAAGGAGGAGATTGGAGGAGACAGGTGCAACTATAGCGATCCGGCGCAACGGAGTCTGCTTTATTGTGGCAATAGCAGATATTCACCTTTCCAATAACTCGTGCCGGGCAAGCATTTCCAGCCACCCCCTCCCTAACGCAGCGCGAACGCGACCTGTCCCGATGTCATCGGCCTGGGAGGATTGCCGCCCTTGCGTTCGCAGGCGGACAGCAACAGCATCATGGCGATAGCGACAGCCAAAGCACTCGTCCTCATCTCAGCTCCTTTACCCCCGTTCCGCTCCCGTTCCCCTCTGAAAATATCGCGCCGGCAACAGCACGCCGCAGAAAATACCTGCGGGCAGAATCGCCCTCCCCGACCGCCCTGTCAAGCTGCGCCGCGCAAGCCGCCGGCGGGCGCGCCACGCGCGGCCGCCAGGTTCTTCTCATACAGCGCGGCGATCATGTCCGACTGGGTCAGCATGCCGGCCAGCTTGCCCTCGGCATCGAGCACGGGGATCTGGTGCAGCCCCTCCGCCATGCGCGGCACCAGCTCCAGCAGCGGCGTGTCGACGCCGGCGGAAATGACGGGCGCGCTCATGATCTGGCCGACCACCTCGGGCTTGTCCGAATGCATGAACGGCACCCGGTGCAGCAGCTTGCGCAATTGCCCGGCCAGGCCGGTATGCACTTCCGCGCCGGCATGCTCGAGAAAATCGCTGCGGCTGACGATGCCGATCACATGGCGCGCCCGGCTCACCACCGGCAAGGCGCGCAGGCGATGCCGCTGCAACAGCCCCCAGGCCTCGTCCAGGCTGGTGGCGAATTCCACCGCCACCACATCGCGCGACATCACCGTCTCGCAGCGCGTTTCGCCGAAACGGCGGTGGTAGGCGCGCATTTCGGTCTGGAGAAAAATTTCTTCCAGGTCGTCGCGGCCGATGTCGATCACCTGGTTATAGCTTTTCAACACCTCGTCCAGGTCTTCATGCGAAAAACCCAGCCGCGTGATCGGCAATTCGTCCCTGGTCTGGTGCGGATGCGGCGCAGCGCTCTGCTGGGCATGCGGATAGCGACGCCCGCTGGCGTTATTGAAAAACAAGGCCGCCAGCAACAGCAACACCGAGTTGAGGCCGACCGGCGACAGCACGAACCGATAGCCCATCTCATGCACGACCGGCCCGCCCAGCACCGCGGTCAAGGCCACCGCGCCGCTGGGCGGATGCAGGCAGCGCAGGAAAAACATCGCGCCGATCGCCAGCGAAATGGCCAGCGCCGCCGCCAATGCCGGCTCCTCGACCAGCCTGGCGCAGGTAATGCCGATCAGCGCGGCGCTGAGGTTGCCGCCGATGATGGACCACGGCTGCGCCAGCGGGCTGGACGGCACCGCGAACAGCAGCACCGCCGAAGCTCCCATGGGAGCGATCAGCCAAATCGTCTTGGCTTCATGCGGCAGGATGGCATAGCTGACCAGCCCTACCAGCAGGATGCCGAACAGGCTTCCGGCGCAGGAGCGCATGCGCTCGAAGCGGTCGACGTTGTTTTTTGGAGGGATGAAACTTTTAAACCACTGCGAGATAGAATCGGGCATATCTGTTTTTGACGTCTTTTTATTACATTGGGCCGCCACGCCGGCAAAGCGTGCGGCCAAACCGTAATTACATCATAAGATGATATTCATGTCCGATTCCACCCACTGCGCAGCAGACTGCATGCCCAGCCGTCATGGGCGCGGCCGATGAAAAACGCATCCCGCCTGCAAAAGGAAGACTTCGAAGCGCTCTCCGACTTCCGCTACCAGTTGCGCCGCTTCCTGCGCTTTTCCGAAGACGCCGCCCAAAGCGAAGGCCTGACGCCGCTGCAATACCTGCTGCTGCTGCACATCAAGGGCTTTCCCGGCCGCGAATGGGCCAGCATCAGCGAACTGGCGGAGCGGCTGCAGGCCCAGCACCACGGGGTTGTCGCGCTGGTGACCCGCTGCGTGAAAGCCGGCCTGGTCACGCGCACGCCCGACGACCGCGACAAGCGCCTGGTGCAGGTGCGCCTGACCGACCTGGGCGAGCAATACCTGCACCGGCTGGCACAGCTGCACCGCAATGAACTGCAATCCCTGTCGGGCGTATTCCAGGTGTCGCACATCTCGGCCTTCAACGACCGCGACTGAAACCGGCGGCAACCTGCGGTTTTCCGCAACTGCCACCGGCAAGCCGTACTGGTATGCTTGGCGTCCGGGCCAGCCATCGAATCCAGCCAATGAAAAGAAAACCGAATACCGAGACCGCAGCCGCCGCTCCGGCGCGCGCCGTCACCAAGGAAGACGTCGCCCGCGCCGCCGGCGTGTCGCACATCACGGTGTCGCGCGTGATCAATACGCCGGAAAAGGTATCCCCGGAAACCCGCGCCAGGGTGGAATCCTTCATCGCCAGCATGGGCTACATCCCCAACATGCTGGCCGGCGGCCTGGCCTCGCGCCGCACCCGCATCGTCGCCGCCATCGTCCCCACCATCAGCCATTCGATCTTCGCCGAAACCGTGCGCGGGCTGTCGGAGAAGCTCAGCGAACAGGGCTACCAGTTGCTGCTGGGCCAAACCAATTATTCCGAAATGGAGGAAACGGCGCTGGTGGAAGCCTTCATCGGCCGCCGCGTCGACGGCCTGGTGCTGACCGGCGTGCAGCATACGGCGCGCACGCGCCAGCGCCTGAAGGCGGCCGGCATTCCGGTCGTGGAAACCTGGGACCTGACCGACACCCCCATCGACATGCTGGTCGGCTTCGACAACCACGCCGCCGGGCGCGCCATGGGCGACTACCTCATCGGCAAGGGATACCGCCGCCTGGCCTTCATCGGCGGCGAAGATCCGCGCGGCATCGCGCGCTTCACCGGGATGCGCGACGCCGTGCTGGCGCATGGCGCGCGGGAGCCGGTACACATCAAGATCCCGCTGGGCTCCTTCCTCCGCTCGGGGCGCGACGCGATCGGCTCGCTGCTGCGGGACCACCCCGAGGTCGACGCCGTCTTCTTCAGCAACGACGTCATTGCCGCCGGCGCCGCGCTGGAATGCATCCGGCGCGAGATCCGGGTGCCCGAGCAGATCGCGCTGGCCGGCTTCGCCAACCTCGAGCTGGCCCCCGAAGTCACGCCGGCGCTGACCACGGTGCAGATCAGCGGCCACCAGATCGGGCTGAACACGGCGGAAATGCTGCTGGCGCGCTTCAACGGCCAGCATGTGGCGCAACCGGTATGCGACCTGGGCTACTCGATCATCGAACGCGAAAGCACCTGAGTCCGCCGCACTCCCCAAACGAAAACGGCCGGTGTCTTCAACACCGGCCGTTTTCGTTCATGCCGCTAGCCCGCATCCGCATCCCGGATTCACCGTTCCGCGCTCACCTCGACCCGGTTGCGGCCATGCTCCTTGGCCGCATACAGCGCGGTATCGGCCAGCTTGATCAGTTGCTCCAGGTTATGCCCGTCGCGCAATACTGCCACGCCAAAACTGGCGCTGACCCTGATGCGCCGGCCGTCATCGGCGTCGAACTCCTTCTGCTCCAATGCCATGCGCAGCTTCTGCGCCACCGCTTCGGCCTTGCCGAGGTCGGACTCTTGCAGCAGCACGATGAACTCTTCGCCGCCATAGCGCCCCAGCACATCCTCCTTGCGCAGCAATTGCGATGCGGTCTGGGCTACGCCGCGCAGGATGGCGTCGCCGGACAAATGGCCGTAGCTGTCGTTGATGCGCTTGAAATGATCGATGTCGAACAGCACCACCGACAGGTCGCGCCGATAGCGCTGGGCCGCGCTCACCTGCTGCTCGGCATGGGCGAAAAAGGCGCGCCGGTTCAAGATGCCGGTCAGGAAGTCGGTATTGGAAGATGTCTGCAATTGGCCGATCAGGGCCTCGCGTTCGCGCGCCAGGCTGTTGCGCTCGAGAATCCGCGCCTTGAGCACGCACAAGGCCCGCATCATGCCGCCGACCTCGTCGTCGTACCTGGCAGCGGGAATCTCCCTGTCGAGCTTGCCGTCTGCCAGCCCCACCACCAGGTCGGTGGCATTGACCAGCGGACGCACCACACGTTTGCGGATCATGTACATCAGCAATTGGAAGAACAGGCAGGCGACGATGGTCAGGCCGATGACCAGGACCAGGACATTGCGCGCCTGCTGGTTGCGGCGCTCGACGCGCTCCATCAGGTCGTCGAGGATAATGTCGCGCAAATCGAGGATAACCTTCATCCGCGGCACGTAGCGCGCCCGCAGCTCGGCCGGCGTCATGCCGTAATCGCCGGACTTCAGGCCGGTCTGCAGCAGATAGTCGATGAACTCGAAACCGTCTTCGAAATATTGCTTGTCCAGTTCGGCCAGACCCTGCGCGAACTCCGGCTGCGACACATAAGAAGCAAGCTGACCCTTCAACAGCGAACGCAACAGTTCAATACGGCCGTAGAGTTTGCCGATTTCGATGACTTCATTCTGGTCGAGCCTGCGGTGCATGATCAATGGCGCCGTGAAACGCGAGCCGACCTGCCCGGCATATTCGCGCAAGCTGGCCGCGGCCCGCGCTCCGGACAGGCCCTCGCGCAAATCCGGATCGGCCAGGTCAATGGAAGCCATCAGCTCGCCCGTCACCCGCACCAGCATCGGAATCACATCGATCATGCCGTCGACTGCGGAAACGATATAGAGATGGTTGCGCTGGTCCTGAGCCTGCCAGCCGATGCGGTCAACCGCCGCGCGGGCGGGCCCCATGGCCTGCTGCACGATCCGGATCCGCTCGAGAATGCCGGCATTGCGCTGCGACGGGTCTTTTTCCACCTCGGCGTACAGATCGGCCAACGCCGCGTCACTGACGGCCCTGGCCTCTTGCAGGTGCTGGTAAAAGGCGTCGCGCTCGTCGTCCCGCGCGCCCATGAAAGCATTGGCCGGCCCGCGCTCGATGGACACCAGTTCCATTGCGACCAACCCCTGGCGAAATGTCTTCAGGGCCGGAACGGTGCTGGTGCTGCTCCGGTAGATGTTCCACTCAATCCATACCAGCGATACCGCCAATGCCAGGAACAGCATCAGCAATGCGCTGGAAATCAGCCGGAACAGTCGATTCAGGGACATTTCTTTGGGCCGCCTCTAATGCTTGCTATTTTCAGGAATACGACAAGGCCGATCCAACCGACAAATGAACAGATGATCGCAAGGGGGATGCCAATAAAAACCGCGCATGAAGTTCCAATGCATGGAACCCGATTTGAGACGTCTCCAGGCCGGAGATGATTCTGTGACAGCCTGCACCGCCGCCCCTTCCCCTCATAGAGCCGCGATACCGACGCATTTGATGCCTTCGCGCCGGCCATCCATGAAGAAACCGGCGAACATAAAAATAAAGCCCTGAGGATATCAGGGCCTTACTTTTGCTTTCTAACCTACAAGCCAACTGGCGGAGAGGGTGGGATTCGAACCCACGGTACGCTCACACGTACGCCTGATTTCGAGTCAGGTACATTCGACCACTCTGCCACCTCTCCGGTCAACTTCGGTCGATTTGCTGCGTGGAGCAGCAAAGTCCGAAACTATAGCAGAAGTTTTTTAATAAAGGAACATCCTTCCGAAATTATTTCCTTTTTTCCTGAATCATCAGTTTGGGGCTGCCTGCTCCCGGCATGCAGGACCGGGAAGCGCCACAAAAACCGGTATCTGTTTGTTTCATGCAAAAACGTCCATCTTGCGCCGCCATATCATCGTCTTGTCATAAATCGCTTCTAGCATCCGTAAATTATTTTCCGTTCTTGGCAACAATTTCATACCTGGACCTGCCAAATGGCGCCCCTTTCCAATGCCCCGCTCCTGTTCGACGCAGAAGCTGCCGACCTGATCGCCCGCGCCGCCGGCGGCGCGCCGCCAGACGCCGACGGCCAGATGTTGTCGCTGCTGCATGAAATCATCGCCCAGCGCAAACTGACGGCCTTGTTCCAGCCTATCGTGCGCATGCGCAACGGCGAGATCCTCGGCTACGAAGGCCTCATCCGGGGGCCCTCCAATACCCCGCTGCATTCCCCGCTGGCCCTGTTCAAGGTGGCGCGCGCGCACAACCTTTCGGTGCAGATGGAATACCTGTGCCGGCACATCGTGCTGGCCCGCTTCGCGCAATCCGGCCTGCCCGGCAACCTGTTCCTCAACGTCACGCCGGGGGCGCTGATGCAGCCCGAGGCGATCCAGGGCGAAACCCTGCGCTACCTGGAGAACCTGGGCGTCAACCCGCAGCGCATCATCATCGAACTGACCGAGAACGAGCCGACCTACGACTACGCCCTGCTGCGCAATGCCGCCATGCATTACCGCGACATGGGCTTCCAGATCGCCATCGACGACCTCGGCGAAGGCTTCTCCAGCCTGCGCCTGTGGTCCGAGCTGCAGCCGGAATACGTCAAGATCGACATGCACTTCGTGCAGGGCATCAACCATGACCCGATGAAGCTGCAGTTCGTGCGCTCGATCCAGGAGATCGCCGAGAAATCCGGCTCCATCGTGATCGCCGAAGGCATCGAGTCGCAGGCCGAACTGCTGGCCATCCGCGACCTCGGGATCGCCTGCGGCCAGGGCTACCATATCGCCCGGCCGATGGCCGAACCGCCGGTACGGATCTCGGAAGATGTCACCAAGACCCTGCGCCGCGACAAGGTGCCGCTGGCCGCCAACAAGTACGGCCCCGGCAAGCGCAACGCCACCGTCTTCAAGCTGCTGCGCGAAACGCAGTACGTGGCGCCGGAAGTCACCAACGACCATGTCTACGACATGTTCGTCAACGATCCGCAGTTGCAGGCGCTGCCGGTGGTCAGCAACGGCTTGCCGATCGGCCTGATCAACCGCTACAGCATGGTCGAGCGCTTCGCCCGCCTGTACGGGCGCGAGCTCTATGGCAAGAAGTCCTGCGCCTTCTTCATGGATCCCAATCCCATCCTGACCGAACAGGACACCAGCCTGCAGGACCTCTCCAACCTGCTGGTGCAGGCCGAGTCGCACCACCTCTCCAACGGTTTCATCATCACCGACCGCGGCCAGTACGTGGGCCTGGGCACCGGCCACGACCTGCTGCGCGAAATCACCCAGATGCAGATCGATGCCGCGCGCCACGCCAACCCGCTGACCCAGCTGCCGGGCAACGTACCGATCAACGACCACATCGAATACCTGCTGCAAAGCGGGGTCGAGTTCTGCATCTGCTATTGCGACCTGGACCACTTCAAGCCCTTCAACGACGTCTACGGCTATCGCAAGGGCGACGACATGATCCAGCTCACCGGCCGCATCCTGCAGCAAGGCTGCGACCCGCAGCACGACTTCATCGGCCATATCGGCGGCGACGATTTCCTGATCATGTTCCAGAGCGAGGACTGGGAAAAGCGCTGCCGCACCATGCTGGACAACTTCACCGCCGAATCGGCGGCCTTCTATTACGACGAAGACCGCGAACGCGGCGGCTATTTCAGCGAAGACCGCCAGGGCAACCGCGTCCAGCATCCGCTGGTCAGCATTTCCCTGGGGGCGGTGAAGATCGAGCCATCGCAATATTCCTCCCCGCACCAGATCGCCTCGGCGGCGACCAAGGCCAAGAAGCAGGCCAAGAAGACGCCGGGCAACAGCCTGTTCATCGAACGCCGCGTGCCGACGGCGTTCTCCTGGGCACTCAAGGACGGCTGACAGTTGCGACGCTTGTAAAAACGTTTTCACCCATGCCGCGCCTGCCATGGCGGCCATGCCAAAACAAAAACGGCCGACCCATCGCGGGCCGGCCGTTTCTCATTGGAGCCTTGCGCTTGCCGCTCAGGCGCCAGGAACCAGCTTGGTGATGCCGCCCATGTAAGGCTGCAGCACTTCGGGGATATCCACGCTGCCGTCGGCCTGCTGGTAGTTCTCCAGCACCGCCACCAGGGTGCGGCCGACCGCCAGGCCGGAACCGTTCAGGGTGTGCAGCAGCTCGGGCTTGCCCTGGGCATTGCGGAAGCGCGCCTGCATGCGGCGCGCCTGGAAGGCTTCGCAGTTCGACACCGACGAGATCTCGCGGTAGGTGTTCTGCGCCGGCAGCCAGACTTCGATGTCATAGGTCTTGGCCGCGCCGAAGCCCATGTCGCCGGTGCACAGCGTGATCACGCGGTACGGCAGGCCGAGCTTCTTGAGGATGGCTTCGGCGTGGCCGAGCATCTCTTCCAGTGCCTCGTACGACTTCTCCGGATGCACGACCTGCACCATTTCCACCTTGTCGAACTGGTGCTGGCGGATCATGCCGCGGGTGTCGCGGCCGTAGGAGCCGGCTTCCGAGCGGAAGCATGGCGAATGCGCGGTGAACTTCAGCGGCAGCGCGTCGCCGGCGACGATCTCGTCGCGCACGAAGTTGGTCAGCGGCACTTCAGCGGTCGGGATCAGGTACAGCGCGGCGTTCTCGGCCTCGCCTTCCTGGCCGCCCTTCTTGGCGGCGAACAGGTCGGCCTCGAACTTGGGCAACTGGCCGGTGCCGCGCAGCGAATCGGCGTTGACGATATAGGGCGTATAGCACTCGGTATAGCCGTGCTCGCCGGTATGGGTGTTCAGCATGAACTGCGCCAGCGCGCGGTGCAGGCGGGCGATGCCGCCCTTCATCACCGAGAAGCGCGAACCGGTCAGCTTGGTGGCGGTATCGAAATCCAGGCCTAGCGGGGCGCCGACGTCGACGTGGTCCTTGACCTCGAAATCGAAGGCGCGCGGGGCACCGACCTTGCGCACTTCCACGTTGCCGGATTCGTCGTTGCCCACCGGCACCGACTCGTGCGGCAGGTTGGGCACGGCCTGCAGGAAGGCGTTCATCTGCTGCTGCACTTCTTCCAGGCGCGCCGCCGATGCCTTCAGCTCATCGCCGATGCCGTTGACTTCCGCCATCACCGCCGAGGCGTCTTCGCCCTTGCCCTTCAACATGCCGATCTGCTTGGACAGGCTGTTGCGCTTGCCCTGCAGTTCTTCGGTGCGGGTCTGGATCTGCTTGCGCTCAGCCTCC
Source organism: Herbaspirillum sp. (assembly GCF_017744395.1). GTDB lineage: Bacteria > Pseudomonadota > Gammaproteobacteria > Burkholderiales > Burkholderiaceae_D > Herbaspirillum. The sequence continues at coordinate 1,060,298 of NZ_JAGIBI010000001.1, forward strand.
AGCGCGTTGAAGCCGGCGACATCGAGGACGAACTTGCGGGCGGCCAGGCGCGCCGCCACGTTGTCGATGTCTTTGCGGAGAAGTTGGATGTCGATCATGGGAACAAATAAACGGAGAAAGGTTGATACTCAAAAGTGGGATTGTACCAAGCCGGACGGCCTTACCGGGACTTGCGGGGCGTTTCCGGCAATAAATACGCATGTTCCACATGGCGCGCGGCGGCCGGGACGGGTTACCATTCGGCCCACTTCCCGCATATTCCCAGCCACTTTTGCCGATGCCGCCCATGCCCGACGCCGACGACGCCCCGAAAACCACGCCCCTGCCGCTGTCCCTGCTCGGCCTGGTGGCCGCCTTCGCCCTGGCCCTGTGGGCCGGCATCCATTACATGACGCATGACGCCAGCCTGTTCTATGGCCTGGTGGCCGGCCTGTCGTTCGGCGCCGCCTTCGCTTTCGGCCAGCAGATCAAGAACCGCTTCGTGCCGCCGAAACAGCGCAAGACCGACTGGAAGGTGCAGGCGCCGGGCGCGGCCGAACTGAGCCCGGCCAAACAGGCCGCCCGCCAGGCGCGCAAGATCGCCGTGGAATTCGACGACGAGGAAATCCGCACCACCGTCAACGGCCTCAAGCGCGAAGGCGTGGCCTGGAACGCGGTCAACCGGGTCGATATCGTCATCAGCGATGAATTCCTGCCGCTGCCGCAATGGATGATCGGCGGCGACGGCGCGCAAGGCGCCAAAGGCATCATCGTCCCCAACGACGCCGACGGGCTGGATGCCTTGATGGACGCCATGAAGGAGCGCCTGCCCGGCTACGACAACGACGCCACCTACCAGGCCGTCATTTCTGCCATGGCGGCGATGGAAGGCCATTTCCCGGTTTGGCAGCGCAACCCGGCTTGAATCCTCGATACTGAACAGAAATGGGGTTCAATTGAATCGAACCGGCGATGAGCTGGTGAACGCGAAGCATTGGGATTAGCATTGGCCATCACCCAGCACGGAGCGAAACCGATCCATGATGACTCCCAGACCTTTCCTGATGTTCCAGGGCGGCGTTGCCCAGGCGGCGATGGAGTTGTACGTCGCCACCTTCCCCGACTCCCGCATCGTGCGCGCCGAGCGTTACGTCGAAGGCGAATCCGGGCCGGCCGGCGCCATCAAGGTGGCGACCTTTAGCCTTTGCGGCCGCGAATTCATGTGTTCCGACAGCCCGATCCCGCACCATTTCACGTTCACGCCATCGAGTTCGACTTTCGTGGAATGCGACTCCGCGGAAGAGCTGGAGCGAGTGTTCGGCGTTCTCGCCGAAGGCGGGAAAGTCCATATGCCGCTGGGTGACTATGGCTTCAGCCGGCGCTTCGGTTGGGTCGATGACCGGTTCGGGGTCTCGTGGCAGTTGAATCTTGCGCACTGACGGGACGGGACCTGATCGGGCGCTATCCGCTCAGCTTTCGCCGGCTTCCTCGTCCCACTTCCTCAGCAGCGCCAGTTTCTCGGCGATCTTGATCTCCAGGCCCTGCGGCACCGGCTGGTACCAGCGGGGTTCCCGTATGCCCTCAGGGAGATAGGTTTCGCCGGCCGCATAGGCGTTGGGCTCATCGTGGGCATAACGGTACTCATGCCCATAGCCGAGTTCCTTCACAGGCAACCGCGAGAAAGAGAAACTAGCAAATTCCACCTCTTCCAGGATCCAGAAATAGAAAAGCATCCTACGGGGTGCTTTCTTCTTTGCGCTAGTCAAATTCATATGAATTTAACTGACTTAAGGAGTTGCTACCCGGCCACCATGCCAACCTAGATTTCCTGTATGGCAATGAGACTGGATGGGATAGACTGAGCAACAGTCTGTTGCATGTCCTATCACATATCGGGGGTTATGTATGAGGGGAGCGAACTAATGATCAATCAGATCGACATTGCCAGCTTTGGCAGCTTCAATGGCCTGAACTGGAAGAAGAGCATTCGTGACGGCGGCAACAATGTTCAGGACTTCAAACGCCTGAACATCCTTTATGGGCGCAACTATTCTGGGAAAACTACTCTTTCCCGAATCTTCCGTGCGCTGGAGACGGGGCGCATCCCGCTGAACTACGTGGGATCAACCTTCACCGTTCATGGCGACAAAGGGGATGTGACCCAAGCTGCCATTGCTGGTCATGGCTATGACGTCCGGGTCTACAACCGCGATTTCGTCAGTGAAAATCTCAGCTTCCTGATCAATCAGGCAATTGGTGGGGAAATCAAAACCTTTGCCATCGTCGGGGAGAAGAACAAGGAGATCGAGGATGAAATTGCTGCCACCCAAGCGAAGCTCGGCAGCATTGAATCCAAGGCCGGTCTTCGGCACGATCTAGATACCAAGAAGAAGGAAAGAGATCGGACCAAGAACAATCATAAGAATGCCTTTGATGGTCTAGAGGGCAAGCTTCGCTCTCATGCCAACGACAAGATCAAACAAAATCGCACCTACGGCCCTGCGGTGTACAACATAGAAAGCATCAAGAAGGACATCAACGCAGTTAAGAAAGCGGGCTTCACGCCCTTGACGACTGAAGAACAAGCGACCAAGGTCAACCTCCTGAAGCAAGAGGCGCTTCCTGACATCACCGATACCGTCTCGATCAGCCTGAAGATTGATTCGATCAAGACGACGGCCCAGGAACTTCTTTCCAGATCAATCAAGCCGACACAGGCTATTCAAGAGCTATTGAACGAGACTGCCCTTCAAGCGTGGGTGAAGCAAGGCATTCCACTGCACAAGGACAAACGCGATACATGCGCCTTCTGCCGTCAGAATCTGCCCCATGACATATGGCAGGTTCTGGACTCTCACTTCAGCAAAGAGTCTTCAGATCTGGAGTCATCCATCGATTCATGTCTGACATCGGTCAACAGCGAAATTCAGGCCATTGCTGGCTTCCTGACTTTGACCGGCGATAAGTTCTATGCCGAAGAAAAAGTCTCATTTGAAGCGAACAAGAAGTCTCTTGCCGACTGCCTGAAGGTCTACAAACAGGACTTGGAGGCACTGAAGACTGCACTGGATTCAAGGAAGAGATCTCTATTTCAGCCCGTTGCAATGCCGGCCCCCAAGCACGATGCAGCGGCAATACAGAAGTGCGCGGACGACATCAACGATCTGATCACCAAGAGCAATGGCCGCACCAGCTCATTGGAGAAGGACAAGGACTCCGCACGTGAAGCACTGCGACTCACCGATGTGGCCTCCTTCATCGGTGACATCACCTACGATACCGAATTGACCCGCATAGCTGGCCTTAAGACGGACGCCGACACTGCCAACACGACCTATACCGACGCCGAAGCCGAGATCGTCAAGCTGGAAGCTGATGTCACCCGCCTGCAAGGCCAACAGAAGGATGAACGCAAAGGCGCGGAGCGAGTCAATTCCTTGCTCAACCACTTCTTCGGTCACGATGGCATCAAGCTTGAAGCCAAGGACAACGCGGAGAAAAGCGCCGTCAAGTTTGAAATCACGCGGGATGGCAAATCGGCCTACAACTTGAGTGAAGGCGAATGCAGCCTTATTGCCTTCTGCTACTTCATAGCCAAGCTTGAAGAGCCTGACAGCAAGGGCAAGGATCTGATCATCTACATCGACGATCCAATCTCCAGCCTGGATGGAAACCACATCTTCTTCATGTTCAGCCTGATCGAGAGCCTGATCGCCAAGCCGTTCAAAAACCTGGATGGCTCCAACGGCTATCGCTACAGTCAACTTTTCATCTCCACCCACAACCTGGACTTCTTGAAGTATCTGAAGCGGTTGTCCATCCCCAAGAAGAAGGTGCCAGCCGGGGAAGGCAAGACCAAGAGCGTGGATGACAACGAGCACTTCATGGTGGAGCGGAACGGCCCCACAAGCAACATCATGCTAATGCCGTCCTACCTGAAGGACTACATCACTGAGTTCAACTACCTCTTCCACCAGATCTACAAGTGCAGGAACCAGGACGCCGCGCAGGGCGCACATGAGCCGTTCTATGGCTTCGGGAACAACCTTCGCAAGTTCCTAGAAGCCTTCTTGTTCTTCAAGTTCCCGTACCACGACGACAAGAACGATGCCTTTGAACGGATCAAGAAGTTCTTTGGCGATGAAGATGCAACGGCAATCGCACTGGTGAACCGGCTCAACAATGAATTTTCTCACCTTGAGTCAATCCCAGATCGCGGATTCAAGCCTGTAGAAATTCCAGAGATCGCCAAGGTGGCGAACTTCGTCTTGGACAAGATCTATGCGTCAGACCCTCATCAATACAACGCCTTGTTAAAGAGCATTGGAGAGCCCGCGAGGACACAATAGAAAAAGGGGCGCAAAGCCCCTTTCTTCATTTGGCACCCCTGTTGTTCACGAGCGGCCACTTCGGCGGCCATTTCGAACCAGATGCTCTAGAAACGGAGAAATTTTCTCCATCATGAACCCGGTGAACTCAGCCGCCTTCTCCTTGGGAATGACCTCGTTTTCTTTTATGCCAAGCTGCTTGGCAGCATGGTCAAAGCCTTCTTTAACGGATCGCTCCAAGGATCGGCTAGTGCTTCGATTCAGAATGATCGGAAGTGCATAATCCGCTGCTGCCTTGTGCTTTTCCTGATCAAACCCTTCTCCATTCATCAGCGATGAAAACTCGTCTTCGCTGATCTGTGAGTTCACCTTGACGGTAACCCGCTCACCGTCTACCGGATCGATGGTGTAGATCTCATTTCTGAATGGGCCAGCATACCGCTCACTCAAGAGAACAACGATCCTGAAGAGCCCGAAGTATTCAATGTAAGACCAAAGCCGCTTCCTCTTCGGGTCACCATGCAAGGACACGCAATGAAAGATTCGGTCCTTGGGTCTGACTTCAACAAGATCGGAAAGATATGCGAAGCCAAACGGAATGGCTTCAGCTTCAGGATTCAGCAGGTATTCAAGAGCCTTCTCGCACTGGGCATGCGGCACACCACATTCCGATGCAAATGCAAAGGCGGTCTTGACTAGAGATCGCCCAGCATTGGGGCCACCCAAGGAAAGGCTGACATGAAGCGGCGATTCCAGGTAGTTGGTTGTTACCTCCAACTCGCTGAGAGCCTTTTCAACATCAAACTTCGGATACTTTCTGGCGATACCTTTCAACCGCTGCTTGGCTTCTTCAATGGTCTTGGCCGTCAGGTTGATCTTGATCTTCCCACCAAGATCTTCTTCTGAATAAGACGATTTCTCTGGCGTGAAGGACCCATCATTGAGCAGCCAATACTTATCACCCTCGATTGTCTGCACAATCTGCTTAGGAGACTCACCCCGTTCTCTGCTGATTCCGACAGCCAAAGAGAACCAGTTCAGTTGCTTCGCAAGATCGGCGTCCCAGTCCTCGCCCAACTTGTTGTTGCAATCGTTGCAGATGAACCCCGTGGTCTTCTTTCTGCCACCAATCGCATTGGGGATGATGTGCTCTTTTGTCTTGTTCTTGGCCGACAACGTATCAGGGCACAGCGCACATTTTCTAGAAGCAGTCATCTTCCTCTCGCTGGGTCAGATTGACGTCACATGAAGTTGAGCATGAGACGACCAATGGAGTTGGTCAGGTCACGAGCAAAAAGAGCAAGCCACCTTTGAGAGTCGCCACCGAAGTGCGACTCACTGAAACCGTTCCTTGAGTTCGCAATCGCCTTGGTCAAGGTCGGCATGGCATTGACGATCTCAACAGGAAACGGCCCTTGGGCTTGAAGCTTCTTGCTGATGTCGTCCTTCACCACTTTGCACAGCGGCATGAGGTCTGTCAGCCCAGCCTGGTCGGGAACATGCTTGCGGACATATGCCTTGTAGAGCCCTTCAAGGCACGTGTAGCTCAGTGTCGTTGCCCGGTTGTAGTGGTGGGCATCGATGGCTTGGTCAATGTCCTTGAGGCTCTTGTTCAACTTCTCCGAGTTCCAAAGATCAACAGGAACGACCGTGACAGGTACGGCCCGCCCACCGCCAAACACGAGGGCGCGAATAGCATCCACCTCATCCTTGGCATGGGGCTCAAGTTCATCGATGAACAGTCTGAACAACTGGAACCGCTGTTGCTCAGGCAGGGCAAGAATCGTGTCCCAGTAGAAGGATTTGCGAGAAGTGCTTTTGCCTTGCTGATTCCGCAGCGGTATCAACTGCTCATAGCTGGGCGAGCCAGGATCAACCTGCTGCACCATGCGCAAGAAGCTCGGTCCACTGTAGTAAGTAGGTGTCCCGTTCCTGTCTAACAGAACGAAGAGCCGGTTGTAAGCGGCTATCCAATTCACGGTTGAATTCATACTTCCCCAGATCCTGATTAGGTTGAGCAGCGAGTATTTTCAGACTTCAAGATGCCGTGATAAAGCAGGAAGTCCCACTGGAGGTAGATGAACTCAGTCCCGTTCGGAAGGGTCTTGATGCCGAATTTATCTTGGTGGTAGCTGTTCTTGAAAATCCCCTTGTTATCCATGTCTTGTGCAACCGCGAACAGAGCCTCAGTCTCGATGACGGCGCACGAGAGCAGGTTGCCACCAGCTTGATCAAGGTAGGCTTGCACCGTGAAGTGCGGGAACAGATGCCCCTTGTCCTTGTTCTGGATGGAGGTCAACCGCTTGGCAAACTCTGTTGGCTGACCTGAAGGCAGCCGGTAGCGAATGCTGAAGGTGTCATACCTGCCACCCCACTGAACACGACTGGCAAGGCCACGCATCATTGGGATGCCTCTATCAACCTGCCATGCATCGATGCCAGCGAGTAGGTCAAGATCGTCCTTGAAGTCGGCTGTCGCCACCGCTTCAACTGGTCGCAGCATCCCACCGCCAACCAAGGGGAACTGGCTTACGACAGGCCATACAACGTTTTGAAAGTCGGCGGCACTCTGGGACAAGACCTGAAGCAACGGGTTGTTCATCGCACGTTCTTTTTCTATTTGAAGTCCGAGAAGTCCAAGCTGACTATGACCTTCTCCAGACCGACCTTCTTTTGCTTCAGAAAGTCCATGAACTCCCAGGTGAATTCATAGCTCTTGGCCTTGAGGACAGTGGCAATGCGCCAGGTAGCACTTTCACTATGCTCATCTGGCTCTTGGAACCAACACAAGTCAGCCCCCATCAACAGCCGTAGTTCGCCGTCCATGTCTGGGAAGCTACAGACTCGCGTCAAGTAGTCGGCATTGATGAATTTGCTTGTCTCATGCCACTCCCCACGATCAAGAAGGAAGGCATAGAACTGCCGTGAAATCCTCGGAAGCCCTTTCAGCTTCTTAATGAATTTCTTGAAGTCTTTTTCAACATCCTCTTCGCTGACATCGTACGATGTTCAGGATATCTTTGACAAAATCCTCAAGGTAGCGATTCAGATCAAAGAGCTGAAGCCCTGCCCGGCTCTTGACCTGTTGGGAAACCGCCGTCAGTTCATCGATGATCTGACCAATGAAATAGCCTCTTGTAATCATTCTTTTCCAGCTTCCTCATCCCATTTTTTTAACATGGCGAGCTTCTCGCCTATCTTGATCTCCAAGCCCCTTGGCACTGGCTGATACCAGCTAGGTTCTGCAATGCCTTCAGGCAGGTAGGTTTCACCAGCAGCGTAAGCATTGGGTTCGTCATGGGCATATCGGTATTCATGCCCGTAGCCGAGTTCCTTCATGAGCTTGGTTGGAGCATTGCGGAGATGGACAGGAACCTCACGGCTCTTGTCCTCCTTCACGAAGGCGCGAGCAGAGTTGTAGGCGTTGTAACCCGCATTGCTCTTGGCGGCGACAGCCAGATAGATCACCGCCTGGCCAAGTGCCAGTTCACCTTCAGGACTGCCGAGCCGTTCAAAGGTCAGAGCCGCGTCATTGGCGATCTGCATGGCCCTGGGGTCGGCAAGACCGATGTCCTCCCAAGCCATGCGAACAATGCGCCGTGCCAGATACCGGGGATCGGCACCGCCGTCCAACATGCGGGTCAACCAGTAGAGGGCCGCATCGGGATGCGAGCCACGAACCGACTTGTGCAAGGCTGAAATCTGGTCATAGAAGTTGTCTCCTCCCTTGTCAAAACGCCTGCTGTTCAAGGTCAGGGCGTTCTGCACAAAGTCAGCATCGATGCGAGGGACGCCAGCAGCGCCGGCAGCCGTTTGACACTGCTCCAGCAGGTTCAGGAACCGTCGTGCATCACCGTCTGCATAGCCAATGATGGTGTCCCGCGCCAGGTCATCAAACTCCAGCCCGCCGAGCGCCTTCTCTTGGGCCCGTTGCAGCAATTGCTTCAGTTCTTCGTCCGTCAGCGACTTCAGCACATAGACCTGGGCCCGCGACAGCAACGCCGAATTCACTTCGAAGGACGGGTTCTCGGTGGTGGCGCCGATGAACGTGACCAGGCCGCTTTCCGCGTAGGGAAGCAACGCATCCTGCTGGGACTTGTTGAACCTGTGGATTTCGTCGACAAACAGGATGGTGTGCTTGCCCATGGACAGGTTCTGCTGCGCCTGCTCCATCGCGGCCCGGATATCCTTGACGCCGGAGAACACCGCCGACAAAGCGATGAACTCGCACTTGAAGGCCGACGCCGTCAGCCGCGCCAAAGTGGTCTTGCCAACGCCGGGCGGCCCCCAGAAGATCATCGAATGCGGCTTGCCCGACTGGAAGGCCAGCCGCAACGGCTTGCCCTCGCCCAGCAAGTGCGACTGCCCGATGACCTCGTCCAGGGTCTTGGGGCGCAGGGCTTCGGCCAGCGGCGCGGCTGGCTCCTGTGCGAACAGGTCAGACATGGCTAGCTCCCGGCAAGGCCGCATGCCGCGGGCACATCATGTCGTCGAAGGATTGCGGCCGCATGCGCTCGGCCAGGGGTATCAGGTTCATCTTGGAATCAGTCGGTGCCGGTGGCAGATGCGCCTGCCGCCAAAGGCAGTAGTCTAACGCACAGCAGGGCTTGCACGGGATGCGGCATGCACTACACTGTCGCAGCGACCTGCTGCTACTTTTACCGGCCATATGAGGAGACGACCATGCAATATCAAGGCAGTTGCCACTGCGGCGACATCAGTTTCACCGCGGAAGGCGAAATCGGGCAAGTGATGGAATGCAATTGCAGCTACTGCAGCCGCAAGGGCCACCTGATGTGGTTCGTCCCGCAGGACAAGCTCAACTATACGGTCAAGGGCACAATGTCGACTTACCGTTTCAACAAGCACGTCATCGACCACCAGTTCTGCGCGCGCTGCGGCATCGGCGTCTTCGGCATGGCTACCGGCCCCGACGGCAAGCCGATGGCCGCGATCAATGCGCGTTGCCTGGAAGGCGTCGATCTCGATGCATTCAAACGCGTCCATTACGACGGCCGCAGCGTCTGAGTCCCGGCAGCGGTTAAAATACCGGCTCGCCGCGCGGCCTGCCCGTGCCAATTGCCCCTATTCGCTCCAGCATCCCATGCCATTTGTCGTCACAGATTCCTGTATCCAGTGCAAATACACCGACTGCGTCAGCGTCTGTCCGATGGATTGTTTCGTCGAGGGGCCGAACTTCCTGGCCATCGATCCTGATGGTTGCATCGACTGCTCGATGTGCGTGCCGGAATGCCCGGTCGATGCCATCTACAACGCCACCGACCTGCCGGCGGCGCTGGCGCATTTCGAAGACCTCAATGCCAGGCTGGCCAAGCATCCCGGCTGGAAACCGATCACCAAGGCGCAGCCGCCGATGGCCGACCATGCGCAGTGGAAGGATGTGAAGGACAAGCTGCCGATGCTGAAAATGAGCGCCGGCGAATAAATTCCGGCCCGGCCGGAAACGACAAAGCCCCGCAAGTGCAAACTTGCGGGGCTTTGTCATTGGCGCTCAGCGAGGGCTCAATTGTTGAATACGTCCGCGCCCTTGGGAACCGTGAAGCTGAAGCTGTTGCTCTTCAACTGGGGGTTCTTCTCGAAGCTGTCGAAGCTCAGCACCGAGACCTGGCCGAAGGAGTCATGCAGCTCCATCGCCACCGGCATGCCGTTCTTCAAACCGATGCCGATACGGTCGAACGTCGTGTCGCGGCTCTTGGGCACCGCTTCCAGCCATTCCACGCCCTCCTTGACGCCCGATTCCTTGAGGGTGAAATTCTTTTCCAGGTCGTTGCTGCCGAACAGGATCGCCGCCGGCGAAGAGCCCAGCGCATTGCCCAGCTTCTTGGTGGTGACCTGGTTCAGGTCCTTGTCATAGATGAACAGCTTTTCGCCGTCGGCCTGGATCACCTGCTCATACGGCTTCTGGTAGGTCCAGATGAATTTGCCGGGACGCGAGAACACGAAAATGCCGCTGGACGTATTCACCACTTTGGCCGTGCCATTGTCGTTGCGCACCAGGCGCTGGGTGAAATTACCCTTGGCCGACTGGGTGCCGGCGACGAATTGCTTGAACTGTTCCAGCGCCGCCGCCGAGGCGCGGCTTGGTGTCAGTGCGGTGAAGACGATGGTGCCGGCCACCGCCAGCGGCGCCGTGATGAAGATGCGGCGCAGGTTGAGGGCGCGCGATTTTGCCTGGCCGCGGCGTTCGATGCCGCCAAACAGGGGATGCCTGGGTTGATTCATGTCGTTTCCGTTTTTACAGTTGGGCAACAGGGCCGAGTCCGTCTTTGCCCTGTTTTATTCGGCATCGCCGCCGGCCGGCACCAGGATTTCGCGGTTGCCGTTCGACTGCATCGTCGACACCACGCCGCTCTGCTCCATCTGCTCCAGCAGGCGCGCGGCGCGGTTGTACCCGATGCGCAGGTGGCGCTGCACCAGGGAGATCGAGGCGCGGCGATTCTTCAGCACCACGGCCACCGCCTGGTCGTACAGTTCGTCGCTCTCGCCGCCACCGGCGCCCGCTCCTGCGCCGCTGCCGCCCTCGGCGTCTTCCAGCACGCCGCCTTCTAGGATGCCTTCGATGTAATTCGGTTCCCCCTGGGACTTGAGGTGTTCCACCACGCGATGGACTTCATCGTCGGAGACGAACGCCCCGTGCACGCGCACCGGCAAACCGGTGCCGGGCGGCATGTACAGCATGTCGCCCATGCCCAGCAGGGTCTCCGCGCCCATCTGGTCGAGGATGGTGCGCGAGTCGATCTTGGACGACACCTGGAAGGCGATGCGGGTCGGCACGTTGGCCTTGATCAGGCCGGTGATCACGTCCACCGACGGGCGCTGGGTGGCGAGGATCAGGTGGATGCCGGCCGCGCGCGCCTTCTGCGCGATACGGGCGATCAGTTCTTCCACCTTCTTGCCCACCACCATCATCAGGTCGGCCAGTTCGTCGATGATGATGACGATGGTTTCCAGCTGCTCCAGCGGTTCCGGCGCGTCCGGCGTCAGGCTGAACGGATTGGGGATCTTCTCGCCGCGCTTGTCGGCGTCGATGATCTTCTGGTTGTAGCCGGCCAGGTTGCGCACGCCCAGCTTGGACATCTTCTTGTAGCGGCGCTCCATCTCTTCCACCGCCCAGTTCAGCGCGTGGCCGGCCTGGCGCATGTCGGTCACCACCGGCGCCAGCAGGTGCGGAATGCCTTCGTAGATCGACAGTTCCAGCATCTTCGGATCGATCAGGATCAGGCGCACCTGCTTGGGCGTGGACTTGTACAGCAGCGACAGGATGGTGGCGTTGATGCCCACCGACTTGCCCGAACCGGTGGTGCCGGCCACCAGCAGGTGCGGCATCTTGGCGAGGTCGGCCACCACCGGGTTGCCGGCGATGTCCTTGCCCAGCGCCACGGTCAGGCTGGAATGGCTGTCGTTGTAGACCTTGGAGCCGAGGATTTCGGTCAGGCGCACGATCTGGCGCTTGGGATTGGGCAGCTCCAGGCCCATGAAATTCTTGCCCTGGATGACTTCCACCACGCGAATCGAGGTCAACGACAGCGAACGCGCCAGGTCGCGCGCCAGGTTGACGATCTGGCTGCCCTTGACGCCGGTGGCCGGTTCGATCTCGTAACGGGTGATCACGGGGCCGGGATAGGCGGCCACCACCTTGACCTCGACGCCGAAGTCGGACAGCTTCTTCTCGATCAGGCGGCTGGTGAATTCCAGCGTCTCGACCGACACCGTCTGCTGCGCCGGCGGCGCTTCATCCAGCAGCGACAGCGGCGGCAGGTCGGTATTGCTGTCGTCGAACAGGCTGGTCTGCTTTTCCTTCTGCACGCGGTCGGATTTCTGGACTTCGACGATCTGCGGTTCGATACGGATCGGCGGCGCCTCGACGATCTTGGCGCGCTCCTGCACCACCACTTCCTCGCGCTTGACCGCGGCTTCGGCGCCGGCCTTGCGGTCGGCGCGCGCGGCGAAGAAATTGCGCACCCACAGCAAGCCGTCCTCGATGGCGCCGCCGATGCGCTCCACCGCCGCCAGCCACGACACATGGAAGAACAGGGAGAAGCCCAGTCCAAACAGCAACAGCAGCAGCAAGGTAGCGCCGGTGAAGCCGAAGGTAGGCTGCACCGCCGTGCCGATCATCTCGCCCAGCACGCCGCCGGAAGAATGCGGCAGCTTGGGCGCCAGGCGGTGCATGCGGGTGAATTCAATGCCGAGACTGCCGGTCAGCATAAAGACGAAGCCGACGGCGCGGATCAAGGGTTCCTGCCGGTGTTCCGGCTCGGTTTCCTTTTCCATCAGGAAGCGGGTGGACAGGCGGCGGTAGCCATTCCAGACCGAGCGCCCCAGCAGCACGCACCACCACCAGGCCGACATGCCGAAGATGTACAGCATCAGGTCCGCCATCCAGGCGCCGACGCGGCCGCCCCAGTTGGCGACGCGCGGCACCGAACTGGCCACCGACCAGCCCGGGTCGGTCTTGGAATAAGTCAGCAGGATCAAGACCAGGTAGACCAGCAGCGCGGTCAGCGCCAGCCAGCGCGCTTCGGAAATCAGCCGCACCAGGCGGCCGGGCATCGGCGGGGCCGGCGCTTTGGTGTTGCGGATATGGGCTTGACTCGTCTTCGACATAACTTCCGTGCAAAAAAAGCGTAATCGCCATTGTATAACGGCATTGGATTTGGCTTGCCCGGGATTTCCGGCGCGACATCATTGCCAGCTCGACAATTCCAGGCGCGGCATGCAGCCCATGCGGCCTATCGGATGGATAGCGTAATTCCATCAATTGGACAGTAGCCTTCGTCTATAATCTTACCCGTTTTGCAGCGCAATATTGGCTGCCCCCAGCCCCGAATTGAAATCCCGGGATTCGCCTCCAGCTAAGCTGGGCCGCGCAATTCCACCCAACAGACGAAGAGTAACTTTATGAGCACGCCCAAACATGCCAAGGTCCTGATCCTCGGTTCCGGCCCCGCCGGCTACAGCGCCGCCGTGTACGCCGCGCGCGCCAACCTCAACCCGGTACTGATCACCGGCGTCGAGCAAGGCGGCCAGCTGATGACCACCACCGATGTCGAAAACTGGCCGGGCGATCCGCTGGGCGTGCAAGGCCCGGAGCTGATGCAGCGCCTGCTGCAGCACGCGGAACGTTTCAATACGGAAATCATCTTCGACCATATCCACACCACCAAGCTGTCGGAACGGCCGTTCCGCCTGATCGGCGACTCCGGCGAATACACCTGCGACTCGCTCATCATCGCCACCGGCGCCTCGGCACAGTACCTGGGCTTGCCGACCGAACAGGCGTTCATGGGCAAGGGCGTTTCCGCCTGCGCCACCTGCGACGGTTTCTTCTACCGCGGCAAGGAAGTGGCCGTGGTCGGCGGCGGCAATACCGCGGTCGAGGAAGCGCTGTACCTGTCCAACATCGCCAGCAAGGTCACCATCATCCACCGCCGCGACAAGTTCCGCGCCGAGCCGATCCTGATCGACCGCCTGTTGCACAAGGTCACCGAAGGCAAGATCGCCATCCAGTGGCACCACACGCTCGATGAAGTGGTCGGCGACGACAGCGGCGTGACCGGCATCAAGATCAAGTCGACCCAGGACGGCGCCATCACCGACATCCCGGTGCACGGCCTGTTCATCGCCATCGGCCACAAACCCAACACCAGCATCTTCGAAGGCCAGTTGGAGATGCATAACGGCTACCTGAAGACCCGCACCGGCACCGAAGGTTTCGCCACCGCCACCAGCGTCGAAGGCGTATTCGCCGCCGGCGACGTGCAGGACCACATCTACCGCCAGGCGATCACCAGCGCCGGCACCGGCTGCATGGCAGCGCTCGATGCCCAGCGTTATCTCGAAGGCCTGGAATAAGCAGCATAAGCCAGCCGTTGCGCGCCGGATGAACTAGCGGCGCGGCTGCGCATCAAAAAGCCGGTGGAAGGCAAGCGCTTCCACCGGCTTTGTTTTTCATTTCTCCGGAGTTGCGCCATGACCACTTCCCGCCTCGCCCTGCTTCCGGCTCTTGCCGCGATCATCCTGCTGGCCGCCTGCAACACCTCCCAGGAAACGAAACCCCATGAAGCCGACAGCAGCGCCGGTTGCGACGCCAGCAAGGTCGACTACCTGATCGGCCAGAATGTCAGCGGCTATATCGAGCGCAAGGCCATGAAGGAATCGGGCTCCTCCGATGTCCGCACGCTGCTTCCGGACAGCGTGGCCACCATGGAATACAACCCCAGGCGCCTGAACATCCACACCGATGCCGGCAAGGTCATCATCCAGCTGACCTGCGGCTGAACTACGGCCGGGGTTCTGATAAAGTAGTCCGTTGGGATGTTTCACCGGGCCGCATCATGGCGACAATCAAGGATTTTTCCGCACTCAAGGGGCTGCGCAAGCAATTGCAGGCCGAAGAACAGGCGCGCGCCGAGGCGCAGGCCGAACGCCTGCGCAACGAGGCCAAACTCAGGGAAGAGACCGATATCTTCCGCAACAGCATCGGCCAGGTGGCGCCGCTGCGCACCAAGGCCACCGACAAGGCGCACCACTTGCCGGACTTGCCGCCGCCCATTCCGCGCCAGCATCTCGCCGACGAACAGGCGGCGCTGCTGGAATCGCTGTCCGACGAATTCACCGTCGACACCCTGATGGACAGCGACGAGAACCTCAGCTTCGCCCGCCCCGGCGTGGGCCCCGACGTGCTGAGCAAGCTGCGGCGCGGCAACTGGGTGATCCAGGCCCAGCTCGACCTGCACGGCTACCGGCGCGACCAGGCGCGCGAAGCGCTGGGCGAATTCCTGCGCCAGTCCAGGAGGCGCGGCCTGCGCTGCGTGCGCGTGATCCACGGCAAGGGCCTGGGTTCGGTCAACAAGGAGCCGGTGCTGAAGCACAAGGTGCGCAACTGGCTGGCGCAAAAGGATGAAGTGATGGCCTTCTGCCAGGCCCGCGCGGCCGATGGCGGCGCCGGAGCGCTGGTGGTGTTGCTTAAATCGAGCGAACGCGTTTCGGGCTGATCCCTTCCCTGATGCCGTCGAGCGTACGCTCGATATGATCGAAGCCCGGACGTGCTTCCGGCTCGGGCGACAGGCAGGCATCGCGCAGCGCAGCCAATTGCACCGCCCCCTCTCCCGGCGCGCAATGCGCCAGCAATTCTTCCAGCAAGCAACCGAAGGCGCGCACTTCCATCGCCTGCAACGCTGCGGCGTACGGCGCCTCCGGGCCATACATCGAAGCCGCGCCGAAATCCCCCAGCAAGGCCAATCCCGGTGCGCGATGCAGGATGTTGTGGGCGTACAGGTCGCCGTGCATGATGCCGCGACGGTGCAGATGGGCGGCAGCGGTGGCGATATCGTGGGCGATGCCCAGCGCGTGCGGCCACGTGAAGGCGGCATCGGCGGTGTAGACGTCGCGGGTGCAGGACTGCAGGCTGGGCGGTCCGGCCAGATTGGCGAAGGCCGGATCGATCAACGGCATCACCAGGCCGTGAATGTCATCTGGATGGCCGGCCAATCGTCCCAGCACCGGAATCAATCCTTCATGGCTGCCGGCAGCGATGCAAGCGGCCATCTCGCGTTCCGGCAAGCCGTCGCTGGTGACCGCACCCTTGAATAATTTGACCGCCACCGCGCGCTCCCCATCCGCGCCGCGCCAGCGCGCTTCGTGGATCACACCGGAAGCGCCCTCACCCAGCTTGCGCACCAAAGACAATTCATGCCATGCAATCACCGGAACCGCAACTTCGCGGTCGGCCTGTACTTCATGCGCATGGCAGAACGGGTTTCCCGCAAAGGCCAGCCAACTCAGCCGCGGCAATGCCACCAGCCATGCAGGGAATACTTCCAGCGCGTTGGCCGCCAGCCGCAACAGTTCCAGGTTGCGGCAATGCGCCAGCTCCGGCGGCAGTGAACGCAAGCGGTTCCCGGCCAGCATCAGCTTTTGCAGCGGCGCGCAGCGGCCTATCGATGCCGGCAGGTGTTCGATGCGGTTGTCGGTCAGCACCAGCCAGCGCAATGTGGCGGGCAAGGATTCTTCAGGCACGCGCGCGATGCGGTTGGCCTTGAACCCGATCATTTCCAGCTTCGCGCAACGGCCCAGCACGGCCGGCAATTCGGTGAAGGCATTGTCGGAGCAGAACACGATGCGCAGCCGCTGCAGTCGCGGCAGGTCGTCCGGCAACGCGCTCAGTTGATTGCCGCTCAAGTCGAGGATTTCCAGCGTGTCGGCCAGCGTGAAAATCTCGCGCGGGAATTCGCGCAGGCCGCAGGACAGCGATAGGCGGGTAACACCGGCCAGTTGGCCGCTGCGCAATTGTTCCAGGGTATGCATGCAAATGTCGGGAAACGCAAAGCGCGCAGTGTAACAGCAGCGCCTCCCGCATCCCCTGGCATTGCCTGCGCTTCAGAACAGGTCGAGCTGCCCGACATTGTTCCTGGCCTGCTGCCGTGCCGTCGGCGCCACCAGCGGCCGCCGGAACTGGCTGGCGTCGAGCGTGCCGAAGGCGCGGTTCCTGTGCGTAATGCCCAGTCGCCGGCTGGCCTTTTCGAAGCGCTGCCGCAGCAAGTCGGCCCAGGCGCCGGTGCCGCGCATGCGGGTGGCGAAATCGGCGTCGTAGTCCTTGCCGCCGCGCATGTCCTGGATGCGGTTCATCACGCGCGCGGCGCGATCCGGGAAGTGCGCCTGCAGCCATTGCCGGAACAGCGGGCTCACTTCCCACGGCAGGCGCAGCACGATGTAGCCGGCCTGCCCCGCCCCGGCCTCGATGGCGGCTTCCATCACACGCTCCAGGTCCGGTTCGGTGATGAACGGGATCACCGGCGCGATGGAGACGCTGACCGGAATCCCCGCCTCGGCCAGCGTCCTGATCACCCGCAGGCGCCGCATGGGACTGGCCGCCCGCGGCTCCAGCGTGCGCGCGATGGCCGGGTCCAGCGTGGTAATGGTGACGGCGGCGATCGCCTGGCGCCTGGCCGCCATCGCAGCCAGCAGGTCGATGTCGCGCTCGATCAGCGATGACTTGGTGATCAGCGCCACCGGATTGCCGCAGTCATGCAGCACCTGCAGCACGCGCCGCGTCAATTGCAGTTCCCGCTCGATCGGCTGGTAGGCGTCGGTATTGATGCCTACCGTGATGGTGTCGGGCACGTAGGAGGGGCGCGCCAGCTCGCGCAGCAGCAGTTCCGGCGCGTTGGTCTTGGCGAACAGGCGGCTTTCGAAATCCAGCCCCGGCGACAGGCCGAGATAGCTGTGCGACGGCCGCGCGAAACAATAGATGCAACCGTGTTCGCAACCGCGATAAGGATTGAGCGACAGGCTGAACGGCAGGTCGGGTGAACTGTTGCGGCTGAGGATGGACTTCGCCGTTTCTTCGGTGACGATGGTTTTCAGGGGAGGCGCTTCATCCTCGTCATCGTCCGGATCGACCGGCATCATCGCTTGCCAGCCGTCGTCGAACGCTTCCCGGCTGACCGACTCGTAGCGCCCGCGCAGGTTGGTCACCGCCCCGCGCCCCTTGCGGGCGACCTGGGCAGGATGGAGGTAGGACTCCGGCGTCAGGGTCGGGTCATCGTCGGCAGGCGGTTTGGGCTGCGCCGGGAACGGTGCGGCAATGCCTTCCGGAAATTTGGGGAATCTGGACATGGTAAGAACACAAAATACCGTCTATCTATCGATATTGATTCAGCTCGACCGATGCTATCGTGGGATTCCGTTTTCAAGGAAAAACGGGATGCCATCCGGCCCGGGAGGGGGGCCGATGCTCATTTCTCCCGCACAATCCGCCTCCTTTTTCTGGAGAGTTCTCATGCGCCTGTTACGCTCTGCCTCGCTGGCCGCCCTTGCGCTGGCCGCGACGACGACCGCCTATGCCAAGTCCGAGGTTTGCCATGCCGCTTCCGAGAAGCAGATCGCATCCCTGTTCGACCGCTGGAACGCATCGCTGCAAACGGGCGATCCGAAAAAGGTCGTCGCCAACTATGCGAAAAAATCGGTCCTGCTGCCCACGGTTTCCAACAAGCCGCGCCTGACCGCGGAAGCGAAGGAAGACTATTTCGAGCACTTCCTCGAGCGTAAGCCCGTGGGAAGCATCGACAGCCGCTCCATCGAAATCGACTGCAATAGCGCAATCGACGTCGGCCTGTACACGTTCAAGTTCGCGGACGGTTCGGAAGTGAAGGCACGCTACACCTTCACCTACAAATGGAATGGCAGGCAGTGGCTGATCTCCAGCCACCACTCATCGGCCATGCCGGAAAAGAACTGAGATCCAGGGCACATCCCTGATCTTTGCATCTCCCACGGCAAAATACTGTATTTATATACAGTATTTTGCCGTTTGCTTCGCCCTCATGCAAGCCTTGTTTCAATTTTCCTTGCAGCAAGCCGGCCATGGGCCGCAATGGCCGGAATTGACTCGTTGATATACAACGCGCCCTCCCCGCCCCTCCCTGATTTTCCCGCCTGCAAATCCTGTTTCAATTCTCCTTTTCCGGTACGGCAATATCGCCGCGCAAGAGCAAGACTGGCGCCGATTAATCGGTTATGCTCGGACCACCTTGCTTCTGAAATTACAAAAAAAATCAAACAAGGGGGGAAAGAAAAAACTTGCGCCCCAAAGGAGACAACGATGCAACACTTGGCAGGCCGGCCGGATGCCGGCATGGGCAATGCGCCTGCGCTTCAATCCGAAGCCGACAGCAGGCTGCTCGACCTGCAGGCCATCGAACGTTCGCACCAGCGCAGTTCTTCCTATGGCATCACCCGTCGGCAGCGCCCCGACCTGGATACGCTCTCGCACCCCGACCTGGCGCTGACGCTGGAGTCCAACCATGCGCTGTTCGGCCATGCGCGGCCGGTGATGGAAACGCTCTACGACCAGATCCGCAACACCCACAGCATGGTGATCCTGTCGGACGCCAGCGGCACCATCCTGCATACGCTGGGCGACAACGACTTCCTGGCCAAGGCCGACCGTGTGGCGCTGGGCGCCGGCGGCTGCTGGTCGGAACAGTTGCGCGGCACCAATGCCATCGGCACCGCCCTGTTCGAACAGAAGCCGACCACCGTGCATGCGCAGGAACACTATCTCGACGCCAATCGTTTCCTGACCTGCTCGGCCGCGCCCATCTTCGACCATCTGGGCAAGGTGCTGGGCGTGCTGGACGTTTCCGGCGAATGCGGCAGCTTCCACAAGCACACCATGGCGCTGGTGCGGATGTCGGCGCAGATGATAGAGAACCACCTGCAGGCCGGCAGCTTCCCCGATGGCATCACCCTGCACTTCCACAGCCGGCCGGAATTCGTCGGCACGCTGGTCGAGGGTATCGTCAACTTCACGCCGGGCGGGCGCTTCCTGGCCGCCAATCGCAGCGCACTGTTCCAGCTCGGCCTGCCGCTGGGCGCATTGCAATCGCATACCTTCAGTTCGCTGTTCGGCGTGCCGGTGTCGATGCTGTTCGACCACTACCGCAAGGCAGCGCCGGGGCTGATGGCCTTGTACCTGCACAGCGGCATCCAGATCCATGCGCGCGCCGAGTTGCGGCTGCGCGAACAGCACTTCCAAAACACGCGCGAGGCGGCCATCGATGCGCCCGCCTCCGTACCGGCAACACCTGCCGGCCGCGGCACGGCCCTCCCGGCCCTCCCCGACTTGCAGATGCTCGATACCGGGGACGAAAGGATGGCGGCCGTCATCGCCAAGCTGCGCAAGGTAATCGACCGCGACATCCCCATCCTGATCACCGGCGAGACCGGCACCGGCAAGGAATGGCTGGCACAGGCCATCCATCGGGAAAGCGTGCGCGGCGCGACGGCGCCCTTCGTCGCGCTGAACTGTTCCGCGATTCCGGAAAACCTGATCGAAGCCGAACTGTTCGGCTATGAAGACGGCGCCTTCACCGGCGCGCGGCGCAAGGGCGCGCTGGGCAAGATCGCCCAAGCGCATGGCGGCACGCTGTTCCTGGATGAAATCGGCGACATGCCGCTGGCATTGCAGGCGCGCCTGCTGCGCGTGCTGCAGGAACGCGCGGTCGCGCCGCTGGGCGGCAGCCGCGTGGTTCCGGTGAACTTCGCACTGGTATGCGCCACCCACCAGCCGCTGCGCGAGATGGTGGCGCGCCATGCGTTCCGCGAGGATCTCTACTACCGCATCAACGGCTTGCAGGTGAAGCTGCCGCCATTGCGCGAACGCAGCGACCTGGCGCAACTGGCGGAAATGATCCTGCGGCATGAAGGCGGCCCGCAGGCGCCCCGCTTCGACGAACAGGTGCGCAGCCGGCTGCTGTCCAATCGCTGGCCCGGCAACCTGCGCCAGTTGGCCAACCTGATCCGCACCGCGCTGGCCATGGCGGCCGGAGAAGAACGCATAGGCTTGCGCCATCTGCCGGATGATTTTCTGGATGAGGATGACGCCGCCGGCACGGCGTTGCCCTTGCCGGACAAGCCCTGCGCGTCGCTGTCGATGCAAGACAGCGAATGGGACGCCATCGAACGCGCGCTGCGCGCACATGGCGGCAATGTCAGCGCCGCCTCGAAGGCGCTGGGCATTTCACGCAATACCATCTACCGCCGTCTCAAGGCACACGGCGACTAGAAGGCATTTCAGCCTGGTTCGTTGCGGCCAGCCCGCTTCCCGGCATGGGAAGCGCTTGGCATGCGCTTTCTTCTTAATCGTTTCCCAATAAGAAATTCCTGCTGCCATCCAGCCCTTCGCTCTCGCCCACCGTCTCATCCTTCAGCGCCACCCCCGACAATCCGCGCCGATGCGCCTCTGCCATCAGGTAGTGCAGCTTGTAGGCCGCCTCGGCATACGACAAGCCTGCCGGGCGCACATTGGAGATGCAGTTGCGGCTGGCATCGGTCAATCCCCGCGCGGGCATCCAGGTCAGGTACAACCCCATGCTGTCAGGAGAGCTCAGGCCCGGCCGCTCGCCAATCAGGATCACCACCAGCTTCGCGCCCAGCAATTCGCCCACTTCATCGGCGACCGCCACCCGCCCCTGGTGCACGATGACCGGCGGCGCCAGCTTCCATCCTTCCGGCGCGATGCGGCGTTTCAATTCGGCCAGGAAAGGCGCCGCGTTCCTGGCGATGGCCAGCGACGACAGGCCGTCGGCGATCACCAGCGCCACGTCGTAAGCGCGCCCGGCTGCCGTATCGAAACGTTCCTGCAGATACTGCCGCGACTGCCCGGACAGCTGGCGCCCCAGGTCGGGACGTTGCAGATAGAGCAGCCGGTTCGAGGCGGCGCTGTGCACCTCCTGCACCTCGTCGGCCCGGCAGATGTCGCAAGCCTCCAGCTGCGTCCTGAGCTCCTGCGCATCAAGGGCTAGGTGCACTGCATCGCGCGCCTGCGCATGCGCCAGCTGAAAAGCCAGTTGAGGCTGCGTGGGCAGGCTGACGCCGGCGCGCCCCAGCGCGATGCGGGCCTCGGTGAAACGGCGCAGCGCATCCCAGGGATTGTTGGTGACCGGTTCGTCGTGCTTGTCGATCTCTTCCATGGATTAATGCAGGCGCAGCAAGGTGTCGTGAAAGCCGGGCGGCATGTCTCTATGCAGGCGAAATGCCACGTCGCCGCCGGGCTGGTTGAAAATCTGCATCCGATGCAGCCAATCCTCGAATTCCGGCGCCGGGCGCGAACCCAGCACACGGCGCGCATACAGCGCATCGTGGAAGGAGGTGGTCTGGTAGTTCAGCATGATGTCGTCGGAACCGGGGATACCCATCACGAAGGTGCAGCCGGCCACGCCCAGCAGCGTGAGCAGCACATCCATGTCGTTCTGGTCGGCCTCCGCATGGTTGGTATAGCAGACGTCGCAGCCCATGGGCAGGCCCAGCAGCTTGGCGCAAAAATGGTCTTCCAGTCCGGCCCGGATGATCTGCTTGCCATCGTAAAGATATTCCGGCCCGATGAAACCGACCACCGTATTCACCAGCAAGGGCTTGAACTGCCGCGCTACCGCGTAGGCGCGCACCTCGCAGGTTTGCTGGTCGATGCCGTGGTGGGCATTGGCCGAAAGCGCGCTGCCCTGGCCGGTTTCGAAGTACATGACATTGTCGCCCACCGTGCCGCGCTTGAGCGACAACGCCGCCTCGCGCGCCTCGCCCAGGATGGCCAGGTCGATGCCGAAGCCCCGGTTGGCGCTCTCGGTGCCGGCGATGGACTGGAACACCAGATCCACCGGTGCGCCGCGCTCGATCGCCGCAATCGTGTTGGTGACGTGCGTCAATACGCAGGACTGCGTGGGAATCTCGTAGCGGGCAATGACATCGGCCATCATGCCGACCAGCTTCATCACCTGCGGCACGTTGTCGGTGGCGGGGTTGATGCCGATCACGGCATCCCCGCTCCCATACAGCAGGCCGTCGAGCATGCTGGCGGCAATGCCGCTGGCATTGTCGGTCGGATGGTTGGGCTGCAGGCGCGTGGACAGGCGGCCGGGCAAGCCGATGGTGTTGCGAAACGCGCTGACCACGCGGCATTTCTTGCCGACAAGGATCAGATCCTGGTTGCGCATGATTTTCGACACCGCCGCTGCCATCTCCGGCGTAATGCCGGGCGCCGCGGCGGCTAGAACGGCACTATCGGTATCGTCGGCCAGCAGCCAGTTGCGGAAGTCGCCCACGGTCAGGTGCGAGATCGGCGCAAAGGCGGCGCGGTCGTGCGTGTCGATGATCAGGCGCGTGATCTCGTCCTCCTCGTACGGCACCAGCGCTTCTTCCAGGAAGATCTTCAGCGGCAGTTCGGCCAACGCCATCTGGGCCATCGCGCGCTCCTCGGCGCTGGTGGCCGCAACCCCGGCCAGCATGTCGCCGGAACGCGCCGGCGACGCCTTGGCCATCAGTTCCTTCAAGTCGCAAAAACTGTAGCTGACGCCGCCAACGCTATGCTTGAACCGGTATTGCGGCATGCTCGTCTCCTTCTCAACTGGTCAGCAGCTGCGGCGCGGTCTTGCCATACTTGATGCTGGTCTCGACCGGCAGCCAGTTGCCGGTCGACTCCTGGCGCCCTTGCAACAGAAAGCGCGGCTTGACCGACGCCATCTGGTCGGCCGCCAGTTTCGACAACTCGCCGATCTTGCCGTTCTTCATGCGATTGACGATCAGCCCATATTGCGTCTCCGAAAAATCGCGCAGCATGTCGTAATCGCCATCGCTGTCGCCGGCGACGAACAGCGGGCCGTAGCCTTTCTTCGTCACCAACTCTTTCTTGATCGCCACCGTCTTGCCGGGGCCCCAGGTCAGCGGCCAGTCCTTCAGGTAGGCATTGCGATAGCGCTCGCCGTTGCGTTCCAGGCGCAAGCCGATGATGTTCTCGCGCGGCACGTTGTAGCCGTACTTGGGATGCGTGGCAAACACCGCCACCACATCTTCCAGCGAAGCGGTGCAGACATAGACATCGATACCGTTGCTGCGCAAGGCATCCATCATCGTGCCGATCTCGGTACAGAGCCGGATACCGTGGAAGTGGCTGACGCTGACCACACCCGCCTTGCCCGGACGGTCGGCCGGACTGGTGTACTTGACCTTGGTCAGCGACGCGCCCAGGGCGGCGTCATTGGATGCCTCGGCCAGCGCGCTGACTTCGGCCACGCTCATGTTGGCGAAGAAATAGATCACCCAGGGATAACCGACGTTGACGCCATGGGTATCGTTGACCGCTTCATACAGGTAGTACAGCTTGGCGCGGAAGTCCTGGAACTCGGTCGTGGCCGTGATTTCCTCCAGCGGCTTGCTGCCGGCCATGCCTTTGTAGTTGGCATGCAGGAAAGCGTAGTCGGCATCCAGGTCGGCGCAGATCGAGTCGAGATCCACCACGTTGCCGGCGGCATTCTTGAAGTCCTTGCTGAAGGGGCCGGGCGGCACGTTCTGGCGGATGATCGCGGCGAACTCGGCCGGCGTGAGCTTGAAGGAAAGCGTGTTGATCTGGTACATCAGGAGCGCTTCCTCGCAGTCGTTCATGATGCTGGTGTTGTCCCAGTCGAACACCGCATAGGGGCGCTTGCCGGATTGGTAGCCGGGCGCCATGCTGCCGTGCTCGGCCAGCATCCGCGCCATCAGCGCATGGTTGCGCGGCGACCACTTGGCGCGGTCCAGGTTAACGCCGGCCTCCTTCGCAGCGGCATGGCCGGGTACGGCGACGCCGGCCAGGCCGGTGCCGGCAGCCGCCAGCAAGCCGCCCAGGAAACCGCGACGCGCGATCCCTCGCGTACCGGTAGCGGAAATGTCGTGCATTTGCGGCGCGTGCTTCATCTTGTCGTTCATGTTCATGATATTTTCGTCATCGAAGAGTTGGACAGTAACAACAGGAAAAACATAAAAACGTTTACGTTCAATGGCCGGGCGCTGTCTCTGCAGGCGTAACTGCGTTCCCGGCGCGCTGGCGCGCGGTTGCCATGAACCAGGCATAACCCAGCACCAGCAAGGCCACGAAAATGCCGAAGATCAGCGGGTTGTAGTAGATCATCGTGGCCATGCACACCAAGGCGCCGAACAGCGCGAACGCCGGGAAATACGGGTACATCGGCGCACGGAACGGGCGTGCCAGGCCGGCTTCGATACGGCGCAGTTTGAACAGGCTCAACATCGACAGGATGTACATCAGGATGGCGCCGAACACCGACATGGTGACGATGTTGGCCGTCAGCGTCTGGCCGCCGATGGTGATCAGCTCATCGCTATAGATGGCGGCGATGCCCACCACGCCGCCGGCGATAATGGCGCGGTGCGGCGTCTTGAAGCGCGGATGCACACGGGCGAAATAAGCCGGCAGGTAGTTTTCGCGGGCCAGTGCGAAGATCTGCCGCGAGTAGCCGAGGATGATCCCATGAAAGGAGGCCACCAGGCCGAACAGGCCCAGCCACACCAGCATATGCAGCCAGTTGCTGTTGTCGCCCACGATCAGCCTCATGGCCTGCGGCAGCGGGTCGTTGATGTTGGCCAGCTTGGTCCAGTCGCCCGCGCCGCCGGCGAACAGCATCACGCCGATGGCCAGCACCACCAGCGTCAGGATGCCGGTGATGTAGGCGATGGGAATGGAGCGCTTCGGGTCCTTGGCTTCTTCAGCCGCCATCGCCACGCCCTCGATGGCCAGGAAAAACCAGATCGCGAACGGGATCGCCGCGAACATGCCCGGTATCGCCGCCAGGCTGAAGGCGTCGCTGCCCGCCCATCCGCCCTTGGTGAAATTGGACAGTGAAAAGCCCGGCGAAACCACGCCCATGAACACCAGCAATTCGAAAATCGCCAGCAGCGTCACGCACAGCTCGAAGGTAGCGGCGATCTGCACGCCGACGATATTGAGCGCCATGAACACCAGGTAGGCGTACAACGCAGCCTGCTTGGGATCGAGGGAAGGAAACTGCACGTTGAGGTAGGCGCCGATGGCCAGGGCAATCGCCGGCGGCGCAAACACGAACTCGATCAGCGTGGCGGCGCCGGCGAGATAGCCGCCCACCGGGCCGAAGGCGCGCTTGCTGTAGGCGAACGGGCCGCCGGCATGGGGAATGGACGTGGTCAGTTCGGTAAAGCTGAAGATAAAGGTGGCATACATCGCCGCGATAAACAACGCAGTGATGGTGAAGCCCAATGTACCGGCGCTGGCCCAGCCATAGCTCCAGCCGAAGTATTCGCCCGAGATCACCAGACCGACGGCGATCCCCCACAATTGCAGGGTGCTTAAGACCGGCTTGAGGACATGGCCCTGGCCGGATGAGCTTGCATTCATCGATTTCTCCTATTGGCGCGCTATATGTTCTTGGTGCTGAAAACGACAAAAATTGGCGGGCATAAAATTTGCTCAAAAAAAGCTGTCCCGTTGCCTGAAAATATAGCAACGGCAATTTGGACGGCGTTATCGAAATTCGGCAAACTTGCTGCGGCCACGCCAGCCACCTCACATCACCGGGAGCCACAGGCATGCCAGAGAATCAATTTTCCCAGGCGGAAACTCATCCCATCGCCTTGGCGCCGCACGCAAAACAGGCGTTGCGCACCGTCCATGCGCGCGACGTCGACGAACATGCCGGCAACCTGACCAATTGGGAGCAGCGCTACGACCAGATCACTTGCGGCGCCTTCGAAGGCGTACTCAACGAATGGCACAGCACCGGCCTGCAGATCTTCCATGAAGGCGCCAGCCGCGCCATCCGCCAATCGTGCCGGGTATGGTCGGACGCATTCTGGTTCGGCCTGGAAACGCGCCCGGCAGGCATGCGCATCAATGGCCGCCAGGTCGGCGCCGACATCATGATGGTGCGTCCGGGTGGTTGCGAATTCGAGCTGGTCACCCCGGACCTGCACGATATCTACGGCATCGTCCTGCAGCGCGATGTACTGCAGACCATGGCCGCGCGCCTGGGATGCGAAACCGACTGGAACCGGATTGGCAATGCCGAGATGCTCAATGTCGAGCACGATGCGCTGGATAATTGCCGCAAGCAGATCGCTGCACTTCTGCGGCTGGCCGGCGACGCCCACGGAAGCACCGCAAACGCCGCGCTGCAGCTGCGCCAGGAGGCGGTACTGGTATCGCTGCTGGCCCTGCTGGACGTCAGCCAGGTCGAAGCCGAGGCCGGCGCCAGCTTCTTGCGCCGGCGCCGCATCGTCAACGACGCGCGCGCGTACGCGATGGCGCAGCAGGAAACCCCGGTCACCATCCCCATGCTGTGCGAAGCGGTGCATGTCAGCCGGCGCACGCTGCAATACTGTTTCGAGGATGTGTTGGGCATCAGCCCCATGGCCTATCTGCGCTCGCTGCGCCTGAACGGCGTACGGCGCGCACTCTGCGAAGGGAATGGGAAACAAGCTATCGGCGATATCGCGGCAGCCTGGGGCTTTGCCAACTTCAGCCAATTCTCGTGCGACTACAAGAAACTGTTCGGTACGACGCCATCGGCCTCGTTGCAAAGCAAGACCAGGCATTGAGATAGCCCGCCTGCTATCTGGAGATCAGTGCTGCTGCAAGGCCTGGTATTCGTCGTCGGTAAACAGCCGCGAACGTGTCAGGAAACGCTTTCCGCTGCCGTTCTCCAGCGAGAACATGCCGCCGTTGCCGTCGACCACGTCGATGATCAATTGCGTATGCTTCCAGTATTCATACTGTTCAGCGCCGATATAGAACGGCACGCCATCGAGTTCCCCCAGATGCACATCGGTATCGCCGAGCGTGAATTCGCCGGCCGGGTAGCACATCGGCGCACTGCCGTCGCAGCAGCCGCCGGACTGGAAAAAGATCAATTCGCCATGACGCGCTTTCAACTGCCGCAGCAGCGCCAGCGTCGCCTCGGTGGCAATCACCCGTTGCAGTGCCTTCATCGCTGTCTCCACTAGAGAAAAACGGCACCGTCCGCCCTGCGGCGAGCCGGTGCCGATAGTGCCTGAGGGACGATCAGAAGAAGCCGAGCGCCTTCGGGCTATAGCTCACCAGCAGGTTCTTGGTTTGCTGGTAATGGTCGAGCATCATCTTGTGGTTCTCGCGGCCGATGCCGGACTGCTTGTAGCCGCCGAACGCGGCATGCGCCGGATACAGGTGGTAGCAGTTGGTCCACACGCGGCCGGCCTGGATCTCGCGTCCCATGCGGAAAGCGCGGGTGCCGTCGCGCGTCCACAGGCCGGCGCCCAGGCCGTAGAGCGTGTCGTTGGCGATCGCCAGCGCCTCTTCTTCGTCCTTGAAGGTGGTCACCGAAACCACCGGGCCGAAGATCTCTTCCTGGAAGATGCGCATCTTGTTGTTGCCCTCGAACACGGTCGGCTTGACGTAATAGCCCGCGCCCAGATCGCCGCCCAGCGCTTCGCGCCCGCCGCCGGCCAGCACCTTGGCGCCCTCCTGCTTGCCGATGTCGATGTAGGACAGGATCTTTTCCAGCTGTTCCTGCGACGCCTGCGCGCCGATCATGGTGCTCTTGTCGAGCGGATTGCCCTGCTTGATGGCCGCCACCCGCTTCAGGGCCCGTTCGATGAAACGCTCATAGATCGATTCCTGCACCAGCACGCGCGAGGGGCAGGTGCAGACCTCACCCTGGTTCAGCGCGAACATGGCAAAGCCTTCCAGCGCCTTGTCGAAGAACTCGTCATCCTTGTCCAGCACATCGGCGAAGAAGATATTGGGCGACTTGCCGCCCAGCTCCAGGGTCACCGGGATCAGGTTTTGCGACGCGTATTGCATGATCAGGCGGCCGGTGGTGGTTTCGCCGGTGAAGGCGATCTTGGCGATGCGCTTGCTGGAGGCCAGCGGCTTGCCGGCTTCCAGGCCGAAGCCCTGCACCACGTTGAGCACGCCCGGGGGAATCAGGTCCTGTATCAGTTCCAGCAGCACCATGATCGAGGCCGGGGTCTGTTCGGCAGGCTTGAGCACCACGCAGTTGCCCGCCGCCAGCGCCGGCGCCAGCTTCCACACCGCCATCAGGATCGGGAAATTCCAGGGAATGATCTGCCCCACCACGCCCAGCGGCTCATGGAAGTGGTAGGCATAGGTGTCGTTGTCGATCGTCGAGATGCCGCCTTCCTGGGTGCGGACGGCGGCCGCGAAGTAGCGGAAATGGTCGATCGCCAGCGGGATGTCCGCGGCCATGGTTTCACGGATGGGCTTGCCGTTGTCGATCGTCTCGGCCGTGGCCAGCAATTCCAGGTTGGCCTCCATGCGGTCGGCGATCTTCAACAGCATGTTGGCGCGCTCGGCGGGCGATGTCTTGCCCCAGGCCTTCTTGGCCGCATGCGCGGCGTCCAGCGCCAGTTCGACGTCTTCCGCGCTGGAGCGCGCCACTTCGCAGAAGGCGCGTCCGATCACGGGGCTGATGTTCTCGAAGTATTCGCCCTTGATCGGCGGCACGAATTTGCCGCCGATGAAGTTGTCGTAACGTTGCTTGAAGGGGTCGCGTACGCCGAGCTTGCTGATGTCTGCCAGATTCATGTCGTCTCCATGGGTTTAGTCGGAATGGAAACCCGGATGGAATCGCTTGCAGCGTTTGGATCAGGTACATCGGGTATCGCCGGCAAGTGTCCCAACCTGGGGTTCAACCGGAGATGGGGCAAACCGCGTGCCAGCACACCGGGCCGGTGCCCACAGCAGGCTGCCGCCGGCAAAACCCGTTCGCATCGGGCCTGCCCGCTGCCGAGGTGCGGCATGACATGAACCGTGTGTCGCAAGCCTGTTCCACTCCTGTGTCAATCTGGGACATGTCGCTGCAACACCGGAGATGGAGCTCAAATCGACAGGCAAGAAAAAACCGGCCAGCGGCCGGTTTTTGTCAGACGGCGTCGGCGCCGGTTTCGCCAGTTCGGATCCGGATCACCTGCTCGACTTCCTGTACGAAAATCTTGCCGTCGCCGATCTTTCCGGTACGCGCCGCCTTGATGATGGCATCCACGGCCTGCTCGACCACGCCGTCGTCGACCACCACTTCGATCTTCACCTTGGGCAGGAAGTCCACCACGTACTCCGCGCCGCGGTACAGCTCGGTATGGCCCTTCTGGCGGCCGAAGCCCTTGACTTCGGTGACCGTCAATCCCGTGACGCCCACTTCAGCCAGGGACTCACGCACTTCGTCCAGCTTGAACGGTTTAATAACAGCGGTCACTTGCTTCATGGCAACTTCCTCTCTGGAGATGTCTAAAAAATCGATTGTGAACTTAAAAATTATAAATGTTGCACCGCATGGCCGCTACCGATGTCAGGCCTCGGCGTCCGGTATCTGCGCCAGGCCATCCATCCAGACCGTGGCCTCGGAATCGCTGGGGGCGCGCCAGTCGCCGCGCGGCGAGAGCGAGCCGCCGCTGCCGACCTTGGGCGCGTTGGGCACGCAGGAGCGCTTGAACTGGCTGGTCTTGAAGAAACGGAACAGGAAGATGCCAAGGTTCTTCTTGATCTGCGCCAGCGTGTATTCGTTGTGCGCGCCGTGCAGGCCGTCGGGCCAGTGCCCCGCCTCGCGGTCCTTCCAGGCAGTATGCGCCAGGAAGGCGACCTTGGCCGGAGTGAAGCCGTAACGCAGGATGTAGTAGAGGTTGAAGTCCTGCAGCTCATAGGGGCCGATGAAGTCCTGGGTGCGCTGGCCGGGTTCGCCGGCCGAGGCGCCGGGCACCAGTTCGGGACTGATCTCGGTCTCCAGGATCTGCATCAGCACTTCAGGATGCTTCAGGTCCAGCGCCGCCGACTCAGCCACCCAGCGCACCAGGTGGGTGATCAGGGTCTTGGGCACGCTGGCGTTGACGTTGTAGTGCGACATGTGGTCGCCCACGCCATAGGTGCACCAGCCCAGCGCCAGCTCGGACAAGTCACCGGTGCCGATCACGATGGCGCCGTTGTGGTTGGCCAGGCGGAACAGGTGGTTGGTGCGCTCCCCCGCCTGCACGTTTTCGAAGGTGATGTCGTACACCGGCTCGCCGCGCGAATACGGATGGTCCAGGTCCTTGAGCATCTGTTCGCAGCTGGGGCGGATATCGATTTCCTGCGCCGTGCAGCCGACCTGCTCCATCAGCTTGTGCGCCTGCACCAGCGTGCGGCTGCTGGTGGCGAAGCCGGGCATGGTATAGGCCAGGATATGGGTGCGCGGCAGGCCCAGCTTGTCCATCGCCTTGGCGCACACCAGCAGCGCGTGGGTCGAGTCGAGCCCGCCGGAAACGCCGATCACCACCTTCTTGATGTTGCTGGAAGACAGCCGCTGCACCAGCGCCTGCACCTGGATGCTGTAGACCTCGCGGCAGCGCTCGTCGCGCTGCGCATGGCTGGCCGGCACATAGGGGAAACGCGCCACGCGGCGCTTGAGCGGCAGCGATTTCTGCTGCGGCACTTGAATCTCGAAGCCGACCACCTCGAACTTGCGCACCTCGTCCGCATGGCGGCGCACCGACTGGCCAAAGGTGGTCTGGTGGAAGCGCTCGCGCGACAGGCGTTCCAGGTCGATGTCGGCGTAGATCACATGGGCCTGCTCGGAGAAACGCTCCGACTCGGCCTGCAGCTCGCCGTTCTCATAGATCAGCGCCTGGCCGTCCCAGGCCAGGTCGGTGGTCGATTCGCCGTTGCCGGCCGAGGAATACAGGTAGGCCGCCATGCAGCGCGCCGATTGCTGCGAGACCAGTTGGTAGCGATAGCCGGACTTACCGACGACGATGTTCGACGCCGACAGGTTCACCAGCACCGTCGCCCCTGCCAGCGCGGCGAAGGAAGACGGCGGGATCGGCACCCAGACGTCTTCGCAGATTTCGATATGGAAGCGGAAGTCGGGGATATTGCGAATGTCGAACAGCAACTGGCTGCCGAACGCGACGTCCTGCCCCAGCAGGTGCACGCGGCGGGTCACGGCGCAGTCGGCGCTGCTGAACTGGCGCGCTTCGTAGAATTCGCTGTAATTGGGCAGGTAGCTCTTGGGCACCACGCCCTGGATGCGGCCGGCGGCCAGCACCACGGCGCAGTTGTACAACTGGTGGTCGACCTTCAGCGGCATGCCGACAATCAGCACGGCCGGCACCCGCAGCGACGCTTCCAGCACCGTTTGCAGGGCCTGCAGCGAAGCGTCCAGCAAGGCGCGCTGCTGGAACAGGTCTTCGCAGCTATAGGCCGACAGCCCCAGTTCCGGGAAGGTGACCAGCACCGCCCCTTCGGCGGCGGCCTGCCCGGCCAGCTCGATGGTGCGCGCGGCGTTGTAGCCGGGATCGGCCACCTTGCACTGGGGCACCGCCACCGCGACGCGGGCGAAGCCGTGGCTGTACAGATTGAAGAATTCGCTTTGCATGTCGTTTTTTCCGCTACCGTGCGCTATCTTGCGGCATCCGATCGCCGCGCTTGCGACGCGTTTTGCCATTTTGCGTAGAATGCCTGTTCGTGTCTTGCCACGGCAAACGCCCATGGCAACCGAAGCAACAGGCAACGCTACCTGAATTGCAGTCAATGGATTATCGCACGCGAATCGTTTCTTCTCTGGCCGAGATCGGCCAGCCGGCATGGGATGGCCTGGTCGCCGTCCAGGATGAAGCCACTCCCTTCCTGTCCTACGCTTTCCTGCACGCGCTGCATGAGAGCGGCTCGGCCTGCGCCGAAACCGGCTGGCAGCCGCATTACCTGACCGTCTGGCAGGATGAACAACTGGCCGCCGCCCTGCCGCTGTACCTGAAATCGCATTCCTACGGCGAATACGTGTTCGACTGGGCCTGGGCCGAGGCCTACCAGCGCCATGGCGTGGCGTACTATCCCAAGCTGCTGGCGGCCATCCCGTTCACCCCGGTGCGCGGCAGCCGCCTGCTGGCGCGCGACGAGGCGGCGCGCTCGGCGCTACTGGCGGCGCTGCAAGCCTTGCAGCAGGACGAAGAACGCTCGTCCACCCACATCCTCTACCCGCCGCCGGAACAGGCCCAGGCACTGGCCGATGCCGGCTTCCTGCTGCGCAGCGGGGTGCAGTTCCACTGGCACAACGAAGGCTACGCCAACTTTGACGAGTTCGCCGCCACGCTGGACCGCAAGAAACGCAAGAACATCCTGGCCGAGCGGCGCAAGGTGGCCGAGCAAGGCGTGCGCTTTCTCACCCTGCGCGGCAAGGAAATCGAGGAAACCCACTGGCGCTTCTTCAACCGCTGCTACCGCCACACCTACGCCGCGCATTACTCCACGCCCTACCTCAACCTCGACTTCTTCCTGCGCATCGGTCAGGCCATGCCGGATAACCTGCTCCTGACCGTGGCCCAGCGGGACGGCCAGCCGATCGCCTCCTCGCTCACCGTGTACGACAGCACCACGCTGTACGGCCGCTACTGGGGCGCGCTGGAGCATGTGCCCTGCCTGCATTTCGAAACGGCCTATTACCAGCCGCTGGAGTTTTGCATCGAGCAAAAGATCGCCTGGTTCGAAGGCGGCGCCCAGGGCGAACACAAGATGGCGCGCGGCTTCCTGCCGCAAAAGACCTGGTCGGCGCACTGGCTGGCGCATCCCGGCTTCTACGATGCGGTGGAACACTTCCTGCAGCGCGAAAGCGGCGGCATCGACGACTACATGAACGAACTGAACGACCGCAATCCGTTCCGCGCCGCGTAACGCCAGCCCAAAAAAGAAGGCCGGCTAATGCCGGCCTTCCTCATGGTGTCAGATGTTGCTGGAGATTACTTGTAGCCGACGCGATCCAGCATCTGCAATACCTTCTGCTGGTTGGCGCCGACCGCGCCGACATTGATCACTTCCGCCTTGAACGTGCCCATCTTCAACAAAGCCGGATTCTCGGTCTTGACGCTCTTGACCGCCGGCCATTCGTTGTTGCCTTCGGCGAAATAGCGCTGCGCCTTGTCGCTGGACAGGTATTCCAGGAACTGCACCGCCTCGGCCTTGTGCGGCGCATGCTTGGCCACGCCGCCGCCGGCGATGTTCACATGGGCGCCATAGCTCTTCTGGTTGGGCCAGACGATGCCGACCTTCTCCATCAGCGCCACGTCTTCCGGCTTGGTCGAACGCAGCAGGCGCGCCACGTAATAGGAGTTGGAAATGGCCACGCCGCATTCGCCCGAGCCGACCGCCTTGATCTGGTCGGTATCGCCGCCCACCGGCTGGCGCGCCTGGTTGGCGACCATGCCCTTGAGGATTTCCTCGGTCTTGACGGCGCCGTTATGTTCCAGCAAGGCGCCGAACAACGAGACGTTGTACGGGTGCGAACCGCTGCGGGTGCACAGCTTGCCCTTGTTCTTCGGATCGGCCAGCGACTCGTAGGTGTCCACATCTTCCGGCTTGACGCCGGCCTTGTTATAGACGATCACACGGGCGCGGGTCGAGAAGCCGAACCACTGGGCGCCGTCGTTGCCTTCCTTGCTGTGCAGGTTGGCCGGGATGCGTTCGTCCAGCACCTTGGACTTGACCGGCTGGAACAGGCCGTCGCTTTGCGCCTTCCACAGGCGCGCCGCATCCACCAGCAAGATCACGTCGGCCGGGCTGGAAGCGCCTTCGCTCTTGAGGCGGGCGAGGATGCCGGCGTCGTCGCCGTCGATGCGGTTGATCTTGATGCCGGTCGCCTTGGTGAAGTCGGCGTAGAGCGCTTCGTCAGTCTGATAGTGGCGCGCCGAATAGAGGTTGAGCACCTTCTCCTGGGCGACGGAAGACAGCGCGGCGCTGGCCAGCAAGGCGCCGACCACGAGTTGACGAGAAAACATGGACCATCCTTTTGCAAAAAATTGATCGAATGCCGCGGCGTATCCGGGCTTCATTTTGGCGTGGGAGGCAATCCGCGAATGGCATCGTGCGATGCCTGGTTATTGGTATATGGGCTTTGATGCGGCGCTTGCGCCATCCCGCATCGGAAACCGAAGGCGACTATAACACAAATAAGAACCATTACTATTTAAATCAGGATGCTGGCGCAATGTTCTAAAACATTCAATCGCCCTTCCCCCAAAAAAATCCCCCTGCCGTCGTGAGCCGGCAGGGGGATTTTGTTCAAGGCGGAATGCCGCTCTCTCGGCTCAGGCCAATACCTTCAGCGAGAAATCGACGCCGATGCCGGCCCACCACTCCTGTTCCTTCTGGATCCAGAAGGAGATGTTGGGATGATCCTTGACATAGTCGCGCCGGATTTCCAGGTCGATCCGGTTCTTGAACTTGACCTTCACCTTGTCCAGGTCGAGCGTGATATGCGAATGCCGGAACATCACCGCCAGCCGCAGCGCCAGCACCGATTTGGCGAAATCGACATCGGACAGCATCTCGCTGATCTTCTTCAGGTTGCCCTTCTGCCCCAGGATCAGCGCGCTCATCAGCCGCTGCTCGCGCGTGGTGAAGCCCGGCAGGTCGGCGTTGGCGATCAGGTAGGACGAATGCTTGTGGTAACCGGTAGGCGACACCACCAGGCCGGCCTCGTGCAGCAAGGCGCTCCAGTACAGGTAGCGCGCATAGGAGTCGGTGGCCGGCTTGAGCAACTGGAAAAAGCCCAGCGCGGTATCGGCCACGCCGTGGGCGCGCGCCGCGTCGACATGGAAACGGCGCGAGAAATCGTCCACCGACATGTCACGCCGGTCGGCCTTGGTGGCGCGCAACTGCAGGTCCCACATCACGCCCATGCGCAACCCGGCTTCCACCGGCGTGACGACTTCGATGCCGAACTCCTGCATGAAGCCGATCAGCACCGCCAGCCCGCCCATGATGACGCCGGCGCGGTCGGGTTTCATGCCGTCGAGTTCGATGCGGCTCACATGGCCGAAATCGATCAGGCGCTGCATCAGGTCTTCCAGGCCATCCAGAGTGACGCGGCCGTCGCCCATGCCGTTGCGCGCGATGGTGTCGGCGATCGCCCGCATGGTGCCCGACGAGCCGTAGACATTGACGCCGCCATCGAAATCGAACAGGTGCACCGCGTCCTCGACATGGGAACGCGCGGAGATGATGGCGCGCTCGAAGGCCGCCGCGGTGATCGCACCGTCGGGGAAGAAGGCCAGGCTCTGGTTGACGGTGCCGATGCCGAACGATTCGACATGGCGGATATGCCCGCCCAGGCCGCGGATGACTTCGGTCGAGCCGCCGCCGATATCGATCACCATGCGTTCTTCTTCGGGCTCGGCCAGCACGCCGGTCACGCCCATGTAGATCAGGCGCCCCTCTTCCTCGCCGGAAATGATTTCGACCGGATAGCCGATGGCGCGCTCCAGCTCGGGCAGCAGCGCATGCGCATTTTTGGCGATGCGCAGGGTATTGGTCGCCACCACGCGCACCGCATCCAGCGGATAGTCGCGCAGGATGGCTCGGAAACGGGTCAGCGAATCGATCGCCGTTCTACAGGCCTGTTCGGTCAGGTTGCCGTTCTTGTCGATGCCGGCCGCCAGGCGGATAGGATCGCGCGCGCTCTTGATGACGCGGATGCCGCCGTCTTCATATTTGCCGATATGCAGACGAAAGCTGTTGGAACCGAGATCTACCGCTGCAAACATTCATTCCCTTCCAGACAGACCCATATAGGTCAAAAAATACTTAAAACGATTTCACGCTTTCATGCAGCCCGACCGGACAAGATAATCGGCTTGCGTGACAGTTTGATGACACCCTGGCGCAACCGAAGCGCCGCACGACGCGACGTCCTGGCCATCTTTCCCGGACGGTCGCCCGAAAAGCCGCATGCAGCCTGTAGAATGTCGTCCTGCGCGCCGCATCGCGGCGCTCGTATTATTTTATACAATTTATTCAATTTCCTCCGATGCCGGGCATTCTTTATCTGATTCCCAACACTCTCGGCCCGACCGAAGCACCCGCCGAAGACGGCGCGCCGCACCCGCTGGATGCCATCATCCCGCGCGAGGTGCAGGCTGTCGCCGCGCGCCTGGATTACTTCGTCGCCGAAAACGCCAAGACCACGCGCGCCTTCCTGAAACTGCTGGGCAGCAGCCGGCCTTTGTCCAAACCGATCCAGGAAATCGGCATCGCCGAGCTCAACGTCAACACCGACGCCGCCGCCCTGCCCGCGCTGCTGGCGCCGTTGCTGGAGGGGCGCGACGGCGGCCTGATCTCCGAAGCCGGCGTGCCGGCGGTGGCCGACCCCGGCGCCAACCTGGTGCGCCTGGCCCACCAGCGCGGCATCCAGGTGCGCCCGCTGGTCGGTCCTTCTTCGCTCTTGCTGGCGGTGATGGCCAGCGGCCTGAACGGCCAGAGCTTCGCCTTCAACGGCTACCTGCCCACCGATGCCGATGCCCGCGGCAAGCGTATCCGCCAGCTGGAAGACCGCTCGCGCAAGGAGAAGCAGACGCAACTGCTGATCGAAACGCCCTACCGCAATGCCGCCATGCTGGAAGCGCTGTCCACCCATTGCCAGGGCAATACCCTGGTGTGCGTGGCGACCGATCTGAGCTTGCCGACGGAATCGGTGCGCACGCAAACGGCCGGGCAATGGAAGGCTGCGCTGGCGGCCGGCAAGGGGCCGGATTTCCATAAGAAGCCGACGGTGTTTTTGCTCTTGGCGGAATGAAATAACCGAGTGAGTTAAACAAAAAGGCCGGCTGCATAACAGCCGGCCTTCTTTTTTCCGCTTGTCGCGTTCAGCGCAACGAAGGCAGCGAGGAAGACATCAGCGTCTTGGCGACACCGGCGCCGAACGCCACGCCGAACTTCTTCAGCACGCGCTCGGAGAGGTTCTCGGTCTGGGTGTAGTCCACCACATCCTCGGCCTTGATCACGTCGCGCGCCACACTGTCGACCGTGCCGTAGCCATCGGCCAGGCCCAGTTCAACCGCCTTGGAGCCGGTCCAGACCAGCCCCGAGAAGGTCTCGGGCGTTTCCTTCAGGCGCGTGCCGCGGCCCTGGCGCACCACTTCGATGAACTGCTGGTGGATCTCGTTCAGCATGGCCTGCGCATATTCACGCTGCTTGGCGCTTTGCGGGCTGAACGGATCGAGGAAGCTCTTGTTCTCGCCGGCGGTCAGCAGGCGACGCTCGACGCCCAGCTTGTCCATCAGGCCGGTAAAACCGAACCCGTCCATCAGCACGCCGACCGAACCGATCAGGCTGGCCTTGTTGACGTAAATGCTGTCGGCCGCGGCGGCGATGTAATAGCCGCCCGAGGCGCACATTTCCTCGACCACCACGTAGATCGGCTTCTTCGGGTACTCCTTGCGCAGGCGGGTAATCTCGTCATTGATCATGCCGGCCTGCACCGGGCTGCCGCCGGGGCTGTTGATCTTGAGGATCACGCCGACCGAGTCGGTCGCGGCGAATGCCTTGTCCAGCGCCGGGATCACCACGCCGGCCGAGCCCTGGCCCTCGGAATCGATGGTGCCCTTGATTTCCACCAGCGCGGTATGCGTGCCCACCGGTTCGCTCTCGGTCTTGCCGTAGGTGAAGGCCATCCAGACGCCGAACACGATCGCCATCAGGATCACGATGCGGAAGAAGATACTCCAGCGGCGCCGCGCGCGCTGCTCCTTGACCGCGAACAGCGCCAGCTTCTCCAGCACATCGCGTTCCCAGCCGCCGTGTTTCTTGTCGTCGCGCGCCGCCTTGGGCGCGGCGCCCGGCGCCGGCTCGGCGGAGGACGGGGGGGTGGCGCCGGCCTGCGGCGGCGATTGGGGGGACTTCTCGAATTCGTTATCGCTCATATGCTCACTCAAAACGAAAGGCGCTTATGGCGCCCTCGTGGATTCGCCAAGGCTCATGCCTCGGCAGCCTTGACCAGCTCGTCCGGGCGCCAGTAAATCCGGCCATCCCGTTCCACCGTCATGATCTTACGCAAATGCGCGCCGGTACAAGGGCCGCCTTCGCATTTTCCGGTATCGGGCGCGTAAACCGCGCCATGTGTTGCGCACATGAGATACAAACCGCTGGATTCAAAGAATTCGCCTTCGAACCAGTCCAGTTCCACCGGCACATGCGCGCAACGGTTGAGGTAGCCGTACACCTGCCCGCCGTAGCGCACCACGAAGCCGCTGGTGTCGTCGCCATGCACCATGACCGGAAAGCGCTTCCCCTTGCCGCCCTCCTCGATTTCGGAAGAGGCGCAAATGTCGATTTCGGTCTGGCTGCTCATGGCGTTGGCAATGTCCTTGCGCTGAAAAAGCCGGCGGCACTATGCCGCCAGGATGGGAAGGTCGGGCCTCAGGCGTTGTCGGTGAGCCATTGGTGCAGCTCACGGATGGACTTGGCAGAGAACAGCGGATTGAGCTCTTGCAGCTGCGCCACCGGATGCGCGCCGAATTCTACCGCAACGCCTTTGGCGCCGGCATTGATGGCCATCTGCAGGTCGTGGGTGGTGTCGCCGATCATCAGCGTGCGGCCCATGTCCTGGCCCAGCTCGCGCGTCAGCTCCTGCAGCATGGCCGGATGCGGCTTGGAAAAGGTCTCGTCGGCGCAGCGGGTGGCGTCGAACACCGACAGCAGGCCGGTGGTATTCATCGCCCGGTTCAGCCCGACCCGGCTCTTGCCGGTGGCCACCGCCAGGAAATACCCCTGTTGCGACAGGTCGGCCAGCATCTCGGGCACGCCGTCGAACAGCGTCAGGTCCTTGTCCTGCCCCAGGTAATGGTGGCGGTAGCGCTCGACGATGCGCGGATAGTATTTGGGATCGACATCGGGAATGGCCGCCTGCATGGCATCCTGCAGACCCAGCCCGATCACGTAGGAAGCCGCGCTCTTGTCCGGAATCGGCAGCCCCAGGTCGCGCGCGGCCGCCTGGATGCAGCGCACGATGGTCGAGGTGCTGTCCATCAGGGTACCGTCCCAGTCGAAGACGATCAGGTCGAATTGCTTTCTTGCCATGTCTTGTATTCACTCTCTGCCGTCCATCGGCATCGTTGCCGGATGGACATGCAACATTGTTAATTCCGGCCAGAAAGTATCACATCCGGCACTACGCGGCATCCTCGCCCGACGCGCCCGGCCATTTTGCCTCCTCCCCCGCCGCCTGCAGGCTGCGCAGGAAATTCTCGCATTCGGCCGGCAACGCGGCTTTCAGGGTCACGGTCTCGCCGCTGTCCGGATGGGTGAAGCTGATCTGCCAGGCGTGCAGGAACATGCGCTTCAAGGCGATGCGTTTACCGTCGGCCTTCTGCAACGCCTTGTTCAGCGCGAAATCGCCGTACTTGTCGTCGCCCACGATCGGAAAACCGCTGGACGACAGGTGCACCCGGATCTGGTGCGTGCGGCCGGTCTTGAGTTCCGCCTCCAGCAAGGCGAAGTCGCCGAAACGTTGCAGCAGGGAAAACACCGTGTGCGAAGGCTGGCCATCGGCCTGCACCCGCACCCGTCGCTCGCCGTCCGGCGTGCTGTATTTAAATAACGGCAACTTGATGTGCTGGCGGGCGTTCTTCCAGTCGCCCTGTACCAAGGTCAGGTAGCGCTTGTCGGTCACGCCGTCGCGCATCTGGTCGTGCAGGTTGGTCAGGGCCGAACGCTTCTTGGCGATCAGCAGCACGCCCGAGGTGTCGCGGTCGAGCCGGTGCACCAGTTCCAGGAACTTGGCTTGCGGACGCGCCGCCCGCAACTGCTCGATCACGCCGTAGCTCACGCCCGAACCGCCATGCACGGCCACGCCGGCGGGCTTGTCGATCACCAGCATGTGGCTGTCTTCCAGCAGGATGCGGAATTCGGCGCCGGGCACCACCGATTCTTGCTTTTCTGCAACTCGTATTGGCGGCACGCGCACCACGTCGCCCTCGGCCAGGCGGTAGGTCTGGTCGATGCGGCCCTTGTTGACGCGCACCTCGCCCGAACGCAGGACACGGTAGATATGGCTCTTGGGAACGCCTTTGCAGACCCGCAGCAGGAAATTGTCGATCCGCTGCCCCGCCTCTTCCTCGGAAATGGTCAGCAACTGCACTTGAGGGACGCTGT
Source organism: Herbaspirillum sp. (assembly GCF_017744395.1). Classification (GTDB taxonomy): domain Bacteria; phylum Pseudomonadota; class Gammaproteobacteria; order Burkholderiales; family Burkholderiaceae_D; genus Herbaspirillum. The sequence goes on from NZ_JAGIBI010000001.1 coordinate 1,100,873, forward strand.
GCGAGGCTGTTGCGCTCCGGGGAGCCGCCGCTGTTTTGGCGGTTTCAGAAGCCCCCCTAGAAAATCTCGCTAAGTCCTTCATTTTGAATATATAATCGATCGACGCTGGTCAAAAAACCGCGTCAGTAGAATAAAAAGGAACATTCTACACAAGAGGAGACTTCGTCAGCCTCGCGAATAGCAAAATTGACGAAGGGGGCCCCGAAAATGACGACGTGCGGCACTGCAGATGCCCAAAACGGCGCTGCGATGGCTGAAAAACAGCCTGAAAATGCCGCCCGACTGATTCCAAGGCTCCGAAACGAGTACGCACCTTCCCTGCGCGAGTCCAGTTTGCACCGCAGTTGCAATCGGATAACGCACTTGGAAGTGGAACAGAATTGTTTGGATCATCAGGATAAAAGTCTGGCAAGACTCGCATCCGGCGAACCGGCCTCTGGACCGCAGCGCACAGCCCGCTGGCAACAAGCCGCGCAGACTGGCCTTCATGGCCGGCCGCGGTTTGCAGCGCCCGGGCCGGGCCGCGAACCAGAACCGGATCACCGCGAAGCTTGCCGGTTGATGTGTTGAACCCGATCGCCGTCGCCAACCCTATATACATGAATCGTTTGGCTTCACAGACCAGCTTACCGTCCGCAGCAGCCTGCGCGACCGCCTATGGCGGAGCGCGCGGCGCGGATACGGCGCTGCCCGGCGTTCCCGTCCAGCGCATCCGCGCCCCGTTGTGCTTGAGTGCTTTATAAACTGCACTCCACACAGTAAGGCAATTCCCTCCCCCGATCACTTCCGTTCTCGCGTACATCCCCTGTACTTTTGGCGCCGCTTCCGCATCGGACGGCGCCATTTGAAGGATCTTCGGATCCCGGAGTGAAAACATGAAACGTATGTTGTTCAACGCTACGCAGCAGGAAGAACTGCGCGTAGCCATCGTTGACGGCCAGAAACTGATCGACATCGATATCGAAACGACCGGACGCGAACAGCGCAAGTCCAATATCTACAAGGGTGTCATCACCCGCATCGAACCCTCGCTGGAAGCCTGCTTCGTCAACTACGGCGAAGAGCGCCACGGCTTCCTGCCGTTCAAGGAAGTGGCCCGCACCTACTTCAAGGAAGGCATCGATGTGCGCAACGCCACCATCAAGGAAGCGCTGCGCGAAGGCCAGGAAATCATCGTCCAGGTCGAAAAGGAAGAACGCGGCAACAAGGGCGCCGCCCTGACCTCGTTCATCTCGCTGGCCGGCCGCTACCTGGTGCTGATGCCCAACAATCCGCGCGGCGGCGGCGTGTCGCGCCGGGTCGAAGGCGAAGACCGCCAGGAACTGCGCGAAACCATGGACAAGCTGGACCTGCCCAACGGCATGTCCGTCATCGCCCGCACCGCAGGCATCGGCCGCAACGTCGACGAACTGCAGTGGGACCTGAACTACCTGATGCAACTGTGGCGCGCCATCGAAGGCGCCGGCCAGTCGGCCTCGGGCGCCTTCCTGATCTACCAGGAATCCTCGCTGGTCATCCGCGCCATCCGCGACTACTTCCAGCCCGACATCGGCGAAATCCTGATCGACACCGACGACATCCACGACCAGGCCCAGCAGTTCATGGCCCACGTGATGCCGGACATGGTCCATCGCGTCAAGCGCTACCGCGACGACGTGCCGCTGTTCTCGCGCTTCCAGATCGAACACCAGATCGAGACCGCCTACTCGCGTACCGTGCCGCTGCCTTCCGGCGGCGCCATCGTGATCGACCACACCGAAGCGCTGGTCTCGGTCGACGTCAACTCGGCGCGCGCCACCCGCGGCAGCGACATCGAAACCACCGCGTTCCATACCAACCTTGAAGCGGCCGACGAAGTGGCCCGCCAGTTGCGCCTGCGCGACCTGGGCGGCCTGATCGTGATCGACTTCATCGACATGGAGAACAGCAAGAACCAGCGCGAAGTCGAAGGCCGCCTGAAAGACGCCCTGCACCATGACCGCGCCCGCGTCCAGATGGGCAAGATCTCGCGCTTCGGCCTGATGGAACTGTCGCGCCAGCGCCTGCGCCCGTCGCTGTCCGAAGGCAGCCACGTGACCTGCCCGCGCTGCAACGGCACCGGCCACATCCGCGATACCGAATCCTCCGCCCTGCAGGTGCTGCGCATCATCCAGGAAGAGGCGATGAAGGAAAACTCCGCCGCCATCCACGTGCAGGCGCCGGTCGATGTAGCCGCCTTCCTGTTGAACGAGAAGCGCGGCGAAATCCTGAAGATCGAAACGCGCCATCGCGTCACGGTCATCATGATCCCCAACAAGCACCTGGAAACCCCGCACTACAAGATGGAACGGATCAAGCACGACGATCCGCGCCTGGACGACGCCCAAGCCAGCTACGCCATGGCCGAGCAGGCCGATACCGACATCGGCTACAGCAAGCGCCAGAAGGAAGACGTGCGTCCGCGCCAGGAAGCCGTGGTCAAGGGCATCACCCCGGACCAGCCGGCCCCGATCGTCGAACGCAAGGCTCCCGAATCGGTGCCCGTGCCACCGCCGACCCTGGCGCCGGAATCGGGCCTGCTGGGCAAGATCTTCAGCTTCTTCCGCAAGAAGCCTGTCGCCCCCGTTGCCGCGCCGGCCCCGGTCGAAGCCAAGGCCCCGGCCAAGCGCGATGGCGACCGCAATGGCCGCGACCGCAACGGCCGTAACCGCAACCGCAACGAACGCGGCGGCGAGCGCGGCAACGACCGCAATGCGCGCAACCGCGACGGCAGCCAGGCCGCACCGGAACTGAAGGCCGGCGATACCGCCGAAGGCAAGCAGCAACGCGCGCCGCGCCAGCCGCGCGAAGGCCGTGAGGGCCGCGAACCGCGCGAAGCGCGTGATGTGCAAGCCCGCGAAGGCCAGGAAAACAAGGAAGGCCGCCGCAACGAGCCGCGTGAAAACCGTGAGCCGCGCGAAGCCCGCGAGGGCCGTGAACAGCGCGAACCGCGCCAGCCGCGTGAACCGCGCGCACCGCGCGGCGAACGCAGCAAGGAAGCCAAGCCAGAGGAAGGCCTGCCGCTGGAAGCCGCACTGGCAGCCGGCGCCGCAACCGCCGGCGTGGCTGTCGCCGCCGGTACGGCGGTGATCGCTGCCGATGAGCAGGCGGTTCAGGTGGAAGGCGCGCAAGTCGAAGCCGGCGAAGGCGCGGAAGCGTCCGAAGGCGGTACCGAACCGCGTCGCCGTCGCCGTCGCGGCGGCCGCAATCGTCATCGCCGCGAGCGCGACGAGAACGGCAACGTGATCGAAAACGCTGAAAACGCCGAAGGCGCGGAAGCTGCCGAGGGCGCCGAAAGCGCCGAGGGCATCGAAGCCGCTCCGGCCGAAGCTGCCCAGGCCGCCGTCGCACAGGCCTCCTTCGCCGCCTCCCCGGTGCCGCAGGAAAGCGCCCCGGCGCCGGCCGCTGTGGCGGTAGAGACCGCCGCCACCGTCGAAAGCGGTGTGAACGCGGTGGAAGCCGTGGCCGCCGCCGCGACCGAGACCGTGGCAAATGTGGAACCCGTGGCAGCATCGATCGATGCCGGCTTCGTCCCCGCTCCGGCCTTTGAGCCGGTGCAGGCTCCCGCAGAAGCGCCTGCTGCAGCATCGGCAGCGCCGCAGCAGATCAGCCTGCTGGATGCAGTCGCCGAAGCCGCTCCCGCGCCCCAGGTTGCCGCAGCCGCTCCCGCCCCGGCGCCGGCCGCGGGCAGCAACGTGCAGTGGGACTCGCTGAACCAGATGCTGTCGCAAGCCGGCCTGACCCTGGCCACGACCGATCCGGTCAAGCTGCAGGCCGCACAGGAAGCCGCCGCCAGCATCGTGACGCCGCCGCGCGTACCGCGTGAACGCAAGCCGCTGCCGCCGCAATCAACCGAACCGCTGGTTCAGGTTGAAACGCGCCGCTGATCCGCTTGAGCGGTCATGGAAAAGGGAGCTTCGGCTCCCTTTTTCTTTGCCCGAAAACGGGACAGTTGGGGCCCCGGACGATGGATACAGTACCCTCGCCCACGCTTGGCGCAGCCTGCCCCGGTTCCCCGCAACGTCCCTTGCAGTGCGGATTTACAGCCTGTCCATACAGGCAGACAATAGCGAATATGCACAACTGTGCATCTACCTCGTATTGCCAGCCGTGCTATCGTTACTACACATCTGTTTCCGCCAGCCCGTATGAACAAGCGCGTCATTCCCATCGTTGACTATCGGCAAGCCATGCCACCGGGTATGGATGCGGGCATGTTGCCGGCGCCTGCGGAGCCGACCGGTTTCCTGGGCGACGCCTTGGGACGCCCCCTGCACGACCTGCGCATCTCCGTCACGGACCGCTGCAACTTCCGTTGCGTGTATTGCATGCCCAAGGACGTGTTCGACAAGCAATACCAGTTCCTGCCGCATTCGGCCCTGCTCACCTTCGAGGAAATCACCCGCGTGGCGCGCCAGTTCGTGGCCCATGGCGTGCACAAGATCCGCCTGACCGGCGGCGAGCCGCTGCTGCGCAAGAACATCGAACGCCTGGTCGAGATGCTGGCCGCGCTGCGTACGCCCGACGGCCGCGAAGTCGACCTCACCCTGACCACCAACGGCACCCTGCTCAAGCAAAAGGCCCAGGCCTTGAAAGAAGCCGGCCTGAAGCGCGTGACCGTCTCGCTGGACTCGCTGGACGACCAGAATTTCCGCCGCATGAACGACGTCGACTTCCCGGTGGCGCGCGTGCTGGAAGGCATCGAGGCCGCGCATGCCGCCGGCCTCGGCCCGATCAAGATCAACATGGTGGTCAAGCAAGGCCTGAACGACCACGAGATCCTGCCGATGGCGCGCCGCTTCAAGGGCACGCCCTATATCCTGCGCTTCATCGAATACATGGACGTGGGCAGCTCCAACGGCTGGCGCATGGACCAGGTGGTGCCGTCGCGCGAGGTGGTGCGCCGCATCGCGGCTGAATTGCCGCTGGTCGAAGCCGATCCCAACTACACCGGCGAAACCGCCGAACGCTGGCGCTATGCCGACGGCAGCGGCGAGATCGGCGTGATCTCCAGCGTCACCCACGCCTTCTGCCAGGATTGCTCGCGCGCGCGCCTGTCCACCGAGGGTCGCGTCTACACCTGCCTGTTCGCCAGCGAAGGCCACGACCTGCGAGGCATCGTGCGCAACGGCGGCAGCGATGCCGAACTGGCCGGCGCCATTGCCCGGCTGTGGAACCAGCGCGGCGACCGCTATTCGGAATTGCGCAGCGAGCAGCAAAATGCGCGCGCGCTGCGCAAGGTCGAGATGTCCTACATCGGCGGCTAAGGCGCAGGCCCCTCCTCTTTCACCGCATCGCATCATGTCCGCCGTACTCGCCATCGCCGCCAGCCACATTACCGGCCTCGTGCTGGCCGGCGGACGCGGCACGCGCATGGGCGGCGTCGACAAGGGCCTGCAGGAACTGCACGGCAAGCCGCTCGCCCAGCACGTGCTGGAACGGCTGGCGCCGCAGGTCTGCACGCTGGCGGTCAACGCCAACCGCTCCCAACTGCGCTACGCCGCATTCGGCTACCCGATCTGGCACGACCTGTCCCCCGATTTCCCCGGCCCCCTGGCCGGCCTGCAATGCGGGCTTACGCATTGCGCCACGCCGTTCCTGGCGACCGCCCCCTGCGATACGCCGCTGATTCCCTTCGACCTGGTGGCCCGGCTGGCCGACGAACTGATCGCCAGCGGCGCCGACGCCGCCTTCGCCGTCACCGGCCAGGAAGACAACCGGCGGCGCCATCCGGTATGCTCGCTGCTGCGCAAATCGACACTGCCCTCGCTCAACAGCTTCCTCGCCGGCGGCGAGCGCAAGATGGAATTCTGGTTCGCCACGCTGCAATGCGTGGAAGTCGATTTCCCCGACGAGCGTGCCTTCTGCAATATCAACACCGGACTGGAGCTGCTCCAGTTCGAACAAGAACGATGACCCAGACTTCCCGGCAATCCCTCAACGACATCGTCAGTTGCATCAGCGGCTACGATCCCAACGCCATGACGGTGGCGCAAGCCCAGCGCGTCATCCATGACTTCATCCGCCCCATCGAGACGCGGGAAAAAGTCGCCATCCGCAGCGCGCTGGGCCGCGTCCTGGCGCAAGACATCGTTTCCCGCATCGACGTGCCGGCGCATGACAATTCGGCCATGGACGGCTACGCCCTGCGCGGCGAAGACATCGCCGCCGGCCATGAGGTGCGCCTGGCGATCGCCGGCTCGGTGCATGCCGGCGCCAGCTTCGCGGGCGAGGTGCAGCGCGACCAATGCGTACGCATCATGACCGGCGCCCCGATGCCGGCCGGTTGCGATACCGTGATCCCGCAGGAATTGACGGCCGATGCCGACCCGCATGGCGTCACCATCCCCGCCGGCCGCGTGCGCCCCGGCGACAACCGCCGCCTGCGCGGCGAAGATCTGGCGGCCGGCACCGTGGCGCTGCCGCGCGGCCGGCAATTGCGCCCTTCCGACATCGGCCTGCTGGCCTCGCTGGGCATTGCCGAAGTGCCGGTCCAGCGCCGCCTGCGCGTGGCCTTCTTCTCCACCGGCGATGAATTGCGCTCGGTGGGCGAACCGCTCGATCCGGGTTGCGTCTACGACTCCAACCGCTACACCCTGCATGGCATGCTCACCCGCCTGGGCTGCGACATCATCGACATGGGCGTGGTGGGCGACGACCCGGCCGCGCTGGAAGCCGCCTTCCGCGGCGCCTGCGAAGAGGCTGATGCCGTCATCACCTCCGGCGGCGTCTCGGTCGGCGCCGCCGACTACACCAAGCAGACCATGGCCAGCCTGGGCGAGATGCTGTTCTGGAAGATCGGCATGCGCCCCGGCCGCCCGCTGGCCTTCGGCCGCATCGCATCGAATGGCCGCGACGCCTACCTGTTCGGCCTGCCCGGCAATCCGGTGGCGGTGACGGTCAGTTTCTATTTCTTCGTGCGCGACGCCCTGTTGCGCCTGGCCGGCGCCGAAGCGTCGCCGCTGCCGCGCCTGCGCGTGAAAGCGGCCGGCGCCATCCGCAAGAAGGCCGGCCGCACCGAATACCAGCGCGGCATCCTGGCGCCGGATGGGCAAGGCGCGTGGTCGGTACGGCTCACCGGCATGCAGGGTTCGGGCATGTTGCGCTCGATGTCGGATGCCAACTGCATCATTGAGCTTGAACATGAACGCGGCGATGTGGCCGCAGGCGAGGATGTTTCCATCGTCGTGTTCGATGGCCTGGTATAAGCCTCTTTGCGCGCAAGAAAAAAGGGATGGCAAGCCATCCCTTTTCTTTTTCGATTGACACCGGCGCCTCAGGAATCCTCATCCGGTCCGGCCAGATCCAGCTCTCCCGTCCCCAGCAGCTTCTGCGCATTCTCCGACGGCAGCGCTTCCACCGACTTCAGCTTGCGCGTCATCTGGCGTGTGCGGGTCTCGGCCTGGTCGATGTTCTTGGCCACCCGCTCCAGCGCGCTCTTGGTCGACGCCAGCACCTCGCCGAACTTGCCGAACTCGGTCTTCACCGCGCCCAGCACTTGCCACACTTCCGACGAACGCTTTTCCAGCGCCAGCGTGCGGAAGCCCATCTGCAGGCTGTTGAGCAAGGCCAGCAAGGTCGACGGCCCGGCTATGGTGACACGGTGGGTGCGCTGCAAGTCGTCCGACAGGCCGGGACGGCGCATCACTTCCGCATACAGGCCTTCGGTCGGCAGGAACAGGATGGCGAAATCGGTGGTCAGCGGCGGCGACAGGTATTTCTCGGCGATGGTCTTGGCCTCGTCGCGCACCGCGCGTTCCAGAGCCTTGCCGGCGGCCGCGACGCCTTCGGCATCGGCGCGCTCGGCGGCATCCACCAGGCGTTCGTATTGTTCCTTGGGGAACTTGGCGTCGACCGGCATCCACACCGGCGTCGCGTCGTCCTTGGCGCCCGGCAGGCGGATGGCGAATTCGACGCGTTCGCCGCTGGCGGGCACGGTCTCGACGTTCTTGGCGTACTGTTCGGGCGTGAGCATCTGCTCCAGCAAGATGCCCAACTGCACTTCACCCCAGGTGCCGCGCGTCTTGACGTTGGTCAGCACACGCTTGAGGTCGCCCACGCCGGTAGCCAGTTGCTGCATCTCGCCCAGGCCCTGGTGCACCTTGTCCAGGCGGTCTGAGACCAGCTTGAACGATTCGCCCAGGCGCTGCTCCAGCGTCGCGTGCAGTTTTTCATCGACGGTCTTGCGCATCTCTTCCAGCTTTTGCGCATTGTCGTTTTGCAGGTCCTTGATCTTGGCCTCCAGCGTGGCGCGCACTTCGGCCATGCGCTGCGAGTTGGACTCTGTCAGCGCCGCCAGTTGCTGGTTCAGGGTATCGCCAAAGCGTTTCAGCGACACCGCCTGCTCCTCGCGGCTGGCCTGCGCCTGCAGCGTCATCGACTGGCGCATGCCGTCGAGCTGCAGGGCATTGGTTTCGTTGAGCTTGACCAGTTGCTGGGCGAAGCTGTCGATCTGGTTGTTCTGCAGCGTCGCCACGCTGGACATCTGGGTCGCCAGCGTCTGCTGCAGCTGGGCGAAATTGCCGCCCAGTTCCTGGCGCGTGCTTTGCGCGCTGGCCTGCACCTGGGTGCGCAGTTCGCGTTCGATGCGTTCGCCGGTGTCTTGCTGGTGGCGCTGCAGGTCCAGCTTCAATTGCTGCAGCGCGGCTTCGGCGCCGCCGTCGTCCTTGCGGCCTGAACGCAGCAGGATCACGATCTGCAGCACGATGCCGAGCACAACCAGGCCGGCGAGTATCAATTCAAAGGAGGTCATGGAGAGAAAAAAAGAGAGGCCTTATTCCGTTATTCCGGCTTGTTACGCATCCAGTCGGCGGTCTGGTAGAACGATGCCAGCAAACGTTTTTGCAGGTTTTCGGACAAACCCACATCCTGCATCGCCCACGCCATGCAGCGCAGCCACTGGTCGCGCTCGGAAATGCCGATCGGGAACGGCAGGTGGCGCGCGCGCAGGCGCGGATGGCCGAACTGTTCGATATACAGGTTGGGGCCGCCAGTCCAGCCGGAGAGGAACATGTAGGTCTTCTCGCGCGAACCGTCCAGAGATGCCGGGTGCAGCGCGCGGATGCCGGCGAACTCCGGCTCCAGGTCCATCAGGTCGTAGAAGCGGTCGACCATCTCGCGCAGCTTTTCCGCGCCGCCGATCAGTTCGAACGTGGTGGGTTGGTTAGGGTCTTCGATTTGCATAGCCAGCATGATACAAGATCACGCCTCCCTCAAGGTCTGCAACGGCGGGCGGCCCAGCACGTGGCGCAAGCCGGCCCAGCCGCCGATGGCCGAGCAGCCGGCGCCGATGGCCATGCCGGCCAGCCATACCAGCGGACTCAGCGCCCAGTCGAAATTGAAGACGTAATGCGCCAGCGCCCAGCCGATGGCGGCCGCGCCGCTGGCCGCCAGCAAGCCGGCCACCGCGCCCACCAGCAGCACCTCGATGCGTTGCGCCCGGGAAAGCTCGGCCCGCGTCGCGCCCAGCGCCCGCAACAGCCCTGCCTCGCGCACCCGCTCGTCCTGCGAACCGGCCAGCGCCGCGTACAGCACCAGCACGCCGGAACACAGCGTGAACAGGAACAGGAACTCGACAGCGGAAATCACCTGTCCCACGACGTCCTGGATCTGGCGCAGCACGCTGCCGATATCGACCACGGTCAGGTTGGGAAAGTCGCGCGTGAGCGTATTGCCCAGGCTTTCCTGCGCCGGCGTCAGGTGGAAGGCCGTGATCCAGCTCTGCGGCGTGTCGCGCATCGCCGTCGGGTTGATGATCACGAAGAAGTTGACCCGCAGCGAGCCCCACTCCAGCTTGCGCAGGCTGGTCACCGGCACTTCCATCAGTTGCCCGGCGATGTCGAACTGCAGCCTGTCGCCCAGCTTGATCCCCAGCGTCTGCGCCAGGCCGCGCTCGACCGAGGCCTCCGGCTTGCTGTCGTCGTACCAACGTCCGGCCACGATGCCGTTGCCGGGCGGGATATCCTTCATCGTCGACAGGTTGAACTCGCGGTCGACCAGGCGCTTGGCGCGATCTTCCTTGTAGTCGGCCGCGCTGATCTGGCGGCCGTTGACCTGCACCAGGCGGCCGCGGATCATCGGGTAAAGCTGCGGCCGGGCGACGCCGCCCTGCTCCAGCGCGCCGGTCACCGCCGCGCGCTGGTCGGGCTGGATGTTGATCACGAAACGGTTGGGCGCATCCGGTGGCGTCGATTGCCGCCAGGCGCCGACCAGGTCGCCGCGGATCACGGTCAGCAGCAGCAAGGCCATCAATCCCAAGCCCAATGCCACTACCTGCATCACTGCCGCCGCCGGGCGGCGCTGCAGGCCGTCGATGGCGAAGCGCCAGCTCTGGCTGTCAAACCAGCCGCGCAATGAGCGCAAGGCGCGCAGGCACAGCCACGCCACCAGCGCGAACAGGCCGAAGCCGCCGAGGAAACCGGCCACCGTCAGCAACCCCAGCTTGATATCCCCCGCCTGCCACAGCAGCAGGCCGGAAAACACTAGCATGCCCAGCACATAGGTCAGCAACGTCAGCGCCTGCGGCGCGCCCTGCTCGCGGCGGATCACGCGATTGTGCGGCACGTTGCGCAATTGCAGGATCGGCGGCAGCGCAAAGCCCACCAGCAACAGCAGGCCGGTCGCCACGCCCTGCAGCGCAGGCTGCCAGCCTGCCGTCGGCAATGCGGTCGGCATGAAACTGCCCAGCCATTGCAGCAGCGCCAGATGCGCCACATAGCCGAGCGCCACACCGATGGCGCTGGCGGCCAGGCCGACCAGCACGAATTCGATCAGGTACAGCGCCGTCACCTGGTTTTGCGTCATGCCGAAACAACGCAGCATGGCGCAGGCGTCCAGGTGGCGCATCATGAAGCGGCGCGCCGCCATCGCTACCGCCAAGGCCGCCAGCATGGCCGACAACAGCCCCACCAGCGACAGGAACTGCTCGGCGCGGTCCAGCGTGGCGCGCATTTCAGGGCGGCCGTTTTCCAGCGATTCGATGCGCACGGCGCGCAATTGCTGCGCCTCGATCTGGCGCTCCACTTCCTGCTGGAAGGCCTTGACCGGCTGCGGCGCGCCGGCCAGCAGCAAGCGGTAGGTCACGCGCGAACCCACCTGCACCAGCCTGGTGGCGGCCAGGTCGCTGTCGGCCAGCATCACGCGCGGCGCGAAATTGACGAACGCGCTGCCGCGGTCGGGCTCCATCGAGATCACATCGGCGATGCGAAAGGCCTTGTCGCCCAGCTTCAGCGCATCGCCCACGCGCACATCCAGCGCCGACAATATCTGCGGATCGACCCAGACCGCACCTGCTGGCGGAATGCCGCCGGCGGCACGGTCGGCGCCGTTTGCGCCTTGCAGCTTCAACTGCCCGCGCAGCGGATAACCCGGCGTGACCGCCTTGATCGACGCCAGCACCGAGCGCGCACGATCGCCCTCGCCGGTTTGCGCCATGCTGGGGAACACTGTGGTCTGCGCCTGCAGCAGGCCTTGCGCTTGCGCCTGCTGCAGCCACTGCGCCGGCAATGGCTGATCGGCGGCGATCAACAGGTCGGCGCCCAGAAGTTGGTGAGCGTCGCGCGTCATGCCCGCACGCATGCGGTCGACGAAGAAGCCGACGGAAGACAATGCCGCCACCGCGACGATCAATGCGATCAACAGGAAGCGCAACTCGCCGGTACGCCAGTCGCGCCGGGTCATGCGCAATGCTTGTTCAAACATCCGAAGCCGATTCCCAATCAAGGTTTGGATACACGATAACGAAACGGCCTGCCGCCGCAAGGCTGGCAGGCCGCTCCTACTTTGCTTGCCGCGCTCAGGCCGCCAGCGACGACATGTCGATCACGAAGCGGTACTTCACATCGCTCTTGAGCATGCGCTCGTAAGCCTGGTTGATGTCCTGGATCTTGATGATCTCGATGTCGGAATGGATGCCGTGCTCGGCGCAGAAGTCCAGCATCTCCTGCGTCTCCTGGATGCCGCCGATCAGCGAACCGGCCAGGTGGCGGCGCTTGAAGATGAAGTTGGCCACCGAGGGCGACGGATGCGGATGCTCCGGCAAACCGACCAGCGTCATGGTGCCTTCGCGCTTGAGCAACGCCATGAAGGGGTCCAGGTTGTGCTGGGCCGCCACGGTGTTCAGGATGAAGTCGAAGCTGTTGGCGTGCTCGGCCATCCGGTCCGCGTCCTTGGACACCACCACTTCATCGGCGCCCAGGCGCAATGCGTCTTCGCGCTTGTCCGGCGAAGTGGTGAACAGCACCACGTGCGCGCCCATCGCATGCGCCAGCTTGACGCCCATGTGGCCCAGCCCGCCCAGGCCGACGATGCCGACCTTCTGGCCGGGGCCGACCTTCCAGTGGCGCAGCGGCGACCAGGTGGTGATGCCGGCACACAGGAGCGGCGCGGCGCCGGCCGGGTCCAGCTTGTCGGACACCGTCAGCACGAACTTCTCGTTGACCACGATGTTGTTGGAATAGCCGCCGTAGGTATAGCCGCCGCTGACCTTGTCGGGCGAGCTGTAGGTGCCGGTGAAGCCGTTCTCGCAGTATTGCTCCAGCCCTTCGCCGCAGCTCGAGCAAGTCTGGCAGGAGTCCACCATGCAGCCGACGCCGGCGATCTGGCCGACCTTGAATTTGGTGACGTGCGCGCCGACCTTGGCGACGCGGCCGACAATCTCGTGGCCCGGCACCACCGGGAAGGCGGTTCCCTTCCACTCGTCGCGCGCCATGTGCAGGTCGGAGTGGCACACGCCGCAGAACAGGATGTCGATCTGCACGTCATGCGGACCGACCTCGCGCCGCTCGAAACTGAACGGCGCCAATGGGGATGCCGCATTTTGTGCAGCGTAACCTTGCGATTTGAGCATGGTAAGGTCCTTTCGAAAACGTAAGGGGAAGATGGCCGGCGCAGCCGGTCGAAAACCCGGCTATGGTAATCCTGCGCCGCCGATCCTGCTGGCGGCGCCAACGTTCAGCGCAGCCACAAGGCCGCCAATCCCGCCGCCAGCAGCACGCAAAACGCCATCAGCAGCCGCATGCGCCGGCGCTGCGCATCGAGGGCGGCCACCAGTTGGGCATTCTGCTCGGCCAGCGTATTGATCAGCTTGCTCGCCTCCAATTGTTCGGCTTCCAGTTGTTCGATGCGCGCGGCCAGTTGCGCCATGTCTCCCGGCGCCAGAACGGCGCCTTCATGCGTTTCGGCTTCCGACTTGGCGCGGCGTGTGCGCGACCACAGGTCGCGGGCGCCGCGCACGATGCCGGGCGTGGCTTGCACCACATCTCCCCAGGGAATCAGTTTGAGGGCGGACATCCAGCTCAGTCCCATTGGCGGCACTCCTTTCAAGAATCGGAAACGGCTTGTTGCAATTGGCAGAGAACCTCGGCCTTGCGCCTTCTTCTAAGACAAGCACAATCCGATTTTATCCCGTTGGACGCACATGTTCCCGGCAATACCGGCCGCATGATGCGCCCCGCCCTTCCGGAGAGACCATATCCATGACACCACCGATCCGCTTCGTCTTGCTGCTGGCCCTGTGCGGCGCCAGCGCCGGGGCTGGCGCACTGGATTGCGGCAAGGCCGCGACCCAGGCCGACATGAACGAATGTACCGCCCGGGATCTCAGCCAGGCCGACGCCGAACTCAACCAGGCCTACCTCGCTTACCGCGCCAAGCTGCGCCCGGCCCAGCAAAACCAGATCCGCGACGTGCAGCTTGCCTGGCTCAAATACCGCGACCTCTCCTGCCGCTTCGAAAGCTCCAGCGTTGCAGGCGGTTCCGCTGCCGGCGTGGCGCTGCAGAATTGCCTGGCCGACAAGACGCGCCAGCGCGCCCGGGAGCTGCAGGAGTTGTCCGGCTGCCAGGAAGGCGATATCGCCTGCGTGCGTTGAGCGATTGTCCGGCCGGCGCTAGTCAGATGCAGGCTTTCGTGCTGTAATGCCTGCGTCTGCGGATCACCGTCGCGCAGGCCCGAATCCACACTGTCCAGGGAGTTTCTAATGAAAAAAATGCTGATCGCTATCACTTCTTTCGCACTGGCCACCCCGCTGCTGCTCGCCGCCCCCGCCATGGCCGAGAATGCGCAACAGACCAAGATGGCCGCCTGTAACAAGGATGCCGCCGGCAAAAAGGGCGACGAACGCAAGGCCTTCATGAAAGATTGCCTGTCCAGCAAGCCGGAAAAGCCGATGACGCAGCAAGACAAGATGAAGCAGTGCAATGCCGATGCCGCCGGCAAGAAAGGCGACGAGCGCAAGGCCTTCATGTCTTCCTGCCTGAAGAAAGACAAGTAAGCATCAGCCGGCTATCGAGGCCGGCGATGCCACAAACGACAAGCCCCGGCATGCCGGGGCTTGTTGCTTGATGGGCGTACGCTTATGTACTCAGTGCGCCGAGCGCTTGAAGAAGAACAGGCCGGCGCCGACCAGCATCAGCACGCCGCCGAAAAAGCGGTTCTGCGCCTTCATGGCCCGTTGATTGCGAAAGAAGCGCTGCAAGCGGCTGGCCGCGAACGCATAGCCATGCATCACCACCAGATCGACCGCCACCATCGTCACCGCCAGCACCAGCAGTTGCAGCCACAGCGGACGGTCGTTGTCGATGAATTGCGGCAGCACCGCCACCATGAAGACGATGCCTTTGGGATTGGTGACGTTGGTCAGGAAACCGGTCATGCAGCGCTGCCACCAGGCTTGGCCGCGTACCGTCGCGGCCCTGGAAGCGCCCTGCGTCGCATCGACATCCTGTTGCACCGTCACCGGTGCGCGCCACTGCGAGAAGCCGAGATAGATCAGGTAGACGGCGCCCAGCACCTTGATGGTGTTGAAGGCGGCCTCGGATGCCAGCAGCAGCGAACCCACGCCGGCCCCGGCGATGAGCAGGATCACCACCAGCGCGATCTCCAGCCCGAGGATGGTGGCGCTGGTGCGGCGCACGCCGTAGTTGAGGCCATGGCTCATCGATAACACTGCGCCCGAGCCCGGTGAAACGGCGATCACGCAAGCGGCGACAAAGAATGCGAACCAGGTTTGATAAGCCATGTGAGAAATCCCGATAGTGCGGCAAGGAAAGTCCATCATTATAAAGACTCCTCCGATCTTCTGTTTTCCCGCCCCGGCAGTCGCGCCCGTCCAAGAACTTCACCGGTATCCGGACATCTCACTTTCATCCCGACACCTGCGGAGAAACAATATGAACATCCACCTTTCCTTCGGCCCGCTGGCCGCACTGATCGCCGGCATCCTGATCCTGCTGGCGCCGCGCCTGCTCAACTTCATTGTCGCCATCTACCTGATCGCCATCGGCGTGCTTGGCCTGGTGGGCTACGGCAAATTCATCTGAATGTTTTCTGCTTCCCTCACAGCCCCGGGAAAACCCATCGGATGAGCGCGAAATGCGCGGCAACGATTGCTTACATTTCCGCGATGAAATGAAACACTTTCGTGTCGTCGTCCGGTTCGGCAGTTCGTTATTGGGAGTAAGGCGCCGCGATCATCACGGCAAACGCGAAATCAGACGCCGAGCGTAACCTCCACATTCAAAAGGAACTGCCATGAAAACCAAATCCGTCATCGTCGCCTCCCTGCTGACCGCCCTGGCCCTGCCGGTGTTCGCACAGACCGGCACCGCCGCCGCTCCGGCCGCAGCGCCCGCAGCTCCTGCGGCTGCCACGACCGATGCCGCCCCCAAGGCAAAGACCTCGCATGCCAAGCACAAGGTTGCAAAGAAGGCTGAAAAGAAGGCCGAAAAAAAGGATGAGAAGAAGGACGCCGCAGGCGCCGAAGCCAAGCCGGCAACCGACGCCGCCAAGGCCAAGTAATTTCGCAGCATAGCCGGAGCGCGGCGCAACTCACGGAAGACGCGCCGCGACGACAACACCGCAGCACCTGACTATTTATTACAGACACATCGCGGATCACACACCCGGATCTTGAAAGGACTACACCATGAAAACCAAAGCCATCATCGTCGCTTCCCTGCTGTCGGCCCTGACCCTGCCGGTATTCGCTCAGACCGGTACCCCGGCCGCCGCTCCCGCAGCCCCTGCCGCTACCGCTGCCGCCCCGGCTGCCGCACCTGCTGCCAAGGCTGAAACCGCCACCAAGGCCAAGGCGCATCACGTCAAGAAGGTCAGCAAGAAGAGCGCCAAGAAGGCCACCGAAAAGGTTGACGGCGCCACCGACGTCAAGCCGGCCGCCGACAGCGCCAAGAAGTAAGCAGTAACGCAAAGAGCATCACCGGAGCGCCTTCACGCGCTCCATCCATGTCAGGGATGACAGGGGGTGCCGCATCATCGCCGCAAGGCATGATGCGGCATTTTTTCGCCTGGAGTTTTTATCGTCGGCGCGCGCCGCTCAATCGGCCTGCCAGCCGATGACGATGCGCTCGCCAGCGAAAGAGAAATGCGCGCAATCCATGCCGATGCCGGCGGCGAACAGCAGTTCATCGCCGGCGAACAGCAACGGCAGATACGGACGTTCCCACGCCGGCACGTCGGCGCTCTGGAAGTGCTGCTTCAGGCTGCGCGCCGGACGGTTGGCGGCCAGCTTCACGCGCTCCCCGCCGTCGCGGCCGCGCACCGCCAATGGCTGCCGCGCCAGCCATGCCGCATCGATGCCGGGGCGCGCATCGCCGGCCCCGATGCTTTCGAACCGCAGCCAGCCGTAGTAGGCATCGACACGCAATTGCTCCTGCCCGCTCCATGCCAACCGGACGACCTCGCCTTCAGCCGGCGGCGTGCGGCGCGGCGCCAGGAATACGCGGTCGCGGTAGCGATGCACCTCGCCATCCGGATGCGACACGCACAGTTGCGCCTCCGCGCCCGCCTGCAGCAATTGCGCGCGCATCTCCTGCATCCATGCCGCCGACGGCATGCGCATGCCGCGCAAGGCGAACCAATGGCGCATCAGGTTGAAGAATCGCTGCTCGCTCAATTGCCGCAGGGCCGGCATCAACAGATGGTCTTCATGGCGGCATTGCGCCAGATCCTGCGCGGCGACTTCGTTCAACAATTCCTGCGCGCCCTGCGCGTGTCCGGCGGCGCGCGCCAGGCGTTGCTGGAATCCCGGGAAGGCGCTGCCGAGCGCCGGCATCACGCCATGCCGCAGGGCGTTGCGCGCATAGCGCACATCGGCGTTGGACTCGTCCTCGATATGCGCGATCTTGCGCGCTGCCGCGTATTGCTCCAGTTGCGCGCGCGTCATGCCCAGCAGCGGGCGGGCGATCAGGGTGGCATCGTCGCCCAGCAAACCGGGGGCGGCATTGCAGGCATCCATGCCCGACATGCCGGCCAGTCCGCTGCCGCGCAGCAGTTGCAGCAGTACCGTTTCCGCCTGGTCGTCCAGATGGTGCGCCGTCAACAGGATGCCGGCGCCATGTTCACGGCACATGCGGCCCAGCGCGGCGTAGCGCGCCACGCGCGCGGCCTCTTCCACGCCGCTGTCGGCAACGCCGGCCAGGCTGACGCGCTCGGCGAAAAACGGCACCCCAAGTTCATCGCAGCGCGCCTCGCAATGCCGCAGCCATTGGTCGGCGTGCGGGCTCAATCCGTGGTGCACATGCAGCGCCAGCAAGCGCAGGCCATGCGCGGCGGCGAACGCCGCGGCGGCATCCAGCAGCACCGAGGAATCGAGGCCGCCGCTGTACGCCACGGCCAATCCGGCCGGACGCTCGCCGGCCGGCACCGCCGCCAGCAACGCGCCTAGCGCCTGCTGCACCGCCTGCGCTGCTTTGGGCGCGGAACGCGGATGGTCGGGTGGGTTGGCGAAATCGGACATGGCCTTGGAGATGGGAAGATCGGTAATCAAGCGGAGCGGCCGATGAAACGGCCCCGCAGAAACGACAAACGCCAGCGACCGGGATCGCTGGCGCTCGATAGTGGAGCCTGTTCAAGGCCTCGCCGGAAATTACTCGGCCGAGTTCAGTTCCTTGAATTTGCCGTAGGCCATCAGCTTTTCGTGGCGGGCTGCCAGCAGTTCCTTGGTCTTCATGCCCTGGAACTGGCGCAGCGTGTCCGACAGCGCGCGCTTCAACAGCGAAGCCATCTGCTTCGGATCGCGGTGGGCGCCGCCGAGCGGTTCGTTGACGATCTTGTCGACCAGGCCGATCGCCTTCAGGCGGTGCGCGGTCAGGCCCAGCGCTTCGGCGGCATCGGCGGCGCGGTCGGCGGTCTTCCACAGGATGGAAGCGCAGCCTTCCGGCGAGATCACCGAGTAGGTCGCATATTGCAGCATCAGCACCGAGTCGCCCACGGCGATAGCCAGCGCGCCGCCGGAGCCGCCTTCACCGATGATGGTGGCGATCAGCGGCACCTTCAGTTCGGCCATCACGTACAGGTTGTGGCCGATGGCTTCGGACTGGCCGCGCTCTTCGGCATCGATGCCGGGGAATGCGCCCGGGGTATCGACGAAGGTGAAGATGGGCAGGTTGAATTTCTCGGCCACCTTCATCAGGCGCATCGCCTTGCGATAGCCTTCCGGCTTGGGCATGCCGAAGTTGCGCATGGCGCGTTCCTTGGTGTCGCGCCCCTTCTGGTGGCCGATCACCATGCAGGCCTGGCCGTTGAAACGGGCGAGGCCGCCGACGATGGACTGGTCGTCCGCGAAGGTGCGGTCGCCGTGCAGTTCGTGGAAGTCGGTGAAGATTTCGCGCACGTAGTCCATGGTGTACGGACGTTGCGGGTGGCGCGCGATCTGGGAAACCTGCCAGGGCGTGAGCTTGGCGTAGATGTCCTTGGTCAGTTGCTGGCTTTTCTTGACCAGGCGTTCGATCTCTTCGGAGATGTCGACGGCCGAGTCGTCTTGTACAAAACGCAACTCTTCGATCTTGGCATCCAGCTCGGCGATGGCCTGCTCGAAGCCCAGAAAAGTCGTTGTCGATTTAGTCATTGTGTTCCTTTGTTCAACAAGTCCGACGGCGCCCGCATGCGCGCTCCGTATGGAGTTGCGGCTGCCTTGGCGCTACGCGATCGGTTTGCCTTCTATCCTGCGAGGAGCGGAGTATACACCAGCGGCTTATCCAAACTGCGCAACCCGCGCTCCCTTTTGTATCCTTCAATAGTCCGACGGCAACGGGTCGAGGCTGCGCCAGAGATACCACGTGGCAACAGTGCGCCACGGTTCCCAGTTGGCGGCGACTTCCCGCGCATCGCTGCGCGACACCGGCTCGCCCGAGAAATAGCTGATGCTGATACCCTTGAGCAAGCCCAGGTCGTCCAGCGGCAGCACGTTCGGCCGCAGCAGATTAAATATCAAAAACATCTCGGCTGTCCAGCGGCCGATCCCGCGGATCTGGACCATCTCGGCGATGACGTCCTCGTCCTCCATCTCCATCCACTTGTCGGGATGCACGGTCTTGGCCTTGAAATGGTTGGCCAGGTCGAGGATGTATTCGGCCTTGCGCTTGGACAAGCCGCACTCCCCCAACCCTTCCAGGCCGGTGCGAATCACCTGGGCCGGCGTACATTTGGGGCACGCCTCGAGGAAACGCAGCCACACCGCATTGGCGGCCTTGGTCGAAATCTGCTGGCCGATCACCGAGCGCGCCAGCGTGGTGAAAGCGTCACCGCGCACCGTCAGCTGCAGGTCGCCGAACTGGGGGATGATCTTGCGCATGATGCGGTCGCGCTTCATCAATTCGGCCTTGGCTTCTTCCCAGTATCCGGGGACGATCAGCGTCGGATCGGCCGGACTCGTTTTTCTGATGGTATTCAACTCAAGCTCTCCGCCATTCGGTCAGCCCGCCCGGTTTGTCTTCCAGAATGATGCCGGCCGCAGTGAGCTCCGCGCGGATGCGGTCTGCTTCGGCAAAGTTTTTGCCCTGCTTGGCCGCCTTGCGGGCGGCGATCAATGCTTCGATCTGAGTTTCATCCAGACCGCCTTCCTGGGCGCCGCTGCGGCCCTTCAGGAATTCGTCCGGCGCACGTTCCAGCAGCCCCAGCACGCCGGCCAGCGCCTTCAGCTGGCGCGCATGCTGCGGCGAACGGCTGCGGTTGACCTCGTTGGCCAGCTCGAACAGCACCGCAATCGCCACCGGGGTATTGAAATCGTCGTTGAGCGCCTCGGCGAAACGCAGCGCATGCGCCTCGCCCTCGTCCACGCCGCCGGCCTCCACCGGCACATCCTTGAGCGCGGTATACAGGCGGGTCAAGGCGCCGCGCGCATCGTCGAGGTGGGCGTCGGAATAGTTCAGCGGGCTGCGGTAATGCGCGCGCAGGATGAAGAAGCGTACCACTTCCGGATCGTACTTCTGCAGCACTTCGCGGATGGTGAAGAAATTGCCGAGCGACTTCGACATCTTCTCGTTGTCGACGCGCACGAAGCCGTTGTGCATCCAGTAATTGACGAAGGTGTGGCGGTGCGCGCCTTCGGACTGGGCGATCTCGTTCTCGTGGTGGGGGAACTGCAGGTCCTGCCCGCCGCCATGGATGTCGAAATGGTCGCCCAGCAGGTCGCTGGACATGGCCGAGCATTCGATATGCCAGCCGGGACGGCCACAGCCCCATGGCGAATCCCACTTGGCTTCGTCCGGTTCGCCGGCCTTGGCGGCTTTCCAGAGCACGAAGTCGAGCGGATCGCGCTTGCCGGTGTTGACGTCCACCCGTTCGCCGGCGCGCAGGTCGTCCAGCGACTTGCCTGAGAGCCTGCCGTAGCCAGGGAAATCTCGCACGGAATAATTGACGTCGCCGTCGGTCGCCTTGTAGGCCAGGCCGTTCTGCTCCAGCTTGCCGATCAGCTCCAGCATCTGCGGCACGTATTGGGTGGCGCGCGGCTCATGGTCGGGGCGCTGCACGCCCAGGGCGTCGGCATCCTCGTTCATCGCGGTGATGAAGCGCTCGGTCAACTGGTAGATCGACTCCCCGTTTTCCTGCGCGCGTTTGATGATTTTGTCTTCGATATCGGTGATGTTGCGCACATAAGTCACGTCGTAGCCGGACTTGCGCAGCCAGCGCTGCACCATGTCGAACACCACCATCACGCGCGCGTGGCCGAGATGGCAATAGTCGTATACGGTCATGCCGCACACGTACAGGCGCACCTTGCCGGGTTCGATCGGGGAAAAGACCTGCTTATCACGCGCCAGCGTGTTGTAAATTTTGAGCTTGCTCATGGGACGGGAATTCTTGGTTTGGCGATACCGGAGACAGTGCCGCGGTCATGCTGCGCGATGCGGGCTGCGCGCCGGGAAGAGTGCTTCCGGACGGGCGCTCGCCCCCTCGATTACGGTTCTAGCGACACTTGCGACATGAACGCGACACGATAGCCAAACCTCTTTTTGTAGTGCCTGTTTGATATAAAATGCCTGCTTTCGTCCGAGTATAGCATTGATAAACCATGCCCCCAGAATCACAAGAACAGACATCTATTCATGGTTTGCGCGGTTTGATCAATAGAACTGCCCACAAGACGGCGCTGTTGTCCGGCCTGGTGGCCGCCCTCTTCGCCGCCCCCGCGCACGCCAACGAGATGTCCGACATCAACAAGCTGATGCGGTCCGGCCAATACGCCGAGGCGCTCACGAAGACCGATGCCGTACTCGCGAAACACCCGCGCGACGCCCAGATGCGTTTCACGAAAGGCCTGATCTTAGCAGAACAAAATCGTTCTGCGGAGGCCATCGCGGTGTTCTCCAAACTGACCGAGGACTTCCCCGACCTGCCCGAGCCGTACAACAACCTGGCCGTGCTGTATGCCGCCAACGGGCAATACGACAAGGCGCGCGCATCGCTGGACATGGCCATGCGCACCAACCCGACCTATGCCACCGCGCTGGAGAACCTGGGCGACGTCTACGCCAAGCTGGCCAGCCAGGCATATGACAAGGCCTTGCAGATCGATCCGGGCAGCAATGTCCCGCAGCCCAAGCTGACCCTGTTGCGCTCGCTCAACGGCAACGCCACCGGCGGCACCGTGCCGCGCCTGGCCAGCGCCGCCCCCGGCCAGGCCGCGCAGGCGCAGCGCGACGCCAAGGCCAAGGCCGACGCCGCCGCGGCCGAACAGCAGGAACGCGCACGCGCGCTGGCGACCGAAAAGGCCGCCCAGCAGGCCGCGGCCGACAAGGCGGCGGCGGAAAAGGCCGCCATCGCCAAGGCCTCGGCCGACAAGGCCGCAGCGGACAAGGCTGCCGCCGAGAAGGCGGCGGCGGACAAGGCGGCTGCCGACAAGGCCGCCGCTGAAAAGGCCGCCGCGGAGAAAGCCGCCGCCGACAGGAAGAAGGCCGACAAGGCAGCCGCCGAACAGAAGCAGAAAGACAAGGAACAGAAGGAACAAGCCGAACGTCTGGAGAAGGAAAAGGCCGACAAGGCCGCCAGGGCCGAGAAGGAAAAAGCCGCCCAGGCCGAGAAGCAGGCGGCCGCCGAGAAGGCCGCCCAGGCCAAGGCGGCGGCGGATAAGGCCAAGGCGGCGGCCGACGCCGACCAGGACAAGAACGCCGTGCTGGCCTCGCTCAACAATTGGGCCAAGGCCTGGAGCGACAAGGACGTCAGGAGCTACCTGGCCCACTACGCCAGCGATTTCGAGACGCCCAAGGGCGCCACCCGCAAGGAGTGGGCCGAAGAGCGCCGCGCCCGTATCGAGGACAAGGGCCACATCACCGTGAAGGTCAGCAACGCCCAGGTCGTCATCAAAGGCAATACCGCGACCGTGCGCTACCGCCAGATATATAATTCCAACCGGCTGACGGTGGACAGCCGCAAGACCCTGGTCTTCGTGAAACAGGGCAACAAGTGGCTGATCAAACAGGAACGATCGGGAGGGTAAGCGGTGGCTCAAGCTTTACAAGGGCGTCCGGCGCGCATGCTGGGGCGCCTGCTGATGTTGTGTCTGGCAGGCTTGCCGACGACCGGCAGCATCGCCTCCTCGTCTTCCATCCCACCGCAAAGCGCCGGCCCTGCCGCGCCGGCCAAGCCCGATCCCGAGGCCTTGCTGATCGACGTCTACAAGGACCTCG
Organism: Herbaspirillum sp.; assembly: GCF_017744395.1. GTDB lineage: Bacteria > Pseudomonadota > Gammaproteobacteria > Burkholderiales > Burkholderiaceae_D > Herbaspirillum. The sequence goes on from NZ_JAGIBI010000001.1 coordinate 1,123,814, forward strand.
GCGCCAACCGCCTGCGCGAAGCCCAGGCCAAGGCCGACGCCCTGGTGGCGGCCTATCCGACCTTCCGCCTGGGGCACCTGGTGCAGGGCGACCTGCTGCTGATGCATGCGCGCCCGGTGCGCAATTTCGGCGCCATGGCCGACGCCCCGCAGGACAAGCTCAAGGAACTGCGCGACGAAGCCATGGTGCGCATCCGCTCGCTGCAGGAAAAACCCGATCCCAAGCTGATCCCCAAGGCCATCCTGCAGGTCGGCGACGACCAGAAGAACGTGTTCGTGGTCGACACCTCGCGCTCGCGCATGTACGTCTATGAAAACCAGGGCGGCGAGCTGAAATACCAGAGCGACTATTACATCTCGCAAGGCCGCTTCGGCGCCAACAAGTCCAAGGAAGGCGACCAGCGCACCCCGATCGGCGTGTACTACGTCAACAACCGCATCCCCGGCCCCAAGCTGCCCGACTTCTACGGCACCGGCGCGCTGCCGTTGTCCTACCCCAACGAATGGGACAAGCGCAACGGCCGCAGCGGCTACGGCATCTGGCTGCACGGCACGCCGTCCGACAATTTCAGCCGCCCGCCGCTGTCTTCCGACGGCTGCGTGGTGCTGGCCAATCCGGACCTGCAAAACCTGTACTCGACCGCCGAGGTCGGCAAGACCGTGGTGGTGATCAGCCAGGGCGTGCAATTCGTCAACAAGGGCGAATGGAATAAGCAGCGCGAGGCCGCGACCGCCATGCTGGAACAATGGCAGCAGTCGCTGGAAAGCCCCGACAGCGAGAAGACCCTGTCCTACTACTCGCGCGACTTCCGCTCGGCGCTGGGCGAAAGCCTGGCGACCTGGTTCACGCGCCAGCAAAAGAGCATGAACGGCGCGCGCTTCACCAGCGTCAAGCTGCGCGATGTCAGCCTGTTCCGCTATCCGGGCCCGGAAAACATGATCGTCAGCACTTTCACCCAGGAAAGCGCCGTCGGCAAGAGCAAGAACGCGATCCGCAAACGCCAGTACTGGGTCAAGGAAGGATCGGATTGGAAAATTATTTACGAAGGTAATGCATGATGATGTTTCGCCGTAGCCTGCTGTGCGCACTGGCCGCCCTGTCCCTGACCGCCGCCCTGCCGGCCCCGGCCTTCGCCGCTGCCGCCGCGCCGCGCGTGCTGCTCAAGACCAGCATGGGCGACATCGTGGTCGAGCTCAATCCCGAAAAGGCCCCCGTCACCGTCGAGAATTTCCTCAACTACGTCAAGAAGGGCCAGTACAACGGCACCCTGTTCCACCGCGTGATCAGCGGCTTCATGATCCAGGGCGGCGGCTTCGACAAGAACATGCGCCAAAAGCCGACCGACGCGCCGATCCGGAACGAGGCCAAAAACGGTTTGAAGAACGAGGTTTATACTATCGCCATGGCGCGCACCTCGCTTCCGCATTCGGCTACGGCCCAGTTCTTCATCAACGTCGCCAACAATGCCCCGCTGGATTATCCGAGCCGTGACGGCTGGGGTTACGCGGTATTCGGCAAGGTGGTCCAGGGCACCGATGTGGTCGACAAGATCAAGCAGGTGCCGACCGGCTACGACGATGTCCCGGCTACCCAGGTCGTGATCGAGTCGGCGACGCTGGTCAAGTAGGTTCTTTTAATACCGCCCCAGGGACAGGCGGGCCGCGATGCCCGCCTCGTTTTCCCTCCCTTATTTTCACCATTTTCACTGTTAAGCAAAGGATTCATCATGGCAGTTCTGCTCACCACCAACCACGGCAACATCAAGATCGAACTGGATGCCGAAAAAGCGCCCAAGACCGTCGAGAACTTCCTGGCTTACGTGAACTCCGGCCACTACAACGGCACCATTTTCCATCGCGTGATCGACGGCTTCATGATCCAGGGCGGCGGCTTCGAACCCGGCATGAAGCAGAAGGAAACCAACGAGCCGATCGAAAACGAAGCCAAGAACGGCCTCAAGAACGAGCCCTACACCCTGGCCATGGCCCGTACCGCCGCGCCGCACTCGGCATCGGCGCAGTTCTTCATCAACGTCAAGAACAACAGCTTCCTGGACTTCCCGGGCCAGGACGGCTGGGGCTACTGCGTGTTCGGCAAGGTGGTCGAAGGTACTGAAGTGGTCGACAAGATCAAGGGCGTCAAGACCACCCGCGCCGGCATGTTCGCCGACGTCCCGGCCGAAGACGTCATCATCGAAAAGGCCGAAGTGGTCTGAAGCCGCTTTCGCACCGAAACGGCAAACGATGACGATCTTCACGTCCTCGCAAAAAGCGCAGCCCACGGTTGCGCTTTTTGTTTCCGACCTCCACTTGCAGGCTTCGCTGCCGCGCACCACCGCGGCCTTCCTCGAATTCCTGCAAACCCATGCGGCGCAGACGCAGCGGCTCTACCTGCTGGGCGACATCTTCGAATACTGGGCCGGCGACGACGACCTCGCCACGCCCTACAACCAGGCCATCGCCGATGCCCTGAAGGCGGTGGCGCAGCAAGGCGTGCAAGTATTCTGGATCGCCGGCAACCGCGACTTCCTGGTCGGCCCCGGCTTTGCCGCGGCGGCCGGCCTGACGCTGCTGGACGACCCGCATGTGATCCGCCTGGCCGGGCGCGACATCGCACTGGCCCACGGCGACGCGCAATGCACCGACGACGTCGCCTACATGGCCTTCCGCGCCCAGGTGCGCCAACCGGCCTACCAGCAGCAGTTCCTGGCCATGCCGCTGGCGCAGCGCAAGGCCATCATCGAAGGCATGCGCAAGAACAGCCAGGACGCCAACCAGAGCAAGTCCTACGAGATCATGGACGTCAATGCCGGCGCCATCGACCAGTTGTTCGCCCAGGCCGGCACCCGCGTACTGATCCACGGCCATACGCACCGCCCCGCCCTGCATGTGCTGGGCAGCGGCGACGAACAGCGCCTGCGGTATGTGTTGCCGGATTGGGAATACGATGTTCAGACGCCGCGCGGCGGATGGATCGGCCTGACGGCGGATGGAGTGCTGCATCGCTTCGATGCGGCGGGCAGTGAAATTAATTAATTGATTGATTGGCCTGCCGTCAAAACGCCACTGGGTCCCGGCCTTCGTCAGGACCCAGTGGCGTTCAGTTACCAGTAACATCCGGCATCAGCCTCAATCCACCAGCCTGTTCAACTGCTCGGCATCGAAGCGGCTCACTTCCTCGAAGCGCTGACAGCCTATCCCCGCTCCCTTCAACGCCGCCAGCATCACCTCGATCTGCTGCTCCTGCGCCGCCACCTGGTTGATCAGGCCATGCAATGCCTTCGACAGCGGGTCGTCGCCGTTGGGCATGACGCCGTAGGCGGCGAACATGCGCGCGGCGGCCTGCTCGCGCGGGTCCTGCGGCTGCGCCCGCTGCACGATGCGCGCCGGGTTGCCCACCGCCGTGGCGCCGGCCGGCACCTCCTTGGTGACCACGGCATTGGAGCCGACCTTGGCGCCGTCCCCCACCGTGAATCCGCCCAGCACTTTGGCCCCGGCGCCGATGATCGCGCCGCGCCCCAGCGTGGGATGGCGCTTGGCGCCCTTGGCCAGCGAAGTGCCGCCCAGGGTCACGCCCTGGTAGATGGTACAGTCGTCGCCGATCACCGCGGTCTCGCCGATCACCACGCCAATGCCATGGTCGATGAATACGCGGCGGCCGATGGTGGCGCCCGGATGGATCTCGATGCCGGTCAGCCAGCGCGCGATATGCGAGATGAAACGCCCCAGCCACTTGAGGTCGGCCGCCCAGCAGGCGTTGGCCCAGCGGTGCATGACCACCGCATGCAGACCGGGATAACAGGTCAGCACCTCCCAATTGCTGCGCGCGGCGGGATCGCGCTCGCGAATGCTGGCGATGTCTTCACGGAGTCGGCTGAACATGATGGATTTCCTGAAACGGGAGATGCGGAACTGCAAAAAAATCGCCGGACATATAGTCCGGCGACATTGTCATTGCGAGATGACCGGACTTACTTGGGCAAGCGCTGGCGTCGCGCCTCGTACAGACAGACGCCGGAAGCGACCGACACGTTCAGGCTCTCGACCGAGCCGAACATCGGGATGTTGACCAGGATGTCGCAGGTTTCGCGCGTCAGGCGGCGCATGCCTTCGCCTTCCGAGCCCATCACCAGCGCGGTCGGGCCGGTGAAGTCGCCTTCGTACAAACCCTTCTCGGCGTCGTCGGAAGTGCCGATGATCCACACGCCGCGCTCCTTCAGGTCGCGCATGGTGCGCGCCAGGTTGGTGACGGTGATGTAGGGCACGGTATCGGAAGCGCCGCTGGAAACCTTCATGGCGGTGGCGTTCAAGCCGACTGCCCTATCCTTGGGAGCGATCACCGCATGCGCGCCGGCGCCGTCGGCCACGCGCAGGCAGGCGCCCAGGTTATGCGGGTCGGTGATGCCGTCCAGGATCAGCAGCAGCGGCGGGCCCTGCACCGCGTCCAGCAGTTCATCCAGGGTGCGCGCCAGCGACAGCGCGGCGGCCTTGGCCACCACGCCCTGGTGGCGGCGCGTGCCGACCATCGCCGACAGGCGCTGGTCGTCGGCCTGGATGATGCGCACGTTGGCTTCCTTGGCCGCGTGCAGCATGTCCAGCATGCGGCGGTCGCGCCGCTCGGCGTCCACATAGATTTCATCCACCGAGGAAGCCTCGTGGCGAATGCGGGACGTGACGGCATGGAAGCCGAAAATCATTTTGCTCTTCATAAATCCTGCTGGTTTCTTCTCTTGCTGTAAATCCGTTATCGGGGGCGGAAGCGATCAGCGCTTCTTCTTGCCGCCCTTGTTGAAGCCCTTGGCCGAGGCGCGCTTGCGGTCGGCTTCGCCGGGGCGCCCGCGCGCCGCGCTGCCGCCGCTTCCCTTGGCCTTGGCGGCGGCCTTGGCCGGCTTGGGCGGGGCCGCTTTCCTGGCCTTCGCGGCCGGCTGCTTGGCGGCGCCGGCCGGCTTGCCGCGCGCGGCGCTTTCGGCGCGCTTGGCCTCGTTCTTGATCAGCGTGCGGATGCCCGGCTCGTTGACCAGCGACAGGTCGATCTTGCGCGCATCCAGGTCGACCCGGCTGACCTGCACGGTGACGCGGTCGGTCAACTGGTAGCGGATGCCGGTGCGCTCGCCGCGCAGCTCGTGGCGCGCCTCGTCGTACTGGAAGTAGTCGGCGCCCAGTTCGGTGACGTGCACCAGGCCTTCGATGTACAGCGCGTCGAGCTGCACGAAGATGCCGAAGGTGGCCACGCCGGAAATGGTGCCGGTGAATTCCTCGCCCAGCTTGTCGCGGATGAAGTAGCACTTCAGCCAGGCCTCGACGTCGCGCGAAGCCTCGTCGGCGCGGCGCTCGTTGGCCGAGCAGTGCAGGCCCAGCGCTTCCCAGATGCCCTGGCTGCCTTCGTTGCGCGCATTGTGCGTCTTCTTGCCGGCGGCCTTGTCGGCCGCGCGCTGTTGCTGCTGCATCTTGCGCGCCGCCGGCGAGATCGAGGTGTTCAGCGCGCTGCTGTCGATGCCCTTGGGCTCATAGCGCTTGCCCTGCAGCACGGCCTTGATGGCGCGGTGCGTGAGCAGGTCGGGATAGCGGCGGATCGGGCTGGTGAAGTGCGCGTAGGATTCGTAGGACAGGCCGAAGTGGCCGATGTTGTCCGGGCTGTAGACCGCCTGCTGCATCGAGCGCAGCAGCATGGTCTGGATCAGCACCGCATCCGGGCGCGCCTTGATCTTGGGCATCAGCTCGGCGTAGTCGGCGGCACTGGGCGTGTCGCCGCCGCCCAGGTTCAGGCCCACCTGCTTCAGGAACGTGCGCAGCTGCGTCAGCTTTTCCTTGGTGGGACCGGCGTGGATGCGGTACAGCGCCGGATGGTCGTGGCGCTTCAACAGGTCGGCGGCGCAGACGTTGGCCGCCAGCATGCATTCTTCGATCAGGCGGTGCGCGTCGTTGCGGGTGCGCGGCAGGATCTTCTCGATCTTGCCGGCGGCGTTGCAGACGATATAGGTCTCGGTGGTCTCGAAGTCGATCGCGCCGCGCGCCTGGCGCGCCTGCAGCAGGGCCTGGAACACTTCGTACAGATGCGTCAGGTGCGGCACCAGGCCGATGCGGCGCGCCGCCTCCGGTCCCTTGGTATTGGCCAGGATGGAGGCCACTTCGGTATAGGTCAGGCGCGCGGCCGAATGGATCACGGCCGGGTAGAACTGGTAGGCCTTGATCTCGCCCTTGGCGGTGATCACGGCGTCGCACACCAGCGTCAGGCGGTCGACGTCCGGGTTCAGCGAGCACAGGCCGTTGGACAGCTTTTCCGGCAGCATCGGGATCACCCGGCGCGGGAAGTAGACCGAGGTGCTGCGCTCCAGCGCATCCACGTCCAGCGCATCGTTGGGCTTGACGTAGTGACTGACGTCGGCGATCGCCACGATCAGGCGGTAGCCCTTGGCGCGGCCGATCTTGACCGGTTCGCAATAGACCGCATCGTCGAAGTCGCGCGCATCTTCGCCGTCGATGGTGACCAGCGGCACATCGCGCAGGTCGACGCGGTCCTTCAGGTCGGCCGCGCGCACTTCGCTGGGCAGCTTGGCCGACAGCTTCTTGGCGGCATCCGAGAATTCATGCGGCACGCCGTATTTGCGCACCGCGATTTCGATTTCCATGCCGGGGTCGTCGATATCGCCCAGGATCTCGACGATCTTGCCCACCGGCTGGGTGTAGCGCGACGGCTGCTCGGTCAACTCCACGCTGACCACCTGCCCCGCCTTGGCCTTGCCCGGCGATCCCGCCAGCAGCACGTCGTGGCCGATGCGCTTGTCTTCGGGCGCCACCACCCATACGCCGTTCTCATTGAGGAGGCGGCCGATCACATGGGTATTGGCGCGCTCCACCACTTCCACGATGGTGCCTTCCGGACGGCCGCGGCGGTCGGTGCCGACGATGCGCGCCTGGACGCGGTCGCCGTGCATGACCTTCTGCATTTCCTTCTCGGGCAGGAACAGGTCGTCGCTGCCGTCGTCCGGCAACAGGAAGCCGAACCCGTCGCGATGGCTGGACACCCGCCCTTCGATGAAATTGGGCGAATGGGTCAGCTTGTAGTTGCCGGCGCGATCGGGCTTGATCTGGCCGTCGCGTTCCATGGCGTTGAGCCGGCGCGTCAGGCCGTCCATCTCATCGGGCTTGACGCCGAGCGCCGCCGCCAGGCTGGGCGCGCTTTGCGCCGTGGGCGAAGTACGCAGGATGCCGAGGATTTCTTCCCGGCTGGGAATGGAGTAAGGGAATTGGCTCAAAAGTGTCGTTCGCGCAATTGTTATTGATGAAACCGGCGCCGGTGCGCCGATACGGACGAATAAGCCCTAGTGTAACGGAGTTGCGGCTATTTACCTAACCGCAATACGGCTTGTCCGGCACCGGCCCGTTCTGCCCCTTCGGAAGAAATTGCAAATTTCTCCGCACAAAGGTATTGACACGGGCCTCATATCGTATATAATCGCATTCTTTCGCTTTACAGCGTTAAAGCCCACGTGGCGGAATTGGTAGACGCGCATGGTTCAGGTCCATGTGCCGCGAGGTGTGGGGGTTCGAGTCCCTCCGTGGGCACCAAAACATAAAAGGTCGATTGATGAAAATCAATCGGCCTTTTGCGTTTCCGGGGGCCGAAAAAACGCCCCGGCACTTCCGCCACGCAATCAAGGCGAAGTCCTGGCGCCTTCCGTACTACACTAGCCGGACTCCGATCATCCCCAAGCACCGAATTCTCCATCGATGCCGCCCTCCCATTTCGACACGTCCCTGGTCTGGTTCCGCCGCGACCTGCGCGATACCGACCATGCGGCGCTCTACTACGCGCTCTCGCGCAGCAAGAGAGTCTACTGCGCCTTCGTATTCGATACCGATATTCTCGCGCCCCTGCTGCGCAACGGCATACGCCAGGACCGGCGCATCGAGTTCATCCGGGACAGCCTGGCCGAACTCGACCGCTCCCTGCGCCGCGACGGCGGCGGCCTGATCGTGCTGCACGACAGCGCCGCGCGCGCCATCCCGCCATTGGCCGCGCGCCTGGGCGCACAGGCCGTCTTTGCCAATACCGACTACGAACCCGGCGCCGTGGCGCGCGACGAAAAGGTGGCCGAGTCGCTCCAGCGCGACGGCATCCTGTTCTTCAGCAGCAAGGATCAGGCGATCTTCGACAAGGACGAAGTGCTGTCGCAAGCCGGCAAGCCGTTCTCCGTCTTCACGCCCTACAAGAACGCCTGGATGGCGCGCCTGGCCGGGGCCGGCGGCGATTTCTTCCTGCGAGCCTATCCGGTTGAGAAATACCGTGCCGCGCTGGCCGCGCCACCGGCCGACGCGGCGTATGCCCTGCCCTCGCTGGAAAGCCTGGGCTTCGCGCCGAGCAATCTGCATGAGCTGAAGATCCCCACCGGCATGTCCGGCGCCGATACGCTGTTCGAAGATTTCCTTGGCCGCATCGGCGCCTATGGCACGGCGCGCGACTATCCCGCGGTCAAGGGTCCGTCTTACCTGTCGGTACACCTGCGCTTCGGCACGATCTCCATCCGCACCCTGGCGCGTACGGCGCTGCAGGCAATGCATGCCGGCCACGGCGGCACAGGCGCGGCGACCTGGCTGTCCGAGCTGGCCTGGCGCGATTTCTACTTCATGATCCTGCACCACCACCCGCGTGTGGCCACCCGGGCGTTCAAACCCGAATATGACGCCATCGAATGGGAAAACGGCCGCCAGGCGCAAGATGATTTCGCCGCCTGGCGCGAAGGCCGCACCGGCTATCCGCTGGTAGACGCGGCCATGCTGCAGATCAATCGGACCGGCTATATGCACAACCGCCTGCGCATGGTGGTCGCCAGCTTCCTGAGCAAGGACCTGGGCCTGGACTGGCGCTGGGGCGAACAGTACTTCGCCGCCCACCTGAACGACTTCGACCTCGCCGCCAACAACGGCGGCTGGCAATGGGCCTCCTCATCCGGCTGCGATGCCCAGCCCTACTTCCGCATCTTCAACCCGGTGACGCAATCCGAAAAGTTCGATCCCGAAGGAAAATTCATCCGGCGCTACCTGCCGCAACTGGCCGGCCTGCCGGACAAGCGCATCCATGCGCCGTGGACAGCCACACCCGACGAACTGCGCCAGGCCGGCCTGGCACTGGGCAAGGATTATCCATTGCCCATCGTCGACCATGCCCTGGCGCGCGAACGCACGCTGCAACGCTACGCTGTCGTCAAGCAGGCCGGCAAGGCACCGCAAGAAGCCGCCTGAAGCCCCGGAAGAGTCGGGAAAGGCCTACTCCGACATCACCGGCTCGACCTTGTCCTCGCTGCCGAACTTGATCGGCGGCACCCGCCGCACCATCCACAAACCGGCCAGGCCAGCCACGATGGCAATGGCGATGCCCATATGGATCGCCCCCACCAGCGCATCGCGCGCGGCATCGAGCAGCGCCGAGCCGTTATGCCCGGCCTTCATCAATTGCGCCAGCAACACCGACTGGATGTCATGGTTGACCAGCACCTCCGGGTCGCTGAACTCCTTGAGCCATTGCGCCGCATGGTCGCCCTCCAGCGCCTTCTGCACGCCGTTGCCGTACATCTGGCTGACCAGCGTGCCGGTCACGGCGGTGCCCAGCATGCCGCCGATCATGCGCAGCGACTGCAGCAAGGCGGTGGCGATGCCCAGGTGCTGGCGGCTGGCAGCCTGCTGGGCGAACACGGTCAGGTTCGGCAGGATCAGGCCCAGCCCGAAGCCGCCGGCCAGCATGGTCGCCAGCATGAAACCGTTGCCGGTGCCGCGGTCGCACAGCACCACGCCCAGGCAGGACGCCGCCACCAGCACGAAGCCCACCGTCATCATCATGTTGGGATTGGGGATGCGCATGATGATGCGGCCGTTGACGATGCTGGCCACGGTGATACAGGCCACCAGCGGCGTGATCAGCAAACCGGCCTCGCGCGGGGTCATCCCGAAGCCGCCCTGGAACAGCAGCGGCGCATACATCAGCAGCGAGAACATGGCGAAACCGGCCAGCACCGACAAGATGAACAGGCTAGACAGCGCGCGGTCGCGCATCATCTCGAACGGCAGGATCGGCTGCTCGGCGCACTGCTCCCACTTCCACAGCGCATAGAAAGCCGCCACGCTGAGCACCAGCAGCGCCAGCATGCCGCCGGTGATGCCGCGCTTGGGCAACAATTCGACCAGCAGTTGCAGGCTGCCCAGCGACAGCGAGATCAGCAGCGCGCCCGGCCAGTCCAGGCGCATCTTGCCCTGGTGCTGGATATGGCGGATATGCGGCACGAAGCGCCAGACGAAGAATAGCGAAATCGCCCCGATCGGCAAGTTGCAGTAGAACACCCAGCGCCAGCCCAGGCCCTGCGTCAGGAAACCGCCCAGCGAAGGGCCGACGGCGGTGGCGATGCCGAACGAGACGGAGAGGATGACCTGCCAGCGCAGGCGCACGCGCGGATCGGGAAACAGGTCGGCGACGGAAGCGAAACAGGTGCCCACCAGCATGCCGCCACCGATGCCCTGCAGGCCGCGCGCCAGTACCAGGAACAGCATGTTGCCGGCCATGCCGCATAGCGCCGAGGCCGCCACGAAAACGATGATGGAGGCGATCACGAACGGCTTGCGGCCGAAATAGTCGCCCAGCCGCCCGAAGATCGGCACGGTGATCACCGATGTCAGCAGGTAGGAAGTGGCCACCCAGGCATAAAGTTCAAACCCCTTGAGTTCGGCCACGATGGTGGGCAGCGCGGTGCCGACGATGGTCTGGTCCAGCGCCACCAGCATGATGACGAAGCAGATGCCCAGGGTGGCCAGCAGGGATTCGCGGAAAGGCAGGACTTGGCCGCTGGAGTGCGCGGCATCGGTATGGAGGGCCATGTTGCGAGGAAGACAATCCGGGAAGAGGCGCCAACGCGCCGATGCGGCATTTTAGCAATTGGCGGCGTTTGTTGCTGGGAGGCAGCGCATGCCTCCGCACCCTCGCAGCCTTCTTGCAACCCTCTCACAGCAACAGCTCATACCGCTGCTCATTGAGCTTGACGCCCCAGCGCGTCCCTATCCGCTCCTCGGTCAGCACGAAGCCATGCTTGCGAAACAGATGGTCGGCAGCCAGCGGGCCTTCAAAGGTCCACAGGTAGATCGAGGGAAAACCGATGTCGCGGCAGAACTGCACGGCATGGCCGATCAGCGCGTCGCCCACGCCCTTGCCGCGCAGTTTTTCGGAAGCGATGAACCAGCGCAGGTGGGCGCCCTGCTCCCACGCATGCTGGCCGTCGATGGCTAGCGAGCCTTCGATGCGGCCATGCACGATGGCGGTCCAGAAGCCGTCGCGCGTCTCGTCGTAGCGGCTCAGGAATGCCGACAGCTCGGTGGCGATCCTGGCTTCGAAATAGACGCCGAAGCTCCAGTTCTCGGTGTAGCAAGCCGCATGCAGTTCCGCGACCCGTCCGATGGCGCCGGGCATGTAGCCCCGCTGGATATGGATGTCGTCCATGGCTTGCCTCCTCGCTCCGCTCAAGCACGCGTCGCAGGCTGCCGCCAGGGCGCGTCGCCGGGATTGGCCGGCGGCGCGGGGGCGGCGTTCAGTCGCCGGCGACGGTCATGCTTTCCAGCAGGATGGAACCGGTCTCCTTGGTGCCGCGCACCAGCGTGTCGTTGCCGATGGCCACGATCTGGCGCAGCATGTCCTTCATGTTGCCGGCGATGGTGATCTCTTCCACCGGATACTGGATCACGCCGTTCTCGACCCAGTAGCCCGAGGCGCCGCGCGAATAATCGCCGGTGACGTAGTTCACGCCCTGCCCCATCAGCTCGGTCACCAACAGGCCCGTGCCCATCTTCTTCAACATGCCCTTGAAGGTGTCGCCCTTGGCGGTCAGGCTCGACGACAGCGTCAGGTTGTGCGAGCCGCCCGAGTTGCCGGTGGTTTTCATGCCCAGCTTGCGGGCCGAATAGGTGGACAGGAAATACCCCTGCACCACACCGTTGCTGACCACTTCGCGCTTGACCGTGCGCACACCCTCCTCATCGAACGGCGAGGAACCGACGGCGCCAAGCACGTGCGGATCTTCCAGGATCTGGATATGCGGCGGGAACACCTGCTGCCCCAGCGAATCGAGCAGGAAGCTCGACTTGCGGTACAGCGCGCCGCCCGACACCGCCTGCACGAAGGCGCCCAGCAAGCCCGCCGCCAACGGCGCCTCGAACAGCACCGGGCACTTGCGGGTGGTCAGCTTGCGCGCGTTCAGGCGCGCCAGGGCGCGCTCGGCGGCATAGCGGCCGATGGCTTCGGGCTTGGCCAGCTTCCGCGGATCGCGGTTGGAGGAATACCAGTCGTCGCGCTGCATGCCGGCGCCCTTGCCGGCGATCGGCGCCACCGAGATGGTGTGGCGCGAGAACGGATAGCCGCCGATGAAGCCCCGCGAATTGGCCGCCACGAAATGCGAATGCTGCGCATACACGCTGGCGCCTTCGCTGTTGGAAATGCGCGGATCGGTCTCCAGCGCCGCCGCCTCGCAACGTTGGGCGATCGCCACGGCTTCTTCCGTGGAAATGTTCCATTGGGAAAACAATTTCAGGTCGCGCGGCGCCATTTCCAGCATGTCGGCATCCGGCAGCCCCGCGCAGTCGTCGACGGACGTGAAGCGGGCGATGTTGTAGGCCGCCTCGACAGTTTCCTTCAGCGCCTGCTGCGAGAAATCCGAGGTGCTGGCATTGCCGCGCCGCACCTGGCGGTCGCCCCCGAGGAAAACCGTCACGCCGATGCCCTTGTCGCGGTTCTGCTCGATCGTCTCGACCCGGCCGCGGCGCACCGCCACCGACAGGCCGCCCCCTTCGCTGATGTCGACCGCGGCATCCGAGGCGCCCTTTTCTTTCGCATAGCGCAACACATCCTGCGCCAACTGCTTCAATTGGTCTTGACTGTAGCTGAATGGGGTATCGCTCATGAGCCTGTTTTCTCTGAAATGCGGGTAAAACGGGTATCATAGCAGCCGTTCAGCAATATTTCCCGAGCTATACCATGCCTAATGCCAACCGCGGCGCCGTCGGATTCCAGTCGAGCGAATTCGAACAGGAATACGACCGCCCCTCCAAGTCCCAACTCAAGCGCGAAATGGAAGCCCTGCAAAAGCTGGGCGAGGCGCTGGTCGCCGAACCGCGCGACCGCGTCAAGCGCGTGCCCATGCCCGAGGACGTGCGCGAGGCCATCCTCGAGTGCCAGCAGATCAAGGACCACGAAGGCCGCCGCCGCCAGATGCAGTACGTGGGCAAGAAAATGCGCTCGCTGGAAGAAGACGAGATCGCCATCATCCAGAAGACCATCGACAGCTGGCGCGGCGCCTCCAAGGCCGAAACCGCCGCCATGCACGCGCTCGAACGCCGCCGCGAGAAGCTACTGGCCGACGACGCCGCGCTGACCAACCTGCTCAACGAATATCCCGAAGTCGACGTGCAGCACATGCGCACGCTGATCCGCAACGCCCGCAAGGAACAGGCCGAGAACAAGCCGCCCAAGGCCTACCGCGAAATCTTCCAGATCCTCAAGCAGTTGCAGATCGCCGCCGCCAAGCAACGCGGCGAGGAAATCGACGAGCAAGAACTCGACGATGAAGAGTGAGCGCGACCATCTGCTGATCGGCTTGGTGTCGGTCTCCGACCGCGCCTCCGGCGGCGTCTATGAAGACCGCGGCATCCCGGCCCTGCAAGAGTGGTTCGGCGCCGCGCTGGCCAGCCCGTGGAAGATGGAAACCCGCCTGATTCCCGACGACCGCGCGACCATCGAAAAGACCCTGATCGAATTGGTGGACGAAATCGGCTGCGACCTGGTGCTGACCACCGGCGGCACCGGCCCCGCGCGCCGCGACGTCACCCCGGAAGCCACGCTGGCCATCGGCACCAGGGAGATGCCCGGCTTTGGCGAGCAGATGCGCCAGATCAGCCTGCAGTTCGTGCCGACCGCGATCCTCTCACGCCAGGTCGCGGTGATCCGCGAAACCCCCGGTCATGCCGCGCTGGTGATGAACCTGCCCGGCCAGCCCAAGTCGATCAAGGAAACCCTGGAAGGTTTGAAGGATGAAGACGGCAAGCAGAAAGTGCCCGGCATCTTCGCCGCCGTCCCCTACTGCATCGACCTGATCGGCGGCCCGTATATCGAAACCAACGAGGCGGTGTGCAAGGCCTTCCGCCCCAAGTCGGCCATCAGGCCCGCCGGCAAATAACTTCCTGCGCGGATGGCGTCACGCCATCCGCCGTCATTTCGGGCAAGCCCCTTCGTCCGCCCCGCCGCACAACGTCGCGCCATTGAGCAGGTCGAGATACTGCTGCAGCCTGGCCGGCGTGATGCGCCAGCCATATTCCTTCAGCTCGTTCTGGGTCGCGGGGCGCCAGCCGAACTGCACCACGAATAAACGTTCCTGCCCCTGGAAAACGGCGATCACGCTGCCCTCGCCATACGGCGCCATGGCGCCCACGCGGTCGCAAAAGCCCCCGCTGACCGAGGTCGGAATACCGTTGGTCACGGTGTTTTTCTGCCCCATCGGCAAGAAGCGCCCCGGACAGTTGCGCTGCGAATTCTGCATGATCTCCTGGACCGCCACTTGGGCCAGCGTCAGGTTGCGCGCCTTGATGTTGTCCAGCAGCGGGCTGTCGGGAAACGTGCGGCGTTGCACGCCCATATACCCTTCGCGCCAGGAATCGTGCGCTTCGTTGGGAGGCAGGAAGTCGACCACATAGTCGCCGTCCGGGCTGCCGTCCATGTACGCCATGCGCCAACCGGGCGGATGCGAAATCATCAGGTTTTCGCCATTGGGCTGGAACAGCGCTCCCTCCACCAATTCGGCGCCGGCGCGCAGCGGCAGCAACGCCGCCAGCGCCATGCCGGCGGCGATGGCCGCGCTCGTCAATTTTTTCAGGCCCATGGGCTTTGCTCCTGGCAAGCGCCGAGATTTTCCCCGGCGTTCATCGTATGATTGGCGTTTTGCCGTCATCACAATCAAAACAGTATTGTGCCTGCGCGCTGCCGCGCGCACAAACCGCACACATCACCAACGCATAACAGGATACCCAACCGCCATGGCCACCCAGCTCGACACCATCCAGATCGAAACCGCCCCCAATCCCAGCGCCGCCGTCATCTGGATGCACGGGCTGGGCGCCGATGGCTCCGACTTCGTTCCCATCGTGCGCGAGCTCGACCTGTCTGGCTGCCCCGCCATCCGCTTCGTGTTCCCGACCGCCGGCACCATGCCGGTCACCATCAACGGCGGTTACGTGATGCGCGCCTGGTACGACATCTTCACGCCCGACCTGGTGCGCCGCGAAGACGAAGAAGGCCTGCGCAATTCGCAGGCGCAGATTGAAGAGCTGATCGCCCAGGAAAAGGCCCGCGGCATCCCCGCCGAACGCATCGTGCTGGCCGGCTTCTCGCAAGGCTGCGCGATGACGCTGCAAACCGGCCTGCGCCATCCGGAAAAGCTGGC
The DNA here is from genome assembly GCF_017744395.1 of Herbaspirillum sp. Taxonomy (GTDB): domain Bacteria; phylum Pseudomonadota; class Gammaproteobacteria; order Burkholderiales; family Burkholderiaceae_D; genus Herbaspirillum. The sequence goes on from NZ_JAGIBI010000001.1 coordinate 1,139,280, forward strand.
CGGCCTGATGTGTCTATCCGGCTACCTGCCGCTGGCAGCCAAGGCCGCCGAAGAACGCAACGCCGCCAACCAGGACACCCCCATCTTCATGGCCCACGGCCGCCTCGACCCGGTGGTGGTGATCGAACGCGCCGAGAAATCGCGTGAACTGTTGAAGCAATTGGGTTACAAGGTCGAATGGCACGAATACCCGATGCAGCATTCGGTGTGCGGCGAGGAAGTCGCGGATATCGGCCGGTGGCTGGCCAGCGTGCTGGCTTGAGCGCATCCATCAACACAGGCCTGGGAACCATCGACGTCAGCGACGACTGGCTCGGCAGCGGCCTTGAAAACAGCGTCAAGACCTCCCCCGGCGCCCGCCCCCTCTACGTGCAGGGCCGCTACGCGTTCTGAACCAGCCGTACACAATAGGAAAGGCAGCCGCTTGGTTGTCTTTTTTATGCCTGCACCGGCGCCCGCCATTGTCCCGATGACAATTCCCGCGCGCACCATTCCCGCTCGAACGCACCATTTCCAAACGCACCCAGTCCGTCCGGTGGCGCCGGCACGCTGATGGCACACTCACTTTCCCGCTGGATGACAACACTGCCATCATCTAGGTCTTGGCACGGAAAATGCATGTTTTCTTTAATGTATACATTGATGTATCCGCCCTTGCCCCCAGGGTGTTCAGCGACTACATTGGGCCAATAGCCCGCCGTAGCGAGTCCTCTGCAGTGAGCCCGGTTGCCGATATGTCCATCTGAACTTTCAAAGGAAAAAGTATGAACCAGCGCGTTCCCCGCCTGCTGTTGTCCGCACTTTCCAGCGCCCTGATGGCCGGCGCCGGCTGGTCGGCCTTGGCCGCCACGCTCCACATTTCGCTGGATGCCGATCCCGGCAAGCTCGACCCGACCCAGTCCTCGATGCTCAATGAGCGTATCGTCTACCAGAGCATCTTCGACAAGCTGGTGGACCTGGACGGCGAAGGCAAGATCATCCCGATGCTGGCCGAGCGCTGGACCATTTCGGACGACCAGAAGACCTACACGCTCTACCTGCGCAAGGGCGTGAAGTTCCAGGACGGCACGCCCTTCGACGCCAAGGCGGTGGAATTCAACCTGCTGCGCGGCCAGGAAAAGACCTCGCTGCGCCGTAACGAACTCAAGTACGTGAGCAAGATCACGGTGGTCGACGAGCACACCGTCAAACTGGAGCTCTCCACGCCCTTCGCGCCCTTCATGTCCATCCTGACCGACCGCGCCGGCATGATGTCCTCGCCGGCCGCGGTGAAGAAATACGGCGACGACTACGTCAACAACCCGGTCGGCACCGGCCCCTTCATCTACAAGGGCCGCCTCAAGGGCGCCACCATCACGCTGGAGAAGAATCCCAACTACTGGCAAGCCGGCCTGCCCAAGGTGGACGGCGTGGTCTACAAGATCATGCCGGACGTGAACGTGGCCTTCAACAACCTGCGCAGCGGCCAGGTCGACATCACCAACCGCTTTCCGTACAAGGAAATCACCAACATCGCCGCCGGCGCCAAGTACACCGTGCTCAACAAGCCCTCGCTGGGCTTTCGCGGCTTCTACATGAACACCGGCAAGCCGCCCTTCGACAAGAAGGAAGTGCGCGAGGCGGTCGATATCCTGATCGACCGCAACGCCATCGCCAAGGTGGTCTACAACAATGCGGTAGCGCCCGGCCATTCGCCGTTCTCCAAGGCGCAGTTCGCCAACGGCCCCAGCGATGCGCCGCCCAAGGTGGATGTGGCGCGCGCCAAGGAATTGCTGAAGGCGGCCGGCAAGGAAGGCGGCTTCAGCTTCAAGCTGACGCTGCCGACCACCGCCGACGAGCTGCAAGCCGGGCAGATGATCCAGGGCATGCTGCGCCCGGCCGGCATCAACGTGACGCTGGAGAAGACCGAGCTGGCCACGCAGATCGAGAACGGCAAGACCGGCAACTTCGAAGGCCTGTTCGTGGGCTGGAGCGGCCGCCCCGACCCGGACCAGAACATCTATGACTTCGTCACCGCCAACGGCTCGCTGAACTACTCGCACTATGGCGCCAAGGAGGTCGACGAGATCCTGCAGAAGGCGCGCGTGGAAGGCGACCAGGCCAAGCGCCGCGCGCTCTACGACCAGGCCATGGCGCTCCTGGTCAAGGATGTGCCCTACATCTACCTGGTGCACGACAACGTGCTGTTCGGCATCGCCAAGTCGGTCAAGGGCTTCCAGTACGTGCCCGACGGCGTAATCCGCACCGCCACGGTATCGAAGTAAGCCCGCCCTCCGCCCGACATGCAAAAGCTGCTCAAGCGCCTCGCCCTCTCCATCCCCACGCTGGTGCTGGTCAGCATCGTGGTGTTCTCGCTGCTGGCGGTGCTGCCGGGCGACCCGGTGGCCGCCATCCTCGGCATGGAAGCCACGCCCGAAGCCGCCGCCGCGCTGCGCGCCAAGCTCGGCCTGGACGATCCGCTGCTGGTGCAGTACGGCCACTGGATCTGGGCCGTTCTGCACGGCGACCTCGGCCGCTCCTTCATCGACAACACGCCGGTGGCCGAGGCATTGTGGCAACGCCTGCCGGTGACCATCGAGCTGGCGCTGGGCAGCTTCGCGGTGGCGGTGCTGATCGCGGTGCCGGCCGGCATCCTCTCTGCGGCGCGGCCGCGTGGCGTGGCCAACGCGCTGGGTACCTTCATCGCCCTGTTCGGGATGTCGGTGCCGCACTTCTGGCTGGGCATGATGTTCATTATCCTGTTCGCGGTGAAGCTGGGCTGGCTGCCGGCCTCGGGCTTCGTGCCGCTGTCGGAGGACTGGCAGGCCAACCTGCTGGCGATGCTCATGCCCATGGTCGTCACCGGCCTGCGCGAGGCGGCGATCCTGATGCGCATGGTGCGCAGCAGCCTGCTCGAAGTGCTCAACGAAGACTACATCCGCACCGCCTTCTCCAAGGGCCTGCGCGACTGGCAGGTGGTGCTCGGCCACGCGCTGCGCAACGCCATGATTCCGGTGGTCACGGCCAGCGGCCTGATGGTCTCGGGCATGCTGGGCGGGCTGGTCATCACCGAGAGCATCTTCGGCATTCCCGGCATGGGCAAGATGATCGTGGACGCCATCTTCCAGCGCGACTACGTCACCGTGCAGGCCGGCGTGCTGGCCGCCACCGTGATGGTGGTGATCGTCAACTTGTGCGTCGACCTGCTCTACAGCGTGATCGATCCGCGCATCGCGCGCTGATCGAGGAACTCATATGACCACCGCAACCAATACGCCCAATCCGCCCCCGCAAGCCGCCCTGCCCGCCGCGCCGCGCTACCGCACGCTGCGCCGCTTCGCCGGCAACCGCCTGGCCACCATCGGCGCGGCCATCATCGCGCTGCTGGTGCTGCTGGCCATCGCCGCGCCGCTGCTGGCCCGCTACGACCCCATCTTCGACCAGGACTATGCCAATATCCTGGCCGGCCCCGGCGGCGCCCACTGGCTGGGCACCGACGACCTCGGGCGCGACATCTACACGCGTATGCTGTACGGCTCGCGCATCTCGCTGCAGGCGGCGCTGATCTCGGTCGGCCTGGCCTTCTCGCTGGGCGTGCCGATCGGCATCGTCAGCGGCTACTACCGCGGTACGGTCGATGCGGTGGTGATGCGCGTGGTGGACGCGCTGCAGGCCTTCCCCTCGCTGATCCTGGCGCTGGCCCTGGCCGCGGCCCTGGGCGGCGGCTTCTACAACGCCATGGTGGCGGTCGGCATCGGCTTCACCTCGTCCTTCGTGCGGCTGGCGCGCGGCCAGGCCATGACCATCCGCAACCTCGACTACGTGATGGCGGCGCGCTCCATCGGCGCCGGCGACCTGCGAATCATGTGGCGCTACGTGCTTCCCAACGCGCTGGCGCCGCTGGTGATCCAGGCCACCTTCGCCATGGGTACGGCGATCATCGCCGAAGCCGGCCTGTCCTACCTCGGCCTGGGCGCGCGTCCGGAGGACCCGAGCTGGGGTTCGATGCTGCACATCGCCCAGGGCTACCTGAACACCGCGCCGATGCTGGCCATGTGGCCGGGCCTGGCGATCTTCCTGGTGGTGCTGGGCTTCAACCTGCTGGGCGACGGCATCCGCGAAGTCTTCGATCCCAAACTGAGCCGCTGAGCGCATCCCATGCTAGAGATCCAGAACCTCAAGGTCGAATTCAAGAGCCACGGCCGCAGTATCGCGCCGGTGGACGGCGTCTCCTTCTCGGTCGGCCATGACCAGACCGTAGGCCTGCTGGGCGAATCGGGCTGCGGCAAGAGCGTGACCGCGCTGTCGGTGCTGCGCCTGTTCCCGATGGCCAGCAAGGCCAGGCTCTCGGGCGCGATCCGCTTCGGCGGGCGTGACCTGCTGCAGGCCGGCGACGCCGAGCTGCGCGGCATCCGCGGCAAGGACATCGCCATGATCTTCCAGGAACCGATGACCTCGCTCAATCCGCTGCACCGCGTGGGCCAACAGCTGGCCGAGATGCTGCGCGTGCATACCGACCTGCCGCGCGCGCAGATCGAGACCAAGGTGGTCGCCATGCTGGAGCGCGTCGGCCTGTCGCGCGCGGCCCAACTGGTGGACGAATACCCGCACAGCCTGTCGGGCGGCATGCGCCAGCGCGTGATGATCGCCATGGCGCTGCTGTGCCGGCCGCAGGTGCTGATCTGCGACGAGCCGACCACGGCGCTGGACGTCACCATCCAGGCGCAGATCCTGGACCTGATGCGCGATTTGAAGCGCGAACAGAAGACCTCGATCCTGATGATCACCCACGACCTCGGCGTGGTGGCCGAGATGTGCGAGCGGGTGGTGGTGATGTACGCCGGCCAGGTGGTCGAGGAAAGCAGCGTGGCCGACCTGTTCGACCGCCCCGCCCATCCCTATACCCATGCGCTCATGCGCGCGCGACCGGCGCTCGATTCCACGCCCGGCGCGCCGCTGACGGCGATCCCCGGCAGCGTGCCGCCGCCCGGCCTGGCCGGCCCCGGCTGCCGCTTCGCCGCGCGCTGCCCGCGCGCCCAGGACATCTGCCGCCAGGAGATGCCGCCGCTGGATGAACTCCATGCCGGCCACGCCGCGCGCTGCTGGTATCCGCATTGAAAGGCCGGACATGAATCCTCCCCTGCTCGAAGTCAACGGCCTGAAGAAGCATTTCGGCGCGCCCGGCGGCGCCGCGGTGAAGGCCGTCGACGACGTTTCCTTCTCCATCGCCGAAGGCCGCACGCTGGGCCTGGTGGGCGAATCCGGCTGCGGCAAGTCCACCACCGGGCGCAGCGTGCTGCGCCTGATCGAACCCAGCGCCGGCAGCGTGCGCTTCATGGGCAAGGAAATCACCCTGCTGCCCGCCGGCCAGTTGCGCGCCATGCGCCGCCACATGCAGATGGTGTTCCAGGACCCCTACGCCTCGCTCAATCCGCGCATGACCATCGGCGAGGTGCTGGAAGAACCGCTGGCCGTGCACAAGCTGCACGACCGCGCCACCCGCCGCCGCATGGTGGCCGAGGCGCTGGACATGGTCGGCCTGAACCCGTCCTACGCGGCGCGCCACCCGCACGAGTTCTCCGGCGGCCAGCGCCAGCGCGTGGGCATCGCCCGCGCCATCATCACCCGTCCCAAGCTGGTGGTAGCCGACGAGGCCGTGTCGGCGCTGGATGTGTCGATCCAGGCGCAGATCCTCAACCTGCTCAAGGACCTGCAACAAGAGCTGGGCCTGACCTATCTCTTCGTCTCGCACGACCTGGCGGTGATCCGCCACGTCAGCGACAGCATCGGCGTGATGTACCTAGGCCGCATGGTGGAACTGGGCACGCGCGAGGAGATCTACGCCAACCCGCTCCATCCCTATACGAAAGCGCTGCTCTCGGCCATCCCGCGCGAGCATCCGAACGAGAAGCGCGAGCGCATCGTGCTGCAGGGAAGCATCCCCAACCCGGCCGCGCCGCCCGCCGGCTGCCATTTCCATCCGCGCTGCCCGTCCTGCATGGAAGTCTGCAAGACCGAAGCGCCCGCCGCGATCAAGGTGAGCGAGGGCCGGACCGTGGCCTGCCACCTGTATCGCGAGAATTCATTTCACCAATAACATCGACCTGCCTGACAGAGAGACGACCATGCCCGCCTTCCCCCGCTTCGACAGCAACCACTATCCCTACATGTCGCGCCGCAGCGCCGTCTACGCGCGGCGCGGCATGGTCGCCACCTCACAGCCGCTGGCGGCGCAGGCCGGCCTTGAAGCGCTGCAGAAAGGCGGCAACGCCATCGACGCCGCCATCGCCGCGGCCGCCGCGCTGACCGTGGTCGAGCCCACCGCCAACGGTATCGGCGGCGACGCCTTCGCGCTGGTCTGGCATGGCGGCAAGCTGCACGGCCTGAACGCCAGCGGCCCGGCGCCGCAATCCATCTCGGCCGAAAAACTGGCCGCCGCCGGCCACCAGGAAATACCCAAGTACGGCGCCCTGCCGGTGACCGTGCCCGGCACGCCCAGCGCCTGGGCCGCCCTGGCCAGGCGCTTCGGCAAGCTGCCGCTGGCGCAATCCATGGCCGGCGCCGTGGCGCTGGCGCAGGACGGCTTCCCGGTCTCGCCGATAGTGGCGCACGCCTGGCAGGTGGCCCACAAGAACTTCAAGCGCGAGTTCAAGGATGCGCACTTCCAGTCCTGGTTCGACACTTTCTCCATCGACGGCCTCGCGCCCAACGCCGGCGAACTGTGGCGCTCGCCCGGCCACGCCGCCACGCTGCAGGCGATCGCCGCCGACAACGCCGAGAGCTTCTACCGCGGCGCGCTGGCAGAGAAGACCGCCGCCTTCATCCGCGAGGCCGGCGGCTACATGCAAGCCACCGACCTGGCCGCCTACCAGCCCGAATGGGTCGATCCCATCGGCGTGAACTACCGCGGCTACGACGTCTGGGAGATCCCGCCCAACGGCCACGGCATGGTGGCCCTGATGGCGCTGAACCTGCTGAAGGCCTACGACTTCTCCGAACGCGACACGCTGGCCACCTACCACCGCCAGATCGAAGCCATCAAGCTGGCCTATGCCGACGGCCTGGCCCACATCGCCGACCCGGCGCACATGAAAGTGAGCGTGCAGCAGCTGCTGTCGGATGCCTACGCCGACGAGCGCCGCAAGCTGATCGGCGCGCGCGCCACGCTGCCGGTAGCGGGCGATCCGTCGCGCGGCGGCACGGTCTACCTGTGCACCGCCGACGCCGAAGGCAACATGGTGTCCTTCATCCAGAGCAACTACATGGGCTTCGGCTCCGGCCTGGTGGTGCCCGGCACCGGCATCGCGCTGCACAACCGCGGCAACAACTTCACGCTGGAAGCCGGCCATCCCAATATCCTCGCCCCCGGCAAGCGCCCCTACCACACCATCATCCCCGGCTTCATGACCAGGGACGGCCAGCCGGTCGGCCCGTTCGGCGTCATGGGCGGCTTCATGCAGCCGCAAGGCCACGTGCAGATGGTGATGAACACGGTGGACTTCGACCTCAACCCGCAGGCCGCGCTGGATGCGCCGCGCTGGGAATGGGAGAAAGGCAACAAGGTCTCCATCGAGCACACCACCGCCGAACACCTGTTCCGCGGCCTGGCGGGCCTGGGCCATGAAGTGTCGTGGTCGGGCAACCAGCTCGGCTTCGGCCGCGGCCAGATCATCTGGCGCAACGACGACGGCGTGCTGTGCGGCGGCACCGAGCCGCGCACCGACGGCAGCATTGCCGCCTGGTGAGGATGCGCCCATCGTGAAAAGCGTCGCCGCTCCCCCGCCTGCCGAAACGCTCCCGGAGTCAGCCGAAGGCGAAGTCCGCAGCGGCTCGTTGCCCGAATATGTCTACGCGCGCCTGCGCCAGGACATCTTCGACATGCGCCTCCTGCCCGGCGACCAGATCACCGAGACCGAGATTGCGGCCTACTTCAAGGTCTCGCGCACGCCGGTGCGCCAGGCCTTGCAGCGCCTGCAGGGCGACGGCCTGATGCAGGGCTATGTGCGCGGCGGCTGGGAAGTGGTGCCGATGGACTTCAAGCGTTTTTCCGAGCTATACGAAATGCGCAAGCTGATCGAGACCCACGTGGTGCAGCGCCTGTGCAGCCGCGATCCCGCGCATCCGGTGGACCTGTCCTGCATCGACGGGTTGCGCCGGATCTGGTGCGTACCCGCATCGGATCGCGAACCTGACGGTTCCAAGGCCTCGCTGCTGGACGAGCAATTCCACCAGACGCTGGTGCGCGCAGCCGGCAACCAGGAAATGGCCGACACCTTCGACCGCCTGACCGACCGCATCCGCATCGTGCGGCGGCTCGACTTCCTCTATGGCGACTGCCTGCACTCGACCTACGAGGAACACGCCGCCATCCTCGACTGCATCGCCGGCGGCAATGCCGAAGAAGCGATGCGCCTGATGGGCGAGCATATCGACGGCAGCCATGCCGAGGTCAACCAGATCACCCTGCACCGCTTGCACGGCGCGCGCGCCACCTCAAGCGCCAAACCGCCGCCGTATGTCGCGGTGCGCGTGCGCCGGCAGTTCTGACCGGCCCGCCTGAAGGCATGCCGGCGCTGTGCTAGGCTTTGCGCTTTGCTACGTTTCCCGGATACACAGGAGAGAGTGATGAAAGTTGCGGTGATGGGCGCAGGCGCGGTAGGTTGTTATTACGGCGGCATGCTGGCGCGCGCCGGCCATGAAGTAGTGCTGGTAGGCCGCCCTCAGCACGTTGAAGCCTTCAACACAACCGGCCTGCGGCTGCAGGCGCAAAGCTTCGACGAAACCATTCCCGTCAAAGCTTCCACCGATGCGGCCATTGCCGCCGGCGCTGACCTGGTGCTGTTCTGCGTCAAATCCACCGATACTGAAACCGCCGGCGTGCAGTTGCGCCCCCACCTGCGTCCCGACACGCTGGTACTGGCTCTGCAGAACGGCACCGACAACGCCGACCGCCTGCGCGGCGTGATCCCGCAGCCGGTGGCGGCCGCCGTGGTGTATGTCGCCACCGAGATGGCCGGCCCCGGCCACGTCAGGCACCATGGCCGCGGCGAACTGGTGATCGAACCGTCGGCGCGCAGCGAGGAAGCCGCGCAGGCGCTGATTGCCGCCGGTGTTCCTACCCAAATCTCCGACAACGTGCGCGGCGCATTGTGGACCAAGCTCATCCTCAATTGCGCCTACAACGCGCTGTCTGCCGTCACGCAACTGCCCTACGGCAGGATCGTGCAAGGCCAGGGTGTGGCCGAGGTGATCCGTAACCTGGTCGCCGAATGCCGCGCCGTCGCCGCGGCCGATGGCGTTACGCTGGCTGGCGATGTGGATGCCGCCGTGCGCCTGATTGCCGAGACCATGCCGACGCAATACTCCTCCACCGCGCAGGATTTGGCGCGCGGCAAGAATAGCGAGATTGATCATCTGAATGGTTTTATTGTGCGGCGTGGGCAGGTGTTGGGGATTGCTACGCCGGTTAACCTGACGATGTATGCGCTGGTCAAGTTGGTGGAGCAGAAGAAAGAACCTCGTTAGGTTCATGAGTTCATGAGTTCATGACAAGGCCCTTTCCTTTGGGGCTTTGGAATTGCTTTCTAGGTAATCTGGTTTTGCTACGTGCAGATGTACTGGCTTTAGTCTTTTCTTTCTTCGGTCGACGGGGAGCGCCGGGGGCGGCCCGGCAGCCGCTCACTTTCTTTGGCCCGCCAAAGAAAGTAAGCAAAGAAAACGGCCCCTAAGTGCCAGCCCTCCTGCGGAGGGTTCCCGTTGGAGCGCCATGAAAAATGGGCGAGGCAGAGTCGCTTCGCTCGACTGCCTCGCTGATCCATTTTTCATGGCGCTCCAACGGCTGGCCCACAAGGGGAAATGCTTAAATGCCTCGCCTGCGGCATCGAGATGGGGATCGTGGTTCGCTACCTTTTTGGGATTTGCTGGCGTCTTAACGACGCTGGATCCTGACCTTCGTCAGGATGACGGCGATAGCGAGATAGCGAGCCACCGCATCGATGCCGCAGGCGAGGGAAAGCACAGCAATGCCGAAGGCGAGCCGGACACGAAGTCCGCTTCTGATCAGCCGCTGAGGAGGCAGAAAAAATGGATCAGTGGGGCAGTCGGAGCGAAGCGACTCTGCCACACCCATTTTTTCTGCCTCCTCAGCGAGTACCCCGAAGGGGCTGGGCAGTAGCGGTCGCCTTCTTTTGCTTACTTTTCTTGGCGAGACAAGAAAAGTGAGCGGCTGCCGGGCCGCCCCCGGCGCTCCGCTTCGACCGGAGAAAGATAAGCATTAAGCCAGTACATCTGCACGCAGCAAGACCAGACTACCTGCAACACCACAAAGCAAAAAAAGTAACCCCTACTCAACGCAACATAGCCGACATCGCCGACAGGCTGTTCAATACCCGCACCGCATACTCAGCAGTAGGCGCATCAAACTCCACAGTGACATTGTCCATCCGTTCGAGGATCGGCAACTGGCTGAACAGATCGGCCAGCGCCACGCTCTGCGCCTGCAAACGACAGCGCAGCGGACCGGGTAAGACGAGCGACGGCATGGCCGACGGCTGCGCCAACCACTTCGCCACAGCCTCTTTCGCCCGCACTTCCAGCAATGCACACGATTGCGCAGGCGACAGCGTATCGCCGCTATTGGCGCCGTAAGCCTTCTTGGTTTCGGCGAACACCGCATGCGGAAACAACGGCCGGTTCTCTTCGACAAAAGCATCGTCGCCACTGCCAAAGATCACCGGCACGCCATATCCGCCGGCCAAGGCGCCATATAAACCAGCCTCCCCCATTTCCTGCCCGCCTAGCCAGACACGGGCAAAGGCAAAACTGTTGGTGGTGTGCGCCAGGATGCCGCGCCCCTGGGCGCGCGAATGGTAGCCCACCAGCATCACCGCATCGACCTCCTGGTCGACCCCGCCCATCATGCCCAGCACACGCGGCTTGCCCAGCACCATGCGCGCTTGCGGATGCAGCAGGTCGGGCAGCAGGTTGCGGAAACCGCCGTGCGAGTCGTTGGCCTTGACGGCGGTGGCGCCGGCGGCCAGCGCGCCGCGGATGACGGCGTTGGCTTCCTCGGTCATCCAGCGCCGCGCGCGTTCATACTCGCCGTTGCCGGCGCGGGTCTGCTCAGGATGGAAAACGCCGGCGACGCCTTCGATGTCGACCGAGACCAGGATATTGGCGCGCTGGGCAGTGTTCATGGGTAATCCAAAAATCAGTCAGGAAGGCAGCCGCGCCAGCCGCTCGCGCAGGCATTCGCGCACGCGGCCGTCGCGTCCGCGCACGGTCTGCGCGGCGAACAGCGCGTTGACGATGGCCTGCTCGACACTGTCGGCGGCGGCATGGAACAGCGGATCCAGCAGATGGTCCTGCAGCAGCGCCATGTTCAGGCACGCGCTGCCGGCCTCGATCTGCTGGGCGGTGGAAAAGGCCAGCGCGATATCGCCGCTGCCGTGGCCATAGGCCGAACCGGTGCGGGCCAGGCCGGCGCCGGCGCGCACCGCCAGGCGCTTCAACTGGCGCGCATCGAGCGGCGCGTCGGTGGCGATGACCATGATGATGGAACCCTTCTCCGGCGAGGTGTCGGATACCGCATCGGCCGCCAATGCGCGGCCCACGGGCCGGCCATCCAGGATCAGCTCGGGCAGCTTGCCGAAATTGGCCAGCACCAGCGCGCCCACCGTGAACCGGTTGCCGCCGGCGCCGACCTCGACCTGGCGCGAAGCGCTGCCGATGCCGCCCTTCATCTCGAAACAGGACATGCCGCGCCCCGCCCCCACCGCGCCTTGCGGCACCTCTGTGGACAAGGCATCCAACGCCTGCCGGAAATGACTCTCCTGCACCGCAAAGGCATGCATGTCGTTCAGATAGCCGTCAAAGCATTCCATCACCAGCGGATTGACCGTGGGCAGGCTGCGGCCGATTTCCGGATTGGCCTGCAGCGCGTGGCGCACCTGCGCCGTGACGATGGCCCCGACGGCGAAGGTATTGGTCAGCGCTATCGGCGTCTCCAGCGTGCCGAGTTCTTCGACCTGCACCAGCCCGACGCTCTTGCCGAAACCGTTGATCACGGCAGCCGCGGCCGGCAGCTTGTGCGTGAACAGGTTGCCGCCGTGCGGCGACACCACGGTAACGCCGGTCTGCACCGGTCCGTCGTCCAGCGTGCAATGGCCGACCCGCACGCCCTCGACATCGGTGATGCAGTTGCGCGGCCCGGCGGCGAGCCGGCCGATATGCGGCACGGAAATGGCGGAGGCCCCCATCAGCGCTGGTCGATCTTGGGATCGAGCGCGTCGCGCAAGCCGTCGCCCAGCAGGTTGAAGGCCAGCACGGTCAGGAAGATGGCGATGCTGGGGAACAGCGCGATATGCGGCGACGTGATCATGTCGGCGCGCGCCTCGTTGAGCATCAGGCCCCATTCCGGCGTCGGCGACTGCGCGCCCAGGCCGAGGAAGGACAGGCCGGCGGCGGTGATGATGGAGGTGCCGATGCGCATCGTGAAATACACCACGATGGACGAGATCGTACCGGGGAAGATGTGGCGCCACATGATCGTCATATCGGAAGCGCCGATGCTGCGCGTAGCCTCGATATAGGTCAGGTTCTTCAATTGCAGCGCATTGCCGCGCACCAGCCGGGCGAACGCGGGGATGCTGAACACCGACACCGAAATGATGACATTGAGCATGCCGCCGCCGAGGATGGCGACGATGCCGATGGCCAGCAGGATGCCTGGGAACGCGAACAGCACGTCGCAGATGCGCATCGTGATGCGGTCCCACCAGCCTTCGTAATAGCCGGCCAGCAAGCCGAACACGGTACCGATCACCGCGCCGATGGCCACCGACAGGAAACCCGACGCCAGCGAAATGCGGGTGCCGGCGATGATGCGGCTGAAGATGTCGCGGCCCAGCGAGTCGACGCCGAACCAGTGGGTCCAGGTCGGCGGCGAGTTGAGCGCGTCATAGTCGAAGAAATTCTCGGGATCGAACGGCACGATCCACGGCGCCAGGATGGCGATCGCCACCAGGAACAGCACGAAAGCGCCGGCATACATCGCCAGGTGCTGCTTCTTGAACTTGCGCCAGAACTCGCGCCACGGCGTGCGCACCTTCTGGCCGGAGACGGCGGCAGCCACCGCCGACGGGTCGGGAGGCGGCAGCGGCGCGCCGGATTCCGATACAGGCAGATTGGAAAGCGACACGGTCACCTCACTTGAAACGGATGCTGGGGTTGATCACGGCATACAGCACGTCCACCACCAGGTTGATGAAAATGAATTCCAGCGAGAACAGCAGGATCTCGGCCTGGATCACCGGGTAGTCGCGCATTTCGACGGCATCCACCAGCAGGCGTCCCATGCCCGGCCAGTTGAACACCACCTCGACCAGGATCGAGCCGCCCAGCAGGAAACCGAACTGCAGGCCCATCATGGTCACCACCGGAATGAGCGCATTGCGCAGGCAGTGCTTGATCACCACCACCTGCTCGGACAAGCCCTTCGCGCGCGCGGTGCGCACGAAGTCTTCCTGCAGGATCTCGATGAAGGAGGAACGCGTGAAGCGCGCCATCACCGCCGCCACCGCCGCGCCCAGCGTCAGCGAAGGCAGGATGTAGTGGCGCCAGGTGTCGTCGCCCACGGTCGGCAGCCAGCCCAGTTGCACCGAGAAGACCTGCATCAGCAGGATCCCCAGCGAGAAGGCCGGGAAGGAAATGCCGGAAACCGCCAGCGTCATGCCCAGCCGATCGGGCCACTTATTGCGCCACACCGCCGAAGAGATCCCGATGACCAGGCCGAACAGCACCGCCCAGACCATGGCCACCACCGTCAGCCACAACGTGGGCCAGAAGCGTGCGCCGATCTCCTCCGAAACCGGCCGCTTGGTGCGGATCGATTTACCAAAGTCGCCCTTGGCGGCGTTGATGAAGAAATTGATGAATTGCTCAGGCAGCGGCTTGTCCAGCCCGAGATCGGCGCGCACCAGCGCCACCGTCCTCTCGTCGGCCTCGGGGCCGGCCGCCAGCCGCGCCGGGTCGCCCGGCAGCAGGTGGATGAACAGGAAGACCAATACCGCCACCAGCAGCAGCGTTGGAATCAGGCCTAACAGGCGTTTGAGGACATAGGAAAACATGAAGCTCTCGCTGGTGGATCGAAACCTTGGTTATTGCTCGTTACAGGCGGGAGAGGCATGCGCCCCTCCCTGGCCTGAAGTCTTGGCGCAGAATGACAGCCATCCTGCACCGGTTACCGCATTGGCTTACTGAGGCATTACTTGGCGAATTCGATGTTCTCGAATTCGTAAGCCTGGTCAGGCATCACATAAATGCCCTTCAGGTTCTTGGCGCGTGCGTACAACAGCTTTTCAGTGACCAGGAAGGCCCACGGGGCGTCCTTCCAGATTTCCTGTTGGGCCTCCTTGTACAGCGCTTCCTTCTCCTTGCGGTCGGTCACGGTCAAGGCCTTGGCGATGGCGCTGTCGACCTTGTCGCTCTTGTAATAGGCGGTGTTGAACAGGCGCGGCGGGAAGGATTCGGAAGCCAGCAGCGGACGCAGGCCCCAGTCGGCTTCACCGGTCGAGGAAGACCAGCCGACGTAGAACAGGCGGATAGGAGCAGTAGCCGGATCCTGCCAGCTTTCCACGCGCTCCACGCGCTGGCCGGCTTCCAGGGCCTGGATCTTGGTCTTGATGCCGACCTGGGCCAGTTGCTGCTGCAGGAACTGGATCACCTTCACCGCGGTAGTGTGGGTATAGGCGGACCACAGTTCGGTTTCGAAGCCGTTCGGATAACCGGCTTCAGCCAGCAGCGCCTTGGCCTTCTTCACGTCGTACGGCCAGGCGCCGCTCTTGTAGGCATAGTCCACACCTTGCGGCAGCACGCCTTCCATCGGCACGGCGTAACCATTGAACGCCACCTTGGCCAGCGCCTGCTTGTTGATGGCGTAGTTGATCGCCTCGCGCACCTTGGGGTTGTCGAACGGTTTCTGCTTGACGTTCATCGACATATAGCGCTGGATGATCGACGGACCCGCGACCACGTCCAGGTTGCCCTTGCTCTTGAGCAGGTCGGCCTGTTCATAGGGCAGCGGATAGGTGAACTGGGCTTCGCCGGTCTGCATCATGGCGGCGCGCGAATTGTTGTCGACCACCGGCTTCCACAGGATTTCGTCGATCTTGGGATAGCCCTGCTTCCAGTAGCCGTCGAACTTGGCTACCTTCAGGTAGTCGGTCTGCTTCCACTCGACGAACTTGAACGGGCCGGTGCCGACCGGATGGAAGGCGATGTCCTTGTTGCCGTACTGCTTCAGCGCGGCCGGCGAAATCATCACCGCCGAGGGGTGGGCCAGCACGTTGATGAAGGCCGAGAACGGCTCCTTCAGCGTGACCTTGACCGTGTAGTCGTTCAGGATCTCGGTCTTGGCGATGCGGTTGAACAGGTTATAGCGCTTGAGCTTGTTCTCCGGGTTGGTGACGCGGTCGAACACGGCCTTCACCGCATCGGCCTTGAAGGTGGTGCCGTCATGGAACTTCACACCTTGCTTCAGGCGGAAGGTGTACTCCAGGCCATCCTTGCTGACCAGGTAGCCTTCAGCCAGCACCGGGATCAGCTTCATGTCCTTGTCGAAGCCGAACAGGCCCTGGTAGAAGGACTTGGTCACCGACAGCGACAGCGTGTCGTTGGCGTCATACGGGTCCATCGTGGTGAAGGTCGATGCCACCGCGACGGTCGCGGTCTTGGCGGCGAAAGCGTTGGCCGCGCCGAATTGCATGGCTGCACCCAGGGTGCCCATGGCCAACCATTTGGCAGCGGTCATGGCTTTCATTTTTGCGGTTGCGGACATCTGTCTCTCCTGATCAGTGACTGTGTGGTTGATACTGCCTGTTGCGCTACTTGGATGACTTCATTTACTGCAAACACTCAAACACTACTACCGGCAATCAGAAAGCGCCGGCAATACTATGCGTAGCCACGAAGTGGCCGGGCGCGACCTCCTTCAGGGGCGCCACCTTGGGCTCGTCGCCCACCAGCCGGATCGGGCTGGGAATTTCGTCGGTCATCAGCTTCTTGCCCGGCTGACGCAGGGTCGGATCGGCCACCGGCACCGCCGCCATCAGCTTGCGGGTGTAAGGATGCTGCGGGTTCTCGAAGATGGCGCGGCGCGGGCCGATCTCGACGATCTGCCCCAGGTACATCACCGCCACCCGGTGGCTGATGCGCTCCACCACCGCCATGTCGTGCGAGATGAAGATGAACGAAATACCGAGCTCGGCCTGCAGGTCCAGCATCAGGTTGACGATCTGCGCCTGGATCGACACGTCCAGCGCCGACACCGATTCGTCGGCGATCACGATCTTCGGGTTCAGCGCCAGGGCGCGCGCGATGCAGATGCGCTGGCGCTGGCCGCCGGAGAATTCGTGCGGATAGCGCTGGCCGTGTTCCGGCGTCAGGCCCACGCGCGTGAGCAAGGCATCGACGCGCTCCTGCGCGCCCTCCTTCATGCCATGCACCAGCAGCGGCTCCATGATGGAATAGCCGACCGTCATGCGCGGGTCCAGCGAAGCGAACGGGTCCTGGAAGATGAACTGGATGTCGCGCCGCAGGTGGCGCAGTTCCGAGCGCGGCAGCTGCGCCAGGTCGCGCCCGCCGAACTCGACGCGGCCGCCGGCGATGTCCACCAGCCGCAGCAGCGAACGCCCGGTGGTGGACTTGCCGCAGCCGGATTCGCCGACGATGGCCAGCGTCTCGCCCGCGAACAAATCGAAATTGACCTTCTCCACCGCATGCACGCGCTGCTTCACGCGGCCGAAGATGCCGCTCTTGACGTCGAAGCGGGTGGTCAGGTCGCGCACTTTCAGAATCGGTTCGCGCTGCCCGGCGATTTCCCCCTGGCCCTGCAGCTCGGTGGCGATGGCTTCCGGCTTGGCCTCGGCTTCGGCGGCGATGCCGAAGCGGCGCGGCTTGTCGGTGCCGCGCATCGAACCCAGGCGGGGTACGGCGGCCAGCAACGCTTGGGTATAGGGATGGCTGGGCGCGGCGAAGATGCTTTTGACGTCATTCTCTTCGACCTTCTCGCCGCGGCACATCACCACCACGCGGTCGGCCACTTCGGCCACCACGCCCATGTCGTGGGTGATGAAGACCACGCCCATTTGCATTTCCTCCTGCAGCGAGCGGATCAGTTGCAGGATCTGCGCCTGGATGGTCACATCCAGCGCCGTGGTCGGCTCGTCGGCGATCAGCAGCGACGGCTTGCACGACAAGGCCATTGCGATCATCACGCGCTGGCGCATGCCGCCCGACAGCTGGTGCGGATGGCGGCCCAGTACGCGCTTGGCTTCCGGGATGCGCACCATCTCCAGCATGCGCAGCGCCTCGGCCTGCGCCGCCGCACGGCTTTTTCCCTGGTGCAGGCGGATCGATTCGGCGATCTGCTCGCCCACCGTGAACACCGGGTTGAGCGAGGTCATCGGCTCCTGGAAGATCATCGCTATCTCGGCGCCGCGGATGCTGCGCATGGTGGCGTTGTCGGCCTGCGCCAGGTCCAGCGACTGGCCGTTGCGGCGCAGGAACTGCATGCCGCCCCCGACGATCTTGCCGCCGCCGTGTTCGATCAGGCGCATGATGGCCAAGGACGACACCGACTTGCCGGACCCCGATTCGCCGACGATGGCCAGCGTCTCGCCGCGGCCGACATGGAATGACAGGCCGCGCACCGCATCCACCGTCCGTTCGGAAGTGGAAAAGCGCACGCTCAGGTTGCTGACGTCCAGCACGCGTTGTGGCTGTTGCATTTCTCGTTTCTCCTGCTCGCCTGCTTATTGCTCAGCCTGGTAGATCGCCGTTACCGGCGTCTGCTCTCCGCGCCCATAGGCGCGGTACATGCCTTCGGTGTTGAAGGGCAGCGCCAGGTTGCCCTGCGCATCGAGCGCAATCAGCCCCCCGCGCCCGCCCACCAACGGCAGCAACTGGAACACCACCTTCTCGGCCGCCTGCTGCAAGGTATCGCCAGCGTAGGCCATGCGCGCGGCCACATCATAGCTGGCGGCGGTGCGCATGAACGCCTCGCCGGTGCCGGTGGCCGACACCGCCGCGGTCGAATTGGAAGCGTAGCAGCCGGCCCCGATCAGCGGCGAATCGCCGACGCGGCCGGGCTGCTTGTTGGTGATGCCGCCGGTCGAGGTGGCGGCGGCCAGGTTGCCGAACCTGTCCAGCGCCACGGCGCCGACGGTGCCGAACTTGTTGTCGGGGTCGATCGGCGCCTTTTCGCCTTTCACGGCCTCGTCGCCCTTGTGGGCGAAGGCGAAGGAAGCGGCGTCATGGTCCAGCATGGCCCGGCTCTGGCCGCGCACGCGCAACCATTGCTGATGGCGGGCATCGGTATGGAAATAGCCGGGCTCGGCAGTCGCCACCCCGTTCCTGGCGGCGAAGGCTTCCGCCCCCTGGCCGACCAGCAGCACATGCTCGCTCTTTTCCATCACCGCGCGCGCGGCCAGCACCGGATTGCGGATATTGGTGACGCAGGCCACCGCGCCGGCGGCCAGGTCGACGCCGTTCATCACGCTGGCGTCCAGCTCATGCTTGCCCTCGCTGGTGTACACCGCGCCGTGCCCGGCGTTGAACAGCGGGCAGTCTTCCAGCAGGCGCACCGCCTCGGTCACCGCTTCCAGCGCCGAGCCGCCGGCATTGAGCACGGCCTGGCCGGCGCCGACGATGTCGGCCAGCGCCCGGTGGTAGCGCGCTTCTTCTTCAGCGCTCAGGGAATCGCGGGAAATGGTGCCGGCGCCGCCATGGATGGCGATGACAGGAGTATTCATGCTTTCGTCTTTCCTTTGGATCTGGCGGCAGGCTTGCCCACCGGGGTCGTTCCTGCGCGCTGCTGCTGCGGCAGGTAAAGCCACGGCAACACGAATTCGGTCATTTGCGATGCCGCCTGCACCGACCGGCTGGCGCGATGCGCGACCGCGTCGCACAGCGCCTGGATCAGGATCAGCGCGGCCGCGTCGGAGGTCGGCGAGAGCTTGCGGTCGGTCTGCGCGAAGATCGTCACATCGGCCAGCGGCACCAGCGGCGAGCCGGGCACATCGGTGATGGCGAGGATTTTCGCGCCCTTTTCCACCGCGCGCTGGGTCAGCAGGATGGTGTCGGCGGCATAGCGCGGAAACACCATCGGGATCACCAGGTCGCGGCTATCGAGCTTGAAGAACTGGCGGCCGGCCTGCGACGGGCCGCCCGCCAGCGCCACCGACGACACGGTGCGCACATAGGGCTCCAGCGCGTGCGCCATCAGCCCGGTCAGGTAGGCGGAAGCGCCGAAGCCGGTCACGAAGATGCGCTCGGCGGCCAGGATCATGTCCACCGCCTGCTCGCATTGTTCGGGCAGCAGCATGCGGCGGGTGGCCTCGATGTTGTGGATGTCGTTCTCGAACGCGGCGGCCATGATCTCGGCGCTGGTGGCCGGGCGCTGCACTTCGTTGCGCAGCTTTTCGACCGGCGCCAGCGTAGTCTCGAAATCGGACACCAGCGCGGCGCGCAGCGAAGCGTAGCCGTCGAAGCCCAGCGCATGGGCGAAGCGGTTGGCGGTGGCGACCGAGACGCCGGCCGCTTCCGACAGCTCGTCGATGGTCATGGTGGCGGCGCGGAACGGATTGCCCAGCACGTAGTCGGCCGTCTTGCGGTGCGACTTGGACAACTGCGGATACAGCTTGCCCACGGTCTGCGCCACTGCGCCCGCGCCTTGCAGCATGATGTTTTTCGGCTGTTGCGCCACAGTCCGCCTCGGTCCCATGAAAGTGTTTTTTATCGGTGCCTCGCAGACTTCCTGCCTGCAAGAAAAATGTAAATATATTTACATTTCATTTGCGAGTAAAGAAAAAATACTTTCAAAAACAAAATATCGATATATGCACCAGAAATAACAGCAAAAGGCTTCCAGATGCACCGTTATCGCTGCATTTTTTATCGCACCGCACCAAAATGAGAAGCTGCCGGAGCAGGCTGCAATGGATAAAATACGCTCCTTTGCAGGTATGTGGAATAGTGCGATTTTCATACCTGCGCTCCATCTTCCCACCGCCCCTGCATCATGAACATCCGCTTCC
Source organism: Herbaspirillum sp. (assembly GCF_017744395.1). GTDB lineage: Bacteria > Pseudomonadota > Gammaproteobacteria > Burkholderiales > Burkholderiaceae_D > Herbaspirillum. The sequence goes on from NZ_JAGIBI010000001.1 coordinate 1,159,352, forward strand.
TGGAAACCTTCGTCTGGCTGGCCAAGCTACGCAACTTCCGCCTGACCGCCGAACGCCTGCACACCACGCAAGCGGCCGTCTCCAGCCGCATCGCCTCGCTCGAGCAGGACTTCGGCGTGCGCCTGTTCGACCGCAGCGCGCGCGAGGTAGCGCTGACCGCCGACGGCAGCAAGGCGCTGGTGTATGCGGAACGCATGGTCAAGCTCATGCGCGAGATGAAGGACGACATGTCCGACAAGCAGGTCTACGCCGGCGTGATCCGCATCGGCGTGATCGAGTCCATCGTGCATAGCTGGTTCCCCGATTTCCTCGGCCGCCTGCACAAGGCCTTCCCGCGCCTGCAGATCGAGATCGCCAGCGACACCACCATCCACCTGCACGAGCAATTCAGCAAGGGCAACCTCGACCTGGTGCTGCAGGCCGAGCCGGTGATCGGCCCGCAGGTCAGCAATATCGCGCTGTGCGAATTCCCGATGCGCTGGGTCGGCAGCCCCAAGCTCGATATCGGCAGCGAGACGCTGACGCTGTCCGACCTTGCCGCCTTCCCGGTGGTCAGCTTCGCGCGCAACTCCGGCCCGCATGCGGTAATCGAGCGCATGTTCTCCAGCAGCGAGCGCAACAACCTGCACATCAACTGCATCGCCTCGGTGGCCACCATGATCCGGCTGGTCACCGACGGCTTCGGCATCGCGGCGGTGCCGCCGGCCATCATCCAGCGCGAACTCAATGAAGAGATATTGCACCTGCTGCGGGTCGATACCGAATTCCCGGCGCTGGCCATGGTCGCCTGCTTCCGCTCGGACCATGAGAATCCGCTGACCGAAACCGTGGCCCGCATCGCCCAGGAAACCGCCTCCGATTTCGCACTCAATTGGGGACACGAGATCGCACGCCTGCCCTCTTCCCTGGCTGCAGGCTGAATTCCCGCGCCGCAGCACGGCACCAACATGCGGCGTCGCGCGCCCCGCTTTTGCTCATAAGATTTTTCAATCAATCCTGTTCAGATTTTCTTGTTGGACAGCGTCCCTCCCTCATCCCCATACTGAATTAAGACCGGCATCCGCCTGGCGCCATCGCATGCGCCGGGCAATCACAAGAATCCGACCGGCTCAGCACACTGTCCAGACATCCGCGCGCCGCCGCAAACCGGCTCGGCTCATCAACAATTAGGGAGGTAATGCATGTCTTATTCCACATCCGCCGCGCTCGATCCGGTTTCCGGCGCCGACGGCAACGCATCCGAGATGGATGCCACCTATCGCAAGGTCGCCTGGCGGCTGATCCCGTTCCTGGTCTTCCTGTTCGTGCTGGCCTGGATCGACCGCGTCAACGTCGGCTTCGCCAAGCTGCAGATGCTGCAGGACCTGCAATTCTCGGAAGCCGTCTACGGCCTGGGCGCCGGCATCTTCTTCATCGGCTACTTCCTGTTCGAAGTGCCCAGCAACCTGCTGCTGGAAAAGATCGGCGCGCGCAAGACCCTGGCGCGCATCACCATCCTGTGGGGGCTGGCCTCGATGGCGATGGCCTATGTCACCACGCCAACCACCTTCTACATCCTGCGCTTCCTGCTGGGCGTGTTCGAAGCCGGCTTCTTCCCCGGCGTGGTGCTGTACCTGACCTACTGGTTCCCGGCCCGGCGCCGCGCCCGCGTCAACGGCCTGTTCATGACCTCGTTCGCCATCGCCGGCGCCGTCGGCGGCCCGATCGCCGGCCTCATCATGAGCGGCATGGAAGGTGTCGGCCACCTGGCCAACTGGCAGTGGCTGTTCATTCTCGAAGGCATCCCCTCGCTGCTGGCCGGCTTCGCTGTGCTGGCCTGGCTGCCGGAAAAACCGGCCAACGCCAAGTGGCTGTCCGAGGCCGAAAAGAACGCCTTGACGCAAACCCTGGCCGCTGAAAACAGCGCACCCGGCAAGCACCTCTCGTTCAAGGACGCCTGCGCCAACTACCGCGTGTGGATCTGCGCCGCCGTCTACTTCTGCGTGGTCAGCGGCAACGCCACCATCGCGTTCTGGGCGCCGTCGATCATCAAGGAGATCGGCATCAAGGGCAACCTGCAGATCGGCCTGATCTCGGCCATCCCCTTCATCGCCGGCACGCTGGCCATGGTGTGGAACGGCATCCATTCCGACAAGACCGGCGAGCGCCGCATGCATAGCGCCGTCGCCACGCTGATCGCCTGTATCGGCCTGGTCGCCACCGGCATGACGCTGGGCAACGCCGCCATCGCTCTGTGCTCGCTGACGGTTGCCGCCATCGGCATCCTGGCCGCGTTCCCGGTGTTCTGGTCGATCCCGGCCGCATTCCTGGCCGGCACCGCGGCCGCCGGCGGCATCGCGCTGATCAACTCGATCGGCAACCTGGCCGGCTTCGTGGCGCCGTACATGATCGGCGCCCTGAAGACCAGCACCGGCTCCCTGTCTTCCGGCCTGTACTTCGTGGCCGCGCTCGAATTCCTCGCCAGTTTCCTGGTGGTGGTGTTCGTCAAGAAGCAGTAAGCATTTTCCCGCCGGAGCCACCTTTGGTTCCGGCGTTTGATTCACGCAATCGTTATTGTGAAGTGACCGTCATGAAGCTTTCTTTCTCCCTCCCCGACAACGGCGCCGGCACCATCATTGCCGACATCCATACCCTGGTCATCGCCGGCTGGGCCGGCCGCGACATGGCCGCCATCGAACACCACATCGAAGAGCTGGAAGCGCTGGGCATCTCGCGCCCCAGCGCGGTGCCGCTGTTCTACCGCGTCTCGGCCAACCAGCTCACGCAGGAAAAGGACGTGCAGGTGCTGGGCGGCGAATCCTCCGGCGAAGTCGAAACCTTCGTCTTCAACGCCGGCGGCGAGCTGTATGTCTCGATCGCCTCCGACCACACCGACCGCAAGCTGGAAGCGCACAGCGTGGCCTTCTCCAAGCAAGCCTGCGTCAAGCCGGTCGGCGCCGCCGCCTGGAAACTGGCCGATGTGGTCGATTATTGGGATGAGCTGGTGATCCGCTCCTGGATCGAAGAGAACGGCGCCGCCGTGCTGTACCAGGAAGGCCCGCTGTCCTCGCTGCGCACGCCTTCCGACCTGATCGCACGCTTCACCAACGGCCAGGCCATCCTGCCCGAAGGCTGCGGCATGACCTGCGGCACGGTCGGCGCCATCGGCGGCATCCGTCCGGCGGCCTCCTTCACGATGGAACTGTTCGACCCGCGCCGAGGCCGTTCGCTGCGCCACGGCTATGTGGCGCAGTCGCTGGCCGAAGTTGCCTGAGTCGCCTGCGGCAAGCCGCCTGGTACGCTACACTGCACCCTCCATCGACCGCACAACCATGCCGACCATGTATCCCCGCCTATCCCAACTCGCCGCCGACCTCGACAGCGGCCGCACCACCTCCGTTGCACTGACCGAACAGGCGCTGGCGAAAATCGCCGACGCCAGCGGCGAAGGCGCGCGCGTCTTCACCAGCGTCTACGCCGACCAGGCGCGCGCCGCCGCGCAAGCTGCCGACACGCTGCGCGCGGCCGGCCTGCGCCGCTCGCCCATCGACGGCCTGCCGGTCTCGGTCAAGGACTTGTTCGACGTAGCCGGCGAGGCCACGCTGGCCGGCTCGGTGGTGCTGCGCGGCAAACCGGCCGCCGCCGCCAATGCGGTGGTGGTGCAGAACCTGATCAATGCCGGCGCCGTCGTCATCGGCAAGACCAATATGACCGAGTTCGCTTATTCGGGACTCGGCATCAACCCGCACTACGGCACCCCGCAGAACGCCTGGCAGCGCGGCGTGGACGGCGGCCGCATTCCCGGCGGCTCGTCCTCGGGCGCGGCGGTCTCGGTGACCGACGGCATGGCCTGCGCCGCCATCGGCTCGGATACCGGCGGTTCGGTGCGCATCCCCTCCGCCCTCAACGGCCTGACCGGCTTCAAGCCGACCGCCTCGCGGGTCTCGATGAAGGGCGTGCTGCCGTTGTCGCAATACCTGGATTCGATCGGCCCGCTGGCGGCCTCGGTCGAGTGCTGCGCCATCATGGACGCGGTGCTGTCCGGCGCAGATTACTTCGCCCCGATTGCCCATCCGCTGCGTGGCCTGCGCCTGCTGGCGCCGACCAATGTGGTGCTGGACGGCATGGATGAGCAAGTCGGCGCGGCCTACCAGGCGGCGCTGGGCAAACTGTCGGCCGCCGGCGCGGTGATCGTCGAGCAGCCGGTGCCGGCCTTCGGCGAACTGGCCGCGATCAATGCCAAGGGCGGCTTTACCGCCGCCGAAGCCTACGCCTGGCATCGCGGGCTGATCGCCGAAAACAAGGACGGCTACGACCAGCGCGTGGTTTCGCGCATCCTGCGCGGCAAGGACATGGGCGCGGCCGACCTGCTGGACGTGATCCATGCCCGCCAGCGCTGGATCGCCAACACCGAGGCGCAGCTGGACGGCTTCGACGCGCTGGTGATGCCGACCGTGCCGGTGGTGGCGCCCAGGATCGCCGACCTGCAGGCCAGCGACGACGCCTACTACGCCGCCAACGGCCTGATCCTGCGCAACCCGACGCTGATCAATTTCCTCGACGGCTGCGCCATTTCCCTGCCCTGCCAGCAGCCGGGCGATGCGCCGGTAGGCCTGTCGCTGGCCGCGCCCGGCGGCCAGGACCGCCGTTTGCTGTCGATCGCGCGGGCGGTCGAAGGCCTGCTGGCCGCCTGAAACAGCGCTCACCGTCCCCTCGCGCCGCCGCCCCGACAACGGCGGCGCACCTCCCTTCCGCGGCCGCGTTCCGGCCGCCCAGAGCATCATTTCCCACCAGTAATTTTCTGCTTTGCGCAATTTTCATTAGAATGCGCAGTTGGCAGCGCCCGCAGGGCGCATGAATACTGTCATTTTGGCTACACACCGGCCCTGCCGGCCTACCCGACCAGACCCAATCTCACCTGCATGGCAACCAAGAAAACATCCCCGTCCGACTACAGCGAATCATCCATCCGCGTCCTCAAGGGCCTGGAGCCGGTCAAACAGCGTCCGGGCATGTACACGCGCACCGAGAACCCGCTGCACATCATCCAGGAAGTCATCGACAACGCCTCCGACGAGGCGCTGGGCGGCTACGGCAAGAGCATCGCCGTCACCCTGAACGCCGACGGCAGCATCTCCGTGGAAGACGACGGCCGCGGCATCCCGGTCGGCCTGCACCCGGAAGAAAAGGTGCCGACCGTCGAAATCGTGTTCACCCGCCTGCATGCCGGCGGCAAGTTCGACAAGGGTTCGGGTGGCGCCTACGCGTTCTCGGGCGGCTTGCACGGCGTCGGCGTATCGGTTACCAACGCCTTGGCCACGCGCCTGGAAATCACCGTCTGGCGCAAGGATGAGCAAGGCAACGGCGTGCATACGCTGGCCTTCTCCGGCGGCGACGTGATCGAAAAGCTCAAGTCGCGCCCGGCCGGCCGCGACGACAAGAAATCCGGCACCCGCGTCACCGTCTGGCCGGACGCCAAATACTTCGACTCGCCCGTCATCCCGCTGGGCGAACTGCAGCGCCTGCTGCGCTCCAAGGCGGTGCTGCTGCCGGGCGTGAAGGTCACGCTGACCAATGCCAAGAGCGGCGACACCCAGAGCTGGCAATACGACCAGGGCCTGCGCGGCTACCTGATGGAGCAGCTGGCGCAGACCGGCAACGGCGAAACCCTGATCCCGCTGTTCGAAGGCGAACAGTTCGCCGGCAAGGATGCCGAAGGCTTCGCCGAGGGCGAAGGCGCGTCGTGGGTGGTGGCCTGGACCGAGGAAGGCGCGGTGGTGCGCGAGTCCTACGTCAACCTGATCCCCACCTCCAACGGCGGCACCCACGAATCGGGCCTGCGCGAAGGCTTGTTCTCGGCCGTGAAGAGCTTCGCCGAGATGCACTCGCTGCTGCCCAAGGGCGTCAAGCTGCTGGCCGAGGACGTGTTCGCGCGCGTCTCCTTCGTGCTGTCGGCCAAGGTGCTCGACCCGCAATTCCAGGGCCAGATCAAGGAACGCCTGAATTCGCGCGACGCCGTGCGCCTGGTGGCCGGCTTCTCGCGCCCGGCGCTGGAACTGTGGCTGAACCATCACGTCGACTACGGCAAGAAGCTGGCCGAACTGGTCATCAAGCAGGCGCAAAGCCGCCTGCGCTCGGCGCAGAAGGTCGAGAAGAAGAAGTCCTCCGGCGTGGCCGTGCTGCCCGGCAAGCTGACCGATTGCGAATCCTCGGACGTCTCGCGCAACGAACTGTTCCTGGTCGAGGGCGACTCCGCCGGCGGCTCGGCCAAAATGGGCCGCGACAAGGAATTCCAGGCCATCCTGCCGCTGCGCGGTAAGGTCTTGAACGCCTGGGAAACCGAACGCGATCGCCTCTTCGCCAACAATGAAATCCACGACATCGCGGTGGCCATCGGCGTCGACCCGCACGGCATCAACGACACGCCCGACCTGTCCGGCCTGCGCTACGGCAAGATCTGCATCCTGTCGGATGCGGACGTGGACGGCTCGCACATCCAGGTGCTGCTGCTGACGCTGTTCTTCAAGCACTTCCCCAAGCTGATCGAGAACGGCAACATCTGCGTGGCGCGCCCCCCGCTGTACCGCGTGGACGCTCCCGCGCGCGGCAAGAAACCGGTGCAAAAACTCTATGCGCTGGACGACGGCGAACTGGAAGCGATCGAAGACAAGCTGCGCAAGGACGGCCTCAAGGAAGGCGCCTGGAGCATCTCGCGCTTCAAGGGCCTGGGCGAGATGAACGCCGAGCAATTGTGGGAAACCACGATGAACCCGGACACCCGCCGCCTGCTGCCGATCGGCTTCGGCGAACCGGGCGTGCAGTCTTCGGAAGAACGCTTCAACATGCTGATGGGCAAGGGCGAGGCCGCCTCGCGCCGGGCATGGATCGAAGAGCACGGCAACGAGGCTGAGGCCGATATCTGATCCGCACCAGCCGTACACGCAAAAACAGAACAACAATCATGGTATTTACCGTCGTCAACATGTTGACGATGTACCTGGCCAAAGGAAAGTTTTTCTGACGACGACACTGAACGGCTGCGTTCCTGACAACTCTTAAGCATGATGCGACCACGACCAAGTACCATGACCGAACCAGCCAAGCTGCTTGCCCTGGCGCAAGCTTTCCGGGGCGATACCTGACATGCCGCCCCTGGCGCTACGCCGCACGTCCCGCGCGTTGACTGCCGCCTTGTTGGCGGCAGGCTTCGTGCTGCACGCGCCGCCGGCGATGGCCCAGCGCAGCCTCCAGTACACCGATGCGGACGGCGCGGTCCACACCCATACCGAGACCAACACCAATACCGACAGCAAGAACATCGTCTACCGCTACACCGACGCGCAGGGCATGGTCCACTTCTATGCCGAACGGGTGGACAACCGCGACAGCCTGATCGCCAGCAGCGCCGCCACCCTGAATCACCGGGGCGGCAAGGACGCGGCGACCGAACCCGATCCGCCGTTCGTGAAGACCATGATGATGCATCCGGATGCGCGCAAGTACGATGCCCTGCTGGGCAAGGCGGCCGATGAGTTCGGGCTGGATGCCTCGCTGCTCAAGGCGGTGATGACCGCCGAATCGGGCTTCAACGCGCGCGCGGTCTCGACCAAGGGTGCGGTCGGACTGATGCAGGTGCTGCCGGCCACCGCCGCGCGTTACGGCCTGCAGGGCGACCGTCGCAAGACGCTGCGCAAGACGCTGCACCAGAAGCTGACCGATCCGACGATCAACATCCGCCTGGCGGCGCGCTACCTGCGCGACCTGCTGGCGATGTTCCCGCAGCACGCCGAACTGGCTATTGCGTCCTACAATGCCGGCGAAGGGGCGGTGCAGAAATACGGCAACAAGATTCCGCCCTACCCCGAAACCCAGGGCTATGTTCGGCTGGTGTCGCGCTTCTACCAGCTGTATCGCCCCGCCGGCAACGTCGAGGCCGGCGGCGGGGCGCGCTTGAAGGTCACGCTGCCGCCGCATGCGCCGGGCGAAGCCTTGTCCGAAGCGCCGTCGCCGCAGGCCGTAGCCGGCACGGCCACCTCATTGAACGATCGGCAAGACGACGATCGACACGATTAACCAAGTTCGCAACGAAGACACATGACCGAACAAGCCAACCTGTTTGACCAGACCCCGCCTCCGCCGGACGGCGAATCGCTGACGCTGTCGACCTTCGCCGAGCGCGCCTACCTCGACTATGCGATCTCGGTGGTCAAGGGCCGCGCCCTGCCCGACGTGGCCGATGGCCAGAAGCCGGTGCAGCGCCGCATCCTGTACGCGATGAACGAACTGTCGCTTAATTCCGCCGCCAAGCCGCGCAAGTCGGCCGCGGTGGTCGGCGATGTGCTGGGCAAGCTGCACCCGCACGGCGACCAGTCGGTGTACGACGCGCTGGTGCGCATGGCGCAGGACTTCTCGCTGCGCTACCCGCTGATCGACGGCCACGGCAACTTCGGCTCGCGCGACGGCGACGGCGCGGCGGCGATGCGCTACACCGAAGCGCGCCTGACGCCCATCAGCAAGCTGCTGCTCGACGAGATCGACATGGGCACGGTGGAATTCCAGCCCAACTACGACGGTTCCACCCAGGAGCCCAGCCTGCTGCCGGCGCGCCTGCCCTTCCTGCTGCTCAACGGCGCCTCCGGCATCGCGGTCGGCATGGCGACCGAAATCCCCTCGCACAACCTGGGCGAGGTGGCGCGCGCGGCGGTGGCGATGATCCGCAACCCGAAGATCAGCCACGCCGAACTGATGACCCACATCACCGGCCCCGACTTCCCCGGCGGCGGCCAGATCATCACGCCGCAAGCCACCATCGCCGAGATGTACCAGAGCGGCCGCGGCAGCCTCAAGGTGCGCGCGCGCTGGAAGATCGAAGACCTGGCGCGCGGCCAGTGGCAGGCGGTGATCACCGAACTGCCGCCGGGCGTGTCGTCGCAAAAGGTGCTGGAAGAAATTGAGGAACTGACCAACCCCAAGCTCAAGCTGGGCAAGAAGACCCTCACGCCGGAACAGCAATCGCAAAAAGCCGCCATCCTCGGCCTGCTCGACGCGGTGCGCGACGAATCCGGCCGCGAAGCGCCGGTGCGCCTGGTGTTCGAACCGAAGTCCAAGAACCAGGACCAGACCGAGTTCATGAACACGCTGCTGGCGCAGACTTCGCTGGAAACCAGCGCCTCGCTCAACCTGGTGATGATCGGCGGCGACGGCCGCCCGCGCCAGAAGGGCCTGTCCGATATCCTTGGCGAATGGATCAGCTTCCGCTTCGACACCGTCACCCGCCGCACGCAGTTCCGCATGCAGAAGGTGAACGACCGCATCCACATCCTGGAAGGCCGGGAAGCGGTGCTGCTCAACATCGACAAGGTCATCAGGATCATCCGCGAATCGGACGAGCCGAAGCCGGCGCTGATTGAAGCGTTCAAGCTATCGGACCGCCAGGCCGAAGACATCCTGGAAATCCGCCTGCGCCAGTTGGCGCGTCTGGAAGCGATCAAGATCCAGCAGGAACTGGCCGAGCTGCGCGGCGAGAAGACCACGCTGCAAGACCTGCTCGACAACCCGGCCTCGATGAAGAAGCTGGTGATCAAGGAAATCGAAGGCGACGCCAAGCAATACGGCGACACCCGCCGCACCATCATCGAAGAAGCCGAACGCGCCACCTTCGAGCAGAAGGTGGTGGACGAGCCGGTCACCGTCATCATTTCGCAAAAGGGCTGGGTGCGCGCGCGCACCGGCCACGGCCACGATGCCGCGCAATTCACCTTCAAGGCCGGCGACGGCCTGTACGGCGCCTTCGAATGCCGCACGGTGGACAACCTGCTGGCCTTCGGCTCCAACGGCCGGGTCTACACGATCGCCGTCAACGCCCTGCCCAACGCGCGCGGCGACGGCGTACCCGTCACCACGCTGGTCGAACTGGCCAGCGGCAGCAACATCCTGCACTACTACGCCGGCCCGGCCGACACCACGCTGCTGCTGGCATCCGACGCCGGCGCGGGCTTCGTCGCCAAGGCATCCGACATGTTCGGCCGCGTCAAGGGCGGCAAGGCCTTCTTCACGCTGGATGAAGGCGCCCTGCCGCTGGCCCCGCGCCCGGTGGCGGCCGACGCCGGCGCCGTGGCCTGCCTCTCCGGCAACGGCCGCCTGCTGGTGTTCGGCCTGGACGAAATGAAGACGCTCTCCTCCGGCGGACGCGGTGTGAACCTGATGGAACTGGAGAAGAACGAAAAGCTCCTGGGCGCGCAAGCGATCAGCCAGAAGGGTGTGCTGGTCTACGGCACCGGACGCGGCGGCAAGGAGCAGGAAGTGTCGCTGTCGGCCACCGCGCTGGGCATCCATATCGGCAAGCGGGCGCGCAAGGGCAAGGCGCTGGAGTCGAGGATCAAGGCCGCGGGCTTGCGCGCCGAAACCTGATCGAACGCACCTGAGCCCGGTAATGAAAAACGGCCCCTGAGATTGACTCAGGGGCCGTTTTTCTTTGGCGCCAGCTTCAGTTGCGCCGTGCGCTCGACCACATCACCAGCAAGGACGCCACGCAAGCCAAGGTACCTGCCAGGAACGCCGCCGGATAGCCATACAAGCCGATCACCACGCCGACGATGGGGCCGGTCAGCCCCGAAGCGACGTCGATGAACGCCATGAAGCAAGCCACCGCCATGCCGCGCGAATGCGCCGGCACGCGCGCCATGGCCTGCACGCCCATCGAAGGGAACACCAGCGAGAAGCCGATGCCGGTCAGCACCGAACCAGCTAAAGCAGTCATCGGATCATGCGCCTGCCACAACATCAACTGGCCGCACAACTCGATGGCAACGGAAACTGCGCCGACCTTGGCCCCGCCAATGCGATCCGGCAGATGCGCAAAAAACAGCCGCACGCCGATATACCCCGCCGAAAAACCGAGAATGGCGTAACCCGCGCCCTGCCAACCGTAACTGCCATACAGCAGCACCAAGAAGCTGGTGAGGATGGCAAACGGCATCGCACTGAACGCCAGGGCCAAGCCAAAGCGCCAGATCAGCGCCAGCGCGCCCATGAAGGACAAGCCCTGCAGATGCCCGCGCGAAACCGCCAGCGCCGACAGCATGCGGGCTATGGCAAAGCCCAGCAAGGGCAGCACGATCGTCGTCCAGGCAACGCCCGCAAAGCCGAAGCGCTGCTGGATCGCCACGCCCAGCGGCCCGCCTATGCCCAGCGCGGCGAACATGGCGATGCCCTGCCAGGCCATCACCTTGCCGGTCTTGGCGATGCCGACACGGCCGATGCCCCAGGTCATGGTGCCGGTCAGGAACAGGCTTTCGGCCGGCCCCATCAGCAGGCGCCCCAGCGTCAGCACGGCGATGCTGCCCAGGGGATCGGCGATCCAGGTCGACGCCAAGTACAGCAGCCCGGCGCATGATGCCATCGGCAAGCCAAGCGAAACCGACTGCTTCGGCCCATGCCGGTCGCAATAGGAACCGGCGAACTTGCGCGTCAGGATGGTGGCGAAGGACTGGATACCGACGATCCAGCCCACCACGATGGCGCTGTAGCCCAACGTGCCGTTCACATGCAGCGGCAAGGCCGGCAGCGGAATGCCGATGCACAGGAAACCGGAAAACACGATCGCCACCAGCGGCAGCAGATTGCGCGCAGTCGAGCGCTCTTGCAGGTTTTGTGGGATGTTCATGGACATGTTCAACCTCGCTGTACGGAAAAATCGGCGCGTGCGAAAACGGCAACCGCAGCAGGATCGAATACCGGATGTTGCAGAGGGGATGGGGAGAAGCCGTTTGCCATGCGCAAGCGCGCCGGCCGGGAAAGTCGTTTCAAGTTTTTCACCATAGCGTCTGTGGCATCGCAGGCGGACGTAGTCGCGCTTGGCAGCGATGCCGGATGGACGCGTTGGTTGACGTGAACGCTTACGTATTTCCGGGTTGCTTCGTTACCGGTTCAGGCAACGGCTGGAAATATTTGCAGGGATTATACAGAGAATGCCCGGTGACGATACGCCGGGCACAAAAAAGAAAACCCGCTTACGCGGGTTTTCCATTGCTGCAAAACGACAAATCAAATCAGGCAGCGACACGTTCCAAACGCTGGACGTTGTCTTCCGCCGAACCGATCTCGATCTTGCGCGGCTTGAGCGCTTCCGGAATCTCACGCACCAGTTCGATGTTGAGCAAACCGTTTTCCAGGCTGGCGCCGGTCACCTTGATGTGGTTGGCCAGTTGGAAACGCTGTTCGAAATCGCGGGCGGCGATGCCTCGGTGCAGGAAGTTGGCTTGCGGCTCTTCCTTCTGTTTGCGGCCCACGACTTTCAGGGTTTCATTTTCGGTTTCGATCTCGATTTCGCTGCGTGCAAAACCGGCGACGGCCATCGTGATCCGGTATTTGTCTTCGGCCACCAGTTCGATGTTGTACGGCGGATAGCTGGGCTGGTCGGCGCGCTGGGCGTTGTCGAACATCTGGGCCAGGCGGTCGAAGCCGATTGCAGTGCGGTACAGGGGAGAGAAGTCGAAGTTACGCATAAAAATATCCTTTCAAAGTAAGCGATGTTTTCGTCGCAGACCTCGCGTTTGAGCATCTGCTGGTTCCGATCTAGGGATGCGCTTTTAGCTTTTCAAGGGAAAATTTTTTAAAATCCGGCGCCCATTTCCATCGGTATTTTTTATCGCTCCCGGCTCTTGAAAAGGGCGCCCCCGGCACTATTTCAATACGCTTTCATCATGCCGCCGTCCCGATGGCCTTGCCGAAACGCATCGAACTCGTCAGCAAACCCTGGCGGAAATAGAAGCGCTGCGCCCGCGCATTGGCCATGCCGGTATCCAGCACCAGCCGCGCGCAGCCCGCTTCCGCCGCGACCCCGTCCAATGCCTTCAGCAAGCGCTCACCCCAGCGCTTGCCGCGCGCGTATTCGGCGCTCACCAGATCGTCGACGTAGAGGAACTTGCCGTACACCAGGTTTTCCTGAAAACGGTAGCCGGCCAATGCCGTGACCTTGCCGTCGTCCCAGGCCGCCAGGATGCGATAACTTTCATCGGCGGCGCGGCCGGTGCGTTCCATGAATTCCTCTTCGCTGCGCAGGTGCGGGCGCAGCTCGCGCATGACGGGATAGCAGGCGCGCCGCTCCTCGTCGCTGTCCGCATGGCGCAATGCGGGGTCGGTGATGCGCCATTGCCTGGTCGTCAATTCCAGCAGGCGGTTGCTCATGGTTTCCTCTCGATGGGGTCTGTGATCGCGCCATCTTAATTTCCGGATGGCATAATCGGCAGAGCCAAGAAATGACATTTCTACTAAGCCATGAAATCGACTTCGACGCACGACTTCCTGCAGCTCACCCCGGGCGCCGACGAGCCCTATTACCGCCAGATCTATACCCGGCTGCGTTCAGCCATGGCCGACCAGCTGTTGAAGCCGGGCGACCGCATTCCCTCGGCGCGGGCGCTGGCGGCTGAGCTGGGGCTGGCGCGCGGCACCGTCGAAAGCGCCTATTCGCTGCTGGCGGCGGAAGGCTACATCGAGGCGCGCGGCCAGGCCGGCACCGTGGTCGCCACGGGCCTGAAGGCGATACCGGCCGCCGTCGGCGAGGCGCCGCCCCTGCCCGCCTCTTCCGCGCCCGCCGGGTTCGCGCCGTCCGCAACCTCGCCTGTGCTGCGCCCCTTCCAGATGGGCGTGCCGGCGCTGGACGCATTCCCACGCAAAATCTGGGCACGCCTGGCGGCGCGGGCGGTGCGCGCCACCCAAACGGCCGACATGCTGTACCCGCCGCCGGCCGGCCTGGAAACGCTGCGGACCGAGATCGCGCGCTACCTGCAACTGTCGCGCGGCATCGTCTGCTCGCCGGCACAGGTGTTCGTCACCGCCGGCTACCGCGATTCGCTCGATCTCGCCGCGCGCGCCCTGCTCCAGCCCGGCGACAAGGTGTGGGTGGAAGATCCCGGCTACATCCCCGCCGGCGCCTTGCTGCGCGAAGCCGGCATGAAACTGGTGGGCGTGCCGGTCGACCAGGAGGGATTGCAAGTCGGCGTCGGCGTGCAACTGGCATCGCGCGCGCGAGCCGCGGTGGTGACGCCGGCGCACCACAGCCCGCTGTGCGTGACGCTGTCGCTGCAGCGGCGCGTCGAGCTGCTGGACTGGGCTTCGCGCCACCGGGCCTGGATCGTCGAAGACGACTACGACGGCGAATACCGCTACGCCAGCCGGCCGCTTCCAGCCTTGAAGAGCCTGGACCGCGACGACCGCGTGCTGTATGCGGGTACCTTCAGCAAGGTGCTGTTCCCAGCGATACGATTGGCGTATCTGGTGGTGCCGGCCTCGCAGACGGCGCGATTCGAGGAAACCGCCCGCTGCTTCTCCGGCGGCAGCCCGGCGCTGACGCAAGACATCGTCGCCGCCTTCATGGCCGAGGGGCATTTCGCCCGCCACATCCAGCGCATGCGGCGCCTCTACCGGGAGCGGCGCGAACTGGCGGCGGCCGGGTTGGATGCGGTGCTGGGCAAGTACATGCTGGTCGAGGCCCAGCCCGGCGGCATGCACCTGCTGCTGCGCCTGCGCGGCCGCCGCTCCGACCGGACACTGGCCGAACGCATGCGCGCGGACGGCATGTTCGGCCGCGCATTGTCCGAATGCGTGCTGGAAAGCCGCCCTGACCTGCCGCCGATGCTGATGCTCAGTTTCACCAATATCGAGTCGCATCGGCAGGCGCAGCACCTGGCCAGGCGCATCCTCGCGCTGCTCTGACGATCATATTTCATGGCCCATATCGAATAGTCATTCTTGGCACTTCTCGACTGGTCCATGCCGCCGCATCATGGCAGCTCATCGTTACCCTGAGGAAAAGGCCCCGCCATGAGCAAGCGCATCGACATGTACAAGAATGCCACCGAACTCTACAACCACCTGCTGGCCGTCAACAACGGCCTGAAGCATTGCAGCCTGCCGGCCGAACTGGTCGAGCTGGTATTCCTGCGCGTGTCGCTGATCAACGGCTGCGCCTATTGCATCGACAAGCATTCGCGCGACCTGCTCAAGAGCGGAATGGCTATCGACAAGCTGGTGCTGGTGCCGGTCTGGCATGAAGCCGGCCAGTTGTTCTCGCCGCGCGAACAGGCGGCGCTGGCCTGGGCCGAGGTGGTTACCCATATCGGCGAGACCGCCGCGCCGGACGCCGACTACCAGGCCGCCGCCGCCCATTTCAACGAGCAGGAATTCTCCGAGCTGACCATCGCCATCGCGCTGATGAATGCGCTCAACCGCATGGCCATCTCCGGCCGCATGACGCCGCAGGCGGCCATGGCCTGACGCGGCAATGCGATTACGCCGCCTTCAATGCCGCCACCAGCGTACGCAGCACGCCCTGCGTACGCTTTTCCTTGAGCCGCGAATGCAGCACGACCTGGGCCAGCGGCAACGACGGCAACTTGAGCGCGGCTCCCACTTCGACGACGCCCGCCGGCGCGGTGCGGTACAGCAGCGCTGATACCGCCAGCCCCGCGCTGACTGCCGCCCCCACCGCGTGGATGCCGCCGCCGATGAATACCTCCACCCAGGGAATACCGGCTTCGTCCAGCCGGCGCAACGTCATGTCGCGGATGCGGCAGGTAGTCGAGAACGTCGCCAGCCGCAGCGTTTCGCCGGGATGCCAGCGCCACTGCGGCGCGGCGAACCAGCCGATGCGTTCTTCCATCACCAGCTCGCCGCCGCTGTCCTGCGGCTCGCGGCGCACGATGGCGGCGTCCAGTTCGCCGCGCTCGTACTGCTGCATGACTTCGCGCGAGGGCGCGATCCTCACCTCGATCACCACGCCCGGGTCATAGCCGTTGACCTGCGACAGCACCGCGGCGAAGGCGCTGCCGGCCACGTGGTCGCTGATGCCGACCGAAAAGCGTGCGGCGCCCTGCGCCAGCTTGCCCAAGGCGCGTTCATGCGCGCCCAGCAATTCGCGCGCGGCCGGCAGGAATTCCTGGCCATCTGCGGATAGCCGCACCAGGCGTGGCGTGCGTTCCAGTAGCCGGCGCGCCAGGCGCTGCTCCAGTTTCTTCAGTTTCAGGCTGATTGCCGACTGCGTGCTGTCCAGCGCCTCGGCGGCGCGGGTGAAGCTTTGCAGGTCGGCCACCAGGACGAAGGCCTGTACGGCGTCGAGGTCTAGCGGACGTTCCATGAGGACATTTCCTTCGCCAATGATTAAAAATTTAAATCATTGAAATATTCAATCAGTTATTTTTCGAATTATTCGTGCAGCGTAACATGCATTTCATCGGGCCGCAGCTACCCGAAAAGCTTCGATTCCGCCAACTGACAAAGGAGATTGCCATGCCCCTGGTCCGAGTATCCCTGCTGCGCGGCAAGCCGCGCCCCTACCGCGCCGCCATCCTGGAAAACATCTACCAGGCGATGCGCGAAACCTTCAACGTGCCCGAGAACGACCGTTTCATGGTGCTGACCGAGCATGATCCGGAAGAGCTGGTATTCAGCCGCGACTACATGGGCATAGACCGCTCGGACGATTTCGTGCTGATCCAGCTGACCATCAGCAATACCCGCACGCAGGAACAGAAGAACGCCCTGTTCGCGCGCATCGTGGAAAGGCTGGGGAAGGATCCCGGCGTGCGTCCGGAGGATGTGATGATCAGCCTGGTCGAAGGCGACAAGGGCAACTGGTCGTTCGGCCACGGCCTGGCGCAGTATGTGATGTGAGGTATCGGCCGAATGGCCGTCCCGGAAAAGAAAAAGCCCGCATCACGCATGATGCGGGCTTTTGCCATTACAGAATCGCAGGAAGACTCAGTCGACGATAAACAGCTTGGCGCCAATCTCGGTCGACGACCGATGCGGCTCGGCATTGTCAGCCACCTGGTAGCTCATGCCCGGCTTGAGGACGAAAGTACGGCCGTCCTCCAGCTCGGTGTGCAACTCGCCCTCCAAGCACAACAGCACATGCCCCTTCACGCACCAGTGGTCGGCCAGGTAGCCGGGCGTGTACTCCACCATGCGTACCCGGATGTCGCCGAACTTGCAGGTGCGCCAAAACGCCTTGCCGGTAATGCCGGGATGCTCGGTGGCATCGATCCGGCTCCAGTCGGTGATGCCGAACGGCAGGTTCTCGATCTTCATCGGAGCGGTCGCCGGATTACAGCTTGGAGGCGATCAGCTTGCCCAGGCGTTCCACGCCGGCGCGGATCTGCTCCGGCGGCACGGTGACGAAGGACAGGCGCATGGTGTTCTTCTCCGGGGTGTTGGCGAAGAACGGCGCGCCCGGCACGAAGGCGACCTTCTCTTTTTCGACGGCTTCGTTGAGCAGCGCGCCGGTGTCGATGTGCTTGGGCAGCGTGACCCAGACGAACATGCCGCCTTCCGGCTTGCTCCACGAGCAGCCAGCCGGGAAGTACTGTTGCAGCGCGTCCAGCATGGCCTGGCACTGGTCGCCGTAGAGCTTGCGGATGGTCGGCACGTGCTGGTCGAGGAAGCCGTCCTTGATCGCCTCGTACACCACCATCTGGGTCAGTTGCGCGGTGTGCAGGTCGGTGGCTTGCTTGGCCTGCTCCATCTTCAGGACCAGCGGGCGCGGGGCGACCACGTAGCCGAGGCGGATGCCGGGGGTCAGCACCTTGGAGAAGGAACCCATGTAGATCACGCCCGACGGGTTCATCGACAGCATCTTGGGCAACGGCGCGTTGCGGTAGCTCAGGGCGCCGTACGGATCGTCCTCGATCAGCGGCAGGCCCAGGCGGGCACAGGTCTCGACCAGCTTGATGCGGCGCTCGGTCGGCAGCGTGCGGCCGGTGGGGTTCTGGAAGTTGGGCAGCGAGTACAGCATGCGGGCGCCGCCGGCGATGGCTTCGATCGCATCAGGCTGCAGGCCGTTTTCATCCGACGGAACCGATTCGAACTTGGCGCCGTACAGCGCGAACGCCTGCAGCGCGCCCAGGTAGCTGGGGGTCTCGACCAGCACCTTGCTGCCTTCGTCGATCAGCACCTTGCCCAGCAGGTCCAGGCCTTGCTGCGAGCCGGACACCATCAGCACCTGCTCCGGCAGGATCTGGGCGCCGTCGGTGGAGAGCGAGCCGGCGATCCATTCGCGCAGCGGCAGGTAGCCGTCGGTGGGGCCGTATTGTAGGGCGACCTTGCCTTGTTGCGTCAGCACGCGGTCGAACGCGGCCTTCATCTGTTCCACCGGGAAGGTCAGCGGCGACGGCAGGCCGCCGGCGAAGGAGGTGATGTCGGGACGCATCGTCACCTTCAGGATTTCACGGATGGCCGAGCTTTGCATCTTGGTAGCGCGGTCGGAGAACTGCCATTGCAGCGGTGCGGGATTTTCGAGTTTCATGGTGTTTCTACTGTTCTGCGATGAGATGGTGACGGCGGGCCGTCCGGGTGTTCTAGCTGCGGCGGATTGCTCAGGCAATCTCGGCGATCATTTCGATCTCGACGCAGGCGCCCATGGGCAGTTGCGCCACGCCGAAGGCGGAACGGGCGTGCTTGCCTGCTTCGCCGAAGACTTCGCCGATCAGCTCGGAGGCGCCGTTGGTCACCAGGTGGTGTTCGGTGAATGCGCCGGTCGAGTTGACCAGGCTCATCAGTTTGACAATGCGCTTGACGCGGGTGAGGTCGCCGCCGCAAGCCGCCTGCAGGGTGGCGATCAGGTCGATCGCCACTGCGCGCGCCGCCTGCTTCGCATCTTCGGTGCCGATGTCGTTTCCGAGCTGCCCGACCCATACCTTGCCATCCTTCTTGGCCAGGTGGCCGGAGAGGAAGACGGTATTGCCGGTTTGCGCATACATCACGTAAGCCGCCGCCGGGGTTGCCACGGCCGGCAGTTCGATGTTCAGTGCTTTCAGCTTTTCATAAACGGACATACGGTGCTCCTTGTTTTGCGTCGCATCGCGCCGGCCGGTAGGCCGCACGTGCTCTGCTTGTTAAGAAAAAATACAAGACGACGATTATCTCAAATATCCTGGGTTTTAGCCCGACAATTGCGCATCCCGGCGGCTCGCAATGCACATTTCAGCCAGGCAATGCCCGGCCGCCCCTGCGCGGCGCTATCGACGAACCGCCATGCGCCGCCCGACCGCCACCACGGCGATCACGGCCAGCGCGAACAGCATATTGCTCGCATCCAGCGCCTCGCCGGCGATCACGGCGGCGCCCAGCAGGCTCATGAAGGGTTGCAACAATTGCACTTGTCCGACGCGGGCGATGCCGCCCAGGGCCAGGCCCTTGTACCAGAAGAAAAATCCGATGAACATCGAGAACAGCGAGACATAGGCGAACGCCACCCACGAGGCCGGCGAGGCCGTCACGCCGTATTGCCAGCCCAGCCACAGCGAGACCGGCACCATCACCGGCAGCGAAATCACCAGCGCCCAGGCGATCACCTGCTGCCCGCCCATCGTCTGCGACAGGCGGCCGCCTTCGGCATACCCCATGGCCGCAGTCACCACTGCGGCGAACAGCGCGAAGTCGGCCAGGTGGAAACTGCCCCCGCCCTCGCGCAGCGCAAAGGCGATGACGATGCCGGAACCGGCCAGCGCCGCCAGCCAGAAGCCGGCCGAGGGGCGCTCGCCGAAACGCAGCGCGCCGAACAAGGCGGTGGCCAGCGGCAGCAGCCCCACCACCACGGCGCCATGCGCCGCCGGCACGTAGCGCATCGCGATCGAGGAAAACAAGGGAAAGCCCACCACCACGCCCAGCGCAGTGACGATCAGCCCGCGCACCTGCTGCGCATTCGGGCGCGGCGCCTTCATCCACGCCAGCAGCGCCAGCGAGCACAGGCCCGCCACCACCGCGCGCCCGAAGGCGATGAAGGCCGGATTCAGCTCGGCCACGGCGATGCGCGTGAACGGCAGCGTGAGGCTGAAGATGGCCACGCCGACCAGCCCCAGCCACATGCCCCGGGATTCGTTGCGCGATATCTGCGGCGACGGCGTCACTTCGCCGCCCCGATTGGTCTGTGCTTGCATGCGCTACCGCTCCTTGGGTGAATTCGTCCTGTTCAGAACCAGATCGCCAACGCCGAATACAGCGTCAGCAGCACCATCGTCACGGCAAATACCGTGCGCCACAGCGGCTGGTCGAGATAGCGCCGCAGCACCGCGCCGGCGCCGGCCCATATCGAGACGCACGGCAGGTTGATGGCGCAGAAGATGAAGCAGTAAAGCAGGATTGCCAGCCATGCGGGGCGATCATGCAGTATCGGCATGAAGGCGGAAGCGCCGGTAATGGCCATCACCCAGGCTTTCGGATTGGCGAACTGGAACGCCGCCGCGCCCCAGAACGACATCGGCCTGGCGGCCTCGCCCGCGCCGCCGGCCACGCGCATGTCGCGCAACTGCCAGGCGAGGTAAATCAGGTAGGCCGAGCCCAGCACCTTGAGAATGAAGGTCATCCCGGGCACCGCGATCACCAGCGCGCCTATACCGAATGCGCATAAGGCCAGCAAGACGCCGAAGCCGAACGTGATGCCCAGCATATGCGGCACCGAGCGCTGGAAGCCGAACCAGATGCCTGATGAGGTCAGCATGATGTTGTTGGGCCCCGGCGTGATCGAGGAAACGAAAGCGAACGACATCAGCGGCAAAAACATTTCCATGTCAGCGCCCCTCCCCGTTGCCCGGCAGGGCTGATGCCCGATAGCCGGCAGTGCCGCCCAATGCCGCCGCCAGTCCGCGCACGCCGGCGCAGCACAGGCGCAACCAGGCCTGCGCGGTCTGCATCGCCACCGGCTCGATGCGCAGGTTGGAGAAGCGGTCGGCCTCGATCACCGCCAGCGCGCCCGGCAACAGCACCATGCTGTCGCCGGATTCCAGCCAGAAATCGTCGGTGCGGCCTTCCTGCGTCACCCACACGCGACCGTGGCTGACCGCCAGGGTGCAGACCTGCATCACGCGCGCAGTGCGCACCTGGCGACGTTGCAATGACAATTGACAGGGATTGCGATCGGATTGCGAAGTCATGCCACCCTCCTCTGCGCCAGTTGCAGCACCGGCGCACTGGTTTCCAGATCGAATGCGGTTTCGCGCAGCAGCACACGGGCGAATACATCGTGGTCGACATTGCCGCCCGACAGCGTCACGCCGATCTTGCGCCCCTGCAACCGCGCCCGAATCTGCAGCGCGGCCGCCAGCGCACAGGCGCCGGCGCCTTCGGCCACGTTGTGGGTGGCGATGAAGAACATTTTCATCGCATCCATCACTTCGTCGTCGGTGACGGCGATCACCTCGTCGACTTCGGCGCGCAGCACCGCCAGCGAGGCCTCGTCGGGCACGCGGCAGGCGACGCCGTCGGCGATCCTGGTCGACACCGGCGACTCGACCTTGACGCCCTGTTCGAACGACAGCTTGTAGGCCAGCGCGTGCGCCGACACCACGCCGATCACGCGCGTCTTCAGCCCCAGCGCATTGCGCGCGGCCACCGCACCGCACATGCCCGAACCCTGGCCGATCGGCACCAGCACCGCATCCAAGTCCGGCTGCGCGGCCAGCAGTTCCATCCAGTAGGTCGATACGCCCGCCACCAGGTCGCGGTGGAACGAGGGGATCATGTGCAATTGCTGCTCCTGCGCCAGTTGCTGGGCGTGTTCGCGGCTTTCCTGGAACTCGCTGCCGTATTCCACCAGCGAGACGCCCAGGGCGCGCATGGCGGCGTTCTTTTCGCGGCTATTGCCTTGCGGGACGACGATGGTGGCATGCAGGCCGAAACGGCTGGCCGCCAGGCCGACCGACTGGCCGTGGTTGCCGCGCGTGGCGGAAATCACGCCGCGCACTTGCGGCTGCCGGCGCGCCAACTTGTCGAGGTAGACCATGCCGCCGCGTACCTTGAAGGCGCCGGTCGGCGCATGGTTCTCATGCTTGACCCACACCTGCGCGCCCAGCGCCTGGTTCAGCAGCGGCCAGGACAGTTGCGGCGTCGGCGCCATCGCGCCATAGACCACCTTGGCGGCCTGTTCGATGTCGGTACGGCTGGGCAGCAGTTCGGCGGCGGCGTTGGTCATGGCGTGTCTCCTTGGAATGGCTTGAATTGGATGAGGCGATGGCGTTGCTTTCCATCAGCCTTGCATTGGAAGCCATCCTAATCGACAATACCAGTACAGTACCTATACACTTAATCAAATAACCTCGAACATTGTCACGGCAAAATGACCAATACAGTGAAGCGATCCAGGCTGTTGCACCAGCCCTCTCCGGCCGCCAATGCGGTGAGGACCGAGGGCGCGCCCGTCCAGGGCTGGCCCCTGCTCTCGCGCGAAAGCAAGGACTCGCTGGTGGAACAGATCGTGCGCGGCATCCGCTCGCGCATCGACGACAAGCTGCTGCGCACCGGCGCGCGCATGCCCTCGATCCGCCAGTTCGCGGAAATGCACGAGGTGTCGCGCTTTACCGTGGTGGAAGCCTATGACCGCCTGGTGGCCCAGGGCTTCCTGGAGTCGCGCCGCGGATCGGGCTTCTACGTGAAGGAACGCTCGCCGCTGGGCGTGGCCGCCAGCTATGCCGCCGATGCGCCGGTACGCGACGAAGCCGGGGATGCGCTGGACGTGGTCTGGCTGGTGCGCAACATGTTCCGCCAGATGCCGCCGCAGAAGATGCCCGGCGCCGGCCTGCTGCCGCCGGACTGGCTGGACGGCGAACTGATCTCCAACGCGCTGCGCGCCATCAGCCGCGACAACCCGTCGCTGCTGCTGGGCTATGGCACGCCGCAGGGTTTCATGCCGCTGCGCCACCAATTGCAACTGAAGTTGACCGAACTGGAAATCGCCGCCGGCCCCGAGCAGATCGTGCTGACCACCGGCGTGACGCAGGCGCTGGACACCGTCGCCCGCCATTTCCTGCGCCCCGGCGATGTGATCTTCGTCGACGACCCGGCCTGGTTCCTGATGTTCGGCTCCTTCGCCGCGCTCGGCGCCAAGGTGGTCGGCATCCCGCGCCTGGCCGACGGGCCCGACATCGCCAAGCTGTCTGAGCTGGCGGCGCTGCACAAGCCCAAGCTGTACGTGGTCAATTCGGTGTTGCACAACCCCACCTCGACCTCGATGTCGGCCGCCAAGGCGTTCCAGGTCTTGCGCATCGCCGAGGAAAACGACTTCCTCATCGTCGAGGACGACATCTACTGCGACATGCATCCCGGCTCCACGGTGCAGCCGGCCACCCGCATCGCCGCGCTGGACCAGTTGCACCGGGTGATCTACCTGGGCGGGTTTTCGAAGACGCTGTCGGCCAACCTGCGGGTCGGCTTCATCGCCACCTCGGCCGAACTGGCGCGCCACCTGGCCGACCGCAAGATGCTGTCGACCCTGACCACCGGCGAGATCGGCGAACGCGTGGCCTACAAGGTGCTGTCGGAGGGGCATTACCGCAAGCACGTGGAGCGCCTGCGCACGCGGCTGACCAGCGTGCGCGACAAGGTCGTGCGCCAGCTGGAGAAACTGGGCGTGGACGTGGGCGACCCGCCGCCCTGCGGCATGTTCCTGTGGGTGGACACCCATTGCGACACCAACGTGCTGACCGAAAAGGCCATGGAACAAGGCTTCCTGCTGGCGCCGGGCTGCCTGTTCTCGCCCTCCCAGCTGCCCTCCACCCGCATGCGCATCAACATCGCCAGCATGGCCGATCCGGGGATCTGGCGCTTCCTGGAGCACGAACTGGGGCGCTGACTCCATCCACGGCTGTAAAAAACCATGAAAATGCGGTTGAAAACCGCATTTCCCTCCCTATATCTGGCCCCGTTAAGATTCTCCTTCCCTATCCACCACTTGCTTTAATGACAAGGAAATAAGAAACATGGCATCCGCAAAACAGACCATGGGCTTCCAGGCCGAAGTCAAACAGTTGCTTCAATTGATGATCCACTCGCTGTACTCGAACAAGGAAATCTTCCTGCGCGAGCTGATCTCCAACGCTTCCGACGCCGCCGACAAGCTGCGTTTCGAAGCCATCAACAACGCCGCCCTGTTCGAAAACGATCCCGACCTGAAGATCAAGGTCAGCTTCGACAAGGCCGCCCGCACCATCACGATTTCCGACAACGGCATCGGCATGAACCGCGACGAGGCGATCTCGCACCTGGGCACCATCGCTAAATCCGGCACCAAGGAATTCTTCTCCAAACTCTCCGGCGACCAGCAAAAGGACGCGGCCCTGATCGGCCAGTTCGGCGTCGGCTTCTACTCCGGCTTCATCATCGCCGACCGCATCACGGTCGAGACCCGCCGCGCCGGCACGCCGGCTAGCGAAGGCGTGCGCTGGGAATCCGAAGGCGCGGGCGACTTCTCGATCGAAGCCATCGACAAGCCCAACCGCGGCACCGACATCATCCTGCACCTGCGCGAAGGCGAGGACGAGTTCCTCTCTTCCTGGCAGTTGAAGTCCATCATCCGCAAATATTCCGACCATATCTCGCTGCCCATCCTGATGAACAAGGAAGAATGGGACGACGAGAAGAAGGAAACCGTCGTCAAGGACGAACTGGAAACCGTCAACCAGGCCAGCGCCCTGTGGACGCGCAGCAAGTCCGACATCACGCCCGAACAGTACGAGGAGTTCTACAAGCACATCTCGCATGACTTCGGCGCCCCGCTGGCCTATACCCACAACCGCGTGGAAGGCCGCAGCGAATACACCCAGCTGCTGTACATCCCGGCGCGCGCGCCGTTCGACATGTGGGACCGCAACAAGCGCGGCGGCATCAAGCTGTACGTCAAGCGCGTGTTCATCATGGACGACGCCGAGCAACTGATGCCGGTCTACCTGCGCTTCGTCAAGGGCGTGATCGATTCGGCCGACCTGCCGCTGAACGTCTCGCGCGAAATCCTGCAGGAATCGCGCGACGTGCGCGCCATCCGCGAGGGTTCGACCAAGCGCATCCTGAGCCTGCTGGAAGAACTGGCCAACAGCGACGAACAGGCGCAAAAGGACAAGTACGCCGGTTTCTGGACCGAATTCGGCCAGGTGCTCAAGGAAGGCATCGGCGAAGACGCCGCCAACAAGGAACGCATAGCCAAGCTGCTGCGCTTCGCCTCCACCCACGACGACAGCGAGGTCCAGGGCACCTCCTTCGCCGACTACGTCGGCCGCATGAAGGAAGGCCAGGACAAGATCTACTACGTCACCGCCGAGAACTACCGGGCCGCAAAGAACAGCCCGCACCTGGAAATCTTCCGCAAGAAGGGCGTGGAAGTGCTGCTGCTGACCGACCGCGTGGATGAATGGATGCTGTCCTTCCTGCAGGATTTCGACGGCAAGGAGCTGGCCTCGGTGGCCAAGGGCGGCCTCGACCTCGGCAAGCTGGAAAACGAAGCCGAGAAGAAACAGCATGAAGAAACGCAGGCCGACTACAAGGACCTGGTCGAGAAGATGAAGACCGCCCTGGCCGACAAGGCCAAGGACGTGCGCGTGACCTTCCGCCTGACCGATTCGCCGGCTTGCCTGGTAGCCGACGAGAACGAGCTGTCCGGCAACCTGGTGCGCATGCTCAAGGCGGCCGGCCAGAATGCGCCGGAGTCCAAGCCGATCCTGGAAATCAACCCGGACCACCCGCTGGTGCAGCGCCTGAAGTATGAGGAAGCCAAGTTCGGCGACTGGTCGCACATCCTGTTCGACCAGGCCCTGCTGGCCGAAGGCGGCGCGCTGGGCGACCCGGCCGGGTTCGTCAAGCGCCTGAACGATATGCTGTTGGGAATGGCGTCGAAGTAATTCTCCTCTCATTTCGTCCTGCATCGGTAATGAAAACGGCGGCCCTTGAGCCGCCGTTTTCATTTGCCCGGCGCCTTCCCGCCTGTTTCGCTTCTTTATCCCCCCCTGCTCTTCGTGCGCTTGCGCAGGCTCGGATTCCTCCACCCATTCCCGGTGCAAAATTTACTGAAATGCACCTTATTCGTAATTTTTTGTTAAGATAAAATCCCTATGCAATGGGAATAATTGCAATGGAACAACTACGTATCCGTGCTGAATCGTAAGTTGATAAAAATAGCATTTCGCATAAGAAATAAAACAGGGGTGGGGAAATGCGGCGGGAAACGACATTGGCGGCTGCCAGGTTGCAGCTCCAGGTAATACATCATTTCGAAGAGCTGGCCGCACTCGCCAGCGAATGGGATGCGCTTGAGCAAAAGCTCTACCTGCGCACGCCGTTCACTTCATCGGCCTGGAATCTCCTGTGGTGGCGCCATCACCGCGAATCCAAGATGACGATCCAGGACGAGCTGTATTCCTTCGCCCTGCGCAACGACCGCGGCGAACTGGTCGCGGTCGCACCGATGATGGTCAGCCTGCGGCCGGGCATCAAGGCGCTCGGCATCCGGGTGCTGCAGTTCTTCGGCGCCGATCCCAACATCACCGAAATCCGCGGTCCCATCTGCGATCCGGAATACCGCGAACTGGTCGTGGCCACCCTGCAAAACTACCTGCACACCTGCCGACGCAAATGGGACTGGATCGAATGGCAGGGCTTGTCGCTGCCGCAGGCGCTGATCCTGGCAACGCCCTCCGCCGCACAGCCCATGCCGCGCGTGGTCTGCTACCTGACGCTGCCGCCCACCTGGGAAGAACTCAAGACCAGCCTGTCGCGCAACATGAAGGAAGCGATCCGCAAATGCTTCAATTCGCTCAAGCGCGACCGGCACAGCCATGAAATGCATGTGGTCAGCAAACCCGACGAAGTGCATGCCGCCATGCAAACCTTCTTCGACCTGCACACGCTGCGCGCGACAACCGGCAACACGGTGGAACATCCGAACGTGTTCCGGCACGAGAAGAGCCGCCGCTTCCTGACCGAGTTTGCCCACAAAATGGCGCAGCATGACCGCCTGCGCCTGTTCCAGGTGAAGATCCAGGGCAAGGTGGTCGCCACCCGCATCGGCTTTGTCTGCGGCCGCCACCTGTATCTTTACTACTCGGGCTATGACGTCGAATGGGGCAAGTACAGCATCATGACCACGGTCGTGGTGCACGCGGTGCAATGGGCGATCGCGAACGGCTTCGAATACCTCAACCTGTCGACCGGGCGCGACTATTCGAAAATGCGCTGGCAGCCGAACGAATACCTGCTGCACAACGCGATCCAGATTTCCCCCCGGCTGCGCTCCGCGCCCCTGTTCCACGGCTATCACAAGATCCGCTCGGGCGCCTTTTCGCGCTTCATGGCGCGCCGCGGGTAGGCGCTTCGCCCGGCGCCGCCTCATTGCATTGGATGCGGCGTCGGCAACGATCGGCTACACTGTCGGGCCCTGCATCCCGGCATGCGCGCCGACCGCAACGTTTTCGGCGCCGGCAGGCTGATATCCCCCAACCCGGGCCGGCTGCGCCCGGCAACCGCACCATGGAATTCAACTTCATCAACCCGCGCAAGAACGCCCTGGTCTACCTGGTCAAGATCCTCTCGGGTTGCCTGGTCCTGTGGTACGGACTGCGCGCGGCCGGCATCGAAGAACCCTACTGGGCGATGATCTCGCTGATCGTCGTCACCGAACCCGACATGACGGTGGCCAAGGCCAACTTCCGGGCGCGGCTGATCAACACCCTGTCGGGCTGCGTGGTGTCCTGCATCGCCCTGGTCATCTTCGGCCCCACCTTCCTGGCCATGCTGGTGGCGCTGACCGCCGCCGTGGTAGTGGCGATGCTGTTGCAGAACTACCCCAGCAACTGGCGCCTGGGGCCGGCGACGGTGGTCATCCTGCTGTCGGCCGCCTTCTCCGGCAACGGCCTGAACCAGGAACTGCACCTGGCCTTCATGCGCGTGGGAGAAGTCATCGTCGGCAGCGCCATGGCGCTGCTGCAGACCGTACTCTACATCTGGCTGTTCAAACGCCGGCAACCACATGAACAACGACCTCCCGCCCCCTGATCCGGCGATGCTGCAAGGGGCACGGGTGCTGCTGCGCCCCTGGCGGCCCGAAGACCGCGACCCGTTTGCCGCCATCAACGCCGATCCGCTGGCGATGCGGCATTTCCCCGCCCCGCTCTCCCGGCACGACAGCGATGCGCTGGCCGATCGTATCGAAGCGCATTTCGCCCAGTACGGCTTCGGGCCATGGGCGCTGGAAATTCCCGGCGTCAGCGAATTCGCAGGCTGCGTCGGCTTGCTCAATGTCTCGTTCCAGGCCCACTTCACCCCGGCGGTGGAAATCGCCTGGCGCGTGGCGCCGGCGTTATGGGGAAAGGGCTACGCCACCGAAGCGGCCGCCTGCGCAATACGCCATGGCTTCCGCGCCCTGGCGCTGCCGGAAATCGTTTCGTTCACCGTCCCCGCCAACCTCAGGTCGATCGCCGTCATGCAACGGCTGGGCATGCAGTGCGACATCCGCGAAGACTTCCTGCATCCGAACCTGCCCCCGCAACATCCGCTGCGCCTGCATCGCCTGTACCGGCTCCGGCGCGGGCAATGGCTGGAACAGCAAGGCTCTTGACGGCGCGGCCGGCGAAGATGGACGAAAAAAAAAAGCAGGACCGAAGTCCTGCTTTTGGATAAAGCCAAAGCGAGAAAAACTCAGTGCGTCACGCGGGTAGTGCGGCCATTGGACAGCAGGCGCACGCGCTCGCCGACGCGGAACGGCTCGTCCGCATCCTGGGTGATGGCGCGCAGTTCGCCGTTGTCCAGGCGCACGGTGATTTCCAGGCCGGGCTGGTTGGCCAGACGCGCTTCTGCCTGGTTGCCGAGGATGCCGCCGGCCAGGGCGCCGACGATGCCTGCCGCCAGCGCGCCGTTGCCGCCGCCGATGTTGGAACCGGCCGCGATGCCGCCCAGCGCGCCACCTGCCAGGGTGCCGACGCCGGAGGCGCCCTTGTCGATGGTGACGTTGCGGATCGACTCCACCACGCCCATGCGCACCGTTTGTTCGCCCTGCGCCTGGCGGGTGTTATAGACGCTGGCCGAATTCGGCGTGTAGGCGCAACCCGCCACCAGCGCGCCCAGCGCAACGATTAAAAGCAATTTCTTCATACAGATACTCCGACGGAAAATTCGCCCGGTCCCGGGCCGTTTTGGGCTTGCCGATCGCAGGGCGGCATGACCGCGCCATTTCCCCATCCGGCAAGCAACTGTCCACATATTAATACAAACCAGCTACAGACCGGGTTCCAGCCGCTTCGTTCCCGCCGGCATTCCTCTCCCCTCCCGGCAGCCGCGGGACGCGCAAAAATCGATGGAAACGGGTTAATACCGGATATGCCAGCGCCGGTACAACACCCCCAGCACGAACAGCGGGCCGATCAGCAGGAACCGCAGATCCTCGAAAAAGGAAGGCTTCTTGCCCTCGATCCTGTGGCCGATGAACTGCCCGATCCATGCCGCCACGAAGACCACTACCGACAGCGGCAGCACCGCCGCTGCCGGCAAGCGGGCCAGGATCAGCATCATCACTGCCGACATCGCCAGCATGCCTACCGCGAACGGCGGCGACAGGCTAAGGTAATACGCCAGCGCAACCGCCGCGACCACCAGTGCCACGGCCGGCGATACCGTCCAGCACAGCCCCAGCAGCGACAGCACGATGGCAGGCACGCACACGCAATGGATCAGTTCGTTGACCGGGTTCTGGTGGCTCTCGGCATAACGGGACAGCAACTGGTCGATACGGCGCGGGGTAACTGTATTCATACCTGCCTCCGGCGAAATCAATGTGAAAACAAAGGTGGGATCAGCGCCCTCCCGACACGTCGATAAATGTACCGGTAGCGTAGGACGCTTCATCCGACAGCAGCCACAGGATGGCGTTGGCGACCTCTTCGGCGGTGCCGCCGCGCTTCATCGGCACGGCATCCTTCAGACGGTCGACGCGGCCGGCTTCGCCGCCGCTGGCGTGGATATCAGTATAGATCAGCCCCGGGCGCACGGCGTTGACGCGGATGCCCTCGGCCGCCACTTCCTTGGCCAGGCCGACGGTGAAGGCATCGATCGCGCCCTTGGAGGCTGCATAGTCGACATACTCGCCCGGCCCGCCCAGCTTGGCCGCCATCGACGACAGGTTGACGATGGCGCCGCCTTTGCCGCCATGCTTCGTCGACATGCGCTTGACCGCCTCGCGCGCGCACAACAGGCTGCCGGTGATGTTGGCGACCAGCACGCGGTTAATGCGCTCGGCATCCATGTCATCCAGGCGCGACTGGTGGCCCAGGATGCCGGCGTTGTTTACCAGCGCGGTCACCGGCCCCAGCTCCTTGTCGACGGTGGCGAACAGGCGCACGATATCCTCCTCCCTGGCGACATCGCCCGCCACCGTGATGGCGCGGCCGCCGCCCTTGCGGATCTCGTCGGCCACCGCCTCGGCCGCGTCGCGGTTGGACACATAGTTCACGCATACCGCATAACCCTGCCGCGCCGCCAGTTTGGCCGTCGCCGCGCCGATACCGCGGCTGCCGCCGGTTACTACGATGACTTTTCCTGCCATGTCTTCCTCCGTGGATGTCTGCTTCGAATGGGGGTAATTGCGGCTGCGGCAATTACGCTAAGATCGCTATCTTGCCGCATCATTGTGCCTCGCTGCGCAGCCCGCGAGGCACCGTCAAATTATTTTCATCTCGACCGAAATACCATGCCGACCAGGAAGCCCGTACGCCAGACGCCAGCATTCACCGCCGCCGACCCGCTGCTGGCCAGCTTCCCGCCAGTAGTGGCGCGCGATACGCGTACGCTGATTTTAGGAAGTTTGCCGGGAGTAGCTTCGCTGGCGGCCAGCCAGTATTACGGGCATCCGCGCAATGCGTTCTGGAAGTTGGTAGGTGATTCAATTGGGGTTGAACTCGCTGGATTGGACTACCCAACGCGATTATCACGCTTACTCGAACATCACATTGGATTGTGGGACGTCATTGCCACTGCACGGAGGACTGGCAGTCTTGACAGTGAAATTCGAGAGCATACACAGAACGATCTGCTCGACTTGATCGGTTCTTTGCCTGAATTGAATACGATAGCATTCAATGGTGGTGCGGCGGCCAAGATTGGACTTAAGACTTTGGGAATGAGGGCTAACGACCATCGGATTTTACTTCTGCCGTCGAGCAGTCCTGCGCATGCATCACTGTCTTATGCGCAAAAACTGGTCACCTGGAATCAACTAACGGAATCAGGCATATAACTATCATGGACGTACCATCGAAAAACACATCCAGATCACTGCTTAACCACGACATACTGGACGCCCGTCGAAGTCTATTGGCCGCACCTCATATGATTGAGCTGACTAACTACGTGAAACGGTTAAGGGAAAAATTCGGCGCTCCCTGGGAGTTTCCCGATTTTGATCCTTTAGATGGTGGGCGTGACGCGGAACTCTTGTTCTTGATGGAAAAGCCCGGTCCAATGACCTCGACCAAGGGAGAAAAAGGATCAGGCTTGATCTCCAGAGATAACAACGACCCGACTGCAGAAGCTATTTTCGATTTTATGAATCAAGCGCGGATTCCACGAGAACGGACCGCACTTTGGAACACGATTCCGGGTTGGAACGGCAAGATTAAAATCGGCAAAGGAGAACGGCAACAAGGAATCGAGGAACTCCCCCACTTGATCGCCCTGCTACCTAAAGTCAAAGGCGTCGTTCTGGTAGGTCGGCAAGCTCAGCGAGCGCAATCAGTCATTACTGCTTCGAACTTAATGGTCTTTACTTCCTACCATCCCTCCCCCAAGGTCAGATCAATTAACCCACATTTATGGAACGCTATACCCGATCGTTGGGCTTCTGCATTTCGAGCAATCCAAGCTTAAGGCGGTATGCTGAATTCGCGCCCATAGACTAAGTGTCAAATTAAGCAGGACATCAATTCACTCAAAAGACAGCAACAGCGTTGCATACGAATGACGAACCATTGTCACATGATGTATTTGCCTACTAACTCAATAAAACACTTCACATAAAACATGGATGATTCTGACAGCCTCCGGAATGACGTAACGGCCTTTGAACCAGATCCACGTATGCAGCACCAGTCGCTGCCAAACCGTAGTCAGTTAATCAATTCGTTCGTCCTAACCTCCTCCACCCCGCCGTCGGTTCAGATTCACTTTGAAACTGCAAAGAATCTTTATTTGTATGCTTGGTTTGTGTATCGCTTTCACATGGTTGCCGAGCAATATGTGTTTTCCACTCTTGAGCTGGCATTACGTGAACGCCTAATTGAAATAGGACTAGTCAGTAGCGATAGATTGCCTGGCTTAAGTGGAATGCTTAAGCTTGCACGCTCAAAAGACCTGATCAGCAATGAGCGACTTGTCCATCGTAACGATTGGACAATACGAATGGCCCAAAAACGATATAAAAATGAAGAGATGCGTCGGATGATCGAGGACGGGATTTTCCAGCTCGCGATTGACGAGAGCTTGGCAGTGCCAACAGCAGAGGAATCAAGCTTTGACTGGATTAACCACTTTATCCAGCATGTTCCAGTGCAGCGCAATTCACACGCCCATGGCACAACTTCGCTTTACCCAAATGTTTTATGGACATTTGAGATAGTGGCTGAATTGATTAACCAGCTATTTTCGGCACACAAAGAATAACGCCGCTTGATTGTTGATTTTCTTGTCAAGGCCCAACGCAGATCGACAGGCTTACTATTCCCCAACTAGTCTCCCAAAGTGTCCCTGCCCAAGCCACCTCATCTGGTGCCCCGGAGGTGTCAAATTGACCAAAACATCAATGCGTTTTGGAGGATCGTTGGTAATGTAATTGGTGTTGGATTGGTGAATTTAAGCTACGAGGCACGGTTGCCCGCATTACTGGAACATCGTATAGGGCTATATGATGTCATCGCCAACGCTCGTCGCATTGGTAGCTTAGATAGCAGCATCAGAGATCATACGTACAATGACTTAGTAGCACTGCTTGATACTTTGCGAGAACTAGCGACCATTGTTTTCAATGGTGGGACTACTGCAAAGACCGGTATCAAAGCATTGGGGGGCAGCAAGCACCGAAATATCAAATTCTGCGTTTCCCATCTAGTAGTCCAGCACATGCGACTCTTTACTACGTGCAGAAACTCCAACTATGGCAATAACTTGCCAGAAAAAATCGTGCTGAATGTTGCAACATGCCATGTTAGAGTTCAAAAATCTGTTTCTGATAGTAGTGTGAGCAGCAATAAACTCCCTTAAGCAAATCACCGATGTCAACTAACAAGGATCAAAATGGCGATTTTGACTCTCTACAATCATAAAGGTGGGGTTTCTAAGACCACGACTACCTTCAATCTTGCACATTTACTAGTTGCTCGTGGAAAAAAAGTATTACTGGTAGATGCTGATTCTCAGTGCAATTTAACCGAGCTCTGTCTCGGTAGAGTCATAGAAGAATTAGACGTTGTTGCCGAGAAGACGGGAATTATTCAAGAGTTACCTGGAACAAATATTCTTGATGTTCTCAAGCCTCGTATTGAAGGTGAAGTCCCAACTATCAATATTGATGCGATAGAAACAGTAAACTTAATTCCTGGGCTTGATTTGATCCGCGGAAGCGTTGATCTAAACTCCATTGAAGATGATATTGCTGAAGCACATATCAATCGATTTTCTGCGCGTACAAATCTTATGCGCACATATGTCGCTGTTGGCGACATGCTTGTACGCATCGCGGAAGCACGAAAGTACGACTATATTTTTATTGACTTAGGCCCTAGTGCCGGAGCATTAACACGTTCTTTCTTTCTTGCTTGTGACGCATTCTTTGTTCCCGTTGCTCCTGATCGCTTCAACGTTCAGGCAATTCGGACCTTATCCATGATTTTAAATCGATGGATAGAAGAGCACTCTCAGATCCGCGAAACGTACTCGAGCTACTCTCTTCCAGTGCGTCATGGACTGCCAATTTTCTGCGGCGCAATCTCTCAGTTTTTCAAGGTTTATAAAGGCAAACCCAAAGCAGGATTCGAAGTTTGGATGAAACGGATTCCAGAGCAAATAACCACATTTCTCACCCCAATTCTTCAGAAGCATTCGGATGCGCAAAGAAATCTGTTCCCTTTAGGCTCCGATGATCTTATTGCGGCTCAAATTCCTGATTTCGGTACGCTGGCTCCCTTAATGCAAGAAGTAGGGAAAGCAGTCTTCAACATAACGCAAACAGATACAGCTCTTGTAACAGAATCCGGAATTGCTTGGGCTGGAGGAACGTGGTCAGATGCAGAAAAGCGTATGACTATATACCGAGCATGTTTTGATCAGTTGGCGGATCGCATCGCCGTTGCGGGGTGAAAGGGATGACGCTTCAGCTTTCTAGCCATTTTGTTGCTTTCATTGATATTCTTGGCTTCTCGGAAATGGTACGCGCCGACTGTGAATCTGTACAAGAACCACGATTCTTAGAACTTTTACACAATGCGCACTTACGAGCGACAGCAATTTTCGGTCGAGATTTAGATGCAGGACTTATCCAATTTTCTGACTCAATAGTTTTGAGTCGGCCATTTCAGCTAGATGCGCTTCCACTTTTCATTGAATCAATTGCCACTTGGCAGCGTAGCCTTCTTCTCGACGGTCTAATTTGCCGTGGCGGCGTAACTTTTGGAAAACACTTCGTTAAAGATCGTTTCCTTTTCAGTAAAGGGCTAATCGACGCATATCATCTTGAAAGTACTCAAGCTAAATACCCTCGCATAGTTGTTTCTAAGAATTTGCTTGAGCTCGCAGCCCCCATTGTCGATGTTCAAAACTTGCTATTGATTAAAGAGGAAGATGGCATCACATTCATTGACTACTTGGTTATTGATGGTGATGACGAAAAACGAGACACTCTTTCGACTGCTACCCAGACCGTTATTGAATCAGCACCACATGGAAATGCATCCGTACAAGAAAAAATGCGCTGGCTGGCTCGATACGCAGACCATAAGCTTGGTACAAATTTATCAGGACCAAGATTCGCAATACTATGATTCTCACGTTCGAGGCTTCCTTTTCATTTTAAAAGACATCGGAATGGCTATCTCAAACTTTAGTACTGTCATCGAACAGTAAGGCCTTTTCTTACTCCAAGTACCAGCAACTTGGGGCGCTTAATAAAACTAGCAGTGAAAAAGTACCGGACCAAAGCAATATCTTCTATCTGTCCACTACTTCCGAAAGAACACATAATCAAAGAATTCGCCCGAAAAACCGCCATTGAAAATAAGGTACTGCACCGCCTTGCCAAAGAAGACGATGCCGGCAAAAACAATGGCCAGCCTGAGGCAAAAGAGAAGATATTTGAGCATGGCCGCAGTGTATATGAGCCGCCGCCCACCGGATGAAAAAGAAAATGCCGCCCGCTTGCCAGCCGGACGGCATCGCTCCCCCTTCCCAGTCCCTCCATCCCCCCGGAACAGAGGCCCCTTCCAGGCGAATCAGAACGCCGGCACCAGCGATCCCTTGAATTCGCTTTCGATGAATTTGCGCACTTCCTCCGACTGGTAGGCCTGCACCAGCTTCCTGACCCAGGGCTTGTCCTTGTCTTCGGCGCGCGTGGCGATGATGTTGGCATAGCGGCCGCGCGGGTCTTCCACTGCGATGGTGTCTTTCTGCAATGACAGGCCGGCCTTGAAGGCGTAGTCGTTGTTGATCGAGGCCGCGGCCAGGTCGTCCAGCGAACGCGGCAGTTGCGCGGCGTCGAGTTCGACCAGCTTGAGCTTCTTCGGATTGTCCACCACATCCAGCGGGGTGGCGTTGACGCCGTTTTCACCCACGCCCGGCTTGAGCTTGATCAGGCCGGCCTTCTGCAACAGCAGCAGTGCGCGGTTGCCGTTGGAGGGGTCGTTCTGGATGCCGATCGTGGCGCCGTTGGGCAGTTGGTCGACCGATTTGTATTTCTTCGAGTAGATGCCCAGCGGCGCGGTGATCGTCAGCCCGACCGGCACGATCTTGTAGCCGCGCGCCTTGATCTGGCTGTCCAGATAAGGCACATGCTGGAAGGCGTTGGCGTCCAGGTCGCCGGCGGCCAGCGCGGCGTTGGGTTGCAGGTAGTCGCTGAAGACCACGGTCTGGACTTCCAGCCCGGTGCGGGCGGCGACTTTCTTGACGACTTCGAAGGTACTCTCGGCATTGCCGACCGAGATACCGACCTTGATCTTCGTTTTGTCCTGGGCCGATGCCGTGTGCGGCGCCAGCGCCAAGGCCAGTGCGGCTAATGCGCCGGCCAGTTTTGCGATTGCAGCGAATTGCATGATGTCCCCGATAAGAATGAGGACAGCATGGTCACATATGCCGCGCGGGGGAAAAACGAATGAATCCGCATGTGGATATGCAAAACGCGCAGCAAAAACGCGGCGCGGGCGTGCGGCAAGGTATCATGCCGCATCCCGAGGGGCGGCCGCGCCGCCCAAGACCGCGCTTGCAACCGATACCCACCATGCTGATCAGAAGAAAATCCATCGAAGCCCAGGCCAATACCAAGGCCGGCCCCAATCGCCGCCGGCTCGCGGCCGATGCCGCCAAGCCGCGCAAGCCCAAGTTCGCGCCGGTGACGCTGTCGGAACTGGAAGGCGTGCGCTACCTGCACTTCGGCACCGAGTGGGTGCAGGGCGCCATGCGCATCCGCAAGCCGGACTGGATCGAGCTGGAGTACGCCCAGCAGATGATGGCCTGGATGCTGTTCAATCCGGCGCCGCGCCATATCGTGCAACTGGGGCTGGGCACCGGCGCGCTGACCAAGTTCGCCTACCGGGAATTCCCGCAGGCGCAGGTGACGGCGGTGGAACTGAATCCGGCGGTGGTCGCGATCTGCCACAGCATGTTCAAGCTGCCCGAACCCGACGAACGCCTGATGCTGATCGAAAGCGATGCGATGGATTTCATCGTCCACGCCGCCGCGCACGGCATCATCGATGCGCTGCAGGTCGACCTCTACGATGCCACCGCGCGCGGCCCGGTGCTCGACACGCCGGAGTTCTACCAGGCCTGCTACGACAGCCTGGCTCCGGGCGGCGTCATGACGGTCAACCTGTTCGGCGACCATCCCAGCTATGCCAAGAACCTGAAGGCGATGGAATTCGCTTTCGATACGGTGGTATCGCTGCCGGAAGTCCATGACGGCAACGTCGTCGCGCTCGCCTTCAAGGGTCGACGTGAATTCGACTTCCCTTCCCTGTACGAGCGCGCCGCGCAGATCGAGGCGCAAACCAAGCTGCCGGCGAAGTCCTGGGTCAACGGCATCAAGAGCGGGCTTTAAGCCCCTGCCTTCCGCCACGCATCACTGCGTCAGGCGATACGCCTCGTTGGTCGCCGCCAGCCGGCTGGCCAGCACCCGCACCACGTAGTTGTGCAGTTGCATCGCCGCCGACGGGTCTTCCTGTTCCAGCATGCGCAGGCGCGCCATGCTCAGTTTGTAGGCGCGCGTGCGCCGGTCGGTGACGACGTCGGCGGTGCGCTTCTGGCCGCTGTAGAGCGCCATCTCGCCGACGATGGTGGCGTTGGAGAAAGTGCGCAAGCGCATACGGCCGTTGCCGGTGGCCAGCGAAATGCTGACCTGGCCTTCTTCGATGAAGTACAGGCAGTCGCCGATCTCGCCTTTTTTGAACAGCAGCGTGCCGGCTTCCAGTTCCACTTTCTCGGTACGGGCGAACAGCGCCTTCAGCTCGCGCTCGTCGAAGTATTCGCGCAGGCTCACTTCAAGCTCGCTCTTCGAATGGTCTTGGCCGTTGGCGGCCAGCACGCGGTTTTCCACCCACTCCAGCGCGGCGTCGAGGTCGGGAAACTCCTGCGGAGCCTGCTTGCCGATGAAAGCCCGTTCCACCGGCGCACGCAAGCGGCCGCTGATGCCGGTCAGGATCAGGGTGGTCTTGTGCTGCTCGCACACCTGCGCCAGCTTGGCGAAACTTTGCGAGGTCGATGCGTCCAGCCCCTGCACGTTGCGGAAATCGATGATGATGTATTCGCGCGGCTGTACCAGTTGCTGGCGCACGCGGGCAACCATCTGGTTGGCGCTGCCGAAGAACAGGAAGCCTTGCAGGCTGACGCCGAACATGCAGTCGCCAGATTGCTTGAGCAAGGCGCGCGCCTCCATCGTCCGCTCCAGCTTGGAATGCAGGGCGGCGCCGGTGAATTCCATCTTCACGCAGGATACGCGGCTGTAATCCACCACGAACAACACGCACGCCACCACGATGCCCAGCGCCACGCCGGTGACGAAACCGTAGAACGCGATCACCGCCAGGATCGCCAGGATCAGCGAGTAGTCGCCCCATCCCAGCCGGCTGCGCGCCTTCACCAGCCACTCGTTGAGCAAGCCGCCGCCCAGGCCGACCAGCAGCCCGGCCAGCACCGGCTTGGGCAGGTACGCCACCAGCGGCAGGAAGAACAAGGCGCACACCAGGCAGATCAGCGCCGCCAGGATGGCCGCCTTGCGGTCGCGCGAACCGACCTGATGGCTCAGCAAGGAGCGGCTCAGCGAATGGCAGCCGGACACCCCGCCCAGCGCCCCGGCCACGATGTTGGCCACACCGGCGCTGCGCAGCTCATGGTTGAAGTCGACATCCCGGCGCGTGGCCAGGCCGATGCCGGTGGCGTTGAGCAGGATGGTCAGCGTCATCACCGCCGCCAGCGCCAGGAACTCGTTGTAATGCTCCCAGAGCATGCCCCAGTCGACCAGATGCCACGACAACAATGCCGGCGCATTGAATCCGACCGAAGCCAGCGGCGCGAACAGCCAGCCCTGCCCGCGCGCCTGGGCCACGGAAATGCCGGCGCTCCACATGCCGCCGTAGAAGAACAGGCAGGCTGCGCACAGCGCGATCGGCAGTGCGAAAGGATGGGTGAATTTGCGCCGCGGCAGGCCCAGCATCGCCACCGCCACGATCGCGGCGGCGCCGACGGTAATCCAGTGCAGCTTCCCCAGCGCCGCCAGCGCCCCGGCGCCCAAGGCATGTCCGGTCAACATGCTGAATGCCCCGGCCAGCAGCAGGTAGCCGGTCCCGGCCAGAAAGCCGCCCAGCACCGGGAATGGCACGAACTGCACCAGGCTGCCGCGGCGCGCCGTCCCCAGCCCGGCCATCACCAGCCCCACCGTGACCGTGCTCATCGCCACGGCCGCCAGGGCCGTCATCACCGCCGCCTGCGGATTGCCTTGCGCCGACATGGCGGCCCAGATGCCGCTGACCATCAGCGTCAGGATGCCGGTGCAATTGGAATCGGCCCCCGCCACCACGAACGGCACCGAGCTGGAACAAGCCAGCATCAGCATGACCACGCAGGTGGTGACGAACAGCACCGGCAGGCCGGCTTGCAACAGCACCGCATCGCCGCCGCCGAAGATCATCGCGCCGTAACTGATGGAATAGCTCATCGAAATCACTGCCGCGATGAGTGCGGCCGGGAGACTGCCCAGCCAGGAAGAGATGCGTACCGGAGCCCCCGACAATCCGTCCCCATGAGACGGGATGCCTGCCCCTTCCGTATTTGGCGCTTGCATATTTTTTCTTGGAATTGTTACGTAACTTGATTGATGCGAATCAAATGGCGCGGCGCGACGATATTACGAAAAGGTCAACGCCGATGCCGCCTCTCATGAAGCCAAGACAAACAACCTGCAAGGCAACACCCAAAAGGCTTTGCGGCGTGCCGGACTATCCGGCTGGCCGCCCTGCCGCCCCTTTGCCATGCAGTACTCGTGCCACCAGTGATTTACGCCAAATGAATATTTTTTAGCTTTTTTTGAAAAACAGCTTGCGAAGACAAAAAAGCTCTCCTATAATGCGTCCTCTCTTGCAGTACAGCACAACGTACAGCACGGGGCGTTAGCTCAGTTGGTAGAGCAGCGGACTCTTAATCCGTAGGTCCACAGTTCGAATCTGTGACGCCCCACCAGAATACAAAAGGGTTACAAGCGATTTCGTTTGTGACCCTTTTTCACTTTCCGGGCTGCATGCAACTACCATGCAGCCCGATTTGATCCATATCGATCAACGCATCTCCCCTTCGCTCGCCAGAAAACAGGCTCACTTAGAACCGCCATGTCGCCTTGACCGAGGCCGACTGGTTGATGAAGCCGCTGCGCCCTTCCGCGTCATAGCGCAAGGACACGTCGGTGCCTTGCGCGGTCTTGTGCGTATAGCCAATCCCAGCTTTGATGATCCACGGCGAATGGTCGATGCCGGACGCGGTAAAGCTCTGCCCCGGCGCACCGGCATACGCCGCCACCAGATCGCCGCGGTCGTTGATCGCGTCATAGCCGGCGCCGAGATGGGCGCTGAGTTGCGACTGCGCATCCAGCGCATGCACCAGGCGGCTTTCCACACCCAACACCAGCGCTTCGGTGGTCTTGGCCGCCACATTCAGGTTAAGCGCGCCGGCGCCGGTCTCGGTATAGGACTGGCTTTGCAGCCGGGTGTAATCGAGGCGCAATGCCGGAATCAAGGTAGTGGACTCCGTCAGCGGCACGGCCTTCGACAGGCTGGCGCCGGCATGGGCACTCCAGGTGCCGTAATCGGCGCTGGCGGTCCGGTTCAGTCCGCCGAAATTGAGGTCGCGGTTGCTGCGGCTGCTGTTCCAGCCGGTATCGACCTGGAAGCCCAGCGTCAGGTCGCTGACCGGCACGCTGCCATACAGCGCCAGCACGTTGGAATCGATCTTGGCATGGCTGCCGGCGCCGGACAGGTCGGCGTTGCCGATGACGTTCGTATTGCCATACGCATAGGCCAGGCCCAGACGGAGATTGTCCAGGTCGGCTTCGATGCCGGCGGCCAATCCCCAGGTGTTGGCCGAGAAGCCGGAAGCGCCATCCCGGTCATCCTGGCTGGCGCGGGAGCCGAAAGGCATCAGCCAGACTTGCCGGTTGGTCATCGCATCGCCGGAAGACAGGCCGGTCTGGCCGCTCGAGGCGAAACGGCCGGAGAAGAGACGATTGAGAGAAGACAGCGTGCCGGACAAAGCCGCCGAACCGAAGTTCTGCGGCAGCGTCTGGTCGGCTGCGCGGGCGACGCTGGGCAAATCGGATAAGCGCCCAAGGGCGGTGATCACATTGGCCATGTCGCCAGTCGGCGTGCCGTTGACCTGGGTATCGAGGACGCGGGCCGCGCCAATGGCAGGCTTCAGTCCAGCGGCATTGACGGCGCCGGCAACGCTGGCACTGCTGGAGCTACCGGTGCCAGTGGCGCTGCTGGCGCTGACGATGTTCAGGTCGATGGTGTTGCCGTTGAGGACGGGGGTGAAATTGAAGAGCGCGGAATTGTCGGTGACATTGAAGGTCGAGGCGGTCAGCGTACCGGCAGTAACCACGCCGCGCAGCGTTTGGCCGGCGGCCAGCGAATTGAGGCCGGCCACATTCACGACCAGATTGGCCCCCGGATTGAAGGAGGCTGCGCCAGTGACCGCGAGTTTGCCGTAATTCGTATTGCTTGAGGCCCCGATGGTCAGGGTCTGGCCAGCAGTTTGCGTATAGCTGCCCAATGCCAGGGTACCAGCAGTGACGGTCGTGTTGCCGCTCCAGGCATTGCCGCCAGCCAGCGTTAGTGTCCCGCTGCCTTGTTGGACCAAGCTACCGGTACCGGTGATGCTATTGTTCACCGCCACGTTGCCGGAGCGATTAAACACAAGCGTGCCGTTGTTCAAGACATTGCCGCTACCAAGTGTCCCGTTGGTACCGCCATTGCCGACTTGCAAGGTGCCGCCGCTGATAGTGGTAGCGCCGCTGTAGGTGTTGTTGCCGGTCAGGACGGTCGTGCCGTTGCCGTTCTGGTTGAGGCTGCCGGCCCCGGCAATGTTGGCTGAAAGAGTAAATGCGTCAGTCTGGTTGAAATTGATCGTGCCGTCGTTGGCGAGAGCGCTCAGGCCTGAGACCGTGCCGCCGGTGGTGCCGTTGATGGTGGCATTGCCGATGTTGAAGGTGCCGTTACTGCGGATGGTGAAACTCGCGCCGGTTCCGAAACTCAGGGTGCTGCCGCCGCCGAAATTGAATGTGCCTGCACCGCCTGTTCCGCCTGGACCAGCAAGGGCTGAAGTACTAGTTTTCCCATTGTCACCGCCGATGATCAAAGCGCCGTTGGCACCGATGGCGATGGATGAGCCTACGGTGGTAAGCATGCCTGTACCGCCCTTACCACCAATACCGCCAATGCCCCCGCTACCGCCGGTTCCGGTATTGTAAGAATTTCCACCACCACCGCTGCCACCAACCAGCAAGGTTTCAGTAACAGAGAGAGTGGCATTATTAGTCAAAGTAAGTGTGCCATTCCCCCCCGCGCCACCTAAGCCATGACCGGTCGTTGTATCGCCGCCTCCACCGCCACCTGCACCACCTACGAGGAAAGAGCGGCTTACTGCTAACGTTGCGCCATTGACGGTAAGATCGCCGGCTGTCCCTGCGCCACCAGTACTGCTACCACCACCGCCACCACCGCCACCAATACCGACAAATCCATAGCTTGCATTCGTGACTAGCGTACCGCTAGTGGTAGCATTGCTGGTATTGCTGCCATTACCTGCACCTGTGCCGCCTGTACTGGCGGCCCCACCAGCTCCACCTATGTCAGCGCCAGTGAGGCTGACGACAGCACCGCCACCGCCGCCACTGCCGCCAGCAGCACCGCCACCACCGCCGAGAAGACTTCCAGCGCCATATGCGACTCCATTGCTGGCAGTGATACCACTACCACCATTCAAACCGGCATTACCACCGCTAACCGACGCTGCACCACCACCACCACCACCGATAGCGCCACCTCCGCCACTGTTACCATCAGCGCCACCACCACCAATACCGCCTTGACCTCCGTTACCATTGAGGCCTCCGTTACCACCAATGCCACCACCACCACCAGCGCCGCCACCACTGCTGCGACCGCTGTTTCCTCCGGTAACTCCACCGCCACCGCCGCCATATTGATATCCGCTCCCACCGCCACCACCAATACCGCCGCCGCCGCCATTACTGTCGCCATTTCCTCCTATGCCAACCAGCAGGTTATCCGCCCACACCGACTGAGCTAATACCAGACACACAGCCAGTGCGACACTCTTACCTGATGCTTTTCCTTTCGCCTTGGTCAATTCCGAAGCCGCTTGCCAAATACCCAAGCGATAATTGAAGATGGTCCTGTAGCAGCGATTCATGGCGGCACTTTCGATTCTTGTTGTCATGCGTGAAATACACGCAATAAGTCCTTACCATTCTGCAAAACCGCAAGCGGTTTGTCTCTACTGCATATGTAGTATTTAGAGGTACTTCAGGCGAAGAAAATTATTAAAAACAGAATCTTCATTTCGTGTGGCAGTGAAATAGAAAAGATGGCTGGTTTGGCGGGGATAGCATGTCAATTCAAAGGGGATGCTCACCAAGTATTGACAGGGGGAAATTGGCACTTACATTCGCTCATCCGCAATGAGCCCCCCCTACTCAGCGGCCTGGCAAGTCCACAATCGCCAGCGCGGCCTTGAGCGCCAGCGCCACATCCTCCCACTGCCCCGCCTTCTGCTGCCGGAACAGCTTCGCCGTCGGATACCACGGTGAATCGTGCCGGTTCAGGAACCAGCGCCAGTCAGGGGCGAACGGCAAGGCGATCCAGACCGGCAGGCCCAGTGCGCCGGCCAGGTGGGCGGCGGCGGTGTCGACTGTGATCAGCAAATCCATGCAGGACAAGGCGGCGGCGGTGTCGTTGAAGTTCGCGATCCCTTGCCCCAGCCAGTGCCAGCCTTCCTGCGTGCGCAGCCAGGCGGCGTCCGCTTCGCGCAGGTCCGGCTGGATGGCGAAGAAATCAAGATCCGGGCGCGCCTGCGCCAGCGGGGCGAATTGATGCAGCGGGATGGAACGGCGATAGTCGTTGGTATTGCCGGGGTTGCCGGAGCAAACGACGCCTACGCGAATACGCCCCGGCGTACGCGGCGCCAGGGCATCGGCACGCGCCATCCATGCCTGCTTGCGCGCCTCGTCGGCGCGCAGGTAGGAAGCGGCCGACGGGATTTCGCCGTATTGCGTATTACAGACCAATGGCAGGCTCATCATCGGCAATTGGCAATCCACCTCCGGCAAGCGCTCGCCTATGGCAACCATTTCCAGCGGCGCGGGCGACGGCAGGCTGGCCAGCAACGGCAGCAGGTTGGCGGGCACTTCGAGCACGACGTGCGCGCCGGCCTCGGCGATCAGCGGCGCATAGCGGACGAACTGGATGATGTCGCCGTAGCCCTGCTCCGCCCAGAGCAGGATGCGCTTGCCGCGCAGCGGCGTGGCGCCGTTCCACGCGGGAATCGCCTCGTGGCGGTAGGGGTCGGCGCTGCGCCCCTCCCAGCGCCATTCGTAGAGCGGGAAGGCCTCCTGGAAACGGCCCAGCACCAGCAGCGACAGCGCCAGGTTCAGCCTGGCTTCGGCGTCGTCCGGCTTGAGCCTGAGCGCGCGCTGGTAGCTGTCGATGGCTTCGTCGTATTGCCGCAGGCGCGCCAGGCTGGTGCCGCGGCTGACGTGGACATCGACGTAATCGGGATCGAGGATGAGGGCCTGGTCGTAATACTTGAGCGCCGTTTCGAAATCGCCCAGCGCGTGTTCGGCCATGCCGGCGTCGTGCCAGTAGACGGCGCGCTGGCCGTCCAGCCGCAGCGCTTGCCGCATGCTGGCGCGCACGGCGCTCCAGTCCTTGCCGCGTTCATGCAGCATGGCCTTGCGGTGCCAGGTGTCGGGCGCATCGGCTTGCAGTTGCAGCGCCTCTTCCAGCAGCGCGATGGCCGCCGCGTCGTTCTTGCCCGAGGGCGCCAGGGCTTGCAGCGCTGCCGCCGCGGCGACGAAGAGTTCC
The DNA here is from genome assembly GCF_017744395.1 of Herbaspirillum sp. Classification (GTDB taxonomy): domain Bacteria; phylum Pseudomonadota; class Gammaproteobacteria; order Burkholderiales; family Burkholderiaceae_D; genus Herbaspirillum. Next base: position 1,203,979 of record NZ_JAGIBI010000001.1, read on the forward strand.
GGCATCCGGTGGCCCGCTTCTATCAGCGCCCGGTACAGCAGGAAGGCATCTTCGAAACGGCCCTGCCCGTAGAAGGCCCGGCCCAGCTTGTAGCGGACCGACAAGGACTCGGGGACGTTGTCCGGCAGCAAGCGCAGCGCGCGCTGCAGCACCAGCGCCGCCTCCTCGAAACGCGCCTGGGCCAGCGCCACGCTGCCCAGCAGGTGCAGCGCCTGCACATGGTCCGGTTCGACCTCCAGCAGGCCGAACAGCGCCTGTTCGGCAGCGGCGTAGTGTTCTTGCTCGAAGAGCTGGAAGGCTTGTCTCAGGGTTTCGGTCGGGTTCATGGCGGGACGGACGATACGGAGCGCCGTATTGTCTCATCCCCGCGCATGGACGGCATCAGCGCTTCAGCACCAGGACCGGATCGGCACGATAGATGGCCGGATACATCTTTTGCAGGTTGGCGATCTTGGGCAGGTCGTTGTAGGCGATATACGGCTGGTTGGGATGCAGGGTGGCGTAGTCCTGGTGATAGTCCTCGGCCGGGTAGAAGCCCTGCAGCGGCGCCACCTGGGTCACGATGCGCGAGGAGAACACCTTGGCGGCGTCGATCTGGGCAATATAAGCCTCGGCCGCCTGCTTCTGCTGCTCGCCGGCGGTGAAGATGGCCGAACGGTACTGCGTGCCATGGTCAGGCCCCTGGCGGTTCAGTTGGGTCGGGTCGTGCGCCACCGAAAAATAGATCTGCAGGATCTGGCCGAAGGAAATCTTGCGCGGGTCGTAGGTGACCTGCACCGCTTCCGCATGGCCGGTGCTGCCGCTGCTGACCATCTCGTAGGTCGCCGCTTCCCGCTTGCCGCCGGCGTAGCCGGACACCGCCCGCAACACACCCTGGGTATGCTGGAACACACCCTGCACACCCCAGAAGCAGCCTCCGGCCAGCACCACGGTCTCGCTCGGCGCGGTCGAGACGAGCTGCGCCTTGCCGGCCGCGGCAGGCACCGCGACGGCGGGTTCGGCGGCATTGGCGCATATTGTGCCGGCCAGCGCCAGGCACAGCGCGGCAACGGCGGCGGGTTTCAGGATGGACATGGTTTTCTCCGGAACGGAAATCAGGATGGCGTCAAATCAAAGCGGGTTACCGTCAGGGGCGCGTCGCCGGCAACGTCCCCGATGGCGCAGGGGCCTTCTCTTTCTTCGCCTGGCGCCACAGCAGGCGCAGCGCCAGCATCACGCCGACCAGCACCGCGAACAGCAGCGGCTGGGCGATCAGGTTCTTGCCGGCCTTGTCCCACCAGTAATGCAGCACGCCCAGCGGCACAATCAGGTAGATCAAGCGGTGCAGCGCCTGCCAGCGCTTGCCGCCCAGGCGGCGCACCATGCCGTTGGTGCTGGTCGCGGCCAGCGGGATGGTCAGCAGCAGCGCGCTCGCGCCTACCGTGATGAAGGGCCGCTTGACGATGTCCTTCCAGATTTCGCCGAGGTCGAAGAAATGGTCGAACCAGATGAAGGTGGTGAAGTGCAGGCTCAGGTAGAAAAACGCCATCAGCCCCAGCATGCGGCGCATTTTCAACAGCCAGTTCATGCCTGTGATCTTGCGCAGCGGCGTCACCGCCAGGGTGATGCAGAACAGGTAGAGCGTCCAGTCGCCGGTGCTGTGGGTGATAAATTCCAGCGGGTTGGCGCCCAGCCCGCCGGAAAATCCCAACGCCACCAGCCGCGCCAGCGGCACGCAGGCCAGCGCCAGGAACACCCACCACAACACCTTGACGGTACGCGGCGCGAGATTGCGGAGGATGGCGGGAGCGAGTTGCATGAAGGTGTTTCCGTTCAACCTAGATCCGGCAGTTGAATGCGTTCGCCGGTGCCGTGATCGTCGTGCCAGGCAAGGCGCGACGACGCGGCGCACTGCTGTGCGCAAGGAGGAGCAACGCCGCATGGTGCGTCGAGCGCGGTGCCGGCGAATGCATAGCGCTCTCACCAGCAAGGACAACGGTATTGATACGGCCAATGTGTGTGTTCACTCGGCTCTCCAGGAATAGCAAGCGGTCAACTGCCGGATCTAGGTTTAAAAGTACTTGCGCAGGTCCATGCCAGAGTACAGGCCGGCCACGTCGTTGTAGCCGTTGAACATCAGCGTCTTGCGCTTGGGCGCGAAGAAGCCGTCCTCGCCGATGCGGCGCTCGCTGGCCTGCGACCAGCGCGGGTGGTCGACGTTGGGATTGACGTTGGAATAGAAGCCGTACTCCTGCGGCGCGTACAGGTTCCACGCGGTCTTCGGCTCGTCCTTGACGAAGCGGATCTTGACGATGGACTTGGCCGACTTGAAACCGTACTTCCACGGCACGACGATGCGCACCGGCGCGCCGTTCTGGTTGGGCAGCACCTCGCCGTACATGCCGAAGGCCAGCAGCGCCAGCGGATGGTTGGCCTCGTCCATGCGCAAGCCTTCGCGGTAGGGCCAGTTGAGGATGGGGTCGGAGATGCCGGGCATCTGCTTCTTGTCGGCCAGGGTGACGAATTCGACGTACTTGGCGTTGCCGGTCGGCTCGGCCTTCCTGATCAGCGCCGACAGCGAATAGCCGATCCACGGGATCACCATCGACCAGCCCTCGACGCAGCGCAGGCGGTAGACCCGCTCTTCCAGCGGCGCCAGTTTCATCAGCGCGTCCAGGTCCAGCGTGAAGGGTTTCTTGACCTCGCCTTCGATATCCACCGTCCACGGGCTGGTCTTCAGGGTGCCGGCGTGCTTGGCCGGATCGGCCTTGTCGGTGCCGAATTCGTAGAAGTTGTTGTAGGTGGTGGCGTCCTTGTAGGCGGTCTGCTTGTCCATCACCGCATAGGCGTTATTGAGCTTGGCCGGCAGCTTCCTGCCCTGCTGCGCGAAGGCTTCCGGCAACGCGCCCCAGCCGCCGGCCAGCGCCGCGCCGGCCGCCACCTTGGCCATGAAATTGCGGCGCGACAGGTAAATCTCCCTGGGAGTGATTTCCGAGGAGGTTGGTATCTCGATCTGGTCGGGGCGGATCTTGATCAGCATGATGCTCTCGCTAATGTGGGTTGGTTTCGGGCAATGGCCTTGCGGCTCTTTTCTCGTACAGCCATGCTAAGCGCGGCGCGGTGACATCCGGGTGGCAATTCGATGACAATTTTGTCATGAAGAAAACGCCCGCGGTTGCTAGAATTTGCGGCATTTCCCCGTATTCGACAAGTCCTCCAGCATGGCCATCCTCGTAATCGAAGACGATCCCAAAACCGGCGACTACCTCAGGAAGGGCCTGCGCGAGTCCGGCTACGCGGTCGACCTCGCCCGCAACGGCGCCGACGGCCTGCACATGGCGCTGGAACAGGATTACGACCTGGTGGTGCTGGACGTGATGCTGCCCGGCATCGACGGCTGGCAGGTCATGTCCGCGCTGCGCGCCAAGCGCGACCTGCCGGTGCTGTTCCTGACCGCCCGCGACCATGTCGACGACCGCATCCGCGGCCTGCAGCTGGGCGCCGACGATTACCTGGTCAAACCCTTTTCCTTCACCGAACTGGTGCTGCGCATCCGCACCCTGCTGCGGCGCGGCGTGGTGCGCGAAACCGAGGTTGTCGAGATCGCCGACCTGCAGCTGGATCACGTGCGCCACAAGGTCACGCGCCAGGGCGTCAACATCGCGCTGACCAACAAGGAGTTCATGCTGCTGCACCTGCTGGTCAAGCGCCGCGACGAAGCGCTGTCGCGCAGCGTGATCGCCTCGCAGATCTGGGACATGAATTTCGACAGCGACACCAACGTGGTCGACGTCGCCATCAAGCGCCTGCGCGCCAAGATCGACGCTCCGTTCGAGAAGAAACTGATCCACACCGTGCGCAGCGTGGGCTACATGTTCTCGGAAAACCCATGAACGGCGCATCCATCAGCGCACGCGGCTGGACGCTGACGCTGCGCGTATCGGCCCTGTTCGCGCTGATCGCCTGCCTGGTGGTGGCCGGGCTCGGCTGGTACCTGTACGGCTCGGCGCGCGAAGCGCTGGAGCTGCGCGCCGACCAGGCGCTGATCGGCCGCGTCGAGCATTTCCGCAACCTGATGCACGACCTCTACAACGTCGAGCAGATGGAACAGCGCCCCGCCCTGTTCGAAAGCATGATGGGCAACGAGCAGGATGTGCGCATCTTCCGCCGCCGCGGCGAGCCGCCCTTCATCCAGAGCAACCCCGATCATCTGACGCCGCCGGCGATGAAGCCGGCGCCGGTGGGCACGCCGCTGACGACGGCCGACCTGGTGAGCGCCGTGCGCGCCGATGGCGTGCATATCCGCTGGGTCTCGGCGCTGGCCGAGGTCGGGCGCGGACAAGGCCAGACAGACACGGTCGAGATCGCCGCCGCCTACGTCATGGTGCAGGAAGCCGCCATGCTGCGCAGCTACCGCTGGCGCATCGCCGGCGCCGCCGCCGCCGCGGTGCTGCTGACCGCCCTGCTCGGTTTCCTGCTGCTGCACCGCGGCCTGCGCCCGCTGCTGGAGATGAGCCGGCGCGCCGAACAGATCACGCCCGACCATCTGTCGATGCGGCTGGAACAGGACGGCATGCCGCAAGAACTGCGGCGCGTGGCGCTCTCCTTCAATGCCATGCTGGACCGGCTGGAAGCCGGCTACGAACACCTGTCGCAATTCTCCGGCGACCTGGCGCACGAGATCCGCACCCCGATCAACGTACTGATGGGCCAGAGCCAGGTGGCGCTGGGCCAGCGCCGCGCGCCGGAAGAGTACGAGCAGTTGCTGGAATCGAACCTGGAGGAATTGCAGCGCCTCTCCCGCATCGTCGAGAACATCATGTTCCTGGCGCAGGCCGACCATGCCACGCTGGCGGTCGACTGCGCCGCGCTGGACCTGCGGGAGGAACTGGGCAAGATCGCCGACTACTTCGAAGGCATCGCCGACGAACGCGGCATGCGCTTCGAACTGGATGCGCAAGGCGTATGCCATGCCAACCTGGTCATGTGGCGGCGCGCGGTCAGCAACCTGGCGATCAACGCGGTGCGCTACGGCGAGGCGAACAGCACGGTGCGCATCGTCGCGCATGGCGATGACAATCATGGCAGCCGCATTGTCGTCGAAAACCGCAGTACCGAAACCACGCCGCACACGATGGCGCGCATGTTCGACCGCTTCTACCGCGGTGACTGCTCGCGCAGCGCCTATACCGAATCCAACGGGCTGGGGCTGGCGATCGTCAAGGCCATCATGGCGCTGCACCGGGGGACGGCGACAGTGGAATGCCCGCAGCCGGGATGGATACGCTTTACGCTGACGTTCCCCGGCATATCCCGCCCGTAAGCTGTAGCAGCGCCACATCGAACTCTTGCGCAGGGGTGCCTCGCCTGAGTGCACGCCCACCGGCAGTCATTTCCAAATTGCATAACTGTTATCAGAAAAATCATGGCGCAGCGGCCTTGATGCAAAGCAACAAATGTTTTAAATTTCAGTAATTACTGAAAATTCAAAATATCCAAAATAGTCAAAACGGGCCAAATCATGGAAACCAATACCCTCACTCCGCTGATGCAGCGCTTCATCCTGCACTTCGGCGAGATGGGCAGCCGCTGGGGCATCAACCGCACGGTCGGCCAGATCTATGCGCTGCTCTATGTCAGCGGGCGCGCGCTCAACGCCGACGAGATCGCCGACTACCTCGGTTTTTCGCGCTCCAACGTCAGCATGGGCTTGAAGGAATTGCAATCCTGGCGCCTGGTGAAGCTGCTGCACCGCCCCAACGACCGCCGCGAATATTTCGAACCGCCCGGCGATATCTGGGACATCTTCAAGGCGCTGCTGGAAGAACGCCGCCGCCGCGAGATCGAACCTACCCTTTCGATGCTGCGCGACGCGCTGCTGGAACATCCGACCAATGCCAGCGACAAGCAAGCGCAAAAACGCATGCGCGAGATGTATGATCTGATCGAACTGTCCAGCTCCTGGTTCGACGACGTGCAGCGCCTGCAGCCCGAAACCCTGGTCTCGCTGATGAAGATGGGTGCCAAGGTCAAGAAACTGCTGGACGTGCGCGACAAGTTCCGCTTCAGTGGCAAGGACGCGGAAAAAACCGACAAGATCAACGGGGAATAGCCATGCGCCGATCCACCGCTTCCGCGCCTTCCGCTTCCAAACGGCAGCGCCTGCATCTCCCACGTATCCCACGCCTGACCCGGTTGCCGCTGGGCGTGGAAATCACGCTGCTGCTGGTGGTCAAGATCGCGCTGATCGTCCTGCTGGCCAAGACCTTCTTCGCCCATCCCGAAGCCAAGCACATGCGCATGCCCACCGCCAGCGTCGAGGCGCGCATGCTGGCGCCTGCCCAGATTCCCGCATCCCTTCCAGCAATCTCCACTCCCTCCGAGGTAACACATGGTTCCGATCGATGAAGTCGTTTCGCTGTCGCGGCTGCAATTCGCCGTGACGGCGCTGTATCACTTTCTGTTCGTCCCGCTGACGCTGGGCCTGTCCTGGATCCTGGTGATCATGGAGTCGGTCTACGTGATGACCGGCAGCCCCATCTACAAGGACATGACCCGCTTCTGGGGCAAGCTGTTCGGCATCAACTTCGCCATGGGCGTGGCCACCGGCATCACGCTGGAATTCCAGTTCGGCACCAACTGGTCGTACTACTCGCACTACGTAGGCGACATCTTCGGCACGCCGCTGGCGATCGAAGGCCTGGCCGCGTTCTTCCTGGAGTCGACCTTCGTCGGCCTGTTCTTCTTCGGCTGGGACAAGCTCTCGCGCAAGCAGCACTTGCTGGTGACCTTCCTGGTGGCGCTGGGGTCGAGCCTGTCGGCGCTGTGGATCCTGATCGCCAACGGCTGGATGAACAACCCGGTCGGCGCCGAGTTCAACTACGAGACCATGCGCATGGAACTGGTCAGCATGACCGATGTGATCTTCAATCCGGTGGCGCAGGTCAAGTTCGTGCATACGGTCGCGGCCGGCTACGTGACGGCGTCGATGTTCGTGCTGGGCGTGTCGGCCTGGTACCTGCTCAAGGCGCGCGACACCGCGTTCGCGCTGCGCTCCTTCGCGGTGGCGGCCGGTTTCGGCCTGGCCGCGACGCTGTCGGTGATCGTGCTGGGCGACGAGTCCGGCTACACCGCCGGCGAAGTCAACAAGGTCAAGCTGGCCGCCATCGAAGCGGAATGGGATACCCATCCCGCGCCGGCCGGCCTGACCTTGTTCGGCCTGCCCAACGACCGCGAACAGCGCACCGACTACGCGGTGAAGATCCCCTACGTGCTGGGCCTGATCGCCACCCGCTCGGTCGACCAGCCGGTGGCCGGCATCAAGGACCTGAAGAAGGAACACGAGGTGCGCATCCGCAACGGCATGCTGGCCTACGCGGCGCTGACGCGCCTGAAGTCCGGCGACAAGTCGGATGCCGCGCGCGCCGCCTTCGATGCGCACAAGCATGACCTCGGCTACGGCCTGCTGCTGAAGAAGTACACCGCCAACGTGGTCGACGCCACGCCGGAGCAGATCGCCCTGGCCGTGGACGACACCATCCCCAAGGTGGCGCCGCTGTTCTGGTCGTTCCGCGGCATGGTGGCGATCGGCTTCCTGATGCTGTTCATCTTCTCGGCCTCGGCCTGGTTCCTGGCCAAGAAGCAACTGGCGCCGCAGCGCTGGCTGCTGCGGCTGGCCGTATTCTCCATCCCGCTGCCCTGGATCGCCGCCGAACTGGGCTGGATCGTGGCCGAATACGGCCGCCAGCCGTGGACCATCGCCGGCATCCTGCCCACGCACCTGTCGGCCTCCTCGCTGCAACCCAGCAGCCTGTATTTCAGCCTGGCGGGCTTCATCCTGTTCTACACCTTCCTGCTGGTGGTGGAGATGGCGCTGATGATCAAGTACGCGCGGCTGGGACCGAGCAGCCTGCATACCGGCAAGTACTACTGGGAAACCAAGGGCAGCAACGATGACGATGGCGACGCCGTGCTGCCGCCGCCGCTCAACCCCAATGCCAATTCCGGCAGCGCCGCCTGATGCGCCCTCCGATCGAGAAATGAGGAAAACAAGATGATCTTCGATTACGAAACCTTGAAGCTGATCTGGTGGGCCTTCGTCGGCGTGCTGCTGATCGGCTTCGCGCTGACCGACGGCTTCGACTTCGGCGTGGGCATGATGCTGCCCTTCGCCGGCAAGACCGACGCCGAACGGCGCGTGCTGATCAATGCCATCGGCCCCACCTGGGAAGGCAACCAGACCTGGTTCATCACCGCCGGCGGCGCCACCTTCGCCGCCTGGCCACTGGTCTACGCGACCGCCTTCTCGGGCTTCTACATCGCGCTGATGGTGCTGCTGTTCTCGCTGTTCTTCCGCCCGGTCGGCTTCGACTACCGCAGCAAAGTGGCCGATCCGCGCTGGCGCAACGCCTGGGACTGGGGCCTGTTCGCGGGCGGTCTGGTGCCGCCGCTGATCTGCGGCGTGGCCTTCGGCAACCTGCTCTTGGGTGTGCCCTTCCACTACGACGACACCATGCGGGTCGAATACACCGGCAGCTTCTTCGCCCTGCTCAATCCGTTCGGCCTGCTGGCCGGGCTGCTGTCGGTGGCCATGCTGCTGATGCACGGCGCGACCTTCGCCTTCGTCAAGACCGATGCCGCCGTCGGCGAGCGTGCGCGCAAGACCGCCATCGTGGCGGCCATCGCCACCGTGCTGCTGTTCATCGCCGGCGGTTTCTGGGCGGCGCAGTTGCCGGGCTACCGCATCACCGCCATGCCGGACGCCAACAGCGCCTTCACGCCGCTGGCCAAGACCGTGGAAATCGCCGCCGGCGCCTGGTTCGACAACTATGCGCGCTGGCCGCTGGCCAAACTGATCCCGGTGATCGGCATCGCAGGCGCGGTATTGGCCGCTGTCTTCGCGCTGGCGCGCCGCGCCCGCCTGGCCTTCGTCGCCAGCGGCCTGTCGGTGACCGGCATCATCCTCACCGCGGGCATCTCGCTGTTCCCGTTCATCATGCCGTCCTCGCTGGATCCCAAGAGCAGCCTGACCTTGTGGGATGCGGTGTCGAGCCACAAGACGCTGGGCCTGATGTTCTGGATGGTGCTGATCTTCCTGCCGCTGATCGTCATCTACACCGGCTGGGTCTACCGCGTGCTCAGGGGCAAGGTCACGCTCAAGGACATCCACGACAACGAACATACGGCGTACTGAATCGCCGCTTCAAGCAAGGAGAACACTATGTGGTATTTCGCCTGGATTCTCGGCCTCGGCCTGGCGCTGGCCTTCGGCATCATCAACGTGATGTGGCTGGAAGCCAACTACGCCTTCGGCCGCCGCAAGGCCGAGCAAACCCATGAACGCTTCGCCAGCGCCGCCGACAGCGAGCGGCGCAACAAGGAATAAGGCAAGCACAAGGCCGGGGCATTTGCCGCCGGCTTTTTCCATCCCCCTCATCAGGAGGCAAGATGAACTCAGCACGCACATGCAAGGCCGATGAAATCCCACCTGAAGCGCATCACTGGCAACTGCTGCCGGGCGCCGACTTCGCCGACAGCTATCGCATCCCTCTTGCTGCCGCACTGGCGCAGCAACAGGTCGCCGAGATCGCGGCGCGCATGATGTCGGGCCGACCGGCCTGGGTCGCTGCCCTGCTGGACTTGCGCAATCGTCTAGTCGCCCCGTTCGGGCTCAAGGGCGCCAAGATGGCCGTCGGCGAAGTCCAGCCGGACAGCCGGCTGCCGGGGTTTCCCGTACTCGACGACGATTCTTCGCGCCTGCTGCTGGGCCTGGACGACCATCACCTGGATTTCCGCCTGTGCATAGAAAAGTCGCCAGCCGATAGCACCGGCAAGGAACCGCAATGGCTGACCGCGACCACGGTGGTGCGCACCAAGGGCTGGGCCGGCAAAGCCTATCTGGCCGCCATCATGCCCTTCCATCGTTGCATCGTGCGCACGCTGCTGGAGAGGATGCCGGCCTAAGGCAAGGCATGCCGCTCCATGCAAAAAGCCCCGCGAAGAAATTCGCGGGGCTTTTTGTTGCGTGCTGCTTGAACGGCGGGCGCTTAGACCAGGTTCAGCGTCACGTTGATGTTGCCGCGGGTGGCGTTCGAGTACGGGCACACCTGGTGGGCCTTCTCGACCAGATCTTGCGCCACGGCGCGGTCGATGCCCGGCAGCGAGATGTTCAGTTCTGCTTCGATGCCGAAACCGCCCGGGATCTGGCCGATGCCGACCTTGCCGGTGATGCTGGCGTCGGCGGGAACGGCGACCTTGGCCTGGCCGGCGACGAACTTCAGCGCGCCCAGGAAGCAAGCCGAGTAACCGGCTGCGAACAGTTGCTCGGGGTTGGTGCCCGGGCCGCCGGCGCCGCCCAGTTCCTTCGGGGTCGACAACTTGACGTCCAGCACGCCGTCGGACGACTTGGCGGAACCTTCACGGCCGCCGGTTGCGGTGGCGGTAGCGGTGTACAGGGCTTTTTCGATCTTGTTGGAAGACATTTTCTTTCCTTTCGGTTTTCAGGTTAAGGCCAATCATTGGAGATAAGGGGTGGCGAAAGATTCGCCGGGTTACCGCTGCTTCAATTCCAGGTCCTGCGCTTGCTGCTTAAAAAAACGAATAAATTATTTACAATATAATTGTGAACAATTTAATTTACACAACAAAAAACATCGCTGCATCCATGCCGATGCTCACTCTTCCGCATCCAGCAAATTCTTGCGTACATCCTTGAGTTCGCCAACCAGTTTCTTCACCTCATCCAGCGGCGGCAGCATGCAGCTCATCCGGACCGGCACCGCTTTCGCCTTCTCGCGCAGCGCGCGGCCGGCATCGCTCAGGCTGACCACCACGCGGCGCTCGTCGCCGGCGTCGCGGGCCCGGTTCAGCAGGCCCATGGTTTCCATGCGCTTGAGCAGCGGGGTCAGCGTACCCGAATCCAGATACAGTCGGTTGCCCAGTTCGGACACGGTGATCTGGTCTTTCTCCCACAGCACCATCATCACCAGGTATTGCGGATAGGTGATGTCCAGCGCGCCGAGGAGTTTCTTGTACGCCTTGGTCATCGCAAGCGAGGCCGAATACATGGCGAAACAGAGCTGGTTGTCGAGAAGCAGGGCTTCGTCGATCAGCGCGTCCGGCAGCTTCGGTGTTTTTGCGTTGTCCATGTAGCGCATATTAAGCAGTTCAAAATTAAATTGCAAGCAATTTAAATAAATGTTTTTAAGACTGTTGCGAAATTCGCTTTCGCGGACGGCGCGGTATCATTCGCGCTTTCCGGCCTTTCTCCACCCTGCTTTTCCATGCATCAAGACCTTTCCGCTCCCGCCAATCCGCTCAAGACCCTCGACCTGTTCTGCCGGGTCGTCGACAACTACGGCGACATCGGCATCTGCTGGCGCCTGGCGCGCCAGCTGGCGCATGAGCACGGCATCGCGGTGCGCTTGTGGGTGGACGACCTGAAGAGCTTCCGGCGCATCTGGCCCGAGGTCGATACCGAGGCCGACGTGCAGCAACTGGCCGGCGTCACCGTGCAGCACTGGCGCGGCCAGGACGACGCGTTCACGGCAGCCGACATCCCGGACATCGTGATCGAGTTCTTCGGCTGCGAGATTCCGCCGGCCTATGTCGAGGCGATGGCGCAGCGCGCCGTCAAGCCGGTCTGGTTCAACCTGGAAGGCTTGTCGGCCGAGCAATGGGTGGAAGGCTGCCACACCCTGCCCTCGCCGCACCGCTCGCTGAAACTGACCAAGTATTTCTTCTTCCCCGGCTTCAATGAGCGCACCGGCGGCCTGAGTTTCGAGGCCGACCTGGAAGCCCGGCGGCAAGCCTTCCTGCAGCAAGGCCAGGCCGCCGCCTTCCTGTCCGGCCTGGGCGTGACGCCGCCAGAGCAGGAAAGTCTCAAGCTGTCATTGTTCTGCTACGACTACGCCCCGGTTCCCGAACTGTTTGCCGCCTGGCAAGCCGCATCCGCCCCGGTCGCCTGCCTGGTGCCGGACGGCGTGGCGCGGGAGGCGGTCGAAGCTTTTCTCGGCGCCCCCATGCAGCCGGGCGCGGCCGCCACGCGCGGCGCGCTGACCGTGCGCGTCTTGCCGTTCGTACCGCAGACCGACTACGACAAGCTCCTGTGGAGCTGCGACCTCAACTTCGTGCGCGGCGAGGACTCCATCGTGCGCGCGCAATGGGCCGGCAAGCCCTTCATCTGGAACATCTACAAGCAGGACAAGAACCTGCACCACACCAAACTCAATGCTTTCCTGAAGATCTACGACCCGGCCACGCCGGCGCTGGTTGAAGCCAACCACGCCTGGAACGGCGCCAGCCAAGCCGATGTTGACTGGCAGGCAAGCTGGCAGGCGCTGCGGGCGGATTTGCCGGCCCTGACGCAGGGAGCTGAGCAGTGGCTGCACAAGATGTTGGCAAATGGCGACTTCATGGCGAATTTGCTGACGTTCGCCCGCCGGCTGGTGGTGGAAGCCCCTTGAAAATAGGGTAAAATAACGGGCTTAGTTTTTTAACGCTGTTTGGAATTCAATCGTACGTGGGCTTGCGGTGCAGTTTTGCCAGTAGGCTACTGACAGTTTGAAGAAACCTACTTTTCACGATACTCCGCTATGAAATTTGCAAAAGAAATCCGCGTCGGCAACATCATCATGGTCGACGGCAAGCCTATGATCGTCCTGCGTTCCGACGTCAACGGTTCTTCCCGTACCGGCTTCACCTACAAGTGGAAGATGAAGAACCTGCTGACCAACAGCCCGCAGGAAAGCGTGTTCCGCGGCGACGACAAGTTCGACGTCGTGGTGCTGGACAAGAAGCCGGTCACCTACTCGTACTTCGCCGACCCGCTGTTCGTCTTCATGGACGAAGAGTACAACCAGTACGAAATCGAAGGCGAGAACATGGGCGACGCCATCGGCTACCTGAAGGACGGCATGCAGTGCGAAGCCGTGTTCTACGACGGCAAGGCGATCTCGGTTGAAATGCCGACCACCATCGTGCGCAAGGTTGCCTACTCGGAGCCGGCGGTCAAGGGCAACACTTCGGGCAACGTCCTGAAGGAAGCCAAGATCGAAAACGCGATCGAAGCCAACCAGATCGTCGTGATGGTCCCGCTGTTCGTCAGCCAGGACGACGACATCGAAATCGACACCCGTACCAACGAGTACAAGAAGGTTGTCCGCGGTTAATCCTCCGCCGATGCAATAAAAAAACGCTGCCTTGCGCAGCGTTTTTTTTCGTCCATTCAAAACAGGTTATTAATCCTTCGCCTTGACCTGCCGCGCCAGGTCCCGCGCCGCGGCCCGGCCGGCCGCACTGGCCCAGAACTCGCGGTCGGCCGCCTGGATGCGCTGCGCCGAATTCTCCATATGCTGCAAGGCGGCCGCGCGCGCCGCCGCCGGGTCGCCGTCGGCGATGGCCTGGGCGATGGCCGCATGCTCGCTGCGCACCTGCTGGCTGAAGTCGCTGCGGCGCGCCTCATTCATGCGCGCGACCCGGATGGCGGCGTGCAGGAACTGGCTCAGGAACTGCACCAGCGAGGTATAGAGCGGATTGTGGGCGGCGTTGGAGATCGCGGCATGGAAGGCGAAGTCTTCCTGCACGCCATCCCTGCCCTCTTGCGCGGCCCGGTCGATGTCCTTCAATGCCTGCTGGATCGCCAGGCTCTGCGCGCCGGTGCGGCGTTGCGCCGCCAATGCCGCCATCTCGCCTTCCACCCCGCGCCGCAGTTCGATCACCCGCAGCACCGCCCGGATCGAATCGCCCACGTCTTCGCCCGGCATGTCGAGCCTGAACGGCGTGGCCTGGTTGGCGCCCAGCACCACCGTGCCGCTGCCCCGGCGCGAACCGACCAAACCTTCCGACTTCAGGCGCGAGATCGCCTCCCGGATCACCGTGCGGCTGACCGCGAAGCGCGCGGTCAGCTCCATCTCCGACGGCAGCCGCGTATCGGGCGCGAACTCGCCCTCGCGGATCTGCTGCGCCAGCACGCTGGTCACGTGGTCGGCCAGCGTGCCCTTGCCACGTTTGGAAACGGCGGCGGCCCTGGCTGTGGAGGTCTTGGCATCGGGATTCTTCATGGCGCGCAATGATACCGCTTTTGGCCGCATGGCCTCAAAAAGTTGTATGACAACTTTCTGCTATAATCGCTGCCGATGCCCGCCATCCGACGACGGCTCGGCACAGGTTTCCAGACCGGGATATCCCACTACCAGACCAACGAGGAGAACACATGCATATCGTCATCACCGGCGGCGCCGGCTTTTTGGGCAGCCGCCTGGCGCGCCAGCTCCTGCAGCGCGGCACCCTGACCGGCCGCGACGGCAAGCAGCAGGAAATCAAGCGCATCACCCTGCTCGACGTGGTGCCAGCGCAAGGCTTCAACGACCCGCGCATCGAAGCCGTGACCGGCGACATCGCCGACGCCGCCGTGATCGAGCGCGTGATCACCGCCGATACGCAATCGATCTTCCACCTGGCCGCCATCGTCAGCGGCCATGCCGAAGCCGACTTCGAACTGGGCATGAAGATCAACTTCGACGCCACCCGCGTCATCCTGGAACGCGCCCGCCTGCTCGGCAGCAAGCCGCGCGTGGTGTTCACCAGCTCGGTGGCGGTGTTCGGCGGCGAGCTGCCGGCGGTGGTGCCGGACAACACCCTGCTGATGCCGCAAAGCTCCTACGGCGCGCAAAAGGTGATGGGCGAACTGCTGGTCAACGACTACAGCCGCAAGGGCTTCATCGACGGCCGCGCGCTGCGCATGCCGACCATCTCGGTGCGTCCCGGCGCGCCCAACAAGGCCGCCTCCAGCTTCGCCTCGGGCATCATCCGCGAACCGCTCAACGGCCAGCCCTCGGTCTGCCCGGTCGCGCCTGAGACCCGCATGTGGCTGATGTCGCCGCGCCAGGCCATCGCCAACCTGATCCACGGCCATGAGATCAACGGCGCCGACCTGGGCCTGGCCCGCTTCCTGTCGATCGACGGCCTGTGCGTGACCGTCAGGGAAATGGTCGACGCGCTGGAGCAGGTCGCCGGCAAGGAAGTGGTCAAGCTGATCGAATGGAAGGAAGACGAGGCCATCAAGCGCATCGTCAACTCCTGGCCGGGCGCTTTCGAAGCCAAGCGCGCCAAGGCGCTGGGCTTTACCGCCGATGCCAATTTCGCCGACATCGTGCGCGCCCACATCGAGGATGAAGTCAAGAAGTAAGCGCTTCACGCTTTGCTTCTGACGGCAACGGCGCCCCTCGGGGCGCCGTTTTCTTTGGCGGCGCATAATGCAGTCTCCAATAACGACACGCCAAGAGACCCGCATGGACCGATCCACCCTCGCCGCCTATGACGGCAATGCCGCCGGCTTCGCGCAAGACTGGCACGACCAGCCGGCGCCGGAAGACCTGCACGCCATCGTGCGCCAGTACTTCGCCCCCGGCGCCTGCGCCGACATCGGCTGCGGCAGCGGCCGCGAGGTCGGCTGGCTGGATGCCTGCGGCTTTGCCGCGCACGGCTACGACGCCTCGGAAGGCTTGCTGGCCGAAGCCCGCCGGCGCTATCCGCAATCCCTCTTCACGCACGCCGCCCTGCCCGCGCTGGCCGGCATCGCCGACGCCAGCTTCGACAACGTGCTGTGCGAGACGGTGATCATGCACCTGCCTGCCGGGGATATCGCGCCGTCGGTGGCGCGCATGGTCGCCATCCTCAAACCCGGCGGCACGCTCTATCTCAGCTGGCGCGTCACCAAGGACGGCGACCAGCGCGACAAGCATGCGCGGCTGTATGCCTCGTTCGACGCCGGCCTGGTGCGCGGCGCATTGCAGGGTTGCGCGCTGTTGCTGGACGAAGAGGCGGCCAGCGCGTCCTCCGGCAAGGTGATCCATCGCCTGGTCGCCAGGAAGGCGGCCTGACGTCGGCCATTACCGACGAAAAAAAAGCGCGGCCACGGCCGCGCTCAAAATCACTACTCCTCGGAGATCAAACAAACTTCGTGGACATCCCTGCCCTTACTTCGCCTTCCCCAGCAAATTGTAGATGCTGGAAAAATCCAGCTTGCCCGCACCGTTCTTGCTGTGGATGTCGTACAGGTTGCGCGCTGCCGCGCCCAGCGGGATCGAACTGCCGGTGGCCAATGCATTTTCTTCCGCCAGCCCCAGATCCTTCAGCATCAGGTCGACGCCGAATCCGCCGGCATAGTCCTTCGATGCCGGCGCGGTCTCCATCACGCCCGGGCAGGGGTTGTAGACTTCCAGCGTCCAGTTGCGGCCCGAGCTCTTGGACATGATCTCGGACAGCACCTTGGGATCCATGCCATTGGCCACGCCCAGGCGGATCGCCTCGGAAGTGCCGATCATCAGGATGCCCAGCAGCATGTTGTTGCAGACCTTGACGGTCTGGCCGCTGCCGCTGTCGCCTGCGTGGTAGATCGCCTTTCCCATCTTTTGCAAATAAGGCTGGGCCGCGTCGAAGGCCTGCTTGCTGCCGCCGACCATGAAGGTCAGCGTGCCGGCCGTGGCGCCGTTGGTGCCGCCGGAGACCGGCGCATCCAGCATGTCGAAGCCTTTGGCCTTGGCCGCGGCGGCCACCTTGCGCGCTGCTTCCGGTGCGATGGTGGAGCAATCGATCAGCAAGGCGCCGGGCTTGGCGCTGGCCAGCACGCCCTTGTCTCCCAGATACAGCGACTCGACGTGCTTGCTGGCCGGCAGCATGGTGATGACGACGTCGGCCTTGGCCACCGCCGCCATCGAGTCGGCTTCGGTCTTGCCGCCGGCTTCCACCAGCTTGTCGACGCTGGCCTTGACCAGGTCGTGCCCGCTGACCAAGAAGCCGGCCTTGACCAGGTTCTGCGCCATCGGCAAACCCATGTTGCCCAGGCCGATGAATACAACGTTGGCGCTCATGATGCCCTCCTTACTTCAGCGAAATGGTGGTGTTGACCTCGCCGGCCGCGTCTTCCGGCGCATACCAGCGTGCGGTGACGGTCTTGGTCTGGGTCCAGAAGGTCACCGCCTGCTTGCCGTTGGGTCCGAGATCGCCCAGCTTGGAGGCGCGCGAACCGGTGAAGCTGAAGTAGGCCACCGGCACCGGGATCGGCACGTTGATGCCGACCTGGCCGACGTCGATCTCATTCTGGAACTTGCGCGCGGCATAGCCCGAGCTGGTGAAGATCGAGGTGCCGTTGCCGTTGGGGTTGGCGTTGATGAAGGCGATCGCCTCGTCCAGCGTCTCGACTTCGACGATGCACATCGCCGGGCCGAAGATTTCCTGGGTGTAGATGTCCATGCTGG
The DNA here is from genome assembly GCF_017744395.1 of Herbaspirillum sp. GTDB lineage: Bacteria > Pseudomonadota > Gammaproteobacteria > Burkholderiales > Burkholderiaceae_D > Herbaspirillum. The sequence continues at coordinate 1,221,216 of NZ_JAGIBI010000001.1, forward strand.
GCTTGACGCCGGTGAACACGGTCGGGCCGACGAAGTTGCCGTTCTCGCTGCCGGCCACCTTGAAGTTGCGGCCGTCCAGCAGCAGCTTGGCGCCCTGCTCGACGCCGCTGCCGATCAGGTGCTCGACGCGCTGCTTGGCCGCCGGCGACACCAGCGGGCCGACATCGGCCTTGCGGTCGCTGCCGGGGCCGACCTTCAGGGCCTTGGAGCGCTCGACGATCTCGGGGATCCATTCGCGGCTCTTGCCCACCAGCACCACCACCGAGTTGGCCATGCAACGCTGGCCGGCGGCGCCGAAGGCGGCACCCAGCAGGTTGTTGATGGCGTGGTCCTTGGGCGCGTCGGGCAGCACGATGCAGTGGTTCTTGGCGCCCATCATGCATTGCGCGCGCTTGCCGGCTTCGCTGGCGCGGCGGTAGACGTGGGTGCCGACATGGGTCGACCCGATGAAGGAGACCGCCTTGATGTCGGGATGGTCGCAGATCATGTTGGCCACGTCGGGGCCGCCATGCACCACGTTCAGCACGCCCGGCGGCAGGCCTGCCTGGTTGGCCAGCTCAACCAGGAACAGCGAGGAAGTCGGGTCTTGCTCTGAGGGCTTGAGCACGAAGGTGTTGCCGCAGGCCACCGCGATCGGGAACATGAAGCAAGGCAGCATCACCGGGAAGTTGAAGGCGGTGATGCCGGCCCCCACGCCCAGCGGCTGGTAGAGGGTGTAGACGTCGACGCCGCCGGCCACGTTCTCGGCCATCTCGCCCAGTTGCAGCGAGGTGATCGAGCAGGCATGCTCCACCACTTCCAGGCCGCGCATGACTTCGCCTTCGGCGTCGGGCAAGGTCTTGCCGTGTTCGCGGGTGATCATTTCGGCCAACGGAGCGATGTTGTCGCGCAGCAGTTGCTGGAATTTCAGCATGATGCGCATGCGCTGCGCCAGCGAGGTATTGCGCCAGGTCTTGAAGGTTTCCTTGGCGTTGGCGACGGCGCGGTCGACCTCTTCCCTGGTGGCGAACGGCACGCGCGCCACCACTTCCTGGGTCGCGGGATTGAGCACGTCGCGCCATTCCTTGGAAGTCGACTGCACCTTCTCGCCGTTGATGTAGAGGGGAACGTTGGGGATATTGGCTTGGCTCATGATGCGTTTTCCATAAGTGAGAAAGAAAGGCCGGAGCGATGCGAGACTGAAGGGAGCGCCGCTCCGGCAAAAAACATTACTGCTTGACCAGCGGGCAAGCCGCGTCCATCGGGCGGAACGCCTGCTGGGCCGGGATCACCGACAGCAGCTTCAGGTAATCCCACGGCGCCTTGGATTCGGCCGGCGACTTCACCTGGTACAGGTACATGTCGTGGATCACGCGGCCATCGGGGCGGATCGAAGCGTTGCGCATGACCACGTCGGAGATCGGGATCTCGCGCATCTTCTGCGACACCACTTTCCAGTCCGATGTCTTGGCGGCGGCGCGCGCCTTCAGGAAATGGTAGACGCTGGAATACACGCCGGCCTGCACCATGGTCGGCTTGTTGTTCTTGAACAGGGCTTCGAAGCGCTTGGAGAAGCCGCGGGTCTGCTCGTCGTAGTCCCAGTAGAAACCGTCGGTATAGACCAGGCCCTGGGCCGCATCCAGGCCCAGCGCGTGGACGTCGGACAGGAACACCAGCAGCGCCACCAGGCGCTGGTCCTTGCCGCCCACCGCGAACGAGCGCGCCTGCTTGATGGCGTTGACAACGTCGGTGCCGCCGTCGGCCAGGCCGATCACCTGCGCCTTGGAAGCCTGCGCCTGCAGCAGGAAGGAAGAGAAATCGGAAGCATTGAGCGGATGGCGCACCGAACCCACCACGGTGCCGCCGTTGGCCTTGACCACGTCGGAGGCATCCTTCTCCAGCGAATGGCCGAAGGCGTAGTCCACTGTCACGAAGTACCAGGACTTGTTGCCCAGCTTGGTCAGCGCAGCCGCTGCGCCGGCCGCCTGCGAATAGGTATCGAACATCCAGTGGAAGCCGTTGGTCGCGCATTCGGCGGTAGTCAGGGCGCCGGTGGCCGGGCCGCTGTACATGGCGATGCCGCCCTTTTCCTTGATCAGCTTTTGCACCGCCAGCGCCACCGAGGAGTTGGTCAGGTCGGCGATGGCCTCGACCTTGTCGCGGTCCAGCCATTCGCGGGCGCGGGTCACGCCCACGTCCGGCTTGTTCTGGTTGTCGGCCGACAGGATGTCGATCTTCATGCCCTTGCATTCGGCCTTGAGGCAGTCTTCCACCGCCATCTTGGCGGCCACCACCGAGCCCTGGCCGCCCATCGCGGAATACGGGCCGGACATGTCGGTCAGGATGCCGATCTTGACGGTGTTGGGATCTTGCGCGGCAGCCGGGGCGGCTGCGCCAAAGAGGGAAACCGCACAGGCAACTGCCGCTGCCATGACGGAACGGCCGAATACGTTCTTACGCATTTTGTCTCCTTGATATTGTCGTTTTTGTCGGTTGCGCCTGGCGTTGCATCGACGCCGGGTCGCACCGCATGATCTCCTGCCGCGGGAAGCACGCTTCCTCTGCAGCAAGTGTATTTTGCATGTGCGTTAATATCGATACAATAACCATAAATTCAAAAGGCTTTTGCATCTATGCAAAACATCCGGCATATCAACAGGAGAGCGCACGTTGGACTGGGACAACCTGAGGATCTTCCTCGAACTCACCCGCAGCCAGGGGCTGGTGGATGCCGCCAAGAAGCTGGGCATCGACCACTCCACCGTATCGCGCCGGATGAAGCGTTTCGAGGAGCAGGTCGGCAGCCAGCTGTTCGACCGTAACAACCACGGCTACAAGCTGACCGCCGACGGCTACCGGCTGGTGGAATACGCCGAGAAGATAGAAAGCACCGTCTACGCCGCCGCCGAGGAGCTGGGCGGACACAACAGCAAGCTCTCCGGCCAGGTGCGGCTGGGCGCCACCGAAGGCTTCGGCACCTTTGTGCTGGCGCCGCACATCGCCCACTTCTGCGCGCGCAACCCGCACATCACGGTGGACATGCTGCCGATGCCGCGCTTCGTCAACCTGTCCAAGCACGAGGCCGACATCAGCGTGTCGATCGAGCGCCCGCTGTCCGGTAATTACGTGGTCACAAAACTGTCGGACTATGTCCTGAAGCTGTACGCCACCCGCGACTACCTGGTCAGCCACGCTCCCATCGACAGCCTGGCCGACCTGGAGCGGCACAACTTCATCGGTTACATTGACGACCTGGTGTTCAGCGAGGAATTGCGCTACAAGGATACGGTCGCCCCCGATGCCTTCCGCGCCTTTCGCAGCACCAGCGTGGTGGCGCAATACACCGCCGCCTGCAGCGGTAATGCATTGGCCATCCTGCCCTGCTTCCTGGCCCAGCAGTCGGAACAGCTGGTGCCGGTGCTGGAGCGGGACATCGCCATCACCCGCACCTTCTGGCTGGTGGCGTCCAGCGAACAGCGACATGTGGCGCGCGTATCGGCCCTGTGGCGCTACCTGCGCGAATGCGTGGAGATGAACCGCGATTACCTGATGGGCAATTCGCGCCAGATGCAGTGGCTGCCCTGACAGTAGTCGGCCTTTTTTCACACCGGCCCTGAAAGCCGGCCCTTAGAACCTGTTTACGATCTCGCCGGGAGTCGGCCAAATGGAATTTCAGGATGGGATGCAAGGCGCAAAACGTAGACGGGCCGGTGGCCCGGCGAGGCTTTGCAACGCGGCAGACCGCCTGAAAGGCCATTTGGACGGCCCCGGTGAGATCGTAAACAGGTTCTTACCCCTCCAAGGAGACGAAGATGGCAGCGAAGAAGATTCTGTTGTTGACCGGCGATTTCGCCGAGGACTACGAAACCATGGTGCCGTTCCAGGCGCTGCAGATGGTCGGCCACACGGTGCACGCGGTCTGCCCCGGCAAGAAAGCCGGCGACAAGGTCAAGACCGCGATCCACGATTTCGAGGGCGACCAGACCTATTCCGAGAAGCCGGGCCACAACTTCGCCCTCAACGCCAGCTTCGACGAGGTCAGCGCGACCGGCTACGATGCCCTGGTGGTGGCCGGCGGCCGCGCCCCGGAATACCTGCGCCTGAACCCGAAGGTGATCGAGCTGGTGCAGGCCTTCGCCAAGGCCGACAAGCCGATCGCCGCGGTCTGCCACGGCCCGCAGGTGCTGGCCGCGGCCGGCGTGCTGGAAGGCAAGAAGGTGTCCGCCTATCCGGCCTGCGCGCCGGAAGTAAAGCTGGCCGGCGGCCAGTACGCAGATATCGCGGTGGACGCTGCGGTGACCGACGGCAAGCTGGTGACCGCGCCCGCCTGGCCGGCGCATCCCACGTGGCTGGCGCAGTTCCTGAAGGTGCTGGGCACCAGGATCGAACCCTGATCCGATTGCCGCAAGCCTGAAAAGCGCATCTGCCCGGATGCGCTTTTTTATTCATGGCGAGAAAAAACCGCGCCGTCCCACAATATTCCCGCCGCCTGCCCGTCTTCCCGGCATGCAGTCGATTTCCAACCACCATGCGATGAGCGACAAAGACAGCGAGATCACCGCCACCGTACTGCGCGAGCGCACGCGGCTGGGCGGCTTCATCCGCCGTCGGGTCGCCGACGCCGGCGAAGCCGAGGACATCCTCCAGGATGTATTCCATGAGTTCGTCCAGGCCTATCGCTTGCCCGAGCCGATCGAGCAGGTCAGCGCATGGCTGTTCCGGGTAGCGCGCAACCGCATCATCGACCGCTTCCGCAAGAAGAAGGAAGAGCCGCTGCCCGATCCCGGCGATGCGGAGGACTTCGAGGCAGCCGAGGGCGCGTGGCAGTTGAACCTGGCGCTGCCGGCCGGCAGCGACGGCCCGGAAGCGGCCTATGTCCGCTCGGTGCTGCTGGAAACGCTGCAGCAGGCGCTCGACGAGTTGCCTGACAATCAACGCGAGGTGTTCGTCGCGCACGAGCTCGACGGCATCAGTTTCAAGGAGATGGCGGCCGCCAGCGGCACCAGCCTCAACACCCTGCTGGCGCGCAAGCGCTATGCGGTCTTGCATCTGCGCGAGCGGCTGCAGGCGATTTACGACGAATTGGAGATGTGATGGACGAGATCAGGCCCCCGCGCCGTTTCAGGATGCATTGGCTGGGCAAGCTGTGCTGCGCGGCGCTGTGCGTTGCCGTATTGGGCGGCGCCGTGATGCTGCTGTGGAACTGGGTGATGCCGCCCATCTTCCCGGGCGCCGCCGAGATCGGTTTCTGGCGCGCGCTGGGCTTGCTGGTGCTGTGCCGCATCCTGTTCGGCGGCTTTCGCGGCCACCGCGGCTGGCATGAAAAGAAACGCCGCATGCGCGCACGCTGGCAGGCCATGACGCCGGAAGAGCGCGAGCGCATGGAATCGCGCTTCTGCATGTTCGGCCGCAGCCGTAACAACGGCGAATGAATACCGGCCTGTTTTTCTCCCCTCCCCTGACAGGAGAAACCCATGCATAGCTTCAAGCCGCGCGCCGCGCACGCGTCGTCGTCGCCGGCGCCAACAGCCCGACCGGGCGCCTGCTGCTGTTGCTGCTGCGCGATTCGGGCGTCCACGCCACCGCGCTGGTGCGCTCGCCGGCTACGCTGGTGGCCGATGAAGTGGTTGCCGACTGGACCGATAATCCGCGCAGCGCCGAAGCCATCGCCGCCGCCGATGCGGTAGTGCTGCTGACCGGGGTGTTCGGCGCCGGCGACTGGAGCGCCTATGAACGCGGCATGGTCGACACGGCGCGGCATATCGCCAGGGCGGTTGGCGTGCGCGACACGCGGGTGGTGTATTTTTCCTCACTGCTGGCCGATGCCGCTTCCGACAACTGGTACCTGAAGGCCAAAGGCATGGCCGAGCAGCTATTGAAGCCGTTGCCAGGCAGCGTGATCTTCCGCCTGGGCCCGGTGGTGCGCGGCAGCCCGCAGCCGCTGCCTTTCGAACAGGCCCTGCTGCAGCCGGCGCCGGATGCGCCGGTGGTGCTGTACGGCGATGAAAAGCGCACCAGCCGCCCGATCAACCTGGGCGACGTCGCCACCATCGCGGAGGCGGCGGCGCTGGGCGCGGGCAAACCCGGCATCTATGAGTTGAGCGGCCCGGAAGAACACAGCCTCGGGCAATTGGCAAAACTGGCCAACGGCGCCGAAGTGGCGATCCGCACCGCGCCCTTGCAGGCGCTGGCTTGCCCCGCCTTGCAGCACACGGTGCGCGACCTGCTGGCGCGCATCGCCGCCCCGCGCGATGCGCAGGCGACGGCCGCCACCGCCGCCGAATTCGGCCTGCGGCTCACGCCGTTGTCGCTGGCCTGGCCGCTGGATGCGGTCGAGGCCTGATCAGTTTTTATTGATCCAGGCTGGAGAACTCTTTTCAAGGAAGGCACGCAAGCCTTCCTTGCCCTCGTCCGAGGCGCGCAGGTCGGCAATCACGCCGGCCGTATATTCCGCCAGTTCCGGCGTGACCTTCAACGGATTGGCCACCTGCGCCAACTGCTTGGCCGCGCGCATGGCTTGCGGGCCGTTGGCCAGCAGGATATCGAGCGTCTGTCCGACCTTGGCATCGAGTTCGGCGGCCGGCACTATTTCATGCACCAGGCCTATGTCGGCCGCGCGGGCGGCGGTGAAGCGCTCGCCCGAGACGAAGTAGCGGCGCGCCTGCGATACCCCCATCTTGGCGACCACATACGGGCTGATGGCCGCCGGCGCCAAACCCAGCTTGACTTCGGACAAGGCGAAGAACGCCGCTTCCGAGGCAACCACGATGTCGCAGCACGACACCAGCCCTACCCCGCCTCCCATTACCGCGCCCTGCACCTTGGCCACCGTAGGGGCCGGGAAGCTGTTGAGGGTTTCCATCAACAACGCCAGGTTGCGCGCATCGCGCAGGTTGTCCTCGCGCGAGGCGTCGGCCATGCGCCGCATCCATGCCAGGTCGGCGCCGGCGGAGAAGGATTTGCCGGTCGAGGCCAGCAGCAGCACGCGGGTGCGAGGATCTTCTTTTGCTTGCTTGATCAGGTTGATCAGGTGGGTGATCAGCTTGTCATCGAAGGCATTATGGACGTCGGGGCGATTCAGCGTGATGGTGGCGATGCCGCGGTTGTCGATATCGAGATTGGCTGCTGCTGTCATTTGCGCTCCTGTCTTTTGTTGCGCCGCTTGTTGGCGGGCTTGGGGTGTTGTGCAGGATAACGCAAAAATTACGGAGGGAATGTTGGGCGGGCGACAGTGAGTGCAGGAGTGTCGAGACAAAAAAATAGCCCGCTATGCGGGCTTATCTTGTCTTGGCGTCCCCACGGGGATTCGAACCCCGGTACTCACCGTGAAAGGGTGATGTCCTAGGCCTCTAGACGATAGGGACATTCCGGTACTGCTGATTTCTACTTCCAAGTTTCGCTTGGAAAATCACCGCAAAACTGCTGCGGGTCGCTGGTGGAGGTAAGCGGGATCGAACCGCTGACCTCTTGCATGCCATGCAAGCGCTCTCCCAGCTGAGCTATACCCCCGGCGAAGTAAAAAGCCCGCGCTCTCGCGGGCTTTCGACAACCTGGCGTCCCCACGGGGATTCGAACCCCGGTACTCACCGTGAAAGGGTGATGTCCTAGGCCTCTAGACGATAGGGACATGTACTGCTTTATCTGCGCTGCCCTGAGTTACTGCGATTGCAACGCCGATTGAAATCTGGCGTCCCCACGGGGATTCGAACCCCGGTACTCACCGTGAAAGGGTGATGTCCTAGGCCTCTAGACGATAGGGACATTCAGGTACTGCTAATTTCTACTTCCAAGTTTCGCTTGGAATATCACCGTATTGAAACTGCGGTGTCGCTGGTGGAGGTAAGCGGGATCGAACCGCTGACCTCTTGCATGCCATGCAAGCGCTCTCCCAGCTGAGCTATACCCCCTTGCGAAGAAGCGAGATTATGCAATACCTGTTTTCAAAAGACAATATCTTTTTGAAAAAATAAACTAGAGTTTATCTTTCAGGCCGCAAAAAAGCCCTTCAGGCGTGCCAGCACCGTTTCCCGGCCAAACAGCTGCAACACGGCGTCGATGGCCGGCGTCTGCAACTGCCCTGCCACGATCAGGCGCAGCGGCATGGCCAGTTGCGGCATCTTCAGTTGGTGCGCGGCCAGGACTTCCTTGATCATCGGCGCGATCGCTTCCTTGGTCCATTCGACCGCGGCGCAGCGCTGGGCGAATTCGGCCAGCGCCGGCTTGATGGCGTCGGTGATGTGCTGCTCGACCAGCGCCGCTTCCGGCGCCGGCTGGCGGTAGAACATCAGGGCCGCGGCGGCGATCTCGTTGACGGTGTTGGCGCGGTCTTTCAACAGCGCGATCACCGCTTCCAGGTCGGGCGCGCCGTCGAAGGAGGCGCCGTCCTTTTCCAGCAGCGGACGCACCAGCGTCGCCAGGCGGGCGTTGTCGGCCAGCTTGATGTAGTGGTTGTTGAGCCAGTTCAGCTTTTCCGGATTGAACTGCGCCGCCGAGCTGGTCAGGTGGTCGAGGTCGAACCATTCGCAGAATTGCTGCATCGAGAAGATCTCGTCGTCGCCATGGCTCCAACCCAGGCGCGCCAGGTAGTTCAGCATGGCTTCGGGCAGGTAGCCCTGGGCCGGGTAATCCATCACGGACACCGCGCCGTGGCGCTTGGACAGCTTCTCGCCGTCGGCGCCCAGGATCATCGGCACGTGGCCGTACTCGGGCAGCTTGCCGCCCAGCGCCTTGAGGATGTTGATCTGGCGCGGGGTGTTGTTGACGTGGTCGTCGCCGCGGATGACGTGGGTGATCTTCATGTCCCAGTCGTCCACCACCACGCAGAAGTTGTAGGTCGGCGTGCCGTCCGGGCGGGCAATCACCAGGTCGTCCAGTTCACGGTTGGAAATCGTGATCGGGCCCTTGACCACGTCGTTCCAGGTGACGTCGCCGTCGATCGGGTTCTTGAAGCGCACCACCGGCTTGCGGCCTTCGGGAATGGGCGGCAGGGTCTTGCCCGGTTCCGGGCGCCAGGTGCCGTCGTAGCGCGGCTTGTCGCCGGCGGCGCGCTGGCGCTCGCGCATGGCTTCGACTTCTTCCGGCGAGCAATAGCAGTAGTAGGCGGTGCCCTGCTCCAGCATCTGCGCCACCACCTCGCGGTAGCGGTCCATGCGCTTCATCTGGTAGAACGGGCCTTCGTCATGGTTCAGGCCCAGCCATTGCATGCCTTCGATGATGGCCTGCACCGCTTCCGGGGTCGAACGCTCCAGGTCGGTGTCTTCGATGCGCAGCACGAAGATGCCGCCGAAGCGGCGGGCATAGGCCCAGGAGAACAGCGCGGTGCGGGCGCCGCCCAGATGCAGGTAGCCGGTGGGACTGGGAGCGAAGCGGGTACGAACGGTAGATGCGGTCATGATCGAAAAATAAAAACCAAAACGGCCTTGGCATGCCAAAGCCGTTGGACGGTGATGATGGTCAATCGGAAAGGCGGTATTTTACCGCCTTTGGGAAGCTGCCCAAAGTCACTTCACCGTGACATGGATGGTCTTGGACAGGGCCGGCCCGTAGGACTGGTGCGCGCCATTGGCGAACTGGGCGGTCAGCTCATACTTGCCGGGCGGCAGTGTAACGTCGGCCTCGGTCTGGCCCTTGCCGTAGTGCAAGTGGTTGGCATCCATCGGAATGGCCTCCCCCTCCTTGATCGGCCCCTGGTTGATCAGCAGGTGATGGTGGCCGGTGCCCTCGATGATTTCATTGGCCGGATGCACGGTCATGCCGGTCACCCCGAATTTCACCTTGAACGGGCTGGAAACGGTGGCGCCATCCTTGGGTTCAAGGATGGAAACCGATTTGTCGGCAGCATGGGCGGCCGACGACAGCAGGCCGGTGGCAAGCAGCGACACCGCGAACACGTTCTTGAACAAGTGCGAATGACGACGGGTAATCATGGGCAATCTCCTTCTTGACGAGTAGGTAGATGAAACAGGTCAGTCGTTCTGGACCACGATGCTGGGGAACTTGCTGGTCATGTCGCGGGCCTTCTCCGCCACCTTGACCGCGACCCGGCGCGCGATGCCCTTGTAGATGTCCGCCACCTTGCCGTCCGGGTCGGCCACCACGGTCGGCTTGCCGGAATCGGTCTGCTCGCGGATTTCCATGGTCAGCGGCAAGGCGCCCAGGAAGTCGACGCCGAAGTCGGCGCACATCTTCTCGCCGCCGCCCACGCCGAAGATCGGCTCGGCATGGCCGCAGTTGGAGCACACGTGCATGCTCATGTTCTCGACGATGCCCAGGATCGGAATGCCAACCTTCTCGAACATGCGCAAGCCCTTGCGCGCATCCAGCAGTGCGATGTCCTGCGGCGTGGTGACGATCACCGCGCCGGTCACCGGCACCTTCTGCGACAGGGTCAGCTGCACGTCGCCGGTGCCGGGCGGCATGTCGACGACCAGGTAGTCCAGGTCGCGCCAGTTGGTCTGGTCCAGCAACTGCTGCAGCGCCTGGGTGACGATCGGGCCGCGCCACACCATCGGTTCGTCGGGATCGATCATGAAACCGATCGAGGACACCTGCAGGCCGTGGTTCTCCAACGGCTCCATGGTCTTGCCGTCCTTGGTCTCCGGCTGGCCGGAAATGCCCATCATCATCGGCTGCGAAGGGCCGTAGATATCGGCGTCCAGGATGCCGACCTGCGCGCCTTCGGCCGCCAGCGCCAGCGCCAGGTTGACGGCGGTGGTGGATTTGCCCACGCCGCCCTTGCCGGACGCCACGGCGATGATGTTCTTGACGTTGCTCTTCAACTTGATGCCGCGCTGCACCGCATGCGCGACGATCTTGAAATAGACGTTGGCCTCGACGCCGGACACGCCCGGCAGCTTGCCCAGCGCATCGGCCACCAGTTGGCGGATCGGCTCGACCTGGCTCTTGGCCGGATAGCCCAGCTCCACGTCCAGCAGCACGCGGCCACCCTCGACGCGGATGTTCTTGGCTTCCTTGCCGCTGATGAGGTCCCGGCCGGTATTGGGATCGATCACCTGCAGCAGGGCTGCCTTGACTTGTTCCACTGTGATGCTCAATTGACTCTCCTTCATGAATCCCGCCAGTCTAAACCAATCGGCCTCTGGCCGCCTTGCCCCCACCCTGCGCAACCGGCGATTTTCCTTTCCCTCAAGGCAACTTCTGCGCTCTTCCCGCTACGGCTGATAAAATGGCCGTTTTTCCCTTTCACCACCGTAGAGCCCGCATTGCCAATGAGCACCTCCGCCCCCCGCCAACTCTTCGTCACGACCGCACTCCCCTACGCCAACGGCGCGTTCCACATCGGCCACATCATGGAGTACATCCAGGCCGACATCTGGGTCCGGTTCCAGCGAATGCAGGGCAACGAGGTGCACTTCGTCGGCGCCGACGACGCCCATGGCGCGCCGATCATGATCGCGGCTGAAAAGGCCGGCATCACGCCGCAGCAGTTCGTGGCCAACATCGCCGCCGGCCGCAAGCAGTACCTGGACGGCTTCCACATCGCCTTCGACAACTGGAGCTCGACCGACAGCGAGGAAAACCACGCCCTGTCGCAAGAGATCTACCGCGCCCTGCGCGACGAGGCCAAGCTGATCTCGACCAAGACCATCGACCAGTTCTACGACCCGGTCAAGAACATGTTCCTGCCGGACCGCTACATCAAGGGCGAATGCCCCAAGTGCGGCACCAAGGACCAGTACGGCGACTCCTGTGAGAACTGCAGCGCGGTGTACTCGCCGACCGACCTGAAGAACCCGTACTCGACCCTGTCGGGCGCGACGCCGGTGATGAAGTCCTCCGAGCACTTCTTCTTCAAGCTGTCGGATCCGAAATGCGTGGAATTCCTGCGCGAATGGGCGCTGGACAACAACCGCCTGCAGCCGGAAGTGGCCAACAAGTGCCGCGAATGGCTGGACGGCGAAGGCGGCTTGGGCGACTGGGACATCTCGCGCGACGCGCCCTACTTCGGCATCGAGATCCCGGATGCGCCGGGCAAGTACTTCTACGTCTGGCTGGACGCGCCGATCGGCTACCTGGCCTCGCTGAAGAACTATTTCAGCAAGACCGGCCGCGACTTCGACGCCTTCATGGCCGACGACAAGACCGAGCAGTACCACTTCATCGGCAAGGACATCACCTACTTCCACACGCTGTTCTGGCCCGCCATGCTCAAGTTCGCCGGCCGCAAGACGCCGACCAACGTGTTCGCCCACGGCTTCATCACCGTCTCCGGCGAGAAGATGTCGAAGTCGCGCGGCACCGGCATCTCGCCGCTGCGCTACCTCGACATCGGCATGAACCCGGAATGGCTGCGCTACTACATCGCCGCCAAGCTCAACGCCAAGGTGGAAGACGTCGACTTCAACCCGGACGACTTCGTGGCGCGCGTCAACGCCGACCTGATCGGCAAGTACGTCAACATCGCCAGCCGCGCGGCCGGCTTCATCGCCAAGCGCTTCGAAGGCAAGGTCTCCACCAAGTGGGCCACCGCCGACGACGCCTTCCTCGCCAAGCTGCGCGGCGTGGCCGCTGAAATCCGCACGCTGTACGAGCAGCGCGAATACGGCAAGGCCCTGCGCCTGGTGATGGAACAGGCCGACGCCATCAACGCCTACGTCGACGCCAACAAGCCCTGGGAACTGGCCAAGGATGCCGCCAAGGATGCGCAACTGCATGAAGTCTGCAGCCGCCTGCTGGAAGCCTTCCGCATCCTCACCGTCTACCTCAAGCCGGTGCTGCCGCAACTGGCGGCGCAAGTGGAAGCCTTCTTCAACGTGCAGCCCTTCCAGTGGAGCGACGTCGATGCGCCGCTGGCCGACGGCCATGTGATCAACGCCTACTCGCACCTGATGCAGCGCGTCGACCCGAAGATGCTGGATGCCTTGTTTGAAGCGCCGGAAGCTGCTCCTGCCGCGCCTGTCGCGGAAGAAAGCGCCATCGAGGAACTGGCCCCGGAAATCTCCATCGACGACTTCGCCAAGATCGACCTGCGCATCGCCAGGATCGTCAACTGCGAAGCGGTGGAAGGCTCGACCAAGCTGCTGCGGCTGACGCTGGACGCCGGCGAAGGCAAGACACGCAACGTATTCTCCGGCATCGCCTCGGCCTACAAGCCGGAAGAGCTGCTCGGCAAGCTGACCGTGATGGTGGCCAACCTGGCGCCGCGCAAGATGAAGTTCGGCATTTCCGAAGGCATGGTGCTGGCCGCTTCCGCCAAGGATGAGAAGGCCAATCCGGGCATCTACGTGCTCAACCCGTGGCCGGGCGCCGAACCGGGCATGCGCGTACGCTGACCGGCGCCTGCAATACGGGAAGACCGGACCACGCCATGGAACTTCTGATACGCGAAGCCACCTCCGAAGACGCCCCGCTGATTGCGGAACTGACCCGCGCCAGCTGGGCCAACAAGGTGGCCCCGAGCTCGTCCGGCCACCGCGAGGAGCCGGACCACGTCATCGAAGACCTGCAGCATGGCGGCGCCTTCATCCTGCTGCGCGACGAAGTCCCCGCCGGTTCGGTACGCTGGCTGCCGCTGGATACCGAACGGGACGTCTGGGAAATCCGCCGCATGGGCATCTCGCCCGCCTTCCGCGGCGAACGCCTCTCGCAGCACCTGATGGAAGCGCTGGTCCACCGCGCCCAGGCCGCCGATGTGCGCGAACTGCGGCTGGCGGTGCGCACCGACCAGGCGCAGCTGGTCGACCTGTACGCCGCCTTCGGCTTCGAAATCGCGCCGGAACTGGAATACACCCGCGCCAATCCGGACGAGCCCCTGCCCATTGTGATGCGGCGGGTGATGCGCTACTGAACAACTCCCCCCCTCTTTCCCCGCACTGCAAAAAGCGACGCCAGGCGTCGCTTTTTTATGGCCATTCCATGGCCCGGCCCCATCCCACCTATCTCGAACATCCGTTCATCAAGCCGTAACAAAAGCTCAATATCATCCCCGACATGCTGCAGGGCCGCATTGATAAGCCTTTACTTATCAAATTAATTTGATTATTGTTACAAACGTTCAAATCAAATGATCATTCGTTCAAACGAGAAAAATGGCTAACGGGGACCGCCAGGAAACGGCGTACATGGCCGTGCGCGTAGCGCGCCTGTACTACTTCCAGAACATGACCACCGCCGCGATCGCCGAGGAAATCGGCACTTCGCGCGCCACCGTTTCGCGCCTGCTGTCCTATGCCCTGGACCGTGGCCTGGTGGAAATCCGCGTGCACGATCCGCAGGAAGTCTCCGGCAACCTGGAAACCGCCATCGCTGAACGCTACAAGCTGCGCTCGATCCAGGTGGTGCCGGTATCGGCCGCCGCCACCGAGAAGGAAACCCTGCAGCGCGTGGCCGGCCACGCCGCCGCCTACGTCAGTTCGCTGGTGGCGCCCTCCACCGTGATCGGCCTGGCCTGGGGCACCACCGTGGCCGAGATCGCCGACAAGCTGCTGCCCAAGCACGTGCACGACGTCGACGTGGTGCAGTTGAACGGCTCCGGCACCGGCCTGGACTTCGTCAACACCATCGGCGAATCGATCGTCTCGCGCTTCGCCCAGAACTATGGCGCGCGCGCCCACCATTTCCCGGTGCCGGCCTTTTTCGACTACGCCGACACCCGCACCGCGCTGTGGCGCGAACGCAGCATCAAATCCATCCGAGCGCTGCAGGACCGCGCCTCCATCCTGCTGTTCTCGATCGGCGCCGAAGCCACCGGCAGCCATGTCCATACCGGCGGCTACCTGTCCGACGACGAGCGCAGGATGATCCGGGAAGAAGGCCTGGTGGGCGATATCGCCACCGTGTTCTTCCGCGAAGACGGCAGCTGGCGCGACGTCGCCCTCAACGCCCGCAGCAGCGGCCCCGACATGGACTGTTTCCAGCGCGCCGCGCATTCGATCTGCGTGGTATCCGGCCGCGGCAAGATCCCCGGCCTGCGCGCGGCGCTGCAAGGCGGCTTCATCAACGAGCTGGTGATCGACGAACCGAGCGCGCGCCTGCTGGTGGAACAGATAGACACAACCAACGGCAAGGAAACCACGGCATGAGCACCAACGGCCTCTACGACATCCTGGTCATCGGCGGCGGCATCAACGGCGCCGGCGTGGCGCGCGATGCCGCCGGGCGCGGCCTGTCGGTCGCCCTGTGCGAACAGGGCGACTTCGCCGGCGCGACCTCCTCGGCCAGCACCAAGCTGATCCACGGCGGCCTGCGCTATCTCGAGTACTACGAATTCCGGCTGGTGGCCGAAGCCCTGTCCGAGCGCGAACACCTGCTCGACATCGCCCCGCATATCGCCTGGCCGCTGCGCTTCGTCATGCCGCATGTGGCCGGCCTGCGCCCGCGCTGGATGATCCGCCTCGGCCTGTGGCTGTACGACCATATCGGCGGCCACATCAGCCTGCCCAAATCGAAGGGCGTGCAACTGGACCGCATGGCGCATGCCAGCGGCCTGAAGCAAGAGATTACACGCGGCTTCGCCTACTCCGACGCCTGGGTCGACGACGCCCGGCTGGTCATCTTCAACCTGCTCAGCGCGCAGGAGCACGGCGCCGACATCATGGCGCGCACCCGCCTGGTCGACGCCCGGCGCGTCCCGGCCGCCGATGGCGGCGACGGCCGCTGGACCTGCACGCTGGAAAACACCCGCAGCGGCGAACGCCGCACCGTGCAGGCGCGCGCCATCGTCAATACCGCCGGCCCCTGGGTGGCGAAGATGGACCACCTGCTCAACGCGGGCGCCGGCGACGGCGGCAAGCATGCCGCCGTCAAGCTGGTGCGCGGCAGCCATATCGTGGTGCCGCGCCTGTTCGACGGCGAACACGCCTACATCCTGCAGAACGACGACAAGCGCATCGTCTTCATGATCCCTTATGAAGAGCGCTACACCCTGATCGGCACCACCGACGTGCCGCAGGAAAACATGGACCGCGGCGCGCAGATCAGCGCCGAGGAAGAAGCCTACCTGCTGCGCGCGGTCAACCAGTACCTGGAACGCCCGATCGGCGCGCAGGACATCGCCTGGCGCTACGCCGGCGTGCGTCCGCTGTTCGACGACGAGTCCGACAACCCCTCGGCCGTCACCCGCGACTACACGCTGGTGCTGCAGGCCGACCACGAACTGCCCTGCGTCTCGGTGTACGGCGGCAAGATCACCACCTACCGCCGCCTGGCCGAATCGGTCATGGACAAGCTAGCGCCTTGGATGCAAGGCCGCGCGCGCCGCGCCTCCTGGACCGCGACCGAAGCCCTGCCCGGCGCCCGCTTCAAGCGCGCCGACCGCGCCGCCGAAGTGGCGCGGCTGCAAAAGAAGTATGCGCAGCTCGATCCCGCCTACCTGGCGCGCCTGTTTTCGCGCCATGGCTTGAACAGCTACAGCGTCCTGCGCGAAGCGCAAACCCCGGACGAACTGGGACGCGATTTCGGCGGCGGGCTGCGGCAGCGCGAAGTGGAATATCTGGCCGTGCACGAATGGGCCTGCGAAGCCGATGACGTGCTGTGGCGCCGCACCAAGTGCGGCCTGCACATGAGCGAACAACAGCGGCAGGAGTTCAAGGACTGGTTCGCTGAGTTCGGCGCCAGCGGCTTTTGCGCCGGCCGCATGCAAGCCAAGGCCGGATGAGCGGGATTTCACGCCGCGCGTGAAAACGATTACAGCCGTTCATTGCGCCGCATCGACGATGAACGCTTCACCGGGGACGCGAGGCAATGGCCGGCGCTCCCCATCCAGAGATTGACCGAATCACAAGGGAACCGCGGAATGGCATCAATTTCGTTGCAAGGCATCACCAAGAGCTGGGGCGAGGCACAGGCCGTCAAGGGCATCGACTTCGAAGTGAAGGCGGGCGACTTCACCGTCCTGCTGGGGCCCTCCGGCTGCGGCAAGTCGACCACGCTACGCCTCATCGCCGGGCTCGACATCCCCTCCACCGGCACCATCCGCATCGGCGAGCGCGACGTCACCAACCTGCCGCCGGCGCAGCGCAAGATCGCCATGGTGTTCCAGTCGTATGCGCTGTTCCCGCACCTGAACGTGCGCGACAACATCCTGTTCGGCGTGCGCGTGCGCAAGGAGCCGAAGCAGAACTTCGAGGCGCGCCTGAAGCGCGTGGCCGACATCCTCGGCCTGTCGCACCTGCTGGACCGCCGCCCCGGCCAGCTCTCCGGCGGACAGCAGCAGCGCGTGGCACTGGGCCGGGCGATCATCGCCGACGCCCCGGTGTGCCTGATGGACGAGCCGCTGTCGAATCTCGACGCCCAGTTGCGGCAAGAGATGCGGCGCGAAATCCGCGCCCTGCAGCAGCAACTGAACATGACCATGATCTACGTCACCCACGACCAGACCGAGGCGATGAGCATGGCCGACCAAGTGATCCTGCTGCGCGACGGCAAGATCGAGCAGAACGCGCCGCCGGCCGAACTGTACGCGCAGCCGGCCACGGTCTTCGCCGCGCGCTTCATCGGCACGCCGCCGATGAACATCCTGCCGCTGGCGCAAGGCGCCGGCGGCCTCGTCATCGAAGGCAGCAGCGGCCCGGCGGTGGCCGCCGGCAGCGGCGGCGAACAATGGCAGCTCGGCCTGCGCCCGGAACATATCCGCCTGGCGGAAACCGGCGTGGCCGCGCTGGTGGAGACGGTGGAATATTTCGGCGCCGACACCATCGTCGGCGCCAGGGTCGGCGACGCCGCGCTGCTGGTGCGCGCGCCGGGCCAACTGTCGCTGCGCGCGGGCGACCACGTCCGGCTCGACTGGGACGCAAAGGATCAGTACTTCTTCGACAGGCAGACCGGGATGCGACGTCATCCCAATTGAACCGGCACACGCCGGCAGAGCGAGACCCAACAATAGCAACCGCCAAGTTGCAGCCAACCTTTCAACCTTATGGGAGAGACGCAATCATGCGCAGAGCAATCCTGAAATCCGTGGCCGCCCTGGCCGTCAGCGCCGCATTCGGCGCCAGCGCCTTCGCCGCCAACCCGGTCGAAATCAGTTTCTACTACCCCGTCGCCGTCGGCGGCGCCGTCACCAAGACCATCGACAGCATGGTGGCCGACTTCGAAAAAGCCAACCCGGACATCAAGGTCAAGGCGGTCTATGCCGGCACCTACCAGGAAAGCATCGTCAAGGCGCTGACCGCGTTCAAGAGCGGCACCCCGCCGACCCTGGCGGTGCTGCTGTCGACCGACCTGTTCACCCTGATCGATGAAAACGCCATCGTGCCCATCGACGGCCTGGCCAACGACAAGGCCTGGATCGACGGCTTCTACAAGGGCTTTATGGAGAATAGCCAGACCGGCGGCAAGACCTGGGGCGTGCCGTTCCAGCGTTCGACCATCGTCATGTACTACAACAAGAACCTGTTCAAGGAAGCCGGCCTGAACCCGGACAAGGCGCCCGCCACCTGGACCGAGATGGTCGAGGCCGCCAAGAAGCTGACCAAGCGCGATGCCGCCGGAAACGTCAGCCAATGGGGCGTGAAGATCCCCTCGACCGGCTTCGGCTACTGGATGTTCCAGGCGATGGCCGCCTCCAACGACACCATCCTGATGAACAATGCCGGCACCAAGACCTACTTCGACAAGCCGGGCGCCGTGCAGGCCTTGCAGCACTGGGTCGACCTGGCCGCCAAGGACAAGGTGATGCCGTCCGGCTCGATCGAATGGGGCACCACGCCCAAGGACTTCCTGGAGCAAAAGGCCGCCATGGTCTGGACCACCACCGGCAACCTGACCAACATCCGCACCAACGCCACCTTCCCGTTCGGCGTGGCCATGCTGCCGGGCAACAAGCACCCGGGCAGCCCGACCGGCGGCGGCAACTTCTACGTCTTCAACAAGACCTCGCCGGAGCAGCAAAAGGCGGCGCTGAAGTTCATCCGCTTCGCCACCGAGCCGGCGCGCGCGGCGCAATGGTCGATCGCCACCGGCTACGTGGCCCCGCGCCAGGATGCCTGGGATACCCCGGAAATGAAGAAGTACCTGCAGGAAGTCCCGGCCGCCGGCGTGGCGCGCGAGCAGATGAAGTACGGCGTGGCCGAACTGTCGACGCATGACAACCAGCGTGTGACCAAGGCCCTGAACGACAACCTGCAGGCCGCCCTGGCCGGCACCAAGGCGCCGGAAGCCGCGCTGAAGGATGCCCAGCGCGAGTCGGACCGCATCCTGCGCTCCTACGGCCGCTAAGCGTTCGCCGGCATCGCAGTAAAACCGGCCCGCCGCCGTCCCCGCCATGATGGCCGGGCGGCCGGCGGGCCGGGGTTGCAAACTTGAATTCCGCGGCGCGCGCCGCCGCGCCCTTGCCGCTGGCACAGGCATAAAGGTCACCGATGAACCGTCACCACTCTTCCGTCACACCCTGGCTGCTGCTGTTGCCGGCCATGGTGCTGCTGGTCGCCTTCACCCACTATCCGGCCGTGGCCACCATCTGGCACAGCTTCTTCTCCACGCCCAAGGGCGCCAACCCGTCGGTATTCGTCGGCCTGGAGAATTATGCGCTGATGGCCGACGATCCGGTGTTCTGGCGCGCCTTCTTCAACAACCTGTGGTTCGCGCTGGGCACCATCCCGGTCTCGATCGCGCTGGCCATCATGATGGCGCTGTGGGTCAACGACCGCCTGCTGGGCCGCGGCCTGCTGCGCCTGGCCTACTTCACGCCGACGGTGCTGCCGATGATCGCGGTGGCCAACATCTGGCTGTTCTTCTATACGCCGCAATACGGCCTGCTGGAACAGATCACCGGCGCGCTCGGCCTGCCTTCGCACAACTGGCTGGGCAATCCGGATACCGTGCTGGGCGCCATGATGGTGGTGGCGATCTGGAAGGAAGCCGGCTTCTTCATGATCTTCTACCTGGCCGCGCTGCAGCAGATCTCGCCGGTGCTGGCCGAGGCCGCCGGCCTGGAAGGCGCGACCCGCTGGCAGTATTTCTGGAAGGTGCAGTTCCCGCTGCTGATGCCGACCACGCTGTTCGTGCTGATCAACGCGCTGATCAATTCCTTCCGCCTGGTCGACCACATCGTGGTGATGACCAAGGGCGGGCCGGACAACGCCAGCTCGCTGCTGCTGTACTACATCTACGAAGTCGGCTTCGCCTTCTGGGACTCCTCCTATGCCGCCGCGCTGACGGTAGTGCTGCTGGCCATGCTGGGCGCGATCGCCTTCGTCAAATTCCGCATCCTCGACCGCAGGACCCACTACCAATGATCTCGCAGACCTCCAATCCCTTCGGCGAGCGCAACCGGGCGCTGGAAACGATTTCGGCCTGGGTGCTCGGCCTGCTGTGGCTGCTGCCGCTGCTGTACGCGGTGTGGACCGCCTTCCACCCCGCCGAATTCGCCACGCGCTTTTCGCCGACGGCCCCGCTGACGCTGAAAAACTTCGCCAACGCCTGGGATGCCGCGCCGTTCCCGCGCTACTTCCTCAACACCTTCCTGCTGGTGACCATGATCCTGGCGGCGCAGATGCTGCTGGCCACGCTGGCGGCCTATGCCTTCGCCCGCTTCGCGTTCCGCGGCAGCAATGTGATGTTCATGCTGGTGCTGCTGCAGTTGATGGTGATGCCCGACATCCTGATCGTCGAGAACTACAACACCATGAACCTGCTGGGCCTGCGCGACACCATCCTGTCCATCGGCCTGCCCTATTTCGCCTCGGCCTTCGGCATCTTCCTGCTGCGCCAGACCTTCAAGACCGTGCCGCGCGAACTGGACGAGGCCGCCACCGTGGAAGGCGCCTCGGCGCTGCAGGTGCTGATGCAGGTCTACGTGCCGCTGGCCAAGCCGATCTACATCGCCTTCGGGCTGGTATCGATCAGCACCCACTGGAACAACTTCCTGTGGCCGCTGATCGTCACCAACTCGGTCGAATCGCGCCCGCTCACCGTCGGCCTGCAGGTGTTTTCCTCGACCGACCAGGGCGTCGACTGGTCCATCATCACCGCCGCCACGCTGATGACCTCGGCGCCGCTGCTGCTGGCTTTCCTGCTGTTCCAGCGCCAGTTCGTGCAGTCCTTCATGCGGGCCGGCATCCGCTGAACAAGGACAAAGAACCAAGGACGGGCCCGCAGAGGCCCGCTTCGCAGGACCATAACAAGCACCATGACATCGCGCGACATCGCAACACCGTTGTTTGCAACAGAGCAAGGAAGACCAATGAAACTCATCAGCTGGAACATCCAGTGGGCCCGCGGCATCGACGGCCGCGTGGACCCGGCGCGCATCGTGCGCGACGCGCGCGCCATGGGCGACTTCGACGTGCTGTGCCTGCAGGAAGTGGGCGCCAATTACCCGGCACCCGGCCTGGCCGGCAGCGCCGGCGAAAACCAGTTCGAACAATTCGCGCAACTACTACCGGACTTCACCCCGGTGCCCATCGCCGGCGTCGACGTGATCGCCCCCGACGGCACGCGCCGCTGCTTCGGCAACATGGTGCTGTCGCGCTATCCGGTGCAGCGCGTGCTGCGCCACCAGTTGCCGTGGCCGGTCGACCCGAACGTGATCAGCATGCCGCGCACGCTGCTGGAGGTGACGCTGGACACGCCGCTGGGCCCGGTGCGGGTGATGAATACCCACCTCGAATATTATTCCGCGCTGCAGCGCCGCGCACAGGTGGAAGCCATCCGTCGCTGCCACGAGGAAACCTGCGGCCGCGCCGCCGGCGAGATGGCGGCCGACCGCCGCGGTTCGCCCTATCACGCGTTCCCGCACGCCACCAGGACGATCCTTGTCGGCGACTTCAATTTCCGTCCGGAAGACCCGTTGCACGCCCGCCTGCAGGAGCCGTTCGCCGGCCGCGGCGGCAATGCGTCGCAGCATGTGCCGCGCCTGGTCGATGCCTGGCAGCACCTGCACGGGAACCAAGCGCATCCGATCAATGTCGGTCAATATGACCGTGAACAATGGCCCGAAGCATTCACCTGCGACTTCATTTTCGCCAGCGAAGACCTGCTGCCGCATGTGCATGCCTTCGAAGTCGACGGCCATACGCAGTCTTCCGACCATCAGCCGCAATTGCTGGTGCTGCGATGAGGCCGCTGGAACAGATGCCGCACGCGCGGGTCGCTACCATCTTCACCGATATCGACGATACGCTGACCACCGGCGGAAAATTGAGCGCCGAGGCCTATGAAGCCCTGGAGGCTTTGCAGCAGGCGGGATTGCGGGTCATCCCGGTGACCGGGCGCCCGGCCGGATGGTGCGACCAGATCGCACGCTTATGGCCGGTCGATGGCATCATCGGAGAAAACGGAGCGCTCTACATGTGGCACGATACCCAAACCGGCAAACTGCAGACCCGCCACCTGCTCGATGAAGCCAGCCGCGCCGGCAACGCCGCGCGCCTGGCGGGAGTGTGCGAACGCATCCTGCGCGAAGTGCCCGGATGCGCGGTGGCGTCCGACCAGTTCTGCCGCCAGTACGACCTGGCGATCGATTTCTGCGAGGACGTGCCGCCGCTGCCGCGCGATGCGGTCGACCGCATCGTCCGGATCATGGAGGAATCGGGCATGACCGCGAAGATCAGTTCCATCCACGTCAACGGCTGGTTCGGCGACTACGACAAGCTGAGCATGGCGCGCCTGATGATGCGCGAACGCTATGGCGTGGACCTGGCCGACGAGGCCGAACGCAGCCGCTGCGTGTTCGCCGGCGACTCGCCCAACGACGCGCCGATGTTCGCCTACTTCCCGTTGTCGGTAGGCGTGGCCAACGTGCTCGAATTCGCCGACCGCCTGGCGCACGCGCCGCACTTCATCACCCGCCAGCCTTGCGGCGCGGGCTTTGCGGAACTGACCCGGCACCTGCTGGCGCGGCCATGACTACCCTGCTGCACCTGATGTCGGCGCTGGCCCTGCTGGTATGGGGCACGCACATCGTGCGCACGGACGTGCTGCGGGTCTATGGCGCGCAGCTGCGCCGCATCCTCTCCACCAGCATCACCCGCCGCTGGATGGCCTTCGCCGCCGGCCTGGGCGTGACCAGCCTGGTCCAGAGCAGCAACGCCACCGCCGTCATCGTGTGTTCCTTCGTGGCGCAGGGCCTGGTGGGTCTCACGCCCGCGCTGGCCATCATGCTGGGCGCCGACGTCGGCACCGCGCTGATGACCGGTGTGCTCAGCTTCGACCTCTCGTGGGTGTCGCCTCTACTGATCTTCGGCGGCGTGCTGGTCTACCTGTCGCGCCGCCACACTTCCATCGGCCGCCTCGGCCGCGCCGTGATCGGGCTGGGCCTGATCCTGCTGGCGCTGGAACTGATCGGCGCGGCCACGCGGCCGATGATGCACACGGCCGGCATCAAGGTGCTGTTCTCCACGCTGACCGGCGACGTGCTGCTGGATGCGCTGATCGGCGCGCTGTTCGCCATGCTGACCTACTCCAGCCTGGCGGCGGTGCTGCTGGCGGCGACCCTGGCCACCTCCGGCATCATCTCGCTGAAGGTGGCGCTGTGCCTGGTGATCGGCGCCAATCTCGGCAGCGGCGTCACCGCCCTGCTGTCGGCCGCCAGCCAGAACGTGGCCGGGCGCCGCGTGGCGCTGGGCAGCATGCTGTTCCGCCTGTCGGGCGCCATCGTGGTGCTGCCCTTCATCAACCAGCTCGAACTGGTGATCGCCCAGTTCAGCCACGACCTGCGCTTCGGCGTGGTGGCCTTCCACGTGCTCTACAACAGCGTGCGCTGCGGCCTGCTGCTGCCGCTGGTGGAACCAATGGCGCAACTGTGCGTGCGCCTGCTGCCCGAGAACCCGCTGGACGACGACGCCATCCACTCGCGCCACCTCGACCCGGGCGCCATCGACACCCCCACGCTGGCGCTGGCCAACGCCTCGCGCGAGGTGCTGCGCATCGGCGACCTGATCGAGAAGATGCTGCATTGCCTTTTGCCGGTCATCCGTGAAAACGATACCATCCGCGCCCAGCAAATCCGCCGGATCGACGACGACGTCGACAAGCTCTATACCGAGGTGAAGATGTACCTGGCGCGCGTCTCGCGCGAAGAGCTCTCGGCGCGCGAAGTGCGGCGCTGGACCGACGTCATCACGCTGACCATCAACCTGGAACAGGCCGGCGACATCATCGTGCGCATCGTCAAGGGACTGGAGAATAAGAAGATCGCGCCGCAACGCACCTTCTCCGAGGCCGGCATGCAAGAGGTCTGCGAGATGCACGCGCGCCTGCTGGCCAGCCTGCAGCTCGGCCTGTCGGTGTTCCTCGAAGGCGACCTGCGCAGCGCCCGGAAGCTGCTGGCGGAAAAGGAATCCTTCCGCGACCTCGAACGCGCCTACGCCAAGACCCACCTGATCCGCCTGGCCGGCCAGACCCAGGAAAGCATCGAAACCAGTTCGCTGCACCTGGACCTGATCAGCGACATGAAGCGCATGCATTCGCTGTTCTGCTCGACCGCCTATTCGGTGCTGGACGAAGCCGGGATGCTGCGCCACAGCCGGATGGAAACCGTCCATGAAGATGAAGAGCGGCGCCGCATGATGGAGCGGCAGGAAGGCGATTACTCGCAACCGCCCTGAGAAGGGAACCCGCAAACGACAAGGCCGGCTTCCAAACCGGCCTTTTTCATGCGCGCACGCCATGCGGCGCGCTCAATGCCCGCCGAAGATCTCCGAGATCGAGGTGCGCACCACCTTCTTGGTGCCGATGTCGAAATGCACGTTGAACAGCCGGTCCTCGTGCACATAGCGGTACTTCCAGTCCCACACCTCTTCGTTCTTGCGGGCGAACTGCACCACGCTGCGCGGCCGGCCCAGCATGCGCCGCACCTCGTCGCTGGACATGCCGGGGCGGATGGTGTCGAAGTTCTCCTGGGTCAGGACCTGCTTGTAGTCGATCAGCGTGCCGGAGGCGCCGATGGCGAACATCCAGGTACGGATGCCTTGCGGCCCCTTGGGATATTCCAGGGTGCGGGCGCCGTTGCCGTCGTCCCAGACGGTGTCGGGCTGGCCCATCACGCCGCGCACGTCGGCTTCGGTGGAGATGCCCTTTTGCAGCTTGTCCAGGCCGAACTCCTCGATCGGATTGCCGTTGCGGTCGCAACCGAACATTGCCACGGCGGCAACAAAAGCGCCCACGGTGGCGACGCAACGGCGGGCAAATTCAAAAACTCGCATACTCATTCCTTGCTCATCCTTTTGATTATCCCTGATCAAGACAAGGTAAAATAAAGCCTCTGTGTTTCATTTTGCTTGAAAATATCATGCTCTTCGGAAAAAAAACCGCCTACGTATCTGAAATCACCCAGTTCATCGACGAACTGAAGCAGAAGAATCCGAAGCTGGAAGAGTCGCAGCGCGCCGGCCGCGCCCTGCTGTGGGACAAGGAACCCATCGACCTGGACAAGGTCGCCCGCGACAAGGCTTCGCGCGTGGACCAGCAACCCTACGTCTACCAATCGCACTGATTCAGGCAGCATGACGGCAAACGCAGGCGGCGGCGATCCGTCCGGCAACGCCGGCGAACAGCAGCGCAACGCCGACGCCCTGGAAATCACTCCCGCAGGACAACCCGACACCACGCCCGATGTGATCGACGGCGTGGCGTTGGCGCGCCTGTACGGCGAACCGCTGTTCCAGCTGCCCAATGACCTGTACATCCCGCCGGATGCGCTGGAAGTCTTCCTGGAAGCCTTCCAGGGGCCGCTGGACCTGTTGCTGTACCTGATCCGCAAGCAGAACTTCAACATCCTTGACATCCCGCTGGCCCAGGTCACCGCCCAGTACCTGGAATACGTCGACCAGATCCGCAAGCAGAACCTGGAGCTGGCCGCCGAATACCTGCTGATGGCCGCCATGCTGATCGAGATCAAGTCGCGCATGCTGCTGCCGGCCAAGAAGGCCGATACCGGCGAGGAGCCGGAAGACCCGCGCGCCGAGCTGGTGCGGCGCCTGTTGGAATACGAACAGATCAAGCTGGCCGCGCAGGAGCTAGACGCGCTGCCGCAGGTCGGCCGCGACTACGTGCGCACCCAGGTCTACATCGAGCAGACCGTGGTCACGCGCTGGCCTGAAGTCGACATGGACGACCTCAAGGCGGTCTGGGCCGACATCCTCAAGCGCGCCAAGCTGACCGCGCACCACCACATCAGCCGCGAGGAACTGTCGGTGCGCGAGCACATGACGGGCATCCTGCGCCGGCTGCAGTCGGCGCGTTTCGTCGAGTTCTCCGACCTGTTCGATCCCTCGCGCGGGGTGCCGGTGGTGGTGGTGAACTTCATCGCCCTGCTGGAGCTGGCCAAGGAAACCCTGATCGAAATCACCCAGGCCGAAGCCTTCGCCCCCATCTATGTCAGACTGTCGTACTCGCCGAGCTGAGCCGGCGGCGACGCCAGGCCGGCCGCCCTTCACCCGAGATACCGCATGAAAATCATTTCCTCCATCGAAGAACTCCGCGACCACCTGCGCGGCCAGCTGCGCACCGCCTTCGTCGCCACCATGGGCAACCTGCACGAGGGGCACCTGTCGCTGATGCGCCTGGCGCGCACCCACGGCGACCCGGTGGTGGCCTCGATCTTCGTCAACCGCCTGCAGTTCGGCCCCAACGAAGACTTCGACAAATACCCGCGCACCTTCCAGGCCGACGTCGAGAAGCTGGAGAAGGAAGGCGTCTACGTACTGTTCGCGCCAACCGAGAAGGATATGTACCCCGAGCCGCAGGAATACCGCGTGCAGCCGCCCAACGACCTGGGCAACATCCTGGAGGGCGAATTCCGCCCCGGCTTCTTCACCGGCGTCTCGACCGTGGTGATGAAGCTGTTCTCCTGTGTGCAGCCGCGCGTGGCGGTGTTCGGCAAGAAGGATTACCAGCAGCTGATGATCGTGCGCAACATGGCGCGCCAGTTCGCGCTGCCCACCGAAATCATCGGCGCCGAGACCTACCGCGCCGAAGACGGCCTGGCCCTGTCTTCGCGCAACGGCTACCTGTCGGCCGAAGAACGCGCCGAAGCGCCGCTGCTGTACAAGGTGCTCAACGATGTCGCCAATGAAGTGCGCGGCGGCCAGCTCAATACCTCGGAAGTCGAGAAGAAGGCCATGTCCGTCCTGGCCGAACGCGGCTGGAATCCCGACTACGTCGCCGTGCGCAAGCGCATCGACCTGCAGCCGCCCTCGGCCGGCGACATGGCGCAAGGCGCGCCGCTGGTGGTGCTGGCCGCCGCCAAGCTGGGTTCCACGCGCCTGATCGACAATCTGGAAATCTGAACATGGGCAGCGGCGCGCCGGCGGCCTGTGCCGCCGCCCTGCTCCTGATGGCGCCATCGCTGCATGCCGAGGTCACCGTCAAGGACGACCTCGGTCATCCGGTCACGCTGGCGCAGCCCGCCCGGCGCATCGTCAGCCTGGCGCCGCACATCACCGAACTGCTGTACGCGGCCGGCGCCGGCGACAAGCTGGTCGGCGCCACCAGCTTCAGCGACTATCCCGCCGCCGCCCGCGCGCTCCCGTCTGTGGGCGGCTTCGCCCTGCTCGACCTGGAGCGCCTGCTGGCCCTCAAACCAGACCTGGTGGTCGCCTGGCCGGGCGGCAACAAGCCCTCGCAACTGGCGCGCTTGCGCGAGTTCGGCATCCCCGTCTATGAAAGCCAGCCGGAAGATTTCGGCATGATCGCCGATGCGCTGGAAAAACTGGCGCGCCTGGCCGGCAGCGACAGCATCGGCAATGCCGCCGCCAGCGATTTCCGCGCGCGCTGGCAGGCGCTGCAAACCCGCTATCGCGGCCGCGCCGAAGTCAGCGTGTTCTACCAGATCTGGAGCCAGCCGCTGATGACGCTCAACGGCCGCCACATGGTGTCTTCGGTACTGAAGCTGTGCGGGGGCCGCAACATCTTCGCCGGCCTGCAGCAGTTGGCGCCCACCGTCGATGCCGAGACCGTCATCGCGGCCGATCCGCAAGTCATCCTCAGCCCCAGCGACGTCAGCGGCCAGCCGCTGGACCGCTGGCACCAGTACGGGCGCATGCAGGCGGTGCGCAACCGGCACCTCTACACGGTCAACGCCGATTGGCTCAACCGCCCCGGGCCGCGGGTGCTGGATGCGGCGGAGCAGGTGTGCGGATTGCTGGACAACGCGCGCGCAAAATAAGGGCGGGCCTCTCAACCCGCAAACATGGGAACAAACAGCCTGCGCCCATCCACCGTGACTTCCCGCAAACGGCAAGCGAAGGCATGTTCCAGGTAATCCAGCCGCAAGACCTCATCGCACGGGCCGGCCCGATAACCGTCCCCGGACAGGATCAGCACATGGGTAGCGAAGCCGGAGGCCAGGTTGATGTCGTGGCAGCTCGCCACCACCGCCTTGGCCTGCGACAGCGCGAGTCGGCGCAGCAAGGCCATGATGGATTGCTGTGCCGGAATGTCCTGGTGCGAAGTCGGCTCGTCCAGCAGGCATAGCGGCGGATCCTGTACCAGCAGGGTCGCCAGCGCCACACGCTGGCGCTCGCCGCCGGACAGGCGGGTAATGTCGTCATGCAGGTGGCCCGCCATGCCGGCCTGCTCCAGCGCCTGCAGGGTGCGCGCCTGGAGCTCGCCGTCATCGGCCCGCAGGAAGCCGGCGCCATAGGGGAAGCGGCCGCTGGCCACCGTTTCCATCACCGAACTGGAAAAGGCATCGAACTGGTGCTGCGTCAGCAAGCCCCGCAAACGCGCCAGCGCCGCCGGCGCGTATTCTCGGTGCGGCCGCAGGTCATTGCCGCCGCCGATTTCCAGCAGCCCGTCATCCGGCGCGCGCAACCCGGCCAGCGTATGCAGCAAGGTGCTCTTGCCGATGCCGTTGCGGCCGAGGATGCACCAGAACTCGCCAGCACGGATATCCAGGTCCAGGCGACCCAGCAACGCACGGTCGCCGGCCTTGAGCGCCAGGCCGCGAATGCGCAGCAACGCTTGGGGAAAAGCGCTCATGCCCGGCTCCGCGCCAACAACCACAAGAACACCGGCACCCCGACCAGCGCCGTGATGACCCCCACCGGCAACTGCGCCGGCGCGGCCACGGTGCGCGCCGCCAGGTCGGCCAGCGCCAGCGCCGCGCCGCCGCCCAGCACCGAAGCCGGCAACAGCAGGCGCTGGTCGTTGCCGACCAGCAGGCGCAAGGTATGCGGCACCACCAGGCCGACGAAGCCGATGGTGCCGGCCATGGCGACCGCCGCCGCCGTGGCCGCCGATGCCGCGCACAGCGTCATCACGCGCAGGCGCAGGACCGGCACCCCCAGCAATTGGGCGAAACTGTCGCCGCGCGCCAGCAGGTTCAGCGCCGGCGCATGGCGCACCGCCCACAGCAGCGCCAGCAGCAGCACGCCCGCGGCCAATGGCAACAGGCGCGCGTCATCGAGGTCGCCGATCAGCCAGAACACCATGCCGCGCAACTGCGAATCGGGCGCGATCGACAAGGAAAGGGAAATGACGGCGCCGAAACCCGCGGCCAGCATCACGCCGGTCAGCAGCAGGCGCTGGCTCGACAGCAGCGGCGACAAGGCCAGGTGCCGCAGCGACTGGCGCACCAGCCCGAACAGCAGCAGCACCGCCAGCGCCGCCCCCAGCAAGGCGCCGGGCGCGGTGACCAGATGCGGCGACAAGCCGAAGTACAACGCCGCCAGCATGGACAGCAAGGCGCCGGCCGCCGCCCCGCCCGACAAGCCCAACACATAGGGATCGGCCAGAGGATTGCGCAGCAGCACCTGCATCAGCGCGCCGGCCAGTGCCAGCAAGGCGCCTACGGCGAACGCCGTCAGCGCGCGCGGCACGCGCAAGGACAGCATCAGGGAAACGGTATCGGCCGATGCCGATGGACGCAGGCAACCGCTGCTGCCGCACAATGCGGCCGCCGCCAGTGCGAACACGGACAGCAGCAGCAAGGCGGACAACAGCCAGAAGTAACGTCGCATCGGTATAGCGGCCAGGGGTCAGGAAAGCATCGTCAGAAATCGTAGCGGGCGGTGAATTTTACCGCCCGGCCGTTTTCCGGGTAGATGCCGCCCTGGCAGGCAAAGGCTTGCGAGAAATAATTGCGATCGGTCAGGTTGGTGCCGGTCAGGGCGAACTCCCATGCATTCACGCGCACGGCATAGCGAGCATCCAATGTCGTGTAAGACGGCATGCGTGCCGCGCAGGTGTTGGCGAAGTCGGAACCATAGCGCTGGCTATCGACCCAGCGCACCCCGGCGTCGGCACTCTGGTTGCCCGATTTCCAGTTGACCCGGGCGGAAAACATATTCTTCGGCACCAGAGCCAGTTCCTTGCCGTTGTTGACGCCCTCGGTGAACTTGGCCTCGACATGCTGGTAGGTCGCGCTGGCGGTGACGGTGTCAGTCACACGTACCTTGCCCTCCAATTCAATCCCCTGGTGCTTGGTGGGATCGAGGTTGGTGTTGGCGCCAAAGAAACCAACTGTCGGATCGTAGTAAATCTCGTCTCGCACGCGGTGGCGGAACCACTTGGCCGTCAACTGGCGATCGGCCGAGCCCCAGGTCGCTCCGAATTCCAGGTCATGCGAGACCTGGGGCTTGAGGATCTGGCCGGTCGGCAAGCCGTTGGCATTGTTTTCATCGACAGTCGCCAGGCGGTAACTCTGTCCGGTCTTGACGAAGATACGCAGCGACGGCACCAGCGCATAGCTGGCTTGCAGGTCCCAGGCATTGACGCCGGTGCTCATGCCATAACCCGCGGATGTGCTGCTTTGCGTGAAGATCTCGCGGCGCACACCGGCGGCGATGCGGGCGTTCTTGGCGAATTCGACTTCATCGCGCAGGTAGAAGGCCTTGGAGCGCTGGCTGGCGTCGGAGCTGCTAGGGAAGCCGGCAAAGGACGAATTGCCATTCAAGTTCCATTCCGACAGATCGACCCCGGCGATCAACTCGTTCTTTACCCCGCCGCTCTCCAGCACATGGCGAATGCGCGGCGAGAATTGGGTATTACGTACATTGGTGTTGGATTGGAAAGTGCTCGATACAAAGTTTGCGCGCGCCACCTTTTCCCGATGCGACAATTCAGCCGCAACGTCGAAAGCACCGAAGCGGCGTTCCAGGAAGGCCGTGATGCTGTTGTTGTCATACGAACCATAGTCGAACGGTGTTTTGGTCTGACGCGGATTGGCATTGAACTGCGCCAGCGAAAGCGCGCCGGCCAAGCCATAATCGGCTTGCGCGATATTGGCGCGCAAGCCGAAGCGCCAGTCGCTGGCGAACCATTGCACCGTGGTGCTGAAATTTTCCTGGTTGGAGTGGGTATTATCGCGCCAGCCGTCGCTACGCGCCTTGGCGTAGCTGGCATCAATCGACATGTTCTCCCAACCGCGCGAAACAAAGGCGCGGCCAGCACGCTGGCCGTCGGTGCCGACTTCGCCGACGATGGAACCGTAACCGGCATTGGCCTGCGGGCGCTTGGTGATGATCTGGATAGTGCCGCCGGTAGCGCCGCTGCCGTACAGCACGCTACTGCCGCCGCGCACGATTTCGATGCGCTCGACGGTCTCGATGGGAATCGAGGACAGCAGCGGCGTGGTCAATTCATTTTCCGAAATGCGCACACCATCCACCAGCACCACCATGTTCTGGTCGCCATTGGTGCCGAAGCCCCGCAAATCCAGCGGGAAGTCATTCGGGCCGGCTAAACTCTGGCGACCATAGACGCCGCCCAGCTTGCGGATCGCCTCGTTGGCGTTGTCGATGCCGGCCTCACGGATCTGCTCGGCGGTAATCACGGTAGCAGCGACCGGCGGAAACGCCGGATCATTCGGAAAACGCGAGGCCGAAACCACCACCGGCGCCAGGGTGCCGTTGGCGGCGGCATTACCGCTGGTCTGGGCCTGCGCCGGGGTGTAGCTCCATGCTGCCAACGCGGACAAAGTGAGCGAAACGGCGGCGCGCAGGGCGGCCGGCTTGCCGGCCTTGCGGCGCGGCTGGAATTGGGATTGCTTCATTGTGGGTATAAAAATGTGAGTTCTCCGGCCTGCCTCCCCGCAAGCCGGATTCCACGGAAACCGTTAAGTCCCCTCCTGTCTTGGCCGGTATCCGGGCTTCAGGCGGCACCATCGGCCTTCCCATGCCGCGGCTTGCGCCGAAAGCACAGTGGCTTGGAGATGGATGGCCGGCCTCCTGACTGGATGCGAAAGCATCCGGGGGCCGGCGCCTGATTACCGTTGCGGGGGCAGCACACGTTACTTTTTGACAATGCGGATGCGGCATCCGGCATGCGCCAGTTCGTGTTTCCCGTTTAACTGCGGGCGCGGACGCGCCTGCGGGCACCAAAACCGCGCAATTGTAAGCGCGACGAAGGCAACGCAACAAGGCCGGCGTGGCGTCTGAGGCACATCAAGGAAATGCGTCCCAAAGATTGCTTTTCGGAAAAAGCTCGCTAAAATTTGCCGCGGCGTCGCAAAAGAATGGAAAATCGCCACAAGCGGGGTCGGATCGAGGGGATCCGGGCCACGGGGAAATGGGAACAAATGGGGGGATTTCACTCGCTATTTGGCCGATGGCTCGGCCGATACGCGCCCTATACTCAGCCAACCGGTAACTTGGGCCGGTCTGGCGCCAGCCGGAACCGCCCGATCGCTGTCGCGGCCTGACGGCCTTCAGACTCCGACCACTTGTGCCGATAAGCATTGGATACCCCTGCCACCCGGGCCAGGCGTTTCAAGCGTCAAACGCAGCTTCAAGAGACGCCCGTTGGGCCTGCCGGAACGGGCAACATGGAAGTGCACCAAATTTGTAGGGAGAACCTGAGATCATGAGCGACGACGTTGATTTGGAAGCATTGTTTGACGAGATTTCCGCGCAGACGCTGCCGGCGATGACCGCCGAAGCGGCGCCTGCCGCCGCCGCGCAGCCGGCCGTCGCCGAAGACCAGTCGGACAAGCCGATGTACGAACGCCTGGGCGGCATCGTGCGCCTGCTGCACGATTCGATGCGCGAACTGGGCTACGACCGCTCCCTGACCGACGTCGCCGCCCAGATCGGCGATGCGCAAGGCCGCCTGGAACACGTCGCCACCCTGACCGAGCAGGCCGCCAACAAGGTGCTCAACGCGCTGGATTCGGGCATGCCCGCCCAGGATCGCCTGCAAGAGCACGCCAAGGACATCAACGAGCGCTGGGCCAGGCTGTATGCCGGCCAGATGAGCATCGACGAATTCAAGCAATTGGCCGGCGACTCGCAGAAATTCTCCAGCGCGGTGCTGGAATCGACCGAAGCGGAAAAGGCCCGCATGCTGGAAATCATGATGGCCCAGGACTTCCAGGACATCACCGGCCAGCTGATCAAGAAGATCGTCGGCATCACCGCCGTCGCCGAACGCGAACTGGCGCAACTGCTGCGCGACAACGCGCCGCCGGAAGTGCGCGCGCAGATCGAAGCGGAAAAGCCGGTTTCCCTGCTCAACGGCCCTGCCGCTCCCGGCACCGCCATGGGCCAGAATGACGTGGACGACTTACTCGATAGCCTGGGGTTCTAATGGATGACGAAATGCTCAAGGATTTTGTCGTGGAAGCGTTGGAGCTGGCCTCCAACGTGGAAGAGCATCTGCTGACGCTCGAACGGCATCCTGACGATCTGGAAATCCTCAATGCGGTGTTCCGCGCGTTCCATACCATCAAGGGCGGCGCCGGCTTCGTCAACCTGCCGGCCATGGTATCGGCCTGCCACCTGACGGAAAACCTGTTCGACGCGCTGCGCACCGGCAAGGCGCCGGTCACGCCGCTGGCGATCGAAGCCGCGCTGCAAGCCAGCGGTTTCGTGGCCGACCAGTTGAACGAACTCTCCAACGGCGCCGCGCCCGACAGCCTGGCCTCGATGCCGCCGACCCTGGAAGGCATCCTGACCCAGGCCATCGAAGGCAAGAGCGGCACCCCCGCCGCGGCGGCAGCTCCAGCGGCAGCGCCTGCATCCGCACCGGCGGCTCCCGCGGGCCAAGCCGCGCCCAACGGCGCCAGCGTCATGAAGGACGGCCAGCTGGATTGGGAATCGATGTACCAGGCCGTGACCGGCGCCTCGGCCGGTACGCCGGCCACCGGCGTCAGCGCGCCTGTTGCCGCCGCGGTGGAAGCCGCGCCCGCCCCGGCTGCCGCCTCCGCGGCAGAAGCCGGCGGCGACGCCAAGCCGGCCGCCGGCGCCCCGCAGCATAACCGCCGCGCCTCGGACAGCGCCAAGGAAGAAAGCATCCGTATCGACGCCGGCAAGCTCGACGCCCTGCTGGAAGTGGCCGGCGAATCGGTGCAAGCCGCCAACCAGGCCGCCGTGCTGCTGGAAAAGCTGCAGCAATTCAAGTTCGAAGGCACCGCCGCGGCGCTGATGTCGACGCTGGCCGAAACGCTGGGCCGCGCCTCGCGCTATTCCAGCGAACTGCAGCGCGCCACGCTGTCGACCCGCATGCAGCCGGTCGGCCGCCTGTTCCAGAAATTCCCGCGCCTGGTGCGCGAACTGGCCAAGGATCTCGGCAAGGATGTCGACCTGGTCATCACCGGCGCCGAAACCGAAGTCGACCGCGTGGTGGTGGACAGCCTCTACGACCCGCTGGTGCACATGCTGCGCAACTCGCTGGACCACGGCATCGAAGTCGACCGCGCCGCCGCCGGCAAACCGAACAAGGCCACCATCTCGCTGCACGCATGGCAGGCCGGCAGCAGCGTCATGATCGAAGTGTTCGACGACGGCAAGGGCATGGATCCCGAGATGCTGCGCAACAAGGCGCTGGCCAAGGGCCTGATCACCGAGCACCAGGCGCTGACCGCCGATGAGGCGCTGCAACTGGTGTTCCTGCCCGGCTTCTCGACCAAGGAAGTGGCTTCCAGCGTGTCCGGCCGCGGCGTCGGCATGGACGTGGTCAAGACCGCGGTGGAAAAGCACCGCGGCACCATCCGCATCGACTCGACCATCGGCAAGGGCACCAAGTTCTCGATCCGCCTGCCGATCGAACTGTCGATCATCCCGACCATGCTGGTGCGCTGCGCCGGCGCGCCGCTGGCGCTGCCGATGGCGGTGGTGGAACGCGTGGTCGAACTGCCGGAAACCTTCGACGAAGTCGGCGGCGCGCCGGTGCTGCGCGACCAGGGCCGCCCGCTGCCGGTGCATTCGCTGGCCGGGGTCCTGGGCTACGAACCGGGCAACGAACGCGTGGGCGTGGTGATGGCGGTGCCGCATCCCTACATCCTCGGCGTGCAATCGGTGGAAGGCACGGCCGACCTGGTGATCAAGCCGCTCACGGCGATCCATACCAACGGCATCACCGGCACGGCCCGTTCGGCCGAAGGCGAACTGGTGCTGGTAGTGGGCCTGTCCTTCCTGCTGGACGGCTGCAACGACACCGAACGTTCGGCGGTGGCGCAAGTCTGACGGCGCAAGCGCAAAACGTCCGAGTCAAAAAAACGGCCGGGTCTGCTCAGACCCGGCCGTTTTTCATTGTGCTGCCTGTCACATGCCGTCGAACAAGTCACCCTGGCGATAAATCTTCCTGGCGCTCTTGGCAGGCTGCGGCGCTGCCTTTGCGACAAGCTCATCGAAAGCCGCAGCCGATGAAACAGGCTGGGCCGCCGGCTGCGCCGCTTTGGCCTGCTGCCGCTTGCGCGCCGGCTTCGGTTTGCGGGGCGATGCCTGCGCCTTCTTGTTAGCGGGCGGCTCCGCAGCGCCGATATCCGGCGTTTGCGGCTGGCTCGCATCCGCCTCCTTCGCCTCCGGCTTCAAAGCCTGTGCCACAGAATCGGGAATGGCTTCCTTCGGAGAAACCTGCTCGTCCGCTTCGCTGTGCCGTCCGGATGAAACCGGATCTGCTGGCGGCGTCGCCGGCGCCGGAGGCGACGCATAGCGTTCCGACAGCGCCTCATACAACGGCGGCGCGAAAAAGCGCGAGACGCGGCTGGCCAGCAAGGCGGTCGCCATCAGGGAGATCACCAGCGCATGGCCGTCGATCATTTCCATCACGATCACGAAAGCGGTAATCGGCGACTGCGTCACCGCCGCCAGGTATCCCACCATGGCCAGGGCGATCAGCACCGGCAGCGAGATGTCTCCGAACAGCATGTGCAGCAGGTTGCCGAAACCGGCGCCGATGGACAGCGACGGCGCGAAAATGCCGCCCGGGATGCCCGGCAGGTAGGAGCCCACCATCGACGCCATCTTGGCCAGCGGGTAGATGCCCTCCAGCTCCTGCTGCCCGGTAAGCAAGCCTTTGGCCTCGACATAGCCGCTGCCGAAGGTGGCGCCGCCGGCAGCCACGCCGATGGCCGCCACCAGCAGGCCGCACAGCGCGCCGAACAGCACCGGGCGCCCGGTGCGCAGCCGCAGCAGCGGCGCCGGGATCCACTTCGGCATATTCAGCAGCAGCCAGCAGAAGCAACCGCCGGCCCCGCCCATCAGCAAGCCGCACAGGATCACCGCCACGATCACCTCGCGCGCGCTGTCGGCGCTGGCGGCGATGGTGCCGAAATACGTATAGTTGCCAGTCAGGCCCAGGGCCACCACGCCGGCGAAGACGATGGCGGTGATGACCACACCGCTGGCGCGCTGCTCGAAACTGCGCGAGAGTTCCTCGATGGCGAACACGATCCCCGCCAGCGGAGTATTGAAGGCGGCCGCCAGGCCGGCGGCGGCGCCGGCCAGGACCAGGCGCTTTTCCAGGATAACGCTGGGACGCGGGTAAAAGCGCCGCATGTTGTACATCAGCGCCGCGCCCACCTGTACCGTCGGGCCTTCGCGGCCGATGGTGAAGCCGGAGCAGATGCCCAGGAAGGAAAGGCCGATCTTGCCCAGCACGATGCGCACGGTCAGCAGCTTTTGCGCCAGTTTGGAAGTGTGCTCGCCCTGCTCGGCCAGGGACGCGATCACCTGCGGGATGCCGCTACCCTCCGAGCCGGGGAAATACCGGCGCGTGAGCCAGACGCACAGCGCCCCCATGGCCGGCGTGAGCAGCAGCGGCAGCCAGTGGTGCCGGCTTTGCATGCCCTGGAACAGCCCGAAGCCGAAATCGATCAGGCGCGCATACAGCACCGCCACCAGGCCGGCGATGACCGCGCCCGTCCACAAGATCCCGTATTGCAGCCACAGGCGGCGCAAATGGCGCTGCGGCTGCGATGCCGCGGCCCATACTTTCCTCATTGCTGGATTTCCCTTATAGCTCGTACATGTCCTTCTCGCCGTCCATCACCTGCGCCACCAGCTTGCGGTTCAGCGTAGGCGCCAGCAATTCGATGAAGGTGTAGACATAGCCGCGCAGGTAAGCCCCCTGCTTCAGGGCCACGCGCGAGACGTTGGTGCCGAACAGGTGGCCGGCCGGGATCGAGCGCAGGCCGCGGTCGCGGTCGGCGTCGAAGGCGATGCCGGCGATGATGCCCACCCCCATGCCCAGCTCGACATAGGTCTTGATGACGTCGGCATCGATGGCTTCCAGCACCACGTCGGGCTTGAGGTGGCGCAGCGAGAACGCATGGTCGATCTTGCTGCGGCCGCTGAAGGCCGAGTCGTAGGTGATCAGCGGGTAGGCCGCGATCTCTTCCAGCGTCAGGCTCTTGGATTGCAGCAGCGGATGCTCGGGCGGCACCACCACCACGTGCTCCCACTGGTAGCACGGCAGCGACACCAGGCCCTCGCCCGAGGCCAGCGCCTCGGTGGCGATGGCGATGTCGGCCTGGTCGTTGCGGACCATTTCGGTGATCTGCTTGGGATTGCCCTGCAGCAACGACAGGTGCACCTTGGGATATTTCTGGGTAAAGGCCTGCACCACCTTGGGCAGCGCATAGCGTGCCTGGGTGTGGGTGGTGGCGATGGTGAAGCTGCCGCTGTCGTGGGCGGCGAATTCCTTGCCGATGCGCTTCAAGCCGTCCACTTCCTGCATGATCAGCTCCACCGAGCGCAGCACCGCCCGGCCGGGTTCGGTCAGGCCGCGGATACGCTTGCCATGGCGGGTGAAGATGTCGACCCCCAGCTCCTCCTCGAGTTCGATGATGGCCTTGGAAACGCCAGGCTGCGAGGTATACAGGGCCTTGGCCGCTTCGGTCAGGTTGAAATTCTGGCGCACCGCTTCGCGCACGAAACGGAATTGATGAAGATTCATGGAAAGCCCTCGCTGACTACCCGGCGGCCTTGGCCGCTTATTTGCCGGGCGGCGCGCTCATGCGCTCAGCCGCCTCATTTGCATATGCCAAAGGCGTATATAAGCAAATAAATACTATGTAGTTTGGTTTGAAACATAAGTTTATTACGATTCGCAGACTAATGGGCGAGGTGTTATGACTGTTTCTTATGTAGTGAGCGGATTTGCTGTGGGACTGCTGGTCGGCCTGACCGGGGTCGGCGGTGGCTCGCTCATGACGCCGCTCCTGACCCTGCTGTTCGGCATCCACCCTAGCGTGGCGGTCGGCACCGACCTGGCGTTCGCCTCGGCCACCAAGAGCGCCGGCACCCTGGCCCACCGCAGCAAGGGCACGGTGCGCTGGGACATCGTGCGCCGCCTGTCCTACGGCGCCCTACCCGCCGCGCTGGCGGCCACGCTGCTGCTGAAGCATTTCGGCGCCGTCAGCGATGGCATCAGCCTGCTCATCCGCTATTCGATCGCCATCTCGGTGCTGCTCACCGTGAGCGCGCTGTTGCTCAAAAGCAAATTGCAAGTGTGGCTCAATGCCCACCCCGAGCGCCAGCTGCAGGGAACCGCCTTGCGCAATGCCACCATCCTCGCCGGCGCCGTGCTCGGCACGCTGGTGACGATTTCCTCGATCGGCGCCGGCGCGGTCGGCGCCACCCTGCTGGTGCTGCTGTATCCGCGCCTGTCGCCGGCGGAAGTCGCTGGCACCGACATCGCCTATGCGGTGCCGCTGACCGCCATTGCCGCCTTCGGCCACTGGTGGCTGGGTTCGATCAACTGGGAACTGCTGGCGACCCTGCTGCTGGGTTCGCTGCCGGGCATCACACTCGGCTCGCTCGCGGCGCGGGCGGTGCCGGAAAAGATATTGCGTGGCCTGCTGGCGATTACGCTGACGAGCGTCGCCGTGAAGCTGATTTGGTAGGCCGGTTTTTCAATGCGGGGCGGAGCCGGACGTGAAGGCCCAGCCTCATTAAGACGTTAACAGGGACTTATACAAGATGTACCGCTATGACCAATACGATCACCAGATCGTCAAAGAGCGAGTTGCACAATATCGAGACCAGGTGCGCCGCCGCCTGTCGGACGAGCTGATCGAGGACGAGTTCCGTATCCTGCGCCTGCAGAACGGCCTCTACCTGCAGCGCCATGCCTACATGCTGCGCATCGCCATTCCCTACGGCATGCTGGCGTCCCGCCAACTGCGCAAGTTCGCCGAAATCGCCGTCAAGTACGACCGCGGCTTCGGCCACTTCACCACCCGCCAGAACATCCAGTTCAACTGGATCAAGCTGGAAGAATCGCCCGACATCCTGGCCGAACTGGCCAGCGTCGAGATGCACGCCATCCAGACTTCCGGCAACTGCATCCGCAACACCACCTCGGACGAGCTGGCCGGCGTGGCCGCCGACGAGATCGTCGATCCGCGCCCCTATGCCGAGCTGATCCGCGAGTGGAGTACCTTCCACCCCGAGTTCGCCTACCTGCCGCGTAAGTTCAAGATCGCCATCAGCGGCGCCAAGGAAGACCGCGCCGCCACCGCCGTGCATGACATCGGCCTGCACGTGGTCAAGAACGAGGCCGGTGAAGTCGGTTTCCGCGTGCTGGTCGGCGGCGGCATGGGCCGCACCCCGATCCTGGGCAGCGTGATCCGGGAGTTCCTGCCCTGGCAGCACGCGATGTCCTACCTGGAAGCCATCCTGCGCGTGTACAACCAGTACGGCCGCCGCGACAACATCTACAAGGCCCGCATCAAGATCCTGGTCAAGGCCATCGGCCCCGAGGAATTCGCACGCCAGGTCGAAGAGGAATGGGCGCAGATCAAGGACGGCCCCTCCACCCTGACCGAGGAAGAACTGCAGCGCGTGGCGCAATACTTCGTGCCGCCCGCCTATGAAACCCTGCCGGCCGTGGATGCCGAATTCGAACGCCTGAAGGCGGAAGACCGCGGCTTCGCCAACTGGCTCAAGCGCAACGTCAAGGCGCACAAGGTGCCCGGCTACGCGGCCGTGATCCTGTCGCTGAAGAAGCCGGGCGTGCCGCCGGGCGACATCACCGCCGACCAGATGAATTTCGCCGCCGACCTGGCCGACCAGTACAGCTTCGGCGAACTGCGCGTGACGCACGAGCAGAACCTGGTGCTGGCCGACGTCAAGCAGTCCGATCTGTACACGCTGTGGAAGCTGGCCAAGTCGCACAATCTGGCCACGCCCAACATCGGCCTGCTGACCGACATCATCTGCTGCCCCGGCGGCGACTTCTGCTCGCTGGCCAACGCCAAGTCGATTCCGATCGCGCAAGCCATCGCCGAGAAGTTCGAAGACATCGACTACCAGCACGACATCGGCGAAATCGAACTGAACATCTCGGGCTGCATCAACGCCTGCGGCCACCACCATGTCGGCAACATCGGCATCCTGGGCGTGGACAAGGACGGTTCCGAGTGGTACCAGGTCTCGCTGGGCGGCGCGCAAGGCAATGAATCGTCGATCGGCAAGATCATCGGCCCCTCGTTCTCGGCGCAGCAGATGCCCACCGTGATCGACCGCCTGCTGCAGGTGTACGTCAAGCAGCGCAACGAAGAAGAACTCTTCATCGATACCGTGCGCCGCATCGGCATCACGCCGTTCAAGGAATTCGTTTATGCAACGCCGATCTCGACATCGGCGGACTATGTCGCTGGAGAAGACGCCAATGCCTGAAATCATCAAAAACAAGACCGTCGTTGCCGACGACTGGAGCATCCTGCGCCTGGCTGAAGGCGAGACTGCGGAAACCGTGGCCGTCCCGGAAGGAAAAGTCATCGTCCCGCTGAAAACCTGGCAGGCCCAGCGCGAGTCGCTCAAGTCCCGCCCCGAACTGGGCGTATGGCTGGCCAGCGACGAGCGTCCGGAAGAGCTCAAGGGCGAACTGGACCACTTCAAGGTGGTGGCGGTGGACTTCCCCAAGTTCGCCGACGGCCGCGGCTACTCGATCGCCTACAACCTGCGCGCGCGCCTGGGCTACACCGGCGAGCTGCGCGCGGTCGGCGACGTGCTGCGCGACCAGCTGTTCTACATGCAGCGCGTGGGCTTCGACGCCTTCGCGGTGCGCGCCGACAAGAACATCCACGACGCCGTCAAGGGCCTGACCGACTTCTCCGAGAAGTACCAGACCTCGTGGGACGAGAAGAACCCGCTGTTCCGCCGCGTCAAGCGCGAGGCTGTGCAGACCGCGGACTGAAGCAAACCGCCGGCGGCCCGGGCCGCCGGCAGCAATGAAGAAAGCAACATCATGTCGAATCAGGCTTTGCAGGATCTCATCGCAAAAACCCAGGCGACGCTGGAACGCATCGCGGCCGAACACGCCCCCGCCGCACTGGCTTCGAGCCTGGCGGCCGAAGACATGGTGCTGACCGACCTGATCCTGCGCGGCAAGCTGCAGGACAAGATCGGCATCTTTACACTGGAAACCGGCCGCCTGCACCAGGAAACCCTGGGCATGCTGGACCGCATCCGCGCTACCTACGGCTACGAAGTCACGCCCTATCGCCCGCAGCCCGAGGCGGTCGAGGCCTATGTGAAGAACCACGGCCTGAACGCCTTCTACGACAGCGTCGAGCTGCGCAAGGAATGCTGCCGCATCCGCAAGATGGAGCCGCTCAACCGCGC
Source organism: Herbaspirillum sp. (assembly GCF_017744395.1). Classification (GTDB taxonomy): domain Bacteria; phylum Pseudomonadota; class Gammaproteobacteria; order Burkholderiales; family Burkholderiaceae_D; genus Herbaspirillum. The sequence continues at coordinate 1,262,885 of NZ_JAGIBI010000001.1, forward strand.
CCTGCAAGGCAAGGCCTCGTGGGTCACCGGCCAGCGCCGCGCGCAGTCGGTCACCCGCGCCGAACTGCATGTGCAAGAGCGTGACGAGGCGCACGGCATGGAGAAATTCAACCCGCTGGCCGACTGGTCAGAGCAGGATGTGTGGGACTACATCCGCGCCAACGACGTGCCTTACAACCCGCTGCACGACCAGGGCTACCCGTCGATCGGCTGCGAGCCGTGCACCCGCGCCATCCAGCCCGGCGAGGATATCCGCGCCGGCCGCTGGTGGTGGGAAAACCCGGACTCCAAGGAATGCGGCCTGCACGTGGTGGACGGCAAGCTGGTGCGCATCAAGTCGCACTCGCCGGCCTGAACCGGCCCCCGGCGCGCACACAAGACAACCAAGCAACACGACAATAAGTATCGGAAGATCGGAAGGCCCGGCATGAACACTGCGGTAGACAAACTCTTTTTGGACAACGCCAGCAACCGCCACCTGGACTGGCTGGAATCGGAAGCGATCCACATCATGCGCGAGGTCGCGGCCGAGTGCAGCAACCCTGCCCTGCTGTTCTCCGGCGGCAAGGACTCGGTGGTGCTGCTGCGCATCGCCGAAAAGGCATTCCGCCCCGGCAAGTTCCCCTTCCCGCTGGTGCACATCGACACCGGCCACAACTTCCCGGAAGTGATCGAATTCCGCGACCGCCGCGCCGCCGAACTGGGCGAGCGCCTGGTGGTGCGTTCGGTGGAAGACTCGATCAAGCGCGGCACCGTGCGCCTGCGCAACCCGCAGACCGACTCGCGCAACGCCGCGCAGGCGGTGACGCTGCTGGAGACGATCGAGGAATTCAAGTTCGACGCCTGTATCGGCGGCGCCCGGCGCGACGAGGAAAAGGCCCGCGCCAAGGAACGCATCTTCTCCTTCCGCGACGAGTTCGGCCAATGGAACCCCAAGGCCCAGCGCCCCGAACTGTGGGACCTGTATAACACCCGCGTGCATCCGGGCGAGAACATGCGCGTGTTCCCGATCTCCAACTGGACCGAGCTGGACGTGTGGCAATACATCGCCCGCGAGAAACTGGCGCTGCCGCCGATCTACTTCGCCCATGAGCGCGAAGTGATCCCGCGCAACGGCCTGCTGGTGCCGCTGACCGACCTGACCCCGGCGCGCGAAGGCGAGACCGTGGAAAAGCAGGTCGTGCGCTTCCGCACCGTGGGCGACATCTCCTGCACCTGCCCGGTGGCGTCCGATGCCGCAACGGTGGAAGCCATCATCGCCGAAACGGCGGTGACCCAGATTACCGAGCGCGGCGCCACCCGCATGGACGACCAGACGTCCGAAGCCTCGATGGAAAAACGCAAGAAGGAAGGATATTTCTGATGAACGCCGCAGCCACACAAGAACAATTGAGCAATGCCGCCAACGCGCAGCCGCATGAGCGCGGCCTGCTGCGCTTCATCACCGCCGGTTCCGTGGACGACGGCAAGAGCACGCTGATCGGCCGCCTGCTGTTCGACAGCAAGGGCATCTTCGCCGACCAGCTGGACGCCATCTCGCGCGCCAAGCACAAGCGCACCGTGGGCGACACGGTCGACCTGTCGCTGCTGACCGACGGACTGGAAGCCGAGCGCGAGCAAGGCATCACCATCGACGTGGCCTACCGCTACTTCGCCACGCCCAAGCGCAAGTTCATCATCGCCGACACCCCCGGCCACGAGCAATACACCCGCAACATGGTCACCGGCGCCTCGACCGCCGACGCCGTGATCATCCTGGTGGACGTGTCCAAGGTGAAGCTGGGCGACGATGGCAGCGTGGAACTGCTGACCCAGACCAAGCGCCACTCGACCATCGCCCACCTGCTGCAGATCGAGCACGTGATCGTGGCGGTCAACAAGATGGACCTGGTGGACTACGACCAGACCGTCTACAACCGCATCGTCGGCGCCTACCAGCAATTCGCGCAACAGTTGGGCCTGAAGGACGTGCACGCGATCCCGCTGTCGGCCCTGGCCGGCGACAACGTGGTGACCGCCAGCGACAGGATGCCGTGGTACCAGGGCCCGACGCTGATCGAACTGTTGGAATCGCTGTCGGTGTACGAAGACGCGCACGAAGAGCCGTTCCGTTTCCCGGTGCAGCTGGTGGCGCGCCACAACGGCCACGAAGCCAACGACTTTCGCGGCTACATGGGCCGCATCGAAGCCGGCCGCGTCGCCAAGGGCGACAAGCTGGTGGTGCTGCCCGGCGGCCAGAGCGCCACCGTCAAGGACATCCAGACGCTGGACGGCTCGCTGGAATCGGCCGCGGCCGGCCAGTCGGTCACCATCCTGCTGGACGAATACCTGGACATCTCGCGCGGCGACCTGCTGGCCGCGGCCGGCCAGGCGCCGGTGGCGCTGAAGACGGTCAATGCCGACGTCTGCTGGCTGTCGGAAGACCCGCTGGACCTGCGCCGCAAGTACTGGCTCAAGCACACCACCAAGCAAGTGGCGGCGCGCGTGGCCAAAGTCGACACCCTGCTCGACATCAACACCCAGGAACGCCGCCCGGCCGACACGCTCAAGCTCAACGACATCGCCCGCGTGACGGTGAACGTGCAGCAGCCCATCGCCGCCGACGGCTATGAAGCGATCCGCGCCACCGGCGCCTTCATCCTGATCGACGAAGTGACGCACCAGACGGTGGCCGCTGGTATGATTCGGATCGACTGAGTTTCCACCGATCCGATTCAATTACCGCAGGCCATGGCCACCGATCCGGCAGCATCCGCACTCCCCTCCGACTCCCCTCCCCCCAGCCCGACACACCCGGGCCGGGTGTGGCTGATCGGCTCCGGCCCCGGCGCGGCCGACCTGCTGACGGTGCGCGGCGCGCGCCTGCTGGCGCAAGCCGACGTGGTGCTGCACGACGCGCTGGTGACCGAGGAAATTCTTGAGTTGTGCCCGCAGGCCGTGAAGATTTCGGTCGGCAAGCGCAGCGGCCAGCGCTCCACCGCCCAGGTGGAGATCAACGAGAAGCTGGTGGCGGCGGCGCAGCAGTACCGCCGAGTGGTGCGCCTCAAAGGCGGCGACCCCATGCTGTTCGGCCGCGCCGACGAGGAAATGCGGGCGCTGGAAGCGCATGGCATCTCCTACGAAATCGTCCCCGGCATCACTGCCGCCCTGGCGGCGGCGGCCTCGGCCAAGCGCCCGCTGACCCGGCGCGGCATCGCCCGCAGCGTGTCGTTGTTCACCTCCAGCACCGCCCCCGACCAGCCCAATGAAGTGATCATGCCCAACGGCGATACGCTGGTGCAGTACATGGGCGGACGCGAAGCGACCGCCACGGCGCGCAGGCTGCTTGAGCTGGGCTATGCGCCGGAGACTCCGGTGGTGGTCGTGGAAAACTGCAGTCGTCCGGACGAGCACATCTACAACCTGCAATTGGCCGGACTGGAAGCCGGGTTGCAGGCTTGCAGCGGGCCGGTGCTGGTGATGATCGGACCGGCGCTGGCCGATCGCGACTGACCCGGTTTGGCGTAACTCGCATCGCCCCCGCATCCTCCGCACTTGCTCGACCGGCGGCAATGATTGCTATCATCCCGGTTTTACCATTCAAGGTTCAGCCGCCATGCACCTGCTGCACGACACCAACGCTCCCGCCACCGATCCCATCGATTTCGATGCCTTCCTCAAGGTCGACATCCGCATCGGCACCATCGTCTCGGCCGAAGCTTTTCCCGAAGCGCGCAAGCCTGCCTACAAGCTGAAGATCGATTTCGGTCCTGGTGTCGGCGTGCGCCAGAGCAGTGCGCAGATCACGGCGCATTATCGGTTGGAAGATTTGGTGGGGCGACAGATTGCGGCGGTGGTCAATTTTCCGCCGCGCCAGATTGGCAAGTTCATGTCGGAAGTGCTGACGCTGGGGTTTCCCGATGATGCTGGTGAAGTTGTGCTGTTCAGGCCTGACCAGATCGTGCCTAACGGTGCTCGGCTGTTCTAAGTCTTGGAGTAGTCTGGTCTTGCTGCGTGCAGATGTACTGGCTTTAGGTTTTTCTTTCTCCGGTCGGAGGTGAGCGCCGGGGGCGGCCCGGCAGCCGCTCACTTTCTTTGGCCCGCCAAAGAAAGTAAGCA
>NZ_JAGIBI010000002.1 GCF_017744395.1 Herbaspirillum sp.
CCTGATGACTATAGCAAGTTGGTACCACCCCTTCCCATCCCGAACAGGACCGTGAAACGACTTCGCGCCGATGATAGTGCTGCAACCAGTGTGAAAGTAGGTCATCGTCAGGCTTGTTACTCCGCAGAAGCCTCTCCATCTTTGATGGGGAGGCTTTTTGCTTTACGGTTGCCGCTTTAAGCGTTGCCAGGAATTCTTAAATTACCCATCCACGGGGCCATAAAAGAGCCGTTCAGAGCATCCTGAACGGCTTTTCTTTTATGTGTATACGCTAGCCAGCACTCAATAATTGCGTTCCAGCTGCAGCTCCCACTCGAATTCCAGTTCCTTCAAACGCTTCTTCTCTTCCTTGAGCCAGTTTTTCAGGCTCTTGATATCAGTCACTCTTTTCAGATTCTCTTCGATGGCGGCAACCGAGCGTTGCGCCTCGCGAATCTGGAGCTCCAGGGATTGCAATGCAGTCCCTGGCGTCACCCGCCGGGCAGGCGAAATGCCATAGCTACGTGCGAATTGCGTTTCCTCCTGCGCAATCTCCCGGTCCAGCTCGGCGATTTGTTCCTGCAGCAATCGGTTGTACTGTTCCAGCCGTTCCGTACCGATATCGTTGAGGGCATGCTGGTCGATTTGCTGTAGCTGCATTTGCAATTCCAGCATATGCAGCAGATCCTGTTTCGCATAAGCCTGATTCAACGATTGCATCAACTCGGTCTTGTGCTGCCGGCGCTGGGGATCGGCTTCCCGGTCGGGATGCAGAGCGCTGGCCAGCTTGCGATAGATATCCCGCAAGGATTGAGTGAGTTCAGCGCGCAGTTTCTCCTGATGGCCAAGCGTGGTTGCATCAGGCCGTTTCTTGTTCTTCGCACGCGCCGCCTTACGCTCTTCCCTCGCCTGTTCCTTGGCCGCTTCGCGTGCCTGGTGCACGGCCATCTTTTCCCGGGCGCGCTTCAGCAGCGCTTCGGATGAACGCATGTCGATATCGTCCCCGAAAGACTCCCCGAACATCTGTTCCAGGTCCGCCTTCATATCGGCAACGCCGAGCGCTATTTCTTCATCGTAATCTGTCGACGCATGGCGATTGAATATGCGCTTGAGCGCATCGTCTCCACCGATATCGGGGAAATTCTCCAGCAGCCCGAGAAGCAGTTTCGACATCGTCTGCCGTTCCGAAGCGCTCAGCTTTTCATGGCTGGCATGCTCATCCAGTTTGACGATCAGCTCACGCGAGAGCCGATCCACGCGGGATTGCAACGGAACCAGTTCCTCCGCATAGGCCTTCTGGTATTGAGGAACGAGCAATGACCAGGCGGCAAGCTGTTCGCGCCGCTTGCTGATTTGCTCGATTAGCAGATTGAAGGTTTGCTGCTCTTTGGTTAGCGCCGCCCCGGAGGCGTGCCGTGATGAGAGCGAGATGCTGTTGCCGGTTGTCGCAGACATAGAGGGACATGATGCGGAGGAAGAACCTCCGCATCATGTCGCAATACCTACGTCAGGACAAGGGATCGCATAGGGGTAGGAATATTGAGTAGCGACAACGGGTATTGCTTCAGGCCGCCAGCAGATAAGCACCCACAGCCGCAATACCGACACCGCCGATGCGCACCACACGGTCAGCCATCTTCCGGCCGGCCACCACGCCCACGATCAGACCGGCCGCATGCAGAACAGCGGTTGCCAAGATGAAACCAGCGCCGTACATCGCCGCCGACGAGCCATGCGGCAACTCAGTACCATGCGCATAACCGTGGAACAGCGCGAACAGCGATACCACCAGCGTGCTGCCCCACAACGGCATGCGCACCGCGAAGGCGATCAGCAAGCCCAATACGGCGACCGATGCAGCAATGCCGGTTTCCACCGCGGGTACATTCAGGCCGCCGATCGCCAGCAGCGCGCCGACCACCATCATCAGCGGGAAAGCCAGCGGCAGCACCCACAGTGCGCGCTGCTTGTTCTGAGCGGCCCACAGGCCCACGGCCAGCATCGCCAGCAGGTGGTCGATGCCGGAGAACGGATGTTCGAAGCCGCTCATGAAGCTGGCTGAAGCGTTCATCACCGACTCCGGATGGCCGGGATGGGCCAGCGCCGAACCGGTTGCCAGCGCGGCGACAGTCAGCACGCCCAGGCGTGCGCGGTTTTTGGTCGAAAGTGCAAACATGTTTTTCTCCTTGTAGATATAGATATCCGGAATCGTTGAATGAGGCGGCGCTACGCGTCAGCTCTTCGGCTTCTCGTCCAGCAAGCCCTGCTTGCGGATGTACTCGATCACCTTTTCCACGCCGTCGCCGCTGCGCAGATTGGTGAACACGAACGGCCGCTCGCCGCGCATGCGCTTGGCGTCGGCCGCCATGATGTCGAGATTGGCGCCGACATAAGGCGCCAGGTCGGTCTTGTTGATGATCAGCAGATCCGAACGCGTGATGCCGGGGCCACCCTTGCGCGGGATCTTCTCGCCGCCGGCCACGTCGATCACGTAGATGGTCAGGTCCGACAATTCCGGGCTGAAGGTGGCCGCCAGGTTGTCGCCGCCGGACTCGACCAGGATCAGGTCGAGGTCGGGAAAGTCGGCGCTCATGCGCGCGATCGCTTCCAGGTTGATCGAAGCATCCTCCCGGATCGCCGTATGCGGACAACCGCCTGTCTCCACGCCCATCAGGCGCTCGGCCGGCAGCGCGTCGGCGCGCAGCAGGATCTCCATGTCTTCCTTGGTATAGATGTCATTGGTGATGACGGCCATGTCGTAGCTGTCGCGCATGCGCTTGCACAGCATCTCGCACAGCGCCGTCTTGCCGGAGCCGACCGGGCCGCCGATGCCTACGCGCAGCGGATTGGAAGTGGTGGAATTGCTCATGTCTGTCTCTAGTTGGTGTTGAATGTTTCAGGTTCAGGATCGGTAGATGCGGCTGTACTGCACCTCATGCTGCATCGACAGCAGCGACAGCCCGGGCGACCAGTTGGAAAGTTCGTCATCCTCCAGCGTCTGCGCCGCAGCAGCGGCACGTTCCAGTTCCGGTTGCAGCGACAGCAGCATGCGCTGGCCGGCCACCTGGCCCAGCGGCACCGTTTTCACGCAGGCCAGCACCTGGTTCTCGGCCCAGGCGAACAGCATGCCCAGCACCGCCGCTTCGCGCGGCACCTGCAATGCCACGGTGGCAAAAGCCAGCGCGGTAGGCAGCGGCACTTCGGCCTGCACCTGCAGGATCGCCAGCAGTTCCGGATCGCCCAGTTTCAGGTCCGCCCCCAGCTTGCCCAGCGAATAGCCCATCTGTATCGTCTCGGCGCGAAACTCCGACGTGTCGCGCGCGGCGACGAAGCGTTCCGTCCACAGCGCGACCGCAGCCGCATCGCGCGCGGCAAAGGCATCTACCAGGCGCGCGAAGATGGGCGCTTCAAAGCGCGCCACTACTTCATGCAACGCGTGCGCAATCCATGCGCGGGCACTGGTCTCGTTGTGCACGCGGCCATTCTCGATCGCGGCTTCCAGTCCCTGCGAATAGCTGTACGCGCCGATCGGCAACGACGGGCTGGACAATTGCAGCAGATGGAGCAGGGCGGCGGCTTGCATGGCGTTCAGGATTCCTTCGGATCGCTGGGGCGATGGATTTTCTGGCGCAGCGGAATCGGCGCCAGCGGATTGTGGTGGTGGTCGTCGCCGTGGTGATGGTGGCCGCCGCCATAGGCGCCCGCCTCCGGCTCGAACGCGGCTTGCTCTTCCGACACGCGCGCTCCCAGTCCTTCCAGCATTTCCTTGAGTACGGGATCTTTACGAATACGCAGGAATCCCACGCCGTTCAAATGGCCGATGTGTGCCTGAGTATGCCGGTTGCCCAGATGAAAAGCGCAGCGCAGCAGCAAATGCGCATCGGCAGCATCGACGCGATAGGTCGGCTCCAGCGCCGCGGTGATCTTCACCACTCGGCCATCGTCGCCGCGCAGCAGGTCGCCGTTGCGCAGCACCGTACCGCGCACGGTGAATACCGCTACGTCTTCGCCGGAAACCAGCGTGGCGCGCAGACGGCTTTTCTCGCGCTGGTCATATGGCAGCACCAGCTCGCCGTCGATCTTGTCGGTCTGTTCGACCTTGGTATTGAGTGTCAGCATAAATAATCAGAACAGGAAATAACGTTGCGCCAGCGGCAGCGACCTGGCCGGCTCGCACACCAGCAGTTCACCGTCGGCGCGCACTTCATAGGTTTCGGCATCGACTTCCATCTTCGGCGTGGCGCCGTTATGGATCATGTCGCGCTTGCGCAGATTGCGCATATCCTTCACCGCCACCACAGGCTTGTTCAGCTTCAGTTGTTCGCCGATGCCGGCATCGAAGGCGGCTTGCGAGACAAAGGTCATCGAGGTCTTCAAGCCGCCGCCGTAGGCGCCGAACATCATCCGGTAATGCACCGGCTGCGGCGTCGGGATCGAGGCGTTGGGGTCGCCCATCTGGGCCGCCGCGATCATGCCGCTCTTCAGGATCATCGAAGGCTTCACGCCGAAGAAGGCCGGCTTCCACAGCACGATGTCGGCGATCTTGCCGATCTCCAGCGAACCCACCACATGCGAGACGCCGTGGGTGATGGCCGGGTTGATGGTGTACTTGGCGATGTAGCGCTTGATGCGGAAATTGTCGTTACGCGACGAATCTTCCTTGAGCGAACCGCGCTGCACCTTCATCTTGTGCGCGGTCTGCCAGGTGCGCATGATCACCTCGCCCACGCGGCCCATCGCCTGCGAGTCGGACGACATCATCGAGATCGCGCCGATATCGTGCAGGATATCTTCGGCCGCGATCGTCTCGCGCCGGATGCGCGATTCGGCGAAGGCGATGTCTTCGGCGATGGCCGGATCGAGGTGGTGGCACACCATCAGCATGTCGAGGTGTTCGTCCAGCGTGTTGACGGTGAACGGCCGGGTCGGATTGGTGGAGGAGGGCAGCACATTGCCCTGGCCCACCGCAGCGATGATGTCGGGCGCATGTCCGCCGCCCGCGCCTTCGGTGTGGAAGGTGTGGATGGTGCGGTCCTTGAAGGCGGCCAGCGTGTGTTCCAGGAAACCGCCTTCGTTGAGCGTGTCGGTATGGATTGCCACCTGGATATCCATGCGGTCGGCCACCGTCAGGCAGTTGTCGATGGCGGCCGGGGTCGAGCCCCAGTCCTCGTGCAGCTTCAGGCCGATGGCGCCGGCGCGGATCTGTTCTTCCAGCGGCAGCGGCAGGCTGACGTTGCCCTTGCCGAGAAAGCCCAGGTTCATCGGGAAGGCATCGGCCGCCGCCAGCATCGAGTGGATGTGCCACGGCCCCGGCGTGCAGGTGGTGGCCGCGGTGCCGACCGCAGGTCCCGTGCCGCCGCCGATCATGGTAGTCACGCCGCTCATCAGCGCTTCCTCGATCTGCTGCGGGCAGATGAAGTGGATGTGGCTGTCGATACCGCCGGCGGTGACGATCATGCCTTCGCCGGCGATGATCTCGGTGGCGCCTCCGATGGCCATCGTCACGCCCGGCTGTATGTCCGGGTTGCCGGCCTTGCCGATGCCGGCGATCTTGCCCGACTTGATGCCGATGTCTGCCTTGACGATGCCCCAGTGGTCGACGATCAGCGCATTGGTGATCACGGTATCCATCACGTCGGCATGCGCGCGCTGCGACTGGCCCATGCCGTCGCGGATCACCTTGCCGCCGCCGAACTTCACTTCCTCGCCGTAGATCGTGTAGTCCTTTTCCACTTCCAGGAACAGTTCGGTATCGGCCAGGCGCACGCGGTCGCCGGTGGTGGGGCCGAACATCTCGGCATAGGCCGAACGGGAAATCTTGCTCATCGTCTTACCCTTTCCGTTGCTTGAGGCCGCCCATCACCAGCGCGTTGAATCCGTAGACGCGGCGGTCTCCCGCCAGCGCCACCAGTTCCACCGTGCGCTGCTGGCCCGGCTCGAAACGCACGGCGGTGCCGGCCGCGATATTGAGGCGCATGCCATAACCCGCCTGGCGGTCGAACAGCAGCGCCGGGTTGGTTTCATAGAAGTGGAAGTGCGAACCGACCTGGATCGGCCGGTCGCCGCTGTTGGCCACGGTGACGGTCGCGGTGGCGCGGCCGGTGTTGAGTTCGATGTCGCCGGGTTCGACCAGCATTTCGCCTGGAATCATGGCGCTCTCCTCAGGGAATCGGATGGTGGACGGTGACCAGCTTGCTGCCGTCCGGGAAGGTGGCTTCGACCTGGATGTCGGGGATCATCTCCGGCACGCCTTCCATCACGTCGGCGCGCGTCAGGATGGTGGTGCCCTCGGACATCAGTTCGGCCACGGTCTTGCCGTCGCGCGCGCCTTCCATGATGGCGGCGGTGATCAGCGCCACCGCTTCCGGGTAATTGAGCTTCAGTCCGCGTGCCTTGCGGCGTTCCGCCAGCAGTGCGGCGGTAAAGATCAGCAGCTTGTCTTTCTCTCTTGGCGTCAGTTCCATGTCGTCTCCTGCGAATGCAAAGGTGTCAGGTATTCCAGATGCGCGGGATCGCGGCTTCATGCTTCGCCACGGCCGGCCGCAGCACCTGCCAGGCCGCATGCAGCCATTGCCTTGCCGCCTGGCTGGATTGGCCCAGGTAGCGCGCCACCAGCACCTGCTTCATCAGCGTGGCGCCGCTGCGGCCTTCCGGTTTCAATGCGTCGATGCGCTCGCGCAGCGTGGCCAGCAAGGCGCTGTCCATGCCGTCGCCGACCGCGATCAGCGTGGCGCAGACGGTATTGCCGTCCAGCGCCAGCGGGCCGCGCATGGCCTCGGCCTGCAGCTTGCCTTGTTCGAACCACAGTAGCTTGCCGCCGCGGCGTATGGCGGTGCGCTGGCCGACGGCGCCGCTGTTGAAGCTTTCGCCCGAAGCGGTGCGGCCGAAGCACAGGATTTCCGCGCCGAGGTAGGCGGCGTCGGCGGCCAGCTCGACCGTGTGTTCCATGCGCACATCGGCGGCGTCGAAGAAGATGGTTTCCTGCGGCAGCCATTCCAGCGTGGCGCCGGCCCCGGCCTTGAGGTTAATGGTCTGGCGCGAAACGGAGCCATTGGCGCGATACCACTTGCCCGCGCCCGGCGTGGTCAGCAATGCATGCGCACCGCTCTCGACCTCGGCATCGATGGCCAGTTGGTCGCCGCCGACAATGCCGCCGGGCGGGTGCACGATGATGGCGTGGCAGATGGACGGATGTTCCGGATACAGCGGCTTTTGCACGCGCAGCGGGCCGAAGTGCTGGCGCCGCACCAGGCGCGTGGTGCCGGCATCGTCGGCGAATCCCAGCGACAGGCGGGCGTGATCCGGCGCATGCCGCTGCTCCACGCGTGGAGCGGGGGCGGCACTGGCAGGATCGGGATGGCCGGGGATTCGTTTCATACTTTGTTCTTGTCTGGTGGGCGCCGCGCATGCATCGGCGCTACGGTCGCCAGACTTTAGCAGAGCCGCCGCCAACGCGCATGGCGAATCACGTCACACCGCCAGGTGCTTCTTGACGTTGTCGTCGTCCATTTGATCTTGCGTGCCGGCCGCCACCACTTCGCCGCGCGACATCACGGCGAAGGTATCGGCCAGCTCGCGCGCGAATTCGAAATATTGCTCGCACAGCAAGATGCCGATGTCGCCGCGCTGGCGCAGCAGGCTGATGACGCGGCCGATGTCCTTGATGATCGAGGGCTGAATGCCTTCGGTCGGCTCGTCCAGGATGATCAGCTTGGGTTCGGCCAGCAAGGCGCGCGCGATCGCCAGTTGCTGCTGCTGGCCGCCGGAGAGGTCGCCGCCGCGCCGGTGCAGCATTTCCTTCAATACCGGGAACAGCTCGTAGACCTCGCCCTTGATCATCGACGCCTTGCGGCCGGACTTGGTGGCCATGCCCATCAGCATGTTTTCTTCTACCGTCAGGCGCGCGAAGATCTCACGTCCCTGCGGAACGTAGGCGATGCCCAGCTTGGCGCGCTGGTGCGGTTTCAATTTCGTGATGTCGTGGCTTTCGAACATGACGTTGCCCGCCGCTACCGGCAGCACGCCCATCAGGCACTTCAGCAGCGTGGTCTTGCCCACGCCGTTGCGGCCCAGCAGCGACAGGCACTTGCCCTTTTCGACGTTGAGCGATACCCCGCGCAGCGTATGCGCGGCACCGTAGTACTGGTTGAGTTGGTTGACTTGCAGCATCTCTTATCGCCCCCGCCTTAACGTCCCAAGTAGACTTCGATCACGCGTTCGTTGGATTGCACCTGCTGCATGTTGCCCTCGGCCAGCACCGAACCCTCGTGCAGCACGGTGACCTTGCCGCCTTGCGCGATCTCTTCGACGAAGCCCATGTCGTGTTCCACCACCATGATCGAATGCTTGCCGCGCAACTCATTCAACAGTTCGGCGGTGCGCGCGGTCTCGGCGTCGGACATGCCGGCCACCGGCTCGTCCAGCAGCAGCAATTGCGGTTCCTGCATCAGCAGCATGCCGATTTCCAGCCACTGCTTCTGGCCGTGCGAGAGCAGGCCGGCCAGGCGGTGTTCCTGGCCGTTCAGGCGGATCAGTTTCAGGATTTCCTCGATCTTGCCGATCTGTTCCGAATTCAGGCGCGCGAACAGCGTGGTCTTGACGCGCTTGTCCATCTTCATCGCCAGTTCCAGGTTCTCGAACACGGTGTGCTGCTCGAACACGGTAGGGCGCTGGAACTTGCGGCCGATGCCGGCGTGCGCGATTTCATATTCCGTCATCCGCGTCAGGTCGATGGTCTGGCCGAAGAAGGCGGTGCCGGCGGTGGGGCGGGTCTTGCCGGTGATGACGTCCATCATGGTGGTCTTGCCGGCGCCGTTGGGGCCGATGATGCAGCGCAGTTCGCCCACCGAAATATCCAGGTTCAGGTTGTTGATGGCGCGAAAGCCGTCGAACACCACCGAGATGTTTTCCAGGTAGAGGATGGCGCCGTGGATGGTGTCAAGGCCTTCGGGCTTGATCCGTTCATAGGAGGTGCCGTGGTCGGCATGCGGTGTATCGACGTTGCCGCCCAGGCCGCCGATGCCATGGGTACCATTGATGCCGCCTGCTTCGATTGCGCTCATGCCGCCTCCTTGGATGCCGCTTCGCCCGCGGGCGGCGCATCGCGTTTCTTCAGTTTCTGCGCCAGCCCCAGGATGCCCTGCGGCAGGAACAGCGTGACCAGGATGAAGATCAGGCCCAGCGCGTACAGCCACAGGTCGGGGAAGGCCGCGGTGAACCAGCTCTTCAGGCCATTGACGGTGAAGGCGCCGATGATCGGCCCCAAGAGCGTGCCGCGCCCGCCCACCGCCGCCCAGATCACCATCTCGATCGAGTTGGCCGGCGACATTTCGGACGGGTTGATGATACCCACCTGCGGCACGTACAGCGCGCCGGCGACGCCGCAGATCACGGCCGACAGTGTCCACACGAACAGCTTGAACCACAGCGGGTTGTAGCCGATGAACATCAGGCGCGATTCGGAATCGCGCACGCCCTGCAGCACCCGGCCCAGCTTGGAGGTGACGATCAGGCGGCACAGCAGCAGCGCGCCCAGCAGCAGCGCCAGCGTCGCCAGGTACAGCGCCGCCTTGGTGCCGGGCGCGGTGATGGTGAAGCCGAGGATGCGCTTGAAGTCGGTGAAGCCGTTGTTGCCGCCGAAGCCGGTATCGTTGCGGAAGAACAGCAGCATGAAGGCGAAGGTCATCGCCTGCGTGATGATCGAGAAGTACACGCCCTTGATGCGCGAACGGAAGGCGAAGTAGCCGAACACGAACGCCAGCAAGCCCGGCACCAGCACCACCAGCAGCATGGCGAACCAGAAATGCTCGGTCATCCACCAGTACCACGGGTAGGCCTTCCAGTTCAGGAACACCATGAAGTCCGGCAGGTCGCTCTGGTACACGCCGTCATGGCCGATGGCGCGCATCAGGTACATGCCGTGCGCATAGCCGCCCAGCGCGAAGAACACGCCGTGGCCCAGCGACAGGATGCCGGTATAGCCCCACACCAGGTCCAGCGCCAGCGCCGCCATGGCGTAGCACATGAACTTGCCGACCAACGCGATGGTGTAGGACGACACATGCAACGCGCTGCCCTCGGGGAAGGCCAGGTTGCAGACCGGCAGCAGCGCGAGGACGATGGCGCACACCACGATGCCGGTCCAGGCCGGCTTCGAAAATAAAGAGGACGGCGTCATTCCACGCTCCTTCCCTTGAGTGCGAAGAGGCCTTGCGGACGCTTCTGGATGAAGACGATGATGAACACCAGGATGGCGATCTTGGCCAGCACCGCGCCGGCCATCGGCTCCAGGAATTTGTTGACTTCACCCAGGCCGAAGGCGGCGATCACGGTGCCGGCCAGTTGGCCCACGCCGCCCAGCACCACCACCATGAAGGAGTCGACGATATAGCCCTGGCCCAGGTCGGGGCCGACATTGCCCAGCTGCGACAGCGCCACGCCGCCGAGGCCGGCGATGCCGCAGCCCAGGCCGAAGGTCATCATGTCGATCTTGCCGGTCGATACGCCCACGCAGTCGGCCATGCGGCGGTTCTGCGTCACGGCGCGCACGAACAGGCCGAGGCGGGTCTTGTTCAGGATCAGCCACACCGCGAACACCACGAACAGCGCGAAGAACACGATCACGATGCGGTTGTAGGACAGCACCAGCGAACCCAGCACGGTAACGCCGCCCGACATCCAGGCCGGGTTGGCGACCTCGACGTTCTGGGCGCCGAAGATGGAGCGCACGCCCTGCATCAGCATCAGGCTGATGCCCCAGGTGCACAGCAGGGTTTCCAGCGGACGGCCGTAGAGCCAGCGGATCACCAGGCGCTCCAGCGCGATGCCGACCGCGCCGGCGACGATGAAGGCCGCCGGCAGCGCCACTACCAGGTAGGCGTCGATGGCGCCAGGGAAGTACTTGCGGAACACCAGTTGGCATACGTAAGTGGTGTAGGCGCCGATCATCAGCAGTTCGCCGTGCGCCATGTTGATGATGCCCATCAGGCCGAAGGTGATCGCCAGGCCCAGCGCCGCCAGCAGCAGCACGCTGCCCAGCGAGACGCCATAGAACAGCTTGCCGGCGAAGTCGACGATGGACAGGTGGCGCTCCAGCGCCGTCAGCGTGCGCACCGCTTCCACCCGCACGCCTTCGTCGGGTTCGGCGTAGCTGCCGTCGGCATTCTTCGCCAGCATCTGTTCCAGCACGGGTTTGAGCGCGGCATTGGTGGTGCCGGCCAGGGTCTTGACCGCGGCGCGGCGCGCGGCCGGGTCGGCGGCGTGCAGGTTGGCGGTGGCCTGCACCTGCTGCAGGATGTCCTTGACCTGCGGATCGGTTTCTTTGGCCAGCGCCTTGCCGACCAGCGGCAATTGCGACGGGTCGGCATTCTTCAGCAAATCGGCGGCGGCGGCCAGGCGGGTATCGCGTTCCGAAGACAGCAGCTTCAAGCCGGACATCGCACCCGCAATCGCGCCGCGCAGGCGGTTGTTGACGGTGATACC
The DNA here is from genome assembly GCF_017744395.1 of Herbaspirillum sp. GTDB lineage: Bacteria > Pseudomonadota > Gammaproteobacteria > Burkholderiales > Burkholderiaceae_D > Herbaspirillum. The sequence goes on from NZ_JAGIBI010000002.1 coordinate 11,461, forward strand.
CTCGGCATCGTCGGGTGCCGGGCCGCTCTGGCCGGTGGCCGGGTTGAAGGCCTGGCCTTCATCGTCGACGATCAGCACATCGCCGGCCGGCGTGACATACAGCGCATCGCTGTTCAAGGCATTGAGGACCTTGACCGCATCGTCGCTGGCGAGCGCGGCGATCCGATTGACGGCTTCGATGCGCGCGTCGGGATCGTCTCCGCCAAGCGGTTTGAGCAGCGCCGGGTCGATGGCTGCATGGGCGGCCAGGGCCTGCGCGCAGAGCCAGAGCGCAAGCAGGGCGCGTAAGAACGGGAAGGCTGGTTTCATGTGGTGTGCGCCCTGGTGCGGCTGGCGACTTTGCGTGATGGCGTTGGCGCGCCTTCACTACGCTGCGTAGCGAAGGCGCTCCGGCAGGCGCTCTGAAGAGCGCTCGGGCAATTACATCTTCTGCTTGTCTTCGTTACCCGGGATGTACGGGCTCCACGGCTGCGCGCGGATGGTGGTCTTGGTCTTGTTGACCACGTTGAACTGGCCGTCGGCCTTGATCTCGCCGATCATCACCGGCTTGTGCAGGTGGTGGTTGGTCTTGTCCATTTCCAGTTCATAGCCGGACGGCGCCTTGAACTTCTGGCCGCCCATGGCCGCGATCACCTTGTCGGTGTCGGTCGACTTGGCCTTTTCCACCGCCTGCTTCCACATGTAGATGCCGACGTAGGTCGCTTCCATCGGGTCGTTGGTCACGACGGTATCGGCATTGGGCAGGTTCTTGGCCTTGGCATAGGCTTTCCACTTCTTGATGAAGGCGGCGTTGACCGGGTTCTTCACCGATTCGAAGTAGTTCCAGGCCGCCAGGTGGCCGACCAGCGGCTTGGTGTCCACGCCGCGCAGTTCCTCTTCGCCCACCGAGAACGCCACCACCGGCACGTCGGTCGCCTTCAGGCCGGCGTTGCCCAGTTCCTTGTAGAAAGGCACGTTGGAGTCGCCGTTGATGGTGGAGATCACCGCGGTCTTGCCGCCGGCCGCGAACTTCTTGATGTTGGCGACGATGGTCTGGTAATCGGAGTGGCCGAACGGGGTGTAGACCTCGTCGATGTCGGAATCCTTCACGCCCTTGCTGTGCAGGAAGGCGCGCAGGATCTTGTTGGTGGTGCGCGGGTAGACGTAGTCGGTGCCCAGCAGCACGAAGCGTTTGGCGCCGCCGCCTTCTTTCGACATCAGGTATTCGGTGGCGGGGATGGCTTGCTGGTTCGGCGCGGCGCCGGTGTAGAACACGTTCTTCTCCAGCTCTTCGCCTTCATATTGCACCGGGTAGAACAGCAGGCTGTTCAATTCCTTGAACACCGGCAGCACCGACTTGCGCGACACCGACGTCCAGCAGCCGAACACCACCGAAACCTTGTCCTGCGAGATCAGCTGGCGCGCCTTTTCGGCGAACAGCGGCCAGTTGGAGGCGGGGTCGACCACCACCGGTTCCAGTTTCTTGCCGTTGACGCCGCCGGCGGCGTTGATCTCGTCGATGGTCATCAGCGCCACATCTTTCAGCGATGTTTCCGAGATCGCCATGGTGCCGGAGAGGGAGTGCAGGATGCCGACCTTGATGGTGTCCGCGGCGAAGGCGGACGGAAGCCAGGACGATGCGGCCAGTGCGAATGCGCCAAGCGCGGTTGCTTTCAGTACGGTACGACGTGACATGGTTGCTCCCTCAGAGAATAGGGTTGGATGAGTTTTTCTGACTGCTCTGCCGCTTTAGCAGAATGCGTGCCAATGATGGGAAGCGCGCGGACGGATGCATCAAAGCGGGGAGCGGAAGCGGCGGGGGAGGGAGAAATGCGCTGTCAGTGCGCATGAATTTCCGCACCAAACATGGGATTTCTTGCCGGCGGGACAAGCATTTCAGCGCCGTTTTCACCAAGCTGGCACTATGGCGTGCGCAAAATTGGGGCGCGTCGTGGATCGGTATGGCGCGCGGCAATCGTCGCGCCATACCGGCATCGCGGGAAGGACAGGATCAGCGCAGCAAGACGCGCTGCATGAACTGGCGGATCGGGAATTCGATCATGCCCTGGACCATGGCCGGCAACTCCAGCGGCCGCATGATCATCTTGATCGTGGCGTCCGGCTTGAGGTTGCGGCGGACCGTGCGGTTCATGCGTGAGGTCAATTCCCGCAGGCGTACCGGGTCGGACGCAAGGTCGGGGCGATGCGCCCGCACCACGTGGCGGATGGCGCAGTCGGCGTCTTCATTCTTCAGTTCCAGCGTACGCCGGCCGAGCGTGCCGAGTACCTGCGGGCGGCCGATGTTTTCCGCGCTGCGGTAGCGCCGGAAATAGCGGTAGAAGTGCTTGTAATGGTTTACCTCATCAGCGGCGATGAGGCCCGCCAGTTGTTTCAATACCGGCTCATCGGCGGCGCGCGCCAGCGCGCGGTAATAAGTGGCGGTGCCGGTCTCGACCACGCAACGGGCGGCCAGCTCCTGGGCGCGCGTGGGCTCCAGCAGCTCCACCTTGCAGTATTGCGCGTACTCATCAAGGAAGCTCTTGTAGGCGCGTTCCCATTCGAACTCCGGCCATACGTATTCGACATAGGCGCGCAGGGCGGCGCCGTGCTGCAGCTCTTCCCGTTCCCATTGTTCGCGCAGCCAGTTCTCGACCTCGTCGTCGCCGCGGTAATACTCGACCAGGTTCCGGGTATAGAGATCGGAGCCGCTTTCGATGAAGGACGCGCAGGCCACGAGGTAGAACAGATCCTCATCCGCGCGCGCACGCGCCGTGTCGATGCGCGCGAAATCGATGTCTTCGATGCCCCAGTGCTTTTTCCCTTCGCGGCGTACTGTCATGTGCTTTTCCTTGGCATGGTTGGCATGAAGGTATGATGCAGCACGTTATTTTTGGTTCAGGGGAGGGCCGTTGCCTTGCATTTCTTTGCATGGCGCCAATGAGCCCGGGCTCGCAGCAGATCCGATGCCGGCATTGCCCGCCGGAAACCTATGGAGTGAAAAACATGTCAGCACATACCGCGATGGTTACCTGGGCGCGCCGCGGCCAGGCCTTCACCGACAACCGATACAGCCGCGCCCACGAATGGCGCTTCGATGGCGGCGCGGTCGTGCCGGCCTCCTCGTCGCCGCATGTGGTGCCGCTGCCGATGTCGGAGGCGGCCAACGTCGATCCCGAGGAAGCCCTGGCCGCGGCCGCATCGAGTTGCCACATGCTGTTCTTCCTGTCGCTGGCGGCGCGCCGCGGCTGGGTGGTGGAGAGTTACGCCGACCAGGCCGAGGCGCACATGGGCAAGGATGGCGAAGGGCGCGAGGCCATCACGCGCATCGTGCTGCGCCCGGATATCCGCTTCGCCGGCGCCGTGCCGCCGCAGCAAGAGATCGATGCCGTGCACCACCAGGCGCATGCGCTGTGCTTCATCGCCAATTCGCTCAAATCCGAGATCGTGGTGGAGCCGCCGTCCGCCTGAACCGTGCCATACGCATAAGCCTGCCGGAGCAGGCGGCCGGGGCTCTTGCCTGAAGGAAAATGGCCGAGGATTTATAATGGAGGGCCTCGCTTCACGGGCCGCTTGGGCGGCCGCCTACCGAATTCCTCATGCATAACCAAGATACCTCGCTCTCGACGGGCAAATTCCCCCCATGGCTGGTCGTGCTGGCCGGGCTGACCGCCATGGGCGCGCTGGCCATCGACATGTACTTGCCCAGCTTCACCGCCATCGCGAAGGACCTCGGCGTCGGCACCAACCTGGTCCAGCTCACGCTGTCGACCTTCCTGGTCGGGCTGGCGGTCGGCCAGATGTTTTACGGCCCGCTGTCCGACCGTTTCGGCCGCAAGCCGCCGCTGTTCTTCGGCATCACGCTGTATTTCCTCTGTTCGCTGCTGTGCGTCTTCGCGCAGAACATCGAGACGCTGATCGTGGTGCGCTTCTTCCAAGGCCTGGGCGGCAGCGCCGGCATGGTGATCCCGCGCGCGATGGTGCGCGACCGCATGGGCGCCGAAGGCTCGGCCAAGGCGTTCTCGATGCTGATGCTGGTGTTCGGCCTGGCGCCGATCCTGGCGCCCTTCATCGGCGGCCTGATGCTGGTGTTCGCCAGCTGGCGCGGCATCTTCGTGGTGCTGACCGTGTTCGGCCTGCTGTGCCTGATCGGCACCCGCAAATACCTGACCGAGACCGTCAACGTGCAACAGGCCGAGCCGCTGCACCTGGGCCGCACGCTGCGCCAGTACTGGGGTTTGCTGCGCCACAAGCAGTTCATGGCCTATGTGCTGTGCGGCGGCCTGGTGCAGGCCGGGATGTTCGCCTACATCGCCGGCGGCCCGTTCGTCATCATCGAGCTGCACGGCATCAAGCCGCAGTATTTCGGCTTCGTCTTCGCCTCCAACGCCATCGGCCTGATCGCCGCTTCGCAGGTCAATGCGCGCCTGGTGATGAAGCGCTCGGCCGAGCGCGTGCTGGGCCGTGTGCTGTGGATGCCGGCCGGCTTGTCGCTTTTCGTGGCGCTGATGGTGGCGGCCGGCCAGGAAAGCCTGCCGCTGTTGCTGATCGGTTTCTTCGGTTTCCTCACCTCCTACGGTTTCACCGGCCCCAACGCCACGGCCATCGCCTTGAAGCACCAAGGCCGCCAGGCCGGCACGGCGGCGGCATTGATGGGCACGCTGCAGTTCGGCATGGGGGTGCTGTCGGGCGTGGTGATGAGCTTCTGGCATGACGGCACGGCCTTGCCGCTGACCGTGGTGATGGCCGTTTGCGGCGTGTCGGCGTTCCTGCTGTATCACCTGGTCGCCAAGCATGAAGCCGCGGTTGCGGCGCCGGCCTGACCTCCCCACTTTCCTGTTTCCGCGATGCTTTACGCCATTTCCAGTTTCCTCCTGTGGGGGCTGTTCCCGCTGTACTTCAAGATGCTCAAGGAGATTCCCTCCTTGGATATCGTCGTCCATCGCCTGTTCTGGTCGTTCATCTTCCTGACGGTGGTGCTGGTATGGCGTCGCCAGTGGGCGTGGCTGAAGCAAGCCGCGCAGCAGCCGCGCGTGCTGCTCGGTTTCCTGTTCTCGGCGCTGCTGCTGTCGGGCAACTGGGTCCTGTATGTCTGGGCGGTCAACGCCGGCCGCATCGTCGACACCAGCCTGGGCTATTTCATGAGCCCGCTGGTGAGCGTGGTGCTGGGCTACCTGATCCTGAAAGAGCGCATGCGGCCGCTGCAATGGCTGGCCGTGATCCTGGCGCTGGGCGCGGTGCTGTGGCTGACCATCGCCAACGGCAGCCTGCCCTGGATCGGCCTGATCATCGCCGTCACTTTCGGGCTCTATGGCCTGCTGCGCAAGACCGCGCAACTGGGCGCGCTGGAAGGCCTGTCGCTGGAGACCCTGATGCTGCTGCCGCTGGTGCTGGCGGTGCTTGGCATCGATACCTGGCGCGGCAGCAACAGCTTCGTCGGCGCTTCGGCGGGGGCGCAGCTATTGCTGGTGCTGTCGGGGCCGGTGACGGTGGTGCCGCTGTTGCTGTTCGCCCAGGCGGCGCGCCGCATCCCGCTGTCGCTGCTGGGTTTGCTGCAATACATTTCGCCCACCATCCAGTTGCTGACCGGCGTACTGCTGTACGGCGAGTCCTTCGCGGGCGACCGCGCCATCGGTTTTAGCGTGATCTGGCTGGCGCTCGCGGTATACTCTGCGGAAGGCTTGTGGCGTCTCTGGCGCACACGCGGGCAACCTGCCTGACAGCTCCATCATTTCTTTCATTTGGCATCCTAAACATGGCTCAATACGTATTCACAATGAACCGCGTCGGCAAGATCGTGCCGCCGAAGCGGCAGATCCTGAAGGACATCTCGTTGTCCTTCTTCCCCGGCGCCAAGATCGGCGTGCTGGGCTTGAACGGTTCGGGCAAGTCGACCCTGCTGAAGATCATGGCCGGCATCGACAAGGAGATCGAAGGCGAAGCGATCCCGATGCCCAACCTCAACATCGGCTACCTGCCGCAGGAACCGCAGCTGGATGCCGACAAGACCGTGCGCCAGGAAGTGGAAAGCGCGCTGGGCGAAGTGTTCGAGGCACAGGCCAAGCTGGACGCCGTCTACGCCGCCTACGCCGAAGAGGATGCCGACTTCGACGCGCTGGCCACCGAGCAGGCGCGCCTGGAGGCGATCATCGCCGCCGCCGACGGCAACAGCCTGAACCAGCAGCTGGAAATGGCCGCCGACGCGCTGCGCCTGCCGCCGTGGGACGCCAGGATCGGCGTGCTGTCGGGCGGCGAGAAGCGCCGCGTGGCGCTGTGCAAATTGCTGCTGTCCAAGCCCGACATGCTGCTGCTGGACGAACCGACCAACCACCTGGACGCCGAATCGGTGGACTGGCTGGAGCAGTTCCTGCAACGCTTCCCCGGCACCGTGGTGGCGATCACCCACGACCGCTACTTCCTCGACAACGCCGCCGAGTGGATCCTGGAACTGGACCGCGGCCACGGCATTCCCTGGAAGGGCAACTATTCGTCCTGGCTGGAGCAGAAGGAAGCCCGCCTGAAGCAGGAAGAGGCCAGCGAATCGGCGCGCCAGAAGACCATCGCCAAGGAACTGGAATGGGTACGGCAGAACCCGAAGGGCCGCCAGGCCAAGAGCAAGGCGCGCCTGGCCCGCTTCAACGAGCTGTCCGAACACGAATACCAGAAGCGCAACGAGACCCAGGAAATCTTCATTCCCGTGGCCGAGCGCCTGGGCAATGAAGTGATCGAGTTCAAGAACGTCAGCAAGGGCTACGGCGACCGCCTGCTGATCGACAACCTGAACTTCAAGATTCCGGCCGGCGCCATCGTCGGCATCATCGGCCCCAACGGCGCCGGCAAGTCGACCCTGTTCCGCATGCTGGCAGGCCGCGAGCAGCCCGACAGCGGCGAACTGGTGCTGGGCCCGACCGTGAAGATTTCGCTGGTGGACCAGTCGCGCGAAGACCTGGAGAACAAGAAGACGGTGTTCGAGGATGTGGCCGGCGGCGCCGATATCCTGACCGTGGGGCGGTTCGAGATGCCGTCGCGGGCTTACCTGGGACGCTTCAACTTCAAGGGCGGCGACCAGCAGAAGATCGTCGGCAACCTGTCCGGCGGCGAGCGCGGCCGCCTGCACCTGGCCAAGACGCTGCTGCAGGGCGGCAACGTGTTGCTGCTGGACGAACCGTCCAACGACCTTGACGTGGAAACCTTGCGTGCCCTGGAAGATGCTCTGCTGGAGTTTGCGGGCACCGTGCTGGTGATTTCCCACGATCGCTGGTTCCTGGATCGTATCGCTACCCACATCATCGCGTTTGAGGGCGATTCGCAGGTCAGCTTCTTTGATGGCAACTATCAGGAGTATGAAGCTGACAAGAAGAAGCGGTTGGGCGAGGAGGCTGCCAAGCCCAAGCGGATTCGCTATAAGCCTGTTACCCGCTGATCTTGTTTTGTTTTAATGAAGACGCCGCTGATGTTTAGCGGCGTTTTTGTTTTTGGGTAGTCTGGTTTTGCTGCGTGCAGATGTACTGGCTTTATGCTTTTCTTTCTTCGGTCGACGGGGAGCGCCGGGGGCGGCCCGGCAGCCGCTCACTTTCTTTGCTTCGCCAAAGAAAGTAAGCAAAGAAAGGCGACCGCTACTGCCCAGCCCCTTCGGGGTTCCCGCTGGAATGAGGAGAAAAATGGGAAAGACCGCAAGTCGCTGCGCTCCGGCGTCCTTTCTGATCCATTTTTCACCTCATTCCAGCGGCTGGTCAGAAGCGGACTTCGTGTCCGGCTCGCCTTCGGCCTTGCGGTGCTTGCTGCTCGCCTGCGGCATCGATGTGGTGGCTCGCTATCTTGCTTTCTCCGTCGTCCTGACGAAAGTCAGGACCCAGTGTCGTTCATCGCACGCTCCCTAATCTGAATAGCCATAGCGACGCATGATGTCAGCGCTGCATCCGATGGTATGGCCGGCGCCGGCAAGATTTCCTCTACAAAGGTAGAATTTCGCCCTCGCGCCCACAAGGCGCATGACGAGAAGGGGCCGCCGCCACATCAGGCGTGTATGAGCCCCCTGCCCGTTGTCCGCGCAACCCGCGATCATTCTTAAAACTAAACCCAAACGCGCCTCCCGTGTCCGCAGGGCCGGGGCAGTATTCACTCATCCGGATTCAACCATGCTTGCAACCATTACCCGCCTGTTCCCAGTGTGGGCGCTGCTGCTTTCCGCGGCAGCTTATTTCACTCCGCCGACCTTCACCCCGATCGGCAAATACGTCACCCAGTTGCTGACGCTGATCATGCTGACCATGGGCGTGACGCTGACGGTCGACGACTTCAAGCGTATCGTCAGGCGCCCGGCTCCGGTGGCCGCGGGCATCGTCCTGCATTACCTGGTCATGCCGCTGGCGGCCTGGGTCATCGCCAAGGCGCTGCGCATGCCGCCCGACCTTACCGCCGGCATGGTGCTGGTAGGCAGCGTCGCGTCCGGTACCGCGTCCAACGTGATGATCTATCTCTCGCGCGGCGATGTCGCGCTGTCGGTGACCATTTCCACGCTGTCGGCGCTGGTGTCGGTGTTCGCCACGCCGATGCTGACCGAGCTGTATGTGGATGCGTCGATCCACTTCGATGCGCATGCGATGCTGATGTCCATCGTGCAGATCGTGGTGGTGCCCATCGTGGTCGGCCTGGTGGCCAACATCTTCGCCGGCGGCTTCATCCGCCGCATCGAACCCTATCTCTCGCTGGTGTCGATGGTGGCGATCCTGCTGATCATCGCCGCCGTGGTGGCGGGCAGCCAGGCCAGCATCGCTTCGGTCGGGCTGGTGGTGCTGGTGGGCGTGATCCTGCATAACGGCCTGGGTTTGCTGGGCGGTTACTGGGGCGGCCGCCTGCTGGGCTTCGACGAAGCCATCTGCCGCACGCTGGCCATCGAGGTCGGCATGCAGAACTCGGGCCTGGCGGCGGCGCTGGGCAAGCTGTACTTCACGCCGGTGGCGGCGTTGCCGGGGGCCTTGTTCTCGGTCTGGCACAACCTGTCGGGGTCGCTGCTGGCAGGCTACTGGCGCGGACGCCCTCCGCGCGATTGAGGCATTTGCCATCCCTTGCAAAAACGGAGCTTCGGCTCCGTTTTTGTTTCCTTGGGAGAAATCTTTTTTCGATCCAGTTCGAAATTTCCAACATCTTCCCGCAGGGCGTATTCTTGCTGTTACTCAGCAGCTACCTTTCTTGCTTTTTCTGATCGGCCGCCTGCCATTGCCAATGCCTGGCGATGCAGCCGGCGGGGTTTGGGAGATGTGCATGTCCTGTGTTTTTCTTTTCATCAAGCGTGCCGCATTGGTTGCATTGGCCTGCCTGCTGTCGTTGCCGGGCCTGGCCGCGGCGCAGGACGACGGGCGGGGCAGGACGGTGCTGATCGGCTTTTCCGGGGCCTTGAGCGGCGCCTCGGAGACCTTCGGCAAGAGCATGGCCAACGCCGCTGAAATGGCGCTGGGGGAAATCAACCGCCAGCAGCCCAGGATCGGCGGCCAGCGCGTCTTTTTCCGCTTGCTGCGCCAGGACGACCGCAACGATCCCGAGACCGCGGCGGCGGTCGCCAGGCAATTGCTGCGGGCCGGCGTGGTGGCGGTGATCGGCACGACCAGTTCCACTACCGCGCAAGCCGTCGCCAGGATTTATTCCGATGCCGGCGTGCCGATGCTGACGCCGGCGGCGAGCGCGGCGTCCTTGAGCGAGCAGGGCAACGGCGGTTTTTTTCGCCTGGTCGGACGGGATGACGAGGCGGCCGCCAACCTGATCGAATACATGGCGCATAACATGAACATCCGCCGCATCGGGGTGGCGGATAACGGCTCCGTGTTCGGCATCGGCCTGGCGGGCGGCGTTGTCGAGCAGGCGCGCCGGATGGGCGTGAAGGTGGTGGCGCGCGAGAGCATCGGCTATACCAGCGACCTGCGGCAGATGGTGCGCAGCATGAAACAGCAGGGGGCCGAGGCGCTGTTCTTCGGCGGTTACAGCGCCCAGGCGGTGCTGTTGGCCCAGACCATCCAGCAGGAAGGCGGCGGCTTGCGATTGCTGCTGGCATCCAACGGCGCGGCCGGCGCCACTTACCTGATCGCCGCGCGCCTGGCATCCAACGGCGTGGTGGCGATCGAATCCGGCCTGCCGCCCCAGGAGCGGCCGGGCTGGCGGCGTTTCGAGGAAGAGTACCAGCAGCGCTTCGGCCTCGACATCTACGGCACGACGCCATTCGCCTACGACGCGGCGCAGGTGCTGGTGGCGGCCATGCGCCAGGCCAACAGCACCAATCCGCGCACGCTGATCGGGACGCTGCGCAAGATCGTCTTCAAGGGGCTCATGGGCGTGGTGGCGTTCGAGCCGGATGGCGAGTTGCGTTTCCCGGTCTTCACGGTCTACGAGGGGCAGGAACAGCGCTGGACGGCGTTGAAGACATACGAAGGCTACCATCCGGCGGTCGCCAATAGCGGCCCCGGAAAGTCCTACAATGCTAGCGCCGGGCAAGCCGGCCCCTGAACCTTGGACAGGTTCCGGACCACGCCATGGAGAGGAAGAGCATGAAGAAAAGGGATTTCCTGCGCACCGCCGCCGCGTCGGCACTGGCTGCATCGGCCGCCGCGCCGTCGATGGCCGCAAGCGGCAAGCCGGCGCCGTCCGGCCCGGTGTTGCTGACGGTCACCGGCGAGATCGCCGCGCCCAACCGCGGCCCCATCGATCCGGCGTTGGACCAGATGATGCACAAGCAGAAGCTGGAGTTCGACAAGGCCCGCACCTTCGACTTCGCCGAGCTGGCGGCGCTGCCCGCGGTCGCCATCCGGCCCACGCTGGAATACGACGGCCAGCGCCATGCGCTGCGCGGTCCGCTGCTGGCCGATGTGATGCGCGCGGCCGGCGCCGATCCGGATGCGCAGGGCTATGTCCTGCGCGCCATCGACGGCTATGCGGTGATGGTGTCGCGCGAGGATGCGCTGAAGTACCGCTTCATCGTCGCCACCCATCTGGACGGCAAGCCGATGCCGCTGGGCGGGTTGGGGCCGCTGTGGGCGGTGTACGAGGCCGATCGCTTCCCCGAGATGGCCGCGCGCCCGGTGACGGAGCGCTTCGGCCTGTGCCCCTGGGGCATCTATCACATCGCCGTGCGCAAGAAAGCCTAGGTGCCTGTTCAGACGTCGATGGCGCTGCCCGACTTCATGCGCTTGCGCAATTCGAACTTCTGGATCTTGCCGGTGGAGGTCTTGGGCAGCGGGCCGAAGTAGATCGCCTTGGGCGCCTTGAAGCCGGCCAGGTGGCCCTTGCAGAAATCGATCAGGGTTTGCGCATCTACCTGCGCGCCCTCTTTCAGCTCGACGAAGGCGCACGGCGTCTCGCCCCACTTCTCGTCCGGCTGCGCCACCACCGCCGCGGCCAGCACCGCCGGATGGCGGTACAGCACATCCTCCACCTCGACGCTGGAAATGTTCTCGCCGCCGGAGATGATGATGTCCTTGCTGCGGTCCTTGATCTTGATGTAGCCGTCGGCGTTGAGCACACCGAGGTCGCCGGTATGGAACCAGCCGCCGGCGAAGGCTTCCTGCGTGGCGCGGTCGTTCTTCAGGTAGCCCTTCATGCAGATGTTGCCGCGGAACATGATCTCGCCGATTTCCTCGCCGTCGGCCCGCACCGGCTGCATGGTGTCGGGCGAGAGCACGGTCACGCCCGACTGCAGGTGGTAGCGCACGCCCTGGCGCGACTTCAGCACCGCGCGTTCATCCACCGTCTTTTCGCTCCACTCGTCCTGTTCCGCGCATACCGCCGCCGGACCGTAGACTTCGGTCAGGCCGTACACGTGCGCCAGGTCGAACCGCATCGCTTCCATCTTTGCCAGCACCGCGGCCGGCGGCGGCGCGCCCGCCACCATGCCGCGCACCGGGCCGCGGATGCCGTCGCGCCATTGCTCGGGGGCGTTGGCCAGCGCGGCATGCACGATGGGCGCGGCGCAGTAGTGGCTGATGCCGTGCTCGCGGATCAGGTCGAACACCAGCTTCGGCTCGAACTTGCGCAGGCACACGTTCACGCCCGCGCGCGCGGCCACCGTCCACGGGAAGCACCAGCCGTTGCAGTGGAACATGGGCAGCGTCCACAGGTAGACCGGGTGCTTGGGCATGTCCCATTCGAGGATGTTGGAAACCGCATTGATGGCCGCGCCGCGATGGTGGTAGACCACGCCCTTGGGATCGCCGGTGGTGCCCGAAGTGTAGTTCAGCGCGATCGCATCCCATTCGTCGGCCGGCAATTGCCAGGCGAAGTTTTCATCGCCTTTGGCCAGCAGGGCCTCGTATTCGTAGTCGCCGAAAGGCTCTTCGGCAGCCGGCCCCAGTTCGTCATGGACTTCCACGATCTTCAGCGCCGGCAACTGCGCCTTGAGCTGGCGCGCCAGCGCGGCGAATTCGCTGTCGATCAGCAAAAGCTTCGCTTCGCCATGGCGCAGCATGAAGGCGATCGATTCGGCATCGAGCCGGATGTTGAGCGCGTTCAATACCGCGCCCGCCATCGGCACGCCGAAGTGCGCTTCCACCATGGCCGGGGTGTTGGGCAGCATCGCTGCCACCGTGTCGTTCTTGCCCACGCCGAGCTGCCGCAGGGCGCTGGCCATGCGGCGCGTGCGGCGGTAGGTCTGGTCCCAGTCCTGGCGCAGCTTGCCATGCACGATCGCCAGGCGCTTGCCGTACACCTCGGCGGCGCGCGCGATGAAATCGATGGGGGTGAGTGCCGCGTAGTTGGCGGCGTTGCGGCCGAGGCCGGTGTCGAAATCTGCCATGGTGCTGTCTCCTGATGATGCGTTTGCATTGTTCGTCTGCCTGCGGCCATCTCTTGTCATGGATGTGCGGCTGCTGGCGGGAAGGGTAGCACTGATGGAGTTTGCGCTTTGTCATCAGGGCGACAGGGCGCCCGTGCGACAATCGGGGCATATCGACAGGCAACGGCATCAGGCATGGAGCAACAATTATCGCAGCACGACTGGTTCTGCGCGCTGTCCGCTGAACATCGCCAGCTGGCGGCGGCGAGCGCCCAGCTGGCGCGCTTTCCCGCGGACTCGTTTATCGCCCGGCGCGGCGAGGCTTCCGGGCATTGGATCGGCGTGCAGGAGGGCTTGATCAAGCTCGCCGTCTACAGCGTCGACGGGCGCAGCAGCACGCTGTCGGGTGTGCCCGAAGGCGGCTGGTGCGGCGAGGGCAGCGTGATCAAGCGCGAGCCGCGTCGCTATGACGTGATCGCGCTGCGCACCTCGCACATCATGCTGGTGCCGGCCGATACCTTCCACCGCCTGATGGCCGAAAGCCTCCCGTTCAACTCCTTCGTGATCCGCCAACTGAACGAACGCATGGGGCAGTTCATCGCCACCGTGCAGAACGAGCGCCTGCTCGGCGTCGACGCGCGCGTGGCCCAGGCCATCGCCCAGTTGTTCCATCCGATGCTGTATCCGCGCACCTCGCCGGTGCTGGAACTGTCTCAGGAAGAGATCGGCCTGCTGACCGGCTTGTCGCGCCAGCGTGTCAACCAGGCCATGCGAAAACTGGCCGGGCTGGGGCTGGTGGAGATTTCCTACCAGAGCATCCGCGTGGTCGACCTCGACGGCTTGCGCGCGTTCGGCATGGCTTCGCTGTGAGTCGTATCATGGTCGCCGCGATGACAGTCTGCGGCCTGCCGCTGGCTTAACATCCATTACCGATACCGAGTTCACTACCCTATGGCCATCGTCACCCACCATGCCTTGCTGCTGCGCGAACTGCGTTTCGCCGCGCCTGCGCGCGTGAAAGTGTGGAAGGGCGCGGCCACGCTCAAAAGCGGCGGCGTGGCGATCGGGCTGCGCGAAGGGGAGAGTTTCACGGTGCCGCCTTTCGTGCGTTTTTCCTGCTTCGCGCATCCGCGCCTGGCGCCGGGGCAGGCGCGCCCCGCGGTATGGTCGCTGGCGCTGGAGGCGCACGCCGGCCCCGAGATGGAACGCGCCGCTGATGCCAGCAAGCCGTGGACCCGCAAGCTGGCCGCCGCCATCTTCGGCGAACCGGCCGCCGATTGGCGCGCCGCACGGGTAGCCGACATGTGGCAAGTCACGCCGGCCCGCCTGCGCGCCTTGCTGTTCGCCGAAGGCGAATCATTGCGCGCGCTGGTGCGCGAGCAGCGCGTGGCCAGGGCGCTGGCGCAACTGGCGCGTATCGACGGTTCCGGTGGCGGTTTCGCCGACGCGGGGTTCGCTTCGGCCGCCGCCATGGCGCAGGCTTGCCAGGATGTCATCGGCTTGCCGCCGGAGATCGCGCAGCGCGCCATCGCGCTGCTGAGTCCGGCGCCGTTGCGGCAACCGGCCGCCGAACGCCACGGCGCCGCCTTGCGCCATCCGCGCTACCGCCCCTATTTCTGATCCGGCCGCGGCGGTCGCCGCCGGCGCGCCAAGTTTGCTACCATCTGCGTTTCCTCTTCCATTCCCTTATTGCCCTGCACGGGCCGATTTCCTCATGAGCAAATTCTGGAGTCCCATCGTCAGTCGCCTGACGCCCTACACGCCGGGCGAGCAGCCCAAGATCGCCAACCTGGTCAAGCTCAACACCAATGAGAACCCGTACGGGCCGTCGCCGCGCGCGATCGAGGCGATTGCGCGCGAAGTGGCCGACAGCCTGCGCCTGTATCCCAACCCGGACGCCGAGCCGTTGAAGCAAGCCATCGCCCGCCGCCACGCCGCCGACGGCATCACGGTGCGCGAAGTGTTCGCCGGCAACGGTTCCGACGAAGTGCTGGCGCATGCCTTCCACGCGCTGCTGCAGCATGGCAAGCCGATCCTGTTCCCGGACATCACCTACAGTTTCTACCCGACCTATTCCGGCCTGTACCAGGTCGACTATCGGGCGGTGCCGCTGGCTGACGACTTCAGCATCCGCGCCGACGATTACCTCGGCCATGGCGATGCCATCGGCGGCATCATCTTCCCCAACCCGAACGCGCCGACCGGCTGCCTGCTGCCGCTGGCGGAGGTCGAGCGCATCGTGCAGGGCAACCCGCAGCGGGTGGTGGTGGTGGATGAGGCTTATATCGATTTCGGCGGCGCCAGCGCGATTCCGCTGGTGCAGCGCTATCCCAACCTGCTGGTGGTGCAGACGCTGTCCAAGTCGCGCTCGCTGGCCGGCATGCGGGTCGGTTTCGCCGTCGGCCACGCCGACCTGATCGATGCGCTGGAGCGGGTGAAGAACAGTTTCAATTCCTATCCGCTGGATCGCCCGGCGATTGCCGGCGCCACCGCTGCCATCGAAGACGAGGAATATTTCAGGAAGACTTGCGACATGGTCATCGCCAGTCGCGAAAAGCTGGTTGTATCGTTGAAGCAGCTCGGTTTCGACGTGCTGCCCTCGGCCGCCAACTTCGTGTTCGCGCGCCATCCGCAGCACGACGCGGCCAGGCTGGCGGCGGCCCTGCGCGGCGACGGCATCATCGTGCGCCACTTCGGCAGCGCGCGCATCAGCCAGTTCCTGCGCATCACCATCGGCACCGACGAAGCTTGCGGCACTCTGGTGCAGGCGTTGCGGCGCCACCTCTCTTGAGCCGTCCGGCCATCCTGGTGAAAACCGGGATGGCGCTTATTCCTTCAGAGGCAGCTATTGCCGCTCAATCGGGCTTTTCTGTTTCGACTTGTTCGATTGCCTTCACGATGATGCTGAGCGTTGCGTCCAGGTGATCCACTGTGTGACGCTTCACCGCAGCCATATCGCGTGCCTTATATTCATCCAGCATCTTTTGATGCTCGGCATTGCTGCGCTCAATATGCTCGGGTTTCATATAAATCGAAAGCGCAATATATGGCCCTGAGGCGTCGCGCAAGGACTTGATGAGATGGGCAAGACGCGTATCGCTTTGAGAGGCCCAGAGCGCCGCGTGGAATTCTATGTTTAGTTCGGTCCAGCGGGAGACATCGGTGGTTTCCGCCATTTCGGCATGCAGCGCTTCTGCCAGGGCAATGTCTTCGTTACGCATCGAATCCATCACTCTCTCGACCATGAGCGTCTCAAGGGATTTTCTCAACCCATAGAGTTCACGGGCGTCTTCAATCGTGAGGCCGCGCACTACCGCTCCGCGGTGGACGTCGAAAAACACCAGTCCTTCCGAGACCAAAGAACGCAGCGCTTCACGAATCGGCGTGGTAGACACATCCAGCCGGCGCGCCAACTCGTCCTGGCGAAGCCGGTCTCCCGCTTTTAATTTCCCTTGGAGAATTTCAGCGCGAAGGCTTTCAATGGCATACAGGTATGCCGTACGCGGCCGCCGCGCCGGCTGCCGCGTCACTTTTTTGGGGATGGGGGAAGCCTGTTCCACGGGGAGAGAGTGTGCGAATTAGTGGCTTCGGAGTTTACACCAATTCGATACCGACTCCCCAACGCGGCCGGGCTCTACGCCCGCCGCGATCAAGGCGACCACCAACAGGCGCGCTTTGATTGCGGACAGCCATCCGCCCATATGCGCTCCCCGTCGAATCAGATCCATTTCGGCGCCGACATATCCATAGGTCTTCGAGGCTGTCGAACCGCTCGCCGCTCTCGTCGTGATAAACACGGGAATGTGTGCCGCCAGATTCGCAATGCGCTCTGCGAAGTCGTAGGACACATGTCCGGCCCCGGTCGCCGCGACGATGATCGAAGCGTATCCATTGTCGGCCGCCAAACTCGCCAGTTCGCCACCATCCCCCAACGATGCGGGAATGATCGCGACTTTGGGCCAGACACCTTGGGGAAATGGAATGGGAGCGGGCCGCGAACCCGGCGGATGGAAATATGCCGGAGTCCCCTCCACCAAGCGTGCGGCGACGCCGCCGTCTCCCGAGGAGAACGCTCCCGTTGACAATGAATCCGCCTTGGTCACCCACCGGGCTTCGTGCACGGTGTCGTTCATCACCACCAGTACGCCTCGTCCAACGCTCTGCGCATCCACGGCCGTTTGCACCGCCGCAAGCAGATTGGCGGGGCCATCGGCGCCCGCTGCGCTGGCGCCTCTCATCGCTCCCGTCAGAACCAGCGGCTGGGGGTATCGCCAATACAAGTCCAGGAAAAAGGCCGACTCTTCCAAGGTATCCGTTCCCTGGGTCAAGACGATCCCGTGCGCGCCATCTTCTACCTGCTTTTCGGCCCACGCCAAAACCGCCATCAAGTCATCGAAGGACAGCGATGCACTCGGCAGCTGCCTTAAGGACTCCGCTCTCAGATTGGCGATGCCTGAGATGCCGGGGGCGGACTGAGCCAGCTGCGCGGCATCCAGAGTCGGAACAATTCCTCCTTCGCTGGATGGGGTCATGCTGATGGTCCCGCCCAGTGAAGCGACGGCGACGATCGGGAGAGAGTTGGGCATATTCATTGTCCTTTTGTTAATCAACTAAACCGGTTGCGTCAGATTATATATTATATATAATCTGGCCTGAGTACGAAGATTACGGGTAATTACGTGACGAAAATGTTGATAAGGAGGAAGTATGCAGCGAGAAAACAAGCACCTGGTTCAAATCGAGCCGAGCAGGTATCGGTACGCCATTTTTGCGTTGATCGTGCTGATCGCAATCGTGAACTACATCGACCGCGGGGCGATTTCATATGCCGCGGGACAAATCACCACGCAGTACGGTTTTGATCGCCCAAGCTGGGGCGCGGTCCTGGGCTACTTCGGCTACGGCTACATGTGCGGCGCCCTCTGCGGCGGCGCATTGGCGGATAAACTGGGCGCCAGGAAGGTCTGGATCATCGCTGGCATCGCGTGGTCCATCTTCGCCATCGCGATGATCTGGGCCGGAGATATCGGCATCGCGGTATTTGGCGGTTCGGCCCTCACGGGATTCGCGACAGTACGTGTCTTGTTCGGGTTCGCCGAAGGCCCCGCCTATTCGATCATCAACAAGACAATGTCTGCCTGGGCCTCGCCGTCGGAGAGGGGTTTTGCGGTATCGATCGGGCTGTTGAGTACGCCGCTGGGCGCGCTGCTGACGGCCCCGGTCGCCGTAGGACTGCTGCTTTGGACCGACAGCTGGCGCACGATGTACGTGGTTCTTGGCTGCGCCGGCTTTATCCTGATCGCCATCTTTGCGCGCGTCTACACGAACCGGCCGGAGGAAAACAGCCGTGTGAATGCCGCCGAAGTGGAATTGATCCAGGCAGGCCGCCCCATTCAAACCAAGACAAACGACGCCGGCGTCCCCTGGTGGAGCTTCTTCAAGAGCAAAACACTGGTCTGCAACACCATCGGCTACTTCGCCTTCGTCTACGTGAACTTCATGTTGCTGACGTGGACGCCCAAATACCTTGCCGACGAATTCCATTTCACCCTGTCGTCGCTTTGGTACGTCGGCATGATTCCATGGACCGGCGCATGCATTACAGTCCTGCTTGGCGGGCGACTCTCCGACTGGCTGTTCAAGAAAACAGGCAAGCTTGTGATTGCGCGCAGCTGGTTCGCGGCAGCAGCGTTGACCTGCACGACCTTATGCTTCCTTGCGGTTTCCCAGGCGCACAGCGTCTGGGCGGTCATTGCCTTGATGACGCTGGGCAATGCGCTGAACGCGCTTCCGAATTCTGTCTACTGGACGGTAGTGATTGATACCGCGCCGAGTCGGGTTGGCACCTTCAGCGGGTTTATGCACTTCATCGCCAACATTGCGGCAGTACTGGCCCCCACCCTGACCGGGATTCTCTCCGCGAAATACGGCTACTCCTCCATGTTCATCGCAACCGCCGTGGCCACGGCGATCGGTGTCGTCGCAATGCTGCAAGTACGTCCGGGAGTAGGCGCTGCAAATGCCTCGCTTGCGTTGAAGACTTGATCCCCGGCCCTTTCGCCGGACGACAAAAGGATCAAAGCGCCATCCCGGGATGGCGCTTATTTCTCCAACGGCCGCTGCCGCCACGCGACCAGCGCGCCCGCCAGCAGCGTCAGCGCCGAAAACACCAGCCCGCGTTGCAATCCCCCCGCGCCGTCGGCGATCCAGCCGACGATGGTGGGGCCGACGATCTGTCCCGCCGCGAAGATGATGGTGAAGGCGCTGATGCCGGCCGGCCAGTCGGCCTGCGGCAAGTTATGCCGCACCATCGCCGTGGTGGAGGCCACCGCCGACAGGAAGCAGGCGCCGAACAGGATGCCCGATGCGAACACCGCCGTCGTCTCGCTGGTGAATGCCGGAATCAGCGTGGCCACGCACAGCAGCGTGTTGAGGATGGCCAGCGACTGACCACCACGGAAGCGGTCCAGCATGCGCGCCCAGATGCGCGACGAGGCGAAGGTGGCCACGCCCAGCAGCGCGAAGAACAGCGTGATGCGCTGCGGCGCCATGCCTTGTTCCTTGAGCAGCGCGATGACGAAGGTCATGTAGCCGATATAGCCGAGTCCGAAAAACAGATACCCAACCAAACCGAAGAGCAAGCTGCGCGGCTTGAAGCTGCCGCGCGCCGATGCCTGCGCGGCGGGCGCCGGGATATGGCGCACCGGCAGCGACATGAATACGCTGGCCACCAGCGCCAGCGCGCCCAGCAGCAGCCAGGCCCATTGCCAGGGATGCGCCGCGCCATGTTCAACCGCGGCCTGCATGACCGCCGGCACCGACAGCGCAGCTACGGCGATGCCGATGCCGGTACCGCCGTAATACAGCCCCAGCAGCAGTCCGGCGCGCGGCGCGTGCGACGCGGCCAGGCGGCTTACCAGCAAGCCGCCGGAGACGAAGATGAAGGCGCTGGTGATGCCGGTGGCCACACGCAGCAGCAGTTGCACCGCGGTGTCGGTGGTGAAGCCGGGGACGAAGCTCAGCAAGGCGGTGCCGAAGGCGCCGCCGACCAGCACGCGGTGCGCCTGGCAGCGGCGCATCAGCAGCGGCGTGACGAGCGCGCCCAGCAGGTAGCCCAGCGCGTTGCCGGTGTTCATGCCGCCGGCGATCATGTACGGCCAGCCGAGGTCGGCGCGCATCGGCGCCAGCAGCAGCGCATAGGAAAAGCGCGCCACGCCGAGGGCGACGAAGGTGCCCAGCGACAGGGCCAGCGCGGTCAGGATAGGATGGCGCAGGATGAAATCGTGCGGGGCGGGATCGGTGGTGGCGGACATGGGTAGGCCTCTCCGTAGCCTGGTCTCATTATCGTGTGCGCCAAGTGTAGCCCAGCGGGGCCGGCGCCGCTTATGCGGCCACGCTTTGGTCCCCGGCAGTGTCTTTCGCCACTACCTGCAGGCAGGCTTCCACCACGCGCGGATCAAGGCGCGTGCCGCTCAGGCGGCGGATCTCGTCGAGCGCCGCTTCCATGCCCAGCGATTTGCGGTAAGGGCGTTCGGCCGAGATCGATTCGACGATGTCGCACACCGTCAGGATGCGCGACTCCAGTGGAATCGACTTGGCCCTGACGCCGCGCGGATAGCCGCTGCCGTCCAGGTACTCGTGGTGGCACCAGACGATTTCGGCCAGGTTGAAGGGAAAACCGATCTTGCTGAGGATGTCGTAGCCGGTTTGCACATGCGTCTTGATCAGCGCGTATTCCTCGTCGGTGATGCGGCCGGGCTTGTTGAGCAGCGCCAGCGGTATGCTGGCCTTGCCGATGTCATGTACCAGCGCGGCCATGTGCAAGACGTCGATGCGTTCGCGCGGCAGGCCGAGATGTTCGGCGATCTTCACGCACAGCGTGGCGGTGCGGTCTTCGTGGCTCGGGGTATAGCCGTCGGTGAGCCGGTGCATGGCGACCAGCGCATCGACGATTTCCTGGTAGATCGGGTTCGGGGGTGGGTTTGAATCTGAGTCTGGCATGCGGTCCTTGCGGGTTCCTGCGACATTGCAGCGCGCGTTGCGCGGAAGCGGTTGCCCCGGATGTCGGATAATAGCGGCTGCAATTTCGAAGCAGTTTACCTTCACGATGTTTCAATGACAACCAAGCTTTCCATTTCGCGCGCGGGCCTGCCGGCGGCCCGCAAGCACCAGATCGCCATTTTGCTGTTCTTCCTGCTGCTGGGCATGGTGTACGCCAGTTGGGCCGCGCGCATCCCCGCCATCCGCGACATCCTGCAGCTCGACGCCGCCACGCTGTCGCTGGTGCTGCTGTGCGGCGGCATCGGCGCGGTCGGTTCGTTCCCGCTGGCGGCCTGGCTGACGGGCCATTACGGCGCGCGCCACAGCACGTTGTATGCGGGGCTGGCGCTGCTGCTCTCATTGCCGTTGCTGGCGCTGGCGCCCGGCCTGTGGGCGCTGATGCTGGCCAGCGTGTTCTACGGCGCCGCCTCCAGTTGCTTCGACGTGGCCATCAACGCGCTGGGAGCGCAGGCCGAGCAGGAGGCGGGGCGTCCCATCATGTCGATGCTGCATGGCTGGTTCTGCGTGGGCACCTTCACCGGCGCGCTCGTGGCCAGCGGCGTGGCGGGGCTGGGCATCGCGCCGCTCTGGCATTTCCTGCTGGTGTCGGCGCTGTTCCTGGCGCCCTTGTGCATGGCCTACAACGCGCTGCCGGACGACCGCCCCGAGCACGATCCGCACCGCAAGATCTTCGCCATTCCGCACGGCCACCTGGTGGTGCTGGGCGTGATCGGTTTTTGCGGCGCCATCGTCGAGGGTTCGATCGCCGACTGGAGCGGGATCTACATGAAGGACCACATCCGCGCCAGCGACGGCGGCGCGCCGCTGGCCTACGCGGCCTTTGCCGGCATGATGCTGGTCATGCGCATGGTGGGCGACCGCCTGAAGCAACGCTACAATGCGCGCCGCGTGGTGGCCGCCGGCACACTGGCCGCCGCGTTCGGCATGGGCATCGCGGTGCTGGCCGAGAGCATGGCGCCGGCCATCCTCGGATTCGCCATCGCCGGCGCCGGTGTGGCGGCGGTGTTCCCGTTCGTCTTCAGCGCCGCCGGCCGGCATGGCTCGACCGCGCTGGCGGCGGTGGCTACGCTGGGCTACAGCGGCAGCCTGATCGGCCCGCCGGCGGTCGGTTTCCTGGCGCATGGCTGGGGCCTGCCTGCCGCGCTGGCGTTCATCGGCGTGCTGTGCCTGTCGATTGCCGTCTGCAGTAGCCGCGCACAGTGGTTGGAGTAGAGCCTGTTATGGAAAAGAAAGATAAGGAAAACATCATGCGCAATCTGGTCCTGTTGCCGGGCTTCATGCTCAACCAGCACCTGTGGGACGACATGCACGGCGATCTTGCCACGCTGGGGGCGCTCACTTTCGGCGACCTCGGCCAGGACACCGGCATCAAGGCCATGGCCGACGCCGTGCTGCGCCAGGCGCCGGAAAAGTTCGTGCTGTTCGGTTTTTCGATGGGCGGCTTCGTGGCCCAGGCGATCGCGTTGAAAGCGCCGGAGCGCGTGCAGGGCCTGGCGCTGCTCAACACCTCGTCGCGTCCGCAGACCGCGCAGGAGTCGGCGGCCACCAAGGCGCAACTGGAGATCGCCGAGCGCACGCCGTTCAAGGGACTGACGTCGCGGGCGCTGGCTTCGTCGCTGCATCCGGCGCGCAGCACCGACCGCGCGCTGCTCGACCGCCTGCAGGCGATGGCGTTGTCCAACGGCAAGGATGTGTTCCTGCGCCAGTTGCAGACGCTGCGCGACAGCAATGCCGAACAGCTCCGGCTGCTTGATTGCCCGGTGCTGATCGTCGCCAGCGACCAGGACAAGCTGCGCACGGTGGAAGAGTCGGAAGAGATGGCGCGGCAGATCGCCCAGGCGCGCTTTGAGGTCGTCGCCGATTGCGGCCACATGACGCCGATGGAAAAGCCGCGGGAATTGTTCGCCCTGATCGGCGACTGGATCGCGCAATCGGGGTTGTAAGAGCAAGGCCGGGGCAACGCGGGAAAACGAAAGGCAGCCGGATCATGTCCGGCTGCCTTTCGTTTTTTCAGGGAAGGGGACTAAGCTGATCAGCTTTCGCCAGGTTCCTTGCCCGATGCGCCGGCTATCGCATGGCCGGTTGCCTTGCCCATTTCTTCCGGGTCGGTGAGGCTGTCATTGCTGGCGCGGCGGATTTCTTGGTCCTGGCGTATGGCGTTCGGGGCCTGTTCCTGAGGCTGGCGCGGCTTGTCGTGTTTGGGATGACGATCTTTTCTGGTTCTGAGAAAGCTGGTCATGTTGTCCTCGCATCAAATCAAATGTTGGGCTTTCTTCCATCGCTGCGGATTGCCGTGCGCAAAATGAGGAAGCGAGGAAATACGACCGGCAGTGGGGGAAGAAGTGCCGGGCGTTACAAATTGGATAAAAAATAAAGAGATTGTCCGACGGAGAATTCGGACAGGATGGGCAGGCGTACGCAGGAGGGAGCGGCGGCGGGGCCTAACCTTTGAGCCGGCGCCAGCCGGGGCGTTCCATCGCGAGGGATGCCCCGGTTGGCGGAGGGAGCCGTTTTACAGCGCCAGGCGCGCGCGGGCGGCCCGGTATTCGGCCTCGAGGCGGTCGACCATCTCGGCCACCGAGGGAATGTCGTGCATCAGGCCCACGCCCTGGCCGGCGCCCCAGATGTCGCGCCAGGCCTTGGCCTTGCTGTTGCCGCCGGAGCCGAAGTTCATCTTGGTCTTGTCGGCTTCGGGCAGGTTGTCCGGATCGAGCCCGGCATTGAGGATGGACTTCTTCAGGTAGTTGCCGTGCACGCCGGTAAACAGGTTGGTGTAGACCACGTCGGCCGCGGTCGATTCGACGATGGCGTCGCGGTAAGCCTGGTCGATGTTGGATTCCTTGGTCGCCAGCCAGCGCGAGCCGATGTAGGCGAAGTCGGCGCCCATGGCCTGCGCGCCCAGCACGGCGTCGCCGGTGGCGATGGCGCCTGACAGCACCAGCGGCCCCTTGAACATCTTGCGTACTTCGCCCACCAGTGCGAACGGCGACAGCGGGCCGGCATGGCCGCCGGCGCCGGCCGCCACCAGGATCAGGCCGTCCACGCCGGCCTCCAGCGCCTTCTCGGCGTGACGGATCGAAATCACGTCGTGCAGCACGATGCCGCCGTAGCTGTGCACCGCATCCAGCATTTCCTTGGGCGGCGCGCGCAGGCTGGAGATGATGATCGGCACCTGGTGCTTCACGCACACCGCCACGTCTTGCGCCAGGCGATCGTTGGATTGGTGCACGATCTGGTTCACCGCGATCGGGCCGACCTTGCGTTCCGGATGCTGCTGTTGCCATTCGGCCAGTTCGGCCTGCAACTGGGTCAGCCACACATCCAGCTGCTCGGCCGGGCGCGCGTTCAGGGCGGGGAAGGCGCCGACCAGCCCAGCCTTGCACTGGGCCGCCACCAGGGCCGGGCCGCTGGCGATGAACATGGGCGAGCAGATGATGGGCAGGCGCAGATCTTGCAAGGCTTTCGGGTAGGCGGGCTGGGGCATGGCTGTCTCTCGGGTTGTCGTTATGGAAAGGTGCTGATCCTGATCTGATCCGGCGATTATAGGTGAAAAATATTACGATCGTGCTTTTTGTTGCAGGAACGGGATTTTCACCTGGAAATTGCTAAATAATTTTCAAGACCGGTCGGCTTGGTGTTATGTTTTTTTCGTACCTGCCGTAATGCGAACCATAGGGGCAGCTATGCTTCAAGCCGCGCCGGGGGCGGTTGCTGTTCGAAGCCGTAGTGGCAATTGCAAGACCTGTTGTGGGGAAATCATGGAAACCTTCAAGTTCATCAATATCGCCATCGTTGCCGGATTGGGCGCCGGATTGGTTCTGTGCGCGGTGCTGCACCACCGTTTCCTGAAGAAAGCGGTCGCCACCGCCGACAAGCGTTATGTGCGCGGCTTGCGCCGATACCGCCAGTGATCGTTTTCGGTTTTGGCCGATGCAGCGCGGCTTGCCCTTGCGGCTGGCCGTGGCGGCGCGCGCCCTGAAACGGCAGCGGTAAGCATGCCGTGCCGGAGCACTGCGCCAATAAAAAACGCCGGGATATCCCGGCGTTTTTGTTTGATGCATCCATTGCGTATCAGACGCTAGGCGCTGCGCTTGGCCGCGATCGCGTTGCCGGCGCGGCTGACCGATTTGCGGCCCAGGTGCTGCGAAATGAACTGGCCGGCATCGACCACCGCATCGAGATCGACGCCGGTTTCGATGCCCAGTCCCCGCATCATGTACAGCACGTCTTCCGAGGCCACGTTGCCGGTCGCGCCCTTGGCGTAAGGGCAGCCGCCCAGGCCCGCCACCGAGGAATGGTAGATCGTGATGCCGGCCTGCAGGCTGGCGTAGATATTGGCCAGCGCTTGGCCGTAGGTGTCGTGGAAATGGCCGGACAGGCCTTCGATATGGAATTCGCGGATCGCCGTTTCCATCACCGGACGCACCTTGTCGGGCGTGGCCACGCCGATGGTGTCGGCGATGTCGATCTCGTCGCAGCCCAGTTCGCGGAAGCGGCGTACCACGTCGGCCACCGCATCCAGCGGCACCTCGCCCTGGTAGGGGCAGCCGAAGGCGCAACTGACGGCCGCGCGCAGGCGCTTGCGGTGCTGCTTGGCGGCGGCGGCGACTTCGCGGAAGCGTTCGATCGATTCGGCGATCGAGCAGTTGATGTTCTTCTGCGAGAACGCCTCGGACGCCGCGCCGAAGATCACCACCTCATCCACGCCGGCTTCCAGCGCCGCCTCGAAGCCCTTCATGTTGGGCACCAGCGCCGAATACACCACGCCGAGCTTGCGCGTGATGCCGCGCATCACTTCGCCCGAGGTGGCCATCTGCGGCACCCACTTGGGCGAGACGAAGGAGGCCGCCTCGACGTTGGGGAAGCCGGCCGCGGTAAGCCGGTTCACCAGCTCGATCTTCACCTCGGCGGAGATGGTTTCCTTCTCGTTCTGCAGGCCGTCGCGCGGGCCGACTTCGACGATTTTGACTTTCTTGGGCAGGCTCATGTTGCGTGTCTCCTCTTGTATGGCCGGCGATGCGGTGGCATCAGGCGGCGTCGTGTACGGGGTCCAGCTTGACGTCGGCGACCATGCCGCCGGTCATCTTTTCCAACTGGGCGGCGGTCAGATTGAACACCGCGTGCGGATGGCCGGCCGCGGCCCAGACGCTGGGGTATAGGAACAGGTCGCGGTCGATCAGCATCACCGGCTTGACCACATGGCCGACCGGGCATACGCCGCCGATCGCATAGCCGGTGCTGTCGCGCACGAACTTGGCATCGGCCTTGCCGAGGGCGCCCACCAGCGCGGTCACCTTGGTTTCGTCGACGCGGTTGCTGCCGCTGGCGATCACCAGCACCGGCGCATCGTCGGTCACGCGGCGGAAGATGATCGACTTGGCGATTTCCGACACGCTGCAGCCCAGGCCGGCGGCGGCCTCGGCCGAGGTGCGGCCGGTTGCCGGCAGCATCACTACCGGCTTGTCATGGCCGAGCTGGGCCAGCAGGTCGGAGACGCGTTGGGCGGAAGAGGGCAGGGCGGTGTTATCGGCGGTCTGGGTCATGGCGTGGCAGGGAATGAAAACTGATCCGACATGATAGCAGCGGCGCGCATGTCCGTTTTGGCGGCCACCGGTTCAGGCATCCAGCAAAAACATCCCGTCGCTGCGCGCCGCGCCCGCGCGTTCCAGTTGCGCGGCAACCCAGTGCGCCAGCGCATCGTCGCTCATCTGCATGAAGCGTTCGTTGGCGATGCGCAGCAAGGGGACCTCGCGCATCATCGCCGGCAGGTCGGCCAGCGCGATGCGCTGCCGGTCCAGCAACAGGAACTTCACCAGCACCTTGATGCCGTTCTGGGCATTGCGCAGGGGATCGGCTTCCAGGTAATCGAGGCGGGAGAATGCCTTCTCCAACGCGTCATCGACTTCCGAAAAAGGCGCGCCGTGCCCGGGAATCACCAGCTTCACATCCAGTGTACGGATCAGTTCCAGCGTGGCGCGCGCTTCGGCAAAACCGGATTCGCCGTCCAGCTCGGGGAAGATGATGCCGAAGCCGTTGCGCCACAAGGCATCGGCCGAGATCAGGATGCCTTCCTGCGCGCAGTAGAAAACCAGCGAATGCGGATCGTGGCCGGGCGCGGCCAGCGCCTGCCAGTCGAGGTCGCCCAGGCGCAGCACATCGCCGTCGCGCAGCACGCCGCTGAAACCGAAGCGCGCGCAACGCTGGCCGGTGGCGCGGTAGCTCAGCGCGGCCTCATCCCAGGCCTCGACCTTCTGCGCTTCCGCCGCCGGTATCGCGGTGCGGCAGTCATAGGCGGCTTGCAACGCAGCGTTGCCGCCGCAATGGTCGGAATGCAGGTGGGTGTTGAGTAGCAGGTCGAGCTTGCCGCGGCCGCGCTGCTGCAGCACGTGGCGCACCAGTGTCAGCGTCTGTTCGGCGTGCGCGATATAGCCGCTGTCGATCAGCGCCACCTCATCGCGTCCGAACAGCAGCACATTGTTGGACGACAGCCAGCCGCGTTCAAGCACATGAATCGACGGCGGCACGCGCAAGGCCGGTGCATTCATCGCCGGATCACGCCGCTTTGAACTCGAGCAGTTGCGCGCCTTCGGCCACCTGGTCGCCGACCGCGTACAGCATGTCTTCGACGGTGCCGTCGGCCGGAGCGGCAATGGTGTGTTCCATCTTCATCGCCTCCATGATC
This sequence comes from Herbaspirillum sp., assembly GCF_017744395.1. Classification (GTDB taxonomy): domain Bacteria; phylum Pseudomonadota; class Gammaproteobacteria; order Burkholderiales; family Burkholderiaceae_D; genus Herbaspirillum. Next base: position 38,937 of record NZ_JAGIBI010000002.1, read on the forward strand.
AGCAGCGGCGCGCCCTTGTCGACGCGACCGCCTTTTTCCGCCAGTATCGCCACGATCTTGCCCGGCATCGGCGCGGTCAGGCGGCCGCCTTCGGCTTCGCTGTGTCCCGCATGCGCCATCGGATCGGCGTACAGCAGGCTGCACTGTGCGCGGCCGTCGAACACATGCAGCAGTTCACCTTCGCGCACCACGTCGGCCTGCAGCATGCGGCCGTCCAGCGACAGGCGCAGGGTGCTGCCGTCGATGGAAGCGACGCGTACGTCATGGGCCTTGCCATTGACGAACAGGCGCCATCCGCTGCCGTCGCCGGCATATTCAAGCTGCACCTGAACCGGGCCGGACTGGCCGGTGAATTCCAGCGTGCGCAGGAGCTTGTCGTTGAGCCGCCAGCCGTTCGCGGATGCCCAAGGATCGGTCGCGCGGGCCGCTTGCGCTTCTTCCTGCAACAGCGCCGCCGAGGCCAGCGCCAGCGTGTCGGTCGTTGCCGGCACAGGCGCCGGGAACAGCGTGTCGTGGTGGCGTTCGATCAGGCCGGTATCGAGGTCGGCCTGCGCGAAGGCGGCGCCGGAAACCAGGCGCTGCAGGAAGCCGATATTGGTCGCCAGCCCGACCACCTGGTATTGCGCCAGCGCGCGCGACATGTTGCGCAACGCGACCTCGCGGTCGGCGCCCCAGACGATCAGCTTGGCGATCATCGGATCGTAGAAGGGCGAGATGGCGTCGCCTTCGCGCACGCCGGAGTCGATGCGCACGGCGGCGGGCTGGGTCGCTCCCGTTTCATGCAGGCGGAACTCGACGGCGCTTGCCGTGCGCATGCGCGCCAGAGTGCCGATTGAAGGCAGGAATCCTTTCTCGGGATTTTCAGCATAGATGCGCGCCTCGATTGCATGACCGTCGATGCGCAACTGTTCCTGCTTCAACGGCAGCGCTTCGCCGGACGCCACGCGCAATTGCCACTCGACCAGATCCTGGCCTGTGATCATTTCAGTGACCGGATGTTCGACCTGCAGCCGCGTATTCATTTCCATGAAGTAGAAGCTGCCGTCCTGGTTGGCGATGAATTCCACCGTGCCGGCGCCGACGTAGCCGACCGCGCGCGCGGCGGCGACCGCGGCTTCACCCATCGCGGCGCGGCGCTCCGGCGTCATGCCGGGCGCCGGCGCTTCTTCCAGCACCTTCTGGTGGCGCCGCTGCACTGAGCAGTCGCGCTCGAACAGATAGACGCAGTTGCCGTGCGTGTCGGCGAACACCTGGATCTCGATATGGCGCGGCCGCGTCAGGTATTTCTCGACCAGCACGCGGTCGTCGCCGAAGCTGGAGATCGCCTCGCGCTTGCAGGACGCCAGCGCGGCTTCGAAGTCTTCCGAACGCTCGACCACGCGCATGCCCTTGCCGCCGCCGCCGGCGCTGGCCTTCAACAGCACCGGATAGCCGATGCGGTCGGCTTCGGCGCGCAGGAAATCGCTCTCCTGGCGTTCGCCATGATAGCCCGGCACCAGCGGCACCGCGGCTTTTTCCATCAGCGCCTTGGCGGCCGACTTGGAACCCATCGCATCGATGGCCGAGGCCGGCGGGCCGATGAAGACCAGGCCGGCATCGGCGCAGGCCTGCGCGAAGCCGGCGTTTTCCGACAGGAAGCCGTAGCCGGGATGGATCGCCTGCGCGCCGGTGGCCAGCGCGGCGGCGATGATCTTGTCGCCGCACAGGTAGCTTTCCTTGGCCGGCGCCGGGCCCAGGCGCACGCTTTCGTCGCAGGCCTGCACGTGTTTGGCCTGGGCGTCGGCGTCCGAATACACCGCCACCGTGGCGATGCCCAGGCGGCGTGCGGTAGCCGCCACGCGGCAGGCGATTTCGCCGCGGTTGGCGATCAGGATCTTGTTCAGCATGGGGTCTCCTCCGTGGCGTGGTTCAGATGCGGAACACGCCGAATTTGGTATCTTCGATGGGGGCGTTCAAGGCCGCCGACAGGCCCAGCGCCAGCACCGTGCGGGTATCGGCCGGATCGATCACGCCGTCGTCCCACAGCCGCGCCGAGGCGTAGTAGGGGTGGCCCTGCGTCTCGTATTGGGCGCGGATCGGTTCCTTGAACGCGGCTTCCTCTTCCGCGCTCCAGCTGCCGCCGCGCGCTTCGATGCCGTCGCGCTTGACGGTGGCCAGTACGCTGGCGGCCTGTTCGCCGCCCATCACCGAGATGCGCGCATTGGGCCACATCCACAAAAAGCGCGGCGAGAAGGCGCGGCCGCACATGCCGTAATTGCCGGCGCCGAAGCTGCCGCCGATGATCACCGTCAGCTTGGGTACGGCGGCGGTCGAGACCGCCGTCACCATCTTGGCGCCATGGCGCGCGATGCCTTCGTTCTCGTATTTCTTGCCGACCATGAAGCCGGTGATGTTCTGCAGAAAGATCAGCGGGATCTTGCGCTGGCAGCACAGTTCGATGAAGTGCGTGCCCTTCTCGGCCGACTCCGAAAACAGGATGCCGTTGTTGGCGATGATGCCGACCGGCATGCCGTGCAAATGGGCGAAGCCGCACACCAGCGTGGTGCCGTAGCGCGCCTTGAATTCGTCGAACTCGCTGCCGTCGACGATGCGCGCGATCACTTCGCGCACGTCGAAGGGCTTGCGGGTGTCGGTGGGGATCACGCCGTACAGTTCATGCGCAGGATACTTCGGCTCGACGCTGTCGCGCAGCGCCAGTTGCTGCGGCTTCTTGCGGTTGAGGTTGCCGACGATGTTGCGCGCGATTGACAGCGCGTGCAGGTCGTCCTGCGCCAGGTGGTCGACCACGCCGGACAGGCGCGTGTGCACGTCGCCGCCGCCCAGCTCTTCGGCCGTGACCACTTCGCCGGTAGCCGCTTTCACCAGCGGCGGCCCGGCCAGGAAGATGGTGGCCTGTTCCTTGACGATGATGGATTCGTCGCTCATGGCCGGCACATAGGCGCCGCCCGCCGTGCAGGAACCCATCACCACCGCGATCTGCGGGATGCCCTTGGCCGACAGGTTGGCCTGGTTGAAGAAGATGCGGCCGAAGTGGTCGCGGTCCGGGAAGACCTCGTCCTGGTTGGGCAGGTTGGCGCCGCCGCTGTCGACCAGGTAGATGCAGGGCAGGTGGTTGAACTCGGCGATCTCCTGCGCGCGCAGGTGCTTCTTGGCAGTCATCGGGTAGTAGGTGCCGCCCTTGACCGTGGCGTCGTTGCACACGATCAGGCATTCCTGGCCGGCCACGCGGCCGATGCCTGTGATGATGCCGGCCGAGGGCGCGGCGTCTTTCAGGTTGCCGTCGCGGTCTTTCTCGCGGTACATGCCGTAGGCCGCCAGTTGCGAGAATTCGAGGAAGGGCGTGCCGGGATCGAGCAACATCTGCACCCGGTCGCGCGGCAGCAGCTTGCCGCGCGCCAGGTGTTTGTCGCGCGCGGCCTGGCCGCCGCCTTCGGCGATCGCCGCGACCTTCTGCTTCAGGTCGTCGACGATGCGTTGCATGGCGTCGCGGTTATGCTGGAAATCCTCGCTGCGCGGGTTGAGCTTGCTTTCGATCTGCGGCATGTCGTCTCTCTCTTCGGTTTCTTTTATGCGTCGCCCGGGAAGGTGCCGTCCACGTAGTACCAGCGCGGCGTGCCCTGCGCATCCGGCCGGCGCACGAAGTTGCTGATCTCGTGCATGCGGTGCGCTTTCCCGCCGACCTTGAAGCGCGCCACGAATTCCACCGTGGCTTCGTCGGCGCCGGCGACATGGGTTTGTTTCTTGATGTCCAGGCCGATCCACTTGACGTCGGTTTCGCCGGTCAGTTCTTCTTCCGGCAAGGTGTCTGGGAACCAGGTCGCGCGCAGGTAGGCTTCATCGCGCAGCGCATAAGCGCTGTAGCGCGAACGCATCAGCAGCTCGGCGGTGGAGGGTATCTCTGCGCCCGAGATGAAGCGACCGCAGCAGGCGGCGAAGGCGCCCTTGCCGCAGGGGCAGGGGCCGCCTGCGGCTTTGTCGTTCTTGCCGGCCATCAGATTTTTCCGTTCTTCAAGAAGGCTTCCAGTTGCGTGAAGCGGTCGAAGCCCCAGAACGCTTCGCCGTCGACGATCACGAACGGCGAGCCGAACACGCCTTTCTGCATGGCCTCTTCGGTGGCCAGACGCAGCTTGTCCTTGATCTCCTGCCCGCCCAGCGCTTCTTCCAGCGCGGCATGGTCGATGCCGAGGTCGCCGGCGATGCGCAGCACATTGGCCGGCACGCTGATGTCGATATCTTCGGTGAAGTAGGCGCTGTAGATGGTCTGGATGAAATCGACCGCCTTCTCGGGCTGGCGCTCCTGCACCCACAGCGCGGCGCGCGCGGCGACCTGGGTGCCGATGGGGAAGTTGCCGGGTTCCTTGAAGAAGATGTTGTGGAAGCGCGCGGTGCGCCCCATGTCATGGCGCGAGTATTCACCCTTGAGCGGGATGGTGACCAATGAGTTGGTGCCGATGTTCTTGAAGATCGGCCCCAGCAGGATAGGATGCCAGTTCACCTGGCGGCCGTATTTCGCGGCCAGCTTGCCGATCTCGACGGCGCCGAAATAGCCGTAGGGCGAACTGAAGTCGAAGTAGAAGTCGATGGGATTGCTCATGGTTTCACTATCGAAAAGTAAAGGTTACAGGGTATCGGCGAACAATTCGCGCCCGATCAGCATGCGGCGGATCTCGCTGGTGCCGGCGCCGATTTCATACAGCTTGGCGTCGCGCCACAGGCGGCCCACCGGGTATTCGTTGATGTAGCCGTTGCCGCCCAGCGCCTGGATCGCTTCGCCGGCCATCCAGGTGGCTTTCTCGGCCGAGTACAGGATGGCGCCGGCGGCGTCCTTGCGCAGCGCGCGCACCTGCTCCGGCGATGTAGCTCGGTCGCAAGCCTGGCCCACCGCGTAGACGTAGGCCTTGCAGGCCATCATGGTGGAATACATGTCGGCCAGCTTGCCCTGCATCAGCTGGAATTCGCCGATGGCCTGGCCGAACTGCTTGCGGTCGTGCACATAGGGCACCACCGCGTCCATGCAGGCCTGCATGATGCCCAGCGGGCCGCCGGAGAGCACGGTACGCTCGAAATCCAGGCCCGACATCAGCACGTTGACGCCGCGGCCGATGCCACCCAGCACGTTCTCTTCCGGCACCTCGCAATCCTGGAACACCAGCTCGCCGGTGTGCGAGCCGCGCATGCCCAGCTTGTCCAGCTTCTGCGCCACCGAGAATCCCTTGAAGCCCTTTTCCACCAGGAAGGCGGTCATGCCGCGCGCGCCGGCTTCCAGGTCGGTCTTGGCGTACACCACCAGCACGTCGGCGTCCGGCCCATTGGTGATCCACATCTTGCTGCCGTTGAGCACGTAGCGGTCGCCCTTCTTGTCGGCGCGCAGCTTCATACTGACCACGTCGGAACCAGCGTTGGGTTCGGACATCGCCAGCGCGCCGATGTAGTCGCCGGAGATCAGCTTGGGCAGGTATTTCTGTTTCTGCGCCTCGTTGCCGTTGCGCTTGATCTGGTTCACGCACAGGTTGGAGTGGGCGCCGTAGGACAGGCCGACCGAGGCCGAGGCGCGCGAGATTTCTTCCATCGCCACGATGTGCGCCAGGTAGCCCATGTCGGCGCCGCCGTATTCCTCGCTGGCGGTGATGCCCAGCACGCCCAGGTCGCCCAGCTTCTTCCACAGGTCCATCGGGAACTGGTCGCTGCGGTCGATCTCGGCGGCGCGCGGGGCGATCTCGGCGGCGGCGAAGTTGGCCACGGCCGCGCGCAACGCGTCGATGTCTTCGCCGTGGTGGAAGCTCAGTCCTGGCAGGTCGATCATGCTTGTCTCCTCGTTATCGGTAATTGTTTTGTCGATGCCGGCGTTGCCGGCTTGATTTACGTTAACGTCAATGCTGCTGTGTTTTCAGTACGCTCATGCCGTCTTGCGACGGGATTTCGGCGCGCCGTTTTTTTTGCCTTCGCCATTCAGCAACGCGCGGCATTCCTCTTCATGTGCGTCGATCTCGGCCAGCGTCAGTTCCAGGTCTTCGCGCTGGCGTTCCAGCTTGTCGCGGTGCTGCTGCAGCACGCCCAGGAAGCGCTGCAATTGCGGCTCGGTGTCCTTGGGCGATTCGTACATGTCGATCAGGTCCTTGATCTCCGAGAGCGTGAAGCCCAGGCGCTTGCCCCGCAGGGTCAGCTTCAGCCGCGTGCGCTCGCGCGCCGGATAGACGCGGTTGCGGCCGCCCGCGCCTTCGCGCTTGGGATTGAGCAAGCCGTGGTCTTCATAGAAACGGATCGCCCTCGGGGTGATCCCGAATTCTTCCGCCAGTTCGCTGATGGTGTAGGTGGGCATGATGGGCGTCTGCGTCGAACGGGAATATTGGTTAAGCTGGCCGGGAAAAATCCTGGAATTGGCCCGGAACTGGCACTTTACGTTAACGTAAAGTATATTGTGCCTGGTCGTCCAGCGGAAAATGCAAAGGCGCCGTTTTGTTGTTAGTGCGGCAATGCTTTCGCCGCTTCGCATTCCCTTTGGTTTCACCTTGCCCAGATATCGCATGAATGCTCTTGAATCCCAGCTCGACTACGCCTTCGGCGACGCCATGCCGGAAACCGGCCGCACCATGGAGGTCGCGCCGGGCGTGCGCTGGCTGCGCATGGGCCTGCCCTTCGCGCTGAACCACATTAATCTGTGGCTGTTGGAAGATGAAGTGGAAACGCCGCAGGGCTTGCGGCGCGGCTGGACGGTGGTCGACTGCGGCATCGCCACCGATGCCACCCGGCAAGCATGGGAAACCATCTTCACCGAGGAATTGAACGGCTTGCCGATCCTGCGCGTGCTGGTCACGCATTGCCACCCGGACCATGTCGGCCTGGCCGACTGGCTGTGCCGGCGCTGGCAGGCGCCGTTGCTGATGAGCGCGGGTGATTACGCGTTCGCGCGCGTCATGTCGGCCGGCTTGCCGGGGGCAGAGGGGACGGCGGCGACGCCGCATTTCCAGCGCCACGGCCTGGCCGATCCGGAGACGGTCGCCACGCTGCAGGGGCGCAACAGCTATTACCAGGAACTGGTGCCGGCGGTGCCGCACGCCTATGCGCGTCTGCAGGATGGACATGCCGTGCGCATCGGCGGGCGCGACTGGGAAATCATCACCGGCTTCGGCCATTCGCCGGAGCATGTGTCGCTGTACTGCGGCGAATTGAACGTGCTGATCTCAGGCGACATGGTGCTGCCGCGCATCTCGACCAATGTCTCGGTGTTTGCGATCGAACCGGAAGCCAATCCGGTGCAACAGTTCCTGGACTCGCTGAAGAAGTACGCGCACCTGCCGGCCGACGCGCTGGTGCTGCCGTCGCACGGCAAGCCGTTCCGCGGCCTGCATACCCGCATCGCCCAGCTCGACGAACATCATCGCCTGCGCCTGGCCGAGGTATTGGAAGCGTGCGCCACGCCGCAGACCGGGGTGGATATCCTGCCGGTGCTATTCAAGCGCGCGCTGGATACGCACCAGCTTTCGTTTGCCCTGGGCGAGGCGGTGGCGCATTTGCATAAGCTTTGGTATGACGGTGCGTTGCGGCGGCAATTGGGGGATGATGGGGTTTATCGTTTTGTTGCCGTCTAGTTGGGAGGGCTATTGCGGATCTTTGGCGGCTTCTGTCCAATTGCAGGCGTCATTCGCTGAAGCGATTTTGTTCAGCATTAGCGGAAACGCCCCGCTATCCTTTTCACTCTTGCCGCCAATGATTCGAAACCTAAGGTAAAGCATGCCAGTTTGAGATTTTTGGAGCGAATAAAAATAGCGGGCTAGCCGTAGAACCTTGCATGAATAACAGAACGTCTAGCAGACGTCCTGGCTCATCGACCAACCAAGGATAATCGCTCTCAGCGGCTGCATCTGTTAGCAAGGACTGGTTTGTAGCGAAACACTCTCCGAGATAGAAGGGCAATCGCGTTAGCTTCCGCGCCTGAAAACTGTCCATGTCCGCAGGCATAATAAACCGAGTTACATTTGTTCCAACGAAGCCTGCGCTCGACAACCCTTTGCGTACCTGGCTATCCAATGCTGGCATGAACCCGGTCAGCAAAAGTAGCACTTTCATTGGATACGTAACGTTTGTATTTTCAATAAGAAGTGAGGTTGATATGTTGGATAGTACGGAAAGTAGGCGTTTATCAAATTCTAGAAGGTGTGCCTCATCAGCCAAGTTTCCGATCATACGGAACGAACCGTCGATTACTGTCAGATTTGTAAGTGTCCCGTTTGTGAATCCAATAAGCGACGCATGAAACGCAGGGTTCAACAAGGTCGCTTCTAATGTTTGCAATGTCTGGACCTTTGGTGCGTTTCTTTTGCCAGCTCCCCAACGAATGAGGACGCTTCTCAGCACATTTGCCAGTGGTGTCGCGTTTGCTTCAGTCGGCGTTGCCAGGTACAGCGTCGCCAATTTGCTTACCGATTGATAGTCATTATGGTATTCACTATTGAACATGTTAATGGCGTTGATGATGGCTGCATGTGATGCCACAACAGTTAGCCGCATGATTTGGCGTCCTTCAAAAGTAGAAGTCAGATCCTTAGCAGACCAAGGGTTTGTTCGCGGTAGCCTTCATTCGAGAGAAATCTCGGATGAAGAACAGTGCTTCTTGGGCCGTTAACCCACAGCAGCTCCGAACCACTCGGGCCGTCTCGCAAGCAGTCGAGACAGCTGTTGAAGCCCCACCCGCAAGCGCCCACGATCCTTGATGCTACCCAAAGAGATCCGGATCGCATTCACGGATGCGCCGCCAGTTGCGAATGCCTCCGCCGGCGTGATTGCGATGCCCTCGCCGTCGGCTGCGCGCGCAAGCTGTGAGGAGTTCCAGTACGCCGGCAACTCGAGCCATACATGCAGGCCGTCTCCGGCGCCGCTGTACCTCCCCGCCAGAATATCCCGGGCCATCCGGTGGCGCAGGCGCGCCTCGTTGCGTATGCCTTCCATCAATCCACCGGCCGAACCGTCGAGTATCCACTGCGTGGCCAGTGCGGCCGTCAGAGGAGGGGCCATCAACGCAAATGATCTTAGCGCGGCCAGGAAGCGTTCGCGCTCGTGCGGGTCGCGTACGAGCACGAAGGCGACGCGCAAGCCGGGCGTCAGGCATTTCGACAGGGTTGAGATGTAGTACGCCCGTTCCGGGGAAAACGTGACAACAGGTGGCGGCGGGGCATCGGCAAGGAGCCAGTAGGGATCGTCCTCGATGATGCGCACATTGCAGCGCTTCGCGATGCCGGCGAGCTCCTTGCGCCGGCGTTCCGGCATGGTGACGGCGGTCGGGTTCTGTAATGTCGGGTTGAGGTAGAGCAGCCCGGGCTTGTGCTGGCGGCAGGCTTGCTCAAGCATCTCCGGCAGCATCCCATGCTTGTCCGCTTCCACCGCGATGACGGGCCGGCCGAATTGGGACGCTGCGGCACGCAAGCCTGGATAACTCATTGGTTCTGTCAGGATGACATCGCCAGGTTCCGTCAGCGCGAGGATCAAGGCGGCGATCGCCGCTTGCGCGCCAGGACAGACGACAAGCTGCCGGGGATCCAGATGCCCAAACATCGGTTCGAGCCATTTGGCGCCGGCCTTGCGGTCGGAGTCGCTTCCCCCGGCCAGGTGGTAAGTCATCAGCAATTCATTATCTGCCCTCATCAGTACTTGGGACAAACCTTGCTTCAGCATGTCGTCGAAGTCCACGCCATCCGGCGGTGGCGGGGTATTCATACTCAGGTCGAGGATCGGCGTCAATTCGACTTTCGGCGCCGCGACATAAGTGCCTCGAGCGCCGCGGCCTTCCAGCAGGTTGCGGCGTCTGGCTTCGTCGTATGCGCGCGTGATCGTCGTCAGGTCGACGTCCAGCAGTGCCGCCAACTGGCGCTGTGGAGGCAGGCGGTCACCCGGTTTCAGCGATCCGTCTGCCATTGCGGCCTGCAACGCATCTGCAATCTGCAAAAAGCGTGGCCCACCGTGCACGGCTAATCTTGGCAACCAGATTGGCACATCTTCATCTTGTACGGTTTGGGGCTGGGACATTTTGTCTCAATGTATGGAAATTGCTTTTAGGTAGTATGTCCCGGAACGTGCGGCAACACCATCCTTGCATGGCAGTCGTTGACGTTTTCGCCTCTCTTATTTGGGAGGTAGTGTTCCTCCCGATAGTTGGTGTCAAGTAATAGCCTGGAAATACTCAAAATGATGGATTGGACCCCTGTAGTCTTCGTTATATTCAAGGTTCTCGTGCTCGGCACGGGCATGTTTTTCGCCATCAAGTGGCATTACGATCAAGGGAAAAAGAAGAAGGCGAGAGAGGAAGAGCAGCGCGCGGTGCTGCGCGCGAGCGGCAAGGTCGCCGTAGTCTTCGTGCTATCGCTCCTGGGATTGGGACTCGTCACTTTCGTCTTTAGCAGGATGCTCGGGTTGGACTTGACCTTCCCATGATGGCAACGAAGAGTTGGCGATATCCAGTGAGGTGGTAGCAGTTCATCGATACGGCTATTTTTTGTGGTCGCTGACAGCAGGTATTGCAGGCTATCTTTGGTTCCAGGCATTCGGGAAGCCACTTGGTTCAGATGACGATGCCGACACCATGGATCTCGAACGGCGACCTTGACGTGGGGCAGATGTCCGCTCCTGGTCGTTACCTCTTCTCTTATTCAGCCACCCGCGCAGCGCGCTTTTTCATCGACGCCGCAAGCGCCAAAACAGTCAGCACAAGCGGCACGAACGACACCCAGAGCACCGCGTTCCAGCCATAGGCCGACAGCAGGCCGCCGGAGGAGAACGAGCCGATCGCCATCAGGCTGAAGACGATGAAATCGTTCAGCGATTGCACCCGCGTCTTTTCTTCCGGCCGGTGGCATTCCAGCACCAGCGCGGAAGCGCCGAGGAAGCCGAAGTTCCATCCCAGGCCGAGCAGGACCAGCGTCCACCAGAAATGCGTGACATCGATGCCGCCCAGGCCGACCGCGGCGGCCAGGCCGGTCAGCAGCAGGCCGACGATGGCGATGCGGCCGGCGCCGAAACGGGCGATCAGGTTGCCGGTGAAAAAGCTCGGCCCGTACATCGCGATGACATGCCATTGCAAGCCGAGATTGGACGCTTCCTGCGAATGCCCGCAGAGATGCATCGCCAGCGGGGCCGCCGTCATCAGGAAATTCATCAGCATGTAGGTCACGGCGCCGGTGACCGCCGCGGCGATGAAGCGCGGTTGCCGCGCGATGACCACCAGCGGCCGTCCGCCGGCGATGTCGGCCGCGCCCGGCATCGGCAGGCGCACGCCGGACAGGATCAACGCCGACAGCGCCGCCACGCCGGCCTGTACCAGGAAGGTGAGGGCGAACGTGTGCGGCGGCCATAGGTCCATTGTGAAGGTCACCAGTTGCGGCCCCACCACGCCGGCGGCGACGCCTCCGGCCATCACCAGCGACAGCGCGCGCGGGCGCCGCTTGGGCTCCACGCCGTCGGCGGCGGCGAAGCGGAACGACAGCACCACGGCCGCATAGCTGCCGCCGAAGAAGGTCGCCACGCAGAACAGCCAGAACCAGCCCATGATGACGGCCAGCATGGCCAGCAGGCCGGTCAGCACGCCGGCGCTGGTGCCGGCCAGGAAGGCGGTGCGCCGGCCGCGCCGACGGGCGAGCGCTCCCGCCGGCAGGGTACAGGCGGCCATGCCCACCACGAACAGGGAAATCGGCAGGGTCGCCAGCATCGGCGACGGGGCGAGCAGGTTGCCGACGATGGCGCCGGTGGCGTACACCACCACCGAATTGGCGCCGGCCAGCGCTTGCGCGATGGCAAGCCTCCAGATGTTGGCGCTCTGGACGCGTTCCGGCAGGGTGGAGAAGGTAGCGGCTGGGCTGTTATTTTTCATATCGTTTGCGCCAGGGGGCGCATGGTAATCGGATCGGGTGGCGATATGCCGCAGTCTAGCGGTTTCGCATTGCCCTTAGGGAATGCCCGCAACCGCATGTCGGGAAATAAAAAACGCCGGACGATCGGTCCGGCGTTTTTGTTTTGCTGCGCGTGCGGGCTGGTTCAACCGTTGGCCGCACTCTTCTTCATCTCGCGTTCTTCTTTCTGCAGCTTGGTCTTGATGCGGTTGCGCTTGAGCGGCGACAGGTATTCGACGAAGACCTTGCCCTTCAGGTGGTCCATCTCGTGCTGGATGCATACGGCCAGCAGCTCGTCGGCTTCCACCTCGAACGGATTGCCGTCGGCGTCGAAGGCGCGCACTTTCACGCGCGCCGGACGTTCGACGCCGTCATAGATGCCGGGCACCGACAGGCAGCCTTCATCGTAGACGCGCTTTTCCTCGCTGGCCCACAGCACTTCGGGATTGATGAAGACGCGCAGCTCGTTGCCGCTGTCGGAAACGTCGATGGTGATCACTTGTTCGTGCACGTCGACCTGCGTCGCGGCCAGGCCGACGCCGGGCGCGGCGTACATGGTCTCGGCCATGTCGGCGACCAGCTTCTTGATGCGCTCGTCGAACACGGTGACGGGCTTGGCCACCTTGTGCAGGCGCGGGTCGGGATAGCGGAGGATGTTGAGCAGGGCCATGCGTGTAAATCTCGGTAATCGTCTGGTAGCGCGTTGCTCGCCATTTTGCGAGCAAGCGGGAAATTTTTTATCGGGAATGTCTTTTAAATAAGGCCGGATTGCGCCGCTTCAAGCGCGGCAGCGGCAGAATCCCTGCCTTGGTCGGCCACCGGCAAATCGCGGCGGCATGCCGGTTCCGAGCCTTATCGATCATTCCGAAACTATGAAAAAGTTTAGCACAGGCCTGCTTTTCGCAGGCTGTTCGGCGCTGCCGGCCGCTTTGGCGGAGCCTTCCGAACACCGCTTGTCGCCGCAGCCGCGCGTACTGGCGCCGTCGCAACCGGTTCAGCAGGCCGCCGGCGATGGCGGGCGCTTGCCGGCGGTGGTGCTGGATGCGGATGCCGGCCCGTTTGCCGAAGTGCTCGGGCCTGCCGCTGCGCGCGCAGGGGCGCGCTTGTCCGGGGCCGGCCAGGCCGTGCGCATCGCGCCTGCCGTGGCGGCGGATGGAGCCCTGGTTGCGATTTATCGTCCCGGCCCGATGCTGCGTTCCGCCGATGGCCGTGCGGACCTGGGGCGCATGGCTTTCCTCGTCGGCAGCGCCCGCATCGTCGGCCGGGATGCGCATGGCAAAGGGGGCGAAGCGGTGATCGCCAACAGCAACCGGGAGGTTGCCGCGGGCGACATCGTGATGGCGGCGCCGGCAACGGTGGGCGCCGGGGAAAGCCGGGGTGCCGTGCATGCGATTGCTGCCCGTATCGCCGTGCAGTCGGGGGCGAAGCGCATGCGCCTGGCGGGGGCGCATCAGGCGGCGGCGCTGGATCGCGGCAGGGCTGACGGCGTGCGCGCCGGCATGTGCCTGCGTGCGGCGCGATGCGGCGGCCATGGCGCCGTCATCGGCCGCATCCTGCATGCGGGGCAGCGCGCATCGGTGGCGCAGGTCGCGCGTGCCGCTGCTCCACTGGAGTGGGGCGATGAGGTTTGCGTTACCGCTTGCCTGGATTGATTGCCGACATGAATGCCATGGACGATTGCCCGTTTTCCTCCGCAGTTGAACATCCCGCGAGCCTGGAGGCCTGGCTGCGCCTGACGCTGACGGACGGTATCGGCAGCGAGACCGGCCGGCGTCTGCTGGGCGCTTTCGGTCTGCCCGGCCAGGTCCTGTGCGCCGGCGCGGCATTGGATGCGCTGGTCGCGCCGCGCATCGCCAACGCCTTGCGCAAGCCGCCTGCCGCCGCCATGCGTGCACAGATCGATGCCGCGTTGTCCTGGGCCGCGACGCCGGGCAATGCGATCGTGACGCTGGCCGATGCGCACTATCCGCGCGCCTTGCTCCATATTCCCGATCCGCCGCTGCTGCTGTACGTGAAGGGCAACATGGCCTTGCTGGCGGCCAATGCGCTGGCGGTGGTCGGCAGCCGCAATGCCACGGCGCAAGGGCTGGCCCACGCCGAACGTTTCTCGGAGCAGTTGAGCGGCGCGGGTGTGGCGATCGTTTCCGGGCTGGCATTGGGCATCGACGCCGCGGCCCATGCTGGCGGTTTGCGCGGGCCGGGCTCGACGGTGGCGGTGATCGGCACCGGCATCGATATCGACTATCCGCAACGCAACCGCGCATTGGCGCAACGTATCGCGCAAGAGGGTTGCATCGTCAGCGAGTATCCGCTCGGCATGCCGCCGCTGGCGGCCAACTTCCCGCGCCGCAACCGCCTGATATCGGGGCTGGCGCAGGCGGTGCTGGTGGTGGAGGCGGCGGCGCGGTCGGGTTCGCTGATCACCGCTCGCATGGCGGCCGAGCAGGGGCGCGATGTGTTCGCGATCCCGGGATCGATCCATTCGCCGCTGGCCAAGGGCTGTCATCAACTGATCCGGCAGGGCGCCAAGCTGGTCGAGACCACGCAGGACATCCTGGATGAGATGCCGGCCGCCTGGGCGGCAAGGAGCGTTCAGAAGGCGATATCCGATGACCGCCCCGGCGGCGAGGATGGCGATGCGGCAACAGCCATTGTCATGCAGGCAATGGGCCACGATCCGGTCGATGCCGATACCCTGGCGGCGCGCTGCGAACTGGATGCGGCGCGGCTTGCGGGCCTGCTGCTGGAGCTGGAACTGGCGGGCCGCATCGAGGTATTGCCGGGTGCGCGCTACCGCCGTCTGGGCTGAGCAAATATATGCGGCACGGTCGGGAAAATCCTGCCATACTGGGGGCGCTGACTTGTGTATTCACACCCTTCGCGATAGAGTAGACCTATGTTTGATGTCCTCGTTTACTTGTACGAAACCTACTATCGCCCCGATGCCTGCCCTGAACCGGAGGCGCTGGTGAAGAAGTTGTCCGCGATAGGTTTTGAAGAAGATGAAATTTCCCAGGCGCTCGGCTGGCTGACCGACCTTGAAGTCGCCAACCACGAGTTCGCCGACTTTTCTCCCCGGCAAACCTCCTTTTCCTTCGGCACGCGCATCTACGCGCGCCAGGAAACCGACGTGCTCGGCACCGAAGCCGTGGGCTTCATCCAGTTCCTGGAATCGGCCAAGATGCTCGACGGCATGCAGCGCGAGATCGTCATCGAACGCGCGCTGGCGGCCGGCGAAGTGCCGATCACGCTGGAAAAGCTCAAGGTCATCGTGCTGATGGTGCTCTGGAGCCAGGGCAAGGAACCGGACGGCCTGATGTTCGAAGAGCTGTTCCTCGACGAGGAAGACAGCGAACCGCGCCTGCTGCACTGACCTGGCGCAGCACATTGGCGGCCGGGCAACATCGCCCGACGCCTGCAAGACCCCACTCCCGGCAAGCCTTCAGGCTTGCCGTTTTATTTGCATCACGTATCATTGCCCCGCACCGGGCCAATATTGGCTACTATATAAATAGATCCGTTGTCCAAAAGCAATCAAGGGAACGGCGCGCATGCTGCGCCGTTCACGCGAGCGGGATTTTCATGTGCATTGGGCAACATGGCGTTTCAGACAACACCAGCAACCGACTCTCTTTAGAGACCCATACTTATGAGCAAGACCCTCATCATTGCCGAGAAGCCCTCTGTCGCGAACGACATCGCGAAGACGCTCGGCGGCTTTACCAAGCACGATGAGTATTTCGAATCCGACGAATACGTCCTGTCGTCGGCCGTCGGCCACCTGCTGGAAATCGCGGTGCCCGAAGAGTACGACGTCAAGCGCGGCAAATGGAGCTTCACCCACCTGCCGATGATCCCGCCGCACTTCGCGCTCAACCCGATCGCCAAGACCGAGTCGCGCCTGAAGGTGCTGTCCAAGCTGATCAAGCGCAAGGATGTGACCACCCTGATCAACGCATGCGACGCGGGCCGCGAAGGGGAGCTGATCTTCCGCCTGATCGCGCAATACACCAAGGCCAAGCAGCCGGTGAAGCGCCTGTGGCTGCAGTCGATGACGCCGGCCGCGATCCGCGACGGCTTCGCCCACCTGCGCGACGATGAGGAAATGCTGCCGCTGGCCAACGCCGCCCGTTGCCGCAGCGAGGCCGACTGGCTGATCGGCATCAACGGCACGCGCGCCATGACCGCCTTCAATTCCAAGGAAGGCGGTTTCTATCTGACCACCGTGGGCCGCGTGCAGACGCCGACGCTGTCGATCGTGGTCGAGCGCGAAGAGAAGATCAAGAAGTTCGTCCCGCGCGACTACTGGGAAGTGCACGCCGAGTTCGTCTGCGCCGCCGGCATCTACAAGGGCCGCTGGCTCGACCGCGCGCACAAGAAGGACGAAGCCGATCCCGAGAAGCGCCCGGAACGGCTGTGGGCCAAGGCCGCTGCCGACTCCATCGTGGCCGCCTGCCGCGACAAGGTCGGCACCGTTACCGAAGAGTCCAAGCCGACCACGCAGATGGCCCCGGGCCTGTTCGACCTGACCAGCCTGCAGCGCGAAGCCAACTCGCGCTTCGGTTTCTCGGCCAAGAACACGCTGGGCCTGGCGCAGGCGCTGTATGAAAAGCACAAGGTGCTGACCTACCCGCGTACCGACTCGCGCCACCTGCCCGAGGATTACATCAACACCGTCAAGGATACGCTGGAAGCCCTGTCGGAGAACAACAACTACCACCAGTTCTCCAAGCAGATCCTCAAGCAAGGCTGGGTCAAGCCCAACAAGCGCATCTTCGACAACACCAAGATCAGCGACCACTTCGCCATCATCCCGACCACCCAGGTTCCCAAGAACCTCTCGGAGCCGGAACAGAAGCTGTACGACCTGGTGACGCGCCGCTTCATGGCGGTGTTCTTCCCGGCCGCCGAGTTCCAGGTGACTACCCGCTACACCGAAGTGTCGGGCCACCAGTTTAAGAGCGAAGGCAAGGTGATGATCAACCCTGGCTGGCTGGCCATCTACGGCAAGCAGGTCGAGGAAGACGACAAGGAAAAGGAAGGCGGCGGCAACCTGGTCGCCGTGGCGCCGGGCGAGAAGGTCAAGACCGACAAGGTGATCGCCAACGGCCTAGTCACCAAGCCGCCCGCGCGCTACACCGAAGCCACGCTGCTGTCGGCCATGGAAGGCGCCGGCAAGCTGGTCGACTCCGACGAGCTGCGCGAGGCGATGGCCGGCAAGGGCCTGGGCACGCCGGCTACCCGTGCAGCCATCATCGAAGGCCTGCTCAACGAGAAATACCTGCTGCGCGAAGGGCGTGAAATGATGCCCACCGCCAAGGCCTTCCAGTTGATGACGCTGCTGCACGGCCTGGGTGTGGACGAACTGACCGAACCTGAACTGACCGGCGAGTGGGAGCACAAGCTGGCGCAGATGGAGCGCGGCAACATCAGCCGCGACGAGTTCATGCGCGAGATCGCGCAGATGACCCAGATTATCGTCAAGCGCGCCAAGGAATACGACAACGACACCATCCCCGGCGACTACGCGACGCTGCAGACGCCCTGCCCGAACTGCGGCGGCGTGGTCAAGGAAAACTATCGCCGCTTCGCCTGCACCAAGTGCGAGTTCTCGATGACCAAGGTGCCGGGCGGCCGCCAGTTCGAAATCGCCGAAGTGGAAGAGCTGCTGAAGAACCGCACCATCGGTCCGCTGCAGGGCTTCCGCTCCAAGATGGGCCGGCCGTTCGCCGCCATCCTGAAGATTTCTCGCGACGAGGAAATCAAGAACTACAAGCTGGAGTTCGATTTCGGCCAGAACGACGGCGAAGGCGAGGGCGGCGAACCGGTCGACTTCAGCGAACAGACGCCGCTGGGCGCCTGCCCCAAGTGCGGTTCGGGCGTCTACGAAATGGGCCTGGCTTATGTTTGCGAAAAGACCGTGGCCAAGCCCAAGGCCTGCGACTTCCGCAGCAGCCGCATCATCCTGCAGCAAGAGATCCTGCCGGAGCAGATGGCCAAGCTGTTGAACGACGGCAAGACCGACCTGCTGCCGGGCTTCATCTCGCAGCGTACGCGCCGGCCGTTCAAGGCCTTCCTGGTGCGCGGCAAGGACGGCAAGATCGGCTTCGAGTTTGAGGAGCGCAAGGCCAAAGCGCCTGCCAAGGGCAAGGCTGCAGCGGCGGAAGCCGATGACGGCGCCGACGAGGCGACGGCCAAGCCGGTGAAGAAGGCGGCGGCGACCAAGGCCAAGACAGCAACAGCCAAGAAACCGGCCGCGGCCAAGAAGCCGCCCCTGAAGAAGGCGACGCCGAAGAAGGCCGCCAGCGCGTAATCGTCACGCACTGTTGCGCTGCCAAAAAGAAAACCCTCGCGATGCAAGTCGCGAGGGTTTTTTGTTATCGGCCGTTTTTCCGCAGCTCAGATGCCGAACGGACGCTGGCCCAGCGCTTCGACCACATGATCGACGAAGCAGGTGATGCGCGCGGCCAGGGCGGTGTTGCGATAGTAGACCGCGTTGATCGACTGGGGTGTATCCAGCGTGTGCCCGGCCAATACCTGCACCAGCCGGCCGCTGTCGCGATCCTCGCGCGTCATGAAATCCGACAGGCAGACGATGCCCAGGCCCGCCAGCGCCATGTGCCGCAGCGTTTCGCCGCTGGAGGAGGCGATGGTCGGCCTGATGTGGACGGTGTTGCCGTCGGCGTCGCGCAGCGGCCAGTCGTTCAGCGTTTCCGGCTGGTTGAAGCCCAGCAGCGCGTGTTCCCTGAGTTCGCCCGGTTCGGCGGGCGCGCCGTGGCGCTTGAGATAGGCGGGACTGGCCAATATCCGCAGGCGGCTGGTGCCGATGGGGCGGGCGTGCAGGGTGGAGTCCTTCAGGGGGCCGATGCGCAGCGCCACGTCGGTGCGCTTTTCGATCAGGTCGACGATGCCCTCGTTGGAGTTCAGCTCCAGTTCCACCTCGGGGTAGCGCGCGCGAAAACCTTCCAGCAGCGGCACCAGCACATGCAGCATGAAGGGCGTGGCCGCATCGACCCGCAGCCGTCCGGCCGGGCGCATGCGGCGCGCCGCCATCTGTTCCTCGGCCTCGTCGACCGAGGCCAGGATGGCGCGGGCATGCTGCAAAAAGGCCGTGCCTTCCTCGGTCAGTTCCAGCCGGCGGGTGGTGCGGCGTAGCAGGGTGGTCTGCAGCTTTTCCTCTAGCCGTCCCAGCGTGCGGCTGGTGGCCGAGATCGTCAGGCCCAGCAGCTCGGAGGCAGCGGTGATCGAACCGGTGTCCACGACGGCCGCGAAGGCCTGCAATTCGTCGAGCGTGGTTTTCATTATTGATATGAAATCAAAAGTATTTGGCTTATACGAGGCTTAATCTGCAAATATAAACCAAGGAGAATGCAATCCATCGAAAAACCCAAGATTTCCTTCAAGGAGAAGTTGCAATGAAGTCATCCACTGCCTTATTTGCCCTAGCCATCGGCGCATTCGCCATCGGCACCACCGAATTCACCCCGATGGGCTTGCTGCCGGTGATCGCCGACGGTGTACAGGTCAGCATCCCCACGGCGGGTATGCTGGTCTCGGCCTATGCGGTCGGCGTCATGGCCGGCGCGCCCGTGATGACGCTGCTGTTCAGCCGCTTCGGCAAGCGCGCCGCCCTGATGTCGCTGATGCTGATCTTTACCGTCGGTAACCTGCTGTCGGCGTTCGCGCCCAGCTACGCCACGCTGCTGCTGTCGCGCCTGATCACCAGCCTCAACCACGGCGCCTTCTTCGGCATCGGGGCGGTGGTGGCGGCCAGCGTCGTGCCCAAGGAAAAGCAGGCCAGCGCGATCGCGGCCATGTTCATGGGCCTGACCATCGCCAACATCGGCGGCGTGCCGGCGGCCACCTGGATCGGGCAGCAGCTGGGCTGGCGCCTGGCCTTCGGCGGCACCGCCGCGCTCGGCCTGATCACCATCGCCGCGCTTTGGCTGGCATTGCCCAAGGGCGAGCCGGGCGCGCGTCCGGATGTGAAGCGCGAACTGAAGGTGCTGACCCGTCCTGAAGTGCTGCTGGCCATGGGCACCACGGTGCTGGGTTCCGGTGCGATGTTCGCGCTCTATACCTATGTCGCGCCGATGCTGGCCGACATCACCCATGCCAGCCCGAGTTTCGTGGCCTTCGCCCTGGTGCTGATCGGCATCGGCTTCACGCTCGGCAACAGCCTGGGCGGCCGCCTGGCCGACTGGTCGCTGGACGGCGCCACCAAGCTGATCCTGGCTGCGCTGGCCATCGTCATGATCGTGCTGCCGCTGGCGATGACGACCCATGTGGGCGCCGCTGTCGGCCTGGTGGTCTGGGGCGCCGCCGCTTTCGGCATCGTGCCGCCGGTGCAGATGCGTGTGATGCAGGCCGCTGCCCAAGCTCCTGGTCTGGCTTCGTCGGTCAACGTCGGCGCCTTCAACCTGGGCAATGCGGTGGGGGCTGCCCTGGGTGGCGCCGTCATCGGCCAAGGCCTGGGCTATGCCGCCGTGCCGCTGGTCGGCGCAGCGCTGGCGGCCGGCGGCCTGGGTTTGGTCTGGCTGGGCAATATGGGACGCCGTGGCGTGGCGACCAGTGCCTGAGCGCACATTCGATCCCCTTTTAATCGTTCCTTTTACCTAATTTGATTCAGGAGTTTTTATGAGCATCCCTTCCTTTGGCGTTGGCACCTTCCGTCTGACCGGCCAGGCCGCGATCGATTCCGTACGCAACGCGCTGGATGTAGGCTACCGCGCCGTCGATACCGCGCAGATCTATGGCAACGAGGCCGAAGTGGGCCAAGCGATCGCCGAGAGCGGCGTCCAGCGTTCCGAGCTGTTCGTGACCACCAAGATCTGGACCGAAAACTACGCCAGGACCAAGCTGGTCGCCAGCCTGCGCGACAGCCTGCAGAAGTTGCGCACCGACTACGTCGACCTGACGCTGATCCATTGGCCGGCCCCCGGCAACGGCGTGGAACTGGCCGAATACATGGAAGCGCTGGCCGAAGCCAAGGCGCTGGGCCTGACCCGCCAGATCGGCGTCTCCAACTTCAACATCGAACTGACCAAGCAAGCCATCGCGGCCGTCGGCAAGGGCGAGATCGCCACCAACCAGATCGAACTGAGTCCCTACCTGCAAAGCCGCAAGCTGACCGCTTTCCTGAAGGAGCAAGACATTGCCGTGACGTCGTACATGACCCTGGCCTATGGCAAGGTGCTCAAGGATCCGGTGCTGGCCAGGATCGCCGACAAGCACCAGGCCACGGTGGCGCAAGTGACGTTGGCCTGGGCGCTGCAACTGGGCTACGCGGTGATCCCGTCCTCGACCAAGCGCGAGAACCTGGCCAGCAACCTGCTGGCGCGCGACCTGAAGCTGGATGCCGACGACATGGCGCTGATCGCCGCGCTGGAGCGCAACGGCCGCGAAGTCAGTCCCGAAGGCCTGGCCCCGGCATGGGATTGATGGAGCGTTTGCGATGACAACGTCTTTGGCGCACCTGGCGGACGGGGGCTTGAGCATCGGCATCGAGGCCCCGCTGGACAACGACTGGACGTCCGTCGGCGAGCAGTCGCGGCGCCAGGCCGGCCGCCTGCCCGGCGAGCCGGATCTGCAGCGCCATGCAGAACTGGCCCAACTGGCCGACCGGCTCGGTTTTCGCGCGCTGTGGGTGCGCGACGTGCCGGTGTACGACCCGTCTTTCGGCGATGCGGCGCAGGTATTCGAGGTGTTTTCCTACCTGGGATACCTGGCTGGCATCACGCGCGATATCTTGCTCGGCACCGCCGCGGTGGTGCTGCCGATCCGCGAACCGCTGCTCACGTTGAAGTCGGCGGCGACGGTGCAGCGCCTGAGCGGCAATCGCCTGATGCTGGGCGTGGCCAGCGGCGACCGGCCGGTGGAATACCCGCTGTTCGGCCGCGATTTCGCCGGCCGCGGCGACAACTTCCGCGAGCAGGTGGCATTGCTGCGCGACGGCGCGCAATCCAGCCTGCCTTCCGGCCTGGAGGTGTTGCCAAGAATGGAGAATCCATTGCCGTTGCTGGTGGCCGGTTTGGCCCAGCAAAGTCCGGCATGGGTGGGGCAGAACATGGATGGCTGTTTGGCCTATCCGGGCACACCCGAGGACCATACGCGCCGCGTGGCGGCCTGGCGCGCCGTGGCCGGCGACAAGCCGTATGCCAGCTTCATCCACCTGGATTTGAGCGAACGCGCCGACGAACCCATGCAGCGCTGGCGTTTCGGCTTGCGCGGCGGCCGCCAGGCGCTGGTTGCCGAACTGCGCGCGCTGCACGCTGCCGGCGTCGACCATGTCGGCCTGCATTTCCGCCGTAACCGGCGCCCGCTCGACGAAACCTTCCATGAGATCGCCGAGCATGTGCTGCCTGTTTTCCACACCCTGCCGGCGGCCGCTGCCGTACTGGCCGAGGAGAGTTGCCATGCCTGATACCCAAGCCCCGCTGTTTGCCGGGCGCAGTTTCCGCGTCGATTACGATGGCCTGTCGGCGCACAACAGTTATTCGGAAGACGGCGGGACGATCCGCTATGCGATCGTCGCCGGCCCGTATGCCGGCGCCAGCGGCGAGGCGCGTTGCCAATGGCGGCAAGTGGGCGAGGGGGTGTATGCGATTTCGTGGCAGGAAGCCGACGGCGCCACCGTCGTGCATATCGACGACTTCATCGGCGGCCATTCGCAGACCTTCTTTACGGCCGCCGACTTGTCATTCCATCGCATGCAAGGCCCGCTGTCCGAATTGGCGGAGTAATCCGCTTCCGCTAATGCGGGGGATGGGTTATCCGCCGTACACGATCGTCAGCGGCGCATGGTCGGAGAAGCGCTGCTCCTTGTAGATCGCCGCGTTCTTCGCGCTGGAAGCGATGCCCTTGGTCGCCACGTGGTAGTCGATGCGCCATCCCACGTTGTTGGCCCAGGCCTGGCCGCGGTTGCTCCACCAGGTATAGGCGTCGCCGGTGGTGTCCGGATGCAGGTGGCGGTAGACGTCGACCAGGCCGAGCTGGTCGAATATCTGCGTCATCCAGGCGCGCTCTTCCGGCAGGAAGCCGGAGTTCTTCTGGTTGCTCTTCCAGTTCTTCAGGTCGATTTCCTTGTGGGCGATGTTCCAGTCGCCGCAGATGACAATCTCGCGGCCGCTCTGTTCCAGTTCCACCAGGTGCGGCAGGAACACTTCCATGAAGCGGAACTTGGCTTGCTGGCGCTCGTCGCTGGAGGAGCCAGACGGCGCATACAGCGAGATCACGGTGAGCTCGCCGAAGTCGCATTCGACATAGCGCCCTTCGTCGTCGAACTCGGTATTGCCGAAGCCGATGCGCACCGAATCCGGCTCGCGCTTGCTATAGACGCCTACGCCCGAATAGCCCTTTTTCTGCGCATAGTGGAAGTGGCCGACATAGCCCTCAGGGGCCAGGAACTGCTCGGTCATGTCGGCCGCCTGGGCCTTCAGTTCCTGCACGCAGACGAAATCGGGCGATTCCTTCTGCAGCCATTCGAAGAAGCCTTTTTTGGCGGCGGAGCGGATGCCATTGAGGTTGGCGGAGACGATTTTAGGCATGGTGTTGTTCCTGCGAAGTAAGGCCGGTAGCATAACCGATAGGGCGTTTCATTTAAAATGTCGGTCTGATTTCGCTGCGCGCAGAAATTGCCAATTGGCAAACATCAGACGCGCCAGCTTCGACTCCACTTTTCCCCGGGAATGTATCTTGAGCAACTTGAGACAGGAATTCATCGAATTCGCCGTGTCGGCCGGCGTGCTGCGCTTCGGCGAATTCGTCACCAAGGCGGGCCGCACCTCGCCTTACTTCTTCAACGCCGGCCTGTTCAATGAAGGCGCGACGCTGGCCCAGGTGGCGCGCTTCTACGCGCAGACGCTGCAGGATGCCGGCATCGAATACGACATGCTGTTCGGCCCCGCCTACAAGGGCATCACGCTGGCCTCGGCCACCGCCGTGGCGCTGGCCGGCATGGGCCGCAACGTGCCGTTCGCCTTCAACCGCAAGGAAGCCAAGGACCATGGCGAAGGCGGCACCATCGTCGGCGCCAAGCTGCAGGGCAAGGTCGTGATCATCGACGACGTGATCTCGGCCGGTACCTCGGTGCGCGAATCGGTGGACATGATCCGCGCCGCAGGCGCCACGCCGTGCGCGGTGCTGATCGCGCTCGACCGCATGGAGCGTTCGGGCAAAGACGGCGCGCTGTCGGAACACTCGGCGGTGCAGGAAGTGGCGAAGGAATACGGCATGCCGGTCATTTCCATCGGCAACCTGAACGACCTGTTCGAGTACATCTCCAACGGCGGCGATGAGCGGGTGTTGCAGTACAAGGATGCGGTGGCTGCGTATCGCACTCGTTACGGCGTGTGATCGCTCCAGGAGCGTGCCGAAATGAAAACGGCTGCATCGGAAGATGCAGCCGTTTTTTTATGCGCGCAGGTTCACAACGGTTTGATTGTTCCCGCAGCGTCCTTGCGATGCAGCCGGTCGTCGAGTTCGCCGAGTTGTGCCGCGACGGCATTCCCGGTCTGCTCCAGCCGCAGGCCCAGTTCTTTTTGCAGCGTGTTCAGGCGCTGTTCCAACTGGGTTTGCTGTTCCGTATGGCGCCGGTGCAATTGTTCCAGCTCGGCCTGCAGATAGGTGCGCAAGTCGTTGAAGCGCGAATATTCCGCCTGGTCGGCCAGGCTGCGTTGCGTTTCCAGTTGCTTGGTCAGGCGCCGGCTCTCCAGCAGCACGCTGGTCTGCAGCGCCAGCGTGTAGAGCAGGAAGAAGGCGGTCAGCACCACCGTCACGCCCAGCATGACCAGGCCCAGCGGCGCCTGGAAATCGGTGTAGATCAGCGACAGCGTGGTCGGTGCCACGAAGGCCGTCCAGTTGACGGCGGCGAAGATGGCGACCAGCGCCAGCAGGACGATAAGGAAAACGGTTCGGAATCTCATTGCAGCCTCCTGTATTGGGTTTGTTTGCAGGCACGCAATGGCGAGTGTAGCAGGGCGGTTGCGATCGCGGCCGTGCTTGCCTGTCCGGCAAGTACGGCCGCTTGGACTGTGCGATGGCTGAGATGTTCCTGGGTCGGCACCGCCTCAGCGCGGCACGCCGCCTTCCACCGTGGTGCGGTACAGCGTGCGGCGCAGGTGCTGCGGCGTGATGGCGGCGTAGTGCTGGGTGCTGCGGTTGTCCCAGAACACCATGTCGTGCGCTTGCCAGCGATGGGTGTAGACGTTCTCCGGCCGTGTGATGTGGGCGTGCAGTTCCTTGAGCAGCGCGTCGCTTTCGTCGCGCGGGATGCCGACGATGTGCGAAGTGAAGCCCTCGCTGACGAACAGGATCTTGCGTCCGCTCTCGGGATGGGTGATGACCACCGGATGCTCGACCGGAGGCACTTCGTCGATCTGCTTTTGCGTCAGCTCGGCGCGCCACGGCGAGAGCTTGCGCAGGCGTTCGTAGCGGTAGACGTAGGAGTGCACCGCGCGTTTGCCTTCCAGCAGCTTCTTGGTTGCCTCAGGCAGCGTGTCCCAGGCGTCGGCGGTATTGGCGTACAGCGTGTCGCCGCGCTCGGCGGGCAGTTCCTGCGAATGCAGCAGCGCGCCCAGGCTGGGCCGGGGCATATAGGACAGGTCCGAATGCCAGTCGGCGCCGGCGTCGACCAGGCCGATCGGCTTGCCGTCTTCCACCACGTTGGAGACGATCAGGATTTCCGGATGGTTCTTCAGGTGGAAGCGGTTGAGCACGTGCACCTGCAGCGGGCCGAAGCGGCGGCTGAACTCGATGTGCTGCTCAGGCGTGATGCGCTGGTCGCGGAACACCACCACGCCGTGCTTGACGAAGGCGGCGCGGATGCGTGCCAGTTCGTCGTCGGCTACCGGACGGTTGAGGTCCAGCCCGACCACTTCCGCACCCAGCGAGCCTCCAAAGGGACGGATTTCAAAAGACTGGCGCAATGCCTGCGCGCGTTCCTGGGTATCAACCGACATGTCTGCTCCATAGCTTGCTGATGGGCTGCCGACGGTGCTGGACGCAGGCTGGGCAGCGAAAAACATCCATTACACTCCCGGTGCCCAATATCAACAACGAAGAAGAATGCATATCGATATGCGCACACTGCCGGATCCCCGGTCGCGGGGATAAAATGCGCGGTATGAAGAAACCCGTAGTCGGAAAGGAAACCGCGGCCGCGGATCACCCGCCTTCGCGGCCGTTGCCGCCGCGCCCCTCGTGGGAAGGCATGAGCGCCGAAGAGGTGGCCGCCCGCAAGCTGGCCAGGGAAGAACGGGATGCGCAGGTGCGCGGCGTGTCGTCCATGGAACAGATGCGCGCGGCGATCAGGCGCGCCAGCCGCGGCTTGCCGGCGCTTGCCGAGGTGCCGCGCATCCGGTCGTCCGGGGCCGCCGCGTTCCGGGCGCGCGCCGCGCTCGGCCTGCCGTTCGTGATCACGGGCATGGTCGGCAAGTGGCCGCTGTCGGCGCTCGCGCCGCAGACCCTGCGCGAGCACTTTGGCCGGCTGGCGGTGCGGGCGCGGGTGGGCGACTACGTCAATACCGCGTTCGCGCCCGACCGCGCCATGCAGGACATGTCGTTGCTGCAATACCTGGACCTGGTCGCTGGCGATCCGCAGACGCTGCCGCCCTACCTGGGCAACCTGGAGCTGGGCGAACTCAACGCCCTGTGTCACTGGCCGGGCTACTTCGACAAGATGGGGCCGCCGCGCTTCTGGATCGGTCCTGCAGGAACGGTGACGCCGCTGCATTGCGACTATGACGACAACATTTTCGCGCAGGTCTGGGGGCGCAAGCGCATCTGGCTCGCGCCCGCGCACCACGACGAGTTCCTGTATCCGAAGGAGGCTAACCCGGTCCTGTTCGGCTCGCCCTTCGATCCCGACCATCCGGATTTCGAGCGATTTCCGCTGGCGCGCCGGGCGGCGCTGGTGGAGTGCGTGATGCAGCCGGGCGAGATGCTGTACCTGCCTGCCGGCTGGTACCACCAGGTCAGGTCGCTGAGTTTCTCGTTATCGGCCAATCGTTGGGCCAGGGGCCGGCCGCTGGCGCTGCAGGGGATGGCGGGGTGATGCCGGCAGGAGCCGTTCAGCGGTAGAAGGCTTCGACCTCGCCCTTGAGCTTGGTCAGCATGGGATTGCCCTTGCGATCCAGCGCCTTGCCTGCGGGGATTTTGATCCAGCCTTCGCTGATGCAATATTCGCCGACGTTGGTGAATTCCTTGCCGTTGAGGCGGATGCCGACGTCGTGCTCGAAGACGGCGGCGACATGGTGCGGGCTGCGAGGATCGATCGACAGGCGATCGGGAAGCGGGGGACGTTGTGCGGTATCGTTCATGGCGACCATTATCGGCGATCTGGCCGGCCAGAACAATTCTTCCATCGGCGCAATCGGGCAGGATGCCGCGACGCCAATGAAAAAGCCGCATCGTGGGATGCGGCTTTTTCGTCACGGCGCGGCCGATGCCGTCAGCCCGCGAGTTTCTTGCGCAGCAACTCGGTCAGTTGCGCCGGGTTGGCCTTGCCGCGGGTGGCCTTCATGGCCTGGCCGATCAGGGCGTTGATGGCCTGCTCCTTGCCGGCGCGGAACTCGGCCACCGACTTCTCGTTGGCCGCCAGCACCTGGTCGACGATGGCTTCCAGCGCGCCGCTGTCGGAGATCTGCTTCAGGCCCTTGGCTTCGATGATGTCGTCGGCCAGCGAGTCCTTGCCGGACTTGGCTTCCCACATGCCGGCGAAGACTTCCTTGGCGATCTTGTTGGAGATGGTGCCGTCGGCGATGCGCTTCAACAGCAGCGCGAACTGCACCGCGCTGACCGGGGCATCGGCGATGTCGGTGTCTTCGCGGTTCAGGGTC
The DNA here is from genome assembly GCF_017744395.1 of Herbaspirillum sp. Lineage (GTDB taxonomy): Bacteria > Pseudomonadota > Gammaproteobacteria > Burkholderiales > Burkholderiaceae_D > Herbaspirillum. The sequence continues at coordinate 66,649 of NZ_JAGIBI010000002.1, forward strand.
GAGGCGACGTCGCCCATCAGCCAGTTGGCGGCGGGCTTGGCTTGTTCGCGGCCGGCCGCGGCCACCACCGCTTCGAAATAGGACGCCATCGCCTTCGACTGGGTCAGCACGGCGGCATCGTATTCCGGCAGCGCGTAATCCTTGACGAAACGCTCGCGCATCGCGCCCGGCAGTTCCGGCATGGTGGCCTTGACGCGCTCGATCCATTCTTGCGCGATGGCCAGCGGCGGCAGGTCGGGGTCGGGGAAGTAGCGGTAATCCTGCGCGTCTTCCTTGCTGCGCATGGAGCGGGTTTCCTTCTTGTCCGGATCGTACAGGCGGGTTTCCTGCACCACGGTGCCGCCGTCCTCGATCAGTTCGATCTGGCGGCGCACTTCGTAGTTGATCGCCTCTTCCAGGAAGCGGAACGAGTTCAGGTTCTTGATCTCGCAGCGGGTGCCGAATTCGGCCTGGCCCACCGGGCGCACCGAGACGTTGGCGTCGCAGCGGAACGAGCCTTCCTGCATGTTGCCGTCGCAGATGCCCAGCCACACCACCAGCGAGTGCAGCGCCTTGGCGTAGCCGACCGCTTCGGCGGCGCTGCGCATTTCAGGCTCGGTGACGATTTCCAGCAGCGGCGTGCCGGCACGGTTCAGGTCGATGCCGGTCATGCCATGGTAGTCCTCGTGCAGCGACTTGCCGGCGTCTTCTTCCAGGTGGGCGCGGGTCAGGTTGATGGTCTTGAACTCGGTCTTGCCGTCCTTCTCGACCGCGAAGGTCATGGTGCCGCCTTGCACCACCGGGATCTCGAACTGGCTGATCTGGTAGCCCTTGGGCAGGTCGGGGTAGAAGTAGTTCTTGCGCGCGAACACCGAGCGCGGCGCGATGGTGGCGCCGATCGCCAGGCCGAACTGGATGGCGCGTTCGACCGCTCCCTTGTTCAATACCGGCAGCACGCCCGGCAGCGCCAGGTCGACCGGGCTGGCCTGGGTGTTGGGTTCGGCGCCGAACTGGGTCGAGCTGCCGCTGAAGATCTTGGATTGGGTCGAAAGCTGCGTGTGCGTTTCGAGGCCGATGACGACTTCCCACTGCATGATGTTGTCCTTGCGAATTCTGTTGATGATTGGCTGGTGCGCAACGGCTTAGGCCGGCTCGCGCAGGTGCCAGTCGGTCGCTTGCTGGAACTGGTGCGCCACGTTCAGCAGGCGGGCTTCGTCGAAATAGTTGCCGATGATCTGCAGGCCGACCGGGCGCTTGCCGTTCTTCTCGCCCTGGCCGAAGCCGCAAGGAATCGACATGCCCGGCAAGCCGGCCAGGCTGGTCGACAGCGTGAAGATGTCGGCCAGGTAGTTGGCGACCGGGTCGTCGGTCTTGTCGCCCAGGTCCCAGGCCACTGTCGGCGACACCGGCCCCATGATGACGTCGCACTGCTTGCCGGCGCCGGCAAGCGCGTTCTGGAAGTCCTGCGCGATCAGGCGGCGGATCTTTTGCGCCTGCAGGTAGTAGGCGTCGTAATAGCCGTGCGACAGTACGTAGGAGCCGACCAGGATGCGGCGCTTGACCTCGTCGCCGAAACCTTCCGCGCGCGACTTCTTGTACATGTCGGCCAGGTCCTTGTAGTCCGCGGCGCGATGGCCGTAGCGCACGCCGTCAAAGCGCGACAGGTTGGACGAGGCCTCGGCCGGGGCGATCACGTAGTACACGGGGATCGACAGTTCGGTCTTGGGCAGCGAGATGTCGACCAGCGTGGCGCCCAGCTTCTCGAATTCGGCCAGCGCGGCGCGCACGGCCTGTTCCACGTCCGATGCCAGGCCGGCGCCGAAGAATTCCTTCGGTACGCCGATGCGCAAGCCTTTGAGGCTATCGTTCAGCGAGCGGTTGAAGTCTTCCTTGGGGCGTTGCAGGCTGGTGGAATCGCGCTCGTCGAAGCCGGTCATGGCGTTCAGCAGCAGGCCGCAGTCTTCAGCGGTCTTGGCGATCGGGCCGCCCTGGTCGAGCGAGGAAGCGAAGGCGATCATGCCGTAGCGCGACACGCTGCCATAGGTCGGCTTGATGCCGGTCACGCCGCACAGCGAGGAGGGCTGGCGGATCGAGCCGCCGGTGTCGGTGGCGGTGGCAGCCGGCGCCAGGCGCGCGGCCACGGCGGCAGCCGAGCCGCCGGAGGAGCCGCCTGGCACGGCAGTCTTGTCCCAGGGGTTCTTGACCGCGCCGTAGAAGGAGTTCTCGTTGCCCGAACCCATTGCGAATTCGTCGCAGTTCACCTTGCCCAGGGTCACGGTTCCGGCATTGTTGAACTGTTCCACCACGGTCGCGTCGAAGGGGCTCACGTAGTTTTGCAGCATCTTCGAGCCGGCGGTGGTGCGCCAGCCGCGGGTGACGAAGATGTCCTTGTGGGCGATCGGGATGCCGGTCAGCGGGCCGGCGTCGTTGCCGGCCAGGCGCGCATCGGCGGCCTTGGCCTGCGCCAGGGTCAGTTCGCGGTCCACGTGCAGGAAGGCGTTGAGGTCGCTGGCATCGATGCGGTCGAGGAACAGCGTCGCCAGTTCGGCGGCGGAAATCTTGCGCGACTGCAGTTGCGCGGACAGTTCTTTGAGGGTGAGCTTGTGCATGGAGTATTCGTTTCGCTGCTGCTGAATAGGTGATCCGGAAGGCGCTTGGACGCCGATGCGGCTTATTCGATGACCTTGGGCACCAGGTACAGGCCGTCCTGGGTGGCCGGCGCCGGCCGCTGGTAATCCTCGCGGCGGTTGGTCTCGGTCACGGCGTCTTCGCGCAGGCGCAGCGCCAGGGCCGGTTCGATGGCGGCGATCGGGTGCGACAGCGGCTCCACGCCGCTGGTGTCGACCGCCTTCATCTGTTCCACCAGGGCGAAGATGCCGTTGAGCTTGTCCAGCGTTTGCTCGGCCTGGGCGTCGGTCAGCTCCAGGCGGGACAGGTTGGCGATGCGTTTGACGTCGGAAAGGGCAAGTGACATGGTCGAAAAGGTGCGCCGGGGCGCGTTGCATGATGTTGAGTTGGAGGCTGGCACGGGCCGGCGGCCGGCAAGCTGGAAGGCAAGCGGCTTTCCGGTTCGCCGGTGCGGCCGCAAAGCCGGCTTGCCGGGATCGTCTCCGGCGGCAGCGGTTTTACAGTCGAAAAGACGGGAAATCCTTGCCAAATGCCCGCCAGATGGCCTTATCGGGCTGGAATTTTTGGCGGATATGCCTGCTGGTTTCTGTTGAATTATAAGGTAGAATGTCGGATTAATGCCTTGCTGGCGCCGGTTTTTCGTGTCGCCGCGGTCATGAACGGACACCCCCCTTATCAAAAAGTTAGGCGCCCTGCGCGGGCGCATCAGGACAATTCATGTTTGGATTTTTACGTAGTTACTTCTCGAACGACCTGGCGATCGACCTGGGTACCGCGAATACGCTGATTTACGTGCGCGGCCAGGGCATCGTGCTGGACGAGCCGTCGGTCGTGGCGATCCGCCAGCAAGGCGGCCCCAACGGCAAGAAAACCATCCAGGCGGTCGGCAAGGAAGCCAAGCAGATGCTGGGCAAGGTGCCCGGCAACATCGAGGCGATCCGCCCGATGAAGGACGGCGTGATCGCCGACTTCACCGTCACCGAGCAGATGCTCAAGCAATTCATCCGCATGGTGCACGACTCCAAGCTGTTCCGCCCCTCGCCGCGCATCATCATCTGCGTGCCGTGCGGCTCGACCCAGGTGGAACGCCGCGCGATCCGCGAATCGGCGCTGGGCGCCGGCGCTTCGCAGGTGTACCTGATCGAAGAGCCGATGGCGGCCGCGATCGGTTCCGGCCTGCCGGTCTCCGACGCCACCGGCTCGATGGTGGTCGACATCGGCGGCGGCACCACCGAAGTGGGCATCATCTCGCTGGGCGGCATGGTCTACAAGGGTTCGGTGCGCGTGGGCGGCGACAAGTTCGACGAAGCCATCGTCAACTACATCCGCCGCAACTACGGCATGCTGATCGGCGAACAGACCGCCGAAGCGATCAAGAAGGAAATCGGCTCCGCCTTCCCCGGCTCCGAAGTCAAGGAAATGGAAGTCAAGGGCCGCAATCTGTCCGAAGGCATCCCGCGCTCGTTCACCATCTCCAGCAACGAAATCCTGGAAGCGCTGACCGACCCGCTGAACAACATCGTGTCGGCCGTCAAGAACGCGCTGGAACAGACCCCGCCGGAACTGGGCGCCGACATCGCCGAAAAGGGCATGATGCTGACCGGCGGCGGCGCGCTGCTGCGCGACCTGGACCGCCTGCTGATGGAAGAGACCGGCCTGCCGGTGATCGTGGCCGAAGACCCGCTGACCTGCGTGGTGCGCGGCTCGGGCATGGCGCTGGACCGCATGGACAAGCTGGGCTCGATCTTCTCGGCTGAGTAATTTACCTGCGCCGGTACCCAGGTGCCGGCCCTCACTTCTCCGGCGGAGATGTCCGCCGGAACCACCGGGGAACCGATACGTTCGATATGACGCAGTTCACACCGACTTGCCCACAGGCGCGGATCTCCATTCCGCCCGGGGTGCAGGCTCGGCTGCGGGACTGTGGCGCATCGGCCTCCCTTTTTATACCGTTCACGACGCAGGAAATGAGTGCCTCGTCCTGCAGTTGGCCGCATCCGTCGGCCCTGCGGCCGGCCTGACGCGATGGAAATCCCACCACTCTTCAAGCAGGGCGCCTCCGCCCGCCTGCGCGTTACCGTATTCGCGCTGCTGTCGGTCGTGATGCTGGTGGTCGATGCCCGCATGCACGTGCTGGGCACGCTGCGCCAGGGCATCGGCACCGTGCTCTATCCCTTCCAGCGGGTGGCGATGATGCCGCGCGACGCCGCCGTCAGCGTGGCCGACTATTTCTCTTCGCTGACCGCCCTGCAGAAGGAAAACCAGGTCTTGCACCAGCAGCAGACCGTCAATGCGCAACTGATGCAACAGGCGCGTCAACTGGTGGCCGAGAACGCGCAGTTGCGCAAGCTGCTGGACATGCAGCAGAAGGTGCCGGTCAAGTCGCTGGTGGGCGAGATCCTGTACGACGCCCGCGACCCCTTCACCCGCAAGGTGATCCTCAACCGCGGCTCGCAGCAGGGCGTGGCGGCCGGCCAGCCGGTGATCGACGATGTCGGCATCGTCGGCCAGGTCACGCGGGTGTTCCCGTTCACCTCCGAAATCACGCTGCTGACCGACAAGGACCAAGCCATCCCCGTGCAGGTGCTGCGCAACGGCCTGCGCAGCGTGGCCTACGGCCGCGGCCAGACCGGCGTGCTGGACTTGCGCTTCATGCCGGCCAACGCCGACATCCAGAAGGGCGACACCCTGGTGACCTCGGGCATCGACGGGGTCTATCCGCCCGGCCTGTCGGTGGCGACCGTGGCGCTGGTGGAGACCCGCTCGGCGGATTCCTTCGCGCGCATCGTCTGCCAGCCGCTGGCCGGCATCGACCGCCATCGCCAGTTGCTGGTCCTGCTGGTCGAGCAGAACCTGCTGCCGCGTCCCGAGCCGGACGCCACCGATGAGAAATCCGCCAAGCTGTTCAAGCGCCGCCTGCGCGACAGCACTCGCGACAGCAGCGGCGACGACGCCAACGCCACGCCCAAGGGCAACGTCTCCGAAGAGCGCAAGGGCGCGGACAAGGTGACGCCACCCGCTGCCCCGGCCGCCGCGCCGGCCCAGTCCGACGGCAAGGAAAAAGCCCGATGAACGATCCGCACTACATCCTGCTGCCGGCCAACCCGCTGTTCATCGCGTTCAGCCTGCTGGTGGCCTTCCTGCTCAACCTGATGCCTTGGGGGCAGATGATCGGCGTGCCCGACTTCGTGGCGCTGGCGCTGGTGTTCTGGAACATCCACCAGCCGCGCAAGGTCGGCATCAGCGTGGCGTTCCTGATGGGCCTGCTGATGGACGTCAACGGCGCCACGCTGCTGGGCGAGAATGCCCTGGCCTACACGCTGCTGTCGTACTTCGCGATCATGATCCACCGCCGCGTGCTGTGGTTCCCGCTGCGCACCCAGGCGCTGCACGTGCTGCCGCTGCTGCTGCTGGCGCAGGCGGTGCAACTGCTGATCCAGCTGCTGGTGACCGGCAAGTATCCGCACTGGTTCTACTTCAGCGAGAGCGTGATCTCGGCCATCCTGTGGCCGCTGGTCAGCGCGCTGCTGCTGGCGCCGCAGCGCCGCGCGATCAATCGCGACGATAACCGTCCCATCTGACGGCCTGAAACAGTTCATCACAGGCGCCAGGCAGCATGACCGAATTCAAGAACACCGCGCACGAACTGAAGCTGTTCAGGCTGCGCCTGCTCGCCGTGAGCGTGCTGGTGCTGGTCTGCTTCGGGCTGCTGCTGGCGCGCTTCCTGTGGCTGCAGGTGGTGCGCCATGACGCCTACGCCGCGCAGGCCGAGGAAAACCGCATCTCGGTGGTGCCGATCGTGCCCAACCGCGGCCTGATCCTGGACCGCAACGGCGTGGTGCTGGCGCGCAACTATTCGGCCTACACGCTGGAAATCACGCCCTCCAAGATCAAGACCAACATCGACGACCTGATCGACGAGCTGGGCACGCTGGTGGAGATCCAGCAGCGCGACCGCCGCCGTTTCCGCCGCCTGCAGGAAGAATCCAAGAATTTCGAAAGCGTTCCCATCCGCACCCGCCTGACCGACGAGGAGGTGGCGAAATTCACCGCCCAGCGTTATCGCTTCCCCGGCGTCGAGGTGCAGGCGCGCCTGTTCCGCCAGTACCCGTACGGCAAGACCGCCGCCCACGTGATCGGCTACATCGGCCGCATCAGCGCCCGCGACGCCGAGCGCATCGCCGACTCCGACGACGAGGCCAACTACAACGGCACCGACTACATCGGCAAGGAAGGCCTGGAAAAGAGCTACGAAAGCCAGTTGCACGGCACCACCGGCTACGAGGAAGTGGAAATCTCGGCCAGCGGCCGCGCCGTGCGCTCGCTCTCGCGCACCCCGGCCACGCCCGGCAAGAACCTGATCCTGTCGATCGACATCGAGCTGCAGAAGGTGGTGGAAGAAGCCTTCGGCGACCAGAAGGGCGCGCTGGTGGCGATCAACCCGGCCACCGGCGATATCCTGGCCTATGTCTCGCAGCCGTCCTACGACCCCAACCTGTTCGTCGAAGGCATCGACCAGCAAAGCTGGGACGAGCTGAACAAGTCGCCTGACCGGCCGCTGCTGAACCGGCCGCTGTCGGGCACCTATTCGCCCGGCTCGACCTACAAGCCGTTCATGGCGCTGGCGGCGCTGGAGCTGGGCCGCCGCCGTCCGCAGGATGCCATCCGCGACCCCGGTTTCTTCGTGCTCGGCAACCACCGTTTCCGCGACGACAAGGAAGGCGGCCACGGCGTGGTCGACATGTACCGCTCCATCGCGATCTCCTGCGACACCTATTACTACATGCTGGCCAACGACCTGGGCGTGAACGCGATCCACGACTTCATGAAGCCGTTCGGTTTCGGCCAGATCACCGGCATCGACCTGGAACACGAGCGCAGCGGCATCCTGCCCTCCACCGAGTGGAAGCGCACCGCCTTCAGGAAGCCCGAGCAGAAGCGCTGGATCGCCGGCGACACCGTCTCGCTGGGCATCGGCCAGGGCTACAACAGCTTCACGCCGCTGCAACTGGCGCAGGCGACCTCGATCCTGGCCAACAACGGCGTGGTGATGAAGCCGCACCTGGTCAAGATCATCGAGGACGGCGTCACCCACGAGCGCACCGAGACCGTGCCCAAGGAAAGCTACCGCATCCCGCTGAAGCAGGAGAACGTCGACTTCATCAAGCGCGCCATGGTCGGCGTGGTCAAGGAAGGCACCGGCCGGGCGGCGTTCCAGGGCGCGCCTTACGAGTCGGGCGGCAAGACCGGCACGGCGCAGGTGGTCAACATCGCCAAGAACCAGAAGTACGACTCCAAGAAGCTCTCGCGCATCTATCACGACAACGGCCTGTACATCGGCTTCGCCCCGGCCGATGCGCCGCGCATCGCCATCGCCGCGGTGGTCGAGAACGGCGGCTGGGGCGCCGGCGTGGCCGCGCCGCTGGTGCGCAAGGCGATGGATTACTTCATGCTGGGCAAGCGCCCCAACGAGCCGATCAAGTCGGTGGCGCCGGCCGATACCGCCGTCGAAGCGCCGGCCGAGGACAGCGGCGGCACGCCCGCCGTCCCGCCCCAGCCAGATGCGCAGCAGGAGTGAGCGTGCGCATCGTTTATCATCCCCATGCGCGCCGCACCTGCGTCGCCGACCAAGCGAGGGAGCCGGCATGAGCCTGCAACGTCCGCCCCTGTGGCAAATCATCAAGCCGCACCTGACGGTGTTCGACGGCGCGTTGTCGCTGATCGTGTTCCTGATCCTGTCGGTGGGCATCGTCACCCTGTACTCGGCCGGGATGAACTTCCCCGGCCGCGTGGAAGACCAGCTGCGCAACATCCTGATCGCCTTCATCGTCATGTGGGCGGCCGCCAACGTCTCGCCGCAACTGCTGCTGCGGCTGGCGGTGCCGGTCTATACGGTGGGCGTGACGCTGCTGATCGCGGTGGCGCTGTTCGGCATCATCAAGAAGGGCTCGCGCCGCTGGCTCAACATCGGCATGGTGGTGCAGCCCTCCGAAATCATGAAGATCGCCATGCCGCTGATGCTGGCGTGGTACTTCCAGAAGCGCGAAGGCATGCTGCGCTGGGATGCCTTCCTGGTGGCGACCATATTGCTGCTGATCCCCGGCTTCCTGATCATCCGCCAGCCCGACCTCGGCACCGGCCTGCTGGTGCTGGCCGCCGGCTTCTACGTGATCTTCTTCGCCGGCCTGCCGTGGAAGGTGCTGGTGGGGCTGTTCATCGCCGGCGCCGCCAGCCTGCCGGTGGTGTGGTCGTTCATGCACGACTACCAGCGCCAGCGCATCATGATGCTGATCGACCCGACTTCCGATCCGCTGGGCAAGGGCTTCCACATCATCCAGTCGACCATCGCCATCGGTTCCGGCGGCATCACCGGCAAGGGCTGGCTGATGGGCACGCAGACCCACCTCGAATTCATTCCCGAGCGCACCACCGACTTCATCTTCTCGGTGTATTCGGAAGAGTTCGGCCTGATCGGCAATATCGTGCTGCTGGTGCTTTACCTGCTGCTGATCGGGCGCGGCATGATGATCACCGCCAATGCGCCGACGCTGTTTACGCGCCTGCTGGGCGGCGCCATCACGATGATTTTCTTCACTTATGCCTTCGTCAACATGGGCATGGTCAGCGGCATCCTGCCGGTGGTCGGCGTGCCGCTGCCGTTCATGAGCTATGGCGGCACCGCGCTGGTGACGCTGGGGCTGGGGGCGGGGATACTGATGAGCATCCAGCGCCACCGCAAGCTGGTCCAGACCTGACGCCCTTCTAGCCGTCTTCTGTTGTCTCAATGGCAATCAGGGGCGCTCCAACGATGAACTTATGTCGTTGGCTGCTTGTCAGCCATGCGGCAACGCACTCTGGTATCGTTGCGAAAAATTCCAGCCGGAGATAGGAATGCACACCATATCGTTCGAATCGCATCGCACGGCCTTCCGCCTGCGCGTCTTGCGCGCGGCGGCGCTGGTCCTGCCGGTGCTGCTGGCGGCCTGCGGCACCACGCCGCCGCCGGCGCGCCAGACGACTGCCCAGGCGCCGGTCAAGGCCGGCGGCGGCGCCCGTCCGTCCAATGTCCCCGCCTTGCCGGCGGCCGGCTCCGGACGCGGCGGCTATTACAAGGATGACGGTCCGGGCGACCACATCCCCGACGGCCTGCTCGACGTGGCCGATGCCGAGCCGCAGGTGGAGCCGGTCTCCAAGGCCGCCACCAGGCCCTACGTGGTATTCGGCAAGACCTATGTGCCGATCACCGACAACCAGCCCTTCATCCAGCGCGGCATCGGCAGCTGGTACGGCAAGAAGTTCCACGGCCAGAAGACCTCTTCCGGCGAGCTGTACGACATGTACAAGATGACCGCCGCGCACCCGACGCTGCCGATCCCCTCCTATGCCCGCGTCACCAACCTGAAGACCGGCAAGCAGGTGATCGTGCGCATCAACGACCGCGGGCCGTTCCACTCCAGCCGCATCATCGACCTTTCCTACACCGCCGCGCTGAAGCTGGGCTATCTCGGTTCCGGCAGCAGCGAACTGGAAGTCGAGCGCATCCTGCCCGAAGAGGCGCAGCGCATGGCCGACGCCCGCCGCAACGGTACCGCGCCGGCGGCGGCCGATCCGATCAACGCGGTCGCCGAGAACGGCGCGGGCATCGCCACCGGCGCGGTCGCCATCAATTCGGTCACGGCCCAGAGCCTGCCGCCGCAGCCGACGGTGGCCGCGGTGCAGCCGATCAACGCCACGACATCGACTTCCGCCAACGGCGCCGGCATGGCCGGTGGCGGCGGCATCATCAACGCGGTCGCCAGCGGTTCCTCGCCGTCGCCGGCCATGCCCCAGGCGGTACCGCTGACGGCCGGCTATTACCTGCAGTTCGGCGCCTATTCGCAAGAGGCCAACGCCTTGCAGGCGCGCGACAAGCTGATGCCGAGCCTGTCGGGCATCGTCGACAACCTGCAGGCGGTGCAGGTCAACGGCCTGTATCGCCTCTACGCCGGCCCGTACCCGACCCGTCCCGACGCGCAGAATGCGGCCTTGATGGTGCGCCAGCGCAGCGTCGGCGCGCCGTTCGTGGTCGAGCGCTGAGGCGGGGCAAGCCTATGCATCCTTACCTCGCGCTCGGCATCGCCATCGTGTCCGAAGTCATCGCCACTTCCGCGCTGCGCGCTTCCGACGGTTTTTCGAAGCTGTGGCCTTCGCTGATCGTGGTGGCCGGCTATGGCCTGGCTTTCTTTTTCCTGTCCGTCACGCTCAAGTCGATTCCGGTGGGCGTGGCGTATGCGATCTGGTCAGGCCTGGGCGTGGTGCTGATCTCGCTGGCGGCCTGGGTGTTGTTCGGCCAGAAGCTGGACCTGGCGGCGATCGTCGGCATGGGTTTGATTGTCGCGGGCGTGCTGGTGCTGAACTTGTTTTCCAAGTCTTCAGCACATTAGTTTTTGATTATTCGTTTTTCAATTCCAGCGCGCGCTCATAGAGCGCGTTTTTTTTCTGCCCGGTGATTTGCGCGGTAAGTGTGGCGGCTTGCTTGACCGGCAACTCTTCCAGCAGGATGCGCAGGATGCGTTCGGCGTCGGCCTGGTTGCCGTCGGACGGCGGCGCTCCCTGCACCAGCACCACGAATTCGCCGCGCTGGCGGTTGGCGTCTTCCTCCAGCCACGCCGGCGCTTCTCCCAGCGGGCAGCGGTGGATGCTTTCGAACAGCTTGGTCAGTTCGCGCGCCAGCACCACCTGGCGCTGCGGTCCGAACACCTGCAGCATGGCTTGCACGGTCTCGACGATGCGGTGCGGCGCTTCATAGAACACCAGCGCGGCCTGCATCGAGGCCAGTTCCTGCAATGCCGTCTCGCGCTGGCGCGCCTTGGACGGCAGGAAACCGACGAAGTGGAAACGCTGGTCGTCCAGCCCGGACGCCGACAGCGCCGTCACCGCCGCCGATGCGCCCGGCAGCGGCACCACTTGCAGGCCGGCCGCGCGCACCGCGTCGACCACCCGCGCGCCGGGATCCGACACCGCCGGCGTGCCGGCATCCGAGACCAGCGCGATGCGCTCGCCCTGGCGCAGCCGTTCGACGATCCTGGCGGCGGCTTCGCGCTCGTTGTGCTCGTGCGCCGCCAGCAGGGTCTTGGACAGGCCGTAGCGCTGCAGCAACTGGCTGGTGTTGCGGGTGTCCTCGCACGCCACCGCATCGGCGATGGCCAGCACGTGCAGCGCGCGCAGGGTGATGTCGCAGGCATTTCCGATGGGCGTGGCCAGCACATATAATGCCGACACCGGATAGTTTTGCTGTGCGGCATCAGACAGGATGGCGGCGGCGGCGCTGGTGTTCTGGTTCATTGGAGGAGGCGGGATGTTCACTGGATTCAAAAAAATGGCCGCGCTGGCGGGTTTGGCCGGCGGCCTTGGCGGATTCTGGATGCCGGTTTGGGCGGCAGCCCCGACAGCCGACAGTGTACCTCTGCTGGCACAAGCTGAGACGAACGCGCCGCAGGCTACTTCACCCGAATCCGCTCCGGTGCGCATGGCGCTGCTGCTGCCCAACCGCGGCGGCATGTTCGGCGCCGCGGCCGATGCCGTGCGCAGCGGCGTCCTGGCGGCCTATTCGCGCCAGAAGGAAAACATCCAGCTGGTCGTGGTCGAGACCGGCGACTCGGTGCCGGACATGCAGCGCGCCTATGACGACGCCTCCGCCAAGTTCGACATCCTGATTGGCCCGCTTTCTCGCAGCGCCGTCACATCCGTCATCCAGAGCGGGCGCGTGGCCAAGCCGACCATCGCGCTGGCCCAGCCCGATCTGCCCGGCGAGGCCGAGGCGCAGCTGCCGCCGATGATGCTCACCGTCGGCCTCTCGATCGACGACGAGGCGCGCCAGGTGGCCAATTGGGTCGAGAAGGAAAAGGCGCCCGGCAAGATCTTCGCCATCTCCACCGCGGTGGCCTGGCAAAAGCGTGCTGTCCGTTCCTTCCAGGCCCGGGCGCGCCAGCTCGGGCTGCAGGTCGACACGCTGGAACTGAGCACGCCCGGCAATGCCCTCTCCGCGCCGGGCCTGGCGCAACTGGCCAAGCGCATCGAACAGGAAAAGCCGGCGTTGATCTTCGCCGCGCTCGACGCCGGCCAGGCGGTGCAGCTGCGCAGCGCGGTCGGCACCGAACTGCCGTTCTACGGCACCTCGCAGATCAACCCCTTCACGCTCAACCGCGACAATCCCAACGACAAGATACCGGAGCTCGATGGCGTCAAGCTGATCGACCTGCCCTGGCAACTGGAACCCGACAACGTCGCGGTGGCGCGCTATCCGCATCCGGCCGGCAATGACGGCGACCGGCCCAATCCGGACCTGGCCCGCCTGTATGCGCTGGGCATCGACGCTTACCGCATCGCCTATGGAATTTCCCGGCAGCAGTCCGGTTTCGACCTCGACGGCGTCACCGGCCGCCTCAATGTCAACATGGCCAGGGGCGGTTCCACCTATTTCCAGCGCCAGGAAACCCAGGCGGTGTACCAGGACGGCCTGCCGGTGCCGACCGCCGACCAATACTGAGCGCGCCATGGGTTTGTTCGACGCCTGGCGCCGCCCGTCGGAGGCGTCCGGTCCTGACTCCCGGACCGGACGCCAGCGTACCGGCGCCGCCGCCGAGGATGCGGCGCTGGCCCATTTGCGCGGCCACGGCCTGGTGCTGGTGGAGCGCAATTTCCGCTGCAAGGGCGGCGAAATCGACCTAGTCATGCGCGACGGCGATGCACTGGTGTTCGTCGAGGTGCGCGCCCGCGCCAGCCGTTCGCACGGCGGCGCCGCGGCCAGCGTCACGCCGGCCAAGCAGCGTCGCCTGATCGTCGCCGCGCAATCGTTCCTGCAGCGTTATCCGTCGCCGCCGCCATGTCGTTTCGACGTGGTGGGTTTCGATGGTCCGGAAGTGGAATGGCTGCGCAACGCCATCGAGGCATAGGCGCTGTTCCGGCGGCGCAAGCCGCAACGGCTCGTCTCCGGTATCCGGCCGCGTCAGGCGGTATCATGTGGAGCGGAATGCCGTGAAACGTTTTCTTTACGGTTCATGCGCGGCTTGGTGCCGCGCAACTCAACTATAATCGCAAGCACTATGACAAATCCCCGCATCCTCGCCCATTTCCAGGAAAGCGCCGACCTGAAGATGAAGGCAGCCAGCGTACTGGCGCAACCGATCGAACAGGCGATTGAACTTATGTTTACCGCGCTGTCGAATGGCAACAAGATTCTTGCCTGCGGCAACGGCGGTTCGGCCGCCGACTGCCAGCATTTCGCGGCCGAACTGGTCGGGCGTTTCGAGCGTGAGCGCCTGCCGCTGCCGGCCATGGCGCTGACCACCGACACTTCCATCCTGACCGCGGTCGGCAACGATTACAGCTACCAGGAAATCTTCTCGAAGCAGGTCCAGGCCTTCGGCCAGGCGGGCGACATCCTGCTGGCGTTTTCCACCTCGGGCAATTCGGGCAATGTGCTGGCGGCCATCGAAGTGGCTCATGAGCGCGACATGCGCGTCATTGCCCTGACCGGCAAAGGCGGCGGCGCCATCGGCAAGATCCTGAACGACACCGATGTCCACATCTGTGTGCCGCATGACCGTACCGCGCGCATCCAGGAAGTGCATCTGGTGACCTTGCACTGCATTTGCGACGGCATCGACGTCGCGCTTTTTGGAGATGATGCGAATGAGTGATACACGATCGATGTTTGTCAGGATGCGCCGCCCGCTGGCGGCAGTGGCCCTGGGCGGCATGCTGGCCCTGAGCTTGCAGGGCTGTTTCGCGGTGTTCGCCGGCGGCGCGCTGGCCACCACCTTCGCTGCCACCGATCGCCGCACGCTGGGCGCGCAGACTGAAGACAAGGCGATCGTGGTCAAGGGCGAGGCCCGCATTCCCGACGTGGTGGCCGCCGGCTCGCACGTCAATGTGACCGCCTTCAACCGCAAGGTGCTGCTCACCGGCGAAGTGCCGGACGAGGCATCCAAGGCCGCCGCCGAGCGCGAGGCCAAGGCGATCACCAACGTCGACACCGTGTACAACGAGCTGGCCATCGGCCCGGCTTCCAGCTTCGGCTCGCGTTCCAGCGATGCGCTCATCACCAGCAAGGTCCTGGCCAGCCTGGTGGATGACAAGACGCTGTACTCCACCGCCTTCAAGATCACCACCGAGCGCGGCATCGTGTACATGATGGGCCGCGTGACCCAGCGCGAAGGCCAGCTCGGCGCCAAGATCGCCAGCGGCGTGTCGGGCGTGCAGAAGGTGGTGACGCTGTACGAGTACATCACTGAAGAAGAACTGCAGGAATACCAGCGCAAGCCGGCCAGCGAGAACAAGGCTTCCAGCTGAACCGGGTCAACCCCGCCTGACCTGCATCAAACCGCCGGCTCGTCCGGCGGTTTTCACATCCGCCGGCCCGCCGCAGGAATCGGCCGGCGCGATTATAATGACTGGGTTACCCTTTCCCGGCGCCGGCCCCATGTTGCCGTCGCGACATTGACGTCCGGATAACGGACGCCGGGGAGCAGCCCGCCATTGGAGCAAGCCCATGTCAGCACCCGCCACATCATCACGCAGCAGCCTTTGGATCAAGATCGCCGGCCTGGCCGTGGTCGTGGCCATTGCCGCCTTCGCCTATTTCAAGATGAGCGCCGGCAACGCGGCGCCCGACGTCACCTTTACCCGGCTCGATGGCCAGCAGGTCGCGTTGAAGGACCTGCGCGGCAAGGTGGTGATGGTCAACTTCTGGGCCACCAGTTGCACCACCTGCGTGGGCGAGATGCCGAAGATGATCGAGACCTACAACAAGTACAAGGAGCGCGGCCTGGACTTCGTTGCCGTGGCCATGAGCTACGATCCGCCGAACTATGTGCTGAACTACACCGAGACCCGCAAGCTGCCTTTCCAGGTGGCGCTGGATACGCAGGACAAGCTGGCCCAGGCCTTCGGCGACGTCAAGCTGACCCCGACCACCTTCGTCATCGGCAAGGACGGCAACATCATCAAGCGCTATGTCGGCGAGCCGCAGTTCGCCGAGCTGCACCAATTGCTGGAGAAGGAACTGGCCAAGGCCTGAACCCGGGTTGTTCCGACCCTGAAAGAAAACGCCGGCAATCGCCGGCGTTTTTGTTAGGGCGGCAGGGAGCCGCGCCGCATCCCATGGCAAGCGCCGTCAACGCGCCGCGACGGCCGGCGTACCGTTTTCCAGCCGGAACACGCTGACCGCCTCCGACAGCGCCGTAGCCTGGTCCTGCATGGCCTTGGCCGCGGCCGCCGCTTCTTCCACCAGCGCGGCGTTCTGCTGCGTGGCCTGGTCGATATGGGTGATGGCCAGGTTGACCTGTTCGATGCCGTCGCTTTGCTCCTGGCTGGCCGCGGTGATCTCGCGCACGATGTCGGTCACGCGCGCCACGCTGGCGACCACTTCGCTCATGGTGGCGCCGGCCTGTTCGACCAGCCTGCTGCCATCATCCACCTGCTGCACCGAATCGTCGATCAACTGCTTGATTTCCTTGGCCGCCGAGGCCGCGCGTTGCGCCAGTGTGCGCACCTCCGAGGCGACGACGGCGAAGCCGCGACCCTGTTCCCCGGCGCGCGCCGCCTCCACCGCGGCATTCAAGGCCAGGATGTTGGTCTGGAAAGCGATGCCGTCGATCACGCCGATGATGTCCGCGATCTTCTGCGAAGAGGCATGGATCGACCCCATGGTCGCCACCACGCGGCCCACCACGTCGCCGCCCTGTTGCGCCACTTCCGAGGCCGAGGTGGCCAGCTGGTTGGCCTGGCGCGCGTTGTCGGCGTTCTGCTTGACGGTGGAGGTCAGCTCTTCCATGGCTGAAGCGGTTTCCTCCAGCGAACCTGCCTGCTGTTCGGTGCGCGCCGACAGGTCCATGTTGCCGCTGGCGATCTCGCGCGAGGCGGTGTTGATGGTCTCGGTGCCCACGCGCACGCGGCCGACGATGTCGAGCAGGTTGTTGTTCATGGTGCGCAGCGCCGCCAGCAGTTTGCCGGTCTCGTCGTTGGTGTCGCTGGCGATGTGGGAGGTCAGGTCGCCGGCCGCCACGGTCTGGGCGATGTTGAGCGCCTGGTTCAGCGGCCGCGTGATGCTTTGCGTGAGCAGCCAGGCCAGTGCCGCGCCCAGCGCCAGTTCGATCAGCCCCAGTACCAGCAGCAGGTTGCGGCCGGAACGGTAGTTGCCGTTGATGTCGGCGGCGGCCTTGTCGATCAGCTGCTTCTGGAAGTCCGAATACCGCAGCACGCCGTTGGCGTAGGCATCCATCATCCTGACCAGTTCGCCGTCGGTCAGGGTGCGCGCCTGCTCGGCGTCGCCCGCGGCCTTCATGTCGAAGATGCGCTGGCGCATGTCGCGGTAGCCGGCGCGCAGCTTGCCGACTTCATCGAACAGGCGTTTCTCGTCGGCGCTGGCGATGGCCGACTCGACGCGCTTCTGCAGTTTGCTGATGTTGGCCGATTCGGCATCGATCTGGCCCTGGAAGAATTTTTGGAAGGCGGCGTCGTCGCTCTTCATCACCGCGAAGGTGCGCACGCCGTTGGTCTTGATCGCCGCATGCCATTGCTCGGCATCGCGCTCTTTCTGCAGGGCGACGCTGACCATGTCTTCGGTGGCGTCGCCGATGTTTTCCAGGCGCCAGACCGCGATCCCCACCATCACCGCCATGAGCATCAGCAATGAAATGAAGCCGATGGCCAGGCGTACGCCTATCTTGAGATTTTTCATCCCTGTCTCCCTCGTGTTGCGGCCCTTGTTCTTGTCGTTTGGTGCGGGCCGGTCGATTATGGCGCGGGCAGCGTAACTACCGCATGTCGGTTTAGCGTAACACAGGGAGGCGTATTTGCGAGCGCAATAATCGTTGTGGCGCAATGCGGCAACACAGGAGGATGGCGCCGGGTAGCGGGAGCGGGAAGCGTCTCAATGCGCGTGCCGGCGCGCCGCCACTCCGCCGGGCAGCAGCACGCACAGCGCGGCGCAGAAGATCAGCGCGAATCCCCACAGGTCGGAGGCGTCCGGGCGTTCCCCCAGCAGGACGACGGCGCCGCAGATGCCGACCACCGGCACCAGCAGCGTGCCCAGCGAGGCCACGCCGGCCGGCATGCGCGCCACGATGTTGAACCAGAGGAGGTAGCCCAGCGCCATGCCGAACAGGATGTGATACCCCAGCGCCGCCAGCACTTGCGGCGCCAAGCCGTGCCAGTGCGGCCAGCCTTCGAAGCTGAGCAGGCCGGTCAGCGCCACCAGCGCGCCGATCAGTAATTGCCATGCGGCTACCGCCAGCGGTTCGGAGCGCAGTCGCGCCCACTTGGTGTAGACGGTGCCGGCGGCCCAGGTGAGCGCAGCCGCCAGCGCCAGCAGCACGCCTTGCGGCATGCCCTTGCCCAGCAGCGGCCACAGCAGGACGGCCAGCCCGCCGGCTCCCAGCAGCAAACCGCAGGCGCGCAGCCGGTCCAGCCGTTCGCCCAGCGCGATGCGGGCGAACAGCACCGACCAGAGCGGCATCGAATAGGTGATGATGGCCACGCGCGAAGTGGCCGCGCCGAGCTGGGCGAAGGTCAGGACGATGTTGAACACGGCCACGTTGAGCAGCCCGGCTACTGCGATATGCATGCGTTCGCGTCCCGAGCGGATCGCCAGTTGGCGTCCCCGCAGCAGGCCCAGCGCGAACACGGCGCAGGTCGCCGCGCTCAGGCCAATGCTGCGCAACGCCCAGGGCGAGACGCCCGACAAGGCCACCTTCACCGCTGGCCAGTTCAGGCCCCACAAGATGCCCAGCAGCACCAGCATGGCTTTGGACTGGCCGTGCTGGCCGGCCGGCGCGGCGCCGTTCATGGCCCGGTTACCAAACCATATCCGCATCCAGCGGATAGATCGGACGGCGCACCTTCTTGATCGGGAACAGCCTGAGGTTGGCGCTGGTCGGCCCGCCGCTGTCCGAATCGCATTCCACCAGGCCGCGGCTGATCGGCACGAATACCGGGCGGCAGTACATGCGCGACTTCAGGATCAGGAAGGATTGCGCCGCCGGATCCAGCCCGAGGCTGGTGAACACGCCCAGGTCGTAGGGTTCGACGCGCTCCTCGGTCACCACGATACGGGCGCGCCCGATGTCGAGCAGCACGCTGCGTCCCATCTGTATCGTCGAGCCGGTATAGATCGGCCCGGTCACGGTGAACTTGCCGTCGGTGATCGCCGCCACCTTGCCGGTCAGCACCGGCGGCACCTTGGTGATTCCCTGTTGGGTCAGCGGCACCTTGTTGCCCACGGCCAGCGTGACGGTGGCGCCCAGTCCCGCTTCGACCATCTGCGCCACCGCTTCCGGGTCGCTGATAGGGCCGACCGCGATGCCGTCCAGCCCCGCCTCCAGCGCCGCTTCCAGCACATCCATGGTGTTGCAGGTGCCGCCCGACATCACGTTGTCGCTATGGTCCAGCAACAGCACCGGGCCGCTGCCGCCACCTTGGCTGCGCTCTCTGGCCTGCGCCAGCGACTGCTTCAGCGGCAGGCTGTCGTAGACGAAGTCGTCGCGCTCGGTCCACATCTGGCGCGCGATCTTCTCGGCCACGGCATCGGCCAGGATGTTGTCGTTCTCGGTGACCACCACCACCGACATGCCGGCATCGCGGAAGTCGGACAGCGGGAAGCCCGCCAGCACCGATACCGCCAGCACGCCATCCTGCCTTTCCGCCGCCTTCGCGGCTTCCACCGCGCGCTGCATGGCCGAGGCCGAGGTGTTGCTGGTCAGCGTGGCCGACAGCAGCGGCAACTGGCGCCAGGCGAGCAGGGGTTTGGATTTTCCATGCAGCAGGTCGACCAGCAAACGGCCGGCATGTTCGCCGGTCTCGTACATGTCGATATGCGGATAGGTCTTGAAACTGACGATGATGTCGGCGTGGTCCACCATCTTCTGCGTGACGTTGCCGTGCAGGTCCAGCGCCACCGCCATCGGCGTATCGGGCGCGACGCGGCGGATGCGTTCGAGCAGGGCGCCTTCGCCATCGTCGGCATTCTCGGCCACCATGGCGCCGTGCAGGTCGAGCATGATGGCGTCGCAGCCCTGTTCGATGGCGCGCACGATGCCGTCGCACATCACGGTGTAGGCATCGGCCGCCACCGCGGCGCTGGGATTGGCCCAGGCCGCCAGCGGCGTGACGATCTCGGCGCCGAGCCTTTCGGCGATGTCGAGGAAGGCGCCCATCGCGGTGCGCGCGCCTTTCTGGTCGCGGTAGGCGGCTGCGTCCCATTGCGGGGCGAAGGCATCGAGCGGCGTGGGAATCGGCGAGAAGGTATTGGTCTCGTGATTCATGCGGGCAATCACGATCTTTGCGATCTTCGGTTTCATGGACATCCTTAGTCGTTGACTACGCCGGCGCTGGCCAGCATGGCCTGCAGCAGCACGTTGCAGCCGGCTTCCAGGTGTTCCGGCTTGGCGTCTTCGATCTCGTTGTGCGATACGCCGTCCTTGCACGGCACGAAGATCATTCCCGACGGCGCCAGGCGCGCGGTGTAGATGGCGTCATGGCCGGCGCCGGAGACCACGTCCATGGTCTTGTAGCCGAGCGCGCCGGCGGCCGCGCGCACATTGCCTACGCAGTCCGGATGGAAGGGGCAGGGCGGGTAATAGGACACGCGCTCCAGCTCGATCTTCAGGCCGGTGCGCTGGCGCGTTTCCTCGATGAAGGCCAGCATGTCCTGGTGCATCCTGTCGAGCAGTTCGTCGCTGACGTTGCGCAGGTCGATCGAGAACTTCACCTGGCCCGGGATCACGTTGCGGCTGTTGGGCATCACCTGCACCGAACCGACCGTGCCGCGCCCGTAGGGCGGATAGCGGTTGGCGATGGCCACCGTCTCCTGCATGATGTAAGTCGAGACCTGCAGCGCATCCTTGCGGATGGCCATCGGCGTCGGGCCGGCGTGCGATTCGAAACCGGTCACCGTGCAGTCGTACCACGACAGCCCCAGCACCGCCGGCACCACGCCGATCACGGTGTCGGCGTTTTCCAGCACCGGCCCCTGCTCGATGTGCGCCTCGTAGTAGGCGCCGATGGGATGGTCGCCGCATTTCTGCTCGCCGATGTAGCCGATGCGCGCCAGCTCGTCCTTCACCTTCTTGCCGTCGGTGTCGGTGGCGTTGTACGCATGCTCCAGCGTGAAGGCGCCGCAGAACACGCCCGAACCCATCATCACCGGCACGAAGCGCGAGCCTTCCTCGTTGGTCCACACCGCCACCTCGATCGGCGCCTCGGTCCGGATATTGTGCCGGTTCAGGGTACGCACCACCTCGATGCCGGACAGCACGCCATAGTTGCCGTCGAACTTGCCTCCGGTCGGCTGCGTATCGATGTGCGAGCCGGTCATCACCGGCGGCAGGTCGTTGTTGCGGCCGGGGCGGCGCATGAAGATGTTGCCTATCTGGTCCACCACCACGCTCATGCCTTCGGCCCTGGCCCACGAGGAGACCAGGTCGCGGCCCTGTTTGTCGAGGTCGGTCAGCGCCAGCCGGCATACGCCGCCTTTGGCGGTGGCGCCGATCTGTCCCAGTTCCATCAGCGAATTCCACAGGCGCTTGCCGTCGATGCGCAGGGTGTTTGTTTGGATTTTCATGTCCATGATGCTTTCCTTGTTGTCTAGTGCGGTGCACCTTCGATACGGCCTGCGGCCTACTCAGGCCGAACGGTAGTCAAACATCCCACTACCGTTCGACCTGAGTAGCTGCGCAGCAGCGTATCGAAGGCGCATCGTCGTCATGCCGCCAGGTTCACGCCCAGGTAGCGGTCCTTCACGCCATCGTCGGCCAGGAACTCGGCATTGCTGCCGCTGTAGGCGATGCGGCCCTGTTCCACAATGTAGTGGCGGTCGGCCAGTTGCGTGCACACTTCCAGGTTCTGCTCGACCAGGATGATGGACATCCCGGTGGCCTTGATCAGCTTGATCTGCGCCACGATCTCATCGACGATCACCGGCGCCAGGCCTTCCACCGGCTCGTCCAGCATCAGCACCTTGGGATGGGTCATCAATGCGCGCGCGATCGCCAGCATCTGCTGCTCGCCGCCGGAGAGCTGGCCGCCGCCGTTCTTGCGGCGTTCCTTCAGGCGCGGGAAGATCTTGTACACGTCTTCCAGGCCCCAGGCCGATTCCTTGCGCGCCGCCATCTTGAGGTTTTCCTCTACGGTGAGCAGCTTGAAGATGCCGCGATGCTCCGGCACCAGGCACACCCCGCGCGCGGCGATCTTGTAGGCCGGCAGGCCGCTGACCTGCTGGCCCTCGAACAGCACGCGTCCCTGCGCCGGCGGCACCACGCCGACGATGCTCTTCAACGTGGTGGTCTTGCCGGCGCCGTTGCGGCCCAGCAGCGTGACCACCTCGCCGGCGTCCACTTGCAGCGACACGCCTTGCAGGATGTGGCTCTTGCCGTAGTAGCCATGTACGTCTTCCACTTGCAGGATCATGCCTTGCCTCCGGTAATCATGCTGCCGAGATAGGCGCGGCGCACGCGCTCGTCGTTGCGGATCTCGTCTGGTTTGCCTTGCGCCAGGATCTGCCCCAACTGCATCACGGTGATGCGGTCGGAAATGTCCATCACGATATCCATGTTGTGCTCGATCAGCACCACCGTGTAGTCGTCGCGCAATGAATGGATCAGGTGTTTCATGTCGGCGATGTCGTCGATGCCCATGCCCGAGGTCGGCTCGTCGAGGAAGATCACCTTGGGCCGGCCGGCCATGGCCATGCCCACTTCCAGCCGGCGCTGCTGGCCGTGCGACAGTTCCGCGGCCACGCGCTGCGCCACGCCCTGCAGCGACAGGCGCGCCACCAGCTGGTCGGCCAGTTCGCAGGCGGCGTGCATCTGCTCGGCGCGTTTCCATGGATTGAGCGCGGCCAGCGGGTTGCGGCCCTGCGCGGCCAGGCGCAGGTTTTCCCATACGCTCAGGTTGGGGAACAGGCTGGTCACCTGGAACGAGCGCGCCAGGCCTTTCTTGACGCGCTTGTAGCCGGGCAGGTGCGCCACTTCCTCGCCTTCCACGCGGATGCTACCTTCGGTGATCGGGGTGGTGCCGGTCAGCGTGTGGAACAGCGTGGTCTTGCCGGCGCCGTTGGGTCCGATCACCGAATGCACGGTGCCGGGCATGATGTCCAGCGTGATGCCGTTGACCGCGGTGAACTTGCCGTAGCGCTTGGTGACGTTCACCGCTTGCAGGATGGGGGCGCTCATGAATGCTTCTCCTTGGCGGTGGCTTTGACGGCGCCCTCGGGTTTGGCCGGGCGCACCGCATCGACCAGTTTCATGGCCAGGCCAAACAGGCCCTTCTGCATGTACAGGCTGACCGCGATCAGCAGCAGGCCCAGCAGCATCAGCCAGCGCGGCCACAAGGTGGAAAGCCAGTTGCCGGCCAGCACGTAGAACGAGGCGCCCAGTACAGAAGCGAACAGGTTGCCGGTGCCGCCGATGACGGTCATGATCAGGATGGCTTCGCTGGTGTGGTACTCGATGTTGGACAGCGGCGCCACGCCGGTCATCATCGCGTGCAGGCCGCCGGCCAGGCCGGTCACCGCGCCTGAGATCACGAAGGCGGCCAGCTTGAGCAGGCGGATGTCGTAGCCCACCGCCGAGGCGCGCGCCTCGTTGTCGCGCACCGCCAGCAGGGTGCGGCCCAGCACCGAATCGACCACCCGCTGCAGCAGCCAGAACACCAGCACGAACAGGACCGCCACCACCGTGTAGTACTGCCACGAGGTAGCGGTCGGCAGCAGCGTCTGGCCGAACACGGACAGCGGCGGGCGCGGGATGTCGAGCAGGCCGTTGTCGCCGCCGGTGACGTCCTTCATCGTGTAGGCGAGGAAGTAGAACATCTGGGCGAAGGCCAGCGTCAGCATCACGAAGTAGGTGCCGCGCTGGCGGATCGAGAACCAGCCCACCAGCAGCGCGGCGATGGCGCCGCCCAACGCGGCCATGGCCAGCGCGGGCAGCAGCGGCGCCTTCAGGTGCAGCAGCACCACGCCGGCGGTATAGCTGCCCACGCCGAAGAAGATGCCCTGGCCGAACGACATCAGCCCGGTATAGCCCAACAGCAGGTTGCAGCCCAGCGCGGCCAGCGCGAACACCAGCACTTCGGTGGCCAGCGTGCCGGAGGTCAGCGCCAGCGGCAGCAGCAGCGCGACCGCGGCGGCCAGCAGGGTATAGCGGAAATGCGCGATATGTTTCATGTGTTCCTCCTCACGCCGCGCCGGGCCGGCCGAGCAGGCCGTTGGGCCGCAGCAGCATGACCGCCGCCATGGCGACGTAGATCATCAGGTGCGCGCCTTCGGACCACACCGTGCTCATCACGCTTTGCACGATGCCGACCAGGATGCCGCCGATCAGCGCGCCCCAGAAACTGCCCAGGCCGCCGACCACCACCACCACGAAGGCGATGCCCAGCGCCTCCACGCCCATGAACGGATCGGCGCCGCGAATGGGCGCGGCCAGCGCGCCGGCCAGCCCGGCGGTGGCCGCGCCCAGCGCGAACACCAGGCTGAAGATGCGGTTGATGTTCAGGCCCAGCAGCGACACCATCTCGGTCGATTCGCTGCCGGCGCGCACGATGGAACCCAGGCGCGTGCCTTCCAGCACCCACCACAGGATCACCGCCATGACCGCGGTGAAGGCGATCACGAACAGCCGGTACTTGGGATAGACGAAGCCGCCGGCCATCACCACGCCTTGCAGCAGGTCGGGCGGCGAGACGTTGTTGCCCAGCGGGCCCCAGTACGAGATCACCGCCTCCTGCAGCACCAGCGCCAGGCCGACCGTGAACAGGATGTGGAAGTGGTGCGGCAGCGCATACACGTGGCGCAGCACGAAGCGCTCCACTACCCAGGCGAACAGGCCCACTACCAGCGGCGCGACCAGCAGCGACCACCAGAAGCCGATGCCCATGTCGGCGATCTGGAAGCACAGGTAGGCGCCCAGCAGGAAGAACGCGCCGTGCGAGAAATTGACGAAGCGCAACAGGCCGAACACGATGGACAGGCCCACCGCCAGCAGGAAGTAGAGCATGCCGATGCCTATGCCGTTGGCGATCTGCAGCAGGTAGATATTCATGGAACCCCGTGACACTCAGTAATACACAATGACCGTTCGGACTGAGTAGGCCCGAAGGGTCGTATCGAAGACTCACCGCCATGTTTCGCACGCAGTCGCGTCTTCGATACGCCGCTGGAGCGGCTACTCAGTCCGAACGGTTGAGTAGCCGCTCCAGCTAGAACGCATTACAGCTTGCACTGCGTCTTTTCCAACGGCAGGAATGACTTGCCGGAAGACACGATATCCGCATAGTCGTTCTTGTTCGCCATCTTCGACTTCGCCTTGCCCTTGAGCAGGTAGTAGTTCTTGATCACCTGGTGGTCGCCCTTGCGGATTTCCTCGGTGCCGGTCAGGCCTTCGTACTTCATGCCTTCCATCGCCGCGATGACCGCCTTCGGATCGGTGCTGTTGGCCTTGATGATGGCGTCGAGCATGATCTTGGTACAGATGTAGGAACCGGCCAGGCTGTAGTTCGGATCGATCTTCAGGTTGTCGTTGACCAGCTTGACGAACTCCTTGTTGAACGGCGAATCGATCGCGTGCCAGTATTGCGCGCCGAAGTAGACGCCGTCGCAGATGTCGGCGCCCAGCGTCTCGAATTGCTCCAGCCCCGAGGCCCAGGCCAGCAGGATCGTACAGTTGTTCTTCATGCCGAAGCTGACCGCCTGGCGCAGCGTGTCGGAAGACTGGGAGCCGAAGTTCAGCAGCAGCAGCACGTCCGGCTTGGCCGCCATGGCGTTGGTCAGGTAGCCGGAGAATTCCTTCTCGGTCAGCGAGTGGTAGCTGTTGCCGACATGCTCGATGCCTTTTTCCTTGAAGATGTTCTTGGCCGCGGTCAACAGGCCTTCGCCGAACACGTATTGCGGAGTGATGGTGTACCAGCGCTTGGCCTTGGGCATCTTTTCCAGCAGCGGGCGCACGGTTTGTTCGATGGCGCCGAAGGTCGGCACCGACCAGCGGAAGGTGGAACGGTTGCAATCGCTGCCGGTGATCTCGTCGGCGCCGGCGGTGGTGATGAAGATGCCGCCGGCCTTGTCGGCTTCCTTGCCCATGGCCAGGGCCTCGCCGGAGAGGATGCCGCCGGCGAAGAAGCGCGTGCCCTTCTCGATGGTCTCCTGCATCTTGCGCACGGCGGTGGCCGGCTTGCCTTCGGTGTCGAGCGTCACGTAGCTGGTGTTCTTGCCCAGCACCTTGCCGTATTTTTGCAGCACCAGCTTCATGCCCATGTCGGCGAACTTGCCGTTGGCGGCGAAGGGGCCTGACATCGGCACCGGACAGCCGAAGGAAATCGCATCGGCTTGCGCGAACACGTCGTTGAAGGCCAGCGCGCCCGGCGCGGCAAGCGCGGACAGTTTCAGAAAATCGCGACGGTTGATCATATTCACATCTCCCTCAGGATAAAAAATTCACAGGTGACATCCACGAAACTTCAACGATTCCTAACGCAAATTCCATGCCCAGCAAGACTGAAAATTCGAATGAAACGAGACGCCGCGCAAGGGCCGGGCGAGCGCATTCCTCCGTCTGGAAAACGCGGATAAGAAAGGTCGAACGGGCATGACATGATGCGAACGATCATGGCGGGCTCCTCCTGGCCGTGAAATGCGTGTCTCTCATTCGATGTTGCGATCCGGTGTCCATGCCCCGATGTATGTTCATGCGGTGGCCATGCGGATTTTCTTGTTTTCCGGAGATGTTCATCTCCATTGCGATTGTCGTCTTTTCCCTCCCTTTGTGCGCTTAATATTTTTCACCGACATTGCAGTGCATTTTGTGCCGCCGCCGCTGCTTTCTTGCACCAACAACCGGCAGTTCCCGCGGTGTGGAAAAACAAAAAACGGCATGAAGGATTCATGCCGTTTTTATTTTCTCTGCCTTACTTCATCTGCGGGAACGCGAACTCCGCTCCGGCGCTTGCGGTGTTTGGCCAGCGTTGCATCACCGCCTTGGCACGCGTATAGAAACGCACGCCCTCCGGCCCGTACATGTGGTGGTCGCCGAACAGGCTGCGCTTCCAGCCGCCGAAGCTGGAGAAGGCCATCGGCACCGGCAGCGGCACGTTCACGCCGACCATGCCGACTTCGATCTGGCGCACGAACTCGCGCGCCACGCCGCCGTCGCGCGTGTACACCGCCACGCCGTTGCCGTATTCGTGGGCATTGATCAGCTCCACCGCGCTGGCGATGTCGGGCGCGCGCAGCACGCACAGCACCGGGCCGAAGATTTCTTCCTTGTAGATCGTCATGTCCGGCGTGACGTGGTCGAACAGGGTGCCGCCGACGAAGAAGCCCTTGTCGAAACCGGGCACCTTGTAGCCGCGGCCGTCGACCACCAGCTTGGCGCCTTCTTCCACGCCGCGGCCGATCAGGCCCTCGATGCGTTCCTTGGCCGCCGCGGTCACCACCGGACCCATCTCGGCGCCGGCGGCCATGCCTTCGTTGATCTTCAGGCTGCGCGCGCGTTCGGCCAGCGCTTCCACCAGCTTGTCGCCGGCCGCGCCGACCGCCACCGCGACCGAGATCGCCATGCAGCGCTCGCCGGCCGAGCCGAAGGCCGCGCCCATGAGCGCGTCGACCGCCAGTTGCATGTCGGCGTCGGGCATCACCACCATGTGGTTCTTGGCGCCGCCCAGCGCCTGCACGCGCTTGCCCTTGGCGGAGCCGCGCGCGTAGATGTACTCGGCGATCGGGGTCGAGCCGACGAAGCTGATGGCCTTGACCTGAGGGTGGTCGAGCAGCGCGTCGACGGTGGTCTTGTCGCCCTGCACGACGTTGAAAACGCCGTCGGGCAAGCCGGCTTCCTGCAGCAGTTCGGCGATCAGCAGCGCGGCCGACGGGTCGCGTTCGGAAGGCTTGAGCACGAAGCTGTTGCCGCAGGCGATGGCGATCGGGAACATCCACATCGGCACCATCGCCGGGAAGTTGAACGGCGTGATGCCGGCCACCACGCCCAGCGGCTGGCGCATCGACCAGGCGTCGATGCCGCGCGCGATCTGGTCGGTGTATTCGCCCTTCAACATCTGCGGGATGCCGGCCGCGAACTCGACGATCTCGATGCCGCGCGCGACTTCGCCCTGGGCATCGGAGAAGGTCTTGCCGTGCTCGCGCACGATGATGCGCGCGAAGTCGTCGGCGCGCTGCTGGATCAGGTGCAGGAAGCGGAACAGCACGCGCGCGCGGGTCAGCGGCGGGGTGTTGGACCAGGCGCCGAAGGCGGCGGCGCCGGCCTTGACCGCGGCGTCGACCTCATCGGCCGTGCCCAGCGCGACCTGCGCCACCGGCACGCCTTGCGCCGGATTGAAGACATCGGCGTAGCGGCCGCTGGTGGTATCGACGCGCTTGCCGCCGATGTAGTGGGTGATCTTTTCCATTGTTGCCCGTTGCTCCGTTATTTGTGATCAGGCCAGCGTCTTGAGGATCGCGGCCAGCTTGCCGAACAGTTCGTCGATTTGCTGCTTGTTGATGATCAGCGGCGGCGACAGCGCGATGATGTCGCCGGTCACGCGGATCAGGATGCCGTCGTTGAAGGCGCGCACGAAGGCGTCGTAGGCGCGTGCGCCAACCTTGCCCGGAATCGATGCCAGCTCGATGCCGGCGATCAGGCCGATGGTGCGCACGTCGATCACGTGCGGCAGGCCGCGCAGCGCGTGCGCCGCATCCTGGAAGTAGTCCGACACCGATTGCGCATGCTCCAGCACGCCTTCCTGCTGGAACACGTCCAGCGAAGCCAGGCCGGCGGCGCAGGCCAGCGGATGGCCCGAATAGGTGTAGCCGTGGAACAGCTCGATGCCGTCCGGGCCGTTCATGAAGGCGTCGTGGATCTCTTGTTTGACGAACACCGCGCCCATCGGCACCACGCCGTTGGTCAGACCCTTGGCGGTAGTGAAGATGTCCGGTTCGACGTCGAAATAGTCGGAGGCGAACGGCGTGCCCAGGCGGCCGAAGCCGGTGATCACTTCGTCGAAGATCAGCAGGATGCCGTGCTTGGTGCACAGCTCGCGCAGGCGCTTCAGATAGCCCTTGGGCGGCACCAGCACGCCGGTTGAGCCGGCTACCGGCTCGACGATCACGGCGGCGATGTTGGAGGCGTCATGCAGCGCGACCAGGCGCTCCAGCTCGTCGGCCAGGTGTGCGCCGTATTCCGGCTCGCCCTTGGTGAAGGCGTTCTTTTCCAGGTTGTGGGTGTGCGGCAGGTGGTCCACGCCCGCGATCAGCGCGCTGCTGAAGGTCTTGCGGTTGCCGCCGATGCCGCCCACCGACATGCCGCCGAAGCCGACGCCGTGGTAGCCGCGCTCGCGGCCGATCAGGCGGGTGCGGGTGGCGTTGCCCTTGGCGCGGTGGTAGGCCAGCGCGATCTTCAGCGCGGTATCCACCGCTTCCGAACCGGAGCCGGTGTAGAACACGTTGGCGAAACGGTTGCCGGTGTAGGCCTTGAGGCGCTCGGCCAGTTCGAAGGCGCTCGGGTGGCCGAGCTGGAAGGACGGCGCGTAGTCGAGGGTGGCCACCGACTTCTGCACGGCCGACACGATCTTGGGATGGGCGTGGCCCAGCGGCACGCACCACAGGCCGGCGGTGCCGTCGAGGATGGCATTGCCGGCGTCGTCGCGGTAATGCATGCCTTCGGCCGAGACCAGCATGCGCGGGCTGGCCTTGAAATTGCGGTTGGCGGTAAATGGCATCCAGTAGGCGGAGAGGCCGGCTTTTTGTTCGGTATGGGACATGGAACGCACCATTTGAGCGAAGTTGGGAACGACTTGATTATTGCCAGACACTCGCAGTATTGTTAGCTACACTTTCAAATTTGATCTGAAACTGTATTGTTTATTTCAATAAACTGTATTGATTGATTCGGCGGGAGCACGGTGCGGCAGCTCGCTTCGCTTTACCGTTGGAAAATGCCGTGCAGTGGCGATTTTCCGGAGCATGAGGCGATATGGCGAAGTGCCCGCAGTACGCTGATGTGTGCTGGACGGAAACAATACACTTTTAAAAAAGATCGAACACTTCAAGCCGGCGGCCAATGAGGTCGCCTGGCAATACGCCGAGAGGATGTCCATGGCCAAGCTTCAGCGCGCGCCGCTGCAACTGGATTTGCAAAGGAATACCGCCGCCCGGCTGGTGGAGCAGGTGGCCGACGGGTTGGCGCTGCTGATCGAGCGCGGCGAGCTGCGTTCGGGCGAGCGCCTGCCGTCGGTGCGGCAACTGGCCGAGAGCCACGGCATCGGCGCCTCTACCGTGGTCGAGGCCTATGAGCAATTGGTGGCGCGCGGCATGCTGCTGGCGCGGCGCGGAGCCGGCTTCTTCGTCGCCGCGCGCGCCGGGCTGGCAGGGGCGCGCGCGGTGTTCACACCGCACGAGCCGGTGATCGACTCGGCCTGGCTGCTGTCGGAAATGTTCGCCGACGAGCGGGTGCCGATCAAGGCCGGCTGCGGCTGGCTGCCGGGTAAGTGGCTCAACGACGAAGGTTTGCACCAGGCCGAGCGCCGCATCATTCGTTCACCCGGCGCGCAGCAGGTCGGTTACGGCCATCCTTTCGGCTATGCGCCGCTGCGCCAGCTGATCGCGCAATTCCTCGGCCACTGGTCGCTCGACGTCGCCATCGACCAGGTGCTGACCACCCACGGCGCGACCCAGGCGCTGGACCTGGTGATCCGCACCATGACCCAGCCCGGCGACACGGTGATGATCGACGATCCCGGCTACTGCAACCTGATCGCGATGCTGCGCCTGGCCGGGCTGAATGTGATCGGCGTGCCGCGCACGCCCGGCGGCGTCGACACCGACATGCTGGAAACGCTGGCGCGCGCCCACCAGCCCAAGATGTTCTTCACCACCAGCGTGCTGCAAAACCCGACCGGCACTTCCTACACGCCGGCCTGCGCCATGCGTGTGCTGCAGGCGGCTGAACGGCATGGCTTCTGGGTGGTGGAGGACGACATCTTCCGCGAGCTGGGCCAGGCCACCGATCCGATGCTGGCCGCGCTGGACGGCTTGCAGCGGGTGATCTACGTGGGCAGCTATTCCAAGACCATCGCGCCATCGCTGCGCGTGGGCTACGTCGCGTGCCAGCGCGAACTGGCGCGCCAGATCGTGCATACCAAGATGGTGCTGACGCTGACCAATTCCGAGATCAACGAGCGCCTGGTCCACAACGTGCTGACCGAAGGCCACCACCGGCGCCACGTGCAGACGCTCAACGCCACGCTGCTCAATGCGCAGTCCACGCTCAACGCCAAGCTGGCCGACGCCGGCCTCACGCCCTTCACCGCGGCGCGCGGCGGCATGTTCACCTGGGCCACGCTGGAAGGCAGCGGCCTGTCGGCGCGCGAGATCGCCGACCGCGCGCGGCAAAAGGGCATCTGGCTGGCGCCGGGCGACTTCTTCCACCTGGCGCCGCCGCAGGTGCCGAGCTTCCGTTTCAATGTGGGCTATGCGGATGCGCCGGAGTTGTTCGATTTCTTCCGCGCGCTGTAGCGGGGGAGTTGCTTACACTTCTTCACGCAGGCGTTTTGGCTGGCCAGTAGAATGGTTGTTCCCTATTCGCGAGGAACGCCACGCATGAGCATTTCCACCCCGACTTCAGGCATCCGCGCCGTCGTGTTCGATTTCGGCGGCGTGCTGTTCGACTGGAGCCCGCTGCACGTCTACCGACACCTGATCGCCGACGACGCCGAGCGCCTGCATTTCCTGACCCACATCTGTTCGCCCGAATGGAATATCCAGCAGGATGGCGGCCGCTCGCTGGCCGATGGCACCGCGCTGCTGGTGCGGCAGCATCCGCAATACGAGAGCCTGATCCGCGTCTTCTACGACCGCTGGAAGGAAATGCTGCGCGGCCAGCTGGATGAGGGCGTGGCGCTGCTGAAGGACTTGCACGCGAAGCAGGTGCCGCTGTTCGGCCTGACCAACTGGTCGGCCGAGACCTTTCCGTTCGCGCGCGACAACTACGATTTCCTCAGTGTGTTCCAGGACATCGTGGTGTCGGGCGAAGAGAAATGCATCAAGCCCGATGCGCGCATCTACGAGATTGCGCTGGCGCGCTATGGCCGCCATCTGGTGGATCTGAAACCGAGGGAGTTGGTGTTCATCGACGATGTGAAGAAGAACGTCGAGGCGGCGCAGGCCTTGGGATGGCGCGGCATCCATCATGTGGATGCGGGCGAGACGCGTGCGCAGTTGAAGTTGCTGGGATTGCCGTTATAAAAGGCGCACCGTCATCCCGGCCCGCGCCGGGATGACGGATTAGTGGCGGCAGGTCAGTTGCAATTGCCGCCGTCGATATCGCATTGCGCGATTGGAGAGCCGGCATTGCCGGCCGTATCGCCGCGGGTTTCCTGCTGCAGGAACTGCGCCCACTCTTCAGGCCGTCCCAGCCACATTCCCACATCCAGCACTTCCAGCGTATCGCCCCGCTGCAGCACGAAGGTGGGGAAGCCACGGCCGCCGACGTAGTTCAGCAGCTCGCGGCTGGCTTCGATGTGCCGGGCCAGTTCCTCTTCTTCGATCTTGTGCAAGGCCTGCGTAAAGGCGTCCGCATCGGCGCCCAGCTTCTGCGCCAGTGCGACCAGCGTGCTTTCGTCGGAGATGCGCAGGCCGTCCCGATAATGCGCGAGCTGGATCACGGCCAGCATGTCCAGTCCGGCATCGTTGCCCTTGAGCGCCTGCATGGCCAGCACCGCGGCGATCGGCGGCGCCGAGTCGAATACCGCGCTGGTATCGGTCAGCAGCCCGTTGAAGTAGTTGTCGCCGAAGGTTTGTCCGGTCATCTGCGCGATGCGGCGGTCGTGCGGCATCACGTAGTTGCGCAATCCGGCATCGACCTGGCGCCGGCTTGGGCCGGCCATCATGCCGCCGCCGTGCGCCTGTACCGGCAGCACCTTGCGCGCCGCCGCCACCAGCGGCGCGGCGCCGTAGCACCAGCCGCACAGCGGATCGTAGATGTAGTGGAGGGCTTGGGTTGTCGCGTTCATGCTCAGTAGCCTACCGTGAAACGCGCGCGCACGTGCTTCGGCTGTTCCAGTTCATCCAGCAGGGCGATGGCGAAATCCTCGTAGGAGATCGAGCTCTTGCCGTCGGCGGCGACCAGCAACTGGTTCTGGCCCAGGCGGAACTTGCCGGTGCGCTCGCCCGGCACGAACAGCGCGGACGGCGACAGGAAAGTCCACGCGATATCCTTTTCATTGCGCAGGTCGTTCAGGAAGTCGCGGCCGGCCGAGGCTTCCGGCTTGTATTCGGCGGGGAATTCCGGGGTGTCGATCAGCGCCTTGCCCGGTGCGATTTCCAGGCTGCCGGCGCCGCCCACCACGGCCAGGCGCTTGACGCCGGCTTGCTTCACCGCAGGCAGCAGATCGGCCGCCTTGAAGTTGGCGAAACGGCCGCTGGAAACCACGGCGTCGGCGCCCTGGAGGGCGGCCGCCAGCGCGGCGGTATCGTGGACGTCGGCGCTGCGAGCGGTGACGTTGGCGCGTGCCGCGATCTTAGAGGCGTCGCGGGCGATGGCGATGACGCTGTGGCCGCGGCGCAGGGCTTCTTCGAGGATGCGGCTGCCGACGTTGCCGGTGGCGCCGATGATGGCGATGTTCATGGTGTTTCCTTTCAACTCAGTGGATGTAGTAAGTGTAGTGGACGGGCAGGAGTCGGCTCAGGGCCACTTCATCTCGCCCTTGATGACCTTGGCGGAGAGTTCCAGCGAAGCGCTGTCGCCCAGTTCCGGATAGCGCTGCTGCATGGCGGTAACCAGCGCGGCGGCGTCGGCGGCCTTGGCGGCTTCCTCATCGAAGGCCTTCAGGTAGTTGCGGGTGAAGCGTACCGATTCGATGTCCAGCGGCGCGCCTTCCGAGAAGTGGCCCGGCACCACGACTTTCGGTTTCAGCTTCTCGATGCGGTTCAGCGTGCCCAGCCAATCCTTGCGCGACTTCAGGCTTTGCGTATCGGCGATCCAGACATGCAGCTTGCCGTCCACCACCACGCCGCCGACCACCGCCTTGAGCGACGGAATCCACACGAAGCTGCGTTCCGGTTGCGGGCCATCGAGGCCGGTGATTTCCAGCTTGCGGCCTTCCAGCGTCAGGTTGCGGCCCTTCAGCGCTTCGGGCACGATGGTCGCGGCCGGCGCGTTGTCGCCCAGCTTGGGGCCCCAGTAGGCCAGCTTGCCTTGAACGGTTTCGCGGATGTGCGCCACGGTCTGCGGAGTGGCGACGATCTTCGCGTCCGGATAGGCGGCGTGGATGGTGTCCAGGCCGAAGTAGTAGTCCGGGTCGCCGTGGCTGATGTAGATGGTGGTCAGCTTCTTGCCGCTGGCGCGGATCTTTTCCACCACTTGCTGCGCTTCGCGCTTGCCGAACTGGGCATCGACCAGGATCGCTTCGCGCTGGCCGGTGACCAGCACGGACGAGACCGGGAAGATGGCTTGCTTGCCGGGGTTGTAGACGTCCAGCTTGAGCGCGTCGGCGGCTTGCGCGCCGGCGGCGGTGAAGCCGGTGGCGGCCAGCGCCAGCGTCAGAGAGAGGCGCAGCAGGCGGGTGGGGAAGTTCATGGAGAGGCTCCGTATCGGTGGAAGGAGTGCTCATCATAGAGTCGCTTTTGTTTTTGAAAAACAGCATAATCGATCATAGTTTGTTTCTAAAAACGTTCAGATGAACAGGCGGCGATGCGATGGACAGATTGACGGCGATGCAAGTATTCGTGGCGGTGGTGGACGGCGGCAGCCTGTCGGCGGCGGCGCAGCAGCTCGACTTGTCGCGCCCGGTGGTGTCGCGCTATGTGGCCGAGCTGGAGGAGTGGGTGGGCGCGCGCCTGCTGCACCGGACCACGCGCCGGCTGTCGCTGACCCCGGCCGGCAACGAGATCCTGCCGCGCTGCCGGCAGATGCTGGAGTTTTCCGACGACATGCGCCACGCCGTCGACGCCCCCGGCGAAACCCCGCGCGGCTTGCTGCGCATCACGTCCAGCACGTCGTTCGCGCAGAGCCAGTTGGTGCAGGCGGTGGTGGAGTACGGCCGGCGCTATCCGGAAGTCGCGGTCGACCTGGTGGCGCTGGACCGCACGGTGAACCTGGTGGAGGAGCGCATCGACCTGGCCATCCGCATGACCACCCGGCTCGATCCCAGCCTGATCGCCCGCAAGCTCAGCGTATGCCGCTCGGTGGTGTGCGCCTCGCCGGATTACCTGGCGCGCCACGGCACGCCGCAGAAGGTGGAAGACCTGGCCTTGCACAATTGCCTGACGCATTCCTACGTCGGCCGCAGCCTGTGGCAGTTCGAAGGCCGCGGCAAGGGCACCAAGCCGGCCTCGGTGGCGGTGGGCGGCAGCATCAGCGCCAATGAGGTGACGGTACTGCTGCAGGCGGTGCTGGCCGGCGTGGGCATCGGCCATATGCCAGCCTATTCGGCGGCGCCGCTGGTGGCTTCCGGGCAACTGGTGCAATTGCTGCCGGAGTACGAGCCGACCCAGCTCGGCATGTACGCGGTGTATGCCTCGCGCAAGCACATGCCGGCGACCTTGCGCACGATGCTGGATTTCCTGGCGGAACGTTTCGGCGGGCAGCCGTTTTGAATTGCGCCCGGCTCAGGGCGTAATGCTGAGCAACTTGTGGACCAGTTCGGAAGAGGTGGACGCGGCGAACTTGCGCATCAGCCGGGCCCGGTGCATCTCCACCGTGCGTGGGCTCAGTTCCACCTGGCGCGCGATCAGCTTGCTGGTCTTACCTTCCACCAGCAGCGCCGCGATCTCGCGCTCGCGCGGCGTCAGGCCGGGGGCGATCGGGCGCTTGGCGCTGACATCCTCGAAGGTCCAGATGCCGGCCGCGTGCGGATCTCCCTGCACCAGCGAATGGCCGGTGACGTGGCACCAGAACATTTCGTCGCTGGCGCGCTTCATGATGCGCTCGTCCGAATAGAAGCCCTTTTCATTGAGGATCGGCACCAGCCGCAGGCCGGTGCGCTCGAACTCGTCGGCGGTCGGGTAGATTTCCTGGAACGACATCTGGCGCAGTTCCTCGACCGCATAGCCGAACATCGCCGCCATCGCCAGGTTGCCCTGCTGGATGACGCGGTTATGCGAAACGCACATGCCGATCGGGGCATGCATGAATACCTGTTCGAAATCGATGACCGGTGGGGTGCTCATGAGTGTGCTGCGGATATATCCTGGGGTTCCCTTGAACCTGGCGCTGCGGCCCGTGTATGCTGCATTGCGCCAGGTATTTTTACCGTATTGTATGGCCTATTTCGCTGACCTATGATGATTGGCGCTTTTAAATGGCCGCTTTATGTGGCATTCATGCTCGCATCATAAGAGCCGAAAGGAGACTCGTGAACAAAGTGTATCCAGACGCGGCCACCGCGTTGAAAGACATCGTCAAGGACGGCCAGACCATCGCGGTCGGCGGCTTTGGCCTGTGTGGCATCCCCGAGGCGTTGATCGCCGCCCTGCGTGATTCGGGCGTGCAGAACCTGACTGCCATCTCCAACAACGCCGGCGTCGACGGTTTCGGCCTGGGCCAGTTGCTGACCACCCGCCAGATCAAGAAGATGATCGCTTCCTACGTCGGCGAGAACAAGGAGTTCGAGCGCCAGTACCTGGCCGGCGAACTGGAGCTGGAATTCACCCCGCAAGGAACGCTGGCCGAGAAGCTGCGCGCCGGCGGCGCCGGCATCCCGGCGTTCTTCACCAAGACCGGTGTGGGCACGCTGGTGGCCGAAGGCAAGGAAATCCGCGAATTCGACGGCGCCAAGTACGTCATGGAACGCTCGCTGGTGGCCGACGTCTCGCTGGTCAAGGCGCAAAAGGCCGACAAGGCCGGCAACCTGGTGTTCAACAAGACCGCGCGCAACTTCAACCCCAACGTCGCCATGGCCGGCAAGATCACCGTGGTCGAGGTGGAAGAACTGGTCGAGGTCGGCCAGCTCGATCCGGACCAGATCCACACCGCCGGCATCTTCGTGCACCGCATCGTGGTCAACGCCACGCCGGAAAAGCGCATCGAACAACGTACCGTCAGCGCGGCGAAATAAGGAGACAGCAATGGCTTGGACCAGAGATGAAATGGCTGCGCGCGCAGCGAAGGAATTGCAGGACGGCTTCTACGTCAACCTCGGCATCGGCCTGCCGACCCTGGTGGCGAACCACGTGCCGGCCAACATCGAAGTGTGGCTGCAGTCGGAAAACGGCCTGCTCGGCATCGGCCCGTTCCCGACCGAGGACAAGGTCGATCCCGACCTGATCAACGCGGGCAAGCAGACCGTGACCACCATCCCCGGCTCGTCCTTCTTCAGCTCGGCGGACTCGTTCGGCATGATCCGCGGCGGCAAGATCAACATCGCCATCCTGGGCGCGATGCAGGTTTCCGGCAAGGGCGACCTGGCCAACTGGATGATCCCCGGCAAGATGGTCAAGGGCATGGGCGGCGCGATGGACCTGGTAGCCGGCGTCGGCCGCGTGGTGGTGCTGATGGAACACGTGGCCAAGGCCAAGGACGGTTCCACCTCGAAGAAGATTCTCAAGGAGTGCAACCTGCCGCTGACCGGCGTGGGCGTGGTCAACCGTATCATCACCGACCTCGGCGTGATCGACGTCACCCCGAACGGCCTGAAGCTGATCGAGCTGGCCGCCGGCGTGACCAAGGAAGAAGTGATCGAGAAGACCGAAGCGCCGCTGGATGTGAGCGCGGTCTGATCGTTTTGACCTGATGTGATGGTCAAGGCAAGGGCGCTGGATTTCCAGCGCCCTTGTTTTTTTGCGTTCAGTTAATCCTCACGCTTGCAACCCGTCATCCCGGCGAAGGCCGGGATCCAGTGTCTTCCGTCGCATATCGATGGCCGCTGAACGACGCTGGGCCCTGACTTTCGTCAGGGCGACGGGAATTCAATTCCACGCGCCGGTCGCCGCCAGGAACGGCGACAACTCCGGCTGCTCCCAGCGCAACGGCAGCGCATGCCGTACCAGCCGCGCCGATTCCACCGAAAACCGCAGCAGCCGCTGCGCGCCTGCGAAGGCTTCCACCTCCGGCCCCTCCCAGATCACCCCGCCGCGCATCGCAAGGTAGAGCAGCGCGCCGTTGTCGAAATCGGCGAACAGCAAGCCGGCGCGCGGCTGCACCAGCAGGTTGCCGATGGTGTTGAAGAATGAGTTGCCGATGAAGTCCGGCACGGTCAGCACGCTGTCGCCGTCGATCCGGACGAAGCCGGGTTTGCCGCCGCGATGCGAGACGTCCGTACCGTGGCGATGGCTGCCGCCCTGCGCTTCTTCATCGTCGCTGGCGAGCGCTGTGGCGATGAAGAAGGTATCGGCGCGATTGATCATCCCGGCCATCTCGGGCGTGAGCGCGGCGGCATCGGTGATGGAGGATGCGGGCGTGGCATCAGCATCCAGCAGCTCAGGCCGGCGCGCCTGGATGTACTTGGGGCAGTTGCCGAAGCTTTGCTCGATGGCGATCTCCAGGCCAGCCTCCGACAGCGCGCGCACCACGCCGTTGGCGCGGTTGCGCCGGCGCGTGTGCGGTTCGATGCCGAGCAGGCCCAGCTTGGCGCCTGCGCGCAGGTTGTCGCGTAGCGGATCGCCTTGCGCGATATGCGGGCCACGCACCTGCAGCGTGCGCTCATCGGGCGAGCGCACGAAGCCCGGCGCACCGCTGATGACCGAAGCCCAGGGACGGCCTTCGGCATCCGTCGAACCTACCACCATGAACGGCAGTTGTTCGAAGAACTCGCGATGCTGGTCGGGCATGAAATCGCGGATCACGCGCGGGCCGACCGTTGCCATCTTCTCTTGCATGCCGGCGCGCTGCTGGGCCAGCAGTTCACCGCGATGGAAGGCCGGGTGAACAGGTATCGGTGCGGTTGACATGGCAGGCTCCTTTCCGGTGGCGATCAGGCGGCGATGGCGTGCGGCGAAGCCTGCATCGGAATGAATCCCGGCAACTGTTCGACGCGTGCGATCCAGGCGCGCACATTGGGATAGGGCGCCAGGTCCACGCCGCCTTCCGGCACGTGGGCGACATAGGTGTGGCAAGCCAGGTCGGCGATGGTCACATGGCCGGCGGCGAGGAATTCGCGATTGTCGAGATGACGGTCGAGAAACGCCAGCAGGGCCAGGGTCTTCTGGTGCGCCAGCGCGTAGTCGAGGTCGCGCTTGAACAGCTTGGCCAGGCGCACGCGGTTGGGGCCCTCGAAGATATCGCCTGAAGCCAGCGACAGGAATTGCTGCACCCGCGCCGCGCCCAGCGGATCGGACGGCAGCCATTGCTCGCTGCCATAGCGCCGGGCGAGGTAGACCAGGATCGCGGTGGATTCGTACAGGGTGACATTGCCGTCGACGATCACCGGTATCTGGCCGCGCGGGTTGAGCGCGAGGAACTCAGGCTGCTTGTGTTGGCCGTGCGGCAGGTCGACGTCGATTACTTCGTGCGGCAGCTCCAGCATGGACAGCAGCAGGCGCACGCGGTGCGCGTGGCCGGATAGCGGGAAGCCGTAGAGGCGGATGGGTTGTCGTGCCGGCATGATGTTCTCCTGGTAGTTGTGGGGGGATGACAAATCTGAACCGAACGATCGGTACAATAAGGTGCGATAATGGCCCTGTCAACCTGGTCTGCGAAATATTTTTGTTGAGCGGCAAGGGATGCGGCGCCGCCGCAACGGCGAAGCGGTCTTATAATCGCTTCAGATTTCAGGCTCCGGTCATGTCCGGGGCCTCCAGCCCAGACAGAAACCGCCATGCCCGCACCCAGCCTGTCGCGCGAGGAAGTCGCGCAGATCCTGCTTTCCGAATTCCGCCGTTCCGGCTACGAAGGCGCCAGCTTGTCCAGCCTCTCGGCCGCGACCGGCCTTGGCAAGTCCAGCCTGTACCACTATTTCCCCAATGGCAAGGTCGACATGGGGCGCGCCGCGATGGAAGTGGTCGGCCAGTGGATGCGCGAGAAGGTGTTGCCGCTGCTCACCTCCGACGCCGCCCCCGAGAAGCGCCTCAAGCGCTACTTCGCCGCCATGAGCGACTACTACGACAAGGGCGCGCTGCCCTGCCTGACCGACCTGTTTACCATCGGCGAGGCGGCCGGCTATTTCCAGCAGCAGTTCAGGCAGAACATCGGCAATACCATCAAGCTGGTCGCCGCCGTGCTGGAAGAGGCCGGCTTCGCCCCCGCCGAAGCCGTGCGCCGCGCCGAAGACGGCCTGGTGATGATGCATGGTGCGCTGGTGGTGTCGCGCGCCCAGGGCAGCACCGCCGTCTTCGCGCGCGTGGTGCGGGGCATTCCCGAGATGTTGCTGGCGCCGTAAGCGCGCCGACCTGCCGGATCCGCCGAGGGCCGCACCGTATGGTGGCGGCCCTTTTTCATTGCTTGACCCCGTTGCAACACCTCGTTGCGGGGAAACGGCACGCCCGCTTGACAGGCGTTTAGTTACTTCTATAATGCTAGTAACTAGCATTATGAAAGTAACGTGCGCCGGTCAACAGAACCGCCGCCGCCATTCCCCAATCACCGAACCGAAAAAGGAACAGCAATGAACAAGAAAGCAAACCAAGGCCGGGCATTGATTACCGGCGCATCGACCGGCATCGGCGCCACCTACGCGGATCGCCTCGCCGCACGCGGGTATGACCTGGTGCTGGTTGCCCGCGACGCCGCCCGGCTGGAGAAGGTGGCGCAGGAGATCAAGGCCAGGTACGGGGTGCAGGTCGAGATCCTGCCCGCCGATCTCATCAACAAGGACGAGTTGCTGCGCGTGGAGCAGCGCCTGCGCAGCGACGACGGCATCACGATGCTGGTCAACAACGCCGGCATGGCGGTGCAGGGCAAGCTGATCGAAGCCGACATCGACCGCTACGACACCATGATCCAGCTCAACGTGGTCGCGGTCACGCGCCTGGCCGCGGCGGCCGCCACCACCTTCGGCAAGCGCGGCAGCGGCGACATCATCAACGTCGCTTCGGTGCTGGCGCTGGCGCCGGAGATGTTCAACGGCGTCTATAGCGGCACCAAGGCTTACGTGCTGAACCTGTCCCAATCGATGCAGACCGAACTGGCGCCGCTGGGCGTGCGCGTGCAAGCCGTGTTGCCGGGCGCCACCCGCACTGAAATATGGGAACGCTCCGGCGGCAGCATTTCCCAGCTGCCGCCCGAGATGCTGATGGAAGTCGACGCCATGGTAGATGCCGCGCTGGCCGGCCTCGACCTGGGAGAGGCTGTCACCATCCCCTCACTGCCCCAGGCCGCCGACTGGAACGCCTTCACCGCTGCGCGTCACGCGCTCGGCCCCAATCTTTCGCGCAACCAGCCGGCGCAGCGCTATCTGGCCCATGCCGGCTGACGAATCCGGCGCATCGCTGCGCGACTGCCCGGTCGCGCGCACGCTGCAGCTGATCGGCGAGTGGTGGACCGTGCTGATCGTGCGCGACGCCTTCGCCGGCAAGACGCGTTTCGACCAGTTCCGCCGCAGCCTCGACATTTCCCCCGCCATCCTCGCCAAGCGCCTGCAGGCGCTGGTCGAGGCCGGCATCATGGAGCGGCGCCGCTACCAGGAGCATCCTCCGCGCGACGAATACCTGCTGACCGATTCCGGACGCGCGCTGCGCCCGGTGATCGCCGCGCTGCGCGCGTGGGGCGAGCAGCACTTCGGCCGCGAACAGATCGAAGCGGAAGAACAGGAGCATGCCGTCGCCTGTGCCGATGTCCGCAAGAAAGCCGCAAGGCGGGAACAATAGTTTTCCCGCCAACGATCGTCCATCCACGATGAACGTCACGCGATCCCGGCCTGTGCCGGGATGACGAAGCCGGACGGGCGGGCCGATGCCCTGCTCGTCCGGAAGCGCATCACCACCCTCCGCCCAAGGCCCTGAACACCGACACCGCCGCCCGCGCATTGTCGGCATGCACCTGCGCCATTTCATCCTGCGCCGCCAGCAGCAGCCGGTCCTCGGTGAGTACTTCGGCCAGGCTCAGCACGCCGCCCTTGTAGGCTTCCTCGGCATTGCTGCGCGCACGCTGCTGGGCGTCGACCTGGGCCGCCAGTTCGCGCGATTGCTGTTCCAGCTGCACCAGCGCCATGATGGCGTTTTCGACATCCTCGGCGGCCACCAGCATGCTCTTGCGATACAGGGCCAGCGCCTCGGCATTGGCGCCCTTGGCGCGCGCGATCTCGGCATCGATGCGGCCGAAATCGAACAGGCGCCAGCGCAGGCCGAGCCCGCCTTGCGCCTGCAAGCTGTCAGCCGTCAGGAAACCGGCCGCGCCCAGGCTCTGGAAGCCGACCAGCGCCGACAGAGACAGGTCCGGATACCAC
Organism: Herbaspirillum sp.; assembly: GCF_017744395.1. GTDB lineage: Bacteria > Pseudomonadota > Gammaproteobacteria > Burkholderiales > Burkholderiaceae_D > Herbaspirillum. Next base: position 108,592 of record NZ_JAGIBI010000002.1, read on the forward strand.
GCCGCCATCGCCTGGCCGATACGTTCGCTGGATGCCGCCAGCCGGCGCTCGGCGGCGATCACGTCGGGCCGGCGGCGCATCAGTTCCACGCCGCTTTGCGAGACGCTGATGGCCGGCACGCGGCTGGTGTCGGCGCGCTGCGCCAGCTCTTGCGCATAGGTGCCGGGCGCGGCGCCCATCAGCACATCGAGGCGGTTGGTCTGGCGCTCCAGTTCAGTGCGCAGCGGCGGCAAGGCGGCGCGCGATTGCGCCAGCCGGGCATCGGCCTGGGCGGTCTCGGCCACGCTGGCCAGGCCGTCCTTCAGGCGCAGGCGCACGATTTCGCCGAGCGCCGACGCCGCCTTGACCTGGTGTTCGGCCAGGGCGATGCGCGCCTGTGCGCCGCGGATGCGGAAGTAGGCGTCCGCCGCTTCCGCCGCCACCGATACCCGCACGCCGGCATGCTGGGCCTCGGCCGCCTGCAGTTCGGCGTCAGCGGCCTGGGCGCCGCGCTTCAGGGCGCCGGCCAGGTCCAGTTCCCAGCTCGCGCCGGCGTCGAGGTCGAACAGGTTCTGCGTGCGCTGGTAGCCCGGCATGTTGCGGGCGATCTCGCCCAGCGGGCTTTGCAGCGACTGCCTGGCGCGCGCCGCCTGGCCGTTGAGATCGCCTTCCGGCAGCCGGCGTGCGCCGGCGATGCGCGCCGTGGCGCGCGCCTGTTCGACCCGCGCCAGCGCCGCGGACAAGTCGAGGTTCTGCGCCAGCACGCGCTGCATGATCGCGCTCAGCGCCGGATCGCCGAAGCCGTCCCACCAGTGGTCCAGCGCGGGCATGGGCGTCTGCGCCGCGCGCTGTTGCAGCAGGGCGACATTGTGCAGCGGCGCGTCCTGGTATTCAGGACGCCGGTAGTCGGGGCCGGTCGTGCAGGCGCTCAGGAGCAGCGCACCGAGCAGGGCGCCACTTAGATATGCCGGCGCCGGCAAGCGGACACCGCGGTTGGTGGAGGGAGTCTTCATGTTTCTGGCCTTTTCATCGATATCCGCCGCCGAAAGCGGTTGGCGGAAGGTTGGCGATCCGGATTTGCGAAACCGGCGATAGTAACTTGCAAAATGATAGTTCAAAGTTTAAACTCACTATCGTTTTGAAAGCAACTGCTATTTGCAGCCTGCATCCACTCCAGCCATCGAGGCCACCATGACCACTCAAAGCACCATCGGCGCAAGCGCGCAACCCGCCGGCACCGCGCCGGCCGCCAGGAAGAAATCCACTCTGCTGAAATACGCCATCCTCGCCATCGCCGTGTTGGCCGCCGCCATCTGGCTGGCCCGCTGGCTTGCCGTCGGCCGCTATATCGAGAGCACCGACGACGCCTACGTCGGCGGCGACATCACCGTGATCGCGCCCAAGGTGGCCGGCAACATCGACCAGGTGCTGGTGAGGGACAACCAGCCGGTGCGCGCCGGCGAATTGCTGGTCAAGCTGGACGACCGCGACTATCAGGCCGCGCTGGCCAAGGCGCGCGCCGCGGTCGCCGCGCAAGAGGCCGCCATCGCCAACCTGGAGGCCGAACGCAAATTGCAGGAGTCGGTGATCGAGCAGGGGCGTGCCGGCATAGCCGCCAGCAGCGCCGAGACCGCGCGCGCCCGCGACGACCAGGCGCGTTACCAGAACCTGTCGGCCAAGGCGGCGGTCTCGGTGCAGAGCGCGCAAAAGGCCGAGGCCGATTACAAGCAGGCCCAGGCCAACGGCCAGAAGGCGCAGGCCGCCCTGAACGCCGCGCAGCGCCAGCTCGACGTGATCGCCACCCAGAAGCAGCGCGCGGCGGCGGCATTGCAGCAAGCCCAGGCCGAGAAGAACCTGGCCGAACTCAACCTGGCCTACACCGAATTGCGCGCGCCGGTCGACGGCGTGGTCGGCAACCGCCGCGCCCGCGTCGGCGCCTACGCCACCGTCGGCGCCCAATTGTTGTCGGTGGTGCCGGCGCAGGGACTGTGGGTAGACGCCAATTTCAAGGAAAGCCAGATCGCCCGCATGCAGGAAGGCCAGGCCGTGACCATCAAGGCCGACGTGTTGCCGGGCGAGGAATTCCACGGCCACGTGCAAAGCCTGGCGCCTGCCACCGGCGCGCAGTTCAGCGTGCTGCCGGCGGAGAACGCCACCGGCAACTTCACCAAGATCGTCCAGCGCGTGCCGGTGCGCGTGGCGCTGGACGCCGACGCCGCGCGCCTGGGCAAGCTGCGCCCGGGCCTGTCGGTCACCGCTGAAGTCGACCAGCGCGCCGGCCGGAGCTGAGCATGGGCTCCGCCACCGCAGCGTCACCGGCCATGCCCACACCCGCAGCTCTTGCCGGGCCGGGTCAACTCACCACGCGGCAGCGCGTGTTCGCCTTCGCCACCATGTGCGTGGGCATGTTCATCGCGCTGCTGGATATCCAGATCGTCTCCGCCTCGCTGGCCGACATCGGCGGCGGACTTTCCGCCGGCGCCGACGAGACCGCCTGGGTGCAGACCAGCTACCTGATCGCCGAGATCATCGTCATCCCGCTGTCGGGCTGGCTGGCGCGGGTGATGTCGACGCGCTGGCTGTTCTCGGCCTCGGCGGTCGGCTTCACCGCCGCCAGCCTGCTGTGCGGCCTGGCCTGGGACATCAACAGCATGATCGCCTTCCGCGCCCTGCAGGGTTTCCTCGGCGGTTCGATGATCCCGATGGTGTTCACCTCGGCCTTCTTCTACTTCCAGGGCAACCAGCGCGTGCTGGCGGCCGCCACCGTCGGCGCGCTGGCCTCGCTGGCGCCTACGCTCGGGCCCACCATCGGCGGTTGGATCACCAGCAACTATTCGTGGCACTGGCTGTTCTTCATCAACCTGGCGCCGGGCGCCTTCGTCGCCATCGTGGTGCCGATGATGGTGAAGATCGACAAGCCCGACCTGTCGCTGCTGCGCGGCGCCGACTATCCCGGCATGGTGCTGCTGGCGACCGCGCTGGGCTGCCTCGAATATGCGTTGGAAGAAGGCCCGCGCTACGGCTGGATGGGCGACGACGTGATCCGCGCGACGGCATGGATTTCGATCGTCACGGGCATCGCTTTCGTCTGGCGCAGCCTGACGTATGCCCATCCGGTGGTCGACCTGCGCGCGCTGAAGAAGATCAATTTCGCGCTGGGCTGCTTCTTCTCCTTCGTCACCGGCATCGGGCTGTTCTCCACCATCTACCTGACGCCGGTGTTCCTGGCGCGCGTGCGCGGCTTCTCGGCGCTGGACATCGGCCTGGCGATCTTTTCCACCGGCCTGTTCCAGATCCTGGCGATCCCGTTCTACACCATGCTGGCGCGCCGGATCGACCTGCGCTGGCTGATGATGTTCGGCCTGGCCTGCTTCACGTTGTCGATGTGGCAGTTCACGCCCATCACCCACGACTGGGGCTGGCACGAGCTGCTGCTGCCGCAGGCGCTGCGCGGCTTCTCGCAGCAGTTCGCGGTGGCGCCGGTGGTGACGCTGACGCTGGGCTCGATCCCGCCGGAGCGGCTGAAGCTGGCCTCGGGGCTATTCAACCTGATGCGCAACCTGGGCGGCGCGATCGGCATCGCGGTGTGCGGCACCATCCTGAATGACCGCACCAACCTGCACTTCCTGCGCCTGGCCGAGCACCTCAACGCCGGCAACGAAGCCATGCAGGACATGCTGCGCAACGGCGCCCGCAACCTGCTGGCAGCCGGGCTTGATGCCGGCGCCGACAGCGCCGGCGCGCTGCGCAACCTGGCGCGGCTGGCCATGCGCGAAGCCCAGACCCAGGCCGTGGCCGACGCCTTCTTCGTCATCATGCTGTGTCTGCTGGTGGCGACGCTGATGGTGCCGCTGATGCGCAAGGTGGAAGCGCCCAAGGCGCCGCCGCCGGATGCGCACTGAGTCCGCGTGGGAAGGGAAAGTGGACGGCTCAGGCGTCCCGCCTCTTGATGCGCTTGAACGAGTCGGGTATCCAGGGGCGCATCGCCACGATCAGCGCGTTGCCGTGTCGCCGCTCCAGCGGCAACGTCAAATCCTGGCGGTGCGCCTTGAGGAATTCGGCGGCCAGGCGTGCCATGCGGCGCTGCAGTTCGGCATTGCTTTCTTCTGAAAGCATGCCGCTGACCATGATCATCTTCTCTCCGGCCTGGTCGAAATGAGAGTTGAAGAAATCATTGCGTAGCTGGTCGCGGAAATACTGCTGGATGGGCCCGGCCGGCAGCCATGAAAAGTCGGGCGCCACGCGCAGCCGGATGCGGTCGTTGGGCAGCAGATCGATGATGCCCAGCTTGTCCAACTGGGCCAGCAGGCGGATCAGTTCGGTGCGCGGCAGCAGATAGGCATCGACGATCTGTTCCGGCGTCCAGCGGTTCAGCACGTGCACCGCTACCAGAAGCAGCCTGGAATCCGACACCAGCTTCTTTTCCTGTTCACGAGTCAGATGCACCGGCGCCGGGTTGTCCTCGGCGACCATGCGCGCCAGATCGCTGATCTGCATCTCCAGCAAGCCGCAAATCTGATCCAGCCGTTCCAGTGTGAAGCTGCGCTCGGCAAATATTCGTTTCACGCTGGCTTCGCTCAACTCCAGCCCCTTGGCCAGCTGCGCATAGGTGACGCTGCGCGCCTTGAGCACATTCTTCAATGCATTGACCAGCGATTCTGCCTGGGCCATGGTTTCCCTCTTTTCGTTTTTCTGTTCGTTGCCGGTATTGTATTTCGATACCAGATATGCCGAAAAGCGCACTTCGACAGGAAGCGCTCAACAACGATGGGAGCCCTTGCTACATTGCGTTCCATCGGACGGCCAGGGTGGCCGCGCCGGCCAAATCACTTCACAAGGAGAAGAAAAATGAATGCCATGTCCCTGCGCCGTATGTCCCTCGGTTTCGTTGTCGCTGCCGCCCTGCTGGCCGGCCCGGCGCATGCCCAGTCGACCCCCAGCAACGCGTCGGCAATTTCGGTGGTGGCTTCGGTCGTCGTGCCGGCTGCCTTTATCTCGGAAGCGGGCACCTACGTGGTCAAGGGAGTACAAGCCTCGGGCAAGGGCACTGTCTATGTGCTGGAGAAAGCCAGTGACGGTGTGCGCGGATCCTTGACCATTGCCGGCAACGTCAGTGGCGCAGCTTCGGTGGGAGTGGGCGAATCGGTGCGCTTCGTCGCCACTTCCGCGGGGATGCTGCTGGTATCGGCCGGCAAGGTGCTGGCCATCATTCCCAACGAACTGGGCCGCGCACTCATGAAGAGCGACAAGTTGTCCTGAGCGGGAGGCCAACATGAACGCTTTTACCCTTTCTTTTGCATTTCTCAGGCGCGTGCAGGCGACAGCCTTGCTGGCGGCTACCCTGGTCATGCCGGTTGCGGTGCATGCCGGCCAGACCTGCGACCGCAGCGAGCCCCGCGAGGCCGCTGTGCGCCAGCAACTGGACATGGCCGTCAAAACGATCGACAGGCTCAATGCCAGCGGCGCCGAGGTGGTTGTGATCGGCCGGGTCGGACAGGATCTGAGCAAGTATGGACAGCGCTATTCGCACCTTGGCTTTGCCTATCGCGAAGGCGGCAGCTGGTTCGTGGTGCACAAGCTCAACGAATGCGGCACGGCGCTGAGCAATATCTATGAGCAGGGCATGGGACAGTTCTTCATGGACGATCCGTTTCAACTGGAAGCGTACGTCTCGGTTCCTCGTCCGGAGATCCAGTCCCGGCTGCGCGAAGCGATCCGGCGCGGACAGGCGACCGCCATGCACGACCAGAGCTACAACATGCTGGCTTATCCCTGGGCCACGCGCTATCAGCAATCCAACCAGTGGGTAGACGAGACGCTGGCGCATGCGATGGAGCCGCAGATCGCCACCCGCGAGCAGGCCCAGGCATGGCTGAAGTTCAAGGGTTATGAACCGGCCGTGCTCAACCTGGGTCCGATGACCCGCCTGGGCGGTCGCATGTTCAAGGCCAACATTGCCTTCGATGATCATCCGAACGAAAAACGCTTTGCGGATAGAATCGAGACCACCACGGCCGATTCGGTATTCGCCTTCCTGCAAAAGACGGGTATCGAAGAGAGCCACTTCGTGATCCGACCTTGACGCCATGCCGCTAGTCTGTCTTATTCATTCCGTTTCTTCATGGCGCGCCGCCTTGCCGGCGGCGCTGCTTGTCTTCCTGTCGTCGTTCGCATGCGCCGCGGGCGACCCCGTCGCCGGCCGCGCGGCCTTCGCCAAGTGCGCCAGTTGCCACCAGGTCGGGCCGTCGGCGCGCGGCGGCTTCGGGCCGCAGTTGTACCAGGTGATTGGACGTAAAGCCGGCTCCACCACCGATTACAAATATTCACCGGCGATGGCCAATGCCGGTTTCGTGTGGACCGAAGACAAGTTGCGCGCCTTCATGAAGGCGCCGAGCGATGTCGTGCCCGGCAACAAGATGCGTTTCTGGGGCATCGGCAGCGACCGCCAGATCGATGACATCCTGGCTTACCTGCGCAGCGTCAAATAACGCGAAGAATCAGCCGAACGGCGCCAGCCCCATGCGCCGCCGCGCCAGGTGGATCGAGCCGTTGCGCACCGCCCAGCGCATCGGCACCGCGGCGACTGCCACCGAGCGCGTCAGCAGCGCGCTGCGCGCGGGCGAGCGTTGCGTCACGCCCAGCATCTGTTGCGCCCAGTCCGGCAGCAGGTCGACGCCGGCGCGCATCATCAGCCGCGTCCACGGCAGCGCCAGCGCATTGGGCGCCGGCGCGTTCAACACCAGTTCCAGCGTCTTGCGGGTGCGTTCGTCGCAGCGCAGTTGCGGGCGCATCCCCTCAATATAGTTATCGATAGCCGCGCGCGAACGCGGCACATCCTGCGCGCCCAGCGCTTCGGCCACGCAGGCGATTTCGTCGAAGTAGCGATCCTGGTCGGCCGCCGTGAAATCCGGGTTGCGATAGCGCAGGTAGGCGCGCAGGAAGCAGCTCACTTCGGCCGCGTGCACCCAGCGCAGCAGCGCCGGATCGCTGGCGGCGTACGGTGTACCGTCGGAGGCGATGCCGTTGACCTGTGCATGGATTTGTTTCACGCGCCCGATCAACCGTTCGGCGTCGGCCCGGCTGCCGAAGGTGGTGCCGGCGATGAACTGGGCGGTGCGGCGCAGGCGGCCCAGCATGTCGGCCTGGAAGTTGGAATGGTCCCAGACGCCGGCCAGCGGCAGCGGGTGCAGCATCTGCAACAGCAGCGCGGCGACGCCGCCGGTCAGCATGGCGGTGAAGTCGCTGTGCACCTGCCAGGCGGCCGAATCGGAGCCGAACAGGCCGGGGTCGCCGGGCGGGTTGAGGAAGTCGGCGCTGCCGGGCGGACGGCTGATGGCCAGCACGCTGGCTTCGATGCGCTTGCGCAGAAATTCCATGGCGTGAGAACCGGAGAGAAGGATAGAGCCGGAAGTTTGACATAGCCCGGGCAGCCTTGCCGAAGGCTCTCCTAACTGACATTTCTGTCAGAAAAAATTCCTGCCGGCAAGCCTGCACGCCTTGTTGTGCGCCGCTACAATAGCCGACGCTGCAGGCCGCTCACGAACAACAAAAGGCAAGATCCGCATCGGCGAAAGCCCGGCGGAGGGGGAGGCGGCTCCGGCAAGGCACCAGGACTTGAAATCAGGAAGCGTGGCGGCGCAGGGGATATGTGCGTTGCCGCGCATGACAGTAAGCGGGTGGGAGCGCGCCTTTGGCATGTCGCAGCAATCCGCCCACACCTATTGATGAAATGAGCCCCACCCCATGAACATGGTTGCGCTGGCCTTGCGCCGCCCATACACCTTCATCGTGATGGCGATGCTGATTGTCCTCGCCACGCCGTTGACCCTGCTCAACATGGCGACCGACATCTTCCCGGAAATCAATATCCCGGTGGTCAGCATCATCTGGAACTACAACGGCCTGTCGGCCCAGGAAATGGGCCAGCGCATCGCCGCGCAGAACGAACGCGGCCTGACCACGGTGGTGAGCGACATCGAGCACATCGAGTCGCAATCGCTGGCCGGCGTTTCCGTGATCAAGGTGTTCTTCCAGCCCAAGGCCAACATCCAGCAGGCCATCGCCCAGGTGGTGGCCTCGGTGCAGTCGCAGGTGCGCCAGCTGCCGCCGGGCATCACGCCGCCGCTGGTGATCAAGTATTCGGCTTCCAGCATTCCGGTGATGCAATTGGCATTGTCTTCGCCGACCTTGCCGGAGCAGACCGTGTTCGACGCCGCCGTGCAGACATTGCGCCCGCAGCTGATCACCATCCCCGGCGTGGCCGTGCCCTATCCCTACGGCGGCAAATCGCGCCTGATCTCGGTCGACCTCGACACGCAAGCCCTGCAGGCGCGCGGGCTGGCGCCGATCGACGTGGTCAACGCGGTCAACACGCAAAACCTGATCCTGCCTTCCGGCACCGCCAAGTTCGGCGCCACCGAATACACGGTCAAGATGAACGGCTCGCCGGAAGCTGTGGCAGGCTTGAACGAACTGCCGGTGCGCACCGCCAACGGCGCCACCATCTACCTGAAGGACGTGGCCAACGTGCGCGACGGCTTCTCGCCGCAGACCAACGTAGTGCGCCAGGACGGCGCGCGCGGCGTCCTGCTGTCGATCCTCAAGAACGGCGGCGCCTCCACGCTGGATATCGTCGCCAACCTGCGCAAGATGCTGCCGCAGGCACAGCAGACCCTGCCGGAAGACGTCAAGATCACGCCGCTGTTCGACCAGTCGCTGTTCGTCAAGGCGGCGGTCGCGGGCGTGATCAGCGAAGCGCTGATCGCCGCCGGCCTGACCGCGGCGATGGTGCTGCTGTTTCTGGGCAACTGGCGCAGCACGCTGATCATCGGCCTGACCATCCCGCTCTCCATCATGGCCGCCATCCTGGCGCTGGCGGCGCTGGGCGAGACGCTCAACCTGATGACGCTGGGCGGCCTGGCGCTGTCGGTGGGCATTCTGGTCGACCAGGCCATCGTCACCATCGAGAACATCGAGCGCCACATGCACCTGGGCAAGCCGCTGCACGACGCCATCATCGTCGGCGCCGGCGAGATCGGCGTGCCGGCCTTCGTCTCCACGCTGTGCATCTGCATCGTGTTCGTGCCGATGTTCTTCCTCTCCGGCGTGGCGCGTTTCCTGTTCGTGCCGCTGGCCGAGGCGGTGGTGTTCGCGATGGTGGCGTCCTACATCCTGTCGCGTACCCTGGTGCCGACGCTGGTGATGCTGCTCATGGGCAGCCACGGCCAGGTCGACAGCGCCAAGAAGAGCCTGCTGCAGCGCGTCTACCTGGCCTTCGACAACCGCTTCGAGCGCGTGCGGCGCGGCTACACGCTGGTGCTGTCGTCGCTGCTGTCGCACCGGCGCCGCTTCGCGCTGGGCTTCCTCGGTTTCTGCCTGCTGTCGTGTTTGCTGTACCCCTTCCTCGGCCGCGACTTCTTCCCCAGTGTCGACGCCGGCCAGTTGCGCTTGCACATGCGCGCACCCACCGGCACCCGCATCGAAGAGACCGCGCGCCTGGCCGACCAGGTCGAGCAGGTGATCCGCGAACTGATTCCCCCGAGCGAACTGGAAACCATCCTCGACAACCTCGGCGTGCCCAACTCCGGCATCAACCTTTCCTACAGCAACGCCGGCACCATCGGCACGCTGGACGGCGAGATGCTGATGGCCTTGAAAGAAGGCCACCGCTCCAGCGAAGAGCTGATGGCGCTGCTGCGCGCGGAATTGCCTAAGCGCTTCCCCGGCGTCGAGTTCTTCTTCCAGCCCGCCGACATCGTCACCCAGATCCTCAACTTCGGCTTGCCGGCCGCCATCGATGTGCAGTTCACCGGCGCCAACATGGAGAAGAATGCCGAGCTGGCCGCCGAGCTGACCAAGAAGATCCGGCAGATTCCCGGCGCCGTCGACGCCCACGTGCACCAGCGCCTGGACGGCCCGGCACTGGACCTGCGCATCGACCGCACGCGCCTGCAGCAGTTCGGCTTGTCGGCCGCCAACGTCGGCCAGAACCTGCTGATCGCGCTGTCTGGCAGTTCGCAGACGCAGCCGGCGTTCTGGCTCAACCCCAACAACGGCGTGGTCTACAGCATCGCCGTGCAGTCGCCGCAGTACACGGTCGATTCGCTGGATGCGCTGCTGAACATTCCGGTCGGCGCCGGCGCCAACGCCGTGTCCAATGCCTCGATCGCCAACGCCAATACGCAATTGCTGGGCAACCTGGTCGATGTGCGCGCCGGGCGCCAGATGGCGATCGCTTCTCGCTACAACATCTCGCCGGCCATCGACGTGTTCGTCAGCGTGCAGGGCACCGACCTGGCCAGCGTGGCCGGCAAGGTGGAAAAGCTGGTGGAAGAGGTCAAGCCCAAACTGCCGCGCGGCAGCCAGGTGGTGATCCGAGGACAGGTGGAAACCATGCAGTCTTCCTTCATCGGCCTGGGCGTCGGCCTGGCGATGGCGATCGTGCTGGTCTACCTGCTGGTGGTGGTCAACTTCCAGTCGTGGATCGATGCCGCCATCATCATCGCCGCGCTGCCGGCGGCGCTGGCCGGCATCGCCTGGATGCTGTTCATCACCGGCACCACGCTGTCGGTGCCGGCGTTGACCGGCGCCATCATGACCATGGGCGTGGCCACCGCCAACAGTATCCTGATCGTGGCGTTCGCGCGCCAGCGCAAGGATGAGGGCGCCACGCCGCTGGCCGCCGCGCTGGAGTCCGGCGCAACCCGCATCCGGCCGGTGCTGATGACGGCGCTGGCGATGATCATCGGCATGATCCCCATGGCGCTGGGCCTGGGCGAAGGCGCCGAACAGAATGCGCCGTTGGGGCGCGCGGTGATCGGCGGCCTGCTGTTCGCCACCGTATCGACACTGTTTTTCGTGCCGGTGGTGTTCGCCGGCGTGCATCAGAGATTGGCCCGCAGGGCGGAGCGGCGTGCATCGCAGCACATCACGCCCGCGCAACAACCGGAGAATTGAGTCATGTCGCAAGAACGCCATTCCGAACTGGGCATCCATGCCCTGCCCGATGAGGGCGAGCTGCTCAAGCGCCAGCAGATGACCAAACGCGCCAGGCTGGTGCTGGTGGTCGTGCTGGTATTGCTGGCGGCCGGCGCTGCCCGCACCATCGCCAGCCGCGTCGTCAACGCGCGCGAACTGCAGGCCGGCACCGCCGAGCGCGCCAAGGTGTTCGTGCGCGTGACCGAAGCCCGCAGCAGCGCCGAAGGCCAGACCCTGGCGCTGCCGGGCACGCTGCAAGGTTTCGTGCAGTCGCCGATCGCGGCGCGCTCCTCCGGCTACCTCAAGCGCTGGTACAAGGACATCGGCAGCGAAGTGAAGAAGGGCGAATTGCTGGCCGAACTGGATACGCCGGAAATCGACCAGCAGCTGTCGCAGGCCGTGGCCGCGCGCGGCCAGGCCGCTTCCAGCATGGAGCTGGCCAAGAGTTCGATGGCGCGCTGGGAAGCGCTGCGCAAGAAGGACGCGGTCTCACAGCAGGAAGTCGATGAACGCCGCAGCGCCTACGCGCAAGCCAATGCCAACCTGGCTGCCGCCGAAGCCAACGTCGAGCGCCTGCGCCAGGTGGAAGGCTTCAAGCGCATCGTCGCGCCGTTCTCCGGCATCATCACGCGCCGCAACGTCGACGTGGGCGACCTGATCGATCCGGGCGCCGGCCGCGCGCTGTTCGTGCTGTCGCAGACTGATCCGCTGCGGGTGTACGTGAACGTGCCGCAGTCTTACGCCAACCTGGTCAAGCCCGGACAGAAGGTGGTCATCACCCAGGCCGAATTGCGCGGCCGCCAGTTCGAAGGCAAGGTGGCGCGCACCGCCGGTTCCATTGACCCCTCCACGCGCGCGATGCAGATCGAGGTGAGCCTGCCCAATGCCGACAACGCCTTGTTGCCGGGCGCGTTCGTGCAGGTGTCTTTGCCGCTCAAGCCCAGCGGCACCTTGCTGGTGTCGGCCGATACATTGATGTTCCGCCGCGACGGCGCGATGGTGGCGGCGGTCGATGCGCAAAACAAGGTGCACCTGAAGAAGGTGAAGGTCGGGCGCAACCTTGGCTTGATGGTGGAGGTGCTGGACGGCCTGGACGGCAATGAACGGCTGATCCTCAATCCATCCGATTCGCTGGCCGAAGGCGACCAGGTGGAAGCGGTCGCGGACAAGCAGGCGCCCGCCGCCGACAAGAAAAAGGCCGCATCGTGACTACCCGTCGCACGCTGATCGCCCTGGCCTGCGCGCTGGCGCTGGCCGGCTGCGCCGCCGGGCCGGATTACAGGAAGCCGGAGATCGACATGCCCGCCGCCTGGGCGCCGGAAGCGCCGTGGCGTCCGGTGCAGCCGCAGGATATGGCCGCGCGCGGCCCTTGGTGGGAGCGCTTCAACGATGCGCAGCTCAACGCCTTGCAGGAGCGCGCACTGGCCGGCAACCAGACGCTGGCGATCGCCGCGGCGCGGCTGTCGCAGGCGCGCGCGCAGCTCAATGTGGCGTCCGCCGGGCAGTATCCGCAAGTGGGCATCAACGCGCGCGCCGCGCGCCAGCGCATTTCCGCCAACCGCCCGCTGACCAATTACAACTCGCCCAACTATGCGACGGTGCAGAACGATTTCGCGCTGGGCCTGAACGTCAGCTATGAGCTCGACCTGTTCGGCCGCGTGCAGCGTTCGGTGGAAGGCGCGGCGGCATCGGCGCAGCAGGCCGCGGCCGACTTCGAGAACACCCGCCTGCTGCTCACGGCCGAACTTGCCAGCAATTATTTCAACCTGCGCGAGCTGGACATCGAGCTCGATGTGGTCACGCGCGCCATTGCGCTGCAACGCCGCGCGCTGGAACTGGCGACGGCGCGCCATGACCTCGGCGCCACTTCCGGTCTCGACGTGGCCCAGCAGCAGGCATTGCTGGACAGTACGCTGACCCAGGTCGACATCCTGGGCAAGCAACGCGCGCAGTACGAGCACGCCATCGCCACCCTGACCGGCACGCCGGCGCCAGGCTTTTCGATTGCGCCGTCGACCGCGGCCATCGCCTTCCCGGCGATTCCGCCGGGCGTGCCGTCGGACCTGCTGGAGCGCCGCCCCGACATCGCTTCCGCCGAGCGCGCCATGGCCGCCGCCAACGCGCAGATCGGCGTGGCCAGTGCGGCCTTCTATCCGAGCTTCATGCTGCAGCCCGCCTACGGCGTCGACAGCCGCAACTGGGCGACGCTGTTCAATGCGCCCAGCGTGCTGTGGTCGCTGGGCGTGTCGGCCACGCAAAGCCTGTTCGACGCCGGCCGCCTGCGCGCCGGCGTGGATTTCACCAAGGCCGGCTACGAAGCCGCGGTCGCTTCCTACAAGCGCACCGTGCTGACCGCGATGCAGGAAGTGGAAGACGGCATCACCGGCATCGCTTCTCTGGACCGCGCCCATGCGCAATCGCAAGCCGCCATCGCCAGCGCGCGCCGGGTGCTGGAACTGGCCGACAGCCGCTACGAAGGCGGCGTCAGCCCCTATCTCGACGTCATCACCGCGCAGCAGGCCTTGCTCAACAGCGAGCGGCAGGCGGCGCAGTTGATGGGGCAGCGCTTGCTGGTATCGGTCTTCCTGTTCAAGGCGCTGGGCGGCGACTGGCATGAGCGGCGCGAGGGAGAGCTGCCGTCGCAAGCCGTGAACCGGTGACGCGGATCATCGGGGCCAGCCCTGCCGGGGGTTTCCTGCGTGGCAATATTGATTTATTGATAAGGTGCTGTTGCTACCATTTCTGACGCCATTGACAGCTTGCTGACAGCTTCGTGGAAAAAATGCCCGTCAACGGCGCAATTGCTGGCTAAACCCCTCTGTTCTTGCCGATATGGGCGGTCGCGCCGCTGCCTAAAATTGGGATGAATTTTTGTGAGAATCTCCAATCCGAGGGCACCATGAACTGGTTCTATAATCTGAAGATCGCCAGAAAACTGATCCTTTCCTTTGCCGTCGTGATCGCACTGACGGTCGTCCTGGGCGGTTTCGCCATCCGCCAGCTCAGCGCGGTCAACCAGGCCTCTACCGATATCGCGAAGAACTGGCTGCCGACCATCAAGGCCGCGCTGGCCATCCAGGCATCGCTGCCGCGCATGCGCATTTCCCAATTGCAGATGGTGACCGCCAACCAGGACAGCGACCGGGAAGACGCCGACAAGGCCATCAAATCGCGCCTCGACATCCTTGCCAAGCAGCGTGCCGCCTATGAAGCCTTGATTTCCGAGCCGGAAGAAAAAAGCATCTACGACCAGTTCAGCAAAACCTTCGCGGCCTATCTCGATGTCGACAAGCAGCTCAAGGCCTTGGCCACCTCCGGCAAGGAAGAGGAGGCGCGGACGCTGTTCAAGGGCGAGTCGAACAAGCTGTTCCGCACGATGAACGAGCAGCTGGACGGCATCGTCAAGGTCAACGACGCCGGCAGCACGCGTTCCGACAAGAGCGCCACGGACATGTACGAGGCGGCCAAGCTATGGATCGGCGGCCTGCTGGCGGCGGTCGTGGTGATCGCTTTCGGGCTGGCCATCAGCGTCGCGCGCATCGTCTCGCGGCCGCTGGGCGATGCCGTCGAAGTCGCCCAGCGCGTGGCCCAGGGCGACCTGACGGTGGATATCCGAGCCACGGGCACCGACGAAACCGGCCAGCTGATGCATTCCCTCAAGGCCATGAACGACAGCCTGCAAAAGATCGTCGGCGAAGTGCGCACCGGCACCGATACCATCACCACCGCATCATCGGAAATCGCCACCGGCAACCTCGACCTGTCCTCGCGCACGGAAGAGCAGGCCAGCTCGCTGGAAGAAACCGCTTCGGCCATGGAAGAGCTCACTTCCACCGTCAAGCAGAACGCCGACAATGCGCGCCAGGCCAACCAGCTGGCGGTGTCGGCATCCGAGATCGCCAGCCAGGGCGGCAGCGTGGTGGGCCAGGTGGTGGAAACCATGGGCTCGATCAACGAGTCTTCGCGCAAGATCGTCGACATCATCAGCGTGATCGACGGCATCGCCTTCCAGACCAACATCCTGGCGCTGAACGCGGCGGTGGAAGCCGCGCGCGCCGGCGAACAAGGGCGTGGCTTCGCCGTGGTGGCATCCGAAGTGCGTTCGCTGGCGCAGCGCTCGGCTGCCGCCGCCAAGGAAATCAAGCAGCTGATCGACGATTCGGTGGGCAAGGTCGACGCCGGCAGCGTCCTGGTCGAGCAGGCCGGCAACACCATGAGCGAGATCGTCAGCAGCGTGCGGCGCGTGACCGACGTGGTCAGTGAAATCACCGCGGCCACGCAGGAACAGAGCACCGGCATCGAAGAGATCAACCGCGCCATCACGCAGATGGACGAAGTCACACAGCAGAACGCCGCGCTCGTGGAGCAAGCGGCCGCCGCCGCGCAGTCGCTGCAGGACCAGGCCGGCCGTTTGCAGGAAGTGGTCAGCGTGTTCAAGCTCAAGCGCTGACCCGAGGGCTTTCCAAACAAAAAACGCGCCGATGACGGCGCGTTTTTTACATCAGCTTCAGGCGCCGTCCGGAATCTCCGGATCCACCAGTTGCGCCAGCAACTGCAGGGATTCCTGCCAGCCGGCGTAACAGAACTCCAGCGGAATCGCCGGCGGGATGCCTTCCTGCACGATGTTGAGTTCGCTGCCGGTGAGCACCGGGCGGATCGTCACCGTCACCTTCATTTCGCCGGGCAGGTCGGGATTATCGAACTTGTCGGTGTAGACGATGCGCTCACCGGGCACCAGCTCGATATACGTGCCGCCGAAGGATTGCGAACTGCCGGTGCTGAAATTGGTGAACGACATCTTGTGCGAGCCGCCCACGCGCGCATCCATGTGATGCACCTTGGCGGTGAAGCCATGCGGCGGCAGCCATTTCACCATCGCATCGGGATCGAGGAAGGCGCGGTAGACGCGCTCGGGTTTGGCGCGCAGGACGCGGTGCAGGCGGACGGTATTGGGCGTATTCATGGGTGTCTCCTTCTTTGGGGGAAAACAATGCGGCCGATCAGCCCACTGCTGAGCTGCTCATGCCGGTTGATGGCAAACAGCTTCCACATTATGCCTGTCCGGGGCCGGGATGAAAGCGCGCCCAGATGCCGGGCGCACCATTGTCGCGGCCCCCGGCCCGCCCCTTTTTTGCGATCCGCTGTCCGTTGCGCAATCCTTGCCGACTTCCCCTATCATTTCGCTTTCCTCCCACCAGCTTGCCTGCCATGTCTTCCTTCGAATTTTCCTTTCCCCGCCATGTGGTCGTGATCGGCGCCGGCGCCGTCGGCCTGATGAGCGCCATCCATGCGCTCGACCAGGGGCTGCAGGTGACGCTGCTGGACTTCAACGAAGCCGGCAGCGAAGAGGCGTCGAGCTACGGCAACGCCGGCTGGCTGTCGTCGCATTCGGTGATCCCGCCGGTGGAGCCGGGGATGTGGAAGAAGGTGCCGGGTTACCTGGCCGATCCGCTGGGGCCGCTGTCGATACGCTGGCGTTATTTGCCGAAGCTGATGCCGTGGCTGCTGCGCAATCTGGCCAGCGCGCGGCGCGAGCGCATCCGCGCCACGGCGCGCGCCTTGCGTTCGCTGGTGGCCGATGCCCGGTTGCTGCACCTGGAAGTGGCGCAACGCGCCGGCGTCGGCCATCTGATCGATACCTCGGGCGTGCTGCATGTCTATCGCTCCCGCCGGCAGTTCGAGGCCGACAATTTCGGCTGGGGGGTGCGGCGCGAACTCGGCATCGGCTGGACGGAGCTGGAAGGGGACGCGCTGCGCGCGCGCGAACCGGATCTGGATCCGGCGTTCGGGTTCGCCGTGCATGTGGATGAGGCCGGCCATTGCAAGAACCCCGGCGCCTACATGCAGGCGCTGGATACCTATGCGCGCGCACGCGGAGCACGCCGGGTACAGGGGCGGGCCACCGGGTTCCGTATCGAAGAGGGCCGGCTCAAGGCGGTGCTGACCGAGGCGGGGGAGATGGTCTGCGACGCCGCCGTGATCTCGGCCGGCGCCCGTTCCAGGCAACTGGCCGCCGCCGCCGGCGACCGCGTGCAGTTGGTGAGCGAGCGCGGCTACCACGCCAGCATCGCCGGCCACGAGTGGCAGGCCACCGCGCACACGCCGATGATGGTGTCCGAATTCAAGATAATCGCCACCCAGATGGAAGGCGGGCTGCGCATCGCCGGCCAGGTCGAGTTCGCCTCGTTCGAGGCCGCGCCCGACTGGCGGCGCGGCGAGATCATGCGCGACATCGCGCTGAAGATGTTCCCCGGCCTGCCGCGCCAGCTGCCGGCGCCAGATGTCAAATTCTGGCTGGGCCGCCGCCCCAGCACGCCCGACGGCAAGCCCTGCATCGGCTACGCGACGGCCAGCCGGGACATCGTCCATGCCTATGGCCATGGCCATATCGGCCTGGGGTGTTCGGCGCGCACCGGGCGCATCGTGGCGCAATTGCTGGCGGGGCAAGCGCCGGAGATCGATCTCGCACCGTTCAGCGCGCAGCGCTTCTGATGGCTATCCGAATGAAATATTCTGCGCCGCCATAAGAGTGGTGCGCACGCCATACGCACCCAGGCGCGACAGGGTCGTATTGTGGTGAGCAATGATTTGCGCCGCCTCCAGCACGCCGTCGCCGGCGGTGGTGTGGGCATCGTCCGCCAGCGTCACCGGATAGCCCAGCGCCAGCGCGCGGCGCACGGTGGATTCGACGCAGAACTCGGTTTGCATGCCGCACACCACCAAGTGCGAGATATGCCGCATCTTCAGCATCGATTGCAGTTCGGTCTGGTGGAACGCATCCGAACCGCGCTTGCGCAGCATCACATCCTGTGGCGCGGTTTCCAGCCCTTGCACCAGTTGCCAGCCGGTGCTGCCGTGCGCCATCTCCCCGTTATCCTCATGCTGCACGCAGATGACCGGCACATCGGCGGCGCGCGCCCGCTGCGACAGCAGGTTGATGGCGGCGATCACGCGCGCGGGTTCGGCGACGGCATCCGGGCCGGCGCACAAGGCGTGCTGGACATCGATGATGAGCAAGGCGGTGGGCATGGCAATGTCTGGAAGGCGTTGTTGGGACCGTACCGATAGTAACGGATTCGGCCCCGCCGCGTGCCTGCCTTCATTGCGCCAGATGGTCGCGCAGGTGCCTGCCGCGGTATTGCCTGCGGAACGATCCGCGCCGTTGCAGCTCCGGCACCACCTTGCCGGCGAAGTCGTCGAAGCCGTATGGCAGGTGCGAGGGCGAGATGACGAAGCCGTCGGCGCCGCCCTGTTCGACGATATGTTCCAGCCAGTCGGCGATATCGGCCGCCGTGCCCGCGACCTGCGGCGTTAGCACCCCTTGCGCGTAGAGGCGGCCGGCGTCGGCCAGGGTGAGCTGCCGCTCGGCCGAGATTTCCCTGAGCAGCTTGAACAGGCCCTGGATACCGCCGACCTGGACATCGCCGATGGGCGCGTCCAGCGCATAGGCGGAGAAGTCCACGTTCATGTGGCTGGACAAGGTCGACAGCCCCACTAGCGGATCGGCCAGGGCGTTGGCTTCTTCACGTAATTGCTCGGCGTGCGCGCGCGACTGGCCGACGAAGGGCATCACGGCGGAGAGGATCTTGATGTCTTGCGGCCGGCGGCCGAACTTGCCGGCGCGGCCCTTGAGGTCGTCGTAGAAGCGCTGCATGCGCGCCAGGTCGGGCTGGATGTTGAACACCACTTCGGCCCAGCGCGCGGCGAAGTCCTGGCCGCGGTCGGAGGAGCCGGCCTGGATGATCACCGGGCTGTGCTGCGGCGATGCCGGAATGTTGAGCGGCCCGCGCACGTTGAAGTGCGTGCCGGCGTGGTCGATGGCGCCGACCTTGCCGGCATCGGCATAGCGGCCGTCGGCGGACAGCTGCAAGGCATCCGGCTGCCAGCTGCGCCACAGCTTGTGCGCGACGTCTAGGAATTCGTCGGCGCGGTCGTAGCGCACGTCGTGCGGCAGCGTTTCCTTCAGGCCGAAGTTGTCGGCCTCGCCCTGGTTGACCGAGGTCACCACGTTCCAGGCGGCGCGTCCGCCCGAAAGATGGTCCAGCGTGGCGAATTCGCGCGCTAGGCTGTAGGGCTGCGAGTAGGTGGTGGAACGCGTGGCGCCCAGGCCGATGCGTTCGGTGACCGCCGCCAGCGCGCCCAGGATGGGCAACGGGTCCAGCCGCGTGGCGTCCTGGTCGCCGACGGCGATGCCGTGGCGGTGGCTCTCGCCGTAGCGCGTCGACACCGCCAGGCGGTCGGCGAAGAACAGCAGGTCGAAATTGGCGCGTTCCAGCGTCTGCGCGATATGGCGGTAATAGTCCAGCTGCAGGAAGCCGCCGGGACTGCTCTGCGGATGCCGCCACAGCGCCTGGCTGTGGGCGGCGTTGCCGGCGATCAGGAAGGCGGCGAGATGCATGGCTCAAACGAGGACTTCAGGATAGACCTTGTCCTGCACCCGCACCGAGCTCTTGAGCAGGCCCAGCTTGAGGAAGGCATCGGCGATCTGCTGCTGTTCGGCGACGATGCCGGCGTCGACCGCCACCGTGGTGTAGTTGCGGCGTTCGGTGGCCAGCTTCAGCACCTTGGCGTCCACACCCAGTTGCGGCGCCAGCAGGTCGGCGGTTTCCTGCGGATGCGCCTGGGTCCAGGCGTTGGCCTTCTTCAGTTCGGCGAACAGCGTGCGCACGATGTCCTTGTTCTGGTCGACGAACTTCGGCACGGCCAGGTGGAAGGTGCGGTTGTTGGAGAGCCCGCTGCCGTCGCGCAGGATGCGCGGGCGGCTGGTGATCTCCTGGCCGGCCAGGAACGGATCCCACAGCGTGGCGGCGTCGACGTTGCCGGATTGGAACGCCGCGCGCACATCGGCCGCGTTGGTGACGTAGACCGGTTCGATGTCGTTGTAGCTCAGGCCGACTTCTTCCAGCGCCTTGAGCAGCAGGAACTGCACGTTCCAGCCGCGCCCGGTGGCGACCTTCTTGCCCTTGAGGTCCTTCACCGTGCGGATCGGCGAATCCTGGGCGACGAAGATGGCGATGCCCTTGGGATACGGCTGTTCCGCGCCGAGGTAGACCGCGTTCACGCCCGAGGCGTTGGCGAATACCGACGGCGTATCGGCGGCGTGGCCGAAGTCGATGGCATTGGCATTGAGCGCTTCGGTCAGTTGCGGGCCGGCTGCAAACTCGAACCATTTGACCGACCAGCCGCGCGGCTGCAGCGCCTGCTCCAGCCTGCCGGTGCCTTTGAGGATATTGAGCGTGTTGAATTTCTGGTAGCCGATGCGCAAGACCTTGTCCTGCGCGGCCCGCACCAGCGGCGCGCCGCCGGCCAGCGCGCCGGCCGCCAGGCCTTGCAGCAGCAGGCGCCGTTTGAGATTGTGTTGTTCGCCGTCCATGGCTTTCCCCCTTCTGCGATCCAAAAGGAAGCAGCTTAGGGAGGTAGCGGCCGGGGTGGAAGGAACAATTCCGCAGTTGCAAATGCGGAATTGTTTGTAGCCGGACCGGCAATGCTTTTCCGGCCATTTCCTGTCATTTTTCGTCATTTATTGCCTGCATGCCACTGCGGCAATTTGTCCCATTGCCGGGAGGCTCGGGTATTTTTAAAATGGCGGTTCTTCATCGCATCCCTTCTTTTCCCATGACCGCATTGTTCGACCGCGTGGAAGCATTCGTGCGCAAGGCTTCAGGATGGCACATCGTGCTGGCCCTGCTGCTGGTGTGCGGCCTGCTGTGCTGGGCGGTCTGGGTATGGGCCACCGGCGAGGGCCGGGTGCCGTTCGCCATGTTCGACTTCTGCATCACGCCGCCGGCAGCCGCCGGAAAATAAACGTCGTCAGCCGTTAAAATGGGCGCTCGTTTTGCTGACGAGGCCGCATGCGCTCCCCATCCGCCACTTCCCGTTCTTCCGTCCGTTTCCAACCGCGCCTGACGCTGCAAACGCTCACGCGCGGCGACGGCGTGCTCGGCATGCGCGCGCACGGCCTGTTCGGCCCGCGTGGCGGCATGGTGACGGTGGCGCAGATCGACTGGGTGTACGGCGAAGGCGCCGGGCGCTGGAGCATGCCGGCACCGGTGCGCTTCGAAGACGAAGGAGGCGCCGGCTATACGCCGGCGCATGTGGTGCGCGACGTGCCGGCCGAAACGGCCGCCCTCGAACTGATCCGCGAACTGGGTTTCCTGCCGCTGCGCGAAGATGCCTTGCAATGGCGCGCGCACAATCCCCTGCACGATGCCGGCCCGTTGTGGACGCTGGTGCAGGAAGCTTCCTTCGGCGACTTCTGGGCCGACCAGGCGCCGCGCCTGCAGCGGCTCGGCTGGCAACTGGTGGTCAGGCCCGGCTTCGCGCATGAGAGCGTGCCGGTCACCGCCTGGCGTTTCATCGTCAGCAGCGAGACCGGCGAAGTACTGGGCAAGGAAGTGGCCGCGCCCTTGCAGCCGCGCGCGTTTTCGAGCGAGGTATTCAGCGGCCTCGATCCGTCCGGGCGCTGGCTGCTGGCCATTGGCATCGAGGTCGACGGCGAGAACATGGACGTCGGCCCGATGGTGGCCGACCTGTTGCGGCGCGACCCGCGCTGGGCCGATGCGCAGCAAGTCGAAAAGATGGACGACCACGCCGTGATCTCGCTGCGCGCCCCGGGCGGGCGCCGCATCGATGCCATGGCCGGACCATTGAAGGCGGTGGTGCTGGCGCTGCTCGATTTGCTGGGCGACCTCAAGCGCAAAGAGGGGCCGCTGAAACTGACGCCGTGGGACGCTCACCGGCTCGATGCCATCCATGGCGCGCTGCTGAACCTGGACGGCGGCGCGCCCTGGCATATGAGCGGCGAAGCCGGCGTGCTGCAACTGGCGCGGCGGTTGCGCGAGGCCGGCGCGGTGCGTAGCATCGACGCGCCGCAGGGATTGGGCATCGCGCTGCGCGGCTACCAGCTGCAAGGTGTGGCCTGGCTGCAATACCTGCGTGAACAGGGGTTGGCCGGCATCCTCGCCGACGACATGGGCTTGGGCAAGACCGCACAGGTGCTGGCACACATGCTCATCGAAAAGCAGGCCGGCCGGCTCGACCTGCCGGCGCTGGTGGTGGTGCCGACTTCGCTGCTGTTCAACTGGCAGCAGGAGGCGCAGCGCATCGCGCCGGACTTGCGTGTGCTGGCGCTGCACGGCGAAGGCCGTGCACGGCATATCGAAGCCATCGGCAATGGCGAGGCCGACCTGGTGCTGACCACCTATCCCTTGTTATGGCGCGACTTGGGCGAACTGACCCGCTTGCGTTTCCATCTGCTGGTGCTGGACGAAGCGCAAACGGTGAAGAACGCCGCTTCGCGCAGCGCCGCCGCCGCGCGCAGGCTGCACGCGCGCCACCGCATCTGCATGACCGGCACGCCGCTGGAAAACCATCTGGGCGAGCTGTGGACGCAATTCCATTTCCTGATGCCGGGCTTCCTCGGCGACGCGCGCAGTTTTTCGCGCTTGTGGCGCAAGCCCATCGAAGAGCAGGGCCAGACCGTGCGCGCACGCTTGCTGGCGCAGCGCGTGCGTCCCTTCATCCTGCGCCGGCGCAAGGAGGATGTGCTGCAGGAACTGCCGCCGCGCACTGAGATCATCGAACGGCTGCAATTGCAGGGACGCCAGCGCGAGCTGTACGAGAGCGTGCGCATCGCCGCCGACAAGCAGGTCAGGCGCGCGCTGCAGCGCCGCGGCTTGTCCGGCTCGCACGTGACGGTGATGGATGCGCTGCTGAAGTTGCGCCAGGTCTGTTGCGATCCGTACCTGCTCAAGGACGGCCGCATGCCCAAGGGCATCGAGCGCGCCAAGATCGAACTGCTGCGCGGCATGCTGCCGGCGCTGGTGGCGGAAGGGCGGCGCATCCTGGTGTTTTCGCAATTCACGGCGATGCTGGCGCTGATCGAAGCCGAGCTGCGCGAACTCGGCTTGCCCTGGCTCTCGCTGACGGGCGACACCGAACCCGCCGCGCGCGGCGCCGTGATCGCGCAATTCCAGGCGCAACAGGCGCCGCTGTTCCTGATCAGCCTCAAGGCCGGCGGCGTCGGCCTGAACCTGACCGCGGCCGACACGGTGGTGCTGGTCGATCCCTGGTGGAACCCGGCGGTGGAAGAACAGGCCATCGCCCGCGCGCACCGCCTGGGGCAGACGCAGCAGGTGTTCGTCTACAAGCTGGTGGTGGAGGGCAGCATCGAGGAACGGCTGCTGGAACTGCAGGCGCGCAAGTCGGCGCTGGCCGAAGGCGTGTTGGGGCGCGACGATGCGCAGGCGGTCAAGTTCGGCGAGGAAGAGCTGCAGGCATTGCTGGCGCCGCTGGGGATGGGCATACGGGAGAAAGTGGCGGAGATGCCGGCCCGTTCGTTGACTGCGGATGTGTGGGACGGCGTGTCCTGAAAACGGCCGCTACAGTTCGGATACTTCTTCCAACCCCTTCCTCTCCGCATCCACCGCAAACTTCAGCGCGCATAATCCAGCCGCTATCGCCAGCGCCGCGCCCAGCGCATATCCCCCCGCCACCGCATGCCGGTCGCCGCCGGCGATCAGGCGGCCGAACAGCGCCGGCGCGATGAAGCCGCCGGTGCCGGTGCCCACCGCGTAGAAGATGGCGATCGCCAGCGCCCGCATCTGCAATGGGAACACTTCGCTGGCCGTGAGATAGGCCGAGCTGGCGGCTGCCGAGGCGACGAAGAACACCGCGCTCCAGCACAGCGCCAGCGTCA
This sequence comes from Herbaspirillum sp., assembly GCF_017744395.1. Taxonomy (GTDB): domain Bacteria; phylum Pseudomonadota; class Gammaproteobacteria; order Burkholderiales; family Burkholderiaceae_D; genus Herbaspirillum. The sequence continues at coordinate 132,245 of NZ_JAGIBI010000002.1, forward strand.
GCGCGTTGAGCAGCCCGGCATCGAAGGCCCACGCGGTGGCCGCCAGGCCGATGCCCGACAGCAGGTAAGTGGCGGCGATCATGCGGCGCCGGCCCAGGCTGTCGAACAGGTGGCCCAGCAGGAGCGGCCCCAGCACGTTGCCCAGCGCGAACGGGAAGATGTAGAGCGCCACGCGGTTGTCCGGCACCTGGTAGAAGCGCGTGAGCACCAGCCCATAGGTAAAGAAGATGGCGTTGTAGACGAAGGCCTGCGCCACCATCATCAGCACCACCATCATGCTGCGCGTGCGGTAACGGCGCAGCAGCACGTGCGCGATGGCGCCGAGGCCCGGCATGCCGCCGCCGGCCCGGTGCGCGTGGCGCACGGTTGCGATCGCCGGCAGCGCGCCATGTTCGGCGGCGACCTGGGCTTCGATGCCGGCCACCACCTGTTCGGCTTGCGCGCGCTTGCCGTGCATCAACAGCCAGCGCGGGCTTTCCGGCACGTGGCGGCGCACCAGGACGATGGCCGCGGCCAGCACCGCGCCCAGCAGGAAACAGGCGCGCCAGCCGTCGGCCGGCCCCAGCGCGCGCTCGTCGAGGATCAGCAGCGATAGGCCCGCGCCCAGTGCCGCGCCGATCCAGAAGCTGGCGTTGATGATGAGGTTCACGCGGCCGCGCACGCGCGCCGGCACCAGCTCATCGATGGCGGAATTGATAGCGGCGTATTCGCCGCCGATGCCCAGGCCGGTGACGAAGCGGCACAGGGCCAGTGACGCGAAACCGGTGGAAAAGGCGGTGGCCAGCGTGGCCAGCATGTAGACCGCCAGCGTGACCATGAACAGCCGCTTGCGGCCCAGCTTGTCGGTCAGGCGGCCGAACAGCAGCGCGCCCGCTACGGCGCCGCCGATGTAGAGCGAGCCGGCCCAGCCGACCTGGACGGCATCCAGCGCCAGCGTGTCGGGCCGCTCCAGCACGCTGCCGAGGGAGCCGGCCAGCGTCACTTCCAACCCATCCAGTATCCACGCCACGCCCAATGCGGCCACGACGCGCCAATGCCAGCGCGACCATGGCAGGCGGTCGAGGCGGGCGGGGATGTCGCTGGCCGCAGTCATGCTGGTCTCCTGTTTTTCTTGGCCGGTTCAAGCCAGACAGGCAGTGCGCATGCGCGGTTCCCGGTCGGCGCAACGGCAGAGGTTGCCGAAAGGGAAATATGGGTGCGCCTGGCGACTCAGTCTTTTCCTGATGCCGTTCGCGGCAGGACGGCGCTACTATCGCGCATCAAGTCGATCTGGAGAAGGAGCGGCAGAAAATGGAATGGGTAGACATCATGCGATATGCGGCCTATGCCGTACTGGGGCTTTCCCTGGCAGGCCTGGCGGGATCCCTGGGGGTGTTCTTCATCTTGGAGTGCCGCTGGAAGGATAAGGCGGGCGCAGGGGCGGCGCCGCTGCGCGAACCATGCGCGGCACCGGTGCGCGCCCTCCCGATGCTGCCGGGGCAGTGGGAGGAGATGCGGGTCATGGCCGAGGAGGCTGGCCCCTTGTGGGATGAGCTGTCCGACGCCGCGCCGGGCGCCGGACGGGTTCAGTGCGGGCGTCAGCCCTTCGCGCCAGATCCGGAGGCCGTCCTGGCGGGACTGATGAAAAGCACGATCAGCACCGTCGCCATCAATTCCACCAGCGCGATGCCGGTCAGGCCCTGGGCATAACGGCCGGTGGTGCTCTTCAGGTAACCCAGCAGTTGCGGCGAGAAATAGCCCGAGAGGTTGGCCACCGAATTGATCACCGCCAGGCCGATGGCGATCGCGCTGCCGGACAGGTATTGCCCCGGCAATTGCCAGAAGATGGGGATCGCGCCCATGGTGCCGGCCGACGACAGTGCCAGCGAGAAGATGACCCCGGCCGCATTCTTCTCGCCGACGAAATAAGCCGCCAGCAACAGGCCGGTAGCGCCGATGGCCGCCGCCACCGCGGTATGCAGGCGGGTTTCCTTGCTGCGGTCGGACAGCCAGCCGTTGAGCACCATCCCGCCCCAACCACAGGCATAGATGCCGCCCATGATCCAGCCCAGGGTCTTGATGTCGGTGAAGCCGACTTCCTTGACCAGGCTGGGGCCGTAATACACCAGCGTCGCATTGCCGGCGATGATGCAGAAGAACACGGCGATCAGCACCCAGATCTTGCCGCTTTTCAGCGACGCCGCGAAGCTGTGCTCGCGCGGGCCCAGCTTGCGGTCTTCATCGGCCATCTCGGCGGCGATGTGCGCTTTTTCGCTGTCGGAGAGCCACTTGGCCTTGGACGGCAGGTCGGTAAGGATGAAGAAGGCGACCAGGCCCATGAGCACCGACGGGATGCCTTCGATGATGAACAGCCATTGCCAGCCTTGCATGCCGGCGGCGCCCTGGCTCATTTCCATGATGTAGGCGGCCAGCGGGCTGCCCACCACCAGTGAAACCGCCGAGGCCGATACGAACACGCCGAGCGCCTTGCCGCGCCGGTGCGCCGGCAGCCAGTAGGTGAGGTAGAGGATCACGCCCGGCTGCAGGCCGGCTTCGAACGCGCCCATCAGGAACCTCAGCAGGTAGAACTGCCCCGGCGTCTGGACCCAGGCCATGGCGATGCACACCACTCCCCAGCCGATGGTGATGCGCATGATGGTTTTGCGCGCGCCGATCTTTTGCAGCAGCATGTTGCTGGGCACTTCGAACAGGAAGTAGCCGATGAAGAAAATGCCGGCGCCGGCGCCGTAGATCGCGTCCGACCAGTGCAGGTCGTTCATCATGGTCAGCTTGGCGAAGCCGACGTTGACGCGGTCGACCCAGGCCAGGAACCAGATCAGCGTGACGCAGGGAATGATGCGCCAGATGACCCGGCGGAAGGTGGCATTGTGTTCGTCGAGCGCCGCCGAGGCGGATAGTGGCGATGCGGTTTCTGTTACGGACATGGAACTCCCCCTGAATGGACGATGGGTACTGCGCAAAGCGTGTGGCTGGAAATACTCGCGGCTCCTTCGCGCTTCTTTGCAGGAGCATTTTTCATGCCATTGGCGGCAATGTTTTTATCCGTCGTTTATGCGTCGTTTTTACGGTCGCTGATATTTCGGTTGATGATAGTGAGAAATAAGCGAGGCCAAGGGCGCGGTGAACGCCGTTTCGCCGGAAAAATATCGCGGCCGGCCTGCAATGCGCGTCCCGCCTGGGTTTTATGGGGGTGGGAGAAAAATATGCCGATAGCTTTATTTCTATCTCCGCGATAGACGCCGGCGATTATTCCGTTTTGCAGAACACTCAATTCCCGTTTCCCGCGTTTTTCTCCGCACGGCCCATCCCTACACTGCAGTCATCGATGAACGACATCGCAACGCAAGAAACGATGCGGTTCTGAGAAAGGCACATGCCATCTCACATTACCCGTGCATGTACCGCTGAATGCAATTCCGCATATCCGACCGAACACCCAAGGAGAAACATCATGTCTGCAAAATATATCGTCGCCGCCGCGCTGGCCCTGTCCGCTTCGTCCCTGGCATTTGCCGAGGCTCCGTATCCGGTGGAAAAGCCGTTCGTCTCGCAAACCACCCGCGCTGTCGTCAAGGCCGAGCTGGCCAAGGCACAGGAACAAGGCTTGGCCAACCAGCCTGACGCGGTCTACCCGGTCGTGACTTCGGCGCCTGCCAACAGCGGCCTGCAAACCGCCGGCAGCGTCCAGCCGTCGCTGTACACCGGCGCCTGATGGCCGGCAGGGCGGGAGAGCATCCCGCCCGCAATCATTGAGTAGTCGATGCAGGTAAAACAAGAAAAGGGGAAACATCATGTGGCACCAACTGTTTTCGCGCAGCCTGTCCCTCTATCCGAGGATCTACATGCAGTTCGCCGCACTGGTCGGCTTATTGATTGCCGCCGAGTTCAGCATGGGTACGCTCAGCATGATGCTGACCCAGCGCGCGATGTACCGGGTTTCGCAACGCCTGCGGGGTACCCGGCGCCGTCGTGAGGCAGCGCGCAGGATGCGCGATGCGCATATCGACGGTAATTGCTGCGCCTGAGTTTTCTTCTTTTTGGCAGCCAAGCGCTGCGGGAACGGCCCGATGCGACATCGTTCGCATCGGGCTTTTGTTCGTCTGGACGCCGCATCCGGCGCGCCTTATGCCAAAATGGCATGGGACACCGGCCGTCCGCATTTGTATAGTGGCTGCCGGGTTGGAGGCCCGGAGCGGCGGCATTGCCATGCTGTCGCGTACCGGGCGAATCGTCGGGTGGCGCGCCATCCGCGCCAGGTGGAGCGGGAAACAATGGAAATCAAATGGGTCGAGGACTTCCTCTCGGTGGTGGAGACGCTGAACTTCAGCCGCTCGGCCAAGCTGCGCAACGTGACGCAGCCGGCTTTCGGCCGCCGCATCAAGTCGCTCGAAACCTGGCTGGGCGCCGAGCTGTTCGACCGCTCTTCCTACCCTTGCACGCTGACCCCGGCCGGTGAATCCTTCGTGCCCATCGCCCGGGAGATGCTGAACCAGTCGATGCAGGCGCGGCTGGTCTTGCGCGGCCAGCTGGCCGGCGCGCAGACCGCGGTCCGTTTCGCCATGCCGCATACGCTGCTGCTGACGGTGTTTCCCAAGCTGCTGTCGGAGATCGAAAAGAAAGTCGGCGCCATCGCCACCACGGTGATGGCCGGCAACGTGCACGATGCGGTGATGGCATTGGTCGAGCGCAACTGCGACCTGCTGCTCTGCTACGACCACCGCCAGCAGGGGATTGCCCTCGACACCGAACGCTACGGCGTGCTGTCGCTGGGCAAGGAGCCGTTGCGCCCCTACGTGAAGCCGCTGGCCAGCGGCAAGCCGAAATACGTGCTGCCGGGCACGCCCAACGACCCCTTGCCGTTCCTCAGCTATTCGCCGTATTCGTCGCTCTCGCGCATCGTCGAGAAGGCGCTGCATACCAGCCCGCGCCGCGTGCACCTGTTCCGCCGTTTCGAGACCGACCTGGCCGAGGGCCTGAAGAACATGGCGGTGGAGGGGCACGGCATCGCCTGGCTGCCCGCCAGCGCGGTCGCGCGCGAAGTGGCCGAAGGCAAGCTGACGCTGGCGATCGCCCCCAACGACCGCGAGGCGCTGGAACTGGGGCTGTGGTGCGACGAAATGGATATCCGCGTCTATCGCCGCCTGGATGGCGCCAACCCGGAAATCGACCGCATCTGGAATTACCTGAAGGCCGAACACGCGGGCGGCTGAGCCTGTATCGGCCGGCCCGCATTTGAACCGTTTCAACATTTTTACCGATTGAAGGAGTCCCCATGAAATTGCTCAGCAACCAGCAGATCAGCGAGCTGCTCACCACCGAAGATGCCATCGGCGCCATGCGCGAGGCGTTCGCGGCGGCCGGCGAGGGCGCGCACCAGGGACGCGTGCGCACCAGCGCTTCCAACGGCGTGATGCTGTCGATGATGGGCGCGGTGATCCCCGGCGCGGGCATCGCTGGCGCCAAGGTCTACACCACCATCAAGGGCCAGTTCAAGTTCGTGATCGTGCTGTTCTCCAGCGAGACCGGCGCGCCGCTGGCCACCATCGAAGCCGACACCATGACCGGCCTGCGCACCGCCGCCGCCACCGCGGTCGCTTGCGACGCGCTGGCGCGGCCCGATGCGCAGGTGCTGTCGGTGATCGGCACCGGCGTGCAGGCGCGCTCGCACGTGCCGGCGCTGCTGCAGGTGCGCAAGTTCAAGGAAGTGCTGGTGGCGGGCATCTCCGGCCAGCAGGAGCTGGCCGATGAGATCACCCGCACGCTGGGCGTGCCGGCGCGCGTGGTGACGGTCGACGAAGCCGCCGCCGGCGCCGACGTGCTGGTGACCGTGACCCGTTCGGCCACGCCGCTGTTCGACGGCAAGCTGTTGCGCCCGGGCGCCTTCGTGGCGGCGGTGGGCGCTTCCAAGGCCAATGTGCGCGAGCTGGACGATACCGCCATCGCGCGCGCGGCCGCGCTGTTCGTCGAATGGAAGCCGCAGGCCCAGCAGGAAGCCGGCGACCTGGTGCAATGCGCGCCCGGCACCTTCGACTGGAACAATGTGATGGAGCTGGCGCAGGCGGTGGACGGCAGCATGCCCTACCGGCGCGGTGCCGACGACATCGTGATCTACAAGGCCATCGGCATCGGCCTGGAAGACGTGGCGCTGGCCGGCCTGGCTTACCGCAAGGCCTGCGCCAAGTACGGCTGGTAAGCGGCAAGCGCGAGCGACAATGAAAAACGCCGCAGGTGAATAGCCTGCGGCGTTTTTGTTTTCATTTGACGGAAATCAGGTTCGGGCCTGCGCCTTGCCGGATACGCGCGGCGCCGCCGGCTTGGCGCGCAGCGCGGTGGCCGTGGCCGCCAGCACGATGGCGATGCCGGCCACGGTGCCGGTGGTGACCGGCTCGTCCAGCAGCAGCCAGGCCCACAGCGATGCCGTCATCGGCACCAGGAAGGTGACGGTGATGGCCTTGGTCGCGCCTTCGGCCGAGATCAGCTGGAAGAACAGCGCGTAGGCGATGCCGGTGCACACCACGCCCAGCACCAGCACGGCCAGCAATGCCGGTCCGGCGGCGCCGGCCTGGACGGCCGCGGCGGCATGCGGCAGCCCCGGCAGGGCGAAAGGGATCAGGCACAGCGCCGCCGCGAACTGGCTGCCGGCGGCCATGGCGATGGGCGAGATGCCGTTGCCGCGCATGCGCGTATAGGTGGCGGCGAAGCCGTAGCTGACCGCCGCGCCCATGGCCGCCAGCACGCCGAAGACTACCATCGCCTCGGCCGGCACCGGCCCGACGCCGACCAGCACCGCTACCCCGGCCAGGCCCAGCACGAAGGCGCCCAGGCGCATCGCGGTCAGCCGTTCGCCCAGCAGCAGGAAGCCGAACAGCGCGGTGAACACCGGCGCCAGCGAATTCATGGTGGCCATGTAGGAAGAGGGAATGTGCAGCGCCGACCAGGCGAACAGGCTGAACGGCAGTGCCGTGTTGGCGATACCGATGACCAGGTAGGGCCGCCAGTTGTGCCGCCATTGCAGGCGGTCGCCGCGCGAGCGGGCGAAAGCCAGCAGCGCCAGCGTGGCCAGCGAAGCGCGGCCGAAGGTGGTGAGCATGGGGCCGAACACCGGCGCGGCGATGCGCATGAGCATGAAGCTGGTGCCCCAGATGGCGGCGAGCAGGAGGAGCTTGGCGATATTCGACGGAGACATGGAGGGCGATCGAATGCGATGGAGCAGCGAGTGTAATGCTCCTCTCCGTAGCGGGCATAGGTACAGTTATGCGGATTTCCACCGGGCCACTTTGCGCGACGGTAACAGCGCCGCATGCCACTTTTGCCAAACTGTACATGTCGCCTTTTCCGGACAGCTGCTAATGTCGGCACGGTCAACGTAAAGGGAGAAGGGTGTGCTGACAATCTACGGCAGGGACAATTCCATCAACGTGCGCAAAGTGCTGTGGGCTTGCGCTGAGCTGGGTATCGAATACCGGCGCGAGGACTGGGGCATCGGCTTTCGCTCGACCCGGGAGCCGGCGTTCCTCGGCATGAACCCGAACGCCATGGTGCCGGTGGTCGACGACGACGGTTTCGTGCTGTGGGAATCGAATACCATCCTGCGCTACCTGGCCGGCCAGTACGGCGGCGCGGCGCTCTACCCGGCCGCGCCCCGCGAGCGCGCCCGCGTCGACCAGTGGATCGACTGGCAGGCCAGCGACCTCAACCGTGCATGGAGCTACGCCTTCATGGCGCTGGTGCGCAAGTCGCCGGCGCATGGCGACGCGCAGCAACTGGCCGCCTCCATCGACAACTGGGGCGGCTTCATGCGCGTGCTGGAACAGCAGCTGCAGCAGACCGGCGCCTATGTGGCGGGCGATGCCTTCACGCTGGCCGATATCCCCGTCGGGCTGTCGGTCAACCGCTGGTTTGGCACGCCGTTCCAGCATCCCGAGTTGCCGGCGGTGGCGGCCTATTACGAACTGCTGACGCAGCGGCCGGGCTTTCGCTCCTTCGGGCGCAATGGCATGGCCTGAGAACAGGTTCTGAGAACAGGTTTTGAGGGCGGGGAAGGTACACTTGCGTTTTGCCTGTGTCCCTTCTTGCCCGATCTCCAATGAACCGAAAGAAAAACCTGCTGTTTCTCGCCGCCTTCCTGGGCTGCCTGCTGCTGTCGAGCGTGCCGCTGATCGCGCTGCTGTTTTATTGAGACGGCAGCGCGACCGCGGCATGCCCGGACTACGCGGGTGAAAGCGTATCAGTAGCGCTCCAGCCAGTGCGCGTAAGGCGCCGGCAGCGTCCACGATGGGCGCGCCACGCCCAGCTCCTTGGCGGCGGCATAGGTCCAGTGCGGGTTGACCAGGTGCGATCGGCCGACCATCACCAGATCCAGCTGCTGTTCCTTGACCACGCGCTCGGCGATCTCCGGCGTGCCGAAGCCCCAGGCCGACGATACCGGCACATCGGCTTCGCGGCGCACGCGTTCGGTGACTTCGCCGAGGAAGGCCGGGCCCCAGGGGATGGTGGTGTCGGGAATGGTGAAGCCCACGGTGACGCTGAGCATGTCCATGCCGTCCGCCTTGAACTGGCGCACCAGGCCGATCGATTCCAGCAGCGTCTGCTCGTCGCGGCCGTCATATTCGAGCACGCCGAAACGCACCGTCAGCGGCAGGTTTTCCGGCCACACCTTGCGCACTTCGCGCAGGGTTTCCAGCAGGAAGCGGGCGCGGTTTTCCACGCTGCCGCCATAGATGTCGTCGCGCTGGTTGGCGTGCGGCGAGAAGAAGCTCTGCGCCAGGTAGCCGTGGGCGAAATGCAACTCCAGCCATTCGAAACCGACGTCGCGCGCGCGGATGGCGGCATCGACGAAGTTCTGGCGCACACGGGCGATGTCGTCGATGCTCATGGCCTTGGGAACCTTGGGCAGGTTGCGGCCGTAGGCGATGGCCGAGGGTGCGATGGTGGGCCAGCCGCGGGCATCGCCTTCGGCGATATGGTCGTCGCCTTCCCAGGGCACGTTGGCGCTGGCCTTGCGGCCGGCGTGGGCGATCTGGATGCCGGGCACCGAGCCGGCCGCCTTGATTTCCTGCACCACCGGCACGAAGGCTTGCGCCAGCTCATCGGACCAGATGCCGGTGCAAGCCGGGGTGATGCGGCCTTCGGGAGCGACCGCGGTGGCTTCGACGATCACCAGGCCGGCGCCGCCGCGCGCCATGCCGGCGTAGTGGGAAACGTGCCAGTCGTTGGCGCGGCCGTCGATGGCCATGTACTGGCACATCGGCGGCACGGCGATGCGGTTGCGCAGGGTAATGTCTTTGAGTTTGAACGGTTGGAACAGGGCGGACATGGGTAGCCTTTGGTTTCGGTAATGTCGACAGGGAAATGTTATTCGTTAGTTCGAATATATTCGAACTATGGAAGCAGTATAACCCAAGGTGTATCATCTTGCAGATGCGCCCCTACAAACATCCCGCCGCCAGCGAACTGGTCCTCGAACGCGTGCTCTATGCCCTGAGCGATTCCATCCGCCTGGATATCGTGCGCCACCTCGCGCAGGTGGCCTGCGCGACCTGCGGCGAACTCGACGGCGGCCGTCCGAAATCCACCGTCTCGCACCACTTCAAGGTCCTGCGCGAAGCGGGGCTGGTGCTGACGGAAAGCACCGGCACCACCCATATGAACACCCTGCGCCGCGCCGACATCGAAAGCCGTTTCCCGGGCTTGCTGTCGGCCATCCTGTCGCAGGGCGCGCCGGCCAAGGCCGCGGCCAAGAAGGACAAGGCGGCGTAATCGGCGTAATCGCAATCCAGACAAGACAGCTCGGAACCTTCATGAACATCTTCATCACCGGCGCGACAGGCTATATCGGCGGTTCGGTCGGCCGCCATCTGGCCGCGGCAGGGCATGCCATCCGCGGACTGGCGCGCGATGCCTCCAAGTCGGCCGCGCTGCGCGCGATCGGCATCGAACCGGTGATCGGCACGCTGGATGACGGCGCGCTGCTGCGTGACGAGGCGGCCCGCGCGGATGCGGTCGTCAACTGCGCCAGCAGCGACCACCGCCCCGCCATCGAGGCGCTCATCGAAGACCTGGGCGAACAGGGCAAGATCCTGCTGCACACCAGCGGCTCCAGCCAGGTGGGCGACGCCGCGGCCGGCAATGTGCTCAACGTGCAGGTCTTCGATGAAGACACGCCGCTGGTCGTGGGCGCCGAGAAATGGGCGCGCTACGAACTCGACCAGCGCATCCTGGCCGCGCCGGGCATACGCGGCACCGTCGTCTGCAATACGCTGATCTACGGCCACGGCACCGGACTGCAGCCCGACAGCGTGCAGATCCCGGCGCTGGTGAAGCAGGCGCGCCAGAGCGGCGTGCTGCGGCTGGTCGGGCGCGGCATCAACCGCTGGGCCACGGTGCACCTCGACGATGTGTGCGCGCTCTACCAGCTGGCGCTGGAGCGGCCCGGTACGCGGGGTTTCTATTTCGCCGAAAACGGCGAGTCCTCCTATGCCGACATGGGCCAAGCCATCGCCCGGCGCCTGGGCATCGACCGCATCGAACACCTGAGCGAAGAGGCGGCCATCGCCTTGTGGGGCCTGAACATGGGGCGCTACTCGCTGGGATCGAACAGCCGCGTACGCGCGCTGCGGGCGCGGCGCGAACTGGGTTGGCAGCCGCGGCACGCATCGGCGGTGGAATGGATCGAGCGCGAGATGCGGCTGCCGGCGGCGTGAGGGCGTGACACGCTGACAAAACCTGTGCCCGCCGCCACCGGGTTCCGCTGACGGCCATTCCATCCGATACGGCTCGTCTGTTTACCCGCTGAATCCTCTCCTTGGCAGTAGGTTGTCATACCACTTTCCCTGGCCAATTCACCGTTTGTGCGCGCCTATGCGCGGCGATGGCCTAGTCTTGTCCGGTTTTTGCCAAGTTTTTGCAAAATTCCGGCAGATTAAATTAAAGAAATCCGTCATTACTACGTAACCATGAGATGTAAAGATTAACTGACATAATGTCAGCTATCCGAATCCCGATACCTGGCGCTTAGCAGTATTGCTAAGCGAAGCGATATTTCCGTCCGGGCAAGCCAAACGGCTTCCCAGGGCAACCAACATATTCTGGAGCATTCATGGCAACGTCCACCGGTTCCGTCTCCACTGCCGCCGGGCCCCTCGATGTCGAGACCCTGGTCAAGCAGCTCATGGCGGCTGAATCCAAGTCGCGCTTGACCAATCTGAAGGGCAAGGCGAGCGCGTTCAATACGCTCATCTCCGCCTACGGCAATTTCAAGGGCGCGCTGACCACCTACCAGAACGCCATCAAGGGCCTGACCTCGGCCAGCTTCAGCTCGCAAAAGTCCGCCATCAGCAATGCCGGCACCGGCAGCAACCTGACCACCGATCCCTTCACGGCCGACATCAATACCGACGAAACGACCAAGAAGCTGGCGCAGAAGCTGAAATCGGGCGGTTTCACCGCCGGGCAGCTCTTCAATGCGGGCGATTCGATCGCGATCAAGGTCGGCACCGACCAGCCGACGTTCGTCACGCTCAAGGCCAACTCGACGTTGGCCGGGGTGCGCGACGCCATCAATGCCTCGAAGGCCGGCGTGACGGCCTCGATCGTTACCGACGGCAGCGGCGACCACCTGGTGCTGGAGGCCAATGCCGGCGGTACCGCCAATACCATCAAGATCACTGCCAACGGCAGCCTGGCGGGGTTGAGCTACGACGCGTCGTCGAACCAGCCGAGCGCGGTCACGCAAATCCAGGCGCCGCGCGATGCGACCAAGGCGGCGTCGGGCAAATACACCGTCTCCGTATCGCAGCTGGCGCAGGCGCACAAGGTCAGTTCGGCCGGCATCGCGCCGGGCACGACCTTCGAGAAGGGCGTGCTGGCCATCAAGACCGGCAACGGCTCGACCGCCATCATCAAGCCGCGCACCAACACCCTGGCCGGCGTGCGCGACGCCATCAACGCCAGCGACGCCGGCGTGAACGCCGCCATCGTCAGCGACGGCAAGAACGACCATCTGGTCATCACCGCCAAGGACAGCGGCGCCGCCAACAGCCTGCGCATCACCGGCACCGACAATTTCTCGGTGTTCTCCTTCGATCCCAGCGGCAAGCTGACCACGCCGGGCGTGCCGACCGGCCAGGCCTTCAGCGCCGGCAACTTGACTTTGCAGGTGGGCGGCAAGTCGGTCAGCATCACCCCCACCGACCTCGACGGCAGCGGCGCCATCGGCCTGAACGATGTCGTGGCCTCGATCAACGGCGCCAACGCGGGCGTGACGGCCAGCATCAGCAACGACGGCACGCAAGACCACCTGGTGCTCACGCCCGCCGGCACCGATCCGGTGATGATCACCGGATCGGGCGATTACGCGCCGCTGAGCGGCAGCACGATGGGGCAGCTGTCCAAGGCGCAGGATTCCTCGCTGTCGATCGACGGCGTCACCGTCACCAGCCCCAGCAACAAGGTGAGCGATGCCATTTCGGGCGTGACGCTGAACCTGGCCAAGGTGACTACCGCCGCCGACAGCTTCACGCTGTCGATCAGCAACGACACCAGCGGCGTGAGCACCGCGGCCAATACTTTCGTGTCGGCGTACAACGCCCTGGTCAAAGCGGTCAACTCGCTGACCAGGCAGACGCCGTCGACCACCAAGGGCGAGGCCAACACATCGTCGCCGCTGGGAGCGGAGTCGTCGGTGAAAACCGTCATGGAGCAACTGCGCGGCACGCTGCTGACGTCCATGAGCGATGCCACGGGGACGATGTCCCTGTCCCAGATCGGCATCTCCTTCCAGAAGGACGGCACCCTGGCGCTCAACGCCGACAAGCTGTCCAAGGCCACGGCCCAGAACTTCGACGGCGTCAGCAATCTCTTCAGCTCCAGCAACGGCGTCATCCCCAAGCTGCAGAAGCTGATGGACGGCATCCTCGGCGACAGTGGCATCGTCGCCTCCAAGTCCAAGGGTTTGCAGGACAGCCTGAAGGTCAACACCGACCAGCAGGCCGCGGTCAACGCGCGGCTGCTGACGCTGAAGGATTCCTACACCAACCAGTTCAACCGCCTCAACCTGACGCTGGCGACCATGCAGTCGCGGCAGACCTACCTGACCCAACAGTTGGCGAAACTGAACGGCAACAAGTAAGGCGGCAGTAACAGGCAAGAAAAAGGGGACCCCGGCCAAGCCGAGGTCCCCTTTTTTATCGCCGGCTTGCGGCTTAGCTGGTTTTGGTCACCTTGTTGAGATGGCGCGGCTTGTCCGCATCCATGCCGCGTGCCGCCGACAGTCGCGCGGCCATCACATAGAAGGCCTGGATGGCGACGATGGGATCGAGGTCGGGCGTGGCCGCCACCGGCAGCGTCAGGTCGCGCTGGGGGATGTTGTCAGGCGCGGCCAGCAGCACCTTGGCGCCGCGATGGCGCATCTCGTCGGCCAACTGCACCATGCCGGCCTGGGCCGGGCCGCGGGTGGCGAACATGAGCAGCGGATAGCCGTCGTCGATCAGCGCCATCGGCCCGTGCTTGATCTCGGCGCCGCTGAAGGCTTCGGCCTGGATGGCGCAGGTTTCCTTGCATTTCAGCGCGGCTTCCAGCGCCAGCGGGAAGCCGATGCCGCGCCCCACCACCATGATGCGGCTGGCGGGGGCCAGCGCTTCGATCGCGGGCGACCAGTCGAGGCCTGCCGCCTGGCGCAGCGCCTCGGGCAGGCGGTCGATGGCCTGCAGGAATTGCGCGTCGTCCTGCCAGTGGCCCGCCAACAGCGCGCCGGCCACCAGGCTGGCGATGAAGCTCTTGGTGGCGGCCACGCTGGTTTCGACGCCGGCATGCAGGGGGATGCTCCATTCGGCGGCGTCCGCCAGCGGCGAACTTGCATCGTTGACCAGCGCCACGGTGGTGGCGCCGCCGGCGCGGAAATAGCGGATCGGCTCGACCACGTCGGGGCTTTGGCCCGACTGCGAGATGGCGATGGCCAGCGCGTTTTTCACGATCAGCGGCGCCCGGTTCAGGGTCACCAGCGACATCGGCAGCGAGGCCACGATATGGCCCAGGCGCGCCATGGTCAGGTAGGCGCAATAGGCGGCGGCATGGTCGGAACTGCCACGCGCCACGGTGACGATGCCCGAGGGCGGCGCCGCGCGCAATCGCTTGCCCAGTTCGGCATAGCGTTCGCGCTCGCGCGTCAGTTGCAGGGCCACATAATCAGCGGCCGAGCGGGCCTCTTTGAGCATCTGGGACTCATCGGGCATCTGCGAGGTCAATCTCTTCTCCTTCCACATAAACGGCCTTCAAGGCGAATTGGCGGTCCAGCACCACGATGTCGGCGTGGCAGCCGGCATTGAGGCGGCCGCGGTCATCCAGGCCGAGGTAGTCGGCCGGATAGGTCGAGGTGCGCAGCGAGGCTTCCGATACTTCCAGCCCCAGCGAGACCAGGTTGCGCAGCGCCTGATCCATGGTCAGGGTGCTGCCGGCCAAGGTGCCGTCGGCCAGCCGCACGCCGCCGGCGCACTTGTGCACCACTTGGCGGCCCAGCGTGTAGTCGCCGTCGGGCATGCCGGCGGCGGCGGTGGAGTCGGTCACGCAATACAGGCGCGGGATGGCGCGCAGCGCGGCGCGGATGGCGCCGGGGTGCACGTGCAGCAGGTCGGGGATCAGCTCGGCATATCTGGCATGCGCCAGCGCCGCGCCGGCCATGCCGGGCTCGCGGTGGTGGAAGCCGGTCATGGCGTTGAACAGGTGGGTGAAGCCGGAGGCGCCATGCGCCAGCGCGGCCACGCCGTCGTCGTAGCTGCCCAGCGTGTGGCCGATCTGCACCTTCAGGCCGCGGTTGGCCATCTTGCAGACCAGCTTCAGGTGGCCGTCGACTTCGGGGGCGATGGTGATCAGCTTCAGCGGCGCCAGGCTGTTGAGGTAGTCGACCTGTTCCAGCGACGCCTCGATGGCGAAGTCGGGCTGGGCGCCCAGCTTGCCGGGGTTGATGTAGGGGCCTTCCAGGTGCACGCCGAGGATGCGCGCGCGGCCTGGCACGTGGTTGGCGCAGGCGGCGCCGACCGCCTTGAGCGCGTTTTCCAGCTCGTCCAGCGGCGCCGTCATGGTGGTGGCCAGCAGGCTGGTGGTGCCGTGCCGCGCATGCAGGCGGGTGATGGCGTCGACGGCGTCGCCGCCTTCCATCACGTCGCGTCCGCCGCCGCCGTGCACGTGCAGGTCGATGAAGCCGGGCAGGATGTAGTCGCCCTCGTCGATCAGGCGCGGTTCGCGCCGCAGCGGCCGCCCTTCGATCGAGCGGATGCGCCGGTCGAAGACGACTTCGCCGGAGACCCAGCCCTGCGGGGTCAGCACGTTGCCATGAATAGTCTTGAAGGTATCCATCGTGTCAGTCCTTGGAGGATTGCAAGGATCGCTTGGCCAACAGCAAGGCGCCGTCGGCGGCATCGCTTTCGGCGGCAACGATGCGTTGTCGCAAACCGGCGGAGAGATAGCCGTTCAATGCGTCGGCCAGGCCGCCGCACAGCGCCAACGGCAGGCGTTTCTGGGGATCGAGCGCGCCGGCCATCGATGCGATCTCGTCGGCGGCTGCCTGCATGATGGCGCGGGCGGCTTCGTCATCGCCCGCATGCGCCACCACCAGCCGCGCCAGGCGCGCGAAGGCGGCCTGGTCGGCTGATGCCAGCCAGTCTAGTACGGTCTCGCGTTCGCTGCGCACGTCGTGTGCAGAGCGTGTATCGGCGGCCGGCAATTCGCCGGCGCAGAACGCCAGCACCGCGTTGGCCAGCGCGCCGCGCGCGGCGCGGCCGTCGATGGCGTGCTGCGTGTGGTGGATGGCGCGGATGCCCATCCAGGCGCCGCTGGCATCGTCGCCGGAGGGGAAGCCCCAGCCGTCGACGGTGCGCTGGCGGCCATCGATGTCGGCGGCGATGCCGATGGTGCCGGTGCCCACCGCGATCACCGCGCCCGGCTCGCCGTGATGCGCGCCGAGCAAGGTGGTGACGCCATCGGTGGCGGCTTGCAGCGCGCCGAAGGCGGGCGCCGTGGCGTGGAAATCGGCGGCCCATTGCGCCACGTTATAGCCGGCGATGCCGATGCCTACCGCCAGTTGCGGCAGCGGCGGCATGGCCAGGCCGGCATGGGTGAAGGCTTGCGCGATGGTCGCCATGATGGCGCGCCATGCGGCGTCGGCGCCGTTGCGCAGGGCCGAGCCGGGACCGGCGGCTTCGGCCAGCACGCGGCCGTCGACGGTGGCGATGCGCACCAGGGTCTTGGTGCCGCCGCCGTCCACGCCGGCCAGCCAGGCGATGGGGGAAGCGGGGGAAAGGGCAGTGTTCATGGCAGCGGCAAACGCCTCAATGGCGCTTCGACGATTGCAGGTTGCCGGGCTTGAGGCGGCGCAGCGCCTGGCCTTGCGCGTCGAACACGTGGAACGCATGGCTGTCGGCCGACAGCTCCAGATGCTCGCCGATGTTGACGTCGCGATTGCCGTCGCCGCGCACCACGATGTCCTGTCCGCCTTCCAGCGTCAGGTAGATGAAGTTGGCTTCGCCCAGGTGCTCCACCAGGTTGACGGTGCCGCCGAAGCGTTCCGATCCCTGCGCGTGTTCGCGGATCTGTTCGGCGCGCAGGCCCAGCGTCACCTTGTCGCCCGGCCTGGTCGAACCGGGGGCGACATCGGCGCGCAGTTGCGCGCCGCCCGCCACGGCCACGGTCACGCTGTCTTCGGTCACTTGCGTCACGGCGCCCGGCAGCAGGTTCATCTTGGGCGAGCCGATGAAGCCGGCCACGAACAGGTTCTGCGGATGCTGGTACAGCTCCAGCGGCGAGCCGGCCTGCTGGATGCGGCCTTCGTGCATGACCACGATCTTGTCGCCCAGCGTCATCGCCTCGACCTGGTCGTGGGTGACGTAGACGATGGTGGCGGCCAGCTCCTTGTGCAGCTTGGCGATCTCCAGCCGGGTTTGCACGCGCAGCGCGGCGTCGAGGTTGGACAGCGGTTCGTCGAACAGGAACAGGCGTGGCTTGCGCACGATGGCGCGGCCGATCGCCACGCGCTGGCGCTGGCCGCCGGACAATTCGCGCGGCAGGCGCTCCAGCAGGTGGTCGATCTTGAGGATGCCGGCGGCGTGGCGGATGCGCTCGTCGATCTCGTGCTTGCCGCTGCCGGCCACCTTCAGGCCGAAGGCCATGTTCTTGTACACCGTCATGTGCGGATACAGCGCGTAGCTCTGGAACACCATGGCGATGCCGCGCTCGGCCGGCGGCAGGTGGTTGACCACCTTGCCGCCGATGGCCAGCTGGCCGCCGCTGATTTCTTCCAGCCCGCACAGCATGCGCAGCAGGGTCGACTTGCCGCAGCCGGAGGGGCCGACCAGCACGCAGAATTCGCCGTCGCGGATGTCGAGGTTGAGGTCGGCCAGCACATTGGCGCGGCCGTCGTAGGATTTCCTCAGGTTTTCAATGCTTACGTTTGCCATGTTCAATCCCAGTATGAGTTTATTTGACGGCGCCGGCGGTCAGGCCGCGGATCAGCTGGCGCGAGAAGGCGACATACAGCAGCAGGATCGGGATCACTGCCATCGACAGCGCCGCCAGCACCGAATTCCAGTCGGTGGCGTACTGCCCGATGAACTGCTGCACGCCCAGCGTGACGGTGCGGGTTTCCTCGCCGGGCGCCAGGATCAGCGGGAACCACAGGTCGTTCCAGGCCGGGATCATGGTGAACACCGCCACCGTCGCGATCGCCGGGCGGATCAGCGGCAGGATCACCTTGAAGAAGATGGCGATCTCGCCCACGCCGTCGCAGCGCGCCGCATCCTTCAGTTCGGACGGGATCTGGCGGATGAACTCGGACAGGATCATCACCGCCAGCGGCAGGCCTTGCGCGGTGTAGACCAGGACCAGCGCGGTGCGCGTATTGATCAGGTCCAGCGCCACCACCAGTTGCAGGATCGAGACCGTGCCCAGGCGGATCGGGATCATGATGCCGATGGCGATGAAGAAGTTGAGGAAGCGGTTGCCGGGGAACTTGTATTCCGACAGCGCCCAGCCGGCCATGGCCCCGAACAGCACGATCAGCACCAGCGAACCCAGCGTGACCGCCAGGCTGTTGCCGAAGTAGAGCAGGAAGTGGGTGCCGGACAGCACCTTCTCGAAACCGACCAGGGTCAGCGTCTCGGCAGTGGGCAGCGACATCGGCCCGTCGAAGATGGCGTTGCGGGTCTTGACCGAATTGATCAGGATCAGCGCGATCGGGAACAGCGCGATCACCGCGTAGATGCACAGCACGAAGTGCACCCACAGGTGGCCGGCCGGGCCGAAGCTGCGCTGCACCAGCGTCGGCGGCGCAGCCGGCGAGGCGGTTCCGACGTAGGAAGTGGTGGAGGAAGAAGGCATCGGGATATCCTCGCGCTTACAGCGCATAGCGGGTCAGCCTGCGCTGCACCAGGTAGAAGTAGGTGCCGACGCCGGCCAGGATCACCAGGAACATCAGCGTGGCCACGGCCGCGCCCATGGTCGGGCTGCCGATCTGCGCCTGGTAGCCGAAGAAGGTGCGGTAGAAATAGGTACCCAGCAGGTCGGCCGAGTAATTGGGGCCGGCCAGCGCGCCCTTGACCGAATAGATCAGGTCGAAGGCGTTGAAGTTGGCCACGAAGGTGAGGATGGTCACCAGCCCCAGCGTCGGGTAGATCAGCGGCAGCTTGATCTGCCAGAAGATGCGCATGGCGGAGGCGCCCTCGGCGTGCGCGGCTTCCAGAACTTCCTCGGGCACCGCCAGCAGGGCGGCGTAGATCAGCATCATCGGGATGCCGATGTATTGCCATACCGAGATCAGCGACAGCGTCACCAAGGCGGTCGATTCCTGGCCCAGCCAGGGGCCGAACCAATCGGCCAGGCCGACGAAGCCCATCAGCTTTTCGCCCACGCCCCACAGCGGGGACAGGATCAGCTGCCAGATGAAGCCGATGATCACCACCGACAATAAGGTGGGCAGGAAGATCAGCGTGCGGTAGGTGCGCGCGCCGCGCAGGCCCTTCAAGCTGAACAGCGTCGCCAGCAGCAGGCCGATCGGGTTTTGCAGCGCCATGTGGATGCAGAAGAACTTGATGTTGTTCCACATCGCGTTCCAGAAGGCGGCTGACCAGTCGGGGTCGAACAGGATGGTGCGGTAGTTGTCGAGGCCGGCGAAGCTGTTCACGCCGGCGTCGTTGCTGGTGTAGAAGCCCAGGCGCAGCGTATCTGCCAGGGGCAGGGCGCTGAACATGGAATAGATGATGACGGCAGGCGCGAGGAATACCACGAGCTGCCAGGCGCGGACTGTTTTCACTGCGTCTCCTGAGAGAGAGGTCGAAGGCGGGGCCGGACCGGCGTCTTGGCGCGCCCATGCCCGGCCTTCCTTTTCTTCTTGTTTGGATCAGGTCAAATCAAATGGCGCCGCCTGTGAGAGGCGGCGCGGTCGTGCATCCGCTTATTGCTGCGGCTTGTACCACTTGGCGAAACCGGACTGGATCTTGGCGGCGGCATCCTTGGGCGCCAGCTTGCCGTTGAGCACCTGGGAATTGACGTTCCACATCTCGTTTTCCATGCTCGGCGTGCCGCGGTTGAGGATCTGCGAGTTCACGCGGATGGTGGACGCGCAGTTCTTGCGCCACGACAGCATCTGCTTGGCGATCGGATCCTTCACCGAGATCAGGTGGTTCGACAGCGAGAAGAAGCCGGTGACCTTGTTGGTGTAGAGGTCGGCGAACTCCTGCGAACCCAGCCAGGCCAGAAACTTGTAGGCGTCTTCCTTGTTCTTGGACTTCTTGTTGATGCCCATGCCGATGTCGTTGTGGTCGGAGATGTAGCAGGCGTCGCCGGCCTTGGGCACCGGCGGCGGGAAGGCGCCCATGTCCAGCTTGCCGTTGAAGTAGGCGATATCCCAGGAACCGGCCGGATACACCGCGCCCTTGCCCAGCGCGAACATGTTCTGGCTGTCGCCGTAGGTCTGGGCCGAAGCGCCCTTGGGCAGGTACTTGCCCAGCTTGGCCTCATAGTCCCAGGCGGCGACGAATTGCGGGTCGGTGAACTTGGCCTTGCCGGCGATGAGCGCCTTGCGGCCTTCCTCGCCCTTCCAGTAATTGGGGCCGATGCCGGTGAACAGCACCTGGTGCGATTCCCACTGCTCGGAGGTGCCCATCACCAGCGGCGCGTACTTGCCGTTGGCCTTGACGGTGTCGAGCAGCTTGAAGAACTCGGCTTCGGTCTTGGGCGGCTCCAGGTTCAGTTCCTTGAAGATCTTGGTGTTGTAGAAGAAGCCGTGGATCACCGAGGCGATCGGCATGCAGAAGGTATCCTTGCCATCGTCGGTCTGCCATGCGGTCTTCGCCGCTGCCGGGAAGAACTCCATGCCGGGCTTGCCGTCCAGCTTTTCCAGGTGGCCCTTGTTGTACAGCGAGAGCGAGACGTCGAACGGACGGCAGGCCACCATGTCACCGGCGGTGCCGCCGGCCAGGCGCGCGGCCAGGCTGGAGTCGTATTCGGTGGGCGCGGTCGGCGCGAACTTCACGGTGATGCCGGGGTTCTGTTTCTGGAACGCGGGGATCAGCACGGTTTCCCACAATTGCAGGTCGTCCACGCGCCAGCTTTCGATGGTGAGGGTGCCGGCCTGGGCATGTCCTCCGACCGACATCGCCAGGGCGGCGGTGGCGGCCAGCGTGGCCGCTGCGCGTTTCACGAAGGGAAGGGGGGCGTGCTTGTATTGCTTGGTTTGCATCGTTTGTCTCCTGGCGTTGTTGGCTGTTGATCGCTCTTGCCTGTAGGGATGGATACGGCCCGGTTATCGGCGAAGCGAGTCACGATATGGATGGGCAGCGGCGCGACAGTAGCACTGCGAGGCATGTGATGCGAACTTGGCCAGGTAGGTGTCGATATTGGTGTAAGGTGTTGATTTAAATGGGAAAAATAGGAAGTGCCAGAGACCCGCCGATTACGTATCTTTACAGCCCCGGACGGACTCGCGTCGAACCCGCCTCGTGATACGGCGCATCGGCGAATGTGAGTGCGCCGCGCGCCGGCCAATCTAAAGAAATGAAGCCTTACATTTCTTTACAAGAGATGAATTGAATTAATGTTTTCATCTAGGGCCTTCGGTAACGGGAGGCCTGTCGCAAATTGCACCGCGGCAGTTGCCGGGCTATAGTCTTTCCCGGTTTGGAGACACACGGACAGAATGATAAAAATGAAATGCCTCGTCCGCGCGTCGCTCGCATTGGCCTTGCGCCGTTGCGCGACGGCGGCGGTTCCGGCAACCCTTTCCCTGTTGATGCTGGTGGCGCTGGCGGTATCCGCTGCGCTGCCGCTGCCGGCGCGCGCGGCCGCCGGCGCGGCGCCGGCCACGCCGGGTTCGTTGCAGGTGCTGCATTGGTGGACATCGGCCGGCGAGCGCCGCGCACTCAACGTGGTGGTGAACCAACTGGCCAGGCAGAACATCCAGTGGCGCGACGTCCCGATTCCGGGCGGCGCCGGCATGGGCGCCGGCAAGGTCTTGAAGAGCATGGTGCTGGCAGGGCGCGCGCCCGAGGTCACGCAATTGAACGGCGTGATCTTCGGCGAATGGGCCGACCTCGGCTTGCTGCTGGAACTGGACAACGTCGCCGTGCAGGGCAACTGGGAAAAGCAGATGTTCCCCACCGTCTGGGCGCTGCTGAACAATCGCGGGCATGTGGTGGCCGCGCCGCTGGGGATCCACCGCATCAACACGCTGTTCTACAACACCGCCATCTTCAACCGGCTGGGACTGACGCCGCCCAGGACCTGGGACGACTTCGACCGCGTGGCGCAAGCCTTGCGCCGCGCCGGCATCACGCCGCTGGCGCAAAGCGCCGAAGCCTGGCAGGTCGCCACCCTGTTCGAGAACCTGGCGCTGGCCGAAAGCGGCCCGGCTTACTATCGCCGCCTGTTCGTGGAGATGGATCCCGCCGCCTATGCCGATGCGCGCATGATCAGCATCCTCAAGCGCCTGCGCCGGCTGGGGCAGGCGACCGAGCAGCCGCTGCGCGAACGCTCCTGGACCGAGACCGCGCGCAGCATGGCCGACGGCGAGGCCGCCATGTTCATCATGGGCGACTGGGCCAAGGGCGAATTCACCGCCTGGGGCCTGGCGGTGGACCAGCAGTTCGGCTGCGCGCCGGTGCCGGGAACCGGCGACTACCACTTGTACAGCATCGACACCCTGGCCATGTTCGCCGACGACTATTCGCACCAGGCCGCGCAGGAGACGCTGGCGCAGATCGTCACCTCGCCGGCGGTGCAGTCGGACTACAATAAATTCAAGGGCGCCATTCCGGTCTGGCGCACCGCCGATCCGCACATGGACCGCTGCACGCGCGACTCCTGGCGCGCATTCGGCAAGGGCCAGTCGTACCAGGCGCCCAGCCTGGTGCACCGGATGGCCACCGATGAAACGACCAAGGACGTCATCATCGCCGAGGTGCAGCGCTTCTTCCTCGACCGCCAGATGGGCGAGGAACAGGCGCAGCGCCGGCTGGTGTCGATCGCGCGGGCGCTCTCGCGCGGCCGTGGACAATAAGGAACAAGAGACATAGGAAGCATAGCGATGACACGCAAGATATTGATCGTCGACGACGACCAGAAGACCCGCACCCTGCTCAAGGCCTATCTGGAAAAGAACCAGTACGAGGTGCGCCTGGCGCACGACGGCACCGCTTTCCTGGCCGAGTTCCAGCGCTATGCCGATGAGCTGTCGCTGGTGATCCTGGACGTGATGCTGCCCGACACCGACGGCTTCGCCCTGTGCAAGACCGTGCGCCGCAAGTCCAACGTCCCCATCATCATGCTCACCGCCAGCTCGGACGAGACCGACCGCGTGGTCGGCCTGGAGCTGGGCGCCGACGACTACATCGCCAAGCCCTACAGCCCGCGCGAACTGCTGGCGCGCATCAAGGCCATCCACCGCCGCATCGGCATCGACAGCACGGCCGCGCCGCGCTACTACCGCTTCGTCGGCTTCACGCTCGACACCGTCGAACGCACGCTGACCGACAGCGCCGGCGCCGTGGTGGCGCTGACCGGCATGGATTACCAGTTGCTGAAATACTTCGTCGAACACCCGGGCGACGTGCTCGACCGCAACGTCCTGTGCGAAGAGACGCGCGGCCGCGACGCCGGTCCGCTGGACCGTTCGCTGGACGTGCAGATCAGCAAGCTGCGCCTGCGCCTGAATGATGGCGGCCGCCAGCCGCACCTGATCAAGACCGTGCGCGGCGCCGGCTACGTGTTCTCAGCCGACGTCAGCGCGGCCGCCGCATGAGCGGGCGGCCATGAGCGTCAACGAGGGCGCGCCCGCGGCCGCGCAGGAGGAGGCCCCGCAAGCCGCGCCGCCGCGCTCGCTGCGCGCCCGGCTGGCGGCGTTCCTGGATTGGATATTGCCCAACTCGCTGCTGGGGCGCCTGTCGGTGGTGATGATCTTCGGCGTGCTGGTCACGCAGGTGGCCGGCGGCCTGATCTGGGCGGCGCAGTTGCGCACCAAGTCCGAGGCCGAGACCCGCATCGCCGCGCAGCACCTGGCGCACAGCGCGTCGGTGGCGATCCGCTACTTCATGAGCCTGCCTTCCAACTACCGGCCGCTGATGATCCAGCAGCTGCGCGAGATGGGCGGCACGCGCTTCTTCATCAGCGCCAACAGCGGGCCGGTGCCGGTGGCTTCCATCGGCGACAACCCGCTGGCCGCGGTGGCGCTGGATGTGGCCACGCGCACGCTGGCCGAAGACCTGCCCTTCCTGCCGGCGCCGCAACTGGCGTTCGCCTGGCCGGACAGCCTGCAGGTCTCCGGCGACGGCCTGAAGATTTCCGACCTGCCCGAAAGCTGGGTGCAGCACATCCTGCTGGTCAAGCCCAACTCGGCGCCGGTGCTGGTGATCCAGGTGCAGGTGGAAAGCGGCAAGTGGCTCTACCTGGCCGCGCTGATGCCCAATCCCTATTTCCTCGACAGCGGCAATCCGCTGTGGC
Source organism: Herbaspirillum sp. (assembly GCF_017744395.1). Taxonomy (GTDB): domain Bacteria; phylum Pseudomonadota; class Gammaproteobacteria; order Burkholderiales; family Burkholderiaceae_D; genus Herbaspirillum. The sequence continues at coordinate 156,224 of NZ_JAGIBI010000002.1, forward strand.
TGGACCGGCTGGTGCTGCAGGGCTCCTCGCTGGCGGCGATCCTGCTCCTGACCATCCTGGTGGTGCGCTGGACCACCCGCCCGCTGGCGGCGCTGGCCGATGCGGCCGAGGCGTTCGGCAAGGGCGAGACGGTGCCCGAGCTGCCCGGCACCGGCAGCCGCGAATACGTCAAGACCGCGTATGCGTTTTCCGGCATGCGCGAGCGCATCAAGCGCTACCTGGAAGACCGCGAGCGGCTGTTCGTCTCCATCTCGCACGACCTGCGCACGCCCATCACGCGCCTGAAACTGCGTACCGAACTGATGGACGACGACGACATGCGCACCGAATTCCACGACGACCTCGACGAGCTCGACATGATGGTCAAGGGCGCGCTGCAATCGGTCAAGGACAGCGACATCCATGAGAACCGCACCGAGGTGCGCCTGGATACGCTGGTGGCGCGCATGATCCGCGACGCCAGCATGGCCGGCCACGAGATCGCCTTCACGCCCTCCGGCATCAACGTCATGGCCAAGCCGCTGGCTTTGAAGCGCGCCATCGGCAACCTGTTCGACAATGCGCTGCACTACGGCCAGAAGGTCGAGATCGCGATCCGCCATGTGCAGGGGGCGGACGGCGGGCTGGTCGAAATCGAGATCCGCGACCATGGCCCGGGCGTGCCGGAAGACGCCATGAGCACGCTGTTCCAGCCGTATGTGCGGCTCGAACACGGACGCGCCCAGAACAGCGGCGGCATGGGGCTGGGGCTGGGCATCTCGCGCAACATCGTGCAGGCCCACGGCGGAGAACTGCTGTTGCGCAACCATCCCGAAGGCGGGCTGGTCGCCACCATCATCTTGCCGGCGCGGTAAGCGGCGCACGGCATTTCACCTGAACCTTGATAAGGATAGCCATGACCTATATCGCCACCCCTTCCCGCTACGATGGCCAGATGCCCTACCGGCGCGTGGGCAAGAGCGGCTTGCTGCTGCCCGCCATTTCGCTCGGCCTGTGGCAGAACTTCGGCGGTTCCGACAATTTCGAGACCGGCCGCGCGGTGCTGCGGCGCGCTTTCGACCGCGGCGTCACCCACTTCGACCTGGCCAACAACTACGGCCCGCCGGCCGGTTCGGCGGAAGAGAATTTCGGCCGCTGGCTGGCCAAGGACTTCGCGCCCTACCGCGATGAACTGGTGATCTCCAGCAAGGCCGGCTGGCAGATGTGGCCCGGCCCCTACGGCGGCCCCAGCGGCGCGCGCAAGCACCTCATCGCCAGTTGCGAGCAGAGCCTGCGCCGCATGGGGCTCGACTATGTCGACATCTTCTATTCGCATCGCGTCGACCCCGACACGCCGCTGGAAGAAACCATGGGCGCGCTGGCTCACCTGCACCGCCAGGGCAAGGCGCTGTATGTCGGCATCTCGTCCTACTCGCCCGAGCTCACGCGCAAGGCTGCCGCCATCCTTAAGAGCGAGGGCGTGCCGCTGCTGATCCACCAGCCCAATTACTCGATGCTCAACCGCAGCATCGAAAACGGCTTGCTGCAGGCGCTGGACGAGCTGGGCGTGGGCTGCATCGGCTTCTCGCCGCTGGCGCAGGGCATGCTGACGTCCAAGTACCTCAACGGCGTCCCGGAAGGCGCGCGCGCCACCCGCGCGCCGTCGCTGCCGCAGAGGATGCTGTCGCCGGAAAACCTGGCGCGCATCCGCGCGCTGGACGAGATCGCCCAGCGCCGCGGCCAGACCCTGGCGCAGATGGCGATCGCCTGGGTGCTGCGCGATGCCCGCGTGACCTCGGCCCTGATCGGCGCGCGCAATGTCGAACAGCTGGACGGTTCGCTGGACGCCTTGAAGAACCTCGGCTTCAGCGCCGCCGAACTGCAGCAGATCGACCAGCATGCCATCGACGGCGGCGTCGACCTGTGGCGCGTCTCCTCGTCGATCACCTGACAGCGGCCGGCAGCCTTCGCATGTCCCGCACGCATGCGAAGCGGCGCAAATCTCGTTTGAGCGCGGCATCGGCAGGTGCTCCAATGCAGTCATCCCCCCGGCACGATTGGATGTGCCGGGAACAATGCGGATCGACCAGGAGCCTGCCATGCATATGCACCCCCATCTTCCTTATCCGGACAGCGAGGCGGACGGCGTCATCGCGCCGCTGAGCTATCTCGCGGCCGATGCCGTGCGCCCCGTCAGCTACGCGTTCACGCCGCCGCCCGGGCAGCCGTGGGAAAGCGCTTCGTACGAGGCGCGCGACTGCTTCATCGCCGATGCCCGCCGGCAGCAGGGGCTGGCGCTGGACGGCAACGGTTTCCTGCTGGCCGACGCGCCCAGCGCGGTGCGCGATTTCGACGATGAAGACGCGATCGTCGCCACTTATTACGCCGAGGCGATGGAGTTGGCGCTGACGGCCACCGGCGGCACGCACGCCTATGTGTTCGACCACCTGGTGCGGCGGCGCGAAGCCGGCCGCGCCGCGCTGAGCTTCGGCCGCGCATCGGCGGCGGGGCGCGCCGCCGCCAACGGCCGCATCCACAACGACTACACCGAGGAATCCGGGCGCCGCCGCCTGGCGCTGGTGTTGCGCGACTCCGACCTGCTGCCTTTCGTGCAGCATTTTTCCATCGTCAACATCTGGCGCGCCATCAACGGGCCGGTGCAGGACACGCCGCTGGCGGTGTGCGACGCCCGCAGCGTGCAGCCCGCCGAGCTGGTGCGCGGCGAAGTGCGCTATCCCCGGCGCACCGGCGAGATCTTCCAGTTGCGCCATGCCGAGCACCATCGCTGGTCGTATTTTTCGCGGATGGACCGGCATGAGGCGCTGCTGTTCAAGCAATACGATTCGCGCACGCAAGGCGTGGCGCGTTTCACGCCGCATGCCGCGTTCGACCTGCCGGATATCCCGGCCGACGCGCCGCTGCGCGAGAGCATCGAAGTGCGCTGCCTGGTGGTGCACGCATGAGCGCGCCGGCCATTGAGTTCTGGTTCGACTTCGGCAGCAGCTACAGCTACCTGAGCATGATGCGCATCGAGGCCGGGGCGGCGCAAGCCGGCGTCGTCGTCGAATGGAAACCGTTCCTGCTGGGGCCGGTATTCCAGGCGCTGGGCTGGAGCACTTCGCCCTTCGTGCTGCAGAAGGAAAAGGGCGACTACATGTGGATCGACATGCAGCGCCAATGCCGCAAATACGGCCTGCCATGGAAGAAGCCGGGCAATTTCCCGCGCGCCGCGGTGCCCCCCACGCGCATCGCGCTGGCCAATGCCGGACAGCCCTGGGTGGGCGAATTCTGCCGCCACGTGATGCTCCTCAATTTCGCCGAGGACCGCGACATCGATCGTCCTGAAACTGCACTGGAAGTGTTGCGCGATATGGGGTTGCCGGCGCCGGCGTTATGGGAGGAGGCGCAATCCGAGGAGTGGCGCGCCAGGTTGCGCGCGCAGACCGCGGCGGCGCGCTGGCGCGGCATCTTCGGCGCGCCGACTTTCTTCGTCGGGCGCGAGATGTTCTGGGGCAACGACCGGCTGGACGATGCGCTGGCTTGCTGCAAAAGCGCTGCCTAGCTGCGCGCTTCGCCGCAAATCCAGTCGGCCACCTGGCGCACTTCGCGGCGCGGTTCGGCGTCGGCCTGGAGCAGCCAATAGGCGTGGCCTTCCTCGGGCTGCGCGCGCGCCGGCGCCAGCATCGCCAACTGGCCGTTTTCCAGCAGCGGCCGGATCAGTTCCATGCGTCCCAACGCCACGCCCTGGCCGGCCACGGCTGCCTGGATCACCATGTCGTATTGGTTGAAGCGCAGCATGCCGCGCTTTTTCCCTTTGCCTTTGCCGGCGCCGGCGAGGTCTTGCCATTGCTGCCATGAGAGCCAGGCGTTGGGCTGGTCGAATTCCAGCAGCGGGACATCCGGCGGCAATTGCCCGGCGCTGGCGCCGGCCAGCAGCAGCGGGTGCGCCACCGGCGCCACCGATTCACCGAACAGCCGCTGCGCGCCGGGCGGCGCCAGCGCGGCGGTGGTATAGCGGATCGCCAGGTCGATGCCGTCGCGGCGCAGGTCGGCCAGGCTGTCGCTGGCGGCCACGCGCACGTCGATGCCGGGCAGGCGCTGCTGCAGGTGCGCCAGGCGCGGCAGCAGCCACAGGCCGGTGACGCCGATGCTGGCGGTCACCGTCACCGGCTTGGCCGCCTGCGCGCTGCGCAATTCGCCCAGCACATCCTGCAATTGCTGCAGCACCGCGTCGGCGCTGCGGAACAGCCGCTCGCCCTCGGGCGTGAAGGCGATCGAACGGTGGCCGCGCACCAGCAGACGGGTTCCCATGAATTCCTCCAGCGCATGGATCTGGCGGCTGACCGCCGATTGCGTCAGGCACAGGTCTTGCGCCGCCAGCGTAATGCTCATGCGGCGCCCGGCGGCGACGAAGCCGCGCAGAAGGTCCAGGGAGGGCAGTTTCAGCAGTGGAAGAGACATTCCTTGGCGGCATGCGAAAGAGGAAATCTCCATTGAACCACAAGGCGCCTTCGGCTGCAGAAGGCGGGCGTGGAAAGGCAGGCGTCAGCCGGCGGGCTTGCCGGGCGGCAGGATGACCGTCACCGCCAATCCGCCTTCGGCCGAGGTATCCAGCGCGACGCTGCCGCCGTGCTGCTGCACCACCGTTTTCACGATCGCCAGCCCCAGGCCGCTGCCGCTCTGGGTCTGGTCCGGATCGCGGAAGAAACGGTCGAACACGCGCTCACGCATGGCCGGCGCGATGCCCGGCCCGGCGTCCGACACGCCCAGCTGTACGCCCTGCGCCGTCACGCGCACATCCACTTCGACCCGCGAGCGCGCCGGGCTGTACTTGACGGCGTTTTCCACCAGGTTATCGACCAGCGACACCAGCCCTTCGCGCGCGCCGTCCACCCATGCCGTATCGCGCGCATCAAGTTCCAGCTCCACCTCGCGCTCGGCCGCCAGCGGCGACAGCGCCGCCAGCCGTTCCTGTACCAGCGCGGTCAGGTCCAGCGGACGCAGCGGCGCCTCGGTGTGCGTCTCGCTGCGCATGAGCAGCAGCAACTGGCGCACCAGCCGGGTGGCGCGGTTGCCGCTGTTGAGGATGCCGCGCAGCAGTTCGCGCTGGTGGGCGTCGGCCACGCGCGATTGCAGCGCCTCGACGTTGATGCGCATGGCCGCCAGCGGGGTGCGCAGCTCGTGCGCGGCGTCGGCGATGAAAGCGCGTTCGCGCCCGGCGCTCTCGCGCACCCGCGCCAGCAGGTCGTTGATGCAGTCGACCATGTTGCGCAGCTCTTCATGCTTGGGCATCGATTGCAGCGGCGTCAGGTCCTGCGGTCCGCGTTCGGCGACTTCGCGCGCCACCTTGCTCCACGGCCGCAGCGCCACGCGCACCGAGAGCCAGGCCGGCAGCAGCAGGAAGGGCAGGCTGATCAGCAGCGGCAGCACGTAGTAGCCGCGCGAATTGATGTGGATGAAGAAGGTCCAGGCATCGCCCGGTATCACCAGCGAGGCCTCGGTATCCGAGCGCGGCGACCTGGCGGTGCGGCTGCGCCAGAAGCGATCGCCCACGGCCACGCGTTCATTGGTGTCGTAGCGCGTGTTGCGCACGCCCAGGGGCGCATCTTCGGAGGCATAGATCACCTTGCCGTGGCTGCGCACGATCAGGCTGGTCGAGATGTTGGAATCGTTGCCGGCGCCATAATCCTCGCGCAACGCCAGGTCGATCTCGCGCAGGATCTGGTTGCGCGCTTGCGGGCGGTCTTCCAGTTGGTCGGCCACCGCGAGGACGGTGTCGAACACCTTGGTGCCGCCCAGTAATCCGGGGCTGCGCAGGCTTTCCCACAGCACGTAGGTGAGGAAGGCGCACCACAGCAGCGTGAGCAGCAGCAGTTGCGCCAGCATGATCCGCCGCACCAGGGAGGGCGTCGTGATGCGGCGCCACCAGCGGCGCACCATCATTCGCCTCCCTTGCGCAATGCCATGGTGTCGACCACGTAGCCGACGCCGCGCACCGTGCGCACGAAGCCGTCGCCGATCTTGCGGCGCAGGTTGCCCATATGCACGTCCAGCGCGTTGCTGGCGTTTTCATGGGCGCCGGGCAGCGCTTCTTCCTCCAGCAGGCGCCGCGTGACCACGCGGTCGGCGCGCACCATCAGCAGCTTGAGCAGGGCGTATTCGCTGGCGGTCAGTTCTACCGCCAGCCCGTCCACCGTCACGCGCCGCGTCGGCACGTGCAGCGCCAGGCCGCGCACTTCCAGCGTGTCGCCGTCGAAGCCGTAGCTGCGCCGCGCCAGCGCCTTCACGCGCGACAGCAGTTCGGCCAGCACGAAGGGCTTGACCAGGTAATCGTCGGCGCCGCCGTCCAGGCCGCGCAGGCGGTCTTCCAGCGCGTCGCGCGCGCTCAGGATGATGACCGGCAGGTTGTGCCGCTCGCGCCGCAGGCGCGCCAGGATGCGCATGCCGTCGCCGTCGGGCAGGCCGAGGTCGAGCAGCACCAGTTCGCAGGCGCCGGCCTCGAGCTGGCGCAGCGCGTCTTCCTGCTGGCGCACCCATACCACGTCGAAGCCATGGTCGGCCAGCGCGATGCGCACGCCGTTGCCGAGGTCGAGGTCGTCTTCTATCAGGAGGATTTTCATGCCGCGAGTGTATACGCGGCGCGTGAAGAATGGCTGAAGACGGGGCGACGGCGCCCGGTTGCGCGGGCGGCTTCATTTTTCCTTCATGTCCGGTTCATCGGGGCTTCATGCTCGGATTCCATACTGCGCTGCAACGGGGCCTGGCCTCGCCTTCATCCATTCCACGACTGAACCAAAACTGAAAGGCATTCCATGAGAAGTATCGAATCGTGCCGGCCGCAGCGCTCGCGGCGCGTCCCTTCGGCAGCATTGCGCGTCCTGTTGCAACCTTGCCCGCCGCTGGCGCTGCTGGCGGTCGCTGCGCTGGCGGTATTGGCCGCGCCTGTCCAGTCCGCCGAAGCGTCCAAGGCGCCCCAGGGCGACGTGCTCACGCTGGGCGCGGGCGTGGCGTTCGGCCCGCGCTATTCCGGCTCCGACCAGAACCGCACCGGCCTCGGGCTGACGTTCGACTATGCGGCGTCCAATGGCTTCTTCATCGGCACCACGCGCGGGGCCGGTTATGGCGGCCACGCCGGCAAGATCGACTACAGCGTCGCCCTGGGCTATCGCGAAGGCCGCAGGGACAGCAACCAGAGCAGCTTCATGGGCCGTACCGGCAGCGACTATCTGCGCGGCATGGGCGAGATCAAGGGTTCGGCCACCGCGCTGCTCGGCCTGGGCTATACCGTCACCGACTGGCTGCGCCTGGGGCTGCAAGCCGAAGTGCCGCTGTCCCAGCGCGACAACGGCAGCGCGCTGCATTTCGGCGCCAGCAGCCCGTTCTACAGCAGCGGCTCCGACGAGCTGACGCTGGGCCTGACCGGCAGCTGGGGCAACCGCAAATACGTGCAGACCTACTACGGCGTGACGGCGGCGCAGTCGGACGCATCCGGTTTCCGCCAGTACACCGCCAAGTCGGGGATCTACGCCTACACGCTGCAACTGGGCTGGAAGCACAAGTTCGACGCCAACTGGAGCCTGATGGCATCGGCCGGCGCCATGCAGCTTGCCGGCGACGCCGGCAACAGCCCCATCGTCAAGCGCAAGACGGCGCCGATGGGCAGCGTTTTCATCACCTACAGCTATTGATGCGAACCGGATGCGCCGATCCCTTGGGCCAATCGAGAAAGGACTTTCATGGCGAACGAGCATGACGACCTGATCCTGCTCACCGGCGCCACCGGGTTTCTCGGCGGCGCGGTGGCGGTCGAGCTGATGCGGCAGCGCCAGGGCGATCGCCTGCTGCTGATGGTGCGCGGCGCGGATGCGGCCAGTGCCTATGCCCGCGTCACCTCGCAACTGCGCCGCCTGGGCGCGCCGGAAGAATCGCTGCGGCGCTTGCGCCCTGCGCAGATCCTGCTGGCCAGCCTGGAGCGGGTCGAGTCCATCGCCGGCGATACGCGGCTGGCGCGGGTAGGCGTGGCGATCCATTGCGCGGCGCATGCCAGCTTCACCGCCCATCCGGCGATGGGGGCGCTCAACGTCGACGCCAGCGTGATCCTGGCGCACCTGCTGCAGCGCTATGCGCCGTTGCGCCGCTTCGTCTACATCGGTACCGCGATGGCGTGCGGCAACCGGCAACCGGCCGGCAGCGACATTTCCGAAAGCGCGGCGCTGCCGCTGGACGAGCGTGCGCACCTGGTGCCGTACACCCATTCCAAGGCGGTGTGCGAACTGCTGCTGAGGAAGATGGCGCCGGCGTTGCCGTTGGTGGTGCTGCGCCCATCGATCGTCGTCGGCCATACCCGGCTTGGCTGCGCGCCATCGGCCAGCATCTACTGGGTCTTCCGCGCCTGGCGCGCATTGGGCGCGAGCGTGGCGGAACTGCGGCAGAAGATCGACGTGGTGCCGGTGGACTGGTGCGCGGCGGCCGTCGCGGCGGCGGCGCTGCGGCCGGAGTGGAAACATGAATTGCTGCACCTGTCGGCCGGCGCGCAGCGAAGCTGCAGCTTCGCCGATATCGACGCCGAACTGGCGCGGGCCGCCGGCGAGTCGCCCGGCGCCTATGGCATCCTGCCGCCGGAGCGCCTGCCGGAACTGCTGCCGCGCATCCGTGAACGCCTGCCCGACTGCAACCCGCGTTTGATGCTGCGGGCGCTGCGGCTCTACGGCGGCTTCGCGCGGCTGGGCTACACCTTCGACAACCGCGCCATGCAGGAAGCCGGGATTCCGCCCCCTCCGCCGCTGACGCGCTACATCGGCCTGTGCGCGCAGAGCGTGGCGCACCAGCCGGTGTCGCAGCAGATGGCCTGGGATTTCAAGTGAAGATGGATATGGCGGCGGCTAAGGACGCATCTCACGTTTCATTGTGAAATGGGTTCTTACAGCCGCACTTCGATCACGCCGGGGAAGGCGATGCGCACCACCAGCCCGCTGCCTTGTGCCGGGCTTTCCAGCGCGATGTCGGCCTGGTGCATGGCGGCGATTTCGCGCACGATGGACAGGCCCAGGCCGGTGCCGGAGGGATTGATGTGCTGGGTCGCGCCGGCGCGGTAAAAGGGTTCGAACACGCGCCCGCGTTCGGCTTCCGGGATGCCGGGGCCGTTGTCTTCCACTTCCAGCAGGGCGCCGGTGGGTTGGCCCGGTTCGCTGGCGCCGCGCACGCGCAGCGTGATGCGCCCGCCGTCGGGCGTATAGCGGATGGCGTTGTCCAGCAGGTTGACCATCAGCTCATGCAGCAGCAGCGCATTGCCGTCGATGCGGATATCGCCTTCGCTTTCGAAGGACAGTTCGATGCGGCGCATCACCGCCTGCTGCGACAATTCCAATGCCACCTGGCGCATGGCGTCGGTCAGCGAGACCGGGGCCATGCCGCCTTCGACCGCGCCGTGTTCGGCGCGCGCCAGGGTCAGCAGGCGGTTGGCCAGGTGCACGGTGGAGTCGGTGGTGCGCGCCATGCCTTCGAACAGTTCCCGCAATTCGGACGGGGCATGCTGTTCGCGCCTGAGCTCGCGCAGGCCCAGTTCGGCCTGGGTCTTCAATACCGTCAGCGGCGTGCGCAACTGGTGCGAGGCGTCGGCGATGAAGCGGCGCTGGCCGGCGATCAGCGTTTGCAGTCTTTCCATGTAGCCGTTCATGGCCAGCACCAGCGGCCGCATCTCCTTGTGCACCAGCGCCGGGTCGAAGCCGGAGAGGTCGGTCGGGGCGCGCGACTCGACCTCGCTGCGCAACTGCATCATCGGGCGCAGCACGAAGCGCACCGCGAACCACACCAGCAGCGCCGCCACGATCACCAGCGTGCCCTGGCGCCACAGCGTGTCGAACAGGATCTTGCGCGTCATGCCGTTGCGCGCGTCCATGGTCTCGCCGACCTGGATCAGCGCGATGCCGCGCATGCTGTCGTCGTAGACCGGCTGCAGCAGCGCGGCGATGCGGATGGGCTGGTCGTGGTAATCGGCCTGGTAGAAGCGCACCAGCGCCGGATAGGCTTCCGAGCGCTTGACGTTGGGCGGCACCGGCGGCAGGTCGTCGTAGCCGGATACCAGCTCGCCGTTCAGGCCGGTGACCTTGTAATAGATGCGGCCCAGGGTGTCGGTTTCGAAACTGTCGAGGGCGACGTAGGGGACGTCGGCGATCACGTGGCCGTCGACGATGGAAACGCGCTCGGCCAGCGCGCGGGTGGAGGCCAGCAGCGAGCGGTCGTAGGCCAGGTCGGCCACTTCCAGCGCGTTGTAGTAGACCGAGACGGCGTCCACCGCCACCAGCAGCGTGAGCGGCAGCAGCAGCCAGCGCAGCAGTTGGCTGCGCAGGCTGCCCAGCCTGGCGGGGGCGGCGCCTGCCATCAGGCGGCCTGCAGCAGGTAGCCCAGGCCGCGCAGGGTGGTGATGGAGACCCGTCCGGGGCCGGCATGCTCCAGTTTCTTGCGCAGGCGGTGGATGTAGATTTCGATGGCGTCGATGCTGGCGTTATCGTCCAGCGAGAACACCTGCTGGAATAATTTCTCTTTCGGCACCGTATGGCCGTGGCGTACCAGCAGCGCTTCCAATACCGCATGCTCGCGCGGAGTCAGCGCCAGCAATTCGCCGCCGTAGGTGAAGGTGCGCGAGACGGTGTCGAAGCTCAGCGCGCCGCAGCTGACGGTGACCGCCTCGTTGTTCTGGCTGCGCCGCAGCAGGGCTTTCACGCGTGCTTCCAGTTCTTCCAGTTCGAAGGGTTTGGCGAGATAATCGTCGGCGCCGAGGTTGAGGCCGTTGACGCGGTCGGTGAGCCCGCCGCGGGCGGTCAGGATCAGCACCGGCGCCCGGTTGCCGCGCGCGCGCATGCGTTTCAGGACTTCCAGCCCGTCCATCTTGGGCAGCGTCAGGTCGAGGATCACCAGCGCGTATTCCTGCGTCAGCAGCAGGCTGTCGGCATCGGCGCCGTTGCGCGCGCACTCCACATTGAGGTGGGCGTCCTGCAGGGCCTTGGAAAGCCAGCGGGAAAGCTCGACGTGATCTTCTACCAGCAAGATGCGCATGATATTGCCTTGTTCGAATAATGTTGATGCGGCGCCGAAATGTTGTTGATACGGCTACGGCGTGTCTCCAGCGCGGATGCTAACAGATGCCTGCGGCGCTTTGAAATGCATGGTTGGCAAGTGCCGGCATGGCGCGCCGGGATTTTTTACAACGGACATTTCATTGAAAGCCGACTGAAAGGCTTTTCTTGTAGCATTCGCCAACACCAAAAAAGAATCAGCTGGAGACAGACCATGACGTATTTCCCCGATTCCCGATATTGCGCCGGCGCTTGAGCCGAGACCGCAACACATGAAAGCGAGCAGCCTGCGTACCTTGCTGATGGCGTGCCTGTTGGCATGCGCGGCGCCGTACGCGCTGGCGGTGGAGTGTATCGTCCCGGCCAAGCCCGGCGGCGGCATGGATGCCACCTGCAAGATGCTGCGCAAGGTGTTGCGCGAAGAAGGCGGGACCGGGCCGGTGAAGCTCAGTTACCTGCCCGGCGGGATCGGCGCGGTGGCGTGGAGTTCGGTGGTGTCGCAGCGGCGCGGCGGGCCCGATACGCTGGTGACGTTTTCTGGCGGTTCGCTGCTGAACCTGGCGCAGGGCAAATACGGCAAGGCGTCGGTGGACGACGTGCGCTGGGTGGCCGGCGTGGGCATCGACTACGGCATGATCGCGGTGCGCGGTGACTCTCCCTGGCGCAATCTGCGCGAGCTGCTGCAGGCGATCCGAAAGGATCCCGGCAAGACCACGGTGGGCTTGTCCGGCACGGTGGGCAGCCAGGACTGGCTGAAGATGGCGCTGATCGCCGGCCGCGCCGGCATCGAGTCCCGCCAGTTCCGATTTGTGGCGCTGGAGGGCGGCGGCGATTCCTTCGCCGCGCTGCAGGCAGGCCATGTGCAGGTGATTTCTGGCGACGCCTCGGAAGCGGCCCACTTCATCGCCGAAGGCAAGGTAAGGATATTGGCGGTGCTGTCCGAGCAGCGGCTGCCGGGCCCGCTGCAGGCGGTGCCGACCGCGCGCGAGCAGGGCTATGACGTGGTATGGCCCATCATCCGCGGTTTCTACATGAGCCCGCATGTGCCGGAAGCGGAGTACCGGCGCTGGGTGGAGATTTTCGACAAGGCGATGGCAGATCCCGCCTTCGACCGGCAACGCGGCGCCAGCGGCCTTTATCCCTTTGCCATGACCGGCAAGGCGCTGACCGATTATGTCGCGCAGACCGTTGCGCAGTACCGCAAGCAGTCCCAGGAGCTAGGGCTGGTTCGTTGAGCAGGCGTCACCTCGGCGTTCCGCAACCGGCCCCATTTCAACATCAAGGAGAACACATGTTGCACAAACGTCGCCTGAGCGTCGCGCTCAGCCTCGCCCTCGCTTTGCCTGCCGCTTTTACCACTTCCGCTTTCGCGCAGGTACCGGCCGGCTATCCTGCCGACTACGCCAAGGTCATCGACGGCGCCAAGAAGGAAGGCAAGGTCGTGATCTACAGCACCACCGATTCCAAGGCCGCCGAATCGCTGATCAAGGATTTCAGCGCGCTCTATCCCGGCGTGAAGGTCGAGTACAACGACATGAATTCGACCGAAGCCTACAATCGTTTCATCTCGGAAGCGGCCGCCGGCGGCGCCACTGCCGACGTGATGTGGTCGTCCTCGATGGACCTGCAGGTCAAGCTGGCCTCGGAAGGCTACGGCATGGCCTACAAGTCGCCTGAAGCCGCGGCCGTCCCGGGCTGGGCCAACTGGAAGGAGACCGCCTACGGCACCACCTTCGAACCGGCCGCCATCGTCTACAACAAGCGCCTGGTGACGGAAGCCGAAGTGCCGGCCACTCATGCCGATTTCACCAAGCTCCTGACCACCAAGCAGGACAAGTTCAAGAACAAGGTCACCACCTACGACATCGAAAAGTCCGGCGTCGGCTTCAGCCTGATGACCTACGACCTGAAGCTGAACCCGCAATTCTGGGATTTCGCCCGCGCCATGGGCGGCGTCTCGGCGCGCGTGCAGTCGTCCACCGGCACCATGCTGGAGCGCATCTCCTCGGGTGAAAACCTGATCGGCTACAACGTGCTCGGCCCTTACGCGCTGGTGCGCGCCAAGAAGGATCCGTCGATCGGCATCGCCTTCACCAAGGACTACAACCTGGTGCTCTCGCGCGTGATCTTCATCAACAAGTCGGCCAAGAACGCCAACGCCGCCAAGCTGTGGCTGGACTACATCCTGTCCAAGCGCGGCCAGACCATCATCGCCAATGACGCGCAGCTGTTCGCCATCCGTGGCGACGTCACCGGCGCGACCACCTCGGCCGAGTTGAACAAGCAACTGGGCGCGGCGCTCAAGCCGATGCCGGTGTCCACCGAATTGCTGGAATACCTGGACCAGACCAAGCGCCTGGCATTCCTGAAGCAGTGGAAGGAAGCCACCAAGAAGTAAGCGCAAGCCGACGGCGGGCCATCCGGCCCGCCAGCCGCAGCGGAGCCGTTACAAGCCCATCGTCGCGGCGATTTTCAACAGAGGAACCTGCATGGAGCGCGGCCGGCCGCAGTTCCGTTGCCGCCGCTTCGCCTGCCGTATGGCAAAGCGCCGCGGGCAGGTTCCGGTTTTACGAGCTGAATCATGCAAACAACCACATCGCTGCCTTCCGGCGAAGCCATCCCGGCCAAGCGGCGCCTGCGCCTGAACTGGCCACGCGGCCTGGTCGTCGCGCTGGCGGCGCTGGCCATCTTCGTGCCGCTGCTGCTGATCTTCTACCAGAGCTTCCTGTCGGCGCCGTTCTTCGCGCCGGTCAAGCACCTGAGTTTCGATTCCTACCGCTTCATCTTCGATGACCCGGACTTCCACCAGGCTTTCCTCAACGGTTTCGCGCTGGCCACAGGCCTGACCGTGATCGCCGTGCCGCTGGGCGGCATGCTGGCCTTCCTGATGGTGCGCACCGACCTGCCCGGCCGCAACTGGATCGCGCCGGCGCTGATGGTGCCGATCTTCGTGTCGCCGATGGTGATCGGTTTCGGCTACGTGGTCTCGATGGGGCCGGTCGGCTTTTACACGGTCTGGGCCAAGCACCTGCTGGCGTTCTTCGGTTTCGAGGGCGACCCGTGGAATATCTACGCCTTCTCCAGCATCGTCCTCATCGCCGGCCTGACCCACGTGCCGCACGTCTACCTGTACGCCTCGTCGGCCCTGAAGAGCCTCGGCTCGGATGTGGAAGAAGCCGCGCGCGTGGCCGGCGCCTCGCCGCTGCAGGTGGCGCTGAACGTGTCGCTGCCGATGATCATGCCGGCGCTGGCGTTTTCCGGCGTGCTGGTGTTCTTCCTCGGCTTCGAAGTGTTCGGCCTGGTGCTGGTGCTGGGCGACCCCGAAGGCCACCTGGTGCTGCCGACCTATCTCTACAAGCTGACCAACAAGCTCGGCACGCCGTCCTACCACCTGATGGCGGCGGTGGCCGTGTGCCTGGTGGCGGTGACCATGCCGCTGGTGATGCTGCAGCGCTGGCTGCTGCGTTCGGCCAACAAGTATGTGGCGATCAAGGGCAAGGGCGCCCGCCAGAAGTCGCTGCCGCTGGGCAAGTGGCGTTGGGTGGCGTTCGCGCTGATCGCCGCCTGGCTGTTGTTTACGGTGGTGATCCCGCTGTCGGGCATCGCGCTGCGCACCTTCGTGTCGCACTGGGGCGACGGCGTGAACCTGCTGGATGTGCTGACCCTGCAAAACTTCCGCGACGTGTGGGAACAGCCCTCGCTGGTGCGCGGCATCATCAACACCGTGCTGATCGGCGTGATCGGCGGCGCGCTGGCCGTGGCCTGCTACACCGCCATCGCCCTGGCCATGCACCGCAAGCAGGACGGCGTCACCCGCTTCCTCGACTACAGCGTGCTGGTGCCGCGCGCGGTGCCGGGCCTTTTGGCCGGCCTGTCCTTCCTGTGGGTGTTCCTGTTCGTGCCGTCGATGCTGGAATCCTTCTTCAAGGGCAGCGACAACTTCATCGCGCTGTGGCTGGTGGACAGCTTCATCCCCATGCTGCGCTCGCTGCGTTCGACCATCTTCTCGGTCTGGCTGGCGTATTCGGTGGTGTGGATGGCCTACGGCCTGCGCCTGATCAACACCGCGCTGCTGCAGGTCGGCCCCGAGCTGGAAGAGGCCGCCCGCGCCGTCGGCGCGCCGCGCGCCCGGGTCACCCGCGACGTCACCATCCCGCTGGTGCGCTACGGCCTGATCGGCGCCTGGCTGATGGTGTTCCTGATCTTCGAGCGCGAATACTCCACCGGCGTCTACCTGCTCTCGCCCGGCACCGAAGTGATCGGTTCCATGATCGTCTCGATGTGGGCCGCCGGCGCCGTCGAACTGGTGGCCGCGCTGTCCTTCATCAATATCACGCTGGTGGCCGTGGGCCTCGGCATCGCGCTGCGCTTCGGCGTCAAGCTGCACGACTAAAGCAAAGGAAACATCATGTCTGAACTTTCCGTCAACGACCTGCACCTGGATTACGGCACCGGCGCCCACGCCAACCCCATCCTCAAGGGCGTCTCGATGCAACTGCAGCGCGGCGAAGTGGTGGCGCTGCTGGGTCCCTCCGGCAGCGGCAAGACCACGCTGCTGCGCGCGGTGGCCGGGCTGGAATCGCCCAAGGCCGGCACCATCGACATCGCGACACGCCGCGTGTTCGACGGCTCGCGCAACTTCGAGATGCCGGCTGAAGAACGCAACCTGGGCCTGGTGTTCCAGTCCTACGCGCTGTGGCCGCACAAGACCGTCTCCGACAACGTCGCCTACGGCCTGAAGCTGCGCAAGGTGGGCTCCTCCGACATCGCCGCGCGCGTCAAGGCGGTGCTGGCGCAACTGGGCCTGGGACACCTGGGCGAGCGCTATCCGCACCAGCTCTCCGGCGGCCAGCAGCAACGCGTGGCGATCGCCCGCGCGCTGGTCTACAACCCGCAGGTGATCCTGCTGGACGAACCGCTCTCCAACCTCGACGCCAAGCTGCGCGAGGAAGCCCGCGCCTTCCTGCGCGAACTGATCGTGCGACTGGGCCTGTCGGCGCTGATGGTGACCCACGACCAGGGCGAGGCGATGGCGATCTCGGACCGCATCCTGTTGCTGAACAACGGCCGCATCGAGCAACAGGGTACGCCGCAAAGCATGTACCAGACGCCCGATACCCTATTCACCGCCGAATTCATGGGCAGCAACAACAAGCTGGCCGCGCAGGTGGTCAGCCGCCAGGGCGACCGCGTCACCCTCAAGCTCGAAGGCGGCACCGCCACGGCGACCCTGCGCGGCAACCCCGACGCCGCGCCCGGGAAGAACGTCACCGGCATCATCCGCGTCGAGCAGGTGCGCATTTCCGATCAGCCCTCCGATAACGCCATCCGCCTGCCGCTGTCCACCTGCATGTACCTGGGCGACCGCTGGGAATGCCTGTTCAAGGCCGGCAATCCCGACGATTCCGGCAACGGCACGGTGGGCCTGCGCGCTTATGCGCCGCAGCGGCTGGAGCAGGGCGAGTACTGGCTTTGCCTGCCCGAGCAGGCGCTTTGGGCTTTCTGATTCATCCGCCCTTAAGGGGATGACAGCAAGAGTCGGGCACACGGCCACGAGCCGATGCGCCCGCAGCAGCATGCAAGGCCGGCAATACCAGCAGTGCAGATAACGACAAGCCGCAGCCGTCCCCACGGCACTCGATATGCGGCACACCACCACAACAGCTTTCAACCAAGGAGATTACAGTGCAGAAGAAACATCTGGCCATCGCAGCAGCGGCCACCGCATTTGCCGCCGTCGGCGGCGCCGCCCAGGCGCAGAGCAGCGTCACCGTCTACGGCTTGCTCGATACCGGCGTGGAGTTCGTCAGCAACGCCAACAAGAACGGCAACAGCGTCACCCGCCTGTCGTCGGGCAACATGAATACCTCGCGCATCGGCTTTCGCGGCAGCGAAGACCTGGGCGGCGGCCTGAAAGCCATCTTCCAGCTGGAAAACGGCTTCAAGCTGGACACCGGCAGCTTCGACGGCGACGCCAACCAGCTGTTCAACCGCCAGTCCACCGTCGGCCTGGAAGGCGGCTTCGGTCGCGTGGTGGCGGGCCGTTCGTACACCACCACCTATGACTTCATCCTGCCGTTCGACCCGATGGGCTATTCGGCCAACTACTCGTGGGTCACCTCGGCCGGCGCCACCGGTAACCGCAAGGACGGCATGCTCTCCAGCGCCTCCAACCTGGTCAAGTACCAGGGCGAATTCGGCGGCGTGAAGATCGGTGCGACCTACGCCTTCGGCGAAGTGGCTGGCAGCCAGAGCGAGGGCGCCAAATATGCCCTCGGCCTGGGCTACGGCAATGGCCCCTTCGCGGTGGCGGCTGCCTACGACCGCAACAACAGCACGGCCACGCCAACCGGCGGCCCTTATGACAAGGCCACCTCGGCCCACCTGGCCGGCAGCTATGAGCTGTCCGACGCGTGGAAGCTGAGCGCGGGCTATCGCTACTACAAGAAGACGCAAGCTTCCGGTGCGACCGACCTGCGCAGCGATATGTTCTGGGGCGGCGGCAGCTACAAGATCACGCCTGCGATGACCCTGATCGGCGCGATCTACTACCAGAACATCAAGAACGTGACCAACGATGCCGATCCCATCATGTACGCGCTGCGCTTGAAGTACGCGATGTCCAAGCGCACCGACCTGTACGCCAGCACCGCTTACGCGCGCGCCAAGAACGGCCAGCTGGTCGGCCTGTCGCGCGACGAGGCGGGTTTCGGCAGCAGCCAGTTCGGTGTGACCCTGGGCATGCAGCACCGCTTCTGATGAGGCGCATGGCGCAGCCGCGCCATGCATGAATAGTCTTGAGCGTCGGATTTGATGCCGGTGCAAAAGGAACCTTCCGGTTCTTTTTGCGCCGGTTTTTTTATTTGCCCAGCAGCAGGTAATAGGTGGGATCGTCCTCGCAGGCGCCGGCGCCGCATTCGAGCACAGTGGAAGCCAGGTTGCCCGCCACCAGCAGCAGGAACAGGAAGCAGGCCAGTTTGCCGCCGGCCGATTTCCAGGCCGGGAAGCGCGTCGGCGGCTCCCAGCTCTTGAGCATCAGCAGCGCGGCGATGCCGGCGATTGCCGCCAGCGAAGAGAGCGCGGCCAGCGTGTAGAAATGCAGACCCATGAAAGTCGAGCCGTAGCCGGCGTCGCCCGGCGCGATGTGCAGGAACACCTGGCGCAGCGCGACGATGCCGGTGGTCAATGCCCCGGCCAGCGCGACGCCGTAGTGCGCGCTCCTGACGCCGAAGCGCACGTTCATCATCAGGCCGATGCCGGTCAGGATCAGGCCGGCGCGCTGCAGCAGGCACAGGGGACAGGGCAGTTCCTTCAACGCCAACTGGTAATAGAAGGCGATGCCCAGGGAGGCGCAGACGGCCAGCAAGCCCAGCACGTTCAGGATGTTGCCGCCGGAAGTGGCGCGGTCGCGCGAAGAAGACAGGATGGATCGGTTCATGGCGCCGGCCTCAGAAGGAAAGCTTGAGCGGGCTGGTGGCGTGGAAGCTGAACCAATACAGTGTCACGCACAGCGCGCATAGCCACATCGCGAAACTGAACGTCCTCCAGCCGATCACGATGCCGACCACGGCCAGCAGCGCCAGCAGGAAGGGAAGATACATGAACATGGGGAATCCCTCTGTTTTGATTGTGCCGATGGAGCGGCTTTGTTTGTGCGCGATGATAGCGTAAAGATGGCCGCCGGCAGGTGATAAGCTGCGGTCTTTTCGGGGCGGGGGCGGATATTTCACGCGAACGGTCGGTACATCTTGTCATACCGATAACCCCAGGCGACAGCAACCAGCGGAGGAGAGCGGAATGCAGCAAACAGGCGGCCCACAAGCCAAGGACGGGATCAGTCGGATCGCCGTGGTCGGCACCGGCGTCATCGGCGCCAGTTGGGTGGCGTATTTCCTGGCCCGAGGCCTGGACGTGTCGGCCACCGACCCCATGCCCGACGCCGAACGGAAATTGCGCGAGGCCGTCGCGCGCCATTGGCCCAGCCTGGAAACGCTGGGGCTGGCGCCGGGCGCTTCGCTTTCCCGCCTGCGGTTTTTCGACAAGCTGGAAGATGCGCTGCAAGGCGCCGATTTCGTGCAGGAAAACGGCCCCGAGCGCGAAGACCTGAAGATCGACCTGTTCCGGCGCATGGATGCCGCGCTGCCGGCGCGCGTGATCCTGGCATCGAGTTCGTCGGGCCTGTTGATGAGCAAGGTGCAGGCGGCTTGCCGCCATCCGGAACGCGTGGTGCTGGGCCATCCCTTCAATCCGCCGCACCTGATTCCGCTGGTGGAAGTGATCGGCGGTGCGCTGACCTCGCCGCAAGCGGTGCAGGGCGCCATCGACTTCTACGCCGCCATCGGCAAGAAGCCGATCCATGTGCGCAAGGAGGTCAAGGGCCATATCGCCAACCGGCTGCAGGCGGCGTTGTGGCGCGAAGCCTTCCACCTGGTGGAGCAGGGCGTGGCCAGCACCGAGGATGTCGATACCGCGATCGCCTACGGGCCGGGATTGCGCTGGGCGCTGATGGGGCCCTACCTGAACCTGCACATGTCCGGCGGCGAGGGCGGCATCGGGCATCTGCTGGACCACCTGGGGCCGCCGATCGAGAGCTGGTGGGCCGACCTGGGAACGTCGGCGATCACCGATGCGCTGAAGCGGACTTTGCAAGCGGGCGTCGAGCAGCAGATGCAAGGCATGACGTCGGCCGAGGTGGCGGCCGAGCGCGACCGGTTGCTGGTGCAGTTGCTGGCGTCCAAGGCGGAGTCGAAGATATTGCCTTGATGGTTGTAGTTCCATGAATCCCGATCCCGGCGCAGGCCGGGATCGGGCAGGTCATTTCCCCTTGCGCCGGCTCGGCGCCATCTCCCGCATCAGCGCGATGAAGCGCTGCGCTCCCAGCCCCAGCGGCTTGTCCTTGTTCCACACCACATCCACCCACAGCCGGAGCTGGTTGCTGATGTTGTCGAAATCGATGGCGGCCAGCGCGCCGGAGTCGATCTGCGCCTGCACCAGGCTATGCGGCAAATAGGCCCAGCCCAGGCCTTCGCGCACCAGCGACAGCGTGGCCAGGTGGTTGTCGGTGCGCCAGATCTGGCGCGCCAGGAAGAAGCGCGGGTCGGAGACGCTGGCGTCGCGGCTGGCCACGGCGATCTGGCGGATGTCGTACAGGTCTTCGTAGCGCAGCTTGCGCTTCTTCGCCTTCAAGGCCGGATGCTGCGGCGAGATCACCGCTACCAGCATCTCGCTGCTGAATTCCTGGAACGCCTCGCGGTCGTTGCCGGCATGGCGCTCGAACACCACCGCCAGTTGCGCGCAGTCCTCATACAGCATGCGCATCGCATCGGCTTGCGGCGTGGACAGCACTTCCACCTCCAGCGAAGGAAATTCCTCGGCCAGCACCGCCAGCGGCTTGGCCCAGGGCACCGACAGCAGTTCGGGGGCCACCGCCAGCGTCAGCTTGCGCTCCAGTCCCTGGTGCATGGCCAGCGCATGGGCGTCGAGCTGGCGCAGGGTGCTGGCCAGCAGGCGCGCGTCCGGTTCCAGTGCACGGGCCATGTCGGTGGGGCGGGCATCGCGCGCGGTGCGGTCGAACAGCACCAGGTCCAGTTCGGCTTCCAGCTGGCTGATGGCCATGCTGACCGCCGACGGCACGCGTCCCAGCATGCGCGCCGCGGCCGAGAAGGAACCGCCGTCGAGCACCGCCAGGAAGATTTTCACGTTGTCGCTGGAGAAGGCCATGTTGTCTTTTTAGTTATCAATAAAACTGAAAGAAGCTGACTTCTTCTGTCAGAAATTAAACCATAGAATGCCTTCCGTACCCAAGGCCGTTCTTCACGCGACAACAGGGCGGCCCGCTATTCAACCAGGAGAATTTTCATGCAAGGTTTTAAACGCAAATTGGTCTACGCCTGCGCTTTCGAACTGCTGGCGATCGGTTTCACCACCTTCGGCCTGGCGGTCATCGCCGGCCACGACAGCGGCCATTCGACGGCGGCGGCAGTGGCTTCCTCGACCATCGCCTTCATCTGGAATTTCATTTTCAACGGCCTGTTCGAGCGCTGGGAAGCGCGCCAGGCCAAGCGCGGCCGCAGCGCCGGCCGCCGCATCGCGCATGCCCTCGGCTTCGAGGGCGGCCTGGTGCTGATGCTGGTGCCGCTGTTCGCCTGGTGGCTGGACATCGGCTTGTGGGACGCCTTCGTGCTGGACATCGGCCTGATCGTGTTCTTCATGGTCTACACCTACCTGTTCAACCTGCTGTTCGACAAGATCTTCGGCCTGCCCAGCTCGGCCATGCCGGTTGCCTGAAACAGGCTTCCGGGCTGTACACATTGATCCGTGTTTGGCCTCACAATGGGCGTTTCCATTGTCCAACGCCGCCAGGAATCTCCATGTACATCCCAGCCCATTTCGACGAACCGCGCCCCGAGGCCTTGCACCAGTTGATCGCCAGCCATCCGTTCGGGGTGCTGGTCTCGCATGGCGCCGGCGGGCTGGACGCCAACCACCTGCCGTTCCACCTCGATCCGGCACAGGGCGCCTTGGGTACGCTGCATGCCCACGTGGCGCGCGCCAATCCCGTATGGCGGGCGCTGGCCGACGGCGACGAGGTCATGGTGATCTTCTCGGCCGGCGACGCCTATATTTCACCAAGCTGGTACCCTAGCAAGCACGAGGCCCACAAGCAGGTGCCGACCTGGAACTACATGGTGGCGCACGCCCACGGGCGCATCACGATCCGCGACGACGAGCGCTACGTGCGCGGCGTGGTGGCGCGCCTCACGCGCACGCATGAAGCGGCGCAGCCGGCGCCGTGGAAGATGTCGGACGCGCCGGCCGACTACACCGATACGCTGCTCAAGGCCATCGTCGGGCTGGAGATAGAAATCACCCGCCTGGAGGGCAAGCGCAAGCTTAGCCAGAACAAGGACGTGCGCGACATCCGCGGCGCCGGCGAGGCGCTCAAGGCCGGCGGCAGCGACGCCGTGGGCGATGCGATGCTGGCCGAGGCCGCGATGAAGGAAAAATAAGCTCTCCTCTTTTTACTTGCGCGGCGCCGGCGCGTTGTCGGCGAACGCCGGCAACGTCTTCAGCTTGGCATAGACATCCGCCACAGCCGGCCACTGCGCCAGATCCAGGCCCATGCGCTCGGCATTGACCGCCTGTGGAAACAACAGGATGTCGGCGATGGAGGGGCGGTCGCCGCCGATGAATGGGCCGCTGCGGCGCGCGCTCACCAGGGCATTGACCGCTGCCAGCCCCTCCACCGTCCAGTGGCGGTTCCAGTCGGCGATGCCGGCGGCGGTCATTCCGGGGATGGCAGACAGGCGGCGTGCGATGCGCGGCGGCACCAAGGCATGGA
Organism: Herbaspirillum sp.; assembly: GCF_017744395.1. Taxonomy (GTDB): domain Bacteria; phylum Pseudomonadota; class Gammaproteobacteria; order Burkholderiales; family Burkholderiaceae_D; genus Herbaspirillum. The sequence continues at coordinate 178,619 of NZ_JAGIBI010000002.1, forward strand.
TCTCGGCGGCAATGGCAACGGCCACCGAACGCGACAGCGCACGTTGTTCCAGGTCCGTCGGCAGCAGCGGCGGCTCCGGTTGCAATTCATCCAGGTATTCGATGATGGCGATGGATTGTGTGATCAGCGCGCCGCTGTCGGTCACCAGCGCCGGCACCAGTCCTTGCGGATTGATGCGCAGGTAGTCGGCGCCGAGGTTTTCCGGATGTTCGCCAAGAATGGTGACCGGCAATGTCTCCACGCTGATGCCTTTGAGCGCCAGGGCGATGCGCACGCGCGAAGCGGCCGAGGAGATGTCGTTCAGATACAGTTTCATGGTGTTTCCTTTCGTCGTTGTGGTGGGTCAATGCCGGCCTGCCGTGTTGGCGCCGGGTATGGCTTGTGCAGTCAGCGCGGTCGGCTGCATGCGTTCGATCAGCTCGCGCTGGCTGGTGTCCCATACGCAGGGGCTGGCGGAAATGGCGGCGGCGGTGAGCCAGCCGATCATCGATTTCATACATCTCTCCTTTCAGGAATTGTTCAGCCGAAGGTGAAGGCGTAGGCCTTGGCGCCGGGATCGAGGAAGCGCACCTCGAAGTTGCGCTCCTTCACTTCGCTGCGCTGGCGCACCAGTTGGAACAGGCGGGTGCGCGTCACCATGCCGTTGCCGCCGGCATCGATGTCGGCGCCGTGCAGTTCGCCCGGCGGCTTGCCATCCACCGTCACCTGGAAGCGCACCGGCTTGCCGTCGTCATCCGGCCCCAGCACCAAGTGCAGGTCGCGCGCCGAGAAGCGGTAGGCGATGGCGCCGCCGGCGCGTTGCAGGGCGATCTCGTCGGCGCTCACGCGCCAGTCGCCATCCAGGCTCCACTGGTTCAGGCGCAGCGGTGCTGCGCTGTAGCGGTTGCCGGTGTCGGGGCGCACCCGTTCCTGTGAGGCAAAACCGCTGGCCTGGCGATATCCGAGATAGGTCTCGCCCGAGCCCAGGGCGGCCAGGTCGGGAGCGGCCTGGATGCCGGGCGCCTCGGGCTTGACCAGTGCGCCCGGCTGGACGGAACCGGCTTCCCTCAGCAGATCCTGGATCGCCTTCTCGGAACTGTCGTAGCGGCCTTCGCCGAAGTGGTGGTAGCGGATGCGTCCTTGCGCATCGGCCAGGTAGATCGCCGGCCAGTAGCTGTTGTCGAAGGAGCGCCAGATGCGGAAGTCGCTATCCACCGCCACCGGGAAACCGAGCTTGAATTCACCCAGGGCGCGCTTGACGTTATCCACCTTCTTCTCGAAAGCGAATTCGGGAGTGTGCACGCCGATCACCACCAGCCCCTGATCCTTGTATTTCTCGGCCCAGGCGCGGATGTAGGGCAAGGTGCGGATGCAGTTGATGCAGGAATAAGTCCAGAAATCGACCAGCACCACCTTGCCGCGCAAGCCGTCGGCCGACAGCGGCGGCGAGTTCAGCCATTCGACGGCGCCGTCCAGTTCCGGCAGCTTGCCTTCCACCGGAAGCAGGCTGCGGTAGGGGCGCGCAGTGCCGGTGTCCGTTGCGGCGGCGGTCGGTGCGCGTTGCGGTGCCAGGGAGTTGAGCAGGGCGTTTTCCAGACTCTCGGCGGCGCGGCTGGGCGTGCCGATGCTGCTGAACGGATTGAGGCTGGCGCCGAAGGCGGCGCTGGCCACGCCGGCCAGCACGGCCGTACCCAGGGCGCGGCGCACCCACTCGCCGGCATGCAGGCGGCGCTTGGCGAATCCCAGCACGTGTCCGCCGGCGGCCAGCAGCAGCCCCAGCGCGGTGGCGGCGCCCGCTGCGTATGCCAGCAGCAGCGCCACCGTCTGCAGGTTCGGCCCTTGCCAGGCAGCGCTGGACAATACCAGGCCCAGGATGGGGCCGGAGCAGGGGGTCCACAGCAGGCCGGTGGCGGCGCCCAGCACGAAGGATGCGCCGGCGCCGGCCTTGCGCGGCGCAACGTGTTCGGCCAGATGGTTGCCCAGCGCCACTGCCGGGCGGGCTAGCAGTTGGGCCACGGCCGGGGACAGCAGCGCCAGTCCGAACACGGCCAGCACCAGCAGGGCCGCCACGCGACCCCATTCATTGACATGCACTGCCCAGCCGGCACCGACCGCCGCCAGCGTGGCGACCGCGGCGAACACCAGCGCCATGCCGGCCAGCATTGGCAGGCGTGCCGACAGGAAAGGCTGGTCGGCACGGGCGAACAGGAAGGGCAGGACCGGCAGGATGCAGGGACTCAGCAGCGTGAGTGCCCCGCCCAGGAAGGTGGCGAGAATGAGGATCATCATGGCTCCTTGCGAAGGTGGGTGCGAAGATTCGCGACCCCTGCATGAAACCGCGCCGGTGTATCCGCCATGTGTAGTGCATACCGGGTTTGTGTATTCCAGTTTGTCCGGCGATGGCGCTTGTACATTCGCGTACAAATCCGGCGACAATGGCGGATGCGACGGCGGGTGGAGCGGCTTGCCGCCGGGGCTCAGCCGGATGTCATCCCGGCAACGCCGGTACGATTGTCCCCGCCTGTATCTGTGTGCGGCCCGGATACACTGGAATACAAATCTCCCGTCGCCTCCCCTTGCGCGGCGGCTGGCGCGAACGTAAAACACGGGTTACAGATCCCGGAGAAAGGCTGGCAGGTGGAACACATCGATCACATCCTGATCGTCGACGACGACAGGGAAATCCGCGAACTGGTCGCGGACTATCTGAGAAAGAACGGGCTGCGCGTAGATGTCGCCGCCGACGGCCGCCAGATGCGCGCCTTCGTCGCCGCCAATGCGGTGGACCTGATCGTGCTGGACATCATGATGCCCGGTGACGACGGCCTGGTGCTGTGCCGCGAGCTGCGCGCCGGCAAGCACAAGGCCACGCCCATCGTGATGCTGACTGCGCGCTCGGAAGAGACCGACCGCGTGGTGGGGCTGGAGATGGGGGCCGACGATTACCTGACCAAGCCTTTCGCCGCGCGCGAACTGCTGGCGCGCATCAAGTCGGTGCTGCGCCGCACGCGCATGTTGCCGCCCAACCTGCAGGTGAGCGAGGCCGGCAAGCTGCTGCGCTTCGATAAATGGCGGCTGGACACCAGCGGGCGCCACCTGCTGGCCGAGGACGGCACGGTGGTGATGCTGAGCGGCGCCGAATACCGTTTGCTGCGCGTGTTCGTCGACCATCCGCAGCGCGTGCTCAACCGCGACCAGTTGCTGAGCCTGACGCAAGGGCGCGAAGCCGAAATTTTCGACCGCTCCATCGATCTGCTGGTGAGCCGGGTGCGCCAGCGGCTGGAAGACGATGCGCGCGAACCGCGCTTCATCAAGACGATCCGCAACGAAGGCTATGTGTTCTCGATGGCGGTCGAGATCGAAGAGGCGCGCGAATGAGCGGTAGCGCAGGGCGCCTGCTGCGCTGGCCGCGCACGCTGGGTTCGCGGCTGTTCCTGATCCTGCTGGCTGGGTTGGCGCTGGCGCACATCCTGTCGTTCGGCGTGCTGTTCCTGGAGCGCTACATGGCCGCGCGCGCGGTGATGCTCGATACGCTGGAAAACGACGTCGCCACCTCCGTCGCCATCCTCGACCGCCTGCCGGCCGCCGAACGCGCCGAATGGACGGCGCAATTGCAGCGCGGCACCTATGGCTATGTGCTGGGAGAGGGCATGGCCGGCGTGCCGGAACTGTCGCCGCGCGGGCAGGAGATCGCCGGCAAGATCCGCGATGCCTTGGGCGCGCGTTATCCGATCCGCATGGAAACCGTGCCCGGTCCGCGTGAGCATTTGCAGGCGCACCTGACGCTATCCGACGGGAGTCCGATGGCGGTGGACATCAAACCGGCCATGAAGCCGCTGACGCGGTGGCTGCCTTATGTGTTGGTCGCGCAACTGCTGTTGCTGGTGCTGTGCTGCTGGTTCGCGGTGCGTCTGGTAATCCGTCCCCTGGCGCGCCTGGCCGATGCCGCCGATAACCTGGACCTGAGCCGCGATGCGCCGCGCTTGCCGGAGACAGGGCCGGACGAAGTGGCGCATGCCGCTGAGGCCTTCAATGCCATGCGCGATCGCATCGCGCAATATCTGCAGGAGCGGGTGCGGATTCTGGCGGCGGTGTCGCACGATTTGCAGACGCCGATCACACGCATGAAGCTGCGCGCCGAAATGGCTGACGATAGTCCCGAGCGCGACAAGCTGATGAACGATCTGGCCGAGATCGAGCGTCTGGTGCATGAGGGGATTGCCTATGCGCGCAGCGCTCATGGCAATACCGAGGCGCCGGCCAGGATCGACCTCGGTTCTTTCCTGGAGAGCCTGGCGTTCGACTATCAGGATACTGGCAGTGCGGTTTCCTTTCCCGGCAGTTTGAAAGGCGTGGCGATAGTGACGCGTGCGCATGCCTTGCGGCGCATCCTGACCAATCTGGTGGATAACGCGCTCAAGTTTGGCGGTGCGGCCGAGGTGGAGGCTGCCTTGCTGGAGGACGGGCGTGTGGCGGTGCGGGTGCGCGATCGGGGGCCGGGGATTCCTGAGGATCAGTTGCAGGCGGTGTTTCAGCCGTTTTTCCGCTTGGAGCAGTCGCGTAACCGGGGGACTGGGGGAACGGGCTTGGGGTTGGCCATCGCCCAGCAATTGGCTGCCGCGCTTAACGGTTCTCTGGTGTTGCGCAATCGTGTCGATGGAGGCGGATTGGAAGCGGAATTGGTGATTGCTTCCGTGGGGTAGCCTGGCCTCTTCGTTCGTATCCGAATGTATCTGCCGATACGCACGGTACAAAGCCTTGCAAACCGGCACCGCCGCGTACACAAGCGCGATACATGCCTAGCCCATTCTTCGTCTTGCCCCATTCATTCACAGACGGAGAATCCAGATGTCCAGCGAAATCAATGTTCAGCGTCGTCGCCTGTTCGGCGTGGCGGCGGCTACCGCGGTAGCCGCACAGTTCGGCCTGGCTGGTACGGCACAGGCGCAAGCGCAGGCCGTGCCCGGCGGCGCGGCTGCCGGCGGCTATGCGTCATTCCGCGAAATCAGGCAGATCAACGCCGGCCTGCTTAATGTCGGTTATGCCGAGGATGGCCCGGCCGATGGCCCGGTGGTGATCCTGTTGCATGGCTGGCCGTACGACATCCATAGCTTCGTCGACGTTGCGCCCATCCTGGCCGCTGCCGGCTATCGCGTGATCGTGCCTTACCTGCGCGGTTACGGCACGACCCGTTTCCTGTCGGATTCGACCGTGCGCAACGGCCAGCAGGCGGTGGTGGCATTGGACATCATCGCGCTGATGGATGCCTTGAAGATCCGCCGCGCCGTGTTCGGCGCCTTCGATTGGGGGGCGCGTACCGCCTGCATCATCGCCGCCCAGTGGCCGGAGCGCGTCAAGGCGCTGGTGTCGGTCAGCGGCTATCTGATGACTAATCTCGACGCCGGCCGCCAGCCGTTGCCGCCGCAGGCCGAATTCGACTGGTGGTACCAGTTCTACCTGGCCACCGACCGCGGCGTGGCCGGTTACGACAAGTACCGCAAGGACTTCAATCGCTTGATCTGGAAGACCGCTTCGCCCAGGTGGAATTTCGACGAGGCGATTTATGCCCGTAGCGCGGCATCTTTCGACAATCCGGATCATGTCGCCATCGTGGTGCACAACTACCGCTGGCGCCTGGGGTTGGCGCCGGGCCAGGTTCAGTACGATGCGCTGGAGCAGCGCCTGGGGAGCTTCCCCGCCATCGGCGTGCCGACCGTAACGCTGGAAGGCGACGCCAACGGTGCGCCGCACCTGGATCCGGCGGCTTACCGCAAGCGCTTCACCGGTCCTTATGCGCACCACACGCTGAGCGGCGGCATCGGCCACAACCTGCCACAGGAAGCGCCGCAGGCCTTCGCCGATGCCATTGTCGAAGCCGACCGCCTGTAATGCGCATATGCGCCATCACATGCTATGAGGGATGCAGCCTCCGGCCAGGAGGCTGCGGAGGTTGCTGGAGGGCGATGAAATGGTGAATAACAAGTTCTAAATTCCAGCTGTATATCTCGTCCAATGAGAGTGGGAGGCTGGTGGATCTGCGCCTCGCCCTCCATAATAGGAGCCACGAATTCCTAACACCGAGGAGTATGACGTGGCCAGAAAATCCATCCCAGAAATAGTCCCGCAGGACCCCGGATTCATCCGCGATCCGGACGGCTTCATCAACGTGCCGGTCAGCAAGGAAACCCGTGAACGGCTGCATGCGCTGAAAGCCAGCATGCGGGTCTCCAGCCAGGCCGAAGTGATCGAAAAGGCCATCGCCATCGTCAGCGCGATCGACGCCGCGGTACGAAAATAAGCGCGGCCGCCGCGGCGCGCTTTTCATATCCTGTGCGAATCACAGGGCATTGAATAATATATTGGACAACTGGCAGGACCCGCGGCACCCTAATGCTCCTTTACGTTCGCAGCCCTGAGGAGACACCCAACATGCCTACCTACCGTTCCCATACCACCACCCAAGGCCGCAACATGGCCGGCGCCCGCGCGCTGTGGCGCGCTACCGGCATGAAGGATGGCGACTTCAACAAGCCCATCATCGCCGTGGTCAACTCGTTCACCCAGTTCGTGCCGGGCCACGTGCACCTGAAGGACCTGGGCCAACTGGTGGCGCGCGAGATCGAGGCGGCCGGCGGCGTCGCGAAGGAATTCAACACCATCGCCGTCGACGACGGCATCGCCATGGGCCACGACGGCATGCTGTACTCGCTGCCCTCGCGCGACCTGATCGCCGACTCGGTCGAATACATGGTCAACGCCCACTGCGCCGACGCCATGGTGTGCATCTCCAACTGCGACAAGATCACCCCGGGCATGCTGATGGCCGCCATGCGCCTGAACATCCCCGTGGTCTTCGTCTCCGGCGGCCCGATGGAAGCCGGCAAGGTCATCAAGACCGTCAACACCGACAAGAAGGTCATCAAGCTGGACCTGGTCGACGCCATGATCCAGGCCGGCGACCAGAACATCTCCGACGCCGACGTGGCCGAAGTCGAACGCTCGGCCTGTCCCACCTGCGGTTCCTGCTCCGGCATGTTCACCGCCAACTCGATGAACTGCCTGACCGAAGTGCTGGGCCTGTCGCTGCCGGGCAACGGCACCATCGTCGCCACCCACGCCGACCGCAAGGAACTGTTCCTGCGCGCCGGCCGCCTGATCGTCGAACTGGCCAAGCGCCACTACGAGCAGGACGACTACTCGATCCTGCCGCGCAACATCGCCACCAAGGCCACCTGGGAAAACGCCATGACCCTGGACGTGTCCATGGGCGGCTCCACCAACACCGTGCTGCACCTGCTGGCGGCCGCGCATGAAGCCAAGGTCGAATTCACCATGGCCGACATCGACCGCATCTCGCGCAAGGTCCCGTGCCTGTGCAAGGTCGCGCCGATGACCAACAAGTACCACATCGAAGACGTGCACCGCGCCGGCGGCATCATCGCCATCCTGGGCGAACTGGCGCGCGCCGGCCTGCTCGACACCTCGCGTCCCACCGTGCACAGCAAGACCCTGGGCGAGGCGATCGAGAAATACGATATCCGCGTCTCCAGCGACGCCGAAGTGCACAAGCTGTTCCGCGCCGCGCCCGGCGGCGTGCCGACACAAGTGGCGTTCTCGCAGCAGGAACGTTTCGACGCCAGCGACCTGGACCGCGCCAACGGCTGCATCCGCGACATCGAGCACGCTTACTCGAAGGACGGCGGCCTGGCGGTCCTGTACGGCAACATCGCCGAGAAGGGTTGCATCGTGAAGACCGCCGGCGTGGATGAAAGCATCCTCAAGTTCTCCGGCACCGCGCGCGTGTTCGAAAGCCAGGACGCCGCCGTGGAAGGCATCCTGGGCGACAAGGTCAAGGCCGGCGACGTGGTCATCGTGCGCTACGAAGGCCCCAAGGGCGGCCCCGGCATGCAGGAAATGCTGTACCCGACCTCGTACATCAAGTCCAAGGGCCTGGGCAAGGCATGCGCGCTGTTCACCGACGGCCGCTTCTCCGGCGGTTCCTCGGGCCTGGTGATCGGCCACGCTTCGCCGGAAGCGGCCGAAGGCGGCGCCATCGGCCTGGTGGAAGAGGGCGACATGATCGACATCGACATCCCCAACCGCACCATCAACCTGCGCATCGGCGGCGACGAGCTGGCCAAGCGCCGCACCGCGATGGAAGCGCGCGGCGACAAGGCCTGGCAGCCGGTCAACCGTGAACGCGTGGTGTCGCAGGCGCTGCAAGCCTATGCCGCGCTGACCACCTCGGCCGACCGCGGCGCGGTGCGCGACCTGTCGCAGCTCAAGCGCTGATACGGGAACGCCCGATGAAAAAACCGCCAGGTAATACTGGCGGTTTTTTTTCGCGGTTGCGGTCCTTCGGTCGCGCGTCAGCGCATATCGCCAAGGCCGTCCGGCCACGGATATTCCAGTTGCAGCGCAACGAGGTCGGCGGTGTCATCGCCGTAGCGGGATGAAATGGCAGCAAGCGCCCGATCCAGATGCCTGGCGGAAGGGAGATCGTCATCGAGCCGGATGATCCAGTCCGGCTTGCGCCGGTCCGTTTGGTCGGCAAGGCGCAAATGCAAGCCTTCGCGAGTGACGACCGACGAGGCCGCGCCGATGGCGATGGCTTGTGAACGGAAGGTGCGCGACCATGCGTCGGCGGTCAGGGCCAGCGCGATGCCGTCGATGCCGTCGCCGGCCGCAATGCCTGCCGTCTCATGCCGCCATACGGCAGCGCCGTTGGCGACGATACGCCAGATGCGGCCGGCATCCAGGCGGTAACGCCCGCCGGGATGCGTATCCCCATAGTCGGCGATGCCGATGCTGTCGGCCAGTGCCCGCGCCGGAGCGCCGCCGCCGATGGCTTCCACCAGGGCGAGCGAAACCGGCAGGGAGGCGGTCACCCCGGTTGTCGTCACGATGCCGCCGTCGATGACGTAGCGGCGTTGCGGCGTCCAGCGCATCGTGGGGTAGGCCGAGCGCAAGGAATCGGCGGCGTACCAGTGCGTGGTGGCCTTCCTGCCGTCCAGCAATCCGGCGCGCCCGAGGACTTTGGCGCCTTCGCAGATGCCCATGACGATCGCGTGCGAATCGGCCTGGCGCCTGAGCCAGTCGACCACCGGGCCGCGGTCATCGTCGTGATGGAAGGCGGGTACAATCACGTAGTCCGCGCCATCGGGATGGGCGCGGTCGAAAGCGTCCAGCGTCTGCTGCGCGGCGATGGTCAATGCGGGCATCAAGGCGATGTCCCCGGATTGCGGCGCCACGACGACGACGTCCGCCAGGCCCGAGCGCGCCAGGATCGCCTGCGGAATCATCAGGTCCGTGGTTTCCGTCCCGCGGTTGTCGGCGACAATCGCAACCAGTGGCCGAGTACGTTTCGGCGGGCGCGGCATGGCGCTATTTTCGTTCGCCGCTGCTTCTGCCGCTGCCGCCGCCGCACATTGGCCGGCCGATGTGGCGACAATGACCGCCATCCCCAACAAAAAACGTCGCCTATCCATGCCCTGCCTGCCAATGAGTTGTGATGGCGGCATGGTAGACCGGCAAGACCTTCATCGCCATGACAGAGAAGTCTGATTTTCTGCCACCCGCAACCCGCCGCAACCCGCCCCGCCAGATTGTCTTCGTCGCTTTCGACGGGGCCGAACCGCTGGACCTGGCCGGGCCGATCGGGGTTTTCTCGCGTGCGGAAGAGCTGGTTCCCGGCAGCTATGACATCCGTGTGGCATCGAGCGACGGCATCCCCATCAAGACGCGCTCGCCCCTGACGCTGGGCGGCATCGAGCCGCTGTCGGGCATCAAGGGAACGATCGATACGCTGCTGGTCGCCGGCGGGAGCGAGCAGGCCATCCGCCGCGCCGCGCTGGATCCGGCGCTGGTCGCATGGGTGGGGGCGCATGCAGGGGCCGCGCGCCGCGTCGGCAGCATCTGCACCGGCGCGTTCGTGCTGGGCGCGGCCGGTTTGCTGGATGGGCGCGCGGTCACCACGCACTGGGCGGCGGTCGCGGCGCTCAAGGAATACTTCCCCCGGGCGCAGGTGGAAGCGGACGCGATCTATCGCATCGACGGGCCGATTTGCACCTCGGCCGGCGTCACGGCCGGCATCGACCTGGCATTGGCGCTGGTCAAGGCCGACCTCGGCCATGCGGTCGCCGCCGCCATCGCGCGCGATCTGGTCCTGTACCTGCACCGGCCGGGAGGACAGCGGCAATTCAGTTCGACCCTGGAGGCGCAGGCCGCCGGCAGCGGCCTGTTTTCCGAATTGCTGGCATGGATGCAGGAGCATCCCCGGGCCGACCTGAGCGTTCCCGCATTGGCTGACCGCGCGGCCATGAGCCCGCGCAATTTCGCGCGACGGTTTACGCAGGAGGTCGGGACGACTCCCGCGCGCCATGTGCTGCAAATACGACTCGACCATGCCTGCCGCCATCTGGAAAAGACCGCGTGGACGATCGACCGTGTCGCCGAGAGAAGCGGATGGAAAACGGCCGATACCATGCACCGGGTCTTCCGCCAGGAGCTGGGGCTGACGCCTTCGGAATACCGATCGCGTTTCGCAGCGGCGGAGAACGTTGGCTAATCTGATGCTTGCCGTCTCCTGAGTTCCAGAATGACGCCGCTATGATCGAGCTCGCCGTCACCATGCTCGATCATGTCGGCGAACAAGCGGTCGGCCTGGTTGAGCATCGGCAGGGACAGCCCGACGCTATGCGCGAAGGAGATGGCGGTGCGGGTGTCCTTGAGCTGGTACTTGGCCGGTCCGCCCGGCGCGAAGTCCGAGGCGATCATGCGCAGCGCATGCTGGCGCAGGATGGTCGAATCGGCGAAACCGCCCAGCAGCGCCTCACGCACCTTGGCGACGTCGGCGCCGCCGTGTTCGGCCAGCAGCATGGCTTCGGCGACGCTGGCGATGTTGGCCGCCACCATCATCTGGTTCACCAGCTTGGCGAGCTGTCCGCATCCTGCCGGGCCTACATGAGTGGGCCGGCCCATCAGCGCCAGCAGCGGCTGTGCGGCTTCCCACGCTTGTGTCGTGCCGCCGGCCATGATCGCCAGCGTGGCTTCCTTGGCGCCCTTTTCCCCGCCCGAGACCGGCGCATCCACATAGAGCACGCCATGCTCGCCGGCCGCGGCCGCCTGCCGCCGCGCCGTCTCCACCGGGATGGAACTCATCACCACCAGCAACGCACCCGGTTTCATGGTGGCGATCAGCCCTTGCCCGCCCAGCAGCAATTCGTCGCAGGCCGGGCCGGAACTGAGCATGCAGATCAACGCGTCGGCATCGCGCACGGTGTCCGCTGCGGCGGGCACGACCTGTGCGCCCAGCCCGGCCAGCGGTGCGGCCTTGGCCGGCGTGCGGTTCCATGCCTTGAGCGCCAGCCCGGCGCGCAGCAGGTGGCCGGCCATGGGAAAGCCCATGATGCCGGTGCCGATGAAGCCGACCATCTTCATGCGGTGACCCCTTCCCAGTGCCGGTGCATCCGGCCGAAGCGCACCGGCAGCTCGCGCACCACCAGTGCCGGGAAGCCGGCCTGGAAGCGTTTGAGATGCGGCGTTTCGAGGTGCCGGTCGAAGGCGCGCCGGTCGTCGTACAGTTCGTAGAACAGCACGTGGTTGGTGCCGTCGAGCCGCACTACGTCGAAACGTTGGCAGCCCGGTTCGCTGTTGACGGAATGGTGGGCATCGTCATGCGCCAGCGCGAGAAAAGCCGCCATGCAGGCCGGCTTTACCTCGAACTCGGCGATGACGGCAAATGCGTCTGCGTTTGCCATGCGTGCCCCTAGCGGATGTTGCCGCGCGCCTGGTTTTCCATCTCGCGGCGCAGCGCCACCACGTCCAGGTCGTTGACCAGTTCCACGTCCTCGAAGCGCACCACGGTGTCCTTGGCGACGGCGCGCTTGAGCTTGACGTTGTGCGCCAGGCCGATCGGCAGCGCCCCGTGGGCCATGCTCTTGGTGGCGGGGATGGCGTTGGCCCACACCGCGTAGCCGCCTTCGCCGTCGAGGAATTCGCCCGGCTTCAGGTCGCGCTTGGCGGTGGCCACGGCATCGCCGCGGAACTCCTTGGAGCAGCCGGTCGATTCGCCGCGCAGCACGGCCGACAGCACGCTGATGCTGGTTTCCAGGCCGATCATGTGGAACGGGCGCCACATCGAGCCGTACCAGCCCGACTTGTCGACCAAGAGGCCGTATTGTTTGAAGCAGGCGCGCGCATATTCGGTCGGCGCCTTGAAGGTGACGAACACGCCGTAGCGGATGTTGTTGAACACTTCGCGGCCGTCCGGCTCCTGGCTGGCGGCGATGTCGACCAGGCCGGCGCGCGGCAGGCGCCCGCCTTCGGAGGCCGGCTTGAACACGCCGGCCAGGTCGTGCAGGCCGGTGGGCGGGAAGGCCAGGCCGTCGTCCGGGCAATCCAGGCCGGTGCCGTTGGCCACCGCCGCCATTTCGATCGCGGCCTTGGTGCCGTCGGTGAAGGAGTTGTACATCTTGGGGTTGAAGTCGCCCTTGGCCACTTCCTCATCGGTCCAGCCGAAATAGCCCCAGACGGTATCCGGCGTCGAGTAGCGGTAGCGCGGTTCGAAGTTCATGCCCTTGCCGGCCGAGACCAGCTCGAAGCCGCAGGAGCGCGCCCAGTCCACCAGTTCGCAGATGATGGCCGGCTGGTCGCCGTAGGCCATGCTGTAGACCAGGCCCTTGGCCTTGGCGCGCGCCGCCAGCAGCGGTCCGCACATGGCGTCGGCTTCGACGTTGACCATCACCACGTGCTTGTTGCCGTCGATGGCCGCGAGCGCATGGCGCACGCCGGCGATGGGGTGGCCGGTGGCTTCGATGATGCACTCGATCTCTTCGCAGTCGGCCAGCGCGGCGGCGCTTTCCAGTACGCAGGTGGTGCCGTTCTTGACGGCTTCGCCCAGGCTCTTGGCGGCATAGCGTTCCTTGGGCCAGCCCACGCGGTCGAGCGAGGCATGCGCCTTTTCGACGTTGAGGTCGGCCACGCCGACCACGTGCATGCCTTCGATATGCTGCGCCTGGGCCAATACCATGGAACCGAACTTACCGGCGCCGATCAGGCCGACGCGCACCGGGCGGCCGGCTGCCGCGCGTTCGCGCAGCAAGCTGTACAAATTCATCTCAATTCCTTCTCGTAGTGTGCGGCGGCCCGCTGCGTGGGCGGGCGCCGGATGCGACGCTGACTCGTCAAATGCGGCGCGGAACGGGTCCGGCCGTGTCTCCTTTTGCGGACTGCCTGCAGCGCGCAGCCAATCCGTGCAAAAAAGTTTAATCAGCGCATCTTGTTAAAACAATTAACATTTACGAGAGGAATAATTAGTTTTTCTAATTATTTGGCGTCGGGCATGCCGGGCGGGATGAATTGCTGCGCTTGCCATTGCCTGACCTCATCCCGGAGCCAGTCGAGGAACAGGCTGACTTTTTTCTTGCGCAGGCTGTCGACCGGGCAGACCACCCACTGCGTCGTCTGCGCGATGCGCGGCGGGCGGCGCAGCGGGCAGGCCAGCGTGCCGTCGCGCAGTTCGCGCCACATCATCAGCGAACTTTCCAGCGCCATCCCGATGCCGTCGGCGGCGGCATCGATGGCCATGTGGCTGCGGTCGAACAGCACGCGCCGCATCTGGTTGGGCGGGGTGAGCTGGTTGAGGGAAAACCAGTACGGCCATTGCACCTGCGACTTCACCGACTGGATCAGCCGGTGATGCACGAGATCTTCCGCTTCCAGGCTGCCGGGCGCGGCATAGCCGGGATGGCAGACCGGGAAGAACAGTTCCTCGGCCAGGCCTTCGGTGTACAGGCCCGGCCATTGGCCGCGGCCGTGGCGGATTTCCACATCGACCGTTTCACGCGTGAAATCGGTGACTTCATTGGTGCCGTTGAGGCGCACCTCAAGGCCGGGGTTGGCGTCCAGGAAGCCCTTGAGCCGGGGCAGCAGCCATTTGCTTGACAGCGTGGGCGTGGCGCGCACCGTCAGCAGGGTGACCGGCCGCAAGCCGCGGATGCTTTGGGTCGCTTCGGAGATGCGGTCGATCTCTTCGGCGATCATGGAAAAGTAGCGCTCTCCCGCTTCGGTGAGCGCCACGCCGCGGCCTATCTTCACCATCAGGGATGTGCCCAGGTGCGTCTCCAGCGCCTGGATCTGCTGGCTGACGGCCGAGGGCGTCACATTGAGTTCTTCGGCGGCGGCCGAGATGCTGCCGGAGCGGGCGGCGGCGTGGAACACGCTGATGGCGCGAAGGGGCAGGTGCATACGCTTAACCTTTAAATTTTCTAAAGATTAGTGAAAAATAAATTAATTGTACTTCACCAATAAACCTTTTAAATTCAATTCCGAACTCGCCAAGGCAGCCCAGGAAGGCCGCCGCCAGAGTCGTATGCGGCCGCAGAGCCGTACTTCCAGGAAGCGGTCGGCAATCCCCGGTGGTGCCGGTAAGCCGCGCTCCTCCGACATATAAAACTGGAGACAACGCATCATGAGCAAAACCACCCCGCCGCGCGGCGTGTCGCGCCGTTCCGTCCTGGCCGCAGCCGCCGCCTTGCCGCTGGTGACGATCTGGAGCAAGCCGGCCCGCGCCGCCGAATTCAACTACAAGCTGGCCACCGGGCAATCGCTCGACCAGCCGATCAATGCCCGCCTCAAGCAAGCGACCGACCGCATCCGCGAAGCCAGCTCGGGCCGCCTGGATATCCGCTTCTTCCCGGCCAGCCAGCTGGGTTCCGATACCGACCTGCTGACCCAGGTGCGCACCGGCGGCGTGGAATTCCTCAACATCGCCGGCTCGGTGCTCTCGACCGTGGTGCCGCTGGCGGCCATCACCAATGTCGGCTTCACCTATTCCGACTACCAGCAGGTGTGGTCCAGCGTCGATGGCGAGCTGGGCAAGCTGATCCGCGCGCAGATCGAAAAGAGCGGCATGGTGTCGGTGGCCAAGGCGGCCGACAACAGCTTCCGCCAGATCTCGTCGTCCTCCAAGCCGATCAAGACGCCGGCCGACCTGCAGGGCTACCGGATCCGGGTGCCGGTGTCGCCGATGTTCACCTCGCTGTTCAAGGCGCTGGGCGCCAACCCGACGTCGATCAACTTCAACGAGCTGTACACCGCGCTGCAAACCAAGCTGGTGGACGGGCAGGAAAACGGCCTGGTCGCCATCGACGCCGGCAAGCTCTACGAAGTGCAGAAGTACATCAGCCAGACTAACCACATCTGGGACCCGTTCTGGCTGCTGGGCAACCGCCGTGCCTTCAATAACCTGCCGGACGACCTGAAGGCGATCGTGCGCCGCGAATTCGACCGCGCCAGCGTCGAGCAGCGCGGCGATGTGGAGCAGCTTAACGCCACGCTCAAGGACCAGTTGGTCAAGAAGGGCATCGTGTTCGACACCGCCAACCGCGACGCCTTCCGCAAGGCGCTGGCCGACGCCGGCTTCTACAAGGAATGGAAAGACAAATTCGGCGCCGCGCCCTGGGCGGCGCTGGAGTCGGCGGTCGGGAAGATGGCATGAGCGCGGTGCACAGCATGCAACCGGGAACAGCGGTGGGCGCGCACCATGGCCCGCACGGACTGATCGACGCCTGCCAGCATTGGCTGCAGAAATCGGTGGAGGCGTTGGCGGCCACCGTGTTGGTGGCCGAGGTGGCGATCCTGATGGCCGGCATCGTCGCGCGCTCGGTGCTGCACAGTTCGCTGGTGTGGAGCGACGAGCTGGCCTCGATCCTGTTCCTGTGGCTGGCGATGCTGGGCGCGGCGCTGGCGGTGCAGAAGAACTGCCATATGCGGCTGACCTTCTTCGTCTCCAAGCTGCCGCCGCGCGCCCGGGTGTGGGCCGAGACGCTGGCTGTCGGCGTCACGCTGGTGCTGCTGGCGCTGGTGCTGCATCCGAGTTTCGACTACGTGGAAGACCAGGGCTTTGTCGAAACGCCGGCGCTGGGATGGAGCGGCATGGTGCGCGCCCTGGCCTTGCCGGCCGGTTTCGTGGTGGCCTTCGCCAGTTGCGCGCTGCGCCTGCTGCAGCATGGCAAGCGCGATGTGGCGAGCGTGGCGGCGCTGCTGGCGCTGGTCGCCGGCGGCTGCTACCTGGCCGCGCCGACGCTGGCGGCGATGGGGCAGCAGGCGCTGCCGGTGTTCTTCCTCGGTATGCTGGGCGTGGCGGTGATGGCCGGCGCGCCGATCGCCTTCGCCTTTGCCATCGCCACCAGCGCCTACCTGCTGTGCACCACCTCGACGCCGCTGGTGATCGTGGTCGGGCGCATGGATGAGGGCATGAGCAGCCTGATCCTGCTGGCCGTGCCGATGTTCGTGCTGCTGGGCCAACTGGTGCACGCCACCGGCCTGGCGCGCGTGATGGTGGAATTCCTGGCCTCGCTGGTGGGCCATGTGCGCGGCGGCATGTCGTATGTGCTGCTGGGGGCGATGTTGCTGGTGTCGGGCATTTCCGGATCGAAGACCGCCGACATGGCCGCCGTGGCGCCGGTGCTGTTCCCCGAGATGCGCAAGCGCGGCGTGCAGGACAGCGAACTGATCTCGCTGCTGGCCGCCTCCGGCGCGATGAGCGAAACCATCCCGCCGTCGCTGGTGCTCATCGCAATCGCCTCGGTGACCGGCATTTCGATCGCGGCGTTGTTTACCGCGGGCATCCTGCCGGCGATCGTGCTGGCCGTGGTGCTGGCTGTAGTGGCCTGGTGGCGCGCCGGCAGCGACCATGTGGAAACCGCGCGCGCTCCCGTCAGGCAAGTGCTCAAGACTTTCGCCATAGCGTTGCCGGCCTTGCTGCTGCCGTTCGTGATCCGCACCGCCGTGGTCGAAGGCGTGGCGACGGCGACCGAGGTCTCGACCATCGGCATCGCCTATTCGCTCGTCGTCGGCCTGCTGATCTACCGGGGCAGCCTGAAGTGGAGCATGGCCATGCCGATCCTGGTGCAGACCGCGGCCTTGTCGGGCGCGATCCTGTTCATCGTCGGCGCCGCCAGCGCGATGGGATGGGCATTGACGCAGTCGGGCTTCTCGCACGACCTGGCCGCGCTGATGACCCATGTGCCGGGCGGGGCGGCGGGTTTCCTGCTGGTGTCGATCGCGGCCTTCATCGTGCTGGGCAGCGTGCTGGAGGGCATCCCCGCCATCGTGCTGTTCGCGCCCTTGCTGTTCCCGGTCGCGCACCAGCTCGGCATCAATGAAATCCACTACGCGATGGTGGTGATCCTGGCGATGGGTTTGGGCGTCTTCGCGCCGCCGTTCGGCCTGTGCTACTACGCAGCCTGCATCATCGGCCAGGTGCCGCCGGAAACCGCGCTCAGGCGAATCTGGCTGTACCTGGGCGTGTTGCTGGCGGGGCTGGTGGCGATCACCTTCATCCCCGCGATCTCGACCTGCTTCCTCTGAGCTGCAAAAAACGGCCGGCGCGCCCGGCTTGCGGCAATGCATGAAAAAAATGCCCCGAAGCTTGAGCCTCGGGGCATTTTCGTTTGGCATATGCCGGCGTGTCAAAGGTCGATCTTGAGTCGCGCCACAACGGTTCTTTCCGTTCCGGGAATAACGTACAGGTTCCCCCAGGAGCCCGTATAGTAATTGCGGTTGAACAAGTTATGGACATCCAGGGAAAACCGGACGGATTTGGACACTTGCCAGTAGCTAAGCAACTTCACCGTGGTGTAAGCCGGCAGGGTGTAAGTGTCGGCGGCATTGCCCGAACGATTGCCGACATAGTTCACGGCGCCGCCCAGGCCGTACCGGTTTCCGTTCACAAGGGCATCTTCCCGCATGGCCAGCAGGCCCGCGCTGTAAGCGGGGATGTTGGTCAGGCGCGTTCCCGGGGCCAGGGTTTTGTCCTTCGTCACCCGAGCGTCATCCCAGGAGAAATTGCCCGAGACACGCCAGTTGGCATTGATCTGGCCGTAAACGTCGGCTTCAAAGCCGGTACTCTTTACCTCGCCGGCGGCAACGGAGAATCCGGGAACATCGCTCGAGGTCAGCACGTTGGTCTTGGTGATGTCGTACACCGCGAAGTTGGCGCCAAGGCGTTCGTCCTTCGATTGCAGCTTCAGGCCGGCTTCGTAGGCGGTGGAGTGTTGCGGGTCAAATGGCCGGCCGTTGACGTCGACGCCGCTGTTGCCCCGGAACGACTTGCCGGCCGACAGGTAGACGGAACTCCATTCGGTCGGCAAGTAGCTGATGCCCGCGCGCGGCGAAACGGCGCTTTGCTGCTGGGACGTCGTGGTCACCGTTCCAACCCGGTTCTCGACGCTTTGGTTGTATTGATCCCAACGCAATCCGCCGAGCAGTTTCCATTGGGGTGACAAGCTGAGCTGGTCCTGGACGAACACGGCCTTGACCCGTTGGTACTCGTCGGAACTGCTGGTCCGGTTGGTAAGCGGCAGCAAGGGGGCGCCGTACACCGGGTTATAGATGTCGATGGGAGTATTCGCCGAGCGCAGGATCTCGGTATTCATCCACAGCTTCGATGCTTCCGCGCCGAACAGAACGGTGTGGCCGATGGCGCCGGTATTGAACTTGCCCTCGAGCTCTGCCTGGAAGGAGATATCGCGCGATGGCAGCTGGCGCCAGGTGCGGGTCCGGTTCAAGGTACGGTTGTCGGCCTGGAGAGGATTGCTCAGGGCCGCTTCGGTGTAATAGCCGTCAAAGGTGCTTTCCTTGTAGCTGGCGCCGAATTTTGCGCGCCAGTTCTCCGAGAATGCCCGCTCAAGCGTCAGCTGATGGGTATTGCTGCTCATGTTCATGTTGCCATCGGATGGCTCGCTCAAGACACGGTCTCGCGGCAAGCTTCCCAGGACGCCGCGGACGTTGATGATGCCGCGGTCCAATGGGGTGCTTGCTTGAAGGAATTCGCCTTCGTAATTCAGCACGGTGTCTTTATCGATGAGCCAAGTTACCGCCGGCGCAATCAAAGAGCGGCGGTTATTGAGCAGATTGGAACGGCTATCGCCTTCCTCGGTCATCAGGTTCAACCGATAGGCGACGCTCTGGCCGAGCGGGCCCGTACTGTCGAGGGACGCGCGCTTGAGCCCGCCGGTGCCGGCGCTCAGCTCCGCGACGTTCTTCGGTGTGAACAGAGGCTTCTTCGTGACGATGTTGATAGTGCCGCCGGGTTCGCTGCTGCCATAGATCGCCGAAGCGGGGCCCTTCAGGAATTCGATGCGCTCGACGGTCGCCGTGTCGCGGCGCGGATTGTAACCGCGGGAACCGGGGAAGCCGTTCACGAGAAAGCCCATGTCCGTGCTGCTGAAACCGCGGATGCCGAAGTTGTCCCAGGTGCCGCCGAAATCGTTGAGGCGGCTGATCCCGCTGACGTAGTCGACGATGTCGGCCAGGCGCAATGCGCCCAGGTCTTCAATCTGCTGGGTAGTGATGACCCGTACGGATTGCGGTACTTCCATCAAAGGCGTGTCAGTCCGGGTGGCGCCGCTGGAGCTGCTCGTCATGTAGGACTGGGACGTTGAATTTGAAACGACGCTGATTTCCGGAAGCGCTGTACCCGAGGAGGCTGACGTGGTCTCGGCCGATACGACGGTGCTGG
This sequence comes from Herbaspirillum sp., assembly GCF_017744395.1. Taxonomy (GTDB): domain Bacteria; phylum Pseudomonadota; class Gammaproteobacteria; order Burkholderiales; family Burkholderiaceae_D; genus Herbaspirillum. The sequence continues at coordinate 198,123 of NZ_JAGIBI010000002.1, forward strand.
AGGAAAGCAATCCGACGGCAATCAACTGGATAGCAAGAGGGGAGACCTTCAACTTATTCATTTTTCCATTCGGGTACAAACGTGGGATACGGAATATAAATGAGAATCGTTATTAAATGTAAAAAATGTGAAGCGGTGTTGTTTAGAGGCTGAAGTTGCCTCTTCGGATAATGCTTTGGCGTTGTGCCATTCAGTTAAGCCATCCATTTGCAAATCGTCGTCCCGGCGAAGGCCGGGATCCAGTGTCTTCCGTGGTGTCTCGATGGCCGCTGAACGACACTGGGCCCTGACCTCCGTCAGGGCGACGGGGATAGTTTCGGCTTAGCTGAACAGCATTACCGGGAGAGGGGAGGACTCAACCAACGTCTTCCTGCACGACCTGGATTCTTTTGCCGCTGCGGGTTGTCTTGGAGGTGCTGGCTAAAATGGCGGCACGCATTTCCCTGGCCATGATTTCTGCGGCAGGCCGAAGCACATTGCCCTTCCGGGTGATCAGGCCCAACGGGCGCGTGATGACAGGCCTGGTGAGGCGCTTTGAAATGATGCCGGTGTAGGGCGCGCCTGTGATGGCAAGCTCCGGCAGCAATGCGATGCCGACCCCGGCCGCGACCAGGCTGACGGCGCCGGAGACATGGTTGATCTCGTACTGGATGACGGGCCGCTCCCGCACCTTGGCGAAGGCGCGATCGATGACGCCGCGATTGCCGCTGCTTGACGAGACCGAGACGAGCCTTTCGCCGGAGAGCGCTTCGCACGAAACCGAGCCCAGGTGCGCAAGCGGATGGTCCGCCGGCATCACCGCCAGATAGTGTTCATTGGCGATTTCTTCAAACTCGATTTCCGCTTCCTGCGCGCCGATGAAGTTGATGCCGAAGTCGGATTCCCCCTTGCGAACGCTTTCGAGAACGTCGATGGCGCTTTCATCGATGACTTTCACCCTGACGTTGGGATGCTGTAGCGAGAATTGCCGCAACACCCGGGGCAGGACCCGGGTGGCGACCGAAGGAATGCAGGCGACCGTGATATGTTCCCTTCGGTGAACCGTTCCTTGCTCGACGTTCTTCATGGCAATGTCGAGCTCCTCAAGCACCGCCAGGGCATGGGTGAGGAATATCTCGCCGGCGCGCGTGAGGGAAACGCGCCGCGTCGTCCGGTTGAACAGGCGTTCCTGGAGCGCATGTTCGAGGTTTTCGATGCGCCTGCTGAGGGCGGGCTGGGAGATGAAAAGACCTTCGGCAGCGGCCTTGAAGCTCGATTGCCGGGCCACGGCGACAAACGCCTGGATTTCACTCGTCTCGATATTGATGCGCATTGTTTATTAATAATTAGATTAAATGCATTTAACTTTTTAAACAGATTTGCCCAATATTGCAAGTTTCAATAACTCTACTGGAGGAGACAGTGATGAAAAGGAATTCCCTGGTCGTTCAATTCAAGCGCGTGGTCTTCGCATTGGCCCTCGTTTCGGCCGCAAGCTGGGCCCAGGCGGCGGATATCCATGTGGTCAGCTCGGGCGGCTTTGCCGCGGCGTACAAGGCGCTGAGCCCGGGCTTCGAGAAGAAGACCGGCCATAAGCTGATTTCCGATTGGGGGCCTTCCATGGGCGAGACCCGGCAAGCGATTCCCAATCGGCTGGCCCGGGGCGAACAATTCGACGTGGTGATCATGGTCGGCGATTCGCTGGATGGCTTGGTCAAGGCCGGCAAGGTGTCGCAAAAAGACCATGAGCTGCTGGCGCTGTCCCGCATCGGCCTGGCGGTCAAGGCCGGCGCCCCCAAGCCCGACATCTCCAGCGTGGACGCCTTGAAGAAGACGTTGCTCGCCGCGCGTTCGATTGCGTATTCCGATAGCGCCAGCGGCGTTTATCTGTCGACGGTCCTGTTCAAGCGTTTGGGCCTGGAGGAACAGCTCAAGGGCAAAGCCCGCATGATTCCCGCGGAACCTGTCGGTGACGTCGTGGCGCGCGGCGAAGCGGAGCTGGGCTTCCAGCAGATATCCGAGTTGAAGCCCCTGGCCGGCATCGACATCGTCGGCCCGCTTCCGGAAGAGGCGCAACAGGTGACCCCCTTCTCCGCGGGCATCGTAGTCGGCGCGCGACAGCCGGAAGCGGCGCGTGAATTGCTGGACTACCTCGCCTCCCCGGAAGCGCAGGACATCATCAAGCAAACGGGACTGGACCCCGCTCCCAAGCGCCAACAATAAACTGAACCAGGCGAGCGAGAGAGACAATAATGCATAAGCAACACGCCAAACCATCGAAACTGTCGACCGTCATTCGCGTGACGAGCGGCAATTTCCTGGAGATGTTCGACTTCTTCCTGTACGGCTTTTACGCCAGCTACATTTCGAAGACCTTTTTCCCGTCCGACAATGAGTTCGTATCGCTCATCCTGACATTCGGCACATTCGGCGCGGGCTTCCTGATGCGTCCCCTGGGCGCCATCATCCTGGGTTCCTATATCGACCGCGTCGGGCGCCGGCAAGGCCTCATCGTCACATTGAGCATCATGGCGATCGGCACCATCCTGATCGCTTTTGTGCCGGGATACGCGTCGATCGGCATCGCCGCGCCGATGCTGGTCCTCATCGGACGCCTGCTGCAAGGCTTCTCGGCCGGCGTCGAGCTGGGCGGCGTTTCCGTGTACCTGGCGGAAATGGCGACGCCAGGCCGCAAGGGTTTCTACGTGAGCTGGCAGTCCGCCAGCCAGCAGGCCGCCATCATGGCGTCCGCGCTGATCGGCTATCTGCTGAGCCAGTGGCTGGCGCCGGCCCAGATCAGCGATTGGGGATGGCGCGTTCCGTTCTTTCTCGGCTGCATGATCGTGCCGGTGATCTTCATCATCCGCCGTTCGCTGCAGGAAACGGAAGAATTCCTGGCGCGCAAACACCATCCGTCCTTCGGCGAAATTGTGGCGTCGATCGCCCAGAACTGGAGGATTGTCGTCGCCGGGATGATGATGGTGGTCATGACGACGGTTTCCTTCTACCTGATCACCGTCTATACGCCGACCTTCGGCAAGAACGTCCTGAAGCTCACCGCATCGGAAAGCCTGATTACGACCTTCTGCGTCGGCTTGTCGAATTTCATCTGGCTGCCCATCATGGGTGCCGTGTCCGACAAGGTGGGGCGCCGCCCGGTCCTGATCGTCTTCACGCTGCTGGCGATCCTGACCGCCTATCCGGTGATGACCTGGCTGGTCGCCAACATCAGTTTCCGGAATCTGCTGGTCACCGAGCTGTGGCTGTCCTTCATCTATGCCAGCTATAACGGCGCGGCGGTGGTGGCGCTTACTGAAGTGATGCCCGCCCATGTGCGCACGGTCGGTTTTTCGCTCGCCTACAGCCTGGCGACGGCGATTTTTGGCGGCTTTACCCCGCTGGTCTCTACCTGGCTCATCGAAGCAACGGGCGACAAGGCTTCACCCGGTTACTGGATGACATTCGCCGCCGTATGCGGACTGGTTGCCACGATCCTTCTGTATCGCAATAAGTGCCGCGATACGGCCATCGGCGGAGTGGGGCAGGCGAGCCGGTAAGCCTGCCGGCGGGAGCTTGTCTTCACAAGCTGGCGATGGCACGGGATGTTAAGATTTGTGCGCAACAGAGGGGGCGCGCCGTTGCGAAACGCATCCTGAAAAACAATGCACTGATCCCGGGCCTTGTATGGAAATCCGCCAGCTAAGATATTTTGCCAGCATCGTCGAGCACGGCAGCATCGGCAAGGCCGCGTTGGAGCTGGGCATGGTGACCTCGGCCCTGAGCCAGCAGATCACCCGGCTGGAGAACGAACTGGCGACCCGGCTGCTGCAACGGACTTCCACCGGCGTGGTGCCGACCGACGCCGGGATCGCCTTCCTGAAGCAGGCGCAACTGGCGTTGCGGCATATCGACGACGCGGCGCTGGCGGCCCGCCAGGCACGCCTGTCCGGCCATGTCAGCGTTGGCATGGCTTCCAGCACGGCGGGCGTGATGGGGCTGGCGTTCATGGCGGCGATGCGGAAGCGTTATCCGGATGTGCGCCTGCGCATGGTGGAAAGCCTGTCCGGCCATTTGGGGGCCATGCTCGGGGCGCGCCAGATCGATCTGGCAATCCTGTTCCAGGAAGAGCCGGCGCAGCGCTGGAGCGTGATGCCCTTGCTCGACGAGCGCCTGTTCGTCATCGGCGCGGCCACGTTGCCTGGCATGCCCGCAGCACGGCAGGCGCGCTTGAAATCGCTGGGCGACTTGCCCCTTATTCTTCCTACCCGCAAGCACGGGCTGCGTTCCTTGCTGGATACGGCGTTCAAGCATGCTGCCTACGAGCCCCGCATCGTGATGGAAGTCGACGGCTTGCCCATGCTGATGGATGCCGTGCGCGCCGGCATTGGCGCCACCATCCAGCCTGGCGCCGCGCTGGCCCGTTCGGAGAACGCGGGCCTGGCCAGCGTGCCGCTGGCCGGCGGCGACGCCACGCGGCCGAACCTGATCGTCAGCGTATCGGATGACGAATTGTCCCCGGCCGGCCTGGCCGCGCGCGTGCTGCTGGCGGAAGTGGCGCGCAAGCTGGTGGACGAGGCGCGCTGGCCTGGCGCCACCCTGCGTCCCGCCACCCTTCACAAAAACTGAATACCCCTTGCCGGCCCGCCGATAGCGGCGCGGGGCCGGCGTGCCTATAGTCGCCTCCTGGACATATCTCAAGGAGGGGACGGCGATGGTCGACGTTCTAGTCATCGGCGGCGGCAACGCCGCGCTGTGCGCCGCCATCATGGCGCGCGAGGCCGGCGCCTCGGTGCTGATGCTCGAATCGGCGCCGCGCGCCTGGCGCGGCGGCAACTCCCAGCACACCCGCAACCTGCGCTGCATGCACGACGGCCCGCAAGACGTGCTGGTGGATGCCTATCCGGAAGAGGAATACTGGCAAGACTTGCTGAAGGTCACCGGCGGCCTCACCAATGAGCGCCTGGCCCGCCTCACGATCCGGGCCTCGGCCACCTGCCGGCCCTGGATGCGCAAGCATGGCGTGCGCTTCCAACCGCCGCTGTCGGGCGCCTTGCATGTGGCCCGCACCAATGCTTTCTTCATGGGGGGCGGCAAGGCCCTGGTCAACGCCTACTACCGTAGCGCGGAGGCGCTGGGCGTGCAGGTCCTCTACGACACGCCGGTTGACGCCATCGAGCTGGACGGCACGCGTTTCGTCGCCGCGCGCAGCGGCAACCGCCATTTCGCGGCGCATGCCTGCGTGCTGGCCGCGGGCGGCTTCGAATCCAATCGCGAATGGCTGCGCGAGGCCTGGGGGCCTAACGAGCGCGGAGAATGGCCGGCCGATAATTTCCTGATCCGCGGTACCCGCTTCAACCGGGGCGACCTGCTGCGTTTCATGATCGATGCCGGCGCCGACAAAATCGGCGATCCGACCCAGGCCCACATGGTGGCCATCGATGCGCGGGCGCCGCTGTATGACGGCGGCATTTGCACCCGCATCGATTGCGTCTCGCTGGGCGTGGTGGTCAACCGCGATGGCGAGCGTTTCTATGACGAAGGCGAGGATTTCTGGCCCAAGCGCTACGCCATCTGGGGGCGCCTTGTGGCGCAGCAGCCTGGGCAGGTCGCTTACTCGGTCATCGACGCCAAGGCGGTCGGGCATTTCATGCCGCCGGTGTTTCCCGGCGAGAAGGCCGACACCCTCGCCGAGCTGGCCCGCAAGCTGGGCGTGCCCGAAGCGCGCTTCGTCCAGACCGTCGAAGCCTATAACGCAGCCTGTAGCGGCGGGAGTTTCGACCACACCGTATTGGACGACTGCCGCACCGAACATCTGCATCCCCCCAAGACCCACTGGGCACGGCCGATCGACAAGGCGCCGTTTTACGGCTATGCCCTGCGGCCTGGCGTGACGTTCACCTACCTGGGCCTGAAGGTCAATGAGCAGGCCCAAGTCCATTTCTCCGGCCAGCCCAGCGAGAACCTGTTCGTGGCCGGCGAAATGATGGCCGGCAACGTTCTCGGCAAGGGCTATACCGCCGGAGTGGGCATGTCCATCGGCACCGCGTTTGGACGCATCGCCGGCGCCCAGGCGGCGCAGTTCGCCACACGGCAATCTGGAGTTGAAAATGCACAAGCTTGAAACCCTGGCCAGGCAGGCGCGCGACGATGCCGGCAACGTTGGCCTCCCACCGGCGCCGGCACCGGTGCGTCATCGCATCATTCCCATCGCAGCGATGAACGCCGAAGAAACCGAAGTGGCGCGGCAGATGCAGATCTGCAATGCCTGCCGCTATTGCGAAGGCTTCTGCGCGGTCTTCCCGGCCATGACGCGGCGCCTGGAATTCGGCAAGGCCGATGTCCACTACCTGGCCAACCTGTGCCACAACTGCGGCGCCTGTTACCACTCCTGCCAGTACGCGCCGCCGCATGAATTTGCGGTCAACGTGCCCAAGGCGATGGCCAAGGTGCGGCTCGACACCTATGCCAGCTATGCGTGGCCGGCGGCGGCCGGGGCGCTGTACAAGCGCAACGGATTGGCGGTCGCGCTGGCGCTGGTGGCCGGCCTGGCGCTGTTCCTGCTGCTGGCGCTGGCGGCCAATGGCACGCTGGCCGGCGGCCAGCTGGGCGCCAACTTCTATGCGGTGTTTCCCCACAACCAGTTGGCCGGGATGTTCGGCGCGGTTTTCGGATTCTCCGTGCTGGCGCTGGGCATCGGCGTGACGCGTTTCTGGCGCGATGTCTCGGCCGGAACGGCGAGCGCCGGCGCCGTGCTCGAAACGACCGGCAATGTGCTCGCGCTGACTTATCTGGATGGCGGCCACGGCGAGGGATGCAATGAATCCGATGACGCATTCACCCTGTTGCGCCGGCGCTTCCACCACTTCACTTTCTACGGTTTCATGCTGTGCCTGGCGGCGACAACGGTGGCGACCTTCTACCACTACGCGCTGGGGATGGAGGCGCCTTATCCGGTCTTGAGCTTGCCCGTCCTGCTGGGCACGGCCGGCGGCATCGGCTTGCTGATCGGGCCGGCCGGCCTGCTGTGGCTGAACCTGCGGCGCCATCCCGAGCATGGCGATATCAGGCAACGCCCAATGGACCGCGGCTTCATCGCCTTGCTCCTGTTGACCAGCCTGACTGGCCTGGCGCTGCTGGCCTGGCGCGACAGCGCCGCCATGGCGGCACTGCTGGCCCTGCACCTGGGATGCGTGATGGCGCTGTTCGCCACGCTCCCCTACGGCAAGTTCGCCCATGGCATCTATCGCTGCGCAGCGCTGCTCAAAGCCGCCATCGAAAAGCGGCAGGCCGTGCACATCGATCCCGGATCCGCCTGATCCGCCCGATCCACCGGGGCCGGCCAACCCGGCCCGACAATGACAACATCAAGGAGACCTCAGTATGCCAACCCCGGCGCCCCATACCCGTGGTTCACGCGCAGGCGCTGTCCTGCGCGTGACCAGCGGCAATTTTCTCGAACAGTTCGATTTCTTCCTGTTCGGTTTCTATGCAACCCATATTTCCCGCGTCTTTTTTCCGGCCGGCAGCGAGTTCGCCTCGCTGATGCTGACCTTCGCCGTCTTCGGCGCAGGCTTTCTGATGCGCCCGCTGGGAGCGATCATCCTGGGCGCCTACATCGACGAAGTAGGGCGTCGCAAGGGACTCATCGTCACGCTCTCCATCATGGCCAGCGGCACCATCCTGATCGCCTGCGTGCCTGGTTACCAGACCATCGGCTTGCTGGCGCCGTTCCTGGTATTGGTCGGCAGGCTGCTGCAAGGATTTTCCGCGGGAGCGGAACTGGGAGGGGTATCGGTCTACCTGGCCGAGATGGCCACGCCGGGCCGCAAGGGCTTTTATACCGCCTGGCAGTCGGCCAGCCAGCAAATCGCGATTGTGGTCGCCGCCCTCATGGGCTACGGCCTGAACAGCTGGCTGAGCGCCGGCGAGATCGGGGCATGGGGATGGCGCATTCCGTTCTTCGCCGGTTGCATCATCGTCCCTTTCATCTTCCTGCTGCGCCGCTCGCTCCAGGAAACCGAAGCTTTCCAGGCGCGTACCCGCCGCCCCGCCGCGCGCGAGGTCTACCGGACCATGCTGGAACACTGGCGCAGCGTCATTGCCGGCATGCTGCTGGTGGCAATGACCACCACCACGTTTTATCTGATCACGATCTATACGCCGACCTTTGGCAAGTCCGTACTCAAGCTCTCGACACAAGCAAGCCTGGTGGTGACCTTGCTGGTGGGCCTGTCGAATTTCTTTTGGCTGCCGGTGGGCGGCCTGGTTTCCGACCGCATCGGCCGCCGTCCGGTGCTGCTGGCCATCACCTTCCTGGCCATTCTCACGTCCTATCCGGCGTTGTCCTGGCTGGCCGCATCGCCCAGCTTCGAACGCATGCTGCTGGTGTTGCTGTGGCTGTCTTTCTTCTTCGGCATGTACAACGGCGCCATGGTCGCGGCGCTGACCGAAATCATGCCGGAGAAAATACGCGTGGCGGGATTCTCGCTGGCCTTCAGTCTGGCCACGGCAGTATTCGGCGGCTTCACGCCGGCGATCTCGACCTACCTGATCGAGTTGACCGGCGATAAAGCCGCCCCGGGCTACTGGCTGACCTTTGCCGCCGTCTGCGGGCTCTTGTCGACGCTGGTTCTGTATCACGGCCGCGGCGCCTGGTCGGCTGCCGGGAAAGCTTCCGGGCCGATGCATTCTTCCCATTGAGTGAAGGCAACGACAGGCAGGGCCGCTTTCCGGCCCGGCCCGGACGGGTCAGGAATGTATCTTTTCGTGCCGCTCCAGCATCTGCACGAACTGCGCAATCCGCTTGGCGCGCGTTTCGGCCTTCTTGGCGGTTTGTATCCTGAACAGGATGGCGTAGCGGTTCCGGCTGTCTAGCGATCCGAAGAAATCCTTCGCTCGCGCATTGCCATCCAGCGCGGACTGGAAATCGGCTGGCACCGTTGCCGTGCTGGCCGAGTCATATGCTGCGTCCCAGCGTCCATCGGCCTTTGCGCGCTCAACTTCCTTGAGTCCGGCCGGTTGCATGCGTCCGGCCTTGATCAGGGCCAGCGCTTTTTCTTTATTGATCTTGGACCAAATGCTTTTGTCTGAGCGACGGGTGAATTTCTGCAGCCAGAATTGTTCGTCGTGGGCTTGCTTTTGTCCGTCTATCCAGCCGAAGCAAAGGGCAGTTTCAACGGCTTCGTCGTATGAGACTGACTGTGCATCGGCGCCTTTTTTTGCCAGTTTCAACCACACGCCAATAGATGTGTTGTGGTTTTCCATTAGCCAGGCAGTCCAGTCTTGTTGCTGCTTAAAGTGATGGGTGGGCAGCGCTGCCGGAGAACTGGTTTGGGATTTCATTCTCGATCCATCCTGGCGTAACTGGACGCTTAACTTGTTGTTCCCACATCGACCGGCTCGATCTCCTGAACCACGAACAACATCGACATGGCCGAAACCAGGATTCCCACGCCGGCCACAAGCAACGCCATCTGGAAACTCCCGGTGAATTTGTAGATGAACCCGGTAATCGTAGGCGCCATCACCCCAGCGATCGAACTGACTGTATTGACGGCGCTGGCGACCGTGCCTCCCATGCCCTTGGGCGACACTTCAGTCAAAATTGTCCACATGATTCCTGCCGAAGCGGACTCGCCGGCGATATTGATCGTCAGCAGAATGACGGCGATCAGCGGATCGTCCACGAAACCAACGGCGATGACCGAAGCCGCGACCGCTTGCGACCCAACCAGCGCATATTTTCGTGCCTTGGTCACGCTGACGCCTTTCTTGATCAGCCAGTCGGAGAAATGCCCCATCGCCGGTTGGGCAACGAATCCGACAATCCACGGAATCGAGGCGTACAGGCCCATCTTTAGAATGGAAAATCCTCGCTCCATGACCAGATAGCTGGGCAACCAGCTGATGAAGACAACCCACAGGTAGTCGAGGAAGAATTTGGTCAGCATCAGGCCGAGGATGGTGCGGTTGCTCAGCAACTTCCGCCAGGGTATCGGCATGCTCCCCGGTTTTACGCCTTCTTTTCCGATGGCATCCTGCTTTGGCTCGCGGAAAAACAGATACCAGGCAAGGCACCACAGCAGGCTTCCGATACCGGTGACCAGAAAGGCCGTACGCCAGCTCCAATAGGTCATCAGGAATCCCATGAGCACCGGAACGGCAGCCATGCCGAGCTTGGTCCCTGACAGACACCAAGCGGTGGCGCGAGCCCGCTCCTCCGATGGGAAGTTTTCGTTGATGACTTTGGCGCTCAAGGGGTTGCCCGCCGTCTCTCCGGCGCCGACGCCGAGACGTACGGCGATCAGCCCATAGAATCCCTGGATCAGCCCGGTCGCGGCCGACGCCAGCGACCAGAATGCCGCCGCCCAACCCAGTGCCGTTTTCGCACCGTATTTGTCGGCCAGTCGGCCGACCGGAACCATGCACAGGATATAGCTGCAATAGAAGGCGGACAGGGCAATTCCCATCACCCCGGGATCCATATTGAGGTCTTTGAGCATTTGCGGGGCTGCCACACCCAGCGCGCCCCGGTCGATGGCGTTGATGAACATGCCGAAGGCGAGCAGCGCCACCAGCGTGATTTTATTTGTTTTCATGGGTGTCTCCTCGAGTGGCCCATGTTTCAAGGCCTGTTGTTCTCTTGGTCTTCGGCGATCGCTACAGCGCGATGCCTGTTGAGCTGTCCTGGCGCGCTGACTGCACTGGCTAATCCTTCCAGTACAGTTGCTGCGGGTTGTCCACCAGAATGCGATGGCGCACGCTTTGCTGCGGCGCCCAGCGCGTGAGCCGGTCCAGCATGGCCGCATCGTCCGGCTTGGGATCGCTGATGACCAATGTATGTGGCCAGTCGCTACCCCACAACACACGTTCCGGCGCAGCATTGATCAACGCGACAGCGACCGCATCAAGATCCGCGTAGCTCTGCGGACCAACGCGCGAGGTGATATACGGCGCCGACAACTTCACGTAAGTCTTGCCGTTGGCCAGCAGACGAAGCAGGGTCGCCATCGTCGGATGAGCCACGCCTTCCGGTTGTGGCACATAGCCGAAGTGATCGATCACCAATGTGCAAGGAAGCGCCTGGAAAGCTGCTTCCGCTGCCACCAGTGCTTCCCCTTCGACGGCAATGACCTGGATATGCCACCCGAGACGCTCGATTCGCCGTGCATACTCGATGAACCGATCCGGCGGCGTCGGTGCATCGCCGATCAGGTAGAGACGCACGCCACGCACGCCGTGACGATGCAGGCGATCGAGCTCGGCGTCGCTGACATCCAGCGGCACCGCCGCCACGCCACGCGCCTCCTCACCCAAGGCATCGAGGGCGTCGACCAGGCATCGGTTGTCGAAACCGTAGCTCTGCGGCGAGACGACCACCGAGCGGCTCAGACCAAGCCGCTGTTTGAGGCGGCGATAGTCATCCACCGTTCCCCAGATGGCGCTACGGCTGTTTGCCCGGGGAAAGCGCGGATCGAAGATATGGTGATGGCAGTCCACGGCGCCGGGCGGCACCGGATGGGCCGGCGCTTGGGTACCGCCCGAATGCACCACCTCCATCTCCATGCCCGGCACGATCCCCGGGGGATTGGTCGCTAACGATGTCACGATGCTTCTTTCAGCTTCGTGCCAGGACTGCTCGATTTCCGGCTAAGAAAGAACAGGATCGTGACGCTTGCCAACGACATCAGCACCATCGGCAACAATGCCATCGAGTAGCTTCCGGTAGCATCCTTCACCCATCCATATACGTTGACCATCAAGCCGCCGCCAATCAGGTTGGAGACCGCGTTGATCCCTGCAAGTCCGGCGGCCGCCGAGCCTGTTGCAAGCCAGCTGGTTGCCATTGCCCAGAATGGGCCCTTGAACGAGTACGCGCCAATGAGCACCATCGACAGGATGACGACAATCGGCGCCAACGAATGGAATGCTGATGCCAGGGCCATCCCGCCACCGATCATCAGCAAGGGAATCGCGGTATGCCAGCGACGCTCGCCCGTACGATCCGAGTGACGGCCCCACCAAACCATCAGGATGGAAGCCACAGCGTAGGGAATCGAGTTGACCAAGCCAGTCTGGATGACACTGAGACCGAAGGATTTGAGCAACTGCGGCTGCCACACATTCAATACGGTTCCGGCAGCCGATGCACACGAGCAAACCAAAGCCATTCCCCACACATGAGGCGTGCTGAACAATTTCCAGAGAGGCACATGTGCCTTCGCAGCACGAGAGGCAGCCTCTTTATCCATCGTGTTTGCCAGCCATTCGCGCTGTTCCGGGCTTAACCACGATGCCTGGCTTGGACGGTCAGTCAGGAATCGAAGGCAGATGATGCCAAGCAATACCGTCGGCAAACCTTCAATAATGAACAACCAGTGCCACCCTCTCATGCCACCGATGCCATCCATTTGAAGCAGCAACGCGGAAATCGGGGAGGCTATGAAACTAGCAGCCGGAATCGCGACCATGAAGAGCGCGACGATACGGGCACGATAGGCGGCTGGGAACCAATACGTCAGGTAAAGAACCACACCGGGGAAAAAGCCTGCCTCTGCAGCTCCCAGCAGGAAACGGACAACGTAAAGCGAATATGCGCCTTGTACAAACGCCGTGCTGGCGGAAATGAGGCCCCAGGTAATCATGATCCGGGCCAACCATTTCCTTGCGCCATAGCGCTGTAACGCGAGATTGCTGGGAACTTCGAAAATGAAGTAGGCAATAAAGAAGAGGCTACCCGCAAAACCGAACATCTTCGAAGACAGTCCGATGTCATGGTTCATTTGCAATGCGGCCATACCGATGTTGCCGCGGTCGATAAAGGCAAACAGGTAGCACAGCATCAGGAAAGGCATCAGGCGCCAGGTAATTTTCTTTATTGTTGCCTGTTCGAGCTGCTGCCCGCTATTCGTGATCGTCTCCATGAACTCTCTCTCCAGGAGACGGTCCCCGCCTTATTGTTGGCGGCTGACCGTCTTTATTATTGAATCAAGCAGCTGCTTCTTCTGCTTCAACAACCGCCAACAAATTGGCCGCAGCACCCGTGCCCATCGCGACGTAGGCATTATCGGAAACGCCACCCACGTGCGGGCTGAGAATCACGTTGCCGATGCTTTGCAGCGGGTGATTTTGAACCATCGGTTCTTGCTCGAAGCTGTCGAGGCCCGCACAGCGCAGCTTGCCGCTGGCCAATGCTTCCACCAGCGCTTTTTCGTCGATGAGGCCACCGCGTGCCGTATTGACGAGAATCGCACCATCCTTCATCTTGGCCAAGGACTGCGCATTGACCATATGCTTGTTCTCGGCCGTCAACGGGCAGTGCAGCGACAGAACATCCGAATCGGAAAAGATCTTATCCAGATCAACGAGTTCGACGCCGGCGATAGCTTCCTTGGCAAAGGGGTCGTGTGCAATGACGCGCATCCCCAGAGAGACCGCGGTCAATGCAACACGGCGGCCGATGGCGCCCAGACCGACCAGGCCGAGCGTACGGCCCTGAAGCTCAAGGCTCTTATGGGTCGACTTGTCCCAGTGTCCTTCGCGCATGCGCCCGTCCAGATGCACCACACCCTTGGCGCAGGCGAAGATGAGTGCCCAGGTATGCTCCGCCACCGCCGGTGCGTTCGCGCCGGTAGCGGCCTTCACTGCAATGCCGCGCTCTTGTGCGGCTTTGCTGTCGATCGTATCGATGCCGGTGCCGTGCTTCGAAATCACGCGCAACGCCTTGTTCGCATCCATGATACGGCCGGTGATAGCGCCGTAACGCACGATGATTCCCACCGGCTTATATTGCTCGGACAGCTTGACCAGGTCGTCTTCAGTCGGTTTGGCGCCGGCGAAGACCAGTTCGTAGTCACGCAGCATTTCGACTGCTTGCGGCGCCAGGTCAACACCAGTGACAACCACCACACCCTTTTTCTCGCGCGCACTCACAGCACTTCTCCTTCGCCCAGAACACCGGCCTTGCGCAGTGCGCCTTCCAGCCAGCTCGGACGCAGCGGACCACCGGTGCGGATTTCGGTCAGACGCTTGGTCTCGTCCTGGACTTTCTTTGCCGCGGCAGCCAGCAGTCCAGGCGCTTTCTCGCGCTCGACAACGACGACACCATCGGCATCGCCGACGATGAGGTCACCTGGCTGCACAGAGGTGCCGCCCACCGATACCGGCCAATTGACGCGGCCAGCGATATTCTTGGTCGGGCCATTCGGGTTGGCGCCAACTGCGTAGACGGGGAAGCCAATTTCGCGAATTGCCTCGGTATCGCGTACAGAACCGTAGATGATGATGCCAGCCAAACCGATGGCCTTGCATTGCGAGACCATGATTTCTCCCAAGAGCGCACAAGTCTCGTCGCCCTTGCCGTCGATCACCAGCACGTCGCCGGGCTTGGCGATGGCCATGGCGGCATGGATCATCAGGTTGTCGCCAGGACGGACTTCCACGGTCAGCGCCGGACCTGCTACCCGTGTATCGGGGGTCAAGGGGCTGATGCGGCTGCTGAGCGTGCCGCGACGGCCCGCGACGTCGGCCAGAATGGAAGCCGCGAATTCGGATGCCTTGGCAACGGTGGCCGGGTCGACGCGTTCGAACTCGCGAATCATGTCAGGTTTAGTGGTGCTCATGTTGGTCCTTTGTATGGAAAAAGATGGATGAGAAAGGTCTTCTTGTCGTGGCTCAAGCGGCGTGGGAGTACATCGGCAAACCAGCCACCGGTACCTCCGCGCGAAGAATGGAACCGGTCGCGGATTCCGTGATGAACAAGCTCTTGTTTTCCGGGCCGCCGAAGGCCAGGTTGGTAGTCGAGATACCCGCGTTGGAGCGGATACGCAGAAGCGGTTCTGCAAAACGCGACAAGCGCCAGATGGAGCCGAAGCCGGTATGTGCGATGTACAGGCAGCTCTCCGAGTCAAGCGCCAGGCCATCAGGGCCGGCCATGCCGCCGTGCAGATTGGCGAATACGCCGACTTTGCCGACGACTCCCTTGTTGTGGAGAGGAATGCGCCAGATCTGCTGCGCGCGCGTTACCGCCACGAGCAAATGGTTCAACGCCGGGTCATAGACGATACCGTTCGGGCTGGGAATGGTATTGATGAGGCAAGTGAGCTCCCCCGAGGGCGAGAGCCGGTAGACACGGCCGGTAGGATCTTGCAAGCCCGACTGCCCCTGGTCAGTGAAGTAGATCTCGCCTTCGGGGCCGAACACCAGATCGTTGACGCCCTTGAAGCCTTCGGACCCGACGGTCTCAAGAAGCGGGGTCACCACGCCGGTATCCGGATTGAGTTCGACCAGGCCGCGCCGATAATCGGTAATGACGATACGGCCGCTCTTGTCGATTTTCAGCCCGTTGGGCCATCCGTCGTATTCGGCAACGAGCTCCCACTCTCCGGCCATCGAGATGCGGAAAATGCGGCCATTCGGAATATCCGTCACATACAAGCGTCCTTGACGGTCGAAGGACGGCCCCTCGAGAAACGAATCAATCGGATTGCCCCCGCGATTGGCATCTGCCCAGGAGGTCCTGCGAAGCTTGCGGAAATGCTCCGGGAGTTTGGTAAAGACCGTCGTCTCAACGGTGGGGGGAGGCGCAAAGAAGCTCATGACCGAATTCCTTGAAAACGATTTATTTGCCGCGGGCAGGATTGCCGAACACCAGCGTAATCACCGCACCCAGCAGCAAGGCTGCGGAAACGAAGAGCAGCGGGTAGGTGAAGCCCTGCGTCTCTTGTTTGATGAAGCCAATCACCGAAGGGCCCACGAAGCCGCCGAGATTGCCGATCGACACGATCAGCGCCAGGCCGCCGGCCGCAGCGCGCCCCGTGAGGAATGCAGAAGGAATGGCCCAGAAGGTCGCTTGAAAGGAAAGAATCGAGGACACCGCGACGGTGATCGCAATCATCTTGAGCAGCGGGTCGTGCAGATAGGCGGACACGCTGAGCGACAGGGCAGCCGCCGCGATGGCGCCGGCGACGAAGAACAGGCGGTTCCCTCCACGGTCTGCGAGCTTTGCCCACACTGTCATGGCAATGGCGCCGACCACATACGGGAATGCGGCAACCAGACCGACTTGATGCGATGGCAGGCCAAATTCCTTGATGATCTGCGGCAACCACAGGCCAATGCTGAGCGATCCCAGAATGCCGCAGAAGTTGGCGCCTGCCAGGGCAAAGACGCGTGCGTTCTTGAAGGCATCGCGCAGTTTGTTTCCGTGACGGGCGGTCAGATCGCTTTGCTCGGTTTCGAGTCTGGACACAAGCCAGCCCTTCTCGCTCTTGCTCAACCAGCCGGCTTTCGACGGGCCGTCAGGCAAGATGAACCAGCACATCACGCCCAGCAAGACTGCCGGCAGGGCTTCCAGCAAGAGCAGCACTTGCCATCCCTTGAAACCCCACATCCCATGCAGCTCCATCAGGGCGCCCGAGATCGGCGAACCGATGATATTGGCGATAGGGATCCCGACCAGGAAATATGCCGTTGCCTTTCCGCGCCAAGCTCCCGGGAACCACTTTGTAAAATAAAGATAGATACCGGGAGTAAAGCCAGCCTCTGCCATACCCAGGAGGAAACGCGCCAAGGCGAAACTCTTCGGCCCCACGACGAAGGCCGTCGCCATGGAAATGAGACCCCAGGAAATCATGATTCTTGAAATCCACATCCGCGCGCCGAATTTGTGCAGCGCAAGATTGCTGGGTATTTCGAAGAAGAAGTAGCCGATGAAGAACAGCCCCGCACCAAGACCGAACTGCGCGGGCGTGAGGCCGAGGTCCTTGTTCATGGTCAAGGCAGCGAAGCCGACGTTGATACGGTCGAGGTAGCTGACGACGTAGCAGAGGAGGATGAACGGGATAAGGCGGCGCAGCACCTTTTTCATCGTCGCCTGTTCATCAACTAAGACGTCGCCTGTTTCCGAGGTATGACCTTGGATTTTAATTTCTTGTGTTTGGCTCATGATTTATTGCTCAGAAGTGATAGAGACGCGCCGGGTTATCGACCAACAGCGCTTTGAGCTTTTCTTCCGAGCCGGCCCAGCTGGCCATCATGTCCACCAGCGCGGCATCATCAGGCTTGTGTTTTTCGGTCGGATGAGGCCAGTCGCTCCCCCACAGAACCTGTGTGGGCGCCAGGTCGATGAGCTTTCTCGCCAATGGCGTCACGTCGCTGTAGCTTGGCCCGCCGACTTTGCTGACCAGGTAGGCTCCCGACAGCTTGATGTAAGCGCGCTTTGCCGCCAGCAGATCAGTGACGAATTTGAAAACCGGGTGCGACTCGCTGTTCTGGACAGGAATTTTTGCAAAGTGGTCAAACACGATGGGCACCGGCAGCTTGGTCAGCATGTCGCGGTTTGCGAGCAAGTCATCATTGGACATGTTCAGCTGGAGGTGCCAGCCAAGCGGCGCAATCCGGCGCGCCATCGGCTCGATCATTTCCGGCGTCATCACTGAAGTGATCGCCACGTTGAATCGCAGGCCTTTGATGCCGGCCCGATCCAGGCGAGCCAGCTCCTCGTCGGTCACCTCCTTGGCCACCACGCCCACACCACGCGCATCGGCGCCAAGTTGCGCCAGAGCATCGAGGGTGCAGCTGTTGTCCGTGCCATACGCAGAGGGCGTCACAACAACAGTGCGAGTCGTCCCGTTTCGCTTCTGGATTTGACGATACATCGCGACCGTAGCTGCAGCGTGAGCCAAGCGAGCGCCTGGCACTGCAGCAAATCGGTCGTCATAGATATGCATGTGGGAATCACAGGCATTGGACGGAAGGCTGCGGCTGGCACGCTCCCGCCCGCTCGAATGAGGAAAAGCCTCATCAGCAGCCATGGCCGTGGGCAAGTACCCGGCAGATGCCAGACCGGCCAGCATTGCGCCCGAATGAAGCAAGAAATCGCGTCGTGTCTGAATCGTTTTCAAAGTCACTGTCTCCGAATTTTTTCCGGGCAACTGATGCCGGGTTTCTTGATTTTTGGAGGAGTCTACGCGCTGACTTTTTTAATGTATATTTTCTTTTTGTTTCATAACCAATTACTTTTGGTAATCAATCATGGACTACAGAGACCTGAAATATTTCGAAGTGATTGCCGAGGAATGTCACATGGGCAGAGCGGCGGAGAGGCTCTACAAATCTCAGCCAGCGCTGACAAAATGCATTCACCGAATAGAGGAACAACTGGGAGCGCCTCTGTTTGCACGCGTAGGCAGAGGAATTCAACTGACCTCGGTTGGCCATGCCCTGCTGGTACGCGCACGAAAACTCGGGCAGATGATGGACGATACGACCAGGGAAATCAGTGACTATGCATCCGGCAAGGCCGGGAAAATCCGCCTGGGGTGCATACCGACGCTGGCCGAGCACATTCTTCCACCGGTTTGCGAAGACCTTCTCGCAGAGGCTGCCAACGTCACCATCGAATTGAAAGTCGCCATGAACGATGCCCTGCATGAGGGACTGCGCGCCGGCGAACTCGATATCGTGCTTGGTCCCTTGCTCAAGACTGAAGAGGACTTTGAAACGGAAGTCATCATTCAAGACCAGATGGTGGTGATGGCTCGCGCCAATCATCCGATCTTCAAGAAAAAGAAGTCGCTACGAACCTTGCTTGACTATCACTGGGTACTTCCGGCGGAATCGGTGTTGAGTCGCCAGTGGCTCAATAACGTGTTCGACAGGAACCACCTTCCCCGACCGACCGTTCAAATTGAACCGACCGTTCTCAACATGATTTTGCCGTTGATTGAACGCACCAATCTGTTGGGCTTTGCGTCCAGATTGAATTTCAAGTCAGGCCACAAGGGACTCAAGGAATTCGTTCTCAAGGAAACCACCATGCACCGGCCGATGGGCGTTACATATCGCCGTGGAATGTATCTTTCCCCTGCTACTCAGCGATTGATTGCGATTTTGAAACGGAAATATAAATCGTAGCGATAGCATCTATGTTGCTGGAAATCCTGTGCCGCCGATATGGACCTCTTGCTGCTATGATGCCGCTCCTCCAGGGAAGGCTCAACAAGCGTATCACTTCATCGACTGCCCTTGGTCCAGCCCGAGGGGTTCGCTTCATGGTCGAGGCAAATAGACACGTTACAGAGCTCCTAACTCGGCAAAAGTAGCGTTTTACGCTATACGGATTCCAGATGTGAAGTTTGAGAGGGCCGCCAGACTTGCAGCAGGATTGTGGAAATGACAAAATCCCCCTCCCAGAACACCTACCGAACTCCCGCCTCCGCCTCTACGGCGTCGAAGCGGAAAACGGCCAGTAGGGTTGCTGCCGCCGGTGTGACTGGATAACCGTCCTATAAGACGAACACACGAAATGGCAGCAAAGCCTGGACGGCTCGTCCCTACTCTTCATGAGGCCCGAGCCACTTACTTTAGGGGGAATGACCATTTATGGCCAAACCGAGTAAAGCAAGCCCAGGCGACTTAGGGTGTGTTACGAAGGCTGTGTGTCTTGTCTATGCAGGCATGATTGCAGCTGGCGTTTCACCATTGGTTGCTCTTGTGGCTCCAGCCGTAGTCTTCACCGTTATAGCGGTGGCTCTG
This sequence comes from Herbaspirillum sp., assembly GCF_017744395.1. Taxonomy (GTDB): domain Bacteria; phylum Pseudomonadota; class Gammaproteobacteria; order Burkholderiales; family Burkholderiaceae_D; genus Herbaspirillum. Next base: position 217,638 of record NZ_JAGIBI010000002.1, read on the forward strand.
CGGTCAACCTAAGCGTTGAGCGGTTACCTCGGCTGGCCTCGTGCCAGTCGAGGCTAACTTAGCCTCTTCGAAATGGCGCCGTCCTGGTGCCGTTGATGAGTTCTATTCGATGGATATCCCCGCGGCTCCTCAGGGCAAGGGAAGGGGACATTGCGGCCGTGAGGTGGCTGCGAATTCGCGCGAAAGGTATGCCCAAGAAGCCTTTCTTTTCTTGGAAGGGAAGGCAGAAATGAAAGGCTTTCTTTTCAGGCTGGGCGTGACTTTCAGGCGGATATTGAGGCATGAAAAAAGGCTTTCTTTTAAAAAAGGAAAGCCTTTCATTTCAGGTCAACAGTTGGCGGGAGCCCCGCCTGGCTCTTATTCCACCGTCACCGACTTAGCCAAATTCCGCGGCTTATCTACATCAGTCCCACGCGCCAGCGCCGTGTGATAAGCCAGCAACTGCAACGGCACCACGTGCAGAATCGGCGACAATACCCCATAGTGCTCCGGCATGCGAATCACATGCACTCCTTCGCCTGAATTGATGTGCGAATCGCCGTCAGCGAACACATACAGCTGGCCGCCGCGGGCGCGCACTTCCTGCATGTTCGATTTCAGTTTTTCCACCAGCGCGTCGTTGGGCGCGACCGTGACTACCGGCATCTGCTCGGTTACCAGCGCCAGCGGGCCGTGCTTGAGTTCACCGGCGGCGTAGGCTTCAGCGTGGATGTAGGTGATTTCCTTGAGTTTCAGTGCGCCTTCCAGCGCGATCGGGTAGTGCAGGCCGCGGCCGAGGAACAGGGCGTTTTCGCGGCGGGCGAAGGCTTCGGCCCAGGCGACGATGCTGGGTTCCAGCGCCAGCACGCTTTGCAGCGCGGCGGGAAGGTGGCGCATGGCCTTGAGGTGGGCTTCTTCCTGCTCTTGCGCCAGCAGGCCGCGGGTTTGCGCCAGCGACAGCGTGAGCAGCATCAAGGCCACCAATTGGGTGGTGAAGGCTTTGGTCGAGGCGACGCCGACTTCGACGCCGGCGCGCGTGATGTAGGCCAGTTCGCATTCGCGCACCATCGCGCTGGTGGCGACGTTGCAGATGGTCAGCGTGTGCTGCATGCCGAGGCTGCGCGCATGCTTGAGTGCGGCCAGGGTGTCGGCGGTTTCGCCGCTTTGCGAAATGGTGACCACCAGCGATTTCGGGTTGGGTACGCTGTCGCGGTAGCGGTATTCGCTGGCGATTTCGACGTTGACCGGGATCTTGGCGATCGATTCCAGCCAGTACTTGGCGGTGAGGCCGGCGTAGTAGCTGGTGCCGCAGGCCAGGATCAGGACCGAGTCGACTTCCTTGAAGATCTTGTAGGCCTTGTCGCCGAACAGTTCCGGCATGATGCCGGCCACGCCTTCGAGCGTGTCGGCGATGGCGCGCGGCTGCTCGAAGATTTCCTTTTGCATGTAGTGCTGGTAGGGGCCGAGTTCGACCGCGCTGCTGAAGGCTTGCACGGTGCGTACCTCGCGCGCGGCGGGTTTGCCGGCGGCGTCGACGATCCAGACCTTCTGCAATTGCAGGTCGACCACGTCGCCTTCTTCCAGGTAGATGATCTGGTCGGTGGTGCCGGCCAGCGCCATGGCGTCCGAGGCGACGAAGTTCTGGCCTTCTCCCAGGCCGACGATCAGGGGCGAACCCTGGCGGGCGGCAACCACGCGGTGCGGTTCGTCGGACGAGAACACGGCGATGGCATAGGCGCCGGTCAGGCGGCGCACCGCCTGCTGCACGGTGGCGAACAGGTCGCCGTCGTACATGTGGTCGATCAGGTGGGCGATGACTTCGGTGTCGGTCTGGCTTTCGAAGACGTAGCCGGCGGCTTGCAGTTCGGCGCGCAGTTCGTCGTGGTTTTCGATGATGCCGTTGTGGACCAGCGCGATGCGATCGCGCGAGAAGTGCGGGTGGGCGTTGTGCGTGGCCGGGGCGCCGTGGGTGGCCCAGCGGGTGTGGGCGATGCCGGTGAAGCCGGCCAGGCCGCTTTGGTCGATCTGCTTTTGCAGCTCGGCTACGCGCGAGGTGCTGCGCGAGCGCTGCAGCTTGCCGTCGACGTACAGCGCGACGCCGCAGGAGTCGTAGCCGCGGTATTCGAGGCGCTTCAGGCCTTCGAGCAGGATGGGAGTGACGTTTTGTTGCGCAACCGCGCCGACGATGCCGCACATGATGAACCTCGTTGGAAGAAATGTGAGGCCATATTAGGCGAGTCGATGTGAAATAAGATTTCTAAAAACTATTAAATATGAACTATTATTGCTTGGTAAATTAATGATGGAATTAATGTGAAAATGTATTTGGTTTATGAAATTATCTTTCTTATTAAGTCTTCCAGGCCGCATGCCTCACTGCTGAATATCCGATGAAACTTGAACTCGACGATCTGGATCGCCGCATCCTGAGCGCGCTGCAAACCGATGCCAGCCAGACCAATCACCAGTTGGCGGAGTCGGTGCATGCCTCGCCGCCGACCTGCCTGCGCCGGGTCAGGCGCCTGACCGAGGCGGGCGTGATCGCGCGCCAAGTGGCCTTGCTGGATACCGACAAGCTGGCTGCGACACTGACGGCCATCGTCGAAATCACGCTGGACCGACAAGGCGACGAGGAGCAGCAGGCGTTCGAAGCGCTGGTGGCCGGCGAGCCGGCGGTGCAGCAGTGCTACCGGGTGTCGCCCGGCCCGGATTTCGTGCTGGTGGTGCTGGTGGCCGACATGCCTGCCTATCACGCACTGGCGCATCGCCTGTTCGCTTCGCAAAAGAATGTGCGTAACGTGCGCAGTTATTTCTCGGTACTGCGCAGCAAGTTCGAGACAGCGGTGCCGATCGGCATGCCGAAGGAATAGGCGGCATCGGCTCCGGCATGCTGCCGCAAAAAAAGGACCGGCCCGCGATGTGCGGAACCGGTCCTTTTTTGTTTGCCGTGGGCGTTCGCCGGGGCGCTTACTTCTTGACCTTCACCGGACGCTGCCAGCCCGGCAGCGAAAGCTGCTTGGCGCGCGACAGCGTGAGCTGGCCGGCCGGGGCATCCTTGGTCAGCGTGGTGCCGGCGCCCAGCGTGGCGCCACGGCCGACGCGCACGGGCGCCACCAGTTGCGAGTCGCTGCCGATGAAGGCGTCGTCTTCGATGACGGTGCGGAATTTGTTGGCGCCGTCGTAGTTGCAGGTGATCACGCCGGCGCCGATGTTGACGCCGCTGCCGACATCCGCATCGCCCACGTAGGCCAGGTGGTTGGCCTTGCTACCGACGCCGACGATGCTGTTCTTGACCTCGACGAAGTTGCCGACGTGGACGTCCTGCGCCAGCTCGGTGCCGGGGCGCAGGCGCGCGTACGGGCCGACCTGGGCGCCGGCGCCGACCACCGCGTCTTCGATGTGGGTGAAGGGCTTGATGCTGGCGCCGGCGCCGATGCTGGCGTTCTTGATCACGCAATTGGCGCCGATGGCGGCACCTTCGGCGATGCTGACTTTGCCCTCGAACACGCAATTGACGTCGATGGAGACGTCGCGGCCGCAGGCGAGCTCGCCGCGCACGTCGATACGCGCCGGATCGGCCAGCGTGACGCCGGCTTCCAGCAGCTTGCCGGCGATATTGCGCTGGTAGACGCGCTCCAGTTCGGCCAGTTGCACTTTGCTGTTGACGCCGAGGGTTTCGGCGACGTCGCCGGGCTGGGCCGAGACCACTTCCACGCCATCGGCCACGGCGGCGGCGATGATGTCGGTCAGGTAATACTCGCCCTGGGCGTTGTCGTTGGACAGCTTGGCCAGCCACTTGCGCAGGTGCGCGGTGGGGGCGGCGATGATGCCGGTATTGACCTCGCGGATGGCGCGTTGCGCCTCGGTGGCGTCCTTTTGCTCGACGATGGCGACGATCTTGCCGTTTTCACGCACGATGCGGCCGTAGCCGGTGGGATCGTCCAGCGTCACGGTCAGCACGCCCAGCTTGTCGGCGCCGGCGGCGTCGAGCAGGCGCTTGAGCGTGGCCGGGGTGGTCAGCGGGACGTCGCCGTACAGCACCAGCGTGGTGGCGCCGTCGTCGATATGCGGCAGCGCCTGCATCACGGCATGGCCGGTGCCCAGCTGCGGCTCCTGCTTGGCGAATGACAGCCCTTTGTCAGCAAAGGCAACGGGCACGGCATCGCCGCCGTGGCCGTAGATCACGCAGAGCTTGGCGGGGGAGAGCGATTGCGCGGTGTCGACCACGTGGCCCAGCAGGGATTTGCCTGCCAGCGGATGCAATACCTTGGGCAGGGCCGATTGCATGCGTTTGCCCATGCCGGCGGCGAGGATGACGATGTTCATGTTGTACGGAGAAAAATAGACCGGAAAGTGTAGCATGCGTCTGCACGGCGCCGAGGCGACTGACCAGCCGCAATGTTCGGCTCAGCCATGCCATGTCGCGGCCGGTTTTATCAACGCGCCGAATTGGTTTGTACGCTGGAAATCTCGTGTTCGTTTTTTGTGATGGCCAGCGGCGGGAAGCAGGCGTACGAATTGGAGACGGCGTAAACCCGGTTCATCGCGATATCGATGCCATTATTGGGGAGAGAGCGGTTGAGGACCGGGAAGTGGACCACATAATTTTTCAGTGGAAAGCACTCTTCCACGAACCGCGCGGCGCCCTTGGGGCTGATGGTGTATGCGGGCGTGCCGAAGCATTTGTCCAGCGGCAGCAGAACCGGCGCCTGGGTGGAGCGCTGGAATTCATCGGTTTTACTGCGCAGGGTTTGCTGGTCAAAGAGCATGACGGTCTGTGAAATGCCTGGCATCGCATTCAATGACAGGATCGAATCAAAATTCCAGCCCCACACCACGATGTCCCAGTCGTCGGGAAGACTGCCCAGCAGTCGTTGCTGCTGGGCATGGAAGTCGTGCCTGAAGATGGCGTCATCTTCGGCGACTGTCACCGGCTGCTGGGTATCTATCGATTCAAACCAGGCTGCCAAATGGGAAAGGGCGCAGCCGAATGCGCCTTTGGTGTATTCCAGGTTGTCGGCAAACAGGTTCGGATTGCTTAATACCTGGGGATCTATTGTCGTTCCCCGGACGGCATTGACGATTTCATAGTCGAGGTGTTGATTTTGGGCTGCAAAGCTCGCCCTGCGGGCATCGGCGTCGTCCAGGCTGATGATGCGAACGGGGTTCATTATGGATGCGGACTTTCGAAATGTTTGTTGAATGGCGAATTGCTTTTTTGGCAACGATGTTTCGCGGTCATGGCATGGTTTGGGTCATTAGGCCGGTGCACGTACCAAGTTTCCCTTTGTAAGTATGGCAATACACGCTTGCGGACATGAAGGGAGAATCCTGCCTTTTTTCCTTCTGTTTCGAGCTTGGCGCCATTGTCGAAACGCGATTGTCCACCCGGCCAGCTTGGAGCTGGCCGTCGCAAACACAAATTGAGGGTTAAATTTACATGTTCTCCCAACTTTGAGTGTTTGTCTTGTCTTTAAGATGACACCTTGGTCATGGTGTCTGTATTTTGCTCAGCCCAAACGCGCCAGCAGCACACCTCAACAAAATATCGGATTGGAGAAGAAATGAGTTTCAGCCAAAGGGCGACTGCGCTGTTGCAGTTGCCGGTCTCGCCGCTTACCTGGGACGGCATTTTGAATGAGTGTGACCGCCTGCATGCGGATTTCCTGCACATCCCGTCGGAATTCAAATGGGCACTGGACTATAAGCGTTTCCAGGTTGAACGCGATCGGGGCAACAACGGCCTGGCGCTGGCGCATTTGAAGGCGGCCATCGCTGCCACGCCGTATAACGCCGACATCCTCGGCGATTATCAGGAGTTGGTGAAAAAGACCGCGGGACTGGAGAAGATGGTCCTGATTATCTCCAGCAAACGCACGGAAAGCCAGGCCCTGAGGCTGGCGGATCAGTTCGACCAGGCCGATATCGACTATGTCATCGTGAGCGGCGCCGATACGCCGTCGATCGGGCATTTTCGCGCCCTGCAAGTGGATGCGTCCGACAAGTATGAGGCGCGCCCGCAAAAAGTCGCGGCGGCCTTTGCCTGGATATATGAAAACATCGGCGGCAATGTCGGCGTGATGAAAATCGATGACGACATGCTCTTGCTGGATGCGGCGCAGTTCAAGCGCAGCCTGGCGCAGTTCAGCGGCGAAACTCTTTATACCGGTGTGCCTTCGGTGACGCTGTCCCACGACCGTTGCCAGCATTGGGGCTTGTGCCAGGACCGTGAGCTCAATCGTCGCGTCTACGGCCGTCCCGTTTTGGCGCCATGGGCCATCGGCGGCGCTTATTACCTGGGGCCTAAGGCGGTAGAAAAGCTGGTGCTCGCGACATTGCGTTTTCCTGGGCTGTTCGAAGGCGAATACTACGAAGACAAGCTGGTGGGAGATATCCTGGTCTTCGAAAGCGTATCGTTGACCGCAGTCCCTGGGTTCAATGCATTCGGCCTGAGCATGCCGGGATTGGCGTCGCCACCGCCAGCGGCGCATTCCGCCGCGGCGCCTGTTGCCATGCCGCCTTCCGTCCCGGTGCCGCCGGCGGCCAAGCCGTCTACCCTCGCGGTAAAGTCCGCGAATCCGGCGCCCGCGACGACGGCTGCCGGCCAGTCTGCCGCGGTTTCAGCGCGGCCGAAAAAGCGTCTGGATCTCACAGGCCTGGGCTCGCCGTTGAAGGTTTCCCCGGCGAGCGACGGTAACGGGAAATGAAGTCATAAGGAGTGGCGAAGTCATGACAATGAAGTTGGCGCTGGATGATCTGGGTTTGAGCGGCGGCAAGCCCCTGTTTGAACAGATCAAGTCTGTCTCGAATCTGGTGCGTCCGGATATCGAGTCGTTTCTCTCTTATTCGCGTCAATTCTTTGACGCACAGTCCTGCACCGGGCACGGGCCGGTTGAAGCCAAGATGGAGCGGCGCCTTGCCGAGTTCCACGGAACCCGCAACTGTGTTTCTTTTTGCGGTGGGTTCTGGGGGCTGGTGTTGACAATGAAATGCCTGGCCTTGCCGGGGCGAACGGAAGTCGTGATGCCTTCGCTGACGTATCGCCGTCTGGCGGATATCGTCGCCTGGGCGGGATTGACGCCGCACTTTTGCGAGGTCGATCCGGACCTGTTATGCGTGACCGGCGAAACAGCGGCCGCTTGCATCAATGAAAATACCGCCTTGATCCTTGGGGTGCATCCCATTGTCAATTGTTGCGATATCGATGGGTTGGAAGCGCTGTCCGAGCGTACGGGAATCCCATTGATGATCGATGCGGTCGAGTCCGTGTATGAATCCTACAAGGGACGGAAGATCGGTTCCTGCGCGCGTGCAGAATGCTTCTCCATGCAGTCGAGCAAGCTGTTCAATGCCTTTGAAGGCGGTTACGTTACGACTAACGATGATGAATTGGCGCAACGCTTGCGCACGATGCGCGATTTCGGCGTCGGCGCTGAAGGCATTCCGGTCGAGGCATGCGCGTTGGGCGTGCAGCAAAACGAAATGCATGCGGCTATGGCATTGGCTTGCCTGGACGATGTCGATGAACAGATGGTTGCCAATCGCAACCGTTACTACGCATACCGTCGCTATCTGGCGGATGTGCCGGGAATCAGGCTGCGCGAGTTCGATGAAACCGAACGCTGCGGCTTCAAGAACATCCTGGTGGAATTGCTGGACGACTGGCCGTTGAGCCGCGAAGCCACGATCGCACTGCTCAATGCTGAAAACATGTTGTGCCGGCCCTACTATTCGCCGCCATTACATATGAAGGCAACCGGATATCCCATGGTGTGGGGAGACCTGACGCAGACTGAGCGCCTAGCCAAGAAATTCCTCCTGCTGCCTTGCGGTTATTTTGTCAGTGAAGCGGATATCGAACAGATAGCGCTTTTCCTTGCATTCATCCAGAAGAATGCGCAAGCCATCACACAGCGAGGTCTGGTATGAGCACCGTCGGTACGATCGGAAAGGAACTGGCAGTGTGCGGCGCGATGCCGGTGATGAAAACGCTGTTGCGACCGGGGCAGGATTATTTCCCGGAGTGGTCGCGTTACGAAGCTGCATTCAGGGATATTTTCGAACGCCAGTATTACACGAACCACGGGCCGTTATCCCAGCGGCTGGAGGCTCGCCTTGCCGAGTATCTCGGCGTCGGCCATGCGATGCTCATCACCAATGAGTCTATTGCCTTGTGCCTTGCCGCGCAGGCGCTGCGCTTGAAGGGAAAGGTGCTGGTGCCTGCCATCAGTGACATCTTTACAGCGCAATCGCTGGCTTGGGCGGAAGCCGAGCCGGTATTCTGCGATGTCGATGCCGCCACCGGCATGCTTAGCGCGCAGGCTGCCAAGGCCTGCCTGGAGAAGGACGATATCAGCGCCATACTGGCGGTCAATGCCTGGGGTGGGGCGGCCGATGCCGGCGCGCTGCAGGGCCTGGCGGACCAATATGGCATTCCGCTTTACTTCGACTCATCCCAAGCCTTCGGCGTGTCGGCCAATGGCGCGCGCCTGGGCGCAAGGGGAGCGCTCGAGGTGTTCTCCATGCAGTCGGCCCATGTGCTCAGCAGCGGCGAGGGCGCCTTCATCGCGACGAATGACGATGCGCTGGCCGCGCATGTGCGCAATATCCGCAGCAATTACGGCATGGGGAAGCTGCTGGTGCCGGTCGTGAAGACCAGCAATGGCCGTTTTTCCGAAGCGCAGGCGGCGATCGCCCTGATGAATTTCGACGACTTGGACAGGCACATCGCCAATAACGGCGTGCTGGCGACAGGCTATGCGCAGGCACTGTCCGGCGTGCCTGGCGTGCGTATTCGTGAGCCTGCCGGCGCCGATATCAGTAACCGGCAATGCCTGGTGATTGAGATCGACGAGGGACAATTCGGTTTGAGCGGAATGGCATTGCGCAAAGTGCTGCGTGCTGAAAATATCGAGAGCACGCCGCGTCTTGCGGCCGGCTGGTATCGCCATGGCGAGCATGCCGTCCCGGCCGGCGCATTGCCGGTCGCGGATCGCCTGTGCGCCAGTTTGCTGGAGTTGCCGTTAGGCGCGAAAACCGATGCCGATACCGTCGAAGCGGTTGCGGGCGTCATCCGGCAAGCGCATCGCCAGGCTGATCGTATCCGTTCCATGGTGGGAGGGAAGGCGTGAAATTGGGGATCATGCAGCCCTATTTCTTCCCATACCTGGGGCATTTCGCATTGATTGCGGCTACTGATGCCTGGGTAGTCTTCGACATCACGCAATATACGCCCAAGAGCTGGATGAGCCGCAATCGCGTGCTGCATCCGTCGGGCGGCGCCAACTATATCAGCGTGGCGCTCTCCAACAGCTCGATCCATATCAAGACGCATGAGGCCAAGGTGCTGGATCTGGCGCAATCGCGCCAGAGCACATTGGGCAAGCTCAGCCACTATCGGAAACATGCGCCTTATTTCGCACAGGTGCAGGCTCTGATCGAAGCGGCCATGGCTGATGCCGGCGACGATTCCCTGGTAAGCTTGAATGTTCGTGGGTTGAAAGCGGTTTGCGATTATCTTGAGTTGCCGTTCAACTATACGGTGGCATCGCAACACGCCTTCACTTTCCCCGAACAGATGGGGCCCGGCGATTGGGCGCCCCATATCAGCGCCCAGATGGGGGCCGGCATGTACATCAATCCTGTCGGTGGCCGCGATATTTTCAATCCGCGCAGCTTCGAGGAGCGTGGCGTCGAGTTGAGGTTTCTGGAATTCAGCCCGATGACTTATCCCACGCGGGGATTCACCTTCGAACCGCATTTGTCGATCATCGATGTCCTGATGTGGAATGATCCTGAGGCGGTGCGCGATGCACTGCGGGACAATTCCCGCTTGGTCGCTTAGCGGGGAGCAGAGCGGCGCAGCAAGGCATCATAGCGATAGTGCGTCGAGTAGAACTCATCCCCCATGTTTGAAAAAGTCGTCTCCCAGCCTGCGGCGGCGGCCATGTCAACGAACGTTTCTCGTGTGCGCCAGATGCCGATCTGCGCCTGGGGATCGTCGAGCTCGCCAGGTTTGGGCTGGCGTTGCGTATAAAAAGCGTTGACACGGTCGCGGTCGGGCAGGTTGCCGATGAAGACCGTCTGCACATTAGCGAAACGTTCGCCCAGGAGGCGCAGCGAAGCACGGGCCACGTCGTCCGGAAAGTACATGAAGCTGCCGTAGCACACCGCTTTCGTAAAGCGCAGGGGATCTTTTTCGGTGCGCAGGTAGGCAGTGACGTCGCTTTCGACGAAGCTTACGCGAGGTGGCTGGGAAAAATGCTTTTGCGCGACTTCGATCAGGTAGGCTGAAATGTCGACGCCGAGCAGGCTTGCGCATGAGTCGGTGAGCAATTGCGATAACGCGCCATTGCCGCAGGCGAGATCAAGCAGGTGGTCTTGCGGGCCAAGATCCAGTTGGCGCTTGATTTCCTTGATGATCAAAGCGATCTGGGCATCGGAGACGGGTTGGCCATGCACCGTGCGTTTGACTTGTGCCCAGAACGCATCGGGTGCGCAGGTTCTCGCATGGGTGTCATAGTCGACGGTTGGATAATCGCGAGGAGTAGCAGGCATGATGTCTGTCAGAACATGTAGAGTGGAAGATGGGCTCAGGCCGGGAGTCGGACTTTATTTGGAAAAAATAGCATGAATATTATTTATGAGTCAGAAAGTGTCAAGATTGTCGAAGTCCTGGATTCCGATGGCGACACGCAGCGGCAGCTTTACATCGGTCCGCCGTTCAATCGCGTGCAGGGAACCATCAAGCTGAACAAGCCGCGGTTTCACGTCCATGTGTTTACCAAGAATATCTCCTATGCCGCGTTGTGTGTGCCGCAGGGCGTGCGCAACGCGCTCTTCCTGGGGTTGGGCGCCGGTATCGCGATCCAGACGGTCCGTGATGCGTATCCTGAGGCACAGATCGATGTCGTCGACCTGAACCGGGATTTGTTCGATGCCGCGCATAATCATTTTTTCAGCCTCGATGCCGATAATGTGGAGCTGTTCCACGAAGATGCCTTCAGCTTCATCCGGCGGGCGACCAGAAAATACGACTATATTTGCTGTGACATCTGGACCGAAAGCCTGGATATTCCGGAATTTGTCGTGTCCGGCGCGTTCTCCAGCCAAGTCAAGGCATCCCTGAATCCCGGCGGCGTATTCGCGCTCAACACGCAAAAAAACGTGCAAAAGGAAATGACCGAGTCCCTGACAAAAGATTTCAAGAATCTTTTTTCGTTACCCGGCTATAACAGTATGTTCCTCGCCAGCGATGCCTGGCCGGCGTTTATCCAGGATGAAAAAATGATCGCCCATTACCTGGAGCTCAATATTGACATCAATTTCATCCACGACAATATGATCCTGATGCAGTCGGCCAGAACCCACGGGTTGTCGCCGCGCTGATCATTTCCAGGGCAGAAGCTGGCGAAGACCCACTTGCCTGTTCACGCCTGGAAAGTGGGGGCGGCGCCTTTCGCAAAGAAAAAGAACGGTTCCCGTCCATTGCAGCCATAGGTATCTGCATCGACATCAGGCAGCACCGTGGTATGGGGGTACAGATCTCCGGTGAGGCCCGAGTCTTGGAAATAATCCAGCATATCGGAGCCAAACAGGCGGACATGGTCGTTCTGGCCGTAATAAATGGTGGCGAATGCTTCTGAAACCGGCTTGGTCAGTTCGAAGGTGTGGAGCAGCAGGGGCGAATAGGGGGTTTGTGCCACCAGATGTCCGCCCGGCGCCAGGCAGCGGCTGAATTCTGCGATCGCGACCTTGGGCCGGCTGACATGCTCCAGCACGTGGTTGCAGATGATGAGGTCGAAATAACCGTCCGGAAAATCCAGTTGCTCGGCATTGATCTTGCGGTGCCGGGCTTGTTGCGGGAATAGGTCTCCGGTGATGTATTCGCGTGGTTGCAGTCTGTGGATGAGCGGTTCGATTCCGCCTTCCGGCGCAATGTGAAGGATGCGTTTTGTGCTTAGGTTTTCCAGGACCTTTGCGTAGGCGAAGTAAAGCCAGAGATGGCGCTCGCGGTCATTGCAGCCGCAATTCGGGCACAGGTAGTTCTTCAGCGTGGAGCCGACGGTTTCAAGCTGTCGCATGAAGGTCTTGTCGCCGCCGGGATTGGGGTGGGGCAGCCAGCCGCTGACCGGCTTGTCGCAGATGACGCAAAATGGTTGCAGCGCCGGTTGCGGTCCCTTGCGACGTACCGCCACTCGTGAAGCGACGGCAGCGCGCGCATGCGCCAGGTCGGTCTGGAAACGTTCGGAGGTATAGAGCGCTTGGGGGGGCAGCTCGTCGAGTTCATGGAGATTGGCCAGCAGGCGGGAAATTTCCGGCAGTTCAACCGAGTATTGTCCATACAGTCGCCGCAGCTCCTGTCGGGCATAGGCCAGAGCGGCGGCGGACATATTGCCTGCCGACGCCTCGCCGCGCACCATCAGTTCCCATTCATAGAGGCCGGCGCTGAAGTTGGCGCTGACAGTGGCGGATGCCTGGCCGGAATGCTTGCGGAACGCACTGAGATAACCGCCGACGGCGAGCAGCGGCGCTTGTTCGGCGCAGTTGAGGTAGATAGCCACATCGCCGATGAAATCCAGGATCCAGGAGTGATAGTCGAAGGCAGTCGAGATGTCAACGCGGTCGCGTACGACCATGATGTTGCTCGGCTCGCCGATGAAATTGTGCAGGCGCCCCACCATGTTCTCGACCAGGAACTGGCGATCCACCAGCGCCATCTGCCCTGCCGGCAGCAGTGAATTTGGCGTGCTCACCACATTGCCGGATTCATCGATGATCAGGCGTTCGTGGAATGCCAGGACAACCTGGGGATTGGCCTCCATTGCATTGACCAGCGATTCGACCGAGGTCGGCATCAGCACGTCGTCGTCGAACAGCCATTTCACGTACTTGCCGCCGGCATGTTCCCACAATGCCCGCGAATTGCGGGTGCCCTTTTGGAAACCATGATGGAAATAACGGATGCGGGGATCGTCGAAGCTTTTGACGATAGATTCCAGCGCGGCATTTGGGGTATCGTCGCCGATCAGTATTTCGATGTCGGTAAAGGTCTGGCTGAGTGCGCTGGTGATTGCCTGCGGGAGGTACTGGGCCTTATAGGCAGGAATCAAAATGCTGACGATAGGCATGGAAACGGTCTTTCCGAGATGGGTCTCGATCTGGGTAGGGAAATGCGATAACGATCACGCAAGATTAGTGGCGCCGGTCCTGCCTCAATCCGCGAAACAGACTTGCGTTTGCCGGTTACACGGGCCTTTTGTCATCGCGTTCAGGTGAAGACCTGGTAAACATTGGCAAATGAGCAATCCCCCGAGTAGCCGCGTTTGAAGAAACTGATGTTGAAAGCGCGGTCTATCATGACTTTGACATCGGTCTGGTTGAGCGAGACGCTGGCGCCGAAAAAACGGTTCATGACATAGCGTGTCTGGCCTCTCGCCTTGGCGCGCCGGATGGCATCGTAGACAATGAAGTGGCCGGGATTCTTCCCCCGCATGACTTCCCGGGAGCCCGCCAACGCATAGTAGGCGATGCCGTTGTCGTAGGTCGTGACCGATATGCCGTAGGGAGTGCCATCGGCGGTCTTGCTGATGGCGACTTCGCCTTGCCCGTTTGCGCACATCAGGATCGGGTGGTAGAACAGCTCCTGGGTCATCCCGTCGGTATATTTGGCGATGAGTTCCTGGTGCAGATCCTGGATCACGTTGAAGAAGTAGGCGGAACTCTCATTGTTGATCTGCTCGCCGCTGAAATATTCGGTCGTGAGGTTCTTCGCGCACCAGTTGATGTTCGACTTGTACGATTTGCGCACATTGGCGAACAACTGCTCTTCGGGCGCCGTGAGGTCGACGTACGGGCTGTCCCAAATCTCGGCCGAATAGGAGCGCGCCTTCTTGATGATCTGCTTGTACAGGGCGAAATGGTCTTCCGGCCTTTCCGCGATTGTGAAATTATCCGCGCCGAAGCTCCTCGCCATGTACTGGAGGTAGCTGACGATGATCTTGTATGCTTCGTCGCGTTCGGTGGCGTCTTGTGCGAAATGAATCTCGATCGGCATGCAGCCCGACGACGGGTGGTTCGTTACCCAGCCCGCGACATGCGTCGCGTTGATCGCCACCGGTACGGTCGCGACAACGCTGCCGTTGAAGCAGACGTGGAAGGAGGCGTTGTCGATGTCCGCCGGTTGCTTGAGGATATCCAGGTTGCGTGTGCCTGCCAGTCCGCCGAGCTTGGCGCCCGGGTGCCAGAAATTGGCGTATACATTGCCGTCGATGCCAGCCAGGCGCTTGAATTGCGGTTCGTCGCGGTCGAGCGCGACAATCGTCCACCTGTCGGGCATGGCCGGCAGGGGCAATTCGCTTGCCAGCAATGCCACAATACGTTCTTTTTGGCCGCTCAGATACGCGTCGAATTCCCGCCGCGCCCGGCGGAGGATACCCAGTTCATCGACGTTGCGGCCGCATTCATGGAGTATGTCGGCCAGGTTCAGGTAGGTTCCCAGCCGGATGATCTGGCTGGTTTCCGATTTCAGTTGCTTGACCGGCTGGCAACCGCCGACGCCATTCGCCTCCAGATCCTTGAGGGAAAGCGTGGTGGTAACGGTGATGGCCTCCCCATTGGCAGTGATTTCGATGGAGGATTGTTGGATATCGTTTTCGCTCATTGCCGAACTTTATTGTGACTTGATGATGTCGACTACCTGTTTCAGGTGGTCGATATTGAGGCTTGGGTAGATCGGCAAGCACAAGATCTGCTGGGTGATTTCGGTGGCCACCGGCAGGTTGCCCGGGGCGGCGGATGCCATGTCCTTGTACATGGGAAATTCCGAGATCAGCGGATAAAAATAGCGGCGCGGGAAGATATTGTTGTCCCGCATTTTCTGGTACAGGGCATCGCGGCTGATCGGATAGCCGGGACGCACCAGGATGGGAAAGTAGGAGTAGTTCCAGCGGTCGGTGTGTTCGGGCGGCTGCAGGCACTCGATGTGTTCGACCGTGGATAACAGGGCGCGGTATTGCGCATCGATGGCTTGCCGCTGCGATAGCACGGTATCCATATGCTGGAGCTGCAACAACCCCATGGCGGCATTGATTTCGCTCATCTTGCCGTTGATGCCGGCTTCGGTGACCGAAACCTCATTGATGATGCCGAAATTCTTCAGTTCGTCGATATGCAGTTTCATCGCGGCATCGTGGCAGATGATGGCGCCGCCTTCGAAAGTGTTGAAGACCTTGGTTGCATGGAAACTCAGCACCGATAGATCCCCATGGTTCAGGATGCTGGACGATTTGTACTGCACGCCGAAGGCATGCGCGGCATCGTAGATCACTTTTAGTTTGTGCTTGTCCGCGATCTTCTGGATAGCCTCGACATCACATGGGTAGCCATAGCAGTGGACCGGGACGATTGCAGTGGTGTGCTCTGTAATGGCGGCTTCGATCCTGGCCGGATCCAGCGCCAGGGTTTTCCTGTCGATATCGGCGAAAACCGGCTTGATGCCATTCCACCGCAGGGCATGCGAAGTCGCGACAAACGAATAGGGCGTAGTTACGGCTTCGCCGCTGATCCCGAGCGCCTGCAGCGCCGTGATCAATGCCAGGGTACCGTTGGAAAACAGCGCCACATGCTTGACGCCCAGGTAGCTGGCCAAGGCTTCTTCCAACTGCTGGTGAAAGGGGCCATTGTTGGTAAGCTGTTTGTTATCCCAGATCTTCTGGAGATAAACAACGAATTCTTCCAGGGGAGGAAGGAACGGTTGGGTAACCGGTACGCCATTGGTTTGGTAGGGTCGCATTTTCAGGAGAGATAGTCGATCCGCGTTGCGTGGGGATAGTCCGGTTCGCATGCCGCCAGGACTTCTTGCCTGAGCGTGAAGAAATAGTGCTGGTAAATCGAGTCGGACGTGCTTGTGTAGGCAATCTTCAATGCATTGAGGATCGTCATCTCTTTGCGGTAGCGCGCAAATTGCGGATGGCTCATTGGCATGGCATTGATATCGTAGGCCGCGATGCTGAGCTCCGGGGACAGCGCCAGGATCAATGAGGCAGTACGCTCCATCATGAACACCTTCATTTGTACCTGCGCCTTGGAGTAGTCGGTCACTGCCGTGAGCTGCTCTCCCAGCCTCCCTTGCTTGTTTTCCGCAATTTCAAACAGCCGCTCATTGATAGTGAACCACTTTTCCCAGAATACCGGCTTGGCGATGATGTAATTGCAGAAGACCGTGGTGCGGAAATCGTTGACCAGGGTCTTGAGATTGACAGACAAGCCGATCGATGACGAAAAGGCTTCGGCGACGCCGATCAATCCCGGATGGTGGCGGTTGCCTTGCTCGAATACATTCAGATAGCAGGCTGCTTCCTGGATCATCGGCGAAAAGGTGTAGACATCGTGGCCGGGATTGTTTTCCATGAACACTTCCACCTGTTCTGCGCTCAGATGGGTCTTGTTGCGGAAGGCCGGCGACAGGAAGCCGTAGTATTCGTCCTCATTGAGGACGTTGTTCAGGAAATAATTACGGATGCCCCAGTATTCCCGCCAGTCGGGGCGAGGATTGCCGACGATTTCCAACGGTGTGAAGCCGGGATCCAGCATCTTGCGGCTGGCGTCATCGTAGTGAATTTGCAGGATGTTTTTTTTCATGAAGCCGTCCACGGGCAATGGGAAATTCAGTTGATGGCGTTGAGCAGTATCTGCGCGTTGTTGCGTGGGCTGAAGCGCTCCTGCAGGTCGCGTGAGATCGCGGCGAGGTCGAACGTTTCGTGGTCCCGGCGCACATCCAGGTTACGCAGCAATTTCACCAGTTCATTGCCGCTGGCGAACATCAGCGATTCCAGGTTGTAGTAGCGCATGATGTCTTCATAATTCCTGGTCTTGGATGCCAGGGGCATCATCCCTCGTACCAGGCTGGTAATCAATTTGTTGGGAGACTTGACGTAGGAATTGATATGGCAGTCGAACGCAAAGTGGCTGAGCAAGGTATAGCCATAATGTTGCGTCATCCCGTAGAAAGATTTTTCGTGGAAATGCAGATGCGGAATGCCATCGGCGATGGTGGTCGAGGTAATGAAGCCGAACTGGCTCCTGGGGATGCCGCTATGAACCAGTGCCGTGTCGAAAATATATTTGAACGCTTTATGGAAGGATTCCGGATAACCAAACCAGCAGATTTGGTTGTTGCGCTGTACCGGCAATTCATTCCCGATTTCCGGCAAGGCGATGGAATCGACTGCTTCCGGGATGACGATCACATCGACCCACACCACGGATTGCAGTACTTCCTTGTGCGCCTCGGTAGGCATGACGAACAGGTCGGTGATCTCTGCGATGGCGGCATAGCGGTCCAGGTAATAAATGTCAGAGCCCAGGCAAACGATTTTGCAGCCGGTCTTGTTTTTGAGGTCTCGCGCCTTGAGCAAGGCATCATTGTCGTCATAACTGACGAGCAGGTATTTGGGCGGATTGACATCAATTGCCGAGCCAGGCTTATAGACGAATTTTCTTACCGATTGGCCCAATTCGGTCAGGCCGGCGACCAGCGGGTCAGACTGAACCCTGGCCAGCGCATTGCCGCTGCCATAGGACCTGATGAGTAAAAAATCATTTTGCATAAGAAGAAAGCCTCAGGCTCCGGATTGTCCTGTTTGTTCGATGTTCGCCAGCTCGGCCAGGCAGTGGTCGACTTCCTCATCCCAGGAAGGAAAGTCGAGTCCGAACGTTTTTTTCACCCTGGAAGTATCCATTCGGGAGTTGGCTGGTCGGCGGGCTGCAGTGGGATATTCGGCGGTGGTGACCGGGGCGATGGCGTCCGCATCCAGCGTCAGGGCAACTCCTTGGGCTGCCAGGCGGCGCACGATATGTTGCGCGTAGCCATGCCACGAAGTCGCGCCGGCCGCCGCCAGATGGTAGATGCCGGCGGTGCTGCGCATGTAGGCCGCCAGGGAGACGCCTTGCGGCCGTTGTAGCAGGCATTGCTGTACAGCGCGGCTGATCGTCCTGGTCCAGGTTGGCGCGCCGATTTGATCCGCCACCACGGTCAAAGCTTGGCGTTCACGCGCGAGCCTGGCGATCGTCTTGAGAAAATTGCCGCCATATGCGCCATAGACCCAACTGAGCCGGAATATCCACCAGGCATCATGCTGTTCGGCGATTGCCTGCTCGCCATCGAGTTTGGTCTGGCCGTAAGCATTGGCGGGGCAGGGTGGATCAAGCTCCGTGTAGGGGGAGGCCTTGCCGCCATCGAAAACATAATCGGTCGAAAAATGGATGAACCCGGCATCCAGGGCATGCGCTTCCTGAGCCAGCACCATGGGCGCAACGGAGTTGACTGCGGCAGCCAGGGGCACTTCGCTCTGGGCGCGATCCACGGCGGTATAAGCGGCGGGATTGACGATCAAGTCGGGGCGTACGGCGCGCACGAAACTGCGTATCCGGTCCGGCTGCGACAGATCCATTGCTGCGCGCGATGCGACCACTACTTCGCCATGCGCTTGCAAGTCCTGCGCAAGCACATGGCCGAGTTGGCCGGTATGGCCTGTGAGCAGGATCTTCAATCGAAGACCTCTGCCTGGCTCAAGGGTTTTCCGGCTTTGTCCTTGGCCGACATTTGCGGTGCATCGGCCAGGACCCAATCGATGCCCAGAGCTGCATCGTTCCAGAGGATGCAGCGTTCGTACTCCGGCATCCAGTAGTCAGTGGTTTTGTACTGGAATTCGGCAACCTCGCTAAGTACCACGAAGCCATGGGCGAAACCCGGAGGGATCCAGAGTTGGCGTTTGTTTTCTGCCGACAGGCGGGCGCTGGCCCATTTGCCGAAATCGGGTGAGCTGCGGCGGATATCCACTACGACGTCAAGCACTTCTCCTACGCTGGCGCGCACCAGTTTGCCTTGCGCATGCTGAATCTGGTAATGCAGGCCGCGTAGTACGCCCTTGGCCGAACGGGAATGGTTGTCCTGTACAAAGTCAGGCGTCAAGCCGGTCAGTTCCCGGAATTTTCTGGCGTTGAAGCTTTCGTAGAAATAGCCTCGATCATCCCCGAACACTTGGGGCTCGATCAGCAATACTTCGGGTAAGGAGGTGGGGGTGACTCGCATATCAGAAATAGGTGTCGGAGAGCAGTTGGAGCAGATATTGTCCGTAGGCATTCTTCTTCAGCGGCCGGGCCAGTCGCTCCAGTTGTTCGGCATCGATATAGCCGCGGCGATAGGCGATTTCCTCAGGGCAGGCTACCTTCAGTCCCTGGCGCTTTTCGATCGTCGCGATGAATTGGCCGGCGTCGAGCAGCGACTCGTGGGTGCCGGTGTCCAGCCAGGCGATGCCGCGCCCCATCAGTTCAACCTGCAGTTGGCCGAGTTCCAGGTAGGCCTTGTTGACGTCGGTGATTTCCAATTCGCCGCGCGCCGATGGCTTGATCGAGCGGGCGATGCCGGTGACCTGGTTGTCGTAGAAATACAGGCCGGTGACCGCGAAATTGGACTTCGGCTGCGCCGGCTTTTCTTCGATTCCCACAACCCGGCGCTGCTTGTCGAATTCGACCACGCCGTAGCGCTCGGGATCGTTGACGTGGTAGGCGAAGACGGTGGCGCCGTCGATGCGTTCGTTGGCCGCGCGCATCGGCGGTTCCAGGTCACGTCCGTAAAAGATGTTGTCGCCCAGGATCAGCGCCGCAGGGTCGTTGCCGATGAAATCGCTGCCGATGATGAAGGCCTGCGCCAGTCCGTCCGGCGAGGGCTGCACCGCGTACTGAATATTGAGGCCCCACTGGTTGCCGTCCTTGAGCAGTTCGGCGAAGCGCGGCGTGTCCTGCGGCGTGGAGATCACCAGGATGTCGCGGATGCCGGCCAGCATCAGGCTGGAGAGCGGGTAGTACACCATCGGCTTGTCGTAGATCGGCATGAGCTGCTTGGAGACGACCGTGGTAGCCGGATACAGGCGCGTACCGGAGCCGCCGGCGAGGATGATGCCTTTACGGCGGGTTGCGTTATGTTCCATTGTCATCTCCTCGCGCCGTATTGTTGTTCCATCCATTTCAGGTAATCGCCCGAGCGCACATTGGCGACCCATTGCGGGTTGGCCAGGTACCATGCGACCGTCTTGCGGATGCCGCTCTCGAAGGTCTCGGCCGGTTTCCAGCCCAGTTCGCGTTCGAGCTTGCGGGCGTCGATGGCGTAGCGGCGGTCATGGCCGGGCCGGTCCTTGACGAAGGTGATCTGGTCGCGATAGCTGCCAGCGTCTTTGGGCTTGAGCTGGTCGAGGATGTCGCACAGGGTGTGCACCACGTCCAGGTTGGCTTTCTCGTTCCAGCCGCCGACGTTGTAGGTTTCCCCTGGCTTGCCGCGCGCCAGCACTTCCCGGATCGCCGCGCAGTGGTCGCCTACGTACAGCCAGTCGCGGATTTGCTGGCCGTCGCCATAGATCGGCAGCGGCTTGCCGTCGAGCGCGTTGGAGATCACCAGCGGGATCAGCTTCTCGGGGAAATGGTAGGGGCCGTAGTTGTTGGAACAGTTGGTGGTCAGCGTCGGCAAGCCGTAGGTGTGGTGGTAGGCCCGCACCAGATGGTCGGAGGCCGCCTTGGAGGCAGAGTAGGGGCTGTTGGGCGCATACGGCGTGGTTTCCGAAAACGGTGCGTCTTGCGGCCCCAGCGTGCCGTACACCTCGTCGGTGGAGACGTGCAGGAAGCGGAAGGCTTCGCGTTCTTCACCCTGCAGCGTGTTCCAGTAGCGGCGCGCCGCTTCCAGCAGGTTGAAGGTGCCGTTGACGTTGGTGCGGATGAATTCGTCGGGGCTGGCGATCGAGCGGTCGACGTGGCTTTCCGCCGCGAAGTGCAGGATCGCGCGCGGCCGGTGCTGCGCGAACAGCGCGGCGATGATCGTTTCGTCGCAGATATCCGTTTGCGAGAAAACATAGCGGGTGTCGCCAGCCACGCCGGCCAGGTTGTAGGGGTTGCCGGCGTAGGTCAGCTTGTCGATGTTGAGCACCGGTTCTGCCGTGTCGGCAGCCAGCCAGCCCAGGATGAAATTGCTGCCGATGAAGCCGGCGCCTCCGGTGACGAAAATCATAAGTGCCTTGACATGTTACGGCTTGAAGCCGTTCGGATTCATTTGTTGCCAGCGCCATGAATCTGCGCACATGGCATCCAGTCCCCGCTTGGCCTCCCAGCCCAGTTTGCGTTTGGCTGCGGCGGGGTCGGCGTAGTATTCGGGAATATCGCCCGGACGGCGCTCGGCAATAACATAGGGCAGCGGTTTGCCACAGGCCCTTTCATAGGCCTTGACGACATCCAGCACGCTATGGCCGGTGCCGGTGCCGAGGTTGATGGCGAAGCATTGCGGTTCGGTCAGCGCTTGCAGCGCGGCCAGGTGGCCGCTGGCAAGGTCTGATACGTGGATGAAGTCGCGTACGCCGGTGCCGTCGTGCGTCGGGTAGTCGCCGCCCCAGATGTTGAGCCGTTCGCGGCGGCCGATGGCCACTTGCGCGACAAACGGCATCAGGTTGTTGGGGATACCGTCGGGAGCTTCGCCGATCAGGCCGCTTTCGTGCGCGCCGACCGGGTTGAAGTAGCGCAGCAGGGCGATTTTCCAGTCGGGATGCGCGACATGACAATCGCGCAGCAGGTCTTCGACGACCATCTTGCTGCGGCCGTAGGGACTGCTGGCCCCCAGCGGGTGGTTTTCGTCCAGCGGCAGATATTGCGGCGGGGCGTATACCGTCGCCGACGAGCTGAACACGATGGTCTTTACCCCCGTAGCCTGCATCGCTTCGAGCAGGCGCACGGTGCCGACCACGTTGTTGTCGTAATACATGAGCGGCTGTTCGACCGATTCGCCGACCGCCTTCAGGCCGGCGAAGTGGATCACCGCGTCGCATTTGAATTCGCGCAGCACGCTTTCGAGCTGCTCGCGGTTGCGGACGTCGCCCTTGACCAGCGATACGGCCTTGCCCGCGATTTTCTGGACGCGGGTGACCGCTTCCGGGCTGCTGTTGCAGAAATTGTCGAAGACGACGACTTCGTGGCCTGCCTTGAGCAGTTCCACGCAGGTATGGGAACCGATATAACCGGCGCCGCCGGTAACCAGGATGTTCATGATGCTTCAGGTGCTGTAGTTCGCGACAGGGCGATTATGTCAGACTCTGGTAGAACGCAATCTGGTTCTCGCTCAAGGTGCGCAAGTCCTCATTGTTGAGGTAGCCGCCGTACCATTGCGCCGTCAGTTCCAGTGCGGTGTAGAGCTCCATCTTGGGAATCCAGTCCAGGCGCTGGCGCGCCTTGGAGATGTCCAGGCGCAGGAAGGCCGCTTCATGCGGTGCGTTCGGCTGGGGCTCCAGCCGCACTTCGACCGGTTTCACGTCGTTCTTCTGCAGTGAATGGTTGAAGGTGGCGCAGAGCTGGCTGACCGTCTGCATGTCGGTATCGGCCGGGCCGAAATTCCAGCCTTCGGCGTATTTGTTGCCGTGCTCGTAGAGCAGCCGGCCGATCTGCAGGTAGCCCGACAGCGGCTCCAGCACGAATTGCCAGGGGCGTACCGCGTGCGGGTTGCGGATGCTGACCGGTTCGTCCTTTTCCAGCGCGCGGATGAAGTCGGGGATCAGGCGGTCGGGGGCGAAGTCGCCGCCGCCGATGACGTTGCCGGCGCGCACGCTGGCGATGCCGACCTGGTTGTCGGGATCCTTGGCGAAGAAGGAACGGCGGTAGGCGGAGGTCACCAGTTCGGCTGCACCCTTGCTGCTGCTGTAGGGGTCGTGCCCGCCCATCGGGTCGTCTTCGCGATAGCCCCACAGCCATTCGCGGTTCTCATAGCACTTGTCGCTGGTGACTACTACCACCGAGCGCACGCTGGGCGTGTTGCGCACGGCTTCGAGCACGTGCGCGGTGCCCATTACGTTGGTGGCGTAGGTGTCGAGCGGGGTCAGGTAGGAGTCGCGCACCAGCGGCTGCGCCGCCAGGTGGAACACGATGTCGGGCTGGACCGCGGCCATGGTTTCGGCCACGTGCTTGGGGTCGCGCACGTCACCGGTGGTGGTCTGCACGCAGTTTTGCAGGCGCGCCAGGTGGAACAAGCTGGGATTGGTCGGCGCGGGCAGGGAATAGCCGCTGACTTTCGCCCCCATGAGGTGCAGCCACAAGGTCAGCCAGCTGCCCTTGAATCCGGTATGTCCTGTTACGAAAACGCGCTTGTCGCGCCAAAAGTTAGCCATCAGGCAGCCTCGTACACGTATTGCAGAGAGTCGTTCGGGTGCAGAGGCGCGAATCCGATGTTTCGCGCGGATGGCCGGTGCAGGCAACGCCATCGGCCTCCCGGTGTTTTCCGTGTCGGGGCCACGTTTCCCTGCGAAACCACGACTGCTGGTTATTGATGTTTGTTACCGTCCCTGGCAGCGATGCTCCACGGCATCACTACGATGGTCAGATTAGAACATGGGGGTTTTGCGCTTCAAGCGAGGATCAGGAGGGTATTTGTCATCTAATCCCGGCGTATATGCCGGGCGTCAACAAAAATTAACTTCCGGTAACGCCGGGAAGCCGGAAGGAAACCGGCAAAGCCAGGCCTGGAGCGGCTTTGCCGGGAAGGTAGTGAAACGCGGTGTATCGCCAGATGCGGCGTTATGCCGCAGCTTCAGTTAATCGGCGGGAAACAATGAAATGATCTGCGAGCCGAAGGCGCTGCCCTCCGTTGGGCCGGCGCCGGTGCCGCAAGGCTCTTCATCGAAGGCGATGTCGCCGTTGGCGTCGGCTTCGCCGGTGGCTTGCAGGCCGGTGAAGCCGAACAGTTCGCGGTCCATCAGGTGCGAAGGCACCACGGTCGACAGCGCCGAGAAGATGTTGTCGACCCGGCCCGGGAATTTCTTTTCCCACTCGCGCATCAGGCCCTTGATCTGCTTGCGCTGCAGGTTTTCCTGGCTGCCGCACAGGTCGCAGGGGATGATGGGGAACTGCTTGACCTCGGCATAGCGGATCAGGTCGGCTTCCTTCACGTAGGCCAGCGGGCGGATCACGATCTGCTTGCCGTCGTCGGACTGCAGCTTGGGCGGCATGCCCTTCAGCTTGGCGCCGAAGAACATATTGAGGAAGAATGTTTCCAGGATGTCGTCGCGGTGGTGGCCCAGCGCCACCTTGGTGGCGCCCAGTTCGGTGGCGACCCGGTACAGGATGCCGCGGCGCAGGCGCGAGCACAGCGCGCAGGTGGTCTTGCCTTCCGGCACTACGCGCTTGACGATGCTGTAGGTGTCCTGGTTCTCGATGTGGTAGGGCACGCCGATCTTTTCCAGGTAGGCCGGTAGCACGTCGGCCGGGAAGTTGGGCTGCTTCTGGTCGAGGTTGACGGCGACGATGTCGAAGTGGATCGGCGCGCGCTCGCGCAGGGTCAGGAGGATGTCCAGCAGCGCATAGCTGTCCTTGCCGCCGGAGAGGCAGACCATGACCTTGTCGCCGTCTTCGATCATGTTGAAGTCGCCGATGGCCTGGCCGACCTGGCGGCACAGGCGCTTGTGCAGCTTGTTGTTCTCGTAGGCGATTTTCTCGGCTTGCTTGGCGCTGAGGCCGACGGCGTCGGCGGCGGGATGGAGTCGGTCGTTCATGGTGCTGCCCGTTCGGTTCAGTTGCCGCTCTTGATGCGGAAGGTTTCCACGCCCACCGAGTCGCAGTCGGGGTAGACGTCCGGCTTCTCGGTCGAGACCCGCACCGCGCGCACCTTGGGGTGCGCCAGCATGGCGTCCATCACGTCGTCGCACAGGGTTTCCTGCAGGTGGATATGGCCTTGCGCCATGCGGCGGGCGATAGTGGAGCGGATGAAATCGTAGTCCACCACTTCATCGAGCTGGTCGGCCTTGGGTGTGGTCTCGGCCAGCGGGACGTACAGGTCGACGTTGACCAGGATGCGCTGCTCGCCCTTCTTTTCGAACTCGTGCACGCCGATGTTGATGAACACCTCGTAGTTGCGCAGGAACAGGCGGCGGCAATCTTGCAGGGAAGGATGGGACTGGAAGAGCATGATCAATAAAGGAAAGATTATTTCGCCACGAACATGACGTCGCGCGAAAGGGGAAGCAAATGCTGGCCGCCATCGACCAGCAGGGTGGCGCCGGTGACGGCCGGCGCCGAGGCGAGGTAGCAGACCGCGGAGGCGACGTCGCCGGGGGTGCTGCTCTTGCCCAGAGGCGTCACCTGGTGGGCCTTGTCGAATTGCTCGGTGGTCTGGTCGCCCGACAGCATCGTGATGCCCGGCGCCACGCCGACCACCCGCACGCGCGGGGCCAGGGCTTGCGCCAGCAGCGTGGTGGCGCTGTGCAAGGCGGCCTTGGACAGCGTGTAAGACAGGTAATCGGGGTTGGGATTGTACAGTTTCTGGTCCAGCAGGTTGATCACCACCGCCTGTTCGCCCTCGGGCGTGGCCTCGAACAGCGCCTGCGCCAGCAGGACCGGCGCGCCGACGTTGGCGCCCATGTGCTGCAGCAGGCGCGCATGGCCGAAACTGGCGGCATCGTCGAAATCGAACAGCGACGCATTGTTGACCACGCAGGACACGCGCCCCAGCGGCGCGGCCTGTTGCAACAAACCGCGTACTTCATCCTCGTTGCCCAGTTCGCAGCGCACCGCCAGCGCGCGGCGGCCCAGCGCTTCGATCTCGCGCACCACCTCGTCGGCTTCGTCGCGCGAACGGTTGTAATGCACGGCCACGTCCCAGCCGGCGCGTGCCAGCGCCAGCGCGATATGGCGGCCGATGCGGCGCGCGGCGCCGGTCACCAGGGCTACGCGTGCGGCGATGTGGGGATGGGGTTGGGAATTCATAAGTTCAAATACAATACGGCCCATGCAACTGCAACTACCTGAACCGGGCGCCGACGCACTGGCCGCCTCGCACTCCTTACAGCAACTGATCGCCGGCGAGATCGCCGCGGCCGGCGGCTGGATTTCCTTCGAACGCTACATGGAGCTGGCGCTGTACGCGCCGCAAGTCGGCTATTACAGCGGCGGCGCGGCCAAATTGGGCAAAGAGGGAGATTTTACAACCGCGCCGGAAATTTCGCCGCTGTTTGGCGCGACTTTGGCGCATTTGGCGACAGAACTGATCGCCGCAAGTGAATCGATTGCCAATGTTTTCCTCGAATTCGGGGCCGGCACCGGCAAACTGGCGTTCGACATCCTGTCGGAACTGAAGTCGCGCGACCAATTGCCGCAACAATATTTCATTGTGGAAATATCGGCCCAACTGCGCGCGCGCCAGCGCGAAACGCTGGGGGAATTCGCCGCGCTGGTCGAATGGCTGGATGCCTTGCCGGAAAGCTTTTCCGGCATCGTGCTGGGCAATGAGGTGCTGGACGCCATGCCGGTGCGCCTGGCTGTCAAGTCGGATGGCGCGTGGCTGGAGCGTGGTGTAACTGTTAATGCGCAAGGCACTTTCGAATTCGCCGACCGCGCAGTGGATGGCTTGCCGGTCGAGCAGATCCCCGATGCCGGGGAATTGCCGGACGGTTACCTGACCGAACTGGCGCCGGTGGCGACCGGCTTCATGCGCACGCTGGCACGCATGATCGCGCGCGGGGAGGGGGCGGCGGCGATCTTGCCCGACTATGGTTTCCCGGCGGCCGAATATTACCTGGACGACCGCGCGCAAGGCACGCTGATGTGCCACTACCGCCACCATGCGCATCCCGACCCGTTCTACCTGCCAGGCTTGCAGGACATCACCGCTCACGTCGACTTCACCGCCATGGCGGTCGCCGCCGTGGAAGAGGGCGCGGAAGTGCTGGCCTACACCAGCCAGGGCGCGTTCCTGCTCAACGCCGGCATCGGCGAGCTGCTGCTGCGTACTTCGCCGGAAGCCAGCGCGCAGTACCTGCCGCAGGCCAATGCCATGCAGAAACTGATTTCCCCGGCCGAGATGGGCGAGCTGTTCAAGGTGCTGGCCATCGGCAAGAACGTGGAATGGCCGCAGCGCATGCTGCGCCACGACCGCACGCACCGTTTGTGAGGAGCCGCGCATGATACGTTGGGTGGTGGTGATCTTCCTGGCAGTGATCGTGTTCTCGTCGCTGCTGCCCTGGCTGGAAAAGCTGGGCATCGGCCGTTTGCCGGGCGACTTGCGTTTCCGGCTGTTCGGCCGCAGCTTCTCGTTGCCGTTCGCTTCGACTATCTTGTTGTCGACGGTGGTATTTATTCTGGCGAAGATCCTTTAGGCGGAACGACGATGCGCGTATTGCTGGTGGAAGACGATCCGATGGTGGGTGAAGCGGTGCGCAAGGGCTTGCGCCAGGACGGTTTCGCCGTCGACTGGGTGCAGGACGGCAAGTCGGCCGACGCCGCCTTGCGCGCTGAAGACTACGCCATGCTGCTGCTCGACCTCGGCCTGCCGCAAAAGGATGGGCTGGCGGTGCTCAAGACCCTGCGCGAGCGCGGCAACGGTATTCCCGTCCTGATCACCACCGCGCGCGATGCCGTGGCCGACCGCGTGGCCGGCCTGGACGCCGGCGCCGACGATTACCTGATCAAGCCGTTCGACCTGGAAGAACTCTCCGCCCGCATGCGCGCCTTGTCGCGCCGCCAGTCCGGCCGAGCCGATGCGCTGGTGCAGGTGCGCGAGGTGGTGTTGAACCCTGCTACCCACGAAGTCACCGTGGCCGGCCAGGCGGTCAGCCTGTCGGCGCGTGAATTCGCCTTGCTGCATGCTTTCATGGACCGTCCGGGCGTGGTGCTGTCGCGCGCGCAACTGGAAGAAAAGCTCTACGGCTGGGACGACAGCATCGAAAGCAACGCCGTCGAAGTGCACATCCATGCGCTGCGCAAGAAGGTCGGCAGCGACTTCATCAAGAACGTGCGCGGCGTCGGTTACCTGGTGCCGGCATGAACTCGATGCGCAACAAGCTGCTGCTGTGGCTCGGGCTGGGGCTGTTCTCCATCATCGTGGCGGCCGGTGTCGGACTGTATTTCCAGGCGCGCGAAGAAGCCAACCAGATCTTCGATTACCAGATGCGCCAGATCGCCGCCTCGCTGCCGCGCCAGGCCTTCTCGCCGATTTCGCCGGGGCAGCAGTTGCCGGAGTTGGACGACGAGATCATGATGCAGATCTGGGACAGCAGCGGCACCGTCATCTACCACTCGCACGCGCGCGGCGTCATGCCGCGCCAGGCCGAACTGGGTTTCGCCAACGTGCGCGGACCCAACGGCATGTGGCGCGTCTACAGCGCCCAGATCGGCAGCACGGTGGTGCAGGTGGCGCAGCCGCAAAGCGCGCGCGATGAGATCGCCGCGCAGATGGCTGTCAAGACGGTGGCGCCGCTGTTCCTGCTGTTTCCGCTGATCGGCATCCTGGCTTGGCTGGCGGTCAGCCGCGGGCTGGCGCCGGTGCGGCGCGCGGCGGCCGAGGTGCAGGCGCGCGACATGAATTCGCTGATGCCGATCGCCGACGTCGGCCTGCCGCAGGAGATCCAGCCGCTGACCCATGCGCTCAACGACCTGCTGGCGCGCCTGAAACAGTCGACTGAGGCGCAGCGTGCCTTCGTGGCCGATGCCGCGCATGAATTGCGTACGCCGCTGACGGCCTTGCGCCTGCAGGCGCAATTGGCCGAGCGCGCCACCGATGAAGGGGAACGCAAGGCGGCTTTCTCCGACCTGAAGAACGGCTTGGAACGCGCCACGCACCTGGTGCACCAATTGCTGACGCTGGCGCGCCAGGAACCCGAGGCGCAGCAGTTCGCGCCGGTCGACCTGCGCGAACTGCTGCGCGGCGTGGTGGCGGATCTGTCGTCGGTGGCCGGGCATGAAAATATCGATCTCGGGATATCCGGCGAAGATGGCAACGATGCGCCGTTGGTGGTGAGCGGCAATGCCGATGCCTTGCGCATCCTGCTCAACAACCTGGTCGACAACGCCTTGCGCTACACGCCCGCCGGCGGCGTGGTGGATGTGTCGTTCGCCATGCCTGGGGACGGACGATGCGCGGTCGTTATCCAGGACAGCGGTCCGGGCATCGCCGAAAGCGAGATGCCGCGGGTGTTCGACCGCTTCTACCGCGC
This sequence comes from Herbaspirillum sp., assembly GCF_017744395.1. GTDB lineage: Bacteria > Pseudomonadota > Gammaproteobacteria > Burkholderiales > Burkholderiaceae_D > Herbaspirillum. The sequence continues at coordinate 246,626 of NZ_JAGIBI010000002.1, forward strand.
CCGCCGTCCGCAAGAGCAGCATGCCGGTCGCGCCGCGTTCGGTAGCGGGCTGGGGCTGGCCATCGTGCGCCAGATCGCCGACCTGCATCATGTGCAGGTGGAGTTGAAAAATACCGGGCACGGCTTGCAGGCCAAGGTGAGCTTTCCCTTGTTGAACCCGGCATAGGCGCCCTCCGCGCCGTCATCTCGCCGAAGGCCGGGATCCAGTGGCGTTCGTATGCATTGATGGCTGGTAAACGACGCTGGGTCCTGACTTTCGTCAGGACGACGAGTCTCTTTTCGAGTCCCGCGATACATTTCACGTCCTTAAGTTTGTCTTAATTTTCACGGACTAATCTGCACTCCAACGGTTGAGCCGCCTGCGCCGCATCGGGCGCCATCAGGGGCCGGCCATGGATATTTCCTTGACAGAAAAGGAGCGCATGATGAGCCGTCGAGTCGTTTTCGTTCGCAACACATTGGCTGTGATGCTGGCCGCCGTCGTCGGCGGCAGTTATGTCTATTTCCGCGGCGCCGACCTGCCGTCGGCCCATGCGGCCCCGGTCAATGCGCCGCTGGCCGCTGCCAATGCCGGTCCGGCGGCGCCGGTGGTCGCAACGGCCACCGATTTTTCCGGCATCGTGCAGCGCGCAGGACCGGCGGTGGTGAATATCAGCGTCACCGGCAAGGCCAGGAAGATGGCCGATGACAACGATGATGGCGACCCTGACGATCCGTTCTCCCAGTTCTTCAAGCGTTTCGGCCCGCAACTGCAGATACCGCGCCAGCCGCAGATCATGCATGGTTTGGGTTCGGGCTTCATCATTTCCCCTGATGGCGTGATCCTGACCAATGCCCACGTGGTCGACGGCGCGCAGGAAGTGGTGGTCAAGCTGACCGACCGCCGCGAATTCAAGGCCAAGGTGTTGGGCGTGGACAAGCAGAGCGATATCGCGGTGATCCGCATCGATGCCAGGAACCTGCCCACGGTGCAGATCGGCGATCCGTCCGTCGTGAAGGTCGGTGAACCGGTGCTGGCCATCGGTTCGCCCTACGGCTTCGACAACACGGCCACCGCCGGCATCGTCAGCGCCAAGTCGCGCAGCCTGCCGGACGACAATTACGTGCCGTTCCTGCAGACCGATGTGGCGGTCAACCCCGGCAATTCGGGCGGCCCGCTGTTCAACCTGAAGGGCGAGGTGATCGGCATCAATTCGCAGATCTATAGCCAGACCGGCGGCTTCCAGGGCCTGTCGTTCGCCATTCCGATCGACGTGGCGATGAAGGTCGAGCGGCAGCTGGCGCAGCACGGCAAGGTCACGCGCGGCCGCCTGGGCGTGTCGGTGCAGGACCTGAACCAGGCCTTGTCCGAATCGTTCGGCCTGAAGAATGCGCAGGGCGCGCTGATCAGTTCGGTGGAAAAGGGCGGTCCGGCCGACAAGGCCGGCTTGCAGGCCGGCGATGTGATCCTGAGCTTCAATGGCCACGCGATCGACCATTCGGTGGACCTCCCCACGCTGGTGGCCGATACGCCGCCCGGCACATCCAAGCCGTTGCAGGTGATGCGCGGCGGCAAGGTGCTGACCATCGATGTGAAGGTGGGCGAGATGAAGGTCGCCGGGAACGATGCGCCGGTCGGCAAGGCTGAGAACCAGGGCCGCCTGGGGTTGGCGGTGCGGCCGCTGGATCCGGCTGAGCGCAAGCAACTGGGCGGCCAGAACGGCTTGCTGGTGGAGGACGCCAACGGCCCGGCGGCGATCGCCGGCATCCAGAGCGGAGACGTGATCCTGGCCCTGAACGGCACGCCGGTCACCAGCGTCGAGCAGTTGCGCAAGCTGGCCGGCCAGGCCGGCAAGAGCGTGGCGCTGCTGGTGGAGCGCGGCGATGAAAAGATCTTCGTGCCGCTGGCGCTGAATTGATGTTGCAGTGGGTAGTAAGTGGTAAGCAGTAAGCTGTGAGGGAGTCTGGCCGGACATGCGCAAGCATGCCCGGCCTTTTTTCTTTGGGCCGCGCGTTCCGCTCAGGCCGGATCGGCGGGCGGCTTTTCCTGCGGCGCCGGTTCGCCGCGCCAATGGTCGTGCGCATGTTCGCGTTCCATCGCCTCGCGGTCGCCAGCGAACATGGCTTGCAGTTCCTCGCGCGCCTGCACCGCCATCGAGACCATCTGCTGCTGGTTCTTGTAGTGGGGGTAGAGGTCGTACAGCGTCTTGATGTTGTGGGCGCGGAATTTCATCGCCGCCTGGCGCGCGCGGTAGGCGCCGAAGCCGAGTTGTTCCAGCGCGCGCCGGCCCATCTGCAGCGCACTCTCGAAGGTTTCGCGCTCCAGCACCGTGACGCCGCGGTCGAGCAGGTCGTAGTAATGCGTGACGTTGCGGGCGCGCGCGGCGATGGCCAGGTGCGGGAATTCTTCCTTGACCTTGTCGACCAGTTCCAGCGCGGCCTGGCCGTCGTCGATGGCGATCACCAGCAGGCGTGCCTGGGCCGCGCCGGCGGTGCGCAGCAGGTCGATGCGGGTGGCGTCGCCGTAAAACACCTTGAAGCCGAACTTGCGCAGGAAATCGATCTGGTCCGGGTCGTGGTCGAGCACCGTCGCATGGATGCCGTTGGCATGCAGCAGGCGCCCGACGATCTGGCCGAAGCGGCCGAAGCCGGCGATGATGACCGGATGTTCCTGCGGCGCCATCTCGTCTTCCGGGCGGCGGCGGCCGGTGTCCAGCCAGCGCACCAGCAGGCGGTCGTGCAGCAATAGCAGCAGGGGCGTGACCAGCATCGACAGCGCCACCACCACTACCAGGATCGACGAGACTTCCGGCGTGAGCACCTTGGCGCCGACGGCGGCGCCGAACACGATGAAGGCGAACTCGCCGCCTTGCGAGAGCAGGAAGGCGAAGAACAATTGCTGGCCGCGCGGGATGCCGAAGCAGCGCCCGAGGAACCACATCACGGCCGTCTTGATTGCGAGGAAAGCCGCCACCAGGCCGAGGATGCGCCAGGGCTGCGCGAGGAACACGCCGAAGTCCACCGACATGCCCACGGCGATGAAGAACAAGCCGAGCAGCAGGCCCTTGAACGGTTCGAGGTCGCTTTCCAGGGCGTGGCGGTATTCGGAGTCGGCCAGCAGCACGCCGGCCAGGAAGGTGCCCAGCGCCATCGACATGCCCACCGATTGCATCAGCAGGCAGGTGGAGATCACCAGCAGCAGCGCGAAGGCGGTGAAGATCTCGCGCATGTCGGTTTTGGCGATGATGCGCAGGATGGGGCGCATCAGCACGCGTCCGCCGAAGATCAGCAAGGCGATCACCAGCGCCACCTGGCCGGCATGCAGCCAGCCTTGGCCGCTGCCCTGGCTGGCGGCCACGCCGAGCAGCGGCACGGCCGCCATCATCGGAATCGCGGCGATGTCCTGGAACAGCAGGATGGAAAACCCAGCCGCGCCGGCCGGCGAGGCGGTGAGCTTGCGTTCGCCCAGCGTGGCCAGGGCGATGGCGGTGGAGGACAGCGACATGCCCAGCGCCGCGATCAGGCCGATGCGCCAGGGCACGCCGGCGGCCAGCGCGGCGGCCAGCAGCGCGGATGTCACCGCCAGCACCTGCACGCTGCCCCAGCCGAAGATGGAGCGCCGCAGCGCCCACAGGCGCTTGGGGTCGAGCTCGAGCCCGATCAGGAACAGCAGCAGCACCACCCCGAACTCGGAGAATTCGAGGATGTGCTTGACCTCGGTGATCAGGCCCAGGCCCCAGGGGCCGATGACGATGCCGGCCAGCAGGTAGCCCAGCACCGCGCCCAGTCCCAGGCGTTTGGCGATCGGTACGGCGGCTACTGCGGCGAGCAGGTAGACCAGGGCTTTGAGCAGGTGTTCATCCATGGCGTTGTTGTCTTTGTCGGAGCGGTGCGTGGTCGGTTGAGCGGGAGGGGCGTTTCAGTCCCAGTTCGGATAGCTTGCCAGCTTGTCGAGATAGTTCTCCACATGCCGCTGGAATTCGACCGGGGGGATGTGGTGGGCGCCGTGCAGGATCAGCGGCTCCATCCAGCGCATGCCGCACAGTTGCGCGGTCTGCCGGTAGGGCGGCAGGAAGTCGCTGAAGGGATGGCCATGGCGGCCGTCGGGGGCATAGGCCGAGGCCTCGCCGCCGGTGCTGGCCACCAGCCACAGCCCCTTGCCGCGCAGCGCATGGCCGTCATGACCGAAGGCCCAGCCGCGCGCCAGCACCAGGTCCAGCCATTCCTTTTGCAGCGCCGGCATGCTGTACCAGTGGATCGGATGCTGCAGCACCACCAGGTCGGCTTGCGTGAGCAGTTGCTGTTCATGCGCGATGTCGATGTGGAAGTCCGGATAGCGCTCGTACAAGTCGTTCACCACCACGTTGGGCAGCCTGGCGGCAGCCTCGATCATCAGGCGGTTGGTGCGCGAGAGCTCGGCGGCGGGGTGGGCATACAGGATGAGTACGTTAGGCATGGCGATGGCGTGGCTGGTGTTGTTCCCGGTTGGGGCGCGTGTGAAATCGGCCGGAACGCGCGCTATTGTCCGTTGTCTGTCGGTGGCGGGAAAGAGAGTGTGGGAGTGTGCCATGAAAGCGGCATGCGGATGCAGGCGCTGCCTTTCGCGGGTTTTCCTGCGGGTATCAAAAGCGGGGTAATGCGCTTATACTCAGCCAACTCCGGTTCCTTGCGCCATGCGCGCGGATGCCGTCGCAGATGACACTCGCCGCAGTTTATTCACATTCACTTGTTATTGCAGCCATGTCCGACATCCAAGATTCCGAAGCCAGCCAGCCGCGCGAACCCAATCCGGCCAAGCCATCCTCCCAGCAGGCCGCCGATGCGGCGGCCCAGCCGAAACCGGCGGAGCAGTCCGCCCAGGCGGCCCAATCGGCGCCGCCGCAGTTTTCCCAGCATGCGCCCCTGCCGCCGCCGCCCCACCATGCCACCGATGCGCCGTGGGCGCAGACCTGGCGGTTCCTGGCGGCGCGTCTGCGCGCCATGTCCGACAAGGCCGGGCGGCGCGTCATGCAGCGCACGCTCAAGATCGGCGTGTCGGCCCGCATCTTCCATCCCGAGTCCGGCTCCAAGGGCTTGCGCAGCAAGACCCTGCAATACCTGGAAGAGTCGATTGCGCAGTGGGTGATGTCGCGCGACGTGCTGGTGTTCATGATCCCGACGGTCAATACCAACGGCCTGGTCCACCCCAGCAATATCCGCTTGCGCGACTACGCCAAGAACCTCGACGGCCTGGTGCTGCAGGGCGGCGCCGACGTGTCGCCGCAAAGCTATGCGCAGGCGGCGACGCGCCCGGAATGGAGCGGCGACCGCGTGCGCGACATGTACGAGCTGGAGCTGCTGCATGAATTCATCGAGGCCGGTAAACCTGTGCTGGGCATCTGCCGCGGCTGCCAGCTGATCAACGTGGCCTTCGGCGGCACCTTGTACCAGGATATCGCCACCGATGTGCCGAGCGCGATCCCGCATGTCAACGACATGTACGACAGCAATTTCCATACGCTGCAGTTCCCGCCGGGGTCGTCGCTGGCATCGCTGGTGAAGACCGAGAACGCCGTCGTCAATTCGATCCACCACCAGGCGGTGCGCGATCTCGGCCGCGACCTGTCGGTGGAGGCGGTCTCCGGCCCCGACCAGATCGTCGAGGCGATCCGCTACCGCAAGGCGCCGTTCGTCATGGGCCTGCAGTGGCACCCTGAATTCCACCGCGCCGGCGGCGCCGAGCTGCTGGATTGCACGCCGATCCTCGACAGTTTCCTGCGCACGGCGCGCGAGACGCGTTTCTGAATCCGGCTCGACATTTCCTGTACGGAAACTAATTCGCGGGAATGCCGTCCAACTTTTTTGCGTTTGCGCAATCTATTGCTCCGCTTTGGCTACACGCGGGGCAATGCCCTCTGTAAAATCGGCTGAAGCAGTATCGATGCAGTGCCGATGTGTTGAGCAGCAGGGCGTTTGCGCTTGCTTGCCATTTTGTCAATCGGAAGAAAAAGGAGAATCCGCATGCCCCAATCCGCCGCTCTCAAGACCGTGAGGAACGATATGAAAACCCTCGTCAAGGATGCCCAGGCGCTGTTCGCCGAAGCGGCCGCCGCTACCGGCGAAAAGGCCGATGAACTGCGCGCCAAGGGGCTGACCCTGCTGGAAGCCGCAGCGGAAACCGCGCAGAGCGCGCAGGCCGCCGCCATCGAAAAGGGCAAGGTGGTCGCCGCCAAGACCGACGATTACGTGCATGAAAACCCATGGCGCGCCGTGGCCATCTCGGCCGGCATCGGTTTGCTGGTGGGCTTGGTCATCGGCCGCAGCAAGTAAGCCGTTCCCCGATGGCGAATCCGCATAAGGAAGGCCAGCCGGCGCAACCCGCCAATCCCGGGTTGACGGCCGGCTTGCTGGGACTGCTCAAGAACCTGCTCGGCCTCATCATCAGCCGTATCGAACTGGCGTCGCTGGAAATGTCGGAGATCGGCGCCAACCTGGTCCGCTTCGCGGTCGTCTTCGTGCTGGCGGCCATCGCCTTGTGGTTTGCGGTCGCATTCTGGTCGGTGCTGCTGGTCCTGCTGGCGTGGGATACCTGGGGCTGGAAGATCCTGGCGCTGCTCGGCCTGGTCTTCAGTGCCGTCACGGCCGCGCTGGTGTTGTATGCGCGCTCCGTGCTGGTGCAGGGCAAGCTTTCGCTGCCCGCCACCATGGCCGAACTGCGCAAGGACCGCGATGCCCTGCTGTGATGGCGGCGGCGTCTGCCGACAGAATGAAAAGGACCCGTATGCAAGCAGACCATGACGACGGTATGACGCATGAAGAGCGCAAGCGCAAAGTGCTGGCGCAAGGAACCTTGTACCGGCAAGGGATATTGGAGGCGCGCGAAGTGGTGCGCCATAACCTGAATCCCGAATCTCTGGCCAAAGGGGCCTTGAGCCGGGCCGCGCATTTCGCCGCTTCCTTCATCGGCGGCGGCAAGGCCGTGCGGTCGATCAAGTCGCTGGCCGCCGGCGGCCTCGGCGGCGCCAACCTGCAGTCGGTGGCGCCATTGCTGATCACGGGCGTTTCCTTGTTGTCCAAGCGATGGCTGCGCAAGCCGCTTTTGTATGGCGGCATCATTACCGCAGTCGGCGGGCTGGCGTATTACTTCAGCCATCGTTCCGGCGGTCGGGATGACGGAGGCGAGACCGCCGGGCAGGAATCTCCTCTCGAAGAACCATGAGCGGAAATAGGTGCTGTTGATTTTTTAGCAGTTCATTTCCCGTTTGGGATAAAGGCATCCGGTGCGCCGGGTGCCTTTGTTTTTTTCGGGCGACGAAATATCGCAGGCGACGGAACATTCATGCGCTCCCTCCGCTCTGAATCTGACCGGCCCCTCCGGGCCTGAACAACAACGCTGAGAAGGCAAGAAAGGAAATGAGATGAAGACATTATCGATCGCCGCCATCGCCGGCGTCCTGGCGATTTCCGGTTGTGCGGACATGAGCCAGACGCAGCGCGGCACGGCCACCGGCGCCGGCATTGGCGCCGGCATCGGCGGCATTCTCGGTGCGGTTACCGGCGGTGGCGGCGGCGGCCGCGCCCTGGGCGGCGCGGCGATCGGCGGCGCCATCGGCGCGGTGGCTGGCAATATCTGGTCGAACCGGATGGAAAACCAGAAGCGCGCCATGGAACAGGCAACCCAGGGCACCGGCGTACAAGTCAGCCAGACCCAGGACAACCGCCTGAAACTGGAAATCCCCAGCGACATTTCCTTCGATACCGGCCGTGCCGACATCAAGCCTGAAATGCGCCCGGTGCTGGACCGTTTCGCCGCCACCCTGGTCGAGAATCCGGCCACCACGATCAACATCGTCGGCCATACCGACAATACCGGCAGCGATGCGATCAACAATCCGCTGTCCACCGAACGTGCCGCGCGTACGCGTGATTACCTGACCACGCGCGGCGTCGCTGTCGGCCGTTTCACGATCGAAGGCCGCGGTTCGCATGAGCCGTTGGTAGCCAATACCTCGGACGCCAACCGCGCCAGGAACCGCCGCGTGGAAATCTATGTGGCAGAGCCGCAGCAGCAAGCGCCGGCGCCCGCAGGATATGCGCCGCCGCCCCAGCAGCGTTACTGATGATGGTTTGAACCGGCCGGCAGGCCGGGAAAAGAAAAGCCCCGAATCGGATTCGGGGCTTTTTGCTGTCGTGCCTTATTTCGCCGGAGTCGGCGCGGCGGGCGCATCGCCTGCCGCGGGGGCCGCCGGGGCCTTCACTTCCGGCTCCTTGAACTTGGCGCCGGACTGGTTGGCCATATAGACCACGGTGCGCTGGATTTCCACGTCGTCGAGGTCGGGATTGCCGCCCTTGGGCGGCATGGCGCGCAGGCCGTTGATGGCATGCGAGACCAGTTGGTCGTAGCCTTCGGCGATACGCGCCTTCCAGGCGCCGGCATCGCCGACCTTGGGCGCGCCCGCGACGCCGGCGGCATGGCAGGCGGCGCAAGTCGACTTGAAGACATCTTCGCCGGATTGCAGTTGCTTGGGAGTACTGGCGTCACGGAAGGTAAAGCCGTCATCGGCGACCGGCTTGATGCGCGCCGCGATCATCTCGGGACTTTGCCCGTCGGAACCGGCGCCGGTCTTCTGGCCGTTGGTGACATACTGGACCAGGAGCACGATGCACACGATAGGAACCAGAAAACCTGCCACAACAGCCGCGATCAATTGCTTGGGAGTCTTGATTGCCGACTCGTGTTGATCATGATGAGCTGAGCTCATTAGTCATCCCTCCGTAATGTTTCCTCGAAATTGGGGCGGAAAACGTCGGTTCCCTTTGTATCGCCTGGCATTGCACGGACTCATCATCAGGCAGGGCTTTCATTGCGCTCTCTCGCCGAACTCTTGATTATAGTCACAATACTTTCCGTTTGACACGTAAAAACACCCGTCGCCATGGACGGCCAGCATGAAAAACGGTATTCTTCAGGCCTCTTCGGGTTTTGCCCCACAATGCGGCTGTAGCTCAGTGGATAGAGTATTGGCCTCCGAAGCCAAGGGTCGTGGGTTCGATCCCCGCCAGCCGCGCCACAGAATTCATTTCCCCCGGTTCAGATTGACGTTGGAAGCATAACCTTGCCGTTTGGCAGCTTTATGCTTCCGAGTCCTTTCAGGTGGACACAAGATATCCGCCGGACCGGCTATTCATTCTGTTGGGAAATATTGTCCGGGAATCTTGCCTGTTATGCTTTGAGCAATATCAATTCCGCCTGTTTGGATTCTTCATGAATTCCCGGACTGGATTCGCTACCCGGATATAATCACGGATATCCAGAATCGATGGACCATAGCCGCGCTCGACGCGGCTTTGTCAGTGAAAGAGCCGGCATGGTGCTGGCCGTTGGAGAAACATGAACAACCGCTCGAAAAAAAGACTGATTTGCCGCCGTCACCGGATTGGACTGTTAATTGCCACGATCGAGTCGCTGGCAGACTTGGAACAGTCGATCCAGGAAGCCAAGAAAGCAGGCTGAAGACGGCCTTGCGCAGATAACAAAACCGGCCTTACAAGGCCGGTTTTGCATTGGTTTCCTGGAATGCCGGATGAAACTACTGGGCGAAATCCTCATTGAACAGTAATTTCCACGCGGCCTTGTACGCGACGATTTCCTGCACTTCCGCCGGCAGGCTGTCGAGGACGGCGCGTTGCGCGGCGACCTTCTTGCTGAACGCGTTCATGATGAACGGATTCAGGTCCAGGGCGGTCATGAAACGCCAGGGATGGTCGGCAATGAGCTTGGCCCATTCGGGTTTGAGCCTGCCGCTTGAGACGTCCCAGTATTTTCCCGGATATTCGCCGCTGGGCGTGTAGATGACGCCGGGCGGCCCGCTGAAAAGATCGAAATACAGGTTGGGATATTTCTCGATCAGTTGCCGGACATATTCCGGGCCATAAATGGTATTGCGGTCCTGGTACCGCATCTGCGCGAGGTGGCACCAGATCACCTTGGCCTTCGGGTAGCGGGCCAGCATGCTTTCAAGGGGCGCCAGGAACTGGTCTTCGATCTCTTCATGGATCTGGAAAGACAGGCCTGTTTCCTCGGCCAGCTGGAACAAGGCGTGTCCGGCGGGCCCGTCGATGGGAAGGCGCTCGTCCCGGTTCAAGTTGCCGCGCTGGACCTGGTCCGGCGACGGGTAATGGCGGAATTCATATTCCCCCATCAAGGGATAGCCTTCCTTGACGACGTGGTCGCGCGTCTTTTGCACGAAACCCAGCGGGTCGTTTTTCCAGTCCGGCGGCAAGCCGCCATCGCCGGCGGGGATGTAGCGCCAGGGATCGGCGGCCACCGCATACCTGGCCGCATCGCTCCAACCCCTGCCCATGGCGATGCCGGAAAAGGCGATCAGGGCCACCCCTTCCTGGTCCATGTCGCGGGCGAATCGCTTGATATCCAGGTTTTCCCCGAGGTTGGACTCGATATCGATGAACGGCATGATGCCTGCCGCTCGCATCGCCATGATGCGTTTCTTCCAGTTGGTCTTGAGCTCGGCCAGGTTGAAAGGCACTTCCGCCTTGGCGACATCGGTCATGCGCGCAACGCTGGGAATCGGACTGTACTCGGCCGCGATGGCCGAGGCGGACGAGAAAAGGCAGCAGGACAGCACGAACGGACGCAGGTACCTCACGGTCATTCCCCCTTTTTATTGGTTTTCATCTGGTAGCAGGCAGCAGCCGATCCATTCTATTCGTTCGCCCGGCTTCATTGGAGGGATTTTTACTGCCGCGATTTCTCCCGTCCAAAACAAGCGCTGCTTGTTTCATTCCGGCAATGGAGGCGCTTGCGGTAAACGCAAAAAAGCGAAGCGGCCCGATGTCGGACCGCTTCGCCTGGGTATTGCCGGGGTTGCCGCTTAGTTGATGCTCTTGGACCAGTTGGCGTACCAGGTGCGGAACAGGTTGTATTGCGATTCGGCGTAGCGGCGCTGCGCGTCGCTGAGCTTGTCGGTCTCGTTGAAGTGCAGGGTGTATTCCTTGTCGCCGTTGAGCACCATCAGGTACTTGTAGAACAGCACCAGGTCGCAGCCTTCGTCGAACGACGACAGCACCGCCAGCGCCGATTCCAGTTCCTTGGCGTGGGCGCGGGCAACGGCGTCGCCCTTGGCGGCCTTGCTGCACAGGTCGACCAGCTGCAGCACTTCGCGCGGCAGCGCGTTGCCGATGCCGGTGATGGCGCCGGCGGCGCCGCAGTTCACGAAGCCGTGGAACACCTGGGTGTCGACGCCTGCCATCAGGGTGACGTTTTCATCTTGCGAGGTGATGTTTTCCGCTGCGTAGCGCATGTCCGCCGCGCCGCCGAATTCCTTGAAGCCGATCAGGTTGGGGAATTGGCTGCGCAGTTCGAAGAACAGGTCGGCGCGGGTGGCGAAGCCGTAGTACGGGCTGTTGTAAATCACGGCCGGCAGGTTCGGCGCCGCCTTCAGGATGGCGGCGAAGTGGGCCTTCTGGGCCGCAGCCGATGCGCCGCGCGACAGCACGCGCGGGATCACCATCAGGCCTTGCGCGCCCACCTTGGCGGCGTGGGCGGCGTGCGAGACCGCTTCCTTCGAGTTGACGGCGCCGGTGCCGACGATGGTCGGCACGCCGGCCGCCACCAGGCGCGCCACGCCTTCCTGGCGCTGCGCTTCGGTCAGCAGGGGCCAGTCGCCCATCGAGCCGCAGTACACCACTGCGCGCATGCCGATGGCCACCAGTTCCTTGCCCTTCTTCACCAATGCGTCGAAATCCGGCTGGCGGTCAGCGGTGCACGGGGTCATCAGTGCGGGAATGGTGCCGGTAAAAATGTTATCGCTCATCACGTTTCCTCGTTTATGCAAATTGGAGTTGTTCCCAGGGCGCACAGTCCGAACCGTGCGTCCCGATGCCTGGTGTCATGTCCTCCGGCGGGCTGCATGCCGGAGGTGGCCACATTGTTTTTATGCCGCTGTGGCGAAGCAGGGCTTTTCGTGCAGCCGGATTCCCGGCGCGACAGTGTGATTCTACTTAACTTGGATATTTTATACAATATAAAATTAGATGTTGGCGGAACGGCAATCTTCCGGGAAAGAGCGGAAATTGGGGGAAAGGCGCGAACCCGGAACGCAGGTGCCTGCTATGCCGGACCGTAGGGGGGATAGATTGAGCCGATGCCGCCATTGCGGCCCGGAAGCGTCGCAATCACGCCATTCAGGCGTGGATTCCGACGCAGTGCGTTGCGCACGATGATCGGGCAGGCGGGTTTGGGCGGGTTTGCCGGCGGAGGGGGGGATGGGCGGGGCCTCAGCGTCCCTGGCGGCGCTCGCGCAGGAATGCGTTCAGCTCTTCGCCGGCATGCTCGATATGCCGTTTCAGCAGCGATGCCGCGGCGCGCGCATCGCCTTTGCGGCAAAGCGCCACCAGTTCCGCGTGCTCCGATTCGGCCACGTCGCGCGCGGCTTCCGACAGCGAAAGCTGCATGCGGGTGTAGCGGTCGGTCTGCTGCAGCAGGGAGGCGACGAAGGCGGAGGTCCTCGGCTGGTCGGCACGCGAGAGCAGCAGGTGGTGGAGTTCGGTATTGAGTTCGCCCCAGCGCCCCGGCTGGCTGGCATGCAGCACGTCGCTGTATTCCTGGAGGATCGCTTCCAGTTTCGCGAAATCCTGGACCGTCAGCTTGGGGATGGATTTGCGCAGCAGCACCGGTTCCAGCAGGGCCCGCAGTTCGAACAGCTCGGTGATGTCTTCCGCGGACAGTTCCGACACCACCGCGCCCTTGTGCGGCAGGATCTTGACCAGCCCCTCGCTTTCAAGCTGCACCAGCGCTTCCCGCAGCGGAATGCGGCTGATGCCCAGGTCGGTGGCCAGCGCGTCTTGCCGCAGCTGGTAGCCATCCACGTATTCCCCGGTCAGGATGCGGCGTCGCAGTTCATTGGCCGCCGCTTCAGCGCGTGTTGCAAATCCAAGGGCAGGGCGTTTCTCGTTCATATTTCGGTGTGTGACTGGAAGGGCCGCCAAGCCATGCCGGCCCTGAAGTGAATGTTGCATATTTTCTACAATCTTAGCAGAAAGCTTTTTGGCGCAAGCGCCGACCAGGCGCTTGCGCCAAAAAAGTGCCCGGGCGCGGTGCGGTGTTTTATCTCAGCGCCCGGTCAGCGCAAGCACATCCTTATACAGCGCTGCCGGTATGGACACGCCATGTTCGGCACTGCGCCGGCGCGCTTCGAAGCGGCGCTGCGACGGTAGCCGCGCGCCCTGCGACGTGATGCTGTCGAACATGGCTTCCGCGCGTTCCATGCCCAGAGAGGCGCCGGCCCCGCCGAACATCTTCGGGTTGAACGCCAGCAGGAGCTCGCCATGGCAGGGCGTGACCTGCGCACCTTCATCGAACTCCTGGGATTGCTTGCTCAGCATATCCCCGATCATGGCGCCCGCCATCAATTCGATCATCGCCGACAGCGCCGATCCCTTGTGTCCACCGAAGGCAAGCATCGCTCCCCGGAGCGCCTCTTGCGGATCTTCCGTGGGCTGCCCGCTGGCATCCAGCGCCCAGCCCAGGGGGATCTTCTTCCCGGCCCGGCGGTGTAGTTCGATTTCCCCGCGCGCCGTGGCGCTGGTCGCGAAGTCGAAGACATACGGATGCTTGCCGGGGCGCGGCCAGGCGAAGGCGATCGGGTTGGTGCCATAGACCGGTTTGGTCCCGCCGGCCGGCACCACCCAGCTATGGCTGGGCGTCATGGCCAGGGCCGCCAGGCCGGCATCGGCGATACGTTCGACTTCCGGCCACAGGGCGGAAAAGTGATAACAGTTGTTGATTGCCAGCGCCGCGATGCCGATCGCCTGCGCCTTGCTGATCAGGCTCTCCACGCCGCGCTCGAACGCCAGTTGCGAAAATCCGAACCTGGCGTCGACGCGGATGATGGCCGGCGATACATCCTCCACTTCCGGTACCGCATCGAGCGCGACCTTGCCTTTGCGGATGGCATCGACGCAACTGATCAGCCGGTAGAGGCCATGGGAATTGCATTCGTCCCGTTGCCCGGCGGCGATCACTCTGGCGATGGATTGCGCATGCTCCGGCGCCAAGCCGTGATGGATGAGCGTGTCGGCGCTGAGTTGGTGCACCTGGGCGAGGGATAGGTTTACGGTCGCGTCTGCCACCACAACTCCTTCAAGCTGATTGCGCCGGCTGATATAGATGCCGGCTCCTTTAGACGGAAAAGCCACCCTTGCGGGTGGCTTCGGGAACTGCGGGTCCTGCGGTGATGCGACTTACGATTTGGCGTGGCGGGTCGCCTCGGCATCGACGTCATGCAGGGATTTGCCGCGGGTCTCCTTGGCCATGCCCACGCAGATGATCGACAGCACCGCCGCGACCACCAGGTAGATGGCGATGGGCGTCGACGAGTGGTAGCGCTCCAGCAGCGACAGGCCGATCAGCGGCGCCAGCGAGCCGGCCATCAGCGGCGCGACCTGATAGCACAGCGACAGAGCGGTATAGCGGACATTGGTCGGGAACATCTCGGTCATCAGGGCGGAGTACGGCGAGTAGGTCATGGACTGGATGAACAGGCCGAAGACAATCGCGCCCATGATGATCCAGTCGTTGCCGGTGTCCATCATCGGGAATGCCACGAAGCCCCAGACGGCGGTCAGCACGGCGCCGGTGAGGTACACGGGTTTGCGGCCGACGATATCCGACATCAGGCCCATGAAGGGAATGATGAAGAAGTGGATCACGTTGGCGCCGAACATCAGTTTCAGGATGCGCGTCGTATCCGCGCCCACCACCAGTTTCAGGTAGGTCAGGGAGAACGTCACCACCATGTAGTACAGGATGTTCTCGGCGAAGCGCGCGCCGATGCCGATGATGACTTCGCGCCAGTGGTGCTTGAGCACGTGGCCCACGCCGAGTTGCTTCTCCTGCTTCTTCTCGCGGCGCGCCTGGGCTTCCTTGAAGATGGGGGCATCGTCAACCTTGCGGCGGATCCAGAAACCGATCAGCACCACGACCGCGGAAAACCAGAACGCCACGCGCCAGCCCCAGCCCAGGAAGTCGGCTTCGGACAGGGAGCTGGACAGCACCAGGAGAATCACGGTCGCGACCAGGTTGCCGGCCGGCACGCCGGCTTGCGGCCAGCTTGCCCAGTAGGCGCGGCGATTGTTCGGGCTGTGCTCGCTCACCAGCAGGATCGCGCCGCCCCATTCGCCGCCGAAAGCGAAGCCCTGGATCAGGCGCAGCGTGACCAGCAGTGCCGGCGCCCAGTAGCCGATCGACTCGAACGTCGGCAGGCATCCCATCAGGAACGTCGTGATGCCGACGATGACCAGGCTTACCTGCAGCAGGTGCTTGCGGCCGAATTTGTCGCCGTAGTAGCCGAACACCAGGCCGCCGATGGGGCGTGCCGCAAATCCGACGGCATACAATGCGAACGCAGCCAGCAGGCCGTCGATCGGATTGCCGGTCTTCTTGAAGAAGTGGGTGCCGAACACCAGCGCCGAAGCGGTTCCATAAAGGAAGAATTCATACCATTCGGCCACAGAACCGACCATGGAAGCGGCGACAACGCGCTTCAACTCGCTGCTTGCACCGGTGGCCTTTGCCCCGCTACCGGACGTTGCGGCATCTCCGTACTGACTCGTCATTGATATCTCCTCGAAATTTTCATAATGCAGCCTTTAAGCTGGACCCAGTGTATGACGCCTGCAGATTTTATACAATATCCAATACACAATCTACAATTAATCAACGTTGCCGGTACGCAAGTTCAATGCCAGGCAGGGAATGCCTTATCCGGCATTCCTTGCTTTAACCGGGGCGTGAAGTGGATGTCCTGAAAATGGATGGGGTCTTGGATACCGTGGTTTTACGGTAGAAGGGGAGTGTGATGCGCGGGTGCCGCAAGGCTATGCTGCGATGCGGCATGGCTTTCTGAAAATGGTTTTTGCGGTTGGCTTGGTTGTATTTTTCCTCCGCCGAGGAGGAGTGAGTTGCTGTGGTTTGCAGGCGGCCGGGTGGTCTGGATAATTCCCATGCATTTTTTGTGTCGGCCAGTTCGGCCTCAAATACGTCGGACGCCATGTTTTTTTGCCAGGGTTTTCTGACGGAGCTGTCAGAATGGGCCGGTGGAGTCGGCGGAAGCGAGGTGAGCGACGGTCGGGCGTCGTCGATTTTCCTGTTGCAATGCGCAAAACCCAAACCGTGCATTATTTTCCACATCTCGCTGATAAATGGCTGAGATAACCCCTTGATCTGGCTGCAAAAGGTTTGACTAACCCGAAAATGAACCTTTATAATCGCCGGGCTTTTAAGCTGCCGTTTGCTCGTAATGAGTGCGGCGCATGCACGATATTGGATAGTTATGCTGCGTATCATCCTGTTGCAGCTCGTAACCACGGTCGTCGCTGCATTGGTGGCAGGCATCCTGGGTGGACTTCCGGCGCTGTGGTCCGCCTTGCTGGGCGGAATCTGCTGCGTGGTTCCCAACGCCCTGTTTGCTTTGCGGCTTTACGTCAGCACGCGAAAACCAGGTGGTACCAACCCGATGACGTTTTTCTTCGGGGAATTTATCAAGATTGCTACGACTTTTGCGCTCATGGGCGTGATCGTTTGGTTGTACCACGGTGTCAACTGGCTCGCATTCGTGCTGAGCTTCATCGTGGTGCTTAAGAGTTATTTCATTTTACTGTTTAGACATCGACCATGACCGCAGAAGCCGCTGAGCACGCGCCAACAGCCTCCGAATATATCGTCCACCACCTCGGACACCTCTCCACGCAGCACCAAACCAAGATCGTCGATTTCTCCATCATCAACATGGACACCATTTTCTGGTCCGTGTTCTGTGGCGTGATCGCCTGCCTGTTCATGTTCCTGGCGGCCCGCAAGGCCACCTCGGGCGTGCCGGGCCGTTTCCAGGCGTTCGTCGAAATGGTGGTCGAGATGGTCGAGGACCAGTCCAAGGCCATCGTGCACGGCAACCGCGCCTTCATCGCGCCGGTCGCCCTGACCGTGTTCGTCTGGGTCGCCCTGATGAACTCGCTGGACTTCCTGCCGGTCGACCTGGCTTCGGGCATCTTCCGCATCTTCGGCATGGGTGAAATGCATCACCGCATCGTGCCGACCGCCGACCTGAACGGCACCCTGGGCATCGCCCTGGGCGTGCTGGCGCTGATGCTGTATTACAGCGTCAAGATCAAGGGCGCCGGCGGCTTTGTCCACGAACTGTTTGCCGCGCCGTTCGGTATCTGGCTGGCGCCGTTCAACCTGCTGTTGAACATCATCGAATTCGCCGCCAAGACCGTGTCCCTGGGCATGCGACTGTTCGGCAACATGTATGCAGGCGAACTGTTGTTCCTGCTGATCGCATTGCTGGGATCGACCGCTACCGCGTTCGGCTTCGTCGGCCACGTGATCGCCGGCTCCATCTGGGCAATTTTCCACATCCTGATCGTGCTGCTCCAAGCATTCATCTTCATGATGTTGACACTGGTTTACCTGGGCCAGGCGCACGAAGCGCACTAACAACAAGGCTTTGCAGTACCTGTTTTTTGGTTTGTTTTTTGGTTTTTGATTTTTTGTATTTACTAACTTTTCTTAAGGAATTGTCATGACTGATGTCTCTTTCGTTGCTTTGGCTTGCGGTTTGATCATTGGCCTGGGTGCTATCGGCGCTTGTATCGGTATCGCGATCATGGGCGGTAAGTACCTCGAAGCATCCGCACGTCAGCCTGAACTGATGAATACCCTGCAAACCAAGATGTTCCTGCTGGCCGGCCTGATCGACGCTGCGTTCCTGATCGGTGTTGGTATCGCCATGCTGTTCGCATTCGCAAACCCGTTCATCGCCAAGTAATTCGGGCTTCCTAGCCACTCTCATCATGCCGGACGATTGGTTCCGGCACTCGTTATTCTGAGAAGGAAATTACCGTGAACTTAAATGCAACATTGATTGCGCAGTTCGTGGTCTTCTTCATCCTCGCCGGCTTCACGATGAAATTCGTGTGGCCGCCGTTGATCAAGGCGCTCGACGAGCGCGCCAAGAAGATTGCGGACGGTCTGGCAGCCGCCGACCGCGGCAAGGCAGATCTGGCCGCCGCTGAAAAGCGCGTGCAGGCGGAATTGTCGTCGGCCCGCGATGAAGGCCAGAAGCGCATCGGCGAAGCCGAAAAGCGCGCCCAGCTGATCATCGAAGAAGCGAAGAAGACGGCCGCTGAAGAAGCAGCCCGCATCATCGCCAATGCCAAGGCCGACGCCGAACAGCAAGTGACCAAGGCGCGCGAAGAGCTGCGCGGCGAAGTCGCGACGCTCGCGGTCAAGGGTGCGGAGCAGATCCTGAAGCGCGAAGTCAACGCAGCGGCCCACGCCGACTTGCTGAACCAACTGAAGACAGAGCTGTAATATGGCCGAACTCGCAACGATCGCCCGTCCTTACGCCGAAGCCCTGTTCCGTGTGGCCAAGGCAGGCAGCCTGGCAGCCTGGTCCGATCTCGTCTCCGAGATGGCCCAGGTGGCAGCGCATCCCGAGATCAAAGCCCTCGCGCAAAACCCTTCCGTTTCGCATGCCAAGCTGGCTGAAGTGTTTGCCGCAGCAGTGAAGACTCCGCTTTCCGTGGAAGCGCAGAATTTCGTCAAGACCCTGGCCGACAACGGCCGTCTGACCCTGCTGCCGCAGATCGCCGAACAATTCCATGAGCTGAAAAACGCCCAGGAAGGTTCGGCCGATGCGCATATCGTCAGCGCATTCGAGATGAGCGATGCCCAGGTCAAGGATGTGATTTCCACCTTGGAGAAGAAGTTCGGCCGCAAGCTGAACCCTTCTGTGAAAGTGGACGGCAGCCTGATCGGCGGCGTGCGTGTCGTGGTTGGCGACGAAGTGTTCGATACCTCCGTGCGCGCGAAACTGCAGCAGCTGCATGCTGCTCTGGCCGCGTAATTGCCCGAGCCTGGCTAAGCGAAAGAACAATTTTTAGGAGTTAGTATGCAACTCAACGCATCTGAAATCAGCGAGCTGATCAAGAGCCGGATCCAAGGCCTTGGCGATTCCGCTGAGATTCGCAATCAGGGCACGGTGATTTCCGTGTCCGACGGTATCTGCCGTATCCATGGTCTGTCCGACGTGATGCAAGGTGAGATGCTGGAATTCCCGGGCAATACCTTCGGCCTGGCGCTGAACCTGGAGCGTGATTCGGTCGGCGCCGTTATCCTGGGCCAGTACGAACACATTTCCGAAGGCGACACCGTCAAGTGCACCGGTCGCATCCTGGAAGTGCCTATCGGCCCGGAACTGCGCGGCCGCGTGGTCAACGCCCTGGGCCAGCCGATCGACGGCAAGGGTCCCATCAATACCAAGCTGACCGCCCCGATCGAAAAGATCGCTCCGGGCGTGATCGCGCGCGAGTCCGTGTCGCAACCGATGCAGACCGGCCTGAAGTCGATCGACTCGATGGTTCCCGTCGGCCGCGGCCAGCGCGAACTGATCATCGGCGACCGCCAGACCGGCAAGACCGCCGTCGCGATCGACGCCATCATCAACCAGAAGGGTCAGAACATGACCTGCATCTACGTCGCGATCGGCCAGAAGGCTTCGTCGGTCAAGAACGTGGTGCGCGCACTGGAAGCGCACGGCGCGATGGAATACACCATCGTCGTGGCCGCTACCGCCTCCGAATCGGCAGCGATGCAATACGTGTCGGCCTACTCGGGTTGCGCCATGGGCGAATACTTCCGCGACCGCGGCGAAGACGCCCTGATCGTGTATGACGACCTGTCCAAGCAGGCCGTGGCTTACCGCCAGGTTTCGCTGCTGCTGCGCCGTCCGCCGGGCCGCGAAGCTTACCCCGGCGACGTGTTCTACCTGCACAGCCGCCTGCTGGAACGCGCTGCCCGCGTGAACGCCGACTACGTCGAGAAGTTCACCAACGGCGCCGTCAAGGGCAAGACCGGTTCGCTGACCGCGCTGCCGATCATTGAAACGCAAGCCGGCGACGTGTCCGCTTTCGTTCCGACCAACGTGATCTCGATCACCGACGGCCAGATCTTCCTGGAAACCTCGCTGTTCAACGCCGGTATCCGTCCTGCGATCAACGCCGGTATCTCGGTGTCGCGCGTCGGTGGCGCTGCCCAGACCAAGGTCATCAAGGGCCTGTCCGGCGGTATCCGTACCGACCTGGCGCAGTACCGTGAACTGGCCGCCTTCGCGCAGTTCGCTTCCGACCTGGACGAAGCCACCCGCAAGCAGCTGGATCGCGGCGCGCGTGTGACCGAACTGCTGAAGCAGGCTCAGTACACCCCGCAATCGATCTCGCTGATGGCCGTGTCGCTGTTCGCCGTCAACAAGGGTTTCATGGACGACGTCGAAGTCAAGAAGATCCTGGCTTTCGAAGCCGGCCTGCTGAACTTCATGAAGACCAGCCACGCCGACCTGTTGAAGAAGATCGAAGACACCAAGCAACTGGATAAGGACGCCGAAGCAGCTCTGGCAGCAGCCATTGCCGACTTCAAGAAATCCGGCGCGTACTGATCTCACTGAAGCTATAAGGAGTATGACTCATGGCTACAGGTAAAGAGATACGTGGCAAGATCAAGAGCGTAGAAAATACGAAGAAGATCACCAAGGCGATGGAAATGGTCGCGGCATCCAAAATGCGCAAGGCGCAGGACCGGATGCACGCTGCTCGCCCATACAGCGACAAGATCCGCAATATTGCGGCCAACCTGTCGCAGGCCAATCCGGAGTACACGCATCCGTTCATGGTCAAGCAAGATACGGCCAAGCGCGTTGGTTTCATCGTCGTCACGACCGACAAGGGTCTGTGCGGCGGCATGAACACCAACTCGCTGCGCCTCTTGACCACGAAGATTCGTGAACTCGAAGGCCAGGGCAATGCAATCGAGACCGTCGCCGTTGGCAACAAGGGCTTGGGTTTTCTGAACCGCATCGGCGCGCGCATTGCCGCCAACGTGACGCAATTGGGCGATACGCCTCACCTGGAAAAGCTGATCGGCCCCGTCAAGGTGCTGCTCGACGCTTACCAGGAAGGCAAGCTGGACGCGGTGTACCTGGTGTACACCAAGTTCATCAACACGATGAAGCAGGAAGCCACCCTGCAGCAACTGCTGCCGCTGTCCAGCGACAAGCTCAAGGCTGACGAGGGTGCGCACTCCTGGGACTACATCTACGAGCCCGATGTGCAATCCGTGGTGGATGAACTGCTGGTGCGTTACGTTGAAGCACTGATCTATCAAGCTGTCGCAGAAAACATGGCGTCCGAGCAATCGGCGCGCATGGTTGCGATGAAGGCAGCGAGCGACAACGCAGGTAGCGTGATCGGCGAGTTGAAGTTGGTCTACAACAAGACACGCCAGGCAGCGATTACCAAAGAACTGTCGGAAATCGTTGCCGGTGCGGCTGCGGTCGGCTGATCGACTGGCCAGCTAACTAACGTAACGCAGCGATGCGAATCAGATTTTAAATTTTATCTATTGAAGGAACGAAAATGGCTGATGGCAAAATCGTTCAGTGTATCGGCGCCGTGGTGGACGTGGAGTTTCCGCGCGATGCCATGCCCAAGATTTACGATGCCTTGAAATTGGAAGGTTCTGACCTGGTCCTGGAAGTCCAGCAACAGCTGGGCGATGGCGTGGTTCGTACCATTGCACTCGGTTCGTCGGACGGTCTGCGCCGCGGCCTGACCATCACGAACACCGGTCATGGCATCACCGTGCCGGTCGGCACTGCGACCCTGGGCCGCATCATGGACGTGCTGGGCAACCCGATCGACGAATGCGGTCCGGTGAGCCACGCGCAAACCGCCGAGATTCACCGCAAGGCTCCCGCGTACGACGAACTGTCGCCGTCGCAAGAGCTGCTGGAAACCGGCATCAAGGTGATCGACCTGGTGTGCCCGTTCGCCAAGGGCGGCAAGGTTGGCCTGTTCGGCGGCGCCGGTGTGGGCAAGACCGTGAACATGATGGAACTGATCAACAACATCGCCAAGGCGCACAGCGGTCTGTCCGTGTTCGCCGGTGTTGGTGAGCGTACCCGTGAAGGTAACGACTTCTACCACGAAATGGCCGACGCCAAGGTCGTGGATCTGGAAAACCCGGCCAACTCCAAGGTGGCCATGGTTTACGGCCAGATGAACGAACCGCCGGGCAACCGTCTGCGCGTGGCGCTGACCGGCCTGACCATCGCTGAAGGCTTCCGCGATGAAGGTAAGGACGTGCTGTTCTTCGTCGACAACATCTACCGTTACACCCTGGCCGGTACCGAAGTGTCCGCGCTGCTGGGCCGTATGCCTTCCGCCGTGGGCTACCAGCCGACGCTGGCCGAGGAAATGGGCCGCCTGCAAGAGCGTATCACCTCGACCAAGACCGGTTCGATCACCTCGATCCAGGCCGTGTACGTCCCTGCGGACGACTTGACCGACCCGTCGCCGGCAACCACCTTCGCCCACTTGGACTCGACCGTCGTTCTGTCGCGTGACATCGCTTCGCTGGGTATCTACCCCGCGGTCGATCCGCTGGACTCGACCTCGCGCCAGCTGGACCCGCAAGTGGTCGGCCAGGAGCACTACGAGACCGCGCGCGCTGTCCAGGGCACCCTGCAGCGCTACAAGGAACTGCGCGACATTATCGCGATTCTGGGCATGGACGAACTGGCTCCGGAAGACAAGCTGCTGGTCGCGCGTGCTCGTAAGATGCAGCGTTTCCTGTCGCAGCCTTTCCACGTTGCTGAAGTGTTCACCGGCTCGCCCGGCAAGTACGTTTCGCTGAAGGACACGATCAAGGGCTTCAAGATGATCGCCAGCGGCGAACTCGATCACCTGCCGGAACAAGCGTTCTACATGGTCGGCACGATCGAAGAAGCAATCGAAAAAGCCAAGAAGATCAACTAAGCATCAATGATCTTCGGCGCCGCTCCCGCGCATTGCTGATGCTCGGGAGCGGTCAATCGGATAGGAAACGACATGGCACATACTATTCACGTGGACGTGGTTTCGGCGGAAGAGGCGATCTTCTCCGGCGAGGCTGAATTCGTCGCGTTGCCGGGTGAAGCGGGCGAGCTGGGTATCTATCCCCGCCATACTCCGCTGATCACGCGCATCAAGCCGGGTGCCGTCCGTATCAAGGTGCCGGGCCAGGCCAACGACGAGTTCGTGTTCGTGGCCGGCGGCCTGCTGGAAGTTCAGCCGGACGCCGTGACCGTGCTGGCCGACACCGCGATCCGTGGCGCCGACCTGGACGAAGCCAAGGCAGCGGAAGCGAAGAAGCTGGCTGAAGAAGCGCTGGCCAATCGCGATTCGAAGATCGATTACGCCGCTGCGCAAGCCGAACTGGCCGCCGCAGTCGCGCAATTGGCCGCGATCCAGAAGTTGCGTCAGAAGCGCTGATTCGTCGGCGTCGCCATCGCATCAGTGCGATGGCAAAAGCAGCAAGTCAAAAGGCAGCCTCGGCTGCCTTTTTTCATTGGCGCGCGGTTGACGGATGCGCGCTGGCGCATATTGCGTTAGTCTCAATAAAATAAACGGCGCCCTTCATTGCGGTACATATCGCCGGCGCCGAACGAGACAGGAGAACTCCATGCCGCAAACCGGCAACGCACAACAGCCACTCTCATTCCAAGCCGGCGGCAAGCCGGTGATTGCCGTGGTCGGCTTGTCCAATCGCCCGGTGCGGGCCAGTTACGATGTCGCGGCGTACATGCAGTCGGCGGGTTACCGCATCGTCGGGGTCAATCCGATGTATGCCGGCCAGGTCATCCTGGGCGAGCGTTGCCATGCCACGTTGCAGGAAGCGGCAGAGGCGCTGGCAAAGGAAGGCCTGCGCATCGCCATCGTCGACTGCTTCCGCAAATCGTCCGACATTCCGCCAGTGGTGGATGAGGCCATCGCCATCGGCGCCGAATGCGTGTGGATGCAGCTCGATATCTTCCACGAAGAGGCCGCCGCCCGTGCGCGGGCCGCCGGATTGAAGGTGGTCATGGATAAATGCATCAAGATCGAGCATCGCCTGGGAAATGACTACGGCGTGCTGTGAGTTCGCTTGCCGGCCATGGGGCATGATCGGCAAGGCATCAGCGGGGCACCTCCATCACAATCGAAGAGACTGAACATGCCACAAAAAATCGCAGAACAATTCGTCGCCGACAGCAAGGTGAAGATCGAAGACAGCAGCGCTTCAGACAAGCCGCTGTCTTCCGGCAATAAGGAGCAGGACAAGGCCGAGGTCAGCCGCCTGGCCGCCGCCATCAGCGAGCAGCAGCAGATGTTCTATGCCAGTCGCGAGCACAAGCTGCTGGTGATCCTGCAAGGGATGGATACCAGCGGCAAGGACGGCACGGTCAACGAAGTATTCGCCAGGGTCAATCCGCAGGGCATCCGTATTGCCAACTTCAAGGCGCCGACGGCGGTCGAGCTGGCGCACGATTATCTCTGGCGTGTCCACCAGCAGGTGCCGGAGGCTGGCGAGATTACTGTGTTCAACCGCAGCCATTATGAAGACGTGCTGATCACGCGCGTGCACGACTGGATCGACGACAAGGAGTGCAAGCGCCGCTACGCCCAGATCAACGATTTTGAACGGATGCTGAGCGAAACCGGCACGATTATCCTCAAGTTCTTCCTGCACATTTCCAAGGATGAACAGAAGGAACGCCTGCAATCGCGCATCGATGAGCCCCACAAGAACTGGAAATTCGAGATCGAGGATCTGGAAGGGCGCAAAAACTGGGACAGTTATCAACAGGTTTACCAGAATGCCCTGCGTGCCACTAGCACGGAGCATGCGCCATGGTATGTGGTGCCGGCGGACTCCAAGACGCACCGCAACTTGGTGATCGCCGGCATCGTGCTGGAGACGTTGGAGTCGCTGAAACTCAAGTTTCCAGACCCGAAGCCGGAATTGAAGAAGATCAAGTTCGATTGAGCTGCGGCCAGGGCTGCGCAACTAACTGGCCCAACCACAATCGCCGCCGTCCTGACGAAAGCCGGGACCCGGCGTCGTTCAACCGGCGTTGACGCGCGGCCTACGCCACTGGGGCCCGGCCTGCGCCGGGACGACAGCGCGTATGCTTACTTCAGCCACTTGTCGAACACCTGCTGATATTCTCCGGTCGCCTTGGCCAGGTGCAGCCAGGCATCCACATACTCCTTGAACGCTACATCGCCGCGCGGCAGCATGTAGGCCTTTTCCGCGAACTGCAACGGCTGCTGGGGATTGACCGGGCACAGCTCGGGATGGAGCTTGGCCTGCCACATGGTCTCGCTGGCGTCGGTCACCATCACATCCGCCCGGCCGTCGACGATCTGCTGGAAGATCGTCACGTTGTCCGGATGCAGCGTCAGCGTGGCGCGCTGGTAGCGGGTGCGCGCGAAGCGTTCGTTGGTGCCGCCCGGATTGACGATGGCGCGGGTGCCGGGCTGGTCGATCTGTTCGAAATTGCGAAACTTGTCCTTGTCGGCGCAGCGCACTACCGGCGCCTTGCCGTCCACCATGGTCGGCGCCGAGAACGCCGCCTTCTTCTGGCGTTCCAGCGTGATCGACACGCCGCCCATGGCGATGTCGCACTGGGCGATGAAATCGTTCATCAGGTTGCTCCAGGTGGTCTTCACGAACTGCGCCTGCACTCCCAGCGACTTGGCCAGCGAGGTGGCCAGTTCCACATCCATGCCCTCGAAGCTCTGGTCGGGGCGGTAGAAGGTGAAGGGCTTGTAGTCGCCGGTCATGCACACGCGCAGTGTGCCGGACTTGAGCACCTGGTCCAGGCGCGACACATTGGCTTCGCCGTCGGCGGCGAGGGCCGGGCGGACCGATAGCGAAACGAGGGCGAGGGCGGCCAGCAAGGCGGCGCCGAGAAGCTTTTTCATGTTGTCTCCTGATGGATGTATTGGCTATGCGGCGCCTGGTTGTTCGAATGGTGGCGGGCCGCCGGTTCGTCTTTTTGTTGCCCGCCGATCATAACAAAAATGGCCGGGCTTTCGCAGCGCCGGTAGCAGGCGCGATCCAGATCAATATCGGTGCGGGCCGATACCGATAATTAGCCGGACTTGGCCGGTTTGAATGAGATAATGGAGGTTTGCCGTCTGCAACTTTCACAGGTTGACCATGTCCCGATTTGCACCGCTGAAAAACGATACTTTCCTGCGCGCCCTGCTGCGCCAGCCGACGGATTACACGCCGCTGTGGCTGATGCGCCAGGCCGGCCGCTACCTGCCGGAATACCGCGCCACACGCGCCCGCGCCGGCTCCTTCATGGGGTTGGCCACCAACCCCGATTACGCCACCGAAGTCACGCTGCAGCCGTTGCAGCGCTATCCGCTGGACGCGGCCATCCTGTTCTCCGACATCCTTACCGTGCCCGATGCGATGGGCCTGGGGCTGTATTTCGCCGAAGGCGAAGGCCCCAAGTTCGAACGCCCGTTGCGCGATGAAGCGGCGGTCAAGGCGTTGCAGGCGCCCGACCTTGCCAAACTGAATTATGTCTTCGACGCCGTGACGCAGATCCGCCGCGAGCTCGACGGCCGCGTGCCGCTGATCGGATTTTCCGGCAGCCCCTGGACGCTGGCCTGCTACATGATCGAAGGCGGTGGCTCGGACGACTTCCGCCTGGTCAAGAGCATGCTCTACGGCCGTCCCGACCTGATGCACCACATCCTCAGGACCAACGCCGCGGCGGTGGCGGCTTACCTGAATGCGCAGATCGACGCCGGCGCGCAGGCCGTGATGATCTTCGACACCTGGGGCGGCGCCCTGGCCGACGGCATCTACCAGCAATTCTCGCTAGCCTACATGGCCGACGTGGTGCGCCAGTTGAAGCGGGAGCAGGACGGCGCGCGCATCCCGGTGATCGTGTTCACCAAGGGCGGCGGCCTGTGGCTGGAGCAGATCGCCGCCATCGGCGCCGACGCCGTCGGCCTCGACTGGACGGTCAACTTGGGCGAAGCCCGCCGCCGTGTCGGCGACAAGGTGGCGCTGCAGGGCAACCTCGATCCCAACGTGCTGTTCGCCGGCGACGACGCCATCCGCGCCGAGGTGCGCAAGCTGCTGGAGTCCTTCGGCAAGCCGTCCGCGGGCAGCGGCCATGTCTTCAACCTGGGCCACGGCATTTCCCAGCACACCCCGTCCGAGGCGGTGACGGTACTGGCCGAGGCGGTGCACGAGATCAGCCGCAGCCTGCGGCAGTGAGGACGGCGGGATGTCCGGCCGCGGTTTGCGCCCGCTTGGCGCGCGTGTGAGCCCAAACGGTGCGGCCTGTGCGTCTTTTGATCAGCCGGCCCAGACTTATGCACATTTCCGGCTGCTTCCTTATTAAGAATCGTTAATATCGACATGCGAATTTCGTTGGCCGATTCATATTTCTAAGTGGTTGATTTTATTGATGTTATTTTTTGCTCCGCTTTTGGGCAATCTATTGGAAGGCCCGGCCTTGGCGGGCTTGCGGGCTGTCAAGAGGCACTTTTCAACAAAGTTATCCACAGGATTTGTGCATAACCCTAAAAGCGCTTATGAAACCGTTGTTTACGTGTACTTTTGAAGTTTTACTTTAAATAGGCACACTGGTTTCGAACGGGACTTCCGGCAAAAATGTTCCTCCCCGATTGCCGGTCAAGCCTTGACAAATGCTCGCGGCAGCTTGGTGCAAGCTGGACTTATGCACATGGAAGGGGATGCTCCGGCGACTAAAAAAAATTTCGCAAATAAATTTTTCGTCTGCCCGGAGAAAATATAAGTATTTGATTTTATTGGTTTAATTTTTTGCTTTTGATTTGGGCAATTTATTGAAAGCCGCTTCCAGTCTGGCGGAAAGCCTGTCAAGGGCGACTTGTCCCCAAAGTTATCCACAGGATTTGTGGATAGGTCAAAAAATACCGCTGAAACCTATAGTTAGCTCAGTTTTTCAGGAATTACATTAAGTTCGTGGAACAGTGCATCCTCCAAGTCGCGCTCGACACCCCCTTGCATACCGTCTTCGATTATTGTTGGCGCGGCCGGGAGGATGAAGCGATCCCTGCCGTCGGCCAGTTGGTGGTGGTGCCGTTCGGGCGGCGCGAAGCGGTCGGCGTGGTGGTCGGCCATGCGGCCGAGACCGGACTGAGCGCGGACAAGATCAAGGATGTGCTCGCCGTGCGCAGCCAGTTGCCGCCCTTGTCGGCGCATTGGCTGGCGCTGTGCGGATTCGCCGCCGACTACTACCAGCGCCCCTTGGGAGAAGTGATGCTGCCGGGCCTGCCCAAGAACCTGCGGGCCTTGACCACGGTGGCGCTGGACAAGGCGCTCAAGGCGCTGGGCAAGATCGCCGCGCCGCCCAAGAAGCGCAAGGCAAAGGCCAAGTCCGCCGAGAGCGAACCGGCCGCCGAGCCGGCGCCGCCCGCCGATCCCATGCAGTTCGGCGCCGCGCCGCCGCTCAACGCCGCGCAGCAGCAGGCGGTCGACGCCATCGCCGGGGCGCAAGGGTTCGCCCCCTTGCTGTTGTACGGGGTCACCGGCAGCGGCAAGACCGAGGTCTACCTGCAGGCCGCTGCCGCGATCCTGCAGCGCGCGGCAGCGGATCAGGCACCGGGTGAACCGTCCATCCCCGCGCAGATCCTGGTGCTGGTGCCGGAAATCAACCTCACCCCCCAGCTGGAAGGCAATATCCGCGCGCGCTTCCCGCACCTCAACGTGGTCGCGCTGCACAGCGGCCTGGCCGAGGGCGAGCGCACCCGCAACTGGCTGGCGGCCCATCTGGGGCAGGCGCACATCGTGCTGGGCACGCGGCTGGCGATCCTGTCTTCGCTGCCGCATCTCAAGCTCATCGTCATCGACGAAGAGCACGATCCCTCCTACAAGCAGCAGGAAGGCCTGCGCTATTCCGCGCGCGACCTGGCCGTATGGCGCGCGCACCAGCTCGGCATCCCGGTGGTGCTGGGCTCGGCCACGCCCTCGCTGGAAACCTGGCAGCACGCCCAGGCCGGCCGCTACCGCCGCCTGGAACTGCGCCAGCGCGCCGCGCAGCAGGCGGTGCTGCCCAAGGTCAGAGTGGTCGACATGGAGCGCGACAAGCCGCAGGACGGGTTGACCTCCACGCTCATCGGCGCCATCCGCAAGCGGCTGGAAAACGGCGAGC
The DNA here is from genome assembly GCF_017744395.1 of Herbaspirillum sp. GTDB lineage: Bacteria > Pseudomonadota > Gammaproteobacteria > Burkholderiales > Burkholderiaceae_D > Herbaspirillum. Next base: position 275,683 of record NZ_JAGIBI010000002.1, read on the forward strand.
AGTCTTTGCTGTTCCTCAACCGGCGCGGCTACGCCCCGGTGCTGGCCTGCGACGCCTGCGGCTGGATCAGCAACTGCATGCGCTGCGACGCCTTCATGGTGGTGCACCGGCCGGAACGCCGCCTGCGCTGCCACCATTGCAGCCTGGAACTGCACATCCCCAAGTCTTGCCCGACCTGCGGCAACATCGACCTGCAACCGCTGGGGCGCGGCACCCAGCGGGTGGAAGAGGGCTTGCAGGCGATCTTCCCGGAGGCGCGGGTGTTGCGCATCGATGCCGATTCGACGCGCCTGAAAGGCTCTGCCCAGGTTGCCTTCGACAGCGTGCACCGCGGCGAGGTCGACATCCTGATCGGCACCCAGATGGTGGCCAAGGGGCACGATTTCAAAAAACTCACGCTGGTGGGGGTGATGAATCCCGACACCGCGCTGTTCTCGCATGACTACCGCGCCAGCGAGCGCCTGTTCGCGCAACTGATGCAGGTGGCCGGGCGCGCCGGCCGCGCCGGGCTGTCGGCCGACGGCAGTTCGGGCGAAGTGCTGATCCAGACCCGCTATCCGCACCATCCGCTGTACCAGGCGGTGATGCGGCACGACTACGACGGCTTCGCCGGCACGCTGCTGGAGGAGCGCCGGCAAGCCTGCTTCCCGCCCTTCATGTACCAGGCGCTGCTGCGCGCCGAGGCGCGCGAACTGGCGCAGGCCATCGGCTTCCTGGAAGAGGCGGCGACCCTGCTGGAAGCGCCCGCCATCACCATCAATCCGCCCATCCCGATGACCCTGATGCGGGTGGCCAACACCGAGCGCGCGCAACTGCTGGTGGAATGTCCGTCGCGCCCGGCCCTGCAGGCTTTCCTCAAGGAATGGCTGGCCGAACTCAGGCAAGTGAAGACGCGGGTGCGCTGGTCGCTGGAAGTCGATCCGGTCGATATTTGAGGCCCTTGAGGCAGCGCCGGACGCATTTCGTCGCAAGGCGCTGGGCCGGGTTCGTCCAGGTCGCTAAGCTGCTCCCGTCATCCATCCATTGCACAGGAGCATCCCATGGTCATCGGCATCGTCACGCATACTCCCCTGTGGGTCTGGCCCTTGCTGGCCTTCTTGCTGTATCGCGGCTGGCAGGCCGGGCGCGACCGTGAAATCCCGTTGTTCTCGGCGCTGGCGATGCCGGTCGTGATGCTGGCCTTGTCGCTGTCGGGCTTGCTGCTCAGTTTCGGCCATCATCCGGCGAATGCCTTGCTGGGCGCCGCCGCCATGCTGGTTGCCGGCTTCTTCGGTTTCCGCAGCCGGGCTGCCGCCGCCATCCGCGTCGATGCCGTGCGCCGCCGTATCGCCCTGCGCGGCAGTTGGCAGCCGCTGCTGCTGACGCTGGGGATCTTTGCCGTCAAATACAGCGCCGCGGTCGCGCTGGCGCTGCATCCGGAATTGGCGTCCAATACCTGGTTCGCTTTGCCGCAGGCCGCCTTGTACGGCATTTTCTCGGGCATCTTCGCCGGCCGATTGTTGCGAATCGTGCATCTTTATCGCCGCGCGCTGGCCGGGGCGGCCCAACCGGGCGTCGTACCGGGCTGAAGAAGGCGGCCGTAAAAAGCGGGAATGGCAGCTTTCCCGGGCGCAAAGCGGATCGGCAGCCGGTATAATCTCGGCTGCTCAACCAAGTAAGCGTCGACTGCCGCGCGTGTGTGATTCCGCAGGCGATCCGCTTCCGCCTTTTCGCTATTTCCATGCTCGCACAACAGAAACAAAGCATTGCCGACCTGTTCTCGTCCGCGTTGAAGCCGCTCGTCGCCGGCACCGAACTGCAGCCCAGCATCACGCTGGAGCGCCCGCGCGATCCCTCGCACGGCGACATCGCCTGCAACATCGCCATGCAGCTGGCCAAGCCGCTGAAGAAGAATCCGCGCGAACTGGCGCAAGTGATCGTGGCGGCCGTGCTGGCCGATCCGGCGCGCGAAGGCCTGGTCGAGTCGGCTGAAATCGCCGGCCCCGGTTTCATCAACCTGCGCGTAGCCGCCGCCGCCAAGCAGGCGGTGGTCAAGGTCATCCACGAACAAGGCGCCGACTTCGGCAAGAGCCGCGCCGGCGAGGGCAAGAAGGTGCTGGTCGAGTTCGTCTCGGCCAACCCCACCGGCCCGCTGCACGTCGGCCACGGCCGCCAGGGCGCGCTGGGCGATGCGCTGTCGTCGCTGCTGGAAGCGCAGGGCTACGATGTGCTGCGCGAGTTCTACTACAACGACGCCGGCGTGCAGATCGCCACGCTGGCCACCTCCGTGCAGGCGCGCGCGCGCGGCTTCAAGCCGGGCGACGCCGGGTGGCCCGAGTCGGCCTACAACGGCGACTACATCGCCGACATCGCGCGCGACTTTCTCGACAAGAAGACCGTCTCCGCCAGCGACGGCGAGCCGGCCACCGCCAGCGGCGACGTCGAGGACATCGAATCGATCCGCCGTTTCGCCGTGGCCTACCTGCGCCATGAGCAAGACCTCGACCTGCAGGCCTTCGGCGTGAAGTTCGACAACTACTACCTGGAGTCGTCGCTGTACGCCGACGGCAAGGTGGCCGCCGCCGTCGAGGCGCTGGTCAAGGCCGGCAAGACCTACGAGCAGGAAGGCGCGCTGTGGCTGCGCACCACCGACTATGGCGACGACAAGGATCGCGTCATGAAGAAGACCGACGGCACCTACACCTACTTCGTGCCCGACGTCGCCTATCACATCAACAAATGGCAGCGCGGCTACGGCAAGGTCATCAACATCCAGGGCAGCGACCACCACGGCACCATCGCGCGCGTGCGCGCCGGCTTGCAGGCGGCCGGCGTGGGCATCCCGCAGGGCTATCCGGACTACGTGCTGCACAAGATGGTCACCGTCATGCGCAACGGCGAAGAGGTGAAGATCTCCAAGCGCGCCGGTTCCTACGTCACGCTGCGCGACCTGATCGAATGGTCGGCCGGGGAGGCCCTCGAAGGCGAAGCCCGCGACCTGACCCGCGGCCGCGACGCGGTGCGCTTCTTCCTGATCTCGCGCAAGGCCGATACCGAATTCGTGTTCGACGTCGACCTGGCGCTGGCGCAGTCCGACGAAAACCCGGTCTACTACGTGCAGTACGCCCACGCGCGCATCTGCACGGTGCTGGGCAAGTGGGGCGGCAACGAAGACGAACTCAAGAACGTGGCCGACCTGTCGCCGCTGACCGCGCCGCGCGAAGCCGCGCTGCTGGCCAAGCTGGCCGAGTACCCGGAAATGCTGGCGCACGCGCTGCAGGAGCTGGGCCCGCACCAGGTCGCCTTCTACCTGCGCGATCTGGCAGGCGAACTGCATAGCTACTACAATGCGGAACGCGTGCTGGTCGACGATGTCCCAACCAGATCCGCGCGCCTGGCCCTGCTGGCCGCCACCCGCCAGGTGCTGCGCAACGGCCTGGCATTGTTGGGCGTCTCGGCGCCGGCACGCATGTAAATCGCTAACCAAGAGAAACGTGAAACAGTTGAACGCGAAACATCACAAACAGGCCGGCGGCACGCTGCTGGGCCTGATCCTGGGTTTGATCGTCGGGCTGGGCATCGCCGTCGGCGTGGCGCTGATGATCACCAAGTCGCCGATTCCCTTCGTCAACAAGGTAGTCCGTCCGGAGCGCGCCGAGCCGACCCCGGCCCAGGCCGCCGATCCCAACCGCCCGCTGTACGGTAACCGCGATGTGGCCCGCGAACAGCAGCAGGCGCCGGTGCCGCCCAATACGGCCGCGGCCCAGCCGACCGTCCCGGCGGCACCGCCGGCGCCGGCCGTCCCGGCAACGCCGCCCAAGCAGCCTGACGCCAAGGCCGCCGACGCCAAGCCTGCCGTCCAGGCGCCGGCCAAGAGCGACGCCGCCGACGACAAGTGGACCTATTTCCTGCAGGCCGGCGCCTTCCGCGACCAGGCCGATGCCGAAAGCGCCCGCGCCAAGCTGGCCCTGCTCGGTTTCGAAGCCAAGGTCACCGAACGCACCGCCGACAGCGGCGTGCTGTATCGCGTGCGTATCGGCCCCTTCGAGCATGCCGAAGCGATGAACCGCACGCGCAGCAAATTGTCCGATAACGGGGTCGATGCGGCGATCGTGCGCATTCCCAAATAATCAGGAACCCGATCGTCCCGGCGGCAGGGGATAACCGCCGGGGCAGCGGGTTCGGGGCCGGTTTTCCGGCCCTTTCGAATATCCATCAGAGAAGGGTAATTTCATGCGTTTCTACCAACAGCTGCTGGCGGCAGTCAGCTTCGGCGTACTGGCCCTGTCCGCCAGCGTGAATGCGGGCGCTTCGCCGGCCAATCCGCAAGTGGGCGCCGACTATCGCGTGCTGGACCAGGCCCAGCCCACCGACTCGGGCAACAAGGTGGAAGTCACCGAGTTCTTCTGGTTCGACTGCCCGCATTGCGCCGCCTGGGATCCGTCGCTGACGGCCTGGGTCAAGAAGCAGGGCGACAAGATCAACTTCAAGAAAGTCCCGGTGGCCTTCCGCGACAGCTTCGTGCCGCAGCAGAAGCTGTACTACACGCTGGAAGCGATGGGCAAGGCCGAAGCGCTGACGCCGAAGATCTTCCAGGCGATCCACGTTGAAGGCCAGCGCGTCAACACCGACAAGACCATCCTGGCCTACATCGAGAAGGCCGGTATCGACAAGCAGAAGTTCCTCGACCTGTACAACTCCTTCGGCGTGCAGACCAAGGCCCGCCGCGCGGCGCAGTTGCAGGAAGCCTACAAGGTCGACGGCGTGCCGATGATCGCCATCGATGGCCGCTACATCACCTCGCCGGCCGTGGTCGGCGTGGCGCTGGCCAACCAGCCGGAATCGATGCAGCAGGCGGCCGCGCTGCAGGTGATGGACCACCTGGTAGCCAAGGCGGCGGCCGAGAAGGCCGCCGGCGGCAAGAAGAAGTAAGCGCCGACGGCCAGCAAACGGTCCGCGTCCGCAAGGCCGCGGGCCGTTTTCATTTTTGCGCTGTCCGGTGTTGACGCCGGAGCGGGGCAAGGTTGCGGACTCTTCACATATTCATCAGAGAAGGATAATGTCATGCGCATCCATCGACAGTTGCTGGCGGCAGTCGGCTTCGGCGTGTTGACCCTGTCGGCCGGCGTGAATGCGGGCGCTTCGCCGGCCAATCCGCAAGCAGGTGTGGACTACCGTGTACTGAGCCAGGCCCAGCCTACCGATTCGGGCAGCAAGGTAGAGGTTGTCGAGTTTTTCTTTTTCGATTGTTCGCATTGCGCTTCCTGGGATCCGTCGCTGACGGCCTGGGCCGGGAAGCAGGGTGACAAGATCAGTTTCAAGAAGATACCGGTGGCATTCCGGGACAGATCGGTGCCACAGCAGAAGCTGTATTACACGCTGGAAGCGATGGGCAAGGCCGACGAGCTGGCGCCGAAGATTTTCCGGGCGATCCACGTTGAAAAGCAGCGCCTCAATACCGACAAGACCATCCTGGCCTACATCGAGAGGATAGGCCTGGACAAGCAGAAATTCCTCGACCTGTACAACTCCTTCGGGATACAGACAAAAGTGCGCCGCGCGGCCCAGTTGCAAGAGGCCTACAAGGTCGATGGCGTGCCGATGATCGCCATCGATGGCCGTTATGTCACCTCGCTGGCCGTGGTCGGCGCGGGGCTGGGCAGGCAGCCGGAAGCGGCGCTGCAAGCCGCCACATTGCAAGTGATGGACCACCTGGTGGCCAAGGCTGCGGCCGGTAAAGCTGCTGGCGCAGCGAAGAAGTAAGAAGCTGTCCCGGGCGCAACCTATCCTCATCCATTCGCATTCATCAAAACAGACAGGAGCCGACATGGCGGATTCCCAAGCTACGCGCCAGGCGCTGCGCGTCTTCCTGACCGGCGCCTCCAGCGGCATCGGCATGGCGCTGGCGCGCGCCTATGCGCAGCAGGGCGCGACGCTGGGGCTGGTGGCGCGGCGCGCGGCCGAGCTGGAAGCCTTGCGCGCCAGCCTGCCAGATGCGCAGCGCCACCGCGTGTATGCCCTCGACGTCACCGACCATGCCGCATTGCAGGCGGCGGCCGACGCCTTCATGGCCGAGTTCGGCGGCGCCGACGTGGTGATCGCCAACGCCGGCATCTCGCAAGGCACGCTGACCGAATACCGCGAAGACCTGGCCGCGTTTGAACGTATCCTGGCGGTCAACGTCATAGCCACGTTCGCCACCTTCACGCCTTTCGTGGCGCGCATGAAGGCGCTGCCCGAGGAGGCGCGCCGCCGCTGCCGCCTGGTCGGCATCGGCAGCGTGGCTGGCATTCGCGGCCTGCCCGGCGCCGAGGCCTACAGCGCTTCCAAGGCGGCGGTGATCAGCTACTGCGAGTCGCTGCGGGTGGAGCTGCGCAGCAGCGGCATCAAGGTGGTGACCATCGCACCGGGCTATATCGATACGCAGATGACCCAGGTCAACCACTACCGCATGCCGTTCCTGATGCCGGTGGAGAAATTCGCGGCGCGCGCCTTGCAGAGCATCGCCGAGGGCGTCAGTTACCGCGTCATCCCGTGGCAGATGGGCGTGGTCGCCAAGCTGCTCAGGATGCTGCCCAACTGGCTGTACGATATGGCGTTCGCACGCGCCCCGCACAAGAAACGCAATCTGTAATTGGAGTCACCATGAAGATCATCTTTGCCGGCACGCCGGAATTCGCCGCCGTCGCGCTCGAAGCGCTGTACGCCGCCGGCCACGACATCACGCTGGTGCTGACCCAGCCCGACCGCCCGGCCGGACGCGGCATGCAGCTGCAGGCCTCGCCGGTCAAGCAGTGCGCGCTGAAGCACGGCACGCCGGTAGCGCAGCCGGTGTCGCTGCGCCTGGACGGCAAGTATCCCGATGTCGCCAAGGAGGCGCATGCACTGCTGAACTCGACCCCGCACGACGTCATGGTGGTGGCCGCCTACGGCCTGATCCTGCCGCGCAGCGTGCTCGACATCCCGCGCCTGGGCTGCATCAACATCCACGGCTCGCTGCTGCCGCGCTGGCGCGGCGCCGCGCCGATCCACCGCGCCATCGAAGCCGGCGACGCCGAGACCGGCATCACCATCATGCAGATGGAGGAAGGGCTCGACACCGGCCCCATGCTGCTGATCGAAAGCCTGCCGATCGCCGATGATGACACCACCGGCAGCCTGCACGACAAGCTGGCCGCGCTGGGCGGCAAGATGATCGTCGAAGCGCTGGCCAGGCTGGAGCAGGGCGCATTGCCCGCTACGCCGCAGCCGGACGAAGGCGCGAACTATGCCGCCAAGATCGCCAAGGAAGAGGCCGCGCTCGACTTCTCGCAAGCGGCCGCCGAGCTGGCGCGCAAGATCCGCGCTTTCAATCCCTTCCCGGGCGCCACCGGGCGTTTCGGCGATACCGTCGTCAAGCTGTGGCAGGCGCAGCCGGTCAGCATCGCGCAACGGGGCGAGCCGGGGCAGGTGCTGTCGGCCGACGCCCTGGCCGGCATCGTGGTGGCATGCGGCGAGGGAGCGCTGTTGCTGACAGAGCTGCAAAAACCGGGCGGCAAGCGTTTGCCGGCATCTGAGTTCCTCAAGGGTTTTGCGCTGGAAGGCGGGCGTTTCGCCTGATCAGGATTCAGGAGCGGAGGCATCATGGACCAGTTGACGGCAATGCGCACATTCCGACACGTGGTCGACGCCGGCGGCTTCTCGGCGGCCGGGGTGGCGCTGGACATGTCGCACAGCGTGGTGTCGCGCCAGGTGCGCCAGCTGGAGCAGGCGCTGGGCGCGCAATTGCTCAACCGCACCACGCGCCGCTTCGCGCTGACCGAGGTGGGGCAGGCCTACTACCAGCGCTGCGTGCAGATCCTCGACCAGATCGAGGATGCGGCGCAGATGGTGCAGCACCACCAGAGCCACCCCTCCGGCTTGTTGCGCATCAATGCGCCGATGGCGTTCGGCAGCATGGAGGCGGGCAAGTGGCTGCCGGATTTCATGCGCGGCCACCCCGACCTCAAGGTCGACTTCGTGTGCAACGACCGCTTCGTCGACCTGATCGCCGAGGAGTTCGACGTCGGGCTGCGCATCACCCGCACGCTGCCGGACTCCACGCTGGTCGCCAAGCGCCTGTGCGCGAGCGACATGGTGCTGGTGGCGGCGCCCGCCTATGTGAAGCGGCACGGCATGCCGCGCACGCCGGCCGACCTGGCGACCCATAACTACATGGCGTACTCGCTGGCATTGCAGACCACCGAACTGACGTTCACCGGGCCGGACGGCGCCTTGTCCAACGTGGCCGTGAGCGGCAGCCTGCAGTCCAATACCGGCATGGTGGTTTGCGATGCGGTGCGCGCCGGCATGGGCATCACCGCATCGGCCACCTTCGTCGTGTGCGAAGACCTGCGGCGCGGCGACCTGGTGCAGCTGTTGCCCGGCTACCGGCTGCATGCGCGCGACCTGTATGCGCTCTATCCGCAGAACCGCCACATGTCGCCCAAGGTACGCGCCTTCGTCGACTTCGTCGGCGATTACTATGCGCGCAACCGCTGGGAATTCTGAACGCCGCCAACAACCCGTGCAATGCCGAAAAAAAGCCCGCGCAACGTTGTTGCAGCGGGCTTTGATGTATTGAAACGGGGGACTTATTTTTTCTCGACCGGAACCAGGTCGAAATGGTCCGCCTGGTATTGGAACAGCAGGCAATCTTCACCCTTTTCGCAACCGCTGTAATGCGGCATGCGCGCCGGCAGGTTGTAGAAGGAACCGGCCGGATAGCGGATGCGCTTGCCGTCGATGTCGGCGTAGAAGGTTCCCTTCAGGACTACCGTCGGCAGGTTTTGCGTGTGCATGTGGTAAGGATTGTCCTTGCCGGCGGGGAAGATGACGAAGGCGTCGTACGGCCCCTTGCCGGTGATGCTGCCGCGCACGTCGGCAACCTTGATGCCGCCGGTGCCGGGCAGCTCGCGCCATTGCAGTTCCGATGCCGGGAAGGAAACCAGCGGTTGCGCCTTGGCCTGGTTTTTTTCGGCGGAGGAAGCCAGGGCGGCGGAGGCGGCAACGAGGCCGGCGGCCAGCAATACGGTAGTGGCGGTGCGTTTCATGTGAGGTATTCCTTTCAGGTCTGGTAATGGATAAGAGTCGGGCCGCTCAGGCCACGGCCATGCCGAGGATGTCGTCGGTGTCGAGCACGCTGCCGAAGGTATCGGCGATGCCCACCAGCGATGCGCGGTGCAGCACGTCGTGCGCGATGGCGCCGCCGCCCGGGGCCGCGATGTCGCGCGTGGCGCAGGCATCGGCGGCGACGATCACTTCGAACCCGGCCGGCGCCGCATCGCGCGCCGCGCCGGCCACGCAGGCATGGGTCATCAGGCCTGCGATCAGCAGGGTCTTGATGCCGGCGGCCTTGAGTTGCGCGGCGATGTCGGTGCCCTGGAACACGCTGACATTGGATTTCTTGACCAGATGGTGATGCGGCGCCGGCCGGATGTCGGCATGGATGGCGACAGTCGCGCCGTTTTCGGCGAAGATCGGCGTGCCGGCCGGCGTCACGTGCTGCACGTGGAATACCGGCATGCGATGGCGGTCGGCCAGGGCGACCAGCCGCCGGGCGTTGTCCAGCGCGGCGCGGCCGTCGGGGATCGGCATCATGCCGCTGAAGTATTCGTTCTGGAAATCGATGACCAGCAAGGCGGTGCTGGCGGCCTCAAGCGAAACCGGGGCAAGCGCGCCGGCGATGCTGCGGATGGTGGGATGCGACATGTTCTGCTCCTGGCGGGTGAATGACAGGACGCAGCATAGCCAGGCGCGCAGCGGCCGCACAGCGGCTGCGCGCGACAATACCTGTGCTGAAAACGCACAAATCAGGGAACCGGCAGCGGACTGGCCGGCTTGATTTCCTCCATGCACACCATCGAACGCACACCCGCCACGCCCGGTACCTGCATCAGGCGGTCGGTGAGGAAGGCCGACAGGCTCTTGAGGTCGGCCGCCGCCACCTTGAGCAGGTAATCGAAGTCGCCCGAAATGGTGTAGCACTCCAGTATTTCCGGGAATTGCCGGATCGCCTTTTCCACGCTGCGCACCTGCTTGAACTGTTCGCGCGCCAGCGAGAGGCTGACGAAGGCGATCACTCCCAACCCCAGCGCGCCAGGTTCGACCTGGGCCGCGTAGCCGCGGATCACCCCTTCCTGTTCCAGCCGCTGCACGCGGCGGTAGCACTGCGGCGGCGACAGGTTCACCTTGTCCGACAGTTCGACGTTGCTGGCGCGGCCGTTTTGCTGCAGGGTTTCGAGGATGATGCGGTCGAAACGGTCGAATTTTTCCATGATGGCGGTCTTTGAGAAAGAATCGTTCATATTTTATCGTTTCAAGGAATAAAAACGAAAAGTAATTTCCTTCCTTTGAAACTACCATGTATCCATGGAGTGAACTGGCGGCGCCCACGCGCATGGGAGGCAAGCATGAACGCCCGCATCGGCAACCTGCACATCGCATTGGAACAACGCTATTGCGCGCACAACTACGCGCCGCTGCCGGTCGTGCTCAGCCGCGGCCAGGGCGTGTGGCTGTGGGACGACCAGGGGCGCCGCTACATGGACATGATGTCGGCCTATTCGGCGGTCAGCTTCGGCCATGCCAACGCCGCGCTGGTGGAGGCGCTCACGCAGCAGGCGCAGCGGCTGGCGGTGACCTCGCGCGCCTTCTACAGCGATCGTCTCGGCCTGTTCCTGCAGCGCCTGTGCGAAATGACCGGGATGGAGCGCGCGTTGCCGATGAACAGCGGCGCCGAGGCGGTCGAGACCGCCATCAAGGCGGCGCGCAAATGGGCCTATAAGCGCAAGGGCGTGGCCGACGGCCGGGCGCGCATCGTGGTGTGCCGCGGCAATTTCGCCGGCCGCACCACCACCATCGTCGGCTTTTCGTCGGAGGCGCAGTACCGTGACGGCTTCGGCCCTTTCGACGGCGGTTTCGACAGCGTGCCGTTCGGCGATGCCGCCGCGCTGGAAGCCGCCATCACGCCCGATACGGCGGCCTTCCTGGTCGAACCGATCCAGGGCGAAGGCGGCATCGTGGTGCCGCCCGAGGGCTATCTGCGGCAATGCCGCGAGATCTGCTCGCGCCATCGGGTCCTGATGATTTGCGACGAAGTGCAGACCGGGCTTGGGCGTACCGGCCGGCTGCTGGCTTGCGACCATGAAGGAATACGGCCCGACGGCCTGGTGCTGGGCAAGGCGCTGGGCGGCGGCTTGCTGGCGGTGTCGGCCTTCCTGGCTTCGGATGAGGTGATGGGCGTGTTTGCGCCGGGCGACCACGGCAGCACTTTCGGCGGCAATGCGCTGGCCGCCGCGGTCGGTTTCAAGGCGCTGGAGCTGTTGCAGGACGGCGCCCTGGCGGCCAATGCCGAGCGGCTTGGATTGCGCTTGCGCGAAGGACTGAACGCCATCGGCCATCCGGCGATCCGCGAAGTGCGCGGCAAGGGCTTGCTGATCGGCATGGACCTCGATCCCCGCGTGGTCGGCGCGCGGGCGTTCTGCGAACGGCTGATGGCGCACGGCATCCTGTCCAAGGAAACCCACGAGACCGTGGTGCGCTTCGCTCCGCCGCTGGTGATCGACGAGGAACAGGTCGACGCCGCGCTGCGCGCCATCGGCGAGGTCTTCGGGGAAATTCCGCATCCCTCCACTTAAAAACGCATACCAATCCCCTATAAGGAGAACCAGCATGAAACAGCAACGCCACGATGTCTTCCTGATGTGCCCGCCGGCGCATTTCGAAGTGTCCTACGTGATCAATCCCTGGATGGAGGGCAATGTCGCGCACGGCGACCGCGCGCTGGCCGCACATCAGTGGCAGACGCTGCGCGACGGGCTGGCGCAGGTGGCCGAGGTGCGCGAGATGCCGTCCGCGGCCGGCTTGCCGGACATGGTGTTTACCGCCAACGGCGGCCTGGTGCTGGAAGACCGGGTGGTCCTGTCGCACTTTCGCCATGCCGAGCGCCAAGGGGAGGAAGAGCATTTCGCCGATTGGTTCGCGCGGCAGGGCTTGCGCGTGCTGCGCATGCCGGATGCCATCGCCTTCGAAGGCGCCGGCGACGCCTTGCTGGATCGCCAGTCCGAACTGCTGTGGATGGGCTACGGCCATCGCACTGATGTGCGCGCCGCGCCGCTGATCGCCGGCTGGCTGGATATCGAGGTGCAGTCCCTGCAACTGGCCGATCCGCGCTTCTATCACCTGGACACCTGTTTCTGCCCGCTCGAAGGCGGCTATGTGATGTACTACCCGGCCGCGTTCGATGCCGCTTCGCAACAGGCGATCGCCAGCCGCGTGCCGCCGCAGCGGCGTATCGTCGTGGGCGAACGGGATGCGCTGGATTTCGCCTGCAACACCGTCAACGCCGGCCGCCACGTGTTCCTGAACCGGGCTTCGCCGCAGTTGCGCGCGCAGTTGGAAGGCAAGGGGTTCGAGGTGAGCGAGTCCGCGTTGTCGGAATTCATGAAAGCTGGCGGCGCCGCCAAGTGCCTGACGCTGAAGCTGACCGAACCGCGCCGGCGCGCGGCCAATGCCGGCCGGCTGGAGGATGGCGCGGCGCGCCTGTCGGCCTGAAGCCGGCGCACTCAAACCGGAGGCCCGCGGCGGCAACGCCGCGGGCCTTTTATTTGTGATCTATTTGCCGATCACCATAGGCAGGTGGCGCCAGAACAGCTCTGCGCCCAGGTGCACCTTGTTTTGCCAATCATTGGCCGAATCGTCGTCGGCGCCGTCGGTGATGAACTTGAAGGCGCGCCAGGGCACGCCGAAATGGCGGCATACGCGGGCGATGGCGAACAGTTCCATGTCCACCAGGTCGATTTTTTCCTGCAGCAGCCAGTCGTCGCTGGCGGTGACGAAACTGTCGCCGGTGCCGCACACCACGCCGGGATGGCCCGATTCCAGCCGCGCCGGTTGTTCGGCGGCGTCTACCAGCGGCGTGACGCCGCGCGGCGCCAGCGGCATGGCCATCATGTCGCGCTGGACCACGGCGGCCACTTCCAGCAGGCCGTCATGCAGCGGATCGATCTTGCCGGCGGTGCCGAAGTTGATCACCAGTTCGGGTTTGCCGGCCAGGATGCGCCGGGTCGTATGCAGCGCGGCGTTGACCTTGCCGACGCCGCAGTAGACCACTTCCACGCCGGGCGGCGCATCGGCGGCGTCGAGTTCGCTTTCCAGCGCGGTGAGTATGACGATGCGGGCGTGCGGGTTCGGGATTGGTGACATGGGTGTTGTTGTTTTGGAATGTTGCGTTACGGCCGGGCGCAAACGCCCGCTGCCGGGGAAGGATAGCCCCTTTGGCGTATAATTTAGCAATATTTTTCGCCCTGAAAACCGGCCCTGCGACGGCCGTTTTTTTTGCCCCGGACTCCTGAACTTCCGGGCGCGGCGTATTTCCGCTCCAAGACGAGAACCAGCCAGATGAAGCCGAACGAACTCTGCCAGACCGAATTGCTGTTGCGCGACCTGATGTCCAAGCGCATCCTGATCCTCGACGGCGCCATGGGCACCATGATCCAGCGATACAAGCTGACCGAGGAAGACTACCGCGGCGAGCGCTTCGCCGATTTCAGCGTCCCCGGCAAGGAACTGTTCGTCAAGGGCAACAACGAACTGCTGTCGCTGACCCAGCCGCACATCATCCAGGAAATCCACGAGCAATACCTGGCCGCCGGCGCCGACCTGATCGAGACCAATACCTTCGGCGCCACCGGCGTGGCGCAGGACGACTACCACATGGCCCATCTCGTCTACGAGATGAACCTGAAGTCGGCGCAACTGGCGCGCGCGGCTTGCGACAAGTATTCCACGCCCGACAAGCCGCGCTTCGTCGCCGGCGCGCTCGGCCCCACGCCCAAGACCGCTTCGATCTCGCCGGACGTCAACGACCCGGCCGCGCGCAACGTCACCTTCGATCAGCTGGTCGCGTCCTACCTGGAGCAGACCCGCGCGCTGGTCGAGGGCGGCGCCGACGTGCTGCTGGTCGAAACCATTTTCGACACGCTCAACTGCAAGGCCGCGCTGTTCGCCATCGACACCTTCTTCGAAGAATCGGGCAAGCGTCTGCCGATCATGATCTCCGGCACCGTGACGGACGCTTCCGGCCGCATCCTGTCGGGCCAGACCGTGACTGCCTTCTGGAATTCGATCCGCCATGCGCGCCCGCTGACCGTGGGTTTGAACTGCGCGCTGGGCGCGGCGCTGATGCGCCCGTATGCGGAAGAGTTGTCGCGCATCGCCGATACCTACGTCTGCATCTATCCGAACGCCGGCCTGCCCAACCCGATGAGCGACACCGGCTTCGACGAGACGCCGGAAGTGACTTCGGCGCTGTTGAAGGAGTTCGCCGAAAGCGGTTTCGTCAACGTCGCCGGCGGCTGCTGCGGCACCACGCCGCCGCACATCAAGGCCATCGCCGAGACAGTGGCGTCGATTCCCCCGCGCAAGCTGCCCGAGAGCACGCACGAGATGCGCCTGTCGGGGCTGGAGCCGTTCACCATCAATGACGAGTCGCTGTATGTGAACGTCGGCGAGCGCACCAACGTCACCGGCTCCAAGGCCTTCGCCCGCCTGATCCTGAACGAGCAGTACGACGAGGCGCTGGCGGTGGCGCGCCAGCAGGTCGAGAACGGCGCGCAGATCATCGACATCAACATGGACGAGGCGATGCTGGATTCGGTCGCCGCCATGACGCGCTTCCTCAACCTGATCGCCTCCGAGCCGGACATCGCGCGCGTGCCGATCATGATCGACTCCTCCAAGTGGGAAGTGATCGAAGCCGGCCTCAAGTGCGTGCAGGGCAAGTCCATCGTCAACTCCATCTCGATGAAGGAAGGCGAGGAGAAATTCCTGCGCGAAGCGAAGCTGTGCCGCCGCTATGGCGCCGCCGTGATCGTGATGGCCTTCGACGAGGCCGGCCAGGCCGATACCTTCGCCCGCAAGATCGAGATCTGCGAGCGCGCCTACCGCCTGCTGGTGGACAAGCTGGACTTCCCGCCCGAAGACATCATCTTCGACCCCAACATCTTCGCGGTCGCCACCGGCATCGAGGAACACAACAACTACGCGGTCGACTTCATCGAAGCCACGCGCTGGATCCACGACAACCTGCCGTACGCCAAGATCAGCGGCGGCGTCTCCAACGTCTCCTTCAGCTTCCGCGGCAACGACCCGGCGCGCGAGGCGATCCACACCGTGTTCCTGTACCACGCCATCAAGGCCGGCATGACCATGGGCATCGTCAACGCCGGCATGATCGGCGTCTACGACGACCTGCCGGCCGAGCTGCGCGAGCGCGTCGAGGATGTGGTGCTGAACCGCCGCGAGGATGCGACCGAGCGCATGATCGAATACGCCGCCACCCTGAAGGCCGGCGACAAGAAGGAAGAAGTCTCGCTGGAGTGGCGCAACGGGCCTGTCGAACAGCGTCTCTCGTATGCGCTGGTGCATGGCATCACCCAGTGGATCGTGGAAGATACCGAAGAGGCGCGCCAGCAGATCGCCGCCAGGGGCGGCCGTCCGATCCATGTGATCGAAGGCCCGCTGATGGACGGCATGAACGTGGTCGGCGACCTGTTCGGCCAGGGCAAGATGTTCCTGCCGCAGGTGGTGAAGTCGGCGCGCGTGATGAAGCAGGCGGTGGCTCACCTGATCCCCTTCATCGAGGAAGAAAAGCGCCAGCTGGAAATCGAGACCGGCGTGGTGGCCAAGCCCAAGGGCAAGATCGTCATCGCCACCGTCAAGGGCGACGTGCACGACATCGGCAAGAACATCGTCACCGTGGTCCTCCAGTGCAACAACTTCGAAGTGGTGAACATGGGCGTGATGGTGCCGTGCTCGCAGATCCTGGCCAAGGCCAAGGAAGAGAACGCCGACATCATCGGCCTGTCCGGCCTGATCACGCCTTCGCTGGAAGAGATGGCCTACGTCGCCAAGGAGATGCAGCGCGATCCGTATTTCTCCGGCCTGAAGATGCCGCTGCTGATCGGCGGCGCCACCACTTCGCGCGCGCACACCGCGGTCAAGATCGCGCCCAACTACGAGGGCCCGGTGGTCTACGTGCCGGACGCCTCGCGCGCGGTATCGGTGGCGCAATCGCTGCTCACGCCCGAGCAGAAGGAACAGTACGTCGCCGACCTCAACACCGACTACGAACGCATCCGCGAGCAGCATGCCAACAAGAAGGCGGCGCCGATGCTGGCGCTGGCCGCCGCGCGCGCCAACAAGACCAAGCTGGATTTCGCGCCGGTCAAGCCCAAGTTCATCGGCCGTCGGGTGTTCAAGAACGTCGATCTTGGCCTCCTGGCCAATTACATCGACTGGGGCCCGTTCTTCCAGACCTGGGACCTGGCCGGGCCTTACCCCGCCATCCTCAAGGATGAAGTGGTGGGCGAAGCCGCCACCAAGGTGTTCGAGGAAGCCCAGGTCCTGCTGAAGAAGATCATCGACGGCCGCTGGCTGACCGCCAACGGCGTGGTGGCGCTGCTGCCGGCCAATACCGTCAACGACGACGACATCGAGATCTATACCGATGAGACCCGCCGCCAGGTCGCCTTCACCTATTACGGCGCGCGCCAGCAGACCGAGAAGCCGGTGGTGGACGGCGTGGCGCGCCCCAACCAGTGCCTGTCGGACTTCATCGCGTCCAAGGAATCGGGCATTGCCGATTACATCGGCATGTTCGCGGTGACGGCCGGTTTGGGCATCGAGAAGTACGAGAAGCGTTTCGAAGACGCGCACGACGATTATTCGTCGATCATGTTGAAGGCCCTGGCCGACCGCCTGGCCGAGGCCTTCGCCGAATACCTGCACGAGCGCGTGCGCAAGGATCTGTGGGGCTATGCGGCCGACGAATCGTTGTCCAATGCCGAGCTGATCAAGGAGCAATATGTCGGTATCCGCCCGGCGCCGGGCTATCCGGCCTGCCCTGAGCATACGGTCAAGGTGGACGCCTTCCGCGTCATGCAGTGCGAGGAAATCGGCATGCAGTTGACCGAGTCGTACGCCATGTTCCCGGGCGCGGCAGTGTCGGGCTTCTACTTCGCGCATCCGCAGTCCAAGTACTTCGTGGTCGGCAAGATCGGCGAAGACCAGGTAGAGGACATGGCGCGGCGGCGCGGCGTGCCCAAGGAAGAGGTCGAGCGCTGGCTGGCGCCCAATCTCTAAGCTCCAAGAACATGTTCTATTGAATTCGTATACCGTCCTGCTATCATCCTGCGCCATGATCGATTCCGCCGACAACGCCACCCATCCGCTGCCCGTCACCGGGGCCACGCGCCTGCATTTTTCCGATCCCGCGCGCAGCACCTTCACGGTCGATCTCGGCCAGGACCTGCTGGGCGACTGGATCCTGACCCAGACCTGGGGCGGCACCCAGATGCAGCGCGGCGGCGGCAAGCGCATGGTGGTCGACGGGCATGAGGCGGGTCTGCTGATGCTGCAGAAGATCGCGCAAAAGAAGGAGCGCAACGGTTACAGCCAGGTGCATCCTTACCACGTGCGTTCGCATTGGCTCTAAGGTTTTTCCGCCAGGTTCCGAGCAAGGCCGCCCGTTGGGCGGCCTTTGTTTTTTCCCCTCTTTAGCGCCGTTCCGGCGCGTCGCCTGCAGCCAAAATCCCTACGTGTTAGTCTGTGCAGCTCATGCCGCCACGGACGCGGCATGGCGGCCACGCGACAAGAACAAGCAATGCGCGCCGCCATTCTCACAAGAAAACGGAGACAGACAGTGGATTCCAACCCATCCATCCAGGCCGCCAGCCCTCATCAGGTCGATTCGCCTTATGCCGCCATGCGGCTGTTCATCACGCTGATCCTGATGATCGTCGGCGCCAGCGGCATGTACGTGATGGCGGTGGTGCTGCCGGAGGTGCAGGCCGATTTCGGCGTCGACCGCGGCCTGGCTTCGCTGCCTTATACGCTGACCATGCTGGGCGTGGGCGCCGGCGGCATGCTGATGGGGCGGATGGCCGACAAGGCCGGCATCATGAAGCCGCTGATGCTGGGCGGCATCTGCCTCGGGGCCGGCTTCATCGCGGCGGCGCTGGCGCCCAACATCTGGGTGTTCATGGCGGCGCACTGTATCTTGATCGGCCTGCTCGGCACGTCTTCGACCTTCTCGCCGCTGGTGGCCGATACTTCGCTGTGGTTCGCCAAGCGGCGCGGCATCGCGGTGGCGGTCTGCGCCAGCGGCAATTACCTGGGCGGCGCGATCTGGCCGCCCATCGTCCGGCATTTCGTCGACGCGGTGGGCTGGCGGCAAACCTATATCGGGCTGGGCATCATCTGCGTCGCCGTGATGTGTTCGCTGGCCTTGCTGATGCGCGCGCGTCCGCCGGTGCTGGCGGCGGGCGCCCATGCCGCGCGCGCCGGGGCCGGCAACCGTCCCTTCGGCCTGTCCAGCGGCCAGGCGCAATTGCTGCTGTGCGTGGCCGGCGTGGCCTGCTGCGTGGCGATGGCCATGCCGCAGGTGCATATCGTGGCCTATTGCGGCGACCTCGGCTACGGCCCCGCGCGCGGCGCCCAGATGCTGTCGCTGATGCTGGCTTGCGGGGTGGTCAGCCGGCTGGTGTCGGGTGCCATCTGCGATCGCATTGGCGGCTTGCGCACGCTGTTGCTGGGTTCGTTCCTGCAGGGCGTGTCGCTGTTGCTGTTCCTGCCGTTCGACGGGCTGGCTTCGCTGTATGTGATCTCGGCCCTGTTCGGCCTGTTCCAGGGCGGCATCGTGCCGTCCTACGCGATCATCGTGCGCGAGTATTTCCCGGCCGCCGAAGCCGGGCAGCGCGTGGGCGCCGTCATCATGTGCACCATGTTCGGCATGGCGCTGGGCGGCTGGGTATCGGGCAAGATCTTCGACCTGACCGGGTCTTACCACGCTGCGTTCGCCAATGGCATCGGCTGGAACCTGCTCAATCTCGGCATCGCGTTCCTGCTGCTCACGCGGGTGCGCGGGGCGCGCCTGAAGGCGGCCTGAGCCTGGCGGGAGAGATGCGCCGGTTGGCAGCCGGGCGGCTTTCCGTTACGCTTGTCGGCTACGGAAAGCCCGACAACCCTAATAACGATTCGCTTCTCTCCCAGCGCTCATTCGCATGCTGATCCTGTTCCTCAAAGCGGCCGTCCTGATCCCGATCACGCTGCTGCCCATCCTCAATCCGCTCGGCATCGCCCCGGTGTTCGCCAGCCTGCTGGGCAACGTCAGCCGCAAGACCGAACAGAGGGTCGCGCGCCAGGTCGCGATCAATTGCTGGTTCATGCTGGTGGGGGCGATCTTCATCGGTTCGCACGTGCTGACCTTCTTCGGCATCTCGCTGCCCATCGTGCGCGTCGGCGGCGGCCTGCTGGTGGCGGTCTCGGGCTGGAAACTGCTGTCCGACAACAGCCAGGACGCGGCCATCCCCAACCAGGTGGCCAAGTCCTACGACGAGGATTTGCCGGACGAGGAAATCAAGGCCCGCAGCTTCTATCCGCTGAGCTTTCCGCTGACCGTCGGGCCGGGCACCATCGCCGCCTCGATCACGCTGGGCGCGAACACGCCCACGCGCCTGCTGGACTGGGTGATCTCGGTGGGCAGCGCGGCTTTCGGGGCGGCACTGACCGCGCTGGTGGTGTTCCTGTGCTACAACTATGCGCAAAAGCTGGTGAATTTGATGGGGCGCCTGGGGACGATGGTGGTGCTGCGCCTGTCGGCGTTCATCCTGTTGTGCATCGGCATCCAGATCTTCTGGTCGGGCATGTCGGCCTTGCTGGCGGAAGCGGGCATCAGCGGCGTGGCGCCCTGAGAATGCACTCTCGCCCCTTTCAGGGCAGATAGCGGATCATCTTAGCCAGCCCAGTTCATCCAGCGCATCCTGCACCAGCTCCAGCCGCATCAGCGGGTTGTCCAGCGCCAGCAGGGTTTGCTTGATTTCCACCGGCACCGGTATCATCTCGGCCCAGCGGTTGGCGACCCAGCCGCAATCGTTGAGCCGGAAGGGCTGGGCGATCGGCATCTCGCTCTCCGGCAAGCCCTGGCGCATCACCGACTGCAGCAGGTTGTCCAGCGCCTGCGACGTGTTCATCAGTTCTTCGGGAACCGCCACCGGATGGTCGGCTTCCATCATCTCCACTTCCGCCGTCCATAGTCCGTGCTTCTGCTGTTCCGCCTGCAGGATGCGGAAACGCGCGGTGCCGCTGCAGGCGATGCGCATCAGGCCGATCGAGGGCGTGGACCATTCGTTGATCCTGGCGACCGTGCCGACGCCGACGAAGCGTTCGGTCTGGCCCGGCCGCCGCACTTCCGTGCCTTCCGTCAGCGCCACCACGCCGAAGCCGCTGCCTTCGGCGATGCACTTGGCGATCATGTCGAGGTAGCGCACTTCGAAGATCTGCAAGGGCAGGCGGCCATCGGGAAACAGCGTGCTGCCCAGCGGGAACAGCGGGATGGTCCGCGCCGAAATCGGCGAGTGGGGTGTGGTGGGCGCGGCGGACATGGTCAGCTCCGCCGCATGGGAGAGGGGATGTTCATGTGCGCGTATACCGGTTTTCCGCCAAGCACTCGTAGCGTTGCACGATATAGCCGTTGTCGTCGACGCTCTCCAGGTAGACGTCGAATTGCCACAGCCGCGCCATGTGGCGCAGCACTTCCTCGGTGCTGTCGCCCAGCGAGCGGCCGTCGCTGCGGAAATGGCGCAGCGTCAGGCTGCGGTTGCCGCGCGTGTTGACCGACCAGACCTGGATGTTGGGCTCGCGGTGGTTGATGTCGTACTGGCGCGACAGCGCCTGGCGCACGTATTGGTAGCCGCGTTCGTTGTGGATGGCAGAGACTTCCAGTTCGCTGCGGGACTCGTCGTCGAGCACGGCGAACATGCGCATGTCGCGCATCAGCCTGGGCGACAGGTATTGCGCCACGAAGCTCTCGTCCTTGAAGTTGCGCATCACGTGGTGCAGGGTTTCCAGCCAGTCGCTGCCGGCGATGTCGGGGAACCATTCGCGGTCTTCGTCGCTGGGTTCTTCGCAGATGCGGCGGATGTCGCGCATCATCGAAAACCCCAGCGCGTACGGGTTGATGCCGTTGTAATAGGGCTTGGTGATGGGCGGCTGGAACACCACATTGCTGTGCGAATGCAGGAATTCCATCATGAAGCCGTCGGTCAGGCGGCCCTGGTCGTACAGCGTATTCAACAGCGTGTAATGCCAGAAGGTGGCCCAGCCCTCGTTCATCACCTGGGTCTGGCGCTGCGGATAGAAATACTGGCCGATCTTGCGCACGATGCGCACCACTTCGCGTTCCCACGGTTCCAGCAGCGGGGCGTTCTTCTCGGCGAAGTACAGCAGGTTCTCCTGCGGCTCCGGCGGGAAGCGTTCTTCGGATAATGCCGTGGCCGCTTCCTTCTTGGCCGGCAGCGTGCGCCACAGCTCATTGACCTGCGATTGCAGGTAGGCCTCGCGTTCGCGCTGGCGCGCCCGTTCCTGCGACAGCGACAGGCGCTGCGGGCGCTTGTAGCGGTCGACGCCATAGTTCATCAGGGCATGGCACGAGTCCAGCAATTCCTCGACCCGTTCGAAACCGTGGCGCTCCTCGCATTCGGAGATGTAGTTGCGGGCGTACACCAGGTAGTCGATGATGGCGCTGGCGTCGGTCCACAGCTGGAACAGGTAGTTGCCCTTGAAGAAGGAGTTGTGGCCATAGGCCGCGTGCGCGATGACCAGCGCCTGCATGGTCATCGTGTTCTCTTCCATCAGGTAGGCGATGCAGGGATCGGAGTTGATCACGATCTCGTAGGCCAGGCCCATCTGGCCGCGCTTGTAGTCGCGCTCGGTCAGCATGAAATGCTTGCCGTAGGACCAGTGCCGGTAATTGACCGGCATGCCGTGCGAGGCATAGGCATCCATCATCTGCTCGGCCGAGATGATCTCCAGCTGGATCGGGTAGACGTCCAGCTGGTAGCCCGCCGCCACTCGCGCGATCTCCTCGTTGTAGCGTTCGATCAGGTCGAAGCTCCAGTCCGACGGGCAAGGCAGCGGATCGTACTTGAAGCGGCTGTTCATGCGTGCACCTGTTTCTCGAAGAGTTCGCGGAACACCGGGTAGATTTCAGCGGCCGACTGCACCTTCTTCATCGCGAAGTGCGGGTGCGAATCGATCAGCTGCAGGTATTCGGTCCACAGGTTCTGTTCGGGCTCGGCCACCTGGATATAGGCGAAGTAGCGCGTCAGCGGCAGGATCGCGTTTTCCAGGATCTCGCGGCACTTGGGCGAGTCGTCGTTCCAGTTGTCGCCGTCGGAGGCCTGGGCGCCGTAGATGTTCCATTCGCTGGGCGAATAGCGCTTGGCGATGATGTCCTGCATCAGTTCCAGCGCACTGGAGACCACGGTGCCGCCGCTTTCCTGCGAATGGAAGAAGGTTTCCTCGTCGACTTCGTCGGCGCGCGTGTGGTGGCGGATGAAGACCACCTCGATGTGCTCGTAATTGCGCGTCAGGAACAGGTAGAGCAGGATGAAGAAGCGCTTGGCGAGGTCCTTGCGCTGCTCGTCCATCGAGCCCGACACGTCCATCACGCAAAACATCACGGCGCGGCTGGTCGGCTGCGGCAGGCGCACGCGGTTGACGTAGCGCAGGTCGAACGGGTCGATGAAGGGGATGCGCCAGATGCGCGAGCGCACGTGGTGGATCTCTTCTTCCAGCAGCTTGATCTCGTGCAGGTGCTCGTTGGGGTTGCGGTTGAGTTCTTCCAGTTGCCGCTCCAGCTCGTCGAGCTTGTTCTGCAGCGGCGCGCCCAGGGCGATGCGCCGGCCCAGCGAGCTGCGCAGCGAGCGGACGATGTCGATATTGTTGGGCGCGCCGTCGACCGAATAGCCGGCGCGCATGTTCTTCCAGTTGGGAATCGTCATCAGGTTGTTTTCCACCAGCCGCGGCAATTCCAGGTCTTCGAAGAAGTACTGCATGAATTCTTCGCGGGTGAGCTCGAAGGTGAAGTCGTCCTCGCCTTCGCCCTCGTTGCTGGCGGCGCTGCCGCCCCCGCCTTCGCCGCCGCTCTGGCGCGGGATGCGGTCGCCCTGCAGGTAATCCTGGTTGCCCGGGTGCACGGCTTCGCGCCGGCCGTCCTTGCCGTGGTGGAAGAAGGGTTCCGAGACATCCTTGCGCGGGATGCTGATGCTCTTGGATTTTTCGAGATCGGTGATGCTGCGGTCGCGGATCGCATCCGCCACCGAGCGCTGGATATGCCCACGGAAGCGCCGCAGGAAGCGCTCCCGATTGGCAATGCTCTTGTTTTTGCCGGCTAGCCTACGGTCGATAATCTGATGCAGCACTGTCCGTTCTCCGACTGATCCTCAGCGGGCGGGCTGTCGCGGCAGTCCTGTCGGACAGCCCGAATGTGTTGGCGGGTACGCCGGCCGCTGAAGAACCGGCGCGCCCGCCGTCCGGCTACGACGACTTGCGCACGCGCAGGTACCATTCGCACAGCAGGCGCACCTGCTTGGGCGTGTAGCCCTTGCTGACCATGCGGTTGACGAAGTCTTCGTGCTTCTGCATTTCCTCCGTGGAGCCCTTGGCGTTGAAGGAGATCACCGGCAGCAGGTCTTCGGTGTTGGAGAACATCTTCTTCTCGATCACCACGCGCAGCTTTTCGTAGCTGGTCCACAGCGGGTTCTTGCCGCCGTTGTTGACCCGCGCGCGCAGCACGAAGTTGACGATCTCGTTGCGGAAGTCCTTGGGGTTGCTGATGCCGGCCGGCTTCTCGATCTTCTCCAGTTCCGCGTTCAGTGCCGAGCGGTCGAAGCTCTCGCCGGTGTCGTGGTCGCGGTATTCCTGGTCCTGGATCCAGAAGTCGGCGTAGGTCACGTAGCGGTCGAACACGTTCTGGCCGTACTCCGAATACGACTCCAGGTAGGCGGTCTGGATTTCCTTGCCGATGAATTCGGCATAGCGCGAGGCCAGCGTGTCCTTCACGAAGGACAGGTATTTCTGCTCCAGCTCCTGCGGGAACTGTTCGCGCTCGATCTGCTGCTCCAGCACATACATCAGATGCACCGGGTTGGCCGCGATCTCGGTGGTGTCGAAGTTGAACACGCGCGAGACGATCTTGAACGCGAAGCGCGTCGAGATGCCGCTCATGCCTTCATCGACGCCGGCGTAGTCGCGGTATTCCTGGTAGGACTTGGCCTTGGGGTCGGTATCCTTCAGGTTCTCGCCGTCGTACACCTGCATCTTGGAGAACAGGCTGGAGTTTTCCGGCTCCTTCAGGCGCGTCAGGATCGAGAACTGCGCCATCATCTTCAGCGTGCCCGGCGCGCAGGTGGCCTTGGCCAGCGAAGAGGTGCGGATCAGTTTCTCGTAGATCTTGATCTCTTCGGACACGCGCAGGCAATACGGCACCTTGACGATGAAGATCCGGTCCAGCAGCGCTTCGTTGTTCTTGTTGTTGCGGAAGGCCTTCCATTCCGATTCGTTGGAGTGGGCCAGGATCACGCCGTCGAAGGGGATCGCGCCGAAGCCTTCGGTGCCCTTGAAGTTGCCTTCCTGGGTCGCGGTCAGCAGCGGATGCAGCACCTTGATCGGCGCCTTGAACATTTCCACGAATTCCAGCAGGCCTTGGTTGGACAGGCACAGGCCGCCCGAGTAGCTGTAGGCGTCGGCGTCGTCCTGCGAATACTGTTCCAGCTTGCGGATGTCGACCTTGCCCACCAGCGTCGAGATGTCCTGGTTGTTCTCGTCGCCCGGCTCGGTCTTGGAGATGGCGATCTGGCGCAGGATCGACGGATAGCGCTTGACCACGCGGAACTGGCGGATGTCGCCGTTGTACTCGTGCAGGCGCTTGACCGCCCACGGGCTCAGGATGGGTTTGAGGTAGCGGCGCGGGATGCCGTACTGTTCTTCCAGGATGGCGCCGTCCTCGTCGTAGTCGAACAGCCCGAGCGGCGATTCGTTGACCGGCGAACCCTTGAGGGAATAGAAGGGGACCTGTTCCATGAGCTGCTTGAGGCGCTCGGCGATGGACGACTTGCCGCCGCCGACCGGGCCCAGCAGGTAGAGGATCTGCTTCTTTTCTTCCAGCCCTTGCGCGGCGTGGCGGAAATAGGCGACCACTTGCTCGATCACATCCTCGGCGCCGTAGAACTCCTTGAAGGCGGGATAGACCTTGATCACCTTGTTGGCAAAGATGCGTGAGAGCCGCGGGTCTTCCCGGGTATCGACCTTTTCAGGCTCGCCGATGGCCATCAGCATCCGTTCGGCAGCAGATGCATAGACCGCCGGATCGTTCTTGCAAAGATTCAGATACTCTTCAAGCGAAATCTCTTCTTCTCTGGTCTTGTCGAACCGGCTTGCAAAGCTGCTGTAGATATCCATACCACCTCCGTCGCTTCAAAAAGATACGAAACAGATTCATGTGTCCGGACTTGCCGTCTGCGGTTATCGAAGAACGCGCCGGCGGCTGGTGAAAACGCCATTGCCGAAGTGTTCTTTGAAAGCCGTAGCACCCACAGCAGGATGCAGAAGACCTCGTTTTTTATTCTATTCCTTTTCTCCTTCTGCTACTGATCGAATCGTATCGGGTTTGTTTCAGCGTGGGCCGGATTTATTTCCGCGTCGTGGAAAACCCCAGGCGTTTGCGCATCCCTTTTTCGCATCCCTTCCTGCCCGCATGGGCCGCTTGCGTGGCGCCGTCGGATCGCGCGATGAATTCCCCATACCCTCTTGCCCTTTCAATGTGCAGCAAGGCACTGCGGTTGACGTCGCCGCGCGCTATTTTTGCGCGCCACGCCATCGCGTAAAACCCGGCTGCCGATATGGGAAAAGCGGTGCGCAATGGCGCGGCGGGCCGCGCGTGTTGCGCCGCTTTTTCTGATCGGTTCATCCGTGCATACGCCCCTCGCTTTAGTTATAGCCGGAATCGTGCCAGATAGGGAGAAACTTCTTGTGCGCACAACGATGCGTATGTCGCGCTTTGGAGGGCGGCGTGCTTTCCCCGCCCGTTTTCCCGGCGTGGGCGGGCAATACGTTCTTTGACGGAGCCGCGCATTTTTTTGTAACCGCGGCAGGACATGCGCAGCAGGTGTTGCTGTTGAGCGTCATTTGCCGTGTTTGCGGCGGCGGATATCGCTCTTTCGAAAGCCGTTTTGTGCATGACGATATGCGGTTGACGTTGCGGCCACATGGGAAGTGTCGTCCGGGGAGCCGGAAATGCGCAGCCGAAATCTTTTAGAACAATATCGGGAGCAAGGTTTTTGGGGAGGGGCATGGCGCACGGCGATGTTGCTGTTTTGCATCATTTTCTTGCCTTGCCGGCTGAGGGGCGATGCGCGATGGAATGATGTCGCATGGGAAACTTTTCCGCGGCGAGCATTTTCGGTTTGGCAAATCCGCCACGCCGGAACGGCCGGATCGGCCCGGCGGAGGCCCTGGATCGCCCCAAAAGCGGATAAGTCATTGACAGGTAAATGGAAAATGCAGTCTAATTCAGGGTTCACCATCTGAAGAATTGCGCACGGTGCCGTTGCAGTGCTCTTTCAGCTTTCAACTAGTCGGAATACCTACGTATAAAGACAAGAACGAAGCGGGCCAACAAATGGTGTCAGCGATGCGGGCTGCCGGGGCAATGGCCAGCAGGGCATCGGTGATGCGGAACAGGCACATTGAGAAGCGGTTCCAGAATTCCGATTTATTTTTGCTGTTTGCTGAATAAGCATTCCAACCAAGCGAGTCCAACATGAAACGTACTTACCAACCTTCCGTCGTGCGTCGCAAGCGTACCCACGGTTTCCGTGCCCGTATGGCTACCCGTGGCGGCCGTGCCGTCATCAACGCTCGCCGCGCCAAGGGCCGCAAGCGTCTGGCTGCCGTATAAGCTGAGACAGCGCTGCTGCATCGCGTGACGGACGTACTTCCTCCGCGCTCTACGCTCCCTGCGTTTTTCCCACGCGATCGGCGAATCGTTAAAACGGATGAGTTTTCATCCGTTTTTCGTTTGCGCCCCGTTTATCGTACGGAGCATTTCGTGCTGTACGCGCGCCGCAACAGCCTGCCGCAGGCCCGCCTCGGCGTGGTGGCGGCCAAGCGCTTCGCGCCGCGCGCGGTGACGCGCAATACGGTCAAGCGCGTCACGCGGGAACTGTTCCGCCAGGCTTCCTTGCCGGCCGTCGACTGCATCGTGCGTTTGTCCAGACCGGTCAACGCCAAAAGCGATGCGGCCACCAATGCGGCGCTCAAGGCGGCTTTGCGGACCGAGCTGGCGCAGTTGTTCGCCTTTTTGCCGAACGCGCCGGCGTTTGCCGGGAAATAGGAAGTGATGAAAACGCCTTTGCTCCTGCTGTTACGCGCCTACAAGCTGGGAGTCAGCCCTTTTCTGGGGCAGAATTGCCGTTTTTATCCGAGCTGTTCCGACTACGCGGCCGAGGCGGTGCGCCTGCATGGCGCCCTCAAGGGCAGCTTCCTGGCGGGCAAGCGCTTGTGCAAATGCCATCCCTGGCATCCCGGCGGCCTCGATCCGGTGCCCGGTTCGCCCGGCGCCGCCGATTGCGACGGCAAGGCGGCAGGCGAGGCTTCCCTGATTTCCCAACCTTCTTCGCCGCAGAGCAGCGCGGCGCGGGTTTCCCCTGCTGTGGCCGCCGACGGTTGCAGTCACTCCTGAACTAACCAATACGCATATGGATATCAAACGTACCGTCCTGTGGGTTGTATTCTCCTTCTCTTTGCTGCTGCTCTGGGATAGCTGGATGCGCCATAACGGACACCAGTCGATGTTCTTCCCATCGGCGAACCAGACTCAGGAGCAGGCCGCCAATCCTGCGGCCCCGGTCGCCAATCCGGCCGCCGGTTCGCCGGTGCCGCAGGCCGCCGCCACGCCGGCAGCGGTGCCGGTTGACGCCGCTGCCGCACCGGCAGCAGGCAAGGGTGAAACCATCACCATCACTACCGATGTGGTCAAGGCCGACATCGACACCCTGGGCGGCGAACTCAAGCGCCTGGAACTGCTCAAGCAGCGCGACGTGGTCGATCCCAGCAAGAACCTGGTGCTGTTCGACTCGGGCGCGGCCCACACCTACCTGGCCGAAACCGGCCTGATCGGTGGCGCCTTCCCCAACCACAAGTCGCTGTTTGTCGCCAAGCCGGGTGCGCGCACCCTGGACAACGGCAATGAAGTGCAACTGGTGCTGGAAGCCGAGCAAGGCGGCGTCAAGCTGACCAAGACCTACACCTTCAAGCGCGACAGCTACCTGATCGACGTCCAGCACACCGTCACCAACGGCAGCGGCGCGCCGATCAATCCCTCGCTGTACCTGCAACTGCTGCGCGACGGCAACAAGCCGGGCGGCGAATCGCACTTCTACAGCACCTTCACCGGCCCGGCGGTCTACACCGAAGCCGGCAAGTTCGAGAAGATGACCTTCGAGAAGATCGCCGAAGGCAAGGCCGAGCACGCAAAGCAGGCCGACAACGGCTGGATCGCGCTGGTTCAGCACTACTTCGTGTCGGCCTTCGTGCCGCCGCAAGGCAAGGCCCGCAGCATCGTGACCGAACAGGTCAAGCCCAACCTCTTCAGCGTGGCCTCGATCATCCCCATGGGTGAAGTCGCCCCCGGCGCCTCGGTGACCATGGACGCCAAGCTGTACTCCGGCCCGCAAGAGTCGAAGGTGCTGGAAGCCGTCGCTCCCGGCCTGGAACTGGTCAAGGACTATGGCTGGCTGACCCTGATCGCCAAGCCGATCTTCTGGTTGATGACGCACATCCACGCCATCGTCGGCAACTGGGGCTGGACCATCATCCTGCTGACCGTGCTGATCAAGCTGATCTTCTTCCCGCTGTCGGCCGCTTCGTACCGCAGCATGGCCAAGATGAAGGCGGTCTCGCCGCGCATGCAGGCCATCCGCGAACGCCACAAGGGCGATCCGCAGGCCATGAACCGCGAAATGATGGCGATGTACAAGACCGAGAAGATCAACCCGCTGGGCGGCTGCCTGCCCATCGCGATCCAGATCCCGGTGTTCATCTCGCTGTACTGGGTGCTGCTGGCTTCGGTCGAAATGCGCGGCGCGCCGTGGCTGGGCTGGATCCATGACCTGACCGCGCCCGATACGCTGTTCGGCACCATCCCCTACTTCAACATGCCGGTCGGCCTGCTGCCGATCATCATGGCCGCTTCGATGTTCCTGCAGACCAAGCTGAACCCGACGCCGCCGGACCCGGTCCAGGCCAAGGTCATGATGTTCATGCCGCTGGTGTTCTCGTTCATGTTCTTCTTCTTCCCGTCCGGCCTGGTGCTGTACTGGGTGACCAACAACATCCTGTCGATCGCGCAGCAATGGGTGATCACCAAGAACATCGAAAAGGGCAAGACCAAGTAAGCGGAGCCTTGTCCCAGCCCCGGCACGCCGGGGCCGATCTTGAAAAAACCCGTGGGAATTCACGGGTTTTTTTTCGGTCGCAATTTCTTCACAGGCTTTAACATGGTGCTTGTGCCGGGGCGCGTCAGCGCCAGGGAAGGGCGGCACCATTGGCTACTACGATAATAAAGACTGACACGATGACTTTCGATTCCTCTCCCATTGCCGCCATCGCCACCGCGCCCGGACGCGGCGGCATCGGCGTGGTCCGCATCTCCGGCAAGAACCTGGCGCCGGTGATCGCCGCGCTGTGCGGCCGCGAGCGCCTGGCGCCGCGCCATGCCACCTACCTGCCGTTCCTGCGCGCCGACGGCAGCCTGATCGACCAGGGCCTGGCGATCCATTTCCCGGCGCCGCATTCCTACACCGGCGAAGACGTGCTGGAGCTGCAGGGTCACGGCGGTCCGGTGGTGATGCAGATGCTGCTCGCGCGCTGCCTGGAAGCCGGGGCGGAAATCGGCCTGCGCCTGGCCGAGCCGGGCGAATTTACGCAACGTGCCTTCCTCAACGACAAGATCGACCTGGCCCAGGCCGAAGCGGTGGCCGACCTGATCGAAGCCACTACCGAAGCGGCCGCCAAGTCGGCCTCGGAATCCCTGAGCGGCGCGTTTTCCAAAGTCATCCATGAGCTGGTGGAGCAGGTCACCGGCCTGCGCATGCTGGTCGAAGCCACGCTCGACTTCCCGGAAGAGGAAATCGATTTCCTCAAGCAATCCGACGCGCGCGGCCAGCTGGCCAAAATCCGCGCGACGCTGGACGACGTGTTCAAGCACGCCTCCCAGGGCGCGCTGCTGCGCGACGGCCTGAACGCCGTGCTGGCCGGCAAGCCCAACGTGGGCAAGTCGTCACTGCTGAACGCGCTGGCCGGATCGGATGTGGCGATCGTCACGCCCATCGCCGGCACCACCCGCGACAAGGTCACGCAGACCATCCAGATCGAAGGCATGCCGCTCAACATCATCGACACCGCCGGCATCCGCGAAGCGGGTGAAGACGGCAGCGGTCCCGACGAGGTCGAACGCATCGGCATCGAACGCACCTGGGCTGAAGTGGCCAAGGCCGACGTCATCCTGCATATGCTCGACGCCGACCTCGGCCCGACGCTGGAAGACGAGAAGATCACGGCGCGCTTCCCCGACGGCGTGCCCATCATCCGCATCTGGAACAAGATCGACCGTTCCGGCCACAAGGCAGCGGTGGACCAGATGCCGGACGCCACGCATGTCTACATTTCTGCCGCGGAAGGGGCTGGCGTGGACCTGTTGCGCAGCGAACTGCTGCGCATCGCCGGCTGGCAACAGACGGTGGAGTCGCGCTACCTGGCGCGCGAACGCCACCTGCTGGCGCTGAAAGCGGCCGGCGAGCACCTGGCGCACGCCGCCGCGCATGCGGCGCTCGACAATGAGGCCGGCGAACATGCATTGGACCTGTTTGCGGAAGAGTTGCGCCTGGCGCAGGAACGCTTGTCGAGCATCACCGGAAAGTTCACGCCGGACGATTTGCTGGGGGTGATTTTTTCGCGCTTCTGTATCGGCAAGTAAGAGGGCGATCAGCGCTGACAAAGCGCTGATGGAGGTAACAAAAAGTTGCCATTCCCGCCGAAACGCCTGATCGGTTGATAAAAATCCGGGGTGGATGTTACAGCGTGTAAAAACGGTGGTGGCATGGGAGGGGCGTGGATATTCTGAAGGTCCTCCCCCTCCAATTCATCACCCCTGAGAATTGGATTTAGCCCGCGAGCCGCAAGGTGCGCGGGCTTTTTTACGTTCGCCTGCAGGAATGATGCGCCGCTGCTAAGATGCGCTTTTTTCATGACCCATCCACAGGAGTCCGCATGTCTTCCAATCCACGCCTGGCCGATTACCCCATCGATCCGCATTTCATCAACCGCTGGTCGCCGCGCGCCTACACCGGCGCCGACATTTCGGAAGAAACCGTGCTGACCTTCCTGGAGGCGGCGCGCTGGGCGCCGTCGGCCTACAACGCGCAACCCTGGCGCTTCGTCTATGCCCGCCGCGGCACGCCCGCATGGGAGCGCCTGCTGGGTTTGCTCAATGACTTCAACCGCAGCTGGGCCGAGAAGGCATCGGTGCTGATCGTGATCCTGTCGCGTACCGTGATGGTGCCGCCGGGCGCGACCGATGCGGTGCCGGCCCCGACCCACTCGTTCGATACCGGCGCCGCCTGGGGCTACATGGCGCTGCAAGCCAGCATGTCCGGCTGGCATGCGCACGGCATGGCCGGTTTTGACAAGGAAAAGGCCCGGGTGGAACTGGACGTGCCGCCCGAATACGCGGTCGAAGCGGCGGTTGCCATCGGCAAACTGGGCGACAAGTCCATCCTGCCGGAAGGCCTGCAAGCCCGCGAAATGCCCAGCCCGCGCGAGCCGTTGTCGAAGCTGGCCTTCGAAGGCAAGTTCAAGGCGTAAATAATTTTGGAAAAACCGCGACAAAGTGCTGGCTTTTCTGAAAAGGCTCTTATAGAATAGCGGTCTTTCAGCGAGATCCAACGGCTGAAACGGTTTTAGGAGTGGTAGTTCAGTTGGTTAGAATACCGGCCTGTCACGCCGGGGGTCGCGGGTTCGAGCCCCGTCCGCTCCGCCAATAAAAACGCCTGTTCAACGAAAGTTGAACAGGCGTTTTGCTTTTGTATTCCGGATTCGCATAGCGAATCCGCGGCCCGCGTTTGCGTGGGTGAACCCCTGATGCCTTGATTACGCTGGCCAAGGCACTTAAATCCACATCAAATTGCCACTCAGGCAAAACGAATCAATAAAAAAGCCGGCACTCCCCAAGAGGCACCGGCTTTCCTTCCTGCGGCAAAACAATCAACGCCCAGCCTTGGCCCCCGTCAGTTGCGCCACTACCTGCCCCGGCGCTTCCGCATAGTGCTTGAACTCCATCGAGTAGGTGGCCCGTCCCTGCGACAGCGAACGCAGCGTGGTCGAATAGCCGAACATTTCCGACAACGGCACCTCGGCGCGCACCAGTTTGCCGCCGCCGACCATGTCTTCCATGCCTTGCACCATGCCGCGGCGGGACGACAGGTCGCCCATCACGTTGCCCATGAACTCCTCGGGCGTTTCCACCTCGACCTGCATCATCGGTTCCAGCAGGATCGGGCCGGCGCGCTTCATCGCTTCCTTGAAGGCCATCGAGCCGGCCATGCGGAAGGCGTTTTCGTTGGAGTCGACGTCGTGGTAGGAGCCGAAGGTCAGCGTCGCCTTCACATCCACCACCGGGTAGCCCGCCAGCACGCCGGCCTTCAGCGATTCCTGGATACCCTTGTCGACCGCCGGGATGAATTCGCGCGGCACCACGCCGCCCTTGATGGCGTCGACGAACTCATACCCTTTGCCGGCCGGCTGCGGTTCCAGCCTCAACACTACGTGGCCGTACTGGCCGCGTCCGCCGGACTGCTTGACGAACTTGCCTTCGACGTCATCCACCGCCTTGCGGATCGCTTCACGGTAGGCCACCTGCGGCTTGCCGACGGTGGCTTCGACGTTGAACTCGCGCTTCATGCGGTCGACCAGGATTTCCAGGTGCAGCTCGCCCATGCCGGACATGATGGTCTGGCCCGACTCTTCATCGGTATGCACGCGGAAGGACGGATCCTCCTGCGCCAGGCGGTTCAGGGCGATGCCCATCTTTTCCTGGTCGGCCTTGGTCTTCGGCTCCACCGCCTGCGAGATCACCGGCTCCGGGAACACCATGCGTTCCAGGATGATCGGATGCTCCGGATCGGACAGCGTGTCGCCGGTGGTGACGTCCTTCAGGCCGACGGCCGCGGCGATGTCGCCGGCGAACACTTCCTTGATCTCCTTGCGCTCGTTGGCGTGCATCTGCAGGATGCGGCCCAGGCGTTCCTTCTTGCCCTTGACCGGGTTGTACACGGTGTCGCCCGAATTGACGATGCCCGAGTAGACGCGGAAAAAGGTCAGCTGGCCGACGAACGGGTCGGTCATGATCTTGAAGGCCAGCGCCGAGAACGGTTCGTCGTCGGACGGGTGGCGCTCGATCTCGGTATCGTCCTCGGCATGGCCGGCAATCGCCGGCACGTCGACCGGCGAAGGCAGGTAGTCGATCACCGCATCCAGCATGGCTTGCACGCCCTTGTTCTTGAACGCGCTGCCGGCCAGCATCGGCACGATCTCGTTGGCCACGGTGCGCAGGCGCAGGCCGTGCTTGATGTCGTCCTCGGTCAGCGGCGTGCCGGACAGGTATTTCTCCAGCAGTTCCTCGCTGGCCTCGGCGGCCTGCTCGACCATGTTGTCGCGCCACTGGCGTGCGGTAGCCTCCAGCTCGGCCGGAATGTCTTCATACTTGAACAGCACGCCCTGGCTGGCCTCGTCCCAGATGATGGCTTTCATCTTGACCAGGTCGATCACGCCGGAGAAATGGTCTTCGGTGCCGACCGGGATCTGGATGGGTACGGCCTTGCCTTTCAGGCGCTCCTCGATCTGGCGCTGCACGCGGAAGAAGTCGGCGCCGATGCGGTCCATCTTGTTGACGAAGGCGATGCGCGGCACCTTGTACTTGTTGGCCTGGCGCCAGACGGTCTCGGACTGCGGCTGCACGCCGCCCACCGAGTCGTACACCATCACGGCGCCGTCCAGCACGCGCATCGAGCGTTCCACCTCGATGGTGAAGTCGACGTGGCCCGGGGTATCGATGATGTTGATGCGATGCTCGGGGTAATTGCCGGCCATGCCCTTCCAGAAGGCGGTGGTGGCGGCCGAGGTGATGGTGATGCCGCGTTCCTGTTCCTGCTCCATCCAGTCCATGGTGGCCGCACCGTTATGCACTTCGCCGATCTTGTGGTTGACGCCGGTATAAAAAAGGATGCGCTCGGTGGTCGTGGTCTTGCCTGCGTCGATGTGGGCGCTGATACCGATGTTGCGGTAGTTTTCTATTCGGGTCTTGCGGCTCATGGCATGTCCTTTCAGTGGTGCCGTCATTCCTCAGTGCGTTGCGTGGATGGTGATGAAATGATTTGTTGTTGATGAAAGAGGCCTTGGCATGGTGAGCGGGCCTCGATTCCGTTGGCAGCAAGGCAATTCTGGTACTTGTCTTACGCTTGTCTTGCTCCTATCCCGCCATATTTATGTAACGAGGATTAGATAATAGGAACACCAGGGAGTTTCTTCAAGAGCAATCCCCGATATTTTTGTAATGCAGATTAAAATAAACTACACTGCGTTGTGCGGTTGCCACCGCGACGGCAAAGGAAATGAGTTCCAGGCAATGAAGGAGTACCGATGATACGAACACGCGGCCGCCCGCGCAGTTTCGACCGCGAGCAGGCGCTGCAGCAGGCCATGCAGGTTTTCTGGAGCAAGGGCTACGAAGGCACCACCATGGCCGACCTGACAGAAGCGATCGGCGTGAAGGCGCCTAGCTTGTACGCGGCCTTCGGCGACAAGAACGCCTTGTTCCGCGAGGCGGTGGATTTCTATTCGCGCACCGTCAGCGCCGGGCCGTTGCGCGAGTTGCAGGCCGGCAACGGCATTTACGAGGATTTATACGCGATGCTGCGCGCCAGCGTGCAGATGTATTCGGGCAAGGGCGGCGTGGCCGGGCCAGGATTGCCGGCGGGCAGGGGGTGCATGGTGGTGATCTCGGCGATCAATTGTGCGCCCGAGAATGCCGGGCATAGCGACGACCTTTCGCAGCGCCGCCACAAACGCCGCAACGAGATCCGCGCGCGTCTCCAGCAGGCGCAGCGCGATGGCGAGATTCGCGCCGATGCCGACGTCACGGCGCTGGGCGACTTCTATACCAGTTTCCTGAACGGCATGGCGCTGGGCGCGCGCGACGGCGTGTCCAATGCGCGGCTGGCGGCCACCTTGCAGCATGCGATGTTGCCGCTGGAGAGCGTGTTGGCCGTGCGCCGGAGCGAGGCCCCGCCAGTGCGGCGCAAGGCGGCGAAAAAGGCGGCCTGAGCGGCATCCGGATCGAGGCAAAGAAAAAGGGAGCAATGATTGCTCCCTTTTTTATTGGATGGATGGTTATTTCACCGGCAGCTTACGCCGCCCGCGCCATTGAGCCGTCGTTTTCCTTCAACTGGCCGCCCAGCGCGTCCACCAGCGAGTCCAGCAGTTTCGACAGTTCGCCGCTCATCAGCATGAAGTCGCCGTCGAAGCGCTCATCTTCGTTCTTGCCGGTGAAGTCGGCGTCTTCCTTGAGCACGTCCAGCGGCGCGATGCGCTTGACCGACAGGTTCTCGGTCAGCACGAAGGACACCTTGTCGGCCCAGGTCATCGCCAGGCGCGTGCATTGCTTGCCGGATTCGATGTGGCGGCGCACGTCGTCCGGTTCCAGTGTGTGGCGCACATAGCGCACGGTGGCCTTGCTTTCGGCAGTGGAGCGCAGTTCGGTGTCCTGGTCCACGGTGAAGCCGTTGGGCGCTTCGTCGCTGGCCAGCCAGTCGGTCATGGCGGCCGCCGGCGACATCGCGGTGCGCAGGTTTTCCAGCGGGAACTTGGGGATCGCCTTGAACAGCAGCTTCAGCACTTCCTCGGCCTTGCCGGGGCTGCCGGCGTCGACCAGCAGCCAGCCGTTGACCGGGTCGATCCAGACCCAGGTGCTGCGCACGATGGAAAAGGCGCGCGGTAGCAGTTCGTCGGTGACCTGCTCCTTCAATTCCTTGGTCTGCTTGCGTCCCGGCGGGAAGCCTTGCTGCTCTTCCAGCTCGGCCGCGCGCGCCTTGGTGACCTGGTTGATCACGGTCGAGGGCAGCAGTTTCTTTTCGGTGGAGAGCTGCAGCAGCAACTGGCGGTTCACCACGTGCACCAGCTTCTCGTTGTTGCGCGGCGAAACCCAGCCCTGGCTTTGCATTTCCAGGCTGGGGCAGGCGGTGAATGCCTGTGGGGCGAGATGGGATTCGAGCTCGTCGGCGGTGATCGCCCACGGCGCGGGCAGGCGATAGATCTGGAGGTTCTTAAACCACATAACGTTCCGGGCAAAAGCAGCCATTTTACACGCCTGGCCCCGGCCGGGCGATGCCGGATTGTCCACGCATGCATCGTGGCAACTTCTCAGGAGAAGGGCAGTTCGCCTTGCACCGCGCGCGGCGGTTCGATGGGTGCATCTTTGTGCGACAAGCTGCCCACCCGCACGCCCAGCAGGCGCAGCTTTTTGTCCAGCGGCACGCGCTTGAGGCATTCGCCGGCCGCCTGGCGGATCGCGCCGGCATCGCCGGTCGGTTCCGGCAGCGTGACGTCGCGCGTGACGCCGCGGAAGTCCGCGTACTTCAGCTTGATGCCGATGGTGCGCCCGACATAGCCCTTGCGCTTCAAGTCGTCGGCCAGGCGCACGCACAGCGCGGTGAAGATTTCAGACAGGCGGGCGCGGTCGGCGCGCGCGTGCAGGTCGCGCTCGAACGTGGTTTCGCGGCTGATCGACTTGGGTTCCGAGTAGGTCTGCACCGGCCGGTCGTCGATGCCTTGCGCCACCCGGCCCAGCCATTCGGAATAGCTGCGGCCGAAATGCGCGCGCAGCAGGTCGGGCGCGGCCCGCGCCAGGTCGGCCACGGTCTCGATGCCCAGTGCGGCGAGCTTCTCCGCCGCCTTGGGGCCGATGCCGTTGATCTTGCGCGCCGGCAGCGGCCAGATGCGGCGTTCGATGTCGCCGCGGGTGAGGATGGTGAGGCCGTCGGGTTTGTCCAGCTCGGAGGAAATCTTGGCCAGCATCTTGTTGGGCGCCACGCCGATCGAACAGGTCAGCGACGTGGCGGCATGCACCGCCGCCTTGATGCGGCGCGCGACCTCTTCCACGGTATCGGGCCAGGCCGAGAGGTCGATGTAGATCTCATCGATGCCGCGGTCTTCGATCTGCGGCGCGATGCTTGCCACGGCTTCCTTGAACAGGCGCGAATACTTGCGGTAGGACTCGAAGTCGGTCGGCAGCAGGATCGCGTCCGGCGCCAGTTGCGCCGCCTTCATGATGCCCATGGCGGAGAACACGCCCAGGGCGCGCGCCTCATAGGTGGAGGTGGTGACCACCCCGCGCCCGACATAGTCGCGCATGCGGAAATATTGGCGGGAACCATCCGGCAGTTCGACCGGCTTGGTCGCCGAACCGCCGCCGATCACCACCGGCCGGCCGCGCAATTCGGGATAGCGCAGCAGTTCCACCGAGGCATAGAAGGCATCCATGTCCAGGTGGGCGATGCGGCGGTCGGCGTCCATGATGGAAGAAAACTGGCGCGGGCGGAGGAGGCGTCAGTAATGCGGCGGCTTCTCGTTGGCCGCCGCGCGGTCCTGGCTGGCGTCGGACAATTCGCGGAAACGCTTGGCCAGCGCGCCCAGCAGCATTTCCAGTTCGTCGATCTTCTTTTGCTGGCGATAGACGGCCTGGTTCAGCTCGTCTACCAGGTGTTCCTGGTGCGCCAGCTTGGTTTCGATGTCGATGATGCGGTCTTCGCTGCTCACTTCTGTAGCTCCTGTTGGGCGGATAGCCAGTGTAATACACCGGCGCCGGCTGCGTGGCCGGTGGCGAAGCAGGCGGTCAGCAGGTAGCCGCCGGTGGGCGCTTCCCAGTCCAGCATTTCGCCGGCGCAGAACACGCCGGGCAGGGCGCGCAGCATCAGTGCGTCGTCCAGCGCTTCGAAACTGACGCCGCCGGCGCTGCTGATGGCTTCGGCGATCGGGCGCGGGCGCGTCGGCGCCAGCGGCAAGGCCTTGATGGCGCGCGCCAGTTTACCGGTATCGGCGAAGTCTTCCTTGCTGGCGAGTTCGCGCAGCAGGCCGGCCTTGACGCCCTTGAGGTGCAGGCGGCTTTGCAGGTGGCTGGACATGGAGCGCGCGCCGCGCGGATGGGCCAGTTCGGCCTGTACCTTTTCCAGCGGCCAGTCGGGCAGCAGATCAAGGTAGAGGTGCGCCTGGCCGTCGGCGGCGATGGCGTCGCGCAGGTCGGCCGACAAGGCGTAGACCAGGCTGCCTTCGATGCCGTCGGCGGTGACGATGAATTCGCCGCGGCGGGTGTGCATGCCGCCATTGGGCCGTGCCACGCTGGCCACCACCGGCTTGACCGGTTGGCCGGCGAAGCGTTCGCGGAAGTGTTCGCTCCAGGTGAGGTCGAAACCGCAGTTGGAAGGCTGCAGCGGCGCCACTTCGACCTGCCGTTGCCGCAGCAGCGGCACCCAGGCGGCGTCCGAACCCAGGCGCGGCCAACTGCCGCCGCCCAGGGCCAGCACGACGGCATCGGCCTGCACGCCGGTTTCGCCCGCGGGCGCGGCCAGGCGCAGCGAGCCGTCCGGGTTCCAGCCCAGCCAGCGGTGCCGCATGTGCAGGCGCACGCCCGATTCGCGCAGGCGGTGCAGCCAGGCGCGCAGCAAGGGCGCCGCTTTCATCTCCAATGGGAAGACGCGGCCGGAGCTGCCGACGAAGGTGTCGATGCCCAGCGCATGGATCCAGGCGCGCAGGCGCCCGGAATCGAAACGGCGGATGAAGGGGGCCAACTGCTCGCGGCGGTTGCCGTAGCGCGGCAGGAAGTCCGGCTGCGGCTCGGAATGGGTGATGTTCATGCCGCCGACGCCGGCCAGCAGGAACTTGCGTCCGGCCGACGGCATGGCGTCGTAGACGTCGACGCTCGCGCCGTGCTGCGCCAGCACTTCGGCCGTCATCAGGCCGGCCGGGCCGGCGCCGATCACGGCCACGCGCGCGCCGGGGGATAGGGTGGGGAGGTTTTGCATCGTCGTCATGGCGGGATGATACCTCCCGCCACGGTGATTGAATCGGTTTCAGCGGCGGTGCGGCGCGCTGTACTTGTGTTCCAGGCGGGCTACCACCAGCGCCAGGCACACGGTCATGCTGAAGTAGATCACGGAAATGGTGATGTACGGTTCCCAATAGCGGGCATAGGTGCCGGCTACGGTGCGCGCGGCATAGGCCAGTTCGGCCAGGCCGATGGCCGAGACCAGCGAGGAATCCTTGAGCAGGGTGATGGCCTCGTTGCCCAGCGGCGGCAGCATGCGGCGGAACGCCTGCGGCAGCACCACGTAGCGCATGGTCAGCCGGTAGTTCATGCCGAGGCTGGCGGCGGCGTAGGACTGGCCGCGCTCGATCGACTGGATGCCGGCGCGGAAGATTTCGGAGATATAGGCGCCGGCATTGAGCGAGAGCGCCACCGTTCCTGACAGGAAGGCGCCGTAGTCCTGCTTGATGACGCGCGCCAGGTCGCCGGAAATGAGCAGGCCGTATTCCTGGTGCACCAGCACCGGCATCACCGCGAAGTGGATCAGCATGATCTGCACGAACAGCGGCGTGCCGCGGAAGAAGGCGACGTAGAAGCCGGCGATCCAGCGGCCCACGCGCAGCGGCCAGCGCCACGGGCCGTGGGCGACGTCGGACAGCCTGAGCATGCCGACCAGCAATCCGATGAGGATGCCGGCCAGCATCCCGATCAGCGAGACCTGCAAGGTCGTGATCAGGCCCTTGACGAACAAAGGGGCGTAGCCCTGGATGATGCTCCAGCGAAAATCCATCATACGTTCAGCGGTTGTTCAGCAGTCCGGCTGCATCAGGAGCCGAAATATTTCACCTTGAGTTTGTCGTAGGTGCCGTCGGCCTTGACCGCGGCCAGGCCGCGGTTGATCTTCTCCAGCAGCTCCTGCTCGCCCTTGCGCACGGCGATGCCGTAGTACTCTTTCTCGAAACCGTCGTCGCTGAGCAGGCGCAATGCCTTGCGGGCGTCGCCGACCTGGTTGTTATGGAGGAAGTGGCGCACCACCGTCTCGTCGCCGATGACGGCGTCGACGCCGCCCGACGCCAGTTCGGCCAGCGCCATCGGCATCGATTCGAAGCGCCGGATCGCCGGATTGCTGCCGCCGAGCAGTTTCTGCGCCATGAAGTCGCCGGTGGTGGCGCTTTGCACGCCGATCTTGAGCGGGATCAGGTCCTGCGCATTGTGGATATGCTGGTTCTCCTGGGTGGTCACGATCATCTGGCGCGCCTCGAAGTAGGGCTCCGAGAAATCGACCATCTGGCGGCGCTTGTC
This sequence comes from Herbaspirillum sp., assembly GCF_017744395.1. Taxonomy (GTDB): domain Bacteria; phylum Pseudomonadota; class Gammaproteobacteria; order Burkholderiales; family Burkholderiaceae_D; genus Herbaspirillum. The sequence continues at coordinate 316,016 of NZ_JAGIBI010000002.1, forward strand.
GGTGATGGTGATGGAGGAGATCAGCACATCGCGGTCGTTCTGGGCCAGCGAATTGAAGATGCTCTCGAACGGCGTGTTGACGAACTCCACTTCGAAGCCGCTTTTGGCGGCGATGGCGCGCAGCAGGTCGATATCGAAGCCGGTGATCTGCTTGTCGGCCGACACCATTTCCATCGGCGCATAGGCGGCATCGGTGCCGACCCGGTAGACCCGGTTGGCCTGGTTTTGCGGATCGTTCGATTGCTTGCCGCAGGCGCCGAGCAGCAATGCCGACAGCGTGGCCGAGAGCAGCAGGCGGCGGCGTGGATGGAATGGGGCTGGCATGGGAATCCTCCGGATCGGGCTGTTGGGGCTTACTTGCCGAAGTATTGAGCGCTGATGGCGGCGAAGCTGCCGTCAGCCTTCATCTCGGCCAGGGCCTTGTTGACCTTGGCCAGCAGTTCCGGATCATCCTTGCGCACGGCGATGCCGTAGTCTTCCTTCGGGAAGGTCGGGTCGTTGACGGTGCGCAGCTTGCTGTTGGGGTTGTTGGCGATGTAGTTCTTCACCACCGGCTCATCGGCCACGACCGCATCGACGCCGCCGCCTTCCAGTTCCTTCAGCGCCAGCGGGGTCGATTCGAAGCGCTTGATCTTGGCGCTGTTCTTGCCCAGCACCTGCTGCACCAGCTCGTCGCCGGAGGTGCCGCTCTGGGTGCCCACGGCCAGCGTCTTCAGGTCGTCCATCTTGGTGACCTTGGTGTCATTGGCCGGCACGGCGATGGCCTGGGTCGCGACGAAGTAGGGATCGGAGAAGCTGACCGACTTCTTGCGCTCGTCGGTGATGGTGATGGCCGAGATCAGCAGGTCGAGGTCGCCCTGGGCCAGGGAGTTGAAGATGCTTTCGAACGGGGTCGGAACGAACTTCACTTCGATGCCGATCTTCTTGGCCAGCACCTTCATGACGTCGATGTCGAAGCCGACCACGGTCTTCTGCTCGTTTTCCGACGAGAACGGCGCATAGGCCGATTCCACGCCGACCAGGTAGACGCGCGGCTGGGCCGAGGCTTGCGGCGCGGCGGCGGTCTTGTCTTCTTGCTTGCCGCAACCGGCCAGGCCCAGCAGGCCGATGAAACCGGCGGTCAGCGCGAACAGGCGCGCGCGGCGGAAAAACGTGTTGTTCATCTTCAAAACCTTCGTCGTATGTGAAAAATGGATGGCATCGCCGCCCGTCGCGGCGGCCGGGCCGGTAGCGCGAAAGTGTTTCCTTGGTGAAACGGCGGGATTTTTTTGCAGGCGAGATTGTAAACTGCAGCGCCTCGGCAGCGGGCGATTGCACACAAAATCCGTAAATAAATTCCGCGGAAACCACGTTTTTTTGCTCCGGCGGCCTCGGGTTCCGGTGAAAGTTGCGAAAACGGAAAGCTTTGCGCGCAATTTCCGCCGTGGCGAGCAACCGTGGTTCAGACCGGATCTGGCGTCGCCCGCGGCTTTTGCAGCAGGGCCTTGAGGTTGGCCAGGCGCACCTGCGGCGTGATCTGTTCGGTTTCCTTGGGCACAGCGTCGCCTTCGTCCAGGCGCATTTCCTTGACGAAGCGCGAGATCTGGCACTCGATGATTTCCTTGGCGCGCTTGCGGCGCTTGCACCACGACAGGTGCAGCGAGCGCTGCGCGCGCGTGATGCCCACGTACATCAGGCGGCGTTCCTCTTCCACCCGAGCGGCGGCTTCTTCGGGCGGCGTGTCGGGGTCGCCCTTGTGCGGCAGGATGCCTTCTTCCACGCCGACCAGGAACACGTGCGGGAATTCCAGCCCCTTGGAGGCGTGCAGGGTCGACATGCGCACCGCGTCCTGCTCCTCGTCCTTGCCTTCGAGCATGCTCATCAGCGCCACCATCTGGGTGATTTCGAGCAGGTTTTTTTCCTCGCCGTCGCGGTCACGGCCGCCGCAGGCGCGTTCCTTGAGCCAGTTGGTGAAGTCCACCACGTTCTGCCAGCGGGCCTGGGCGGCGCGCTCTTCGAACGAGTCGTAGAGGTAGAACTCGTAGTTGATGGCTTCCATCATCTCGTCGAGCAGCTTGGCGGCATTCTCGCCGCTGCCGGAAGGGCCGGGGCGGGTGGCGCGCGACTCCATCGCATTGATGAAGTCGCAGAACTTGCGCAGCGGCAGCAACTGGCGGTCGGTCAGCTTGTCTTCCAGGCCGCCCTTGTAGACCGCCTCGAACAGCGAGCACTGCCACTGGCCGGCCAGCGTGCCCAATACTTCCAGCGTGGCCTGGCCGACGCCGCGGCGCGGCGTGGTGACGGCGCGGATGAAGGCGGGGTCGTCGTCCTGGTTGGCGATCAGGCGCAGGTAGGCGATGATGTCCTTGATCTCGGCGCGGTCGAAGTAGCTCTGGCCGCCCGACATCACATAGGGGATGCGCTCGCGCCGCAGCGCTTTCTCGAAGATGCGGGCCTGGTGGTTGCCGCGGTACAGGATGGCGTAGTCGGAAAACTTGGCGTGGCGCTCGAAGCGGTGCGCCGACAGCGAGATCGCGATCTGGTCGGCCTCGGCCTCCTCGTCGTCCATCGCCATCACCTTGATCGGGTCGCCCAGGCCGTGTTCCGACCACAGGGTCTTGTCGAACAGCTTGGGGTTGTTGGAGATCACCGCGTTGGCCGCCTGCAGGATGCGCGTGCTGGAGCGGTAGTTCTGCTCCAGCTTGATCAGGTGCAGGTTGGGGAAGTCCACGCCCAACAGCTTCAGGTTCTCGATGGTGGCGCCGCGCCAGGCGTAGATGGCCTGGTCGTCGTCGCCCACGGCGGTGAACATCGGTTTCTTGCCGATGCCGGTGACCAGCAGCTTGACCAGTTCGTACTGGCAGGTGTTGGTGTCCTGGTATTCGTCGATGAGCAGGTAGCGCAGCTTGCGCTGCCAGCGGTCGCGCACTTCCTCGTTGGTCTGGAACAACTCCACCGGCAGCCGGATCAGGTCGTCGAAGTCGACCGCCTGGTAGGCCTTGAGCGTGGCGACGTAGCTGCGGAAGATGCGCGCCGCCTGCGCCTCGTCTTCGGTGCGCGCGTTCTTCAGCGCCACCTCGGGATCGACCAGGCCGTTCTTCCACAGCGAGATGGAATTCTGGATGCCGCGGATGATGGCCTTGTCGGTGGTCACCGCCAGTTCTTGCACCAGGGAAAAGCAATCGTCGCTGTCCATGATTGAAAAGCGGTCCTTCAGCCCCAGATGCTTGGATTCCTGGCGCAGGATCTTCACGCCCAGCGAGTGGAAGGTCGACACCGTCAGGTGCTTGGCCTGCTTCGGGTCCTTGAGCAGCTTGGCGATGCGCTCCTGCATTTCCAGCGCGGCCTTGTTGGTGAAGGTCAGCGCCGCGATATTCTTCGATTCGTAGCCGCAGTTCTCGATCAGGTGGGCGATCTTCTGCGTGATGACGCGGGTCTTGCCCGAACCGGCGCCGGCCAGGACCAGGCAGGGCCCGGCCATGTAATGGACGGCTTCGCTTTGGGGCTTGTTCAGGCCGAAGGAGGGGGCGGACATACGGATCGGGGGCGGGCAGGAACGAAAAGACGCGCCATTGTATCAGCCCCGATATGGACGCCCGATGTGGGACAATGCCGTGGACGGCCAATCAAACACAGCAGAAGCATCATCGATATGAAATTCAATCACCTCATCCAGATCAACGATCCGCTCAATCCGCTGATCGACTCCCTGACCCGCGAGGAACTGTGGCAGGGCCTGGTTCTGCGCGCCGAATCGCCCAAACTGTTCATGCCGCATCTGGACGACTGCCGTCTGACCGACAAGAGCATCGGCGGCGTGCAACGCGAACTGCGCTACGGCGGACTGGTGGTGCGCGACAAGGTCACTTACCTGCCGCAGATCCAGGTGCTGTACGAGGTGCCGAGCCAGGGCGACATCAACGCCTCGCGCATGAGCATGACCATCGAGGAGCCGCAGCCCGGGCAGTTGTTCGTGCGCTTCGAATACGACGACGGCCAGCCCGAGGTCGCCGGCAGCGAAGAAGCCTTCTACAACGAATTCCGCCGCTCGGCTTACCAGGAGGCCGACATCGATACCATACGCATCATCCGCGAGATAGCAGCCGGCGGTTCGGGTTCGGTGCATTGAGGGCCGGTTCTCCGGGCGCGCGGAACCCATTGCGCCAATAAAAACGCGGGCCGGTATTGCACCGGCCCGCGTTTTTTTCGGATGCTTCAGGCCAGCAGCCGGCCCAGCGCGCCGTTGACCAGCGCGCCGCCGATGACCAGCCAGGCGAACAGGATGGCGCCCAGGATCATCGGCTTCATGCCGGCATTGCGGATCGCCGACAGGTGGGTGGTCAGGCCCAGCGCCGCCATGGCCATGGCCAGCAGCAGCGTATCGGCCTGCAGCACCAGTTGGGATACGGCGGCTGGCAGCGGCATCACCGAGTTCAACAGCACCACGCCGATGAAGGCGAACGCGAACCAGGGGATGGACAGCTTGCCGCGCTGGCCGGAAGAGGAGGCCGGACCGGCCTTCATCGACAGCGCCAGCAGGAACGGCGCCAGCATCATCACCCGGACCATCTTGGTGATGACCGCGGTGTCGGCGGTGTGCTGGTCGATCGAACGCGCGGCGGCCAGCACCTGCGCCACTTCATGCACGGTGGAGCCGATGTAGATGCCGAAGTCGGGCAGGCGCACGCCCCATGCCGGTTCCGCCTGCAGGGTGTGGAGCAGCGGATAGAGGAAGATCGCCAGCGAACCGAAGATGACCACGGTCGACACCGCCACCGTCACCTGTTCGCTGCGGGCGCGCAGCACCGGCTCGGTCGCCATCACCGCCGCCGCGCCGCAGATCGAGCTGCCGGCGCCGATCAGCAGCGCCGCGTCGCGCTCCAGCTTCAGCAGTTTCACGCCCGCCAGCCAGGCCAGGCCGAAGGTGGACAGCAGCATCGCGGCATCGATCGCCACGCCGGCCAGGCCGACATGGGAGATGTCCTGCAGCGTCAGCCGGAAGCCGTACAGGATGATGCCGGCGCGCAGCAGCGTCTGTTTGGAGAAGAGCACGCCGTCGCCGCAATGCGCGGCAACGCTCGGGTAAAGGGTATTGCCCAGCACGATGCCCAGCACGATGGCCACGGTCAGCGCCGAGAAGCCGTGTTCTTGCAGCCAGGCGATGTCGCCCAGGCGCATCGCGGCCCAGGCGACGGCGGCCGACAGGGCCAGGCCGGGCAAAACCGGCGGGAGGGTTTGGGAACGGCTGGCGGTACGCATTTCGCTTTCCACTCGAGTGTTTTTGGGATGGGTGGACTTTACGCTCCCGTGGCATAAAAGAAAAACGCGTTATTTTGTTAATATCAACCTATTTAGTTGATTGATTGGCGATCATGAAAATTACCCTGAGGCAGTTGCAGATCTTCCTGGCGGTGGCGCAGTCCGGCTCCACCACGGCCGCGGCCGGCATGGTCGCGCTGTCGCAGTCGGCCGCCAGCGCATCGCTCAACGAACTTGAAAACCTGCTCGGCGTGCAGCTGTTCGACCGTGTCGGCAAGCGCCTGGTCTTGAACGACAGCGGCCGGCTGCTGTTGCCGCAGGCGCGCCACATGCTGGATGCGGCGCAGACCATCGAGCGCCAGTTCGCCGATCCGGCTGCGGGCAGCGAATTGCATATCGGCGCCTCCACCACCATCGGCAGCTACATGCTGCCGGCCATGATCTCGGCCTACCGCAAGCTGCATGCAGGGGCGCGCGTGCGCGCGCTGGTGGCCAACACGGCCGATATCGTCGACGCGGTGGTCAATTTCGAAGTCGACGCGGCGCTGATCGAGGGGCCGTGCCATGCCAGCGACGTCAACGTGGAGCCCTGGATGACCGATGAGCTGATCGTGGTGGCGGCGCCGCGCCACCCGATCGTAGCCGCCGGCCGCAAGATCAGCTTCAAGATGCTGCGCGAGGCTGACTGGCTGTTGCGCGAGACCGGCTCCGGCACGCGCGAGGCGGTCGAGCATGCGCTGATCCCTTACCTGCACCACCTGCCTTCCTCGTTCGAATTCGGCAACTCGGAGGCGATCAAGCGCGCCACGGCCGAAGGCCTGGGCATCAGCTGCCTGTCGCGCGCGGTGGTGGAAGACCTGATCGAGTCGGGGAAGCTGGTGGAACTGGCCACGCCGCTGCCGGTGTTGCGCCGGCATTTCTACATGGTGGTGAGCAGCCACCGGGCGCCTTCGCCCAGCCTGGCGGCCTTGCTGGAATTCTGCCGCGAGTGGGCGCGCATGCATGAGCGCGCCTGAGCGGCGCGCCTTCCTGGTTTGTCAGGTTTGTTCGAAGACGCCGGCGCTGCGGTTCTTGGCGACCTTGTCCCAGGCGAATACCCGGCCGTTCATGGCGACATGGACGCCGGGCGGCAGCACCTGCGCCACGCCGCAGGCGAAACCGAAGTTGAAAAGCGCGTCGGAGTTGGCGATTTCGTAGGGGATCATGGCACCGGTCAGGACGATGGTCTTGTCCAGTTGCGCCTGGCCCAGCACCTGGGCGGTCAGCTGCATGGTGTCGGTGCCGTGTACGATGACGATGGCGCCCTGGGGCGATTGCCGGCAGCTGGCGAGGATGCGCTGGCGGTCGGCGTCTTTCATTTCCAGCGAATCCAGCAGCGGCAATTCTTCCAGGGCCACTTCGGCGGTGATGCGCGCGCGGGCGATGACCTGCGGCAGGTGGCTGGCGCCGAAATCGAGCGTGCCGGCGATCTCGTCGTAATGCTTGTCGAAGGTGCCGCCGGTGGCGATGATGCGTAGGGTCATGGTGGTCCTGTTGGAAGTAAAGAAGACGCCGCCCGTTATCTTACACGGACGGCGCCTCGCCCTTCCTCCAGGGACTTGCCGCAGCCCGGATTCTCATGCCGCCATGAGTTGCCTTTCTTCCGGCATGGCCAGGTTGGCGGCATCCGCTTCCTGTACCGGCGGCAGCGCGATGATGCCGTCGACCACGTAGGCGAACAAGCGTTCGACCTCGATGGCCTGGATCAGCAGTTTGCCGCCATTGGCTTTGATCACTTGCGAAATCAGCATGGAGTCTCCCTGCATGGCCAGCGGCGTGTGGGTGATCTGCGACGGGCTGAACTGCGGCACGGCATGCAACTCGTCGACCAGCAAGCCGATGGTGTGCGCACCGTGGCGTACGATCATCACCTGGCTGCTGCTGGTCACCGCCGAGCGCGTGCCGCGGATCAGGTGGCCGAGGTCGAATACCCAGATGAATTCCTTGTGCTGGTCGTCGCGGTTCAGGCCGATCATGCCGACCTGTCCGGGGCGGTTGCCCATCGAGGTCGGCAGTACGGAGGAGAACGGCACGGCTTCCATCACGTTGGCCGCCGGGAGGGCGAACAGGCTGTTGTCGGAAAAGAAGGTGGCGTATTCCAGGTCTTCCGGCGAGGTGGCGCCGCTCTCCAGCAGGAATTCGCTGGATGCGCTTTGCAGGCCGCCCTGGTTCACCGCGCCAAAGCACTGGAACACTACCGAGATCACATCTTCCTTGTAGCCGTCGCTGACTTTGAATTCGCGATAGCCGTTGGAGGCGCTGCAAGCCACGATGGCGTATTGGCCGTCATGCAAGGTGACGCCGGAACTGCACTGGCCATTGGCCAGCTGCAGCATGGCCAGGTCGATGTCCAGCGTGCCGCCTACCGGGCGGCTGTCGTCGGTGCTGGAGAGGATGCGCCCGTTGCGGCTGACGTAGAACGCGCTCATTTTTTCCTTGCCCGCCAGCCCTGCGCGCAGCATGTTGCGGAATTCCGGCGCGGCATCGAACACGATGCCGATGCCGCCCACCACCTCGGCATCATTGTCCAGCGCCCGCACAGCCGCGTGGTAGATGTAAGTGTCCCGCCCGCCGTACAAGTCGCTGGGGCCGAAGGCGCTGACATGGTAGTGCTGCGGGCTGCGCAGGGAGCTCCCCTGCGCCAGCGTGGCATCATCGATGCTGCTGCCGACCACGCCACCTGGATCGTCGCCGGTGCTGGCGATGATGCGGCCGTTGCGGTCATAGATGAACAGGCGGGTGTAGACCGTGTAGAGTCCGTTGATGTAGGCGAGGATCTCGGCCAACCTGGCCGTGGTGGCTTCGTCGATCGCCGGCTGCGCCAGCGCCGCGCGCAGTTCCGGCGTGAGCGCCCACCAGCGGCAGTCGTCCGAGCGTTCGTAGAGGTTGCGGTCGAGCAGGTCGACCAGCAGGCTGGTCGTGAACTCCGCATCGCGCATGCTGGACGACAGCACGGTCTGGTACAGGTCGTGGATCGACTGCGCGAACAGCTCGTTGCTGCGGTTGCCGGTTTCGCTGATCTGGTCGAGGATGGTCTTGAGCTTGAGCATTTCGCCGCGCTGGCCGGCGGTCATCACCTGTCCGTTCCAGACGATGCGCTGGATGGTCTTGGCCGCCGTCATGATGTCGTGCAGCGGCGGGCAGAACGAATGCGCGTGCGACAGCAGCCCCTCCGCCAGCTCCGGCGACAGGCGCGAGAGCACGTCGCTGGCGATGCCGGTGAAGGCGACTTCGACCGGGACCATCACCTGGCCCTGCCAGCCGACGGGGCCCGGATAGCCCTGGTAGCCGTCGGAAGCGAAGGTGCGCACCAGGTATTCGCGGCCGCAGAACATCATCAGCCGCGGCTGGCCGCCGGTATTGACCGGGACCACGGTGCCTGGCGGGATCCACAGTTCGTCGGCGCTGGAGATGACGCGGTTGTCGCCGTCCAGCAGCAGCATGTTGGCGCGCGCTTCCGGATCGCGGTGGGCGGCGAAGATGCCGGCCATCTCTTCCTCGAAATGGAAGCACAGGCACAGCACGCCGATCACCGCACCGGTTTGGGGATGGTGCATGCGGCGCGAATAAATCAGTGCACGGTCCTTGGCCGGGCGCAGGTCGGTGGCGCGGAAGGTCTCGACGTAGGTATCGGACTCCAGCGTCTGCCTGATCAGCGGGTCGGTGCTGTGCTCCAGCGGCGTGGCCGGGTCGATCTGCACCAGCACATTGCCTTCGGTGTCGGTCAGGATGATTTCGTCGTAGACGGTGTACTTGTTGCGGTATTCGCGCAGACGGTAGCGCGCCGCATCAACGGCATCGGCCGAGTCGGCGCCGCCCGCCACGAAGTTGCACAGCTCGCGGTCGGTCGCCAGGAAGCCGACGTCGGCGGTGCGCTCGAACAGGTTGCGTACCACGATGTCGATCACGTATTGGGCCTTGGTGCCGATCCCGGCCAGCACGTTGCGTACCTTTTCCTCCACCAGGCTGTTCACCAGTTCGCGTTCCAGCCGGGAAAACCCCGAGCGGGTGGCGGCCATGGTCGGGAGGATGGTCTTGGCTTCCGTGGGGCAGTTCATCTTGGCCGAGGCCTCGATGACGCGCCACATCAGGTTAAGTTCCTGCAGCGACTGTTCGCATTTGGCGACGTCGCGCATGTAGGGTAAAAAGGTTTCGGTGGGTACGGCTTCTGCTTGCGTGGCTTGTGGCATGTTGTTGTTCCCTCTGGTTGTGCCGCAAGACCAACGAACCGCGATGCTGGATCTTCCGACATCAGTTGTTGTTTGTTTTTGTGTTTTGCGCGGACCGAGCTGCAAGTTACGTGCCAAGGTTGGTCGCGAGATTTTTCTGTGTGGAAATTGTTTTATATCGTTTTGCGCGCTGCGGATTGTAGCCAGAACGGACGGTTATCTCTCGATGAAAAGCATGAAATCCGGCCTCCGTTCGCAGCTTTTCACATGAGAATTTTTAAATGATTCCGCGCGGCAATCCGGACTGATGCCGGCGGGAAATGCCGCGCTCCGGCCAGTCCGGCCAATGAGACTTATAATCGACCGGATATGAAACCACTGGCGCCCGGCACCGTCATCTTTCACCGTCATCGCGGTTATGGCGTGATCGTGCTCGTCAATTTGCTGACGGGGTGGATTTCCGCCCGCTTCGGCAGCGAGGTGCGCACGCTCGACCTCAACCTGTCGTCCGACGAAGTGCAGCATGCCGACGGCACGCCGATCCTGTTCCGCCGCGCCCCGCCGGATCGCATGCCGCATGCGCGGCTCATGGCGATGGTGCGTGAACTGCACCGTACCGGTTACCAGCGGCTTTACCTCTATACCTGGCCCAAGCCTTCCGGGCTGCACTGGCGCTGGCATTTGTTCACCGGCCCGAGGCAATGGCTGGAACGGCCCTGGCGCGAAGGCTGGTACGGCTCGGGGGCCGACTACAACTTCAATCCGGTGCTGGGCTGGGGCGATACCCCCAGCGCGTCGCCGGAAGAACTGGCGCGGTTGCTGGCGCAGTTCGACCCGCAGGGGCTGGCGCAAGCGCTGGGCGAGGACGAAGAACACAGCAACTGGTTCGAGATGGTATGCGCCACGCTGCTGCCCGACTATGCGTTCAGCCTGGGCTGGCATGACAACGGTCGCATGCCGGAGCACCTGCCGGTGATCCCGATCCGCCGCAACGTGCCGGAATACGCGGGGCCGCCGCTGCCATGGCCGCCGGGCTGGCGGCATTTGTGGAGGGCTTCAGGCAAGTCGCCGGTATTGCCGTACGACCCGCCCGTGCGTACCACTTACCGTATTACTCCAGAACCTCAGGATTGAGGACATTCTTGGGCGCGCCGGCGGCGTAGTCCAGGATGTTCTGGAAGGCGGCGCGGAAGTACAGCTCGTAGCCGTCTTTTTCCACGTAGCCCAGGTGCGGCGACGCCACCACGTTATCCATCTTCAGCAAGGGCGAGTTCACCGGCAGCGGTTCCTGTTCGTACACATCGAGTGCGGCCAGGCCGGGGCGGCCCTGGTTGAGCGCCGCTTCGAGCGCGCCGGGTTCGACCAGTTCGGCGCGGCTGGTGTTGACGAAGCAGGCGCTGGGCTTCATCAGCGCCAGGTCGGCCGCCGTGACGATGCCGCGGGTGGCGTCGTTCAGGCGCAGGTGCAGCGACAGCACGTCGGCCTGGCTGAAGAATTCTTCCTTGCCGGCGGCGGCCTCGTAGCCATCCTTGGCCGCCTGTTCGCGGCTGGCTTCCCGTCCCCAGACCACTACCTTCATGCCGAACGCGCGACCGTAGCCGGCGACCATGCGGCCGATCTTGCCATAGCCCCAGATGCCCAGTGTGCGGCCTTTCAGGGCGGTGCCGATCGTGTTGTGGTGGGGCGTGGCCGATACCTGCTGCCAGGCGCCGGCGCGCAGGGCGCCGCAGTATTGCGGTACGCGGCGCATGGCGGCCATGACCAGCGCCCAGGTCAGTTCTGCCGGCGCGGTCGGGTCGCCCACGCCTTCGACGATGGCGATGCCGCGTTCGGTGGCGGCGGTCACGTCGACATGGCCGCTGACCTTGCCGGTTTGCGAAATCAGCTTCAGCAGCGGCAGTTTGTCCAGCAGCATCCGGTTCAGCGGCGTGCGCTCGCGGATCAGCACCAGCGCATCGAACGGCGCCAGCCGCGCGGCCAGTTGCCCGACGCCGCGGATGCTGTTGTTGAATACCTTGACGTCATGGCCGTCGAGCATGCGGAAGCAATCGAGGTGGCGGACGGCGTCCTGGTAGTCGTCGAGGATGGCAATTTTCATGAAGGTCTCCGTGGGCGCTGTCTTGTGAGTCTGCGCCGCCGCAAACGAGAGGAGAGCGGGCGAAGGCGCACTGGCGACATCATAAAGGGATTCCGCAGGCATTGGCGGCGGCGCCGGAGTCCTGCGGCCGGCTCGCATATCCGGCAAGTGTCGGCGATGCCAGGCTGGCCTGTCGATGCCGGAACCGTCGGTTCTGGCAGGGTAGAACGTGCGGGCGGGTGCGGCCGCGATCGGATCTTCGAGGTCCTGCGGCGAATGAGTTTGGAATGGAGATAAAGTGAAAATATTGCCGATTTTTAATCTAGATATTTCTTTGGTGAATATCTAAATCCCCGCAACACCGCTAGAATCCAGCATTCATGCGGTTTTGGCGAGAAATGGTGTTATGCGCTTGAGTAATGAAAAAACATATTTTTTTTGATTTGTAATTACCTACTACATAAGTCGGGTATTTTTCGCTACAAATTTTAGTGAATTCCCTTTTATCGGGGTACAATCGCTGCCACTTTTTCTCACTTTTAACTGTCGAAAAGTGACTGGAGCCCGCGCCCGACAAGGCTGCGGGCCTCGCGGCCGGCATCTCCGGATGCGCCGCTGTCGACAAGACCGCCGTATCGCTGGCTGGCGCGCCCTCTCCCGGCATCCAACGCCAGTTACAAGCAGACGACGATCCTGCCGTGCCAAAACGAATTCTTTAACTTTGTGGCATTGGAGGTACAACCTATGAATCAACCCCTCATGGCTGGCGTTCCCGCAGTCAACGCACCGGCGTACGTCAAACACCAGAAACTGATCAACTGGGTCGCGGAAATCGCCGCGCTGACCAAGCCGGCTCGCATTTACTGGTGCGACGGTTCCCAGGAAGAATACGACCGCCTGTGCGCCGAGATGGTCGCCGCCGGCACCATGAAGAAACTGAACCAGGAAAAGCGCCCAAACAGCTACCTGGCCTGCTCCGACCCGTCCGACGTGGCGCGCGTGGAAGACCGCACCTTCATCTGCTCGCAGAAGAAGGAAGACGCCGGCCCGACCAACAACTGGACCGACCCGGCCGAAATGCGCCAGACCCTGCACGGCCTGTTCGACGGCTGCATGGCCGGCCGTACCCTGTATGTGGTGCCGTTCTCGATGGGCCCGCTGGGTTCGCCGATCGCCCACATCGGCGTCGAGCTGTCCGACTCGCCCTATGTGGCGGTCAACATGCGCATCATGACCCGCATGGGCAAGGCCGTGTATGACGTGCTGGGCGCCGACGGCGAGTTCGTGCCTTGCGTGCACAGCGTGGGCGCGCCGCTGGCTGCAGGCCAGAAGGACGTGGCATGGCCGTGCAACGCCACCAAGTACATCGTGCACTACCCGGAAACCCGCGAAATCTGGTCCTACGGTTCGGGCTACGGCGGCAACGCGCTGCTGGGCAAGAAATGCTTCGCGCTGCGCATCGCCTCCACCATGGGCCGCGCCCAGGGCTGGCTGGCCGAGCACATGCTGATCCTCGGCGTGGAATCGCCCGAAGGCAAGAAGCACTACGTCGCGGCGGCCTTCCCGTCGGCCTGCGGCAAGACCAACTTCGCCATGCTGATCCCGCCCAAGGCCTTCGGCGGCTGGAAGGTCACCACCATCGGCGACGACATCGCCTGGATCAAGCCGGGCGCCGACGGCCGCCTGTATGCGATCAACCCGGAAGCCGGCTACTTCGGCGTGGCCCCGGGCACCAACGAAAAGAGCAACTACAACTGCATGGCGTCGGTCTCGGCCAACACCATCTTCACCAACGTCGCGCTGACCGATGACGGCGATGTCTGGTGGGAAGGCATGACCAAGGAAGCGCCGGCGCACCTGATCGACTGGCAAGGCAAGGACTGGACTCCGGAAATCGGAAAGGAAACCGGCCGCAAGGCGGCCCACCCGAACGCGCGCTTCACCGTGGCCGCGACCCAGAACCCGGTGATCGACCCGGCCTGGGACGATCCGGCCGGCGTGCCGATCTCGGCCTTCATCTTCGGCGGCCGCCGCTCCACCACCGTGCCGCTGGTGACCGAAGCCCGCAACTGGGTGGAAGGCGTCTACATGGCCGCCACCATGGGTTCGGAAACCACCGCCGCGGCCGTCGGCCAGCAAGGCGTGGTGCGCCGCGACCCGTTCGCGATGCTGCCGTTCGCCGGCTACAACATGAGCGAGTACTTCCAGCATTGGCTGGATATCGGCAAGAAGATCGCCGCTTCGCCGGCCGAGCTGCCCAAGATCTACTGCGTCAACTGGTTCCGTACCGACGAGAACGGCAAGTTCGTCTGGCCCGGCTTCGGCGACAACATGCGCGTGCTGAAGTGGATGCTGGACCGCATCGAAGATCCGCAAGGCGTGAAGACCGGCGGCGTCGAGCACCTGTTCGGCATCACCCCGCGCTTCAACGACCTGCAGTGGGATGGCCTGGACTTCACCGCCGAGCAGTTCGCCACCATCACTTCCATCGATAAGGCCGCATGGAAGAAGGAGCTGGAACTGCACGCCGAGCTGTTCGAAAAGCTCGCGCACAAGCTGCCGGCCGAGCTGGTGGGCGTCAAGGGCAAGCTGGAGAAGCAACTGGCTGCCTGAGCCTGAAGTCTCGTTGAAGTCGAAGTAATCGAAATAAGAAAACGCCTGCCGCAGCAATGCGGCGGGCGTTTTCATTTGGGCGGCAGCTTATTGGCTAACGACAGCGATGCGCGCCAATGCCGCCCGCATCGGCGCGGGAATATCCACCGGACGGCGCGAGGCCCGATCCACATAGACGTGGACGAAGTGTCCCTGCGCGGCGGCGCTGTCTTCTCCGGCCTTGAAGATGCCGATCTCGTAGCGCACGCTGCTGCGCCCCATGTGCGCCACCCGCACGCCGACTTCCACCTGCTCGGGAAACGCCACCGAGGCGAAGTAGTTGCAGCGGGTTTCGATCACCAGGCCGATCACCGGGCTATGCTCGATTTCCAGCACGCCGCCGGCGACCAGGTAATGGTTCACCGCCGTGTCGAACCAACTGTAGTAGACCACGTTGTTCACGTGACCATAGACGTCGTTGTCCATCCAGCGCGTCTGGATCGGATGGAAGTGGCGGTAATCGGCGCGGCGGCCGGGGCTGGGTTTGTGTTCGCTCATGCGGGTTGTCGTTGTGCCGGATGTGTGGATGGTCGATGGCGCAGTGCGCAAGAAATGCATGCTTGCAGTAACATTGTTGCGGGATCTCCATCCTGCGGCATCGCTACCGTGTTGTTGAGCTTCAGGCGGCGCCGCTTCCATGTTAAGCGATCGCGATCGGAATTTGACGGCGGCCGGCTTGCAGAAATGCGAGGCGGCGCCATGTGGTTCAAGCAGGCGCTTGATTGCCCGTTTGCAACCCTGCCGATAGCATCGCCCTCAATATCGATAGTTAAATCCAATCAAAAATATTGATTAAATAAAATTGATCTATTTGATTCGGCGCTTTACTATTCATACCACTGCTTTACTCAACCCCCTAAAAAGGAAATAGACATGTCCCTGATCAACACCACTATCAAACCGTTCAAGGCAACTGCATACCACGATGGCAAGTTCGTCGACATCACCGAAGCGACCCTGAAGGGCAAATGGTCCGTGTTCGTGTTCTATCCGGCCGACTTCACCTTCGTCTGCCCGACCGAACTGGAAGATCTGGCGAACAACTACGCTGAGTTCAAGAAGCTGGGCGTTGAAATCTACGGCATCTCGACCGACACCCACTTCGCCCACAAGGCATGGCACGACACTTCGGAAGCCATCAAGAAGGTGCAATACCCGCTGGTCGGCGACCCGACCGCTACCCTGGCGCGCAACTTCGAAGTGCTGATCGAAGAAGAAGGCCTGGCGCTGCGCGGCACCTTCGTGATCAACCCGGAAGGCCAGATCAAGGTCCTGGAAATCCACGACAACGGCATCGGCCGCGACGCTTCCGAACTGCTGCGCAAGGTCAAGGCTGCCCAGTACGTCGCTTCGCACCCGGGCGAAGTCTGCCCCGCCAAGTGGGAAGAAGGCGCTGCCACCCTGAAGCCGAGCCTGGATCTGGTCGGCAAGATTTAATTACCGATTGGGCTACTGCGCGGACCGATCTCTGCGCTGCGATGCTCGCCGTACTTTCGTACGGCTGCGCTTCTCCCGCAGACCTCGGACCGCTCGCTACGCCCACTCGGCAATTAAATGCGTTAAAGACTTAAAAGAAGTACACGTCCGAGCCTGCCCTGGCAAGCGGCTGAAACCCACAAGGCGGATGCCGCGGCCCGGACGCTATGAAATCTCTCAACAGAGGAAGTGAATCACCATGCTTGATGCCAATCTCAAGACCCAATTGAAGGCCTACCTGGAAAAGGTCACCCAGCCGATCGAGATCGTCGCATCGCTGGATGATGGCGCCAAATCCCGTGAGATGCAGGAGCTCCTGCAGGAAATCGCGCAGTTGTCGGACCGCATCCAGCTGGTCGAGCAACGCGATGCCGCCAACGCACGTACCCCGTCGTTCAAACTGAACCGCCCCGGAACCGATGTCAGCATCGAATTTGCCGCCATTCCGATGGGCCACGAATTTACCTCGCTGGTGCTGGCCTTGCTGCAGGTCGGCGGCCACCCGATCAAGCTCGACGACAAGGTGATCGAGCAGATCAAGAATCTCGACGGCGACTACAGCTTTGAGACCTATGTCTCGCTGACTTGCCAGAACTGCCCGGAGGTGGTGCAGGCGCTGAACGTGATGTCGATCATCAACCCGCGCATCCGCTCGGTGACCATCGACGGCGCGCTGTTCCAGGGCGAAGTCGAGCAGCGCCAGATCATGGCCGTGCCGACCGTCTACATGAACGGCGAAGTGTTCGGCCAGGGCCGCACCGGCGTCGAGGAAATCCTCGCCAAGCTGGACACCGGCGCCGCCGCCCGCAAGGGCGAAGAGTTGAGCGCCAAGGAGCCGTACGACGTGCTGATCGTCGGCGGCGGCCCGGCCGGCGCGGCCGCCGCGATCTACGCGGCGCGCAAGGGCATCCGCACCGGCGTGGTCGCCGAGCGTTTCGGCGGCCAGGTGCTGGACACTTTGGCGATCGAGAACTTCATCTCCGTCAAGGAAACCGAAGGCCCGCAGTTCGCCACCGCGCTGGAGCAGCACGTCAAGGCGTATGACGTCGACATCATGAACGTGCAGCGCGCCGAGCAACTGGTGGCCGGCGACAAGCTGGTCGAAGTCAAGCTGGCCAACGGCGGCGTGTTGAAGGGCAAGACCGTGATCCTGTCCACCGGCGCCCGCTGGCGCGAAGTCAACGTGCCGGGCGAACGCGAATACCGCAACCACGGCGTGGCCTACTGCCCGCACTGCGATGGCCCGCTGTTCAAGGGCAAGCGCGTGTCGGTGATCGGCGGCGGCAACTCCGGCGTGGAAGCGGCGATCGACCTGGCCGGCATCGTCAGCCATGTCACGCTGCTGGAATTTGCTGCCGAACTGAAGGCTGACGCGGTGCTGGTGAAGAAGCTGAAGAGCCTGCCCAATGTGACCATCGTCACCTCGGCGCAGACCACCGAAATCACCGGCGACGGCAAGAAGGTCAACGGCATCAGCTACAAGGAACGCGACAGCGGCGAGATCAGGCATGTCGAACTGGAAGGCGTGTTCGTCCAGATCGGCCTGGTGCCCAACACCGAATGGCTCAAGGGTACGGTCGCATTGAGCAAGCATGGCGAGATCGAGATCGATGCCCGCGGCCAGACCTCGATCCCCGGCGTGTTCGCCGCCGGCGACGTGACCACGGTGCCGTACAAGCAGATCGTGATCGCCGTGGGTGCGGGCGCGACCGCGGCGCTGTCGGCCTTCGATCACCTGATCCGCTCGTCGGTGGAAGACGAGGCGCCGGCTGCCAAGGAAGCGGTTGCAGCTTAAGTAACGTTTGCCTCAGCTAACAAGCAGCAAGTAAAACGCCACCGGGAAACCGGTGGCGTTTTTGTTTGCGGCGGATGCTGCGGGCGCATGCGAGGCGCGACGAAAGACACTGGGTCCCGGCCTGCGCCGGGACGACAGGCCGGAGGAAGTCACTCACTTCTCCGTCATCCCGGCGCAGGCCGGGATCCAGCGGCGTTCAACGGACGTTTCGGCCATAAAAAAACGCCACCGGTTTCCCGGTGGCGTTTTCGTTTGAAGCAGGCGGCTGATTACTTGAACATCAAGCGCAGCGAATCCCATGCGCGGCCGAAGAAGCCGGCCGGGCCGACCGATTCCAGCGCGACCACCGGCAATTCGGCGACGGTCTTGTCGTCGATGGTGACCTTCAGGGTGCCGACCTTGGCGTTTTCCGAGATCGGGGCGATCAGCGGGTCGTTGCGATCCAGGTGGGTCTTGACGCGGTCAGCGGTGCCCTTGGGGATGGTGATGTACAGGTCGTTCTTGAAGCCGACCTTGATCTTGCCCTGCGAACCCTTCCACACGTCAGGCGTATCGACCGGCTGGCCCTTGGCGTACAGCTTCACGGCATCGAAGTTCTGGAAGCCCCAGTTCAGCAGCTTCTGGCTTTCCTGCGTGCGCACCTGGTCGGAGACGGTGCCGATCACCACCGAGATCAGGCGGCGTTCGCCGTTGGGTACCGGGCGGTGGGCCGAGGTGATCAGCGAGTAGCCGGCGCTGGAGGTGTGGCCGGTCTTCATGCCGTCCACGGTCGGATCCAGCCACAGCAGGCGGTTGCGGTTGGGCTGGGTGATGTTGTTGTAGGTGAATTTCTTCACCGAGTAATACTTCTTGTAGTACTCGGGGAAGTCGTTGATCAGGTTGCGGCACAGGATGGCCAGGTCGCGCGCGGTGGTGTAGGTGTCCGCGCTGGGCAGGCCGTGCGGGTTGGAGAAGTGGGTGTTGCTCAGGCCCTGGCGCTGCGACTCGCGGTTCATCAGTTGCACGAAGGCATCTTCGGTGCCCGACACGGCTTCGGCGACAGCCACCGCGGCATCGTTGCCCGAGACCGAGATCAGGCCGTACAGCAGGTTTTCGATCGACACCGGCTTGTTCGGTTCGATGAACATCTTGGAGCTGCTCGGATCGACCTTCCAGGCGTTCACCGAGACGCTGACTTCCTGCGATTCGCTCAGGCGCTTGTCGCGCAGGGCGGCGAAGGCCAGGTAGGCGGTCATCAGCTTGGTCAGCGAGGCCGGTTCGACGCGCATGTCCGGGTCAGCCGAGGCGATCACCTGGTTGGCCGAGGCGTCCAGCAACATCCAGGACTTGGCGGCCACGGTCGGCGGCGGCAAGGTTTGCGCGGAGGCGGTCAGGGCGGAAATCGAAAGGACGGTGGCGGCGAAGGCCGCAAGTATTTTTTTCATCGGTGCCAAGGAAAAAATGCCAGCAGGGGGAAACATCGTTGCTGTGGTTTGAAAAAGAAGGCGGATTCGCTTGCTGTCGCAGAGTGGTAGGCCATCCGCTGGAGCCGCATGACGAATTGCACGCCCGGAATTATAAACGCCGCGCGGCTTGCCCTCCCAATTTGCGGGGCCGGCTTCCCAACCGGTCCCCGCGCGGAAAGCCTTGTGCGGCGGCGTTCACCCCATCGCCGGACGGCGATGCCACATTTCGACCACCACGTTCTTGATATGTTGCAGCTTGCGGTGAAAAAAGTGGTCCGAGCCGGGAATGACGACCACTGGCAGCTCCTGCGGGCGCGCCCAGTCGAGCACCGCCGACAGCGGAATGGTGTCGTCCTGTTCGCCGTGGATCAGGATGGTGTTGGCCGGTGCCGGCGGCATCGGCCACTTGCCGGCGGCGGTGCCGACCAGCACCAGGCGTTCGGCGGCCGCGGCGGCGTCTTGCTGCAGCAGGCGCTGCTGCAGTTGCGCCTGCACGAAGGTGCCGAAGGAGAAACCGCCCAGCGCCAGCGGCAGGCCGGGATACTGGGCGCGCATGTGCTGCAGCAGCAGCGCCATGTCATCGGTCTCGCCGGCGCCGTGGTCGTGCGCGCCCTCGGACTTGCCGACGCCGCGGAAATTCATGCGCACGGCCACGTAGCCCAGCGCGAGGAAGGTGCGCGCCAGCGTCTGCGCCACCTTGTTGTCCATGGTGCCGCCGAACAGCGGATGCGGGTGGGCCACCAGCGCCAGGCCGACCGGCGCCGGGAAATTGTCCGGATCCGGCAGGTCCAGCGCGCATTCGAGCTGGCCGACGGCGCCGGCAATCGTGAAATTCTGGGTATGTGCGTTCATTGCTTTTGCGTATCGCGTATCGGGGATCAGATCTTGAGGCGGTCGACGACCTTGCCGCCGACGATGTGGGTGTCGATGATTTCGTCGATATCGTCCTGGTCGACGTAGGTATACCAGGTGCCTTGCGGATAGATCACGATCACCGGCCCTTCCTCGCAGCGCTCCAGGCAGCCGGCCTTGTTGATGCGCACCTTGCCTTCGCCGGCCAGGCCGAGCTGCTTGATGCGTTTCTTGGCGTGCTCCTGCGCGGCTTGCGCGCCCTTGTCGGCGCAGCAGGTGCGCTCGCCGGGCTGGCGCTGGTTCAGGCAGAAGAAAACGTGGTGCTCGTAGAATGGTTTGTCGCTCATGTGCAGGTTCGCCCGAGAGAAGGATTGCGTGTACCGCGCAGCCCGGTCAGCCTTGATGCGCGTGCTGTTGCGGCAAAAGCGTAATGATACACCCCGCTCATTTTTGTTTCCGGTGCACCGGATGGTAGAGGAACCAGATCGCCAGGAACGGCCACAGCACGGACAGGAATTGCGCGGCGCCGTCGAAGTTGAGGAACTTGCCCTGCACCCAGGTCTCCAGCGTGGAGATGTAATACGGGTTGGCCGGTACCGCGTTGGTGACCGCCAGGCTCAGGATCAGCGCCAGCGCCGCCAGCCGCCGCTGCGCCGTGGGCGGCGCGAACGACAGGCCGGTGACCATCATGGCGCCGATCAGGATGCCGCCGGCCGAACTGGGCGAGACCCAGACGAAGGCGTTCTGCGGCGCGAAAAACAGCGCGCAGGCCAGCGATTTCACGGCGATGCAGCCGAGCAGGTAGCACAGCACCAGCGCCCGGCGCGGGGCCTGCTTGCGCAGCAGCACCAACAGCAGCAGCGCGGCGCCGGTCAGGCCGCAGGCGGTGACGATGACGTCGGCCAGCCAGTATTGCTCGGCGCGGAGCTGGGCGTTGTTGATCCAGGCGGTGGCCAGGTCGATCGGGGTGTCGAACAGATAGGAAAAGAAGGCCGACAGCGGCGGCACCAGGTGGCCCAGCCCGAACAGGTGGTTTTGCGGATAGACCAGCGCCAGCGGCCACAGCCCGGCCACGACCAGCCCGCGGCTGGCTTCGCCGGAGAACCAGCGCCGCCGCATGGAAAGCAAGCGGCTCTCGCGCAGGAAATAGCGGCTGCAGGCCGCGCCAAGCAATGCGCCGATGAACACGCCGGCGGAGTTGGTGAGCAGGTCGAGGTTGGACGGCACGCGCGTAGGCAGATAGGTCTGTACCGCCTCCATGCAAGCCGACAGCAAGATACCGGCGGCCGTAGCCGGCCAGATGGCCCACGCCGGCGCGATGCGCGGATGCATGGCGAATACCAGCAGCATGCCCAGCGGGGCGTAGCCGGCGATGTTGGTCCAGACATCGAAACCGGTCCAGTAATACGGCAGGCGCGCCCACAGGTAATCGAACGGCCCCAGGCCCATGTCGCGCCAGCCCGAAAACGGATACCAGCTGGCATAGACGATCAGCAGCGCGTACACCAGCAGGCTCACGCGCGCGAAGGCGGAGGCGGCGGGAACGGCTGTGGGCGGCTGGGCGGGCGGCGGCGCCGTGGTGTTGGGCTTGGCTTCCATGGGGCAGAGGGTAACCGATTTCACTTGCGGTCGCAGCTGCGCGCGCCGGGCGGCGGTTCGGGGCCGACTGCCGTTACAATGCGCTCTATGAACATGACTTCCAATTCGCTGGCGGCAGCCTCGTCGGCCTCGTCCGAAGCGCCCGCCGAGGGACGCGGCGACGGCGATATGCCGATCCATGGCGAGCGCATCGCCATGCTGCTGGCCGGCTCCGATAACGCCAACGCCAGGCGCATCGTGGTCGAGGCCGTGGCGCGCACGGGCTCGACCAACGTCGACCTGATGCAGCGCCTGCACAGCCTGGAGCAACCGGTGCTGCGCGTGGCCGAGCGCCAGACCGCCGGCCGCGGCCGCGCCGGCCGGCCGTGGCGCACCACGCCGCAGACGTCGCTGACCTTTTCGCTGGCCTGGCGTTTCCGGCGGCCATTGCATGCGTTGCTGGGTTTGCCGCTGGCGGTGGGCGTGGCGCTGGCCGAAGCGCTCCAGGTGCTGGGCGTGCAGGCGCAATTGAAGTGGCCCAACGACTTGCTGCGCGACGGCGCCAAGCTCGCCGGGGTGCTGATCGAAACCGCCGCCGACATCGGTTCCAGCGACGCCACCTGGGCGGTCATCGGGATCGGCCTGAACCTGGGCGTGCCGCCCGAACTGGAGGCCGAGCTGGGCCGCGCCATCGGCGCCGCGCCTGAATTGCAGAAGCAGCCGCGCGAGACGGTGCTGGCGATCATCACCAGCGCGCTGGCCGATGTATTGGCGGAGTTCGAACAGTACGGTTTCGGCGCTTTCATCGCGCGTTGGCAAGCATTCCATTCGTATGCCGGGCAACCGGTGAAAATCATCGATAACGGCCGTATCGTGCAGGAGGGTATCGCCGTCGGCGTGGATATGATGGGACGCTTCCTGATCGATACCGGCGCCGGCCAGGTGGCGGTGCTGGCGGGCGACGTGTCGTTGCGTTTGCAGGAACAGGCATCGTGAGCATGCTGCTGGTCGACGCCGGCAATACCCGGATCAAATGGGCGGTGGCCGACGCCGGCGGCCGCTGGCTGCATCAGGGCGCGGTGGCGCGCGGCGAGGCCGCATCGCTGGCGGTCGCATGGGGCCAACTGGCATCGGGGGTGGAGCGCGTGTGCGTATCCAACGTCGCGGGACAGGCGCTGCGCGAGACGCTGGACGGCATGTTGGCGCAGGTCTTCGGCGCCGCTGTCGTCGTCGAATGGTTCGCATCGGTTCCGGAGCGCGCCGGCCTGCGCAATGGCTACCGCCATCCCGGCCAGCTCGGTTGCGACCGTTTCGCCGCCGCGATCGGCGCGCGCAGCCTGTTTCCGGGGCAGGAGCTGGTGGTGGCCACTTGCGGCACGGCAACCACGATCGACGCCGTCAGCGCGCAAGGCGTGTTCGTCGGCGGCATGATCCTGCCGGGGCTGGGGACGATGGCGACTTCGCTGGCCTTGTCGACCGCGCAGTTGCCGCAGATCGAGGCCATTGCGCCGCTGCGGGAGCCATTTGCCGACAATACGGTGGATGCCATCGTATCCGGCTGTATCGCCGCCCAGGCCGGGGCCATCGAACATGCGCTGGACGAGCGCCGCCGTCAGGCGCCGGGATGCCCCTTGCGCTGCGTGCTGGCCGGCGGCGCCGGCGCGGTGCTGGCGCCGTACCTGAAACTGGGGGATACGCCGCTGGAAAAAGTGGATAATCTGGTCTTGACCGGCCTGCATGCGGCCATGGTTGCCGGCGGCTGAACAGGTTCTTGCGGAACAAGGCGACTCGGGAAAAGGAAGACGAAAGCGCGGATGAAGCTGAAATTGATTTTTTGGCTACTGCTGATTGGCAATGGCATCCTGTTCGGGATGCAGCACGGCTATTTGGGCGCCGCCACCTCGGAACGCCATGAGCCGCAGCGCCTGGCCGGGCAGTTGCGCCCGGAGGCCTTGTCCATCCTGCCGCCCAACAGCGAGAAACTGGTGCCGCAGGCGCGCACGCAAGACGCGTCGCCGCAGCCGGATACTTCCGGCAAGCAGGACCCGGCCGCCGCTCCGGCGCCCGCTGCGTCCGTTCCCACCACCGCTGCACCCGCTCCGGTGTCCCAGAAGACGGCCGCTGTCGCGTCTTCCTGCACTGAAGTCGGCAATTTCAGCGCCGCCGATGCACGCCGCTTTTCGTCGCAACTGGCCAGCCTCAACCTGGGCGACAAGATGGTGCAGAAGCTGACGCAGGACATCACCAGCTACATGGTCTATATCCCGCCGCAGGATGGCCGCGACGGCGCCGAGCGCCGCAAGGCCGAACTGCGCCGCCTGGGCATCGGCGACGTCTACATGATTCCCGAGAGCTCCCCCAACCCGGCGCTGCGCTACGGCATCTCGCTGGGCATCTTCCGTACCGAGGAGGCGGCCAAGGCCTATATCGGCCAGCTGATCGGGCAGGGCGTGCGCAGCGCGCGCATCATCGCCCGCCGCTCCGGCGCCGGCAAGCAGGTGTTCCAGCTGCACGACCTGACTCCGGATGCGCGCGCCGCGCTCGACAAGATCAAGGGCGCCTTCCCGGACCAGGAAGTCCGCGCCTGCTCAGCCTGAGCGTTGCGCGGCCGGTGCGTTGCCATTAACGCACAGCCGCGCGAACGGATCGTTCTTTCCATGTAAAATCGCGTACCCAAGAACCCACCTCCATCCACAGGACTTGCCATGACCACCGACCTGACCAACGTAGCGCCGCAGATCAAAGCCGAAATCCTGGCTGAGGCGCTGCCTTACATCCGTAAATTCCACGGCAAGACCATCGTCGTCAAGTATGGCGGCAATGCGATGACCGAGGAAAGCCTGAAGCACGGCTTCGCGCGCGATGTGATCCTGTTGAAGCTGGTCGGCATGAACCCGGTGGTGGTGCACGGCGGCGGCCCGCAGATCGATGCCGCGCTGAAGAAGATCGGCAAGCAAGGCACCTTCGTGCAAGGCATGCGCATTACCGACGAAGAAACCATGGAAGTGGTGGAATGGGTGCTGGGCGGCGAGGTGCAGCAGGATATCGTGATGCTGATCAACCATTACGGCGGCCAGGCGGTGGGCCTGACCGGCAAGGATGGCGGCCTGATCCGCGCGCGCCGCATGCAGATGCCGGACAAGGAGAAGCCGGGCCAGTTCCTGGACATCGGTTTCGTGGGCGAGATCGAGGCGATCAATCCGGCGGTGGTCAAGGCGCTGCAGGACGACGCCTTCATCCCCATCATCTCGCCGATCGGCTTCGGCGACGACGGCCAGGCCTACAACATTAACGCCGACGTGGTGGCCGGCAAGATCGCCGAGATCCTGCATGCCGAGAAGCTGATCATGATGACCAATATCGCCGGTGTGCAGGACAAGGCCGGCAACCTGCTGACCGACCTGTCGGCGCGCGAGATCGACGAGATGTTCGCCGACGGCACCATCTCCGGCGGCATGCTGCCGAAGATTTCCTCGGCGCTGGACGCGGCCAAGTCGGGCGTGAATACCGTGCACATCATCGATGGCCGCATCGAGCACTCGCTGTTGCTGGAAGTGCTGACCGAGCAGGCGTTCGGCACCATGATCCGCTCGCACTGATCGCGCAGGACAGCAGTAAAGCAAAAGGGATGAGCATGCTCATCCCTTTTTGTTTGTCCGGCGTGTTGTGTTGGCGCGATTCTTAGTAGATTTGCTCCACGCGTAATCCCTTTTTCTTCAGCAGCGCCGGCACGCTGCCCGGCCCCACCAGATGGAGGATGCCGATGGCGGCCACGGCCTTGTCCTGTTTCGCCAGCAGCGCGGCGATGCCGTCAGCCAGGCCGGGGTTGCGTTCATCCAGCAATGCGTGGCGGGCAAACCGGCTGGCAAAGGACTTGTCGTCATCCATCTCCTTGAGCGCCTGGTCGAAACCGTTGCTGTCGGCGTGACGCCAGGCGCCCACCAGTTCGTCGAGCTTACGCTTGAGGTCGGCATCGTCCAGTTCGTCCAATGTATCGCCCAGGAATTGCGCCTGCTGGGCCGCATTCAGGCGGCTGAAGATCGCCATCTGGCGCTCGGCGCTTTCCAATTCGATGATCTTGCCGCCGTGGCCGCGCACTGCGTCGGCCAAGTGGTTGTCCACGGCCAGTTCCGGCCGGTAGCCGCTGCTGGCGTATTCCTGCACGGTGAGCGCGGTGGCCAGCATCCAGGGGCGGAAATTCTGCAGCCGTTCGGCCGGGAGCTGGTAGCGCCTGAGCGCGGCGAGCGTGCGTTGGGCCAGCGCCGGATCGAGTTGCTGCTCGAAGCGTTGGCCGTCGGGATAGATGCCGTGGCGCTGCACCGCCGCCTGCAGCGCTCCGGCATTTTGCGGATCCAGCTCCAGGGCCAGCGTCGGCGCCGCGGCGAGCGCGCGCGTGATGCGGGGTTCCAGCGGATAGAAATCGGGGGCGCCGACGTGGATGGTGCCGAACAGGTGCATCGTGTGGCGGCCGTCGGAGACGCGGTACAGGGCGCCGCGATTGGGAACCGTCTGGTTGGCGGTATCCGGCGCGGAGATCGGGGCGGCCGATGCCTGCGGCAGGTAAAAGCAGAACAGCAGGGCCAATGTCACTATAATCAATCGTTTTGCAAAACCTTTCACTGCTTGCCTTTCTTTCGTTGCTTCATGGTTCCCGCCCGATGGGCGCGGCCGGTCTGATTTATGGCGTCCAATACTACACCGCTCTGGCTGTTCGATCTCGACAACACCTTGCATAACGCGTCGCACGCGATCTTCCCCGCCATCAACGCCAACATGAACCGCTACATCACACGCGTGCTGGAGCAGGGCGGGCATCCGTGCGACGAGGCGGCGGTCAACCACCTGCGCCGCCATTACTGGAAGCTGTATGGCGCGACGCTGCTTGGCATGGTGCGCCATCATGGCGTGCGCATCGAAGATTTCCTGCATGAAGCGCACCTGTTCGACGACCTGCCGGGCATGGTGCGCGCCGAGCGCGGCATCGGCCGCTGGCTGCGGCAACTGCCGGGGCGCAAGATCCTGCTGACCAACGCGCCGCGCCGCTATTCGCGCGAGCTGGTGCGCCATCTCGGCTTGCAGCGCCATTTCTCGCACCACATCTCGATCGAAGCGATGCGCGTGCATCGCCAGTTGCGCCCCAAGCCTTCGCGCCAGATGCTGCGCAAGCTGCTGGCGCGCGAGAAGGTTAACCCGCGCCGCTGCATCCTGGTGGAGGACACGGTGGACAATCTCAAGACGGCGCGGGAACTGGGGGTACGTACCGCCTGGGTGACGCAATACCTGGTCGGCAATACGATGCTGGGCCATCTGGCGGCGCAGCGCGTGCGCAGCCGCTTGCCGGCCTATGTCGATGTCAAGGTGAGTTCGGTGCGGCAATTGCCGCGGCGGCTGGCGAAGCTGGGCGCCGTACGTTAATTTAGTCTGCGCAGTCCGCGCACCAGCCCTTGATGGTCAATTCCACTTCGTGGCTCTGGAAGCCCTTGCCCAGCGTCTTGCGCAGGGCCGACTGCAGTTGCGCGGCGGTGGAGCGGTGCTTGTCGGCGTCCGGCAGCACGGTGGCCAGGAAGTCGGTGCCGTCGCTGGCATCCAGGCAGAATACGCGCGCGCAGCGGGTGCATTTGAAATGGCCGTGCTGGTGTTGCTTGCCGTGCGTGTGGTCGTGCAGGCCGTGCTCGGGATGGTCGGCGCCGGCGCTGTAGCGGAAGATGCGGTCGTCGCTGGAGATCTTATGGGCCAGGCCGGCTTCGGTCAGGCAGTCCAGCGCGCGGTACAGGGTGACGCGATCCATGCCGGCGAAGCGGTCCTGGATATCCTGGTGCGAGGCGGCGCTGCGGGTTTCCAGCAACGCGCCCAATACGTTCACGCGCGCCTGCGTCACGCGCACGCCGGCCTCGCGCAGTTGCGCTTCCGCCAACGCGGTCATGGCGGCAGCCTGGAGGCTGTGGCTGCTGGCGGGGAGATCGGCGGCTTTGGCTTTCATGGACGGCATTAACGAAGCGACTTGGGACAACTAGGGCAATTCGGTTTGCCGGGGGCTGGCGAAGAAAGAAGCGGCGCGCCAACTCCCGATTCAGCTTCTATTTTAGCCGATGCATGGCGGCGTTTCCTGCCGGCGGCAAGGCCTATTTCGGGCCGTTCTTCTTGGCGCGGGGGTGGGCCTGGTCGTAGACCTGCGCCAGCCGCTGGAAATCGAGGGCAGTATAGACCTGGGTGGCGGTGATGGAGGCATGGCCCAGCATTTCCTGCACCGCGCGCAGGTCGCCGGAGCTCTGCAGCACATGGGAGGCGAACGAGTGGCGCAGCATGTGCGGATGCACATCGCTGGCCATGCCCAGCGCCTGGCCGTGGGTTTTCAGGCGCAGCTGGGTGACGCGCGGCGACATGCGCGTGCCGCGTTCGCTCAGGAACAGGGCATGCCGGTCGGGGCCGGCATCGGGCCTGACCAGCGCGGCGCGGATCGGCAGCCAGTCGGCGATGGCTTGCAGGGCGGCTTGCCCCACCGGCACCTTGCGCTTTTTGCCGCCCTTGCCGGTGACGGTGACTTCGGCATTCTCCTGGTCGATCCAGCCGGCCGACTCGTAAGCGCCTTCCCGGGTATCGGCAATGTCGAGCGTTCCCAGTTCGGACACGCGCAGCCCGCTCGAATACAGCAGCTCGAACATGGCGCGGTTGCAGGCGGCCATCGTGGAAGAGGGATCCTTGCCCGGATCGGTTTGCGACACCAGCCGGATGGCGTCATCGGCGGCCAGCGCCTTGGGCAGCGGCTTGCTTTTCTTGGGCGGCTTCACGCCGTCCACCGGATTGGCCTTGAGCTCGACTTCCATCGACAGCCAGGCGAAAAAGCCGCGCCAGGCCGACAATTTGCGCGAGATCGAGCGCGCATTCAGGCCGCGCGCGTGCAACTGCGCGGCGCATTTGCGGATCTGGAATTGGCTGATGCTGCGGAAATCGAGGGGCGGGGCGCCGGTTGCCGTGCCGGACGGCGCGGACAGCATGCTGTGCAGTTCCTGCAGGTCGCGGCCGTAGTTTTCCGTCGTATGGGCGGACAGTTTGCGCTGGGTGCGCAAGGTGGCGAGGTATTGTTGAATCAACGATTGCGGGGCGGTATCCATCGACGCTCATTCTTCAGGCTGTGCCACGCCGCCCGGGCGTGGCGAAACGGCGGACAAGGGCCCGCGCGCCGGGTCGTCAGCGCAGCAGGCAGGCCAATGCCGCGCTGGCGGTCTCACCGATGCGGGAGAGGAAATCGGTGCCCATGTCCGACGTGAAGCGGTTGGGATCGGCCGATCCCAGCACCAGCAGGCCGAACGAGTCCGGCGAGGCGCCCACGCGCAGCGGCAGGATCGCGACCGACTTGACCGAAGCCGGGTCTTCCAGCCATGCGGCCGCTTCAAAGTCCTTGTTGGGGCCGCAAAACGGCGCGGAAAGGCCGTTGGCGAAAATCTGCGCGTCTTCCGACACCGATTGCGTGAACCATTGCGCGGCATGCGCTTCGGCCAGGTTCCACAGGCGCACGGTGACCTGCGGCACGTGGAAGGTTTCCTTCAACTGCTCGGCCAGCGTGCGCGGCAGGTCTTGTTCATTGCGCGCCAGCAGCAGGGTACGGGTCCATGCCTGGAACTTGCTGGTGATCTCGTCGTTTTCCTGGGCGATGCGCATCAGGTCGGCCATGTGCAGCTCCTGCACCTTGATCTTTTCGCGCAGGACTTCCATCTGGCGTTCCTGCAGGGAAACGGCGCGGCCCATGACCGGGCTGGTCAATTTGATGGTCGACAGCAACTCTGCATGCTCTTCGAAGAAGCCGGGGTGGTCAAGCAGGTATTCGGCAATCAGATTGGAGTCCAGTTGGGTGGTCATCGCTAGTGTGTTCGTATGAGTGTTGCGGCAGTTTGCGGGCGGGGATGCTGAAGTTGCGTGCCGACCGGCAATGCCTGAATTATCGCGAGATTATCCTCGCTATCGGAAATGATGACAATCGCTGGGAGGGGCTCTTCCGGAGTTACAGGCGGGATATTGTCGGGGTAGAATCAGTGGCGTGAGGCCAAGGGGATAAAGCGGCGGGGCATAAGAAACGGGCTTGCATGATTGCTCATGCAAGCCCGAATCGGTTTTAACTCAAGTATTGAACACCGGCATTTTCATGCCGGGGATCAGGTCCTTAAATTAGAACTTGTGGCGGATACCAACTGCCAGAGCGGTCTGGTTGCTGTCGGAACCGGTGGTGCCACCCGAGATGCCCGGGTTCAGGGTGTCCTTGGCGGACAGGAAGCCCAACATGGCATACAGGTCGGTGCGCTTCGACAGGAAGTAGTCTGCGCCCAGGCTGTACTGGATCAGACGGCCCTTCGACGGGTCAGCTGCGACCGGGCTTGCAACGTAGTTGATACGCGAGTAATCAATAGCGGCCATCAGCTTCAGAGCCGGGCTCACGTTGTAGGAACCACCCAGTTCGAAGGTGTCGGTCTTGTCGTTGTTCAGGCCGCCAATGATGTAGGTGGTCGGCTTGGTAACGTCAGCAATTGCAGCCACGCTCGAGCCGGTAGCCCAAGGTTGCTTAGTGCGGCTCCAGCCACCGTACACTGCAGCGTTGCCGAAGGTGTACTTCGCATTCAGGGCGAAGGTCTTGACACCGATATCACCGGCGTGGATGCCAGCGACGTTATCAGCGACGATGTTAAGGTTGGTGTTGTTCAGCAGCGAAGTGTCGGAAGCGGTCTTGCCGACCTTGGCTTGGTAGTATGCGGCGCCCAGAGCCAGAGGACCGTTTTCATACTTCAGGCCAGCACCGAACGATTGACCAGCGGAGGTCTGGCCAGCGGTTTCGCCGAAGCCGTAGATCAGGCTGCCGGTGAAGCCACCCAGGTTGTTGGTGTTGTAACGGATCGAGTTGTTGGTACGGGTACCTTCCAGACGGTTCAGGTTGTTGCCAACGTTACCGGTCCAGCCGCCGAAATCGCCAACGGAGGTCAGCGCGCCGCCCAAGTCGTCCAGGAAGTCGGTTTGACGACCCAGCAGAACAGCACCGAAGCCGCCTTGCAGGCCGACCACGGACTTACGACGGAACAGGTTGGTGGTGCCAGCGGGGCTCTTGTCTTGGCCGTTCAGGGCGCCGGTGTCGTTGTCGAAACCGGTTTCCAGGTTGAACACGGCGCTCAGGCCACCGCCCAGATCTTCAACGCCCTTGAAGCCGATGCGCGAGCCTTGGACGTTGCCGGAGGACAGTTGGAAACGGCTGCCAGTGGCAACATTGCCAACGGTGCCGCCGGTGGCGACTTTGCTGGAGTAAACGATACCGGTATCAACGATACCGTAGATAGTAACGGAGCTTTGTGCTTGAGCAGCACCTGCGAACGCGCCGAGGACGGCCAGTGCCAGCAGAGATTTTTTCATTTGACATCCTTCTATAAAAATAGTCTTGAGGATCCGTACTTCTGGTCGGATGGTGAGACATTAAGGGTTCTCATTTGGCATGGCCGCAGATTGGTCGTTTGGCGGCTGGAATTTTGGTTGAAAGCGCAAAACTCGTTCCCGAGTGTTGTTTTTTTCAAACGCTTTCTATGCGAAAGATGCTCTGGAGGCAGGTTTTCGCTTGCGGAGGACATCTTATTATCGACTGCCGTAGGCGAAACTTGATCTGTTACCTCGCGTATGCTGGTTTGTTGCTAAAACGATGCATTTATGTGGTTTCCCTTCAAATTTTAAAAAAATATGATTTGTAGGGCATAATTTTGGTTTTCTGATCTATCGCGGAAGGCTGATGGCAAATCGAGAGGATCTCGCAATCATCCGTGCTGCGCGGGCCGGTCAGGCTGAGGCGCAGCTTGCTTTGGGCAAGCGTTACCTGTTTGGCGGCAACGGCTTGCCCCAAAGTCCGGGTACGGCATTTCACTGGCTGGAGCGTGCCGCGCGCCAGGGCCTGGCGGATGCATGGATGTTGATCGCCCAGCATATCCCCTATGAGGTGGTGGCTCCCTTGGCCAAGCCGCAGGAGGCGGCTGTCTGGTACGAGCGGGCATTTGATGCCGGGCTGGGCAAGGCCGGCTTGGTGTTTGCCCGGCTGGTATTGGGCAATGCTGCGCAGGCCGGTGCAGATATCAAGAACAAGGCAATCCGGGCATTGGAAGCGGTGGCGCGCGACGGCGACCCGGATGCCCAGTGGCTGCTGGCCCAGCAAAGCCATGAAGTGCAGCCGTTGTCATCGGGGAGCGCAGAAGCGGCAGCCAGTGCGCAAGCGCTGCCTCGGGCGGCTGAGGTCGCCCAGCCGCAAGATGAAATTCGGCAGTGGACCCAACGGGCGGCCGATGCCGGTATCGAGCAGGCTCAGCAGGCCTTGGCCGACGCCGCGTGGCGTCAGTCGGATATCCCGGGCTTTCTCCAGCGCGCCCAGCCTTTGGCTGACGCATTGCTGCGGCAATATGAGCCGTTGGCCGCCCAATTGAATGCGCCGGCCGAGATGCTTGCCTCCAGCCTCGGCGGGCAGAACATACAGTTGTTGCGGCGCCTGGCGCAGGCGCGCCTGGAAGAGGCACAGCCCAACCTGTTGTATGTCCAGCAATTGCTGGAGCTGGCCGCTTTGGCCGGGGACCGCGACGCCCAATTGGGATTGGGGTTGCTGTACGGGCGGATGGACGAGCAAGGCGAACGGCGCTTCCCGGGGCGCGGCTCCGCTAACTATAAGAAGGCGATCCGCTGGCTGACGCTGGCCGGAGAGCAAGGGATGGCCGCCGCCTGGTACGCCCTCTCGCGTATCTACCTGAAGCCGGAGTTTTCCCAGCGCAACCTGGCCGATGTGCAGCATTACCTGGAGCGTGCGGCGGAGATGGGGCACATGGCGGCGCAGCTGGAGTGCGGCGTGACGGCCTGGCGCAACCGCCGCGACGACCCGGCCAACGATGTGCGCGCCCTGTACTGGCTGCAGAAGGCGGCGACCCAGGGCAGCGCCCAGGCGCAGTCCCTGCTGGAAAAGATCGCCGACCGCCCCGGCAGCGCGCCATGGGCGGTGCTGGCGCGTGCGCAACTGACGCGCGAGCAGGTCAATGCCTATCCCTTCCTGGCCGCGCGCATCGAATTGGCGACCGTGTTCGGCCTGACGCGGCCGGAAGCCTTGTTGATCGACCTCAAGCAGGCCGATTGCGGGCATTGCCTGATGGTGGACATCCGCGCCCAGTATGCGCGCAGCAAGCGCCGCCTGATCATGGTCGAGACCGGCGAAGAGCGCGGCGCGCTCAACCGCATCGGCCGCTTGTTCGAAGACGTGGACTGCGGGCCGCTCGGGCCGGAGGGCAATTACCGGCAGCGCTTGTACCGTCTGAAGACAGTGTTGCCGGATGCAGAGTCTGGCGCGGAAGAGATGGACGAGCAAAGCGCGGAAGTCTGACCGGGTTTCCTTGCTCCAATGCAAAACGGCTTGCCGATGTGGCAAGCCGTTTTGTTATCCGGAATCGGTTTATGGCTGCTGTGGTTATTGGTCCGGCAAGTCGATCTCGCCTTCGAACACCGACACCGCCGGACCGGTCATCATCACCGGCTGGCCGGGGCCTTGCCAGGCGATGCTCAGCACGCCGCCATGGGTTTGCACGGCGACGGGCGAATCCAGCAGGCCGCGGCGAATCCCTGCCACTACCGCGGCGCAGGCGCCAGTGCCGCAGGCCAGCGTTTCGCCGGCGCCGCGCTCATACACGCGCAGATTCACATGGTGGCGGTCGACGATTTGCATGAAACCGGCGTTGACCCGCCGCGGGAAACGCGGGTGATGCTCGATCAGCGGGCCGTCCTGCAGCACCGGCGCCGCTTCGCTGTCGGCAACCACCTGCACCGCGTGTGGGTTGCCCATCGACACTACCGAAATCCAGTTTGTCTTGCCGGCAACATCCAGCGGCCAGAGCGCATCCTGGCCTTCCTGGCGGCTTTCCAGACCGGCGCTGTCAAACGGCACGTCGGCCGGCGCCAGGATCGGGGCGCCCATGTCCACCGTGATGCGGCCATCGTCCTCCAGCCGGGGCTCGATGATGCCGGACATGGTTTCGACGCGGATCGAGCGCTTGCCGGTCAGGCCCTTGTCGGTCACGAACTTGACGAAGGCGCGCGCGCCGTTGCCGCATTGCTCGACCTCGCCGCCATCGGCGTTGTAGATGCGGTAACGGAAATCCACGCCGGCGCCGGCGGCCTTTTCGACCACCAGCATCTGGTCGGCGCCGATGCCGAAGCGGCGGTCGGCGATGAACTGCCACTGCGCGGGCGTGAGGGAAATCTCTTGATTGATGGCATCGAGCACGACGAAGTCGTTGCCGGCGCCATGCATCTTGGTGAATTTGATCTTCATGACAGCATTATATGGACAGGGCCGCTTCTTTACAGGGGCGCGTCGCGGCGATAAGGGTCCGGTTCGCCGGGAGGGCGGGTCTTGAAGCGCTTGTGCGCCCAGAAATACTCGGATGGGGCTTCGCGCACGCGCTCTTCGATGAAGGCGTTCATGCGGCGGGTGGCGGCCACGATGTCGTCGCCGGGGTAATCTTTCCAGGCCGGGTAGAAAGTGGTCTTCCAGCCGCGGTAGTTAGGCAGGAAGGTGGTGATGACCGGCACTACATTGGCGCCGGTGGCGGCGGCGATGCGCGCCGTGGCGGTCAGGGTGGCGGCCGGCACGCCGAAGAACGGGACGAATTCGGCGTCGCGGATGCCGAAATCCATGTCCGGCAGCATGATGAAGGGCAGGCCGTCGCGCATGGCGCGGATGATGGGCTTGACGCCTTTCTCTCGGGACAGCAGCGTCACCGGCCGGAAGCGCGAACGGCCCTTGAGCAGCGCATCGTCGACGATCTTGTTCTGCTGGCGGGCGTAGATGGTGCAGACGGAATAGTCCGAATTGAGCACCAGGGCGATGCCGGGAATTTCCAGGCAGACGAAATGCGGGCACAGCAGGATGGTGGGGCCGCTGTTGAGCGTATCGAATGGCACGCCGGGTTCGACCTGGATCAGGCGCTTCAGGCGCGCCTCGGAAGCCCACCACAGCACGCCGCGCTCCAGCGCGCTGCGGGCATAGGCCTGGAAATGCCCGCGCGCGATCCGGCGGCGCTCTTCTTCGGTCTTGTCGGGAAAGCACATGCGCAGGTTGACCAGCGTGATGCGCCGGCGCGGCCGCATATACATATAGAGCAGCGTACCCAATGCCTTGCCCAGGCGGCCGAGGATGGGCAGCGGCAGCCAGTGCAGCAGCCACATGAGTCCGATCAGGGCCCTCATTGCTTGCTCTCCGTCTCTTCCGGCTTGGCCACGCCCTGCGGCACCTTGTAGCGGTTATAACTCCAGATGTATTGCGCCGGGCACTGGGCGATCAGCGCTTCCATCGCTGCATTGATGGCGCGCGCCTGTTGTTGCGGGGTATCGCCCAGTTCGCCTTCGAAAGGCACGAAGCGCACGGCGTAGCCGCGTCCCCATGACAGCCGCTCGGCATAGACCAGGACGATGGGCGCGCCGCTCATCTGGTGCAGCTTGGCCGACAAGGTCATCGTGTAGGCCGGTTTGCCGAAGAATTCGGCCCAGACGCCTTCCCCGTTCTGCGGCACCTGGTCGGGCAGCAGGCCGATCGCCTCGCCGTTCTTGAGCGCCTTGAGCAGGATGCGCACTCCGGCCAGGTTGGCTGGGGCCAGATGCAGGTTGGCGCGCGCCCGGGCACCTTCGATCAGCGGCTTGAGCGCATCCTTGCGCGGCGGGCGGTACAGCGCGCTGAGCCGGGTATGCAGCGCCACGGCTTGCGCGGTGATCTCGAAGCATCCCAGGTGCGGGGTGAGCAGAATCAGGCCGGATTTGGCGTCCAGCGCCTTCCCGGCCAGTTCCCAGCCCTCGATACGGGCCGTGCGCAGCACCCGGCCGGGGGTGGCGCACCAGATGAAGGGCAGTTCGAACATGCCTTTCCCGGCTTCGCCGACTGCTTTATATAGATGGGCACGATGGCCGGCCCGTTCGATGTTGTCGATGAAACGGCGCCGGTAGGAGGGCGAGGCCAGGAATACCAGCCAGCCCATCGCCAGCCCGATGGCGTGCAAAACCGGCAACGGAAAAAAAGACAGCAGGCGGAATAAAGAAACGAGCATACTTGCCGATAACAGGGACAGGAGCGTGAACAGGCTCTGAAAACAACCGTCAAATTGCAGAAAATTGCAAGAGGCGTAAAATAGCACATGCCGTCGAGTTAATGACAACTTGCGAGACGGGGTACAAATATCGCTAAAGCGTCGCAGGCTCGACAAAGGATTGGCCGCGACTGGGTTTAATCACTAATGTTAGAGGCTGCAGCATGTCCAACGAATATCTCTTCACCTCCGAATCCGTCTCCGAAGGCCATCCCGACAAGGTGGCCGACCAGATTTCCGACGCGATCCTGGATGCCATCTTCACCCAAGACCCGCAATCCCGCGTCGCCGCGGAAACCCTGTGCAACACCGGTCTGGTGGTGCTGGCCGGTGAAATCACCACCCGCGCCAACGTCGACTACATCGACGTCGCCCGCGAGACCATCAAGCGCATCGGCTACGACAACGCCGATTTCGGCATCGACTACAAGAGCTGCGCCGTGCTGGTCGCCTACGACAAGCAATCCCCAGACATCGCCCAGGGCGTGGATGAAGGCAAGGGCATCGACCTCGACCAGGGCGCCGGCGACCAGGGCCTGATGTTCGGCTACGCCTGCAACGAAACCCCGGAACTGATGCCGGCCGCGATCTACTACGCGCACCGCATCGTCGAGCGCCAGTCGCAACTGCGCAAGGACGGCCGCCTGCCCTGGCTGCGTCCGGACGCCAAGTCGCAGGTCACGCTGAAGTACGTCGACGGCAAGCCGGTGGGAATCGACACTATCGTGCTGTCTACCCAGCATTCGCCCGAGATGCAGCACAAAGCCATCGAGGAAGCCGCGATCGAAGACATCATCCGCCCGGTGCTGCCGGCCGAGTGGCTGAAGAACACCCGCTACCTGATCAACCCGACCGGCCGCTTCGTCATCGGCGGCCCGCAGGGCGACTGCGGCCTGACCGGCCGCAAGATCATCGTCGACACCTACGGCGGCGCAGCCCCGCACGGCGGCGGCGCGTTCTCCGGCAAGGATCCGTCCAAGGTCGACCGTTCGGCGGCCTACGCCGGCCGTTACGTGGCCAAGAACATCGTGGCCGCCGGCCTGGCCGAGCGCTGCCAGATCCAGGTGTCCTACGCCATCGGCATCGCCAAGCCGACCTCGGTGATGGTTACTACCTTCGGCACCGGCAAGATTTCCGACGAGCAGCTGGAGCACTTGGTGCGCGAGCACTTCGACCTGCGTCCGAAGGGCATCGTGCAGATGCTGGACCTGCTGCGCCCCATCTATTCGAAGACCGCCGCTTACGGCCACTTTGGCCGCGAAGAGCCGGAATTCACCTGGGAGCGCACCGACAAGGCCGCAGCACTGCGCGCCGCCGCCGGCCTGTAATTCCCGACCGGCGAGGGGCAGGCGGCCAAGCGGCGAATCCCGGAAGGGGTTTGCCGAATGCCTGCCCCGCGCTACAATGCACCTCCCGCGGATTTCCATCCGCACGAAGCCTGGATGTGGGCATTGCGCCCAGGCCCGACAGTAAAACCTCACAATGCCTCACCGCGGCAAGGAGCGTTGCGACAGGGAAATCCCTGCCAGGCTTGCTCGTGGTGAACAGGCGCCCGCCAGGGGCCTGGCAACCGCGCTCACGTTACTTTTTTTCTGATTCTATGAAAGGAGGGCGTGAACAGCGCCGTTACCATGACTACCGCATCCCAAGACTACATCATCGCCGACATCGGCCTGGCCGACTGGGGCCGCAAGGAAATCAAGATCGCCGAGACCGAAATGCCGGGCCTGATGGCGATCCGCGAAGAGTTCGCCGCTTCCCAGCCGCTGAAGGGCGCGCGCATCACCGGCTCGCTGCACATGACCATCCAGACCGCCGTGCTGATCCAGACGCTGGAAGCGCTGGGCGCCAAGGTGCGCTGGGCCTCCTGCAACATCTACTCGACCCAGGACCACGCCGCCGCGGCCATCGCCGCCAACGGCACCCCGGTGTTCGCCATCAAGGGTGAAACCCTGGACCAATACTGGGAATACACCCACCGCATCTTCGAATGGACCGACGGCGGCTATTCCAACATGATCCTCGATGACGGCGGCGACGCCACCGTGCTGCTGCACCTGGGCGTGCGCGCGGAAAAGGATATCTCGGTGCTGGACAAGCCCGATTCGGAAGAGGCGGTCTGCCTGTACAACTCCATCAAGCGCTACCTGGCCAAGGACGCCAACTGGTACTCCAAGCGCCTGAAGGAAATCAAGGGCGTCACCGAGGAAACCACCACCGGCGTGCACCGCCTGTACCAGATGCACAAGGAAGGCAAGCTGGCCTTCCCGGCCATCAACGTCAACGACTCGGTCACCAAGTCCAAGTTCGACAACCTGTACGGCTGCCGCGAATCGCTGGTGGACGGCATCAAGCGCGCCACCGACGTGATGGTGGCCGGCAAGGTCGCCATCGTGGCCGGCTACGGCGACGTCGGCAAGGGCTCGGCGCAGGCGCTGCGCGCGCTGTCGGCGCAAGTCTGGGTTACCGAAATCGACCCGATCTGCGCGCTGCAGGCCGCCATGGAAGGCTACCGCGTGGTCACCATGGATTACGCCGCAGAACACGGCGACATCTTCGTCACCTGCACCGGCAACTACCATGTGATCACCCATGAGCACATGAAGAAGATGAAGGACCAGGCCATTGTCTGCAACATCGGCCACTTCGACAACGAGATCGAAGTCGCCGCCCTGAAGCAGTACACCTGGGAAAACATCAAGCCGCAGGTCGACCACGTGATCTTCCCGGACGGCAAGCGCATCATCCTGCTGGCCGAAGGCCGCCTGGTCAACCTGGGCTGCGCCACCGGCCACCCGTCCTACGTGATGAGCTCGTCGTTCGCCAACCAGACCATCGCCCAGATCGAACTGTTCGTGAACACCAAGAACTACCCGGTCGGCGTCTACACGCTGCCCAAGCACCTGGATGAGAAGGTCGCGCGCCTGCAGTTGAAGAAGCTCAATGCCCAGCTGTCGACGCTCACCCCGGAACAGGCGGCCTATATCGGCGTCAAGGTGGAAGGCCCGTACAAAGCCGACCACTACCGCTACTGATCGGCGGCGGAGCCCGGCCTGTCTGTTGCCGGGCTCCTTCTTATTTTTGCGACAAGGCCCGAACCGAAAGGAATTGCCATCATGATGCTGTTGCTGACCTGGCTGATCAATGCCCTGGCCCTGCTGGCCGTTCCCTACCTGATGCACTCGGTGCAGGTCGACAGTTTCGGCTCGGCGCTGGTGGCCGCGCTGATCCTCGGTTTCGTCAACACCATCGTGCGCCCGATCCTGGTGGTGCTGACGCTGCCGGTGACCCTGCTCACGCTGGGCCTGTTCATCCTCATCATCAACGGCCTGATGTTCTGGGTGGTGGCGCAACTGGTGGGCGGTTTCCATGTCGCCGGTTTCTGGTCGGCGGTCGGCGGCGCGCTGCTCTACAGCATCGTGTCCTGGGCCTTGTCCACGCTGTTGCTGAAATCCGGATCGAATAAATAATGAGCAAGCATAATTTCAGTATCGAGTTCTTCCCGCCCAAGACGCCGGAGGGGACGGAAAAGCTGCGCGCCACGCGCGCCAAGCTGGCTGAATTGCAGCCCAAGTACTTCTCGGTGACCTTCGGCGCCGGCGGCTCGACCCAGCAGGGTACCCGCGACACCGTGCTGGACATCATCGGCGAAGGCCACGATGCGGCGCCGCACCTGTCCTGCATCGGCAGCTCGCGCGACAGCCTGCGCGCCATCCTGAACGACTACAAGGCCAACGGCGTCAAGCGCCTGGTGGCGCTGCGCGGCGATTTGCCCAGCGGCTATGGCGCGCTGAGCCAGGAAGCCGGCGCATTCCGTTACGCCAACGAACTGGTCGAGTTCGTGCGGGCCGAGACCGGCGACTGGTTCCACATCGAAGTGGCGGCCTATCCCGAGATGCACCCGCAGGCCAAGTCGCCGCAGGACGATGTGCAGAACTACGCGCGCAAGGTGAAGGCCGGCGCCGATTCGGCCATCACGCAATACTTCTACAACGCGGATGCCTATTTCCGCTTCGTGGAAGATGCCGCCAAGCTGGGCGCCGATGTGCCGGTCATCGCCGGCATCATGCCCATCACCAACTACTCGCAACTGGTGCGTTTCTCGGACATGTGCGGCACGGAAATCCCGCGCTGGATACGCCTGAAGCTAGCCAGCTACGGCGACGACGTCGACTCGATCCGCGCTTTCGGGCTGGATGTGGTGAGCCAGTTGTGCGAACGCCTGCTGGCCGGCGGCGCGCCTGGCCTGCATTTCTATTCGCTCAACCAGGCCGCGCCGACGCAGGCGATCTGGCAACGCCTGGTCAAGTAAGGCTGGCGGGAAACTGAAGTAGCAATAAAAAATCCGGACAGATGTCCGGATTTTTTTATTGCCGTTTCATCCGCCGTGCCTATTCGACGGCATCGGTCAGCACCAGGTCGAGCGGCATGTCATGCGCTTCGGCAGCGAACTCGACCAATCCGAAGCCATAACACACCCCTACCGCCAGCGGACGGTGCGGGCCTGCCAGCGTACGGTCGTAATATCCGCCGCCATAACCCAGGCGCATGCCGGCGGCATTGAAACCGACGCAGGGCACCAACAGCGCCTGCGGCTGTACCAGCGGCGCCTCTTCGCCGGGCACCAGCGTTCCCAGCGCATCTTTTTTCAGTGGTTCTCCTGGCAGCCAGCGGCGAAATTCCAGGGGCGCCTCCCGGGCGGCCACAATCGGCAACGACAAGTGCACCCCGCGCGCGACCAGCGCGTTATAAGCGGCAAGGAGATCCGGTTCCCCGCGGATGGGATGGTAGACGCCGAGGCTGGCGATGCCGTGCGACAGGCACCAGGCCAGCACGCGGCGGCCGATCAGTTCGTCCGAGACCGCCTTGCCGTGCGTATCCAAGGCTTTGCGGCGCGCCAGCAGGTCGGCGCGCAAGGCGGTCTTGAACTGCTTTTCCAGGGCTTTTTCCCGGTCCGGCGCGTGGGTGCCGCATGCTATGCTTGGCGTCGTCATCTGTTCCGTTGTCTTATTCACAGTAGGTTGTACAAGAATGCGCCTGAAGAATTATTTGTTCGGCAAATGCCTGCGTCCGCTGGCAGTTTCCCTGGCCGTGGCCATCGGCGCGGGCTTCGGCCTCGTTCCCGAAGCCCAGGCGCAGAAGCGCCTTGCGCCCGACGCTTCCCCGGACGACATCTTCCTGGCGCTGCGCCAGGCCGCCGCCAGCGACAACGGAGCGCTGGCGCAGGACCTGGCGGGGCGCCTGTCGGGTTACGAGCTGCAGTCGTACGTCGACTATTATCGGCTCAAACCGCGCGTGCGTGACTATTCCGCCAGCGAGCAGGAGATCCGCGACTTCATGGCCCGCTACGAAGGCCAGGCCCTGGTCGACCGCCTGCGCAACGATTGGCTGCTGGCGCTGGGCAAGACCGGCAACTGGGCCTTGTTCGACGAGCAATATCCGAAGTTCGTACTGGACGACGACGTGCAGGTCAAATGCTTCGCCCTCAACTCGCGCGCGCTCAAGGGAGCCAACGTCGCCGACGAGGCGCGCGCGCTGCTGGTGACGCCCAAGGATTACGGCCAGGGCTGCAGCGACCTGATCGCCACGCTGGCGCAGAACGGCCAGTTCAGCGACGCCGACGTCTGGTTCCAGATCCGCCAGGCCGCCGAGAATGGCAACACCACTGTCGCGCGCCGCGCCTCGGTGCTGGTCGACAGCGGCGACGCCACCGTGCAGCAGGTCATGGACAAGCCCGCGCTGATGCTGGCCAAGGGCCCCGGCAGCGGCGCCGCCAACCATCAGCTCTATATTATCGCGCTGGGCCGTATCGCCAAGAGCAATCCGGCCCAGGCCGCGAGCTATCTCAGCGACCGCGGGCGCCAGATGACGGCGCAGGAAATCGCGCAAGGCTGGGCGCAGATCGCGCTGGCGGCTTCCTACAAGCTGGCGCCGGAAGCGCTGGACTACTGGCGCCGCGCCAAGGATGCGCCGCTGACGCAGGACGCGATGCAATGGAAGGCGCGCATGGCGCTGCGCGCAGGAGACTGGAAGACCGTGCGCAGCACCATCGAAGGCATGCCCGCGGCGCTGCGCAACGACATCACCTGGGTCTACTGGCTCGGCCGCGCGCTGAAAGAGGACGGCCAGAACGAGGCCGCGCGCCGCCTGTTCGAATCGATCTCCGCCAACTTCAGTTTCTACGGCCAGCTGGCGCTGGAGGAGCTGGGCCAGAAGATCACCATCCCGCCCGGCCCGACGCCGCCGACGGCCGGCGAGATCGCCGTCTATTCGCAAAATGCCGGTTTCAAGCGTTCGCTCAAGTTCTACCAGCTCAACCTGCGCTACGAGGCGATCCGCGAATGGAACTGGGAACTGCGCAAGATGAGCGACCGCCAGCTGCTGGCCGTGGCCGAGTATGCGCGCCAGAACGACGTGCTGGACCGTATGGTCAATACGTCCGACCGCACCCGTTCCGAGTTCGACTTCACTCAGCGCTTCCCGGCGCCGCACCTGACCGAGATGAACGCGGCCACGCGTCCGCTGGGGATGGAGAATGCCTGGGTCTACGGCCTGATCCGCCAGGAGTCGCGCTTCATCAAGAGCGCTCGTTCGCACGTCGGCGCTTCCGGCCTGATGCAATTGATGCCGGCTACCGCCAAGTTCGTCGCCAAGAAGATCGGCATGACCGAATTCACCTCCGACCAGGTCAACGACATCAATACCAACCTGCTGTTGGGCACCAGCTATCTCGGCATGGTGCTGAACAACCTGGACGGCTCGGAAACGCTGGCCACCGCCGGCTACAACGCCGGGCCGGGCCGCCCGCGCACCTGGCGCTCGACGCTGCCGCGCACGGTCGAGGGGGCGATCTTCGCCGAGATCATCCCGTTCAACGAAACCCGGGGCTATGTCAAGAACGTGATGTCCAATGCGACGTACTATGCGGCCATGTTCGAGAACCGTCCGCAATCGCTCAAGCAACGCATGGGCACGGTGGCGCCTAATTCCAACGTAGCCACCGACCTGCCCTGATTCGAACCTGTTCCGCCGCGACGCCGGCGGTGCAGGGCTACAGGAGGTGCAGCATGGCAGTACGCAAGATTCTCGTCGTCGGCGGCTCAGGCTTCATCGGCACGCGGCTGGTGCAACTGCTGGGCGGCGCCACCGATTGCCGCGTCATGGTGCCGACCCGCCGCTACGAGCGCGCCAAGCACCTGCTGGTGTCGCCGGTAGTGTCGGTGGTGCAGGCGGATATCCACGATGACGCGATGCTGTCGCAACTGGTGGCCGAGGCGGACGTGGTGATCAACCTGGTGGGCATCCTGCATTCGCGCCCGGCGCGCGGCGGCCAGCCTTACGGCGCGGATTTCGAGCGGCAGCATGTGATCCTGCCGCGCCGCATCGCCGCCGCTTGCGCGCGGCATGGCGTGCCGCGCTACCTGCACATGAGCGCGCTGGGCGCCGATGCGAACGGGCCGTCGATGTACCTGCGTTCCAAGGCGGCCGGCGAGCGCGAGGCGCTGGCGGCGCCCGGGGTGGAAGTCGCCGTCTTCCGGCCTTCGGTCGTGTTCGGCGAGGGCGACCATTTCCTCAACCTGTTCGCCGGCCTGCAGAAGCGCTTCCCGGTGATCCCGCTGGGCAGTGCGCAGGCGCGCTTCCAGCCGGTGTACGTGGGCGACGTTGCGCAGGCTTTTGGCAAGGCGGTTACACTGCCGCATGTGGGCGGCAAGATATATGAGCTGGGCGGACCGCGGCAGTACAGCTTGCGCGAACTGGTGCAACTGGCGGGCTGGTACAGCGGACATCGGCGTCCCATCGTGGCTTTGCCGCCGGCGCTGGGCCTGTTGCAGGCCTGGATGCTGGAACGCTTGCCGGGCAAGCTGATGAGCCGCGACAATGTCGCCTCGATGCGGGTGGACAATGTCATGTCCACCCGCATCGCGCCGGAATTGGAGCTGGTCCCGACGGCGCTGGAAGCGGTCGCGCCGGCCTGCCTGGCGCCGTACAATCCGCAGCGCCAGTTC
Source organism: Herbaspirillum sp. (assembly GCF_017744395.1). GTDB lineage: Bacteria > Pseudomonadota > Gammaproteobacteria > Burkholderiales > Burkholderiaceae_D > Herbaspirillum. The sequence continues at coordinate 359,472 of NZ_JAGIBI010000002.1, forward strand.
GATACGTTCCGCAGCAACGCAAGGCGCTAAGAACAGGTTCCAAAACGTTCGCGCCATTTTTCGATCCCAAGAAAAGAGCCTTTATGCAAGACACAGAACTCGATCCGGTATTGTCCGAAACGCTGCGCAAGGCCGGCCGCCATATGCCGACGCTGGTGATCGGCAACAAGAATTACTCGTCGTGGTCGATGCGCCCGTGGGTGGCGATGACTGCGTTCGACATCCCTTTCAAGGAAGTGCGGGTGCTGCTGGACCAGCCCGACACCGCTGCCGAGATCGCCCGCTATAGCGGCTCTGGCCGGGTGCCGGTCTTGCTGGACGGTGACATGGCGATCTGGGATTCGCTGTCCATCTGCGAATACCTGGCCGAGCAGTTTCCCGAGCGCGGCCTGTGGCCGGCGCGCACCGACGCGCGCGCCATCGCGCGCAGCATCAGCGCCGAGATGCACTCCGGTTTCACCGGCCTGCGCAGCGCCATGAGCATGGACATCCGCGGCCGCTATCCGGGCCAGGGACGCACGCCCGAGGCGCAGGCCGACATCGGCCGCGTCTGCGAGATCTGGGAAGAGTGCCTGTCGCAGTTCGGCCACCATGAATTCCTGTTCGGCGACTTCTCGATCGCCGACGCCTTCTATGCGCCGGTGGTGATGCGCTTCACCAGCTACCAGGTGCCGCTGGCGCCGGCGCTGCAAGCCTATGCCGACCGCGTCAGGGAGCATCCGGCCGTGGCGCGCTGGATTGCCGAGGCCCTGGCCGAGAAGGAAATCCTGCCCGGCCACAAATGATGAAGACCTACACCGTCGGCGGCGCAGTGCGCGACGGCCTGCTCGGCCTGCCGGTGAAGGACCGCGACCACGTGGTGGTCGGCGCCACGCCCGAAGAGATGCTGGCGCAGGGCTTCCGTCCGGTGGGCAAGGATTTCCCGGTATTCCTGCATCCCGATACCCACGAGGAGTACGCGCTGGCGCGCACCGAGCGCAAGACCGCGCCCGGTTACAAGGGGTTCGCTTTCCATGCCGCGCCCGACGTTACTCTGGAAGATGACCTGGCGCGGCGTGACCTCACCATCAACGCCATCGCCCAGGACGAGGATGGCACGCTGGTCGATCCTTATCACGGCCAGGCGGATATCGAACGCCGCATCTTCCGCCATGTCTCCGACGCCTTCATCGAGGATCCGGTACGCATCCTGCGCGTGGCGCGTTTCGCCGCCCGTTTCGCCGATTTCACCGTGGCGCCGGAAACCAATGCGCTGATGCGGCGCATGGTGGAGGAGGGCGAGGTCGATGCGCTGGTGCCGGAGCGTGTCTGGCAGGAAATCGCGCGCGGCTTGATGGAGGCGAAACCCTCGCGCATGTTCGAGGTGCTGCGTGGCTGCGGCGCGCTGGCGCGCATCATCCCCGAGCTGGATGCCCTGTGGGGCGTGCCGCAACCGGAAAAATGGCATCCCGAGATCGACACCGGCGTGCATGTGATGCTGGCCATCGACTGGGCCGCAGCGCAAGGCCATGCCTTGCCGATCCGTTTCGCCGTATTGATGCACGACCTCGGCAAAGGCGCCACGCCGCCCGAAATGTGGCCGCGCCACCATGGCCACGAAGCGCGTAGCGTGCAACTGGCCGAACAGGTCTGCGCGCGCCTGAAGGCGCCGGGCGACTGCCGCGACCTGGCGCTGATGACCGCGCGCGAACACGGCAATGTCGGCCGCGCCTTCGAGATGCGCCCGGCCACGCTGGTGACGCTGTTCTCGCGCTGCGACGCCTTCCGCAAGCCGCAGCGCTTCGTCGACATGCTGCGCGCATCCGAATGCGACCACCGCGGCCGCACCGGTTTCGAAGACGAGCCCTTTCCGCAGGCCGCTTACCTGGAGGGGGCGCTGAAGGCGGCGCAAGGCATCGATGCCGGCGCCATCGCGAGCCAGCACCAGGCGCAGCCGCAAAAGATTCCCGAAGCGATCCATGCCGCGCGCAGCGCGCAAGTGGAAGCGTTCGTTACCACCCATCGGCCAGCGGAGCCGGACTGAATATGGCCAATTCCCTTTTCTCCTGGCTCAAGCGCCTGGGCGGCAGGCCGGATGCCGGCGGCGACGCGCCGCTCAAGGCCGAGCGGCCGATGGTGTTCGTCAAGGAGTTGTCGCCGAAGTCGCGCCGCCACCTGCTGCGCCATTTCCTGGCGCTGGAAGACCCGGACCGGCTGCTGCGCTTCGGCTCCAAGCTGTCCGACGACATGGTGACCCGCTACGTGGAGAACATCGACTTCGCGCGCGACACCGTGTTCGGCGTGTACGACCGCAGGCTGCGCCTGCTGGGCGTAGGCCACCTGGCCTTCGCGCCGCGCGAGAGTTCGCGCATCAGCGGCGCCACCATCAAGCCGGTGGTGGCCGAGTTCGGCGTCTCCGTTTCGGCCGCCGCGCGTGGCCTGGGCGTGGGCACCAAATTGTTCCAGCGCGCGGCCATGCATTGCCGCAATGCCGACGTCGATACGCTCTACATGCACTGCCTGTCGTCCAACAAGGTGATGCTGCACATCGCCAAGAAGGCCGGCATGGACATCCACCGCGACTATGGCGAGGCTGATGCCTACCTCAAGATCAGCCCCGCCAATTCGGCCACCGTGTTCCAGGAAGCGATGGAGGAGCAGGCCGCCATGCTGGACTACATCGTCAAGGCCAACTTCAAGGCATTGCTCAAATGGGGAGCGCGCGTGACGGGCATCGGCGGCAAGGGAAACGGGAGCGGCGGCAAGCCTTGATCCGGCCCGCACAAGGCCTTGCCCACATGACCTGTGGCGCAATGCGGCGCATAATATGCGTCTCACCTTGAAAACGGATTTGCCATGAGCACCAATCCCAACACCGACGACTTTTTCGCCACTGTCGCGACAAAATCCGACAGCGGCGCATTGCGCGGCGACTACAGCCAGGCTGACGCCAACTACGTGGTGGCGCAGAGCTGGAACAGCTATACCCCGGAGCAGCATGCCCGCTGGCGCCGCCTGTACGAACGCCAGGCCAGGCTGATCCCGGGCCGCGCCTGCGACGTCTTCATCGACAGCCTGAAGGCGCTCGACGTCGCGCAAGGCATCCCGCGTTTCGACCGCACCACCGAAGCCTTGTACAAGGCCACCGGCTGGCAGCTGGTGGCGGTGCCCGGCCTGGTGCCGGACCAGACCTTCTTCGAGCACCTGGCCAACCGCCGCTTTCCGGTGACGGTCTGGCTGCGCGAAGAGCATGAGTTCGACTACATCGTCGAACCCGATGTGTTCCACGACTTTTTCGGCCATGTGCCGCTGCTGTTCAACCCGATCTTCGCCGATCACCTGCAGGAATACGGCAAGGGCGGCCTGAAGGCGCTCAAGCTGGACGGCCTTGCCTACCTGGCGCGCCTGTACTGGTACACCATCGAGTTTGGCCTGATCCAGAGCGAGCAGGGGCTACGCATCTACGGCGCCGGCATCCTGTCTTCGGGCGGCGAGGTCGAGTATTGCCTCTCCAGCGGCCAGCCGCGCCGCATCCCGTTCCAGGTCGAGCGCATCATGCGTACGCTGTACAAGATCGATTCGTACCAGGAAACCTATTTCGTGATCCGTGATTTCGAGCAACTGTTCCACGACACCGCGCCCGACTTCACGCCGCTTTACGATCGGCTGAAAGCGCAGGAGGCGCTGCCGGCCGATACCTTGCTGGCGGGCGAGACCAACCTGCCGGCCAATCGCTGAACTTGTGCCATCCGCTACCACCGCCATCCCGGCTTTCGCCGGGGTGGCGGATGCGTGCGTTCAGCGAAGGGGAATAAAAAAACGGATCTGACAGGGGAGGCCAGATCCGTTGAGCTAGTGGTGCTTTCAACACTAGAGGGGAGGAACCTTGCACAGAGAATGGATACCAATCAATCGCTGTTCAAGTGAGTCTTATTAAACGCCCGCCGCGCCGCCAGTCCAATTCCTTTTACCGGTTGTTACATTCGCGCTTCGCTTGTAACACCCCGCCTGTTTTTTGACAGCCGGAAATATTGTTGTTTGGCCCTTTCCGGCATTTTCTTCTTTGCAAACTCCTTCTTTCCGCAGGACTTGCGGAATTGTTTCCGGCTTGCCAAAAGAACGCCCAAAACCGCCGGAAGCCCTGCTGCGACGCGCGTAGCGGGCCTCCCATCGTTGTGCTACCTTGATTTCATAAATAGAAATAAAACCAGCGCCCACAAGGCGCCGGCGTTTTGATTGCCAGCGCGGCCAGGCCCACACTAAGCCCGGCAGCACGGGCGCATGTGAAACCAAGAACACGATTTTTGGCACGGAGACCGCATGAACGCACCCCTACCATCCAGCCAGCGGCTATTGCTGGAAGACGTCTCGCTGGACGACAAATACACCCTTGAACGCGGCCGCGTCTTCATGACCGGCATCCAGGCGCTGGTGCGCCTGCCGATGCTGCAGCGTGAGGCTGACCGCCGTGCCGGCCTCAATACCGCCGGCTTCATCACCGGTTATCGCGGCTCGCCGCTGGGCACGGTCGACCAGACCGCCGAGAAGGCGAAGAAATACCTCGACGCCCACCAGATCAAATTCCATCCGGGCATGAACGAAGACCTGGCCGCCACCAGCGTGTGGGGCACGCAGCAGGTCAACCTGTTCCCCGGCGCGCAATATGACGGCGTGTTCTCGCTGTGGTACGGCAAGGGGCCGGGCGTGGACCGCTGCGGCGACGTCTTCAAGCACGCCAACATGGCCGGCACTTCGCAGCACGGCGGCGTGCTGGTGATCGCCGGCGACGACCATGCGGCCAAGTCCTCCACCACCGCGCACCAGAGCGAACACATCCTCAAGGCCTGCGGCATCCCGGTGCTGTATCCGTCCTCGGTGCAGGAATACCTCGACTACGGCCTGCATGGCTGGGCCATGAGCCGCTACACCGGCTTGTGGGTGGCGATGAAATGCGTGACCGACCTGGTCGAGTCAGGCATGTCGGTGATGATCGATCCGGACCGCGTGCAGATCCAGTTGCCGCAAGACTTCGCGCTGCCGCCGGACGGCCTCAACATCCGCCAGCCCGACACCGTGCTCGCGCAGGAAGCGCGGATGAACAACTACAAGTGGTATGCCGCGCTGGCCTACGCGCGTGTCAACAAGCTCAACCAGATCGTGTGGGACAGCCCGCACGCCAAGATCGGCATCATCACCGCCGGCAAGTCCTACCTCGACACGCGCCAGGCGCTGGACGACCTCGGCATCGACGAGCAGGTCGCGCGCGACATCGGCATCCGCCTCTACAAGGTCGGCATGACCTGGCCGCTGGAAGCCGAAGGCGTGCGCGAGTTCGCGCAGGGACTGGAAGAAATCCTGGTGGTGGAAGAGAAGCGCCAGATCCTCGAATACCAGTTGAAGGAAGAACTCTACAACTGGCGCGACGACGTGCGTCCGCGCGTGGTTGGCAAGTTCGACGACACCGGCGAATGGAGCGGCTCGCAGCGCGAAGGCCACGGCAACTGGCTGCTGCCGGCGACCTATGAACTGAATCCGGCGCAGATCGCGCGCGCGATTGCCACCCGCATCTCGCGCTACTTTGCCGGCCATCCGGTCGAGCAACGCGTGCGCGCCCGCATCGCCTTCCTCGAAGCCAAGGAAGCCGCGCTCAACATCAGCAGCAAGCCGGACCCGAACAAGGACCGCATCCCGCATTTCTGCTCGGGCTGCCCGCACAATACCTCGACCAAACTGCCGGACGGCAGCCGAGGCCTGGCCGGCATCGGCTGCCACTACATGGTGACCTGGATGGACCGCGAGTCCAGCATCTTCACCCACATGGGCGGCGAAGGCGTGACCTGGGTCGGGCAGGCGCCGTTCACCAGCGAGAAGCATGTGTTCGCCAACCTCGGCGACGGCACCTATTTCCACTCGGGTTTGCTGGCGGTGCGCGCCTCGGTCGCGGCCAAGGTCAACATTACCTACAAGATCCTCTACAACGATGCGGTGGCCATGACCGGCGGCCAGGAATTCGACGGCCCGCTCGATCCGGCGATGATCTCGCGGCAGCTGGCGGCGGAAAACGTCAATCCGATCATCGTCGTCACCGATGAACCCGACAAGTATCCGGCCGGCACCCGCTGGGCTGAAGGCGTCACCATCCGCCACCGTAGCGAACTCGACGCCGTGCAGCGCGAATTGCGCGAAGTGGCCGGCGTCTCGGCCATGATCTACGACCAGACCTGCGCCTCGGAAAAGCGCCGCCGCCGCAAACGCAACGCCTATCCCGACCCCGCCAAGCGCGCCGTGATCAATGAAGCGGTGTGCGAAGGCTGCGGCGACTGCAGCGTGCAGTCGAACTGCCTGTCGGTCGAACCGCTGGAAACCGAATTCGGCCGCAAGCGCCAGATCAACCAGTCCTCGTGCAACAAGGACTACTCCTGCGTCACCGGCTTCTGCCCCAGCTTCGTCACCGTCGAAGGCGGCAAGCTGAAGAAACCGGCGCGGGTGCAGCCGGGTGCGGATGCGTCGCCGGCAATGCCGGCATTGCCAGAGCCGGTATTGCCGTCCTTGGCCGATCCCTACGGCATCCTGGTCACCGGCGTGGGCGGCACCGGCGTCATCACTATCGGCCAGATCATTGCCATGGCCGCGCACGTGGAAGGGCGCGTGTGCTCGGTATTGGACATGAGCGGCCTGGCGCAGAAGGGCGGGCCGGTGATGTCGCACGTGCGCGTGGCCGACAAGGCCGACCACCTGTATTCGACCCGCGTGGGCACCGGCGCGGCCGACCTGGTGATCGGCTGCGACGTGATCGTCACCGCCGGGCGCGACGCCTTGTCGCGCATGGGCGAAGGGCGTACGCGCGCGGCCGTCAACTCGACCCAGATGCCGACCGCCGCTTTCGTGCGCAACCCCGACTGGCAATTCCCGGCCGCTTCCAGCGAAGGCGAGATCGCCAAGGCCTGCGGGCGCGACAACGTGGCGCTGGTCGATGCCGGCCATATAGCCACCGCGCTGATGGGCGACGCCATCGCCACCAACATGTTCATGCTGGGCTATGCCTGGCAGAAGGGTTGGGTGCCGCTGTCGGAAGCCGCCTTGCTGCGCGCCATCGAGCTCAATGCGTTGCAGGTGGACTTCAACAAGCAGGCGTTCGCCTGGGGCCGCGTGGCCGCGCACGATATCGACACGGTACTCAACGCCGCCAAGCGCAACGGCATGACGGCGCAGGTGATCGAGTTCAAGCGCACGCCGACGCTGGAGCAGACCGTGGAGCGCCGCGTCGGTTTCCTGACCTCCTACCAGAACGCCGCCTACGCGCGCCGCTACAGCGATTTCGTGCAGCAGGTGCGCGCCGCCGAAAGCGCTCTGGGCGAAGCCGGGAAAGGGCTGAAGTTGACCCAGGCCGTGGCGCAATACCTGTTCAAGCTGATGGCCTACAAGGACGAGTACGAGGTCGCGCGGCTCTATACCGATGGTGCTTTCCGCGACAAGATCGCCTCCATGTTCGAGGGCGACTACCAGATCAAATTCCACCTGGCGCCGCCGCTGCTGGCCAAGCATGACGACAAGGGCCATCTGGTCAAGAAGCAGTACGGCTCATGGATGATGCCGGCCTTCGGCGTATTGGCGAAGCTGCGCTTCCTGCGCGGCACCGCCTTCGATCCCTTCGGTTATACCGGGGAGCGCAAGCAGGAGCGGGCCTTGATCGAAGAGTACCGGACGACCGTGTCGCGCCTGCTGGGCAAGCTCACGGCGGACAACCTGCAGCAGGTCATCGCGGTGGCGCGCATTCCGGAGGATATCCGTGGCTACGGGCATGTGAAGGAGCGCCATTTGCAGGCGGCCAAGCAGAAGGAGGCTTCACTGCTGAAGATGATCGAGCAGCCGGAATTGCAAGGCATTACGGCGGCGGATGTGCCGTCCGGGCCGGGAGGTGGAGGAAAGAAAGCGGCGTGAGATTGATACACCGTTGAAAGACACTGGGTCCTGACGAAGGTCAGGACCCAGTGTCGTTTGCCAGTCAAGCGAACCGGCCACCGCTGACCCGTTCTATGCCCGCCAGATCCCGCCAGCTTTGCACCTCGCCGAATCCCGTGCCCGACAACAGCGCCCGTACCGCCGTCGCCTGGTCGTAGCCATGTTCCATCAACAGCCAGCCGCCGCGCTTGAGATGCGCATGCGCGCCATCGATGATGTTGCGCAACGCCGATAAGCCATCGGCATGGTCGGTCAGCGCATCGATCGGTTCGAAGCGCAGGTCGCCTTGCGAGAGATGCGCATCGCCATCGACGATGTAGGGCGGGTTGGAGGCGATGACATCGAAGGCCGGCGTGGAAGCGTCCAATCCCTGATACCAGTCGCTCAAGGTGAATTCGACATTGACGCCGTTGGCGGCGGCATTGGCGCGCGCCACTTCCAGCGCCGCCGGGCTGGCGTCGAGTGCGGCCACCGAGGCATCGGGCCGTGTGTGCGCGATGGCTACGGCGATGGCGCCCGAGCCGGTGCCCATGTCCAGCAGGCGTCCGCCTTGCGGCAAGCGTTCGATGGACAACTCCACCAGCAATTCGGTATCGGGACGGGGAATCAGTACGTCCGGCGTGACGCGGAAATCGAGGCCGTAGAATTCGCGCGCGCCGACGATGTAGGCGATCGGTTCTCCGCGCAGGCGCCGTTCGAACAGGGCCGCCAGCGCATCGGCCTCGGCGAGGTCGAGCCGGCGTTCAGACTGGGTGATCAGCTGCACCCGCGTCAGCCGCAGCGCGTGGCACAGCAGGATGCGGTTTTCCAGCGCATCCAGTGGCGCCGTCTTCAATACCGTTGCCAGCGTGCAGCCGGCGAAGCTGGATACGAGGGCCATTTCAGGCGCGCTTGAAGACCTGGCGCAGAAGCACCAGCGCCAGCACCGCGAACCAGATCAGCGACCAGGTCGGAATCTGCAAACCGAACACCGGCGGCCAGGGCGCCGCGCAGAAACCGTCGGCGGTAAACACCTGCGGCAGCAGTTTGGCGGTAGGGAGCTGGTTGAGCGCGGTTTCCAGCGGATCGGTGGTGCAGGATACGCCCGGATGCGCCTTCACATACAGGTGCCAGACGGCGGTGCCGGCGCCGCCCAGCGCCGCCAGTACGCCCAGCGCGGCGCTGCCGCGGCGAGCCGGGGCAGGCATGCAATAGCCGATCAGCGCGAATGCCGCCACCAGCACGAACATGTAGCGCTGGATCACGCACAGCGGGCAGGGCTGCATCTCTTCGACGATCTGCAGGTACATGGCGAAACCGAGCAGCGCGATACATACCAGCGCCACCAGCAGGAAGACCGATTTGGATGATTTCATGAGTTATTCGCTTTGGTTGGATTGAGGCCGACTCAGGCAGTGCTGCCATGACGGATTGTAGTGGAGAGTCCTGCTCGCTTGCATGCCGCCCCCTCAGGCGGCTACCGCGATGCAAGCCTTTCAGAGCTGCTAGGGCCGTATTTGGTTCCTGTCGTCAGTCGTCGCCCAGTTCCGCCAGCAATTCCGCCTGGTGCTCGGTGATCAGGGCGCTGGTCAGTTCTTCCAGGTCGCCGTCCATGATGAAATCCAGCTTGTACAGCGTCAGGTTGATGCGGTGGTCGGTCATGCGCCCCTGCGGGAAATTATAGGTGCGGATACGTTCGCTGCGGTCGCCCGAGCCGATCAGCGACTTGCGGGTGGCCGCTTCCTTCGACTGCTGCTCGCGCAGTTGCACGTCCTTGATGCGCGCGGCCAGCACCTTCAGCGCCGAAGCCTTGTTCTTGTGCTGGCTGCGGTCGTCCTGGCATTCCACCACGATGCCGGTCGGCATGTGGGTGATGCGCACCGCCGAGTCGGTCTTGTTGATGTGCTGGCCGCCGGCGCCGGAGGCGCGGAAGGTGTCGATGCGGATGTCGGCCGGATTGATCTCGACATCCTCGACCTCGTCGGCTTCCGGCATCACGGCCACCGTGCAGGCCGAGGTGTGGATGCGGCCCTGGGTTTCGGTAGCCGGTACACGCTGCACGCGGTGGCCGCCGGATTCGAACTTCAGGCGCGAATAGGCGCCGAAACCGGCGATGCGCGCGATCACTTCCTTGTAGCCACCGAGTTCCGATTCGGAGGAGGAAACGATCTCCACCTGCCAGCGGTTGCGTTCGGCATAGCGCGTGTACATGCGCAGCAGGTCGCCGGCGAACAGCGCCGATTCGTCGCCGCCGGTACCGGCGCGGATTTCCAGGAAGATGTTGCGCTCGTCGTTCGGGTCCTTGGGCAGCAGCATCTTCTGCAGGTCGCCTTCCAGCGCTTCCATGCGGCTCTTGGCGCCGTTGATCTCTTCCTGCGCGAACTCCTTCATGTCCGGATCGGCCAGCAGTTCCTGCGCGGTCCTGATGTCGTTGCCGGCTTGCACGTAGTTCTGGTACAGCGCCACCAATGGGCCCAGTTCGGCGTGCTCGCGGGTCATCTTGCGGAAGTTGTCCATGTTGGCCGTGGCGTCTTCCTGCGCCAGCAGGCTGTTGAGCTCTTCCAGCCGTTCGGCTAGCTGGTCGAGTTTGGCGAGCATCGATGGTTTCATGTGCGGGTCGGTAAAGAAGGGTCTTGCGGAACCGTCGGCGCTGCGGGGCAGGCCACGGCAAGGCGATGCCCATGCCCATGCACGAAGAGCACGGGCATGAAGAGAGAGGGACGCTAACGCTTGGTGCGGAACAGTTGCGGCAGCAGCGAAACCAGCTGGGTGCGTTGCTCGCCCTGGGCATGGTGCAAGGCCTGTTGCGGGCCGTGCAGGAACTTGGCGGTCAGGCCCTTGGAAAGGGCTTCCATCACCGCCTCGACATCGTCGCCCTTGGCCAGCATCTTGCGGGCGCGTTCCAGTTCGGCCAGGCGCAGGGCCTCGCCGGTCTCGTGCAGGTCCTGGATCAGCGGCACCATGGCGCGGCTGTCGATCCAGTGCATGAAGGACTGCACGCGGGTTTCGATGATGGCCTCGGCCTGCGCCACCGCGGCTTGGCGGTTTTCGACGCCGCTTTGCACCACCGAGGCCAGGTCGTCCACGGTGTACAGGAAGACGTCGTCCAGGCGCGCGACTTCGGATTCGATATCGCGCGGCACGGCCAGGTCGACCATGAAGATAGGCTTGTGGCGGCGCGCCTTGACCGCGCGCTCGACCAGCCCCAGGCCGATGATCGGCAGCGAGGAAGCGGTGCACGACACCACGATGTCGAAGCGGGCCAGTTGCGCCGGCAGGTCGGCCAGGCGGATCGCGTTGCCGTTGAAGCGGTGCGCCAGCGTCTCGCCGCGCTCCATGGTGCGGTTGGCCACCGTCAGGGTCTTGGGGTTCTGCGCGGCGAAATGGGTGGCGCACAGCTCGATCATTTCGCCGGCGCCGATGAACAGCACGTTCTGCCCCGAGATGGAATCGAAGATGCGCTGCGACAGGCGCACCGCGGCGGCGGCCATTGATACGCTGTGGGCGCCGATCTCGGTGGTAGTCCGCACTTCCTTGGCCACCGCGAAGGTGCGCTGGAACAGCTGGTGCAGGTAGGTGCCCAGGCCGCCGGCGGCCTCCGCCTGGCGCACCGCGTCCTTCATCTGGCCCAGGATCTGCGGCTCGCCCAGCACCATCGAGTCCAGCCCGGAGGCGACGCGGAAGGCGTGGCGCACGGCATTGTCCTGTGGCAGCGCATAGAGGAAGGGGCGCAGGTCGGCGTAGGGGATCCGGTGGTACTCGGCCAGGAACTGCGCGGTGCGGTCGATGGCGAAATCGACGCCATCCTGGCCGGCCGCCGCCGCGTACAGCTCGGTGCGGTTGCAGGTGGAGAGGATGGCGGCTTCGCCGGAGGAAATGATCTGGTCGTTGCCGCCGAACCAGGCGCGCGCCGTCGCCACCGCCTGGCCGATCTGGTCAGCGGGGAAGGCCACTTTTTCGCGCAGCGAAACCGGCGCGGTAGTGTGGTTGAGTCCGACGGCGAGCAAATGCATGGAATGACGCGGCTTTCAATGCCGCTGGGCTTAAATTCGGGGCCAAAAGCGGCCAAAACTGGCCTTTTACAACGAGGCTATTATACCCGCTGTGCAATAAGGGGTTTGGCAGCGGGCTGATAAGCGGTATTCATTCCTGATATGGGGCAGCTTTTGGCATTGGCTGCCGCCGGAATACAACAGGATTTCCCTGGGGAAATTCAGGCGGGCGACGAGCCCAGTCGTTCCAGTTGATAGCCATAGCCGTAGACCGTGGCCAGCTTGTAGCCATGTTCCGGTTTCAGCTTGAGCTTGGTGCGCACGCGCGAGACGTGGGTATCGATGGTGCGCGTCGGCACCTCGGGTTCGGCGCCCCAGATGCGCTCCTGGATGAAGGCGCGCGACAGCGGGCGGCCCAAGTGTTCCAGCAGCAGCAGCGCTAGCTCTGCCTCCTTGCGCGTGAGGGCGGCGTCCAGCGCCGGATGTTCCTGGCTGGAGACGCGCAGGCGGTCGAGGTCGAACACGAAGCCGCCGCTGCGCACCACGTGCGCCGCCTGCGGATCGGCCGCTTGCAGCAGCAATTCCAGCCGCAGCGCCAGTTCGCCGCGGCGGATGGGCTTGACCAGGTAATCGTCGGCACCGGCTGCGCGCAGCGTTTGCAGCAAGGCTTTTTGCGCCGGGGCGGCCAGCAGCAGCACCGCGGGGACGGCGTCGCCATCCTGCGCCGGTTGCGCAAGCAAGGCGCGCAGGCCGGCCGCGGTTTGCGCGACCTGTTGTTCCAGCCCATCCAGATCCGCCACCAGCAGGCCGACGCCATCCTCGCGCGCGGCGGCGAAGCCTTCCACGCCGGCATAGCTTGCGCAGTCGCGCCCGGCCAGCAGCTGGCGCAGCAGGGTCGCGCAGTCGGCGGAGAAGGAGAGAATCCCGATCTTCATGGCATCGAGGCCGTCAAAGATGGAAAAAAGGGCAGCCGGGCTGCCCTTTTTCCAATGGTTCCGAGCTGCGTCAGACCGGCGCCGAATCGGCGTCCGGCAGCACCACGTTCACATCCAGCACTTCCAGGTTGCCCTGGCGGTCCAGCGAGATCTTGATGTCGTCGGCATTGACCTTGGTGTACTTGGAGATCACCTCGATCAGTTCCTTGTGCAAGGCCGGCAGGAAGTCCGGGCCCTGGCGGCCGTTGGAGCGTTCGCGGGCGATGATGATCTGCAGCCGTTCCTTTGCTGCAACCGCGCTCTTGGGCTTGGCCGGGAACAGGAATGAAAGCAGGGACATATTACTTACCTCCGAAAATGCGCTGCAGGAAGCCAGGCTTTTCGTAGTTGGTGAAGCGCAGCTCGACGTTCTCGCCAAGGAAGCGCGACACCACGTCCTGGTAGGCCAGGGCCACGTCGCTGTCCTTCATGTGGATCGCGGGGCTGCCCTGGTTGGAAGCGGCCAGCACCGATTCCGACTCGGGGATGATGCCGATCAGGGGAATGCGCAGGATCTCCTGGACGTCGGTGTACGACAGCATTTCGCCGCCTTCCACGCGCTTGGGCGCGTAGCGGGTGATCAGCAGGTGTTCCTTGACCGGTTCGCCGCCGCTTGATGCGCGGCGCGACTTGGCCTGGATGATGCCGAGGATGCGGTCGGAGTCGCGCACCGAGGACACTTCCGGGTTGGTCACCACGATCGCCTCGTCGGCGAAGGTCAGCGCCATCACCGCGCCGTGCTCGATGCCGGCGGGCGAGTCGCAGATGATGTATTCGAAGTCCATCTTGGACAGGTCGTCCAGCACGCGCTCCACGCCTGCCTCGGTCAGCGCGTCCTTGTCGCGGGTCTGCGAGGCCGGCAGGATGAACAGGTTGTCGCAGTGCTTGTCCTTGATCAGGGCCTGGTTCAGCGTGGCTTCCTTGTTGATGACATTGATCAGGTCGTACACCACGCGGCGTTCGCAGCCCATGATCAGGTCGAGGTTGCGCAAGCCGACGTCGAAGTCGATCACAGCCGTCTTGTGGCCGCGCATTGCCAGGCCCGATGCGAAACTGGCGCTCGACGTCGTTTTGCCGACGCCGCCCTTACCGGAAGTCACAACGATGATTTTTGCCACAAAAAACTCCTTAGAAAAACAGTGCGCTGATGCGATTGGATTGGGTTACGTATTCGGTTTGCGATTTGGGTTCAGGCCGCCTGCATCGCCAGCACGTCGATGCGTTCGCCATTGAGGCGCACCTGCACCTGCTTGCCCGCGATCTCCGCCGGGTGGCCGTTCTCGAAGGTTCGATAGACCCCGGCGATGGAAACCAGTTCCGCCTCCAGCGAGGCGGTGAAGATGCGCGCCTCGGTGTTGCCGGAGGCGCCGGCCAGCGCCCGTCCGCGCAGCGGCGCGTAGACGTGGATGCTGCCGTCGGCGATGATCTCGGCGCCATTGTTGACCGCCGCCATCACCACCAGGTCGGCGCCGCGCGCATAAATGCGCTGGCCGGCGCGCACCGGGGTGTCGACGATCATGGTGCGCGCCGCCGGGGCCGGTGCTGCGGCCGGAGCGGGCGCAGGGGCGGGCTCCGGTTGCGGCGCCGGCTTGGCGGCGGGGGCTTCCTGCAGCGCGGCTTCCTGCGCGCGCGCATTGGCGGCGCCGGCGCCCGCTACGGCCGAGCTGTCGATCGCCAGGCCGTGGGCCACGATGCCTGCGTGCAAGTCTTCCGGCGCATTGCGCACGGCCACGGTGTTCAGGCGGAACGTCTTGAACAGCCCGACCAGCGCCTGCCAGTCGATGGCGGCAGCGGCGGCGCCTTCCAGCGCGCCGATGTCGAGCACGGCAAACTCGTCCTCGAAGAAGTCGGATACGCCGCCGGTCATGTCCTTCAGCGCTTTGTGCAAAGCGGCAGGATCGGTTTCATGCAGGATTGCCGAGATGGCAACAACGGTGGATATCTTGATTTCGATCGGTTTGCGGGCTTTTTGCATAAATCGTTTGCTCGGGTGCGGCGGAAAGCCAGCCGAAACGCCGCTTTCCGCGAATATTGGCTGTGCATTATACAGGCAGGATGGCGCTGCGATAGCGCCATATCGCGGCTTTTCGGCGGGTCAGGCCGGATTGGGAGGCGTCAGCAGTTGTTGCAGCTTTTGCAGGTCGCGCATGACCCATTTGGCATCTTCCGCGAATTTGGCATCGTCCATGCCGGGCTGGCGAAACAGCGTAAACGTCAGTTCGCTGGCGCCCTCGCCATTGGCGACCACGCGCATCGGCACTGCCACCCGCGCGCCGTCGGGCAGCGTCACTTCATGGTCGAGCACGCCATAGGCATTGGCCTGGGCGAAGCAGATCGTTACCTGCCCCGACTCGCCCTGCGCGATCCAGGCATCGCCTTCCTGGCGCAAGCCCTGGCCCAGGCCGGAGGCCCATTGCGACATGTTGCGGGGATCGGAGAGAAAGGCGTAGGACTGCGCCACCGGAACGGGCAGCGTGACGTGCAGGATCAGGACGGGCAGGGCGGACACGGCGTTCTCCTGTGAGGGAATAAAACGGCATTATCCACCGTGCCATGAAAAACGGCCGGAAACGTCGCAAGACGCTTCCGGCCGTGTTGTGCCGGTCAGAGCGGCGCGCTTGCGCGCGCCGTCCCATCATCAGCCCGGTACCTTGCCGTCCACGCCTTCGACGTAGAACTTGATGCCATGCAGGAAGCCATCGTCAGCCACGGCGTCCTTGCCCAGCACTTCCTTGCCGGTGTTGTCCTTGATCGGACCCTTCCAGATCGGCGCGCTGCCGTCGACGATGCCTTTCTTGCGCTCTTCCACCAAGGCCTTCGCATCGGCCGGCAGATCGGGATTGAAGGCCGCCAGGTCGATGCCGTTTTCCTTCAGGCCGATCCAGCTGGTGCTGCTCTTCCAGGAGCCGTCCAGCAGCGCCTGCACGCGCTGGGTGTAATACACGCCCCAGTTGATCATCGAGGCAGCCAGGTGGGCCTTGGGGCCGAAGCTGGTCATGTCGCTGTCCCAGCCGAAGGCGTGCACGCCCTTTTCCTGCGCGGTCTGCACCACGGCGGCGGAGTCGGTGTTCTGCATCAGCACGTCCACGCCCTGGCCGATCAGGGTGGTGGCGGCTTCACGCTCCTTGCCCGGGTCGAACCATTTGTTGACCCAGACCACGGCGGTGGTCGCCTTCGGGTTCACCGAGCGCGCGCCCAGCGTGAAGGAGTCGATGTTGCGGATCACCTCGGGGATCGGCACCGACGCCACTACGCCCAGCTTGCCGGATTTGCTGATCTTGCCCGCGACTACGCCGGCCAGGTAGGCGCCTTCATAGGTGCGCACGTCGTATTGCGCAAGGTTGTCGGCGGTCTTGAAGCCGGTGGCGTGTTCGAACTTCACGTCCGGGAATTCCTTGGCGACTTTCAGCATCGCTTCCATATAGCCGAAGGTGGTGCCGAAGATCAGCTTGTTGCCATCGGTGGCCAGCTGGCGGAACACGCGCTCGGCATCGGCGGCGGATTCGGGAATGTTTTCCACGAAGGTGGTCTTGACCTTGTCGCCGAACTTCTCTTCGACCGCCTTGCGGCCCTTGTCGTGGGCGAAGGTCCAGCCGGCGTCGCCGACCGGGCCGATGTAGACGAAGGCCACCTTCAGCGGATCGGCGGCAGGTGCGGCGGCAGCCGGAGCAGTTGCCGGCGCGGCGGCTTCTTCCTTCTTGCCGCAACCGATCAGGGTTGCCGCGGCCAGGGTGGCGAGCATCGCCAGCGAGGCTCTGCGCGAAATGATCATTGTGTTCTCCCTCAGGTTGGTTGAAATGCGTATTGCTGACTACAAAAAATTCATGCGGAGCCGGGACGGAACGGCTTGCCCAGCGAGGCCGGCATGTTCAGGCGGATCCAGTCCGGATTGCGCGAGATCAGCGCCAGCACCACGATGGTCGCCAGGTACGGCGCCATCGACAGGATCTGCGACGGCACCGTCACGCCCATGCCCTGCAGGTAGAACTGGGCGATGGTGACGCCGCCGAACAGCAGCGAACCCAGCAATACCCGTGCCGGGCGCCAGGTGGCAAAGGCGGTCAGCGCCAGCGCGATCCAGCCGCGCCCGGCCACCAGGCCTTCCACCCACATCGGCGTATACACCAACGACATGTAGGCCCCGGCCAGGCCGCAGCAGGCGCCGCCGAACAGCAGCGCGCCAAAGCGGATGCCGCGCACCGGATAGCCCAGCGCATGCGCCGACTCGGGCGACTCGCCTACCGCGCGCAGCACCAGTCCGGCGCGCGTGCGATACAAGAACCAGATGCTGGCGATGCACAGCGCGAAGGCCACGTAGCTCATCCAGTGCTGGTGGAACAGCGCCGGGCCGATGAAGGGAATGTCGCCCAAGAGCAGCACCGAATTGGGCTGCGCCGGCAGCGCCAGGCCGACGAAACGCTGGCCGACGAAAGCCGACAGGCCGGCGCCGAAGATCGACAGCGCCAGGCCGGTGGCGACCTGGTTGGTCGCCAGTTGCAGCGCCAGCCAGGCGAACAGGGATGCCATCAGCATGCCACACACGGCGCCGGCGATGAATCCCAGCAGCGGGCTCCTGGTGGCGTAGCCGACCGCGAAACCGGCGATGGCGGCCACCAGCATCATGCCTTCGGCGCCCAGGTTGAGCACGCCGGAGCGTTCGTTGATCAGCAGGCCGATGGCCGCCAGCAGCAACGGTGTGCCGGCATTGATCGAGGCCGCGATGAGAGGTGCGAGTTGTTCCATGTTCAAACCTTTTTCTTCCAGGCCAGCCGGTAGTCGATCAGCGTGTCGCACGCCAGCAGCAGGAACAGCAGCATGCCCTGGAACACGCCGGTGATGGCCGACGGCAGGCCCAGGCGCGACTGCGCCAGTTCGCCGCCCAGGTACAGCAGCGACATGATCAGGCCGCCGAGGATGGCGCCGGCCGGATGCAGGCGGCCGATGAAGGCCACGATGATGGCGGCGAAGCCGTAGCCCGGCGACACCGACGGCAGCAATTGCCCGATCGGTCCGGCGATCTCGAACGCCCCCGCCAGGCCGGCGAAGGCGCCCGAAATCAGCAGCGACACCCACAGCGCCGAGCGCGCCGAGAAACCGGCGTAGCGCGCGGCATGCGGCGCCACACCGCCCACCATCAGCGAAAAGCCGCGCAGGCTGCGCATCATGAAGACCGCCATCAGCAGCGCCGCCGCGATGGCCACCACGAAGCCCACGTGCAAGCGCGTGCCGGCCACCAGCATGGGCAGCATGAAGGTGTCGGAGAACACCTTGGACTGCGGGAAGTTCATGCCGTTGGGGTCCTTCAGCGGACCGTTCACGGCCCACATCAGCAGCAGTTGCGCCACATAGGTCAGCATCAGCGAGACCAGGATCTCGTTGGCGTTGAACTTGTCGCGCAGGAAGGCGGTGATGGCCGCCCAGAACGCGCCGCCGAGAACGCCGGCGGTGATCATCAGCAGCAGGCCGGCGCCGCCGGAGATGCCGTGGCCCGGCACATCCAGCCACACCAGCATGGCGCCCGAACACAGCGCGCCGACGGTGAACTGGCCCTCGGCGCCGATGTTCCAGATGCTGGCGCGGAAGCACACCGCCAGCCCCAGCGCGCACAGGATCAGCGGCGTCGCCTTGAGCAACAGCTCGCTGATGGCGCGCTTGCCGGAGAAGGGATCGACCAGGAACACCTTCAGTCCGGCCAACGGATCCTTGCCCAGCGCCAGGAACAGCAGGGCGCCCAGCAGCAGCGTGAGCGCGATGGCGATCACCGGCGACCAGTAGGTCATGGCGCGCGAAGGCGCGCCGCGCAGTTCAAGGCGGAACGGCAGCGACATCCATTTAGCCATGGCGCGCCTCCGCGGCGGCATCCCACAGCCCGCTCATCCATACGCCGACCTGTTCGCGGGTGGCCTGCTCGATCGGGATCGAGGGCGACAGCCGGCCCTTGGCGATCACATGCAGGCGGTCGCACAGCGCGAACAGCTCATCCAGTTCTTCCGAGATCACCAGCACCGCACAACCTTCCTGTTTCAGTTTCAATATCTCGCCGTGGATCTGGGCGGCCGCGCCCACGTCCACGCCCCAGGTCGGCTGGGCCACCACGAACACCGACGGCTTGCGCTCCATTTCGCGGCCGACGATGAATTTCTGCAGGTTGCCCCCCGACAGGCTCTTGGCCGGCGCATCCGGCCCGGCCGCCTTGACCTTGAAGCGCTCGATGATGGAAGCGGCGGCGCGGCGGGTGAAGCCGAAATCGATCATGCCGCGCTTCACGTACGGCGTCTTCTGGTGCGACAGCAGCATGTTGGCCGTCAGCGAAAGCGTCGGCACGGCGCCGCGCCCGAGGCGTTCTTCCGGCACCAGGCCCAGCCCCAGCGCGCGGCGCGGGTTGGGCGAGAGATGCCCGGCCTGCTTGCCGCCCAGCAGGACCATGTTGGGCGCGGCACGCTGGTCCTCGCCGGACAGCGCGGCCAGCAATTCCTGTTGGCCGTTGCCGGAGACGCCGGCGATGCCGACGATCTCGCCGGCGCGCACTTCGCATTCGATGTCGCGCAATTCGGTGGCGAACAGGTGCGCCTTGGGCAGCGACAGGCGGTTGATGTGCAGCTTGCGCTCGCTGCGCTGGGATTCGGGATTGCGCTCGCGCTGCAGGCGCACCAGTTCGTCGCCGATCATCATGCGCGACAGGCTGGCGCTGCTCTCATTGCGCGGATCGCAATTGCCGGTCACGCGGCCGCCGCGCATGACGGTGGCGCTGTGGCACAGCGCGCGGATCTCGTCGAGCTTGTGGCTGATGTAGAGGATGCTGCAGCCTTCGTCGGCCAGGCGGCGCAGGGTGACGAAGAGTTTCTCGACCGCCTGCGGCGTGAGCACCGAGGTCGGCTCGTCCAGGATCAGCAGCTGCGGATGGGTCAGCAGGGCGCGCACGATTTCCACGCGCTGGCGCTCGCCCACCGAGAGCGTGTGGACGTGGCGGTGCGGTTCCAGTTCCAGGCCGTATTTCTCGCCGGTCTGGGCGATGCGCTGCGCCAGCTCCTTCAGATCGGTCCCGGCGTCGAGGCCGAGCGCGATGTTTTCGGCCACGGTCAGCGTATCGAACAGCGAGAAATGCTGGAACACCATGGCGATGCCCAGTTTGCGCGCCGCCTGCGGATTGGCGATCTGCACCGCCTCGCCGTTCCAGCGGATGTCGCCGGCATCGGGCTTGACCGCGCCGAAGATGATTTTCATCAAGGTCGACTTGCCGGCGCCGTTCTCGCCGAGCACGGCGTGGATTTCGCCGGGCGCGACGGACAGGCTGACGTCGTCGTTGGCCAGCACGCCCGGATAGGCCTTGCGCACACGGCTGATTTCCAGGCGGAGTGGAACTGCGCTCACGTGTTTTCCCTGTGGTTCTTGTTTGATGACTGGCGCCCGCCCGTACGGCGGCGCGCTCCCCTTGAGATACGGCACTTTAACGAATTGCCAATGCGTGCGACAGCATAGACAAATTGACGCCGGCAGGGAACTGCTTTCGCGCTGCGCGGCGTCTTGTGGCTTATTTGCCGCGATGCGCCCAGCCGGTGGTGCGTTTTTCGATGACGGCGAACAACTCGTACATGGCCATCGCCATGGCGCCGATCACCACCAGCCCGGCGAAGGCCAGCGGCATCTTCATCGAGGAGCCGGCCGACACCAGCAGGTAGCCGATGCCCTGGTTGGAGGCGTTCATCTCGGACACGGTGGAACCGACGAAAGCCAGCGTGATGGCGACCTTCAGCGAGGCGAAGAAATACGGCATGGAGCGCGGCAGGCCGACCTTGAGCAGGATGTCCATGCGCCTGGCGCCCAGCACCCGCAGCACGTCCTCCAGTTCCGGCTCCAGCGTGGCCAGGCCGGTGGCGATGTTGACCATGATCGGGAAGAACGAGATCAGGAAGGCGGTCAGGATCGCCGGGCCGGCGCCGATGCCGAACCAGACCACCAGCACCGGCACGAAGGCGGCCTTGGGCAAGGCGTTGAAGGCGGTCATCAGCGGGTAGGCGGCGGCATACAGCAGCGGCGAGGAACCGATGGCGAAACCCAGCGCCACGCCCACCGCCACGGCGATGGCAAAGCCCACCATGGTGACCCAGAAGGTCGCCAGTGCGTGCTGGGCGATCGGGCCGGCGAACTCCACCATCGCTTCGATGATGGACAGCGGGCTGGGGAAAATGAAGTCGGAGACCTGCCACACGCTGCAGACGAATTGCCAGATGCCGAGGATGGCCAGCAGCAGGAACCAGGGCGCCAGCGTGGTGGCGGCCCGGTTGAGTTTTCCTTTGAACGGTTTGGTCATGTCGTGTGGTTCCCGGTTCAGGTGTTGCGCACGTGGCCGATATGCTCGCGCAGCTCGTGCACCAGGCCGTTGAAGGCGTCGGTATAGGTGGTTTCCAGGTCGCACGGGCGCGGCAGCGGGTTCTCGCGGCGCACCACGATGCGACCCGGGCGCTTGCTCATCACATAGATGGTGTCGGCCAGGAAGGCCGCTTCGCGCAGATCGTGCGTGACCAGGATGACGTTGAACCTGCGCTCGGCCCACAAGTCGCGCAGCACGCACCACAGTTCTTCGCGGGTGAAGGCGTCGAGCGCGCCGAAGGGTTCGTCCAGCAGCAGCATCTTGGGTTCATGGATCAGCGCGCGGCAGATCGAGGCGCGCTGCTGCATGCCGCCCGAGAGCTGCCAGGGAAACTTGTCGGCATAGCCGTCCAGGCCCACCGTCTTCAACAGCTTGAGGGCGCGCTCGGCATATTCGGCTTTTTTCTGCTTGAAGTCATGGCGATAGGGCTCGACGATCTCCAGCGGCAGCAGCACGTTTTCCAGCGTGGTGCGCCAGGGCAGCAGCGTCGGCGCTTGGAACGCCATGCCGACGAACTTCAGCGGGCCGGTGACCGGCTGGCCGTCGATGACGACGCTGCCGCGGTTGGGCTGCTTCAGGCCGGTGGCCAGTTTCATGAAGGTGGACTTGCCGCAGCCGGACGGGCCGACGATGGCGATGAATTCGCCCGCCCTGGTCTGCAGGTCGATGTCTTCGACGGCGAACTCGGTGGCGCCGTCATAGGCCAGGTAGACGTGGCGGAAATCGACGAAGGTCTCGCTCATGATGTGCTTCTTTTCTGCGGTTGCTCTTGATGCTGGTGGCGGCAGTCGCCTGCTGCCGCGGCGCTTTCTGCTTTCTGGTTACTTCGGAAGAACATCCAGTTCCGCCTTGGAAGGCAGGAAGGAACCGTTCCAGATCTTGTCGGCATTGACGCGGGTCTTGGTGCCGTAGGCGTCCGAGACTTGCGACGCCATCAGTGTCAGGCGTGGGCTGAACACCTGGCCGTAGCCTTCCGCCTTGGCGTGCGGCGTGGCGATGGCGCTGGCGATGGCCAGCTTCAGGCGGCGCAGCTCCAGCTTCTCGTCGATCAGGCCGTCGCGCTCCTTTACCGCCTTGATGGCGGCTTCGGGATTGGCGATCACGTCCTTGGTCGCCTTGGCGAAGGCGCGCAGGAAGGCTTTGATGGCTTCCGGTTTTTGCCTGACCATGGCGTCGGAGGCGATGATGGCGTTGCCGTACAGCTTCACGCCGTAGTCGGGGAACATCATCACGTTGACGTCTTCATCCTTGATGCCGCGCGCGTTCAGGTTCAGCAGCGAGGTGAAGTAGAAGCCGGTGATGGCATCGACATCGCCGCGCGCCAGCATGGTTTCGCGCAGCGGCGGATCCATGCTGGTCCACTGCGTCTTGGACGCATCCAGGCCGTTGGCCTTGGCGAAGATCGGGTAGCCGCGGCGGCCGGCGTCGAACACCGGCGCACCCAGTTTCTTGCCGGCCAGGTCGGAAGGTTTCCTGATGCCGGATTTCTTCAGCGAGAAGACTGCCGCCGGCGTGTCGTTGTAGACCATCATCACGGCGACCGGCTTGGATGGCGCGTCGATGTTGTTGGCACTGAATTCCATCAGGGCGGCCATGTCGGCGAAGCCCATGTCATAGGTGCCGGAGGCGACGCGGTTGACGGCGTTGCCCGAGCCGTTGCCGGCATCGATGGTGACGTCGAGTTTTTCCTGCGCGAAGTAACCCTTGGACTTGGCCACCAGGAACAGCGCGGACGGGCCTTCGAAGCGCCAGTCCAGCTGGAACTTGATCTTGGTCTCCTGCGCGGATGCGGCCGAACATGCGGCGGCGAGCAACAGGGCGGTGCTGAACTTGAAGAACTTGCGGGCGGGCACGGGGCTTCCTTTCGTGGCGGTTGGTTGCGCTGCGCACCCGGCACTGCCATGCGGCGCGGGTGCGCGTTTGCCTGGATCGGCCATGGCAAACGACAGGCCATGAAAAGCATTTACTGTGCCAAGGAGCCGGCATTGCGCGAACCATGGGGCCGCGCGGGCGGTTCCATTTTTTGTCGACAATATAAATATCCATTTGCGACAATTTGGTGCTTTTCTGCACCCGTGTAGATAAAAATGCACTAAAAAAAATACGTCGTTTGTTCCGGAGGCCTTGCCAGGCAAGCCATCGCGCACCGTTCATCGGCGGTATCGCCATCTCGTAAATTGTTGACGATCCAGAGGGAGATCCTCCCGATCCAGGCATCTTCTTTCCCCGGTGATGTGCTGTCCATTATCCGGATGGCGGGTGCATTGCCATCCCACCTGGCGGGATTTTCCAGTCTCGGATGTGGCTGGCACGGCGCTTGCGTTAACGCTCCGGTCGGTTCGGGCGTCTGCGTTTGCTGCGGCGATATGTCCGTCAGATGCGGTGATCCGGCTGGAAACCAATTTTTCGTGAAGTGCTACAAGGGAGAAACGTATGAAGAAGGGTGCAATGGGGAAGTATTGGGCGGCGGCTGCGTTGGTGGCGTCGGCGGCGGGCAGCATGTCGGCGCATGCCGCCGACTGGGCCGATAACTCAATCGGCTACCGTTACGGCACACGCTTTGCCGAGCCGTTCAACTCGCAAGACATCACCAAGAATATCGTCAACTTCACCCACGCCAGCGGCTACAAGTACGGCACCAACTTCCTCAACGTCGACCTGCTGATGTCCGACAACAAGGATGACAATGCGCAAGAGGCCTACATCGTCTATCGCCATACGCTGGACATCGGCAAGATCTCGGGTAAGGACTTGTCCTTCGGCCCTGCGCGCGGCGTCGGCTTCACCTTGGGCTTCGACTGGAACACTAAGAACGACAACAGCTACGCCTCCAAGAAGCGCATGCTGGTGGTCGGCCCGACCCTGATGATGGACGTGCCGGGCTTCCTCAACGTCAGCCTGCTGGCGCTGTTCGAAAGCAACCAGCCCAAGGGCATCACCAGCCGTTACAGCTACGACACCCACCCGATGCTGAACCTGGCCTGGGGTATTCCTTTCGGTTCCACCGGCCTGGCATTCGAAGGCTACATGAACTACATCGCCGCCAAGGGCAAGAACGAGTTCGGTGGCGGCACTGCACCCGAACTGAACTTCGACGGCCAGATCATGTATGACGTCGGCAACACCATCGGCATGGGCAAGAACACCTTCCGTGTCGGCCTGGAATACCAGTACTGGCGCAACAAGTTCGGCAACCCGTCGAATGTGCCGGGCTCGCTGGCCAAGACGCCGATGATTCGCGCCGAATACCACTTCTGAGCGCGGCAGGGGTAGCATGGATGCCGGGTTTTCGGACCCGGCATTTTTCTTGGTGCGGCGCTTGTGCGATGATCGGGCCTTTCCGGCGTTATCGATACGGGGCGGAAAAGGGCACCAATGGCTGAATCATATAAATCATCTTGAAAGCGGAACGTCATGGAAGCGTACATTCTCGATTGGCTGAACCTGCTGCTGCGTTGGGTACACGTCATCACGGCGATCGCGTGGATCGGTTCCTCCTTCTATTTCGTCTGGCTCGACAACAGCCTGGTCAAGCCGGCCGATCCGGAGTTGCTGGAGAAGGGCGTGGGCGGCGAGCTGTGGGCGGTGCACGGCGGCGGTTTCTACAATCCGCAGAAATACCTGCTGGCGCCGAAGACGGTTCCCGAGCACTTGCACTGGTTCTATTGGGAGTCGTACAGCACCTGGCTGTCCGGGTTTGCGCTGTTCGCGCTGCTGTACCTGTTCAATGCCAATGTGTTCCTGGTCGACAAGAATGTGTTCGACATGTCGGCGTCGATGGCCGGCGGCACGGCGATCGCTTTCCTTGTTTTTAATTGGCTGATTTATGACGCCATCTGCAGCGCCATCGGCGATCGTCCCAATGGCGACCGGCTGGTCAATCTCCTGGTCGGGCTGCAGGTGATCGTATCGGTGTGGGCGGCTTGCCACCTGTTCTCGGGCCGTGCGGCCTTCCTCATCAGCGGCGCATCGCTGGCGACCATCATGAGCGCCAACGTCCTGGTGTGGATCATTCCCGGCCAGCGCAAGACGGTGGCGGCGATGCGGGCCGGCCAGGCGCCGGATCCTATCCACGGCAAGCGCGGCAAGCAACGCAGCGTTCACAACACCTACTTTACCTTGCCGGTGCTGTTTGCCATGCTGTCCAATCACTACAGCATGACGTATGGCGCGCCGCATAACTGGGTGGTGCTGCTGATGATCATGGCGGCGGGGGCGTTGATCCGGCAGTTCTTCGTGTTGCGGCACAAAGGTGTGAATAATTGGTGGTATCCGGGTGTGGCGGTGGGGTTGTTGCTGGCGGTGGCGATCGGTTTGAGTCCGATGATGCGTGGCAAGCCGATGCCGGCGGCTTTGCATCGTCAGGAGGCGGGGCAGCCGGCCGTTGCTGCCGCTGCTGGCGATGCCAAGGTCGCACCGGCGGCCGCGGGGTTCGCCCAGGTGCAGCAGGTGATCGAGGCGCGCTGCATCCAGTGCCATGCGGAGAAGCCTACGCTGATGCCGGTGCCGGGCAAGGGCGTCCTGCTGGATAGCCGGGAGCATATCGCACAGCATGCGCAGCAGATTTATCAGCAGGCGTATGTGGCCAAGAGCATGCCTTTGGGGAACATGACGCATATCACTGATGAAGAGCGGGCTGTGATCGGGAAGTGGTTTGAGGCGGGAGCCGCGACTAACTGACGTTCGTCACATATCAGGGAAAACAAAAAACGCCGGCATCCGCCGGCGTTTCCATTTCTGCACGTATCAACCCGCCTGATACGGATGCACCTTCTTCCAATGCTCCGCAATATCGATGCGCCGGCAAATCCACACCCGGTCATGCGATTGCACGTAATCGAGGAAGCGCTGCAAGGCGCGGAAGCGCCCCGGGCGTCCCAGCAGGCGGCAGTGCATGCCGATCGACAGCATCTTGGGCGACTCCTCGCCTTCTTCGTACAGCACGTCGAAGCTGTCCTTCAGGTACTGGTAGAAGTGTTCGGCGGTATTGAACCCTTGCGGCGTGGCGAAGCGCATGTCGTTGGCGTCGAGCGTGTACGGCACCACCAGGTGCGGCGAGCGTTGGCCGCCGGCCGTTTCCACTTCGGTCCAGAACGGCAGGTCGTCGCCGTAGTAGTCGGAGTCGTAGGCGAAGCCGCCGTGTTCCACTACCAGTTGGCGCGTGTTGGGCGAGTCGCGGCCGGTGTACCAGCCCAGCGGGGCGCTGCCGGTCAGTTCGCGGAATATCTGCACCGCTTGGCGCATGTGCTCGCGCTCGGTGTCGATGTCCATGCTTTGGTAGTGGATCCAGCGCAGTCCGTGGCAGGCGATTTCGTGGTCGAGGTCGAGGAAGGCTTGCGTCACGTCGGGGCTGCGCTGCAAGGCCATGGCTACGCCGAATACCGTCAGCGGCAGGCCGCGTTTTTCGAATTCGCGCAGGATGCGCCATACGCCCGCGCGCGAGCCGTATTCGTAGATCGATTCCATCGACATGTGGCGCGCCGGGTAGGCGGCGGCGCCGACGATTTCGGAGAGGAATTGTTCGGAGGCCGGGTCGCCGTGCAGCACGCAGTTCTCGCCGCCTTCTTCATAGTTGAGGACGAATTGCAGCGCCACGCGCGCCTGGCCGGGCCATTGCGCGTGCGGAGGGTTGCGGCCGTAGCCGGCGAGGTCGCGGGGGTAGTTTGCTTGCAAGGACATGTCGTTGGGTCGGGTTGCCGTGAAAGTTGCGCGAAGGGATCTGCGGGCAGTCTACAGCCCTTTGCCCAGGACGGCACGTAGGTCGAATTGGTCGTCCGCATCGGGCCGCACCCGGTCTTCGCATAAATGCAAGTGATGTGCCATATGTTCCTGGGCGGCATCGATGTCGCCGTTTTCCAGCGCCGCCAGCACGGTCTCGTGTTCGTCGAAGGAGCAGGCGTTGTGGCCTGGCGCTTCGGTCTTGGCGATCATCAGCGTGGTGCGCGACACCAGCTTGCGTAGCGTGTCCACCAGCAGCGCGTTGCCGGCCAGTTCGGCCAGCGCCAGGTGGAATTGCGCCGAGAGCCGGATCCAGCGCGGCCGGTCGCCGGAGAGGTAGGATGCGCGCTCTTGTTCCACCATGCGCCGCAGCGCGGATATCTGGCGGGTCCCGGCGGTGCGGCCGACTTTTTCCAGGACGGCGTGTTCGAGGATGTTGCGCAGCTCGAACATGTCGCGCACCTCGGCATGCGAAGGGCTGGCGATGAAGGCGCCGCGGTTGGCTTCCAGGTCCACCATGCCCTCCGTCGACAGGCGCGACAGTACCTTGCGCACGGTATGGCGCGCCGTGTCGTAGATCTGGCACAGCGTCTGTTCGGTAAGCTTGGTGCGCGGCGGCAGGCGGTGTTCCATGATGGCGTCGTAGATGTCCTGGTACATGCGTTCTTCGACAGCTATCGGCGCTTCCCGCTCGCGCGCGGAAACGGTTTGGCGGGGTTGGGGAGCGGCCGCGGCGCGGCCGGATTTACCGGCTTTGTTCATGATGCCCATGCTTTCGATGAAAATCCTGCGGATGCCGGGTGCGCTTCATTTTGCCGCCGATGGATCGTCGACAATCATGGAAGATATCTGCAACAAATTGGGGCTATTTTGCACCAAAAAGAGCAGCGTATGCGTCTCCTTGGCCTGTCTGCGGCCGATTGTTCATGTTGCGGCGCAAGGAATTGTCGCCAATCCGATGGCAGATCCCGGCAATGTCCGGGTGGAGATGCAAGAAGCGTGCTTGATTTGCTGGGGAGGAAGATGCTGGAGGGGAGGGGGAGTGCGCCCGGCGCGACGGCCGGGCGGAGACGGAGAGACTGCTTAGTGGGCGCTGGAGTATTGCTCCAGTTCCAGCAGCAGCGCCGCCTGGTCTTCCTCAGGCAGGAAGCAGGCTTCGATGCCGTTGCGCGCCAGTTGCAGTACCTGCTCGCGGGAGAGGTCGAGCGCGCGGGCGATGGCATGGTAGTTGGCCGTCATGTAGCCGCCGAAATAGGCCGGATCGTCCGAATTGACGGTGACGGCCAGGCCGGCATCGAGCAGGCGCGCGATGTTGTGGTCGGCCATGTCCTTGACCACGCACAGCTTGAGGTTGGACAGCGGGCATACCGTCAGTGGAATGCGTTCCTGCGCCAGGCGCTGCATCAGCGCCGGGTCTTCCTCGCTGCGCACGCCGTGGTCGATGCGTTCCACCTTGAGCACGTCAAGCGCACTGATCACATAAGCCGCCGGGCCTTCTTCGCCGGCGTGGGCCACCAAGCGGAAACCCAACTCGCGGCAACGGGCGTAGACGCGCGCGAACTTCTCCGGCGGGTTGCCGCGTTCGGACGAGTCCAGGCCGATGCCGGTCCACAGGTCCTGATACTGCTCGCGCAGCGGCAGCGCCGCTTCCAGTGTGGCGAAGGCGTCTTCTTCCGACAGGTGGCGCAGGAAGGACATGATCATGCCGCTGCCGAAGCCGTCGCGGCGGCGCGCGTCGCGCAAGGCGCCGGCGATGCCGGCGAACACGGTGGCAATGGGGATGCCGCGCTCGGTATGGGTCTGCGGATCGAAGAAGATCTCGGCATGGCGCACATTGTCGGCCTGGGCGCGCGCGATGTAGGCGGCGGTCATATCGTAGAAATCCTGCTCGGTGCGCAGCACGTTGGCGCCGGCGTAATAGAGGTCGAGGAAGGATTGCAGGTCGCTGAAGTTGTAGGCCGCGCGCAGGTCTTCGACCGAGGCGTACGGCAGCGCGACCTGGTTGCGCTGGGCCAGCGCGAACATCAGTTCGGGTTCCAGCGTGCCTTCGATGTGCAGGTGCAGTTCGGTTTTCGGCATGCCGGCGATGAAGCTGTCGAGCGCCTGGCCCGATGCGGATGGAGAAATGGCTGCGGAGTTCATGGCTGACTACCCTTCAAAAATGGCGAGAACGATGGGAACGGCAAAACGCCCTAAGCATACCCGCTCCCGAACCCCGCATTATCACGCAAATCCCATATCGGGCCTACCTGGTAGCCGTGATGAACCTTGTCGCGGCCTTGCGATCTGAGCAGCAAGGTTCGGGTGTAAATATTCGATGAAAACGCTCTGGCTCTGATAAAGCATGTTTAAATGCAAAAATTCTTAGGGGAAATGCATGCGCAAGACGATGTGGGATTCGTTGCAGTTGCTGATGTGTACGACGGCGCTGGCCGGCATGGCCGGGTGCTCCTGGATGCCGTGGACCGAGAAGGAAGACCCGGCGGTGGTGCCGTTCAAGACCATCATGAGCGGTTCCTACCAGGGGTTTCTCAAGAATTGGGATGACAGCCGGCAACCGGTTTTCTGCACGCTGATCCGCAGCAGGACCGAATGGGACTACTGGATGGAACCGGCGCCGGTGATGGGCGACAAGCGGCCGTTCGGCCCCTCGGCCGATCACTTCGAACGCAAGCAATACCTGCTGGTGGCGCGCACCATGCAGGCGCCTGACGCCGCCGAGCGGCCCCATGTGTTCACGCCGCTGTCGGTCCGCCAGCGCGACGGCGGACTGCGGATCAATTACCTTTACCGCGCCCCGTCCTCCGGCGCCTCCTACCGCATCAAGGATTACCTGATGCTGGCCATCCCCAGGGAGCGCTATACCACCGGGCCGGTGGTGTTTTACGAGAACGACCGCAAGGTGTGCGAACTGGACCGCTGACCATCGGTGCACGAGGATGAAGAAAAAGCCGCAAGCGCATGGCGCTTGCGGCTTTTTTCATGTCGCGGCCATCATCCAGGACG
The DNA here is from genome assembly GCF_017744395.1 of Herbaspirillum sp. Lineage (GTDB taxonomy): Bacteria > Pseudomonadota > Gammaproteobacteria > Burkholderiales > Burkholderiaceae_D > Herbaspirillum. The sequence continues at coordinate 389,453 of NZ_JAGIBI010000002.1, forward strand.
AAATCAGGCGCCCTGGGTCATGCCGATGAATTGCTGCAGCTCGGCCGTCTGCGGACGGGTGAACAGCTCTTCCGGCGGGCCGATCTCATGCACCTTGCCCTGGTGCATGAAGACCACGCGGTCGCACACCTCGCGCGCGAAGCGCATCTCGTGCGTCACCATCAACAGCGTCATGCCCTCCTTGGCCAGGCCGCGCACCACGGCCAGCACTTCGTTGACCAGTTCCGGGTCCAGCGCCGAGGTGATCTCGTCGCACAAGAGCGCCTGCGGTTCCATCGACAGTGCGCGGGCGATTGCCACGCGCTGTTGCTGGCCGCCGGACAGCATGTCGGGGAATTCGCCGAACTTGTGGTCGAGGCCGACCTTCTCGAGATTGGCCTTGGCCGTCACCATGGCCTCGGCTTCCGATACGCCCTTGACGATCATCGGCGCGATCATCACGTTGCGCCCCACCGAGAGGTGCGGGAACAGGTTGAATTGCTGGAAGATCATGCCGACCTTCAGGCGCAGGTTGCGCAGTTCCAGTTCGGTCGCGCCCAGCTTGGCGCCGGCCACGCTGATGTTGCCCTCGTCGATGCTTTCCAGGCCGTTGATGCAGCGCAGGAGAGTGGACTTGCCCGAGCCGCTCTTGCCGATGATGGCGATGACTTCGCCGGGTTCGACGTCCAGGCTGATGCCCTTCAAGACCTCGTTGTCGCCGAAGCGTTTCTTGACGTTGTCAATGGCGATGAGCGGCATGGTATTTCCTTTCCAAAGACTGGCTGTACTTGGACAGCGGCCAGCAAAGCACGAAGTAGAAGACGCCCACGATGGCGAACACCGTGAAGGGGCGGAAGGTGGCGTTGGTGATCACGGTGCCGGCCTTGGACAGCTCGACGAAGCCGATGATGGACGTCACCGCGGTGGACTTGATGATCTGTACGCCGAAGCCCACGGTGGGGGCGATGGCGATACGGAAGGCTTGCGGCAGCACGATGTAGCGCATCTGCTGGAAGTAGCCCATGGCCAGCACGGAGGACGCTTCCCACTGGCCCTTGGGGATCGCCTCCACGCAGCCGCGCCAGATCTCGGCCAGGTAGGACGCGCTCCAGCAGGTCAGCGCCAGGCCCGCCGCCAGCCAGGCCGGCACTTCGACGCCGAACAGGGCGATGCCGAAGAACACCAGGAACAGTTGCATCAGCAGCGGCGTGCCCTGGAACAGTTCGATGTAGAGGCGGGCGACCTGGCGCAGCCAGTTCCGGCGCGAGGTGCGCATGAACAGGATGATCAGGCCCAGCGCGCCGCCGAGCACGAAGGTGACCAGCGTCAGGACGATGGTCCAGCGCCAGGCCAGCATCAGGTTGCGGACGATGTCCCAGGTGGTGAAGGCGATCATGCGTTCCTCCGGGCGATGATGAAGTTCTGGCCGATCAGGCGCAGCACCTGGCGCAGCAGGATCGCCAGCACCAGGTAGATCAGGGTGGCCACGATGTAGGCTTCGAAGGCGCGGAAGTTGCGGCCCTGGATGAAGTTGGCGGCGAACGACAATTCTTCCACCGCGATCTGCGAGCACACCGCCGAACCCAGCATCACGATCACCACCTGCGAGGACAGCGCCGGCCAGATCTTCTGCAGCGCCGGGCGCAGGATGATGTGGCGGAAGATCTGCATGCGCGACATCGACAGCGAGGCCGCCGCCTCGATCTGGCCGCGCGGGATGGCCTGCACGCCGGCGCGGATGATCTCGGTGCCGTAGGCGCCGAGGTTGATCACCATCGCCAGGATGGCGGCCTGGATCTCGCTGATGTGCACGTCCAGCGAAGGCAGGCCGAAGAAGATGAAGAACAGCTGCACCAGGAACGGCGTGTTGCGGATGATCTCGACATAGCCGCTGACGATGGGCTTGAGCCAGCCCGGCCCCTGCGTGCGCGCCCAGGCGCCGAAGATGCCGACGGCCACGCCCAGCACGCCGCCGATGGCGATCAGTTCGACCGTGGTCAGCACGCCTTTGACGAGGACGTCGCTGTAGTCGAAGGTGGAGAGGAAATCGAATTGGTAAGCCATGTCGTCGTCGCTTCGCTCACATTCCGGTTGTCCGCCTGCCTGTCTGTGCTGCCTTGTTCTCGCATCGCCGGCGCCAGGCGGAATCGCGCCGGCGATGCGTTATTGGTGATTACAGTCCGGCCGGCAGCGGCAGGCCCAGCCATTTCTGCGAGATGGCATTGAGGCTGCCGTCCTTCTTGGCATCGGCCAGGATCGCGTCGACCTTGTCCTGCAATTTCTTCTCGCCCTTGTTCAGGCCGATGAAGCACGGCGAGTCCTTGATCAGGAACTTGGTTTCCGGTTTCTTGGGCGGGTTCTTGGCGATGATGGCCGCGGCCACCACGTTGCCGGTGGCCACCAGTTGCACCTGGCCCGAGAGGAAGGAGCTGATGGTGCCGTTGTTGTCTTCGTAGCGCTTAACGGTGGCGCTGGCCGGGACGATCTTGGTCAGTTCAAGATCCTCCACCGAACCGCGGGTGACCGCGATGGTCTTGCCGGCCAGGTCGGCCGCGCTTTTCACCGGCAGGTCGGCCGGGCCGAACACGCCGTTGAAGAAGGGTGCGTAGGCGGTCGAGAAGTCGATCACCTTTTCGCGCTCGGGGTTCTTGCCCATGCTGGAGATCACCAGTTCGACCTTGTGGGTGGTCAGGTAGGAAATGCGGTTGGCGCTGGATACCGGAATCAGTTCGACCTTCACGCCCATCTTTTTGGCGATCAGGTTGGCCACGTCGATATCGAAGCCCTGCGGCTTGAGGTTGGCGTCGACCGAGCCGAACGGCGGGAAGTCGGCCGGCACCGCTACCCGCAGCGTGCCGTTCTTCTGGATATCGTCCAGCGCGTCGGCACGCGCGGCGGTGGCGGAGAACATCATGGCGCCGGCCATCAGGCCGATCAGGAGGCGGGTCAGTTTCATAGCGGTTTCCTTTTGCGTGAGGACGTTGATGAGTGGCTCTGCGAGCTTCTTGTTGGGGAATGGCGATGGAGATGGGGGGCGGCAACCTCGTGCGACACAGGCGCCAGCGCCTGCCGCAGCGGCGCCAGCGGATCGCTGCTGCGCACCTGGTTCAGGCCCGATTCGACATGCAGCAGGTGGGCCTGCATCAGTTGTTCCGCCTGTTCCAGGTCGCCGCGCTCCAGCGCCTGGACGATCAGCACATGTTCCGAGCAGGATTCTTCTGCCTGTTCCGACGACTGGTGCAGCATCGCCGTCAGGGTGGTGCGCGCGGTCAGGTCGCGCAGCGTTTCCGACAGCAGCGAATTGCCCAGGCATTCGCACAGGCAGACGTGGAAATCGCCCAGCAGATAGCTGCGCGCGCCCACGTCGGCGCCGGCGATGGCGGCTTCTTCGCGCGCGATATGCTCGCGCAGCTGCGCCACTGCGGCCGACGGGATCGGCCGCAGGCCGGCCTGGCGCAGCAGGCCAAGCTCGATCACGCGGCGCGCCTCGAAGGCCTCGCGCGCCTGTTCCGGCGTCGGTTCGATCACGAACCAGCCGCGCCGCGCGCTCACCGTGACGATGCCGCGCGCCATCAGGCGCGTCAGCGCCTCGCGCACCAGGGTGCGCGACACGCCGAACAGGTCGGCCAATTGCTGCTCGCCCAGGCGCGTGCCCGGCGCCAATTGCTTGGCCAGGATTGCCTCGGTGATCCGGGTGGCGATCTGTGAAGACGATATGACGGAAGGAATTGTGCCCATGTCCACTCATCAGCAAGTTGCGTGCCAGACTGATATACAAGACTGGCATACAAAACCGCGTGACGATTATTGGCGGCGAAAGCCGCGTGTGACAAGGGATTCCGGCAGTTTTGCATGTGCGGTCGCACAAAATCGGCGCGGCAGGCGCGCACGGCCATGGTTCATGCACCGCTGCAAACCGGTGCGCGCCGCCGTTGTGCGTTGCTTCGCGGATACGCCGGGGACTGGTTCAAAAAGAAACGGGGCGCCGCATCGGGCGCCCCGTGGGGGGATTTATCGCGGCAGCTCCTGCGCCTTCCATTTTTTCCACAGCCGCCGTATTTTCTCCCGGTCCGATGCCGATCCGGCAGCCAGGTAGCCGCGCACATAGGCGATATCGGCGGCCAGCGCCGGGTGTTCGTCCTGCAGCCCGGCCAGCAGGCCATCGGCAACGGCCAGGTCGTTGGCCAGGCCGAGTTGCTCCTGCAACTGCGACAACGCCTTGAGAAAGGGCTTGCTCTGCTTTTCTTTATAGAGGGCCTGGAAGAATTCGGTGTCGTAGCGCAGCTTCTTGGCCGCGATTCGGGCGCGGTGGCGCGTGCGGGGATCGTCTTCCATCTTGCCGCCGCGCTTTTTCATGCGCTTCTCGTCATGGCGCAGCATGTCGCGCGCGAAGCGCGACAGCGGGCGCTTCAGTGCCGCCAGTTGTTCCGCATCCATTGTCCCGCCCCACTGCGCGCCCAGCATCCAGCGACTCAAGCGCAGCGCCAGCGCGGTGTAGCGGGGCGAGGCCACTGCCTGCACGGCGGCCCGGTGCATCGCCCGCGCCTGTTCGGATGCCGCGCTGCGCACCGCGTCCAGCCCGATCGCATCGGCGTGTCCGGCAGGCACCGCCGCCAGGGTGGCGCCTGCCAGCACGTCCCAATCGCGCGCGGCGCCGATGTGTCCGGACAACCATTCGAATTCGCCCGCCAGTTCATCCGGCAAGGCGATCACATCACGGAACAGCGTGAAGGCCGAGCGCAGGCGGCGCAGGCCGATCCGCATCTGGTGCAGGCGCTCCACATCCCTGGCATCGCCGTCGGCGATGTCGTTGGCGTACACCTGGGCCACGCAGTTGCCGACGATGGCGATGAAGGCCTGCTCCACGTTCATCTTCTTCGACAGCGCCAGCGGGGCGGCCTTGACCGCGCTGCTGGCGGGCGCCGTGCCGGCGGCCTGGTGGTACAGCGCGTAGCCGCGCTGGGCCTTGCTCTGGATGCCGATGCGCAGCGGGATGGTCTGCATCAGTTGCAGGGCGAAGTCGAACAGCGCCAGCGGATCGCCGCTCTTGAGTTCGAGTTCGATCTCGCACACCTTGTCCTGCAGGTTGCCGTGTTCGACCACGCCGCGGTCGAGCACGAACTCGACTTCCGAGCCGTCGGCCAGCGCCAGGTCCCACAGCATGCGCTTGATGCGGGTAGCGAAGACGGGGCGGATCTGCGCCGCCACCTTGGGCGCGAAGATACGTTCGGCCCAGGCGGCGCCGGCCGGCACCAGTTCGCGCAGGCGCGCCAGGTCGGGCAGCTCGCCCGGTACCTGCGACTCCCATTCATTGCGTTGGTGCAGGCCGCCTTGCACGCCGCCGCCGGCCTTCAGCGTCTGGATGTATTCGCGGCCGGTGCGCCGCACGCGCAGGCCGGCGTCATTGCGGCGCAAGTCGTTGCCGGGGGTATCGAAATACACGCCGGTCTGGTCCTTGGTGCGCGGCGCGGCCGATGCATGGCGCGCCAGCAGCGGATGCGCGATCAGCGCCTTGACGTGCGCGGGGGCGAGCAACAGTTTCAGTTCGGTTTCCATGGCTTCAGGCTAGCAGAAAGGGGGAGGCGGCGGGATGTCGCGCTTCAGCGTTTTCCTGCGCGCACCGTGGCCTTGGCGGCACTGCCGCCCTTGCGCGCGCGGCCGGCCAATTGTCCGCCCTTGTAGGGCACGCGCCCCGACGGCACCACCACCGATGCGGTTTCGACATGGCCTTCCTGGTCGTCGAAGAACATGTGCGCGCCGAAGGCCTGCAGCACGTCGGTCTTCTTCAGGCCGCCGAGGAAGAAGGCTTCGTCGACGTTGACGTTCCAGGTGCGCAGCGTGTGGATCACGCGCTGGTGCGCCGGACTGTTGCGGGCGGTGACGATGGCGATGCGCACCGGGCATTCCTTGGGCGGGAACTGTTTCTGGATGGCCGACAGCGCCAGCAGCAGCTTGGCGAACGGGCCTTCCTTCATGGCCTTGTTGCGGTTGCGCTGTTCATGCTTGGCGAAGGCTTCCAGGCCTTTCTCGGCGAAGATGCGTTCCGACTCCGGCGAGAACAGCACGGCGTCGCCGTCGAAGGCGATGCGGATCTGGTTTTCCGGCGCGCTGTATTCGACCGGGGCGGTGTAGAGCTGGGCGGCGGCGACGCCGGCGTCGATGGCTTCCTGTACGTCGCCGGTATCGCGCGAGAGGAACAGGTCGATCTTGAACGCCTTCAGGTAAGGCGCGGTCGGGCCGCCGCCGGTGAAGGCGGCGCGGCTGATGTCGAGCTTGTGGGCGGCGATGGCGTTGAAGGCGCGCAGGCCGGTATCGGGCGTGTTGCGCGAGATGACCACCACTTCCACCAGGCGGCGCCCGGGGATCAGGTCGTTGAGCCTGAGCAGCGCCTTGGCCAGCGGGAAAGCGGTGCCGGGTTCCAGTGCATCGTTTTCGTGGGCACGCTGGTAATCGGCGTAGGCGTCTACCCCTTGCTCGTCATAGATGGCGTTTTCGGCTTCCAGATCGAACAGGGCGCGCGAAGAGATTCCGATGACGAGTTTGTCTGAGAGGTCGTAGGGCATGAAAGCATTCCGTAACTGGATCAACCATGATTGTAGAACTCATTTCATCAATAGGCGTGAGATGCGTTCTGCTCAGAAAGGACGCTGGCAAGGAAGGCGCGCGAGGCGTCGTGTGGCGGTGCCAAACGCAAGGAGCGCAACGCGGCCAGCGCCCTTTCTGAGCAGAACCCGGAGGGAGCGGCCCGTTTGGGCGGATTGCCGCGTTACGAATTTGGGTCAAGACGCCCAGTCTTGACCCAAATTCGCGCCTTGCACTCCATCCCAAACGGGACTCGCTCGCACTCACGCCTATTGATGAAATGAGTTCTAGAGCGGCACGGGGCGTTGCGCCGGCCTTGCCGGTGTGTGGCGGGCGGTTAGGGTGTGGCAAGGCCGCCAGTTATGCGAAATTTTCATGTCTGGATCGAACTTGCTGATATAACTGTATAACGTCGCTTAAAAGTATTCATTTGTCTGATTTTTTGGTCGTTTCTTCCGGTAAAAACAAAAAATCGCGTTGCCGATCGATCGATAAATTTGTATGATGACCGGATAACCTTACGATAACGACGCGAGACAGCATGTTTCAGAAAATCCCTGCACAGGCGCTTAGCGACAGGGTTGCCCGGCAACTGCTGGACAACATCGATGGCGGCGCTTTCCCGCGCGGCAGCAAGTTGCCTACCGAGGCGGTGCTGGCGCAGGAGTTCGGCGTCAGCCGCACCGTGGTGCGCGAGGCGATCTCGCGCCTGAAGCATGAGGGCGTGGTGGAACCGCGCCAGGGCAGCGGCGTTTTCGTGACGGAGCAGGCGGGTATCAAACCGCTACGCATTGACTATGCTGAAGTGAGTTCGCCCGACGCGGTATTGCAGATCGTCGAACTGCGCCGCGCGATCGAGGCCGAGGTGGCGGCGCAGGCGGCCAAGCGCCGCACCGAGGCCGATATCGAGGCGATCGAGGCGGCGCTGGCGCGTATCGGCACGGACGTGGCCGCCGGCGGCGACGGCGTGGCCGCCGATGTGGCGTTCCACCGGGCGCTGGCGCAGGCCACGCGCAATCCGTACTTCATCAAGACGCTGGAGTTCCTCTCGCAGTACCTGGAGGCGGCCACGGCAGTCACGCGCGGCAACGAAGCCCGCTACGAGGATTTTTCGCGCCAGGTGCGCGAAGAGCACGAAGCCATCGTCGAGGCGATCCGCGCCGGCGACGAGATGGCGGCGCGCAACGCGGCGCAGGCGCATATGTTCAATGCGGCGCGGCGCTTGAGCCTGGGGCAGAGCTAGCCCCCTGGCAGGGCAGGATTACGAATAGGCGACGCCGGCCAAGGCCGGCGTCACATCATCAACCGGCGCAGGTCTGCATCACGACAATGGCAGCGGCGCTTTTTGCTTCTCTCAGTGGAGACAACGATGTCCAAGAATGTGGGTGTGATCGGTTTGGGTGCGATGGGTTTCGGCGTCGCCAGTTCGCTGTTGCGCGCAGGCTTCAACGTGCATGCCTGCGATGTGCGCAAGGAAGTGCTGGATAAGTTCGCCGCCGCCGGCGGCGTGGCCTGCGCCAATCCGGCCGAGCTGGCCAAATCGGTCGACGTGGTGATCACGCTGGTGGTCAATGCCGCCCAGACCGAAGCCGTGCTGTTCGGCGAGAACGGTGCGGCGTCGGCCCTGAAGCCCGGTAGCGTGGTGATCTCCAGCGCCACCGTGGCGCCGGATTTCGCCATCGAACTGGGCAAGCGCCTGGGCGAGCAGGGCCTGCTGCTGCTGGACGCGCCGGTGTCCGGCGGCGCCGCGCGCGCCGCTTCGGGCGAGATGACCATGATGACCTCCGGTCCCGACGAGGTGTACGCCAAGATCGAAGACGTGTTGCAGGGCATGGCCGGCAAGGTCTACCGCCTGGGCAACGCGCACGGCATCGGTTCCAAGGTCAAGATCATCAACCAGCTGCTGGCCGGCGTGCATATCGCCGCCTCCGCCGAAGCGATGGCGCTGGGCCTGCGCGAAGGCGTGAACCCGGATGCGCTGTACGACGTCATCACCCACAGCGCCGGCAATTCCTGGATGTTCGAGAACCGCGTGCCGCACATCCTCAACGGCGACTACACCCCGCTGTCGGCGGTCGACATCTTCGTCAAGGACCTGGGCCTGGTGCTCGATACCGCCCGCCGCAGCAAGTTCCCGCTGCCGCTCTCGGCCGCCGCGCACCAGATGTTCATGATGGCCTCCACCGCCGGCCACGGCGGCGAGGACGACTCGGCCGTGATCAAGATCTTCCCGGGCATCGACCTGCCCGCGGCCAAGGCCAAGTAAGCACGCTCTAATATTCCGGAGTCAACCATGTCACAAGCCAAACCTCTCCTGGGTTGCATCGCCGACGATTTCACCGGCGCCACCGACCTGGCCAACATGCTGGTGCGCGGCGGCATGCGCACGGTGCAGACCATCGGCGTGCCGGCCGAGATGCCCGCCGTCGCCGCCGATGCGCTGGTGATCGCATTGAAGTCGCGCACCATCCCCGCCGCCGAGGCCATCGAGCAATCGCTGGCCGCGCTGCGCTGGCTGCAGCAGCAGGGCTGCACGCAGTTCTTCTTCAAGTATTGCTCCACGTTCGACTCCACCGACGCCGGCAACATCGGCCAGGTGACCGACGCGCTGATGAAGGAATTGGGCGTGGACTTCACCATAGCCTGCCCGGCCTTCCCGGAAAACGGCCGCACCATCTACCGCGGCTACCTGTTCGTTGCCGATGCGCTGTTGAACGAATCCGGCATGGAAAACCATCCGTTGACGCCGATGACCGACGCCAACCTGGTGCGCGTGCTGCAGCGCCAGACCGCATCCAAGGTCGGCCTGGTGCGCTACGACGCCGTGGCGCGCGGCGCGGCCGCCGTGCAGGAGCGCTTCACCGCATTGCGCGCCGACGGCGTGAAGATGGCCATCGCCGATGCGGTCTCCGACAAGGATCTGTTCACGCTGGGCGAAGCCTGCGCCGAACTGAAGCTGATCACCGGCGGTTCCGGCGTGGCGCTGGGCCTGCCCGAGAATTTCCGTCGCGCCGGCTTGCTGCATGCGGTCGGCGAAGCGGCGCAACTGCCCAAGGTGGACGGCTTGTCCGTGGTGCTGGCAGGCAGCGCCTCCAAGGCCACCAATGCGCAGGTCGCCGAATGGAAGGCCACGCGCCCGTCGTTCCGTATCGACCCGCTGGCCCTGGCGCGCGGCGAGGATGTGGTCGGCCAGGCGCTGGCTTTCTCCGACGAACGGATCAAGAACGAGCCGGTGCTGATCTATGCGACCGCCACGTCGGATGAGGTCAAGGCGGTACAGAAGGAACTGGGCGTGGCCAAGGCCGGCCACATCGTCGAACAGGCGCTGGCCGCCATCGCTGCCGGCCTGAAGCAGCGCGGCGTGCGCCAGTTCGTGGTGGCCGGCGGCGAGACCTCGGGCGCGGTGGTGCAGGCGCTGGACGTGCGCGCGCTGCGCATCGGCCCGCAGATCGACCCGGGTGTGCCGGCGACCGCCACGCTGGATGCGCAGCCGATCGCCCTGGCGCTGAAGTCGGGTAATTTCGGCACCGTCGATTTCTTCGAGAAGGCGCTGCGCGCGTTGGCGGGGAAGGCGGCATGAGCATCGAAGCCAAACTGCGCGAAGAGATCTGCCGCATCGGCGCATCGCTGTACCAGCGCGGCTATACCGTCGGTTCGGCCGGCAACATCAGCGCGCGGCTGGACGACGGCTGGCTGATCACGCCGACCGACGCCTGCCTCGGCTTCCTCGACCCGGCCGCGATCTCCAAGGTCGATGCCGGCGGCAACTGGGTAGCCGGAGACAAGCCGTCCAAGACGTTGGTGCTGCACCGCGCGGTGTACGACAACAATCCCGAGATGCATGCGGTGGTGCACACCCATTCCACCCACCTGGTCAGCCTGACCATCAAGGGCGTGTGGAAGGAAGAAGACGTGCTGCCGCCGATCACGCCGTATTACGTGATGAAGGTCGGCCATATCCCGCTGATCAAGTACGCGCGCCCCGGCGCGCCGGAAGTGGCCGAGCAGGTGGCGAAGATCGCCGCCAAGGTGCGCGGCGTGCTGCTGGAGCGGCTTGGTCCGGTGGTCTGGGAAAGCTCGGTCTCCAAGGCCGCCTTCGCGCTGGAAGAGCTGGAAGAGACCGCCAAGCTGTGGCATCTCTGCGGCGGAGCCGCGGCGCTGGAAGAAGCGGCGTTGCAGGAGTTGCGCGACGTATTCAAGGCGCGCTGGTAAACAACAGCGCTCCCGTTTTTGCGACAAGCGTGGCGGCGCCGCCTGCGCCGCCACGTGCCTTCCGCGCATGAAGCTTGCCGGAAGGGAAAGAGCCGGCACAAGACCGGACGATCAATCTTGAGGAAGCAGTCTGTCGTTTGCCCGCCTATGCGTATCCGGACGCAACCGCGCCCGCGATGCGAGCCAGCCGATAACCGCCCTTTCATATTGAATCCATAAATTGCCCGCATGCGAATGCGGGCGCCAAGCAACCAGCGGCCGTCACCAACGGCCGATACCTCTTAGGGAGATGTAGTAAGCATGACCACCGCAACCACCACCGCCGCTGCCGCAAGCGGCGCCAACGAGCAGGCCAAGGACGGCCTGTACAAGAAAGTCTTCTGGCGCATCATGCCGTTCCTGATGCTGTGCTACGTGATCGCTTATCTCGATCGCGTCAACGTCGGCTTCGCCAAGCTGCAGATGTCGGCCGACCTCGGCTTCTCGGAAACCGTGTTCGGCCTGGGCGCCGGCCTGTTCTTCATCGGCTACTTCCTGTTCGAAGTGCCGTCCAACATCCTGATGCATAAGGTCGGCGCGCGCATCTGGATCGCCCGCATCATGATCACCTGGGGCATCCTCTCGGCCGTGTTCATGTTCGTGCAGAACGCGACCCAGTTCTATATCCTGCGCTTCCTGCTGGGCCTGGCCGAGGCCGGCTTCTATCCCGGCATCATCCTGTACCTGACCTACTGGTTCCCGTCGCACCGCCGCGCCAAGGTGATCGCGGTGTTCATGTCCGGCATCCCGGTGGCCGGCATCCTGGGCAACCCGCTGTCGGGCTGGATCATGGACGCGTTCCACCAGAACGGCGGCCTGGAAGGCTGGCAGTGGATGTTCCTGATCGAAGCGATCCCGGCCGTGCTGATCGGCCTGGTGACGCTGCTGTACCTGGACAACGACGTCAAGAGCGCCAAGTGGCTGAGCGATGACGAGAAGAAGATGCTGCAAGCCGACATCGACGGCGACCAGAAGGGCAAGGAAAGCGGCCACGGCTTCGGCGCCATCGTCAAGGATGGCCGCGTATGGCTGATGTGCCTGATCTACTTCGCCTTCGTCATGGGCCAATACGGCCTGACGCTGTGGATGCCGACCCTGGTCAAGGCCACCGGCGTCGTCGGCAACCTGCAGATCGGCCTGCTGTCGGCGATCCCGTTCGGCTGCGCCATCGTCGCCATGAACCTGATCGGCCGCAGCGCCGACCGCATGCGCGAGCGCCGCTGGCACCTGGTGGTGCCGGCCATGATGGGTTGCGTGGGCTTCATCGGCGCCGCCATGTTCGCCGACAACACCGCGATCTCGATCGCCGCGCTGTCGCTGGCCGCCGCCGGCGTGCTGACCTGCGCGCCGCTGTTCTGGTCGCTGCCGACTTCGTTCCTGTCGGGCGCCGCCGCTGCCGTAGGCATCGCCGCCATCAACTCGGTGGGCAACCTGGCCGGCTTCGTCAGCCCGTACCTGATCGGCTACTTCAAGGACCTGACCAAGAGCAATGCGACCGGCATGTACATGCTGGCCGTGATGCTGGTGGTGGGCGCCATCGCGACACTGGTGACCAAGCCCAACGTGGTCAACAAGTAATATTTCCGTAAAATCCGGGCATGGCCGGTTCCGGTTGCCGGGGCCGGCCGCACCTCAACATTCAAGGAGCACACGATGCTGCGTTTTGCCGCCAACCTGAGCATGATGTATGCCGAACACGATTTCCTGGACCGTTTCGCCGCCGCGGCGAAGGATGGCTTCCCGGGCGTCGAATTCCTGTTCCCGTACGATTACCAGCCTGAGGAAATCAAGTCGCGCCTGGACGCCAACGGCCTGACCCAAGCGCTGTTCAACGCGCCGCCGGGAGACTGGGCCGCCGGCGAACGCGGCATCGCCTCGCTGCCGGGCCGCGAAGACGAATTCAAGCGCAGCATCGAGACCGCGCTGAAGTACGCCTCGGTGATCGGCAACAAGACGCTGCACGTGATGGCCGGCCTGATCAAGCCGGGCCAGGACCGCGCCAAGCACCGCGCCGTGTACGTGGACAACCTGTCGTACGCCGCGCACCAGGCGGAGTCGGCCGGCATCACCGTGGTGATCGAGCCGATCAACACCCGCAACATCCCCGGTTTCTTCCTGAACCGCCAGGACGATGCGCAAGCCATCTGCGCCGAGATCGGCGCAGAGAACCTGAAGGTGCAGTTCGATTGCTATCACTGCCAGATCGTCGAAGGCGACGTCGCCGTGAAGTTGAAGCGCGACATGGCCGGCATCGGCCACATCCAGATCGCCGGCGTGCCCGAGCGCCATGAGCCGGATGTGGGCGAACTGAACTATCCCTACCTGCTCAAGCTGATCGATACGCTCGGTTACCAGGGCTGGATCGGCTGCGAATACAACCCCGCCGGCGCCACATCGGCCGGCCTGGGGTGGCTCAAGGCGATCGCTGCCCAGGGACTGACCCAGTTGAAGGCTTGATCGAGGTAGTTGCCATCAGGCCGCATACGGGCCACAAACAAAAAGCGGAACGCATATACGTTCCGCTTTTTTTATGCATCAGAGAGGCGCGCTGGTGCTGCCGGCATCATGCGGGCGCGTTGCCATACGGCCGACGCCAGCCGGCGAAGGAGATCCGCAGTCGTCAGCGCTGGCGCAACATGTTAAGCTTGCGGCTTCAACATGACTCGCTCGCGGTTCGCTCTGATGGAGACGGTTTTGTACAGGCATCCTCAAATGCCGGAGACAAGAATCGGACAGGCAGTTGAATCCGGCAGGCGCATTGAGCCAAGCTTAGTGCCAGACCTTTCGGGGCAGCCGGTTCCGGCGCCCTCGAAGCCGGTAGTCTGAAATCCCCAAGTTCATGCAGACACGCGCAATTGGCGACGAAAGTACGCTTTTGCCGTCGCATCCTGCATGGCCATTGTGCAAGCCTGGGGAACGGATCTCACTTCATCAAACACGGATTAGACAATGTTGAAAAAATCCTTCCTGGCATTGCTGGGATTTGTATTTGCGCTGGTGCTGGCACCGGCTTCGCAGGCAGCCGACGTCAAGAAAGTCGACGTGCTGCTGATTGGCGGCGGCATCATGAGCTCCACGCTGGCGGTCTGGCTCAATGAGCTGGAGCCGGGCTGGTCGATGGAAATGGTCGAGCGCCTCGACGGTGTCGCCCAGGAAAGCTCCAACGGCTGGAACAATGCCGGTACCGGCCACTCGGCGTTGGCCGAGCTGAACTACACGCCGGAGAACAAGGACGGCAAGATCGAGATCGCCAAGGCCATCGAGATCAACGAAGCCTTCCAGATCTCGCGCCAGTTCTGGGCCTGGCAGGTCAGGCACAGCGTGCTGAAGAATCCGCGCTCCTTCATCAACTCGACTCCGCACATGAGTTTCATCTGGGGCGACGAGAACGTGGCTTACCTGAAGAAGCGCTATGAAGCGCTGCAGGCCAGCCCGCTGTTTGCCGGCATGCAGTATTCGGAAGACCACGAACAGATCAAGAAGTGGGTGCCGCTGATGATGGAAGGGCGCGATCCCCGGCAGAAGCTGGCCGCCACCTGGACGCCGCTGGGCACCGACGTCAACTTCGGCGAAATCACCCGCCAGTTCGCCGCCTACCTGCAGACCCGCCCCAATTTCACGCTCAAGCTTTCCAGCGAAGTGCGGGATATCACACGTAATGCCGATGGCACCTGGCGTATCGGCTACAAGAACCTGAAGGACGGCAGCACGACCGAGACCGACGCCAAGTTCGTCTTTATCGGCGCCGGCGGCGGCGCACTGAAGCTGCTGCAAAAATCGGGCATTCCGGAAGCGCGCGAGTACGCCGGCTTCCCGGTGGGCGGTTCCTTCCTTGTGACCGACAACCCGGCGGTGGCGGAGCGCCACCTGGCGAAGGCCTACGGCAAGGCTTCGGTCGGCGCGCCGCCGATGTCGGTGCCGCACCTGGATACTCGCGTATTGGACGGCAAGCGCGTGATCCTGTTCGGCCCCTTCGCCACGTTCTCCACCAAGTTCCTGAAGGAAGGCTCGTACTGGGACCTGTTCTCCAGCACCACCACGCACAATGCCTGGCCGATGGTGAAGGTCGGCGTCGCCGAATACCCGCTGGTGGAATACCTGGCCGGCCAGCTGATGCTGTCGGACGACGAGCGCTTCGCCGCGCTCAAGGAATACTTCCCCAATGCCAAGAAGGAAGACTGGCGCCTGTGGCAAGCCGGCCAGCGCGTGCAGATCATCAAGCGCGATGAAGAGAAGGGGGGCGTGCTGAGGCTGGGCACCGAGATCGTCGCCGCCAAGGATGGCAGCATCGCCGGTCTGCTGGGCGCTTCGCCGGGGGCATCGACTGCCGCGCCGATCATGCTCAGCGTGCTGGAGAAGGTGTTCAAGGACAAGGTCGCCACGCCCGCATGGCAAGCCAAGATCCGCCAGATCGTGCCGAGCTACGGCACCAAGCTCAACGATCATCCCGACCAGGTCGCCAAGGAGTGGGCTTACACCAGCGACGTGCTGCAACTGGCGCCGCCTCCGGCCATCGCGCCCAAGGCCGGGCAACCTGACGGCGGCCGCGCCAGCATGAGCAAGCCACAAGAGAAAGCCGCGGCCGACATGGCGTTGTGAGCGTGATGGTTTAGGGCCTGTTCACAGGCTTGTCGAGTAACAGCAAGGGCCGCCAGGCCGTGATGCCGTTCAGTGAATAGCTGAACGGCATTTTCATTTGTGCTGTTGAAATGCGGCGTCGCCGGCCCCGATGTGCCGTTGCGCCCGATCGATATGCATTGGCGCAAGCTGGTCAGTACCACGATAAAAAAATACAACAAATGCCATTTTAATTTTTTGATCCCATCTAAAAAATTGCTTCTATCCACAAAGGAGAAGTCATGGGGAATCAGAAGCTTTAATGTTTCTCCATCCGACTGAAGTACGGATCCTCAAGACTATTTTTATAGAAGGATGTCAAATGAAAAAATCACTGCTGGCACTGGCCGTCCTTGGCGCATTCGCAGGTGCTGCTCAAGCACAAAGCTCCGTTACCATCTACGGTATCGTTGATACTGGCGTTGTTTACCAAAGCAAAGTCGCCACCGGCGGCGGTAACACTGGCAGCAAGTTCAGCCTGAACTCGGGCGTCGTCCAAGGTTCGCGTATCGGCTTCAAGGGCGTTGAAGATCTGGGCGGCGGCCTGTCGGCCGTGTTCAACCTGGAGGCCGGTTTCAACAACGATACCGGCGGCCTGCAAGGCTCCGATGCGGCGACTTCCTCCAACCTGTTCCGCCGCAAGTCGGTGGTCGGCCTGGCCGGCGGTTTCGGTACCGTGCTGCTGGGGCGCCAGACTGACTTCGCCGACACCATTTCCGCCTACACCTCGGTTGCCGACTTCGGCGGCTGGACCGGTAACGTCGGCCACAACCTGGACCGCCTGGAAGGCACCCGCACCAACAACTCGATTTCCTACACCACCAACAACCTGAGCGGCTTCACCGGTAACCTGATCTATGGCTTCGGCGAAACCGCTGGCAAGACTTCCGCCGGCCAGTCCTTCGGCGCGGGCGTGAAGTACGACAACGGCCCGCTGGGCCTGGGCTTGAACTACTACCAGTCCAAGGCCAACGGCACCGCCTTCTCGTCGGATACCGCCCTGATCCCGTCGTCGAGCACCACCGCTTCGGTCAACACCCTGGACGGCACTGCCGGCAACACCGCCTACAAGGGCTGGAACCTGGTGGGTTCGTACCAGTTCGGCCCGGCGCGCGTGTACGCCAACTGGTCGCGCGTGAAGCAGGACCTCAATACCCAGGCCAATCTGACCGCCGTCGGCGTCGGCCCGCTGGATACGGTGACCAACCGTACCCTGGCGCGCGCGAACAAGGCTGACGTGTACGAAATCGGTACCGCCTACTCGCTGAGCCCGTCGCTGAAGCTGCTGGCAGCGGTGGAACACACCCGCGCCCAGTTCGACGGCGTGTCGGGCAAGGGCAAGCTGACCCAGTACAACATCGGTACCGACTACTGGCTGTCCAAGCGCACCGACCTGTATGCCTTCCTGGCGTACACGAAGGGCACCGACATGGTCAACACCGGCGTATCTGACAGCACCGGTGTCGATGGCAACCAGGCAGCCGTGGCCGTGGGTATCCGCCACAAGTTCTGATGCATTCGTCGCCCGTTGGGCGACTATGCATGAGCTTTTAAAAACAGGGGGCGCCGCATGATTTTCATGCGGTGTCCCTTTTGTTTTTTTACTCGCGAAGCTACGGAGATCGATTTTTCATTGCGATATTTTTTGCTCGGGACAAGCACGGCAATACATTCCGGATGAGTTGAAGCTGAGCCGGACGAAGGAGTTTTTCACTCTGCGCCTGGGCCATTGTTCAGGTGTGTCTTTGCAGTCCTGAACAGTAACCGCGATCTTGTAGCGGCGAATTTCTTAACAAGCATCAGCGATTCGTAATAGTCGATTGCGCCATTGAATTTTTGGCGCCGTCCGCTGCCAAAATACCGCAATCGTCAACACCGGCTCTGCCGGAATCTCCGGAAACCCGGAACCGCCACACCCAACAGAAGGCCCGACTCGGCATTGTCGCCGACCGATCACCAGGGCACAGAAATCCGACGCAGTGATATGCGCCGGCGGGGGATTCTTTTGTCTTTGATTTTACGAATCCAGGCGTCGCCACGACGCCACCTGTTGGAGAGATTTCATGCCTCACCGTCATTGCCTTTTTGTGGATCTCTCCGACGCCCATTCTCATCAAGCTTACGGAAGCGACAGGTAACCACAATGGCGACACGCGAAGAACTGGCCGTGATCAAGGCCGCACGAGCAGGCGAATCCAAAGCGCAACTGGCATTGGGCAGCCGCTACCTTTATGGCGGAACCGGACTGCCCAGAAGCAACGGCACCGCATTCTACTGGCTCAAGCGGGCGGCCCAGCAAGGGGTCGACGACGCCTGGATGATGATAGGGCGCAATATCCCTTATGAGCAGGTCAAGGACCTGTCGCCGCCGAGCGAAGCTGCGGTGTGGTACGAGAAGGCGTTCGATGCGGGCGTCACGCATGCCGGGCTCACATTTGCGCGCCTGGTGCTGGAGAACACGGAACAGTTCGACAGCAACAGTCACGCGAGGGCGATCGGCGCCTTGTCTTTCCTGGCCAGCAAGGACGACCACCAGGCGCAGTGGCTGCTGGCGCAGCAAATGCAGATGCACGGCCATGACGAGGATAGCGACGGCGCGACCGGGGAGAGGCTCAAGGCGATGCTGCCTGGCGGCGTCCTCAAGCTGGAAGACCGGTTGATCAGCGAGGCGGCACAGGCAGGCATCGAGCAGGCGCAGTACGCGTTGCTGGACAAGGCCTGGAAGAAAGCCGATTACGCGGGTTTTGCGCGCGGCGCCGCGGTACTGGTCAAGCGGCTGTTCGAACGCAATGCCGTTGCGGTAGCGCAGATGGAAAAGGAGGCGGACGTCGCCGGCGGTGTTTCCCTGTCGACCGAGGAGTCGGCCTTGCTGCTGCGGTTTGCGCAATGGCGCCTGCGGGCGCCGAAGCCGGACCTGGTCGAGATAGAGCATGCCCTGGAGCTGGCCGCCCTGGCCGGCAACACCGAGGCGCAGCTGGAACTGGGCCTGCTCTGCGCCAAGATCGACCGTGAGGGTAACCGGGTCTTCATGAAACACGGCCTGGCTAACTTCAAGAAGGCGCTGCACTGGCTGACGCTGGCCGGCGATGGCGGGGCGGCGCCGGCATGGCATGCGCTAGCCAGAATCTATTCGCGCTCGATCTACTCGCAGCGCAACCTGGAAGTCGCCCTGCGGTACCTGGAAAAGGCCGCGGACATGGGGCTGGTGGAAGCGCAATGCGAATTCGCGCAGGTCTCCTGGCGCAACCGCCGCGATGACAAGCTCAACGATGTGCGGGCGCTGTACTGGTGGCAACAGGCGGCCGGACAAGGCAACCGGCAGGCCAGGGAGGCGCTGGAGGCGTTTTCGGCGCGCGCCCATCCCAGCGCCTGGGCCGTGGCCGCCATGGGGCGCCTGGACGACAAATTCAGGAATGCCAACCCGTTCCTGAGCGCGCGGGTCGAACTGGCGGCGACGTTCGGCCTGACCAAGCCGGAGGCCTTGCTGATCGACGTGAAGCATGCCGACTACGGCCATTGCCTGGTGGTCGATATTTGCGACTGCTACGCCAGGAGCAAGCGCCGCCTGGTCGCCATCGAGACCGATGAGCAGCGATCCACATTGAATCGCATCGGCCGCCTGTTCAGCGATGTCGATTGCAGCTTCAGCGGCCTGGAAGGAAATTACCGGCAGCGGCAATACCGCCTGAAGACGTCGTTTCCCGACATCGCGTAGCGGGGATGTTCCTGTGCCGTGGAGGCGCAAAAAAACGGCGCATGGAACATGCGCCGTAACCTCAAAGACTATTTCAAGCAAGGAGATGCGGGATTCAGAAGCGGGTACGCATACCCACCGCAAGTTCGGTCTGGTTCTTGAAACCGTTGGCGGAGCCGACGCGATAATCGCCGGTGAGCTTCATGTAGTCGGCGGCGACGTACAGTTCGGTGCGCTTGGAGAGGTGGTAGAACATCGATGCGTACAGCGTCGATTTCTTGCCTGAGCTGGTTGCGGTCGAACCCGATGCGTCGCTGTAGGCGTTGAGCGTGGAATCGCCGGCCTTGTTCAAGGCCGCATTGCTGGCATTCATGACCTGGTAGCCCAGTTCGTAGTCCATCACGCCTTGCGGCGTCAGCTTGGTCGAGACGGTCCAGGCATTGTCGGTACGCTTGCCCAGCGCGCCTTGTTCGGCGGTGTAACGGAAGTAGCCGGCATTGAGGCGCACCAGCTTGTTGAGGAAGTAGCTGCCGCCCAGGGAGTAGGACTTGTGCTTTTCCGTGGTGGCGTCGACCTTGTTGTTGACGTTGGCTTCGTTGTAGAAGCCCGACACCAGGTAGCTGCTGCCGTTGTAGCCGAGCGCCAGCGACTTGGTGGAGCCGGAGTTGAGGGAGCCGGCGACTTCGCCGAACTGGTAGCCGGCGCCGGCGACGATGCCGTTGTTGAAGACTTTCTTCCAGACCAGGCCGTTATCGTAACGGGTACCCGTTGCGCTGCCGGCGTAGAAGATCATCTGCTTGAAGTTGTTGTTGTTGGTGAAGCCGCCTTCTTCGTAACCCAGCGCCTCGGAGCCGTAGGCGTCGCCATAGATCTGCGCGAAGTCGCGCGCCAGCGTGTTCTGGCGACCCAGGGTTACCTGGCCGAAGGTGTTCTTGTCTGCGAGGCCGACCCACGAATCGCGGTTGAACAGCACGCCCGGGGTATCCATTTCGCCGGTGCCGACCACGAATTCCGCTTCCAGCTTGAAGATGGCGCTCATGCCGCCGCCCAGGTCTTCATTGCCCTTGAAGCCGAGCCGGTTGCCGCTGAAGTAGGCGGTCGAGATGCCGGTCAGGCGGTGGCCGCTGGCGTCGGCATTGTTCTTGGTGCTGATGGTGGCATCGATCAAGCCATAGATGGTCACGCTCGATTGCGCCTGTGCGCTGCCGACGCCCAGCAGGGCGAGTGCTGCCATTCCGGCAATTTTGGTCTTCATGTGGTGGTCTCCAATTATTCGGGTTTGTTTGCGCTGGGCCGGCTGCAGCCCAGTGGAGCCACTATAAAATTTTGATTCTTACGACTGGCTTTCAGTTTTCGCCGCGGCTGTCTTGTTTTCGCAACGAGGTGGCGCGCGATATCAATGCGGCAACCCCGCGCTCATTGCCGGACGGGAATGGTGACGGTCACGGTCAGGCCGCGCTGTTCGTCGGAGGACGAGAGCGCGACGACGGCGCCGATGGCTGCCGCGATCTCGGCCACGATGGCCAAACCGAGGCCGGTGCCGTCAGGCTGGCCGGAGCTGAGGCGGTAGAAGCGTTCGAACACGCGCTGCCGCTCTTGCTCCGGGATGCCGGGGCCATTGTCGGCCACTTTCAGGACAATCGCCGCCTCGTTCCTTGCGAGCGATACCGTGACGATGCCGCCGCGAGGCGTATAGCGCAGGGCATTGTCGACCAGGTTGGAGACCAGTTCGTGCAGCATCCCGTTTCCGACGGTCACGCTGTCATATGCGCAATCGAAACCGAGGTCGATGCGCTTCTCCTGCGCGAACATGGCGAATTCTTCCAGGGTCTGCTGCACCACCGCGACCAGGTCGATTTCTTCCTCGCCTGCGCCGCCCCGCTTGTCGCCGGCGGCTTCCGCGCTGGACAGGAGCAGCAATTGGTTGACCAGGCGGATGCCATGCTGCAGCGAGATATCCATGCCGCGCAGCGCGGCATCCTTGCCCTGGAGATCGCCGCTGCGCAAGCCGTAGTCGACCTGGGTGGCCAGCACCGTCAAGGGCGTGCGCAACTGGTGGGAGGCATTGGCAATGAAGCGGCTATGCGCGGCCATATGCTCGTCCAGGCGCGTGACGTAGTGATTGACGGCATCGACGATCGGGACCAGTTCATCCGGGATGTTCAGCTTGGCGAGCGGTTCGAGCGAATCGGGCTTGCGATGCTGCATATGGTCCCGCAGTTGCATCGCCGGCGCCAGCGCGCTGCGCACGCCCAGGCCGAGCAGCACCGCGACGAATACCAGGATCAGCGAATGCTGCAGGACCGCGTGTTCCCAGATCTGGTCGGAAAAGATCTTGTGGGCCTGCAGGGTTTGCGCGACTTCGACGATGACCAGTTCGTCATCCGGCGCGGCAATGACGGATTTCCCATAAGCGGAAATGCGCACCTTCTCGCCCCGGAAGCTTGCGGTGAAGAAGATCGATGATTCCGGGCTCAGCTTGTCGGGCGGCAGGGGCAGGTCGTCCGATCCCGCCAGCAAGGTGCCGTTGGCGGCGGTGACCCGGTAATAGACATGGTCGTGGGCGCTCGACTGGAACAGCTCCAGCGCCGACGGCGGGACCTCCACCTGGAAAATGCCGTCGTCATAGCGTATCTGTTCGGCGATGATGCGGGCCGAACCGAGCAGCAGGCGGTCGTGGGTGGCGGTGGCCATGTCTACCGCGTTGCGATAGGTGACCCAGCTGCTGACTGCGACGAAGATGCCTAGCGGGAGCAGCAGCCACAGCAGGAGCTGGCTGCGCAGGCTAGTCAAGCTGGCCGCTCTGCTTGAGGATATAGCCCAGGCCGCGCAAGGTCACGATGGCCACGTCGCTGTTGGCCAGTTTCTTGCGCAAGCGGTGGATATAGACTTCGATCGCTTCGGAAGAGGCCGACTCGTTCATGGCGAACAAGGTGTCGGAGATCATCTTCTTGCTTACCGTCTTGCCTGATTTCAGCATCAGGGTTTCCAGCACGGCGTGCTCGCGCGGCGGCAGCGACAGCATCGCCGCGTCGAGCGTGAAGGCGCGGGTATTGCTGTCGTAGAGCAGGGAGCCGCATTGCCAATGCGGGCAGGGGTGCTGTTCGGAGCGGCGCAGCAGGGCGCGCATCCGGGCTTCCAGTTCCTTGACGGCGAAAGGCTTGCCCAGGTAGTCGTCGGCGCCCAGGTCGAGGCTGACCACGCGGCCCTCGACCGAGTTGTTGGCCGTCAGCATCAGTACCGGGACGGTACTGGCGCGTGCGCGCAACCGTTTGACGACTTCGTTCCCATTGAGCTTGGGCAAGGAAATGTCGAGCACGACCAGATCGTATTGTTGCGTCAGCAGCAGGTGATCGGCGCCCTCTCCATCGTAGACGCAATCGACCGAAAAATTGCTGCGCTCGAAGGTCAGCGACAGCCAGTCGGCCAGCGGCCTGTGATCCTCGGCCAGAAGAATGCGCATGGTGTCTCCATCTTTGTAGTTATTGCGCCGCCAACATTGTCGAGCTGGGCCAGCTCACGGCTACATATTCCTCGTAAGCTAGTAGACAATACTTAGGAAATGCTGAGGATTGCGGGGGCGGGATGATAAAAGCGCTTTGGAGTGTGCGGTTGTCAGTGTATTGACAGGTATGCCGCATAGTTTGCGGCCTTTTACACTCAAGGATGTGGTTTCCTGACTATAAAAACAGAAACGCCAACCATCGATGGTTGGCGTTTCTGTATATTGAAACATCGCAATATATCTGATGATTCTCTCGCCGGCTTCCGGCATCAATGCGGTTTTTGCAAGATGAGCGGCTCCAGCCATTTTGCAATATATTCCGATCCCGTTACCGACAAGTGGTCATAGTCTCGGTACAGCAGTTTTCCGTTTTGCATGATCGGGCATTGCCTGTCGTCGCAAAGCTTTGTTGCGCTGTCGAAGACTTGCACTTGAGGGAAATCTTTCAGGATGCGTGTAACGATCTCGCGGTAGTCATGTGTTTTTTCGTCAAATGCCTGTCGGGAAATGGCGCAGTTTCCGATTGCAGATATGCTGGGGCGCAATGGCAAGTGGATATCGAGGCAGTATTTGGGATGGAATTCGAGTATGGGGATATCCAGCACGAAGACGATGCGTTTGCCCTTGTTGGTCAAGCGTGTCAGGATTTCCCGCAAGGCTTGCTCCGAGGCGGCCTTGAGAGACGGTTCGAAATAAATATCCCAGCGCGCCGAGATGACTACGGTACGAATGTCATCGCTTGTGGCGGCTGAAAAAATGCGATTTTTGTTAGCGAGGCAATCGGTTCGCTTGGGGTCGGCAGATACGCCGGAAAATCCTAGGCAAGCCCCCATCGAGCGTACCGTGATGATTTCCTTCGTTCCAGAGGAGGCAGAGGTCAAGCCATCGAACAAATGCCAGGCATGGGAGTCTCCCAAGAGGAATATGGTGGGTTTCCCTGCTTTCGATTGCCGGCAGAATTCGATACCTTGTCCATCGGCAGCTTGGCAAATAGGGTCTGCGTTACCTGTGAACACAGGTTCCAATTCGTAATTCGACGGCAACCGGAACGATAAGCCGTTTCTTTCGAAGTCGTTGTAGCCGATGTAGCCAACGG
Source organism: Herbaspirillum sp. (assembly GCF_017744395.1). Lineage (GTDB taxonomy): Bacteria > Pseudomonadota > Gammaproteobacteria > Burkholderiales > Burkholderiaceae_D > Herbaspirillum. The sequence goes on from NZ_JAGIBI010000002.1 coordinate 413,177, forward strand.
CTGCTAAAACCAGAACGAGCGTAACCGGTATTGCCCAAGTGTTGCGTCCAAAGCGAATGGGCTTTTCCAACAGGCGATATGTAAGCCAGGCCAGCAAGAAGCTCAAGGCGACGGCGGCCATGCGAATGCGGGATGACGGTGTGGTCGCTGTGATGATATGGGCGAACGACAATAGCGGCCAATGCCATAGGTAAAGAGGATAGCTGATCAGGCCTACCCAGACCATCAGGCGATTGCCCAGTATGTGACGATTTACCCAGGCTTGTGGCCCGGACAGGACCAGCAATGCCGCACCAGTCACGGGCAGGAGCGCCCACCATCCGGGGAATAGGCTGTTCCTGTCGATGGTCCCCAATGCCGCGACAATCAGTGCCAGGCCGAATCCGGACAGGATATGGTTCGCTTTGGCATCGCCCCCGGAAAGCCACTTTGTGATGGTGCTATTGAGGCGCGTGGTTGCTAGCGCGCATGTTGCGCCGGCCAGCAATTCCCAGACGCGCGTTGCGGGATGATAGAAGGTTCCGGAGGCATCTTCATGTATCCACCATACATTCAAGCCGAAAGAGATCACCATGAGCACCAGAACCATGGCGCGCATATTTAGATTGCTTCTCCAGATGGCCCAGGCCAGCAAGGGGTAAAAAAGGTAGAACTGCTCTTCAACCGACAGGGACCAGAGATGAAGGAGCGGTTTGAGGTCCGATGCCACATCAAAATAGCCCGATTCTTTCCACAATACGAAGTTTTGTACGAAGCCTGCGCCGGCAGCCATATGCTTGCCCAGTTGTTTGTATTCGTCCGGCAGCAATGAGAACCAGCCGACGATGAAACAGGTCGTGAGTACCAGGGCCAGCGCGGGGAAAATGCGCTTGATGCGGTGCAGATAGAAGTTCGTGAAAGAGAACGTGTTCTTTTCCATTCCCCGGAAGATGATCGAGGAAATCAGGAAGCCGGAGATGACGAAGAAGATATCGACGCCGACGAAACCGCCGTGCAATAGGTTGGGAAAAGCGTGGAAGCAAACGACGGAGAGGATGGCGACCGCTCTCAGTCCATCAATATCAGGTCGATAGGCAAGCGGCATATCGCGCTTGACTGCCGGTTCGGCAACTTTCATTTCCCCCGCATCCCCGTTTTTATATGTAAGGCCGTTTATCAGGCGTCTGGAATCTGGAAATCCTGGGTAATCCAGAGAGCCAAGCCCGATTTATATATTGTGATGAATAAGATAAAAAAGAAAAACGCCAACCGGTGAGGGCTGGCGTTTTCAGGACGTTCTTGACGGCCTGGAGTGGGATCGAACCACCGGCACAAGGATTTCAATCCGTACAGCACCAATGCTATGAAACGGCGATAGCCTCATTTCAATCGATTGGCATCTTGTGGCGCAGCAACGATCGGCATTATATAGCATTGCCGTTGTCGGCTGGCCCACGAAGCCCTGAATGGTTGCGACCTGTTGATAAAAGACATCAGGCTTTTACGGAAGGTCAGTGTGTCGCTTCATGATTTCGGCGGATTGGGATAGAGTCGGACCAAATTCCTCACACCGGATTCGGCACCGCGCAAGATCAGTCTTGCTATCTTTTTTGATAAGACGACGCTGGTTTTTTCAACTGGGATCAGGCCGATACTGGCAATGAGACAGATAGTTACGGTCGAGAAAAAAATAAGGAAGCAAGAGTGAAGGTTGGATAAGCCAAACCTTGGAAGGTGAATGGCTAAATACGATGACCAGGAGCAAATGACCAGGATCTGAATTAGATACAGGGGAAATGAAATTTTCCCCAAAAATTCAGAAATACGTGTTGAAAAAAACGACTTCAGCCAAGAAGAGAAGGATACCGAGAAAACAATCGCAGTCGCGATCAAGAAAGTAATTTTGTCGTTCCCGCGGAAGAAGGTCGAGGCAATAGCCGCAATAGCAAAGATACACAGCAAAACGATTTGAGAGGGACATTTGTAGATGGCCATATCCCCAGACTGGTATTTTTTATTCAATTCGGCGATGACGTATCCCGCGACGAAGCAAGCGTAGAGTGTTTCAAATAGATACAAGGCCAAGCCGAGTATTCCAATGATTTTCCATTGGATTTTTTCAGTTTTTCTGAATACTGCAAGATACAAGTAAATAAAAAACGATCCATACAATTCGGTTCGCATCGTCCATAAGCTGGAATTGTATGTGCCTGCATCATCGTATTTTAGAAAGACGTCGTGAAGCGAGAATTTAAGTGCCTTAAGGAAGTTGGCATCAAAGTTATAAAATGTCCCAAGCCAATTGGCATATGCAGGTTCTGCTCTGGTCGCTTCTACGTTGAAAAACAAGCCGAATTTTAATAAAAGGTAGGCAATGCAACTGGTAAACAGAATGGGGATCATCAGTCGGAAGTACCGTGCCGCCGCGGCAAGTCCCAAATTCCGTTTTGGCGGGACTAAATGAGCGGCGCTGAGGGCGTATCCTGAAAGCACAAAGAAAATCAGAACGGCAAGATGCCCATCGGTGACGAATCGCAAAAAAACACCAAAGATGAAGCCCCAGTAGTGATGATCGGCGATATCGCTCATCAACTTCTCTTTGTTGAAATGAAGCTGTGGCGTAAATATCGCCAAGAAGTTTGCGACAAGGTGCGAGAGCAAGACCATGAGCGATGCCCAGCCCCTTATGCCGTCAAGGAAAATAACGCGGATTGAGTTTTTCACCAAAGTCTCATTGTCTTGTTTTGACCATATTGGATGTTCAGTATGGTTACCAACGATTTTATCAATCGGGTTGTGTAATGCGTATCGGAAGCTGATTGGTGAGCGCTGAACGTTGCCGCTTTCGTCGAACTACGGAAATGGATGAATTTGCTTGTTAAGGAGAGGGGGGGGGCAAAAGCCGAAGTACGGGTTAAGCCGAGGACAAGGCAAGCATATGGATTTTTCTGTCTCGGAAATGAAAAACGCCAACCCGAAGGTTGGCGTTTTTTATAACTTGGTGGCCCGGGGCGGAATCGAACCACCGACACAAGGATTTTCAATCCTCTGCTCTACCGACTGAGCTACCAGGCCAAGACGGAGAATTATAGCAAAGAAAAAAAATAGCGCAAGGACTTTCTCAAAAATAATTTACGGGGCCGAGTTTATAATGCCTCCCATGACTTCCAACACCCAATCCATCACTGCTTCGCCGGCCGCTGCCGGTACCGATATCTGCATCGTCGGCAACGGCGCGGTAGGCAAGGCCGCCGCGCTCGGGCTGGCGCAGGCGGGTTTGCGGGTGACGCTGTTGGCGCCGCCGGCGCGCCAGGCGGTGACGGATGCGGCCAGTTGGGATGTGCGCGTATATGCGCTGAACCATACTGCGCGCCGGCTGCTGTCGTCGGTGCGGGTCTGGGAGGCGATGGATGCCGGGCGCATCGCGCCGGTGGATAACATGACGGTGTTCGGAGACGGCGCGCCGGAGCAGGGCGGCGCAGGTTCGTTGTCCTTCGATGCCTACGGCGCGCACACCGATGCGCTGGCGTGGATCGTCGAAGACCGCAACCTGGATGCCGCGCTCAATGCCGCGTTGCGTTTCGCGCCCAATGTGAAACTGGTGCAGGGGCGGGCGGCGGCGTTGTCGGTGTCAGCCGATGCGGCCACGATCGCGCTCGAATCCGGCGAAAGCATTGCGGCATCGCTGGTGGTGGGCGCCGATGGCGGCCATTCGTGGGTGCGCGGGCAATGCGACATCGGACTCGATTACCGCGCCTACGGCCAGCGCGCCATCGTCACCAATTTCAGTTGCGAGAAGCCGCACCTGGGCGTGGCCTACCAATGGTTCAGTCCCGCCGAGGGCGTGATCGCGCTGTTGCCGTTGCCGGGCGACCGGGTTTCCCTGGTGTGGTCGGCGCCGGATGTATTGGCCGGGCAATTGCTGGCGCTGCCGGCGTCGGAACTGGCGCAGCGTTTGGCGGCCTGGGCCGGGCCGGTGCTGGGGGCGCTCGCGCCCTTGCAGCCGGAAGTGGTCAAGGCTTTCCCGCTGGCGCTGATCAAGCCGCACGCGATGATCGCCGAGCGCGTGGCGTTGGTCGGCGATGCCGCGCATGTGGTTCATCCGATGGCCGGCCACGGCATGAACCTGGGCTTTGCCGACGTATCGGCATTGGTCGATACGCTGGCCGCGCGCGAGCCGCAATACGACTGCGGCGACAGCCGCGTGCTGCGCCGCTATGCGCGTGCGCGCAAGGAAGAAGTCTTGCTGATGCAGCTGGCCACCGATGGCCTGAACCGTATTTTTTCCAGCGAAGCCGAGCCGTTGCGCGTCGCGCGCAATATCGGAATGAACCTGGTCAACCATCTGCCTGTCTTAAAACGCCGGCTGATCGTGCACGCACTGGGGAAGTGAGTGCGTGCGGCCGATTTGAGGTAAGGTGATGCGCTTGGCCGTTTGGCGGTCGCGGCGCTCTCCTTCCGCCCCTAACCCGTTAATTAACCCCCTTTCCTTGAGGCGGCCGACAGGTTTGCCCAGGCATTTGATTTGGATCAGGACTGACATGAATAATTTTCTGAGCGCCGGCCCGGCGCGCAAGCTGCGCCGTATCTGCATGGCCGTGGCGGTATTGGCATCGACGGTGGCGGGCGTTTCGGCCCACGCGCAGGCCGAGGCGGCCGACAGCACCGAGGCCACCATCAAGAAGCTGATCGAGCCGCGCCTGGGCAAGGATGCCAAGGTCGATGCGGTGACCAAGACCCCGTATGCCGGCCTGTATGAGATCCAGATCGACGGCGACGTGATCTATACCGACGCCAAGGCGCAATACCTGTTCATCGGGCGCGTGGTCGATTCGCAGACCTACCGCGACTTCACCAAGGAAAAGATCGAAGCCATCAACAAGGTGCCTTTCGCCGGCCTGCCGCTGGACAAGGCGATCAAGACCGTCAAGGGCAACGGCAAGCGCGTGATGGCGATCTTCGAGGATCCGAACTGCATCTACTGCAAGCGCCTGCACAAGACGCTGCAGGAGGTCGACAACATCACCGTCTATACCTTCCAGTACAACATCCTGTCGCCGGATTCCATCTCCAAATCGCGCAACATCTGGTGCGCGCCCAACCCGAGCCGTGCCTGGAGCGACTGGATGCTCAACGGCAAGGAAGCCCCGGTGGCCGCCGCCAGCTGCAATGCCCCGCATGAGGACGTGCTGGCGCTGGGCAAGAAGATGAAGGTCACCGGCACGCCGACCATCATCTTCACCGACGGCTCGCGCGTGCCGGGCGCGATCGACGCCAAGGCGCTGGAGCAGAAGCTGTCTTCGCTGAAGTAATCAGTATGCAATGAACAAGGGGCGGCCGTATGACGGTCGCCCCTTGTTGTTGATGCGCCTGTATGCGCTTCTTTATTTTCCGGTATGCAGTTCCATCATCGCCGCTTCGAACTTGCCCTGGCACAGCAGCGGGATCACACCCAGGCTCTTGTCCAGCGCTTCGTTGATCAATGCCTGCTCGTCCTTGCGCGGACGGTGCAGCACGAAATCGGCCACCGGCTGCTGCAGGCCCAGCGTGCGCGGATGGCCGATGCCCAGGCGCAGGCGCCAGTAGTCCTGCGTGCCGAGCGCCGCGGTGATGTCCTTCAGGCCGTTGTGGCCGCCGGAGGAGCCGCCTTTCTTGATGCGCGCCACGCCCGGCGCCAGGTCGAGCTCGTCATGCACCACCAGCACTTCGTCGGGCTCGATCTTGTAGAAGCGCGCCAGTGCGCCGACCGATTGCCCGGAACGGTTCATGTAGGTCTGCGGTTCCAGCAGCCAGACTTCGTTGCCGGACACCTGGGTCTTGAGCGCCAGCGCGTTGAAGCGCGCCTCGCGCGCCAGGCGCACCGGGCCGGCCAGGTTGTCGACCAGCCAGAAGCCGGCGTTGTGCCGGGTTTGTTCGTATTCGGGGCCGGGGTTGCCGAGGCCGACGATGAGACGGATGGACATATTGCAAAAATGGACAGAAGTACGCCGGTGATTCGGCAAGTAAAGCGGGGATTATCCCGAGTTTGCCGTTCCGCGTCCAATCTCGCCGGTCTTGTCAAGATTGGCGCATGTGCTTGAATTGCGTATCATCCAACGCTTGTTTTTCTTTACTGTTTTTATTGTTGACTGGGTTTCACAATGCTGCCTTCTATCGAACAACGACTCGCCCTTGAACTCGTCGCCAAGCCGGTTCAGGTCGCTGCCGCCATCGCCTTGCTGGACGAAGGTGCAACCGTCCCCTTCATCGCCCGCTACCGCAAGGAAGTGACCGGCGGCCTGGACGATACGCAACTGCGCCTGCTGGAAGAGCGCCTGCGCTACCTGCGCGAGCTGGAGGCCCGCCGTGCCGCGATCATCGCCTCGATCGAAGAGCAGGGCAAGATGACGCCGGTGCTGCTGGACGCCATCGTCCACGCGGAAGACAAGACCCGCCTGGAAGACCTGTACCTGCCCTACAAGCCCAAGCGCCGCACCAAGGCGCAGATCGCCGCCGAAGCCGGCCTGACCGAACTGGCCGATGCGTTGCTGAACGATCCCACGTTGAATCCCGAAGAAGAAGCCGCCAAGTACATCAAGCCGGCCTTCACCACCGACAACGGCGACAATCCCGGCGTGCCCGATGCCAAGGCGGCGCTGGACGGCGCGCGCCAGATCCTGATGGAGCGCTTCTCGGAAGATGCCCAGCTGCTGCAGAGCCTGCGCGAATACCTGACCGAACACGGCGTGGTCGAATCGAAAGTGGTGGAAGGCAAGCAGGATGCCGGCGAAAAGTTCGCCGACTACTTCGACTACTCCGAGACCTTCGGCACGATTCCCTCACACCGCGCGCTGGCCCTGTTCCGCGGCCGCCGCGAAGAGATGCTGAACGTCGTGCTGCGCCTGGACAGCGAAGAGGAAAAGCCGAAGTGGGATGCCCCGCACAACCCTTGCGAAGGCCGCATCGCCGCGCGCTTCGGCGTTTCCAACAAGGGGCGCGCCGCCGACAAGTGGCTGTCCGACACGGTGCGCTGGGCCTGGCGCGTGAAGGTGTTCATGCACCTGGAGACCGAACTGATGACCAAGCTGCGCGAAGAGGCCGAGCTTGAGGCCATCAACGTCTTCGCCCGCAATCTGAAGGACCTGCTGCTGGCCGCGCCTGCCGGCCCGCGCGCCACCATGGGCCTGGACCCGGGCCTGCGCACCGGCGTCAAGGTCGCCATCGTCGACGCCACCGGCAAGGTGGTCGCCACCGACACCATCTACCCGCACCAGCCGCGCAACGACTGGCATGGTTCGCTGCACACGCTGTCGCAGCTGGCCGAGAAGCACAAGGTGTCGCTGATCTCGATCGGCAACGGCACCGCTTCGCGCGAGACCGACAAGCTGGCGCAGGACCTGATCAAGCTGCGCCCGGAACTGAAGCTGACCAAGATCGTGGTGTCGGAAGCCGGCGCTTCGGTGTATTCGGCCTCCGAATTCGCTTCCAAGGAATTGCCTGAACTGGACGTGTCGCTGCGCGGCGCGGTCTCGATCGCGCGCCGCCTGCAAGATCCGCTGGCCGAGCTGGTCAAGATCGATCCCAAGTCGATTGGCGTCGGCCAGTACCAGCATGACGTCAGCCAGACCCAACTGGCGCGTTCGCTGGACGCCGTGGTGGAGGATTGCGTCAACGCCGTCGGCGTCGATGTGAACACCGCCTCGGCGCCGCTGTTGGCGCGCGTGTCGGGCCTGAATGCCAGCGTGGCGCAGAGCATCGTTTCCTACCGCGACATGAAGGGCATGTTCGCCTCGCGCGCTGCGCTGCGCGAGGTGCCGCGCCTGGGCGACAAGACCTTCGAGCAGGCCGCTGGCTTCCTGCGCGTGATGAACGGCGAGAACCCGCTGGACGCGTCCGCGGTGCATCCGGAATCGTATCCGCTGGTGGAAAAGATCCTGGCCGACATCAAGAAGGACGTGAAGGGCGTGATCGGCCAGACCTCGCTGCTGAAAGGACTGTCGCCGGCCAAGTATGCCGACGAGAAATTCGGCGTACCCACCGTCACCGACATCCTGAAGGAACTCGACAAGCCGGGCCGCGACCCGCGTCCGGAATTCACCACCGCCACCTTCAAGGAAGGCGTGGAAGAGATCAAGGATTTGCGTCCGGACATGATCCTCGAAGGCGTGGTGACCAACGTGGCGGCCTTCGGCGCCTTCGTCGACATCGGCGTGCACCAGGACGGCCTGGTGCACATCTCGGCGCTGTCGAACACCTTCGTCAAGGATCCGCATACCGTGGTCAAGGCCGGCCAGGTGGTCAAGGTCAAGGTGCTGGAAGTGGACGAGAAGCGCAAGCGTATCGCCCTGACCATGCGCCTGAACGACACCGCGCCGGCGCCGGGGGCGCGCAACGAGCAGCGCGGCGACCGCAACGATGCGCGCCGTTTGTCGCAGTACCAGAACCAGCGCTCGCGCGAGCAGGCGCCGGCCAACAATGCGATGGCGGCGGCGTTTGCTAAATTGAAGGGCTGAGTTTGCCGGCGGAAGGATTGCGCCGGTGAAAAGAAAACAGGCTGTTCCTTTGCGGGAACGGCCTGTTTTTTTGTTGCCTGGCAGATGTGCGTGCGTTCAGGCAGTGGTGCTGATGCGCGTCTGGCTCACCGAAATCGAGATGCTGACGGTGGTTTCGCTGGCTACCACGGTGCCGCCGCCGGCGTCGTTGCCATTGCCATTGTCGGTATCGCCGTTATCGCCCTCCTGCTTGCCGCCCTTGATCTTGGCGATGAAGTCGGCCAGCGACTTCTGCACCAGGTCATAGGTCTTGTCGATGTTGCCGGCGATGTCGCCGTTGAGCACGTTCAGGCTGTCGAGGATGCCGCGCGCTTCCTTGAAGCCCTGGTCGACGCCCTTGAAAATCAGGTTCATGTAGTTGTCGACGTTGGTGCTGTCGTCATCGTTCGGATGGTTCTTCCTGAACAGCTCGAACATGTTGGTGATGAACGAAACGATGCGGCCTGCCGTGCCTTCGGGGGAGTTGTCCTGCGACATGGCGTTCTGGATGGCGTTGTCGCCCAGTTCCGGGCGCAGCACGTCGTTGATGTTCTCAATCGCGCTCTTGTAGACCAGCGACAACGGATCGTTCTGCGAATTGAGCGACACTTCCAGCGACGCTTGCAGGATGGAAACGTTGAGCTGGGCACGGGCGCCGGATTCGGTCAGCAGGTTGGCCTTTTTCGCCTCGGCGATCTTGTCGCCGGATGACGAGGCGGCCTGCGGGCTGGCCTGGTCGGTGGAAGTGGCGGTGGTGGGCAGCATGGACTTGGCGTCGACGTTGCCGGTAGCGGTGCTGATGGCCATAACGGTCTCCTGTACAAGGACCGCGCACGGAAAAAAGGGGGGGGAAAGCGGCAGTCCTTCGTCAACTTACGGCAGGCGCAGCGGATTCTGAAGGTCAGAAGAACAACTTCTGATGTAAGAATTTCGGTGTGGAATTGAGACAGAACGTATCGTTTTGTGTGGAGTTGCCGGATTTTAACAATTTGCCAGACTGCTTTTTCAGCCTCGTACCGCTGGCCGGCGTTCGGCGTCTCCCCCCTTTCGCAAACCGGCGCCGCTCATTCCCGCTCAATGGGCGAAGGTGCCGGCTTTGGTGAACGTGGTGAGATCGACATAGGTGGAGCCGTGGTGATTGGATTTGGAAAAATTGATCCGGTATCCGAGCCCGTCGTAGTTCTTTTCATTGATGCTTTCCAGCGCGACAATCAGTTTTTCCCGCGTCAGGGCGGGATTCGCGCGCCTGATGCCTTCCGCCAGCACCTTGGCGGCGATGAAGCCTTCCAGTCCGAGATGGCTGAAATCGCCGATGTGGGCCCGGGACATCGTCTGCTGGTATTCGCGCACGATCGGCAAACCTGGTTTCCACGGAAAGGGCACGATCTGCGAGACGATCAGTCCGCTCAGCGCTTTGCGGGGGCCGTTGGCCAGCGTGCTGTAGACCAGCGACGAGCAATAGACGTATCCGCGGTAGCCTTTGGCGCGCAGGATGCCGATCAGGGGAACATTGAGCGCCGGCGAGATGCTCATGGCCAGGATGATGTCCGGGCGCGCCCGGATGAGCTTGCCGGCCATGTCTTCCATGCTTTGGCCGATGGCGCTTTCCGCCGTCACCAGCTCGACCCTGGCGGCGGCGATCATGCGCTGCATGAGGGCGCTGCTGGGGATGTCGGGAGCGTCGGTGAAGATCGCCATGCGTTTCAGGCCGACCTTGGAAAAATGGGCGAACAGGTAATTGTATTCATCAACGTAGCTGGCGCGGACGGTGAAGACATGACGGTTGAATTCGGCGTAGACGACGCGGGCGCCGGTGACGGGCGCGAAGAATGCCGCGCCGTTCTGATTGACCACCGGCAGCACGGCGCTGCTGGTCTGCCAGCCGACATAGCCGAACAGCGCCAGGGCCTTGTCGGCTTGCAGCAGTTGCTGGGTGTTCCGGATCGCCAGGACCGGGTCGCCCTTGTCGTCCAGCGATACCAGCCTGATCCGGCGGCCGCCGATGCCGCCCTGGCGGTTGAGCTGAGTGAAGTAGGCGTTGGCGCCGGCCAGGAATTGCCGGGTGACATGCGCATGCTGGCCGCTTAGGTCGGCCGATTGGCCGATCACGATGTCGTCGTCGGCGGCCGCGGCGCTACCGGCGAGGCAGGCGAGCAGCACGATGCCGAGCCGCACCAGCGCAGGTGTCCGCATGATGGCCTCCTTGTTGCGTGATCAGGGGGAACCCCCGATGTTATCAACGCCCCGCAGGAGTACAACGGCCGTTATCGGCAGCGGCCGGAATAGATGGGAAATCTCGAATTAATTATGCTTCTTCCATCAGGAACAGCCGCCGGTGCTCGCGGATCGCATAGCGGTCGGTCATGCCGGCGATGTAGTCGGCGACCTGGCGCGCCTGCTTGTGGCGGCGTTGCGTGTCGTCGGCGATGCCTTTGACCTGGTAGTCCGGCGGCAGCAGGTTGGGCTGGCCGACGAAGGCGTCGAACATCTCGCTGATGATGCGGCGCGCCTTGGCGGTCATGCGGTTGACCTGGTAATGGCGGTAGAGGTTTTCGCGCAGGAATTTCTTCAGGATGGCGGCTTCGGCCGCCATCGCGTCGGAGAAGGCGATCAGGCGCGGCGCGTTGCGCACGTCCTCGATGCCGCGCGGCGCCGTGTCGGCGATGCGCGCCTGCGAGGTGTGGATCAGGTCGACGATGAGCGCATTGATCATGCGGCGCACCGTCTCGTGGATCACGCGGCGCCCGGTGATGCCGGGATAGGCCTGTTCCACCTCGCGCAGGTGGCGCGCGAAGAAATCCACCTCGCACATCTGCGCCATGCCCAGCAGGTTGGAGCGCAGGCCGTCGTCGATGTCGTGGTTGTTGTAGGCGATCTCGTCGGCCAGGTTGGCCAGTTGCGCCTCCAGAGAGGGCTGCTTTTTGTCGATGAATCGCTGGCCGACGTCGCCGAGCAGCCGGGCGTTGTGGAGCGAGCAGTGCTTGAGGATGCCTTCGCGCGTCTCGAAGGTCAGGTTCAGGCCGTCGAAGGCGGCGTAATGCTGCTCCAGCTCATCCACCACGCGCAGGCTTTGCAGGTTGTGTTCGAAGCCGCCGTGTTCCTTCATGCAGTCGTTGAGCTCGTCCTGCCCGGCATGGCCGAACGGCGTGTGGCCGAGGTCGTGGGCCAGCGAGATTGCTTCTACCAGGTCTTCGTTGAGCTGGAGGTTGCGCGCGCAGGAGCGCGCGATCTGCGCGACTTCGATGCTGTGGGTCAGGCGCGTGCGGAACAGGTCGCCTTCGTGGTTGACGAAGACCTGGGTCTTGTATTCGAGGCGGCGAAAGGCCGTGGAGTGGACGATGCGGTCGCGGTCGCGCTGGAATTCGCTGCGCGAACCCGGTGGGGTTTCACTGAAGCGCCGGCCCCTTGAACTGGCCGGGTTGGCGGCGTAGGGGGCTAAGACTTGCGGCGCTTCAAATGACATCTCACTCTCCGGAGGTGCAGGCCGCCAGGGTTTGCATCAGCAATTCCTGCGGCGCGTTGGTAATCAGCGGACTTCCCAGCGGTTTGATCAGGATGAACTTGATCTGGCCGCCTTCGTTTTTCTTGTCGACTTCCATCAGTTCCAGCCAGCGCCCGGCGCCAAGATCGGGCGCCACCGTCGGCAAGCCGGCCGCTGCCGTCACGGCGCGCAGGCGTTCTCGCGCAGCGGCGTCGATATAGCCTAGGCGCAGCGACAGGTCGGCCGCCATCACCATGCCGCAGCCGACCGCTTCGCCGTGCAGCCATTCGCCGTAGCCCAGGCCGTTTTCGATGGCGTGGCCGAAGGTGTGGCCGAAGTTGAGGATGGCGCGCAGGCCGCCTTCGCGCTCGTCCTGGCGCACCACGTCGGCCTTGATCTCGCAGGAGCGCCGGATGGCGTAGGCCAGCGCGGTGTCGTCCTTGGCCACCAGCTTGCCCACGTTGGCTTCGATCCAGTCGAAGAAGGGTGCGTCGATGATGGCGCCGTGCTTGATCACTTCGGCGATGCCGGCGGAAAGTTCACGGGCGGGGAGCGTGTGCAGCGTGCCGGTGTCGGCGATCACCGCCTGCGGCTGGTAGAAGGCGCCGATCATGTTCTTGCCCAGCGGGTGGTTGATGCCGGTCTTGCCGCCCACCGACGAATCCACCTGCGACAGCAGCGTGGTCGGCACCTGCACGAAAGGCACGCCGCGCATGTAGGAGGCCGCGGCGAAGCCGGTCAGGTCGCCGATGACGCCGCCGCCCAGCGCGACCAGCGTGGTCTTGCGGTCGCATTTCTCGGTCAGCAGCGCGTCGAAGATGCGCATCAGTCTGGACCAGTTCTTGTGCTCTTCGCCGTCCGGCAACACGATCTCGGTGACCTGCTTGCCGGCCGCGCGCAGGGCGCGGCTGACCTTGTCCAGGTACAGCGGGCCGACCTTGTCGTTGGTGACGATGGCGGCGCGACGGCCCTTGACGAACTGCGGCAGCAGCGCGGGATCGTCGAGCAGGCCGCGGCCGACCAGGATGGGATAGCTGCGCTCGCCCAGGTCGACTTCAAGGGTGATCGGGGCGGCGCTGGCGGGATTGGCTTGGTTCATGGGACTTGCGTTCTGGAGATGGCCGGAGCCGGAGTAGGTGGCGATCGAGGCGCTTGCGGCAAAGGCCATGCCGCTTTCGCCGGCAACCATCGCCGCGCTGGCGCGTTCGACAACCATTGTATCGGCAGCGGCACAATCGGTTTCGACGTGTTTGGGGGAAAGCTCCAGGTGGCTCATGATGGTCTGCACCAGGAACTGCACGTTGGGGCGGTTGGTTTCGACGATGAAGTCGGCCACTTCACGGTACAGCGGTTCGCGCTGGCGCGACAGCTCTTCCAGCTTGCGGCGCGGGTCGGCGGTTTGCAGCAGCGGGCGGCTCTTGTCGCGGCCGGTGCGCTGGAGGATCTGGCTGACGCTGGCGCGCAGGTAGATCACGGTGCCGCGGCGCTTGAGGTTCTCGCGGTTTTCGGCGCGCAGCACGGCGCCGCCGCCGGTGGCCAGCACGATGTCGGGCTGCGAGGAGAGGTCGCGGATGACTTCGGCTTCGCGGCGGCGGAAACTCTCCTCGCCTTCGATCTCGAAGATGACCGGAATCGATGCGCCGGTGCGCGCCTCGATTTCGTGGTCCGAATCGACGAAGCGCTTGCCCAGCTTCTTGGCCAGGGCGCGGCCTATGGTGGTCTTGCCGGCTCCCATCAGGCCGACAAGGAAGATGCTTCCTGTCATATCAAAAATTCTGCGCAAAATGCCACGCGACGGGGACTTATTCAGCGCTGCCTTAGGCTAAAACGCCGATTCTACCGTCCTTGGCGGCCCGCCGGGGAAAAATGCGCATCAAGGGCGGTACGGGGCCGCCACCACCCGCGGCGTCAGGAAAATCAGCAGTTCGGTCTTGTCCTGTATTCGGGCGCTGTGCCGGAACAGGCCGCCCAGCACCGGGATGTCGCCCAGTAGCGGCACCTTGGCCTCGCGCCGGTGTTCGGTCTGGGTGTAGATGCCGCCGATCACCACGGTGCCGCCGTCCTCCACCTCGACCTGGGTCTTTACGTGCTTGGTGTTGATCGCCAGCCCGCCGGGCGTGGCGGTGCCGCGGCTGTCCTTGTTGACGTCGACACTGAGGATGACGTTGCCGTCCGGCGTGATCTGCGGCGTCACCTCCAGCTTCAGGTTGGCCTTCTTGAAAGCAGTGGCGGTCGCGCCGCTGCTGGTGGATTGCTGGTAGGGAATTTCCTCGCCCTGTTCGATCAGCGCGGTTTGCTGGTCGGCGGTGATCACGCGCGGGCTGGAGACGATCTTGCCGCGTCCTTCGGACTCCAGCGCCGACAGCTCGACATTGAGGTAACGGTGCGCGGCGGCGTTGAACAGGGTGAAGGCGAAACTGCCCGGCAACGCGCCGCCGATGGCCGGGGCCGGAAGGTTGACGGCGGATTCCCTGGCGAAGGCGCCGGGCGTGGGCGGCGCCTGCCCGCTCAGTTCGCCCGCATGGCCGTAGGAATTGCCGATGGCCGCGCCATTGGTTCTGGCCGACAAGCCTAGCCGTACCCCGAGGTTGCGGCCGAAGCTGTCGTCGGCCTCGACGATGCGCGCCTCGATCAGCACCTGGCGCGCGGCCACGTCGATGCGTTCGAGCAGCTTGCGGATATTGGCCAGCACGGCGATGGTATCGGTGACGAACAACTGGTTGGTGCGGGCATCCACCACCGCGCTGCCGCGCCGCGAGAGCAGGGCGTTGCGGCGCTCGGCCAGTACCGCGCCGTCTTCGCCGATGCCGAAGGCGCGGCGGAAGGCCTCGGCGCGCTGGTAGTTGAGCTGGAACACCTCGGCATGCAGCGGTTCGAGGTCGGCGATCGCGGCCTTTTGTTCCAGCTCCTGTTTTTCGCGCGCCAGCATTTCCTCGCGCGGCGCGATCCAGACGATGTTGCCGTTGCGCCGCATGCCCAGTCCGCGCGCCTGCATGATGGTGTCGAGCGCCTGGTCCCAGGGGACGTCCTTGAGACGCAGGCTGAGCTGCCCGCCGACGGCGTCGCTGGCGATGATGTTGAGCCCGGTGAAATCGGCCAGCACTTGCAGCGCCGAACGGACGTCGATGTTCTGGAAGTTCAGCGACAGTTTTTCACCCTGGTAGCTGTTTCCCGCCGCCGGACGGTGCGGATGCGCCGTCGCCGGCAGCACATCGATCAGCAAACGACGCCCGAGCTGGTAGGCGTTGTAGCGCCACAGTCCCTGCGGTTCGATCACCAGCCGCGTGCCGCCATCGTGGCGCATGGCGGCATAGCGCGCCACCGGCGTGGCGAAGTCGCCCACATCCAGGCGGCGCTGCAGCGAGGCGGGCAACTGGGCGCCGGGAATGTCGGCAATGATTTTCTGGCCCGACTGGCGCACCTGGACCTGGGTTTGCGCCGACGGCAGTTCCAGCTCGATCCGCCCTTCGCCGGCCGGGCCGCGGCGGAAGTCGATGCCGGCCAGCAGGGGCGGGGAGGCATCGAGCTGTTGCGGGGACTCATGCCTTTCGCGCAGCGAGATGCGCAGCCGCCGTCCGTCATGGTGCAACTGGTGCGTCGCGCTGCGTTTGAGGTCGAGCAGCAGGCGCAAGCGCCGCTCATCGGCCGCCAGTGTGGCCCTGCTGACGATCCCGGCGCCACGCACGCTGCGGCTGATGCCGTCGGCATTGGTGGTGAGGGGGAAATCGAGTACCAGGCGCGGCGGGTTGAGGGTGGCGAACTCTGTCATTTGCCCCGGTTCGGGGGGATGGGTGAAGTGCAGTTCGACGACGGCCGCATCGTCTTTCGGTTGTACGCTGATCGACTCAAGCTGGTTTTCTGCGGCAACCGACGGCAGGGGTGAGAAAGCGCAGGCCAGCAGGATGAGCAAGAAACGGATGATGGGCATTACGCATCCGCTCCCGGCCGGACCAGCCGGCGCTGCTTCGGCTGGCGGGCTGGCCGCATGCCGGACGCCGATGCCGGCGGATCGCCGTTTCCTATTTCCAACACACGTGTCGTTCCCCCGTTGGCTATTTCCACCGACTGTTCGTCGACGCGGATGACGCGCCCCAGCTTCGCGGGCAGTTCGTCGCCGGTGCGTACCCGTACGCTGCGGCCGTCCACTTGCAGTACCGCGTAGGCGGAACCTTCTTGCACCAGTGTGCCAAGCACGCGGATCTGCGGCTCGATGTTTTGGATTGGTTTGGCATGCTCCGAATCAGCCTTGCGGCCGGAGACGTTGGCGTTGCGCCGCTGAGCCATGCCGAATGGATCGGCATGCGGGCCATCGATGGCGACAGTTTCGGCATCGGAAGCGCCGGCCTGTTCGGGTTGTTGTGCTACCTGTACCCGGGAGCCGGCTTCGCGTTTGGCCGAGGCGATCCAGGCGCGGGTCGCCTCGGTCTGCTCTGCTGCGCCGCAGCCGGCCAGCAGGCCGGCAATGAACAAATACACCGGCAGGCGGGGAATGCGGGGCGATGTCATGGTTGGGTATCCGCGTCGCGCAGCGCAGCGCTCAGGACGGCTTTCA
The DNA here is from genome assembly GCF_017744395.1 of Herbaspirillum sp. Taxonomy (GTDB): domain Bacteria; phylum Pseudomonadota; class Gammaproteobacteria; order Burkholderiales; family Burkholderiaceae_D; genus Herbaspirillum. The sequence goes on from NZ_JAGIBI010000002.1 coordinate 429,699, forward strand.
TCAGCAAGGCCTGGCCGCCGTCGCGCGTGGCGTGGAGGGCCAGTTCCATCGATTCGATCCGTACCGGAAGCGGCGGCCGGGTGACTAGTTCCACGAACCGCAGCAAGCTGGCGTATTCGCCGCCCACGCTGATTTCGGCGTGGGCTGGCGGCAGCGGCTTGAACGATGCCATCTCCAGGCCACATTCCTCGGCGCGGCGCGCCAGCTTGAGTTGCAGTAACCCGGCATCGGCATGGCCGTCTTGCGTCCATAGCTGTTCTTGCGCGACCAGCAAGCGCATGCCGAGCAGGTTTTCCTGTGCACGTAACGCCGGCAACCCGGAGGTTTTTGCCAACGCGTCGGTCAGGCGCGATTGCAAGCTGTGGCGCAGGTTTTCCGCGGCCTGGCGCAGTGCGCTGCGCTCGTGCGCATACAGGACTAGCCCGCTGGCGGCGCAAGCCAGTGCCGCCGCCAGCAGCAGCACGATGCGCGCGGCCGGCGGCCAATGCGCGGGATGCGTCGGCAAGGCGGGCCGCCGTTTCATTTGCGTCCGTCGGCATCGGCAGGGCCGTCCAATGGCGGCAGCGTCAAGGGCAGCGATAGCGTGAAGTCGTAGCGTCCGCCGCCGGGATGCGTTTCCAGCGCCCGCAGCTCGTGCAGGGTGGCGCCTTCCATGCCGGCCTGGCGCAGGGCCTCGGCATAGGCCTGGACATCGCGCATTTCGGCCGCATGGCCGCGCAGTTCGCCCGCGCCTGTTTGCAGGGCGATCCGGTACAGCCGGATTTCCGGCCGCGCTGCGGCGGAGGCGGCGCGCAGCAGCGAAGCGGCCTGCGCGCGCAGGATGGCTTGCCGGTCCAGCGTCGCGAGGCGGGATTGCATGTGCGCGATATTGCGTTGGCTTGCCGCGAGCTGCTCCAGCTGCGGTTGCAGCGCCTGCAATTCCTGCTGCAGCAGGCGGTTGGCCGTGCCGATGCCGTTTGTATGGGCATCGATGCGCATGGCCAGTGCCAGTACCGGCAGGATGCCCAGCAACGCGGCAAACGCCAGCCAGCGGTAGAACGTGCGCTCGCGGGCCCGGCGGCGCTGGAGCGGGGACAGGGAGAAATTCAGGGAGTCGGGGCAATCGCTCACGTCAGTCCTTCGGCGGCGAGCGCAATGGCGCAGTGAAATGCGGAAAGGTGACGCGGCCCGGCTGCAGTCGCCGCATGGTCTTCGACAAGGATCTGCGGGGGGAGTGCGGCAACCGTTGCGGGGATTCCGGCGTATTTGCGCAGCGCCGCCGCCAGCGCATCCAGGCCGCAGGCATCGCCGCTTAGCAGCAGCCGTGGCGCTGGCCGCAGCAGCGGCGCCAGTTCTGTCAGCAGGCCGGCGCTCGGCGAACCGTCCGGCCGCCAGGCGAGCGGATGCCAGTGTTGCGCGTGCAGCGACAGCCAGGCTGCGGCGGCGTCCAGGTGCAGGACGGCGGCATCGGGATCCGGGGCGCGCAGGAAGGCCGCGAGGCGCCAACCGTCCACCAGTACCGCGCATGCGGCCATGCCCAGCGATTCGGCCAGGGCCAGCCGGTCTTCCACCAGCATGGCCGGTGCGGCGGCGGCCAGGACTTGCACATCGGCGGGCGAGGCCGGCGCCGGGCCGAGCACCCGGTAGTCGATGGCCCATTCATCCGGCGGTTGTCGCAGGCAGGCGGCCACTTCGGCGCGGACTTGCGCCCAGCGCTGCAGTTCGCTCGAAGCGGCCGGCAGCGTCAGCCGGATCAATGCGACCGTTGTCGCGGGGATGGCCAGGGCAATCGGGCCGACAGGGGATGCAGGTCGCCGCAGCAACTGGCGGCAGCCGGTTGCCAGCAGTTCGAAGTCGCCGATCCGGCCATCGTCGCAGATGGGCCGGTCGAAGACATGTTCGGCCAGCAGCGCCAGCCGCAGCCCGCCGCGCTGCCGGCGCAGTACGGCCAGCCTGATGCGGTCGGCGCCGATGTCCAGCCCGGCGCACACGCCATGGGCGCCGATTCGGCCTTGCTTCAATGCCAGTGAAAATGCCACGCGGAAGTGCCTTGTCGGAATGCATATCGATGGAGCCGGTGATTGTTCGGCAGGCCGCATCGGGCAGGCAATAGATGAAACTTGAGGAATGCCGCGCAAATGAATCGGGCAGGGCGGGAACCGCGACGGCAGGCCAGGTCCCAAGGGTTTGGTCTATTTGCAACACTCGCCATCTTCCAGGCGCGGGACGATTGCCTGCCGATTGCGCCAAATCGATGCAAATTGAACGCAGTTCGAAGCCGATCCTCCTTCGCGGCGGCATTCCGGCGCCGCTTGCCGCCGCCGGCAGGCGGTCGGCAAGGGCGAGCCGCTATAATGCGTCCTTACTCGTTTAATCCGGCCACGGCTTGATTTGGCCCGCATCTATCTAGTTTATTTCGCATGTCTTCACCTCCAAACGCTGGCGAGAAACCGAATCCGACTCCGGCTGGCAAGCCGCAAGCGGACACGGAAAAAGCCCCGCGCAAGCGCCTGCACTGGTCCGCCCGTTTCGCCCTCGGTTTCTTCGGCATCGTCCTCGGCGTGGTGGTCATGGCCGCGCTGGGCGTGACCTTCATCGTCGCGCTGACCTATCCCAAGCTGCCCGACCTCGACACGCTGACCGACTACCGTCCCAAGATCCCGCTGCGCATCTTCTCGGCCGACGGCGTGCTGATCGGCGAGTTCGGCGAGGAGCGCCGCAACCTGGTGCACTTCAAGGACATCCCCGACATCATGAAGAAGGCCGTGCTGGCCATCGAGGACGACCGTTTCTATGAGCATGGCGGGGTCGACTACCAGGGCATCCTGCGCGCCACCTTCTCCAACCTCTCGGGCGGCGGCGGCGGCGCCTCCACCATCACCCAGCAGGTGGCCCGCAATTTCTTCCTGACCAGCAACGAGCCGACCTTCCTGCAGAAGGCCACGCGCAAATTCTTCTATGAGATCCCGCTGGCCTGGAAGATCGAGAACAACCTGACCAAGGACCAGATCCTCGAGGTCTACATGAACCAGATTTATCTGGGCCAGCGCGCTTACGGCTTCGCCTCGGCCGCCCAGATCTATTTCGGCAAGCAACTGAAGGACCTCAGCATCGCCGAAGCGGCGATGCTGGCCGGCCTGCCCAAGGCGCCGTCGGCCTACAACCCGGTGGTCAACCCCAAGCGCGCCCATGCGCGCCAGCAGTACATCCTGTGGCGCATGCGCCAGCTGGGCTACATCACCGAACCGCAATACGTGGCGGCGCGCGATGAGGAACTGCAGGTCAAGGGCGACAGCTCGGCCTTCGGCATGCATGCCGAATACGTGGCTGAAATGGCGCGCCAGCTGGTGTATGCGCAGTACAAGGACGAGACCTATACGCGCGGCCTGAACGTGTTCACCACCATTACCAAGGCCGACCAGGACGCCGCCTACATCGCCCTGCGCCGCGGCATCATCGACTACGAGCGGCGCCACGGCTACCGCGGCCCGGAAGGCTACATGGAGCTGCCCGAGGGCGCCTCCAAGGAAGCGGTGGAAGACGCCATCGAAGTCGAGCTGGCCGACCATCCCGACAGTGACGACATGGTCGCGGCCGTGGTGCTGGAAGCCAAGCCCAAGGAAATCACCGCGGTGCTGGCCACCGGCGAGGAAATCACGATTTCCGGTTCCGGCCTGGGCTTCGGCGCCAACCTGCTGTCGGACAAGGCGCCGCCGCAGAAGAAGATCCGCCGCGGCGCCATCATCCGCGTGTTCCAGGACGGCAAGAGCTGGATCATCACGCAGATGCCGGAAGTCGAGTCGGCCTTCGTCTCGGTCAACAGCAATGACGGCGCGATCCGTTCGCTGGTGGGCGGCTTCGACTTCAACCGCAACAAGTTCAACCACGTGACGCAGGCATGGCGCCAGCCGGGCTCGTCGTTCAAGCCGTTCATCTATTCCTCGTCGCTGGAGAAGGGCTTGTCGCCGGCCACCATCATCAACGATGCGCCGCTGACCTTCACCCAGACCGGCGGCCAGGTGTGGCAGCCGAAGAACTATGGCGGCAAGTTCGAAGGCCCGATCTCGATGCGCCGCGCGCTGCAGAAATCGATCAACATGGTCTCGATCCGCATCCTGGAGCGCGTGGGCGTGAAGTATGCGCAGGAGTACATCACCCGCTTCGGCTTCGACGCCGACAAGAACCCGCCCTACCTGACGCTGGCGCTGGGCGCCGGCGCCGTCACGCCGCTGCAGATGGTGGGCGCGTACTCGGTGTTCGCCAACGGCGGCTACAAGATCAACCCCTACCTGATCACCAAGGTGGTCGACAACAACGGCGCCGTGCTGTCGCAGGCCAAGCCGGCCACGACCGACGACGAGGCCAACCGCGTGATCGACGCGCGCAATGCCTTCATCATGGACAGCATGCTGCGCGACGTGGTGCGCCACGGCACCGCGGTCAAGGCCCTGTCGCTGAAGCGCACCGACCTGGCCGGCAAGACCGGCACCACCAACGACTCGATGGACGCCTGGTTCGCCGGCTACCAGCCGGGCCTGACGGCGATCGCCTGGATCGGCTACGACCAGCCCAAGAGCCTGGGCGACCGCGAAACCGGCGGCGGCCTGGCGCTGCCGGTGTGGATCAGCTACATGTCGAAGGTGCTGAAGGATGTGCCCAATGTCGACCGCAAGGTGCCGGACGGCATCATCGAGTCCGGCGGCGAGTACTACTATGCCGAGTATCCGCCCGCGGCCATGGTGCGCGACCTGGGCATGGGCGACCGGCCGCAGTTGTCGCCGGAAGAGGAAAAGGCCAAGACGCAGATGAAGAACGAGTTGTTCTGATTGTTGGCGCAACGCCGTCATCGCAGGATTGAAAAAACGCCGTCCGCTATAACAGCGGACGGCGTTTTTTATGTGTGCTAGAAAATTACTTCAGTTTTTGCCGGCAACGAAGTGCGCGATCCGCCGCATCGCCAGCATGGTCAGCACTTCGTCCTGCTCCACGCCGTGGTCGCTCAGCTTGACGATCACGGTGCGGGTGGCGGGGTTGACGTAGATGTACTGGCCGAAAACGCCGATGGCAGAGAAATCGCGGTCGGTTTCGTTGCCGGGGGGGATCCACCAGCCATCGCGGTAGTCGAGGGCGTCGCCGCGGTTGACCGGCTGGCGCGGTTCGTCGGCCCAGGCGGCGCTGACCACCTGCTTGCCGCCGGCGCGCCCCTGGTTCAGGTAGAGCAGGCCCAGCTTGGCGAAGTCGCGGGTGGTGGTGTTGATGCAGCAGAAGGCCTTTTCGACGCCGTGGGCCTTGCTGTCGGTGCTCCAGGTGGCGTCCTGCTCCATGCCCAGCGGTTCCCACAGCATCTGCTGCGCATAGCTTGACAGGCTCTGCCCGGTGGCGCGCGCCAGCACCCGCGACAGCACCAGCGTATCCACGCTGCGGTATTCGAAGCGCGTGCCCGGCGCGAAACGCAGGCCGCTGAGGCCGGCCAGGAATTTGCCGAGATCGGTGCTGACATACATGCGCACCACCGGCGAAGTAAGCGAGCCGCCGTAGCGTTCGTCGACATCGATGCCGGAGCGCATGTCGAGCAGCTGTCCGACCGTGATGTGGCCATAGGCCGGAGCGATCTCCTCGGCGCTGAGGTAGTTGCCGATCGGTTCCCGCAGCGACGGCAGCTTGCCTTCGGCCAGGGCCGCGCCGGTCAGCGTGGCGACGAAGGACTTGGCGACCGAGAACGAGGTGAAGCGCGAGTTGGCGTCATAGCCATCGAGGTAGCGCTCGAACACGACCTGGCCATCCTGCACGACCAGGAAGGCGTGGGTGTGCGTGGCCTGGAGGAATGCGTCGGTGCCGAGCGTGCCGCCGTCTTTCCACGGCAGCGCCAGGTCGAGCGGGCGCAGTGCGGTGGGCAGCGGGGCCGGATGGCTGGAGCGCCGGATCGGGTTGGCGTCGTACAGCTTGTAGGTCTGGCTGCGTGGCGTCAGATCCAATTGCAGGTTCACCAATACCGGCAGGCTGGGCAGGTCGGCGGCGCGGCGCGCGGCCTCGGCGCCGCCGAGCAGCAAGGCAACGATGGCGGCGCCGGCCAGCAGCCGGGATTTTTTGGTCATGGGCATGCGCGTGCCGGCTCAGGCCGTTTGCCGGCGGGCCAGGTACTGGCGGTAGCCGCGCGCGCGCAGCTCGCAGGCCGGGCACTTGCCGCAGCCATGCCCCCAGTCGTGCAGCGCGCCGCGTTCGCCCAGGTAGCAGGTATGCGTTTCGGTGCGCACCAGTTCGACCAGTGCGTCGCCGCCCAGCGTGCGGGCCAGCTCCCAGGTCTCGGCCTTGTCGATCCACATCAGCGGGGTTTCCACTTTCAGTTGCGTGGCCATGCCGAGGTTGAGCGCGACTTGCAGCGCCTTCATCGTATCGTCGCGGCAATCGGGGTAGCCGGAAAAATCGGTTTCGCACATGCCGCCCACCAGCACGTTCAGGCCGCGGCGATAGGCCAGGGTGGCCGCCACCGTCATGAACAGCAGGTTGCGTCCGGGGACGAAGGTGTTGGGCAGGCCGTTGTCCTGCATGGCGATCTCGACCTCGCTCGTCAGGGCGGTATCGGAGATCGCGCCGATCAGCGACAGGTCGATCATGTGGTCCTCGCCCAGGCGCGCCTGCCATTCGGGCGAGAAGCCCTTCATCTTTTCCAGCAGCGCCGGGCGCACGCTCAGTTCGATGGCGTGGCGCTGGCCGTAGTCGAAGCCGATGGTTTCCACGCGCTGGTAGCGCGCCAGCGCCCAGGCCAGGCAGGTGGTGGAATCCTGACCGCCGGAAAACAGCACCAGCGCGCTTTGGGTATTGACGGTCGGTGCGGATGGGGCGGCGGAAGAAGTGGGGGACATGTTGCTTGCCTGTTCGTGTGATGACGGTATTCAAATGCGGCGGGGCCTGGTTCGACGATGTGTCGATTCAGGCCCCGCGTCTGGATTGTCGCAGTGCCGGCACGGTGGCCAGCCTATGCAGCAAGCTTAGTTGGTTTTCTTGACCGAATCCAGTACCTGCTCGATATAGTCGCCATCCGGGTCGGTGAATTTCAGGCGCACTGGATACCACTCCATCGCGGGCGCCAGCCAGATATCGAGCTTCTGGCCCTGGTCGTCCGGCGGCGGGGCGCGCAGGATGTGGACGGCGGCGGTTTCGCCCTGGGCAGTCCTGACCTTTTCGCGGCCGACCACCTTGAAGGTCCATTGCTCGGCGTCGCGCGGGCCGGCCACGAAGAACTTCCATTCCGAATTGGGCGTCATCTTCGCCGCGTTGGCGCGGGCGATCGCGACCAGTTGCCAGGTGACGCCGGTGCGATCCTGCTCGCCGCCTTGCAGCGGGAAGCTGTCGGCCGATTGCGTGAAGGTGATCTTGTTCTGCTCGCGGTTGAAGGTGGTGGTCGAAGGATCGCGGCGCAGGCGCTTCTCGATGAAGCGTTCCGGCGCCAGGCCGTAGGCGTCGATGGCGCCTTCGCTGCTGGTTTCCAGGATCTTGCCCAGCAGCATCGCGCGGGTTTCGGTGGTGGCGCTGTAGCGGGTCTTGCTGCCGGTCCATTTCACCAGGCCCTGGCCTTTGATGTCCAGGCCGCTTTGCTTGGCCTGGATGGAATATGTCAGCTCGGCCGAGGGCGGCAGGTTGAAGGCGCGCTTTTCGACCGGATGCGGACTGTCGGCGGCATGCGCCAGCGGCGCGGCGAGCAGGGCGGTTGCGATGGTGGCGATGCGGAAGATGTGCATGGCGGGCTCTTCGTGTTGGTCTCTGTGAATGGGGGCGATTGGTTCGATTGTTTTCGATTTTGACAGGGCTTGCCGCAAAAGTTGCGGCCTTATTGTTTCAGTCTGTATAGCAGCATATCCAGGTAATCGCCGTTCTGGCGTGGATCGGTATAGCGCAGGCGCACCGGATACCAGTCGCGCAGCGGCGCCAGCCAGATGTCGATGCGCTGGTCGTAGGAACCGGGCTGGGGCATGCGCACCACGTGCCAGGCGCGCATTTCGCCGATGGGGAGCTTGAGGTCTTCCTCGCCCAGCACCTGGATGCGCCAGACTTCGCCATCGCGCACGCCGGCCACGAACAGGTCGATCACCGCGCCGGGCCGGTATTTGCCGGCATCGCCGCGGCCGATCGCGGCCAGTTGCCAGACCAGGCTGGCGCGGTCCTGTTCGCCGCCGTTGCGCGGATAGCTTTCGGTCGAGGCCGAGAAGCTGATGACGTTGCGCGCGCGGTTGAAGTGCGTATTGGTGGCGGATTTGCGCATGCGCTTTTCGGTGTACAGCTCGGGCGAGACGCCGAAGGCATCGATCTCGCCGCTGCTGGAGAAATCGAGGAAGGTGAAAAGGAAGTCCTCGGCCTTGCCATCCAGCCGGTAGGTCTTGCCGTCGGTTTTCCAGTCCAGCGTGCCGGAGCCGTGCACGGGCATCTGGTTGTAGGCGGCCTGGACGTCGTATTCCAGGCGCGCCGAGGGCGGCGGATCGGTGTCGTAGTGGGTGCCGGCGGCGGGCGGTTGCGCTTCCGCTTGCGCATTGCCGTCCTTGCCGCCCGCGGCGGTATTTTCGCTGCCGTCCACAGCGCCGGAAGGGGCTGCGACGGTTTCTGGCGAAGTTGGCGCGGCGACGGCGACTACCGTTTCCCTGATCGGCTCGTCGGGAGGTTCTATCGATGCCGGCGGCGCCTTGCGTGGGGCGGCTGTCTTCTTCGGCGGTGTGTTTTTTGGGGCAGGCGGCTTGGCCGCCGGCAGCGAGACTGGCTGTTGCGGCGGCGGCACCGGCCGCAGCACGACCGAGATGGCTTGCTGGCTGTCCGGCGCGGCGGATGCGATCAGGTGGCGCTTGCCCCAGTCCACCAGCAGCAGGTGCAGTGCGAGGGAAAGCGCCACCAGCGCCAGCACGCGCGGCCAGCGCCTGGGATGGCGGGAAACTTCTGTCATGGCGGCAAGTGTATCGGATCGGGCTGGCGTCGTCGTGGCGGCGCGGGTAATTCCGGAGGCAATTTCAAACAACGTACAATGCGGCTTCTTCAAGGGGGAGGGCGGTGCGCCGTGCGGGTGCGCCGCTTGTGCGCCCCGCGACTTTCCACAGGATACCGATGAAGAAAATGAAGCTCCATTCATTGCTCTGCGCCGCCGTTGCCGCGCTGGCCATGCATGCTGCGGCGCCGGCCGCCGCGCCTGCCGCGCCGATCCGCATCGGCATGATCGACGGCTTGTCAGGCCCCTTCGCCAATGCCGGCGAGGCGGTGGTGCGCAACATCAGCTACGCCATCGACCGCATCAATGCGCGCGGCGGCGTGGCCCTGCCGGACGGCCGGCATCCGCTGCAGCTGTCCACGTTCGACAACAAGCTGGGCGTGGAGGATTCGCTGGTGCAGTTCCGCCAATTGACCGACCAGCGCATCCCCTTCCTGATCGAAGGCAACAGTTCGGCGGTGGCGGCGGCGCTGGTCGATGCGGTCAACAAGCACAACCAGCGCGAGCCGGATAACCGGGTGCTGTTCCTGAATTATTCGGCAGTCGATCCGGCGCTGACCAACGAGAAATGCAGCTTCTGGCACTTCCGTTTCGACGCCAGCGCCGACATGCGCATGCAGGCGCTGACCGAAGCCATCAAGGCCGACGCCAAGACCAGGCGCGTCTACATCATCGGGCAGGACTACAGCTTCGGCCGCCAGGTGGCCAAGGCCGCGCGCGAGCAATTGGCGGCCAAGCGGCCCGACATCGCCATCGTCGGCGACGAGCTGCATCCGATCGGCAAGATCAAGGATTTCGCGCCGTACATCGCCAAGATGAAGAGCGCCGGCGCCGATGCGGTGATCACCGGCAACTGGGGCAACGACCTGACGCTGCTGGTGAAGGCGGCCAGGGATGCCGGCTTCAAGGCCAAGTTCTATACCTTCTATGCCAACAGCCTGGGCGCGCCCGCGGCCATCGGCGACGCCGGCGTGGGCACGGTGCGCGCGGTGGCCGAATGGCATCCGAACGCCGGCACCGGCGCGGCCGATTCGCCCAGCGACGCCTTCTACCAGGAGTTCCGCAAGCGCTATCCGCAAGCCAAGGACGACTACCTGTACCTGCGCATGCAGGTGATGGTCGAGATGCTGGCCAAGGCCATCGAGAAAGCCAAAAGCGCCGATCCCAAGGCGGTTGCATATGCGCTGGAAGGCGCGCATTATCAGAGCGCGTTCCATGATGCCACCATGCGCGCGGCCGACCATCAACTGATCCAGCCCTTGTACCTGATGCTGATGCAGCGCGCCGACAGCGGCGGCATCCGCTTCGACAACGAAGGCAGCGGCTACGGCTTCCGCACCGAGCGCTTCATTCCGGCTGAGCAGACCGTGCTGCCGACTTCGTGCAGGATGCAGCGTCCGCCGCGCTGAGGCGGCGCTGTCCGGAGGCGCAAGAATGGCGCGCCGGCTTGCGTTTTGATGGGGTTCCAATATCCACGGGAGTATTCAATGCTGAATCAGGAAAAGATGCCGGGCGCGGGCTCGGTGGCCGATACGATCGAATTCATGAAGCAGATGTGGAGCGGCATGGGGGCGCCTTCGATCGTGGCGCCTTCGCTGTCGGTCGAGGATATCAATAAGAAGATCGCTGACCTCAAGACCGTGGCCTCCTGGCTGGAGCTCAACCTCAACATGCTCAAGGCCACCATACAGACGATGGAAGTGCAGAGCGCGACCTTGTCGACGCTGCAGGCCATGAGCGCCATCATGGCCTCGCGCGAGGCCGAGCCGGCGCCCGCCGAAGAGAAGCCGGATGCGCCGGCGTTCCCGTTCGGCTTCCCGATGTGGCCGGGCAGCATGCCGGCCGCTGCCGCCGGGGAGGAGGCGCAGCCGGAACCGGCGCCCGCCGCGGCGGAGCATGAAGCGCAGCCGCAGTCCGGCGGACCGGAGCCGGTTGCCGGCGGGGCGGCGGCGCCGGATGGCGCGGCGCAGCCGGGGACGGGGGCCGATTTCCAGTCCGCCATGGTCAATCCCAACGCCTGGTGGAATGTGTTGCAGCAGCAGTTCACGCACGCCGTGGGCAATGCGATGGCTGGCGTACAGGCCGGGCAGGAGCCGTTGCTCAAGCCGATCAAGCCGTCCAAAGCCGGGAAACCCGCCAAGCGTAGCGAAAATAAGACAATGCGGCCGGCTCCCAAGCCGGCGCCCAAAGCCAAGCCCCGGCCCGCCGCCAAGGGAGTTGCCTCGGTGAAGGCGGCCAAAAAGCCGGAGGCGGGCGCGCCGGTAGCCAAGAAAGTGCCAAAAAATCAGGCAAATACGAGCACGTCGGCGAAGGCGGGTGTTGTACAATCCCGGCAAAACAAGAAGCCCGCCTCCCGCAAGCCACCTTTCCCCTGATCCGACCCGCTGCAGAACCCGGCACGCCATGCTCGGTTCGTGTTGCTTGTCATATTCCTGAAACGTGGGAGTTCTAGTATGGGATGGGGAAAAACTTTGTTAAAATCAAATACTTAACGTATATAGGCAAACACACAGATGCTGTACCCTGAATTGTTCAAATCGCTCGAGCAGGTCCGTTGGAACATGGATAAGGACATCCCCTGGGACAAGTTCGATGCTTCGTTGCTCACCGACGAGCAGGCCCAGACCATCCGCATGAATGCGATCACGGAATGGTCCGCGCTGCCGGCGACCGAAATGTTCCTGCGCGACAACCGCGGCGACAGCGATTTTTCGGCATTCATGTCGGTATGGTTCTTTGAGGAACAGAAGCACTCGCTGGTGCTGATGGAATACCTGCGCCGCTTCCGTCCGGACCTGGCGCCGACCGAGGAGGAGCTGCACAACGTGCGCTTCGAGTTCGATCCCGCGCCGCCGCTGGAAACCCTGATGATGCACTTCTGTGGCGAAATCCGCCTGAACCACTGGTACCGCTGCGCCGCCGACTGGCACACCGAGCCGGTCATCAAGCAGATCTACAAGATCATCAGCCAGGACGAAGCCCGCCACGGCGGCGCCTACCTGCGCTACATGAAGAAGGCCCTGAACGAAGTGGGCGACAAGGCCCGCGCGGCCTTCGCCAAGATCGGCGTGCTGATGGCCTCCGCCCGCCGCACCGAAAAGCCGCTGCACCCGACCAACCTGCACGTCAACCAGGCGCTGTTCCCCAACGACACGGTGCAAAGCCGCCTGCCCGACCCGGAATGGCTGGAGCGCTGGCTGGACAGCCAGATCAAGTTCGACACCGAATGGGAAAAGAAGGTGGTCGACCGCATCCTGCACAACATGTCGCTGCTGTTCGAGCGTACTTTCGAGACAGTGCAGGAACTCAACCGCTACCGCAAGGAAGTCGCCCAGCGCCTGATGCCGGGCGAGGCTGTCGCCACTGCCTGAGTAGCGGGCGGTTATCGCGCAGTACACGGAGGCCCCCACGGGGCCGTCCGCAGGCAGTAAAATCGAAAGCCGCACATCGTTGCGGCTTTTTTTCATTCCCGCCGGCCATTTGCCGCCGGCACAACACGATCCAAGATGGCCGATTTCGAAGACAAGGTATGTACCCGCGCCCAGCTCAAGGAGCGCATTTCCCGATTGCCCAAGCCGGTGGTGCTGACCAACGGCGTATTCGACATCCTGCACCGAGGCCATGTGACCTATCTGGCGCAGGCGCGCGCGCAGGGTGCTTCGCTGGTGGTGGCGGCCAATACCGACGCCTCGGTCAAGCGCCTGGGCAAGGGCGACGACCGGCCGATCAATACCTGTGACGACCGCATGGCTGTGCTGGCCGCGTTGGAGTCGGTATCGCTGGTGGTGCCGTTCGACGAGGACACGGCACTGGAAGTGGTGCAGGAAGCGCAGCCGGAAATCTACGTCAAGGGCGGCGACTACGATATGCACGCCATCCCCGAAGGCCGTGCCGTGGCGGCATATGGCGGCCAGGTGCTGGCGATCGCCTTCGAACACGACCGTTCGACCACCAAGCTGCTGGCCAAGGTACGCAAGCTGGCGGGCTGATATTGCGCATCAGGAACGACAAGGCCGGCAGGAGCTTGCGCTCGCTGCCGGCCTTGTCGTTTCTGCCCGATGCCAGCGGGGATCAGTGGTGCATGTGGCCCTTCATGTCATCCTTGCCCGATGCCGCCGCCGGGTCTTCCACGTGGAGCATGACATCCACTTTGCCGGCCTTTTCGAAGGTCAGGGTCAGCGGCACCTTGTCGCCCGCCTTGAGCGGCTGGGACAAGCCCATCAGCATGATGTGGTAGCCGTTGCCCGGTTGCATGGCGATCTTTTGGCCGGGCTGGATTGCCAGGCCGCCGTCGACTTCGCGCATTTTCATCAGGTTGCCTTCCATCGCCATCGTGTGGATTTCGGTCGTTTTGGCGACCGGCGACGACAGGGCGACCAGCTTGTCCGGCGTCGTTCCCTTGTTTTCCAGGCTCAGGTAGGCGCCGCCGGCCGGCTGGCCGGGAACGGTGGCGCGCGCGTAGGGATGGCCGATTTCGAGTTGGCCCAGCTTGTAGCCGTGCGCCTGCGACAGCGGTGCGACGGCGAACAGGGCGATGGCCGCGGCGATGCCGGCGGCGCGTTGGAAAAATTGCTTCATACGGTGATCCTTTGGGTGTGTTGGCGCCGGAGCGCGCGGGCGGATGCCGCGCCATTCCATCCGGCCGGTGTTTGTCGTGCTGCGGAGATGATCAGGCCGCGGGCGGCGCCCGGGCGCGGGGCGAACCCGGCGCGAGACTGGGGGATGCGCTGGTCCGGGATGCCCGCGCTACCGGGTAGCTGATGCCGGGCGCGGCGGCTGCGGCCAAGCCGGCCGCCGGCAGCGGATAAGGCGGCTGGCTGCCGCAGCATAGCTGGCAATGGGCCGCCGCATGCGCCGGCGCGCCGCCGGAATTGCCGGCGCCGCCGGCCACGCTGCAGATTGCCATGGCGGGGGAATCTTGCGGCGCCCGCGCGAAGGCGGACGGCAACCAGGGCCCGGCCGCCATGGCCGCGGCCAGCCCCAGGCAAAGCAAGGCGCGCCGCCAGAACGGCATGCCGGCACGCCTGTTGTAGCGGCGTGCGACAGGGCGATGCGAGGTTGGCGGGAGGCGGGACATGATGGCCGATTATAGCAACTGGCCGCCGCCAGCCGCTGCGGCGCGGATGAGCGGCCTGGATGCGAGCAATGATCGATGATGCCGAGGCGAGGCGGTCCGTGTCGCTCTGCGGGCGGCGCTTTAACGCGAGATCCGCCGTCAGGCCGATGCGGCGGCCCGGCGGCAATGGCGCTGTGCAAATTGATTGTTGAGATGCGCTAGGCTAGACTTACCGTCTTTTCCAGTATTCCAGATAATTTCAACAAACAATTTCCCAAGGGAGACCTCATGTCCTACAACACCAAATTGACGCTGCGCGCCCTGGTCGGCGCATTGTCCCTGGCCGCGGTTTGCGCGGCGCCCGCCATGGCGGCCGACAAGGCCGTTTCGGTGACCGCCATCGTCGAGCACCCGGCACTGGACGCGGTCCGCGACGGCGTCAAGGATGAGTTGAAGGATGAAGGCTTCGAAGCCGGCAAGAACCTGAAGTGGGAATACCAGAGCGCCCAGGGCAACACCGGCACCGCCGCCCAGATCGCCCGCAAGTTCGTCGGCGACAAGCCGGACGCCATCGTCGCCATCGCCACGCCGTCGGCCCAGGCGCTGGTGGCCGCCACCAAGACCATTCCCGTGATCTATTCCGGCGTGACCGATCCGGTCGCCGCGCAGCTGGTCAAGGACTGGAAGGCCTCTGGCACCAACGTCACCGGCGTGTCCGATGTGCTGGAACTGGACAAGCAGGTCGACCTGATCAAGCGCGTGGTGCCCAAGGCCAAGCGCGTGGGCATGGTCTACAACCCGGGCGAAGCCAACTCGGCCGTGGTGGTCAAGGCCCTGAAGGAACTGCTGGCCAAGTCCGGCATGACCCTGGTCGAAGCCGCGGCGCCGCGTTCGGTTGACGTCGGTACCGCCGCCAAGAGCCTGATCGGCAAGGTCGACGTGATCTACACCAACACCGACAACAACGTGGTCTCGGCCTACGAATCGCTGGTCAAGGTCGGCAACGATGCCAAGATCCCGCTGGTGGCCTCCGACACCGACAGCGTCAAGCGCGGCGCCATCGCCGCCCTGGGCGTGAACTACTATGACCTGGGCCGCCAGACCGGCAAGGTGGTGGCGCGCATCCTGAAGGGCGAAAAGCCGGGCGACATCGCGTCGGCTACCAGCAGCAAGCTGGAATTGTTCGTCAATACCGCCGCCGCGCAAAAGCAGGGCGTGACCCTGGCGCCGGAACTGGTGAGCTCGGCCAAGACCGTCATCAAGCAATAAGTTAAAGTAGCGCCTGACGAAGCAGACCGATCCCGCTATTGAGCGGGATCGTTTTATCCGGTGCCGCAAGCCGGCATCGGCGTGTCGTTATCGTCATCTATGACATATATGAATAAGGGGCCGGGCACAGGGTTGCCCAGGCGCCGACCACAATGAAAGAGGAGAGGACTGTGTTTGCATTGACCAAATCGTTGCGCGCCATCGTCGGCGCACTGGCCATCGGCGCCGTTTGCGCCTCCGCGCTGGCTGCGGAGAAGGTGGTTGCCGTGACTTCCTATGTCGAACACCCGGCGCTGGATGCCGTGCGCGACGGTACCAAGGATGAACTGATCGCCGAAGGCTTCGAACCCGGCAAGAACCTGAAGTGGGATTTCCAGAGCGCGCAAGGCAATGCCGGCACCGCAGGCCAGATCGCCAAGAAGTTCGTGGGCGACAATCCCGATGTGATCGTGGCCATCGCCACCCCGTCGGCGCAGCCCATCGTGGCCGCCACCAAGACCATCCCCGTCGTCTACTCGGCCATCGCCGACCCGATGGCGGCCCAGTTGGTCAAGGACTGGAAGCCGTCCGGCACCAACGTGACCGGCCTGTCGCATATGCTCGATCCGGTCAGGCAAGTCGAGGTCATCAAGCGCGTGGTGCCCAACGCCAAGCGCGTCGGGATCGTTTACAATCCGGGCGAAGCCAATTCCGTCTCGGCCCTGAACAACATCAAGGGCGAGCTGCAGAAGGCCGGCATCACTCTGGTCGAAGCCGCCGCGCCGCGCTCGGTTGACGTGGCCCCGGCCGCCAAGAGCCTGGTCGGCAAGATCGACGTGATGTACACCACCACCGACAACAACGTGGTCTCGGTCTTCGAATCGCTGGCCAAGGTCTGCAACGATGCCAAGATCCCGCTGATCGCCTCCGACACCGGCAGCGTCAAGCGCGGCGCGGTGGCGGCGCTGGGCGTGAACTTCTACGACCTGGGGCGCCAGACCGGCAAGGTGGTGGTGCGTATCCTGAAGGGCGAGAAGCCGGGCGATATCGCTTCGTCGACCAGCAAGAACCTTGAGCTTTACGTCAATACCTCGGCAGCGCAAAAGCAGGGTGTGACCTTGTCGCCGGACTTCGTGAAGTCGGCGGCCAAAGTCCTGAACTGATCCGCTCTGCCTGGCAACGCGAAGCGCCGCGCCATCCCTGCAGCGCTTCGCGGAACGCAGAAGACATTCGGCATTTGCGTACCGCGCAATGCCGAATGTGTTTTTTTAAGAAAGACCTTTTATGTCGCTGTATACGCTGTTGGGCGCACTGGAAATCGGCCTGATTTTCAGCCTCGTGGCCCTCGGAGTGCTGATTTCCTTCCGCATTCTCACCTTCCCCGACCTGACCGTCGACGGCAGTTTTCCGCTGGGCGGCGCTGTCGCCGCCACCATGATCGCGGCAGGCTATAACCCGTTCCTGGCGACCGGCGTCGCCATCCTGGCCGGCGCGCTGGCCGGCTTCACCACCGCCTGGCTGAACGTGCGGCTCAAGATCATGGACCTGCTGGCCAGTATCCTGATGATGATCGCGCTGTACTCGATCAACCTGCGCGTGATGGGCAAGCCCAACGTGCCGCTGATCTCCGAGCCGACCATCTTCACCATCCTGCAGCCCGACTGGATTCCCGACTATGTCGGCCGTCCGCTGATCCTGCTGGTGGTGGTGATCGTCGCCAAGCTGCTGCTGGACTGGTTCTTCTCCTCCGAAATCGGCCTGGCCATGCGCGCCACCGGCGCCAACGCCCGCATGGCGCGCGCCCAGGGCATCGCCACCGGCACCGCCACGCTGGCCGGCATGGCCCTGGCCAACGCCCTGGTGGCGCTGGCCGGCGCATTGTTCGCGCAGACCCAGGGCGGTTCCGACATTTCGATGGGCATCGGCACCATCGTGATCGGCCTGGCGGCCGTGATCATCGGCGAGAACATCCTGCCGGCGCGCCGTCTGGTATTGACCACGCTGGCGGTGATTTTGGGCGCCATCCTGTACCGCTTCTTCATCGCGCTGGCCCTGAACAGCGACTTCATCGGCCTGCAGGCGCAGGACCTGAACCTGGTGACCGCGGTGCTGGTGATGCTGGCGCTGGTGTTGCCGATGGGCAAGCGCAAGTTGAAACTGTTGAAGAAGGGAGCCTGAGATGTTGAAAGCAAGCGATCTCAAGATCACCTTCAATCCCGGCACGCCGATCGAGAATCCGGCGCTGCGCGGCCTGTCGCTGGAAATCCCGACCGGCCAGTTCGTGGCCGTGATCGGCTCCAACGGCGCCGGCAAGTCGACCTTCCTGAACGCCATCTCGGGCGACCTGCTGATGGATTCGGGCAAGATCGAAATCGACGGCACCGACGTTACCCGCAAGCAGGCGTGGGATCGCGCCGGCATGGTGGCGCGCGTGTTCCAGGACCCGATGGCGGGCACCTGCGAGGCGCTCACCATCGAGGAAAACATGGCGCTGGCGATGGCGCGCGGCCGCCGCCGCGGCTTCCACTTCGCCATCCGCGGCAAGATGCGCGAGCTGTTCCGCGAGAAGCTGGCGATCCTGAACCTGGGCCTGGAAAACCGCCTGGCCGACCGTATCGGTTTGCTGTCGGGCGGCCAGCGCCAGGCGGTCAGCCTGCTGATGGCGTCGCTGCAGCCTTCGCGCATCCTGCTGCTGGATGAGCACACCGCCGCGCTCGATCCCAAGACCGCCGCCTTCGTGCTGGAACTGACCGCCAAGATCGTGGCCGAGAGCAAGCTGACCACGATGATGGTCACGCACAGCATGCGCCAGGCGCTGGACTACGGCGACCGCACCGTGATGCTGCACCAGGGCAAGGTGGTGCTGGACGTGTCGGGCAAGGAACGCGCCGGGCTGGATGTGCCGGACCTGCTCAAGATGTTCGAGCAGACGCGCGGCGAGAAACTGTCGGACGATGCGCTGCTGCTCGGCTGAGTATGGCGTGCTGATAAAAAAACGGCTCCCGCGGGAGCCGTTTTTTATTGTGCCTCAGCTTCCGCCGGCATAGCCGTTCTGCCGCCAGGCCTCGTACACCACCACCGCCACGGTATTGGAGAGGTTGAGGCTGCGGTTGTCCGGCCGCATCGGCAGGCGGATGCGCTGCGCGGCGGGGAAGGACTCGCGCAGCGCCGGCGCCAGTCCGCGCGTTTCCGAACCGAACACGAACGTGTCGCCCGGGCGGAAGGCGAGGCCGGCGAAGGGCGTCGAGCCATGGGTGGTCATGGCGAACATGCGCGCCGGGTCGAATTGCGGATCGGCGCGGCGGCGTTCCAGGAAGGTCTCCCAGTCCGGATGCACCTGCATGGTCGCGTAGTCGTGGTAGTCGAGCCCGGCGCGCCGCATCTTGGCGTCGTCCAGGGGGAAGCCGAGCGGTTCGACCAGATGCAGTTGCGCGCCGGTGTTGGCGCACAGGCGGATGATGTTGCCGGTATTGGGAGGGATCTCCGGCTCGACCAGTACGACGTGGAACAAACAAATCTCCTGAAAATGCGGCGCCGGGTCAGCCCGGCAGGGTACGCGCGAAAACCAGGTTGGTCACGCGCTTGGCGCCGAAGCGCTTGAGGGTGATGGCCAGCTCGTTGAGGGTGTCGCCGGTGGTCATGACGTCGTCGACGATGCCCACATGGCGGCCGCGCACATGGTCCATGGCGTCGTAAGGCACGGCGAAGGCCTTGCGGATGTTGCGGGCGCGCGCCGCCAGCGGCAGGCCGGACTGCGCCTGGGTTTCCTTCACGCGCTCCAGCAGGTGCGGATGGAGCGGGAGATCGAGCAGCCTGGACAGCGGCTTGGCGATTTCCAGCGCCTGGTTGAAGCCGCGCTCCCGCAGGCGGAGGCGGCCCAGCGGGACGGCTGCCAGCATGGTCGGCAACGGTAGCGGGGCATCGCTGCCCGGCAGCGGGTCGCGCAGCGCGGCATTGCGGATCAGTTCGGCCAGCAGCGGCGCCAGCCGCAGGTCGCCGCCGAACTTCAGGGCCAGCACCAGTTGGTCGGATGGCGCGAAATAATCGGTGGCGACGATGGTGGCGTCGAACGCGGGCCGGTTCTTGAGGCAGGCGCCGCAGCGCGTCTCCTTTCCTGTCGCCGGAATCGGCAGCGCGCACTGGACGCAGCGGCGGTGCTGGCGCGTGAAGAAGCGCCGCCGGCAAGGCGCGCACAGCGTCTCGCGCCCGGCATCGCCGCACAGGGCGCAGGACGAGGGCAACAGGTGCGGCAGGTGCGACAGGCGGGCCAGCAAGCGTTGCATCCAGCCGGGCTGTTGCGGCCTGGACGGCAGCGCGCGCAGGTTGGCGGCGGCGGTCTTGGGCGCGGCGGGCGCATTGCTGGGTTGGCGGGGTTTGACGTCCATGGGGTGGCGCCCGGGGAAAATGGATTTCGACTAAACTACGGCCATTATCTCACCTGTTTCACGATTCGATGTCCCTCAGTCCGCCTTCCGCCAGCGCCAAACTCAGCGCGCCTATCGATCTGCCTCTGGTGCGCCGTACCTTCGGCCGGCCGCAGCGGGTGGCCGAATCCGATTTCCTGCGGCGCGAGGTGTCCGCCCGCATGCAGGAACGCCTGGCGCTGGTGAAGATCTCCCCCAATCAGGTGCTGGATGCCGGCTGCGGCGAAGGCGCCGACCTGCCGATGCTGCAAAAGCGCTATCCCGACGCCCAGGTGGTGGGGCTGGACGGCGCCTACGGCATGCTGGCCGTGGCGGCCGAGCACCAGCGCGGCGCCCAGTCGGCGCTCAACCGCCTGTTCGGCTCCATCAACAAATGGCTGGGCGCTTCCGGCGGCCGTGGCAATGCTCCCGAGCTGGCCTGTGCCGACTTCGCCCAACTGCCGCTGGGCCAGCGTTCGCTCGACCTGGTCTGGTCCAACCTGGCGCTGCACTGGCACCCGCAGCCCGACCGCGTGTTCGCCGAGTGGCGCCGGGTGCTGCGGGTGGAAGGCTTGCTGATGTTTTCCTGCTTCGGTCCGGATACCCTGCGCGAAGTGCGCAGCGCCTTCGAAAGCATCGACCTGGCGCCGCATACCCTGCCGTTCGTGGACATGCACGATTTCGGCGACATGCTGGTCAATGCCGGCTTTTCCACGCCGGTGATGGACATGGAAACGATTACCGTGACCTACGAGACGCCGCAGCGCCTGCTGGAAGACGTGCGCGCCTGGGGCGGCAATCCGCTGGAAACACGCCGCCGCGGGCTGCTTTCGCGCGCCCAGCGGCAGCGCTTGCTGGCCGCGTTCGAGGCGATGCGCAACCGCGACGGCAAGATACCGCTGACCTTCGAGGTTGTGTACGGCCATGCCTTCCGGCCGGTGCCGAAACAGACCTCATCGGGCGAAAGCATCATCCGCTTCGATTTGCCGAGGAAATAGTGGCGGCGGCATATATGGGTTAGTCGCCAAAGTCCATCTGGATTTGGCTGTCGTTGTTGTATCGTTACGCCCTGCTAAATCGGGCGCCGGCTCCGCAAACCAGGCTGCAGGCGGGGAAGCGGGCGGTGGTCTAAGGCCGGGGGCGTCCGGTCGAAGTGTTGAGAGGCATGGGATGGCGTTTGCTTGATCACCGGCGGCGTTACCCCTTATACTCAAACGGTTAAAAAATAAATAAAGAGCCGCAGTGAGGGCGGCAGCAGCGCCACAACGCGTCCGGGGGCGGCAGCAATCCCGTCGATGCAGTGCGCCGGCAGGCCTTCCAGCGGCTCGATTGAGAGACACGCTCGACCGACTATCATGCTGGCGAGGTGCTTATGGAGACGCGGGAATGGGTATTGAAGCGCAATTGTTCGATTGCGCCGCGCCAGCTGGCGTGGGTGTTCGCAATACTCTGTGCCGCATCGCTGACGGTCGCGTTGGCATTCACCGTCCATGGCGCCTGGACTATCCTGATTTTTTCTGTCATTGAGCTGGCGGCGGTCGGCATCGCCTTCCTGGCGTACGCCCGCCATGCAACTGATCGCGAGTATGTGGCCTTGTCGGACGATTGCCTGGTCGTCGAGTTGACGCGGGCTGGCAAGGCAAGCCGTACCAAGCTGGACCTGCGCCGTGCGCGCATCGATTTTCCTGTGGCTCGCCAGTCGCTGGTGGGGCTGGAAGGTCCCGGCATGCGGGTGGAGGTAGGCCGTTTTATGAGCGAATGGAAACGATGCGAGTTCGCGCGCGAGCTGGAACGCGAACTGTCCGCAAGGACCGGTATGTTGGCGAAATTCTAATTCTTATAATTTTGGGCTTTTGAGGAAATCCATGAAATATGCGAAGCGCCTTCAATCGTTGACCCTCGGTGCATCGCTGCTGGCGGCGGGAATCCCGTCCTGGGCAGTGGTGGACAGTCCAGGGGGACCCGCAGTAAGGCAGATGAACTTCCAGCCGCCCGTCACCAAGATCGCCGAACAAATCTACGACCTGCACATCCTGATGCTGATCATCTGCCTGGTGATCTTCGTGGCGGTGTTCGGCGTGATGTTCTATTCCATCCTCAAGCACCGCAAGTCGCTCGGCCACAAGGCCGCGACCTTCCACGAAAGCACGGCGGTCGAGATCGCCTGGACCGTGGTGCCGTTCCTGATCGTGATCGGCATGGCGCTGCCTGCCACCAAGACCGTGGTGTCGATGAAGGATACTTCCAACGCCGACCTCACCATCAAGGTCACCGGCATGCAGTGGAAGTGGGGCTACGACTACCTCAAGGGCGAAGGCGAAGGCATTTCCTTCCTCTCCAACCTGGCCACGCCGCGCGAGCAGGTCACCAACGCCGCGCTGACCAAGAACGACAACTACCTGCTGGAAGTCGACAATCCGGTCGTGGTGCCGGTCAACAAGAAGGTGCGCATTGTCACCACCGCCAATGACGTGATCCACTCGTGGACCATCCCGGCGTTCGGCGTCAAGCAGGATGCGATCCCCGGCTTCGTGCGCGACACCTGGTTCCGCGCCGAGAAGATCGGCACCTACCGCGGCCAGTGCGTCGAGTTGTGCGGCAAGGACCATGCCTTCATGCCCATCGTGGTGAACGTGGTCAGCGAGGCCGACTACAAGAAATGGGTCGATGAAAAGAAGAAGGAAATGGCGGCCAAGGCCGACGATCCGAACAAGACCTGGACCGTCGACGAGCTCAAGCAGCGCGGCGAGAAAGTCTATAACGCCAATTGCGCCGTCTGCCACCAGCCTACCGGCAAGGGCGTGCCCGGCGCCTTCCCGGCGCTGGATGGCGATCCGGTGGTCAACGGCCCCAAGGCGGAACAGATCCACGTGGTGTTGAACGGCAAGAACGCCATGCCGGCCTGGAAGACCGTCTTGAACGATACCGAAATCGCCGCGGTGATCACCTATACACGCAACAGCTGGTCCAACAAGGCGCAGGAAAACATCGTGCAGCCTGCCGAAGTGCTGGCCGGCCGCAAGTAATCGATTGGAGAACAGGAATATGACCACTACCGTTGATCACGCGCCTGATCACCACGATCACGCGCACGGCCACGACCACTCGCATGACCATCCGCACGGCTGGCGCCGCTGGCTGTTCGCCACCAACCACAAGGACATCGGCACGCTCTACCTGTGGTTCTCGTTCACCATGCTGCTCTCGGGCGGCTTGCTGGCGCTGCTGATCCGCGCCGAGCTGTTCCAGCCGGGCCTGCAGTTCTTCCGTCCCGAGTTCTTCAACCAGCTGACCACCATGCACGGCCTGGTGATGGTGTTCGGCGCCATCATGCCGGCCTTCGTCGGCTTTGCCAACTGGATGATCCCGCTGCAGATCGGGGCCTCCGACATGGCGTTCGCGCGCATGAACAACTTCTCGTTCTGGCTGCTGCCGCCGGCCGCGATCCTGCTGGCGACCTCGTTCCTGGTGCCGGGCGGCGCGACCGCCGCCGGCTGGACGCTGTATGCGCCGCTGTCGACCCAGATGGGCCCGGGCATGGACATGGCGATCTTCGCCGTGCACATCATGGGCGCTTCCTCGATCATGGGCTCGATCAATATCATCGTCACCATCCTCAACATGCGCGCGCCCGGCATGACGCTGATGAAGATGCCGATGTTCTGCTGGACCTGGCTGATCACCGCCTACCTGCTGATCGCCGTGATGCCGGTGCTGGCCGGCGCCATCACCATGACGCTGACCGACCGCCACTTCGGCACCTCGTTCTTCAACGCCGCCGGCGGCGGCGACCCGGTGATGTACCAGCACATTTTCTGGTTCTTCGGCCACCCCGAGGTCTACATCATGATCCTGCCGGCGTTCGGCATCGTCTCGCAGATCATCCCGGCCTTCGCGCGCAAGCCGCTGTTCGGCTACGCCTCGATGGTGTATGCGACCGCCTCGATCGCGATCCTGTCCTTCATCGTCTGGGCGCACCACATGTTCACCACCGGCATGCCGGTGACCGCGCAGTTGTTCTTCATGTACGCCACCATGCTGATCGCGGTGCCGACCGGCGTGAAGATCTTCAACTGGGTCGCCACCATGTGGCGCGGTTCGATGACCTTCGAAACCCCGATGCTGTTCTCGGTCGGCTTCATCTTCGTGTTCACCATGGGCGGCTTCACCGGCCTGATCCTGGCGGTCACCCCGATCGACATCCAGATGCAGGACACCTACTACGTGGTGGCGCACTTCCACTACGTGCTGGTGGCCGGCTCGCTGTTCGCGCTGTTCGCCGGCTACTACTACTGGGGCCCGAAGTGGACCGGCTTCATGTACAACGAGGTGCGCGGCAAGATCCACTTCTGGGCTTCGCTGATCACCTTCAACATCACCTTCTTCCCGATGCACTTCCTCGGGCTGGCAGGCATGCCGCGCCGCTATGCGGACTACCCGGCGCAGTTCACCGACTTCAACATGGTCGCTTCGATCGGCGCCCTCGGTTTCGGCCTGAGCCAGGTGTACTTCCTGTTCTGGGTGGTGATCCCCTCGATCAAGGGCGGCAAGCAGGCCGAGGCCAAGCCGTGGGAAGGCGCCGAGGGCCTGGAATGGACCGTGCCCAGCCCGGCGCCGTTCCACACCTTCGAAGAGCCGCCTGTCTTCAAATGGTGAACCGGGCCCGCGTGCGCCCAGCAATCCGGGATTCCCATGTCTGATCGCAAGAAACCGAACAATCTGCGTACCGGCCTGTTGCTGGGGCTGGTGGCGCTGGCCTTCTTCGTCGGCATTTTCATCAACCGCATCTGGTTCGCCAAATGAGCAAGATCGATCCGCAGGACGGGGCTGAAACGCGCGGCCTGAACCGCGTGATGCTGCGCAAGCTGTTGGTGGTGGCGGTGCTGATGTTCGGCTTCGGCTACGCGCTGATCCCGGTGTACCGGAAAATCTGCGAGGTGACCGGCGTCAATTTCCTCACGCCCAAGGATGCGACGGTGGAAGCGCCGGCCAACACGCAGGTCGACAAGTCGCGCACCGTCACCGTCGAGTTCGACGGCAATGCGCAGGGGCCGTGGCGTTTCCGGCCGACCGTGGCCAGCATGAAGGTGCATCCGGGCGAGATGACCCAGGTGACCTACGAAGTGGTGAATACGCAGGCGCGCAATGTGGACGCCCAGGCGATCCCCAGCTACGCGCCGGAGCAGTCGGCGGCTTTCTTCAAGAAGGTGGAATGCTTCTGCTTCACCCAGCAGACGCTGGGGCCGAACGAAGCCAAGCAGATGCCGGTGGTGTTCTACATCGACCCCAAGCTGCCCAAGGATGTGACGACGATCACGCTGTCATACACCTTCTTCGAGATCGGTGGCAAGGACAAGAAGCAGGGCTGAAACGGCGGATGCGACGGATGCGACAGGAGGGCTGGCAGTGACCGAGGATCTGAAACAGGCATCGCAGCGCAAGGTGTCGTTCGGCGCGACGATGAAGGCGGTGTTCTGGTCCTTCTTCGGGGTGCGCAAGAAGAGCGACTATGAGTCGGACGCGTCCAGGCTCAACCCGATCCATGTGCTGGTGGCCGGCGTGATCGGCGCGGCCATTTTCGTGGGGGCGCTGGTGGTAATCGTCAAGCTGGTGGTGGCGCAAGCCGCCGGGTGACAAAGCATTAACGGAAGGCGGCCGCACGGCCATTCAAAAACAACGGAACGACAAGTTCGCTGAATTTCGTATCGGGAGATGGAAATGAGTTCTCAACAAGCCAAGGCGCCGCACTATTTCGTTCCGGGGCCGTCGCGCTGGCCGATGATGGCGGGCATATCGATGCTGGTCACGATGATCGGCGCATCGGCCTGGGTCAACGGCGTGGCATGGGCGCCCTACGTCAACATCATCGGCATCCTGATGGTGCTGGTGGTGCTGTACAACTGGTTCGGCGACGCCATCAAGGAGTCCGAGTCGGGCCTCTACAGCGCGCGCATCGACCTCTCCTACCGCTGGAGCATGAGCTGGTTCATCTTCTCGGAAGTGATGTTCTTCGGCGCCTTCTTCGGCGCGCTGTTCTACGCGCGCAGCATCACCATGCCATGGCTGGCCGACCTCGACCACAAGATCCTCTGGCCGGACTTCGCCGCGAACTGGGGCAGCGTCGGCCCGGCCGGCACGGTGGAGAACTTCACCACCATGGGCCCGTTCCCGATCCCGACCATCAATACGCTGCTGCTGCTCTCCTCGGGCGTGACGCTGACCATCTCGCACCACGCGCTGCGCGCCGGCCACCGTGCGCAGACCGCGGTGTGGCTGTTCCTGACGATCCTGCTGGGCGCGATCTTCATGGGCTTCCAGGCCTATGAATACATCCACGCCTACACCGAACTGAACCTGAAGCTGACCTCCGGCATCTACGGTTCGACCTTCTTCATGCTGACCGGCTTCCACGGCTTCCACGTGACGATGGGCGCGATCATGCTGTCGGTGGTGCTGTATCGCGTGCTGCGCGGCCACTTCACGCCGACCCACCACTTCGCCTTTGAAGGTGCGGCCTGGTACTGGCACTTCGTGGACGTGGTGTGGCTGGGCCTGTATGTGGTGGTGTACTGGCTCTGAGCCGGATTTCCATGACGTAAAAAAGCCGCACCCAGGTGCGGCTTTTTCATGTGGTCGCCTATCAATGCATATCAGCGGATGCCGGTGGGCTGTATCCATCCCAGCTTGTAGCTCAGCAGGATGAACAGGAACAGCGCCACCGAGAACCCCACGCGCAAGGTCAGCGCCTGCACCGTGCGGTTGCTTTTGCCTTTGTCGCGCATCAGGAAGACCAGTGCCGAGGCCAGGCTGGCCAGGATGAGGATGAACGCGATCGCGACGACGATTTTCATGCGGGTAAAATCCTTGTGTCTCCGCCGCCCCTGTCGGATTGCAATGTCGGCGCGGTCAGGTTATTGAAATATTTTTTACCCATTGTAATGCCAATCAGATTTCGAATTCGCTGGATTCCCCTGTGCGCCACGCTCGCAGTCGCCGCCATCGGTATTGCCCTCGGCCAATGGCAGACCCATCGCGCCGAGGAAAAGCTGGCGATCCAGCAGCGCATCGAGGCGCGTTCCAAGGAGGCGCCCCTGCAGGCGCTGCCGCCGGATGGCGAGGCCGACGCGGGCGAATTCCGCCATGTTGTACTGGAAGGGGAGTTCGTGCCGCAGTGGACGGTCTACCTGGAAAACCGCCCGCATGACGGCGCGGTCGGCTTCCATGTGCTGACGCCGTTTAAAATAGCGGGCTCGCAGCGCGCCGTCATGGTGGCGCGCGGCTGGGCCCCGCGCGATGCGGCCGACCGCGCCAAAGTGCCGCGCCCGGCCGTGCCGGCCGGACCGGTGCGCATCGAAGGCACGCTGCGCCGCGGTGCCGGCCATGTGCTGCAACTGGGGCAGGCCGATGCGCCCAGACCGGGGGCGATCCTGCAGAACCTCGATATCGCCGCGCTGTCTGCCGCCAGCGGCTTGCCATTGTCGTCGCTGGTGGTGGAGCTGCGGGCCGCGCCGCCGGGCGGCGACGATGGGCTGGTGCGCGACTGGCCGGCGCCTTCGCTGGGTATCGACCGCCACCGCGCCTACGCCGTGCAGTGGTATGCGCTGGCGGCGATGGCGCTGGTGTTTTTTCTGGTCACGGGATTGAGACGCAAGGGTAACGACGGGCAATGACGAATCTTGATGCAAACCGGCCGGCCGCTGCCGCCGACGATGAAAAGTGCCGCCGCCGCGGCCGCTGGAAGATGCTGCTGGTGGTGCTGGTCTGCGCGGCGCCGATGATCGCCTCGTACTTCACCTACTATGTGGTCAAGCCGCAAAGCCGCAACAACTACGGCGCGCTGATCGACCCGCGCCAGTACCCGATTCCCGATCTCGGCAGCAGCGCGCTCGATGGCAGCCGCGCCGGCCTGGAGGATTACCGCGGCAAGTGGATCATGCTGCAGGTCGATCGGGCCGGCTGCGCCCAGGCTTGTCGCGACAAGCTGCTCACCATGCGCCAGCTGCGGCTGATGCAGGGCAAGGAAATGGAGCGCATCGAGCGCGTCTGGCTGGTGACCGACAAGGAACCGGTCGAGACCATGCTGATCCGCGAGTACGACGGCACCGACATGCTGCGGGTGGATGCCGCCAGGCTGAAGGCCTGGCTGCCGGCGGAACCGGGCACGTCGATGGAGGACCATATCTACCTGATCGACCCGCTGGGCAACCTGATGATGCGCTTCCCCAAGGATCCCGATCCCAACAAGATGAAGAAGGACATTTCCAAGCTGCTGCGCGCCTCGGCCATCGGTTAAGCGCGAACGGCCCATGTTGGATACAAGATGAACGCAATAACGCTGATAGAACTGGGCCTGACAGCCCTCCTGGTGGCATTGATCCCGCTCTCGCTGGTGTGGCGGGCCAAGGGCTTCGACAACAAGTACCGCAAGCTGGTGGGGGTGACAATGTTCTTCACCTTCGACCTGATCATGTTTGGCGCCTTCACGCGGCTGACCGACTCCGGCCTGGGCTGCCCGGACTGGCCGGGCTGCTACAACCGTTCCAATCCGCTACTGGCGCATGAGCATATCAATGCCGCGCAGCAGGCGATGCCGACCGGTCCGGTGACCTGGAGCAAGGCCTGGATCGAGATGACGCACCGCTATTTCGCCATGGCCGTGGGCGTGCTGATCATCGCCCTGATGGTGATCGCCTGGCGGCGCTGGATCCGTTCCAAGGGCACGGAGCGGCAATATCGCCCCTGGTTCCCGACCGTCTTGCTGGGATTCGTCTGCCTGCAGGGCGCCTTCGGCGCCTGGACCGTGACCATGAAGCTGCAGCCGGTCATCGTCACCATCCACCTGCTGCTGGGGCTGACGCTGCTGGCCATGCTGGCCTGGTTGTACGCGCGCCAGAACCCCCACCTGCCGATATCGCCCACGGGCCGGGCGCTGACCTGGCCGGCTACGATCGGCCTGGCCTTGCTGACGCTGCAGATCGCCCTGGGCGGCTGGGTCAGCACCAATTACGCGGCGCTGGCCTGCACCGATTTCCCGCTGTGCGAGGGCAAGCTGGTGCCGGACATGGATTTCGTCCACGGCTTCACCCTGTGGCGCCACCTGGGCATGACCGCCGCCGGCGACTTCCTGCCGTTCCAGGCGCTGACGGCGATCCACTGGGTGCACCGCAGCTTCGCCTTTGTCGTGATCCTGTATATCGTCTGGCTGGCGCACAAGGCGCTGCGCGACGGCGGCTTGCGCAAGACCGGCCGCTGGCTGCTGCTCGTGGTGGCGCTGCAGCTTTGCACCGGCCTGGCGACCATCTACCTGAGCTGGCCGCTGGCCATCGCCGTGGTGCATAACGGCGGGGCGGCGCTGCTGGTCATGTTGTTGGTCATGTTAAACTACAAGGCCCGATACGCTCCCGCCGGCATCGCCCAGGCTGCTTCCCCGCCCGCCGCTGCCGCGCCACTAGGCTCTGTATGACCACTCTGACCGCACAACCGAACCGCATCGCCCAGTATTGGGCCCTGACCAAGCCGCGCGTGACGCAACTGGCCGTGTTCTGCGCGGTGATCGGCATGTTCCTGTCCAGCCCGGCGCTGCCGGACTGGCGCCGTGTGGTGTTCGGCACGCTCGGCATCTGGCTGCTGGCCGGCGCCGCGTTCGCGATCAACTGCCTGGTCGAGCGCGAGATCGATTCGCGCATGGCGCGCACCGCCCGCCGACCGCTGGCGCGCGGCGAGATCACCGTGGCGCAGACCCTGATGTTCTCCGGCGTCATCGGCGGCCTGGGCATGTGGGTGCTCTACACGCTGGTCAATCCGCTGACCATGTGGCTGACCTTCGCCACCTTCGTCGGCTACGCCATCATCTACACCATCATCCTGAAACCCGCCACGCCGCAGAACATCGTCATCGGCGGGCTGGCCGGCGCCATGCCGCCGGCGCTGGGCTGGGCCGCGATCGCCAACGACGTGCCGATGCAGGCCTGGGTGCTGGTGATGATCATCTTCATCTGGACCCCGCCGCACTTCTGGGCGCTGGCCATGTACCGCCGCGATGACTACGCCAAGTCCGGCCTGCCGATGCTGCCGATCACGCACGGCCTGGAAGTGACCAAGTTCCACATCCTGATGTACACCATCGCGCTGCTGGCGACCAGCATGCTGCCGTTCGCCATCGGCATGAGCGGCCTGATCTACCTGGGTACCGCGATCGTGCTGGGCGGCATCTTCTTCTGGTATTCGTGGCAGATCTACCGCCATTACACCGACCTGATCGCGCGCCGCGCGTTTGCCTACTCCATCATCTACCTGTCGATCCTGTTCGCGGTGCTGCTGGTGGACCATTATTTCCTGTTCCGTACCTTCTGATATCCGATGAAGCGACTCCTCTCGACGCTGCTGCTGGCAGCCTGCGCTGCGCTGCTGGCCGCCTGCGGCCAGTCCAAGCCCGAACTCAAGTTCAACAACACCGACGTCACCGGCCTGGATTACGCCAAGGACTTCGCGCTGACCGACCATACCGGCAAGCCGCGCACGCTGGCCGACTTCAAGGGCAAGGCAGTGGTGGTGTTCTTCGGCTATACCCAATGCCCGGACGTGTGCCCGACCACCATGGTCGAGATGGCCAATGTGATGAAGGAACTGGGCCCGGACGCCGACCGCGTGCAGGTGCTGTTCGTTACTGTCGATCCGGAGCGCGACACGCAGGAAATCCTGTCGCAATACGTGCCGGCGTTCGACAAGCGTTTCCTCGGCCTGCGCGGCGATGCCCAGCAGACCGAGAAGGTGGCCAAGGAATTCAAGGTGTTCTACCAGAAGGTGCCGGGCAAGCAGCCGGGCAGCTATACGATGGACCACACCGCGGGCAGCTATGTGTTCGACCCGCAAGGCCGCATCCGCCTGTTCGTCAAGCATGGCCAGGGGCCGCAGACGCTGGCGCACGATCTCAAGCTGCTGCTGTCCTGAGCGAAGCAGACTGATACGTACCGATAAAAAGAAAGGCACCCTCGGGTGCCTTTCTTTTTTGTTGCCTTGCCTGTGAAGGTTACGAATACGCCTGCAGCGACGTCTTCATCTTCTTCAGCGCCACCGCTTCGATCTGGCGGATGCGTTCGGCCGAAACGCCGAATTCGTCGGCCAGCTCGTGCAGGGTCGCGCCCGAGCCGTCGTCGTTGGCCAGCCAGCGGGCTTCCACGATGCGGCGCGAGCGGTCGTCCAGCTTGGACAGTGCGGCTTCCAAGCCTTCGGACTGCATGCGGTCGTACTGCTTGGCTTCGATCACGCGGGTCGGCTCGGTGTTTTCCGACGACAGGTAGGCGATCGGCGCGAACTTGTCGTCTTCGTCATCGGCTTGCGATTCCAGCGCGATATCGCGGCCGGACAGGCGGGTTTCCATCTCGATGACTTCTTCCCGCTTGACGTCCAGCGTCTTGGCCAAAGCCTCGACCTGGGCCGGCGACATCGTGTCCAAGCCTTCCTTGTGGCTGCGCAGGTTGAAGAACAGCTTGCGCTGGGCCTTGGTGGTCGCCACCTTGACCAGGCGCCAGTTCTTCAGGATGTACTCGTGGATCTCGGCCTTGATCCAGTGCATGGCGTAAGACACCAGGCGCACGTTCTGCGCCGGGTCGAAACGCTTGACCGCCTTCATCAGGCCGATGTTGCCTTCCTGGATCAGGTCGGCGTGCGGCAGACCGTAGCCCAGGTAGCCGCGGGCGATCGACACCACCAGTCGCAGGTGCGACAACACCATCTTCTGGGCGGCGCCCAGGTCGTTCTTTTCGCGCAGATCGCGCGCCAGCTTGACTTCTTCTTCCTGCGTCAGCATGGGCAGGCGGTTGACAGCCGAAATGTATGCGTCGATGTTGCCCAGGCTGCCGGAAAAACCGAGCGCGAGTGCATTCGACTCGACCGGCATGAGTGCAGTTTGTGCAGACGCTGATTTCATTGATTCTCCTTGTTTCCTTGACGGAAGGGCGTTTAGATTAAAGCAATGCTTTAAAACTGGAGCATTTCGATAAGGTATTCTAGCACTCGTCCATGGAGAGTGCTAATTGCAAGTTTGGAAGACCCCGATAGAACTGCTCTATTGCAATTCTGATAACCATTGCTTTCGTCCCTGAGTATTAGAAGGGAGGCGGAGGGGAAAGTTGCTGCGGCGGGTCAAAAAGGAGGTCAAAAACCTGTAACAAATTCTGCAACGCAATAGATAGAATTTGAGGCTGTCCGGCTGTAGTTCAAGGCCCGGCAATAAAAATGGCCGCCGTTGGCGCGGCAGCCATTGCATTGCGGAAACCCGCCGGATTCAGTGCATCCGGGCCAGGTGCCGGCGCACCGACAGCATCGCGCCCAGCAGGCCGAGCAGGGCGCTTACCGCCAGCAGCAGGCCGATGGCCATGGCGCTGGGGAGCGCCAGCTGGAATTCGGAGGCATACAGGTGCGCGAAGTCGAGGATGGCCGCATTGAGCGGCTGTTGCGCCGCGATCACCAGGCCCAGCGCCACCAAGCCGGCGCACGCCCCGAGCAGGGCGCCGGTGTAGTAGAACGGGCGGTGGATGAAGGAATTGGTGGCGCCCAGCAGGCGCGACACTTCGATCTCCTCGCGCTGCGTCATCACCTGCAGGCGGATGGTGTTGAACACCACCGCCACCACCACCGCGCCCAGCGTGATGCCCAGGAACAGCAGCACCAGCCGCAGGATGCGCAGCAGCGCCGCCAATCGCTTGACCCAGGCCGAGTCGATCTGCACCGTGTCCACGCCCGGCTGGTTCTTCAGCTTTTGCGCGATGTCGTCGACGCGGCCGGCGTCCATTGCATTCTGGAAACCCGGCAAGCGCAGCACGAAGCTGTCCGGCAGCGGGTTGCTGCCCAGCGTGGCCAGCACGTCGGCCAGGCCGGTCTTGCTCTTGAGGGCATCGAAGGCTTTCTCGCGCGAAATGAATTCGACGCGGCCGACGGTATCGGTGTCCTTCAGCACCTGGGCGATGGTCTTGCCCATCGCCTGCGAAGCGTCGCGGCCGGCATCCATCTTCATGAAGATGCTGATCTCGGGCTCGACCGACATCTGGTCGGAAATCGGCCGTACGTTCTCCAATGCCGACAGGCCGGCGAACGGCAACGCCAGCGCGATCGACACTACCAGCACGTTGAGGAGGAAGTTGCCCGGCGAGCGCAGCAGGTGGCGCAGCGCATCGGCCGCGGCGGCGAAATGTTGGCGCAGCCAGTTCATGGCGATACCTCCACCGGGTTGGCCACGCCGTTGTGCCAGCCGTCGACGATGCGGCCGCGGTCCAGGTAGACGATGCGGTCGGCGCCGGTCAGGTATTGCTCGTCGTGGGTGGAAATCAGGCAGGTCACGCCCACGCCGTGGAAGGACTTGAGCGCGGCCAGCACCTTGTTGGCGTTGGCGCGGTCGAGGTTGGCGGTGGGTTCGTCGGCCAGGATGATCTGCGGGCGGTTGACGATGGCGCGCGCGATCGCCACGCGCTGCTGTTCGCCGCCGGACAGTTCCTGCGGTTCCGATTGCGCTTTATCCAGCAGGTCGACCTTGTCCAGCGCGGCGCGCGCGCGCTTTTCGGCGTCCGCGCGCGAGGCTCCGGTGACGATCAGCGGCAGCATCACGTTGGCCAGCAGGTTGCGGTCCAGCAGCAGGCGCTGCTGCTGGAAGATCAGGCCCAGGTTGCGGCGCAGGTACGGCAGTCCGGAACCCTTGATGGAGACGATGTCCTGGCCGTTCACGGTCAGCTTGCCGGCGGTCGGGCGCTCGATGGCCGCGATCATCTTCAGCAGCGTCGATTTGCCGGCGCCGGAAGGGCCTGCCAGGAACAGCAGCTCGCCCTTGCTGACCGACAGCGAGATATCGCGCAAGGCATACACCTCGCGCGCATATTGTTTGGATACCCGGGAAAATTCGATCATCTAGGTTCAGCTCAAGAGGGCGTCGACGAATTCGGTGGCGTCGAACGGCTGCAGGTCTTCGATCTTCTCGCCCACGCCGATGAAGTACAGCGGCACCGGGCGGGTCTTGGCGATGGCGGCCAGGATGCCGCCCTTGGCGGTGCCGTCCAGCTTGGTCACCACCAGGCCGGTCAGGCCCAGCGCATCGTCGAAGGCCTTGACCTGCGCCAGCGCGTTCTGGCCGGTGTTGCCGTCGATGACCAGCAGCACTTCGTGCGGCGCCGAGGCCATGCCCTTGGCGATGACGCGCTTGATCTTCTTCAGCTCGTCCATCAGGTGCAGTTGCGTCGGCAGGCGGCCGGCGGTATCCACCATCACCACGTTGGTGCCGCGGGCGGTGGCCGAGGCCACGGCGTCGAAGGCGACTGCGGCCGGATCGCCGGACTCCTGGGCGATCACGCTGACGTTGTTGCGCTCACCCCAGACCGCCAGCTGCTCGCGCGCGGCGGCGCGGAAGGTGTCGCCGGCGGCCAGCAGCACCGACTGGCCGTGCGCCTGCAGGTGCAGCGCCAGCTTGCCGATGGTGGTGGTCTTGCCGGCGCCGTTGACGCCGGCGATCATCATCACCAGCGGCTGTTCACGGCCCAGCACCAGCGGGCGCTGCAGCGGCTGCAACAGGTCGATCAGCAGGCTGCGCAAAGCGGTGCGCACCTGGGCGGCCTCGGTCAGGCGCTCGGCCTTGACTTTCTTCTTTAGTTCGTCCAGCAGCCACTGGGTGGCTTCGACGCCGGCGTCGGAGACCAGCAGCGCCGATTCCAGCTCGTCGTACAGGTCGTCGTCGATGCGCGCGCCGACGAACAGCGTGGTCAGGTTGCTGGATGTCTTGGACAGGCCCGATTTCAGGCGCGACAGCCAGGAGCGCTTGGCTTCCGGCGTCGGCTGGGGGGCGGCAACGATCTCGGCTTCTTGCTCGACTTCCCCGATTTCCTCGACAGGTTCGACGGCAACAGGAGCGGGCTCGGGCTGCGGAGGCGGCGCGACTGGCTCGGAAACTGCTATCGGCGCGGAAACGGCAGGCGCGACAGAGACTTCAGGCGGCAGGCTGGCCGGCTGTTCGGGCGGCACTTCCGGCTTGGGTTTTCTCTTGAAGAAACTAAACATCGGGTGGCGTTCTGGAATGGTTCTGATGGCGGCGGGACGCCGGAACGTGCCCTGGCAAGCGCATGGGACAGGTTACAATTGCCTATCCTCAAGAACCGGTTCTAAAGCCTGCGCGCAGCCGCCAGTGTCAATGAATCCCGCATTTTATCAGAGCAAGGCGAATGAAATTGAAGATCAGGGCAATCCTCACCATCGGTCTTTTCGGCTTCTGCACGGCGCTGGCGCAGGCGCAGACGGCCCAGGAGTTCGTGCTGAAGAACGGGATGAAGGTGGTAGTCAAGGAAGACCGCCGCGCCCCGACGGCGGTGCAGATGGTCTGGTACAAGGTCGGCTCGATCGACGAGGTCAACGGCACCACCGGCATCTCGCACGCGCTGGAGCACATGATGTTCAAGGGCACCAGGCGGCACAAGGTGGGCGAGTTCAGCCGCCTGGTGGCCGAGATGGGCGGGCGCGAGAACGCCTTTACCGCCAACGACTACACCGCCTATTTCCAGCAGATCGAGAAATCGCATCTGGAAGCCGTGATGGCGCTGGAAGCCGACCGCATGGCCAACCTGCAGTTCGACGCCGATGAATTCGCCAAGGAAATCCGGGTGGTCATGGAAGAGCGCCGCTGGCGCACCGACGACCAGCCGATGGGCCTGCTCACCGAGGCGCTCAACGCCGCCGCCTGGACCGCGCATCCCTACCACCATCCGGTGGTGGGCTGGATGGACGACCTGCAGCACATGACCGTGCAGGATATCGCCGCCTGGTACCGCCAATGGTATGCGCCCAACAACGCCACTTTAGTGGTGGCGGGCGACGTCGATGCGCAGCGGGTGCTGGCGCTGGCCAACAAGTATTTCGGCAAGCTCCCGTCGCGCGCCTTGCCGCGGGAAAAACCGCAGAACGAGCCGCAGCAACTGGGCGTGCGCCGCGTGACGGTCAAGGCGCCGGCCGAGAACCCGTATGTGGTGCTGGGCTTCAAGGTGCCGGGCCTGCGCGATGTCGAGCGGGACCAGGACGCCTATGCGCTGGACGTGCTGTCGGCGGTGCTGGACGGCTATGAGAACGCCCGACTGACGGCCAACCTGGTGCGCACCGGCAACAAGGCCGCCACGGTCGGCGCCGGCTACACCGGCGCGGCGCGCGGCCCGGTGCTGTTCACGCTGGAAGGTACCCCGGCCGACGGCGTCACTACGGAACAACTGGAAGGATTGCTGCGCGAACAAGTCGAGCGCATCGCCAGGGAAGGCGTGGCGCCGGAAGAGCTGCGCCGGGTCAAGACCCAACTGATCGCGGCCCAGACCTACAAGCGCGACTCCGTATTCGGCCAGGCCATGGAAATCGGCATGATGGAAACCGTCGGCATCGGCCAGAAGAACATCGACCGCATCATCGACCGGCTCAAGGCCGTCACGCCCGAGCAGGTGCAGGCGGTGGCGCAGAAGTATTTCAAGGACGACAACCTGACCGTGGCCACGCTGGTGCCGCTGCCGCTCGACGGCAAGAAGCCCGCCCCGCCGCCGGCAGGGATGCTGCATTGATTGTCGTCGCTGACAGTTGTCCAGGTTCGCTGTTCTTCCCGGAGGAAAAATGCCTGTCATCGTCGTTGCCAATCCCAAAGGCGGAGTCGGAAAAAGCACGCTGTCCACCAACCTGGCCGGATATTTCGCCAGCCGCGGGCATGGCGTATTGCTGGGCGATATCGACCGCCAGCAATCGGCCCGCGCCTGGCTCAACATCCGTCCTCCGGAGGCCAGGCCGATCACGACATGGGAAATCAGCGAGGACTACATCGCCAAGCCGCCCAAGGGCACCAGCCATGTGGTGCTGGATACGCCGGCCGGCTTGCACGGCTGGCGCCTGAACGACGCGCTGAAGATGGCCGACAAGGTGCTGGTGCCGTTGCAGCCGTCGATCTTCGATATCCTGGCCACGCAAGACTTCCTGCGCCGCCTGGCTGACGAAAAGAATGTGCGTAACGGCGAGATCGATGTCGGCATCGTCGGCATGCGGGTCGATGCGCGC
Organism: Herbaspirillum sp.; assembly: GCF_017744395.1. Lineage (GTDB taxonomy): Bacteria > Pseudomonadota > Gammaproteobacteria > Burkholderiales > Burkholderiaceae_D > Herbaspirillum. The sequence goes on from NZ_JAGIBI010000002.1 coordinate 466,408, forward strand.
ACCCGTTCGGCCGAGCAGTTGCACCGCTTCATCGAGGGCTTGAAACTGCCGGTGCTGGGCTACCTGCGCGACACGCAGAACTACGTGCAACTGGCCGCGCATGGGCTGACGCTGTGGGACATCGCACCTTCCCGCGTGCAGCGCGACCTGGAGCAGTGGCAACCGGTGCTGGACTGGGTGGAACGCAAACACGGCGGCTAAGTTTTTAAATTGGTATTGGATCTCATGAAAAAGTATTTCGGTGTTCTGTTGCTGGCATTCGGGCTGGCGGCTTCCGTGCCGGCCTCGGCGGCCTTGCAAATCCAGTCGTGGACGCAGGCCGACGGCGCGCGCGTGCTGTTCGTGGCCAACCATACGATCCCGATGCTGGATGTGAGCGTGCAGTTCGACGCCGGCCAGCGCCGCGATCCGGCCGGCAAGGCAGGGTTGGCGGAACTGGTCGTGGCCAGCCTGACGCGCGGCCTGGACGGCGCCGCGCCGCTGACCGAGGCGCAGGTTCTAGACGGCTTCGCCGACGTGGCGGCCGAGCGCCATGCCGGCGCCGGCCAGGACCGCGCCGGCGTCACCCTGCGCACATTGTCCTCGGCGGCCGAACGGGATGCCGCCCTGGCGCTGCTGGCGCGCACGCTGGCGCATCCCAGCTTCCCGCAGGCCGGCCTCGAGCGCGACAAGGCGCTGGCTGTTTCCGGTATCCGCGAAGAGCTGGCCAAGCCGGGGTCGATTGCCGAGAAGGCCTTCATGAGCGCGCTGTACGGCACGCATCCTTACGCCATCGATGCCACCGAGGCCAGCATCCAGTCCATCACCCGCGACGACGTGGCGGCCTTCCACCGCACGCACTACGTGGCCAACCGCGCGGTCATCGCCATGATCGGCGACATCACCCGCGCGCAGGCCGAGCAGATCGCGCGCCAACTCACGCAAGACCTGCCGCAAGGCGCGCCGCTGCCGGCCCTGCCCGAGGTGGCCCAGCCCCAGGGCGGCGAAACCCGTATCGCCCATCCGGCTTCGCAGTCGCACATCCTGATCGGCGCGCCCGCGCTTAAGCGTGGCGATGCCGATTTCTTCGCGCTCACGGTCGGCAACTACATCCTGGGCGGCGGCGGTTTCGTCTCGCGCCTGACCGATGAGGTGCGCGAGAAGCGCGCGCTGGCCTACAGCGTCTATAGCGGTTTCTCGCCGCTGGCGCAGCCGGGGCCGTTCCAGATCGGCCTGCAGACCAAGAAGGAACAGACCGCGCAGGCGCTGCAGGTGGTACGCGACACGCTGACCGCTTTCCTCAAGGACGGCCCGACCGCCGCCGAGATGAAGGCCGCCAAGGACAACCTGACCGGTGGCTTCGCCCTGCGCATCGACAGCAACGCCAAGCTGCTGGAGAACATGTCGGTGATCGGTTTCTACAACCTGCCGCTGGATTATCTCGACCGCTGGATCGGCCGCGTGCGCGAAGTCAGCGCCGCCGATGTGCGGGCGGCATTGCGCAAGCATATTCACCCCGGGCAATTGTCGACGGTCATCGTCGGCGCAGAATAATGAACAAGGCAAACAGGAATCGCCCGGCATCCAAGGCTGGGCAGGGCGGCAAGCCGGCCGCGCGCGGCCCGCACCAGGTGCGCATCATCGGCGGCCAGTGGAAACGCACGCCGCTGCCGGTGCTGGACGCCGAAGGCCTGCGCCCGACCCCCGACCGCGTGCGCGAGACAGTATTCAACTGGCTCACCCATCTGCTGGATGGCGACTGGGATAACGTGGCTTGCCTGGACTTGTTCGCCGGCTCCGGCGCATTGGGTTTTGAAGCCGCCAGCCGCGGCGCGCGGCGCGTCGTGATGGTCGAGCAGAGCGGCCCGGCGGTGCGCCAGCTGGAGGCCAACCGCGACAAGCTCAAGGCCGATGCCATCGCCATCGTCCGCGGCGACGCCCAGGCCATCGCGCGCAACGCTGCGCAGCGCGAACCGGGCGGATTCCAGGTGGTGTTCATCGATCCGCCGTATCATCAAGGATGGCTGGAGAAAATACTGCCGGTGTGCGAAACGCTGCTGCCGCCGTCCGGACTGGTCTATGCCGAAGCCGAGTTCCCGCTGGAGGGAGAAGGCGCGCCGGCATGGATGGCTGCCTGGGAAGTGCTGCGTTCGGACAAGGCGGGCATGGTTTTCTTTCATGTATTGCAACGCAAAAGCGGCGCGCAAATTCAGGCATAATGCGCGTTCTGATTGAATTGCCGGTGAGGAGACACCATGGTGACAGCAGTATATCCAGGGACATTCGATCCGTTGACGCGCGGCCATGAAGACCTGGTCCGGCGCGCATCGGGATTGTTTGACCGCTTGATCGTCGGCGTAGCGGACAGCCAGAACAAGAAGCCGTTTTTTTCGCTGGAAGAGCGTTTGTCCATCGCCAACGAAGTGCTGGGGCATTATCCGAATGTCCAGGTGGAAAGTTTTTCCGGGTTGCTCAAGGACTTCGTGCGCGAACACAGCGCGCGCGTGATCGTGCGCGGCCTGCGCGCGGTGTCCGACTTCGAGTATGAATTCCAGATGGCGGGCATGAACCGCTACCTGCTGCCGGACGTCGAGACCCTGTTCCTGACGCCGTCGGATCAGTACCAGTTCATCTCCGGCACCATCGTGCGCGAAATCGCGCAGTTGGGCGGGGATGTGTCCAAGTTCGTGTTTCCTTCGGTCGAAAAGTGGCTGAAGGCCAAGATAGCGAAGCAAAACGGCTGAGGCCGGCTTGTGGAGCCAGATGCAGGCAGGGTAGGGAAATGAAGGTTCAAGCAGTAAAGTTCGCGGACGGCAAGGAGCAGTCATGGCGCTGATGATTACCGACGATTGCATCAATTGCGACGTCTGCGAGCCGGAGTGCCCCAACGAAGCGATCTACATGGGGCCGCAGATCTATGAGATCGACCCGGGCAAGTGCACCGAATGCGTCGGCCATTTCGATGAGCCGCAATGCCAGCAGGTCTGCCCGGTCGCCTGCATCCCCTTCAATCCGGCCTGGCGCGAAAGCCGCGAGCAATTGATGGTCAAGTACGAGCGCCTGCAAGCCGAGGCCAAGCCCAAGCCCGGGCAATAAGGCTGCTACGCCGGGATTGGCGTCCTGGCGCCGCGCGTTTTGCAAAGCCGGCACTGCCGGCTTTTTCTTTTGGTGTCGAGGCAACAACCGATATGCAACACATTCCCAAGTCCGCCGTCGCGGCCCTGCTGGTCAACACCACGATCTGGGGGCTTTCCTGGACCGGCATGCGCGCCCTGGAAAGCATGGGCCTGCATCCGCTGTGGGCCACCGCGGCCATCTTCGCCGGTTGCACCGCCATGCTGCTGGCGGCCAAGCGCCGCGATATCGGGCAACTGCGCCGGCATCCCGAATTGATCGGCGTGGCCCTGGCCAGCGGGCTGACCAATACCGCCTTCAACGTCGCCATCGCTTACGGCGACGTGGTGCGCGTGATCCTGCTGTTTTACCTGATGCCGATCTGGGCCGTGGTGCTGGCGCGCATCGTCCTGCATGAAGCCGTCACTGCGCGTTCGCTGGGGCGGGTGGCGCTGGGCTTGTCCGGCGCGGTGATCGTGCTCTACCAGCCGCGCCTGGGCTTGCCGCTGCCGCGCACCTTGCCTGATTGGCTGGCGGTGCTGGGCGGCATGGCCTTCGCCGTCAACAACGTGGTGCTGCGCCGCTTGCACGGCGTGTCAGACGGCGCCCGCGCGATTGCCATGCTGAGCGGCGGAACGCTCCTGGCCAGCTTGCTGGGCCTGGCGTTTGCGGCTGCGGGACAGGTTTCCTGGCCGGCTGCGGTGCCGGGGGCGGCGTGGCCGCTGGTGGGGATGTGGTCGGTGCTGTTCCTGGTCTCCAACCTGTGCCTGCAATACGGCGTGACGCGCCTGCCTGCCAACATCACGGCGGTGGTGATGCTGGCGGAGATCCTGGTGGCGAGCCTGTCGGCATGGCTGCTGGGCGCCGCCGAGCTGCGGCTCCAGGATGTGGTCGGCGGCGCGTTCATCATCGCCGCGCCGTGGCTCATCCGCGACCGGCGCGCCGCCGCGCCGTCGGCCGCCTGATCAGGAAGCCAGCACCACGCGGTTGCGGCCGCTTTCCTTGGCCTGGTAGAGCGCCAGGTCGGCGGCCTTGAGCATGGATTGCTTGACTTCATCGGTCGGCCGGCTGCGCTCTGGCGGCACCAGCGAGGCCGCGCCGATGGACGCGGTGATCTTGAGCGGATCGCGCGAGCCTTCGATCATGATGCCGCGGCTGGAGATGCCGGCGCGAATGCGCTCGGCGATGCGCGCCGCGTCTTCGCGCGTGGCGTGCGTGAGCAGCACCACGAATTCTTCGCCGCCGAAACGGCCCAGCGCGTCCGACAGGCGCAATTCCTTCTTGATCCGCGCCGCCACTTCACGCAGCACGTCGTCGCCGCTCTGGTGGCCGAACTGGTCGTTGACGCGCTTGAAATGGTCGATATCGATGAACAGGCACGACAGTGCCGAGCGTTCGCGCTGGCCGCGCGCGACTTCCTCGTGCATGCGCTGTTCGATGTAGCGGCGGTTGTTGACGCCGGTGAGCGGGTCGGTCAGGCCGATATGCTTCAGTCGCTCGTTGTTGATCACGTTTTCCAGGCAGATCGCAGCCACCGTCGCCAGGCGCTGGATGAAGTCGGTGGCCAGCTTGCGCGTGAAGCGGTCCGGATAGGCGCTGCCCAGCGCCAGGTAGCCCAGCAGGCGGTGCTGGCGCACCAGCGGCAGGATCGCCACGCTGCCGGGCTGGTAGTTGGGGAACAGGGGCTGGTGCAATGCCGGGATGTATTCGCCCAGCCGGGGCTTCTCCGCCGACAGGCGGTAGCCGTCCTCGTCGGGAAAGGCGATCGGCCGTTTCAGGAACAGCAGGTTGGGAAATTCGTTCAGCCCGATCTGCAGGTCGCGCAGGATGCGCTGGATCGCGTAGTCGTCGTCGACCAGGGACAGCGTCACGGTTTCCAGGTTGAACACGCCCGGCATGGTCACCAGCATGGCTTCGATCAGCTCGCGGAATTCGCTGGCGCCGATCAGCTTCAGGTCGAAGGCCTGGTGGCGCTCGATGATGGATTGGTTGATATGCGCCTGCTGCAGCAGATCCTGCAGCTCGGAGCGCAGTTGCTGGTTGTCGGCGATGAGCGTTTCCGTATCGACAGCGGATGTCATGTGCATTTTCCGGCGTTAGGCCGGCCCCTCCACTCCCGTTGCGCAAACCGGTTGCCCGGTCTCCCCTTTGTTGCCCGTGCGGACGTTTCTTGGCGGAGGCATCAGTCCCACCTGAATGCCCGCCGGGAAACGCCGTTATCCCGATTCCTGTCGCAAGACGTGCCCTGGCGCTCCTTCAGGCCGCCGGCGGCGCGAAGAAACGCTCTCCCATCTCTTCCAGTCCCAGCGTGCGCAGCACCTCCTGCAGGCGCTCGGCCGGTCGGCGGCGCGGCAGGTCGCGGTATTGCGCGATGATCAGTTCATTCTTCATCGAGTGTTCCCAGCCCACCAGTTCGGTCACGCTGACCTTGTAGCCGTGCGCTTCCAGTTGCAGGCAGCGCAGCACGTTGGTGACCTGGCTGCCGAACTCGCGCGTATGCAGCGGATGGCGCCAGATCTCGGTGAGCGAGTTGGACAGCGACTTGCCCTTGTGGCGGTTGAGCACCGAAGCCACTTCGGCCTGGCAGCACGGCACCAGCACGATGAAGCGCGCCTTTTTCTTCAGCGCGAAATGGATGGCGTCGTCGGTGGCGGTGTCGCAGGCGTGCAGCGCGGTGACCACGTCGATCTGCGGCGGCAGCTGGTCGGAGACGATCGAATCGGCCACCGACAGGTTGACGAAGGACATGCCGCCAAAGCCCAGCCGCGCGGCCAGCTCCTGCGATTTCTTCACCAGCTCCTCGCGGGTCTCGATGCCGTAGATGTGCGGCGCGCCCTGCAAGGACTTGAAGAACAGGTCGTACAGGATGAAGCCCAGGTAGGACTTGCCGGCGCCGTGGTCAACCAGCGTCACGTCAGGATGGTCCTGCAGCACTTCAGCCAGCAGCGGCTCGATGAACTGGTACAGGTGGTAGACCTGCTTGAGCTTGCGGCGGCTGTCCTGGTTGAGCTTGCCGTCGCGCGTGAGGATGTGCAGTTCCTTGAGCAGTTCGATCGATTGGCCGGGGCGGATTTCATGCGCCGTAGGTGCGGCATCGGCGGCTTGCGGCGGGCGCTTTCCCCGGTTCTTGCTGTCGCCCGTCGGCGGGATGGCTTGCTTGCTCATGGTGCTGCTAAGAAGGTTGGCGCCGGCAGGAGGCCCGCCGGCGATGATGCAATATCAGACGTTGAACAGGAAGTTCATCACATCGCCGTCCTTGACGATGTATTCCTTGCCTTCGGCGCGCATCTTGCCCGCTTCCTTGGCGCCCGCTTCACCCTTGAAGGCGATGAAGTCCTCGTAGGCGATGGTCTGGGCGCGGATGAAGCCGCGTTCGAAGTCGGTGTGGATCACGCCGGCGGCCTGCGGCGCAGTGGCGCCGACCGGCACCGTCCAGGCGCGCACTTCCTTCACGCCGGCGGTGAAATAGGTCTGCAGGCCGAGCAGCTTGAAGCCGGCTCGGATCAGGCGGTCCAGGCCCGGTTCTTCCATGCCCATGTCGGCCAGGAATTCGGCGCGGTCGGCATCGTCCAGGTCGGCGATCTCGGCTTCGATGGCGGCGCAGATGGCCACGATCGGGGCGTTCTGTTCCTTGGCGTAGGCAGACAACTGGTCCAGCAGCGGGTTGTCGGTGAAGCCGGAGTCGGAGACGTTGGCCACGTACATGGCCGGCTTGGCGGTGATCAGGCACAGCGGCTTGATCAGCAGCATTTCCTCGGCGTCCAGGCCCAGCGCGCGCACCGGCTTGGCTTCGTCCAGCGCCGGCATGATGCGCTCCAGCAGGGCCACCAGCTTGGCGGCGTCCTTGTCGCCCGAGCGCGCCTTCTTCTGTTCGCGGTGGATGGCCTTCTCGACGGTGCCCATGTCGGCCAGCGCCAGTTCGGTCTGGATCACGGCGATGTCGTCGAGCGGGCTCACGCGGCCGGCGACGTGGATCACGTTGGGGTCTTCGAAGCAGCGCACCACGTTGACGATGGCGTCGGTCTCGCGGATGTGCGACAGGAACTGGTTGCCCAGGCCTTCACCCTTGGAGGCGCCCGCCACCAGGCCGGCGATGTCGACGAATTCGACCACGGCCGGCAGGATGCGCTCGGGCTTGACGATCTCGGCCAGTGCCGTCAGGCGCGGATCGGGGACTTCCACCACGCCCACGTTCGGCTCGATGGTGCAGAACGGATAGTTCTCGGCGGCGATGCCGGCCTTGGTCAGGGCGTTGAAGAGGGTGGATTTTCCGACGTTGGGCAGGCCCACGATGCCGCATTTGAGGCTCATGACAAATTCTTCCGAAAGCAAAACCGCCATTGTATCAAGGCGGACGTGGTTGCCCTAGGGGCGGTATGCATGGGCGGATGGCAGGCGGGGCGATTGCGGAGTGACGATACGTATCGTGTCGATCCGATTGCGCAGGAAATCAGCAAATGTTGCGTGCGAACCACATTTGGGCACGGCATCATGACTCCCAGGGTTTTAATGACTGATGTGTCATTAAGGACGATGCTGTTAAAAAACAATAACTTTGGCAAACATGGGCAGAAGTTGCCAAGAACGTGCAATTTCCTTGCAAGGTCTTTACAGGCTGTATTGCCATCTTGAAAGCGATTTGTAAATTTTGATCTACAATGTCGGTTTTCCAAAGAAATCGAAGAAACCGCTTTGCAAAACATCGTAGAAATCCGCGATTTGCATTTCCGCTATGGCGACAGGCCTATCCTCACCGGGCTGCGCATGGACTTCCCGCGCGGCAAGGTCGTGGCGGTGATGGGCGGTTCCGGCTCGGGCAAGACCACCATCCTGCGCCTGATCGGCGGCCAGCTGCAGCCGCAGCAAGGCACGCTGACGGTGGATGGCGAGAACGTCCCCGGCCTCGATACCAAGCAGCTTTACCTGCTGCGCCGCAAGATGGGCATGCTGTTCCAGAATGGCGCTTTGTTTACCGACATGACGGTGTTCGACAACGTGGCCTTCCCGCTGCGCGAACACACCGACCTGGACGAGGAACTGATCCGCGACCTGGTGCTGATGAAGCTCAATGCGGTCGGCCTGCGCAACGCCGCGGCTCTGAAGCCGGCCGAGATTTCCGGCGGCATGGCGCGCCGCGTCGCGCTGGCGCGCACCATCGCGCTCGATCCGCTGCTGATCATGTATGACGAGCCCTTCGCCGGCCTCGACCCGATTTCCATGGGCGTGACCGCCAACCTGATCCGCCGCCTGAACGACGCGCTGGGTTCGACCTCGATCCTGGTGTCGCACGACGTCAACGAATCCTTCGCCATTGCCGACTATGTGTATTTCCTGTCGCAGGGCCAGATCGTGGCGCAGGGCACGCCGGCCGAGATGCGCGCCTCGACCGATCCGTACGTGAAGCAGTTCGTGCACGCCGAGGCCGACGGCCCGGTGCCGTTCCATTATCCCGGCAAGTCGCTGGCCGAGGACCTGGGGCTGGGAGGCCGGGCATGATCGTCAACCTGTTGGCCGGCCTGGGCCGCGCGATCCGCGAATTCATCGTCGGCACCGGCTTCGCCGCGCGCATGTTCTTCAATATGCTGGGCGCATCGCTGGGCCTGTTGCGCCGCCCGCGCCTGATTACCGACCAGATCCACTTCATCGGCAACTATTCGCTGGTGATCATCGCGGTGTCCGGCCTGTTCGTCGGTTTCGTGCTGGGCCTGCAAGGCTATTACACGCTCAATAAATACGGCTCCGAACAGGCGCTGGGTTTGCTGGTGGCGCTGTCGCTGACGCGCGAACTGGGGCCGGTGGTGACGGCGCTGCTGTTCGCCGGCCGCGCCGGCACTTCGCTGACCGCCGAGATCGGCCTGATGAAGGCCGGCGAGCAGTTGTCGGCGATGGAAATGATGGCGGTCAATCCGCTGCAGCGCGTGGTCGCGCCGCGCTTCTGGGCCGGCGTGATCGCCATGCCGGTGCTGGCGGCGATCTTTTCCGCCGTGGGCGTGATCGGTGGCTATGTGGTCGGCGTGCTGCTGATCGGCGTCGACGAAGGCGCCTTCTGGTCGCAGATGCAGGGCGGCGTGGACGTGTGGAACGACATCGCCAACGGCGTGCTGAAAAGCATCGTATTCGGCATCGCCGTCACCTTCGTGGCGCTGTTCCAGGGCTATGAGGCGCAGCCGACGCCGGAAGGCGTGGCGCGCGCCACTACCCGCACCGTGGTGATCGCTTCGCTGATGGTGCTGGGCCTGGACTTCCTCCTGACCGCGCTGATGTTCAGCTGACGGAATCAATAAAAGGTATGACTATGCAACGTAAATCACTGGACGCCTGGGTTGGAATCTTCGTGCTGCTGGGGCTGGCGGCGCTGGTGTTTCTGGCGCTCAAGGCCGGCAATATGAACGCGATGTCGTTTGGCCAGAAAACCTACACCGTCAAGGCCAATTTCGATAACATCGGTGGACTGAAGTCGCGCGCGGCGGTCAAGAGCGCCGGCGTGGTGGTGGGCCGTGTCGATGCGATCCGTTTCGACGACCAGACCTTCCGCGCCGTCGTTACCTTGAACATGAACGAGGGCTACAAGTTTCCCAAGGACAGTTCCGCCAAGATCCTGACTTCGGGCTTGCTGGGCGAGCAGTACATTGGCATCGAGCCGGGCGGCGACACCGCCAACCTGGCATCGGGGGATACAATAAAAATGACACAATCTGCGATTGTTCTGGAGAACCTGATCGGTCAGTTCCTCTATAGCAAGGCGGCAGAGGGAAAGGATGATTCCAAATGACCTACGCAGCGCGCATCGGCGCATTCGCCCTGGCCGCCGCAGCCCTGACCGGCTGCGCCACCAACAATAATCCCAACGATCCGCTGGAAGGCTTCAACCGCGCGATGTTCAGCTTCAACGATACGGTCGACACGTATGCCTTGAAGCCGGCCGCGCAGGCCTATGACGCCGTGGTGCCGAACCCGGTGCAGAGCGGCATCGGCAACTTCTTCGGCAACATCGGCGACCTGTGGTCGTCGATCAACCAACTGCTGCAGGGCCGCGTCGAACAGGGCGTGTCGACCTTCATGCGGGTGGCGATCAACACCACCTTCGGCCTGGGCGGCGTGCTGGACGTGGCGACCGAGGCGCGCCTGCCGCGCGAGAAATCCGATTTCGGCCAGACCCTGGGCAAGTGGGGCGTCGGCTCCGGTCCGTACGTGGTGCTGCCGTTCTTCGGCCCGTCCACCATCCGCGACACCGCCGGCCTGCCGGTCGACCTGTACGGCGACCTGTGGACCTACAAGCGCCCGACCCGCTGGCGCAACGTGGGTTCTGTGATCCGCGTGGTGGATCGCCGTGCCCAATTGCTGGATGCCTCGACCCTGCTGGAAGACGCCGCGCTGGACAAGTACGATTTCGTGCGTGATGCTTACATCCAGCGTCGCCAGTCGCAAATCGACGGCGGCAATGCCGGCAAGGAACAGAAGGAAGAGGCCATCAAGCCGTGATGGCATGGCCGCCACCGGCGGCCGGCTCCTTGAATTGCAGCAAACCGTACAAACTGTAAGATCCGTCGCCGTCTGTGACGGCGCTGGAACCCGAAGGGCGGCGCGGCCTCGAACGCAGGCCGGCAGTCACCGGAAGTTTGCGTCGGCTCACCGATTGTCAGCGGCATGTGGCTGCGCCGCTCTTATTCGAATGGATAAAGAATTATGAAGATGTTCACCAAACTGATCGCTATCGCTGTTTCCGCACTGGCCTTTTCCGGCGCCGCTTCCGCCCAGGAAGCGCCTGACGCGCTGGTCAAGCGCATCAGCTCGGAAGTGCTGGACACCGCCAAGAGCGACAAGGACATCCAGTCCGGCAACAACAGCCGCATCATGCAGCTGGTCGAGCAGAAGATTCTGCCGTACGTCGACTTCGAGCGCATGACCCAGCTCGCCGCCGGCCGTTTCTGGCGCCAGGCCACTCCGGAACAGCAAAAGCAGCTGATCGCCGAATTCCGCAGCCTGCTGGTCTACACCTACTCCGGCGCGCTGTCGCAGGTGCGCGACCAGAAGATCGAATTCAAGCCGCTGCGCGCGGCGCCGACCGACACCGAAGTGGAAGTCAATTCGCAAGTGATTTCCTCGCGCGGCGGCGAGCCGATCCAATTGAGCTATCGCCTGGAAAAGAAGGCCGACGGCTGGAAGCTGTATGACGTCAACGTGCTGGGCGCCTGGCTGGTGGAAGCCTACAAGGGCACCTTCGCCAATGAAATCAACAAGGGCGGCATCGACGGCCTGATCAAGGCGCTGTCGGACAAGAACAAGCAACTGGCCGCACGCGCTGCCGGCAAGAAGTAATTCAGAAAGACTCTCCATCATGTTCAAGCCCGGCGCCTCGCTGACCGTCAAGAATGCCAGTTCCGTCCTCGGCGAGGGCCTGTCGGCCATCGCCGCCGGCCAGGCCAGCATCGACGTCAGCGGCGTGACGGCGGTCGACTCGTCGGCGGTGGCCACGCTGCTGGCATGGCGCCGCGCGGCGCAGGCCCGCGGCGCGGCGCTCGACTTCGGCACGCTGCCGGCCAACCTGCAAAGCCTGGCCGACCTCTATGGCGTTTCCCCGCTGCTTAATGGAGGCGTGGGCAGCGCGGCGGCGCCCACCTCCGCCACCGACCGACATCATTGACGGTTCCCTGAGCCGGCATTCCGGCACCCTGGGCCTGCGCCGCCATCGGCGGCAATCCGGCCCGCAATATCGAATTCCCCTATAATCTCCTGTTTTACCGCCGGTTTCTGAGACCGGCCCGGCGCCGTTCCAATGCGCTTTGCACAATCCGGAGCGGCCGGCGAGCGGAGGGGGGCTCTTTTCCGCCGCTCCATTCTTTCTTGTAAGTAACAAATAGATCGGGCTATCGGCATCATGGCCGCTTTGCAAATCAATGACATCAAGAAACGCTACCAGTCGCTGCAGGCGCTGGGCGGCGTTTCTCTGGCGATCGAAGAAGGCGAATTCTTCGGCCTGCTCGGCCCCAACGGCGCCGGCAAGACCACGCTGATCTCCATCGTCGCCGGCCTGAACCGGGCCGATTCCGGCAACGTCTCCATCCACGGTCACGACGTGGTCTCCGACTACCGCGCCGCCCGCATGAAGCTGGGCGTGGTGCCGCAGGAACTGGTATTCGATCCCTTCTTCACCGTGCGCGAGACCTTGCGCATGCAATCCGGCTATTTCGGCCTGAAGAACAACGACAAGTGGATCGACGAGGTGATGGAAAACCTGGACCTCACCAACAAGGCCGACACCAACATGCGCGCGCTCTCCGGCGGCATGAAGCGGCGCGTGCTGGTGGCCCAGGCGCTGGTGCACAAGCCGCCGGTGATCGTGCTCGACGAGCCGACCGCCGGCGTGGACGTGGAACTGCGCCAGACGCTGTGGAAATTCATCGGCCGCCTGAACCGCGAAGGCCACACCATCGTGCTGACCACCCACTACCTGGAAGAGGCGCAGGCGCTGTGCAACCGCATCGCCATGCTCAAGCTGGGCAAAGTGGTGGCGCTGGACTCCACCGATGGCCTGATCAAGCGCATCTCCGGTTCGCAACTGGTGCTGCGCCTGAAGAGCGGCGGCCTGCCGGACGCGCTCAAGCCGCTGGTGACGCATCCCGAGGAACTGTTGTCGGGCAATAAATTCACGCTGCGCGTGACCGACTACCAGGAAGTCGAACCGATCCTGGCCGCCCTGCGCGCCGGCGGCGCCGAGATCGACGACCTGCAATTGCAGCAGGCCGACCTGGAAGACGTGTTCATCCAGATCATGGGAGATGAAAAATGACCGGCTTCCAGACCCTGTTCTACAAGGAAATCCTGCGCTTCTGGAAAGTCGCCACGCAAACCGTGACGGCGCCCATCATGACCGCGCTGCTGTATCTGCTGATCTTCGGCCATGTGCTGCAAGACCACGTGCAGGTCTATCCGGGCGTGCAGTACACCGGCTTTCTGGTGCCCGGCCTGGTGATGATGAGCGTGCTGCAGAATGCCTTCGCCAACAGTTCGTCCTCGCTGATCCAGTCCAAGATCACCGGCAACCTGGTGTTCGTGCTGTTGACGCCGCTGTCGCACTGGGAACTGTTCGGCGGCTACGTGCTGGCGGCGGTGGTGCGCGGCCTGATCGTCGGCGCCGGCGTGTTCGTGGTGACCGCCTGGTTCGGCCACCTGGATTTCGTGGCGCCGCTGTGGATCGCGGTGTTCGCCCTGCTGGGCGCCGGCATCCTCGGCACCATGGGCCTGATCGCCGGCATCTGGGCCGAGAAGTTCGACCAGCTGGCGGCATTCCAGAACTTCCTGATCGTGCCGCTGACCTTCCTGGCCGGCGTGTTCTATTCGATACACTCGCTGCCGCCGTTCTGGCAGGCGGTGTCGCATTTCAACCCGTTTTTTTATATGATCGACGGCTTCCGCTACGGCTTTTTCGGCAAGTCCGACATCGATCCCATGACCAGCCTTGGCATCGTGGCCGTGTTCTTCGTGGCGCTCGCCACGCTGGCGGTGCGCCTGCTCAAGAGCGGCTACAAGCTGCGCGCAGGTTCGCACTGACGCTACCGCCCCCATCACCGAACGAATCATGCTACCCACACCCGAACTCGTCAAAAGCTACATCGTCGCCGGCCTCGATTGCCGGCATATCGAAGTCGAAGGCGACGGCCAGCATTTCACCGCCGTCATCGTCTCCGACGCCTTCGCCGGCAAGCGCCTGATCCAGCGCCACCAGCTGGTCTACGCCGCGCTGGGCGACCGCATGCGCGAGGAAATCCACGCGTTGTCGATGAAAACCCTCACCCCTGAAGAATTCCAGAAATAAGGCAAGAACATGGACAAGCTCGCAATCCGCGGCGGCAAGCGCCTCTCCGGCGAAGTCACCATCTCCGGCGCCAAGAACGCGGCGCTGCCCATCCTGTGCGCCGGCCTGCTGACGGCCGACGACCTGCGCCTGACCAACGTCCCGCACCTGCAGGACGTGCTGACCATCACCAAGCTGATGAAGCAGATGGGCTTGCGCGTGGAGGAAAATGGCGACGAAACGATCCTCAACGGCAACGACATCACCAAGCTGGAAGCGCCCTACGAACTGGTCAAGACCATGCGCGCCAGCATCCTGGTGCTGGGCCCGCTGCTGGCGCGCTTCGGCGAAGCCAAGGTATCGCTGCCGGGCGGCTGCGCCATCGGTTCGCGTCCGGTCGACCAGCACATCAAGGGCTTGCAGGCGATGGGCGCCGACATCCATATCGACGCCGGCTACATCTACGCCAAGGCCAAGCGCCTGAAGGGCGCGCGCATCGTCACCGACATGATCACCGTCACCGGCACCGAGAACCTGCTGATGGCCGCCGTGCTGGCCGAGGGCGAGACCGTGCTGGAAAACGCCGCGCGCGAACCGGAGGTGGGCGACCTGGCCAACCTGCTGGTGAAGATGGGCGCCAGGATCGAAGGCATCGGCAGCGACCGCCTGGTGATCCAGGGCGTGGACAAGCTGCATGGCGCCTCCCATGAGGTGATCGCCGACCGTATCGAAACCGGCACCTTCCTGTGCGCGGCGGCCGCCGCCGGCGGCGACGTCACGCTGCGCCGCACCCGTTCCGGCCTGCTCGACGCGGCGCTGGACAAGCTGCGCGAAGCCGGCGCCATCCTCACCTCGGGCGAGGACTGGATCCGCATCCAGATGGCGCGCCGTCCCAAGGCGGTGAGCTTCCGCACCACCGAATATCCGGGTTTCCCGACCGACATGCAGGCGCAATTCATGGCGCTGAACTGCATCGCAGAAGGCACCAGCCACGTCACCGAAACCATCTTCGAAAACCGTTTCATGCACGTGCAGGAGCTGAACCGCCTGGGCGCGGCCATCGACATCGAAGGCAACACCGCCATCATCAAGGGCGTGGACAAGTTCGTCGGCGCGCCGGTGATGGCGACCGACCTGCGCGCCTCCGCTTCGCTGGTGATCGCCGGCCTGGCGGCGCAGGGCGAGACGATCGTCGAGCGCATCTACCACCTCGACCGCGGCTACGACCGCATGGAAGCCAAGCTGTCGGCCATCGGCGCCGACATCGAACGCGTCAAATAAGCCTTTCGCAAAGTCCAAGACATGACCCAACAACTGACGCTGGCGCTTTCCAAGGGCCGCATCTTCGAAGAAACCCTGCCGCTGTTGAAGGCCGCCGGCATCACCGTGGCCGAAGACCCGGAGTCGTCGCGCAAGCTGATCCTGCCGACCAACGATCCCAACGTGCGCGTGATCATCGTGCGCGCCTCGGACGTGCCGACCTACGTGCAATACGGCGCCGCCGACTTCGGCGTGGCCGGCAAGGACGTGCTGCTGGAACACGGCGGCGAAGGCCTGTACCAGCCGATCGACCTGAAGATCGCCAAGTGCCGCCTGTCGGTGGCGGTGCAGGAAGGCTTCGACTACGCCAGCGCGGTGCGCCAGGGCGCGCGCCTGCGCGTGGTGACCAAGTATGTGAAGACCGCGCGCGAGCACTTCGCCGCCAAGGGCGTGCACGTCGACCTGATCAAGCTGTACGGCTCGATGGAACTGGGCCCGCTGGTCGGCCTGTCGGACGCCATCGTCGACCTGGTCAGCACCGGCGGCACGCTGCGCGCCAACAAGCTGGTGGAAGTCGAGCACATCATCGACATCTCTTCGCGCCTGGTGGTCAACCAGGCCGCGCTGAAACTGAAGCGCGAGCGCCTGCAACCCATCCTCGAAGCCTTCGAGAAGGCTTCGCAGGCCAAGTAAGCCCCTACATCGATCAAAGCCGTATTTTGCAGGTGACACCATGAGCATTGCCATCCGAAAACTCGATTCCGCCGATGCTGGCTTTCGCGACAAGCTGTCGGCCGTGCTGGCCTTCGAAGCCGGCGAGGACGAAGCCATCGATCGCGCCGCGGCGACGATCCTGGCGGAGGTGAAGGCGCGCGGCGATGCCGCCGTGCTGGAATACACCCAGCGTTTCGACCGCGTGCAGGCCGCTTCGCTGGCCGGCCTGGAAATCGGCAAGGATGCCTTGCAGGCGGCGCTGGCCGGTTTGCCGCCGGCGCGCCGCGAAGCGCTGCAGGCCGCGGCCGACCGCGTGCGCGCCTATCACGAGCGCCAGAAGAAGGAATGCGGCTCCGACGGTTTCCTGTACCAGGAGGCTGATGGCACCGAACTGGGCCAGAAGGTGACCCCGCTGGACCGCGTCGGCATCTACGTGCCGGGCGGCAAGGCGGCCTATCCATCGTCGGTGCTGATGAACGCGATTCCGGCCAAGGTCGCGGGCGTGCAGGAAGTCATCATGGTGGTGCCCACGCCGGACGGCGTGCAGAACGAACTGGTGCTGGCGGCCGCCGCGATCGCCGGCGTCGACCGCGTGTTCACCATCGGCGGCGCGCAGGCTGTGGGCGCGCTGGCCTACGGCACCGCGACTATTCCGCAAGTAGACAAGATCGTCGGCCCCGGCAACGCCTATGTCGCCGCCGCCAAGCGCCGCGTGTTCGGCATCGTCGGCATCGACATGATCGCCGGCCCTTCCGAGATCCTGGTGATCTGCGACGGCAGCACCGATCCCGACTGGATCGCGATGGACCTGTTCTCGCAGGCCGAGCACGATGAGCTGGCGCAATCGATTCTGTTGTGCCCGGACGCCGCCTACATCGCCAAGGTGGAAGCCTCGATCAACAAGCTGCTCGACGCCATGCCGCGCCGCGACGTGATCCGCACTTCGCTGACCGATCGCGGGGCGCTGGTGAAGGTGCGCGACATGGAGGAAGCCTGCGAGATCGCCAACATGATCGCCGCCGAACACCTGGAAATCTCCGCCGAAGAGCCGCAGCAGTGGGCCGACCGGATCCGCCACGCCGGCGCCATGTTCCTCGGCCGCTTCTCGTCCGAATCGCTGGGCGACTACTGCGCCGGCCCCAACCACGTGCTGCCGACTTCGCGCACCGCGCGCTTCTCGTCGCCGCTGGGCGTGTACGACTTCCAGAAGCGCTCCAGCGTGATCCGCGTCTCCGAAGCCGGCGCCCGGGCGCTGGGCAAGATCGCCGCCGAACTGGCGTACGGCGAAGGCTTGCAGGCGCACGCCCGCTCTGCCGAACTGCGCCTGAAGTGATGCGATGACGGTGGCCTCCGACCCGTCTGCAGGCGAAGGCTGGCTGGATCGCGTGCATTGCGAGGATGCGCTGCACGGTTTGCGGCGCATTCCCGACGGCAGCATCGACCTGCTGATCGCCGACCCGCCGTACGGGCTGGGCAAGGACTACGGCAACGATTCCGACAAGCTCGACACCGCCGAATACCTGCGCTGGACCGAGCAGTGGATCGACGCCGCCTTGCCCAAGCTCAAGGCCAACGGCAGCCTCTACATCTTCCTGACCTGGCGCTATTCGCCGGAAATCTTCGTCATGCTGAAGCAGCGCATGACCATGATCAACGAGATCGTCTGGGACCGCCGCGTGCCGTCCATGGGCGGCAGCACCCGGCGCTATTCCTCGGTGCACGACACCATCGGCTTCTTCGCCGCTGCCCGCGATTATTTCTTCGACCTCGACGCCATCCGCATCCCCTACGACGAGCAGACCAAGAAGGCGCGCTCGCGCGCCATCTTCGTCGGCGCCAAGTGGCTGGAGATGGGCTACAACCCCAAGGACGTGTGGAGCGTGTCGCGCCTGCACCGCGAGCACAAGGAGCGCGCCGACCATCCCACGCAAAAGCCGCTGGAGATCGTCGAACGCATGGTCAAGGCCTCCTGCCCACCGGGCGGGGTGGTGCTCGACCCGTTCATGGGCAGTGGCACCACGGCGGTGGCGGCGCGCCGCTGCGGCCGGCATTTTGCCGGCTTCGAACTCAATTCCGATTATTGCGAACTGATCCGCCGGCGCCTGGAGGCGCTGGAACCTGCGAGCCAACAAGATGAACAAGTCACCGGCTGACCCCGCTTCCTGCGACATACTGATCGATAGCGTCATCCGCCCGCTGGTGCGCGGCTGGCAGGCATACCACGTGCCCGATGCCGGGGGCATGCTCAAGCTGGACGCGATGGAGAATCCGTACACCTTGCCGCCCGAACTGCATCAGGCCCTGGCACAGCGGCTGGCGCAGGCGGAACTGAACCGCTATCCGGTGCCGTCCTATGTGCGCCTGAAAGAGGCGATCCGCAGCAAGCTGGGCGTGCCGGACGGCTACGACGTGTTGCTGGGCAACGGTTCGGATGAGCTGATTTCCATCCTGTCGATGGCCTGCGCCGTACCCGGCCGCAAGGTGCTGGCGCCGGAACCCAGCTTCGTGATGTACCAGGTGTCAGCGCTGGCGGCCGGTCTGGAATACGTCGGCGTGCCGCTGCGTGCCGACTTCACGCTGGATGTGCCGGCCATGCTGGCGGCGATGGCGCTGCACCGTCCGGCCATCACCTATCTCTCCTATCCCAACAATCCGACCGGCACGCTGTTCGAGGCCGCCGACATCCTGCGCATCGTGCAGGCCGCCGCGCCGTACGGCCTGGTGGTGGTGGACGAGGCTTACCAGCCGTTCGCCCAGACCAGCCTGATGCAGGCGTTGCCGCAGTTCAACAATCTGGTGGTGATGCGCACGGTGTCCAAGCTGGGGCTGGCCGGCATCCGCCTGGGCTACATGTCGGCCGCGCCGGCGCTGTTGCGTGAATTCGACAAGGTACGCCCGCCGTACAACATCAACGTCTTGACCGAGGCGGCCGCGCTGTTCATGCTGGAACACCTCGACGTGCTGGAAGCGCAGGCCGCCGCGCTGCGCAGCGGTCGCACCGCGCTGATGGCGCAATTGGCCGCGCTGGACGGGGTGGAAGTGTTCCCGTCGGCCGCCAACTTCGTGCTGATCCGCGTCCCGCAGGCCGATAAAGTTTTCAGCGCTTTGCTCGCAGCCAAGGTGCTGGTCAAAAATGCCGGTAGAATGCATGTATTGCTGCACAACTGTTTGCGCATCACCGTCAGCACAGAAGAAGAAAACGCCGCCTTCCTGGCGGCCCTGCAAGCGGAGCTGGCGGCGTTGTAAAGGCGCGCATCGGCACCATCTAGGCAAAACCCAACTGTTGAACCCGCGTTACCCCTGACCATGTCTACACCCAGAACCGCAGAAGTCGTCCGCAACACCAACGAAACCCAGATTCGCGTTGCGATCAACCTGGACGGAACCGGCAAGCAAAAGCTTGATACCGGCGTGCCGTTCCTCGACCACATGCTGGACCAGATTGCGCGCCACGGCCTGATCGACCTGGACATCCATGCCAAGGGCGACCTGCATATCGACGCGCACCACACGGTGGAAGACGTGGGCATCACGCTGGGCATGGCGTTCGCCAAGGCCATCGGCGACAAGAAGGGCATCCGCCGCTACGGCCATGCCTACGTGCCGCTGGACGAAGCGCTGTCGCGAGTGGTAATCGACTTCTCCGGCCGTCCCGGCCTGGAATACCACATCCCGTTCACGCGTTCGATGATCGGCGGCTTCGACGTCGACCTGACCAGCGAGTTCTTCCACGGTTTCGTCAACCATGCGCAAGTGACCCTGCACATCGACAACCTGCGCGGCCTCAATGCGCACCACCAGTGCGAGACCGTGTTCAAGGCATTCGGCCGCGCGCTGCGCATGGCGATCGAGCTCGACGAGCGCGCCGCCGGCACGATTCCATCCACCAAGGGCAGCTTGTAACCACCTGGCATCTCCGGCGCATGAGCGCGCCGCCATCTTCGATATGAATAAAATTGTTGTAGTGGATTACGGCATGGGCAACCTGCGCTCGGTAGCGCAAGCCCTGCGCCATGTCGCGCCCGAAGCAGACGTGCGCATCTCCGGCGAGGTCGCCGACATCCGCGGCGCCGACCGCGTGGTGCTGCCCGGCCAGGGCGCCATGCCCGACTGCATGCGCTGCCTGCGCGAGTCGGGCCTGCAGGAAGCGGTGGTCGAGGCTTCGCGCAGCAAACCGCTGTTCGGCGTGTGCGTGGGCGAGCAGATGCTGTTCGACTGGAGCGAGGAAGGCGATACCCCCGGCCTGGGCCTGTTGCCGGGCAAGGTGGTGCGTTTCGAGCTGGACGGCCTGCTGCAGGACGACGGTTCGCGCTACAAGGTACCGCAGATGGGCTGGAACCACGTGCGCCAGAGCGCACAGCATCCGCTGTGGGAAGGGATTGCCGACAATGCCTACTTCTACTTCGTGCACAGTTTTTATGCAGTCCCGGCAGACCAGGCGCATGTGGTCGGCCAGACGCCTTACGGCCGCGATTTCGCCTGCGCGGTGGCCCGCGATAATATCTTTGCAACCCAGTTCCACCCGGAAAAAAGTGCCGCCGCGGGTTTGCAGCTGTATCGGAATTTCGTACACTGGAAGCCTTGATTTTTGCCTTTCAGGCAAGAACCGGCGAGAGTTTTCCGTCATCCACCCTTTTTACTGACTAGTCATACCGTAGCCATGCTGCTGATACCCGCCATCGACCTGAAAGACGGTCATTGCGTCCGCCTCAAACAAGGCGATATGGAACAAGCCACCGTTTTCTCCGAAGACCCGGCGGAAATGGCCCTGCACTGGTTGAAGCAAGGCGCCCGCCGCCTGCACCTGGTGGACCTGAACGGCGCGTTCGCGGGCAAGCCCAAGAACGAGGCGGCGGTCAAGTCCATCCTCAAGGTGGTGGCCGCTTTCGCCGAGGAAAACGGGGTCGAGGAGATCCCCGTGCAACTGGGCGGCGGCATCCGCGACCTCGATACCATCGAGCGCTACCTCGATGACGGCCTGTCCTACATCATCATCGGCACCGCCGCGGTGAAGAACCCCGGTTTCCTGCATGACGCCTGCAGCGCCTTCCCCGGCCAGATCATCGTCGGCCTGGACGCCAAGGACGGCAAGGTCGCCACCGACGGCTGGAGCAAGCTGTCGGGCCACGAGGTGATCGACCTGGCGCGCAAGTTCGAAGGCTACGGCTGCGAATCCATCGTCTATACCGACATCGGCCGCGACGGCATGATGGGCGGCGTCAACATCGAAGCCACCGTGCGCCTGGCGCAGGCGGTGTCGATTCCCATCATCGCTTCCGGCGGCGTGCACAACATCGGCGACGTGGAAGCCTTGTGCCGTGTGGAAGACGAAGGGATCGAGGCGGTCATCTGCGGCCGTTCCATCTATGAAGGCACGCTGGATTTGCGCAGCGGCCAGGACCGTGCCGACGAACTGACGCAAGCCCTGGAGGCCGAGCGCGACGCCGGCGGCAAATAAGATGGCCCTCGCAAAACGCATCATCCCCTGCCTCGACGTGACCGCCGGCCGCGTCGTCAAGGGCGTCAATTTCCTGGAGCTGCGCGATGCCGGCGACCCGGTGGAAATCGCGCGCCGCTATGACGAGCAGGGCGCCGACGAGCTGACCTTCCTCGACATCACCGCTTCCTCCGACGGCCGCGACCTGATCCTCGACATCATCGAGGCGGTGGCCTCGCAGGTCTTCATTCCGCTGACGGTCGGCGGCGGCGTGCGCGCCGTCGACGACGTGCGCCGCCTGTTGAACGCCGGCGCCGACAAGGTCGGCATCAATACCTCTGCCGTGACCAACCCGCAACTGGTGGCCGATGCCGCCGGCAAGTACGGTTCGCAATGCATCGTGGTGGCGATCGACGCCAAGCGCGCCGGCGACGGCAAGTGGGAGGTCTACACCCACGGCGGCCGCAAGGCCACCGGCTTGGACGCGGTCGAATGGGCGCGCAAGATGGCGCGCCTGGGCGCCGGAGAGATCCTGCTGACCAGCATGGACCGCGACGGCACCAAGAGCGGTTTCGACCTCGACCTGACCCGCGCGGTATCGGAAGCCGTGAGCATTCCGGTGATCGCCTCGGGCGGCGTCGGCGGCCTGCAGGACCTGGCCGACGGCGTGACCAAGGGCAAGGCCGACGCGGTGCTGGCCGCCAGCATCTTCCACTATGGCCAGCACACCGTGCAGGAAGCCAAGCGCTTCATGGCCGACCAGAACATTCCGATGAGGCTGGCATGAGCATCAGCGCCAAGTGGCTGAACAAGGTGAAGTGGGACGAGGTCGGCCTGGTGCCGGTGATCGCCCAGGAAGTCGGCAGCAACGACGTGCTGATGTTCGCCTGGATGAACCGCGAGGCGCTGGCCAGGACGGTCGAGATCGGCCAGGCCGTGTACTGGAGCCGTTCGCGCAAGAAGCTGTGGCACAAGGGCGAGGAGTCCGGCCACTTCCAGAAGGTGCATGAGATCCGCCTCGACTGCGACGAAGACGTGGTGCTGCTCAAGGTCGAGCAGGTGGCCGGCATCGCCTGCCATACCGGCCGCCATTCCTGCTTCTTCCAGAAGTTCGAGGGCAGCGCCGACAACGGCGAGTGGCAGACCGTCGAGCCGGTCCTGAAGGACTTGCCGCCGGGTGCCGGCGGCGCGCCTGCCGCCAAGGCGGAGAAGGCGGAGAAAGCCGAAAAGACCGCCGACAAGCCCAAGCGCACCCGCAAGACCGCTGACGCGGCCAAGAATACCGAACCGGGCAAGACCGAACCATGAGTGAAACACTGAAGCGCCTGGCCGAAGTCATCGAGTCGCGCAAGCTGGCCAATGGCGGCAATCCTGAAAAATCCTACGTCGCCAAGCTGTTTTCCAAGGGCGACGACGCCATCCTCAAGAAGATCGGCGAAGAGGCCACCGAAACCGTGATGGCCGCCAAGGACGCCCGCGTCTCGGGCGACAAGTCCAAGGTGCTCTACGAGTGCGCCGACCTCTGGTTCCATTCCATGGTGATGCTGGCCCAGTTCGATCTGAAGCCGCAGGACGTGCTGGACGAGCTGGCGCGCCGCGAAGGCCTCTCTGGCCTGGAAGAAAAAGCCGCGCGCAAAGAGTGAGCCGGCGCCATCCCCCATCTACGCAGGAGAACGGTTTTGGATAATTGCATTTTCTGTAAGATCGCCGCCGGAGAGATCCCGTCGAAGAAGCTGTACGAGGACGAGGACCTGGTCGCCTTCCACGACATCAACCCGGCCGCGCCGGTGCATTTCCTGATCGTGCCGCGCCAGCATGTGGCCACGCTGTCGGACTGCGGTCCCGAACAGGCCGCCCTGCTGGGCAAGATGGCGCTGCTCGCGCCCAAGCTGGCGGCCGAGCAGGGTTGCGGCTTTAAGGTCGATGCCGAGGGCAACCGCAGCGGCGGCTTCAAGACGCTGTTCAACACCGGACCGGACGGCGGGCAGGAGGTGTACCATCTGCATATGCACGTGATCGGCGGGCCGCATCCGTGGCGCGTGCGTTTTGTGCAGCAATAACAGCGCGGCAATAGAACAAGAGGAACCGGTGCGCTAGATGCGCCAGGCGCGCCGGCCGAGACGAGAAATTTTGTACACAGGGCAGGGATGTCCGTTTAGGAGAAGAGAATGGGTTCGTTCAGTATTTGGCATTGGCTGATTGTTCTGGTGATCGTGATGCTGGTCTTCGGCACCAAGAAGCTCGGCAACATGGGTTCCGACCTGGGCAAGGCGGTCAAGGGCTTCAAGGATGGCGTCAAGGGCGCCGAGGAAGAGAAGAAGGACCAGGCCATCGATGTCCAGGCCAAGGAAAAAGACAAGTCCGGCAACTGACCGGGCGGCGCCCGCCGGCAAGGCAATGCGGCGGGCCGCTTCGGATTGCGGCTGCCGCTGCTGCAGCGGCGGCGCTTTCACCGCACATTGACTGTGCCAGCCTTTAATGTCCACACAGACTCATGATTGATATCGGCCTTTCCAAGCTGGCCCTGATCGGCGTGGTCGCGCTGGTCGTGATCGGCCCCGAGCGGCTGCCCAAGGTGGCGCGCATGGCCGGCACCCTGTTCGGCCGCGCGCAGCGCTACATCAACGACGTCAAGAGCGAAGTCAGCCGGGAAATCGAGCTCGACGAGCTGCGCAAGATGCAAAAGGACGTGGAGCAGGCCGCCAGCGATGTGTCGGGCAGCATCAACAAGAGCATGTCCGACACCGAGAATGCGATCAACGACGCCTGGAACGGCGGCGATTCCTCCGGCGGCGACAGCGCGTCCTCCAGCGCCTGGAGCCGCACGCCCAGCGCGGATACGCTCTCGATCAAGTCGAAGGCGTTCCGCCGCAAGAAGCTGGCGCGCACCACGGCGGTGCCGGCCTGGTACAAGCACCAGAGCGGACGCAAGACGCGCGTCATCTCGGCCTCGGCGCGGGTGGCGAAATATCGTCCGATCGGTGCCGGCAAGTCGGCCGGTTTCTTTTAATCCCGACGGCGCCCCGCGTCCTCACCTTACTTTTTTGCCGCAAACTCCATGGCTGAAGAAAACAATACGGCCGGCACCGAAGACACCTTCATCTCGCACCTGATCGAACTGCGCAGCCGCATCGTCAAGGCGGCGGCGGTGGTGCTGGTGGTATTCCTGTGCATGATGCCCTTCGCGGCCCATATCTTCGACGTGCTGGCCGCGCCGATGATCCACGCGCTGCCGGCCGGCAGCAAGATGATCGCCACCGGCGTCATCACGCCGTTCCTGATCCCGATCAAGGTCACCATGCTGGTGGCGGTGCTGGTGTCGCTGCCGTGGGTGCTGTACCAGATGTGGGCCTTCGTCGCCCCCGGCCTGTACACGCATGAGAAGAAGCTGATCGCGCCGCTGGTGGTGTCGTCCTCGCTGCTGTTCGTAGCCGGCGTGGCGTTCTGCTACTTCTTCGTGTTCGGCGTGGTGTTCCCGTTCATCAACAACTTCGCGCCGAAGTCGGTCTCGGTGGCGCCGGACATCGACAGCTACGTCGATTTCGTGCTGACCATGTTCGTCGCCTTCGGCGTCACGTTCGAAGTGCCGGTGATCGTGATCGTGCTGGTGCGCATGGGCGTGGTGCCGCTGCAGAAGCTCAAGCAGATCCGCCCGTACGTGATCGTCGGCGCGTTCGTGATCGCCGCCGTGGTGACGCCGCCGGACATCATGAGCCAGTTGCTGCTGGCCGTGCCGCTGGTGCTGCTGTATGAGGTGGGTTTGTTCGTGGCGCCGATCTTCGAGCGCGCCACGCGCGCGCCGGATGGCAAGGAAGCGGAGTCTTCGGCGTCCGAATAGTGTGCCGGGCCCCTGGGTCCGGATCCGAATAGGAAAAAAGCCCGCATGGCGGGCTTTTTTTACGTCCGATCTTCCCGTGCGGGCTTATTCCTCAGCCGTCTGCAGCGGGATGTTCCGCAGCCAGTTCACCAGCGGATAAGCGTCCTTGAAGCCGGCCAGCACATCCTTGCCCAAGTCGGCCGGCACCTTCTTCTTGATGCTGGTTTCGGTCCACACGATGAAGCTCTTCAGCTTCACGTACTCGATATTCGGGGTGTCCGGATCGAAGCCCTTGGGCGGGCGCACCAGCTTGCCTTCTTCCTGCAGGTCGCCGTAGGTTTCCACCAGCTTCTTGTTCTTGCGCATCTTGTTGAAGCCGGCCGCATCGCTGACGACCTGGTTGCGGATGGCCCGCAGGCGGTCCGGCGGCGGCATGTATTCGCCGCCTGCGATCAGCAGCTTGCCCTCGGCGTCGATATGGAAATAGTAGGCCGGGCCGCCGCCCTGGCTGGGCTTTTTCAGGCCGCTGGCGGTGATGGCGGCGGAGAAGTGGGTCTTGTACGGGCTCTTGTCATGCGAGAAGCGCATGTCGCGGTTGATGCGGAACAGCGCCTTCTTCGGGTTGCAGCCGGCGATGGCCGGGTCGAACTTGCTGATCTCGGCGATCAGCTTGACGGTCAGCGCCAGGAATTCTTCGCGCAGGATGTCGTAGCGCGGCTTGTTCATCACGAACCAGGCGCGGTTGTTGTTGTCGGCAAGCTCGGCCAGGAACTGGGTCAGGTCGCGCACGTGCATCTTGTTCGATCTCCTTCTGATGGCGATGGCGCTCCCCAATCCGGGGATGCGCATCGGGCATTCTAGCCGTTCTTATTCCTGGTCGCTGTCGTCGCTCTTGGGCGGCGGCGGGCGCTTGCCCACGGTGATGTTGAGCTTGGTTTCCTGCGACCGGCGCAGCACCGTCATGGCGATGTTCTGGCCCGGCGTGAGCTGGGCGATCACGTTGAGCATCTCGGTGGTGTCGGCCACCGGCTTGCCGTCGATGCTGACCAGGATGTCGCCCGGCTTCATGCCGGCGCGGTCGGCCGGGCCGCCCTTGAGCACGCCGGCGATGATGGCGCCGGTCTTCTTGCCCAGGCCGAAGCTCTCGGCCAGCTCCGGCGTGATGTCCTGCGGTTCGACGCCGATCCAGCCGCGCACCACCTGGCCGTTGCTGATGATGGCTTCCATCACCGTCTTGGCGGTCGACATCGGGATCGCGAAGCCGATGCCAAGGTTGCCGCCGGTGCGCGAATAGATCGCGGTGTTGATGCCCAGCAGGTTGCCGTTGGTGTCGACCAGCGCGCCGCCGGAATTGCCGGGGTTGATGGCGGCGTCGGTCTGGATGAAGTTCTCGAAGGTGTTGATGCCGAGGTGGTTGCGTCCCAGCGCCGAGACGATGCCCATGGTGACGGTCTGGCCGACGCCGAAGGGGTTGCCGATGGCCAGCACCACATCGCCCACCGAGCTGCTCTCCGGATGCCCCAGGGTGATGGCCGGCAGGTTGGGCAGTTCGATCTTGATCACCGCCAGGTCGGTTTCAGGGTCGATGCCGACCACCTTGGCGCTCGCCTTGCGGCCGTCGGCCAGCGCCACTTCGATCTGGTCGGCGGCTTCCACCACGTGGTTGTTGGTCAGGATGTAGCCTTGCGGGCTGACGATCACGCCCGAACCGAGGCTGGATTGCTTGTCATCCTGCTGCTGCTCTTCGAACTGGTCGCCGAAGAACTTGCGGAAGAAGGGATCGTTCTGGAACGGGCTTTTCTGCGGACGCGCTTCCATGGTGGTGAAGATGTTCACCACCGACGGCATGGCCTGCTGCGCGGCGTGGCGATAGGAGCTCAGCGCGGGCGCATCGGGAGCGGCTTCCTGCATTTGCACGGAGGATTGGGCGGGGCGCGCGCGGGAGCCGAAGGTGCCGGATATCCAGCCGGGCTTCAAGGTCGTTACAATGAACCACACTGCCAAACCGATTGTCACGGTCTGGGCAAACAACAACCATAAACGTCGCATATAGAAACCAGATGAGGATGGAAATGAGTCGGCAAGTTACCAGAGACGAGTTCGGGAGATATCTCGGCCAGACGCTCAATGCCGGGCAATACCGCGATTATTGCCCAAACGGCCTGCAGGTGGAAGGGCGGGAGGAGATCGCCAGGGTCGTCAGCGGCGTCACCGCGAGCCTGGCGCTGATCGAGGCCGCGCTCGATTTGAAGGCCGATGCGATCCTGGTGCACCACGGTTATTTCTGGCGCGGCGAGGACATGCGGGTGATCGGCACCAAGCAGCGCCGCTTGAAGCTGTTGCTTGCCAATGACGTCAGCCTGTTCGCCTACCACCTGCCACTGGATGCGCATCCGCAATTGGGCAACAACGCCCAGCTCGCGCGCATGCTCGACCTGAACGCCGGTGGCCGCTTCGGCGACGATGACCTGGGCTGGCTCGGGCGCAGCAATTCTCCCGCGGTGAAGACGGCCGCCGACCTCGCGGCATTGATAGAAAAACGCCTGGGACGAGCGCCCCTGCTGATCGGCGACCCGCAGCAGGCGCTGGGCGAGATCGCCTGGTGCACCGGTGCGGCGCAGGGCATGCTGGCCGATGCGATCGCGGCCGGCGCATCGGCCTACATCAGCGGCGAGATTTCCGAACCCACCGTGCACCTGGCGCGCGAGACCGGCACCGTCTATATCGCGGCGGGACACCATGCCACCGAGCGCTATGGCGTGCAGGCGCTGGGCGCGCACGCCGCGGAGCATTTCGGTATCGAACACCGCTTCATCGATATCGACAATCCGGTGTGACAGGGAAGGGTGCCGGTTCCTGAAAAACAAAAAGCCCTCGCGGGCTTTTTGTTTTTGAAGTCGCGGTTGCGGCTTGCTTCTCTTGCTTACTTCTTCAGCGCATCGCGGATTTCACGCAGCAGCAGGACATCTTCCGTCGGTGCCGCAGGTGCGGCCGGAGCGGCTTCTTCCTGCTTGGAGGTCAGGTCGCGCGCCTTGTTGATGAGGCGGATCATCTGGAAGATGATGAACGCCAGGATGATGAAGTTGATCAGGATGGTAACGAAGTTGCCGTAGGCGAACACCGCGCCGGCCTTCTTCGCTTCGGCCAGCGACAAGCCGTAGGGCTGGCCGTTGAGCGGAATGTAGTAGCTGGCGAAATCGAGGCCGCCGAAGATTTTCCCGACGATGGGCATGATGATGTCCTGCACCATGGATTCGACGATCTTGCCGAAGGCGCCGCCGATGATGATGCCGACGGCGAGGTCGACAACGTTGCCTTTGGTCGCGAATGCGCGGAAGTCTTTGAACATGCTCATTATTGATTTCTCCTGTGGAAGATTGCTGTTTGTCTATGAAATGGGAGCGATACCGGCGTTATATCCCGCCGCGCTTGAAAAGTAAATTAGGACGCATCTTATATTGCAACGCAGCAAAAGAGGTAAAAAGAGCAGATTGACAACGGGTTGCGCTGCGTCAAATCGTTTTTTGCGCGGGCCGTTACCATGCTGGCCGTTCGCGTTGTCTTCAAAACCCTATTCAGCTTATATATAATCAAAAGTTGCATGAGGGTCACTTAGAAGGTCCACGCTAACTTACACATATGGAGATAGGGGTCTTTATGACGGACGAGAATCAGGTCGACGCAAGTCGACGAGGTTTGCTGGTTGCCACTTGCGCGGCTGGCGGTGTTGCTGGATTGGCCACTGCCGGAGCTTTCGTCTCCACCTTGCAGCCCTCGGAACGGGCCAAGGCTGCGGGCGCACCGGTTGAGGTCGACATCTCGACCTTGTCTCCAGGCGAAATGCGTACCGTCGAATGGCGCGGCAAGCCGGTCTGGATCCTCAAGCGCACCCCCGAGATGGTCGAATCGCTCAAGAAGGTGGACGGCGAAGTGGCCGATCCGCAGTCCAAGCGCACCGATTTCTCCGAGACGCCCGAATACGCGCTCAATGAATGGCGCTCCATCCGCAAGGATCTCCTGGTCGTGGTCGGCATCTGCCCGCACCTCGGCTGCTCCCCCAGCGCACGCTTCCAGGCCGGCCCGCAGCCTTCGCTGCCGGACGACTGGCATGGCGGCTTCCTGTGCCCCTGCCACGGCTCCACGTTCGACCTGGCCGGCCGCGTCTACAAGAACAAGCCGGCTCCGGACAACCTCCAGGTGCCGCGCTACATGTTCGAAGGCGACAACAAGCTGGTCATCGGCAAAGACGAGAAAGGGGAGGCATAAGCATGGGAGCATTCCACGAAAAGAAACTGCCCGATGACGCGCCGGTGTGCGACAAGGCGCTCAACTGGGTCGATGCCCGCTTTCCGCTGACCTCCACCTGGAAAGCCCATCTCTCCGAGTACTACGCTCCCAAGAACTTCAATTTCTGGTACGCCTTTGGCTCGCTGGCCTTGCTGGTGCTGGTGATCCAGATCGTCACCGGCATCTTCCTGGTGATGCACTACAAGCCGGACGCCAACCTGGCCTTCGCCTCGGTCGAATACATCATGCGCGACGTGCCCTGGGGCTGGCTGGTGCGCTACATGCATTCCACCGGCGCCTCGGCCTTCTTCATCGTGGTCTACCTGCACATGGTGCGCGGCCTGCTCTACGGCTCCTACCGCAAGCCGCGCGAGCTGGTGTGGCTGTTCGGCGTGGCGATCTTCCTGTGCCTGATGGGCGAAGCCTTCTTCGGCTACCTGCTGCCCTGGGGCCAGATGTCGTACTGGGGGGCGCAGGTGATCGTGAACCTGTTCGGCGCGATTCCCTTCATCGGCCCTGACCTGTCGTTGTGGATCCGCGGCGACTACGTCGTCTCCGACGCCACCCTGAACCGCTTCTTCTCGTTCCACGTGATCGCCATCCCGCTGGTGCTGATCGGCCTGGTGGTGGCGCACATCATCGCGCTGCACGAAGTGGGCTCGAACAACCCCGACGGCGTCGAGATCAAGGAAAAGACCGATGCCAACGGCGTGCCGCTGGACGGCGTGCCGTTCCACCCGTACTACTCGGTGCACGATATCTTCGCGGTCTCGATCTTCCTGATCGTGTTTTCGGCGGTGGTGTTCTTCGCGCCGGAGATGGGCGGCTACTTCCTGGAGTACAACAACTTCATCCCGGCCGACTCGCTGAAGACCCCGCCGCACATCGCGCCGGTGTGGTACTTCACGCCGTTCTACTCGATCCTGCGCGCCACCACCGCCGATTTCATGGGCTGGCTCATTGCCGGCGTCGCGGCCTATGTCGCGCTGCTGGTGTTCAAGTCGCGCCTGGCCGGCGCGCTCAAGATCGCCGCCATCGTGATCGGCCTGGCCGTGATCGCCGGCATGCTGGTGTTCGACGCCAAGTTCTGGGGCGTGGTGCTGATGGGCCTGTCGGTGGTGATCCTGGGCGGCTTGCCGTGGCTGGACCACTCGCAGGTCAAGTCGATCCGCTACCGTCCGAGCTGGCATAAGTACGTTTATCTTGTCTTTGGCATTGCCTTCGTTGCGCTGGGCTATCTGGGCGTGCAGCCGCCGACCGCCACGGGTACCGTCGTGGCCCAGGTCTGCGCCTTCATCTACCTGGGCTTCTTCCTGCTGATGCCCTGGTGGAGCGCTGCCGGCACCTTCAAGCCGGTACCTGACCGCGTCGTCTACCATCCGCACTAAGCCAGCCGCCTAAAGCACAAGAGGACAAGAACATGACATTGCTGAAAAGACTGATCGCGACGCTGGCGCTGCTGCCGGTGCTCGCCTGCGCCAACGAAGGCGGTTTCCCGCTGGCCCACGCGCCGGACCGCACCAAGGATGTTTCCGCGTTGCAAAACGGCGCCAAGCTGTTCGTCAACTATTGCCTGAATTGCCACGCGGCATCGTCGATGCGCTACAACCGCCTGCGCGACCTCGGTCTGTCGGAAGACCAGATCAAGAATAACCTCTTGTTTACAGGGGAAAAAGTCGGCGATCTGATGAAAATCTCGATGCTGCCGCAGGACGCCAAGACCTGGTTCGGGGCCACCCCGCCGGACCTGTCGGTGATCGCGCGGGCCAAGGCATCCGAGCTGGGATCGGGCCCGGACTGGATTTATACCTACCTGCGCAGTTATTATAAGGACGACAGCCGCCCAACCGGCTGGAACAACATGCTTTTCCCCAACGTCGGCATGCCGCATGTGTTGTGGGAATTGCAAGGAACCCAGGTCCCGAAGTACTCCGAGGAGAAAGATCCTCACGAAGAGGGCAAGACCATCCACAAATTCGAGAAATTCGAACTGGTCAAGGCTGGAAAGATGAGCGCGATCGAATATGATAACGCCGTCGCCGATCTGGTCGGTTATCTCGAGTGGATGGCCGAGCCCGCGCAGAATACGCGCAAACGGCTGGGCGTCTGGGTGCTGTTGTTCCTGGGCGTTTTCCTGGTTCTGACGTGGCGTCTGAACGCTTCCTATTGGAAGAACGTCAAGTAAAAAAGTAAAATCTCGTATCCGCGCTGTTTTTGGCGGAATTGCGTACCGGGGTGAGCGTTATGCGTCTCGCCCCCCTTTTGTTTTTAGGGCTCTACAAAATGATGGTTCTTTATTCGGGCACGACCTGCCCATTTTCGCAACGTTGCCGCCTCGTCCTGTTCGAAAAGGGCATGGACTTCGAGATCCGCGACGTCGACCTGTTCAACAAGCCGGAAGACATTTCCGTCATGAACCCCTACGGCCAGGTCCCCATCCTGGTCGAGCGTGACCTGGTGCTGTACGAGTCGAACATCATCAACGAATACATCGACGAGCGCTTCCCGCACCCGCAACTGATGCCGGCCGACCCGCTGATGCGCGCCCGCGCCCGCCTGATGCTGTTCAACTTCGAGAAGGAACTGTTCATCCACGTGCACACGCTGGAGAACGAGAAGTCCAAGGCTGCCGAAAAGAGCCAGGAAAAGGCCCGCAACGAAATCCGCGACCGCCTGACCCAGCTGGCGCCGCTGTTCCTGAAGAACAAGTACATGCTGGGCGACGAGTTCTCCATGCTGGACGTGGCGCTGGCGCCGCTGCTGTGGCGCCTGGACCACTACGGCATCGAGCTGTCCAAGACCGCGGCCCCGCTGATGAAGTACGCCGAGCGCATCTTCTCGCGCCCGGCCTACATCGAAGCGCTGACCCCGTCGGAAAAGGTCATGCGCCGCTAAGCAGCGCACGCCGCCGATCCCGCGCCCTGGGCCGGGACCGGCGGCAGTATCGTTTTGCAGTTCCACCCCGGCCATGCCGGCAGATGCGCAGGCCTGAGCGCCCGTGCATCGCATCACACACCCAGTCATGCCTGAAGTTTCAACCAAGCCTTATCTGCTGCGCGCCATCTACGAGTGGTGCACCGACAATGGCTTTACGCCCCACATCGCCGTAGTGGTCGACAGCCGCACACGCGTGCCGATG
This sequence comes from Herbaspirillum sp., assembly GCF_017744395.1. GTDB lineage: Bacteria > Pseudomonadota > Gammaproteobacteria > Burkholderiales > Burkholderiaceae_D > Herbaspirillum. Next base: position 498,950 of record NZ_JAGIBI010000002.1, read on the forward strand.
CAATTCGTCAAGAACGGCGAGATCGTCCTCAACATCAGCTTCGAGGCCACCAGCGGCCTGAAGATGGAAAACGACAGCATCAGCTTCAGCGCGCGTTTCGGCGGCGTTTCGAAGGACATCCTGATCCCGGTCGAGAACGTCATCGCCATCTACGCCCGCGAGAACGGCCAGGGCATGGCCTTCGAGGCGCCCAATCCGGCCACGGCCCCCGAGGCGGAGCCGCAGCAGGACGAGAAGGAAACCGGCGCCCCGATGCTGTCTTCCGTCCCGGTTTCCGAGCCAGAGAAAAAGGCCGCCACGACCGAAGCGCCGGGCGACGACGATCCCGAACCGCCAAAAAAGGGCGGACGTCCTGTACTTACCCGTATCAAGTAGGCTATAATCGCCGGCTAAAGTTTTTGCTGGCTTAGCTCATCTGGTAGAGCACCTGACTTGTAATCAGGGGGTGGCGGGTTCAAGTCCTGCAGCCAGCACCAAGTTTGAAGGAAACGGCCCACAGTGATGTGGGCCGTTTTTTTATGCTTCGCGCCCTTTTTGGTTGGCGGCGGAAAGTGGAGTAATGACAGAGAGGAAAATCTGCTGGCAAAACGGCCGACGCATTCAAAGCATTATTTCAAAAGATGAAAGAAAGCATTGCCCGCCAGCCCATTTTTCCCGCATAGCTGGCTACTTACAATGATTCCACGTGGATGAAGTTGATGAAATGGATCTGCAATGGGCAGGATCCGCTTGCATTCATGGGGAGTAGATCATGAATACCGTCGCATTAAGAAAACTGGGCCTCGCCATCGCACTACTGGGGATGGCCGCCGCAGCGAGTGCCGCAGAAGGCAAGGATGTCATACCGGCAGAAACGGCCGGAGCCGCAGTTGCGCAGCCGGTTCAATCGAATGCGCGGAATACGCCGTCGATGCAGGAAAAGTCGGGCCTTACGCGCGAGCAGGTCATGGAAGACCTCAAGCAGTACCAGCGCCAACACGCCAATCCCAGCTATAGCGAGCTGGTTTTCCTGCGCTGACAAGGGAAGGCGGGACGGCTGACGGCGCGAGGGATCAGCGCGCCGGATCGTCGCCGTCCGGCATGAATATCTTTTGCAGCAGTCCGATCAGTTGCGCGCGTTCGGACTCGTTTAGCGCTTCGGTGGCTTTCAGTTCCAGTTCGCTGGCCGTTTTCTCCGCCTTCACGCACATGCGCATGCCGGCCGTAGTCAATGCCAGCACCTGCGAGCGGCGATCCTGCGGATTGCGCTGGCGCATTACTAGGCCGCGCTGTTCCAGGCGGTCCAGCAAGGTCGCCAGGTTGGGCGGCGAGACGTTGATGGCCTTGGAAAGGCGCTTCTGGTTGATGTTGGGATTGGCCTTCAGCAGGCTCAGCACCGTGAAGTCGACCGGACGCAACTCGAACTTGGCCATGCGCTTTTCAAACAGCGGCATGATGGTGATGTAGGCGCGTCGGCAGTTGTAGCCGACCAGGCTCAGCAGAACCTGCTGGTCGAGCGGAGCGCTTTCCGGCGATTCGTCGTCGGGGTCGAAGTCAGCCGGCTTCTTGGGCAGCATGGTGATGTCGGTCGGAGGGGATGGTCGGAACGCCAGTTGCCAGGCAGCCGTCGATGACGTCGAACAACTGCCGCACTTCCGGAAACACAAAGGCGAAATGATAGCATGCGGCATCCCGCTTGCCGTCGTAGTATGCCGGGTCGCGATCCAGCGCCGCAAGCGCCCGCAGCGCGGCGCGCAGCCACATCCAGCCCAATGCAAGATGGCCCGTCAGGTGCAGCATTTCATCGGCGAGGAAGTAAGGCAGCGATGGATTGGCCGCCATGCCTGCGGCGATATCCGCAGCCGACTGTCGCAGCTTTTGCGCGGCTTGCAGCAGCAGTGCCGCTTGCTTTTCGAATTCGCTTCCTTTGGCATGCAGCGCATCGGCTTGTACCAGCGCAAGGAAGTCTTCCAGCCTGCGGCCATCATCGGCCAGCGCCTTGCGCAGCAGGAAATCGATGGCCTGGATCTCGTTGCTGCCTTCGTAGATCATCGTGATGCGGGCATCGCGCAGATACTGTTCGATGCCGGTCTCGACCACATAGCCATGTCCGCCGAATACCTGCAGCGCGCGGCTGGCGCATTGGAATCCTTGCTCGGTCAGGAAGGCCTTCACCACCGGCGTGATGAATTCCAGCCGCTCCTGGTGGCGGCGCCTTGCTACCGTATCGGTATCGTGTTCCGCCAGGTCCAGCAGCAATCCTGTCCAGCAGGCCAGCATGCGTCCGCCTTCGATGCGGCAGCGCTGTTGCATCAGCAGCTTGTGCACCGCCGGATGCAGAGCGATCGGATCGGCCGCCTGTGTGCCGGCCGGGCGTACCGGCGCGCGCGACTGGCGCCGCTCATGCGCATAGGCCGATGCGCGCTGCCATGCTGCTTCCGCCAGTCCCAATCCCTGGGCGCCGACATGCAGGCGCGCCGCATTCATCATCACGAACATGGCCGCCAGGCCGCGTCCGGCTTCGCCGACCAGCCAGGCTTGCGCCTGTTCGAAGCGCAGGCTGCAGGTGGCGCTGCCGTGAATCCCCATCTTGTGTTCGATGTCGGTGCACTGTACGCCGTTGCGGCTGCCGTCCGGCAGCAGCTTGGGCGCGAGGAACAGCGAGAGCCCCTTGCTGCCCGGTACGGCATCGGGCAGGCGCGCCAGCACCAGGTGGACGATGTTGCCGGTCAGGTCGTGTTCCCCGCCGGAGATGAAAATCTTGTCGCCGCTGATGCGGTAGCTGCCGTCGTCCTGCGGCACGGCGCGCGTGCGCAGCAGGCCGAGGTCGCTGCCGGCGTGGGCTTCGGTCAGGCACATGGTGGCCAGCCATTCGCCGCTGGCGATCTTGTCCAGGTAAGCCGCGCGCAGCGCCGGCGAGCCGTGCTCGGCCAGGCAGGCATAGGCGCCGTGCAGCAGGCCGGGATACATGGTCCAGGCATGGTTGGCCGCGCTCAGCATTTCGTAAAGGGCGCAGTCCAGCACATGCGGCAGGCCCTGGCCGCCGTGTTCCGGGGCGCAGGCCAGGGCCGGCCAGCCGCCTTCGCAAAACTGCGCATAGGCGCGCGCGAATCCGGAGGGCGTGGCGACTTCGCCATTGTCGAAACGGCAGCCGTCGCGGTCGCCTGCCGCATTCAGCGGGGCCACCACGCCGGCGGCGAAGCGGCCGGCTTCTTCCAGCACCTGGGCCATCAGTTCGCCATCGCACTCCGCATGCGCCGGCAGCGCGCGCAATGCCTGCGGTGCCTGCAGCACTTCATCGAGCACGAAGGCGAAGTCGCGCAGCGGCGGCACATAACTCATCGCGCGTCCCTCAGTTCAGCAGATAGGCGTCGTAGACCACGGCATTGCCCAGCCGCATCGCATAGCCCACGCCCATGGCGCGGTTGAGCCAGTCGTATTTCTTGGACGCGGTTTCGAAGTTCATGTAGAGGCGGAAGTAATATTTGGAAGGATCGACCGGCTTGCCTTGCGCCACTTCGGCCATCACTTCCGGCGGGCCGTAGCGCACGCCGCGGGTTTGCAGGTAGACCAGTTCGCCGTCGTCGAGCTTGAGCAGGTAGCGGGTGTCGATGTTGGCCAGGCCGTCGGCGGTCACGGTCTGCCAATCCGCGCCGTTGTTGAGGATCTCGCCGTTCATCAGCGGCCCTTTGAAGCTGCCGCCGGTGATCGGGATGATGCGGCGTCGGCCCAGGTCGGAGGTCTTGCCGAGTTCCCAGATCGGCGCCACCAGGTCCACCGAGAAGCGCGCCAGGAAAGTGAGCTTGGGTTTGGGCGGCTCCAGCTTTGTATTGTCGGCGTCGCTGGCGGCGCGCGCCGGCAGGGCTGCCGCCGACAAGGCCAGCAGGGCGGCGTGCAGCAACAGGAACAGTTTCTTCATGGCGGTCTCCTCCTTGTATGTGGTGGTGCGGCGGTATTCAGGCGGCGGCGGATTCCGGCGCCGGCGATTTGCCGAAGCCGAGATAGGCCTGGATCACCTGGCTGTCGCCGGCCAGTTGCGCCGACTCGCCTTGCATGGTGACCTTGCCCAGTTCCAGCACGTAGCCGTAGTCGGCGGTCTGCAGCGCCGCGCGCGCGTTCTGTTCGACCAGCAGCACCGAGATGCCGGCGCTGCGCAGCTCCGAGACGATCTGCAGGATTTCCTTGACAATGCGCGGGGCCAGGCCGAGGCTGGGTTCGTCCAGCATCAGCAGTTCCGGCTTGGCCATCAGCGCGCGGCCGATGGCCAGCATCTGGCGCTCGCCGCCGGAGAGCGTGCCGGCCAGCTGGCGCCGCCGTTCCTTCAGGCGCGGGAACATCTCGAACACCGTGGCCAGCTGGTCCAGCGGTTGCGCCTGGCGCAGCCGCAGGCGGCGGAATCCGCCCAGCAGCAGGTTGTCTTCCACGCTCATGGTGGAAAACAGTTCGCGCCGTTCCGGCACCAGCGCGATGCCTTCCAGCACGCGCTGCTCCAGGCTGTAGCGATCGACGGCGCGGCCGCGGTAGCGTATCTCCCCTTGTGCCGGCAGCACGCCCATGATGGCGTTGAGCAGCGTGGACTTGCCTGCGCCGTTGGGGCCGATCACGGTGGCGATGCTGCCGCGCTCCAGCTTGAGATTGATGTCGTGCAAGGCTTGCACCTTGCCGTAGCTGGCGCGCAGCTGCTCCACTTCCAATAAGGTTTCGCTCATTCGATTCCACCCAGGTAGGCTTCGATCACGGCGGGATGCCGCTGGATCTCTTGCGGCGTGCCTTCGGCGATCTTGGCGCCGAATTCCATCACCACGATGTGGTCGGTCAGTTGCATGACGAATTCCATGTCATGTTCCACCAGCAGGATGCTCATGCCGTCGGCGCGCAATTCCTGCAGCACCTTGGCCAGCGCCTGCTTCTCCAGGTGGCGCAGGCCGGCGGCCGGTTCGTCCAGCAGCAGCAACAGCGGATCGCAGCACAGCGCGCGGGCGATTTCCAGGATGCGTTGCTGGCCCAGCGCCAGGTTGCCGGCCTGTTCGTGCATCAGGTGCTGCAGGCCGACGCGGTGCAGCGCGCGCGCCGCTTCCTCCAGCAGCGCCTGCTCTTCGCCACGCTCCAGGTGCAGCATGGCATTGACGGTGTTGCGCAGGAAACCCTGGCGGCTGCGCAGGTGTGCGCCCAACGCAACGTTCTCCAGCACCGACATGCCCGGCAGCAGGCGCACGTGCTGGAAGGTGCGGGCGATGCCCAGGCTGGCGATGGCGCGCGCCTGCAGGCCGGCGATGTCGCGGCCATTGAAGCTGACGCGTCCGCCGCTGGCGTGCAGCAGGCCGGTGACCAGGTTGAAGGTGGTCGACTTGCCGGCGCCGTTGGGGCCGATCAGGCCGACGATCTCGCCCGCCTTGACATTGAAGGACACCTCGTTGACCGCCACCAGTCCGCCGAAGCGCTTGGCGATCCGCTCCACCTGCAGCAGCGCCGCGCCGCGCGCCGGCGCCTGGCGCTTCGGCATGGCTTGCGCACCCGGTTGCAGCAAGGGCCGCGGCGCCGGCGGGAAGGCGCGCATCCACAGCGCCCGTACCCAGGGCCACAGGCCGCCGCGCGCATACTTGAGCAGCAGGATCAGGATCAGGCCGAAGACGATGCTTTCATAACTGCCTTCGCCGCCCAGCAGCGCCGGCAGCAGCACCTGCAGCTGGTCGGCCAGCAGCTTGAGTACGCCGGCGCCCAGCAAGGCGCCCCAGATATGCGCGATGCCGCCGACCACCACGATGAACAGGTATTCGATGCCCATCGCCAGGCTGAACGGCGACGGGTTGACGGTGCGCTGCATATGCGCGAACAGCCAGCCCGACACCGACGCCAGCAGTGCCGCCAGCACGAAGATCAGGATCTTGTAGCGGCCGGTATCCACGCCCATCGCCTCGGCCATCGAGCGGCCGCCCTTGAGCGCGCGGATAGCGCGGCCGGCGCGCGAGTCGAGCAGGTTCAGCGACAGCCAGGCGGCGCCCAGCACGATGGCCCAGATCAGGTAGTAGAGATGCCGCTCCTGCGCCAGGTCGATGCCCAGGAAGTGCAGCGCCGGGATGCCGGAAATGCCGTCGTACTTGCCCAGCCATTCGACCTTGCCGAACAGGAAGTACAGGCTGATGCCCCAGGCGATGGTGGCCAGCGGCAGGTAGTGGCCCGACATGCGCAGCGTGATGCGTCCCAGCACATAGGCCGAGGCGCCGGTCAGCAGCAGGCCCAGCGGCAGCGTCAGCCAGGGCGAGACGCCATGCGCGGTGCTCAGGTAGGAAGTGGTGTAGGCGCCCAGCCCGACGAAGGCGGCCTGGCCGAACGAGGTCAGGCCGCCGATGCCGGTCAGCAGCACCAGGCCGATGGCCACCAGCGCATACAGGCCGATGTAGTTGGCCTGGATGATCCAGAACTGCGGCGTGGGCAGCAGCGGGAACAGGGCCAGCAATACCAGCAGCGCCGACAGGAGGAAGAGAGGAATGCGTCGTGTCGTCATGGTTCTTATTCCTCATCCTCGTCATGTGCCGGCGTGACCAGCGAACGCCACAGCAATATCGGCAGCAAGGCCATGAAGACGATCACTTCCTTGTAGTCGCTGGCCCAGAACGAGCTGAACGATTCCAGCAAGCCCACCAGCAGTGCGCCGCCGGCGGCCAGCGGGAAGCTGACCAGCGCGCCGATGGTGGCGGCGACGAAGCCCTTCAAGCCGATCAGGAAGCCCGAGTCATAAAAAATGGTGCTCATCGGGCCGATCAACACGCCCGACAGAGCACCGATAAACGCTGCCACGGCAAAGGAGAGCTTGCCGGCCAGCGTCGTGGAAATGCCCATCAGCCGAGCGCCCAGGCGGTTCACCGCGGTGGCGCGCAAGGCTTTGCCGTACAGCGTGTGGCCGGAGAACAGCCACAGCGCCAGCAGCAGGGCGACGGCTGCGCCGACCACCACCAGCGTCTGCGCGCTCAGGGTCAGCGCCGCGATGTTCCAGCGTTCATCCCAGAATGCCGGCGTGCGGAAGCCTTCGGCGCCGAAGAACACCAGCCCCAGCCCGGTCATGGCCAGATGGATGCCGACCGAGACGATCAGCAGTTGCAGCACGCTGGCATCGGCCATCGATTCGAATACCACCTGGTACATCAGTGGTCCCAGCGCGGTGATGAGCAGCAGCGTCAGCGCCACCTGGACTGGCAACGGAAACTGCTGCGGCGCGGCCCACCAGACCAGCGCGGCGATCGCCAGCGGCAGGCCCAGCGTATTGGCCAGGACGCGCGGCAGGCGCGCCGCCTGGCCGGCGCGCAGCAGCGCCGTGGTTTGCATCGCGGCCGCGCAACACGCCAGGATCAGCAGCAGCCACAGGGGGCCGGGGCGCTGGCCTTGCTGCAGCATGGCCAGCGTAAGCGCGCCGAAGGCGACGAATTCGCCTTGCGGAATGAAGAGGATGCGGGTGACCGTGAACACCAGCACCAGGGCGATGGCGATCAACCCGTAGACAATGCCGTTGGTCAAGCCGTCCAGCAGCAGGATGGCGGCGATGGATGAGTCCATGTGTCGGGATATCGGAAGCGGAAGAGTCGGAGTGAGATAGCTCGTCGTTAGAAGCCGTTATTGAATGAATCAGTCCCCCGTTCGGACTGAGTGGCCCGTTAGGGCCGTATCGAAGGCGCGCCGTCTGTGCGTCTTCGATACGCGGCAATGCCGCTACTCAGTCCGAACGGTGGTTGAGTCATGTCGCAACGATTGCTCAGGGATTGGCCGCCTTCCAGTTGCCGTTCTGGATGGTCAGCATGATGCGCGCATCGTCGCCCAGGCCGAAGTGGTCCTTGGCGGTGTAGTGCAGGGTGCCTTGCGAGATCTGGATGTTGCCCGAGTTCTCCAGGGCATCCTTGAGCGCCGCACGGAAGGCGGGCGTACCGGGTTTGGCTTTCTTCAGCGCTTCCGGCACCACCTTCTGCAGCACCAGCTGGGCATCGTAGATGTGGGCCGCGAACAGGTTGCGGGTGCCGGCGCCGTATTGCTTCTCATAGCGCGTGACGAAATCGGTGGCCAGCTTCTTCGAGGCGTTGCTGTCGGGCAGCGCTTCCGGCACCACCGCCGGGCCGGACACCACGAAGGAACCCTCGACATCCTTGCCGCCCAGGCGGATCAGGTCGCGCGAGGCGGCGCTGTGGGTCTGGTAGATCTTGCCCTTGTAGCCGCGTTCGACCAGGGCCTTGTGCGGCATCGCCGCGCCGCTGCCGGAGGCCACCACCAGCACCGCATCGGGGTTGGCGCTGACTACCCGCAAGGCTTGCGCGGTGACGCTGGTGTCGGCGCGCGAGAAGCGCTCCACCGTACCGACCTTGATGCCGGCGGCCGGCGCCAGGCGCTGGACTTCCTTCAGCCAGTTTTCGCCGTAGGAGTCGGAGTAGCCGAGGAAGCCGATGGTTTTCACGCCTTGCTTTTTCATCTGGTCCACCACGCCGCCGGCCATGACCGCGGTCGACTGCGGCAGGCGGAAGGTCCAGGCATCCTTGCCTTCAGGCGTTTCGATCGGGGAGATGGCCAGTTGCACCGTCTGGGTTTCCAGTGCCACGTCGGCGATGGCCAGCGTCGGCGGCACCGCGGCCGAACCGATGATCAGGTCGACCTTGTCCTCGGCCACCAGGCGGCGCGCGTTCTTGCTGGCCTGGGTCGGGTCGGTGGCGTCGTCCAGCACGATCAGCTTGACCTTCTCGCCGCCGATGCTGTCGGGCCACAGCGCGAAGCCGTTCTTGGCGGGAATGCCCAGGCCGGAGCCGGGGCCGGTCAGCGACATGATCACGCCGATGGTCAGTTCGGCATGGGCGGCGCCCGCGCAAGCCAGCATCGATGCCAGCAGGCTGGCCTTGAATACTTGTTTCATCTTCATTGTCGTCTCCTTGTATTTATAAGATTTCTATTAGCTACACATTTCCCGGATGTCGGCCGGAATGGAGATGGCCTTGATACGGGCAGGATCGTCCGGATGCCGGATGGCGAATACCCGGGTATCGCGGCCTTCGGCCAGCAGTTCGCCATCGCGCTTGAGTTCGTGCCGCATGACGAAGGTCTTGTCGTTCCACTCGACGATGGTGGAGTGGACTTCCACGCGGTCGCCGTAGGTGGCCGGCCGCACGAAGCGCGAGCTGATGTCGACCACCGGCGTGCCGATGATGCCGCGCGTCTTTTCCGTCTCGCGCCAGGGCGGCACGCCGCATTGGTGGAAGAAGTTGCGCGAGGCCGCGTCGTACCAGCGGAAGAAGTTGGGGAAGAACACGATGCCGGCCGGATCGCAGTCGCCGAATTCGACGTTGAGGGGATAGATGACGGTTTTGCTCATGGCATGGCTCCCTTCAACGCGGCGCCAGGCGCAATGCGCCGTCGAGGCGGATCACTTCGCCGTTCAGCGACAGGTTGCCGGCGATATGCAGCGCCAGCTGCGCGAATTCTTCCGCCTTACCCAGGCGCTTGGGGAAGGGGATGGAAGCCGCCAGCGATTGCTGCACCTCTTCCGGCAGCTTGTAGAGCAGCGGCGTGAGGAACAGCCCCGGCGCGATGGTCACTACGCGGATGCCGTATTGCGCCAGGTCGCGCGCCAGCGGCAGCGTCATCGAGGTGATGCCGCCCTTGGAGGCGGCATAGCCGGCCTGGCCCACCTGGCCGTCGTAGGCGGCCACCGAGGCGGTGGCGATCACCACCCCGCGTTCGCCGTCTGCCATCGCCTCGGCGCCGGCCATGCGCGCGGCGGCCAGGCGGATCATGTTGAAGGTGCCGACCAGGTTGACGTTGACGATGCGGCTGAAGTCCTCCAGCGGCATCGGGCTACCGTCCTTGCCGACCATCCGCTTGGCGCCGCCGATGCCGGCGCAGTTGACCAGGATGCGCGGCGTGCCGTTGGCTTCCTGCGCCGCATCCAGCGCCGCTTCGACGGAAGCGCTGTCGGTGATGTCGCAGCGCGCGGCGTGGCAGCCCAGTTCGGCCGCCAGCGCTTGGGCGGCTTCGGTATTGACGTCGAGAATCGAGACGCGGGCGCCGGCGCGCGCTAGCTGGCGCACGGTCTCGGCGCCCAGTCCTGAAGCGCCGCCGGTGACCAGCGCGGCTTGTCCTTGCAATTGCATGTTCGGTTTCCTTGTCGGTTCAATGGGAGGCGGAAGGGTTTTCCAGCAGCAGTGCGATGCCCTGGCCGCCGCCGATGCAGGCCGAGGCCACGCTGTAGCGCGCGCCGCGGCGGCGCATCTCGCGCGCGGCGGTGATCGACAGGCGCACCCCGGTGGCGGCCAGCGGATGGCCCAGCGCGATGGCGCCGCCGTTGACGTTGAGCTTGCTACGGTCCAGGCCCAGCTCGCGCTCCACGGCCACGATCTGCGCGCCCTGCGCTTCGTTGATTTCGAAACAGCCGATATCGTCCAGCGACAGGCCGCTGCGTTCCAGCAGCAGGCGGATCGCCGGCGCCGGGCCGATGCCCATGATTTCCGGCGGCACGCCGACCACGGCGGCGGCGGCCACGCGCGCCAGCGGCGCGCAATCGTTACGGCGCAGGTAGTCGCCCGAGGCCACCACCGTGGCGGCGGCGGCATCGACCAGCGCCGAGCTGTTGCCGCCGGTCTGCACCCCGTCCGGGTACAGCGTGCGCAGCTTGGCCAGTACTTCCAGTGGCGAGGGGCGCGGGTGGGTATCCTGCGCGACCTGGTCGATCTTGCCCTGCAGCTTGATGTGGCGGTCGTTGTAGCCGTCCAGCCGGAAGGTTTCGTTGCCGACCGGGACGATCTCGCCGGCGTGGAAACCTTCTTCCCGGGCGCGCAGCGCGCGCTCGAATGACAGCGCGGCGTATTCGTCGACCGCGGCGCGCGCGATGCCGTATTTCTTCGCCAGGTTCTCGGCGGTCTGCGGCATGGTGATGCCGGGGGCGGGGTCGACCAGCGCTTCCCACATGTAGTCCTGGAAATCCACCGGCGCGCCGAGCTTGAAGCCGGTGCGGTGCGAGAAGGCGGCGATCGGGTTGCGCGTCATCGATTCGCTGCCCACCACCAGCGCGGTCTCGGTATAGCCGCGTTCGATCTGGTCGCCGGCCTGGCGGATCAGTTCGAACCCGGTGCCGCAGATGCGCTGGACCATGATCGCCGGCACCGTCACCGGCACGCCCGCATACAGGCCGATGTGGCGCGGCAGCATGTACTGGTAGGCATCGCCCGGCGCCATGTTGCCGGCGATGACCGAGCCGATGTCGGCGGCCGGGATGCCGGTGCGCGCCAGCACTTCGCGCGCCACCTTGATGCCCATGTCGGTGGGCGAGAGCTGGCTGAAGGCGGTGCAGTAATCGACCATGGGCGTGCGTACGCCGCCGGCCATCCAGACGTCCTTGAAACTGGAATAGAAAGCTTGTTGTGCCATGTCCTGTTGATCCTTAATGGGTGGCGACAGCATGTGCGGTCAAGACGGCGGCATCGCTGCCCTGGTACAGGGCGTCGACCAGGGCCGCACGGTGCGTCAGCACGGCGCGCTGGTTGATCGAACCCTTGTCGGTGATTTCGCCCTTGTCGAAGGATGGCGGGTCGACCAGCACCAGCGCGCGCACGACGCGGTTGGAGCTGCCCGTAGCGTGCTGCTGCAGGCGTTCCAGCATCTCCTGGAAGAACGCGCGCACCGGCGGCGCGGCCACCACCTCGGCGCGCGAGGCATCGGCGGGCAGCCGCGCCAGCTGGCGGCAGCGCTCGATGTTGGGCAGGATCAGCATGCCGACCTCGTGGCGATCCTGGCCGGTGATGACGGCGTCCTGCAGGTAGGGCGCGCCTTCATGCGCGATCAGCGCGCGCAGCGGCCCGACGCTGACCCAGGTGCCGGTGTAGAGCTTGAAGTCTTCCGCCACGCGGCCGTCGAACATGAAGCCGCGGTCGTGATGTTCCGGATCCAGCCAACGCACCGCGTCGCCGGAGCGGAAGAAACCCTCGTCGTCGAAGGACTCGGCGGTCTGTTCCGGCGCCCGCCAGTAGCCCGGCGTCACGTTGGGGCCGCGGTAGCGGATCTCCAGCTTGTCGCCGTTGGGCACCAGCTTGATTTCCATGCCCGGCGTGGGGATGCCGATCTGTCCCGCGCGCACCTGCTCGTCGACCACGAACAGCGCCGAGGGCGCGGTCTCGGTCATCCCCAGTCCGCACGACATCACGATGCGCTCGCCGCAGGCCGCTTCGGCGGTGGCGTGCAGCTTGTCCCACACCGGCTGGGCCAGTGCGGCGCCGGCGTAGAACTGCATGCGCAGGCGGCGGTAGAAGGTCTTGCGCAGCGCTTCATCCTTTTCCAGCGCATGGGCGATGCCTTCCCAGCCGACCGGGACGTTGAAATAGACCGTGGGCGAGATCTCGCGCAGGTTCTCCAGCGTCACGGCCAGGCCTTGCGGGGTCGGCTTGCCTTCGTCGATGTACATGGTGCCGCCGTTGTAGAGCACGATGCCGACGTTGTGGTTGCTGCCGAAGGTGTGGTTCCACGGCAGCCAGTCGACCAGCACCGGCGGTTCTTCGGCCAGGAAGGGGAAGGTCTGGACGATCATCTGCAGGTTGCTGCAGATCATGCGCTGGGTATTGATCACCGCCTTGGGCATCTTGGTCGAGCCCGAGGTGAACAGGAATTTGGCGATGGTGTCAGGCCCGGTGGCGGCGTGGGCGCGTTCCACTTCCTCGCCGGCGACGGTGGCCTCCAGTTCGGAGAACAGGGTGCAGGCGCGTCCGGCGGGCGGCGCTTCGGTCACTACGAATTCGATATCGGGCGCCACTGCATTGACGGCCGCGGCGAACTTCTCGCCGTGCGCGGCGAAGATCAGGCCGGGGGTGAGCAGCTGCACCGCGTGGCGCAGCTTGGCGTAATCCTTGGACAGCAGCGAATAAGCCGACGACACCGGCGCGTAAGGCACGCCGGCGTAATGGCAGCCCAGCGCCAGCATGGCGTGTTCCAGGTCGTTTTCCGACAGGATCAGCAGCGGCCGTTCGGCCGACAGGCCACGCTGCAGCAGCGCCTGGCCGATGCGCCTGGCGCTTTGCAGCGCTTGCCCATAGCTGATGCGGCGCCAGCCGCCGGCAGGGTCGCGGCGCGCCATGAAGGTACGTTCGGGATCGATCCCGGCCCAGTGGACCAGTTTGTCGGCCAGCCGGTGGGGGTAGTCCTGCAGCGGCTGGCGGGTCTTGACGATGGCCTGGCCGTCAGCGGCGGGAAATACGTCGACGCCGCCGATGCCGAACCTGACGCTGCGATAGCGAGGTGGAGTGTTCATACATGTCTCTGTTTATGTGATCCGCACGGTCGTTGCCGCGCGGTCTTGTCGTTATGTGCTGCTGTATTACTGACTGCTGGCCGGCGCTGTCCTTTATGCCGGCTTGACCTTGTTCTGCTTGTGGTCGAGGAAGGCCGCCAGGCGCCGTTTGGTGTCGGGATCGCTGCCGGCCACCGCGGCCATCAGCGACTCGGTCATCAGGCCGTCCTGGATCGACTGGTCATGGATGCGCGGCAGCACATGCATGACGCCGTAGTTGGTCATGGCCGCATTGCCGGCGATGCGTTCGGCCAGTTCGCGCGCCTTGTCCAGGCCTTTCCCGGCGGCGGTGGCGTATTGCGAGATGCCGGCCTGGTGGCCTTCCTCGGCCGACAGCACGCGCCCGGTCAGCATCATATCGGCCATGCGCGCCACGCCGATCAGGCGCGAGATGCGCACCGAGCCGCCGCCGCCGACGAACAGGCCGCGCTGGCCTTCCGGCAGTCCATAGAAGGCGCTGTCTTCTGCCACGCGGATATGCGCCGCCGCCGCCAGTTCCAGGCCGCCGCCGATGACCGCCCCATGCAATACCGCGATCACCGGCACGCGGCCGAACTGGACCTGCTCGAAGGCGGCATGCCACATGCGCGAATGGTGCATCGACTCCGGCGTGCCGCGTTCTCGCAATTCCGAGAGGTCGAGGCCGGCGCAGAAGTGTTCGCCCTTGCCATAGATGATGGCCGCCTTGACGCCTTCGGGCAGGTTTTCAAAACAATCGCGGATGGCGCGCACCAGCGGGTCGCTGAGCGCGTTGCGCTTGGCCTCGCGGTTGATGGCGATTTCGGCGATGGCGCCGCGGTGGTGGATTTCCAGGAGTTCGCTGCTGTGGATGCTCATGCTTTTGCTCGTCTCGCCGTTGCTGGTTTTTAAATTTAGTTATAAATTAGAACTGTTATTTAGTATAAATATGTGACGGGTAAACGCAAGGGCCATGCTGATGCAAGTCTGTTCGATATTCATAAAAGAGGGCGGTAACCGAACAAAATTGCGGCGTGTGGTGATGCATGGAAATGCTGCGTTGCAGGGAAAGAATCGCTCGATTCACGCGGTGGCGGAGCGTAGCCGAAGCACAATGCGGCCGCAGCAAGAAAAAACGCCGGTGTGCAATGCATCACCGGCGTTTCCTTGTTGTGTCGGACGGGATTTACTTGCCCGTGTCTTTCATGTTCTCGAACTTGTCGAACTCGACGTTGTAGGCCTCGTTGCCGATCTTTTCGACCTTGCGCACGTACACCGTCTGCACGATGTCGCGGGTGGCCGGATCGATGGCGATAGGGCCGCGCGGGCTGGTGAACTTCATGTTCTTGAGGATGGCCATGGCCTTGTCGCCTTCGATCTTGCCGTTGAGCTTTTTGGAGACGTCGTAGATCGCGGCCATGCCGTCATACGCGGCCACCGCCATGAAGTTGGGGCGGCCGGCGCCCGGGTTGGCGGCGGCGAAGCTCTTCAGGAATGCCTTGTTCTCCGGCGAATCGTGCGCGGCCGAATAGTGGAAGGTGGTGATCACGCCCAGCGTGGAGTCGCCCATGGCCGGCATGACGTGGTCGTCGGTCAGGTCGCCGGTGGCGATGACCTTGATGCCGGCTTCGGCCAGGCCGCGTTCGCGGTAGCCCTTCATGAAGGCCACGCTCTGTTCGCCGGCCGGAACGAAGATGAACACCGCCTGCGGCTTGGCGTCCTTGATGCGCTGGATGAAGGGCGCGAACTCGGGGTTGCGCAGCGGCACGCGGATCGACTCCAGCACCTGGCCGCCGCCGCCCAGCAGGTTGGTCTTGAAGGCGGTCTCGGCATCGATGCCGGGGCCGTAGTCGGCCACCAGCGTGACCACGCGCTTGATGCCGTTCTTCAGCGCCCAGGTCGCCATGGGGCCGGAGACCTGCGGCAGCGTCATCGAGAAGCGCGCGATGTAGTTGGACTTGGTGGTGATCACCGAAGTGGCGGCATTCATGACGATCATGGGCTTCTTGGCCTGTTCGGCGATCGGCGCCACGGCCAGCGCCTCGGGCGTCAGGCCGAAGCCGGCCAGGAAGTCCACCTTGTCGCGCACCACCAGTTCCTGCGCCAGGCGCTTGGCGATTTCAGGCGAAGGGCCGGTGGTGTCCTTGATGATGATTTCCACCTTCTTGCCGGCGACCTTGTCTCCGTTCTGCGCCATGTAGGCCTTGATGCCGCCTTCCATCTGCTTGCCGTAGTCGGCGAAGGGACCGGAGAAGGCGGCGATCAGGCCGACCTTGATAGTGTCTTCGGCCTGCGCGTGCGCGGCCGCGATGAAATTTGCTCCTGCCAGCAGCGCCAGCAAAGCGGTTTTTTTGCGTGTCATTTTTTGTCTCCAGGTTGCGCGTATTTCGTCGAGGTGAAACCGGTTCTTCTGCCGCCGCTATTTTCGCATCGCAGGCTTTTGTTGTTGCATCAAGGCGACGCGTTGCCTTTTCTTCCAGCCCGCGTTTTGTTGACAAGCCCCGGCGAGGACAATAGTATCGTATCGAGTGTTCGGTTAACAACATATTGTTCGATAATCGCACATCAAATAAAACGCCAAAAAATAGAAGAGCGGAGACGGTTCTTCCCCAGGCATCAGTCGATGCCATTGACATGGCTTGATGCGGTATACGTGCTTCATCGTGCGCCGCGCATCACCGCAAAACATCCCGCGCCGAGGGCGTACGCCATGCGGCCAGGGCTTGCTTGCGCCCGCGCAGGCGCGCAGGGCGAGGCAGCGCAGCACCGAAAAAGAAAGACGAAGGCATTCGCAGCAAAGAAGGGCAAGCGGACGGCGAGCAGCGAATCGCCGGCACGCGCCGGATCATGGCGCGGCCACCGGCAGCAGACCGGCCAATAACAATCGTTCACACAATAGGAGGAGACAACAATGGCAAGAAAGACGGTATACGGCGCAGTCGCACTGGCCGGGGCATTGTGCGCGGGATCGGCAATGGCCCAGAGCTCGGTCACCATCTACGGCATCATCGACACCGGCGTGGTGTACACCACCAACGCCAACGCGGCCGGCAATTCGAATTTCAAGATGCCGTCGCTGACCGGCTCGTTCCCTTCGCGTATCGGGTTCAAGGGGACGGAAGA
The DNA here is from genome assembly GCF_017744395.1 of Herbaspirillum sp. Taxonomy (GTDB): domain Bacteria; phylum Pseudomonadota; class Gammaproteobacteria; order Burkholderiales; family Burkholderiaceae_D; genus Herbaspirillum. Next base: position 515,313 of record NZ_JAGIBI010000002.1, read on the forward strand.
TCTCGGCGGCGGCCTGCAGGCGATGTTCGTGCTTGAGTCCGGATTCGCGCCCGACACCGGCGCGATGGGGCAGGGCAACCGCCTGTTCGGCCGCCAGTCCTTCGTCGGCCTGAAGGGCGACTGGGGCCAGGTCATGCTCGGCCGCCAGGTCAACATGACTTACCTGTCCGGACTGAAGACCGACGTGATGGGCCCGAACATCTTCGCCATCGGCAGTATCGATCCTTACCTGCCCAATGCACGCAGCGACAATGCGATCGGCTATCTGGGCACATTCAGCGGCTTCACCGTGGGCGCGACCTACAGTTTCGGCCGCGACACCGCATCCTCGGGCGGACCGGCCGCCACCAACTGCGCAGGCGAAGTGGCCGGCAACAGCAAGGCCTGCCGCCAGGTTACCGCCATGCTGGGTTATGACGGCAAGGGTTTCGGTGTCACGACTTCCTATGACATCCTGTACGGCAATACCGGCGCAGCGAATGGCTTGAGCAGCAGCGACAACACGGACCAGCGCGTGACCCTCAACGGCTACGTCATGCTGGGCGAGGCCAAGATCGGCGCCGGTGTGATCGATCGCCGCACCCGTGCGGCGGCCAATACCAATACCGACTCCGATCTGTACTACCTGGGTGTGAGCTATCCGTTCTCGGCGGCGCTGGTGCTGGATGCGCAGATCTCGCGCCTGGATGTGAAGAACAGTCCCAACGACGTCAACCTGCTGGTGGCGCGCCTGACCTACAACCTGTCCAAGCGCACCGCGCTGTACACATCGGTGGGCCGCATCACTAACGGCGGCACATCGGCGGTCGCCATCGATGCCGGCGGCACGGTCGGCGCCGGCAAGAACCAGGTCGGCGTGATGACGGGTATCCGCCACACCTTCTGAGCGGCAGTGGGAAAGTCTTGAGGAGAATGGCGAAGACGGTTTCCGTCTTTGCCTTTGGCCCGGCCATCGGAATGGATGGCCGGGCTGTTTTCTTTGCGGGAGCGGAAAGGAAGCGGATAACGCTCAGGGCAGCAGCACCGACAGTTCCTGGGCGCCGCGCAGCAGCACCGGCAGGATCTCTTCTTCCATCTGGCGCCGCGATACGCGCGCGGCTTGCGCGCCGACGTTGAGCGCGGCCAGCACATTGCCGGAGGCGCCGCGCACCGGCACGGCGATGGAACGCAGGCCCACTTCCAGTTCCTCGTCGATGATGGCGTAGCCCGCTTCACGCACGCCGGCCAGGATTTCCCGCAGGCGTTTTTGCGAGACCACGGTCTTGTCGGTCAGGGCGCGCAGCTTTACCTTTTCGAAATAGGCTTTCAGCTGGTCATCCGGCAGGTGGGACAGCATGACGCGTCCCAGAGAGGTGCAGTAGGCCGGCAGGCGGCTGCCGGTGTTGAGCGCCACCGACATCACGCGCGAGGCGGCCGAGCGCGCCACGTACAGTACTTCATTGTCGTCCAGCACGGCCAGCGAGCAGGATTCGCCCAGCGTGCGGCTGATGTTGTTGAGGTAGGGCTGGGCGGAAACCGTCAGCGGCGTCGATGACAGATAGGAGTAGCCCAGCGTCAGGATCTTCGGGCGCAGCGAGAAGTTGTTGACTTCGGAGTCGGCATAGCCCAGTTGCTTGAGCGTATGCAAGCAGCGCCGCACGGCCGCGCGCGGAATGCCGGTCTTCTGGCTGATCTGGGCGATGGTCAGGCTGCGGCGCGAATCGCTGAAGGCGCGGATCACCGCCAGCCCGCGCGCCAGCGAGGTCATGAAGCTGGGATCGGTGAGGGCGTCGATTTCCTCGGCGATGGTCAGTTCGCGTTCTTCAACGGCTTCCTTGGGCTTGGCCCTGGTCTTGCCGGTGCTGGCGGGAGTGGTTTTGCGGGCCTTCGGGGCTGGAGTGGTCGGCATATTCGATCGGTTTGCGATAACGGTCGGATGTTGTCAGGTCGGCACGGCTACGCGAAGATTTTAAACGCATGTGCGGCAAACGAACACATCCGGCGAGTTTTTCTTGACGGCGGCCAAACCGGATCGCTAAACTCTTTTTGTGCGAAAAACAAACATTAGTTCGTTTATCGAACAAAACAGGGGCGAATAAAGCTACCCTGTGACGATAATAAAAACCACTGGAGACAGCGCCGGGACGAGCCATGCAGGCGGCTTGGGCATCGGATTCATGCATCTGCCGCTCGAACTGCGGCAACAAAAGAGAGTGCAACGTGATCGATAAAACTTTTGAGTCTTTGGAACAGGCGGTGGCCGACATCCATGACGGCGCCACCATCATGATCGGCGGCTTCGGCAATGCCGGCATGCCGGCCGCGCTGATCGATGCGCTGATCGCCCAGGGCGCGCGTGACCTGACCATCGTCAACAACAATGCCGGCAACGGCGACACCGGCCTGGCCGCGCTGCTCAAGACCAAGCGGGTGAAGAAGATCATCTGCTCCTTCCCGCGCCAGGCCGATTCCCATGTGTTCGACGCGCTCTACCGCGCCGGCGAGATCGAGCTGGAGCTCACGCCCCAAGGCAACCTGGCCGAACGCATCCGCGCCGCCGGCGCCGGCATCGGCGGCTTCTTCAGCCCCACCGGCTACGGCACCATGCTGGCCGAAGGCAAGGAAACGCGCGTCATCAACGGCCGCAACTACGTGCTGGAGTCGCCGATCCACGCCGACTTCGCGCTGATCAAGGCGCTGCGCGGCGACCGCTGGGGCAACCTGGTGTACCGCAAGACCGCGCGCAACTTCGGGCCGATCATGGCCATGGCCGCCAAGTGCGCCATCGCCCAGGTCAGCGAAGTGGTGGAGCTGGGGCAGCTCGATCCGGAAGCCATCGTCACGCCGGGCATCTTCGTGCAACGGGTCGTGCAAACCAAGGAGGCACAGCAATGAACCGTTTTTCCCGCGACCAGATCGCCGCGCGCGTCGCGCAAGATATCCCCGAGGGCGCATATGTGAACCTCGGCATCGGCCTGCCGACCAAGGTCGCCAATTACCTGCCTGCCGACAAGGAAATCTTCCTGCACAGCGAAAACGGCCTGCTCGGCATGGGCCCGGCGCCGGCGCCTGGCGAGGAGGATGAAGACCTGATCAATGCCGGCAAGCAGCCGGTGACGCTGCTGACCGGCGGTTCCTACTTCCATCACGGCGACTCGTTTGCGATGATGCGCGGCGGCCACCTCGACATTTGCGTGCTGGGCGCGTTCCAGGTGTCGGCCGGCGGCGACCTGGCCAACTGGCACACCGGCGCGCCGGACGCAATCCCCGCCGTCGGCGGCGCGATGGACCTGGCCATCGGCGCCAAGCAGGTGTTCGTGATGATGGAACACCAGACCAAGAACGGCGAAAGCAAGATTGTCGGACAATGCACCTATCCGCTGACCGGCATCGGCTGCGTCAACCGCATCTATACCGACCTGGCCGTGATCGACGTCACGCCGCAGGGATTGCAGGTGCGCGAGATCGTCGACGGCCTGTCCTTCGAAGAATTGCAAAAGCTGACCGGTGCGCCGCTGCTGCCGGCGGCTTGAGTTGCATCGGAATAGCATCGGAACCATGAGGAAGCCATGAAAGACGTATTTATCTGCGACGCCATCCGCACCCCGATCGGCCGTTTCGGCGGCGCCTTGAAGGACGTGCGCGCCGACGACCTCGGCGCGGTGCCGCTGCGCGCCCTGATGGAGCGCAATCCGCAGGTCGACTGGAGCGCGGTGGACGACGTGATCTACGGCTGCGCCAACCAGGCCGGCGAAGACAACCGCAACGTGGCGCGCATGTCGCTGCTGCTGGCCGGCTTGCCCAAGGAAGTGTCCGGCTCCACCATCAACCGCCTGTGCGGTTCGGGTATGGACGCGGTCGGCACCGCCGCGCGCGCCATCAAGTCGGGCGAAGCGCAACTGATGATCGCCGGCGGCGTGGAATCGATGACGCGTGCGCCGTTCGTGATGGGCAAGGCGGAGAGCGCCTTCTCCCGCAACGCGACCATCCAGGACACCACCATCGGCTGGCGCTTCGTCAATCGCCTGATGAAAGAGCAATACGGCGTCGACGCCATGCCGGAGACGGCGGAGAACGTGGCCGACGACTACAAGGTCAATCGCCTCGACCAGGACAAGTTCGCCGTGAACAGCCAGGCCAAGGCGGCCGAAGCGCAGAAGAACGGCACCCTGGCGCAGGAGATCGTGCCGGTGGTGATCCCGCAGAAGAAGGGCGATCCGGTTACTGTTTTGCAGGATGAGCATCCGCGCGCCACCAGCATGGAGGCATTGGCCAAGCTGAAGGGCGTGGTGCGCCCCGATGGCACGGTCACGGCCGGCAATGCCTCGGGCGTGAACGACGGCGCCTGCGCCTTGCTGTTGGCCAGCGCCGAAGCGGTGGAAAAATACGGCCTGAAACCGAAGGCGCGTATCCTCGGCATGGCCGCCGCCGGCGTGGCGCCGCGCATCATGGGCATCGGCCCGGCGCCGGCCAGCAAGAAACTGCTGGCGCAGCTGGGCCTCACCATCGACCAGATGGATGTGATCGAACTGAACGAAGCCTTCGCCTCGCAAGGACTGGCGGTGTTGCGCGAGCTGGGCGTGGCCGACGACGATGCGCGCGTCAATCCCAACGGCGGCGCCATCGCGCTGGGCCACCCGCTGGGCATGAGCGGCGCGCGCCTGGTGACGACCGCGGCCTACCAGCTGCAGCGCACCGGCGGCCGCTACGCGCTGTGCACCATGTGTATCGGCGTGGGGCAGGGCATCGCGATGGTGATCGAGCGGGTCTGACGTCAACCGGCGGCGCCGCGCGTGGGCAGCGCCGCCGGGAAGACGTACAAGGAAGTACCAGGAAGCACCAATACAAAAAATATCCAATGACGAGCCGCCGGAAAAAAGAGCGGCGCAAGTGCAGAAGAGGAGACCTGCAGCAAATGTGCACGCATTGTCATTTCACGCCCGCAACGGGCGCACGGCGGCAGCGCCGGAACGGGAGGCAGCCATGATCGGCAACCTCTTCGGCGTATTGTTCGACGGCATCGCCTACGGCAGCCTGCTGTTCCTGATCAGCGTCGGCCTGTCGGTGACGATGGGCATGATGAACTTCATCAACCTGGCGCACGGCGCCTTCGCCATGCTGGGCGGCTATGTCTGCGTGACTCTGCTCAACCGCATGGGCGTACCGTTCCTGGCATCGTTGCCGCTGGCCTTCCTGGCCGCGGCCGCGGTCGGCCTGGTGCTGGAGCGTTCGCTGTATCGCCGCCTGTACAAGGCCAGCCACCTGGACCAGGTGCTGTTCTCCATCGGCCTGACCTTCATGGCGGTGGCCGGCGCCACCTGGATGTGGGGCCCGACCCAGCAGCCGGTGGTGCTGCCTGACTGGCTGCGCGGGCAGGTTTCCCTGCTCGGCCTGGACGTCGGCGCCTACCGCCTGTTCCTGATCGGCGTCGTGGTGCTGGTGACGGCGGCGCTGGGCCTGCTGATCGAGCGTACCCGTTTCGGCGCGCAGATCCGCGCCTCGGTTGACAACCAGGTGGCCGCGGCCGGCCTGGGCATCAACGTCAGCCGGGTATTCAGCCTGACCTTCGCGCTCGGCTCCGGCCTGGCCGGGCTGGGCGGCGGCCTGGGCATCGACGTGCTGGGCCTGGATCCTACCTTCCCGGTCAAGTACATGGTGTACTTCCTGCTCGTGGTGGCGGTCGGCGGAGCCGGCACCATCAAGGGGCCGCTGCTGGCGGCGATCATCCTGGGCGTGTTCGACGTGGCCGGCAAATACTATGTGCCGCAGATCGGCGCCTTCGTCATCTACGGCCTGATGGTGGTGCTGCTGATCCTGTTCCCGGCCGGTCTGGTCAGGAGGCGCGGATGAATACCGTCACTTCCACCCGGCCGCATCCGGAACGCGCGGCCGGTTCCTCGGCAACTACCCAGGGCCCGACCATGAAGCCTTCGCTACGCCTGCCCAACGGCCGCTGGACGCCGTTGGAAATCATCTTCTGGCTGCTGCCTGTGGCCGCTTACTTCGTCTTTCCGGACTACCTGATCCTGATCAGCCAGATCATGATCGTCGGCCTGTTCGCGTTGTCGCTGGACCTGATCCTGGGCTATGCCGGCATCGTCTCGCTCGGCCATGCGGCCTTCTTCGGCGTGGGCGCCTACACCGCCGGCCTGCTGGCCGCGCACGGCTGGGGCGAGCCGATCAGCGGCCTGCTGCTGGGCGGTGTGGCGGCGGCCGCGGCCGGTTTCCTGGTCAGCTTTTTGGTGGTGCGCGGCGGCGACCTGACGCGCCTGATGGTGACGCTGGGCATCGGCCTGATGCTGTTCGAGGCGGCCAACAAGGCGGCCTTCATCACCGGCGGCGTGGATGGCCTGTCGGGCATGGCGATGGACAAGATCTTCGGCCTGTTCGAATTCGACCTCAACGGCAAGGTGGCCTACGTCTACAGCTTCGTGGTGCTGTTCATCCTGTTCGTGCTGTTGCGCCGCATGGTGAATTCGCCGTTCGGCCTGGGCCTGAAAGGCATCCGCGAAGGCGGCCGCCGCATGCCCGCCATCGGCGCCGATGTCAGCCGCCGGCTGGTGGCCATCTTTACCGTGGCCGCCGCGGTCGCCGGTGTGGCCGGCGCCTTGCTGGCGCAGACCACCCAATTCGTCGGCCTCGACGTGCTGGGCTTCCCGCGCTCGGCGGAGCTGCTGATCATCCTGGTGCTGGGCGGCACCGGCCGCCTGTATGGCGGGCTGGTCGGCGCCGTGGTCTACATGCTGGCGCAGGATTACCTGTCCGGCCTGAATCCGGCCTACTGGCAATTCTGGATCGGCCTGCTGCTGATCGTCATCGTGCTGTTCGCCCGCGGCGGCCTGCTGGGCGGGCTGGCGGCGCTGCGCGACAAGTTCTTCAAGGGAGGCCGCGCATGAGCACCGCAATCCAAAGTGCAGATACCACGCTGCGCACCGAAGGCCTGACCAAGCGCTGGGGCGCCTTCGTGGCCAACAGCGAGGTGTCGCTGAGCTTCGCGCCGGGCGCGCGCCATGCGCTGATCGGCCCCAACGGCGCCGGCAAGACCACCTTCATCAACCTGCTCACCGGCGGCTTCGCGCCCAGCAGCGGCAAGGTCTGGTTCGGCGGCGACGACATCACCGCCTTGCCGCAGCACGAGCGCGTCAAGCGCGGCATGACGCGCACCTTCCAGATCAACACCCTGTTCGCCGGCCTCACCGTGCTGGAGTCGGTGGTGCTGGCGATCCAGGAACGGCGCGGCATGCAATACAAGTGGTACCAGACCGTGGCGCAGCAAGGCGACGTGATCGACGAGGCGATGGCGCTGCTGGCATCGCTCAAGCTCGACGGCGAAGCCAACAGCATCACCCGCAGCCTGGCCTACGGCAAGCAGCGCCTGGTCGAGATCGCGCTGGCGCTGGCTACCAAGCCCAAGGTGCTGCTGCTGGACGAGCCGGCCGCCGGCATTCCTTCGGCGGAGAGCCGCGAACTGTTCGAGGTGATCGCGCAATTGCCGCGCGACGTCACCATCGTCTTCATCGAACACGACATGGGCCTGGTGTTCCGCTTCGCCGAACGCATCACCGTGCTGGTGGGCGGCAAGGTGCTGGTGGAAGGCACGCCGGCCGAAATCGCCGCCGACAAGCGGGTCAAGGAAGTCTATCTGGGGGAGGCCGAACATGAGTGAGCTGCTGGCGCTCGACAAGGTGACCGCCGGCTACGGCGAGTCGATCGTATTGGAAGACGTGTCCTTCGCCATGCGGGAAGGCGAAAGCCTGGCGCTGCTGGGGCGCAACGGCGTCGGCAAGACCAGCCTGCTGGTCACGCTGATGGGCCTGACCCGCCTGCATCGCGGCAGCATCCGCTGGCGCGGCGCCGACATCGTGCGCGTGCCCACCCACAAGCGCGCCCATGCCGGCCTGGGCTGGGTGCCGCAGGAGCGCTTCATGTTCCCCTCGCTGACCGTGGAGGAACACCTGAGCGTGGTCGAACGCGGCGGCGAATGGAACCTGAAGAAGATCTACGACATCTTCCCGCGCCTGCAGGAGCGCCGCGGCAACATGGGCAACCAGCTCTCCGGCGGCGAACAGCAGATGCTGGCGATCGCCCGCGCGCTGATGGTGAGTCCGCGCATCCTGTTGCTGGACGAACCGATGGAAGGCCTGGCGCCGATCATCGTGCAGGAACTGCTGAAGGTGATCCGCTGCCTGGTCAGCGAGAACGGCATGTCGGTGATCGTGGTGGAGCAGCACGCGCGCATGGCGCTGTCGCTGACCCAGCGCGCCATCGTGCTGGACCGCGGGCGCATCGTGCACGAGTCCGACAGCGAGAGCCTGATGGCCGACGGCGATAAGCTGGACCGATTGGTGGCGGTGGCTTGAGGCGTACTGTCATGCAGCAAGGAAAAACGGAGGCAGTGGCCTCCGTTTTTCTTTGTCATCGCTGGCGTTACAGATCGATTTCCAGCACCGCAGACTTGGCCCGAGACACGCAGGGCATGAACCATTTCCCCGAGGCCTTTTCCTCCTCGCTTAAGAAGCTGTCCCGGTGATCGGCCTGGCCGTCTAGCAAGGCAGTCTGGCACGTGCCGCACACGCCGACTTCACAGGAGCAGGGTATATCCACGCCGGCTTCGTGCAAACAGGACAGGGCGGAGCGATCCGCTGCTACGCTGATTTCGCGTCCATCTTTCAACCGCAGTAAAAATGGTGCATCGCTGGCTGAGGGCTGCGGTGCGTTGAACGATTCCTGATGGAAGCAGGCCGCGCCGAAACGGGCGGTCGCTTGTTCGGCGACGGCAGCCATGAAGGGAGCCGGGCCGCAGGTATAGACCTGGGCGCCGGCGAAGCCGGACAGCAGGGCGGCGATGGCGGCGGAAGTCTGCGGCACATCCAGTCCTGTATGAAGACTGACGTGCGCTCTCAATATCGAATCCTGCAACTCGTGGCGAAATGCCAACGACGCATCATCGCGGGCGAAGCAGGCCAGGCGGAAATCCTCGCCCCGGCGCGTCAGCGCATGCGCCATGGACAGCAGCGGCGTGATGCCGATGCCGCCGGCCAGCAACAGGTGCGGGCCGGCGCCGGTGGCCAGTCCGAAGGCATTGCGCGGCGCGCCGATCTGCAAGATGTCGCCGGTTGCCGCTGTCTCATGCAGCCAGGCCGAGCCGCCGCGCGAAACCGGTTCGCGTTTGACGGCAATGCGGTAGGACGCGGGCGAGGGCTGCCGGCAGCAGAGGGAATATTGGCGCACCAGGCCATTGCCCAGCGTGACGTCGATATGGGAACCGGGCGCATAAGGCGGCAGCGGTACGCCGCCGGCGCCGGTCAGTTCGAAGATACGGATGCCCGTACCGTCGTCGGTAATGGAAGTAATGATGACATTCATGGATGTGCATGGCCGCCGGTCGCCTGGAGGCGGCCGGAGCGGTGAGTGAAAAGAGATCGGGAAGCCGGCCGAGGCATGCCGCTCCGGCCGGCAGTTCAGGCGGCTTGCTGTACCTGTGCGTTCAGCGCGTCGATGATGCGGCGCGCGCGGTTGGCGCCGGCGTCGACGTGGATGTCGATCATGCCTGCGCCGGGGAACCGGCGCATGTTGCGATATTGCGCTTCGATGATCACGCGGTCTTCCTCGAAGGTCGCGGCGGTTTGCTGGTAGACCGTTTCCAGGTTGTCGGGCGCATCCGGATGGGTGGAGCAGGCCATGGTCCAGAAGTAGTGCGAAGTGGTCTCGGTCTCCGGGGTAATGCCGTGGAAGCCGCGCATATGGAAACCGCCGCGTTGCGGATCGTCGAGCGATTCCGTCCCGGCATCAACCGCGCCGGTAAAGATGTTGAGGTGGCTGACGTGGAAGTCGATTTCCTGCCAGCGGTCGATCAGCCCCTTGAACGGCCACGCCGCACTGTAGGTGGCCGGCGGTTGCGATGCCGGCATCCTGCGCACTACGCGCACGTGTTGTCCGTCGCTGCTAACCTGGGTAGGCGCTTCCATGTGCGTCTTCGCGTTGCCGCCGATGGTCTTGGTGTGCACGTAGCCGACGTGGCTAAGGTCGAGCAGGTTGTCGTGGATCAACTGGTAGGGCGCCTGGTAGTGGAAAGCGCCGCCCTTGTAGCGATAGCGCGGGTTGTCGTGGGCGGCGATCTCGGGCGGTTCTCCCGCGACCCCTTCGCCCAGCCAGATCCAGATGATCTGGTTGCGCACGGCGACCTGGTAGGACTTGACGCAGGCCTTGCCCGGTATTTTCAGTTGGCCCGGGATTTCGACGCATTGGCCGCTGGGCGCGTACAACAGCCCATGGTAGCCGCAACGGATGCCGCCGTTTTCCAGCATGCCGCAAGACAGCGGCACGCTGCGGTGGCAGCAGCGGTCTTCGAGCGCGGCGACGGCGCCGTCGGGGCCGCGGAACATCACCACGGGATGGTTGAGCAATGTGCGGGCCAGCGGCTTGTCCTGCAATTCCCAGGCGAAGCCGGCGACATACCATTGATTGAGCGGAAACATGATGGACTCCTTGCTTGGTTGATTCCTGCGGGCCTACTTGGCCGGATCCTTGACAGAGTCATAGCGGTCGATCTCGGTGGCGATGTATTTGCCGTCCTTTTTGTCGATGCGGCGGATATAGATGCTCTGCACGATATCGCGCGTGGCGGCGTCGATGGCGACGGTGCCGCGCGGGCTGGCGGCGCTGTAGCCCTTGACCGCTTCCATGAAGGCGGCGCCGTCGGCCTTGCCGCCGGTCTTGGCCAGCGCGCCGGCGATCAGGCCCATGGCGTCATAGGCCGAGACCGACAGGAAGTTCGGCTTGAAGCGTCCGCCCACGGTCTGGGCGAACGCATCGAGGAACCTGGCGTTGTCGGCGCCGGGGCGCGAATAGGCGTAGAAGCCCGCGGTGTAGATGCCCAGCATGGCGTCGCCGCCCATGCCCAGCACATCCTCGTCGGCCCAGCCTTCGCCGCCCAGGAAGCGGATGCCGGCCTTGTCCAGGCCCTTCTCCTTGTAGGCCTTGATGAAGGACACCATGGGCTGGCCGTTGGGCAGGAACACATGGATGGCGTCGGGCTTCTCATCCTTGATGCGCTGGATGTAGGCGCTGTAGTCGACCGTGTTCAGCGGCACCCGCACCGACGAGGTCACGGTGCCGCCCAGGGCGGTGAAGGTCTTGCTGAACCAGGCGTCGGCATCCAGGCCCGGCGCGTAGTCGGAAACGATGGAGAAGACCCGGCGCGAGCCGGTCTTGTAGGCCCACTCTGCCAGCGGCTTGACCGATTGCGCGATGGTGTACGAGGTGCGCGTGATGTAGGGGGACTTGGTGGTGACGGCGGAAGAGGCGGCGTTCATCACCACCATCGGTTTCTTCGCCTTGTCGGCCACCGCGGCGGCGGCCATGGCGTTGGGCGTGAACACGAAGCCGGCCACGATGTCGGCATTCTCGCGGCCCAGCAATTCAGTGGCAAGCCGCTTGGCGACATCGGCCTGCGGGCCGGTGTCGTCCTTGTAGAGCACTTCCAGTTTCTTTCCGGCGATGGTGGCGCCATGCAGGCGCAGCCAGGTATCCACGCCGGCCTTCATCTGTTCGCCGCTTTGCGCGGCCGGGCCGGTCAGCGAGGTAATCACGCCGATGCGGATGGTGTCGGGGGCATTGGCGGCTTGCGCGCCGGGTTGCCAGGCCAGCGTCGCCAGTGTGGCCAGCGCGGCGGCGCAGGTGGTGGTGAAACGCAAGGCGATGCCTGTCCCTGCAAGCCTGGTGTGTCGCATGGTGTCTCCTCGTTGATTGTCATGGCGGCCGGCTGCGGATGCCGTGCCGATGCGGGTGCTTGTTTTTTATTGATGCATCCCGATGCCGATCGATCATACCGAAGCGAAATTATTTGAAAATAGAATTTTCAGAATAATATTTATTCGATTTTCAAATTTAATATGCAAGCTTGGCATGGCACTCTGCGGCTTGGATACATGGAAAAAAGGAGGAGGCATGGCATCGTTCGACCTGAACCTGCTGCCGATCGCGCTGGCGATCTTCGAGGAGCGCAGCGTCAGCGGCGCGGCGCGCAAGCTGGATATGAGCCAGCCGGCGGTGAGCGTGGCGCTCAACAAGCTGAGGCTGGCGCTGGGCGATCCGCTGTTCGTGCGCACCGCGCATGGCATGGAGCCGACGCCGCGCGCGCTGACGTTGATCAGCCCCACGCGCGACATCATGCAGCGGCTCCATACCGATGTCCTGGCCAGCGAAACCTTCAATCCAGCCAGCACCACGCGGCGCTTTACCATCGCGCTGTCGGATATCGGTGAGATGACCTTCCTGCCGAAGTTGCTGGACCGTTTGCGGCGCGATGCGCCGCAGGCATCCATCTTGTCATTGTCGATGGCGCCGCTGGAATTGTCGGCGGCGCTGGAGAATGGCGAGGTCGATCTGGCGGTGGGTTATTTCCCCGACCTGAAGAACCGCAATTTCTTCCAGCAACGGTTGTTCTCGCACGACTTCATCTGCCTGCTTAGCGCCGACCATCCGCATCGTTCGCGCAAGATCAGCATTGAACAGTTCCTGCAGATGGGACACGCGGTGATCAAGGCGGAAGGGCGCAGCCAGGAGTTGTTCGAACAGTTCCTGATACGCCGGAAGATACAGCGCCGCATCGTGCTGTCGACGCCGCACTTCATGTCGATTCCATTCCTGATCGCCTCGTCCGACCTGATCGCTACCGTGCCGCGCGCGGTGGGCGAGTCCTTCGCGCAATTCTCCAACATCAAGCTGGTGGAGCCGCCGTTCGAGATTCCACCCTTCGACCTGCGGCAGCATTGGCACCGCAAGTACCACAAGGATGGCGGCAATGCCTGGCTGCGCGCCGTGATCGCCGAGATGTTCTCGGCCTGAGCCCGGCTTATTCTTCCTCGCCCTGGCCGTCCTTGAGCTTGGCCAGCGGCGCCCGGCTTTGCGGGTTGTTGATGTGCACCAGTTTGTCGAGCAGGTACATGAACTGTTCCTTCTCGCCTTCGTCCAGCGGTTCGAGGATGCGCTTGCGCAGCCGTTGCAGACCGGGAATCAGTTGTTCCAGCAATTGCTCGCCCGCGGCGGTGATGCGCAGCGCGCGCTGGCGCCGGTTGTGCGGGATCACTTCGCGCACCAGCAAGCCTTTTTCCTCCAGCCGCGCGCAGACGGTGGCGCCGGTCGAGGTGTCGATCGCCACCAGGCCGGACAGCGTCACCTGGTCGATGCCGGGATGGTTGGAGAGCATGCGCAGGATGGCGTATTGCACCGGCGTGACCACGCCTTCGATTTCGTCATGGAACATCGAGACCGATATCTGCTGGGCCCGGCGCAGCAAGTGGCCGGGATGCTCGTACAGGTCCACCAGCTGGCTTTCGGCTGGCGGCTGGTTTTTCTTCGCGCTGTTTCTGGACATGGTGGAAGTCGCTGATGAGCAGGTTAGGTCATTTGCCTGGGGTGCGGCCGGCAGTGTAGCGCGCGGCCTTGTACCCGTGGCAAGTTTGGTGCGGTGCGCAACAAAAAGTTTGTCGTCCGAGTTTACTTGCGGCGCGGATTGGCGGATACTTTTTCAAACATTCAGTGTACTGAATATTAAATCAAAAAAACAGAGACCCGACAGCATCCGGATCGATCACGGACTGCGGAACAAGAACAGCAAGCATGGCGCGCCGGACATCGGCAGGAGCAGGAAGACGCGTTGTCGCCCGGTGACGGCGACCGTGAGATTCCGATGCGCGCCCATTGAGGAATTCACCCAAGGAGGAGAACGGCATGTTCCCGAAAAATACCTGGTACGTCGCATGTACCCCCGATGAAATCGAAGGCAAGCCGCTGGGTCGCCAGATCTGCGGCGAAAAGATCGTGTTCTACCGCGGCGCCGAAGGGAAAGTGGCGGCGGTGGAAGACTTTTGCCCGCACCGCGGCGCGCCCCTGTCGCTGGGCTTCGTGCGCGACGGCCAGCTGGTGTGCGGATACCACGGCCTGGAGATGGGCTGCGATGGCAAGCCGGTCGGCATGCCCGGCCAGCGCGTGCGCGGTTTTCCGTGCATCCGCAGCTTTCCGGTGGTGGAGCGTTACGGCTTCATCTGGGTCTGGCCGGGCGACAAGGAGTTGGCCGACCCGACGCAGATCCACCACTTCGAATGGGCCGTGAGCCCGGAGTGGGCTTACGGCGGCGGCCTCTATCACATCAATTGCGACTACCGCCTGATGATCGACAACCTGATGGACCTGACCCACGAGACCTATGTCCATGCTTCCAGCATCGGCCAGAAGGAGATCGACGAAGCGCCGGTCAATACCAAGGTCGAGGGCGAGCAGGTGGTCACCAGCCGTTTCATGGAGAACATCATGGCGCCGCCGTTCTGGCGCATGGCCTTGCGCGGCAACGGCCTGGCCGACGACGTGCCGGTGGACCGCTGGCAGATCTGCCGCTTCTCGCCACCCAGCCACGTGATGATCGAGGTCGGCGTGGCGCACGCAGGCAAGGGCGGCTATGACGCCGATCCGCAGCACAAGGCATCGAGCATCGTGGTCGATTTCATCACCCCCGAGACGGAAACCTCGCACTGGTATTTCTGGGGCATGGCGCGCAATTTCCGTCCCGAGGACAAGGAGCTGACCGCCACCATCCGCGAAGGGCAGGGCAAGATCTTCGGCGAAGACCGCCAGATGCTGGAGATGCAGCAGGCCAACCTGCTGAAGCACCCGGAGCGCCGCCTGCTGTCCTTGAACATCGACGCCGGCGGCGTGCAGTCGCGCCGCGTTCTCGACAAATGGCTGGCCAGGGAGGCGCAAGCCTCGTCGGCTCCGGCGGCGTGAAGGAACGGCCATGAGCCAACTGCAAGTCAAGGTCACGGCGCGCCGTGAAGAGGCCGAAGGCATCGTCAGCCTGGAACTGGCGGCGGCCGACGGCAAGCCGCTGCCGCCGTTCTCGGCCGGTTCGCATATCGATGTCCACCTGCCCGGCGGGCTGGTGCGCCAATACTCCTTGTGCAATCCTCCGCATGAAAGCCACCGTTACCAGATCGGCGTGCTGCGCGATCCCAATTCGCGCGGCGGGTCGGCGGCGGTGCATGAGGCCGTGCGGCCTGGCGACGTCATTTCCATCAGCGAACCGCGCAACCATTTCCCGCTGGTGCAGGCGCGGCGCACGCTGCTGCTGGCCGGCGGCATCGGCGTCACGCCCATCCTGTGCATGGCCGAACGGCTGGCTGCGGACGGCGCCGAATTCGACATGCACTATTGCGCGCGTTCCCCGGCGCGCACCGCGTTCCGCGAGCGTATCGCGCAATCGGCGTTCGCCGGCCGCGTTACTTACCACTACGATGATGGCGAGCCCGGGCAGAAGCTCGATCTGACAGGCCTGATTGCCGTCCCCGATGTCGATACGCATATCTATGTCTGCGGGCCGTCCGGCTTTATCGGGCACGTCGTCGACACCGCGAAGGCTATTGGCTGGCCTGCCGCCAACGTGCATTTCGAATACTTTGGCGCGGCGCCTTCCGCAGGCGACAGCGCTGGCGATGCGCCGTTCGACGTCAAGCTGGCCAGCAGCGGCCAGGTGTTCACTGTTCCCGTCGGCCGCACCGTGATCCAGGTGCTGGCCGAGCATGGCGTCGAGTTGCCGGTGTCCTGCGAACAGGGCGTGTGCGGCACTTGCCTCACGCGCGTGCTGGAGGGCGAGCCCGAGCATCGCGACCTCTACCTCACCGACGAGGAACGCGCCGCCAACGACCAGTTCACCCCTTGCTGTTCCCGCGCCAGGAGCGCGTTGCTTGTGCTGGATGTCTGACCCCATAAAAACCAAGAGAGGAGATGCAATGAACGACACCATCAATTCGCGCCGCCGCCATCTGGTGCTGGCCGGCGCCGCCATGGCTGCCGGCGCCATGCCGTTGGCGGCCATGGCAGCCGATCCGGTCAAGGTCGGCCTGATCGTGCCGATGTCCGGCCCGTTCGCTTCCACTGGCCGCCAGATCGAGGCCGCCGTGAAGCTGTACCAGCAGAAATACGGTGACAGCGTGGCCGGGCGCAAGGTCGAGATCCTGCTCAAGGATGATGGCGGCGTTTCTCCCGACGTCACCAAGCGCCTGGCGCAGGAGTTGATCACGCGCGACAAGGCGCAGGTGCTGATGGGTTTCGGCCTGACGCCGCTGGCGCTATCGGCCGCGCCCATCGCCACGCAAGCCAAGGTGCCGATGATCGTCACCGCCGCCGCGACCTCCATCATCCCCCAGCGTTCGCCCTACATCGTGCGCACCGGCTTCACGCTGGCCCAGGTTACCGCGCCGCTGGCCGGCTGGGCGGCGAAGAACGGCATCAAGAGCGTGGTGACCTTCGTCACCGACTACGGCCCGGGGCTGGATGCCGAGAAGGTGTTCGCCAAGACCTTCGGCGAAGCCGGCGGCAAGGTGCTGGAAAGCCTGCGCGTGCCGCTGCGCAATCCCGACTACGCGCCCTTCCTGCAGCGTGTGAAGGATGCCAAGCCGGAAGCCCTGTTCGTTTTCGTGCCTTCGGGCGAAGGCGCGGCCGTGCTCAAGCAATTTACCGAACGCGGCCTGGCGGCCGCGGGCATCCGCCTGATCTGTACCGGCGACGTGCTGGATGACGACCTGATGCCCAGCATCGGCGCCGCCTCCAAGGACGTGGTCAGCAGCCACCACTATTCGGCCGCGCATCCGTCGCCGGCCAACAAGGAATACGTGGAAGGCATCGCCAGGATGAACAAGGGCATGCGCGCCAATTTCCATTCGGTCGGCGCCTATGACGGCATGCACCTGCTGTATGAGGCGTTGAAGAAGACCAATGGCGACACCGACGGCGAAAAACTGCTGGCGGCGATGAAGGGCATGAGCTGGGACAGCGTGCGCGGCCCGGTCAGCATCGATGCGGCCACGCGCGACATCGTGCAGACGGTCTACATGCGCCGCGCCGAGCAGAAGGGCGGCGAGTTCTACAACATCGAGTTCGACAAGGTGGACAAGGTCAGGGATCCTGGCGTCTGAAGCCGGCAAGCGCGGCCTTCAAAAAAAATCCCGGCCTCGCAGCCGGGATTTTTTTTATGCAGGATAGCGCCGGGCGTTTCAGATCTGCGCCAGGAAACGCGTGACCAGTTCGGCAAACGCCTGCGGCTGTTCCACCGCGCTGATGTGCGAAGCGCCGTTGATGACTTCCAGCTGCGCTCCCTCAATGCCATTGGCCAGCGTTTCCGCCATCGCAATGGGTGTGCCCTGGTCCAATTCGCCGGCGATCACCAGCGTGCGTGCCTTGATCTGGCCCAGGCGCGCCGTGGTGTCGACGGTGCCCACGGCATTGCAGCAGCCGATGTAGCCCAGCGCATCGGTGCTGGTCAGGCGTTCGCGGAAGCGCGCCACCGTGGCGGCATGTCCGGCGCGGAAGGCGTCATGGAAGTAGCGGCCCATGACGGCATCGGCGATCGCTTCGATGCCCTGTTCGCGCACCGTGGCGATGCGCTGCTGCCAGGCTTCGCGCGCGGCGTCGGGATAGGCGGAGGTGGTGTTTGCCAGCACCAGCGCACGCACCAGGCCGGGATGGCGCAATGCCAGTTCCTGACCCACCATGCCACCCATCGACAAGCCTACCCACACCACCGGGCCGGTATCGAGTTCGCGCAGCATGCGCGCGGCGTCGTCGGCCAGGTCGGCCATTGAGTACAAGCCATCCGCCTTTTCCGAGCTGCCATGGCCGCGGTGGTCGTAGGCGATTACGCGGCAGTCGGCGGCCAGCTGGTTGGCCAGCCCGTCCCACATCATCAGGTCGGCGCCGATGGCGTGCGAAAGCACGACGGTGTGGCGCGGAGCACGGCCGTTGCGCGGCTCGCGCACGCTGTAGTGCAGCGCAGGGGAAGACGCGGTGCGGCCTTCCTTGCCGATGCCGGGATGGCTGCTGTCGGCCGGGCGCTGCGGCTCGACCTGGTAGCCGATGTCGGCGCTGATTTCGCGCAGGATTTTCTGCGCGTGGGTGAATGCCGTATTGGCCGCCGGCACGCCGGCATAGATGGCGGACTGGATCAGGACTTCCTTCATCTCGTCAGGAGTCAGGCCGGTGCCCTCCTTGCTGGTCAGGCCGGCGCGCACGTGCAGCTCGAACTCTTCCCAGCGGCCCAGCGCGATGGTGATGGCCAGCACGATGATGCGGCGGGTCTTGTGGTCCAGGCCGGGGCGGCCCCAAATCTCGTTCCAGGCGAAGCGGGTGATCAGGTTCTGGAAATCGGCGTTGAAATTGGTGGCGTTGGCGACCGAACGGTCGACCCATTGGTCGCCCAGCACGCTGCGCCGGTTGCGCATGCCGCGTTCGAAATCATGGTCGAGGGGATCGTAGCTCATGCTTGCCTCTTGGTCGTTGTCGGGATGGATTTGAATTGGGTCTGTAATTGCTGCAGTTGATGTTCGGCCAGCCGGCGCGCCGGCCGGGTGGCCAGCACGGGATCGAACAGGGTGCGCAGCGCCGCGATGTCGATTTGCTTGCGCAGGCCGCCGTCGGCTTCCACCGCGGCGACCAGCACCTCGGCCAGATGCTTGCCTTGTTCGACTGTCTGGCGCGTCAGCTTCTCCAGCAGCGCATGCGCGGCGGGGCGGCCGATGGCGCCGGCCAGGTGGATCGAGGCCGATTCCGCGAACACCAGCCCTTGCAGCGCGTCGATGTTGCGCAGCATGCGGACTTCGTCCACTACCAGCCCGGCGAACGCTTCGTTGAGCGCGCGCAGGGCGCCGTGCACGCCCAGGAACAGCGTCGGCCATTCGGCCAGCTCGGCTTGCCAGTTGCCCAGGCCGCGTTCGTGCTGCTGCGCCATCGCGCCCAGCAGCGCCGCCGCCTGGTGCGGCGCGCGCGCGGCCGCGGCCAGGGTGATCATGGAAGACACCGGATTGCGCTTGTGCGGCATGGCCGAGGAACCGCCGCGGCCGTTGCCCGATGGTTCGGCCAGTTCGGCGATCTCGCCTTGCGCCATCAGCGACAGGTCGGTGGCGATCTTGCCCAGGCTGCCGGCCAACACCGCCATTTCGGTGCCGAGCCGCACCCACTCGTCGCGTTGCGTATGCCAGGCGGCGTCAGGGGCTTTCAGGCCGAGCGTATCGGCCATGCGGCGGGCGACCGCCGGGCCGCGTTCGCCCAGCACCGACAGCGTGCCGACCGCGCCGCCCAGCTGCAATTGCAGTGCGCGTTGGCCGAGTTCATGCAATTGCGCGCGCGAGCGCACCAGCGGCGCGGCCCAGCCGGCCAGCTTGAAGCCGAAGCTGGTGACCTGGGCCGGTTGCATCAGGGTGCGCGCCAGCACCGGTGTATCGAGATGGCGTTGCGCCAGGTCCAGCAGTTGCTGCGCCAGCGCGGCCAGTTCGGTGTCGACCAGTTTCATCGCCTCGCGCGTGGCCAGCACCATGGCGGTGTCGAGCACGTCCTGGCTGGTGCTGCCCCAATGCACGTGGGTCGCGGCTTCCTGGCTGTACAGAGCGACCGTGCGGGTCAGTTCCTTGACCAGCGGAATGGCCAGCGCGCCGGCGCGGCGCCCGGCCACGATCAGGGCCGGGATGTCATACAGCTGCGCCTTGCAGACGCTGGCGATGGCGCGCGCGGCGGCCTCGGGAATCACGCCCTCGGCGGCCTCGGCCTCGGCCAGCGCTTCTTCGAAGCGGAACATGGCTTGCACGATGGTCTCGTCGTCGAAGACCTTGATCAT
Source organism: Herbaspirillum sp. (assembly GCF_017744395.1). GTDB lineage: Bacteria > Pseudomonadota > Gammaproteobacteria > Burkholderiales > Burkholderiaceae_D > Herbaspirillum. The sequence continues at coordinate 534,952 of NZ_JAGIBI010000002.1, forward strand.
CTCCGAGGTGGTGAGGAAGCTGTCGAATATCGAAACGCTCATGGAAACTCCACAGGGTGAAACGCTGAAGGGATCCGGCAGGCGCAAACCTGCGGATCCCGCGATGGCTGTGTTGCAGCGATCAGGTGTAGTCGAAGAATACCGTTTCGCGTTCGCCTTGCATGTGGATGTTCCACAGGTAGCTGCCATCGGCCTGCTTGCGCGCGATCAGCGTGCCGCGGCGCTCGGCCGGCACCTGTTCCAGCAGGGCCGACTGCGCCAGCGCCGGGTCGTCTTCCAGGAACACCGCGGTGAACTGGTGCTTGACCAGGCCGCGCGCGAATACCGTCACGTAAGCCACCGGTTGGCCGGCCGGCGCCTGCGGCTGAGAGATCGAGAAAGTGAAAGCGCCGTTCTCGTCGGTCGGCACGCGGCGATAGCCGGGGATGGCGTGCGCGGATTCGGCCGCGGCGCTGCCGGGCAGCCAGGCCTCGGCCCAGGCGTCGTTGATGGGGATGCCGTCGCCGTCGATGATGGCGCCGTGCACGCGTACCTGCGGCGCCGCGCTGTCGACGCCGGCGGTGAGTTTCACGGCCCAGGCCCAGGCTTCATGCGGGAACGGACCGATGGTTTGCGAAGTGGTGATGTCGAGCTTGCTCATGCTGTATCCCTTGTTACCTGGTTGTTCAGAGGCCCATCGGCGTGGCGTTGCGGCCGCGCAGGACGATGTCGAATTCGTAGCCGAGCATCTTGTCGTCCACCGTTTCTTCCAGCGAGAAGCGCGAGATCAGGCGCTGGCGGGCCGCCACGTCGCTGATGCTCTGGAAGATCGGGTCGTAGTCGAACAGCGGGTCGCTGGGGAAGTACATCTGCGTGACCAGGCGCTGCGCGTAGACGTTGCCGAACAGCGAGAAGTGGATGTGCGCCGGGCGCCATGCCTTGTGGTGGTTGCCCCAGGGGTACGGGCCGGGCTTGATGGTGACGAAGCGGTAGCGGCCGTCGCCGTCGGTGAGCATCTTGCCGAAGCCGGTGAAGTTGGGATCCAGCGGCGCGTCGTGCTGGTCCTTTTTGTGCCAGTAGCGGCCGGCGGCGTTGCATTGCCAGACTTCCAGCAGCGAGTCGCGCACCGGCTTGCCGTCCTCGTCGAGCACGCGGCCGGTGACGACGATCTTTTCGCCCAGCGGTTCGCCCGCGCCTTGCTTGGTCAGGTCCATGTCGTGCGGCAGGATCAGCTTGGGCGAGGCGAACAGGTTGGTGCCGGTGGCCGCGGCGTCGCGCACGCGCAGCGGGGCTTGCGTCGGGCCGCGCTTGACGGTGGATTTGTAGGGGGGATAGATCAGGTCCGGATAGACGCCGGGTGCGATGGCATCGAATTGCATGAGGTCTCCTCTCTTAGCTGGTTTGACGGTTCGGCGGATGGCGCAGCAGCGCTTGTGCGATCTGCGCGCCGTCTTTCGGGGTGAGCTGATCTTAGGCAAGCGAAACCGGGCTAACAAGGGCGGAGCAGTGCACAATATTCGGTATTCGCCCGTATTGTGCGAGAATCGCACAAATCCTTGTTTTTCTGTGTGCCATGCATTCAATCGATGAAGATGCCGAAGCCGGCGAGCCGCTCAAACGCGACCTGGTGGCGGGGCTGGAGAAGGGACTGCAGGTGATCGAGGCGTTCGACCAGGAGCGTTCGCGCCTGACCATCGCCGAAGTCGCGCAATTGACGGGGCTCACGCGCGCCGCGGCGCGCCGTTACCTGATCACGCTGACCCACCTGGGGTATATGCGGCATGACAACAAGACCTTTTCGCTCACGCCGACGGTATTGCGGCTGGGCCAGTCCTACCTGCATTCGGCGCGCCTGCCGCGCATCGTGCAGCCGTTGCTGTACCGGCTGGCCTATTCGCTGGGCGAGGCCGCCTCCTGCGGCGTACTCGACCATGACCAACTGGTCTGCGTAGCCGCGGTCAGCGCCGGGCAACTGGTATCGACCACGCTGCAGCCGGGCACCCGCGTGCCGGCCTACTGCACCGCCAATGGACGCATGCTGCTGGCCAGCCTGCCGCATGCGGAGATGCTGGATATCCTGTCCCGCACGCAAGCCGAAGCCATTACGACCCACACCATCACCGACCGCGACCGGCTGGCGCTGGAAATCGCCCGCGCGCGCGAGCAGGGCTATGCGCTGGTGGACCAGGAGCTGGAGCTGGGCTTGCGCACCATGTCGGTGCCGGTGCGCAATTTCCGCGGCGAGGTGGTGGCGGCGATGAACATCAGCGTGCATGCCGCCCGCATGAAGCTGGAAGACATGGTCGAACGCTGCCTGCCGGCGATGCTGAAGATCCAGGTCGAGCTTGGGGCGTTGTTATAAGTACCTGTTAAAAACCTGGAGCCCGGGCGGGCTCCTGGTCAGAGATAGGAAATCAGCGTATTGGCGATTTCCTGGAACACCGGCAGCACTCTCGCCACGGCCGCTTCCTTTTTCTCGTTGAGCATGGGCAGGCTGACGCTCATGGCCGCCACCACCTTGCCGCTGCGATTCTTCAAGGGCACGGCGATGCCCCGCACCCCTACTTGCAATTGCTGTTCGAGCACGGCGTAGCCGGCGGCCCTGGCTTTTTCGATCTCGGCATGGATCAGGCCGGCATCGAGCAGGGTATGGGGCGTGAAGCTGTTGAATTCCAGGCTGCCGAGGCGCGCCTGGATCTCCTCTTCTGGCAGCGCCGCCAGCATGGCGATGCCGGGCGACACCAGATGCGCCGGCACCCGGGCGCCCAAGACGAATCCGGTGGTCATCAGCCGCGTGACGCCGTTCTTGGCGATGAATACCAGATCGTGGTTGTCGAGCACGCTGACATAGACAGACTCGTTGATGGCCGCCGAGGCGCGCTGCAGGAAGGGCAGCAGCAGGCGCGGCAGCGCGGCGGAGTCGAAATACGACCAGCCCACTTTCAAGACGCGCGGCGTCAGGCCGTAGTGCCGGCCATCGCTGTACAGGTAGCCCAGGTGTTCGAGAGTCAGCAGGTAGCGCCGCGCCGCCGATAAGGTCAGGCCGCTGCGTTCGGCGGCCTGGGTGGCCGTCATGCGGGGATGCTGGTTGTCGAAGCTTTCGAGAATGGCGAGCCCGCGTTCCAGGCCGGCGATCCAGTCGCGTTTCTTCAGTTCGCTCTTCGTCATGGTGGAGTGCAAAAATAGTGCGTTAGTCGCTCGTTTGATGCGTTTATCGCACGTATTTTATGATTCGTCTATGGCTTTCCGTCCACGCGCTCCCTAAAATCTGCTCCACATAACGCATAAATAATCTCACCGGAGACATCATGGACGACACGAAAGTATCGGCGGCACAAGCGGATGGCCGCCGTTCGCAGCGCGCAAAGAAGGCTGCCTGGGGCAGCTTCGTCGGCGCGGTGGTCGATTGGTACGATTTCCTGCTGTACGGCATCACCGCCGCCCTGGTATTCAATAGCCAGTTCTTCCCCAGCGACAATCCTTCGCTTGGCACGCTGGCCGCATTCGGCACCTTCGGCGTCGGCTTCCTGTTCCGCCCGCTGGGCGGCATCGTCTTCGGCCATTTCGGCGACCGCCTCGGCCGCAAGCGCATGCTGGTCATTACCGTCGTCATGATGGGCGTGTCCACGGCGCTGATCGGCCTGTTGCCCACGTATGCGCAGATCGGCTGGTATGCGCCGCTGGCCCTGGTCGTGCTGCGCGCCTTGCAAGGCTTCGCGGTAGGAGGGGAATGGGGCGGCGCCGCGCTGATGGCGGTCGAATCGGCGCCTGTCGGCAAGAAGGCGTTCTACAGCAGCGGTGTGCAGGTGGGCTATGGCGTCGGGCTGGTGCTGGCCACCGGTATCGTTTCCCTGCTCATGCGCACGATGAGCAACGACAGCTTCATGGCCTGGGGCTGGCGCATTCCCTTCCTGGTGAGCGTGGCGCTGGTGCTGATCGCGCTGTGGATCCGCACCACCATGGAAGAGTCGGAAGAGTTCGTCAGCAAGGTGATGGCGGTCAAGGAAAAGAAGGAGCGCTTCCCGGTCCTGACCGCGCTGCGCAAGAACCCCAGGAGCTTCCTGCTGATCGTGGCGATGCGCATGGCCGAGATGTTTACGATGTATATCGTGACGGCCTTCGCGCTTTCGTATTCGACCAGGAACCTCGGCATGCCGCGCGAGTTCTTCCTCAACATCAGCCTGCTGGTGGGGGTGGTCAGCTGCGTCACCATTCCCTTGTTCGCCTATGCCGCCGACCGCGTCGGGCAAAAGAAGATCTATCTGATCGGCGCCGTGATCGGCCTGGCGTCTTCCATCCCGTTCTTCATGGCCATGGAGGCGCGCTCGGTACTGTGGATCGTGGTGTTCTCGGTGCTGCTGGCCAATATCGCGCACGACATGATCGTCAGCGTGCAGCAGCCTTTGTTCACCGAATTCTTCGGCGCGGAATACCGCTACAGCGGCGCCGGCGTCGGTTACCAGTTCGCCAGCGTGGTGTGCGGCGGCTTCACGCCGTTCATCGCGACCTTCTTGCTGGACGCCTCGGGCTCGTGGCATGCTGTAGCGGCCTATCTGGCCGGCGGCTGCCTGCTGTCGGTGGTGGTGGCCGCGCGCATGAAGATGGGCAGCGGCGCCGGTCAAAGCCATGGCGACAGCTACGCGGCGCGCAAATCCGTCGAATCGACTACCTGATATTTCACCAACTAAGGAACGGCTGTCATGCTTAACCAGGAAAAAAATCCGGAACCGAAAAATCCCTTGGGCATTTCGGGCATCGAGTTCATCGAATACGCGACCTCCGAGCCCCTGGCGCTGGGCAGCCTGCTGGAGCAGATGGGCTTTGTCGCCACTTCGCGCCACCGTTCCCGCGAAGTGACGCTGTACCGGCAAGGGCCGATGAACGTGATCGTCAATGCCGACCCCGGCGCCTTGTCGCATTCCAGCCGGGATGCCCAGTCCACCGTGGTCAGCGCCATCGCCTTGCGCGTGCGCGATGCGGATGCGGCCTACCGCCACGCGATCGACCAGGGCGCATGGGCGATCCAGACCCGCGCCGGCGTGATGGAGCTGAACATTCCCGGCGTGCATGGCGCGGGCGAGTCGATCATCTACTTCGTCGACCGCTGTGATGACTTCTCCATCTACGACGTTGACTTCAAGCCCATCGCCAATGCGCCACAGCATCCCGATGCCATCGCCGGCATGCACTTCTTTGGCGTGGTGCAAACCATCGGCGCCGGGCGCCTGCCGGAATGGATCGATTTCTACCAGCAACTGATGGAGTTCCGTCCGTTGCCGGAAGGCCGCTATTTCGGCGTCATGCAAAAGGGCACGATACTGGAAAGCCCCTGCAAGACGTTCTACCTGCAACTGGTCGAACCGCCTGACGATGCGGTGGTGCCGAGCTGGAGTGAGCAGCTGGTGCGCGTGGGCCTGGGTACGCCGGATGTGCTGGCGGCGGTGAAAGCCTTGTCGGCCCGCGGCATCGTGTTCGTCGACCGCGAACCTATCGTGGTCAGCGAGAAAGGCGCGCTGACGCAGCTGTACAAAGGCGGCATCAGCTTCGAACTGGTCATCAGCAATGCCAAGGAGGGCGCACGGTGAACCTCGGCAATTTCGGAATGGACACGATCAGCCTGGCCGGGACGCTGGAGTCCAAGTTGGCTGCGTCGAAGTCGGTGGGTTTCTCGCAGATCATGCTGTGGGCCAAGGACCTGGCCGGATACCCGGGCGGCCTGGAGGCCGCGGTCAAGGTGGTCAAGGACAGCGGGGTGCGGGTTACCGGCATCCAGGTGATGCGCGACTTCGAAGCGCTCAGCGGCCCCTTGCACGAATACAAGCTGGACATCGCCAAGAACCTGCTGCTGCTGTGCAAGGCGGTCGGAGCGCCTTTGCTGATGGTGTGCTCGACCACCTCCAGCCATGCCAGCGACGACATCAACCTGGTGGCCAGGCACCTGGCCAAGCTGGCGACCCTGGCCGTTCCGCTGGGCGTGAAGGTCGGGTTTGAAGCCTTGTCCTGGGGGCGTCACATCAACCAGTACCCGCAATCCTGGGAAGCCGTGGCGCTTGCCGACCATGCCAACCTGGGCGTGGTGCTCGATTCTTTCCATATCTTCGCCAACAACGGCGACCTGGATAACCTGGACGATATTCCCAGCGAAAAGATCGCCATGGTGCAGTTGTCCGACTATATGTGGCGCGAGATCCGCAGTCCGGAGGAGCGCCTTGAGACCGCGCGCCACTTGCGCGTTTTTCCCGGCGAAGGCACCCATTCGGCGGAGCTGTCGGAAATGCTCAACCGCCTGGACCGCGCCGGTTACCGGGGCGACTACAGTTTCGAGGTGTTCAACGACGACTACCTGCAACTGCCGCCGGAAATCGTCGCCCAGCGCGCCTATCGCAGCGCCAAGTGGGTGACGGACCAGGTGCTGCGGCGCAGCCTGAATGTGCGTGAGCGGCGCACGAGCCTGGCCGGTATTCAATAAGCGGTTTCACAGCGTAAAAGGCGACCATGGCGGCTGTCATGGTCGCCTTTTTGCGTTTTTGCCGGATGTTCCCGTTGGCCTCCCTCCTGTGCCGCTTGCCGGCATCGTCTCTTCTCCTGTTCCGACATGCGATGGCCTTGGGGCGGATTTGGCAATCGATGGGCTATTGGTCGATAATCGCTTGAAACGAGCGATTATCGAACGTTTTTAAGAATTTGCCGATGGCATTCGCACATGCTTGTCGTTAGGCTTGCCAACAACACATAAAAATAAAAACCAAGAATTCAAAAACAATCATTCAGGAGACTGACAATGAGCCAATCTGCTGCAGGCGCATTCGGCGCTGCAAAATCCACCAAGCGTACCCGCGTGCGTTTCGTCATCCTGGCCTTGCTGGCCATCGGTACCTTGATCAACTACCTGGACCGCACCGTGCTGGGCATCGCGGCGCCGGTCATGACCAAGGAATTGGGCATCGATGCCGCGATCATGGGGCTGGTGTTTTCCGCGTTTTCCTGGACGTATGCGGTCGCGCAGATTCCGGGCGGCGTGTTCCTCGACCGCTTCGGCAGCAAGCTGACCTATTTCCTGGCGCTGACATTCTGGTCGCTGTTTACGCTGTTGCAGGGGCTGGCGGTCGGCGTCAAATCCTTGCTGCTGTTCCGCTTCTGCCTGGGCGTGAGCGAGGCGCCTTGCTTCCCGACCAACAGCCGCGTGGTCAGCACCTGGTTCCCGCAGCACGAGCGCGCCCGCGCCACCGGCATCTATACGGTGGGCGAATACCTGGGCCTGGCCTGCTTTGCCCCGGCCCTTTTCTGGCTCATGGGCAACTTCGGCTGGCGCACCTTGTTTGTCGTGGTCGGGCTGGTCGGCATCGGCTTCGGCATCGTCTGGTGGATGATGTACCGCGAACCGGACCAATCCAAGAGTGTCAACCAGGCCGAGCTGGACTATATCGCCGCCGGCGGCGGCCTGGAAAAGCGCAGCGAGAAAGCCACCCCGTTCTCCTGGAGCAATGTCGGCAAGCTGATGAGCGTGCGCCAGATCTGGGGCGCCGCCATCGGCCAGTTCGCCGGCAACACCACGCTGGTCTTCTTCCTCACCTGGTTCCCGACCTATCTGGCGACGGAACGCCACATGGGCTGGCTCAAGGTCGGTTTCTTCTCCATCATGCCCTTCCTGGCGGCGGCAGTAGGCGTCATGTTCGGCGGCTGGATCTCGGATTGGCTGCTCAAGCGCACCGGATCTGCCAGCCTCGCGCGCAAGGCGCCGATCATCTTCGGCCTGCTGGCGGCTTCGACCATCATCGGCGCCAACTACGCCAGCAGCGATGCGGTCGTGATCGCCATCCTGTCGTTCGCCTTCTTCGGCCAGGGCATGGTCGGCCTGGGCTGGACGCTGATTTCCGACGTCGCACCGAAGAACCTGATGGGCCTGACCGGCGGCATCTTCAATACCTGCTCCAACCTGGCCGGCATCGTCACGCCGCTGGTGATCGGCTTCATCATCAGCGCCACCGGTTCGTTCTTCTACGCGCTGGCCTACATCGCCGCCGCCGCCTTGCTGGGCGTGATCTCCTACGTGTTCGTGGTGGGCGAGGTCAAGCGTGTCGAAATCGACTGATACACATCGAAACTGAACTGGACTGCATATGATCGACGGTAAAACCCTGCTCATCGCCCACCTGGGCTTTCCGACCGAAAGCTTCAAGGCGCCGATGATTTACAACCCCTGGTTCGAGCAACAAGGCATCAATGCCGTGGTGGTGCCCATGGGGGTCAAGCCGGAGAACTACACATCCACGCTGGCATCGCTGTTCAAGATGAGCAACATCCGCGGTGCCCTGGTGACCATGCCGCACAAGGTCACTACCGTCGGCCTGGTCGACGAGGTCTCGCCGGCCGGCCGCATCGCCGGCGCCTGCAACGCCATCTTGCTGCGCCCCGACGGCACCCTGCTGGGCGACCAGTTCGACGGCGCCGGCTTCGTGCGCGGCGTGCAGCGCAAGGGCTTGCAACTGGATGGCACGCGCGTGCTGGTTTCCGGCAGCGGCGGCGTGGGTTCGGCGATTGCGGCGTCGCTGGCGGCAGCCGGCGTCGGCGAGATGCAGCTGTTCGATACCAATGCGGCATCGGCGCAGGCATTGGCCGGGCGCCTGCAAGAACACTATCCCAAGCTGCAGGTGCGTATCGGATCGAATGATCCAGCCGGCTACGACCTGGTCGTCAACGCCACCCCCCTGGGCATGCAGGACGGCGATCCGCTGCCGTTCGATGTCAGCCGCATTGCGCCGCAGACCTTTGTCGGCGATGTCGTCATGAAGCAGGAAATCACGCCATTGCTGGCCGCGGCGCAGGCCAAGGGCTGCCGCATCCAGGTCGGCACCGACATGCTGTTCGAAATGATTCCGGCCTATCTGGAGTTTTTCGGTTTCGGCACGGCATCTCCCGAGCAGCTGCGCGCGGTCGCGAAAATCAAATACTGATCAGCGTTATTCACTGATCACTGATAAATAAATCTATAAACGAGGAGGCAACACATGAAGAAAAAAGTCATCACCATGCTGGCGCTGGCCGGATGTTCGGTCGGCGCATATGCGCAATCCAATACCAACGTGACCATCTACGGTACGGTGGACCAATACCTGGGCTATATCCACAGCAACAGCGGCAAGAGCGTAATCGGCGTGAACGACGGCGCGATCCTGCGCAGCCGCCTTGGCTTCCGTGGCGCTGAAGATCTGGGCGGCGGCTACCAGACCACGTTTACCCTGGAGCAAGGTTTCGGCGCCAACACCGGCGCGCTGGGGGATTCCACCCGCCTGTTCGACCGCCAGGCCTGGGTCGGCCTGAGCACGCCTTACGGCGAAGTCCGCATCGGCCGCCAGAATACCGAAATCCAGCAAATCGGCGGCGCCATCGATTACACCGAACGCACCACCTTCGGTTCGATCGTCAACACCTTCGGCGTGCCCTCGCGCTATGACAACGACATCTCCTTCAAGACCAAGCGCGTAGCCGGTTTCCAGGGCGCGGCGCACCTGGCGTTGGGCGAGCAGCCCGGCGGCGGCATTTCGCAAAGCGCGGTCTACCAGCTGGCGCTGGACTACACCAACGGCCCGTACCGGGCCGGCTATGCGGGCCTGATGGCCAGCCCGGCGCCGAGCGGCGCGGTGAGCGAGAAGATCAAGTACCACAACCTGTACGCCGACTACGACTACGGGCACGGCAAGATCTATCTGGCCTATGTGCGCAGCAACAACATCACCGCCAACAGCAGCGGGCTGACGGCGGCGGCGATCCTGAGCAACACGGCCGCCACCGGCAACGTCTTCAACGGTACCGATGCCAACGCCCTGCGCTACTTCAACATCTATCAGCTCTCGGCGGACTACCGCATCAGCGCCAACCTGCGCGTGGGCACCTTGTATGGCGTGATCAGGGACACCAGCGGCAGCAATGCCGGCGCCAAGGGCGGCAACGTTGGCGCGTATTACGACCTGTCCAAGCGCACCACCTTGTACGGCTTTGCCAACTACATGAAGAACGACAGCGGAGCGGGCTATCGCTTCAGCGGTTCGGCCGGCCCGACGGCGAACCTGAGCGGCGATGACGTCAACGGCAGGACGCTGATCGGTTTGCAGATGGGCATTCTGCATCGCTTCTAAATCGCACCGGCTCAACCCCGATTGCGCTGCCGGCAGATGGCTTGCCGGCGGCGCTTATGCTTTTTGCTTCAGGATTCAATATTCAATATGAAAATCTTAGTGCTGCATGGCATCAACCTGAACATGTTCGGCAAACGCGATCCGGCCCAGTACGGTACGTTGACGCTGGCCCAGATCAATGAGCAGTTGCAGGCGCTCGGCGCCGAACTGGGGGCGCAAGTCGAGTGCTTCCAGACCAATCACGAAGGCGCCATGTGCGAGCGGATCCATGCCGCCCACGGCGAGGAGATCGATGCGGTGCTGATCAACGCCGGCGCCTGGACGCACTACAGCTACGGCATCCGCGATGCGCTGGCGATCCTGTCGGTGCCGATCGTGGAGTTGCACATGTCGCATGTGCATGCGCGCGAAGCCTTCCGCCATGTCTCGGTATTTGCCGATATCGTCCGTGGACAGATTTCCGGGTTTGGCGGGGAGAGTTACTTGCTGGCGCTGCGGGCGGCGGTCAAGCTGGCGCAGGGCAAGCCATAAGACCGTCCCGATCGTTCATGGCGCGGCCGCTGCTTCGTCGAGCACGTTGGTGCGCCGGTATTGCTTGGGCGTGACGCCCATGTGGCGCTTGAACAGGCGGCTGAAGTAGGCCGGATCCTGGAAGCCCAGTTCATAGGCGATGGTCGATACGCCCGACGGCACATAAGTCAGCTTGCGGCAGGCTTCCAGGATCAGCCGCTGCTGGGCGAAGTCGAAGGCCGATTGGCCGGCCAGTTTCAGGCACAGGCGGTTGAGGCGGCTGGGCGTGACGCGCAGCTTGTCGGCATAGACGCCGACCTGCCATTGTTCCTTGAAGTGTTCCTCCACCAGTGCGCGAAAACGGCTGAACAGTTCGAATTCGCCGCGTCCCGACAATTCGGCCGAGCGGTGGTCCGCTTCCAGCCGCACCAGCAGCAGCATCACGCTGCGCGCCAGCCATTCCAGCATCAGCGTGTGCCCGGCGCGGGGCGATGCCGACTCTGCGATCAGCAGCCGCAGCACGGTTTCCATACGTTCGCGCAACTCCGGCACGCGCGCCAGGTCGATCGCCATCGGCCGCAGGAACAATGGGGAAAAGATATCGCTGTGGGCATTGTCCCCGCCCAGCGAAAACACGATGTGCGGATCTACCGTCAGCACGAAGCCGACCGCCTCTTCCGAGAAATCGAAGCCGTGCACCACCGACGGATGGATGGTGATCACCACCGGTCCGTCGTGCTCCCAGAGCTGGTCTTCCATCAGCGCATTGACATGGCCGGACATTAAAAAAAGTACCTGAAAAAGGCCGGCGTGCGTATGCGGTGAAATATGCCAGTCGTGTACGCGGCTGCGCGTCTCGATCAATTCGATGTGCACCGGCTCCGCGTTGTCGGGACGGGAAGCCTCGCCATAGAGCGAAAATTGCGGTACGTCGCGGGTCTTGGGTTTGCTTCTTGCCGTTGGCATGTCGTCTCCGTCGAAGCGGTCTTGTGTTTTTTATGGATGTAAAAATAGTACAAGTATTTGGCGGGATCATCCATTTTTTATTTGGGGCGCCGCGTCTACCATGCATCCATACCAAGAACGATCAAACCAACATGGAGACCACGCAATGCGTACCCAAGTAGCCATCATCGGCGCCGGCCCGGCCGGCCTTTTGCTTTCCCACCTGTTGCACCTGAAAGGCATCGAATCGGTCGTGCTGGAAAGCCGCAGCCGCGAAGAGATCGAAGCCACCATCCGCGCCGGCGTGCTGGAGCAGGGCACGATGGATATCCTCACCGAGGCCGGCGTGGGCGAACGGATGAAAAAGGAAGGCGCGTTGCACCACGGCATCGAACTCTCCTTCGGCGGCCGCCGCCATCGCATCGACTTGACCGAGCTGACCGGCAAGGCCATTACCGTCTATGCCCAGCATGAGGTGATCAAGGACCTTGTGGCGGCGCGTCTGGCGGCGCAGGGCAGCATTCTGTTCGGCGTGAGCGAGGTGCAGCCGCAGGGCATCGATACCGAAAATCCATCGGTGAGCTTCATGCATGCCGGAGAAAAGCGTACGCTGCAGGCCGATTTCGTGGCCGGCTGCGACGGCTTCCACGGCGTCTCGCGCCCGGCCGTTCCGGAATCGGTGCGCCAGGACTACCAGCGCATCTATCCGTTCGGCTGGTTCGGTATCTTGGTGGAATCAGCACCGTCTTCCGATGAACTGATCTATGCGCAACATGAACGCGGTTTTGCCCTGGTCAGCACGCGCTCGCTGACGGTGCAGCGCTTGTACTTCCAGTGCGACCCCAAGGACAGCGTCGACAACTGGTCGGACGACCGCATCTGGAACGAGCTGCATACCCGGCTGGAAAACAGCGACGGCTGGCGCGTGAAGGAAGGCAGGATCTTCCAGAAAGGCATCATCGGCATGCGCAGCTTCGTCTCGACGCCGATGCAGCACGGCCGCCTGTTCCTGGCCGGCGATGCGGCGCACATCGTGCCGCCTACCGGCGCCAAGGGCATGAACCTGGCAGTGGGCGACGTCAAGCTGCTGTCCCAGGCGATCGAGGCGTTCTATCGCAAATCGAGCGGCGAGCAGTTGGCGGCGTACACGGAAAATGCCTTGAAACGCGTTTGGCGCGCCGAGTATTTCTCGTGGTGGATGACCAGCATGCTGCACACGTTCGCGGATGCTTCGCCGTTCCAGCAGCAACTCCAGCGCGCCGAGCTGGAGAACGTGGTCAATTCGCGGGCATTGTCGACTGCGCTGGCGGAGAACTACGTAGGCGCGTTCTAAGTATAGGTTGCGGAATGTGTATCCCCTGTAGTCCAGGAAAGCCTGCGGGATCCAGACCTTGGCAGATTTGCGCGGGAAACGCCTGGCCATCAACAGCGGCACGACCCATATCAAGCCGCCATCGCCAAGGTAACGAATTCGCCGAACCCGGCGGATTATGCAGCGATTCCGAAAGAGCAGCTGTCGGCGATCCAGAGGAAAAAGTAAATCTCTCATCGCCAGCATCATGTTCGAAGAAAACAGTCCGCAGTAATGTGGGCTGTTTTTTTATACCCGTATCGGGAAGCCGCGCCTCTTTGGCGGCGGGAATAACCGGAGCCGCACGGTTTCCAGTCATGCAGTCAGTGATCCAGGGAATGTTCTTGCGATCTGCTGGCCTGAGGCATTTGCATGACATGCGTGGAAAACAACGCCCAATAAGGGGGCGAGGTGTTGAAACGAAGCAATTACGAAGCGGGATTCAACGTAAGTCTTTGATTGTGATCGCTTGCGCCTTTACCGGAGAGCCTCCCGCGATATAAGGAAGCATCAATTCCCACCATGGTTTTTCTGCATCTTGTACGATAGTCAGGAATTCAAAAAACCGGGGGGAGGGGATGGAGGTTTCCGCGATATCCAAAAGACTGCTCCGGTTCTGGGCGATCGAACGGGACAAGCCTGAATTATTGAAGGCGCAGTACAAAGCGTTCGCTAGCAAGATACCGATGATGTACATGATCTTGATAGTGAATAGCTGGGCGCTCGCGCTGACGCACATTCATTCCGCTCCCCACTGGCTTTCCATCTATTACCCAAGCGCGCTGACTTTGTTTTGTGCCATCCGCTTTGCGGTGTGGCTCAAAAGCAAGAACATAGACCCGGACGCCGAGCAGGCCTGGAGAGCATTGAGGAGGACCAACCGGCTGGTCATGCCGATCGCGCTGAGCTTCTCGATATGGTCGATCCTGCTCTTTCCGTATGGCGATGAGTATGCGCAAGCCCATGTGGCTTTCTACATGGGAATTACCGTCATCAGCTGCATCTTTTGCCTGATGTACCTCCGCTCGGCGGCATTGACCTGCGCCTTGATCGTCAACAGCATCTTCACGGTCTTTTTCCTCTCTTCGGACATTCCGACCTTCATCGCCGCGGCGCTCAACGTTGTGTTGGTGACGGCGGCAATGCTGGTGATCGTTGCAAGCCACTATCGCGACTTCACCCTTCTTATCGAGGCGCAGGTGAAAACAGCGGCGCTCAGCAACGAGAATTCCCAGCTCGCCAACCTGGACGCGCTCACCCAGATTCCGAACCGGAGAAAATTCTTTGCAATGCTTGACGCGGTCTGCGATGACGCCAGGACGCGCGGCACCCGCTTTTCCGTCGCGATCATGGACATTGACGGATTCAAATCGATCAACGATCTCTATGGCCACGCGCATGGGGACCGGCTGTTATCGGCAGTGGGGAAAAGGCTGCTCAATATCTGCGACGAAAATACGCACCTGGCCCGATTGGGCGGCGATGAATTCGCCCTGATCATCAATCGCAACATGAGCGACCAGGAAATACGGGCATTTGGCGACCAGGTGTGCCTGGCGCTGCGTCCGCCGTTCGTGCTCTATAACACGATAGTGAAGGTGGCGGCATCCCTTGGCGTGGCGACATTTCCAGACATGGCCGCGGACGCTTATACCCTCTATGAACATGCGGACTATGCGCTCTATCATGGAAAGCGCAACAACCGGGGTACCGTCACGTTGTTTTCCAGCGCGGACAAAGAGCAGATCCAAAGGAACGCGAACATCGAGCAGGCCTTGCGATTGGCGGATTTCGAGAGCGAGCTATCCGTCTGTTTCCAGCCAGTCGTCAGCATCGACAATTCGTCGACGGTCGCTTTCGAAGCCCTGGCCCGCTGGAAGAGCCCCATGATGGGGCCGATATCGCCGGCGGAATTCATTCCTGCCGCAGAGCGGATGGGCATCATCGGCCAACTTAGCGAAATCTTATTTGCGAAGGCGCTGAGGGTGGCAAGCGGGTGGCCGGCCGATATCAACCTCTCCTTCAACTTGTCGGCCAACGATCTCAATGACACGGATGGTTTGGACAGGATCATCAAAACCATTCACGAAACCGATTTTCCCCCGCACCGGGTGGATTTTGAAATTACGGAAACGGCCACCCTCTACGACCTGAAAAAGACCGAGCATGCGATCCGGTCGCTGCGCCAGCTGGGATGCGGCGTGACGCTGGACGATTTTGGAACGGGTTATTCAAGCCTCAGCCAGTTGCATGCGCTTCCATTGACGCGAATCAAGATAGACAAGAGCTTTGTCACCGAAATCCACGACAACCCGGTCAGCTATAAGATCGTCAAGTCGCTGCTCGCCTTGAGCCGGGATATGGATCTGGCTTGCGTCGTCGAAGGCGTTGAAACCGAGAGGGAGCTGGCCGTGCTGAAGGAGCTGGGAGCATCGTTCGTCCAGGGCTATCTTTTCGCGGCGCCGCTCACGGAAGCGGAGGCCCTTGCGTGGATCGCCACTGGAAGAACTGCAATAACGCATTGAGACAGCCATAAAGCGCAACCGGGATGATTTCCCCTGACGGGCATGCAGGTTCTCAGCCTTTGCCGATGACGCCGGCCACTCCACCTGCCGCTCCAAGCAGAAGCACGACCATCCAGGGCGGCAATTTCCAGAACATCA
The DNA here is from genome assembly GCF_017744395.1 of Herbaspirillum sp. Taxonomy (GTDB): domain Bacteria; phylum Pseudomonadota; class Gammaproteobacteria; order Burkholderiales; family Burkholderiaceae_D; genus Herbaspirillum. The sequence continues at coordinate 550,536 of NZ_JAGIBI010000002.1, forward strand.
AGGCGACCTGCGCCACGATCGCCATGGCGAAATCCATCGGCTGGCGGATCGCGCTCGTCCATACCGGCTGGTATAACGCCGCCAGCAGCAGGCCGACCACGCCGGCGTTGACGCCGGCAAGCGCGGCTTGCATCCGGGCGTTTCTGCGCAGGCTGTCCCAGAATGGGATGGCGCCGCCCACCAGCAGGAATGACGGCGCGAATATCGCCAGCAGGCAAATCAGGCCGCCGGACCAGCCGGATGGCGCGGTATGCATGGAGGCGCCCAGAAAGGCGGCGAAGGTGAACAAGGGGCCGGGGACGGCTTGGGCGGCGCCGTAGCCGGCCAGGAAGGTATCGTTGTCGACCAGGCCTGTCGGCACCACTTCCGATTGGAGCAAGGGCAGGACGACATGGCCGCCGCCGAAGACCAGCGAGCCGACCCGGAAAAATGCATTGATGTCGGCAATGGCCCCGTGCGGGTATGCCGCGGCCAACAGCGGCAAGCAGAGAATCAGGCCGGCGAAGAGCAGCAACAGCAATATGCCCGTGCGGCGGCTTGCGCGCAGCGGCAGGGCTTCATCGGCAAGGGGGGCGGTTGGCTTGAACGCCAGCAGCCCGGTAAGCCCGGCGGCGGCGATCACCGCCAGCTGGCCGAAGGTCCCGGGCAGGAGCAGGGCCGCGCAGGCCGCCACCGCCATGATGGAAACGCGGGCGGCATCGGCGCACAGGTTGCGCGCCATGCCCCACACCGCTTGCGCCACCACCGCCACGGCAACGACCTTCAGGCCGTGCAGGGCTTCCGGAGGAATGGCCGTGCCGAAGTGGGAAAGGCCCAGGGCAAAGCAGATCAGGGCGATGGCCGAAGGCAGGGTAAAGCCTGCCCAGGAGGCCAAGGCGCCGGGATAGCCGTGCCGCAGCAGGCCGATGGCGATGCCCACCTGGCTGCTGGCGGGGCCGGGGAGGAACTGGCACAGCGCCACCAGGTCGGCGTAGCTGCGTTCGGAGAGGAAGCGCCGCTTGCTGACGAATTCGGCGCGGAAGTAGCCCAGGTGGGCAATCGGGCCGCCGAAGGAAGTCAGGCCAAGGCGCAGGAAAATGAGGAAGAGGCCGAAGACGCTTTCCCGGCGCCCGGTCTCGGCTGTTTCTTGCTGATCGGGCTTCATGGGCGGGTGCGCGCCGTTCAGCGCCGGGGCTTGATCTTGGGCGTGGGCAGCGCTGTCTTGTACTTGATCTGCTTGAGCGCGAAGCTGGAGCGGATGTTCTTGATGCCGGGGATCTTGGTCAGGTGGTCGACGATGAAGTGCTCCAGCGTCAGCAGGTCGGGCACGACGATGCGCAGCAAGTAATCCTCGTCGCCGGTCATCAGGTACACCTCCATGACCTCATCGAACGCGCTCACCGCGGTTTCGAACTGGGCCAGCGCCTCGGCGCCCTGGCGCTCCAGGATCACCTTGACGAACACGTTGACCTTCAGTCCCAGCAGGTGCGGATCGGCCAGCGCCACGTAGCGCGAGATGATGCCCTCCGTTTCAAGGCGCTTGACGCGCGCCAGGGTCGGCGACGGGGAAAGGTTGATGCGGCTGGCGAGTTCCAGATTGCTGATCGAGCTGTTCTCCTGGAGGATGTTCAGGATCCGCAAATCGGTGGTATCTAGTTCCATTATTGAAATTTAATTCTGTAAGTTTCAATTTTTCAGCATGTGATGCTGAATATTGTATGACAACTTCCTATTTTTGGTGACTCATGCCGGTGCATCAGGCGTATCGTAGACCAATTACCAATAAAAACGCTGCAGTTGAAAGCGTCCAGCATGAGGAGACCGAAGGCGCGGCCTGTGTTTTACCGGCTTTTTGTCTCTTTGCATAGATTTGTGTAGCGCCTGCCCATGATGGGAGCGCATTGCAACAACAGGAGATCAGGAAGTGGATATGTCGTCAGCCAATGGTATTGCCCGCGATATTGATATCGATGCCCAGGAAACCCAGGAATGGCTGGAGGCGCTGCAAAGCGTGCTGGCTGAAGCCGGTCCGGAGCGGGCGCGCTTCCTGTTGTCCCGGTTGTCGGCGGCGGCCCAGCAGCAGGGCGTCAATTGGCGCGATGCGCGCAATACCCCCTACATCAACACCATCCGTCCCGAGCAGGAGCCGCCGTTCCCCGGCGGCTCCGACGCGCAGGCTATCGAGGAGCGCATCGCCAGCATCATGCGCTGGAACGCGCTGGCCATGGTGGTGCGCGCCAACCGTTCCTACGGCGAACTGGGCGGCCATATCGCCAGCTTCGCCTCGGCCGCCGACCTGTTCGAAGTCGGCTTCAACCATTTCTTCCGCGCGCGCGACGACCAGTTCGCCGGCGACATCGTGTACTTCCAGCCGCATTCGGCGCCGGGCATCTATGCCCGCGCTTTCCTGGAAGGCGCGCTGTCTGAGGAAGACCTCGGCTACTACCGCCGCGAGATCGAGGCCAAGCGCGCCGGCAAGCAGGGTTTGTCATCCTATCCGCACCCCTGGCTGATGCCGAACTTCTGGCAGTTCCCCACCGGTTCGATGGGCATCGGCCCGATCAATGCGATCTACCAGGCGCGCTTCCTGCGCTACATGGAGCACCGCGGCCTGCTGCAGGACCAGAACCGCAAGGTCTGGGGCGTGTTCGGCGACGGCGAGATGGACGAGCCGGAATCGCTGGCCGCGCTCTCGCTGGCCTCGCGCGAGAAGCTGGACAACCTGATCTTCGTGGTCAACTGCAACCTGCAGCGGCTGGACGGCCCGGTGCGCGGCAACGGCCATATCGTCGATGAGCTGGAAACCCTGTTCGCCGGCGCCGGCTGGAACGTGATCAAGCTGCTGTGGGGCTCGGACTGGGACGGTCTGTTCGCGCGCGATACCGACGGCGAACTGGTCGACGCGCTCAACCGCACCGTGGATGGCCAGTTGCAGACCTTCGCCGCCAACGACGGCGCCTTCAACCGCGAACACTTCTTCGGCCAGACGCCGGCTACCCGTGCCATCGGCGCACGCCTGACCGATGAGGAAATCAACCGCCTGCGCCGCGGCGGGCACGACATGAAGAAGATCTTCTCGGCCTACCAGGCCGCGGCCGAGCATCGCGGCCAGCCGACCGTGATCCTGGCGCAGACCAAGAAGGGCTACGGCATGGGTGCGGCGGGCGAAGGCAAGATGACCACCCACCAGCAGAAGAAGCTCGACGAAGACAGCCTGCTGCAGTTCCGCGACCGCTTCAAGCTGCCGCTGTCGGATGAGCAATGCCGTTCGCTGGCTTTCTACAAGCCGGCCGACGACAGCGCCGAGATGAAGCACCTGCACGCGCGCCGCGCGGCGCTGGGCGGCTACATGCCGCGCCGCAAGGCCGGCGACGCCAAGCGCCAGGTGCCGGCGCTGGAATCGCACAGCAAGTTCGCGCTGGAAGCCGACGGCAAGGAAATGTCCTCGACCATGGCGCTGGTGCGCCAGCTCGGCAACCTGCTCAAGGACAAGGAGTTCGGCCAGTACGTGGTGCCCATCGTGGCCGACGAGGCGCGCACCTTCGGCATGGCCAACCTGTTCCGCCAGGTCGGCATCTATTCCTCGCAGGGGCAGCTGTACGAGCCGGAAGACATCGGCTCCATCCTCTATTACCGCGAAGCCAAGGACGGCCAGATCCTGGAAGAGGGCATTACCGAAGCCGGCGCGATCTCCTCGTGGACGGCGGCGGCCACCGCCTACTCGGTGCACGGCACGCCGATGCTGCCGTTCTACATTTATTACTCGATGTTCGGCTTCCAGCGCATCGGCGACCTGATCTGGGCCGCGGCTGACCAGCGTGCGCGCGGCTTCCTGATCGGCGCCACTTCGGGGCGCACCACGCTGGGCGGCGAAGGCCTGCAGCACCAGGACGGCAGCAGCCACGTGGTGGCGGCGTCGATTCCGAACTGCGTGTCTTACGATCCGGCCTATGCGTACGAACTGGCGGTGATCATCGATGACGGCATGCGCCGCATGCTGGAACGTAACGACGACGTGTTCTACTACGTCACCGTGACCAATGAAAACGAGGCGCAGCCGAGCATGCCTGCCGGCGTCGAGCAAGGCATCCTGCGCGGCATGTATTGCCTGGGCAGGAAGGAGAAGGCGCAGGCCCGCCTGCTGGCATCGGGGCCGATCCTGAAGGAAGCGCTGGCCGCCGCCGAGCTGCTCGCCAAGCATTGGCAGGTCGAAGCCGAGGTGTGGAGCGTCACCAGCTTCACCGAACTGGCGCGCGACGGCGTGGCCGCGCAGCGCGAGCGCCGCTTGTCGGGCGGCGATGCGCAGCCTTACGTGACGCAGCAGTTGCAGGGCAGCGCGGCGCCGGTGATCGCGGTGAGCGACTACATCCGCACGCTGCAGGAAAGCATCCGCGCTTTCGTGCCGGCGACCTATGTCACGCTGGGCACCGACGGCTTCGGCCGCAGCGATACCCGCGTCAACCTGCGCGACTTCTTCGAGATCGATGCGCGCTGGATCGCCTACACCGCGCTGACCGAAGTGTTCGGCGGCGACCGCGCCAGGCTGGAAGCTGCCGCCCGCACGCTCGGCATCGATACCGGCAAGCCGTTGTCGTCCACCGTGTGAGCCGGCCGTGGACGATTGAAAATCTCTCATCGAAGCGGCATGCCGCATTTGCTATAGTGAAAGCCGCCTGTGCGCAGCAGGTGGCTTTTTCTTTGGGAAGCTTATCCGGCCGCGCGCACATTTTTTCAATAAGGAGCAGACAAACATGGCAGCACCGAAACGAATTGCGCTGGTGACCGGCGCGGGCTCCGGCATCGGCCGGCAGATCACCCTGGCGCTGCTGCGCGACGGCTATGGCGTGGCCCTGGCCGGCCGCCGCCAGGATGCGCTGGAGGAGACCGTCAAGCTGGCCGGCGAGCATGGCGCCAATGCGCTGGTGGTGGCCGCCGACGTCACCGATCCGGCTTCGGTGAAGAACCTGTTCGCCAAGACCAAGGAACGTTTCGGCCGCCTTGATATGGTATTCAACAATGCCGGCATCTTCGCGCCGCCGGTGTCGCTGGAAGAGCTGAGCGTGGAGCAGTGGAAGTCGGCGGTGGACATCAACCTGACCGGCGTCTTCCTGTGCACCCAGGAAGCCTTCCGGATCATGAAGGACCAGTCGCCGCGCGGCGGGCGCATCATCAACAACGGCTCGATCTCGGCGCACGCGCCGCGTCCGTATTCGGCGTCCTACACCGCCACCAAGCACGCCATCACCGGCCTGACCAAGGCCACTTCGCTGGACGGCCGCGCCTATGACATCGCCTGCGGCCAGATCGATATCGGCAACGCCGCCACCGACATGACCACGCTGATGAAGAAGGGCACGCTGCAAGCCGACATGTCGGTCAAGGTCGAGCCCACCATGGACGCCGAGCACGTGGCCAAGGCCATCCTCTACATGGACAGCCTGCCGCTGGACGCCAACGTGCAGTTCATGACCGTGATGGCGACCAAGATGCCTTATATCGGCCGCGGCTGATCGCCGGTCGTTCGCCGGATGTGAAAAACGCGCCGCAGGATTGCCTGCGGCGCGTTTTGTTTTGAAAGCTTGTTTCCGTTCAATCGGCTGAAGAGGCTTTCATCCCTTGCCATTCCGGCGTGAGCTGGTGCTCGATGCCGAACAGGTCGAGCACCCGTCCCAGCGTGTGGTCGACCATCTGTTCCATCGATGCCGGACGGTGGTAGAAGCCGGGCAGCGGCGGGAAGATCACGCCGCCCATCTCGGTCACCGCCGTCATGTTGCGCAGGTGGGCCAGGTTGAACGGTGTTTCGCGCACCATCATGACCAGGCGGCGGCGCTCCTTGAGCACCACGTCGGCGGCGCGCGCGATCAGGTTGTCGGACAGGCCGTGCGCCACCGAGGCCAGCGTCTTCATCGAGCAGGGGGCGATCACCATGCCGGCCGAGGCGAAGGAGCCGCTGGCGATGGAGGCGCCGACATCGCGCACGTTGTAGACCACGTCGGCCAGCGCTTCGACGTCCTTGCGGTTGAGGTCGAGTTCCTGGTGGAGGTTGAGCACGCCGGCATCGGAAATCAGCAGGTGCGTCTCGACCTGCGCATGGCCGCGCAGGTGTTCGAGCAGGCGCACGCCATAGATGGCGCCCGTGGCGCCGGTGATGGCGATGATCAGGCGCTGGCGCGGCATGAGCAGGGAATCAGCCCTTGAGCAGGGTCTGCAGCTCGCCCGAGGCGTACATTTCGCTCATGATGTCCGAACCGCCGATGAATTCGCCCTTCACGTACAGTTGGGGAATGGTCGGCCAGTTCGAGTACTCCTTGATGCCCTGGCGCACGTCCGGGCTTTCCAGCACGTTGACGGTCACGATGTTCTCGGCGCCGCTGGCCTTGAGCAATTGGATCGCCTTGCCGGAGAAGCCGCATTGCGGGAATTGCGCGGTGCCCTTCATGAACAGCACGACGGGATTTTGGGTGACGGTTTCTTTGATCCAGGATTGGACGTCGCTCATGGCTATGCCTTAAAAAATGGTGATTGCCGACATTATATGAAAAAGCCGCAATCCGCGTTGGAAACGCGGCGTACGGAGCCGGGCCCCGGGCCATTGCGCCGCGTAAATTATTTGAATGATTTGCAATGTTGCCTGCTGGTCATGTCCGCCGGCGCCGCCATGCCGGAGGGCAATGAAAAAGGGCGCTTGCGCGCCCTTTCCTCGATGAAGGGGCCGCTGGAAAGGGCCCCTTGTTGGCGGATTATCCGCTATGCACTTGCAGCCGCTCCGGAGATGGTGTCATCCGGCAGGCGCTTGGCCATCGAATGGTGCTCCTGCAGGCGATCCTTGTGCTTGATGACCTGGCGATCGAGCTTGTCTATCAATGCATCGATGGCAGCGTAGAGATCGTGGGCGATGCTTTCCGCATGCAAATCCTTCCCTTTGATATGGACGTTGATTTCCGCCTTTTGCCTTTTTTCTTTTTCTGTCAGTTTGTCTACGCTCAGGATGACGCTGATGTCGATCACGTTGTCGAAATGGCGCTTGATCCGTACCAGCTTGCTTTGCACGTATTCCCGCAGGGCGGGGGTCAGTTCGAGGTGGTGTCCACTAATGGTCAGATTCATACAACACTCCTATCGTGAAGTCACTGGAGGTTCGTGCGTCTCATCCAATACGCCTTGAGGGCACATCATTCGTGGTCAGATGGCACCGGATGGTTGGCCTGAACACAGCGACGGCTGCAAAGTACAACAGAAAAACAAACTCAGAGGGATTTGCGGAGATTGACTGGAGGAATCTTCAGCACTTCTCGGTACTTGGCGACCGTGCGTCGCGCGACCACCATGCCTTGTTCTGCCAGCATATCCGCAATCTTGCTATCGGATAATGGGGTCTGCGGGTTTTCAGCTCCTATCAATTGTTTGATCAGCGCCCGGATCGCAGTGGAGGATGCTTCGCCTCCGGTTTCCGTTGCGACATGGCTGCCGAAGAAGTACTTCAACTCGAACATGCCGTGCGGCGTAAGCATGTATTTTTGAGTTGTGACACGAGAAATAGTGCTCTCGTGTAGACCCAGTGTATCAGCAATTTCACGCAGCACAAGGGGGCGCATCGCAACTGCGCCGTGCGAAAAGAAGTTTCTTTGACGTTCGACAATAGCTTGCGCGACTCGCAAAATCGTATCGAAGCGCTGCCGCATGTTTTTGATCAGCCACTTCGCCTCTTGCAGCTGCGATGTGAGCGAAACATCGCCTTTGGACTGCTTCAGGGCGCTCGCATACATGGCGTTCACGCGCAGCCTGGGCATCACGTCATGGTTGAGCATGACCTGCCAGCCGTTCTTTGCCTGTTTGACAATCACGTCCGGCACCACGTAGTCGGAGGCGTCGCGCGCGAATTCGGCGCCCGGGTGCGGGCGGCATTGGCGGATCACGGCCTGGGCTTCGCGCAGGTCTTCGTCGTCGCAGTCGAGCGCCTTCTTGATCTTGTTGAAGTCGCGCTGGGCGAACAGCGGCAGGCAGTCCTCGACGATCCTCAGCGCCAGCCGGCGCGTGACGAACGGAACCTTGGGCAGGCGGCGGATCTGCAGCGCCAGGCATTCGCCGGGGCTGCGCGCGCCGACGCCGGCGGGATCCAGGCTCTGCAGCAGCTTGAGCGCGATCGACAGTTCTTCGAGGTCGATACCCAGTTCCTGCGGCAGGTACGACAGGATGTCTTCCAGCGGTTCGTCCAGGTAGCCGTCGTCATCCAGCGCATCGGCCAGCAGCTCCAGCAGCGCGCGGTCGCGCGGCGTGCGGGCGGTGATGCGGATCTGTTCCAGCAGGTGTTCGCGCAGCGTGGTCTGGTGCGCTTCCAGTTGCGGCCGGGCATCTTCGTCGTCGGACGATTTGCCGCTGCGGGCGACGTCGTCGAAGCTCCACTCGGACTCTCCGCTGACGCTGTTGTCGGGCGCGTTGTCCTGGTATTCGAGGTTGGATTCGCCGTCGCCGGCGGGGGCTGCCGTTTCATTGCCGCTGTCGCCGGCGGCGGGGCTTTCCGCCACGCCGCTCGAAGGCGAGGCCGAGAGGGCACCGTCGGCCAGCAGGCGCACCGAGTTGTCGAGCGCGTCGTCGAGCCGTTCGAGCAGCGGATTGTCGGACAGGATCTGTTCCAGCTCCTGGTGTAGCTCCAGCGTGGACAATTGCAGCAGCCTGATCGACTGCTGCAGTTGCGGCGTCAATGCGAGGTGTTGCGATGTGCGTAGCTGGAGAGACTGTTTCATCTGGTTTTCAGGAGCCGCATGCCCGGCTTGCCGCCTGTGCGTTGGCGGCGCGGCCTGGCCTGGCGGGGTGCTTACATGCGGAAATGTTCGCCCAGGTAGACGCGCCGCACCGATTCGTTGGCGATGATGTCGTCCGGGCTGCCGCTGGCCAGCACCGTTCCCTGGTTGATGATATAGGCGCGGTCGCAGATGCCCAGCGTCTCGCGCACGTTGTGGTCGGTGATCAGCACGCCGATGCCGCGCTCCTTGAGGAAGCGCACGATGCGCTGGATCTCGATCACGGCGATCGGGTCGATGCCGGCGAACGGTTCGTCCAGCAGCACGAAGCGCGGATCGGTCGCCAGCGCGCGCGCGATTTCGACGCGGCGCCGTTCGCCGCCCGACAGCGACAGCGCCTGGCTGTCGCGCAGCTTCTCGATCTGCAGTTCGTGCAGCAGGTTGTTGAGGCGGCCTTCGATCTCGTCGCGCGAGAGCGGCTTGCCGTTTTCCTGGCGCAGCTCGAGCACGGCGCGGATATTGTCTTCCACCGTCAGCTTGCGGAACACCGAGGCTTCCTGCGGCAGGTAGGACAGGCCCAGCGTGGCGCGCTTGTGGATCGGCAGGCCGGAGATGGCCGAGCCGTCCAGGTCGATCGCGCCGCCATCGGCCGGCACCAGACCGACGATCATATAGAACGAGGTCGTCTTGCCCGCGCCGTTGGGGCCGAGCAGGCCGACCACTTCGCCGCTTTGCACTTCCATCGATACGTCGCGCACCACCTGGCGCGCGCCATAGCTTTTCTTCAGTCCGCGTACTACCAGCGAGCTCACCATCTTATTGGGCCTTTCCGGGTTGGGCCGGCTGTGCCGGCGGCGCGGGCTGGGCAGGCGGGTTCTTGGGCTGGATGACCGCGGTGATGCGGCCCGCGCCCGGCTTGCTTTCACCCGAGGCGGTATTGTTGACCGAATAGAATTCGGCGCGGCTGTCGTAGGAGATGAACTCGCCGTTGACCTCGTCGGTGATGCGCTTGCCGTCCATGCGCTGGATGTGGGCGCGGTTGAACAGCTTGGAAATCTCGGTCTGCTCGGAATACTCGATGCGCTCGGCCTGGCCTTCGATCCACAGGTCGGGGCCGCCGTCGCGCTTCTGGCGGAAGCTGGCCAGCGTACCCGGCGCCGCGTACAGCACCGCATATTCATAGCCGTACTGGTCGGTGGTCAGCACCACGCGGCCGGCCTTGATCAGCAGCGTGCCGCGCGTGAGCACCACGTTGCCGGTAAAGGTCTTCACCTGGCGCACGTCGTCGTAGACCATCTGGTCGGCCTCGATGTTGGTCGGCTTGGTGGAGTCGGCCTTTTCCGCGCGCGCCGCGCCGCAGGCGGCGATCAGCAGCAAGCAGGGCAGCAAGAGTGAGCGTTTCATAAATTCCTGTCAGGTCGATTCTTGGCGATATTTTTCAACGGTCGCCGGTTCAGCGCTTCTTCGGCGCCGGTTCGTAATGGCCGCGCACGCTGCCCAGCAACTGCAGTTCCTGCGTGGCGTTGTTGGCGATCATCCCCACGCCGTTCAATCTGGTGGTTCCCATCGTCATGGCAACCGCTTTGTCGGTCTTGACGATCTCGTCGTCCGGCAGCAGCAGCAGGTATTCCGAGACCAGGCGCATCGGGTCGCCGCCCTTGGCGCCGCCGCGGATGGCGTTGGCGTTGCCGTACATGTGGATCCTGGTCTGGTCGTCGGTGACGCGCGCGGTGTCGGAGTACAGCTCCATCGGCGGCTTGTCCTTGTCCAGGTTGTGCACCACCGGCTTGGTGATTTCGAAGGAGTCGTCGCTCGGGAAGTGGACCATCCTGGTGCCGGAGACGTCGTAGCGCGGCAGCCCGGTCGGGCCCAGCTTCACGTAGCTGAAGTTATCCAGGTAGTAGTCGGGTTTGCCGGTGGGACGCGCGGCCGGCTGCAGGTCGCCGCTGGTGCGCAGCGTCTGCAGGATCCAGAAGCTGCCCAGCGCCAGCGCGATCAGCACCACCAGCAGCACGCCCAGGCGGATGCGTTGCGCCGCGCGTTCGCCGCTGTGGTTGCTCATGCCAGGTACGGCGCCAGCGCCGCCTCGTAGTTGCCCTGCGCGGCCAGCACCAGGTCGCATATTTCGCGCACGGCGCCGTTGCCGCCGGTGGCGCTGGTCACATAGTCGGCGCGCGCTTTGACTTCGCGATGGCCGTTGGCCACGCAAGCCTTGAAGCCGACCTTGGTCAGCACCGGCAGGTCGATGATGTCGTCACCCAGGTAGCCGCAGTCGGCGGCCTGCAGGCCGGTGTGCTGCAGCAAGTCGCGGAATGCCAGGCGCTTGTCGTGCGCGCCCTGGAACACGTGGGCGATGCCCAGGTCCCTGGCGCGGCGCTGCACGAAGGGCGACTGGCGCGCGGTGATGATCGCCGCGGCCACGCCGAACTGCTGCAGCATCTTGATGCCGTGGCCGTCCAGCGCGTTGAAGCGTTTCACCGATTCGCCGTCTTCCCCGTAGAACAGGCCGCCATCGGTCAGCACGCCGTCGACGTCGAAGATCATCAGCCGCGTGGCGGCGGCCTTGGCGAGGACGGCGGGGGCGAAGGTGTCGGCGAAGGCGCTCGTCATCAGATCACCTTGGCACGGGTCAGGTCGTGGATATGCAGTGCGCCTGTCAGCACGCCTTGGGCATCGGTCACCAGCAACTGGTTGATGCGGAACTCTTCCATCAGCTGCACGGCGTCCACCGCCAGCTGGTCCTGGTTCACGGTGCGCGGGCCGGCATGCATGACGTCGGCGATGGAGAACTTGCTGAAATCATGGCCGCGCTCCAGCAGGCGGCGCAGGTCGCCGTCGGTGAACACGCCGATCGGGTGGAATTGCTCGTCGACCACGGCGGTCATGGCGATGCCCTTGCGCGTGATCTCCATCAGCGCCTCCGACAGCGAGACGTCCGGCCGCACCGCGGGGATGGCGTCGCCGCTGCGCATGACGTCGCGCACATGGGTCAGCAGGCGGCGGCCGAGGGCGCCGCCCGGATGGGAGCGCGCGAAATCCTCTTCCAGGAAGCCGCGCGCATCCAGCAGCGATACCGCCAGCGCGTCGCCCATGGCCAGCGTGGCGGTGGTGCTGGCGGTCGGCGCCAGGTTCAGGGTGCAGGCCTCCTTGTCCACCCCCACATTGAGGTGGATGGTGGCCAGCTCGGCCAGGCTGGAGGCATCGTTGCCGGTCATGGCGATGATCGCCGTGCCCATGCGCTTGATGATGGGGACGATGGCCAGCAGCTCGGCGGTTTCGCCCGAGTTGGAAATGGCGATGAGGACATCCTTGGGCGTGACCATGCCGAGGTCGCCGTGGGCGGCTTCGGCCGGATGCATGAACAGCGAAGGGGTGCCGGTGGAGGCCAGCGTCGCCGCGATCTTGCGGCCGATGTGGCCGGACTTGCCGATGCCCGAGACCACGGCGCGGCCTTGGCAGCCGAGCAACAGTTGCACGGCGCGGGCGAGCGGTTCGGAACTGTCGTCGGACAGGCGGTTTTTCAGCGCCAGGATGGCATCGGCCTCGATCTGCAAGGTTTGGCGGGCAAGCGCGATTGCGCGCCGCGCGTCCTCGGCCGAAAAAGATGCTGGCATGTTTTTATCATCGGTTACACTCATAACCGAAGTATAAACGAATTAGCAAAGCAAGAAACTTGCCAGATGTAAGGCGGAGGTAAGGTCGGCAAGAATGCCGCCAGTGCGGTTGCGATGCAGCATGCGCGCCCCATGACCCAGGCATGTTTCTCGCTTAGTTGGTTCGCATATAACAATAAGTTCTGACAAGCGAATCCTCCCCACATGTTCTCCGGACTGGAACTGACCTTATTCCTGCTCGCCGCCGCCGTGCTGGGCGTGGTGGCCTTCCGCATGATGCACCTGCCGCCGATGCTGGGCTATCTGGTGGTCGGCATCGTGATCGGTCCCCACGGCCTGGGTTTCGCCGAGGACAATGAAACCACCCACGCGCTGGCCGAGTTCGGCGTGGTGTTCCTGATGTTCTCGATCGGGCTGGAATTCTCGCTCAACAAGCTGTCGGCGATGCGGCACATCGTGTTCGGCCTGGGGCTGGCGCAGGTGCTCTCCACCATCGCCGTGACCATGGTGTTCGGCTGGGCGGTGGCCTATTTCCTGCCGCAGTTCACCAACATCAGCTGGCAGGGCGCCTTCGCCCTGGGCGGCGCGCTGACCATGTCTTCCACCGCCATCGTCTCCAAGCTGCTCACCGAACGGCTGGAGCTGGAGACCGAACACGGCCGCCGCATCCTCGGCGTGCTGCTGTTCCAGGACCTGGCGCTGGTGCCGCTCCTGATCGTGGTGCCGGCGCTGGCCAGCCATTCCGGCAACCTGATGGTGACGCTGGGCTGGGCGGTGGCGAAGGCGATGATCGTGCTGGCCCTGCTGCTGTTCTTCGGCCACAAGCTCATGCGTAGCTGGTTCAAGATCGTGGTCAAGCGCCGCTCGCAGGAGCTGTTCATGCTCAACCTGCTGCTGATCACGCTGGGCGCGGCCTGGATTACCGAGAAGGCGGGGCTGTCGCTGGCGCTGGGCGCGTTCATCGCCGGCATGCTCATTTCCGAGACCGAGTTCAAGCACCAGGTGGAGGAAGACATCAAGTCCTTCCGCGACGTGCTGCTGGGCCTGTTCTTCATCACCGTCGGCATGCTGCTCAACGTGCAGACGCTGATCGAGCACTGGTTCCTGGTGCTGTTGTTGCTGGCCGGGCCGGTGCTGCTGAAGTTCGGCCTGATCGCGGCGCTGGCGCGCCTGTTCGGCTCGGGCACGGGCGTGGCCTTGCGCACCGGCCTGGCGCTGGCGCAGGCGGGTGAATTCGGTTTCGTGCTGTTGAATCAGGCCGGCGGGCTGCAACTGATCGATCCCCTGCTGATCCAGGTGATCCTGGCCTCGATGGTGCTGTCGATGCTGGCCGCGCCGTTCATCCTGGCCAAGTCCGATGCCATCGTGATGAAGCTGTCGGCCAATGAATGGATGTTGCAGTCGCTGGCGCTGACCCAGCTGGCCACGCGCACCATGAGCGTGCAGAAGCACGTGATCATCGCCGGTTTCGGCCGCAGCGGGCAAAGCCTGGCGCGCCTGCTGGAAGAGGAAGGCATCGCCTACCACGCGCTGGAGATGGATCCGGAACTGGTGCAGGACGCCCGCAGCGGCGGCGCCAACGTCTCCTATGGCGACGCCGCCCGGCGCGAGAGCCTGGTGGCCGCCGGCATCCACCGCGCCGCGGCGCTGGTGGTGACTTACGCCAGCACCCCGTCGGCCCTGAAGGTGCTGCACCATGCGGCCGAACTGGCGCCGGAACTGCCGGTGATCGTGCGCAGCTACGACGACGCCGACCTCGACAAGCTGCTCGCCGCCGGCGCCACCGAGGTCGTGCCGGAGTCGCTCGAAGGCAGCCTGATGCTGGCCTCGCACGCGCTGGTGATGCTGGGCATCCCGCTGCGCCGCGTGGTGCACCGGGTGCAGGACGCGCGCGACGAGCGCTACGCCTCCCTGCGCGGCTATTTCCACGGCGCTTCCGATATCGACGACGCCAACGACGGCCTCAACGTGCGCCTGCAGTCGGTGACGCTGATCGACGGCGCGCACGCCATCGGCAAGACCTTGGCCGAGATCGACCTGCCCGGCCAGTGCGACACCGAGGTCGCCATGCTCAGGCGCGGCAAGCAGCGTGTCGAGGCGGCCCAGGAGACGGTCCTGATGGGCGGCGATATCGTGGTGCTGCGCGGCACGTCGGAAAACATCCTGCGGGCGGAGAAGCGCCTGCTCAGCAAATAAGCCCCGCATGGCGCTCATCGAACGCATCTGCAGCATCATCCTTCCGGTGTTCGCCATCATCGGCATGGGCTACGGCTACGCCCGCTGGCGCGGCGAGGTGGTGCGCATGGACATGGCCTCGGTCAACCGCGTCTCGATGGAAGCGCTGGCGCCGCTGATGATTTTCAGCGCGCTCTCCTCCAAATCCTTTGACCTGTACCACAACGGCTGGCTGATCCTGGCCAGCGTACTGATCTCGCTCGGTTCCGGCTTGCTGGCGTGGCCGCTGGCGCGGGCGCTGGGCTACGACCGGCGCACCTTCCTGCCGCCGATGATGTACAACAACGGCGGCAACATGGGATTGCCGCTGCTGGTGCTGGCCTTCGGCCAGGAGGCCTTGCCGGCGGCGGTGGCGCTGTTTACCGCCTCCACCTTCGTCTACTTTTCGCTGTGCGTGAAGATGATCCAGTCCGGCCGCGAGCAGCGCCCCGGCTCCTTGCTGCGGCTATTGTCCAGTCCAATTATGCTGGCCATGATCCTGGGCATCCTGTGCGCGGTGTTCCGCATCGGCCTGCCGGGGCCGCTGTTTTCGGCGATGAAGCTGCTGGGCGAGGCCAGCATCCCCATCATGCTGTTTTCGCTGGGCGTGCGCATGATGGATATCAGTTTCAAGAGCTGGCGCATCGGCCTGATCGGGGCGGCGGCGTGCCCGCTGTCCGGGCTGCTCTGCGCGCTGCTGCTGGACCGGTTGCTGCCGCTGACCGCGGTGCAGCGCGGCGAGATGTACCTGTTCGCCGCCTTGCCGCCGGCGGTGCTGTGTTTCATGGTCGCGGAGCAATACCGGCAGGAACCGGACAAGGTCGCCGCCATCGTGCTGATGGGCAACCTGGCGGCGATCGTGTTCGTGCCTTTCGGGCTCTGGCTGGGGTTGCCCGGCCATTGACCGCGGCTGAAGCTCTGGTACGGGAAATGCTTGGACTTAGCCGCGCTATTCCTCCATATCGGTAGCCGCCGGTCGCGGTATAAATAGGAAAACGCGAGAAAACGCGGGGAAATGCGAAAAAACGCGAGAAAACGGATGCCGCATGCATTTTTATCCGGCGTCCGTCGTCATGACTTTGGGGAGATATATGTTCAGTAAATTGACGATCAAGGCGCGCCTGATCTTCGTTATCGGTTTTCTGGCCGTTCTGCTGGTGGTTTCCGGCGTGGTCGGGTTGCTCAGCCTTAAATCCACCAATGCGCAAATGCGTTCGCTGTACGAGGACCGCATGGCCGCGCTGGCCCAGCTGGAGACGGTCGGGGGCGCCATCGATGCTGGCCGTTATGGGATTTCCACGGCCATTGTCGGCGACTCCGGGGAAATCGATAAAGGCATGGACAAGCTGGAAAAGACCATCAAGGACAGCGATGCGGTTCTGAAAGACTATCTCGCCACCTACCTGACGCCGGAAGAGAAGGTCCTGGCCGACAAGTTCATCCCGCAGCGCCAGAAGTTCATCGCCGAGGGCGTCAAGCCGGCGGTCGAGGCATTGCGCAACCGCGATTTCCAGAGCGCCGGCGACATTTACGGCGGCGTCATGCTCAAGCTGTTTTCCGAAGTGCATGCCACCATGGAAGAGCTGATGAGCCTGCAGCACCGGGTCGGCCGCGAACTCTATGAGGATGCGCAGCGGCGCTACCAGATCCTGGTGGTGGTGATCGCGGCGACCATCGTGGCGGGGCTGGCGGTCGCGCTGGTCATGGGCGTGCTGCTGGTGCGCGCTA
This sequence comes from Herbaspirillum sp., assembly GCF_017744395.1. Lineage (GTDB taxonomy): Bacteria > Pseudomonadota > Gammaproteobacteria > Burkholderiales > Burkholderiaceae_D > Herbaspirillum. The sequence goes on from NZ_JAGIBI010000002.1 coordinate 566,812, forward strand.
TCTCGCGCCCGCTGGAGAAGGCGGTACGGCTGGCGCAAGGCGTCGCCGCGGGCGACCTGACCCAGGAGATAGAGGTGCGCAGCCAGGATGAGACCGGCCAGCTGATGCAGGCGCTGAGGGACATGAACAGCAACCTGCGGAAGATCGTCGGCGAGGTGCGCATGAGCACCGACACCATCAATACCGCTTCGGCCGAAATCGCCAGCGGCAACCTCGACCTGTCTTCGCGTACCGAGCAGCAGGCCGGTTCGCTGGAGGAGACCGCTTCGGCCATGGAAGAACTGACTTCCACCGTCAAGCAGAACGCCGACAATGCGCGCCAGGCCAACCAGCTGGCCGCATCGGCCTCGGATGTGGCCTTGCGCGGCGGCGACGTGGTCAAGCAGGTGGTCGATACGATGAGTTCGATCAACGAATCCTCGCGCAAGATCGTCGACATCATCAGCGTGATCGACGGCATCGCCTTCCAGACCAATATCCTGGCCTTGAACGCGGCGGTGGAAGCCGCGCGCGCCGGCGAGCAGGGCCGCGGCTTCGCGGTGGTGGCTTCCGAAGTGCGTTCGCTGGCGCAGCGTTCGGCGGCGGCGGCCAAGGAAATCAAGGGCCTGATCGACGATTCGGTGGAGAAGGTCGGCAACGGCAGCGCGCTGGTGGCGCAGGCCGGCGAGACCATGGAGGAAGTGGTGGCCAGCGTGCGGCGGGTGACCGACGTGATGGGCGAAATCACCTCGGCCAGCCAGGAACAGAGCACCGGCATCGAGGAAGTCAACCGCGCCATTACGCAAATGGATGAGACCACCCAGCAGAATGCCGCCTTGGTCGAGCAGGCCGCCGCCGCCGCGCAGTCCCTGCAGGAACAGGCCGGCCGGCTGTTGGGCGCGGTCGGCGTATTCCGCCTGGATGGGGCGCAGGAGGTGCGTACGCATGTTGCTGCTGTTGCCGATACGGCATCTGCTCCTGCAGTGAAGGCGGCTCCCAAGCCAGCTGCGCTGGCGCGCGCCAAGCCGTTGGCGGCGCCGAAAGCCGTCGCTGCCAAAGCGGAGGCGCCCAAGGTGGCCGCCGCCAGGCTGGCGACGGACGATGGCGATTGGGAGCAATTCTGAGTGGCTGACCCGTCTTGGCGGTTTGTCTCCGCCAACAATAAAAAAGCGCAGCGGATGCTGCGCTTTTTTTGTCCCGGGAGTCCGGTCAGGATGGCCCGGGCTTCAGGCGTCCAACTGGATATCGTCCGACGCCGCCGAGCGCGTGCCCGGCACCGGCGGATTGCTGCGGCCATGGTAGGCGAACACCGCCGAGCATTTGACCTGTTCGCTGTCGTTGCGGCCGGCGGCATGGAACAGGCCGCTATGGAACAGCACCACGTCGCCCGGCTCCAGGCTGAGGGCGATGCCCTGGGCGAACAGCGCCTGGTTGGCCGGCACTTCCGGGCGCAGGAAGTCGAGCTCGTCCATCTGTTCCGGCTGCAGCTGCAGCAGGTGCGAGCCGGGGATGAACTTGAGCGCGCCGTTCTGCGGGGTTTCGGCGCCCAGCGCCAGCCATACCGAGATCAGCTCGTTGCGCGGGAAGGACCAGTAGCGGATATCGCGGTGCCAGCCGGTGGCGGTGCCGAAGGTCGGGTGCTTGGTCATCACGCAGTTGTGGTGGGCCAGCGTGATGCAGACCGGTTCGCCGAACAGCTGGTGCAGGATGGCGACCAACTGCGGGTCGCTGGCCCACTGGCGGTAGACCGGATCGCGCTGCCAGGCCGCGCGCAGGCGCCGGGCGGTGCGGCCGCCTTCGGCCTCGAGCGAGGAGGGGGCGCCTGCGTAGCCGACCTCGGCTTCGTATTCGAGCGGCGCGACGGCGCGGCTGAGGTGTTCCCGCGTCACGGCCAGCATCTGTTCGCGCCGGTCGGCGGGCAGCATGCCCTTCAGCAGCAGATAGCCCTCCTTGCGGAAAGATTCGACCTGGGCGGGGGAAAGCGGATTTTGCATGGCGTTTTTTTAACAGGTTCTAAGGCACGGGCCTGCCGATATTGTGCGCCTGACGGCGGCCGGATGCATGACTCTAATCGCATCGGGCCGGCGCGCAAGATACAGTTGCCGTTTTATCTGTATCGTTTGCGCGCCGTCAAGAACCTCACTTTTTCTTCTTGAGCAACGGCGCCAGGTACTTGCCGGTGACGCTGGCCGGGTTCTGCGCCACGTCTTCCGGCGTGCCGGTGGCCACGATCCGCCCGCCGCCGGCGCCGCCCTCGGGACCGAGGTCGATGATCCAGTCGGCGGTCTTGATCACGTCCAGGTTGTGCTCGATGATGGTCACCGTGTTGCCCTGGTCGCGCAGGCGGTGGATCACCTTGAGCAGCAGGTCGATGTCGTGGAAGTGCAGGCCGGTGGTCGGTTCGTCCAGGATGTACAGCGTGCGGCCGGTGTCGCGCTTGGACAGTTCCAGCGACAGCTTCACGCGCTGCGCCTCGCCGCCCGAGAGCGTGGTGGCGCTCTGGCCCAGCTTGATGTAGCCCAGGCCGACGTCCAGCAGGGTTTGCAGCTTGCGCGCGATCAGCGGTACCGGCTTGAAGAACTCGTGCGCGTCTTCCACCGTCATGTCGAGGATCTCGGTGATGTTCTTGCCTTTGTACTGCACTTCCAGCGTTTCGCGGTTGTAGCGCTTGCCGTGGCAGACGTCGCAAGGCACGTACACGTCCGGCAGGAAATGCATCTCGACCTTGATCACGCCGTCGCCTTGGCAGGCTTCGCAGCGGCCGCCCTTGACGTTGAACGAGAAACGGCCGGCGCTGTAGCCGCGTTCCTTGGCCATCGGCACGGTGGCGAACAGGTCGCGGATCGGCGTGAACAGGCCGGTGTAGGTGGCCGGGTTGGAGCGCGGGGTGCGCCCGATCGGCGCCTGGTCGACCGCGATCACCTTGTCGAAATGCTCCAGTCCGCCGATCGCCTCGTGCGCCGCCGGCTCGGTCTGCGAGCCGTACAGGTGGCGCGCCGCCGACAGGTAGAGGGTGTCGTTGACCAGCGTCGACTTGCCCGAGCCGGACACGCCGGTCACGCAGGTCAGCAAGCCCACCGGCAGTTCCAGGTCGACGTTCTTCAGGTTGTTGCCGGTGGCGCCGGAGATGGTCAGCATGCGCTCTTCGTCGCAGGGCGTGCGCTTCTTGGGCACGGCGATTTCCAGCGCGCCGTTGAGGTACTTGGCGGTCAGGGATTTCTTGTTCTTCAGGATGTCTTCCAGCGGGCCCTGGGCGATCACGTCGCCGCCGTGCACGCCGGCGCCGATGCCCATGTCGACCACGAAGTCGGCGGTGCGGATGGCGTCTTCGTCGTGTTCCACCACCAGCACCGTGTTGCCGATGTCGCGCAGGTGTTTCAGGGTATCGATCAGGCGGTCGTTGTCGCGCTGGTGCAGGCCGATTGACGGCTCGTCCAGTACATACATCACGCCGGTCAGGCCGGAGCCGATCTGCGAGGCCAGGCGGATGCGCTGCGCTTCGCCGCCGGAGAGCGTATCGGCGCTGCGCTCAAGGGACAGGTAGTCGAGGCCGACGTTGTTGAGGAATTTCAGGCGCGAGACGATTTCCTTGATGATGCGGTCGGCGATTTCCTTCTTGGCGCCGGTCAGCTTCAGGGTTTCGAAGAAATGCAGCGTGTCGCGTAGCGGCGTGGCCGCGACTTCATAGATGGCGCGCTGTTGCTTGCCTGCGCCGACTTTCACGTAGCGCGCTTCCACCCGCAGGCGGGCGCCGTGGCAGGAGGGGCACTGCTTTTCATTGATGAACTTGGCCAGTTCTTCCTTGACCGCCATCGAGTCGGTTTCGCGGTAGCGGCGCTGCAGGTTGTTGACCACGCCTTCGAAGGTGTGCTCCTTGACCACGGTGCGGCCGCGCTCGTTGACGTAGGCGAACGGAATCGTCTGGCGGCCGGAGCCGAACAGCACCGCCTGCTGGGCCTTTTCATCCAGTTGCTCGAAGGGGATGTCGAGGTCGAAGTTGTAGTAGGCGGCGATGCTGGTGAGCATCTGGAAATAGAACTGGTTGCGGCGGTCCCAGCCCTTGATCGCGCCCGAGGCGAGGGACAGGTTGGGGAAGGCGACGATGCGCTTGGGATCGAAGAACTCGATATGGCCCAGGCCGTCGCATTCCGGGCAGGCGCCCATCGGGTTGTTGAACGAGAACAGGCGCGGCTCCAGTTCCTGCAGCGAGTAGCCGCAGATCGGGCAGGCGAACTTGTTGGAATACAGGTGTTCCTTGCCGGTATCCATTTCGAGTGCGATGGCGCGGCCCTCGGCCAGGCGCAGCGCGGTCTCGAAGCTCTCGGCCAGGCGCTGCTTGATGTCGGCCTTGACCTTGACGCGGTCGATGACGACGTCGATGGTGTGCTTCTCGGTCTTCTTCAGCTTGGGCAGGTCGTCGACCTCGTATACCTTGGCCGTGCCGGTGCCGCTCTGGATGCGGAAGCGGATGAAGCCCTGGGCCTGCATTTCTTCGAACAGGTCGGCGTGCTCGCCCTTGCGGTTGGCCACCACCGGCGCCATGATCATCAGCTTGGTGTCTTCAGGCAGCGCCAGCACGGCGTCTACCATCTGCGACACCGACTGCGCTTCCAGCGGGTGCTCGGGATGGTCGGGGCAATACGGCGTGCCTACGCGCGCATACAGCAGGCGCAAGTAGTCGTGGATTTCGGTGACGGTGCCGACCGTCGAACGCGGGTTGTGCGAAGTCGCCTTCTGCTCGATCGAGATCGCCGGCGACAGGCCTTCGATCATGTCGACGTCGGGCTTTTCCATGAGTTGCAGGAACTGGCGCGCGTAAGCCGACAACGACTCGACGTAGCGGCGCTGGCCTTCCGCATACAGGGTATCGAACGCCAGCGACGACTTGCCCGAACCGGACAGGCCGGTGATCACGATCAGTTTGTTGCGGGGGAGGTCGAGGTTGATGTTCTTCAGGTTGTGCGTGCGTGCGCCGCGAATGCGAATTTCTTCCATGGATGCCTTCAGCAAAGTTTTCCTGCCGCCGCGCGGGCCAAGGCCGGGCGCGGGGGAACCGGGGGAGACAATCTGTAACTATAACAGGACTGCCAATCGCCGGCAGGGCTGGCCGGTGGGGCGAAGCGAGATAGGGACGGGGAGGGTAAATGCCCGTGGTGCCGGGCATGGGTCGAGGGTTGTTTCGTTGCGAAAACGCCCGATGCCATGCATCGGGCGTTTGGGTTGCGGTGCGCTGGATTTCGGGTTTCCGTTACGCTGGGACAGCGGCTTGCCGGCGTCATTGCTCCCGACGGTAAAGCTTGAGCATCTGCCCGTCGTCACCATCCCGATGGCCTTCCCAGAACTGTTTCCACGAACCCTGTGGCAAGGGCGGTTGGCCAGGGGTACCCTGGAGCAGCCAGCGGCACAGGGTTTGGTCACGGCCATCGAGAGGCTGGTGGAGGATACCGGTGTAGTAATACAGCATGGGGGCTTCGGACTCGCCGATGTTCTGGCTGGCCATGCAATCGCCGGGTTCCCATGCCTGAGCGATGGCCCGATGCAGGTCACGATAGACATATTCATAACTCTTGCCGTAGTCGCTCCAGGGCAGCAGCAATGTATAGGCCAATCCCCAGATCAGCGTGATCCCCGCGAACCAGCTGAAGGCACCACGCCATTTTCCCGCCAGCCGGAGCTTGCCGAGCGACCAGATCCAGAGGGCGCTCATGATGGCGGCAGCGGCCAGGGCCAGCGGCTGCAACGGCGTGACGAAGTCCAGCGGCAGCCACTTGCCGAAGTAGGCGATCCAGTGGTGCTGTTCGGCCGGCATGGACGAGACCACGTAGGTCACCCAGACGGCCGCGGCGATCAGGCCGAAACTGATGCGCGAGAACCAGTCCCAGGCGGTATACAGCCAATCCGGGAGCTGCGGCACCGCGCGGGCGCCGACCATGGCCAGCGGCAGCAAGACCGGCAGCAGATAGAGCTGGCGCGCCGTGGCCGAGCTTTGCAGCACGGCGATGCCGATGGCGGCAAACGACAGCGGCAAGGCTAGGCGCGGAGCCTGGATCTGGCGCCATTCGCCGGCGGCCAGGGCCAATACCGCGAGGAGCGAGCCCGGCAGGGCGAAACCGGAAAGCGCCCGCAGGATCACGGTCTGGTCATTGTCGGAACCGAGCTTGGCGACCGAGAAGCCGAAGAAGCGCCCGACGTTGTTGTCCCAGAACCATTCCATGAACAGCGGCATCGAATGCTGCGCCAGCAGCGCCGGCCAGATCACGAAGAACGGCAGCGACACCAGCACGGCGATGCCGACCATCTTCCAGTACGACCAGGAGCGGCATTCGCGCACCAGCACGCCTACGCACACGGCGGTGGCGGCGAACAGCAGCGGCACGAACAGGCCCTTGGTCATTTGCGTGATGCCGACTCCCAGGCCGAACCACAGCGCGGCCGCGAGGTGGGGCGTCTTGTTCTGCTCGTTCAGGGCGATGGTCAGCAGGCCGTAGATGGCGATGGCGCCGCCGCAGACCAGGGCAACGTCGGTGAACATGTCGTGGGCGTGCTTGACCATGCCGGGCGAGCCTGCGAACAACGCCAGCGTGCCGAGTACCGGCAGGCTCCAGAGCGTGCGCTCGTTCCAGGCCATCATCGCAATCCTGGCGATGAACACCAGCGTGACGATGTTGTAGAACACCGTGGCTACGCGCGCGCCATTGTGGTACGCCAGCAGCGGATGCAAGGCCTTGGCGAACAGCAGCGCGGTCCAGTAATACAGCGGCGGCTTTTCCATGAACGGCTGGCCGGCGTTGGTGGGCACCAGGTAATCGCCCGAGACCAGCATGTGGTGGATGATGCCGAAGGTATAGGTCTCATCCTGTTTCCACGGGCCATGGCCGAAGATGCCGGGCAGCAGCCAGGCGCAGGCGATGAGGATCAGCAGCAGCCAGGCGAAGCGGGGCGCGTAACCGGTGGTGGAGTTTGTGTGAAGCGGTTGGCCCGGTTTGGCGCCGGCAGCCGAAGTGAAGGAAAACATGCTGATATATACGAGCGCGGCGCTTGGCCGGCTGACAAGAAAAACAAAAAATCAAAGCTTGGGGACAGGTACGGGCCGACAATGGCCGCTGCAGTTGTCCGCCCAGGCTTTCCCCCTGCAATACCGAGAATGTCGAGCGATTGCTTCTTTTTCTTGGCGACAGTTATTGCTTAGGGGTAACGCGAATATGCATCGCGCGCCGGCGGCTTTTATGAATGGTGCAGAAAAATGAGCAAGGCCGTATTTTTACATAAAAATTTATGAACAATCCCGAGTTCAGCCGTGCGGGGATGAATTTTTCCTGAAGACAAAATGAAGTGTTGGCGGAATGCCGCACGTGGACGGATGCCGATTCGAATAAGCGCTATTGATCCCCGTTGGCTGGGACTTGCGCCGATGCTGTTACCATAACGCTTTCGTCTTGTAGCAAGCGCGCAGCAGGAACGACGCGCAGCCGCCATTTTCGTCATGACCCAGCCCGTTACCTTATCCGCACAGTCCGAAAAATCCGGCATGTCGCGCGCGGAAGTGCGCGCCAGCGCGTCGCTGGCGTCCATCTTCGCCTTGCGCATGCTGGGCCTGTTCCTGATCCTTCCGGTGTTCGCCGTGTATGCCCGCGGCTTGCCCGGCGGCGACAACGCGGCCATGGTCGGCCTGGCGATGGGGATCTACGGGCTGGCGCAATCGTTCGGCCAGATTCCGTTCGGCATCGCCTCGGACAAATACGGCCGCAAGCGCATCATTGTCATCGGCCTGGCGCTGTTCGCGCTGGGCTCCTTCATCGCTGCGGCGGCCGACAGCGTGGCCTGGGTCATCGCCGGCCGCGCGATCCAGGGCGCCGGCGCGATCTCCGCCGCCGTCACCGCCTTCATCGCCGACTCCACCCGGGAAGAGCATCGCACCAAGGCCATGGCCATGGTCGGCGCCTCGATCGGGCTGACGTTCGCCATTTCGCTGGTCGCTTCGCCGGTGCTCTACCGGCTCATCGGCATGGGCGGTATCTTCGGGCTGACCGGCGTGCTGTCGCTGCTGGCCATCGCCGTGGTGCTGTGGGTGGTGCCGGATGCGCCGATGATCAAGGCCGGCCGCGTGCCGTTCCGGGAGGTGCTGCGCCATGGCGAGCTGATGCGGCTGAACTTCGGCGTGTTCACGCTGCACATGACCCAGCTGGCCATGTTCGTGGTGCTGCCGGGCGCGCTGGTCCAGTATTCCGGTATTCCGGTCGATGAGCACTGGAAGATCTACCTGCCGGTGGTGCTGGCTTCGTTCGTGCTGATGCTGCCGCCGATCTTCGTCGCCGAGCGGCATGGCCGCATGAAGCAGGTATTCATCGGCGCCATCGCGCTGTTGCTGCTGGTGCAACTTGGTTTCTGGGCCGCGCTGTCGCACCCTGTCACGCACTGGTGGGTATTGGTGGCGCTGCTGTTCCTGTTCTTTGTCGCGTTCAATATCCTGGAAGCCTCGCAGCCTTCGCTGGTCTCGCGCATTGCGCCGCCGGCCGCCAAGGGCGCGGCGCTGGGCGTCTACAACACCTTGCAGGCGCTGGGACTGTTCTGCGGCGGCGCCATGGGTGGCTGGCTCAAACAAAATGTGAGTACGTCGGCAGTGTTCCTGTTGTCGGCTGCGGTGACCCTGTCCTGGCTTATAATCGCGGCTAACATGAAAAACCTGCCGCGGCGCGGTGCGCATGCGGCAGGTGCAACTGCCTAACAGTCATCAGTAATCCAGGAGAAACAATGGCCTCGGTCAACAAAGTCATCATCGTCGGCAACCTCGGGCGCGATCCGGAAACACGCTACATGCCGAACGGCGAAGCCGTCACCAACATCGCCGTCGCTACGACCGAAAGCTGGAAGGACAAGAACTCCGGCGAGAAGAAAGAGCTCACCGAGTGGCACCGCATCACCTTCTACCGCAAGCTGGCGGAAATCGCCGGCCAGTACCTGAAGAAGGGCTCGCAAATCTACGTCGAAGGCCGCCTGCAGACCCGCAAGTGGCAGGACAAGGAAGGCGTCGAGCGCTACACCACCGAAATCATCGCCGACACCATGCAGATGCTGGGCAGCCGCCAGGGCGGCGGCGGTGGCGGTTCCTCGATGGACGACGGCGGCTACGGCGGCGGCAGCCCGGCGCCGCGCCAGAACATGGGTGGCGGTGGCGGCAGCGCTCCGCGCCAGCAGCCGGCTTCGCGTCCTGCGTCGAATTTCTCGGACATGGATGACGATATCCCGTTCTGACCGTTGCGGATCGGCTTGCCGGTTTCGGCAAGAAAAACGGAAACCCGTGAATTATTCACGGGTTTTTTATTGGGCGAACGCCAGGGGATCAGCCGGAGCGCCGCTCTTGCCGACCGCCCAGTAATTCCAGCGTGGCGCGGTCATGCCGGTGGGCGAAGTACTGCCCCAGGGCATCGGCGAATTCGGGCTGCGTTGGCGCTGCCTGTGCGAATAGCGTCATTGATGAGTGGAATTTGATGTCGTCGGGATCGCCGAAGATGTCGTGGGCGCAACGTTGCGGGTCTTTCTGGCGTACCGCCAGCACGAGCTGTGTGCATTCGATCAGCCGGGGCCCGAGGATGGGGTGGCGCAGGTAGGCCCGCGCTTCGTCGAGGGAGCGGATCGCATAATGCCGCGCTGTCTCGCTGCGGCCCAGCCCGGCGAGTTGCGGGAAGATAAACCACATCCAGTGGCTGCGCTTTTCCCCCGCAAGCAGCTCTGCGATGACGTGCTCGAACACCGGCGCCTGGGCGTCGACGAAGCGTTGCAGGGAATAGGGATCTTGCATCGCCGTTCCTGTCCGGGAGAGGGAAGGGGAGGAAGGTTTTCATTATGGCCACTGCCGCGCGCTTTTCAAGGTCGGATAATTTCCCAATGCGGCGTCAGTGTTGGAGAGGGCCGGCGGCCGGCATCGCGTATAGGCCGTGGCGCGGATGGGCCCGGAAATAGAAAAAGGGCCCATCTGACGATGGACCCTTTTGCATTTGGTGCGGCTGGCAGGAATCGAACCCACGACCCCTTGGTTCGTAGCCAAGTACTCTATCCAGCTGAGCTACAGCCGCGTAAGGAGCGAGATTATATAGGCAATTCAAAAAAATGGGCAAATTTTTTTTAATATGTCTCATCAATACACCGGACTGGTCTTGAACGGGTGGTACTGGAACAGCCAGGTCTCGGTCAGCGCCTCGCCTTTGTCGCGCAGGAACAGGCGCATGTCGACCGGTTCGTCGCCATCCACCGCCAGGTCGAACTGGGCGCGCCAGTGGCCTGCCACGCCGTCGGGGACCGGTTCGGTGAAGATGTAGGAGAAGTTGCCGCGCGAGGCGCTCAGCACAGCTTCCGGCCTGGCGCCGAAGGGCAGTTTTTCCAGCGGCGCGCCTTTGAACTCGACCATGAACTTGCGCACATTCGGCGGGCGCGGCTGTCCCGGCTGGCCGCCGTTGCCCAGGCGCGTGGCCACGCAGCGCGCCAGCGGGGTGGGGAAGGGCTCGTCCTTCTGCCAGTACAGGCGATAGCGCAGGCGGTAGCTGCTGCCCGCGACCGCCTTGGCCTTGGGTACCCACATGGCGACGATGTTGTCGTGGATCTCGTCGTCGGTCTTGATCTCGATCAGTTGCACCGTGCCTTCGCCCCAGTCTTCCAGCGGTTCCACCCACAGGCTGGGCCGGCGCTGGTACATGACGCCGTCCTGGTAATGGTCGAAGTCGCGGTCGCGCTGCAGCAGGCCGAAGCCATGCAGGCTGCTGCCGGCGAAGGCCGAGGCCATGGTATGCGGCGGATTGTTGAGCGGGCGCCAGACGTGCTCGCCGTTGCCGCTCCAGATCGCCAGGCCGTCCGAGTCGTGTACTTCGGGGCGCCAGTCGACGCCGGCGCCTTTGACCGCTTCCGAGAACCAGTACATCGAGGTGGCCGGGGCCAGTCCCAGGCGTTCGACGTCGCGGCGCAGGAACAGCGACTTGTCGATTTCCATGGTCACGCCTTCGGCGCGGCGCATCGTGAACCGGTACGCGCCGGTGACGCTGGGGCCTTCCAGCAGCGCATAGGCCACCACGGTATCGCTGTCCGGCGCCGAGGGTTCGAAGAAGAAATGGGTGAAGTCGGGAAATTCCTCTTTCTTGTCGGCGATTGCCGCGTCGATGGCGATGCCGCGCGCCGATAGCCCGTATTGGTACTGGTCGCCGATGGCGCGGAAATAGGAGGCGCCGAGGAAGGCGATCCAGTCGTTGCGGCGCCAGTCCTTTTTCTGCTGGTCGGCAAGGCGGCTTTCCTGGAAGCGGAATCCGGCGAAACCGCTGCCGGCCGGCAGCTTGTGGGCGGGGCTGTCGGCCGGCATGTCGAAGTAGCGGTCGTCGTACAAAATCTCGCGCGCGCGGGTGGGGGCGTTGCCGGGGCCGTCCAGGATATGCATGCGCACCGGCACCAGGAAGAACTTGCCGAGGTGGAAAAATGTCAGCGGAAACTGGCCCGGGCCGTTGGCGAACGGCGCGTAAGCGGTATTGAATTTGATCTTGCCGTGCGCTTCGTAGTCGATCTGGCCGAGTATGTCGCGCGGGACCTTGTTGCGCGGGTTGTATGGGGTCTTCGCCATGTCGCGCGCGCGGGCCACCAGCGCATCGAAGGAGAAGGCTGCGGGCGCCCCCATCCTGATCCGCCCGGCGGCCATCGCTTGCGGCGGGATGCCCAGGGCGGCCAGTGCGGCGGCTGCGGTAGCGGAGGTCAGGAAGCGGCGTCGATTCGGCATGGGCAGGCGTTCTTGCAGTTTGTTGTCGGGAGTACGGGGCACGAAGGGCGCCATGCTGCGGCGCATTCGTTCCGGCCATGCCATTAAAGAGTTGCCGCCGGAGGCGATGGTTCCGCCGTCGGCGGGGCGGGCCGCGAAGTTCAGCGCTTGTCTGACGCGCCGTGTGGGAAATGAGGGGGCGGGCGCCTTGGCGCGAAAAATTCGCCGGGCGCATGGACTCGGCAATCCAAAGTCAGTACAATGCGCGGGTCATTGGGGAGTAGTCGCCCTTCGCCTGAGAAGGGGCCCGCGTCAACATACTTGATCCACAGATCATGGCGCCGGCGGTTCCTGGGAATGCATCCTTCAGCGGGATGTGTTCCTCGCTTGACAAGACCTTTGACCACGAAGCCTCCGACAATGGCCGGGGAGCGCGCGTGGTCATTCGTTTTAGTCCGGCCATGGAGAGAAAAACCCAATGGATGCATTCCTTGTTTCCACAGGCATCGTCGCACTCGCCGAAATCGGCGACAAGACCCAGCTGCTGGCCTTCATCCTGGCCGCCAAGTTCCGCAAGCCCGTTCCCATCATCGCCGCCGTCCTGGTCGCGACCATCGCCAACCACGCCTTTGCCGGCGCGCTGGGCGCGTGGATCACTTCGCTGCTGTCTCCTGAAACCCTGCGCTGGGTGCTGGGCGTTTCCTTCATCGCGATGGCGGTGTGGACGCTGATTCCCGACAAGTTCGATGAAAGCGAAGCCAGGTTCGGCCGCTTCGGCGTGTTCGGCACGACCTTGCTGACCTTCTTCCTGGCCGAGATGGGCGACAAGACCCAGGTCGCCACCGTGGCGCTGGCGGCGCAATACCATGCCTTCGTGCCGGTGGTGGCCGGCACCACGCTGGGCATGATGATCGCCAACGTGCCGGCGGTGATCCTGGGCGACCGCATCGCCGGCAAGATCCCGGTGCGCGTGGTGCATGCGATCGCCGCGGCGATCTTCGCCATCCTGGGCGTGGCGACCTTGCTGGGCGCAGGAAAATCGCTGGGATTCTGAGTTAGCTGGCCGGATAAGAAACAGCCCGCTGCATTTGCATGCAGCGGGCTGTTTTTATTGCGCCTCCATGAAGCGGCGGCCTGTCCGGCGCGCCGCCCTGGCGGATCAATATTCCCAGAACATCTTCTGGATTTCCTTGGTGTCGGTGGTCTTGGTCAGCGCCAGCATCAGCAGGATGCGGGCCTTTTGCGCGTTCAGCGTATCGGAGACGACGAAGTCCAGCTTGTCGTCGTCGGCTTCGCCGTTGCGCGCCACGATGCCCTGGCCGACACGGCTGGCGCGCACGATTACCACGCCCTTCTTGCGGGCTTCGGTCAGCGACGGCACCACGGTGTTGTTCAGGCTGCCGTCACCCACGCCGGCGTGGATGATGCCTTGCGCGCCGGCTGCCACGAAGGCGTTGAGCGCGATCGGGTTCATGTTGGCGTAGCCGTAGACGATGTCGACTTGCGGCAGCTTGTCCAGGTTGCTGACGTCGAACGGGGTGTCAGCGGTGTTCTTGCGGGTCGACTGGCGATAGAAGAACGGCTTGCTGCCCTGGATGTAGCCCAGGAAGCCCAGTTCCGGCGTCTTGAAGGTATCCAGCGTCGAGGTGTTGGTCTTGGTCACTTCACGGCCGGCGTTGATCTGGTCGTTCAGGGTGACCAGCACGCCCTTGCCGATGGCTTCCTTGCTGCCTGCCAGCAGGACGGCGTTATACAGGTTGATCGGGCCGTCGGCGCTGATCGCGGTCGACGGGCGCATGGCGCCGACGATCACGACCGGCTTCTTGCTCTTGACCACCAGGTCCAGGAAGTAGGCGGTTTCTTCGATGGTGTCGGTACCGTGGGTGATCACGATGCCGTCGACATCGCTCTGCGCCAGCAGGGTGTTGACGCGCTTGGCCAGCTTCAGCCAGTAGTCGTTGTTCATGTTTTCGCTGGCGATCTGGAAGACTTGTTCGCCCTTGACGTTGGCGACCTTCTTCAGCTCGGGCACGGCGGCGATCAGCGCGTCCACGCCGACCTTGGCGGCGGTGTAGCCGACCGTGGTGGTGCTGGTGGCGCCGGTGCCGGCGATGGTGCCGCCGGTCGCCAGGATGACGACGTTAGGCAGGTTTTGCGCTTGTGCGACGGCGGTTGCAGCCAGGCAGAGCAGGACCAGGATATGGCCGAGGAATTTTCTTGCGAGCATGTGTGTGCCTCTGTAGGTATGTTGGGTGTTTTTATGACTCCGATAAGCCGGTGTGGATCGGTTGGCCGGCGAGCCGTGTGGGCTTCGGAGTCTGCAAGATAGCACTCGGCTGTGCCGCGATCAAAGTTTTTTTTAATGGATTTTGGGCATGCACCGGCAACGGGAACGGATGCTCTTGGATGGTGTGCGGCAAGCACTGTTGCAGAGCAAAAATGCTGGACCTGTCCAGGATTTCCGGCCTCGATGCCGGTGTTTGGGACTGGGGGCGTCAAGCCCTATGGAAGAATTCCACGATAGCACCGAACCCGCGGTTGGCAAAGGGAATGAAAGGGGGATGTTGCGCCGCCAGATCGGCGCCGATGCAGAAGCGCCGACTCGGGTAATATCGGAGGTGCACACAAGGATTTTCAATCTCCGGCAATGGCCGGTAAAAGCCGCACACCGGTTGTGCTGCGTGCGGCAATGATGGAGAAAGATGATGTTTGCCACCGAAAAATTCACCGACCCCGAAGCCGCGTATGCGCGCGTGCTTGAAATCTACGAACGCAACACTTCCATCCTGCGCGATGCCTTCCGCAAGTTCTCGTCCGGAGCGGTCCTGGAGCAGCGCGTGCGCGCCTGCTATCCCTTCGTGCGCATCACGACCGAGAAGACGGCCCATACCGATACCCGCCAGTCCTTCGGCTTCGTGGCCGGCCCCGGCTGCTACGAAACCACGCTGACCCGGCCGGCGCTGTTCCGCAATTACCTGCTGAGCCAGTTCAAGCTGGTGCTGGAAAACCACCAGGTGCCGCTGGAGATCGGCGTGAGCGATCTGCCGATCCCGGTGCATTTCGCTTTCCCGGAGGGCATCCACGTCGAAGGCAGCCTCGATCCGGAGCACTTGCGTTCGCTGCCGGACGTGTTCGACCTGCCGGATCTGGCGGCCATGGACGACCGCATCGTCAACGGCACCTATGAGGTCGACAACGGCGCCTGGCGCGACGGCGTGCATCCGCTGGCGCTGTTTACCGGACCGCGCGTCGATTATTCGCTGCATCGGCTGCGCCATTACACGGCCACTTCGCCGGACCAGTTTCAGCGCTACGTGCTGTTTACCAACTATGCGTTCTATGTGGACGAGTTCGTGCGCCTGGGGCGCAAGCTGATGGAACCTACCGACGATCCGCAAGAGCGCGCCTACCGCCAGCAATATGTGGCCTTCGTCGAACCGGGCAACGTCACCACCTGGAGCGCCAACCAGGAAGGCGGCGGCGCCCAGCCCGCTTCGGGCGTGGCGCCGGCGCGCCAGCCGCAGATGCCGGCCTACCACCTGCAGCGCGCCGACGGCAGCGGCATTACGCTGATCAATATCGGCGTGGGGCCGTCCAATGCCAAGACCGTCACCGACCATGTGGCGGTGCTGCGCCCGCACGGCTGGCTGATGCTGGGCCACTGCGCCGGCCTGTCGGCGTCGCAGCGCATGGGCGACTACGTGCTGGCGCACGCCTATGTGCGCGACGACCACGTGCTGGACGACGACTTGCCGCTGTGGGTGCCGATCCCGGCGTTGGCCGAGGTGCAACTGGCGCTGCAGGATGCGGTGGCCAGCATCACCCAGCTCAAGGGATACGAGCTCAAGCGCATCATGCGCACCGGCACGGTGGCGTCGGTGGACGACCGCAACTGGGAGCTGCGCGATCACCGCCTGCCGCTGCTGCGCTTTTCCCAGAGCCGCGCCATCGCGCTCGACATGGAAAGCGCCACGGTGGCGGCCAACGGTTTCCGTTTCCGCGTGCCTTACGGCACCTTGCTGTGCGTGTCGGACAAGCCGCTGCATGGGGAGATCAAGCTGCCCGGCATGGCCAACAGCTTTTATGAGCAGCGGGTGGCGCAGCACCTGCAGATCGGTATCCGCGCGCTGGAGCTGCTGCGCACCAACGGCATCGAACAGTTGCATAGCCGCAAGCTGCGCAGCTTCGCCGAACCGGCGTTCCGCTGATGCGCCGTCCGGGCTCCAGGCCCGGATGCGAAAACGCCCGCTGCATCGTCTGCAGCGGGCGTTTTTGTTGGGGGCTTCGGCAGCCTGGTCAAGCCGCCTTGCTGGCCAGCTTGTGGCTCAGCGTCAGCCGGTAATAGAGCAGGGCGCCGAGCAGCAGGGCCGCCACCGCCACGCACAGCGATGGCGTGAACGAGCCGCTGCTGCGCACCAGGGCGGTCGCCAGCGGCGGGCCGGCGATCTGGCCGATGCCGTAGGCGGCCGTCATCAGCCCCATCAGGCTGCTGGCTTGCGCCTGGCGCAGGCGGCGCGCCTCGCGCATCGCAAACAGCGTGATGGCGGTGAACGGCAGGCCCAGCAGCAGGCAGCTCAGCGCGAAGCCGATGGCGTTGGGCAGCAGGATAGAGAGCGCCACGCCCGCGGCTTGCATGACGTAGCTGCAGGCCAGCAGCCGGCGCTGGTCGCCGTGCACCGGCAGGCGCGTCGCGCCGAAGGCGCCCAGCGCCACGCCGAAGCCGAAGATGGGCCAGAAGAAATCGGGCCAGTTCGACCCCGGCAAGGCCTGGCGGGCGATCACCGGAAGGAAGGTGGCAGTGATGATGTAGCCGAAGCCGGCCATGCCGTAGGCGATCACCTGCTGGCGCACCTCGCGCTTTTGCTCCGGGGATCCCTGCCGGAGGTTGTCGGCGTGGGCGGTGGACGCGCCGTTTTGCGCGTGGCCGGCGTCGAACTGGAAGGTCTTCCAGATCAGGCCCGTCAACAGCAGCGAGATGAGGCCGAACGCAATCCATCCCGAGGCGGCCAGCCAGCCGGCCGTCACCATGGCGCCGGTCAGCAGGCCGCTGACGGCGATGCCGATGCCGGGGCCGCAGAAGATCACGCCGCCCAGTTCGGGATGCTTCAACTGCGTCAACTGCTGCAGGCACCAGCCGGCGGTATAGACGAACACATAGGCGCTGGCGACGCCCGAAAGAAAGCGCAAGCCCAGCCACACCGCATCGTCGTGCAGCAGCCCCATGCCCAGCGTGAGCAGGATGGTGGCGACCAGGCCGCCGCGTATCAGCGGCACCGGCTTGTCGCTGCGGCGCAAGGCGCACAGCATGGCGCCGATGAAATAGCCCAGGTAGTTGGCGGTGGCCAGCCAGCCGCCCATCTGCAGGTTGAGGCTGCCTTCATGCAGCATCATCGGCAATAGCGGGGTGAAGGCGAAGCGGCCGATGCCCATGGCCACCGACAGGGCCAGCATGCCGGCCAGGCAGACTTTCCAGGCGGTGGCGCGGCCGGCTTGCGGCGTTGGGTTGGGGGCGGCGGCGTTCATGTGCGAGATCTCGGCTCGGCGGCAAGATGGCGGGGATGGTTTCGGCTGCGATGGCGATTCATGGCGGGCGAATATTCTTATTGGGAAGGGGCTCCATGCTATCTTGTTTCATGCATTCGAAAAAATGAATAA
The DNA here is from genome assembly GCF_017744395.1 of Herbaspirillum sp. GTDB lineage: Bacteria > Pseudomonadota > Gammaproteobacteria > Burkholderiales > Burkholderiaceae_D > Herbaspirillum. The sequence goes on from NZ_JAGIBI010000002.1 coordinate 584,177, forward strand.
TAAGAATGACTTCATCTTGAATGGAGAATGATATGGAACTGGCCGAGCTGGAAATCTTCCGCGCCGTGGTGGCTGAAGGCGGCATTACGCGCGCCGCGGAACGCCTCAACCGCGTGCAATCCAACGTCACCACGCGCATCAAGCAGCTGGAGGAATCGATCGGCGTGCCGCTGTTCGTACGCGACCGCCGCCGCATGGTGCTGACCGCCGCCGGCGAGGCCATGCTGGATTACGCCGAGCGCATCCTCGACCTGGTGCAGGAGGCGCGCCAGGCGGTCGCGCCGCAAAGCCCGCGCGGGCGCCTGCGGATCGGTTCGATGGAGAGCGCCGCGGCCAGCAGGCTGCCGGTGCCGCTGGCCGAATTCCACAGCCGCTGGCCGGAGGTGCGGCTGGAACTGTCGACCGGCCCGACCGAGACGCTGATCGCCCAGGTGCGCGACTTCAAGCTCGACGCCGCGCTGGTGGCCGGCCCCATCGACGATCCGGCCTTCGATGCCACGCCCCTGTTCAAGGAAGAGCTGCTGCTGGTGGCGCCCAAGAGCCACCGCCGGGTGCGTTCGCCCGAGGATGTCGTGCTCGATACGCTGATCGTGTTCGAGCAGGGCTGCGCCTATCGCCGCCATGCCGAGAGCTGGTTCCTGGCCGCCGGGAAGGGGCGGCGGCCCGGCCGCACGCTGGAGTTGGCGTCTTACCATGCCATCCTGGCATGTGTGGCCGCCGGCGCCGGCGTGGCGGTGGTGCCGCGTTCGGTGATCGATATGCAGAGCGAGCCGCACGGCTTTTCGACTTATTCGCTTGGCAAGGATGGACGCATCATCACTTATCTGATCAGTAGGCGAGAGCAGCATTCCTCGTCTTTTCTGGCGTTGCGTTCTTTACTTATGGCTCGTGTTTGATATATTGAAATCAGCGATGGAGGCAGCGGTTCGCTTCGTATCTACGTCATATGAAGATGGCGTAACAATTTGTAAAAAACACTGCGGCCCAACACTGTTTTTTTTATATTGAAGTTCCCCCTCCATTCTCTCCCCCGAGAATGGGATTTGCCCCACGGACTGCAAAGGACGTGGGGCCTTTCTTTTGCATCTTCCCTTTTTTTTCTTCTTCGAAACCCGCAGCAGGACTGGCTTTGCGAGGAATGCGCAAAATGTGCGCGACAACATCGGGCATGTCGGTTCCCGTTGCGCGGGAGGATTTTCATCTTGTCTCCACTCCATCCGGATTATCCGTGCGGCAAGCCGGGAGCAGCGCTTTGCTTGTGTATCTGCAAGCTTATCGGCGCGAGCTGCCGATGATGAGGTTGTCGCGCGCCGCGGATTGGATGGCGAGCACGGCCGGGTGCGTGAGCTTGCGTTCTACCGAGATGGCGTAGAACTGTTCCCTGACGGCATCCGTCTTGCCTATTTCCACCAGGCCATATTGCTTCTTGATCTGCGCGGCGATGGCGGCGGGCGCGGCAAAGATGCCGGCGCCGGCATCGCCGAAGGCCAGCAGCAGGGCGCCGTCGTCGAATTCGCCGGTGATTTGCGGGCGGATCCTTTCCTTTTCGAACCAGCGCAGCAGGCGTGGACGCACCGCCGCATCCTCTCCCGGCATCAGGAACGGCGCGCCGTCCAGGCTGTGCGGGAATCCCTTCTTGTAGCGCCTGGCCAGTTCGGGCGTGGCGAAGAAGCTGGTATCGCACTCGCCCAGCAGGTGGTGGTAGCCGCGTACGTCGACGTTGGCCGGCATCGGGCTGTCGGCGATGACGATGTCGAGACGATGGATGGCCAGGTCGGCCAGCAGCACGTCGAGTTTGCCTTCCCGGCAGACGATACGGATCGGTTCCTGCATCGCCAGCGCGGTTTCCAGCAGCAGGTAGGCGATCGCCTTGGGGACGGCGTCGGCCACGCCCACGCGCAGCTGCAGCGCACGGCCGCCGGGGCGGAAGCGCAAGGCTTCTTCCAATTCCTCGCCGATGGTGAAGATGCGGTCGGCGTAATCGAACACCATGCGCCCTTCGTCGTTCAATTCCAGCCTGCGCCCGACGCGGTCGAACAGCTGGTATCCCAGGTTTTCCTCGAACAGCGCCAGCTGGCCGCTGACGGTTTGCGCCGTCAGGTGCAAGCGTTCGCTGGCGCGCGCTACGCCGCCGGCCTTGGCGATGGTCCAGAAATAATGGAGATGCTTGTAATTGAGCGAGGCCATCTTGGGATCGTCGTATCATCGGTTTTTCCGATGAATTATCTCAGAATATTCGAATTTTCATTCATATCGTTTTTCCCTAAAGTGACGCTGTTTACGGTCGGACTACGGCCGGACGGCCAACAATGGAAAGGGGAAAAACGTGAACGGCGTTGAGAGTTTCGCAACCGGGCCGATGTGGCTGGGTTTCATCGTATTTGTGCTGGGCATGCTGGCGCTGGATATGTTCGCCCTGGGCGGACGCCAGGCGCACCGCGTCTCGCCCAGGGAGGCGCTTGGCTGGTCGCTGGTATGGGTGTCGCTGGCGCTGCTGTTCGCGGGCGCGCTGTGGTGGTACCTGGATGTGAACGTGGGGCGCGAATTCGCCAACCAGAAGGGGGCCGAATTCCTTTCCGGCTACCTGATCGAGAAGGCGCTGTCGGTCGACAACATCTTCGTGTTCCTGATGATCTTCGGCTACTTCGCGGTGCCGCCCGAGATGCAGCGCCGCGTCCTGCTGTATGGCGTGTTCGGCGCAATCGTGATGCGGGCGGTGATGATCCTGCTGGGCGCCTGGCTGATCGCGCAATTCAGCTGGATCCTGTACCTGTTCGGCGCTTTCCTGGTCTTCACCGGCGTGAAGATGCTGCTGTTCGCCGACAAGGAGGCCGACCTGGGCGACAACCCGCTGCTGCGATGGCTGCGCAATCATCTGAAGATCAGCAAGGATTATGACGGCGAGAAGTTTTTCACCGTCCAGAACGGCGTCAAGTACTTCACGCCGCTGATGCTGGTGCTGCTGCTGATCGAGATATCCGACCTGATCTTCGCGGTGGACAGCATCCCGGCCATCTTTGCGATCACCAAGGACCCGTTCATCGTCTTCACCTCGAACATGTTTGCGATCATGGGCTTGCGCGCGCTGTACTTCCTGCTGGCCGACTCGGCCGAGCGCTTCCACCTGCTCAAGTACGGCCTGGCGTTGGTGCTGCTGTTCGTCGGCGTGAAGATGCTGGCCGCTTACTGGTTCCACATTCCGGTGGTGTGGTCGCTGGCGGTGGTGGGGGCGATCCTGCTGGTGTCGATCGTCCTGAGCCTGCTGTTGTCGCGGAAGGCCAAAGAAGTCTGAGTGGTGGGCGAGTTGGCATTGAAGCGGCCGGAGCGATCCGGCCGTTTTTTTTTGTGCAAGTGGCCAGCGGCAAATGTCTTGCAATAATTGGGGACGGAGTGGATTAGAATATCGCCTCCCTATCCAGTATTGAGCGAATCGTCCCATGGCCCGTCTTCCGCGTCTTGTCGTTCCCAACCATCCCCACCACGTCATCCAGCGGGGCCATGACGGTTTGGTGATTTTCCGCGACACGGACGATCACCTTGCCTTCCTCGGCTGGCTGAAAGAGGCCGCGCGCCAGTTCAAGGTCGCGATCCATGCGTATGTCCTGATGCCCGACCATCTGCACTTGCTGGCCACGCCGGCCGACGACCAGGGGCTGGCACGGATGATGCAATGGATAGGACGCCACTACGTCCCCTATTTCAACCAGAAATACGGACGCAGCGGCACGCTGTGGCAGGGGCGCTACCGGGCCACCGTGATCGATGCCGAGCCCTACCTGCTGGCCATTTGCCGCTACATCGAGCTCAATCCCGTGCGCAACGGGCTGGCAAGCGCGCCCGGGGAATATCCGTGGTCCAGCTATATGCATCATATTGGTGCCAAGCAGGATGGCTTGATCACCGACCATCCGATGTATTGGTCGATTGGCAACACGCCGTTCGATCGCGAGATTGCCTACAGGCAATCGATCGAAGACGGTTTGGCGCAGGAAGAGGTCGCGCGTATTACGGACGCCACACTCAAAGGCTGGGCGCTCGGAACCGACGCCTTCAAGCTGGCGCTGGAACGCCAGACGCAGCGCCGGGTCAGCCCGGCCAAGCGCGGGCGGCCGGCTATTGTGCGGCCGCTGCCGGATGCCGAAGGAACGCAGGAAGAATAGGTCGGAGCGATATCGAAAAATAAAGTTGCTGAATCAATGACTTAAGTCGAAGTCTTTTACTTTGTCCCTAATTTAAAAATCACAAAAATAATGAGAGTATTAATTTAACTCAGACCCTATTTATTCTTGTTGAACAATTAGGTGCGCTGCACTATTCTTCAAATCCTTACTGTCAATGTGGTGGAGTACCGTTATGCACGCGCAAGGCCTTTACGACCCAGCCAATGAACATGACGCCTGTGGCGTCGGTTTCATCGCCCACATCAAGGGCAAGAAGTCCCATTCCATCGTTGACCAGGGTTTGCTGATTCTGAAGAACCTGGACCACCGGGGCGCGGTTGGCGCGGATCCGCTGATGGGCGACGGCGCCGGTATCCTGATCCAGATCCCCGACCAGTACTACCGTGAAGAGATGGCCAAGCAGGGTGTGGACCTGCCGCCTCCGGGCGAGTACGGCGTGGGCATGGTGTTCCTGCCCAAGGAAAACGCTTCGCGCATCGCCTGCGAACAGGAAATCGAACGCGCGGTGCTGGCCGAAGGCCAGATCGTGCTGGGCTGGCGCGACGTGCCGGTCGACCGCGACATGCCGATGTCGCCCACCGTGCGCGAAAAAGAGCCGGTGATCCGCCAGATCTTCATCGGCCGCGGCCCGGACATCATGGTGACCGACGCGCTGGAACGTAAGCTCTACGTGATCCGCAAGTCATCCGGCCACGCCATCCAGGCGCTGAACCTGCTGCACGGTAAGGAATTCTTCGTGCCCTCGATGTCGGCCCGTACCGTGGTCTACAAGGGCCTGCTGCTGGCCGACCAGGTCGGCGTGTATTACAAGGACCTGCAGGATGAGCGCTGCGTCTCGGCCCTGGCCCTGGTGCACCAGCGTTTCTCCACCAACACCTTCCCCGAGTGGCCGCTGGCCCACCCGTACCGCCTGATCGCCCACAACGGCGAAATCAACACCGTCAAGGGCAACTTCAACTGGATGCGCGCCCGCGAAGGCGTGATGCAGTCGGCCGTGCTGGGCTCGGACCTGAAGAAGCTGTTCCCGCTGATCTATGAAGGCCAGTCCGACACCGCCAGCTTCGACAACGCGCTGGAACTGCTGGTCATGGCCGGCTACCCGCTGCCGCAGGCGATGATGATGATGGTGCCCGAAGCCTGGGAAAACCACACCGCGATGGACGACAACCGCCGCGCCTTCTACGAATACCACGCCGCCATGATGGAGCCGTGGGACGGCCCGGCCGCGCTGGCCTTCACCGACGGCCGCCACATCGGTGGCACGCTGGACCGCAACGGCCTGCGCCCGGCGCGCTACATCGTCACCGACGACGACCTGGTGGTGATGGCTTCCGAATCGGGCGTGCTGCCGATTCCCGAATCCAAGATCATCCAGAAATGGCGCCTGCAGCCGGGCAAGATGTTCCTGATCGACCTGGACGCCGGCCGCATCATCGACGACAAGGAACTGAAGGACACCTACGCCAACGCCAAGCCGTATAAGCAGTGGATCAACTCGGTGCGCGTCAAGCTCGACGAGCTCGCGGACGAGCCGCGCGAACCGTCCTCCAAGCTGGCGCTGCTGGACCTGCAGCAAGTGTTCGGCTACACCCAGGAAGACACCAAGTTCCTGATGGCGCCGATGGCCACCGGCGGCGAAGAGGCGATCGGTTCGATGGGCAACGACTCGCCGCTGGCGGTCATGTCCAACAAGAACAAGACGCTGTACAACTACTTCCGCCAGCTGTTCGCGCAAGTGACCAACCCGCCGATCGACCCGATCCGCGAAGCGCTGGTCATGTCGCTGGTGTCGTTCATCGGCCCCAAGCCCAACCTGCTCGACACCAACAACATCAACCCGCCGATGCGCCTGGAAGTGTCGCAGCCGGTGCTGGACTACGACGACATCGCCAAGCTGCGCAACATCAGCAAGCACAGCGGCGGCAAGTTCAAGTCCTATGAACTGAACATCTGCTATCCGGTCGCCTGGGGCAAGGAAGGCATCGAAGCGCGCCTGGCCTCGCTGTGCGCCAAGGCGGTGGACGCCGTCAAGTCGGGCCACAACATCCTGATCATCTCGGACCGCAAGGTCGATGCCGACCAGTTGCCGATCCCGGCGCTGCTGGCCACTTCCGCGATCCACCAGCACCTGGTCAGCAAGGGCCTGCGCACCTCCACCGGCCTGGTGGTGGAAACCGGCTCGGCCCGCGAAACGCACCACTTCGCCCTGCTGGCGGGCTATGGCGCCGAAGCCATCCACCCGTACCTGGCGATGGATACCCTGTCGGAAATGGCCAAGGGCCTGCCGGGCGACCTGTCGCCGGAAAAGGCTATCTACAACTTCCAGAAGGCCATCGGCAAGGGCCTGATGAAGGTCATGTCCAAGATGGGCATCTCGACCTACATGTCCTACTGCGGCGCGCAGATCTTCGAAGCCATCGGCCTGTCGAAGTCGCTGGTCGACAAGTACTTCAAGGGCACCGCGTCCAACGTCGAAGGCATCGGCGTGTTCGAAGTGGCCGAAGAAGCGCTGCGCCTGCACACCGCGGCCTTCAGCGCCGACCCGGTGCTGGCCAACGCGCTGGACGCCGGCGGCGAGTACGCCTTCCGCATCCGCGGCGAAGAGCACATGTGGACGCCGGACGCGATCGCCAAGCTGCAGCACTCGACCCGCTCCAACAGCTACAACACCTATAAAGAGTACGCCCAGCTCATCAACGACCAGTCCAAGCGCCACATGACGCTGCGCGGCCTGTTCGAGTTCAAGATCGACCCGTCCAAGGCGATCTCGATCGATGAGGTGGAACCGGCCAAGGAAATCGTCAAGCGCTTCGCCACCGGCGCCATGTCGCTCGGCTCGATCTCGACCGAAGCGCACGCCACACTGGCCATCGCGATGAACCGCATCGGCGGCAAGTCCAATACCGGTGAAGGCGGCGAAGACGTCAACCGCTACCGCAACGAACTCAAGGGCATCCCCATCAAGCAGGGCGCGACCCTGGCGTCGGAAATCGGCCGCGACGTGATCGAAGTCGACATCCCGTTGCAGGAAGGCGACTCGCTGCGTTCGCGCATCAAGCAGGTGGCGTCGGGCCGCTTCGGCGTCTCGGCCGAGTACCTGATCTCCGCCGACCAGATCCAGATCAAGATGGCGCAGGGCGCCAAGCCGGGCGAAGGCGGCCAGCTGCCGGGCCACAAGGTGTCCGACTACATCGCCAAGCTGCGTGTGTCGGTGCCGGGCGTGGGCCTGATCTCGCCGCCGCCGCACCACGACATCTACTCGATCGAAGACCTGGCGCAGCTGATCCACGACCTGAAGAACGTCAACCCGCGCGCTTCGATCTCGGTCAAGCTGGTGTCCGAAGTGGGCGTGGGCACCGTGGCCGCGGGCGTGGCCAAGGCCAAGTCCGACCACGTCGTGATCGCCGGCCATGACGGCGGCACCGGCGCATCGCCTCTGTCCTCGATCAAGCATGCCGGTTCGCCGTGGGAACTGGGCCTGGCCGAAACCCAGCAGACGCTGGTGTTGAACGGCCTGCGCAACCGTATCCGCGTGCAGGCCGACGGCCAGATGAAGACCGGCCGCGACGTCGTCATCGGCGCCATGCTGGGCGCCGACGAGTTCGGCTTCGCCACCGCGCCGCTGGTGGTCGAGGGCTGCATCATGATGCGCAAGTGCCACCTGAACACCTGCCCGGTGGGCGTGGCCACGCAAGATCCGGTGCTGCGCGCCAAGTTCTCAGGCAAGCCGGAGCACGTGGTCAACTTCTTCTTCTTCATCGCTGAAGAAGCGCGCCAGATCATGGCCCAGTTGGGCATCCGCAAGTTCGACGAGCTGATCGGCCGCGCCGACCTGCTGGATCGTTCCAAGGCGATCGCGCACTGGAAGGCCAAGGGCCTGGACTTCTCCCGCATCTTCCACCAGCCGGAATCCTCGGCGCCGGTGTACCACACCGACGACCAGGACCATGGCCTGGACAAGGCGCTGGACCACAAGCTGATCGCGCAAGCGCAGATCGCGCTGGAAAAGGGCGAGAAGGTTTCCTTCATCTCCCCGATCAAGAACCTGAACCGCACCGTCGGCGCCATGCTGTCGGGCGAAGTGGCCAAGCGCTACGGCCATGAAGGCTTGCCGGACGATACCATCCACATCCAGCTGCAAGGCACCGCAGGCCAGTCGGCCGGCGCCTTCCTGGCGCACGGCGTGACGCTGGACCTGGTGGGCGAGGGCAACGACTACGTCGGCAAGGGCTTGTCGGGCGGCCGCATCATCGTGCGTCCGAACACCGAGTTCCGCGGCCGCGCCGTGGACAACATGATCGCCGGCAACACCGTGCTGTACGGCGCGATCAATGGCGAAGCCTTCATCAACGGCGTGGCCGGCGAGCGCTTCGCGGTGCGTAACTCCGGCGCCATCGCCGTGGTGGAAGGCACCGGCGACCACGGTTGCGAATACATGACCGGCGGCACCGTGGTGGTGCTGGGCAACACCGGCCGCAACTTCGCAGCCGGCATGTCGGGCGGCATCGCCTACGTCTACGACCCGGACGGCGATTTCGCCGGCAAGTGCAATACCTCGATGGTGGCGCTGGACAAGGTCCTGTCCGACACCGAGCAGGAAGCCTCTGTCGGCCGCAACGTCTGGCACAGCCTGGAACGCGGCGGCGAGCGCCAGACCGACGAAGCGATCCTGCGCGGCTTGATTGAACGGCACTTCAAGTACACCGGCAGCACGCGCGCGCGCTACCTGCTGGACAACTGGGCGGCATCGCGCAGCAAGTTCGTGAAGGTATTCCCGACCGAATACAAGCGCGCGCTGGCTGAACTGGCCGCCGCTGCCGAAACGAAGAAGGAAAAGGTCGCCGCCTGAGCGGCGGTCTTTTCGGACCAATCAAGCACGCCGACGGGCGCCGCGGAATTGAATCGCCGCCCGTCGCATCCTTAGCGAGAAATGTGAGAGGAAAATGGGAAAAGCAACCGGTTTCATGGAGTACCAGCGCCTGAAAGAGGCGAGCGAAGCGCCTGCCGCGCGCACCAAGCACTACAAGGAATTCGTCCTGCACCTGAGCGACGCCGACGCCAAGATCCAGGGCGCGCGCTGCATGGACTGCGGCATTCCGTTCTGCAATAACGGCTGCCCGGTCAACAACATCATTCCGGACTGGAACGACCTGGTCTACCGCGGCAACTACAAGGAAGCGCTGGACACGCTGCACTCGACCAACAACTTCCCCGAGTTCACCGGCCGCATCTGCCCGGCGCCGTGCGAGGCCGCCTGCACGCTGGGCATCAACAGCGACGCCGTGGGCATCAAGTCGATCGAGCACTTCATCATCGACAAGGGCTGGGAAAACGGCTGGGTGGTGCCGCAACCGGCCGCCATCAAGACCGGCAAGAAGGTCGCCGTGGTCGGCTCCGGCCCCGCCGGCATGGCCGCGGCCCAGCAACTGGCGCGCGCCGGCCATGACGTGACCGTGTTCGAGAAGAACGACCGCGTCGGCGGCCTGCTGCGCTATGGCATCCCCGACTTCAAGATGGAAAAGTCGCACATCGACCTGCGCGTGGAACAGATGAAGTCCGAAGGCGTGACCTTCCGCACCGGCGTGTTCGTCGGCAAGGACTTCCCGGAGACCGTCAACAACTGGTCCAAGGAAACCGTGTCGCCCGACGAGCTGAAGAAGGAATTCGACGCCATCGTCATCGCCGGCGGCGCTGAAGCCCCGCGCGACCTGCCGGTGCCCGGCCGCGAGCTCAAGGGCGTGCACTTCGCGATGGATTTCCTGCCGCTGCAAAACAAGGTCAACGCCGGCGACAAGCTGAAGAACCAGATCATGGCCACCGGCAAGCACGTGGTGGTGATCGGCGGCGGCGATACCGGTTCCGACTGCGTGGGCACTTCCAACCGCCATGGCGCCGATTCCGTGACCCAGTTCGAGCTGATGCCGCAACCGCCGGAGTCCGAAAACAAGCCGCTGGTCTGGCCGTACTGGCCGATCAAGCTGCGCACTTCCTCTTCGCACGAAGAAGGTTGCGCGCGCGATTTCGCCGTCACCACTAAGCGCCTGGAAGGCAAGGGCGGCAAGGTCGAAAAGCTGATCGCCGCGCGCGTCGAGTTCAAGGACGGCAAGATGATCGAAGTGCCGGACTCGGAATTCGAAGTCAAGGCCGACCTGGTGCTGCTGGCCATGGGCTTCGTCTCGCCGGTGCAGCAAGTGCTGGACGCCTTCGGCGTCGAGAAGGATGCGCGCGGCAATGCCAAGGCCACGACTGATGGCGAAGGCTGCTACAAGACTTCGGTGGACAAGGTGTTTGCCGCCGGAGACATGCGCCGCGGCCAGTCGCTGGTGGTTTGGGCGATCCGTGAAGGACGCCAGTGCGCACGTGCGGTCGACGAGTACCTGATGGGTGCATCGTTGCTGCCGCGCTGATGCCGGTTCGATAATAAGTTTTGCTTCATTTTTTCCTGGAGCCGGACAGATGAAAGTCTGTCCGGTTTTTTTTCGCCCGGTCGGACGGCCCGCGCCAATCCTTGGAATGCGCGAGGTGCCGGGCGCTCAAGTAAAATGAGCCGGTTCACTGTTGTATTCGCTAGGCTCACAGGACCCACATGGCTACTCCCATCCGCTACACCATCACTTCCAACGATCCGGCCTCGCACGTCTACGACGTCACCGTCACGGTCGACAAGCCTGCTGCCGACGGCCAGGTGTTTTCGCTGCCGGCATGGATTCCGGGCAGCTACATGATCCGCGAGTTCGCCAAGAACATCGTGCGCCTGCGCGCCGAGTCCGGCGGCAAGAAGGTGTCGATCAGGAAGATCGACAAGCACACCTGGCAGGCCGCCGCCTGCGCCGCGCCATTGACGCTGAGCTACCAGGTCTATGCCTGGGACTTGTCGGTGCGCACCGCGCACCTGGACCAGACCCACGGCTTCTTCAACGGCACCAGCGTGTTCCTGGCGGCGCATGGGTTCGAGCAGGCGCAGCACGTGGTCGACATCCGCCGTCCGGAAGGCGAGGCCTTCAAGCGCTGGCGCGTGGCGACCGCCATGCCGGAACTCAAGGCCAAGCGCTATGGCTTCGGCACGTATGCGGCACGGAACTACGATGAACTGATCGATCATCCGGTTGAACTCGGTGATTTCGCGCTGGCCAGTTTCAAGGCGCATGGCGTGCCGCACGACGTGGTGATCACCGGGCAGGTGCCCAATCTCGACATGCCACGCCTGTGCGACGACCTCAAGAAGATCTGCGAGGCGCAGATCGCGTTCTTCGAGCCAAAGAGCAAGCGCGCGCCGATGTCGCGCTACGTCTTCATGACGCTGGCGGTGGGCGACGGCTACGGCGGCCTGGAGCATCGCGCCTCGACCGCGCTGATCTGCGCGCGCGCCGACCTGCCGGTCAAGGGCCGGCCGGAGCAGACCGAGGGCTACCGCACCTACCTCGGCCTGTGCAGCCATGAATACTTCCATACCTGGAACGTCAAGCGCATCAAGCCGGCGGTGTTCGCGCCCTACGACCTGCGCCAGGAAAACTACACTTCGCTGCTGTGGCTGTTCGAGGGCTTCACCAGCTATTACGACGACCTGTTCCTGGTGCGCACCGGCGTGATCGATACCGATGCCTATCTCGACATGCTGTCCAAGACCGTCACCGGCGTGCTGCGCGGCAGCGGGCGCAAGAAGCAGAGCGTGGCCGAATCCAGTTTCGACGCCTGGGTGAAGTACTACCGCCAGGACGAGAATGCGCCCAACGCCATCGTCAGCTATTACACCAAGGGTTCGCTGGTGGCGCTGGGGCTGGATTTGACGATACGCCAGCAGACGCGCGGCCGTCGGACCCTGGACGATGTCATGCGCGGCTTGTGGAACCGTTTTGGCCGGGATTTCTATGAAGGCGGCGCGCGCGGGCAGGGGGTGCCGGAGGACGAAATCCTGGTGCTGCTTGAAGAATTGGGCGGCGCCGACCTGAAGCGTTTCTTCGAGCGCTGCATCAAGGGAACGGAAGATGTGCCGATGGCTGATTTGTTGCCGGGATTTGGCGTCAGCTACGATGATGCATTGCCGAAGGAGGCCAAGCCCTGGCTGGGCGCGCGCATTGTCAAAGACGGCGGCGACGCCAAGCTGGCCAGCGTCTACGAAGGCAGCCCGGCTGCGCAGGCGGGCTTGTCGGCCGGCGACAAGCTGGTGGCGCTGGACGGTTTGCGCGTGCCGGCGTCCGGCCCGGATGGCTTGCTGGCGCGCTATCGCGTCAACGATGCGGTGCGTGTGCATGCCTTCCGCCGCGATGAATTGATGGAGTTTGTCGTGCGCCTCAAGGCCGATGTCGCGCCAAAGGTGAAGCTGTCGGCGCTGGGCAAGCCGGCGGCGGTGCGCCAGCGCGAAGCCTGGTTGAAATGATCGGTGACCGGTTCCGGAGGATCTGCCGGAATTGGAATTGGCAGGCATAAAAAAACCCGCTTCGGTTGAAGCGGGTTTTTTCTTGATGCCGAAGCGAATTACTTGGCTTCTGCAGCGTCGCCGGCAGCGGCTTCGCCTTCAGCGGACACTTGACCGGCCGGCACGGTAGCGGTGACGATGGTCAGGTTTTCCTGGGACACGGCGGTCACGCCGTTGGGCAGCTTCAGGTCAGCCAGGTGGATCGATTGGCCGACGTCCAGCTTGGACAGGTCGACTTCGATGAATTCCGGCAGGTTCTTCGGCAGGCAGGAAACGTCCAGTTCCGATTGCACGTGGGAGATGATGCCCGAGTGCAGCTTCACGGCCGGCGAGACTTCAGCGTTCACGAAGTGCAGGGGGACCTTGGTGTGCAGCTTTTGCGATGCGTCGACGCGTTGGAAGTCGACGTGCAGGACCAGTTGCTTGTATGCGTGGACTTGGAAGTCGCGCAGCAGGACTTGCTCGACCTTGCCGTCGATTTCCAGATCCAGGATCGACGAGTGGAAGGTTTCCTTCTTCAGCGCGTGGTACAGCGCGTTGTGGTCCAGGGAGATGTTCAGCGGCGCAGCGGTGCCGCCGTAGACGATACCCGGGGTTTGGCCGGCATTACGCAGGCGGCGGCTCGCTCCGGTGCCCTGTTCTTTGCGCGGAAATGCGATGACTTTCATGTTAAAGCTCCAATGTTGGCAGGGCGCGTCGTTGGTTTGACGTATGCCCTGCGTGGTAAATATCCCCCGCGACCAGGGGATACGAAAAACCTCGCTGCATTGCTGCAGCGAGGCGAATCCTGTTTCTTACTCGGCGAACAGCGACATCACCGAGTCGCCCTTCGTGATGCGCTTGAAGGTCTCGGCCAGCAGGTCCGCGCAGGTCAGTTGGCGGATCTTCGGGCAGGCGCGGGCGGCGGGCGACAGCGGAATGGTGTCGGTCACTACCAGCTCGTCCAGCGGCGAATTGCTGATGCGGTCGATGGCCGGGCCCGACAGCACCGGGTGCGTACAGTAAGCCACGACCTTCTTGGCGCCGCGGTCCTTCAGCACTTCGGCGGCCTTGGTCAGGGTGCCGGCGGTGTCGACCATGTCGTCCATGATCACGCAGTTGCGGCCTTCGACTTCGCCGATGATGTTCATCACTTCCGAGACGTTGGCCTTCGGGCGGCGCTTGTCGATGATGGCCAGGTCGCAACCGAGGCGCTTGGCCAGCGCGCGGGCGCGCACCACGCCGCCGACGTCGGGCGAAACCACCAGCAGGTCGTCGTAGTTCTTGGCCACCAGGTCGCCCAGCAGGATCGGCGAAGCGTAGATGTTGTCCACCGGGATGTCGAAGAAGCCCTGGATCTGGTCCGCATGCAGGTCCATGATCAGGACGCGTTCGACGCCGGCTTCCTGCAGCATGTTGGCGACCACCTTGGCCGAGATCGCGACGCGCGCCGAACGCGGGCGGCGATCTTGGCGGGCGTAGCCGAAATAGGGGATGGCGGCGGTGATGCGGCCGGCCGACGCGCGCTTCAATGCATCGACCATGATCATGATTTCCATCAGGTTGTCATTGGTCGGCGCGCAGGTGGACTGCAGCACGAAAACGTCCTTGCCGCGAACGTTTTCATTGATCTCGACCATGACTTCGCCGTCGGAGAACTTCGAGACGTTGGCCTTGCCCAGCGGGATACCGAGCTTGTCAGCGACGCCGCGCGCCAGTTCCGGGTTGGCGTTGCCGGTAAAAACCATCAGGTTCTCAAGTGCCATGTGGGTATCCCTGAATGCAATCGTAAAAAAAGTCGAAAAGCAAAAAGTCGAAAAGCCGACAATGCTTGACTGTTCGGTCTCACATTGACGGCTTATTTTTCTGACTGGACGCTCAGTCTGAGACCGGTCCTGAATTAATGGCAGGGGAACAAGGATTCGAACCTTGGAATGCCGGAATCAAAATCCGGTGCCTTAACCAGCTTGGCGATTCCCCTACACAATCTGCTGTTTTCCGTTTCATCTCGCCTGCGACTGCTTTGCATGCGGCGCTGATTCTACGTCAAACCAATTCTTTTCACGACTGCAACAAATGGGCGAGAGGATGTTCCTGCATCGCTTTGGCTTTCCAGCCGATCCAGCGCGAAGGCAATTGTTTCAGCACTTCGTCTGCCTGTCGTTCGTGCTCGAAGGCACAAAATACACAGGCGCCGGACCCGGTCATTCTGGCGTTTCCGAATTTGCCGAGCCACTCGATGGCTTCTGCAATTTGCGGGAAATGCCGTGTTGCCACCATTTCCAGATCGTTCTTCCCGAAGCTCGAAGCGATTTGTTTCGTCGCATCAGGAAAGTCCGTTATTCTGACGGCTTTTGTATCTCGTGTCAATTCTATTGACGAAAAAATTATTGCGGTCGGTACGGAGACGCCCGGTTCGATCACCACATACCAGCAATTCGCGGTTTCCAGCGGCGAAAGCGCCTCGCCGACACCCTCGGCGAAGGCATTGCGGCCGAACAGGAAGAACGGGACGTCGGCGCCCAGTTTCAGGCCGATGTCCATCAATTCCCGGCGCTTGAAGCCGGTTCCCCATAAATGATTCAGCGCCAGCAGGGTGGTGGCGGCGTCGGAAGAACCGCCGCCCAGGCCGCCGCCCATGGGCAGCCGCTTTTCCACGGTGATCGAGGCGCCCAGATCCGGCTGGCCGGCGGCTTCGCGCAGCAGGCGCGCGGCGCGCACCACCAGGTCGGTTTCGGCCGGCACGCCCGGGATGTCGTTGGTGCGCACGATCCGGCCGTCCGCGCGCACGGCGAAGTCCAGGCTGTCGCAGCGGTCGATCAGCTGGAACGCCGATTGCAGCAGGTGGTAGCCGTCGGGGCGGCGGCCGGTGACGTGCAGGAACAGGTTGAGCTTGGCGGGGGCCGGGCAGGCCTTCAGGGTGGCGGTCATGGTCAAGCGTGGTGCGTCAGGGTTTCTTCCAGCTGTCGACGGCGATGCGGATCGACACCTTGCCGGCTTGTTCGGTGTTGCGGGTCAGGTCGATGCGCTTGGGGCGGGTGGCGCCGCTGTCCGGGTCGGTTTGCCAGTTGGCATACGCCACGCGCCAGCCGTCCAGGGTGGCGAAGGCGGCGTAGTCGGTGCCCGGCTGGGCACGGAACGGCTTGCCGGCGCTGTCGGTGCCGCTGCCTTGCAGCCACTGGCGCATGCCTGAGACCGGCAGCGGCCAGCCCAGCGATTGCGCGGCCAGTTCATCCACATCAGGCGCTACCCGCGGCGGCTTGCCCGACTCCACCAGCGTGGCGATGCCCGGCTTGACGCTGATGGTCGCCACGGTCTGGCCCAGCGGAGAGAGCAGTTCCAGGTCGGTGTTTTGCGCGGTCTGCGACCAGATGAAGCTGCCGTGCAAGGATTGCGGGCGGTCGTTCTGTTCGTATTGCACCGAGATGCGGCCGCTGATATCGATGCTTTCCTGATAAGCAGGCGCCGCCGTCGCAGGCGCGGCCGATTCTTGCCCGGGCATGCCGGCGCAGCCGCCCAGCAGCAATGCGGCCGAAGCCGCGCCCAGCGCGGCGGCCCGGCGCAGGCCGGGGCGTGGCAGTCGCGTCATGGCTTCACGTTCAGCCGCGCCAGCGTGCTTTTCAGGACGTCGTTGTTGGGATCCTTGGCTTGCACTTCACGCCAGACCTGCCGGGCTTCATCCTGCTTGCCGCGCGTCCACAGCACTTCGCCCAGGTGTACGCCGATTTCCGGATCGGGGCGCAGCGAATAGGCCAGGCGCATCTGGGTTTCGGCCTGCTCCAGGCGGCCCATGCGGAATTGGACCCAGCCCAGGCTGTCGGCGATGAAGGCATCCTGCGGCGCCATGTCGGCCGCCTTCTGGATCAGTTCCAGCGCCTCCGGCAGGCGGATGTTGCGGTCGGCCAGCGAATAGCCCAGCGCGTTGTAGGCGTGCTGGTTGCCGGGCGCCAGCTTCATCACGCGGCGCAGCGAGCTTTCCATCTCGGTGTAGTTGCCCAGCTTCTCGCTCACCATCGCATAGTCGTACAGCAGGTCGGTGTTGTTGGGGAAGCGCCCCAGGCCGCCCTTGAGGACGTCGGCCGCTTCCCGGTTGCGGTTGGCGTCGCGCAGCAGCAGCGATTCGGCCTGGATCAGTTGCAGCTGTTCGGCATCGGTGGCCGATTCGGACTGGGCCGCTTCCAGCGCCTTGCGGGCGCCGTCGATGTCGTTCTTGCGCGCCAGCAGCTGGGCGCGGCGCACCTGGATGTTGATGTAGCCGTCGGCGCCGAGTTCGGCCTGGTCCAGGTAGCGCAATGCGCCGTCGAGGTCGTTGCGCTCTTCGGCGATGCGCGAGAGCAGCAGGATGGCCTGGCTCGGGTCGCGATCGTCTTCCGGCTGCGCGGCCAGCACCTGCAGGTAGCGTTTCAGGTAATTTTCGGCATCGTTCAACTGGTCGGTCTGGGCCGACAGCACGCCCAGCGCGAACAGCGTGGTCGGATCGTCGCCGTCGTCCTTGAGCAGCGTCTCGAACTGGGAACGGGCATCCTTGTAGTTCTTCTGTTCCACCAGGCTGCGCGCATAGGCTACGCGCACTTCCCGCGAATTCGGGTACTTGCGCAGGAAGTCCGACACCAGCCTGGTGGCTTCCCTGGTATCGGGGGCGACTTGCGCCGCGGTCAGGATCGCCAGTTCGGAGTCGGGCTTGATCTTCAGCGCCGCGCGCGCTTCGCGCTGCGCATAGGCGGCGTCGCCGGTGTTGAAGGCGCCTTGCGCCAGCGCCAGATGGGTTTCCATCAGGTCGCCGTAGGGCTGCGTCACTTTTTGCAGGATGGCGAAGCTGGCCTGTTTATCCTTGGCGCGCGCCAGCAGGCGCTGGATCTGCAGGATCATCGGGCCGCGCGCCTGCGGCGCGGCATCGGCCAGGCGCTGGGTCAGCAGCGGTTCGATCTCGTCGATGCTGTCGGAGAGCATGATCAGGCCGAGGTAGTTCTGCAGCGCCTCATCCGAGTGCGGCGCCAGTTCGGTCCACAGGCGCACCGCCACCAGCGCTTCGCTGGGCTGGCGGGCGGCCACCGCCATCTCGGCGGCGCGCTTGGCCAGGCGCGGATCGCGCGTTTGCTGGGCGGCGGCCAGGATGGTCACATAGGCCGATTGCCACTGGCCGCGCTGGAAAGCGATCTCGGCCGTCAAGACCTTGTACAGGATGTCTTCGCTCAGTTCGACCGCCGGCAGCGCGTCTTCCTGTTGCTGGGCGCGGGCCTTGGGCGTTTTCTTGCGGCTGGCCGCGGAGGATTTCGCGAGAGCGGGTTTCTTGTCTTGCGCCGCTTCGGCATTCGCCTTGTCGCCGGACTGCTGGAAGCTTGCGCACGCGGTCAGCAGCAGGGAACTGGTGAGGAGGGCGAGAGTTTTTTTCAAGGTCTAGTCCTGAATATTCGGTAAGTTTCGATTTTACGCCCAACGACAATGTGTTTGCTGTAGGCAGAGTGTAATTCATCCCTGTGCTGAGATAGCGCCTGCGGCCTCGTTTCCGGCATCTGGATTATCATACGGGGCTTCTCATCCGCAGCCTTACCGACGTAGCCAGATGCCAGAACTGCCAGAAGTTGAAGTCACCCGACGCGGGGTCGCCCCTTATCTAGAGGGGAAGACCGTGACCGGCGTCGTCACCCGCCACACCGGGCTGCGCTGGCCTTTTCCGGCCGGGCTCGACGCGCTGCTGGCCGGGCGCACCGTGCGCAGCACCAGCCGCCGCGGCAAATACCTGCTGATCAATTTCGACCACGGCACCCTGATCGTGCACCTCGGCATGTCCGGCCACCTGCGCATTTTGCCGCCCGGCATCGCCCCGCAGAAGCACGACCACTTCGACCTGCTGGTCGGCGGCCAGGTATTGCGGATGACCGATCCGCGGCGCTTCGGCGCGGTGCTCTGGCACGACCTGGCAGACGGCTCGGTCGAAGAGCATATGCTGCTGCGCAGCCTGGGGCTGGAGCCGCTGGAAGACAAATTCACCGCGCGCGAGCTGTTCCGGCAGACACGCGCGCGTTCGGCGCCGATCAAGCAGGTGCTGCTGGCCGGCGACATCGTGGTCGGGGTGGGCAACATCTACGCATCGGAAAGCCTGTTCAAGGCGCGCATCAATCCCAAGACGCCGGCCTACAAGATCAGCCTGGCGCGCTACGAGCGCCTGGTCGATGCCATCCGCGAGACGCTGGCGGCGGCCATCGAGCAAGGCGGCAGCACGCTGCGCGACTTCATCGCCGTCAACGGCCAGTCCGGCTACTTCCAGCAAAGCTATTTCGTCTATAACCGCGCCGGCCTGGAATGCCGCGTGTGTGGCACGGCTATCCGCCAGATCAAGCAGGGCCAGCGATCCACCTTCTACTGCGTGAGTTGCCAGAAATGAAGGGCCTGGTTGACAAGCCGCGACGCAAGGGCGCGCCGGTCGATGGCGAGCGTTATGAAGATCCGTCGTTCTCGGCGGCGGTGATCGCCTGGCAAAAACAGCATGGCCGCCATGCGCTGCCCTGGCAGAACACGCGCGACGCCTATCGCGTGTGGCTGTCGGAGATCATGCTGCAGCAGACCCAGGTGGCCGCGGTCATCCCTTATTACCAGCGCTTTCTGGAGCGCTGCCCGGATGTGTTCAGCCTGGCGGCGGCGCCTTCCGAAGACGTGATGGCGCTGTGGAGCGGCCTCGGTTATTACACCCGCGCGCGCAACCTGCACAAGTGTGCGCAGCGCGTGGTCGCCGAATATGGCGGGCGCTTTCCCGACGATCCCGATTTGCTGGCCGACCTGCCGGGCATCGGCCGTTCCACCGCTGCCGCCATCGCGGCCTTTTCCTACGGTCGGCGCGCCGCCATCCTGGACGGCAACGTCAAGCGCGTATTCGCGCGCGTGTTCGGCATCGACGGCTATCCCGGCGCCAAGCCGGTCGAAGACAAGCTGTGGCTGCGCGCCGTGGCATTGTTGCCGGATGAAGGCATCGAAGCCTACACGCAAGGTTTGATGGATCTCGGCGCCACGCTGTGCGTGCGCGGCACGCCTTCATGCGGCAAATGTCCGCTGGCCGATCGTTGCGTGGCGCTGGCGCAGGGCCGGGTGGCGGAGCTGCCAGTGAGCAAGCCGAAGAAGGCGGTGCCGGAAAAGGAAACCGTCATGCTGGTGGTCGCGCACGGCGGCGATGTGCTGCTGGAGCAGCGCCCCGACAGCGGCATCTGGGGCGGTTTGCTGTCGCTGCCGGAAATCGCGGCAGGCGATGCCGAACGCTTCGACGCGGCAGTGCGCACTCTGGTCGCGCCCTATGGGGAACTGGAAGGCTGTCGCAAGCTGCAGCCGTTCTCGCACGTCTTCACGCACTTCAAGCTGCACGTCGCGCCGTTCCAGGTCGCGCTGAAAAGCCGTTCGCAGCGCATCGCGCAACATGCGCTGGTCTGGTATCCGGTGCAAAAGCTGGCTGACGCGCCGTTGCCGGCGCCGGTGAAGAAGCTGCTGCTTGGGGTATTGCGCAGCGACGACCTGTTGTCGGCGGTCTAGGCGGCGCGGGCCGGATCAGTCCAGCTGGCGATGCCGGCACACGACCTGTTCGGTGGCGCGGAAATGCCGCGCCAGCTGTTCGGCGATGTAGACCGAGCGGTGCTGGCCGCCGGTGCAGCCGATGGCGACGGTGAGGTAGCTGCGGTTGTCGTCCTTGAAGGACGGCAGCCATTTCTCCACGAAGCCGCGGATGTCGCCCAGCATGTCGGCCACTTCCTGGTAGCCCGAGAGGAACTCGATCACCGGATCGTCGCGCCCGGTCAGCGGACGCAGCGCCGCGTCATAGTGCGGGTTGGGCAGCATGCGCACGTCGAACACCAGGTCGGCGTCCAGCGGCAGGCCGTGCTTGAAGGCGAAGGATTCGAACAGCAGGGTCAGCGGCGAGCGCTCGATGTCCACCAGGCCCTTGATCCAGCGGCGCAGCTTGTTCGAACTCAATTGCGAGGTGTCGATCACGTGCGCGATTTCCTGCATGTCGCCCAGCATCTCGCGCTCGATGGCGATGCATTCGATCAGCGTCAGGCGGTCGGCCGGGTTGCGGCCGGGCAGCAGGCGGTGCGACAGCGGATGGCTGCGGCGGGTTTCGGAGAAGCGGGTGATCAGCGCCTCGTCGGAGGCGGTCAGGAAGAATACCTTGACGTCGTGGCCGGCAGCCTTGAGCTTGTCGATATCGGTGCGCAGTGTCGCCAGCGAGTCGGCGCTGCGGGCGTCGGTGGCCACGGCCAGCGTGCTGGCGCCTTCGCGGATGCGGGTGTCGACCAGGTCGCACAGCAGGGCTGGCGGCAGGTTGTCGACGCAGAAATAGCCGGCGTCCTCGAGCACATGCAGTGCCACCGATTTGCCGGAACCGGAGATGCCGGTGATCAGAACGATTCGCATGCGGACAATGATAACGCATGCGACATGAACGCCGCATGACAGAACAGAGGCGTCTCGCCGGGCGGGATTATTCTCCGTTCATCGCGCGGCGCTGGCGTTCGATGAATTCCTTGAGGGTGTCGATGCCGCGCAGCTGCAGGATGGTGTTGCGCACCGCCGCTTCCAGCAGCACCGCGATGTTGCGGCCGGCGGCAACGGGGATCACCACCTTGCGGATCGGCAGGCCCAGCACTTCCTCGTATTGCGCATCCAGCGGCAGGCGTTCGTAGTTCTCTTCCAGCGTGCTGCGGCGGACCAGGTGCACGATCAGCTTCAGGCGCATCTTGCGGCGCACCGCGGTCTCGCCGAAGATGGCCTTGATGTCCAGGAGGCCCAGGCCGCGCACTTCCAGCAGGTTCTGCAGCAACGGCGGGCAACGGCCTTCGATCATGTTGGGGGCGATGCGCGCGAACTCCACCGCGTCGTCGGCCACCAGGCCGTGGCTGCGCGAAATCAGTTCCAGCCCCAGTTCGCTCTTGCCCAGGCCGGATTCGCCGGTGATCAGCACGCCCACGCCCAGCACATCCATGAACACGCCGTGCATGGTGATCTGCTGGGCCAGTTTCTTGGACAGGTAGACGCGCAGGTAGTCGATCACCTGCGCCGCCGGCAGCGGGGTCGAAAACAGCGGGATGTTCTTCTCGTCGCACACCGCGAGGATGTCAGGCGGCGTCGACAATCCTTGCGCGATGATGAAGGCGGGCGGCTCGCCGGCCACCAGCTCGGAGGTCTGGTAGGCGCGCGAGGTGTTGGACAGGCGCTGGTAATACTCGACTTCCTGGTGCCCGAAGACCTGGATGCGGCCGGGGTGGATCAGGTTGAGGTGGCCGACCTGGTCGGCGGCCGAGACCGCGTCGCCGGAGATCAGGCGTTCGCCGCCAGGGAAACCGGCGAACCAGCCCAATTGCAGGGATTCGCGGTTTTCTTCATAGAGCTGCTGTATCGACAGCGCGGAGTAATGGGGCATGTAGATCCGATTCTGCTGGCAGAGGTGGGCAAGGGACGGCCAGGGCGCGCTCTACCCTGCTTTTTCCAGAGACGGTTGCCAGGTCACGATACGGGAATGCACCGTTGCGCTGTCGGGTTCGGCGGTCAGCTCGTTGCGGAAGGCGTCGTCGGAAAACATCTCGGCGATCTCGGAGAGGATTTCCAGGTGCTGCTGCGTGACATGGTCAGGGATCAGCAGGAACACCAGCAGCTTGACCGGTTGCCCGTCGGGGGATTCGAACGGGATCGGGTCTGCCAGCCGCATGAACAAGGCCAGCGGCGCCTTGAGGCCCTTGATGCGCCCATGCGGGACTGCGACGCCATGGCCAAGCCCGGTCGAACCGAGGCGCTCCCGCGCAAACAGGTTTTCGGAAACGGTGGAGCGGGCGATGCCGCAGTTGTTTTCGAATGTCAGGCCGGCTTGTTCGAAAGCTCTTTTTTTGCTGGAGACTTCCAGGTCCAGAACGACATTTTCTGGAGACAGGATTTTTGCAAGATTAGTCATGACGCTCAAAGAATTACTACAGGGGTGGTACTTTGAGCAGGATTATAGGCTTGTTTGGGAACCCCGCAATGCTCTGGAAGCGTGAAACAACGGGGGAATTTGACCAGACCGGCGGGATTTGAAGCGAGCTGGGGGATTTCCCCGGGAAATCAGGCGGAAGTTGTTGAAAATCAAGTCTTTCCGCCCTTGTCCCGGCCGCGCGGGGCCGGGCCGGCTTTACATTTCGATGCGGCCGAAAATCAGCAAGACGTCGCCGTTGTTCTTGTTGGCACTCAGGCGCGGCACGTAGGCGAACATCAGCTTGCCTTTCTTGGTGCCGATGGAGGCCAGCGGCAGCGGTACCGGGAAGGGGATGCTGTTGAAGTAGTCCTGGCGGCTCATGAGCATGGCGGTGCCACCCAGGCCGAGCTCCAGTCCGGTGTGCGCAATCGGGAACACCCATTCATAGGCATAGCCGGCCATGTATTGCGGATGGCGGTGGGAGTCCTTGATCACCAGGCCGTACAGCGATTCGTCGTCGCCCTTCTCGTTGCGCAGGGTCTTGCCGTAACCCAGGCCCCAGGCATGCTCGTTGAGCTCGTTCAGTTTTTCCTTGGTGTAGGTGCCGCGTCCATGGTGCGCCACGCCGGACAGGTAGATGGCGTCGTCGCCCTTGTCCCAGATGTTGGAGACATGGTCCTTGGTGCTTTGCCACAGGCTGTTCTGGTTGTCGTCGGCATGCGCGGCCAGCGGCATGCTCAAGGCGCAGGCGGCAGCGACGGCGGCAAGCAGGCCGGCCTTGTTGCGGCGGCTGGAATGGAATGAAGAAGAGGCGCCGTGGCGCGGGATGGTGTTTGTCATATTTATTGTCCGATGGGCCAATCCTCCGCGGGCCGGGGCCGGGAAGATGGCTGCATGTTGCTGATTGATCGGTGTTTTGTTTCGGCAGTCACTGCCGAAACGCGATGAGTGCCGTGAAGACAGGCATTTTCAGGGAAAAATTCCCTGACGGCTCCGTTTTACCTGGGCAATTTGTTACGAATGTGCAGGTTGCGTCGCCGGCGGTTGAACCCGGTGGCTGCCGCAAGCATGCGCTTGCGGCAAATTCCTCCGACATTTTAGCGTTTACCGGCGGCAAGAATCTGTAACAATTTATTGACGGATATTTGCCGCGAAACGAATCGTTCCGTGCCTTTGCCGGCACTTACTGGCGCGCGTTGCGCAACTGCGAAGGCGCGTGGCCGCTGGAGAAATTGCTGCGCCAGGGATTGATGTCCAGGCCGCCGCGGCGCGTATAGCGCGCGTAGACCGCCAGTTTCTGCGGTTTGCACTGGCGCATGACGTCGATAAAGATGCGCTCCACGCACTGCTCATGGAACTCGTTGTGCTCGCGAAAGCCGATGATGTATTTCAGCAGCCTTTCCTGGTCGATCGGCGCGCCCACGTAGTGGATCTGCACGCTGCCCCAGTCGGGCTGGCCGGTCACCGGGCAGTTCGATTTGAGCAGGTGCGAAACGAAGGTTTCCTCCACAGTGGCTTCGTCCTGGCTGGCGCGCAGGATGCTGCCGTCAGGATGGGACGATGCCTCGATTTCCACATCCAGGCGGTCGAGCGGCAGGCCGCCCAGTTCGCCGAATTGCAACTGGCCGAATTGCGCCGGTTCGGTCAGTGCTACCTGCACCGGGGCGCCGGCCGCGGCCGACAGGTCGGTGCGCAGTTTTTCCAGCAACTGCGCCGAGCTTTCCAGGCGTTCCTGGTTGAACGAATTCAGATACAGCTTGAACGACTTCGACTCGATGATGTTGGGCGAGTCGGCCGGCACCGTAAAGGTGGCGATGGCGATCTGCGGCTTGCCGCGCAGGTTCAGCCACGAGATTTCGTAGGCGGTCCAGATGTCCACGCCGAAAAAGGGCAGGGTGCCGGCGATCTGCAGTTCGGCGCGCTTGGGCGCGCGCGGGATCGGGAACAGCAGCGACGGATCGTAACGGTCGGGATAGGCCGAGCTCTTGCCCAGCGGCGAGGTTTCCGGCGAGTGGCCGGAAGCGGACGGGTTTGGCTTGTCCATATGATTTCTCCTGCGATGTTGCCGCGGCATCGCGATGGCGAGGCCGCGGCGCCCGGAATTTATCCGAGGAACAGCTTGTACAACGGGTTCTTGGTTTCATCCCAGTGACGGTAGCCGAGCTGGGCCAGGAAGGAGCGGAACTCCTTCATGTCCTTCTTCGGCACCTGCACGCCGACCAGGATGCGGCCGACGTCGCCGCCCTGGTTGCGGTAGTGGAACAGGCTGATGTTCCAGTTCGGGTTCATGCTGCTGAGGAACTTCATCAGCGCGCCCGGACGCTCGGGGAATTCGAAGCGGTACAGCAGCTCGTTGCCCGCCAGGTCGCTCTTGCCGCCGACCAGGTGGCGGATGTGCACCTTGGCCAGCTCATCGTGCGTCAGGTCCAGTACGCCGAATCCGGCCTTCTCGAAGTTGCGCGCGATCTTGCCGGATTCGTCGGCGCTGCCGATCTGGATGCCGACGAACACGTGCGCGGACTTGGCGTCGCTGATGCGGTAGTTGAATTCGGTGACGTTGCGCGGGCCGACGGTTTCGCAGAAGCGGCGGAAGCTGCCGCGCTCTTCGGGAATGGTCACCGCGAACACCGCTTCGCGCGCCTCGCCGACGTCGGCCATCTCGGCCACGAAGCGCAGGCGGTCGAAGTTCATGTTGGCGCCGCAGGCGATGGTCACCAGCGACTGGCCCTTGACCGGGTGCTTGCTGCCCTTGGCGCGTTCCACATACGCCTTGGCGCCGGCCACGGCCAGCGCGCCGGCCGGCTCGACGATGCTGCGGGTGTCCTGGAAGATGTCCTTGATGGCGGTACAGACGGCGTCGGTGTCGACGATGATGATGTCGTCGACATACTTCTTGGCCAGGCGGAAGGTTTCCTCGCCCACCAGTTTGACGGCGGTGCCGTCGGAGAACAGGCCGACGTCCGGCAGCGCCACGCGGCGGCCGGCTTTCAGGCTGCGCGCCATGGCGTCGGAGTCGGCGGTCTGAACGCCGATGATCTTGATGTCCGGGCGCACCGCCTTGACGTAGGCCGCCACGCCCGAAATCAGGCCGCCGCCGCCGATGGCCACGAAGATGGCGTGGATCGGATCGGGATGCTGGCGCAGGATTTCCATCGCCACCGTGCCCTGGCCGGCGATCACGTAAGGGTCGTCGAACGGGTGGACGAAGGTCAGCTTGTGCTTCTTCTCCAGCGTCAGCGCGTGGTTGTAGGCGTCGGTGAACGAGTCGCCGAACAGCACCACCTCGCCGCCGCGCGCCTTGACGGCGTCGATCTTCACCTGCGGCGTGGTGGTCGGCATCACGATCACGGCGCGGCAGCCCAGCTTGGCCGCGGACAGCGCCACGCCTTGCGCGTGGTTGCCGGCCGAGGCGCAGATCACGCCACGCTTCAATTGCGCCGGCGGCAGGTGCGCCATCTTGTTGTAGGCGCCGCGCAGCTTGAAGCTGAATACGCTCTGCATGTCTTCGCGCTTGAAGTAAATTCGATTATCAATCCGTTGCGACAGCGTGTTGGCCAGTTCGAGTGGCGTTTCTTGGGCGACGTCGTAGACGCGGGCGGTCAGGATTTTCTGGAGATAATCGTTATTACTCATTTTGGTCATGAAGAATGGCGTTTCAGCGCAGTCATAGAATGAAAAGATGGTGGGGAAAACGGCTTGGTAAGCCGGAGTCGGGCTCCTCCCGCATGCGGCAGGCGATAGCCGGCCGGCGCGGGGGAACTGATCATTATAATGGAGCCGCGTTGCCTGCCAACTTCTTGATATGCGCCGTTGCGGCACAGGCTAGAATGCGGGCTTCGCCATTTGCCGCGGCAGGGCCGCCGGCACGTTTCCATCCGGACTTCCGGCCGCCGACAATCCATATCTCGCCCGCATGATCGAATCCGCCATCCTCTGGCTCCTGAATGTCCTCGCCGTTCCCACCGTTGGCCTGACTTCCGTCTTCCTTATCAGCTTCATTTCCGCGACCCTGCTGCCGCTCGGTTCGGAGCCGGCGGTGTTCGCCGTCATCAAGGCCAATCCGGAGCTGTTCTGGCCGGTGATCCTGGTGGCCACGGTCGGCAACACGCTGGGCGGCGTGGTGGATTACTGGATGGGCTACGGCGCCAAGCAGGCTTTCGCCAAGGAACGCTCGACGCGCTGGTTCCACTGGCTGGAGCGCTTCGGCCCCAAGACCATGCTTTTGGCCTGGCTGCCGGGCATCGGCGACCCGATCTGCACGCTGGCCGGCTGGCTGCGCCTGCCGTTCTGGCCTTCGGTCGTCTACATGGCGATCGGCAAGTTCCTGCGCTATATCGCGATGACCTGGCTGTTGATGAATGTGCCTGACGGCTTCTGGCGCAGCGTGGCGGACTGGTTGGCCTGAGCGCTCAGGCCGGCAGGACTGCGAAGTAAGTGTGCAAGCCTTCATAGGATTTGGCGGCGACGAACACCAGCGCCACCAGCAGCATGACGATCTGGCGCGGCTTGAGGCCCAGTCCGGGGCGGGCGTCGGCGGCGCGGGCGGGTAGATTCTGGTTCTGCGATGTCGATTTCATGGCGATCTCCCTGATGGTGAAATGGCGTGGGTGTCGATTGGGGCGGTCAGGCCTTGCACTGGGCGTAGTCGGCCAGGTTTTCCAGAAGGGCGGTAATCAGGTTTTGCGGCATAGCTTCCTCCGTGTTTTCACGATGTATGGATGAATTATAGATTTTAATAATCAAAAACAATAAATTGATTGTTTTTATAAATTCAATCATCTATGGCTATCGGCATCGCTGCCATTCGTCCTGCATTGCCATCCCATCTTTTGCTGCTTTGCAAAAATTGATTGCAAGCCAATTTCCGCCAGCGCTTCGTTGATAAAGAGCAATCATTTGCATTGCGGCCGCAAAACCGGGGGCGTCCCGTCGCGACTCTTGGCAATAGGCTAAAATGCACATCCGGCAGCAGATTTATTTTTCTACATTAATGAACGCCCCCGCTCACATCCAAGCCTTGCTCACCGACGCGCCGCACGGCGCCACGCCCACGCGCTTGCGCGAAATTCCGTACAACTACACCTCGTTCTCCGACCGCGAGATCGTGATCCGGTTGTTGGGCGAAGAGTCCTGGTCCTTGCTGGATGAGCTGCGCGCCAAGCGCCAGACCGGCCGCTCGGCGCGCATGCTGTACGAAGTGCTGGGCGATATCTGGGTCGTGCGCCGCAACCCTTACCTGCAGGACGACCTGCTGGACAACCCCAAGCGCCGCGCCGCGCTGATCGAGGCGCTCAACCATCGCCTGAACGAAGTCGACAAGCGCCGCATCGATGTCGGCCAGGCCGATGCAGGCGACGCCGAGGCGGTGCGCCGCAGCGCCAGCGTGGAAGCGCTGATCAAGGCGGCCAAGAAGGCCATTGCCGATTTCGCCGAAGAATTCCGCCGCACCTACGATTTGCGCAAGCGCGCCACCAAGGTGCTGGGCCGTTATACCGCCAAGGACAACATCAAGTTCGACGGCCTGTCGCGCGTGTCGCACGTGACCGACGCCACCGACTGGCGCGTCGAGTATCCGTTCGTGGTGCTGACCCCGGACAGTGAAGACGAGATGGCCGGCCTGGTGAAGGCTTGCATCGAGCTCGGCCTGACCATCATCCCGCGCGGCGGCGGCACCGGCTATACCGGCGGCGCCATTCCGCTCACGCCGATGTCGGCCGTCATCAACACCGAAAAGCTGGAGCAATTGGGCGCGGTCGAGATGGAAGTGCTGCCGGGGCTGGACAAGCCCTACGCCACCATCTACTCGGGCGCCGGCGTGGTCACCAAGCGCGTATCGGATGCCGCCGAGAAGGCCGGCTTCGTGTTCGCGGTCGACCCGACCTCGGCCGAGGCCTCGTGCATCGGCGGCAACGTCGCCATGAACGCCGGCGGCAAGAAGGCCGTGCTGTGGGGCACCGCGCTGGACAACCTGGCCAGCTGGCGCATGGTCGACCCGCAGGGCGACTGGCTGGAAGTTACCCGCCTGGACCACAACCTGGGCAAGATCCACGACGTCGAAGTGGCCCGCTTCAAGCTGGAGTGGTCGCACCCCGGCGAAAAGGGCCAGAAGACCGAAGTCTTCAAGAGCGAGATACTGGAAATCTCTGGCAAGAAATTCCGCAAGGAAGGCCTGGGCAAGGATGTGACCGACAAGTTCCTGTCGGGCCTGCCGGGCGTGCAAAAGGAAGGCTGCGATGGTCTGATCACTTCGGCGCGCTGGATCCTGCACAAGATGCCCAAGCAGACCCGCACGGTCTGCCTGGAGTTCTTCGGCCAGGCGCGCGACGCGATCCCGTCGATCGTCGAGATCAAGGATTACCTGGACGCCGAAACCAAGAAGGGCGGCGCCATCCTGGCCGGCCTGGAACACCTGGACGAGCGCTACCTGCGCGCGGTCGGCTACTCCACCAAGTCCAAGCGCGGCGTGCTGCCCAAGATGGTGCTGATCGGCGACATCGTCGGCGACGATGAGAACGCGGTGGCCGCGGCCGCCTCGGAAGTGATCCGCATGGCCAACAACCGCGTCGGCGAAGGCTTCGTCGCGGTCAGCCCGGAAGCGCGCAAGAAATTCTGGCTGGATCGTTCGCGCACCGCCGCCATCGCCAAGCACACCAACGCCTTCAAGATCAACGAAGACGTGGTGATCCCGCTGCCGCGCATGGGCGAATACACCGACGGCATCGAGCGCATCAACATCGAGCTGTCGATCAAGAACAAGCTGCAATTGCTGGCCGAGCTGGACGGCTTCTTCGCCAAGGGCAACCTGCCGCTGGGCAAGAGCGACGACGCCGAAGGCGAGGATATCCCCGCTTCCGAAATGCTGGAAGACCGCGTGCACCAGGCGCAGGCGCTGCTGGAGCAGACCCATGCGCGCTGGTCCTACCTGCTGGCCAACCTCGACAAGCCGCTGACAGTCGCCAAGGGCGAGCTGGCCGCGCTGGGGCTGGACAAGATGATGGCCGTGTTCGACCAGCGCCTGGTCGAGCAGCCCGAAGCCAAGGTCTTCCACGTGGTGCAGGACCGCACCGTGCGCATCTCGTGGAAGCAGGAAGTGCGCGCCCAGTTGCGCCAGATCTTCAGCGGCGGCGCCTTCAAGCTGATCCTGGAAGAATGCCAGGCGATCCACAAGCGCGTGCTGCGCGGCCGCGTGTTCGTGGCGCTGCACATGCACGCCGGCGACGGCAACGTGCACACCAACATCCCGGTCAACTCCGACCACTACGAGATGCTGCAGGATGCCCACGTCGCCGTGGCGCGCATCATGGAACTGGCGCGTTCGCTGGATGGCGTGATCTCGGGCGAGCACGGCATCGGCATCACCAAGCTGGAATTCCTGACCGAAGACGAGATCGGCGAATTCCGCGAGTACAAGAAACGCGTCGACCCCGAAGGCCGCTTCAACAAGGGCAAGCTGCTCGACCTGCCGGGCATGGAAGCCGACCTGCGCAACGCCTACACGCCGTCGTTCGGCCTGATGGGCCACGAATCGCTGATCATGCAGCAAAGCGACATCGGCGCCATCGCCAACAGCGTCAAGGACTGCCTGCGCTGCGGCAAGTGCAAACCGGTCTGCTCGACCCACGTGCCGCGCGCCAACCTGCTGTACTCGCCGCGCAACAAGATCCTCGCCACCTCGCTGCTGGTCGAAGCCTTCCTGTACGAAGAGCAGACCCGCCGGGGCGTCTCGATCAAGCACTGGGAAGAGTTCGAAGACGTGGCCGACCACTGCACGGTATGCCACAAGTGCGTCACGCCCTGCCCGGTGGACATCGACTTCGGCGACGTCTCGATGAACATGCGCAACCTGCTGCGCAAGATGGGCAAGAAGTCCTTCAATGCCGGCACGACGGCTGCGATGTTCTTCCTGAACGCGAAGGACCCGGCCACCATCAATGCCACCCGCAAGGTCATGACCGACTGGGGCTTCAAGGCGCAGCGCCTGGGCAACGACCTGCTGAAGAAGTTTGCCAAGAAGCAGACCGCGAAACCCGCGGCTACGGTCGGCCGCGCGCCGGTCAAGGAGCAGGTGATCCACTTCATCAACAAGAAGATGCCGGGCAACCTGCCCAAGAAGACCGCGCGCGCGCTGCTGGACATCGAGGACGACAAGATCGTGCCGATCATCCGCAACCCCAAGACCACCACGGCCGAGACCGAAGCGGTGTTCTACTTCCCGGGCTGCGGTTCGGAACGCTTGTTCTCGCAAGTGGGTCTCGCGACCCAGGCGATGCTGTGGAATGTCGGCGTGCAGACGGTGCTGCCCCCGGGCTACCTGTGCTGCGGCTATCCCCAGCGCGGCACCGGCAATTACGATGCGGCCGAGAAGATCATCACCGACAACCGCGTGCTGTTCCACCGCATGGCCAACACGCTGAACTACCTCGACATCAAGACCGTCGTGGTCTCCTGCGGCACCTGCTACGACCAGCTGCAGGGCTATGAATTCGAGAAGATCTTCCCCGGCTGCCGCATCATCGACATCCACGAATACCTGCTGGAGAAGGGCGTCAAGCTGGAAGGCGTGACCGGTACCCGCTACATGTACCACGATCCCTGCCACACCCCGATGAAGCTGCAGGATCCGCTGAAGACGGTCAACTCGCTGATCACCACCGTGGACGCGCAGAAGATCGAGAAGAGCGACCGCTGCTGCGGCGAGTCGGGCACCTTCGGCGTGTCGCGTCCGGATGTATCGACCCAGGTGCGCTTCCGCAAGGAAGAGGAAATCCGCAAGGGCGCCGACAAGGTGCGCGCCGACGGTTTCAATGGCGACGTCAAGATCCTGACCTCGTGCCCGTCGTGCTTCCAGGGCCTGTCGCGCTACAACGAAGATGCCGGCACCACCGCCGATTACATCGTGGTGGAAATGGCCAAGCACCTGCTGGGCGAGAACTGGATGCCGGAATATGTCGAGCGCGCCAACAACGGCGGCATCGAGCGGGTCCTGGTGTAAACGATGAGCCAATGCGAACTGTGCGCCGGCGACGGCGGGGAACTGGTCTGGCGCCATCCGGATTTCCGGGTGTTGCTGGTCGATGAAGCCGCTTATCCCGGCTTTTGCCGCGTAGTCTGGAACGGCCATGTCAAGGAAATGACCGACCTCGCGCCGGCCCAGCGCACGCTGCTGGCCAACGCCGTGTGGGCGGTGGAGGAAGCGCTGCGCGAAGTGATGCAGCCAGAGAAGGTCAACCTGGCCACGCTGGGCAACATGACGCCGCACGTGCACTGGCACGTGATTCCACGTTATCTGGACGATCAGCATTTCCCCACCCCGGTCTGGGCAAGCGCGCGCCGGGAAGTCGACCAGCCGTCGCTGGAGGCGCGCCGCGCCAAGCTGCCGCAACTGCGCGAGGCCATCCGCAGGCAATTGGCGGAGGCGGGTTTCAGCGAAGCCTGATCCTGCCGGGAGGCGGCGTCGCATTGACGCCATCGTCTTTTTCAAAGTTCACAGCGAGTATCGGTATGGGTTCCCATTCTTCCCCGGTTCCAGTGTCGTTCAAGGTGCGCAAGGTATCGCGCGTGGTGGAAGTCGAATTCGACGACGGCGCCATGTTCGCGCTGCCGTTCGAGCTGATGCGCGTGTATTCGCCCTCGGCCGAGGTGCGCGGCCACGGTCCCGGCCAGGAAGTGCTGCAGACCGGCAAGCGCAATGTCGGGATCGACGGCATCGAACCGGTCGGCAACTACGGCGTCAAGCCGCTGTTTTCCGATGGACATGCCAGCGGCATCTACACCTGGGAGTTCCTTTACCAACTGGGCCGCGACCAGGGCACGCTGTGGGAAGCCTATCTGCAGAAGCTGGAAGATGCGGGTTTCACGCGTGAAAGCGGGCGCGACCAGGAAATGAGTGAAGGCGGCCACGGCTGCGGCCATCATCACTAACTTATAATGCGCAATTCGGCGCAAGCCGCGTCGGCAGGACAACATTCGGATTCAGGCTGAACCATGACCAATACCACCCATTTCGGTTACGAAACCGTCGCAGAAGAAGACAAGGTCCGCAAGGTCGCTGAAGTGTTCCACTCGGTCGCCGCCAAGTACGACGTGATGAACGACTTCATGTCGGCCGGCCTGCACCGCGTCTGGAAGGCGTTCACTATCGCCCAGGCGGGCATCCGTCCCGGTTTCAAGGTGCTGGATATCGCCGGCGGCACCGGCGACCTGTCCAAGGCCTTCGCCAAGCAGGCCGGGCCGACCGGCGAGGTGTGGCTGACCGACATCAACGAATCGATGCTGCGCGTGGGCCGCGACCGCCTGCTCAACAAGGGCATCGTCACCCCGACCGCGCTGTGCGACGCCGAGAAGCTGCCGTTCCCGGACAACTATTTCGACCGCGTGTCGGTGGCTTTCGGTCTGCGCAACATGACGCACAAGGATGTCGCGCTGAGCGAGATGCGCCGCGTGCTCAAGCCCGGCGGCAAGCTGCTGGTGCTGGAGTTCTCCAAGGTGTGGGAGCCGCTGAAGAAGCCCTATGACGTGTACTCCTTCTCGGTACTGCCGTGGCTGGGCAAGAAGGTCGCCAACGACGCCGACAGCTACCGCTACCTGGCCGAATCGATCCGCATGCACCCGGACCAGGA
Source organism: Herbaspirillum sp. (assembly GCF_017744395.1). Classification (GTDB taxonomy): domain Bacteria; phylum Pseudomonadota; class Gammaproteobacteria; order Burkholderiales; family Burkholderiaceae_D; genus Herbaspirillum. The sequence continues at coordinate 617,300 of NZ_JAGIBI010000002.1, forward strand.
AACCCTGAAGCAGATGATGGAACAGGTCGGCCTGGAGCGCGTCCAGTATTTCAACCTGACCGCCGGCGTGGCCGCGCTGCATACCGGCATCAAGATGTAAAAAGTACGGGCCCGTCGGGCCCGTTGCGTTGTTGGCGCCCGGTCTGCAGGGTTAAGGATGGCTTAAGTCTGTCCCGCGACAATGGCGCCAGACCGGAAAGGATGGGCTTGCTTTCCCCGGGCGCCGTCCCCAGATCCGGCATTATCGACAAGAGGTAAGCGTATGAAAAAATTCCTTCTCGCAATGATGCTGGCGATCACGTCGCTGGCCCTGGTCATGTCGCCGGCCGACGCCAAGCGTTTGGGCGGCGGCGGTTCGTTCGGCAAGCAATCGTCCAATTACTCGCGCCAGGCGGCGCCGTCTTCGCCTTCCTCACCTTCCTATAACCAGGCGCCGAGCGCCACGCCCTACCGTCCGTCGGCGCCGGCGGCCACGCCGCAAAGCGTTCCGGCCAAGCCGGCCAGCCCGTGGCGCAACATCCTCGGCGGCGCCTTGCTGGGCTTCGGCCTGGGCGCGCTGATGTCGCACTTCGGCATCGGCGGCGCGGCCGGCGGCATGCTGGGTTCGTTGCTGACCATCGCGCTGCTGGTGGGCGCGGCCTTCTTCCTGTTCCGCCTGTTCTCCTCGCGCAACCGGTATGAACAGAACAATAACCCGGCCTATGCTACCCCGATGCCGGGTGTGAGCCCGATCGGCAGCGCCGCCGGCGCCACGCCCGAGATCGGTTCCGGCCTGAAAGATATCAATCCGCCGCCGGGCTACGCGCCGGCCGCGCTGCAAGGCAACGGTTTCGGCAGTGCCGGCAACGGCGCCCAGGCGATCGCGCCGGCCCAGATCGAGAAGTGGGGCATCCCGGCCGATTTCGACACCGCCGGTTTCGTGCGCAATGCCAAGACCTATTTCATCCGCCTGCAAGCGGCATGGGACAAGGCCGACATCAACGACATCCGCGAATTCACCACGCCGGAAATGTTCGCCGAGCTGCGCATGCAGCTGACCGAACGCGGCGCCTCGCCCAATACCACCGATGTGGTCCAGCTGGATGCCGAACTGCTGGGCATCGAGACCCTGGCCTACGATTACATGGCGACGGTGCGTTTCCAGGGCCTGATCAAGGAAGCGCCGGAGCTGTCGGCCGAGCCTTTCGCCGAAATCTGGAACCTGTCCAAGCCGCAAAGCGGTGGCGGCGGCTGGGTGCTGGCGGGCATCCAGCAAGTCTGATCAGGCTTGCATGCTGCCTCGGCGCTTGGCCGGCAAACTGTTAAACTTGAAACCGCCCGGCTTTTCGGGCGGTTTTGTTTTTGTCCGTCGAATTTCCCTATTACCGCATCCATGCCTGAACTGCCGCCACTGCCCGCGATAAATCCCATGAAACCCGCCGCCGCCGTGGTCAACCACCTGCTGGCGCAAGAGGCATGGGCGCGCCAGAAGTTGGCGGCGCATGCGCGCAAGGTGGCCTGCATCGACACCGGCGCCGCGCAACTGCGCCTGAGGGTTGCAGCTGATGGCTATGTCGAGGATGCCCCCGCCGAGGCTGCGGCTGACGTCACCATCCGCATCAAGCTGTCGGACCTGCTGCTGATCGCCGCCAACCGCGAGCGCGCGGTGTCCTACGTGAAGCTGGAAGGCGATGCCGACTTCGCCAATGCGATCTCGCAACTGAGCCAGAACCTGCGCTGGGACGCCGAGGACGACCTGTCGCGCGTGTTTGGCGATATCGCCGCCACCCGCATGGTGTCGGGCGCGCGCGGCCTGTTCGAGACCATCCGCACCACGCATCAAAAATTGACTGAAAACGTCGCCGAGTATTTTCTGGAAGAACAACCGATGCTGATACGCCCCCGCATGCTGCAGGACTTCTCCGCCGATGTGGTGCGCCTGCGCGATGACCTGGAGCGTCTCTCCAAGCGCATCGAGAAACTGGAGCGCCGCTGATGTTCCTGCGTTCCCTGCGCCTGTTCAAGATCATCCGCGTGGCGATCCGCTACGGCCTGGATGAAATCGTCGCCTCCGAATTCGCCCCGCCGCGCATCGCCCGCATCGTCAACGCCATCTTTTTCTGGCGCGACCTGTCGACCCCGCGCGGCGAGCGCCTGCGCCGCGCGCTGGAAGACCTGGGCCCGATCTTCGTCAAGTTCGGCCAGGTGCTGTCGACCCGGCGCGACCTGATGCCGCCGGACATCGCCAACGAGCTGACGCGCCTGCAAGACCGCGTGCCGCCGTTCGATTCCGACCTCGCCGTGCAGCAGATCCAGAAGTCGCTGGGGGCGCATCCGGATGAGCTGTTCGCCAGTTTCGAGCGCCAGCCGGTGGCCTCGGCCTCGATCGCCCAGGTCCACTTCGCTACGTTGAAAGACGGGAAAGAGGTTGCAGTCAAGGTGCTGCGCCCCGGCATGCGCGATGTGATCGACCATGACATCGGCCTGATGCACGTCGCCGCCGACTGGCTGGAGCGACTGTGGGCCGACGGCCGCCGCCTGAAGGCCAAGGAAGTCGTGGCCGAGTTCGACAAGTACCTGCACGACGAGCTCGACCTGATGCGCGAGGCCGCCAACGCCAGCCAGTTGCGCCGCAATTTCGCCGAATCGACGCTGCTGATCGTGCCCGAGATGTACTGGGACTACTGCTCACCGTCGGTGATCGTGATGGAGCGCATGCACGGCATCCCGATCTCGCAGACCGAACGCCTGCTCGAAGAGGGGGTGGACTTGTCCAAGCTGTCGCGCGACGGCGTCGAGATCTTCTTCACCCAGGTGTTCCGCGACGGTTTCTTCCATGCCGACATGCACCCCGGCAATATCCTGGTGTCGGTGGCGCCGGAGACCTTCGGCCGCTACATCGCGCTCGACTTCGGCATCGTCGGCACGCTCAACGATTTCGACAAGGATTACCTGTCGCAGAACTTCCTGGCCTTCTTCCGCCGCGACTACAAGCGCGTGGCCGAGGCGCACATCGAATCCGGCTGGGCGCCCAAGGATACCCGCGTGGATGAACTGGAAGCTGCGGTGCGCGCCTGCTGCGAACCGATCTTCGACCGCCCGCTGAAGGACATCTCGTTCGGCCAGGTGTTGTTGCGCCTGTTCCAGACCTCGCGCCGCTTCAATGTCGAGGTGCAGCCGCAACTGGTGCTGCTGCAAAAGACGCTGCTCAACGTCGAAGGCCTGGGCCGCCAGCTCGATCCCGACCTCGACTTGTGGAAGACCGCCAAGCCCTACCTGGAGCGCTGGATGAGCGAACAGATCGGCTGGCGCGGTTTCGTCGAGCAGCTGAAGGTGGAGGTGCCGCGCTACAGCCGCCTGCTGCCGCAGATCCCGCGCCTGGTGCAGCAGGCGCTGACCAAGTACAACGAGGGAGAGGGCGCGCAGCAGAGCGGCGAGCTGCTCAGGAAGCTGCTGGCCGAACAGCGCCGCACCAATATGCTGCTGGGCGTGATCGTGTATTTCGGCGGCGGCCTGATCGGGGGCATCATCGTGGTCCAGGTATTGATGCATCTCCTGCGCTATTGAGCGCAATCGGGTAAAGTCGACTCTTCAGGGAAAACGCCGGCGCATGCCGGCGTTTTTGCAGGCGAATCAGCGGCGTGTATTGGAGACCCGATGCACATTGCGCACAACGGAAGGAATGCCAATTGGGAAGCAACGACCAGTCATTGAGCGACGCGCGTGTGCGCATGCTGCCCTACATCGTGGCGGCGACCTTCTTCATGGAGTACCTCGACACCACCATCATCGCCACCGCCTTGCCGCAGATGGCGCAGGCATTCGGTATCGGCCCCAATGAGCTGAGCCTGGGCATGACGGCCTACATGCTGACGCTGGCGGTGTTCATCCCCATCAGCGGCTGGGTGGCGGACCGCTTCGGTTCCCGTACCGTGTTCGGCGCGGCGATTGTCATCTTCACCTGCGCTTCCATCCTGTGCGGCTTTTCGCAGAACCTGTGGGAATTCACCGCCGCGCGCGTGCTGCAAGGGCTGGGCGGGGCGATGATGGTGCCGGTCGGGCGCATGATCGTGGTGCGCAGCACCAGCAAGGCCAACCTGATGAAGGCGATCGCCACCATCACCTGGCCGGCCATCGTGGCGCCGGTAGTGGGGCCGTCCATCGGCGGCTTCATCGTCACCTATGCGTCGTGGCGCTGGATCTTCCTGTTGAACGTGCCGTTCGGGATCGCAGCCCTGGCCGCCGTGATGCTGGTCGTGCGCAACGACCACGGCGCCGGCAAGCGTCCGCTGGACCTGGTTGGCTTCGTGCTCTCGGGCGCGGCATTGACCTCGATCCTGTACGGCACCGAAATCGCCAGCCACATGGAATCCAACATCAAGGTGGCGCTCGGCTTCATCGCCGCCGGCATCGTGCTGGGCTGGTGCGCGTATCGCCATGCCCGGCGCACCGAGCATCCCTTGCTGGACTTTTCCAATCTCAAGACCCCGACCTATTCCGTCACCGTCATCACCGGTTCGCTCACGCGCATCGGCATCGATTCGGTGCCTTACCTGATGCCGCTGATGTTCCAGATCGGCTTCGGTTTGACGGCGTTCCAGTCGGGTTTGCTGCTGCTGGCCACCGCGCTGGGCAACCTCGGCATGAAGGCGTTCACCACGCGCGTGCTGCAGCGCTTCGGTTTCCGCCGGGTGGCGGTACGCAACGCCGTCATCGCCGGCAGCCTGATCATCGCTTGCGGCCTGCTCACGCCCGATACGCCCTTGCCGCTGACGCTGGCGGTGATCTTTTGCTATGGGCTGTCGCGCTCGATGCAATTCACGACGCTGGCCACGCTGGCCTATGCCGACATCAGCGACGCCCGCAAATCATCTGCCAGCACGCTGTGGAGCGTGGCGCAGCAGATGACCATCGGCATGGGGATCGCCTTCGGCGCCGTGGCGCTGCGCGTGGCCGCCTTTTTGCGCGGCGATCCGCTCGACGCCGCCGGCGCGCATTTCACGTTGGGCGATTTCCAGTGGGCCTTCGCCATGGCGGGGGCGCTGGTGCTGGTGTCGGTACAGGGCTATCGCGGCCTGGTGCGCGATGCGGGCGACAACATCGGCGGCGGCATGCGTTCGGCGCAAGGCAAGCGCTGACTGAATCCGAATCAGGTTCAGGCCAGTGCGGAAAAGCGCTCGGCCAGCCGCTGGGCGCGGAAGTGCTCCACGATGAAATCGACGAACACCCGCGTCTTGGCCGGCAGCAGCCGCGCCGCGGTGAAGTACAGCGACAGCATGCCGCCGTCCACGTACCAGTCCGGCAATACCCGCACCAGCGCGCCGCTGTCCATGTAGACCACCGCGTGCGGCATTGACACCAGCGTCACGCCCAGGCCCATCGCGGCGATTTCGCAGGCGGCATTGGGGTCGCTCATCGTCATTCGCACCTTCAGCGCCACCGGCGCCTGCGCGCCTTCGCGGTCGCGCAGCGTCCATGGGCGCACGCGCCCGGTCTGCGGCGAGCGGATCAGGATGCCGTCGTGCTGCGGCAGGTCCTGCGGCGAACGCAGCGGCGGGCGGCCTGCCAGATAGGCCGGCGCGGCCAGCAGCACGCGGTGCGCCGGTGCCAGTTCGCGCGCCACCACGCCGGGCGCCAGCTCGATGCTGCCGCCGATGGCGGCGTCGAAGCTTTCGGCGATCAGGTCCACCGGCCGGTTCTCGAAATGCCAGTCGGGCGAGATGGCCGGGTAGCGCTGCAGGAAGTCACCTAGCAGCGGCACGATGTATTCGCGCCCGAACCCCGTTCCCATGCTGACCTTGAGCGTGCCGGCCGGTTGCCCGCCGGCGCTGGCCAGGTTGGCGACGGCGTTGCGGATGGTCTCCAGCCCGCCGCCGACTTCCCGCAGGAAGCGTTCGCCGGCTTCGGTCAGCGTCAGCTTGCGCGTGCTGCGCTGGAACAGCCGCACGCCGAGGTTGGTTTCGAGCCGCGCGACGTTCTTGCCGACGGCCGCCGAGGTCAGGCCGAGGCGGCGCGCGGCGGCCGAGAAGCTGCCGGCGTCGGCGGAGGCGACGAAGCATTCGATGCTGGACATGGTTTCCATGGCGGAGGAGGGCGCATACGGCGCGCAGAGGTCGATATGTGCTTGATTTTAAACCTTTGGTTTAAAAAGAAGATAGCGATTGCCGGCTAGTCGCAACATAATCGAATGACGATACTTGCTTCAACCCAGTCGGGTTCACCCTCAACCGAAAAGGAGCAAGATCATGAGCAAGTCAATCACCACCACTACTACTTCCCTCAACGACAAGGTTGCTTTCGTGCAAGGCGGCTCGCGCGGCATCGGCGCCGCCATCGTCAAGCGCCTGGCAGCTGAAGGCGCTACCGTCGCCTTCACCTACGTCACCTCACCGGACAAGGCGCAGGCGCTGGTGGGCGAAGTCGAAGCCGGCGGCGGCCGCGCGCTGGCGATCCAGGCCGACAGTTCGGATGCGGATGCCCTCAGGCAGGCCATCCGCATCGCCGCCGAAACCTTCGGCCGCCTGGATATCCTGGTCAATAACGCCGGCGTGCTGGCCTTGGGGCCGGTCGATGAATTCAAGCTGGAAGACCTGGACCGCACGCTGGCGGTGAACGTGCGCAGCGTCTTTGTCGCCACCCAGGAAGCCGTGCGCTACATGAAGGAAGGTGGCCGCGTGATCACCATTGGCAGCACCAATGCCGACCGCATGCCGTTCGCAGGGGGCGCCGCCTACGCGATGAGCAAGTCGGCCATCGTCGGCCTGACCAAGGGCCTGTCGCGCGACCTCGGCCCGCGCGGCATCACCGTCAACAACGTGCAGCCCGGTCCGGTCGATACCGACATGAACCCGGCCCACGGCGATTTCGCCGAGACGCTCAAGGGCCTGATGTCGCTGCCGCGTTACGGCAAGGCGGAAGAGATCGCCAGCTTCGTGGCTTACCTGGCCGGTCCGGAAGCGGGTTACATCACCGGCGCCAGCCTGATGATCGATGGCGGCTTCTCTGCCTGAACGCAACAAACCATAAAAAAACGCCGCCCTGCGAAAGCAAGGGCGACGTTTTTTTGGGGGAGGTGCCGGGATTAGGCGAACAGCCGCGCCAATTCCACGCCCGGCTCCGGCGCACGCATGAAGGCTTCGCCGACCAGGAAGGCATGCACATCGGCATCGCGCATGCGCTTGACGTCGTCTGGGGTGGCGATGGCCGATTCGGTGATCACCAGCTTTTCCGGCGGGATACGCGGCAGCAGGCCCAGCGTGGTGTCCAGCGTGGTCTCGAAGGTGCGCAGGTTGCGGTTGTTGATGCCCAGCAGGCGCGTCTTCAGCTTCAGCGCGGCATCCAGTTCGGCGGCGTCGTGCACTTCCACCAGCACGCTCATGCCCAGTTCGTGGGCGCAGGCTTCCAGTTCGGCCATCAGGCCGTGGTCCAGCGCGGCCACGATCAGCAGGATGGCATCGGCGCCCCAGGAGCGGGCCTGGTAGACCTGGTACAAATCCACCATGAAATCCTTGCGCAGCACCGGCAGCGCGCAGGCGGCGCGCGCCTGCTTCAGGTAGTCCGGTGCGCCCTGGAAGAATTGCTCGTCGGTCAGCACCGACAGGCAGGCCGCACCGTGCTGCGCGTAGCTCACCGCGATATCGGCCGGGCGGAAGTCGGGACGGATCACGCCCTTGGACGGCGAAGCCTTCTTCACTTCGGCGATCACGCCGGCGTGGCCGGCGGCGATCTTGTCGCGCAGGCTGCCTTCGAAGCTGCGCAGTTCGGAGCGCAGTTCGCTGTCGGATTCGACGTCGCGGCGCAGGCTGGCGAAGTCGCGCTGCTTCTTCGCCGCGCGGATTTCCTCGGCCTTGACGTCGAGGATCTTGTTGAGAATGTCGGACATGATGTTCCTGAAGATTATTTGCGTTCGTCCAGGGCCAGACGTACCGCCAGCGCGCCCAGCATGGAGCCCATGATGTAGCGCTGCGCGCGCAGCCAGCCCTGGTTGCGGGCGAAGAAGCCGGTAATGCCGGCGGCCGAGAAGACGATCACGGAGTTGACCGAGAAGCTGATGGCGATTTGCGTCACGCCCAGCACCACGCTTTGCAGCAGCACGCTGCCGTGTTCGGGATGGATGAACTGCGGGAACAGCGACATGTAGAACACCGCCACCTTGGGATTCAAGACGTTGGTCAAAAAGCCCATGCGAAACAGCGTGGCCGGCGAATCCGGAGGTAGTTCGCGCGTCTGGAACGGCGAGCTGCCGCCCGGCTTGACCGCATTCCATGCCAGCCACAGCAGGTAGGCGGCGCCGGCGAACTTGACGATGTCGTAGGCCATCGGGATCGCCATGAACAGCGCGGTCAGGCCGAAGGCCGCGGCCGCCATGTGCACCAGGAAGCCGAACGCCACGCCGCACAGCGAGATGATGCCGGCCGCGCGTCCCTGGCAGATCGAGCGCGACACGCAATAGACCATGTTGGGGCCGGGCGTGAGCACCATCACCAGCGAGGCGAGGGCGAAGAGCAGAAGGTCGTGGGCTGCGATCATGATGGTTCTCCCAAAGGGTGGGTCAGTGCTTGCCGCCCAGTTGGCGGGTGACTTGCACGAATTGGTCGAGCTTGGCGCGGGCGGCGCCGGAGGCGATGGTGGCTCGCGCTTTTTCCAGGCCGTCGGCGATGGAAGCGGCATTGCCGGCCGCGTACAGCGCGGTGGCGGCATTGAGCAGCACGATGTCGTGCACCGGCCCCGGCTTGCCGGCCAGCGCTTCGAAGATCTTTTCCTTCGACTCGGCGGCGTTGGCGACCTGCAGGTTGCGGCTGGCGAACATCGACAGGCCGAAGTCTTCCGGATGGATCTCGTATTCGCGGATCTCGCCGTTGACCAGTTCACCCACCATGGTGGCGCCGCCCAGCGTGACCTCGTCCAAATTGTCGCGGCCCCAGACCACGATCGCATGTTGCGCGCCCAGGCGCTGCAGCACGCGCACCTGGATGCCGACCAGGTCGGCGTGGAACACGCCCATCAGGATATTGGGGGCGCCGGCCGGGTTGGTCAGCGGGCCCAGGATGTTGAAGATGGTGCGCACGCCCAGTTCCTTGCGCACCGGTGCCGCGTGTTTCATGGCGGCGTGGTGGTTGGGCGCGAACATGAAGCCGATGCCGGTCTGGGCGATCGATTGCGCGACCTGTTCTGGTTGCAGGTTGATGTCGGCGCCCAGCGCTTCGAGCACGTCGGCGCTGCCGGACGAGGACGACACGCTGCGCCCGCCGTGCTTGGCCACGCGCGCGCCGGCGGCGGCGGCCACGAACATCGAGGCGGTGGAGATGTTGAAGGTGTGCGCGCCGTCGCCGCCGGTGCCGACGATGTCGAGCAGGCCGGTGGTGTCGGCCATCGGCACCTTGGTGGCGAATTCGCGCATGACCTGGGCGGCGGCGGCGATCTCGCCGATGCTTTCCTTCTTCACGCGCAGGCCCATGGTGAGGGCGGCGATCATTACCGGCGACATCTCGCCGCCCATGATCTGGCGGAACAGCGTCAGCATTTCGTCGTGGAAGATTTCGCGGTGTTCGATACAGCGCAGCAGCGCTTCTTGCGGAGTGATGGGCATTTGTCTTTTCCGTTGGAGTCGATGGGATCGTGCGCGGCTTACGCGTGCGCGCTGCCGGTCAGGAAATTCTTCAGCAGCGCGTGCCCGTGTTCGGACAGGATCGATTCAGGGTGGAACTGCACGCCCTGCAGGTCGAACTCCTTGTGGCGCACGCCCATGATTTCGCCATCGTCGGTCCAGGCGGTCACTTCCAGGCAGTCGGGCAGGCTGGCGCGTTCGATGGCCAGCGAGTGGTAACGGATCACCGTGTAGGGCGTCGGCAAATCCTTGAACACGCCCACGTCGGTGTGCGCGATCTTGGAGGTCTTGCCGTGCATGACCTGCTTGGCGCGGACGATGTTGCCGCCGAAGGCTTCGCCGATGGCCTGGTGGCCCAGGCACACGCCGAGGATAGGCAGCTTGCCCGAGAATTCCTTTAGCAGGTCGACGCAGATGCCGGCTTCCTTGGGGCTGCAGGGGCCGGGGGAGAGGCAGATGCGTTCCGGGTTCAGCTTCTTGATCTCATCCAGCGTGATCTCGTCGTTGCGGATGGTCAGCACTTCCTCGCCCAGTTCGCCGAAATATTGCACCAGGTTGTAGGTGAAGGAGTCGTAGTTGTCGATCATCAGCAGCATTTAGATTTCTCCGTCCAGGCCGTCTTGCACTTGTTCCGCTGCGCGCAGCACGGCGCGCGCCTTGTTTTCGGTTTCTTCCCATTCCATTTCCGGCACCGAGTCGGCCACGATGCCGGCCGCGGCCTGCACGTACAGCGTGCCGTCCTTGATGACGCCGGTGCGGATGGCGATGGCCACGTCCATCTCGCCGCCGAAGGAGAGGTAGCCGCAGGCGCCGCCGTAGATGCCGCGCTTGCTCGGTTCCAGTTCGTCGATGATTTCCATCGCGCGCACCTTGGGTGCGCCCGACAGCGTGCCGGCCGGGAAGGTGGCTTTCAGGACGTCGAGGTTGGACATGCCGGGTTTGAGGATGCCTTCGACGTTGGAGACGATGTGCTGCACGTGGGAGTATTTCTCGATCACCATCTGGTCGGTGACCTTGACGCTGCCGGTGGTCGCGATGCGGCCGATGTCGTTGCGCGCCAGGTCGATCAGCATCACGTGCTCGGCGATTTCCTTGGGGTCGGCCAGCAGTTCGCGCGCCAGTTGCTCGTCGCGCTCGATGGTCGAGCCGCGCGGGCGGGTGCCGGCCAGCGGGCGAATGGTGATCTTCTTCTGGTCGCCGCCGATCGATTCGTTGCGCACCAGGATCTCGGGCGAGGAGCCGACGATCTGCATGTCGCCGAAATTGTAGAAGTACATGTACGGCGAGGGGTTCAGCGAACGCAGCGCGCGGTACAGCATCAGCGGCGAATCGACGTAGGACTTCTTCAGGCGCTGGCCGATCTGCACCTGCATCAGGTCGCCGGCCATCACGTATTCCTTGGCGCGGGCCACGGCCTTCAGGTATTCGTCCTTGGGGAATTCGCGGACGGTTTCGGTGCGCACCGAGCCGGTGGTGACCGGCGCGTCGGCCGGGCGGCGCAGCATGGCGCGCAGGTCCTTGAGGCGCTGGCGGCCCTTGGAGAAGGCTTCCGGCTTGGTCGGGTCGGCGTAGACGATCAGGTAGAGCTTGCCGGAGAGGTTGTCGATGACCGCCAGTTCCTCGGTCAGCAGCAACTGGATGTCGGGCAGGCCGAGGGTGTCTTTTGGGGCGCTGTGTTCAAGGCGCTTTTCGATGTAGCGCACCGCGTCGTAGCCGAAGTAGCCGGCCAGGCCGCCGCAGAAGCGCGGCATGCCGGGGCGGATCGCGACCTTGAAGCGCGACTGGTATTGCGCGATGAATTCCAGCGCGTTGCCCTCGGCGGTCTCGATGACGGTTTCGTTCTTCAGCACCTCGATCTTGTTGCCGCTGCAGCGGATCTTGGTCGAGGCCGGCAGGCCGATGAAGGAATAGCGGCCGAAGCGCTCGCCGCCGACCACGGATTCCAGCAGGAAGGTGTTCTTGCCGGTGTTCTGGCTCTGCGCCAGTTTCAGGTAGAGCGTGAGCGGGGTTTCCAGGTCGGCGAAGGCTTCGGCGATCAGGGGGATGCGGTTGTAGCCTTCAGCGGCCAGCGATTTGAATTCGAGTTCGGTCATGTTTCACTCCAGACCACTATTGTAGAACACGCAGCTTGGGCCTTTGCGGCTGCGCGCACAATGTACACAATCGTACATGGCGCACGGATACAGCCGTGGCTTCTGCGGACTCTCGTCAGCGGTTTCGTTAATGGAAATGCGGGGGGAATGCGGTGTTACAACAAAACGTTCCGGTCGCAGGTGCGGCCGGGGGCGGGCTCGTTACTGAGCCTTGAATTGCCAGCGTCGCCACAGCCAGGCCTCAGGAGCGGCTGTAGGTTGGGCGGTACGTTTGTTGTTGCGAAACATGGATTGTTGGTCGCGGTTTGGTATGTTTGCCGGAGATTGACGAGGCGTCAATCCACCGAGATTTGCTGCGCTGCTTCAAGAAGCGTTTGAACTATACCATCGGAATCCACGTCGTGTATAGATTCGCCGTGGTTGTAGCCATACGGCACGTTGAGCACCCGGCAACCGGCCGCGCGCGCGGCCTGGGCGTCGTTGGAGGAGTCGCCGATGGCCACCACCTGCGCCGGAACCAGGCCGAAATCCTTGCATACCTGCAGCAAAGGCATCGGGTCGGGCTTCTTCTTGGGGAAGGAGTCGCCGCCGTAGACCACGTCGAAGAAGCTGCGCAGGCCTTTCTTGTCCAGCAGCGGCAGCGTGAACGAGATGGGTTTGTTGGTGACGCAGGCCAGGCGCAGGCCCTTGTCCTTCATCGCCTGCAAGCCTTCCTTGACTTCCGGGTAGAGCGAGCAATAGTCGCCGTTGATCGCCAGGTAGTGCTCGGTGTACGAATCCAGCGCCTGCTGGAAATATTGCACGGCCTCGTCTTCCGCGTAATCCACCGCCAGCACGCGGCGGATCAGGTTTTCGGTGCCCTTGCCGACGAAATTGACGATGGTCTCCTGCGCCAGCGGCGTCAGGCCCAGTTCGGCGCGCATGCGGTTGACGGCGACGTGGAAGTCGCCGGCGGTGTCGAGCATGGTGCCGTCGAGGTCGATGATGGCGGCTTTGATGTTATTCAGCATGGTCATGTCGCGGGCGCAGGCGTGGGGGAATACGGATCAGACCTGGGCCAGTTCGGCGCGCATGGCGTCGATCACGGCCTTGTAGTCGGGCTTGCCGAAGATGGCCGAACCGGCGACGAAGGTGTCGGCGCCGGCGCGGGCGGCCGCGGCGATGTTCTCGATCTTGATGCCGCCGTCCACTTCCAGCAGGATGTCGCGGCCGGACTCATCGATGCGGCGGCGCACTTCGGCGATCTTCTTCAGCGCTTCCGGGATGAAGGACTGGCCGCCGAAACCGGGGTTGACCGACATGATCAGCACCATGTCGATCTTGTCCATCACGTGGTCGAGGTAATGCAGCGGGGTGCCGGGGTTGAACACCAGGCCGGATTTGCAGCCGTTGTCGCGGATCAGTTGCAGCGAGCGGTCGATGTGTTCCGAGCCTTCCGGGTGGAAGGTGATCAGGTTGGCGCCGGCCTTGGCGAAGTCGGGGATGATGCGGTCCACCGGCTTGACCATCAGGTGCACGTCGATCGGCACCTGCACGTGCGGGCGGATCGCTTCGCACACCAGCGGGCCGATGGTCAGGTTGGGCACATAATGGTTGTCCATCACGTCGAAGTGGATAAAATCGGCGCCGGCGGCGACGACATTGCGCACTTCATCGCCCAGGCGGGCGAAATCGGCGGACAGGATGCTGGGAGCGATACGGTAGGTCGGCATGGCTGGAAATGAGAATGGCTTGATCGACTGCGGCTGCAGGTGCAAAACCCGCGCGGGCCGCGAAGCCGCTATTCTACCCTTTCGGCCGGGCCCGGATGTGCTGGCGGCGCGCCGCGGCTTGCGCTATGGGCTGAATTCGTGTGCAATCCGGGTGTTCGCGCCATGCGATGGCGCAGGCATAACCACAAGACAGGAATCCCCATGGCAGCGTATGAGTTCACGGTAACGGTCAAGACCCAGTACCTGGAGGAACAATCGGATCCGTCGCGCTCGCACTACGTATTCGCTTATGCGATCACCATCGTCAATACCGGCACCGTGCCGGCGCAGTTGATCTCGCGCCATTGGGTGATCACCGACGCCAACAACCATGTGGAGGAAGTGCGCGGGCTCGGCGTGGTGGGGCACCAGCCTTTCCTGCAGCCCGGCGAGCGGTTCGAATACACCAGCGGCACGGCGATGAAGACGCCGCAGGGCACCATGCATGGGGAGTATTTCTGCGTCGCCGAGGATGGCGAGCAGTTCGATGCGCGCATCCCTGAATTTGTGCTTTCGCTGCCGCGCACGCTGCATTGATGAGCGGCGCCGGCCGACGCTTGCGGATTTTTTATTCCTGGCCGTTGTCTTTCGTCTCGCGCGCCTGTTTGCGTGCCGCCGGCGGGCCGGACTTCTCCTTGCGGCCTGAAAACATGGTCCACCAGACTATGAAGACCAGGACAAAAAAGGCGGCGCATGCCTCCAGAATCAACCACAACATGAATTCGTCTCCGATGTTATTGAATCGTCTCGTTACTTTTCCCGCTTTGAAGCGCCTCAGTGTACCCGTATTGGCGGTCTCGGTCGCCGTGTTGCTGGCGGCTTGCCAGACTACGCCGCCGACGACCACGCAGCCGCCGGTCAAGCCGCCGGTTCAGCCGGGCCCGGCCATGCGCGTGACCGGCTTCTCGCAACTGCCGGGATGGGGAAATGATGATTTGCGCGAGGCCTGGCCGGCGCTGCAGTCCTCCTGCTCGGTGCTGATCCGCAGGCCCGAATGGCGTGCGGCCTGCGGCGCGGCGCAGCAGGCCAATGCGGCCGACCCGGGCGCCCTGCGCGCTTATTTTGAAACCTATTTCACGCCTTACCAGCTGTTCAATCCGGACGGCAGCGATACCGGCCTGGTCACCGGCTATTACGAGCCCCTGCTGCGCGGTTCGCGCCGCCGTACCGGCCCTTACCAGACGCCGCTGTACCAGGTCCCCGACGATTTGTTGACGATCGACCTGGCCAGCGTCTATCCGGAGCTGAAGAACCTGCGCTTGCGCGGCAAGGTGGTCGGCCGCAAGGTGGTGCCGTATCCCAGCCGTGCCGAGCTGATGCAGGCCAATGCGCTGGACGGTAAGGAGCTGGTGTGGGTGGACGACCCGGTCGAGGCCTTTTTCCTGCAGGTGCAGGGCTCGGGCCGGGTGTACCTGCCGGAATCCAAGGAAACCATCCGCCTGGCCTATGGCGACCAGAACGGCCGGCCTTACAAGTCCATCGGCCGCTACCTGGTGGACAAGGGCGAGATGACCCTGGCGCAGGCTTCGGCCCAGAATATCAAGGCCTGGGTGCAGGCCAACCCGGCGCGCAAGGAAGAGCTGCTCAATGCCAACCCCAGCTATGTCTTCTTCCGGGAAGAGAAACTGCCGGATCCATCCAAGGGGCCGAAGGGAGCGCAGGGCATTCCGCTGACGCCGCAGCGCTCGATCGCCATCGATCCGCAGCATGTGCCGCTGGGGGCGCCGGTGTTCCTGTCGACCACCCAGCCCAACAGCGACCGGCCGCTGCAGCGCCTGGTGGTGGCGCAGGATACCGGCGGCGCCATCCGCGGCGTGGTGCGGGCGGATTACTTCTGGGGTTTTGGCGATGAGGCCGAGGACAAGGCGGGTTCGATGAAGCAGCGCGGGATGATGTGGGTGCTGCTGCCAAAGGGGATGACCCCGCCGGGCGGCAATTAATTTCTTGCCGCCGATACAGTGGAAAGCCTGATCCTTGAATCGCCAAGGATCAGGCTTTTTATTTTTTATCTAGCGCAGGACCAAGACCGGAATGCTCGAATGCGCCAGCACCTTTTGCGTTTTGCTGCCAAGAAAGATGCGCGACAGGCTGCTGCGGCTGTGCGAGGCCATGAAGATGACGTCGCATTCGTAGGCCTTGGCGGCATTGACGATTTCCTCGTCCGGCGCGAACGACAGCATCGTGGCGGTCTTGCAGGGCACGCCGGCGGCTTCGGCGGCATCGGCGACTTTCTTGACGTGCTGTTCGGCCAGCGAGCGCACGTTGTCTTCATAGATGCCGGGGTCGATCGCCATGGAGCTTTCGGCCAACGGAGAGAAAGGATAGGGCTCTGCGACCGAGATGCCGATGATCCTGGAGCCGCAATGCTTGGCGTAATCGATGGCGCTGGCGATCGCCTTGTCGGAGCGTTCGGAGCCGTCGGTCGGGACAAGTATGGTCTTGAACATGAGAGCCTCCTTATTGATTGTTGAAGAGGTACTTTCACTATAGCCTCAGATGGCTTTGCCCGCATGAAATTCCGGCCGGAGATTGCGCTAGGTCGGATTTGTTGATTATTCTGGCGTACTGTTGCGCCGGTTCGCGCCACGGACAGGCGGCACACCATTCACCATAAGAAGGAGACTTGCATGAGCTATGAAAACATCCTGGTGGAAACCCAGGACAAGGTCGGCCTGATCCGCCTCAACCGCCCCAAGGCGCTCAATGCCCTGAATGACGCGCTCATGAGCGAGCTGGGCGAAGCGCTGCTGGCCTTCGACGCCGATCCGGGCATCGGCTGCATCATCATCACCGGCAGCGAGAAAGCCTTCGCCGCCGGCGCCGATATCGTCGGCATGGCGGGCTACAGCTACATGGACGTTTTCAAGGGCGAATTCATCACCCGCAACTGGGAAACCATCCGCCGGGTGCGCAAGCCGGTGATCGCGGCTGTCGCCGGCTTCGCCCTGGGCGGCGGCTGCGAGCTGGCGATGATGTGCGACTTCATCATCGCCGCCGATACCGCCAAGTTCGGCCAGCCGGAAATCAAGCTGGGCATCATCCCCGGCGCCGGCGGTACGCAGCGCCTGCCGCGGGCGGTTTCCAAGGCCAAGGCCATGGAGATGGCGCTTACCGGGCGCATGATGGATGCGCAAGAGGCCGAACGCGCCGGGCTGGTATCGCGCGTTGTTGCCGCCGATCAACTGATGGACGATGCGCTGGCGACGGCCAGGACGATTGCCGGGATGTCGCAGCCGGTGGCGATGATGGCCAAGGATGCGGTCAACCGCGCCTATGAGTCGACCCTGGCGGACGGCCTGAAGTATGAGCGCGCATTGTTCTATAGCTGTTTTGCCACCGAGGACCAGAAGGAAGGCATGAAGGCGTTTATCGAAAAGCGTGCCCCGGTCGTCAAGAACTGTTGATTCAAGGAAATTTTTCGAGCCGAACGATGGTTTTGACAATAAAAATGCCCGCCCCGCGAGGGGCGGGCATTTTTTTTAAAATTATTTTTCGCGTCTGAAATTTCTGTAAGTCATTGTTTGATATGGGTTTGTTGTCGTTCTTGCCTGATATCGACAATAAAATGGGTAAATTATTTTTAAAAAAGTACTTGCGCACCGGATATCCGGTTGCTATAGTTCGCCCCCTGCTGACGACGAACACAACGATTCGACGGCAACGCGAAGGGCGAATGACCCGATTTGCGACAGCAAGATCTTTAAAAATTAACAGCCGATAAGCGTGGGCGTTTGATGGAAGCGACGGGCCTTAGGGTTCGGAAACTTTAAACATTAAATGCTCACAAGAAATATAGGTAAGATCGCAAGAAATTATCTGTCAGTATTTTGAGAGAGCGACACCCTTCGGGGTGGCCAGAGATGGCA